>CAVXWP010000007.1:685000-855649 GCA_963765495.1 Blastocatellia bacterium
AGGCTCGATGCTTTGTCGAAGACCTGGGCGGCGGAATGAAACTGGAAATGGTTGAGATACCCGGAGGCTCGTTCCTGATGGGATCACCTGAGAGCGAAGCGGAGAGAGGCAGCGATGAAGGGCCGCATCAGGTGACTGTTTCGCCTTTTTACATGGGCAAGTTTGAAGTGACACAGGCGCAATGGCGAGCGGTGGCGAATTTGCCTAAGATGAGTAGAGATTTGAATCCTGACCCATCACAATTCAAGGGCGATAACAGGCCGGTTGAACAGGTTTCGTGGGAGGAGGCAGTTGAGTTCTGCGAGCGGTTGTCGAAGAAGAGCGGCAAGAGGTATCGGTTGCCTACGGAAGCGGAGTGGGAATATGCGTGCCGCGCCGGAACGAAGACGCCCTTTGCGTTTGGAGAGACTATCACGCCAGAGATAGTGAATTACGATGGGAACTATCCTTATGGGAAGGCTCAAAAAGGAGCATATCGAGAACGGACTGTTGATGTAGGTAGTCTGGGAGTGGCAAATGGTTTTGGGCTATATGATATGCATGGGAATGTATGGGAATGGTGCATGGACTGGTACTCAGAGAATTACTATTCTCAGAGTCCAGGCGTGGATCCGACGGGTCCGGCTTCGGGCTCGGCCCGGGTGGTTCGTGGCGGCGGTTGGTACGGCGTCGCGCAGGACCTGCGGTCGGCGGTCCGTTACGGGCGCACGCCCGACGACCGCGTCTACTCCCTCGGCTTCCGCCTTGTGAGGACTTACAACTAGCAGCTTTACAGCTTTACGGCTTGTGAGATTTTTGTGGACGGGTAAGACAATGAGGCGAACTTTTCGGCGCGGGGCGTAGCGAAGCCGCCCCCGCGCCAAATTTTAGTATTACGTTAAGCGATTTGTATTGTGAATGGAATCAGACGGCATCATAAGGGCTGATGTAAAGCAATTGCTCGTAATCCACAAGCCCAATCCGCAGGTGATCGAGAAAGCCTACCCGACCCACGACGTTTACAGGAAAGTTCTCCATCTCGGCAAAATAGACAATGGCCTCCCACTCAATGTCGCTCACGGTCAATGTGACTTCGTGACCGTAGGCGATGAAAGAACCGGCAGCGGTGCGGATTCTCTCTTTGACGCCTCTTTCCAAATCAAAGCCGAGAAGAAAGGCATACTGGAGCTGGAATATACAGAACTTGCTTCCCGTGTCTACTTTGGCCTCGACCGCAATGTGTGTTGAGGTACTGCTTGAAAGAAATATTTCGGCCGTGATCTCATCGTATCTGCCGTAACTCAGGCAGTCAGAGAAAATGAGGGAGAATGCTTTCATAACCAGCCCATCCAGACCAGCTCTGAATCTTCACTTATGAATTTAACGTAAGGCGTCTGGATACCTTCTCTGCGCGCCTGATTTACTATGACAGCGACTTCGCTATTGTCGCGGGTATGTCCTATAAGGCGGCCATCTCCCAGCACTACCCACTGGCCGCAATACTCGTGACCGTGTTGAAGTATCCATTCCCGCTCTTTGGAAAGATCAACCTTTCCCAGAGCAGATTTGCGTACCTGTGGAAATGTTTTTGCAGTCATCAGTTTGTTCCTTACCCTGCAATGTCGTCATAGCCATTATTTAGGCAACGGCTTAATATTGCAATCGCAGCCTGAAAACGCGACATTCATTTTTTCATCCCCATAAGCGCACGCACGCGCTTCAGATTTTCTCCCGCTTCCGGGTGCTCGGGATTGATGCGCAGCGCCTCTTCGAAATGCGCCGCTGCCTGCTGGTAGTTTCCTTGAAGCGCAAGCAACTTGCCTAGATTATTATGCGCGTCGGCATTTTCGGGGTTACTCCGAATCGCTTGCTCGAAATGCGGGCCTGCCTCAGTGAGATTTCCCTCTATTGCCAGCAACTCTCCGAGGTCGTTATGAGCATCGGTGTTTTCGGGATCGATACGCAAGACCTGCTGAAATTCTGTGGCCGCCTGTTGCAGATTTCCCTCAATCGCAAATACTCGCGCGAGGTTGTAATGCGCGTTTGCGCTATCAGGATTTAATTGCAAAGATCGCTTAAACTGCGCCTCAGCTTCCTGCATATCGCCTTTTATGGCAAGCGCGCTGCCTAAATCGTTATAAGCATCTGCGTCGTCGGGTTGGGATTGTAAGACGGCGCGGAAATGAAGAATCGCTTCGTCAGGCTCACCTTTCGCCAGAAGCAAATTGCCCAGATTGTAATGCGCGTTTGCGTAGCCGGGGCTGATCCGCAAGGCCTGGCGGAACTCGGTAATCGCTTCTTCGGTTCTGCCTTTTGATTGAAGCGCCGCGGCCAGATTGTTGTGCGCCAGCGCGCTTGCGGGGTCGATTCGCAGAGCTTCTCGAAACTCGGTAATCGCCTCTTCAATCTTGTTTTCGGTCTCAAGCGCCGCACCAAGATTGAAGTGAGCCGTAAAGTCTCGGGGGTACTTCCTGAGCCTCTGTCGCATCAACGCCTCTTGCAGGATGATCCGCGAATCCGTCGGTGTGCGTGGCAAGACCTGAATCCACAGATGGGCCATCTCGTCAGTGGATTTATTGCCTGCTGTCACACGCCTCGGAGGATGGTTCGGGTTGCGCACGTTGTCGGCCGAATTATCATAGGTATACTTCATCGAGAGGATAGTGCCTTTGGGCAAAAAAATCGGTTTCTCGTATCTGTAGACGGCTTGCCAGTTGATATCCCAATCTCTGATATGAATGAGCGGTCTCTTTGTACCGTTCGGAAGCGTGGCGAAACCTTGAATGTCTTTGCCAAGATAATGAGCGTGCGGATAGATGCCGAGCACGTCTACATCTACGGGCAACCGGAAATCGTCCGTGACTGTGAAATCTTTTTTACCTGCGGGAATGTCAAGCGCCCCGTCGTGCTCAAGCTGCAACAGCATGGGAAATTTTGTCGGCGGATTGTCGGCAAAATAGAGTCCGATGGCTGGCTGGATGGTTTCCGGTTTGCCGGAAGGCTGCATGTGCATATTTAGGATAAGGTCCGTCCCTTTGTCTACGCGCCACGACATGTCTTCGGGTTCGGTGTAAGGCGGCGTGCCCGGCTTCCAGAAAAGAAAATGGCTGTCGGGGTCGAATCGGTCCGACTCGATAGTAATATCCATGCCTTCAAACCCGACACCCGGGTCTTTTGCGTCGCGGCTTCTTAAGGTTTGAGACCGATCTATCAGAATGTTGGCGTGATGGACTATTTTCTTGTTGCCGGGGAGTATTTCAAGGGCTTTAACATAACGCGTTTCAGTCACGGGGATCGGGATGACGAAATTGCGAAACACATCTGTGCCGTCGGCGGCGAGTGTGTAGGCTTCCGGCATCTTTATCACCAGATCGGGTTTGCCAAGCTGCCACCCTTCGTTGTATTCCGGCGCGGCTGGAAGTTCCGAAGGGTCGCCCTCGATGGAGCCCTGATCCACCCACGTCTTAATCAAAGCTATCTGTTGATCGGTGAGCCTGCGCTCGCCTATAAACTTATCCGGTCCCGGCTCAGGCAGCCACGGCGGCATGTAACGGCTTGCGGTCACGATGGCGATTTGTTTATCGCGCTTCTTTACATCTTGATAGCTGAGCAAGCTGAAAGGTGCCGACCCGCCCGGGTGATGACATTCGGCGCAACTGGCAAAGATGATTGGAGCAATGTCTTTATTAAAGGTCGGCGCGTCTGGTCCGGTCGAGTCATCCTGCCTGATTGAAGCTGATTGTGTTTGTCCTGCAAGTGACATAACGCCGGAGATTACGGCGCTTGCGAGAAAAAGACGAAACAGAATGAAGCTGACTTTGCTGATCATTGCAGATCCGGGATAAAGCAACCGATGGCGGTGGTTGTTACGTTTGTGATTGGTTTGCCGTCTGCTATCGCCTGCAAGACCTGCTCAAGATCGCGTGTCGTAGGCGCGGGCCTCGCCTTGCCGAAATCTACGAAGCGGTCGTCGATCCTCCCTCTATAAACCATTCGCACGCTCTCTTTTTCAGGCACGAACACGGCGGCCTCCGGCGTTACCTGAACCCCCGTCAGCTTAACAAGATCGTGCTTTACATCGCGCAGAACGCTGAAATTGTATTGATACTCTTTTGTGTGTCTGCGAATGATTTGAGGTGTTTCGTCCGGGTCAGGATAGACCAGCCAGAATTTTATATCGCTGGAAGCGAATTTTTCCTTCAGTCTTCGAAGCTCAGGCGCATAGCGATTCGAGATGGGGCAATCCGAGCGGATAAATAGAAAGACAACGGCCCTGGCATCCATCGTCTTGAGAGGCTCGATTTGTCGCCCGTTGAGATCGAGCAGATGCAATTGCGCGGTTGGATTGTCGATGCCGTTTCCTGCCGATGCTACAATCAAGACGGCTGATGCTGCCAGCACGAGTCGCCTGATCCATTTTCCGCTTAACACTTTGGTGCTCCTGTGTAATCCCCTGTGGGGTTGTGTTGTGCGGGCAAAATTATACACCAACTGTGCAAACTCCCCGAAGACCTGATTTGCGCTCCTTTCAGATAGGTATAAAGGCAGGGGCATTTAGCATTTCAAAATGTTGCATAAGGGATTTGAAATAGGCCACGGATGACGCGGATGCGGCGGATTTACGCGGATCTGAACCTGATATGATCTGATCCGAGTAAATTTCCGCCTATTGCCCGCAAGTCAAAAACTACTGCCCCGACTTATGCGGTCGCGTGGAGATGTGATAGAAAGTATGACGCTTTTGGAATCGGAATTTTCTTGTCAGCTTGGATTCTAATCGAGGTCGAATATGAACAAGAGCATTCGCTGGCGTCTGTCTGTGATGATGTTTCTGGAATATATGGTTTGGGGAGCGTGGTCTCCGGTGCTCTCAATCTACCTGGGAGATCGCGGTTTTACCGGCATTCAAATAGGGGTTATCTACAGTTTGTTGCCGCTCGGCTGTATGATTGCGCCTATAATCGGCGGACAGGTAGCCGACCGTTACATTGCGACTGAAAAACTGCTTGCCGGGCTTCATTTCGCAGGCGGTCTGTTGCTCTGCGGGATGGCTACGATGACCTCTTACGAACGCCTGCTGCCTATGATGTTAGTCTGGTCGCTCGTCTACGCGCCGACGCTTGCGCTTACGAATTCCATCACGTTTCATCATCTGCCGGATGCGGAAAAGAGATTCGGACTCGTTCGCGTATTCGGCACGCTTGGCTGGATAGCCGTAGGCCTTTTGCTGACGGCGCTCAGAAAGATGTGGCCTGAAACGCAAGGTCTGCCGGGGTTGGGCGGAGCCGACAGCCTCTGGCTTGGAGGGTTTCTCTCGCTTGCGCTTGCCCTGTTCTGTCTTGCGCTGCCGGCAACGCCGCCTGCTCGCGCGGGCAGGAGTCCGTGGGCCTTTCTTTCGGCCTTCAAGCTGATGCGTGATCCATCATTCGCTCTGTTTATAATCATCGCCTTCATAGTCTCGACCGAGTTGATGTTTTACTACGTGCTGACAGGCCCGTTTCTGCAAACGATAGGGATTGAGCCGGACAACGTCCCGGCTGTGATGACCGTCGCGCAGATTGCCGAGATAGGCACTATGCTCGCGCTCCCGTGGATGCTTGATCGATGGGGCATTCGCAAAACGATGGCGCTCGGCATAATAGCGTGGCCCCTTCGTTACGCCATATTCGCCTACGGCGAGCCGACCGGCCTGGTCGTTGCCGCGCTTACGCTTCACGGTCTCTGTTATGTCTGCTTTCTCGTAGTCTCGTTCATCTATGTCAATTCGGCCGCCGCGCCTGACATCCGCGCTTCGGCTCAAGGTTTTGTCACTTTTGTCACTCTCGGAGCGGGTTTGTATTTCGGTTCGCTTTTCGCCGGGTGGATCAAAGATTACTTCACAACGGGTGTTGCTCCTGATCAAACGGTCAATTACACTAACGTCTTTCTCGTACCCTGCGCTCTTACAGTTGTTTGCGCGCTCGCTTTTTTCCTGTGGTTCAAAGAGAAAAAGCAGATTTCGCAGAAAGGTTATAAGGCTCAGGCAGGTTGAGAAAGGAGGCGACTCGGATGAGCGAGAAAAAGAGGCTTGGAATAGGTTTTATCGGCAGCGGATTTATAACACGTTTTCACATTCAGTCGTGGGTCGGCGTGCGGGACGCCGACGTTCTGGGCATTTGGAGCCCCCAAAGCGAGCATCGAGAAGATACGGCGGCGCTTGCGCGGTCTCTCAGAGTAGGCGAAGCGCGGGCATTCTCTTCGATTGAAGAGATGGTAGCCGCGCCCGAAATTGATTGCATATGGTTGTGCGGGCCCAATCATCTGCGGATCGAGAATATGGAAGAGATTCTCCAGACGCTCGAATCAGGCAGAGGGGAATTGGTCGCCGTAGCCTGCGAGAAGCCGCTCGCCCGCAATGTAGCCGAGGCGAACCGCATGGTCGAGATGATCGAGCGGGCGGGCTTGCTGCACGGTTATCTGGAAGATCAGTTGTATTCGCCGGGAGTTGCGCGAGGCAAACATATTATCTGGACAAGGGCGGCATCGCTCACGGGGCGTCCTTATCTGGCCCGCGCCGCCGAAGAGCACTCGGGTCCGCACATGCCGTGGTTCTGGCAAGGAGAACTCGCAGGCGGCGGCGTGCTCAACGATATGATGTGTCACAGCGTAGAAGTAGGGCGGCATTTGCTGACCGAGCCGGGCGCGCCTCGCAGTAGCATTCGCCCGACAAAAGTGTCGGCGCAGGTTGCCTGCCTTAAATGGTCGCGCCCCGAATACGCGGAGAAACTCAGGCAGATGATGGGGCCTGATGTTGATTACACGAGCCGTCCCTCCGAAGATTTCGCCCGCGCGACGATCAATTATGTAGACGGCAAAGGCGCGCCTCTGATGGTCGAAGCCACTACTTCATGGAGCTACGTCGGGCCGGGGCTGCGGTTGAGCATGGAACTGTTGGGACCGGAATACTCGATGGCGCTGAATTCGCTCGACAGCGGGGTCAGGCTTTTCCTGAGCCGCGAGGTAAATGGCGCGGCGGGCGAAGACCTCGTGGAAAAGCAGAATGCCGAGCAGGGGCTTATGCCTGTAATCGGCAATGAAGTTTCCGAATACGGCTACGAGGCTGAGAACCGCTACTTCGTCGAGCAATTCTTGAGCGGCAGGCAGCCCGAAGAGGACTTTCACGCCGGGCTTGAGGTGATGGAGCTTTTGATGACGGCTTATATGAGCGCCGAGCAGGGACGCGTTATAGATTTCAGACCCGAAGGGCTTGACGAGTTTGTTCCTCAGGTCGCGCGCGGCCTGTGGAAGCCTTGAGCCGCAGGATTATTCTGGTTTTCAAAATATAGATTAGGAAAATGGGAATTGGCCGCGGATGAGGCGGCCTATTGTTTCTTACCTTACTTTGAACCTTCTTGTTGATTCATTCGGGCCTGTCTTGTAGGCTTGATTCAAATATCCCCAGGTATCCACATCTTTGGTTGCGAACCTTCCTGAAAGGCCGGTTGTACGGCAATCGGCAGGCGTGATAAGTTGAAGCTTCGCAGAGGTGTTTTATGAGCTTAAGCAAACGCGACAAGGTGGCGACCATCTATTACCCCGAATCGGATGGCAAACCAATGGGCGAGACCGATTTCCATATAGATTTGATAGCCGATCTGCGTTTTTCCTTAAGAGCCTTTTTTCGCAATAGGTCTGATGTCTATGTTGCCAGCAACCTTTTGCTCTACTACGTCGAAGGTAATCCCCGCAAATTCATTGTGCCCGATGTTTTCATGGTGCGTGGCGTAGGTAAAGAGCGGCGGCGGATTTACAAGCTCTGGGAGGAAGGTCACTCACCCAATGTAGTGTTCGAGATATCCTCGCGCCAGACCTGGCGCGAAGACCTGCAAAAAAAATGGCATCTGTATCAGAAATTGGGTGTGGAGGAATATTTCGTTTTCGATCCTGAGTATGACTACTTGATCGAACCTCTCGTCGCGTACAGATTGAAAGACGGCGAGTATGTAAAGCTAAAAGTAAGAGACGGGCGAGTACGAAGCAAAGAGTTGGGATTGGATCTCGTAGACACAGGCGAGACGTTGCGCTTGTTTGATCCGAAAAAGGGACGTTTTTTGCCAACCCCCGACGAAGAAGCAGATGCGCTACGGCGAAGCGAAGCCGAAGTGCTTCGATTGCAGAAAGAGATCGAGAGTCTGCGAAAAAGCATTTCGTCTGAATCAAAATAAACCGAGGAAGAATTATTAGATAATGAGCAGCGCACCAAACAAAATCATCTACTCTATGATCGGAGTCGGCAAATACTACGACAAGAAGCCCGTGCTCAAAGACATCTATCTATCTTATTTTTACGGCGCGAAGATAGGCGTCATCGGGCTAAACGGGTCGGGCAAAAGCTCTCTGCTCAGGATACTGGCGGGCGTGGACAAAGAGTTTGTCGGCGAAACGGTCATAGCTCCGGGCCACACAACGGGCTTTCTCGAACAGGAGCCGCAACTCGACAACTCTAGAACCGTTCGCGAGATCGTCGAAGAAGGCGTACAGGAAACCGTGGACCTGCTCAGAGAGTATGACCGGATCAACGAGAAGTTTGCCGAGCCGATGACAGACGACGAGATGACGGACCTGCTGGAAAAACAGGGGGCCGTGCAGGAGCGTCTGGATGCGCTTGATGCCTGGGACCTCGACAGCCGGCTTGAGATGGCTATGGACGCGCTTCGCTGCCCGGCAGGCGACACTCAGGTGAATATCCTTTCCGGCGGCGAGCGGCGGCGTGTGGCCCTTTGCCGATTGCTGCTCAAGCAGCCCGATATTCTGCTTCTCGACGAGCCTACGAATCACCTCGACGCCGAATCGGTGGCGTGGCTCGAACAGCATCTTCAAAAGTACCCCGGCACGGTCATAGCCGTGACTCACGACCGCTACTTTCTCGATAATGTGGCCGGATGGATTCTGGAACTCGATCAGGGCCGGGGCATTCCGTGGGAGGGCAATTATTCTTCGTGGCTTGAGCAGAAACAGGCGCGGCTTGCGCACGAAGAAAAATCGGAAAGCGAGCGCCAGAAGACTCTCGAACGCGAGCTTGAATGGATACGAATGTCGCCAAAGGGGCGGCAGGCGAAATCCAAGGCGCGTATCAAATCTTACGAATCGCTGCTTGCGCAGGAGAGCGAGAAGCGCGCCCGTGATCTTGAAATCTACATCCCTCCCGGCCCCCGGCTCGGCAACGTCGTGATCGAGGCCAGAGGGGTGAAGAAAGCTTACGGCGACAGGCTTCTTGTTGATGAGATGTCGTTTCAGTTACCGCCGGGGGGACTGGTCGGCGTGATAGGGCCAAACGGCGCGGGCAAGACCACGCTGTTCAGGATGATTACGGGGCAGGAAACCCCGGACGACGGCTCGATTCGGGTCGGCGAGACTGTAAAGCTTGCCTATGTAGATCAGAGCCGGGACGCGCTTGATCAAAACAAGACCATCTGGGAAGAGATTTCAGACGGCAGTGATTTCATAGAGCTTGGGAAGCGGCAGGTCAATTCGCGCGCCTACGTCGCGAGGTTCAATTTTTCAGGCTCGGATCAGCAAAAGAGGGTTGGAATGATTTCCGGCGGCGAAAGAAACCGCGTCCATCTGGCGAAGATGCTCAAGGAAGGCGCGAATGTGCTCTTGCTTGATGAGCCTACGAATGACCTCGACGTAAACACGATGCGTGCGCTTGAAGAGGCGCTCGAAAACTTTGCCGGGTGCGCCGTCATCATCACACACGATCGGTGGTTTCTTGACCGCATAGCCACTCACATACTGGCATTCGAAGGTGAGAGCCGCGTAGTCTGGTTTGAGGGCAACTATTCCGATTACGAAGCGGACCGCCGGGCGAGACTGGGTGAAGCGGCCGATCAGCCGCACAGAATCAAGTATCGCCATTTGACCCGCGACTGAACTTGAGGAGGCGAGATGAAACCTATAATCTTTCTACCAGCGATTCTATCGCTAATTTTTTTATTCGCCTGCCGACAGGTAGAGACTCCGAGTCGGGATTCTGAGGCAGGCGCGAAGAGAGGATCAAGGATGACAGACAAGGTTGTCAAATCGGATAAGGAATGGCGCGAGCAACTTACGCCCGAGCAGTACCACGTAACAAGAGAGAAGGGAACCGAGCGCGCCTTTACTGGCGAATACTATGACCTGCACGATAAAGGCATATACAGATGCGTTGCCTGCGGTCAGGAACTCTTCAGTTCAGATACGAAGTTCGATTCAGGCACCGGATGGCCGAGCTTTTACGCGCCTATAGACAAGGATGCCGTAGAAGAGGAAACCGATACGACTTACGGCATGAGGCGAACCGAGGTGTTATGCAGCCGGTGTGAATCGCATCTCGGACACGTATTCGATGACGGACCCGCCCCGACACATCTTCGTTATTGCATGAATTCAGCCGCCCTCAAGTTTGAAAAAAAACCGTGAAGAAGGGGGCCGGGGATCAGGGGCCGGGGGTCGGTGTTATTGAAATCATCGCTGACCTGCCTAAATCTGTTTTATCATCGCCCGCTCCGGGCGATTACCCTGATGTCAGCCAAACAGGCCCCGGCCCCCTGCCTCTGCCCCCCGGCCCCCATCATAAAAACTCTGGTTACAACTCAAAATACATGCTCTTATACCAATTGTAAGCGGCCTCTTCTTGAAGTTTTGAGTTTTGAATTTTGAGTTTTGAATTTGTACTGAAATCCGAAGATCATAACTTAAAACTCAAATTCAAAACTCAAAACTTTAAAAAGGCCCTGACGGTATGGTACTTGCCTCAAGCATATATCGTTGCTTGTATTGCCCCTCGATTATCACGCTAATTTCCTGATCGCTTGCCTCCATAAAACGGGATTTCCCCGGATTAAAGCGAATTTACAGGGCAGTAATTGAACGTAAGTTTCTGCCTTATCTGTTACATTATGTTTCGACCAGAAAATATTTCATCATTTTATACTCGGCGAGAAACCAGAGCGCGCGGCTTCACGATGGTAGAGATGGCCGTCATCCTGCTGGTCATAGCAATCATCGCCGCGTTCGCAATACCGCAGGTCGTGACCTATATACGCCTCTACAAAACGGGCGTGGCGGCTCGCAACGTAGCGACTGCTTTGCAGCGCGCCCGCTTTCTTGCGACATCCAACAACACCCGTGCAGGCGTCGCCATCAACGAGACTCAGCGTGTAGATATACAGCAATTTGATCCGGCCGGTCTTGCCGAACCTCAAAACAAAGGCATCGTTCTGTTGCCGCAAGGAATAAGTATCTCTTCGGATGCTCCCAAAGAAATAGCCTTTGACGGGCGGGGTGTGGTGACGCCTCTTCCTAAGGAAAGCCCCGCGATACGAGTCAACGGGCCAAATGGTTATTACATCATCGTCACTGTGTCGCCTACGGGGCAGGTCACGCTTTCAGACGTGAAGAATCAGGATGATGCTTAGCATTTGTCCGTCGGCTGTTGTTGAAATTTATTGCAGCGGACAAAGCAGTAGAAGAGAAAAATATGAGAACACAGAAAAACGAATCGCTTGCTCTTTGCTCTGATGAGAAGGGACTCACTTTGATAGAGGCGGTCATCGCAATGCTTGTGACCGTAGTCGGGCTGGTCAGTCTGGCCGGGATGTTCACCGTGGCTATGAAGACAAACGCGAACTCGCGCGATCTTACAACCGCGACCACGTTTGCGCAGGACAAGCTCGAACAACTCGGGGCCGTCTCCTTTCAGCGACTCGTGGACCCGAGCCGAATGAGAAACAATCCTGAAAGTCACGGCCCCGACGATGCCATCATTGTCGGGAGTCTTGAGTTTGATGCTTATGGCGCGGACGGCTCACCCTATTTCGACAAAATATTTATCGCGGGTCGCAATGATGTAGAGCCCGAAGGGACAATCACAGTGATGAAGGCCGACGGCACGGCTGAGACCCGCAGACCCGATGGGACGATCTCGACCGGCAATCCATTCCCGGAAAATCACGTCAATTACTCTCGACGCTGGGTCATCATGTCGAGCAACGAAACCGAACCGGCAAACAGGCGACTGACCATAGCCGTGCGCGTGAAGAGCGAAAATCAACCCTCGGGCAAAACGCCCGAACTTGTTGACCTCTACACGGTGCTCACCAATCAATAAGCGAGGTTGATCCTATGAAAGCAGAAGGCAGAAGACGGAAGGCAGAAGTGAAACGCATAGAGGCAAGCGGCTTGGAGCGAGGCTTTTCGCTCGTCGAGTTGACGATAGCCCTGATGGTCTTCACTATGATTATGGGATCGGTGATCCTGCTGCTTACAAAGAGCCAGGCGATCTTCCGCACCGAACAGGGCGTGAGCGAGATGGATCAGAATGCAAGGCTTGTGATCGATTTTCTGACCCGCGACATACAGCAGTCCAAAGAGAATGCTCTGGAACTCGGCCCGAAATTCCGCTCTATATATTCTTATAACGGACCCGAAGGCAAGACCGACGAGATAACCATAATCTCTTCCGATGTCGAAACAAATATGCCTCCGGCCGCGCTTCCGCTCATCCCCGCTTCGGGAAAAGATTTCAGCACGCACGACCGCTATCTTGAATTGTTGCCAAACGGCGCGGGCCATCTTGAAGCAGGCGATGTAGTCGGACGCATGAAGACTGATGAAGAGTTCATCGTCAGCACTACGCTTGCCAACGGCTCGGTACAGTTTGATTTTCTAAAGGTCAAAAACATCTCGCTTACGCGAGAAGGCGCGATAGGCGTCACCTTCGATCCGGTTGAGCACCGGGGCGTTCAGTCGGAGGTTCCGTTCGGGGCCGTCTATGTAAACGGCGCTTTCAGTTTGCGGCCCGTCACAATCAAACGCTATTTCATCGACAGAAAGACCGACAAGGAGCACCCGGCACTCGCGCTTTCCGTAAACGACAGCGCACCCATAGCGATAGCTCGCAACGTCGTAGCCTTTCAACTCCGTTACCTCGAAGTGCCCGAAGGGCAGGTCGAAGGCGAGTGGGTCAAGTCTCAAAGCATATCCAGCAACTTAAAAACAATTGCGGTTGAAGTAACTCTGACGGCGCGCACCGAGGTCAAAGACGATCCGACAGCCGAGCGCCTTGTTACGCTTGCGAGCGTCGTTCGCCCAAGGTCGGCGGGCGAGGGGCTCGGAGCATCGGGCGGCGGCGGGCGTTCGCCCGGGGTTCCCGGCGACGGCGGCGCGGGAGGCGATCCCGGCTGGGATGGCTCAGGCGGGGTTCCCGGCGACGGCTCAGGAAACGGTGGGCCTGGCGGCGGACCTGGCGGTGGAAACGATGGACCGGGCGGCGGTTTTGGCGGGCCGGGATCGGGTTATCCATCCGGGTACGGCTCTGGCAACAACTCAATTGATGACGGCTCAGGCGGATTCGGAGCAGGTGGATACAGAAAAGAGACCAGAAGAATCGGAAGACAGCCGAAGCTGGGCGAAAGGCTGTGGCAGAGACCATGATTCGTCCTTTAATCACCGACAACGGACAAAATAGAGAGGGAGCAATCTTATGAAAACATCGTTGCAAAAGAGAATGGCGATGATCGGCAATAATTTTCGGAGCGCGGAGTCGAGTGCGCGCCGCTCGAATGATGAAGCGGGCGTGGCGCTTATAGCTGTGCTGTTGATTATGTCATTGATGCTGATGCTTGGACTTGCAGTGACATTCACCTCCGTGTCCGACAGGTTCATCACTTCCAATTTCAAAAATCTTACCAGCGGGTTTTACGCCGCAGAAGCCGGTATCAGCAACATGCACCGATTGCTTCGCAGCGAGCAGCTTGTGACGGGCTCTCTGCCCGAGGTGCCGGTCGTCACTCCAGGCCAGCCTACGCTCAATCCCGATGACTTCACAGTTGCCGCCGAGCGGTTGTTCAATAAGAAAGAGGCCTTCCCAAACAACGCGGCCTACCGAACCAAGATATCAATAGGCAATGTAAGCACTCCTTACCCGGCTGATGACAACAATCCGTCGCACGCGGCCAATCGCGTGAAGTACATCAACCCGGTCTATCCGCGTCTGGGGCAGATCGAGCCTTACTCGGTCTCATACAAGCTTGAGTCGGTCGGAGAAGGCGTGGAAGGCTTGAACGGCAATGTGACGCTGGTCGAAGAAGGCACGGTGGAATTCAAGCTTTATGTCAGGGCCGACGGCGGCGGGATTCGCGTAGGCAGCTTTGCCGAGTTCGCGCTCTTTCACGATCACTTCAATCCTTATAACCCGGAAGGCCCGTTTATCTATCAGGGGCTTGGACCGGGCGACAGATTTTCGGGCCGAATACACACCAATGAACGATTCGGTTTCTGGACCACGGCCGACGGCTCAAACGCCCCGGTCTTTCACGGTCATGTGACACAGGCATACCAGTCTGCAAGCTATTACAGGCACGGCGGAGGCTTTCCTCCCGCGCCCGTTGACGCAGATTCAGAGATAGTTGACGGCGTGCTGGTGGCTCCGAAATTCCTCGCCGGATTCGATAGAGGGGTGAGCCCGATCCCCCCGACCGGCAACGCATTCGATCAGGCCCGCGCGGTCCTGGACGGCGGGTTTACGCTCTCGCCCGGCACTCCTACCGACGGAGAGCTTCATACCGCGCTTCGCTCGGCTAATGATTTGAACGCATCTCTGCCCGATCCGAAAGACCCCGATTCGTTAACGCCCACGCTGCCGCGCGGCGTATACGTTCCTACAAACGGCGAGACATTTGACGGCAGCGGGCTCTATATCATGGGTGATGCCGACGATGTGCAGTTGAGCGCAGACCCCGGGGCGAGTCGGCAGATCATAAAAGTCAAACAGGGCAATCAGACTACCACGGTAACGATAGATATGGATGCGGGCACAACGACTATTGATGCGGGCAAAGGCCCGCGCACCTTAAGAGGCGTGCCGCTGGATCGCTCGATAGTCAAGAATGGCAATCGCTCTGCCGCCTCGCTGTTTGTTTACGGCAGCGTCACATCGCTTCGAGGTCCGGGCCGTGATTCGGATGGCCAGCCCATACCGGCAATCGATTCGAACTTTGCTGTGACGGTCACGGCCGGGGGCGTACCGAGTGGAAACGCGGCCAAGCCGGTCTCGGGCGGAAGCGTCACAATAACCGGCGACATCACATACGAAACACCCGTTGTGGACGCGGCAGGCAACTCGATCAATCCCGATGCCGCAAACACGCTTGGCATATACGCATCGGGCGGCGACATAAACATTCCGCTCGATGGGACCGCACCCGACAACCTGACCGTCAACGCTTCGATAGCCGCGTTCGATCTTCGAGACGACCAGGGCAAAGCCATTCTGGGACCAAACGGCCGCCCCTCGGGCGGGCGCATAAGGTCGGATGTTGCCGGTCATCTGGGCAGTCCTTTTCGCGGCAACTTCATTCTGGTTGGCGGGGCGCAATCGAGCAACTACGACAACCTCGGTTACTACGACGGCACATTCCACGGTTACATGTACAAGGGGGTCTGGGACCCGCGATACGATCAGGGACAATCGCCGCCCTTCTATCCCGGTTACGTGGTCGATGATGGAGGCCCGATTGGGACGCCTGAGATCACGGCGCAGACCAATATTCCGAAGGTGCTATCGTATAAACGGCTCTATTACGGCTCCGCTCAACCGACGGGCAAATGAGCAGACAGGATTTACAGGATTAAAGAGGATTCAACCGCGTTCTCTTTTAATCCTGTAAATCCTGTCAAAAAAATCCGTTAATCCTGTTATTAGCTTTCCGGGAATTTGCCGCCGCCCGGTTTTTCAGGCGGGCGCAGGGTGGTCTCTTCTACATCCTCAAAATCATCTACCAGAGCTGGATCAGGCAGATCAGGGGCTCGGGGTATGGTTTCAGCCCCCCATCTGCTCAAGGGATATGTGCCGCTTGACAGTGGAAGGGTTCCCAAATCCTCTCGCACCTTATGGGTCTGGAGCTTGCCTCCTGCGCACTGAGTTATCAGGACGGTGATGTTGTCTTCGCCTCCCCGCTGGTTGGCGAGCGCAATCAGCGATTCGCAGGCTTCTTTGAGCGAAGGCGCTTTATCTATGATCTGGCGCATCTCTTCGGCGCGCACCTTATTGGAAAGACCGTCGCTGCAAAGCACCAGGATATCCAGATCGCGCAGTGCCAGCCGGTCAACGGCGACGCTGATTGTGGGCGAGGCCCCAAGCGCCTGCAATATGACGTTTTTGTATGTGTGGCTCTCGGCTTCTTCTTCGGTGATGTGACCCGCCTGTACGAGTTGCCCTACGAGTGACTGGTCCTGCGTTACCTGTTGTATTTGCCCGCCCCGGATCAGGTAGGCGCGAGAGTCGCCTATCTGCGCGAAGTAGACGCTTGTGTTTTCCATACCGACAGCGGTAAATGTAGCGCCCATGCCCGCGTATTCCGGGCGTTTCAGGCTCATCTCGTAGATGTAGAGATTCGCAAGTTCGATTGAGAGGCGGAGTCGTTCGGAGAAGGGAAGTTTCGCGTGTTTTGGACTGGCCTGAAGTTCGAGCATGCGGTCGCGGACGCATTCTACGGCCAGGCGGCTGGCGACTTCTCCGGCAAGCGCGCCGCCCATTCCGTCAGTCACGGCAAGCACTAATCCGTAATGGCTCTGCTCAAAGGTAGTTATATTCTCGCTCGGGTCACCCTTTACGGTTTCAGGCGTCCAGGTATCTGCGGTGGAGAGGTTGAGGACGAGAAAATTATCCTCATTACCGGGGCGAACAGACCCCAGATCGGTTTGCACGTAAACTGAGATTTTGAATCCAACGTCGTCCGACATATTCTAAAATGGTCCAGGCCGCGAAAGCAGGTCGCCGGGCAATGATAACATATAGATGTGGCCGACCTGATTGCTGTCTACATAAACAAATTTGTAACGGCTAATTGTGGCGCTGATTATGCTGGGCTTTCGGCCAATCCGCAATAACCGTCCGTCATTGTAGTCACTGTCCCCTCTCTCAATCAAGTCTGTTCAACGCAGAATCGAGATCCGCGATAATATCTTCGGCATCTTCGATGCCTACCGATATGCGAACAAGCCCGTCGGTAATGCCAAGACGCTCGCGTTCGGGAGCGGGAACCGATGCGTGCGTCATGGTGGCCGGATGAGAGATCAACGTCTCAACCCCTCCTAGCGATTCGCCCAACGTGCAAAGCCGCACGCTTTCAAGCACCCGCCCGGCTCGTTCGAGCGAGCCGGTTTCAAACGATATCATCCCACCGAATCCAGCCATCTGACGGCGCGCAAGCTCATACTGAGGATGCGATTTCAATCCCGGATAATATATCTTTTCAACGCGCGGGTGCTCGGACAAAAACTGTGCTACAAGGCGTCCGTTCTCGTCGTGCTGCCGCATACGCACGGCCAGCGTCTTTGTTCCGCGCATAACAAGCCACGAATCCATCGGCGACAGTATGGCACCGGCCGCGTTCTGTATAAACTGAAGCGCGCGCGCGTCATCCTCATCATTGAGGATCGCTGCCCCTCCCACGCTGTCGCTGTGGCCGTTAAGATACTTCGTCGTCGAGTGTACTACAATATCCGCGCCGAGTTCGAGCGGACGTTGAAAAAACGGGCTCATAAAAGTGTTGTCAACGACAAGGCGAATGCCGCGACGGCGCGTAATCTCAGAGACGGCCTCGATGTCTACGAGCGACATGACAGGGTTTGTCGGAGTTTCGATAAAGACCATGCGGGTATTTTGCCGGGCGGCGTCCTCGATTGATTGCGGTTCGCGCGCGTCCACGTAGCTGAAATCGAGCCCGAAATTCTTCAGTATCTTGTCGAACAGGCGGTACGTGCCTCCATAAGTGTTATCGCTTACGATCACGTGATCGCCCGCCTTGAGCAGGGTCATCACCGCATTTATTGCCGCCATGCCGGAAGCGAAAGCGAAACCTGCTCGCCCGTTTTCGAGCGCGGCCAGATTCTTTTCCAGCGCCATTCGAGTCGGGTTTTGAGTCCGCGCATATTCGAATCCCTTATGTTTCCCGATGCCTTCCTGCGCGTAGGTGGATGTTTGATAGATCGGCACTATGACTGCGCCCGTGGCCGGGTCAGGTTCCTGGCCCGCGTGAATCGCCTTCGTAGAAAATTTCATAACACTATTCTCCGGTTGTGGCATCCTTCGTCTTTAATCTAGCATCTTTCTCTCCGTTTTTTAAATTGATCGGGAAACTTCCCGGCGGGGCGTCCTGGACGGGCTTCTATTTAGAAAGAGAGAAAACTTGCCACAAAGACACAGAGGCACAGAGAAAGGAATACAAACAATCTCTGTGCCTCTGTGTCTTTGTGGCTATTATGAACCGTTCGACAATGTTGAATCGAAAGAGCGATTGACTGTATAGTTTTATCACAGCATCTTATTTCATCGAAGCGCCGGTCAGTTAATCGAGATAAATACTCGATTGCAGCAAGAATGCAAAAGGGAGTTTTGTCAGGCATATGTTCAAATTTAGGATAGCGCTGTTTATTATCCTGCTCGCGTTTATATCTCTTGCAGGGCCGATCACGCCCTTTATTTACCCTGTGAAGGCGCAATCGGAAGCCTCGGCGGAACCGGGCGTATTTCGCTCAAAAACCCTTGAGATGACTGTAAAGGCCGGATTCGGCAAGGTCGAAATAAATTATTACTCGGGCATCTGGGTCCCCTTCCGCATTATGATAGCCAATCAGGGCGAGCCTATAACGGGCCGCCTCGTCGTGACTGCCGAATCTCAGCCAAATCCAAATCCGCAACTGCGCAATTTCGTAAAGGATGTTCAAATACCTACCGGCTCGCGCCAGTTTCACGAGATACCCGTTTATCTCAGCTCAGGCCATAAAGACCCGGTTATCAACCTCGTCTCCGGCGGCGAAGTTTTAGCCGGTACCACAATCAGGGTAGAGCGTAATTACGGGCGCGACCAGGAGCTTGACATCGCCGTAGTCGATACGGATTCGACTACGCTCAACAATCTCACCTCGGCCGATATATATCGCTTCCCCGGAAGAGAGCCGTTCAAGCCCGGCCCGCTCCCGACCGCAACCGCGCAGGAAGATGAAGAGACCGCGCAGACCCCTGCGCCGCCGCCCACGCCGGGGCCGCAGGGAAGACGCTCGCGGAATCGAATGACCTCTTCGGGCAAGCAGCAGGGTCTGCTTGCCCGCCTCGCCCCGCTCGCGCCCGAAGATTTGCCGCGTGATTATGTCTCTTATGACGCGCTCGATGTTGTGGTGATAGGCGACGCGCCGCTCAGCCAGCTATCGGAAGAGCAGGCGCGGGCGTTGAGGTTGTGGGTGGCTTCGGGCGGGTTGTTGATCGTGACCGGAGCGGCAGACGTAGCGGGTCTCCGCGCTCTGGGGCTGGACTCGCTATTGCCTGTGGAAGCTCAAGGCGCGGTTTCCTCTCCAGGGCTTGCGGAATTTACCGGAGTTTACGGCGGCTTCGACGCAAGCGTCCCCGCGCTGATAATGTCTGCGCAAGTCCGGCCCGGCGCGCGTACGCTTATCGGCTCCGAAGACCGCCCCCTGGTAGCCGAAAGAAATTTCGGCAGCGGGCTTGTCCGCTTTGTAGCTTATAACCCCAAGCTCAACCCTTTTCGCGGATGGGTCGGAACGCGCTATCTGTGGACGGATCTGCTATTGCCCGCCGCCGAATCAAAACCCCGGCGGAATCAGAATTCGATGTTGATAACGAGGCGGGGGGGACGCCGGGCAAGCAACGGCGGGATTGAGGATTTTCTATTCGAGCTTGCCGAAATCGAGCCGCCCTCGGCCAACTATTTCCTGCTCTTTCTCGTGGCTTATCTTCTGATAGTCGGCCCGGCAAATTACTTGATACTGCGATGGATGCGAAAGCTCGACCTGGCGTGGCTCACCATTCCGTCAGTCATCATTTTGTTTACGGTCGTGAGCGTGGCCGTGGCTCAGGTCAGTCGCGGTGGCAATTCGATTGCAGCCGATGTCTCGCTTGTAGAATTGCATCAATCGGAAGGCATCAGCCAGACGCTTGGCTCGCTTCTGATAATGCCCGCCTCGAAAGGGACGCGCGCGCTCTCTTTTGAAGGCAGCGATACATACGCAAATGCCGCCGACAATTTCAACTCGCCGCTGTCATCGACGGGCGACCCCATCGAATTTCAGCGTGAGCCGAAGCAGTATCAGTTACAGGTTCCCACAAATACCTGGACGCCCGGCATGTTCAGATTTCGCTCGATTGGGGAGGGGCAGCCGCCGCTTTTGGCCGTGACAAAGAAGGCAGACGGCGCAGTCAGGGTCAAGAATCTGGGCGACGCGCGTATGTTCAAAGCCGTGTATATGAGCGCCGAAGGAATCTCGAACCCGTTCGATCTTGCGCCCGGTCAGGAAAGCGAAGTCTCGCTGAACGGGCCTAATACGATGTCGTTTACCGAGTGGTATTCCGCGCAGCTTGGCGAAGACAATCAGGAGGCGAGAGCCTTTTATAATTTCGGTCCCATGCTGGATGGCATCATAGGGGGCGAAGAAGTATTCGAACATGGCTTTTTCGACACCTTACAGATGACGGCGGGGCTCAGGAAACTTGAGCACCCGATGGTTATCGGTTTCGTGGAAGCGAGCCGCAACCCTATGAGCTTTGACGGTTCGATCAAAGAACGGAGCAAGACTTTTTATGTCATCCACCTTTAGAACAATTTCCAGATACGATTACCGTGTAGGGGCAGGGCTTGTCCCTGCCCGAATCGCGCGTAAGCGCGATGATGTCCGGCGCTCGCGCGCCGCCGGGCAGCCACAAGGGCTGCCCCTACATCTTCGGAAGGGTGAGTAAGCCGAGATGAGCGACAAACCGCAGGCGATGATAAAGCTTGAAAACGTCAGCAAGTATTACAGAAATTTCCCCGCCGTAAATGACATCTCTCTTGAGATCGCGCGCGGCGAAGTCTTTGGCTTTATCGGTCCGAACGGCGCGGGCAAAACCACTACTATCAAGATGCTGGCCACGCTGATGCTGCCAAACTCGGGTCGCCTGAGCGTAGGCGGGTACGATGTCGAAGGCGAACCTTTCGAAGTGCGCCGCATCATCGGTTACATGCCCGATAGCTTCGGCGTTTACGACGACCTGCTTGTCTGGGAGTATCTGGATTATTTCGCCGCGCTCTATCACATAGCCCCCGACCGGCGAAAGAAGGCGATTTCGGATGTGCTTGAGCTTACCGATCTATCTATCAAGCACAACGCGCAGGTGATGAGCCTGTCACGCGGGATGAAACAGCGGTTGTGTCTGGCCAAGACTCTGATCCACGACCCGGAGGTGCTGTTGCTTGACGAACCCGCTTCGGGTCTCGACCCGCACGCCCGCATTGAAATCCGCGAGCTGATCCGCGAATTGTGCCGGATGGGAAAGACCGTTCTCGTCTCTTCTCACATACTCACAGAGCTTGCGGATTTCTGCACCTCGATAGGCATAATCGAAGCGGGGCGGTTGCTCGCATCCGGTCGCATAGACGAGATAACGGCCCAGCTTGCCGGAAACGTGATGCTTGAGATCACGGTCAAAGGCGACCCGGCCCCGGCGCTCGAGGCGCTGGCCGAGCGACCTGAGATCAAACGCACTACCTGTGACGGGAGGGTGATCAAAGCCGAATTTGAGGGACATTCCGACGACGTTGACGAGTTGCTTGAATATCTGATCGCTCGAAACATCCGGCTGCTCGGATTCACAAGGGCAGAAGCCGATCTTGAAGATATTTTCCTGAAGATCACGCGAGGGGTGGTCGCGTGATCAAGTTTTGAGTTTTGAATTTTGAGTTTTGAATTTAACCTGAATCCCGACATTCAAAACTCAAAACTTAAAACTCAAAATTCAAAACTCAAATTATGAATTTGTCGAATCCGATTTTGATTAAAGAGATGCGCACAAGGATGCGCGGCAAGCGAGCGTTTGCCGTGCTCACCGGATATGTGCTCGTGTTGAGCCTCATTTTAGGGATGATCTATCTGGTCTTTACGAAAAACGTCGCGGCTGCGGCGCTCAATCAGGCGGGCCGCGTTCTGACTCCCGTGCTGATCTTTGTGCAGATGGGGCTTATATGCATAATGGCTCCGACCTTTTCTGCAAGCGCCATATCATCGGAGCGCGAGCAGGAGACGTTCGATCTGCTGATAGCATCGCTTGCGCGGCCCTCTACGATTGTATTCGGTAAAGTGGGCGCGGCGCTCTCTTATCTGTTGTTGACCTTGTTTGGATCGCTTCCGCTGATTGCGCTCACATACTCACTCGGCGGCATCGCGCTTGGCGACATCGCACTCTCTTACCTGGTAATGCTTGTGGCGGGCGTGACCTATTGCTCGGTCAGCTTCCTCTGGTCAACGCTTGTGCGCAGGGGGGTGATTGCGCAACTCGTCAGCATCTTCACGGTGATCTTTCTGGTAGCGGCGCTGCCCTCGCTGGCCGTTTTTCTGACCGCGCTTGCAAGCAATTTCAGCAACGGCCCGTCTCAGACCTTTGTCAACATAATGTATCTGATGCTCAGGACAAACCCGTTTGCGGCCATCGCGTCTCTGATACCGGGCTTTCCGGCCCCGCCCAATGTCTGGTTCCAGAGCATTCCGATCTGGGCTTCTCAGGTGGTATTCTATTTAATCGTGACTGCGCTCAGCCTCTTTTTGAGTCTGAAGCGAATCGAGCGAGTGAGGAGATGGTTGTGACCGAGGCCGCGCAAAAGATCAAACAGCTTGAGCGAGACGTAACGTGGCGCATGCGTCTGCTTGCGCTTCAGGACAGGCTGGCTCCGGCATTGCTCGTGGGCGGACTTGTCGCCGCCGGAGCGGTCCTTTATATCAGGCTGCGGCCCGCGCACTTTCCCGTGTGGGCGGCTGTCCTGACGATATCGGCACTTGTGGCGGCAATCGCGCTTGGCCGATGGTACCCGAAACGGGCGACCGCGCTCGATGCCGCATTCCTTATAGACAAAGCGCTCGATCTGGAAGACAGAATCTCGTCTGCTCACGAAGTAATTGAAAAAGGCGTGATTGAAAAAGGTGAGATCGAACGAGGCGCGCCCGTTCGCGTCGTAGAGACGGCCCTCGTCGAAGATGCTGCCGAAAGAATTGTGGACGCCCGCGCTTCGAAAATAGCTCCACACCGTTTTAAGTTGAGCCACGCACTCTCTTTGATAGGAGTGATCGCGCTTCTTTTGGCGGTGATGATACCTGAGAGGTCGCTGCCTGGGGGCGAAGCCATAGCGACTGAGCGGGCCGACATTCAAACGGCGGGCGAGCAACTTGAGCAGGCAGCCGAAGAAGTCAAACAGATCGTCCCGCCCGGAACCGAAACCGAAAAGCTCGCAAAAGAGCAGGTCGAGCTTGGGCGGGCTCTGAGGCGCTCGACCGATACCCGGGCAGAAGCCCTGAAGAAATTGAGCGCCCTCGAAGAACGTATACGCAGCCGTCACGATGAACTGGCAAACACGCGCGCCGATGAAATAGTAGCTCTGGCTGAGAAGAGACTTGGTTCCGCGCTCTCATCACAACCGGAATCCTCATCCGTCAAAGCGACAAAGAAAAATGATGAATCTCGCGGCTCGCAAGAGAGCGACTCAAGCAGCGCTCCTGCGGAAGAAGCGAAACCCGCCCCGCCCGGGCCTCCGAAATCCGGTGCCGCCAGTACAAAGCGAACCGCGGAAAGCGACCCTAAAAGAGTCGAAAAGCCCGAGCCTACGCCTGAAAAGGAAAGCTCCGAACCGGAAAAAGCAGATGCGGGTCCGCACCCTGACGCCGATAAAACACCCGAACAAAATCAGGGCAAGCCAGAGGCTACAGACTCCGGTACAAAGACCACCGAAGAGAAGGCGACCGCTACGGGGCAGGCAAAAAGCGAGGGCGGAAAAACGCCCGAGGTCAATGTTGACGCCGTAAAGAACATACCCGGCGCGGTGGCCGAGCAGGCGGCAAAGGCGCTGCCCGGAATGTCGGAGCAGTTGTTAAAAAAAGCCGAGCAATTTCGCGCCGACCAGTTGAAACCCGAAGACATCAAACAGATCGCGCAGGCCGCCCAATTACTCGCCCGCGATCTTGCTCCGATAATGCAATCGAAAGAGTTTCAGCAGGCGGTCGAGCAACTGGCTCGTCAGGTCACGCCCGAGCAGATGGAACGGGTGGCCCGCGAGTTGAAAAAGAACGAAGAACTGCGCAAGGAATTGGAAGCTGCCGGGCGGTTGTTGATGCAGAACCAGCAGGCGAAAGAGATGGCCGCCGGTCTTGCGAAAGAGCTTGGCGAAATGCGGGCGCGTAACGACCAGCTTTCACCCGGTAATCTCAAAAAGCAATCGGGGCAAACAGAGAGCGGACAAACAGAAGGCAGGCAAACAGAAGGCAGGCAAACAGAAAGCAGGCAAACAGAAGGCGAAACACCGCCCGGCGCTTCTGTTAATGACTCATTACAGGGGCCGGGGCGGGATTCCAAAATGAATCAATCCGGCAGGCAGGGCAAATCCCGAGGCCGGGGCGAACGAGTCAATCAGGAGAACAGATTGACCGGCGAAGGCAGGGAATCGGCTCTTGGCGGAAGGCTTCAATCCAATCCCGGCGGAGAGTATCTTTATCTTGAAGCAAAACCCGGTTCGGGCGCAGCACGCGTGCCCTACACATCGGCCTATCCGCAGTATCGCCGCGAAGCCGAGCGCACCGTAGAGCGTTCGCAAATACCGCCCCGCTTCCGTTCAGTGGTGCGTAATTATTTTGACTCCATCAACCCGGATGGGCACAAAGAACATTGAGAATCTGTTTTGAAGAGGAGCCATGAATCAAATAGAGAAAGATAGATTACTGTGGAATTTGAAATCGTTTCCAAACGAGCTTGACGATCTGGTCCGAGACCTGGACGAAGGCACCTTCAGGTGGCGGCCTATTCCGAACAAGTGGTCTTTGAAAGAGACCATCTGTCATCTGCGCGATGTCGAACGCGAGGCATACCTCGCCCGCTACAGACGGATGCTGACTGAGGACAATCCCCATCTGCCCAACGTAGATCAGGACCGGCTGGCTTATGAAGGCGATTACATAAATCAGGATGTATGGTCGGCGTTGAACGAATTCAAACGCCTGCGCTCGGAGACGATTCAGATCCTCGAAAGCATCCCTCCCGAAGCCTGGGAGCGCGGCGGCGTGCTCGAAGGCACCGGCCAGCAGAGTATCGAGCAACTCGTAGTCCGACAGATCAAAGGCAACGATCTGAACCACCTTGTCCAGATGAAAGACATCGTCCGGCTCAAGATGCCCTGGTAGCAAACAGGGGCCAGGGGTCGGGGGCCGGGGGCCGGTGATTAATTATGTTGGAAGACATGATTTAATTTCCGACCCCGGCCCCCGACCCTGCGCCGCGCGATAGCGCATCATGCGCCAATCGGCCCCCGACCCCGACTTATGGAAAGTTCACAAACTCTTGGTGAGATAAGGAAAAAAGTCGAGCGTTACGTAGGCAAGTTCTCCGCGCTCAGGGCGGAAATCGGCCGCGTCATCGTAGGGCAGGAAGATATTGTCGAGGCCACGTTGTTCGCTTTGATGGCGGGCGGGCACGTCCTGATCGAAGGCGTCCCGGGGCTTGGTAAGACCCTGCTTGTGCGTACGCTCGGCGAGACGATGGGGCTCGATTTCGCGCGCGTTCAGTTTACGCCTGATCTGATGCCCGCCGACATCGTAGGCACCAATATCATCGTCGAAGGCGAAAGCGGAGAAAAGATGTTTCGCTTTCAACCGGGCCCCGTCTTTACGAACCTGCTGCTTGCCGACGAGATCAATCGCGCTACGCCAAAGACGCAATCCGCACTCCTCGAATCCATGCAGGAGCGACAGGTCACAGTAGGCGGAAAAACCTATCCGCTCGAAGGAGTCTTTTTCGTGCTTGCCACACAGAATCCGCTTGAGATGGAAGGCACTTACCCTCTGCCCGAGGCACAGCTTGACCGTTTTATCTTCAAGCTTGTGATCAACTATCCCACGCGGGCAAACCTGATCGAGGTGCTTCGCCGCACGACATCGGCAAGTGTGCCGAGGGCTGAAAAAGTGGTCTCGCCCGAAGAACTGGCCGAGATGCAGATGCTTGTTCGCGAGGTGATTATCGCGCCTCACGTTGAAGAACTGGCGGCGGATATATTGCTCAGGACACACCCGGCTAGCGAAGATGCGCCCGACTCCGTGCGCAAATTCGTTCGATTCGGCGCAAGCCCGCGCGGGGCTCAGGCGATGGTGATGACGGCCAAGGCCAAGGCCCTGCTCGCCGGTCGCTACAACGTCAGCACGAGCGATATAACCTCTGTGGTCCGCGCTTCGCTCAGGCATCGCATCATTTTGAATTTTGAAGGTGAAGCCGAAGGCGTGACCGCAGATTCGATCATTGATGATGTTTTGCAATCGGTTGCCACGCGCCCCCGGCACGCGCGACAACCGGAGGCCGAACCCGCTCGCTCGTAACCGCAAACAGCGCGTATCAAGATGAGAGCAAGCAAAAAGATGGCAGCCAAAAAGAGCCTGCTCGATCCCGCTTTTCTAAGAAAGCTTGAACGGTTGAGGATTCAAGCGCGCCGGGCCTTCCCCGGCCAGATGCGTGGCGAACGCCGGTCTACGCGGCGGGGCGCTTCGGTCGAGTTTGCCGACTTCCGAAAGTATGAAGCGGGTGACGACTTCCGCCACGTAGACTGGAACATCTACGCGCGGCTTGAGCGGTTGATGCTCCGACAGTTTGTTGAAGAAGAGGATGTGCGGGTTGATATACTTCTGGATCAGAGCCGTTCGATGCATTTCGGCCGGCCCCGCACGAAATTCGAATTCGCCTGCCGGGCCGCCGCCGCCCTTGCCTTCCTTGCCGTCAGCAGCCTGGACCGCGTTGGCCTCTCTACATTCGATTCCGCAATCAGACGGCGCATGCGAGCAATGCGAGGGCGCGGCCATCTCCATTCCGTGCTCGATTTTCTTGAATCACTCACAGAGGGTGAAGAAGAAATCGCCGCCCTTGAGGCCGGAGCACCCGAGGTGAATGCTACGGATCGAGCGAAGCCTTCGGGGCCGGTCACCGATTTGAGCGCCGTGCTCAGGGGCTATCAAAGGACCGCTTTACGCCCCGGCATCCTGTTTGTGATTTCGGATTTTTTCGATGCGGGTGATTTCCGCAAAGAGATGAAGCTGCTTGTTCACAGAGGGTTTGATGTGAATCTGATTCAGGTACTGGCATCGGAAGAATTGCGCCCCGATGTCGGAGGCGATCTGTTGCTGACGGATTCCGAGACCGGAACGGAACGCGAGATCACGGCCAACAAACGAGTCGTGGCAGCTTATATCGCGGCGCTCAGCGAATTTACAACCTCGCTCGAATCATTCAGCCGGACGAGCGGAATCGGCTACACATTGATCTCTTCGGATGCGTCCTTTGAAGACTTGTTGCTCAAGCATCTGATCGAAAGCCGCATGGCGGAATAGGGCGGATGCGTGATGCGTGATTCGTGATGCGTGACTTACAGGCAAGCCGTAGTTTTAAGCCAACTTGCAAACCTGCTTGCGTCACGCATCACGCATCACTTCTTATTTCGATAATTCTCTAAAAATTCATTGATAACTTTAGAGGTTTCGAAAAACGGGTCTCTTCGCATCAACAACAACCCGACGATCTCTTGAATCATGTTGTTTGAGACAGTCCCTTCGAGTTTAAAAGCACCCGTACCCGGGCGCGAATGACCGAGCCTTGCGCGGGTGAGAACGAGCAGTTGTTGCAGCAATAAATCTTCGCTTGTCGTTGAATCGGCATTGTCGAATATCGCATGGCAGATTTGCCTGAATTCTGTTTCGCTTATATTCTTCATACATATCCCCTTTTCGAATGAGCCTGTTTTAATGGTTAGCGGGTGATTTGTCAAACTCTATTTGTACGGCCTTCGATCTTCCCGCGATCAGCTTGGCTTGCACCACCTCAGGCTGATATATATTTGTACTCCACATACCTCAATTCAGGAGAACTCGATGAACAGGTCACTAATCGCATTTTGCTTGCTCGTCCTGTTGTTGCTGGCGGTCGGCGCTCGCGCTCAGGAGGCCAAAGGAACAGGCACCGTAGTGCTCCGCGCGGCCCGCCTCATTGACGGGACTGGCGCTGACGCTATATCAAACGGTGTGGTCGTCATCACCGACGACAGGATTGCCGCCGTTGGAAAAGAGGGCAGCGTAAGGATACCTCCGGGCGCGCGCGTGATCGATCTTGGTGATGCTACGCTGTTGCCGGGGTTCATAGATGCGCACACGCATATCATCGGGCGGACGCTCGGCGACCCGAACGGAGACAACGCCGTTGTGCGCGACTACGACTCTTTCGCTGCGATCCTCGGCGTAGCCAATGCCAACAAGACCTTGATGGGAGGATTTACAACCATTCGCAACGTAGGCGCTCCGAACTTCGACGACATGGCTTTGCGCAAGGCCGTCAATGACGGGTTCATTCCCGGCCCACGTATGCAGAATGCCGGGCACGCGATTGGCATCACGGGCGGACACTGCGACGAAAACGGATTCAAGCCCGGCCTTCTCGACGGCTCTATAAAAAACGGGATAGCCGACGGCCCCGAGCAGGTACGCGCAGCCGTGCGCTATCAGGTCAAGTACGGGGCCGATGTGATAAAGACCTGCGCGACGGGCGGAGTGCTTTCCGAAGGCGATGCCGTAGGCGTTCCACAATACACGTTTGAAGAGCTGAAGGCGATGGTGGATGAGGCTACAAAACTTGAACGCAAAGTGGCCGCCCACGCGCACGGTACGGAAGGGATCAAGATCGCGGTTCGCGCCGGGGTGGCTTCGATAGAACACGGCTCTTTTCTCGACGAGGAAGGGGCGAAACTGATGGCGGAGAAGGGAACATTTCTGGTCCCCACTTTGTCGGCTTCCGAGGCCGTGATGCGAGCCGTTACAACGGGCAGACTGACGGGTCTTCGCGCCGAGAAGGCAAAGGCCGCCTCCGCCGCTGTCCATCAGGCGATCAAATACGCGCTGGCCAATAATGTCCGCATCGCTCTTGGCACAGACGCCGGAGTGGGACCGCACGGCGCGAACGGCCACGAGTTCACTCTGATGGTTGAATACGGCCTCACTCCCATGCAGGCAATCTTCGCGGGAACTATGAACGCGGCAACGTTGCTTGGCTGGGAATCGCGTATCGGATCGCTTGCCGCCGGGAAACTGGCCGACATCGTCGCCGTCCCCGGCGACCCGCTGAAGAATATCAAAACTATCGAACACCCGATCTTCGTTATGAAGAACGGAGTCGTGTATAAATCAGAACCCCTCGCGGCTCGATAAGGCCGCATTATTTTTGAGACCTTGAGTGACCTGGAGAAGACTTATGAAACCACCCGCTCGAATAAAAACCCGAACATTGCCGGTTCTCCTGCTTTCGATAATCTTTCTGTCGCAGGCCGCTTTGGGCAGACAGTCTGCGACTGCTCCGGCAAAATCTGCCGCCGCTCTTTCGCCGATTGAGCGCGCCGCCGTTTCGCGTATCAGTGTAAAGACGATCCGCGAAGTGACCTCAACGCTTGCTTCTAAAGAGATGGAAGGGCGTGGAACGGCTCAGCCGGGCGCTGACAAAGCCGCCAGATACATTGCCGACCGTTTCGCAAAAGCCGGATTGAAGCCGCTCGGCGACGGCGGCACTTATCTGCAATCCATAAATTTCAAGGTCGAGCAGGCCGAGCCCGTCTCCTCATTCAAGGCGGGCGATACGACCTTCAAATTCAAAAATGAATTTGTCGTGGCCCCGCCTTTCCCCGCCGAGCCGGTGGATGTTTCAGCCGATATGGTCTTCGCCGGTTACGGTGTCTCCTTGCCCGAACTCAAGCGAGATGACCTGGCCGGGATCGATGTGAAAGGCAAGATAGTCATGGTGCTTGGGGGCAGGCCGAATAACGTGGATGAATCGGCGTGGTCGAAGCGCGCAAATCTGCAAACGGTCATAACCGGGCTTGTCGGCAAGGGGGCCGTAGGGTTTGTCATCGTGTACGCGGGCAGGGAAACGCAGCCTTACCCGCTTGTAGCGACCTATCTGTCGCGCAGGCGAGTGGCCCCGGCCGGGGCGATGCAACTGCCTTTCAAGATACCGCCGATTCTGTTGATAAGCGACGATACGGCCGCCAAACTCTTTGCGGGATCAGACATCAGCTATGAGGCGGCGAAGAAGAAGGCCGAGGCTGGAGAGTTTGTTTCAACTGGCCTCGGGAAGCAGAGTTCGATTTCGATTCGGGTCAGACGGGGAGAAGGCGCGAGCAGCAACGTGGTCGGGGTGCTTGAAGGCTCGGACAACGCGCTGAAAGCGGAAGCCGTGGTTTATACGGCTCACTATGACGCTTACGGGATCGAGCCCGACGGAACTATTTATCCGGGCGCTGCCGATAACGCGCTTGGAGTCGGGAAACTCATAGCGATAGCCGAAGCCTTTCAGTCATCGAAGACGCGCCCGCGCCGCTCGATCATTTTTATTGGCCTTACCGGCGAAGAGTACGGCTTGCTTGGAGCCGAACATTGGGTCCGCCATCCAACATGGCCGATTGAGAAAGTCGCCGCCAATATCAACTATGACGGCATAGGCACAGAAGTTTGGGGACCTCTCCAACTGATAATTGATTACGGCTTCAAGCACTCGGATCTGGGTTCGGTGATAACGGACGTAGCGGCGGCAAGCAATGTTACGATAGTCCCCGATCCGTCCCCCGAAGAGCGAATCTTTTATCGCTCGGACCATTACGCGTTTTTCAAGAGGGGCGTGCCTTCGCTCTACCTTATAGGAGCGCCCGGAGGCGATGAAAAAGCGATGTTTGAGCGCGCAAGGAAATGGCTTATGACCGACTATCACATGGCGACCGACACCGTACGCCCGGACTGGAGCTGGGATGGAGCGCGGTTGCTTGCGGCGCTTGGCATGGTAGCGGGAATGCGCGTAGCCAATCAGGAACAGATGCCCGCGTGGCTGCCTTCCTCGCCGTTCAATCGCCCGCGCGGCACAAATCTGCCGCCGCCGCCCGTTGAGTAAAACGACCTGAAAAAGAAAATTAAGGGCAGCCTGGGAATCTATTTACAGCCATTTAGCTGAGTTCGGAAGAGTTTAATTCAAGTCTGTAAACTTTGGTTTGGTTAGACTTGTCGGACTCAGCTATCATTTTGTGTGTGGCTGACTTTTGCCGTGTTTTGCTGAGTTGGCACACTATTGGCACACAAGATTTTTCTCTTACCGCTGGAAGTTTACTCGTATCGGAGCGCAATGCCTGGGTCTATTTTTGTCGTTCTTCTTGCGGCAATATAGTTAGAAATCAATGCCACTGTCATCACTAATGACGAGATAGTACCAAACGTCATAGGATCGGTTGTACCGACCCCGTAAAGTAAACTTGATATGAAACGAGTAAAAATCAACGCGCCGGCTAAACCTATTGCTACACCTATGAGAACCAGCGCCAAACCTTGTCCTAGTACAAGTCTTATCACATCTTTCGGCTGAGCACCGAGGGCGAGACGTATACCTATTTCATGTGTACGCTGTGTGACATGATATGACATCACTCCGTAAATCCCCACTGATGCAAGACACAAAGCAAGAATTGCAAATATGGTGAGCACTAAAGTATAGAATCGAGTATCGGCCATCCCTTCTGCCAATACTGATTCCATAGTGTTGATGCCTTCAATAGGTTGATCTTTATCAATTGCCCAAACTGCTTCTTGAACAGAGGCAGCTACCCCCAATGGATTGGAGGCGGTTCGTATTACAAGGTTTGCAGCATTGGATGGATCTTGCGTTAGTGGAACGTATACAGCGGGCTCTGGTTGTTCGGACAAGCGAGAGTGTCTTACATCTTCTACTATGCCAATAATTTCTGCTCCTGAATTGATTGGCAGGCGTTTCCCAATGGGATTTTTATCGGAAAACAGTTTGCGTGCCAGAGATTCGTTTATCACTACAACATGAGGGCTGTTCTCTTCATCCTGTTGCGTGAAATATCTTCCCTTCAGAAGTGATATGCTCATCGTTTGAAAGTAATTTTTATCAACAACCCTATAGCGTGCTGAATTTGAAGACGCTTCTCCCTCAAGCGAGAAGGATTGAAGATAATCTGGCCCTCTCATAGGTATTGAAGACGCTAGGCTCGCCTGCTCGACTCCTGGAAGTTGCGTTATTCGATCAAGTAATTCCCGATAAAACGGCAGCCTCTGCTCCTCTGTGTACTTATACCAGGGCAGAGTAATTTGCATCGTAAGGACATTCTTAGGATTAAATCCGAGAGAGACATTTTGAAGGCGCAAAAGACTACTAATCATCAGACCTGCGCTTATGAGTAAAACGAGCGCCAGTGCAATTTCAGAGATTACGAGTAGACGACGAACCTGAAGTGTGTGTAGTCCTGTCGTTGAACTCCTGGTACTGTCTTTAATTGATTGACTCAAATCGACCCTCGACGCACGCAGTGCAGGTGCTAATCCAAAGCCTATGGCTGATAGACCTGAGACAATGAGTGTAAATACAATCATCCTAATATCCAGGCCAAATGAAGCACTATGAAAAAGATTAGGGGGAAGAATTTTGACAGACAGGTTCAGTGTCCAACTGGCTAATATCAGACCTAAGACACCACCAATGAATGCAAGAAGCAAACTCTCAATAAGAAGTTGACGAATCAATGTGGTTCGGCTAGCCCCAAGCGCAACCCGGATCGCAAATTCTTTTGACCGTTCTGTGTTTCTTGCTAGGACTATGTTAGCTACATTTATACAAGCAATCAGCAATACCAACAGGACCGCTGCCATTAGAATATAGAATGCTGTCTGCCTGCTGCCAAAGATCTCATCCCGCAGGGAAGTTATTAGGATGCCGCTATCAGCATCCGTATCTGGATGTTCTTGCTCCAGGTTTTGAGCAAGAGTGTTCATTGCTTCCTGAGCCTGTCGTAGGTTAACTCCCGGTTTTAGGCGGGCTATCGTTTTATAGGCTACTATCTGGCGATTGTTGCGCCCTTCGGGGAAAGTAAGCGGAACCCATAAATCACTGCCAAGAGGATTCTTAATGTCAAGCAGCGGCGGCATAATACCGACCACAGTGTATGCTTCACCGTTAAGTCCTAATGCATGACCTAAGATATTTGGGTTTGCCCCGAACCGACGCTTCCACAATTCATTACTCAGCAAAACTATATGACCCTGATCATTTAGTTCATCTTCCGGCAAAAAAGCTCGGCCATGAGCAGCCTCGATGCCCAACAAACTAAAGAAATTCACAGTTATCCCAGTGCCAAGAACACGTTCGGGGATATCCCCTCCCGTAAGATTAAATCTGACTCGCTTTGAAGTAGCAGCGTCCTCATAAGCCGCAATGTCTTCGAAAACCTGATTGCTGTCCCGCCAATCAAAAAAAACGCCGGGGGCGGTTAGGGTCTTATCTGATTTATTGCGAGAAGTCCTCCAAAGCATCACTAGTCTTTCGGGGTTATTGTAAGGCAATGGGCTGAACAAAACCTGGTTTGTCAGGCTAAATAATGCGCTGTTTATGCCGATACCAAGCATAAGCGTCAAAACGGCAACAGTATTAATCCCCGGATTCTTGATAAGCATTCGCCAGGCATATCGCAAATCATTTAATAGCGGTTCCATAGAACTAATTAATCTCATCCTTTTAGCATACTGGAAATTAAATTCTTTGGGCCTGATCAATTTGAGATTCCAAATCTCAAATTCCGAGCGCATCGCAACTCATGTGCAGCGAAATATCAAGCAACTTACTTTCCAATGTAATTAGTGGCTAACAAAAAGTACCATACCTATTTTTGTGGGGAGGATTGTTCCTCACATTCATCACAGTATATCTTATCATTTACTTTTCTCTCTGTATCAATAATACCTGGCATTTGGATATTGAAGTAATCTTCAACTTCCTTCTGCATAGACTCCTGATATGCACCAACCCAATTTTTGAGGACCTCTCCATCCGGAGATACGACTATCGTCTGGGGCGTCCCGCCTAATTTATAAGCCTGTATAGTTGTAATTGGAAGATCAGTAATAACTGGAAAATCAAGATCGTGCTGGGTTACATATTCTTTGAGCTGATCTGTGGAGAGAGACAACCCTACGAAGTCGAATTTTTCGTGTAATTCATTAGCAAGAGTTTGGACATTTTGCAGATTTTTATAACACCATTTGCATTGCGGAGTAAACACATACAAGATCAAAGGTTTTCGCCTTCCATCATAAGCTATGGTTACAGTGTTACCATCCAAATTCTTTGCTGAGATCGCCGGGACCTTCTCCCCAATCTTAAGAGAACTCTCTCCTTTGATATATATCAGACTGTCCGTTAGTTCTCTTACTTTTGAAGCAAGGAAAATGTTAAGACAGGCAGAAATTGATAGAAGGACTGTCAGAATTAATATGCTTGATGGCATCCGCTGTTTTCTTGAAGAAATACTGGCACAGTCTATCTCAGTAGTTGCTTTCATTACTAATCACTCCCTCATCTATAAAGAATGCCTCCTAACCTCTTATGTATTTGTAAAGCTGCTATACTTAGCTGAAAGATTTCGGGGGCTCGGATTTGCAAAATTCTACCTCTGATTTTCGATTGAGAACCAGAGAAAGCTGGCAGTCCATAACAGGGTTATGATAAGCAGATAAACCTACCTTCTGTATAATCTCAAACAACTGCTTTCTCAAACTCTATGTGATGGACCACCAGCAAATAGGCTCAGTTACCACCTCCCGGTTTACAGTAATTGGGCCTATCTGTAGTGCAGTCTGCCAGACCTCCGCTTGGCTGGTAGCAAAGCATGGTGCCTGGACAATCCGATGATACACTACAACAAGTGCCACCCGGTGCGGGTACATTTGCCCATGTTGGGACAATGGTCAGTTGCCCGACTGCATAAATCATTGCTATCACAGCGAAGATATAAAGAAGCAAAAGCCTCGTAGGTTTCTTCATACAATACATCCTCCTTTAGTTTGTAGTGTTAACTGTTTGCATACTCTGTTGATATTGTAACTATCGACAGGGTTACAAAAGACCGAAGATTTTCAGCACTGGTTTTGGGAATCCCAAAGCAAAAATCTTTTAATTGTTGATTCAGCTAATCTTTTGTACCGACATACTAAATTAATGAGGTGTTGGGGCACCATTCAAAGACTACCATGAGTGCTTTTGACTACTCCTTCAAAAGCAGCAGGACTATATTTCGCATTACTATTTTTGTCAAGAAATAATCTTTAATATCGTGATTTTTATGTGCAGTTATTTTTTTATTTCTATTTGCATTACAAAATCGAAAGGAGTTATTTCCAGATTGGCATAAACCCAAATGAAATCCTTTTTTGGTGAAAGCCTAAGCATAAGAGTTATCAGTGAAGCAAGGAACAAGAATGTATCTTATTGTTTGCTGCAACTGGCACACTATAGGCACACAAAAGCTGGAAGGTATACTTTTAGACATCCTTTAAACTATTCAAAACACACATAAATAAATACGATTTGAGGAAAATGTTGGGCGACCTGGGAAGCCGCCCGATTTCTAAGTGGAGGGAAATAAACCTGAGTTCCAAGAGGTCGTTTTCGAACTATCTATGAGTGCAATCTGTGGCTTCGCGTAATGCGATTATCTCGTTACCGGAGCGATCAGCCCAAACTTCAATGCGGCCTGTTTGGGATCGAGGATCGGATGATAAGTCTTTCCGTACGCTCCTACGATCTTATCTACATAATCCTGAGTCTCTTTATAATCGGGAACCTGATTGCCGCATCGCTTTACGGCGTTTTCGCCCGCGTTATAGCCTGCAAGCGCCAGCTTTACGTCGCCGTTGAATTCCTTGAGCAGCCAGCGCAGATAGCGCGCACCGCCCTGAATATTCTGCTCCGGGTCGTAAGGGTTTTCCACGTCAAACCTTTCGGCAGTGGCCGGGATTATTTGCATGAGCCCCTGCGCATTCTTTCCCGAACGAGCCGAAGTCTTGAAATTCGATTCCTGTTGAATCACGTAGTAAAGCAGTCGCGGGTCAACCCCGTTGTCTGCGCCTGCTTCATAAATTATCCTGTCAATCTCGGCATCGCCGCTCGAAGGTAAACCGGCTACTGTCTCTACAGTGTTTGCGCTTGCCGTAGGCGCTTCCGCTCTTCCATAAAGCGATAAGACTGCCATAAAGACCAATGATACTAGGGTAAAAGTTAAAACTGCCTTCACCCGTCTGCTCGAAGCACTAATTCTAATCAATTGCATTCCCCTTAAAACCCCTTGCTCGTTCTTTGCACTGGTTTTTTGCTTTTTGAATCTCATTAACGATACTTGCCAATTTCTAACCTGAAAACGATGCTTGCCAATTACAACCTAACCCGCTATGAATAATACTATGGACCCTCGCGCATATCAATATATCTCCAATGATTACAACGATTTCGCAAGATTCGGCGCAATAGTTTCACAAGATATTTGCACCCCTTTTCAACTCCCCGAAGCGAAGTCCCTCAAATGAAAGCGATTAAATGTTGTGAACCGGTTGCGACCAAACGCGCCTCTTCATATAATCGCCAGCAAATATGCGAGAGGATTCCACAAAAGATGCGCGCGATGAGAAAAAAAGCGCAAAAACGGATCGCTCGAAGGTGTGGACGACGGCAAACGCTCTGACGATGTTCAGGATATTTTTGACCTTGCCGTTTCTCTATTTTGTTCGCGAGGGGAGATTCGGGCTGGCACTCGGGGTCTTTTTTCTTGCGAGCATAACGGATTTCGCCGACGGGTATGTAGCCCGCAATTTCAATCAGCAATCGGCGCTCGGGCAAATGCTCGACCCGCTCGCGGATAAATTACTGACTACTGCGGCTTTCATAATAATGGCCATCCCCCATAGAGGATTCCCCTCCATCCCCGTCTGGATGTCGGTCGCCGTCATCCTGCGAGATGTGCTGATTCTTCTGGGAACGCTGATGGTCTATTTGATGACCGGCTATAAAGAGTTCAAGCCGACCTTTTCAGGCAAAGTAAATACCTTCCTTGAACTTGGACTCATAGTCTTCTTTCTGGCCTTTCACACTACCGGAATGTTTATCTTTCTTTTGCCCCTATGTTATCTGATAGTCCTTGCCTCGGTGGTCGTATCCGGGGCCGGATACGTCAAACAGGGGATCGAAATCTTTCGAAAAACCCGAAACCAGATCCCTTCTAACCTCTAAAATGATGCGTGATACAAGCAGGTTTGCAAGTTGTCTTTTACAGATAACCTCCCTGAGAGACACGAATCACTGATCACGTATCAATATTTGATGCCTTGTTTGATAAAAAACTTGACAATAAGACGCTCAGATATTACTATAAAACCGATCTTTAGAATCTGGAGGGGTGTAAAATGAGCAAAATCATAGGAATAGACTTGGGTACGACGAACTCGGTCGTAGCAGTGATGGAGGGCGGCGAGCCTGTAGTCATAACAAATGCTGAGGGGACGAGAACCACGCCTTCGGTGGTTGCTTTTACCAAGGACGGCAATCGGCTGGTAGGGCAGGTGGCCAAGCGTCAATCGGTCACAAATCCCGAAAACACGATTTACTCAATAAAGCGATTCATGGGGCGGCGTTTCGATGAAGTATCGGAAGAGATGAAGATGGTGCCTTACAAGGTAAGCCAGGCGGGAAATGATGTCCGCATACAGGCCGGTGGGAAGGACTGGTCCCCGCCCGAGATTTCGGCAATGATCTTGCAGAAACTCAAGCAGGCTGCCGAGGACTATCTCGGACAGAAGATCTCCCAGGCGGTAATAACGGTTCCGGCATACTTCAACGATTCGCAGCGACAGGCTACGAAGGACGCGGGCAAGATAGCGGGCCTCGAAGTCCTCAGAATAGTCAACGAGCCTACGGCGGCGGCGCTTGCCTACGGGCTTGATAAGAAGAAGGACGAAACTATAGCCGTTTTCGATTTCGGCGGCGGCACATTCGACATCTCGATACTCGAGGTCGGCGAGGGTGTCGTCGAAGTGAAATCCACAAACGGCGACACGCATCTGGGCGGTGATAATATTGACCAGCGAATAATTGACTGGATCGTAGACGAATTCAGAAAAGACCAGGGCATAGATCTGTCGAAAGACAAGATGGCCTTGCAGCGGCTGAAGGAAGCGGCTGAAAAAGCGAAGATGGAATTGTCTTCCACGATGGAGACCGAGATCAATCTGCCCTTTATCACGGCCGATCAGAGCGGCCCCAAGCATCTGGTTTTGAAATTGACCAGAGCCAAGTTTGAGCAACTGGTTGATGAGATTCTTCAAAGGACCATAGGCCCCTGCCGCGCGGCGCTCGAAGATGCCGGTCTGAAGGCCGAGCAGATAGACGAGGTAGTGCTCGTAGGCGGCTCTACACGAATTCCAAAGGTCCAACAGATGGTAAAGGAATTCTTCAAGCGAGAGCCTCACAAGGGTGTGAACCCCGACGAGGTTGTGGCCGTGGGCGCAGCAATTCAGGCGGGCGTGCTGGGCGGCGAGGTCAAGGACCTGCTCCTGTTGGACGTGACTCCTCTGAGCCTTGGAATCGAGACGCTTGGCGGCGTATTCACAAAATTGATCGACCGCAATACGACGATCCCAACTCGCAAGTCCGAGATATTCTCGACCGCTTCCGACAACCAGACATCGGTAGAGGTTCACGTGTTGCAGGGCGAACGCTCGATGGCTACGCAGAACCGCACGCTTGGCAAGTTTCATCTTGTAGGCATACCGCCTGCGCCGCGTGGCGTTCCGCAGGTCGAGGTGACATTCGACATAGACGCAAACGGCATTGTGAATGTTTCGGCCAAGGACCTCGGCACGGGCCGCGAGCAGAAGATCACCATCACCGCCTCTTCGGGTCTGTCAAAAGAAGAGATAGACCGTATGATGCGCGATGCCGAATCGCATTCGGAAGAAGACAAGGCGTTGCGCGAGCGCATAGAGGCGCGCAATAAACTCGACGGCATGATTTACTCTACCGAGAAAACGCTGTCGGAGAACCGCGAGAAGATTGACGCTTCGGCGGCTTCCACTATCGAAGCCGCGATTGCCGAAGCCAAGAGCAAACTCGAATCAGGCGACACGGGCGAGCTTAACGCAGCCTATGATAATCTGGTCAAATCATCTCACAAGCTGGCCGAGGTTATGTATCAGCAGGCCTCGCAGCAGCAACCGGGCGGCCCGACCGAAGGCGACACCGGAGCATCGGGCGCAGCCGCGGGCGGCGAGGATGTGATCGACGCCGAATACGTAGACGTAGACGAAAAGAAGTAAGAGCCAGGGGTCGGGGGCCGGGGGCCGGTGAATCGGTTGCAATATGCGCCGTTTCCCCGCAGACCCCGACCCCCGACCCCCGACCCCTGTTATGGCAAACACCGACTATTACAAACTGCTTGGAGTGTCGCGCAAGGCGAAGGCCGAAGATATAAAGAAGGCTTATCGCAGGCTTGCGCGCCGCTACCACCCTGATGTAAATCCGGGCGACACGGAATCCGAAGAGCAGTTTAAGCGCATTTCCGAAGCGTTTGAGGTGCTTTCGGACCCGAAAAAGCGCGAGATTTACGACCGCTACGGATATTATTCCGAACAGGCGGCGGGCGCGGGAGGCGGGGCAGGTGCCCCGTTTGATTTTTCGCGATTCGATGCCTCAAATTTTCGGGATGTATTCTCAGAGATCTTCAGCAATATCCGCTCGCAAACCACGCAGACCCGCACTCAGGCGGCGCGTGGAGCCGATATAGAATATCCGCTGGCCGTCTCTTTTGATGACGCGATGCATGGTCTGACCGCCACAGTCGAGGTTGCACGCAGCGAGCCTTGCGCGGTTTGCGGCGGCAAGGGCGATCTTTCCGGCAGCCTTTGCGGCGCTTGCAGAGGCTCAGGCGTGTATCCCAAACGCGAAACCCTTTCTGTGAAAATCCCGGCAGGCGTTGATACGGGCTCGCGCATACGTGTTCCGGGTAAGGGGCAGGCCGGAGCGCACGGCGGCCCGGCGGGCGATCTTTTCATAATAACCAACGTGAGCGCGCACGCTTATTTCAAGCGTCAGGGCGATAACATTTATTGCACGGTTCCAATCACGGTTCCCGAAGCCGCGCTCGGAGCCAGAATCGAAGTCCCGACGGTGGACGGAAAAGCGCGGTTAAAGATACCGCCCGGCACTCAATCCGGGCAGAAGTTTCGATTGCGCGAGCGCGGCGCTTGGAGCCTGCGCGGCGGCGGCGTTCGCGGCGACCAGTTTGTAGAAGTAAAGGTCACTTTGCCAAAGGTCATAAGCGAAGAGACCAAAGAACTGTTACAACGTTACGCCCGGTATAATCCTGAGAATCCGCGAGCCGAGATGGGGCTCGAGTAAGAGCGGACGGACGGTAGATTATGGGACAGTTGATCCCGTGGCTGGTTGTTTTTGCTTTGATAGGATTCGCGTTATGGGCGCTCATTCGTGAAAATAATGCCAAACGCCGCCGGTCGGTTGACGAATTTGAGCGCGATGTTGCCAGGGCGAAAAAATCTTTGTTGCGCGGAGGGCTGCTGGCGCTTGATATGTTCTTTAACGAACGGCAAAAACGCGCCGCGATAGAGTACCGAATGGATGAGGAAGCCGGAAGGACAAAGACAGGCGGTAAGGATGACGACCGAGATCGAACCAGTGTTCAGGAATAATGGTTAAGAGTAAAAAGGCAAAAAAATATACTATAAGCGTAGTGGCCGAACAGTACGACGTCCACCCGCAGACGCTTCGCCTGTACGAGCGTGAAGGGTTGATAAAGCCCGCGCGTTCGGCCAAAGGTACGCGCTATTACACCGAAGAAAACATCGAGCGGCTTGAGTTGATACTAAACCTCACGCGCGATCTGGGCGTAAATCTGGCCGGGGTTGAGATCATACTCAACATGCGCGAACGGATGAATCAGATGCAGCGCGAATTCGAAAACTTCCTTCAATACGTCCGCGATAACATAGAAGAAGAGATATTCGGCAAAGACGAGCGAGCAAAAAACGCTCTTGTACCGCGCCGTCGAATCGACCTGATCATGAAGAACAGTAGGCAGTAGGCAGTAAGCAGTAGGCAGTTATTTTGAAGCCAAGAACTAATCCGCGTAAATCCGCCCAATCCGCGTCATCCGTGGCCTATTCCCAATGTTCTAATTTGGCATTTGGATAGAGAGCGATGTGTTCCCTTAAAAACTGCCTACTGCCTACCGCTTACTGCATTATTCCCCACTCGTTTGGCGTCTATCTCATTAGTGAAATTCTACTAAACCCCAGGTAAATCCCAATCAGTTTTATCGGAGGTGTCTTATGACGCCTGTCTCTCTATTCTGCAAATCTGTGTTCCTCTTTTGTGTCTCCCTCACTTGCTTCGGATCTGCTGTTCCCACCCATTCAGATGATCTGGATAATATCGTCTTTGAAGGCGCAGTCCGCGACGGCAACGGCTCGGTGATCGAACAGGCCGTGGTCCTTGCCCGTCACCTTACCACAGGCATCGAGCGTTCATCCGTCACTGATGCGGAAGGCCGCTATCGTATAGTCGTGACAGAACCCGGCAATTACAGGTTGAAGGTCACAGCCGATGGGTTCACACAAAAAGAAAGCTCCGATATCGCTGTCACGACCGGGCGCTCCGTTTCAATAAATTTCACACTCGCGCCGTCCGGGGTCAGCGAGCAGGTTACGGTAGAGGCTTCCACCGCCGCTTTGATTGATACTACTCGCACGGTCGTCGGCGATACCGTAACAAGGGCCGAGATTGATTCCTTGCCGCTAATAAATCGCGACCCTCTCGATCTGGTTTTTCTGCTTGGAGGGGTGAGTGAAGCGCCTCTGTCCACATCGAATCTGGCCGATGAGGGCCGGGGAGTCTTTCTTCGCAACGCGCCAGAAGAAGCAGGGATATTTTCGCTTACTGGAGCGCCCGCCACGTCCAATAACATCACCATTGATGGGCTTGATAACAACGACGACCGCGCCGCGCGTGAAAGGATTCCGCTCGATCCCGAGACTATCGCCGAAGTTCAAATCATTACAAATCAGTACGCGGCAGAATACGGACGCGCTTCCGGGGGCCGTATAAACATAAGAACGCGGGGAGGCGCAAATCGCTATCGTGGCGAATCGCTGATGTTTTTTGCAGACGAATCGCTGAACGCCAATACCTATTTTCGAAATGCCCGAGGGTTTGGGCGTGTGCCTCAACAGAGGCTCAGAGAGAGCTTGAATTTTTCGGGCCCTCTCAAAAGAGATAAACATTTCTTCTTTGCAAACTTCGAGCGGCTCGACGTGAGCGACTTTACCGAAATCCGAACCTTTGTGCCTGTCGAAAGCAATCCTCTCTTCCCGCTGCCTTCGCCCAATCATCCGATTGAGCCGGGCAGTCTCGTGGGACTCCTTGATTACGCTATATCGACGCCGGAAACCAGAAATCTCGTCGGCGTGCGTACTGATTTCAACTTCGATCAATCTCATAACGCTACGATCAGGTTTGACATACTTCGCGGCGCAAATCTTAGAGGCTTTCCCGGCGGGTCACGGCTTGCAGAAACCGCGCTTGTGCAAGGGAGAGATTCCGATTCAATCGGTGCAAGCGACAACCTGATACTTTCAAGCAGGTTGATAAATCAGGCTAGGTTTCAGTTTTCAAGACTGCTTCCGCGCGTTAGCGCCGACAGTGATCTGGTAGGAGTCGTGATCGAAGAACCGAGTCGTATCGTCGCGGGCTCGTTCACCGGCAGCGCCTCTTCGCCCGGTTTCGCGAGAGAAGAGAAGCGAATTCAATTGCAGGATACCCTCTCGATTACGAGCGGCGCTCATCAGGTAAAGACGGGGGGAGATATTCAGTTGTTGCGAGCTACTTTCACGGACCTGTTTGCCACAGGAGGCGAATTCACATTTGAGACGCTTGACGATTTTCTGGTCAACCGCCCCGCTCGATTCAGGCAGAGATTCGATACCGAAAGCCGTCAAAAGAATAACGTCATCGGGCTATTTGTTCAGGATGAGTGGCGCGTGAGACCTGATCTGACTGTTTCACTCGGCATTCGCTGGGATGATGAGACGATATTAAATGACCGTGACAACCTCAGTCCGCGCATCGGCATAGCCTGGGACCCGCTTGGTGGCAAACTCGCGGGAAACCGGGCGGGGAAGACGGTCTTGCGCGCAGGTCTTGGATTGTTTTACAACCGCGCTCTGCTCAGAACCCTGGACGATTTTTCGCTTGGCAAAACGTCTGTCCTGATTGATTCCGATATTACGCCCGCACTCTTGCCCGACGTCGATTTTCCCGAACCCGTCACGAACCGCGCTCTTGTCGAAGAGTTTGGTATAAGGGAGACCTCATTCCTGCGCCGCGTGAGCCCTGACATTGAAATTCCTTACACTCTGCAATCCGGGTTTGGCTTCGAGCGCCAACTAAAGGGCCGAGTGGTCGTCACCGCTGATTATATCTTTACCCGTGGCGCGCACCTCTGGAGAGAGAGCAACATCAACGCTCCGGTGCTGCCCGCCGGGTTCGAGAGTTTTACCGAATACTTACTCGGCCGTGATTTTGATAATCGAAGAGATGTAAATGGTCGCCGACCTGTTTCGGGCGCGAATGCCGATGTAGTCCGTTTCGACCTCGGCGCAAGTACCTCAACTACGCCCGGGTCAATTCGCACCGTGAATGGAGTGCGATTGCTGACGCTCGGGTTGAACGTGCCGCGCTCATCGAATATCGCGGCCGCGCTCAACGCGATTCGTTTCCTGCGACCCGACCCGACGCTCACTCAGGTGGAGTTGCTCGAAGCTACCGGCAACTCCTTTTATCACGGCAGCATTTTTGCCGTGAGAGGCGCGATGGGGCATCTGGCCCGGTTTCGTGCCTCCTACACGTTGTCAAAGCTCATTGACGAAGGGACCACGAACACGGCATCGCCACAGGACCTATCAGACCGGCGAGCGGAACGCGCTTTATCGCTTCAGGACCAGCGCCATAGATTTACCGTCAGCGGCTCTCTTCAAATCCCTCTGATGAGAGTCGAGCTTGCGCCGGTCGTATCGTTCGGATCGTCGAAGCCGTTCAACATAGGCTCAGGAGTAGACCGAAACCTCAACGATATTCAAAATGACCGGCCCAACTTTATCTCTGCAATCAGTCCTCCGCTATGGAGACGTCCGGGAAGTGAAACGGCTGAGGATGTGAAATCTGCGCTTATACTCGCGCCAATCGGGACGAGCGGAAACCTGCCGCGCAACTATGGTCGAGGCCCCGGCACGCGAGCCATAGACTTGAGAGCTTCCAGGACATTTTCTCTCGGCGAGCGGTTCAAGTTTCGCCCCGCGATAGATGTTTTCAATCTGTTCAACAATACGATTTTCAGTTACGGGTCTGAATTTATAGACCGTGACGATCAGGATTTTTTGATCCCGCGACGCACGCAACGCCCGAGGACGATTCAACTCAATATAAAGGTTTCTTTCTGAATTTGCCTACCCAGGATGGCGTGATGCGTTCACGTGATGCGTGATCCGTGATCCGTGACTCTTGAGTAGGACGCCTGTCAAAGTGAACTTACACATCAGGTGAATCACACATCAGGTGAATCACGAATCACGGATCACTCATCAGACTGGCAATTTCTGTTTTTGCAAATCCTGCGGTTTCTCGGCGGGTTTCGCAGGAGGAGGAGCCCAGGTATTACGAAATTCCAATCGCTTCCGGCATTTCTCAAGCCCTGTTTCTATGCGGAAGCCGAGCGGGCCTTGCGGGTCGAGGGCCTTACCCATCTCAAAGAGCGTCAGCGCCCGCTTGTTATCGTGAACGGCAAGCGCCGCCTCGCCCCCCTGCACGCACGCCCGCGTGGCCAATTTGTTATCGGGATATGCCTTTGCCAGTCGCTCATATTCCACCGCCGCTTCTCGATTCATCTCCGCTTCAAGCAGATAATCACAGATCGTAAGCCAGTCCTGTATGGCAATACGCGGCGCGATCTGGTCATCGGGGAAGGCAGACAATAGATTGTCGTATGAGTAAAGCGCGGCCTCTTTATCGTTGTTCGCCAGATGATGACGGATGAGGCGACCATACATCGCGTTGAGCTGATCCAGGTTCATCGTTCGCTGATAAACCTGGATCAGTGCAAGTATTGTGTCGGGGTCGTTGGGGAATTTGATGATATGGGCCTTGAGCTTGCGCTCCGCCAGTTCGATATCGCCCTTGTCGAGCAGGTCCAGCGCCTGCGTGACAACGGGTGCTGCCGCAAACGAAACCTTGGCCTCTATTTTGGGATTGATATATAACTCTTCGGCCTTTGACCCCTTCATCATCAGGGCAAAGGCTACGCCGAAGAGAAACCCCGCTATGTGCGCCGAATAAGCCACTCCCGATACAAGCCCCGCCTTGTTGAAAAACCACCAGGGCAATACCTGACAGATGAAATAGAAGGGTAAAAAGATATAGGCAGCGATGTTTATTACGCCGAAGGGTTTCTTGCCGAATATCAGAAAGAGCATGCCAAGAGGCATAGTTACCCAGGCGATCTTCACCTTGGTGTTGTAGAGGCGGATCAGGAAAGCGCCCATCGTGCCCGATATTGCCCCCGATGCGCCGACCATAGGCAACGGTCCCGGATGGATGAGGTCGGGGATACAGGCAGCAACGCCGGCCAGCAGATAAAAGGCCAGGAAGGGGCCTCTTCCCCACAGGTCTTCAAGGCTGAAGCCAACGGCGAAAAAGAAGATCAAATTGCCGAATAAATGCAGCGTGCTGCCGTGTAAGAACATGGCCGTTAAAAGCTGGTACACTTTCCACTCGCCGTTCGGAGCAAGGCCATAGCGATAATAGAGGTTTGATTCGGCGGCTTCTTTGTATTCTTTGATGATCTTATCGAATTCATTTCGTAATTTGGTTGCTTCGGCCCCCCTCAGCCAAGAGTCATACTGGCTCTTTAGGTCCGGGTCGGCGTTTAGTTGTTTCTCATAGGATTCGCTGTCATCCTTGCTGAACAACCCCACCTCTTCCAGCTTTTCGCGTATCTTTTCATCGGCAAGCATGTGCTGGTTCTGATCAAGATACTCGGCTATATGATCTCTGGCTTTCATCAGCCGTTGTTCCTGGTCTACGGTGGAGGGAAGGGTCACATAGTAGATGACGACGCAGGCTGCCATGATGCCAAAAGTCACCCAGGGCAATCTTCTTACAGTTGACCTCTCATTGCCTATAGGAATGAGTGTGAAGAGCGCCTGGATCGCCAGGACGATGGCCAGTGCTATGTAGAAAAGCACGATCAGTAACATAAAGCTGACCTCTGGGGTTTGGCTGTGAACTTGAGGGGCAGGATGCCGATCTAAAGGCTATAAGGATTGGAGAGCGCCTTTAAAGTCAGGTGGATAATAACAAAACGCTATCAGAGGAGCAATAGTATTGTGATGCGTGATGCGTGATGCGTGACTCTTGAGTAAGCCGCCTGTTAAAGCGAATTTATAAATCAGGTAAATCACGGATCACGCATCACGCATCACTAATCACTCTTCAATTGCATTCTTGGATTTGGCCACAATAGAGGTGGGTATGCGTATGACGTGCTTGCCCGGAGGCGTCATCCCGCGCTGAAGCTCGGGGTTCATCTCCATCAACGTGCCGTAAGAGAGGTTGAGTTTTTTGCCGAGTGCGCGCAGATCGGTTTGCGCCGCGATGGTGCGCGTCTCATATTTGTAAGGATAGGCTTCGGGTAGCTCGAAGCCGTACTTCTCCGGGTTTTTCGCTATAGTTACGACGGCCAGAATCGCAGGTACGTAATTGCGCGTCTCTTGCGCTATGGTTCCGCTGCGATGAATCTGCCAGAAATCGCGGCTGTGGGTTCGAGCTATGGCCGAATCGATATTGCCCTCGCCCGTATTGTAAGCCGCAAGCGCCAGCATCCAGTCCCCGTTATAGCGAGTGGCCAGCCACTTCAGATACTTTGCGGCGGCGCGGGTCGATTTTTCCGGGTTCGAGCGTTCATCAATCCAGTAGTTCTGCGCAAGCCCGAATCTGGAGCCGGTCGAAGATATGAATTGCCAGATGCCTCTTGCCCCGGCCCACGATTGCGCGTAAGGGTTCCAGCCCGATTCTACCTGTGCCAGCCAGACCAGGTCCGTAGGCACGCCCTCTTCCTTAAAGACGCGCTCGGCCATCCGGCGGAATCGGGCAGAGCGTTGCAGACCCGCCTCCATCGTTACGCGCCCGCGCCCCTTTGTGAAATAACTTATAAACTGATTGACCGGGTGGCCCGCCGTAAATTTGAAATTGAATCGTGCTTCCGCAATCTCATCCGCATCGTCGCCCGTCTCTTCCAGATCAGCGTCCGATAGCGACGCGATCTTGTCGAGCGGCGAAGGCTCGTAACGTTGCTCGCTGAAGCCGCCGTCTTTTTGTTCGAGCGCGGCAATTTGATAGCGGTTGATTCTTTCGATCAATTCGCGATAGTAGACTCGCAGGCGGTCGTCGCTTCTGACATCTATCGAGGCTACAAAAATAATATCTACCGCGCGGTCGAATTCCTGCCGGGCCAGATCGTATTCGTTTCTATCGTATGATTGCTCACCCTGCTTGTAATGCCTTTCGGCCTCGTTGATGATCTGAGTGATTTCCGATTGTTTGATGCCAAGAGCAGAACTGTTGTCATCCGGGCCGTACGCATAGGCTGCGCCGCCCGGAAGGGATGCGGCGAAAACGGCCAAAAGAACCGCATTTATCACTGAAATCTTTATGCTTCGTTTCCTCATTGATTCGTATCTGCCCTTAAGACTCACTCAGGTCAAAACGCCTGTAGGGGGTATTAAGTTCGACTTTTATTATACCTGATCCCTCCGATAGGTCAGCAGTATAATTCCCAAAACAACAATTTCGCAACAGCAGACCTTGCCCCGAACGGCGAACGGCTGCAAATTTATTCTGTGTTTTTTTCGCGAAAAAGTGACATTATATATAAGGCGGAATATATAGGGCGGAAACTTCAAGAGAGCAGGGGATTAGCTTGATTGCGGCCCTTTGTGGACGACCCCCCGACAATTTGACAGGGAGAGAGGCAAAATCGCGGTTTGCAGATTCAAACTATCCGTGGCTTATGCTATTCTAATTCACCGTTTATATGAACGAACCTCTAGATGATCTCGATAACGTCTGTCCGAACTGCGGAAGCGGCGAAAGTGAACCTGACGCGCAATTTTGCCAGACGTGCGGCTCGCGCCTCGGGTCCCCGCTTGTATTGACCCCGCCGCCGCCGCCGCCTTCGGATGAGGGCAAGATTGTAGCCGGGCGATTCAATATCATCTCTCTGGTGTGGACCGCGCCGACCTACAACGTCTACAGAGCGATCTCAACCGACACGCAGCAACTCTTCACGGTCATAGAACAGCAACTCGGGCCGGGTCAGCCACTGGCCGGTCTTGCCGAGATCAATGATGCGTCGGAGGTGACTCCGCCTGATGGCTCGCACGTCAAGACATCGGGCAGCCTCGAAGAAGCAGGAGCCGCCTTTGAGAGGTTCGGTTTGTTCAAACCCGTCGAACACGCGATTGAGGATGAACATATCTTTCTGGTCTTCGAGCCTATTCAGGGCCACCCGATGGTTCACCTCGACCAGATGGACGAGAAAGAGGCTCGCGCCATAGGGTTGCAGCTTTGCGAGCTTGCCGAGCGGTTTCATCGTCACGGATGGGTATACAACGGATTCGAGCCTTACAGCATAGTCCTGGATCAGGAAAAGCGCCCGCGTTTGATAGGCTTTGATCGCGCGCGGCAGATTGGCACACGTGTTGACTCCGCGCCGATCTATCCAAGCCGTGGCTATACGGGGCCTGAACTGTTCGAACCCGACGCCGTCTATGAAGAGACTTCGGATGTCTATTCCATAGGCGCGCTGTTGCAGTTTCTTCTCACGGGCGAAAGCCTCGGCGAAGCGGCCGGGCTTTATCCGGTGGCCACGGTCATCCCCGATTTCGAACGATTGCTTGCGCGCGCGCTGGCCGAAGACCCCGCCTCGCGCTTCCAGAGCGTTTCAGCTTTACGCACGGCCCTGACCGAGCTTAACCTGCCCGTGGTCTTGCAGTCGGGCCACTTCACCGACGTAGGGCTTGTCCGCGAATTGAACGAAGACAGCGTGCTTGCGCTCAACCTGACTCAGTACTACGAATCGGTGCAGACGCAGATAGGCGTCTATGTCGTATCGGACGGCATGGGGGGCGAGGCGGCGGGCGAAGTGGCCTCTCGCGTCACCGTGCGAGGCATAGCCGAGTGGGTGACGGAAAAACTGATATCGGCCTCGCTCAAATCAACCCGCGAAGAGAAGATAGCCGCGCCAACTCACACGGGCGGTCTGCGTCTGGCCATTGCCGACGGCAACGATATGGCTACGACGGAGATGCTCAGGATGGCCGTCAATCACGCGAACCGCGAAGTGCTGGCCTATGCCCGCGCAAACCCGGAGGCGCGCGGGCTCGGCGCGACAGTTACGGTAGCCATGGTCGTCGGAGACGTGCTGACCATCGCGCACGTCGGCGACAGCCGATGTTACCTGCTTTCGCGCGACAGACTTGAGCAATTGACCGAAGATCACTCGCTTGTTCAGCGCATGGTCAACACGGGCAGCCTCTCGCGCTCTGAGGCGCGAATTCATCCTTACCGCAACGTCATCTATCGCTCGATAGGCTCGGACGAGCAGATAGAGATAGACATCATTCGGCGCAAACTCATCAACGGCGATGTCCTCATGCTTTGCAGCGACGGGCTCAACGGCATGTTGAGCGATGATCAGATACGCGACATCCTGATGGTCAACCCGGAACCGAATCTCGCAGCAAAAGAACTCGTGGTCGCGGCCAATGCCGCAGGCGGCGAGGACAATACTTCCGTCCTCGTCGTTCGCATCGCATAACCTTTGATCGGGCAAAGGCAGTGACGAATTTTGTCATGCGCTACCTTCCGTAATCTGTTACCCGCATAGAACATATATCCGCTACCCTCAAGTTTCTAAATGACTTATTACTACCCTAATTGGGTCAATAGGCTGGCACGAGCATTGCTCAATTGATAGACGTAGCATAGAAAACCATTAGCGGTCGGGATCACGGGGGCGATGTCGACCGCTATTAAAAAAAAAGCAGTAAGTTGAGTTTGTAATGCAAGTCCCGGAGATCGGGATGACGGGGGCCATGCCGGTTTCCGGGGCTTGTCTGATTGAATGAATTCCGCCACTCCGAATCGTTCCCAAGTTATCTCTTGACCCAGGAAGAAGGAAGGTATCCGACAATGTTGATGAAATCCAATTTGAAAAGAGAAGTCGGTTCACTGGACATACTGATCAGCGCCATATCCGATGAATTGACCAATCAACCTGAGCGAAGCGCGCACGCTTCTACAGAGAGCAATCTCGTCAAAGAGATGGAAGAGGCTCTTTGCGAACTGCGCCAGGCGCGTGCATACCGCAAGGTGCTGTTGAGCGTCTTCGAGAAAGAATATGACGCGGGCGAAATGAAGAATAGAGGCCACTAAAGATCAGGTGCTATCAAGCGGGCAGCCAATCGGCTCCATATTCACGGGGGGGAATATCGAATATGTCTACCATGAAACAGAGTTATCCGGGAAAATCATCAGGCTTTGTAAAATCAGGCAGCAAAGCCGCCTATCTTAACTACAACAAGAAAGATCAGATGCAATCCGCGACGATTGAAGAAGACGAAGCCGATGATCTGTCAATCACCGCGTTGGATGATGACGCAGCCGAGGGCATCGCGCTTGAACTTGATGTGGAAGACGATAGCTCGGATGATTCAATCGAAGATGAAATCGAGGTAGACCTCTCTCTAGGCAGCAAGAACCGCACAGACGATCCGGTGCGGCTCTACATGCGCGAGATGGCAGTCGTGCCTTTGCTGACCCGCGAGGGCGAAATATCGGTTGCGCGCCGAATCGAGCGGGGACGGCAGCGAGCCATAAAAGCGGTCTCGCGCTCGCCCATTTGCGTTGAAGAGGTATTGCAGACCGGCGACCAGTTGCGCCGCGAGAAAATCCTGATCACAGACCTTGTAAATTTCAATGATCAGGAAGGCATGACCGAGGATAGAGTCGAAGAGTACCTCGGCATTACATTGGAACAGATTGCCGAATTGAAGAAGACCTATCAGAAGGCGCTCAGACTCTACAAATCCCTGCGAGCGGAGCCGAAGCGGTCAGCAAAGATTTCTCGAATTCGCTACAGGCTTTCCCGCGTTCGCGTGGAGTTGAGCCGAAGGATGCGCGCTCTTGACCTGACCCGCCATCTGCACGAAAGACTCGTGGCCGTCATACGCGAAGAAGTCAGACGAGCGAAACAGGCAAAAGGCGAAATCGCGGATGCGACCCTTGCGCTTGAGAAGAAGAGAAGAAAGACCGATAGCGAGCGCAAGCTGAAGCGCGACCTGCGCGAAGCTCGCCGCCGTCTGATTGAACTGGAAGATAAATGGAAGATGAGCGCCAGCGAACTAGAGCGCTCGCTTCGGACGATTACCATCGGGGATGCCGAAGCCAATCAGGCCAAGAGCGAACTGATAGAAGCAAACCTCAGGCTCGTGGTTTCGATAGCCAACAAACACACGAATCGCGGCATGCAGTTGCTCGACCTCATACAGGAAGGCAACATCGGCTTGATGAAGGCCGTAGACAAATTCGAGTGGCGTCACGGCTGCAAGTTTTCGACCTACGCGACGTGGTGGATACGTCAGGCGATAACGCGCGCCATAGCCGATCAGGCCCGCACCATAAGAATACCCGTTCACATGTTCGACACGATCAACCGTTTGAATCGCACCGCGCGCTCGCTCGTGCAGGAGCTTGGCCGCGAGCCCAGCTATGAAGAGATCGCCGCGAGAATGGAACTGCCCGTAGCAAAGGTGCGGCACATCCTGAAGATCGCGCAGCAACCCATCTCGCTTGAGACGCCCGTTGACGAAGACGAGCATTCGCATCTGAGCGACTTTATCGAAGACAAAAGGATCAACGACCCGTCGGATGCGCTGATCGGCGACAGCCTGCGCGAAGTGACCTTCGAGGCGTTGAAAGCGCTCACGCCGCGTGAAGAGAAAGTCATCAAGATGCGGTTCGGGCTCTCGTCAAACGGCAACGAGCACACGCTCGAAGAGGTAGGCCATTACTTTTCGGTAACGCGCGAGCGCGTACGCCAGATCGAATCAAAGGCACTCGGCAAGCTTGGAAGAGTTGCCCGCTCTCGGAAACTGAGATCGTTTCTGGAAGGGTCAAGACTCTGCGGTTAGAGTTCTTTGTACGAGCGAGTTTGAACAGTAGCAAATAGAAATAGGCCGGGACGGACGCGGATGCGGCGGATCTACGCGGATCTGACATTATATGATCTAATCCGCGAAAACCCGCCGCATCCGCGTCCGTCCCGGCCTATTTGGCACTTTTCCCAACCATTCATTTGGATATGTCAAAGTTCACTTAACCCAAAAAGCCTATTGTGATTTGCCGCACTGCTTGACATCATTCCTGTCCGCAGAAATAATTCCGCCACTAAATAACGTCAGTTAACTTCGGAGGTAGTTTTGTGAGCCTGCCCAATCCGGCGACCGTTCATGTCTTTGTAAGTTCTACGTGGCTCGACCTAAAGCCTGAGCGCCGGGCCGTGCTCGATGCCTTGCAACGGATACGCGAGACGAAGTACAACGGGATGGAGCACTTCGGCAGCCGCGATGAAACCACCGCCCGCGTCTCTGTAGATGAAGTGGACCGCAGTCAGCTTTATCTGGGCATCTTCGGCGGGCGATATGGTTCGGGCATCACAGAGAAGGAATACCGCCGAGCGCGCGAGTTGAATCTGACTTGCCTGATCTATTTCAAAGATGAAGAGCAAATTACCGAACGCGACCCCGAGCCTGAAAAGGCACAGCAATTGGCCGAGTTAATGGCCGAGTTGCGAGGCAATCACGATGTTTCACTTTTTACATCACCCGAAGACCTCGCCTTCAAAGCGACATCCGATTTGCACCGATGGCTATTTGATAATTACCTCCCCGACAGATTGAAAGAAGTTATGCGGGGTACCGCGCCCAAAGGGGAAGCCGAAGCCCTGCTTTCCGGGATCAAGAATTTAGACGATTTAGATCAAAGATTATTATCGCAACTCCGGCAGGCGGGTTTAATCATCGCCCCCGGCAGAGATTACATTGGGCGCGACCAGACAACCAACATTTACAATGTGCCTGTACCGACGATTAACGCGCTGTATCAACTGCCGCCGCCTCGTGATTTCACAGGCCGCAAAGAAGAGTTGACCGAGTTGATGGGCAAACTCAAATCAGGAGGTGTGAACATCTCCGGCCTTCGCAGGCTTGGCGGCATAGGCAAGACCGCGCTCGCCTTAAAGCTTGCCGAGCAACTGGCTGCACGCTACCCTGACGCGCAGTTCTATCTCGATTTGAAGGGAGTCAGTTCCCGGCCCCTGACCGCAGGCGAAGCGATGGCGCACGTCATCCGAGCCTATCACCCTACGGCGAAACTCCCCGAAGGCGAAGCGGAGTTGCGCGGCATTTACATGACCGTGCTTCACAATCAGCGGGCGTTGTTGCTGATGGACAACGCAAAGGAGCGTTCGCAGGTAGAGCCGTTGATACCGCCTGATAGTTGCGTGCTGCTCGTCACGTCTCGCAGCCGCTTTCACTTGTCCGGCTTGTTTGCAAAGGATTTGGATGCGCTGCCTCTGGAAGATGCCCGTGCATTGCTGCTCACCATCGCGCCACGCATAGAGGAACATGCCGATACGATAGCGAACCTCTGCGGCTGCCTGCCTCTTGCTTTGCAGGTAACAGCGAGCGCCATCGCAGAGCACATTGACATAAGCCCGACGGATTACGCCCGGCGGCTCGCGGATGCAAAACATCGACTTGAATTGATAGATGCCTCGCTCAGCTTGAGCTACGAGTTGTTGAGCAAAGAGATGCAGAGATTATGGCGCTTGCTCGCGGTCTTCCCTGATACTTTCGACAGGGAAGCTGTCGCGGCAATCTGGGAAATGGAGCCTGAAGCGGCGCAAGAATCATTAAGCGCGCTTGTGACTTACAGCCTCGTGGAGTACGACCCGCCAACCACCCGTTACAGTTTGCATGACCTCGCCCGCGTTTTTACGGATGACCGTCTGAACGAAGCCGAGCGAACCGATGCCAAAAGACTTCACGCCTCGCATTTTCTGAGCGTACTCAGAAAATCAGGACGGCTTTACTCGCAAGGCGGAGAAGCAATCAAACAAGGGCTGACTTCATTTGATCTGGAATTGACCAATATTGAAGCAGGGCAATCGTGGTCTGAGAAACACGCTGATGAAGATGAAGCCGCCGCCAGATATTGCAGCGACTATCCTAGTGTGGCGGGAATCTTGCTCAATCTACGCCAATCTCCTCGCGAGCGTATACGTTGGCTTGAGCCTGCATTGGTCTGCGCCCGGCGCTTGAAGGATCAATCTGATGAGGGAATCCATCTAGGCAACCTGGGCCTAGCATACTACAACTTGGGAGAAGTGAGACGAGCAATCGAGTTCTACGAACAGCGTCTTGTCATAGCCCGGGAGATAGGAGACCGGCGAGGCGAAGGCACCGTGCTTTGGAACATGAGCCTAGTTTTTGATAAACTCGGTGACCGCGCTCAAGCAATTGCTTGCGCGGAAGCCTCGCTAAAAATTAGAGAGGAAATTGAAGACCCAAGGGCCGCCAAGGTGCGCGAGCGGTTAGCTGAGTGGCGCGGGGAGGAATAGCACAACTCTTGGCTTTGGCTAATACTCTATCGCCCGGCGATGGAGAGATACATTAATCGGGAATAACGGTCAAACTGGTCGCGGTTATTGCTGATTACGCTTGATTGAGCTACAGGGCGATACGCCAATCCGGCACGTTTTACTCCTCGCGCTTCTACTTTTGAACGTTCGGGCCACGCTCTCGCAAGCAACGGGCGCACGCGGGCGAAATCTTCATCAAGCGCCGCACTTTCTGCCGCATCACTCAACGCCCGAATTGCAGATTGGAAATTTACCTCGGCTCGGTATGACATCCGCCCGACAAGCCCCGAATAATCGAATGCGTCGGCCCGTATGCGAAAGCTCTTCTCAAGATCAGCCGAATACACATCGAGCAAGGTCTCTTCGCCGCTGAATTCTGCCGTGTCCAGTACGCGCCCTCCCTGCCCCCGCATCCCGGATATGCCTTCGGTATAGTCTACGCGGATGTTTCGCAATGCGCCTACTACCATCAGCCTGATCTCCGATAAAGCCACGGTTTGCTCTCCGCCCGCGTGGGTTATTTGAAATTCGTCTCCGGCGACTACGACTCTTCGCGCCCGCATCAATTCGTTAGCAAGTTGCAGATCGTCGTCGGCTACTACCGAGGCGTTCAGCCAGCAGGTGCGGACGAGCGCGGCTATCAATTCGGCTTCCTGGCGATGCTGGCACCGGGCGATTGGAATCCGCTTGTTGATTCTCACAAAAGCGCCCGCCTCTTCGGCCTCGCACTTGAGCGCCGCCGCAAGCGCCTCTTCTGCTCGCGGGTCGGCCTCGCTTTTCGCGGTTTCGAGAATAGCGTTGAAAGCGCGTTCGGAATAGTCTATGTTTCGCTGAGGCGGCGCGGCTTCGATGCGGGCCACGGGCAGCGCTTCGTCGCAATAGAGGCACTTGCCTCTTGCGGCAGGTGTCCGCCGGGCGCACGCCGGGCAATTTATCACGTCCTGGCTCACTCGCGTTCTCGCTTTCCAATTTGATTAAAGGAGGCCCGCCGCGATTATAAAGGCAAAAATCAAAACTAAAAAGGCAAATTTATTCGCGCGAGCCCTGCTTTTTTCTGCAACCCTTTTCATTCGGGTTGCACTAACTCTGTGAACAACAGGCAAGATGTATTAACGGTCACAATACGTATTTGATAAGGAGCAACTCATGAAGACGATTATAGCGATGATGGTTTTACTGGTCGGGGGGCTGGTTGTCACCCCGGGCGCGAAAGGCGTGGCGGGCGGCTTTGACAACGCCGAAGACAGGATTTCGAGGGATTTCGAGGTCAGCCCGGGCGGGCGCTTGACCGTAGATACCGAAAACGGCTCAATCGAGGTGCGGTCAGGCGACAGCAACACGGTCAGCGTCGAGGTCATCCGCAAGGCCAGCGCGGGCAGCCGAGATGATGCAAATCGCCTGCTCCAGAGTATGCACGTAGACTTTAATCAAAGCGGCAACGATGTTCGCGTAGAAGGCAAGTCACAGGGGCGCGGGCGCAAGCATATGGAGTTTAGAATCCGGGTGCCGCGTAGCTATAACGTTGACCTCACTACGTCGGGTGGCAGCGTCAGCGTAGCGGAACTTCAAGGCGATGTGCGGAGCAGAACATCGGGCGGCAGCCTGAGCTATAGCCACATCGAAGGCCCGGTACAGGGCAAGACATCGGGCGGCAGCATCAGCGTAGACAATGTGCGCGGCAATGTGGATATAGACACATCGGGCGGAAGCATCAGCGTCAATGATGTGGACGGCGACATAGACGGCCACACATCGGGCGGGTCGGTCAGCGTAGAGCGCGTGAGCGGTCATGCTACGGTTGAGACATCCGGCGGAGGGCTGCACATAGCCGATGTGAGTGGAGCGGTTGATGCGTCCACGTCCGGGGGCAGTGTGGAAGCGCGTTTCCCGAAACAGCTTGAAGCCGATTGCCGACTGACGACTTCGGGCGGAGGCGTTACCGTTTATCTTGTCGAAGACATCAGGATAAACATAGACGCCGAGGTGAACGGCGGGCATATCGAAACCGATTTCCCCGTGACCGTCGCCGGAAAGTTGAGTAAGTCTGCGCTGAAGGGAAGCATCAACGGCGGCGGCCCTATGTTGTATTGCCGTTCGTCGGGTTCGAGCATTTCATTGCGCAGGTTGTAGGCTCAGGGCTAACCACAGTAAGGCCAGTGGAAATAGGCCACGGATGACGCGGATGCGGCGGATTTTCGCGGATTAGATCATAACTGGTCATATCCGCGTTGATCCGTCGTTTTCGTGTAAAGCAGCTTTGCCCAACTCTGGTTCCTCTCAGCGAACGCCGCGCCGATGCCTGTGATGGCGCGAATTCGCAAATCATATTGCCTGAGCAGTTCTGGCTCGATGTGATCTAGTGCGTGAAACTCGTCTGTGTTGATAAACAGGTTTGTGATGCGGCATCGGGCTAAGAGAGAAAGTGCCTGGCTGGAATCCGCAACGGGGGGGGCGTGAGCGACTACCGCGCAGCCGTAGTACCACGCCGGGTAAAGCATTTTGAACAACGTCTCGGGAGAGGCCCAGGCCAGAGGCGTCCAGAAAATCAGATCATCTGACTTATCTAAATTATTATTTATCTCGAAGGCGGCGAGGTGCTCTGTCAAAGAGCCATGATTGAAAACCGCTGCCTTCAGTTCACTGCTTGCCGATTGTTGATAGAAGACAAACGCGGGTGTTGACGCGGTGGTTTCAACCGTGATGAAGTCCGAGGAGGCGGCGTCTATTTCGCGCCAGAAATCGCGCCCCCCGTTTTGCGGCAAATCATCCGCTACAAAAACCGTTTCGAGGTGCGTCAGGCTCTCGATAAACTCTTTCATCCTGCCGATGACTGCGCTTTCGGCGATTATTAGCTTCGCGCCGCTGTCTTTGATCGCGGGCTGGAGCGTTTCCAAAGGCAGGGAAGGCGAGAGCGGAACGACCGTCGCGCCAAGCTTCAGCGTAGCCAGTTGCGCTACGGCCGCAGCCGCAGATTGAGGTAAGATCACCGCCACCCGATCCGCCTGATTTAATCGGCAGCCGTTCATTACCGTGGCAAACTTATCAGAGAGAAAATCCAGCGCCCCAAAGGTGTAAGTGTTGTTTGCAGCGGGCCTTGTTTCGATGAGCGCAACACGGGTGACGGGATTTTCGTGTCTGCGGCAAATCGCCGTCGCCAGATTTAATCCTTCAGCTTTCATCTCTACAAAATCGGATATTTTGACAGGATTTACAAGATTTTTGAGGATTGGCAAAGATTCTCTTTTAATCTTGTTGTATCTTGTTAATCCTGTCTAGGTTTCTCTCAATCTTTCTTCGTGAAAGTTTTCCACATGTTTTCCACAGAGAAACTCCAATAGGATCAATATATTGGGTATTGCAATAAATTCGCTACCATTTATGGTGTACACATTCGCCCGCATTGTGCTATATTCGGCCCGCATAGAAATAGAAAGTCCTGTAGTAAACATCGCTTAAAAGCAGGCTTAGCCCTTATTTGAAAGTGTGACATGAACGAAAAAGACTTTGTGCATCTTCACCTCCATACCGATTTCAGCTTACTCGACGGAGCGATTCAGATAAAGCCGCTGGCGCAGCGGGCCATTGAGACGGGCGCGCGGGCCGTGGCCGTCACCGATCACGGGAATATGTATGGAGCAATCTCTTTCTACAATCAGATGAAGGGCTCCGGCATCAAGCCTATCATAGGCATGGAAGCCTATATCGCAAGAGGCAAGCACACGGACCGGGGCGACGCTACGGGCGAGCGGGGGACCAATCATATAATCCTGCTGGCGAAAAATCTTGCGGGCTATCATAACCTGGCCCGGCTGTCGTCGTTCGCCTTCACCGAAGGCTACTATTACAAGCCGCGCATAGACAAAGAACTGCTGGCCAAACACAGCGAGGGCATAATAGCGCTTTCGGCCTGTTTGTCGGGCGTGCCGTCGTCGCTGCTGCTCAAGGACAAGTTCGATGATGCCGCGCGTCAGGCGATGGAGTTCGAAGACATTCTGGGCAAAGGCAATTACTATCTCGAAGTCCAGAATCACAATCTCGAAGAAGAGACGGGCACCGTAATTCCCGGGATGCTGGAATTGTCGAAGAAGACGGGCATTCCGCTCGTCGCTACAAATGACTGCCACTACCTTATGCGCGATGACTGGCGCGCTCACGACATTCTCGTATGCATAGGCGCGGGCAAGACCGTAAATGAAAAGCGGGGACTCAAGTACAAAGAGGGCGAGTTTTATGTCCGTACCGCAAAAGAGATGTGGCTCATCTTTGGCAAAGACATGCCGGACGCGCTGTTAAACACCGTAGCGATTGCCGAGATGTGCGAGCTTGAGCTTCCAAAGGGGCAGAACCACCTGCCAGTTTATCGCGTGCCCGAAGGCGAGACGACCGACAGCTATTTCGCAAAGATGGCGCGGCGCGGGCTTGAAGAGCGATGGGAGAACGTCAAGGATCGGCCCGACCGCAAATATGATCTCGACGACTATAGATTGCGTCTCGAACAGGAGATCGATGTCATAACTCAGATGGGATTTCCGGGTTACTTCCTGATCGTCTGGGATTTCATCGCCTATGCCAGAAAGAATAACATTCCAGTGGGGCCGGGGCGCGGATCGGCAGCCGGTTCGCTCGTGGCTTATTCTTTGAGAATCACCGACATTGATCCTCTGCAATATGATTTGCTGTTTGAGCGTTTTCTAAATCCCGAGCGCGTCTCGATGCCCGATATAGATATTGATTTCTGTGTGCGTGGCCGTCAGCAGGTAATCAATTATGTAGCGGATTATTACGGGCGAGATCACGTGTCGCAGATCAGCACGTTTGGGACGATGGCATCGAAGGCGGTTATCAAGGATGTTGGCCGCGCGCTTGAGATGCCCTACTCCGAAGTAGACAAGATCGCAAAGATGATCCCTCCGCCCGTGCGGGGTCGCAACGTCTCTATCGAAGACGCGATCAAACAGAACCCCGACCTCAAGCGGGCGATAGATACGGACCAGCGCGTGCAGGATTTGATAGAGATAGCCCGCAGGCTCGAAGGCTGCTCGCGCCATTCATCGGTTCACGCCGCCGGCGTAGTGATTTCGCCAAAGCCGCTTTATGAGCTTGTCCCGGTTTCAAAGACATCGCGCGATGAAATAACCACACAGTATTCGATGTCGGACCTGGAAAAGACCGGGATGCTCAAGATGGACTTCCTGGCTCTGACCACGCTCACGATCATCGACGATTGCCTGAAATCCATCGAGCGCGAGACGGGCGCGATGCTCGATATAGCGAAGATACCGCTTGATGATCAGGCGGCTTTGCAGCTTTTTGCGGATGGTAAGACGGAGGCGATCTTTCAGTTTGAGTCGGAGGGCATGAAAGATATTTGTCGCCGCCTGAAACCCGATGGTCTTGAAGATTTGTCGGCTCTCAACGCGCTTTACCGCCCCGGCCCGATTGATTCAGGCATGGTGGATGACTTTATCGAACGTCGCCACGGGCGAAGGAAAGTGCGCTATGATTTTCCCGAACTCAAAGAAGTAATGGGCAACACGCTGGGAATCTGCGTTTATCAAGAGCAATTGATGGCCGTCTTTCAAAAGCTCGCGGCCTATTCGCTGGGCGAAGCCGATCTGGTACGCCGCGCAATGGGCAAGAAGAAGCGCGAAGAACTCGACAAGCATAAAGTGAAATTCCTGAAGCAGGCCACCGAACGCGGCCACGACCGCGCAAAGCTTGAAAAACTTTGGCAGAGCTTCGAGGGGTTTGCCGATTACGCGTTTAATCGCGCTCACAGTTTTTCTTACGGCTATCTCGCCTATCAAACCGCTTACCTCAAGGCTCACTTTCCGACCCACTTCTGGGCGGCGGTGTTGTCGAACGAATTGAACAATACCGCAAAGGTAGTCAAATACATCAACGAGGCTCGCGCGCAGGGGATCGAGATATTGCCTCCAGATGTGAATGCCAGCCTGGATTGTTTTACAGCGACCGGCGACAAGATCAGGTTCGGCCTTGCAGCCATCAAGGGGATAGGTCAATCGGCTGTTTCCAGTGTTGTCGAGGCTCGAAACACAGGCGGTCCGTTCCGCTCCATATTCGATTTTACCGATCGGGTTGACTCGCGCGCCGTAAACAAGCGCGTACTTGAGAGCCTGATTCGCGCGGGGGCTTTCGATTCGCTCAACAACAGACGAGCGCAGATGTTTGCGGCTATTGATCCGGCCATCGAGAGCGGGCAGCGGCTTCAACGATCTCGCGCCACCGGGCAGACCGATCTTTTCGGTGCGCTCGCTTCTACGATGGCTGTTGCAGACGCGCCGCTGCCTGATATCGCAGAGTGGCAGCCGCAGGAACTCTTGAAGGGCGAAAAAGAGACGCTCGGTTTTTACATATCGGGTCATCCTCTGATGCGCTTTCAGGATGCGCTGAAAGATTTTGCCAATGCCGATGTAGACCGTCTCTCAACTTTCCATAACGGGGCGCAGGTCGCGCTCGGCGGCATTGTGATGGACCTCAACGTGCGCACGACCAAAAAAGGCGACCGCTTTGCGCTCTTACAACTCGAAGATCAATTCGGCTCCGTCAAAATCGTAGCCTGGCCCGATCTCTATTCAAAATCGAACGGCGTTCTTCAAAACGACGCGCTGGTGCTTGTCAAAGGGCGGCTCGAAGTCGATGACGGCGGCGCGATGTCTGTGATCGCAGATGAGGTGCAGGCTCTTGAAAACATCCGCGAACGAAGCGCAGGCATAATGGTGCTTTATTTCAACGTCGAGGTGATAGATCAGGAGCGGCTGGAGCGGCTCTACAATTTGCTGGATTCTCACCGGGGCGATTGCCAGATCGTCTTTGAAGTGACGCTTGATGACGGCTCTATAGCCCGCGTACAGCCAAACCAGTTTGTTCGCGTCAAGGTATCGCCCGAGTTGACAAATTCGATCAAAGAGACTCTGGGCGATTGTCACGTGGAACTCGTCGTCCAGAGGGCATTCGGCGCAAACGGCTGATCGCCGCCTGCCATATTTTTGACAGGATTAACAGGATTCTAAAGGATTAACGAGGATTCTCTCTTAATCTTTTTGAATCCTGTTAATCCTGTCTATTTCTTTTTCCGCATCGGTTATAATAAACGTAAGGGATTAGGAGAATGCTATGGCAATAAAGTTTCCGATCTACATGGACTATCACGCGACGACCCCGTGTGACCCGCGCGTATTTGAGGCGATGCGTCCCTATTTCACGGAGACGTTCGGCAACGCTTCGAGCCGAAGTCACAGGTTCGGATGGGATGCCGAAGAGGCGGTCGAAAATGCGCGCAAGCAGATGGCCGATCTGGTAGGCGCTTCGCCAAAAGAGATCGTATTTACGGCGGGCGCTACCGAATCGGACAATCTCGCCGTCAAGGGCGCAGCAGAGAAGTATCGCGAACGCGGCGACCACATCATCACCGTCGTAACCGAACACGACGCGGTGCTCGATTCCTGCAAGACGCTTGAATCGCGCGGATTTGCGGTCACATACCTTCCGGTCGCAAGCGACGGCCTCATATCGCCCGATGATGTGAAAAACGCAATCACCGATAAGACGATTCTGGTGTCGGTCATGCACGCCAACAACGAGATAGGCGTGATTCAGCCAATAGCCGAGATAGGCGCGATCTGCAAAGAACGAGAGATACTGTTTCACACAGACGCCACTCAGGCGATCGGCAAAATCCCCTTCGATGTGAACCGGCTGGGCGTAGACCTCGTTTCGCTTTCGGCGCACAAGATGTATGGTCCAAAGGGCGTGGGAGTCCTCTATGTTCGCCGCAAGGGGCCGCGCGTTTCGCTAGCGCCCATGTTTGACGGCGGAGGGCAGGAGCGCGGCATTCGAAGCGGCACGCTCAATGTCACGGGCATAGTCGGATTGGGCAAGGCGGCAGAGATTGCCCAATCCGAACTCGAAAGCGAAAGCGAAAGATTATTCGCGCTCCGCGAGCGGTTGCGTCAGGGAATAATGAATGAGATAGAGGGCGTGCATGTCAACGGGTCTGAAAAGAATCGGCTGGCTGGAAACCTCAACCTCTCGTTTGCACACGTCGAAGGCGAATCGCTTTTGATGAGCCTCAATCGTGACATAGCCGTTTCGTCAGGCTCGGCCTGTACCTCCTCAAGCATCAAGGCCAGCCACGTTTTGTCTGCTCTCGGGCTGAGCGACGATCTGGCTCATAGCTCTGTCAGGTTCGGGCTCGGCCGCTTTAACACCGAGGAAGAAATTGATTACACAATCGGGCGAGTGCGCGAGGTGGTAAAGCAACTCCGAGAGCTTTCGCCCTACTGGGAGGCGGCCGGAAGCATCTGAAATCTCAGATTTGAGATGTGAGATTTGAAATCTGAAACAGGGTTCAAGATGAAAGTCTACCTCGACAACAGCGCGACGACGGCGGTAGCTCCCGAAGTGGTTGAAGCCATGCTGCCGTACTTTTATGAAGAGAGCGGCAACGCGCAATCGGTGCATTCATTTGGCCAGCGCGCAAAGGCGGCAATCGAAAATGCCAGGCGGCAGGTTGCGGCGCTCATCAATGCTGCGCCCGCCGAGATAGTCTTTGTGTCGGGCGGGACCGAGGCGGATAATCAGGCCGTTCACGGAATCGCCGAAGCTCATAAAGAGCATGGCCGTCACATCATAACCACACAGATAGAGCACCCGGCGGTACTGGCTACCTGCGAGGCGCTTGAGCGTTCCGGGTTTACAGTCACATATCTGCCGGTTTCCGACAGTGGCGTGGTCAGCGTCGAAGATGTGCGCGCTGCTATAGGCGATGAGACGATTTTAATTTCCGTTATGACGGCCAACAACGAAACGGGGGCGCTTCAGCCGATAAACGAGATAGGAGCAATCGTGGCCGAAGTTCGCGCGAGTGGTCGGAGGCATCTCTATTTCCACACAGACGCCGTGCAGGCAGCCGCAAAAATCCCTCTCGATGTGAAACGGATGGGTGTTGATCTGCTCTCGCTATCCGGGCACAAATTTCACGGACCGAAGGGCGTCGGCGCTCTCTACATAAAAAGAGGCACGCGACTGGCAAAGTTGATTTACGGCGGCCATCACGAACGTGACCGGCGCGCGGGCACTGAAAATGTCCCCGGCATAGTCGGTTTTGGACGGGCTGCCGAGATGGCCCGCATCCACCTGGCCGAGCGGGCATCGCGCATGCGCGAGATTCGGGATTATGCCGAGCAGCAATTGACGGCTCGCATAGATGGCGTGCGGGTGAACGGGGATGAAATGCGCCGCGTGCCTAACATCCTGAATCTCAGTTTCGAGGGTGTTGACGGCGAGAGCCTTTTGATCGCTCTGGATCTGAAAGGCATAGCCGTGTCAACGGGTTCGGCCTGTTCTTCGGGGTCGCTTGAACCGAGCCATGTTCTAACGGCGATGGGTCTCACGCGCGAGGAAGTGCGCGGGAGTCTTCGCTTCAGTCTGAGCGCATACACTACACGCGAAGAGATTGATTACACGATTGCCGCGCTTGAGGCGACCGTCACCCGGTTGCGAGAAATGCTCCCCGATAAAACGGAGGAACCTGCTCTCTTGAAATCTCAGATTTGAGATTTGAGATTTGAGACGGGGCTGCCGATAGGAGATTTCGATAAAACTTAAATATGAGATTTGAGCCATGTACAGTCAGCAGGTAGCCGAGCATATCGCAAACCCGCGCAATGTCGGGGAACTCGAATCTCCTTCGGGCACGGGTGATGTAATCAATCAGGCTTGTATGGACAGAATAAAATTGACCGTTCGCATTGACGGCGGTCGTTTGACCGAAGCAAGGGTCAAGGCTCATGGCTGCCCGCCGACTATCGCCGCCGCATCGGTCCTGACCGAATTGATAATTGGCCGCTCACTTTCCGATGTGGAATCCCTTGGCAGGCAGGACGTAATTGACGCGCTTGGGCGACTGCCTCCCGCAAAGAAACATTGTGCCGTGCTGGCTATAGACGCATTGCGCGCAGCACTCGAAGACAGTCGCCAGTAGATCGGGCTTTACTTAGACAGAGACAATAGCGCCGCAGCGATGGCAGAATATCTCTCCAAACGCGATAGTTGACCCGCAATCGGCGCAGATGAACCCCTGTACCTCGTCAACGCAGCGAATCTCTCTGGGCTCCAATTGAATATCCTGCTCATCCTGAACGAGCCCGGCGACAAGCTCACCCGTGGCAGTAGAGCCCGATTCCAGAGCCTCGATGGCGGTCTCTGTCGGGGCGCTCAAATCGCCTGTGGATTCTTTCTCGACCGCGCTCTGATCATGCAAGTCGAGGTCTGTGTCATCATCGAACCAGGTTGAAGTATCCATCGCCGGACTGTCTTCGGCGAGTCTTCGCGTATCCGATCTGAGTGATAAAAGGATGCCACCCATGCGTGTTACTATTTGATCGACGGGTTCAGCCTCTTTCGGGCTATCGTCTTTGTGGCTATAGTCCGCAGGAGCAACACAAGCGGGCATCTCTTCGACAATCTCATCTTTTACAAACTCGACGAGCGGGCCCGTAATAGGTTCGACGGGCAATTCCATCTCCTGGTGCGGAGCCATCTCCAGCGGATCGTCAAGGTGTATCTGAGATTCTTCGATTTCTGCGACCGGCAATATCTCTACCGGCAAGATTTCTGCCGGTGCTGTTTCTACTGGTGCTGCTTCTGTCGGTGCTGTTTCGATAATCTCTTCTTCCGAGTCCGCTTCGTTGAATGGCTGCGCCTCGGCGTCGAGGTCCCGGGATCCATCTGCCACACTAACCTGCTCTTCGGGCGAAAGATTACTGAAGGCCAGCAGATCATTATAAAGCTCGATTTCAAGATTTTCGTCCGAGCAGGAGTTGATCAGACCTGAATTCGAACCCATATCAGACATCTTATAATCCAATTGCATCGGGTCATTTCTCCAGGGGGTCGAAAGCAGGGGCAGGACGATTTTACGACAAGATGCCCGCCATTTCTATACAAATTGTTGTCCGGCGGTGAGGGGTGCTAACATCTCTTCGCGACTTGCAGCAAAGGTTTCGACCGCACAGATGATATGCCAAAGGAATCCGAAATAATCTCGCGAATCAGGTCCCGCGCCGGGGCGAGTGGGCGCGTCCTTGTTCCCATAGGGGATGACGCGGCTGTAATCAGTTGGGCGGGCGGAAACCACCTGATCGCCTGTTGTGACCTGATGGTCGAAGGCGTGCACTTTAAGACCGAATGGGGAGTGCCCCGGTTGCTGGGCCGTAAGGCGCTTGCCGTCACCTTGAGCGATGTGGCGGCAATGGGTGGTACCCCTCTGTTTGCGATGATAAGCCTTGCTATTCCCGGGTCGATCTCGGCGGAATTCACCGATGAGGTATTGGCAGGCATCTTTGACATGGCCGAACAGAGCGGCGTCTCGATCATCGGCGGAGACACATCAAGCGCGCCCGATTCGTTGTTTATTGATACAAGCGTGATAGGCGAATGCGCAAACGGCAGGGCCATCACTCGCGGCGGTGCACGTGCAGGCGATATCATTTTTGTCACCGATTCGCTTGGCGGATCATCACTCGGACTCTCGCTGTTGCAGCAGGGATTTAGATTGGATGATGAATCGAAATCCGAAAAAGGAGCATCAAGAAGACGCGCAATCGAGAGACACCTGGCGCCCGAGCCACGCCTGAAATTTGGCCGCGCGCTTGGTGAAGCGGCACTGGCCACGGCTATGATTGATATAAGCGACGGCCTCAGTACCGATCTTTCTCACATTCTTGAAGAGAGCGGTTGCGGAGCGATCATTCGGGCGGGTGCGATCCCAGTTGCTGAAAGTGTTGTCCGGCTCCGAGATGCCGGTTTGGAAATCTCTCCCTTGAATCTGGCTCTGCACGGCGGAGAAGAGTACGAGTTGCTCTTTACCATTTCACCTGAAAATCGTGAGAGCGCGCGCGAGTTAGCAATCGAGAATGGCGCGTCGATCACCGAGATAGGAGAGATAATCTCAGGCGAGGGATTGCAGATTGAGCGTGATGGAGCGTTGGAAGATGTTCGGCCCCTAGGGTATGAGCATGTTATCTAAAGAGATACGCTCGCCGATGCGCGATGCGCGATGCGTGATACGCGATCTTACAAGGGACTTGCCTGTTAAAAACAACTTGCAAGCCTGCTTTCGTCACGCATCACGCATCACGTTTCACTATTTACTGCGCAGTTACCGTCACCTTGCTTGTGCCTACGTTCGAGCTTGAATCAGCCACGCGAAATGCGATTACGTGTTCACCCGGCCGGTCGAAACTCACCCTGACCTTGAAGCTCTCTTTTGATGAATCGGCGATCCCATCTGCCGGAAAAACGAGCTTCCAATCGCCTCCGTCTACGCTGTATTCGCCTCTGACAACGCGGCTCGTAAGGTCTTCCGTCTCGAAGCCGACCTCTGCCGTCTGCCCTTTTACCGTTGGGCCGTTTACCTTGATCGAAGGCGGCGTGTTGTCTATCTCTATGTTGTCGCTTACCTCTTCATTGGTAAGCGCGAGGCTTTCAGGGTTGCTTGGCTGATCGCTTGCCACCACCTTGAAATGATATGTGCCGTCGGGCAGGCGGTTGCCGTCTATTGTGTAGTACTCCACCGACAGGTTATCTGCCAGCACGTGCCATTCGTTGTCGCCAATCGTTCTATACAAAATCTTATAGGTCAGGGTATCGCTGTTCGGGTCGGTCCCCTGCCATGTGATCGAGCGAGCGCCCTTTTGAAAGAAACGGCGCGGCGGCACAGAGGACACAAGCCCGAATAGTTGCGGATCGAGACCCGAAGAGGCGATTGACGGGTCAATGGCAAGAGGCGTTTCTTGCAGGGCTATGCCCGGCGGCAGGATGGTTACGGAACCGACCTCCGGGGCCTGATTGCGCGGCAGATAAGCGATGACGACCGACTGCAATCGCGTGGTGGAATCCGCGCCCGTCGCCTGTGGAGGGCGCGTTGTGCCGGACTGGCCTGCTGCTGCGCTCTTCAAAACGGCCCGCCACTGTATAAATCGCGCGCGCGGGCTCGTGACCTGATCGCCTGATGCGTTTGCGTAAGCGGGCGACCAATCGCTCCACGTAGCGTCGGGGCTTTCGGTATTGCCGCTGCGGGTTCGAATCTCGATTCTGCCCGAACCGCGCCAGTTTATGATTCCCCATTGCCCCGCGAATTTCGTGTCGTGCACCGGAGAAAGATATGTCCCTTCGCTTACGGTTTCGGGGCTGATTCGATAAAGCCGCCCGAGATTGCTTGAAGTTGCATACAGTTTATCGCTCGCCGTGAGCAGCGTGGATGTCTGGTCTTCGGGTGATTGAATCAAAAGAGTCTGTGTGTGATCCGGCGCGATTTTGTATATCCTGCCCTTCTCGCCCGTGCCAAGCAGCACGTTCCCGTCCGCCATCAAATCGAGGCCAAAGCCTACGGCTGTCTTCGATTGCCAGTAGACTTCGCTGCCGCCGTCGGGGAGTATGCGAAAGACCGCGCTCTTGGCTCCCGTCGCGCTCGATTGACTCGCCGAAGAGCTTTGAGTGAGCAGCCCTGACAGATTTGCCGTTTGAGTAGTGCCCGATGAATCATCGTCATCGGATGTCGAGATCGTAATTACGTTATCGCTTGAAAGGGTCGTGGTCGTAGAGGTGCCCAGGCTGCTCGATGATTTGCTCGATGCCTGCTGATTGATGCCAAGGGCATAAATTGACCCGTCTGCCCCTACCGACAGGGCGTGAATTTCCTGAAGGGGCGAATCAAACAGAGCGAATGTCTTGCCGTCGGGCGACACCCGCAGCACAAGCCCCGAAGGATCGGTCCCGGCGATTACGTTGCGATTTTTATCCAGAGCGAGCGAGACTATGTTGGTCTCGTTTGTATCTGCCAGCACCTGTCCTTTGCCCGTAGCGTCTATCTTGTAGATGACTCCCTTATCGCCCGTGCCTGCGTAGAGGGTCGAGGTCGCGGGATCGAAAGCAAGCGACCAGATGTACTTATCCCCGGGGTCGAAAAATACCGAGTCGCGTCCTTCGGGTGTGATCTTATAAATCTTGCCGTCGGGGCTTGTCCCGGCATAGACATTGCCTTGCGCGTCGGTCGCAATCGCGTAAACGTCAAGCTCGGGGGAATCGAAAAGCAGACGGCCCGTTCCGTTTGGTTCTACCTTGAAGACGCGCCCTTCGTGGCCGGTTCCCAGATAAATATTCCCCGCCCGGTCTGTGGCGCTCGACCAGATATATGCCTCTTTTGTGTCATAGACCAGGTTGAAATCTTTTGCGAGCGTGATCGTGCCGTTTTCGGCAATCGAGACGCCGCGCGCATCGCCTTTGATAATATCTGCCTGACTTGAAACTTCCCAGAATACGGGGCCGCCGCCAAATACCGGTCCCCCAAGCGCCACAAACGCAAGCAGGGCCAGTGCCGGCCTGTAAAGATGCGATCTTCTAAACATCACAATAGTCCTTTCCAAACAATAGTCCTTTCCAAAAATTAAAGCCCGCGCCGGGTGCGGGCCAGGGCGAACTGGTTTCCAAAATGTAGAACTGGAAAATCAGAATAGGCCACGGATGAACGCGGATCGGACGGATTTACGCGGATATGCCCCTGTATGAGCTAATCCGTGTTCATCCGTCGCATCCGCGTTCATCCGTGGCCTATTGCCATTCGTCTTTCGTTCAAATTAACCTTCAATACTGCTGACGCCGAATACCTACAGATCAAAGATCGTCACCTTACTGAATCACGTTGATAGTGATGGTCTGCTGTCCGCTGATAATGAACTGCGACGGAGGCAATTCTTCTTCGGCAAGCGTGGCGATCGACAGAGGCGTATAGCCTCCTGATGTGCGCTCGCTTCCGAGCGTCGCCAGAACCGACGGCGGCAACGTAGGCATCACCTCGCTATTGACGATAGCGCCAGTGCCGGATCGTATGATCTTCACATAGAGGCGATTATTCTTTTTGAGCTTATTGATCGCCCGCACAAGCTGGCTGAGGTCTTTGGGCGTAAAGTCGGCCCCGGCTTGAGTGCTCACATCGGTCTGGTTTATCGAAGCGCCGTCGCCGACCATGACTACCAGCGGGCCGAGCGGAGCGTCTGCCGGAATCTCGAGCGGTATGCGCTCTACGAATTCGGCCCCGTTGTCGTTACGGGCAAAAGCCTGAATTTCAAGCTTCTCGCCGCGATGCACTTCGGTTTTGTCTACCCACAGGCGATTGAGCGTGCCGTTTGAGCGGCTGTCGCTCGAAGTGACATCGAGTTCGACCCCGCGCAGATCGAGAGCGTCGAATCCGCTGTTGAGCAGTACCGCAAGCGGGCGCTCGACGGCTGAGACCGCATAAAACGCAGCGCCGTTTGGAGCGGAGAAACTGTTGTCGAGCAAAACGTCGGGCTGACCTTCTATCGAGATGTGACCGCTGAGCTTGATCGTCTGATTGCCGATCTGCCTCTCGGTCGCAGAGATGGCGGAAAAGAGCGCGATCTTCATCAAAAGCGGAGTCAGAAACGCATCCGTCACTACTTCAAAATTATAGGTCTCGACCTTGTTGTTGCTTGTGTGTATCCGAACGCGAACCGGGACCATTTTCGGTTGCTCGCCGAGTTGCCCGAATATGCCGGTCGAGCGATCCTGGCTGATCGAGCCTACGAGATTGCCGCCTGCCGCAAGCTTGAACGAGTTATTAAGATTTGGAACTACGGTAACGACGGAAGATTCGGCCATCGGCCACTGGGCGCGCCCGGAACTGAGGAACGGGTGCCCGAATGCATAAATCTGCCGGTCGTCGCGGTATGTTACCGTGCCTGCCGCGTCCACGGTGAAATCTCCTCGGATGAGTTGCGCGCTGACGGATGTGCCGGGCGCGAGCGTAGTGTCATCGAAGGGGACCATAGGCGCGAGGCTCGACCCACCGCCTACGCCCGCTATTGGCTGGATGCCCGCTTTCTTTAAATCGCCCGCGAACATATCGACGACCGATTGAGGTATGCCTGAGAATGTCACAGGGGTCGCAATGGGCGTGATCGTCTGTCCGACGTAAGGCGCAAGCCCCGCACCGGCAGAGGCGGCTCGCGGTCCTATCTGCACAGTGGGCGCGGGCGTAAATCGAGCACCTTCGGTAAATCGAACGCCTTCGGATGCCGAAGCCATCAGGGTGGAGAAGCTGACTCGCTGGCCGGACTGTCGCACTTCTTCGCCGCCCTGCTCAAATACCTGAATCATGTATTTGATGGGTGTGATCCCGGCTATCGGTTCTTTGGCAAACGGGAAAGCGTAGGCGACCGCGCCGACGAGTTTTCCGTCGATATAGACGGGGCTGCCGCTCATCCCGGCAAAGACGCTCGTGCGTTCGACGAGGGGTCCGCTCAGGCGGGCGATGATGAGGCTCTGTTTGGGATTTGGCATCCCGTCGAGCAATCCCAGAATTTCGACATCGAACCGCTCAGGTTTGCTTCCTTGAAATACCGTTAACCCGTAGCCCTTCATGCCCGGATGAACATCTTCCAGAGGCATGAGGTTAGAGTTCGAATGTGCATCCGATGCAAGCGCCACGGCGCTTGCGGCGAGCAAGAGACATATTAAAGTAACAAGATGCTTCATAGAATTCCTTAAATCATCGAGGGTTGCCAAAGGTGCCGTTTCAATTTTGCCCTTAATTTCATAAGCGCTTGACGGTGCCGGGATTTGCGTTCTGGAGATCGCATGAAGATGATAACCGTCTGCAATTTTTAATGTCAAGACTCTTAAACTTTCGCATCATAAACGCAACATTGCCCGGGCTTGATGCCCGGCCTGAGAATATCATTGTGGGAACCTCCCTGATGGCGTAGTATCAATAGTGCAGCGCGCTTGTAGCGCCGGTTGAATCCTTAGTCCTACTGGAATGACTTTACTGGAATGACTTTACTGACATGAATTCTGAGCAACCATCACGACTTCTTAATCTGACAAAAATGGTAGACATCCACTCCCACATACTATGGGAGGTGGATGACGGTTCTCATAGTCTCGACGAATCGCTTGAGATGTGCAGGATTTCGGCCGATGACGGCATCAGCGTAATCGTGGCCACTCCGCACGCCCACGACAGTCTGCACAAGACTCATGATCCGGCCTTCCTGCGTCAGAAAGTAGAAGACCTCAATAATCGGCTTCAGGGCCGCCCTCGAATAGAACTGGGTTGCGAACTTCGCTTCACCCACGATGTAGTAAGGCATATCTGCCGAGACAAGACCGCGCCTACGCTTGCGGGAGGCAAATATGTGCTCGTAGAGTTCCCGCACGCGGTGGTACCGCTTGGGAGCGAGCGCGCTCTGTTCGAGCTTATGAGCAACGACATCCACCCTATCATCGCTCATCCCGAGCGCAACCATATGCTGATGGCTGAGCCCGAGCGTTTTTTTGAGCTTATCGAGATGGGAGCACTTGGACAGGCCGATACCGGGTCGTTTACCGGCAACTTCGGTCGCAAGGTTCAGCAGGCGGCCGAAATCATGCTCGATCACGGGTTGCTGCACATGATCGCAAGCGACTGTCACAACACGCGCAATCGCCTGCCCGGTATGAGCGCCGCCGTAGCTGCCGTAGCCGATCTGGTCGGCGATGATTATGCCGTCGCGATGGCCGAATCAAACCCTATGGCCGTCGTCGAAGGGAAATCGATTCCGATTCGCCCCTCGCCTGTTCAGCCTAAGAAGCGCAAGAAATGGATGTTCTTTAATCGCTAGACGGGATTAACCGGATTATTCGGGTTTACAAGAAATTCACTCCGAGTTTGTAAATTCTATCAAACGCCGGAGCTTTCGAAGCGCCTCGCCGCTGTCGATTGACTGTGAGGCGAGGGCGAGCCCCTCCTTGAAACCGCGAGCCTTATTGCTCACCACAAACGCAGCCGCCGCGTTCAAGAGAACGATGTCGCGTCGCGGGCCTTCGGCCCCCTTGAGGATGCCGAGGATAATCCCGGCATTTTCATCCCTGTCGCCTCCCCGAATCTCTTTGAGTGAAGCTTGCCTGAGACCGAAATCTTCCGGGCTGATTGTGTAAGTCTCGATCCGGCCTCCGCTCAACTCGGTCACTCTTGTCGGAGCCGACAGGCTGATCTCATCAAGCCCGTCGCTTGAGGAAACGACGAGGGCGCGACGGCTCCCGAGTCGTCGGAGCACCTCGGCAAGCAGTTCGGTCAGGCTTTCGGCGTAAACTCCTATGACCTGAGCGTCGGCACCGGCTGGATTTGTGAGCGGCCCCAGCATATTGAAGATCGTTCGGATGCCCATCTGTTTGCGGGCCGTTGCCACGTGTTTCATCGCCGTGTGCAGCAATGGGGCGTAAAGAAAACCTATTCCTACCTCGTCTATCGAGCGCGCTATCCGGTCGGGAGAAATCTCTATACGCACGCCGAGCGCCTCGACCACATCGGCGCTTCCGCACTGGCTCGACACGGAGCGGTTACCGTGCTTTGCCACGCGAAGCCCGCCGCCTGCCGCTACGAAGGCGGTGGCGGTCGATATGTTGAAGCTGCCGCTCACGTCTCCGCCCGTGCCGCAGGTATCTATCAATGCCTCGCGCTCGGTCCCGCCAATCTCTGTTGCAACCGTGCTGTAGGGCTGCACGCTTGAAGCCCGTCTGCGCATCACCCTTGCAAATCCCGTCAACTCTTCAGCCGTCTCGCCTTTCATTCTGAGAGCCGTCAGCAACGCCCCTATCTGCGCGTCGCTCGACTCCCCCGACATTATCTGTTCAAGCACGGCCTCGGCCTCGTCCACGCTCAGGTCGTGGCGCTCAACCACTCTCTTTATCGCTTCCGTTATCGTCATCGCAAGACTTACCCTAGCACGCAGAGCCGTGAATAGTTAAGCTGTCACTGAACCTGTCACTGAACCTGTCACTGAACCACGGGCCTTGAGAGAGTTAAGGGCAGATTGACCAAATTCGCCGGGCAGTTCGTTCAATATGACATGAGCGATTGTTGCTCATTTGGGTAATGCTACGGCCATATATTGAGAGAACACAGTGGTTTATGTAAGATCGAATGCTTAGAAGGCGATCTGGCATTTCTATTGCAAAACGAGAAATACGACATTGTATGTAGTGGGCGAAACATAGGCAATAATTCTTGTAGATGTCTCGGCTGTCAATTGTCAGAGTCGATTCAAGAAATGGTTTCGACGTTGTCGACAATGTATTAGTTATTGAGCAAGTATAGGGTCCGTTATGACAACAAATTCGTTTGAGAATCTCTTTGATCTCTATGCCGATCCCTCCATAGCATCACAGAGTAATCCGGCAGGCTATCCGCAAGCGCCCGTAGCCACGCCGCCAAATTGTGAGGTCGCAGATCAGACCGACTTCCGTCAGGAGCTTGAGAGCCTGTTATCGCGTGTGGAAAGCGCCACCACTCATTATGGCGTATTGGGTCTCGAGAGCGAGGCGAGCAACGAGCAGATCAGGATCGCATTTCAACATTCCAGGGCGCTTCTTCGCCGGGCGGCCTCCGCAGTCGATCTGCGCCTGCCCGACAAGTTGCGGTGCAGGGTAGGGGCTTCATTCGGGAGAATCTCAAGCGCATTCACCGTGTTGGGAAACTCAGCCAAACGGATGGAATATGATCACGTTCAAAAGCCGACCAGTGACAGAACCCCTTCTCAAACCGATGCCCCGCAAACAATGAATGCCGATTCCGGCCCGCTTGTTTCCGGTCAGAGATTTGACAGCTTGACGCTCGACGATCTTGCCGCCGATAATCGCCGCCAGTCGAAGCGCTTCAAGACATCATTGCCCGTTCACGTTATCGGATTTACAACAAAGGACGAGGATTGGTATGAGCAGGTCGAGACGGTTGATATCAGCCTACAGGGAGCCAGGATTCGACTTGGGAGGCGCGTAAAGAAAGGAACCGTTCTCTATCTTTCGCTGCCGATGCCGGAAGAACTGCGCCGTCACGGTCACAGGGAACCGAATTACAGAGTCTACGCGCATGTGAGGCGCATAGAGCCTCTTAAAGAAGGAAGCCGGATCATAGGGCTTGAGTTTATAGGCGAAAACCCGCCGGAAGGGTATGACAAGAAGCCCTGGGCCGTCTTTCATCTGAATGAAAAATGGTCCGGCGTAGAGCGCCGCAGAAAGCCGCGAGAGGAGAGGTCCGACGTAATCTGGGTCGAGTACTTCGATGAATCGCTGGAATGGGTAAGCCAGGAGATGGGGCGAACTGAAAACATCAGCGATGACGGCATGCGAGTCTCAGTCAAGCGTCCGCCCGCCGATTTCGAGATGGTCAGGATAAGTCTCACAAACCGCAGTTTCGAGAGCTTTGCAGTCGTGTGTAACCGCTTCACTGGAGCCGACGGGCTGGACCGTTTGTGTCTCCGTTTCCTGGATGATAAGTGGCTTCTCGATCTCGCCCAGCAGGAATCCTTTTCCGAAAGCGAACATACCTGGATTCCATCCCGGCGAAAGAAGGTGCTCGTGGCTGATGACGATTCGCCTCTCAGACGGGTTCTCTATAAGATACTGACGCAGGCGGGTTATGAAGTAGTGATAGCCCAGGACGGGCTTGAGGCAGTCGAGAAGGCAAGGGTTGAGAAACCCGATCTTGTGCTGACCGATGCGCTGATGCCCAGAATGCATGGCTTTGTGGTCTCTAAAGCGGTCAAGGAACTTAGCCCGCCTCCGAAGGTCATACTGCTGACAGCGGTCTACACAAAGACAAGCTATAAATGGGAGGCGAAATCCAAATATGGCGCAGACGATCTTGTGACAAAACCCTTCGAAGTCGCCGACCTGCTTGCCCGGATCGAAAAACATCTGGCCGATTGAGGGCACGGGAAATCACTTTTGAGATGACAGTCGCAAATTGCGGCGCGGCGTCTCTGCAATCTGATTCGAACTCTTATTAAAGGCGATAACTCGCCATCGCAATCGACCGTCGCCCGCTTTCTCTTTCAACCACGAAGGAGCCCGGTATCCGTCCGCGCCCGGCAACAACACGGCCGAAACTATTAACCGCCCCTCGGAATCTTCTACTTCGACTCGATAAAAGGTTGCTTCCTCTATCTCAACCCATCTGAAATCCGCCGGCCCGTCTGGGGGGATGAGTGAATTTTCGGCGGGCGAAATCAGCGCGAGTCTTTCGGCAGGTGGAGAGCCTGACTGCAAGGTGGAACCGCCTCCCACGTAGTAGCGCAGCACCGGAAGGGGAAAGCCCGCGACAGCGCCGGTTTGAGAGCCTGCGAGCGTGTCCGGGATTGCCCCGGAGGCAGAACCGCCTCTCGCGTCTTCGCTCGCTTCTATGCGGAGCAACACGACGTAGCCTCCGTCAATATGATTTGGCACGCGCCACGTTTCGGGTCCGGGCAGGATGAATCTGCCTGTCGGCGGCAGATAGATATTGAATCTGCTCAATTCGGTGTAGCGCCTTTGCAGCCCGCGTTCTTCTACAGGCAGCGTGGCCTCCGTCAGCAGGTCGCGCTCGGAGGGCGACTCTTCGCCCGGCTTCACGATTTCCCATCGCCCTTTCAGGCGGCCCGTTCCCGTGTAGGTGATCTCGGCTCTTACGGGAGGCAATTTCTCGTCCGGCTTTATTAAAAGGATCGGTTTGTCAACGCCCCACGAAAGCCTTACATCAGTGATCGAGAAGGGAGTGGCCGCACCGTTTCCGCTCAGGCGAATCGTTACGGGCACAAATTCATCAGGCCCGCCTGCGGTGCTCACAAATCGGCGCACATAAAAGAATGTAGCCTCGGCTCCGTTTGCGGCGTCAATGTATGCGCGCCTGGCAACCGAAGAGGGGATCGACATAATATCCGTATAAGTGCCCGAGCCGTTCAGTCTCGACTGGTCGTAACGTACCGGCAGACAGCCGAATACATTTGCCGGGTTGCATTTGAACCCGAGGTCGGGTTCGGCTGAAATCAGATCGCCGCACCAGCAGGCATCCGCAGGCCGTTTGTTGACTACGCCCGTGAATGTGAGAAAGACCGTGGTCGCCCCCTGAGAGTAGGCATTCACACTACTCGGAGAGACCTTGATTTGTTGAGCGGCGGCTGGGGCCGTAAGCGAGATCAGAAACAGCGCAGCAATCAATATCCTTTTCACTTTCAACTCCTGTCGCGGTAGCTTTATCGGTTCAATCGGCTTTCAATCAAAAGAAAGTAAAGCTGATCCCAAGATTGAGAATCTGGTTCTTTGTCAGATCATTCTGGATGAGCAGACTGTTTGTAGCTCGTGAATAGCGGTTTGCGTATCTGATAAAAAACTGACTTTGAAGCTTGCGGAAACGATCCCGCTCGACGGCGAACTGATAAGACCATTGCATATCGAATTCCACACTTCGGTTTCCTCTTGTGTCTGCCGCATCGCCCGCGAACGTGCTCGAAAAATTGGACGCAAATGTCGCCTTCGGAGTCATCCGCCAGTTTATGCCGGGCGCGATGCGGAATGTGCGGTCGATTGTGCGGGCCTCTTTGTTGCCGGCGCTTTCGGCGTTGATGTCGAGGTTTAGATCAATCGTCGGGAGGGGTGAAATTCCCACGCTGAAGCCGTTTGTCAGGTTAGTCTGATCGGCAAGCTGGCTGCCAATCTGCCGGTTATTTTGAAACGAATGATTGAGACGATAACCGACCCGCCATTTCTGTATTTGCCAGTCGGCGCTGAGCGCCTGATTTGTGCCTACAAGATTTGGGATGGCGTTCACCTCAAATTCGAACCCTCCGTTTACGGGTATGGCGGCTCCGAACTGATGAATACGATTGAAGGTGTATGACATTCGGGGCAGCCACGGAGAAGGTTTTGCCGGGTCGCTAAAAAGCGAGGCGAGCGGAACGGCTACGGCGAGCGTATTTGCGCGAGTCAGCGACCTGAGAATTGACGGGATATTTGCCAGATTATCGTTAAAGCGAGTATGAAGGTATTGCGCGGTGATTTCGCCTATCGCGGCCTGAACCTGAACTTCGTTCTGCGATTTGTCGGCTTGAGTCGAGGCCCCGAGGCTTCGAAAGAGAGGGTCAACCGTTTCGTGACGGAAGGCGAGCGAGAGGTTTGCCTTCTTCGTTTTTGTGATTGAAAAATCTTTCAGTATGTCGAAGCCGGTTTCCAGATAATAGGCGTTGCGCGTGACGGTGGGCAGCGCAACGACGGTCGAGTTTTGATTGAGCAGAGAATCTGACGGGCTTGTAAACCGGCTTCTGCTAAATCCGGTTTCGAGCTTGAATCTTTGCGAAGGGTCGGAAGCGAGTAAACGAAAACCAATGCCCTGACTTCTTTCCGCGTCGTTCACATTCGCCTGATTAAAACCGCTGAGCGGTTGAAGCCAGCCGTCGAGCACTCCCGCTTCTACCCTCAACCCGCCCGGGCGCTTTGGAAGAAACTCCATGCCGAGCGTTCCGCTCAGTAATCTGTGCCTCTGTTTATCGAGCCCGAAAAAATTGCTGAACCCCACTATGCTTGTGCCGTTCATCGCGGTGAGCGCGAAGTCGAAGCGCGGGGTGATGGGCATCGAGAGCGTCACGCCCCGGCTCGAAAACCCGTTTATCAGATGGCGAAGCGCGCCAAACGAGAAAGTGCCTACCTGATACTTGAGCTTGCCCGCCTGAAATTGCATCAGGTAACTGGCCAGATCAATCTGCGGCGCATCGTTTCCGAGTTGACCGAATCTCAGGGCTTCCTGCTGGAAACTTGAGCCTACGAAATCGAACTGAGTCTGAGATGTGAACCCGCCGCGAGCTATATCGCTCTTCAAGCTGAACTGTGTGTTGAGGTCTGTAAATGTAGGTCGCGCAGGCTGGCCTGTGAATGGAAAAGTTGATTGCGCCGGTTGAGATTTGATGTTTATGTTTACCGATGGAATAAGGTCGAGCTTTTCAAATCCAAACCTCTTACGCGGCGGTTTTTCCGTTTGAGCGGCCTCACTTTTTTGAGACCCTGTTTGAGGGGCTGGTTGAGGCTGCGCGGTGGTCTCGGCCTGTGCAGGTTTTTCTGCTGCCCTATCAGGCGTTTTGTTGTCGGCCTGTTCCTGAGAAGCCGGGGCCGCGTTTTGCACGCGCAGGGTAAAGCGCGCTATCTCTTTCCAATCGTTTGTAGGAGAGACCAGGTAAAGCGTCATCTCTGTCTCGCCCTGCGGCAGAGGCAGAACCTTTGAGTTATAACTCAATTCGGTTTCGGTAGCGACAAACAGAGATGTCAGATCGGTCGAGCCTAATAGGATCGAAATCCTCCCTTCGGATGTCTGAACGGGGCGGCTCAACCGCACGGTGATCGCTTCATCGGGTGTAACCGACGCCTTGTCGGTGAAACTCGTTTCAACCTTCAACTCCTGAGTTGGCGCGGATACGGCCGCGTCCTGAGCGAACGCGCCTGACAGCCAGCCGGTATACATCCAGGCGAGCGATACGGCGAGGGCAAACACCTTGACTGCGCGCGCATCGAGTTTCAGCAATCTAATCCTGTTTCTAAATTTGAAAGCCATTTTGAAGACTCCGGTCTGAGAGTTTATTGATCGGGCGGTCGCGGGAGGCGCTCGCCGTTGATTGGGCAATTATGTGGTTTGAACTGCCGCAAACTCCTGCCTGCGGCAGTTCGTTTCACAGACTTACGTAGTGGGGGTACCGGCACCTGAGCCGCAGGTAGCATCGAAAGATTGTTCCGCCTCGGCAAGTTGCTTGCCTCTGATCGCCGTGATTATTACGGCTGCGGTCTTGACCAGACAGGTGAAGAAGCGACCGTTCTTTAACGCGGGAGAGCCGGGAGTGTAGGCTGCCGGAATCGCGTTGAACTGATCCGCGTTTTCCAGATGGAGCGCGGCGGCCCCGGCGGCGGGCGGCGTATCTTTAGCGGCATCATCTATCTCTACGGCGAGTTGGTTTCCCTGTGAGACCAGCTTCTCAAGCACTGCCTTCGCGCCGCCGTTTGTTCTGATGAAGCTCAACAAAGAGGCGTTTCTAACCTTATCGCGGACGAGGGCTTCGACATCAATATCATTGGCCTTAACCTTGTCGAGGATTGCTCTGAGGTTTCTCTGCAAGGACGAGATGTTGTTCTTCAATCCTCTGGCAGAATCGTCAACCTGCCGCTTCTCATCGGGGCGAATCTGAGTCCTCTTTTTCAGATTCAGAACCAGGCTTTGAAATTTGCTCAGGTCGTTGCTGAATCTTTCTACGGCGCTTGCTTCGCTGACTATCTCTGTGAGGTATCGCTGGGCGTTTGCGGTCCTGGCGAACCCGAAGAACTGTGCGGCTACGAACGCGAAGGCGATCAATGACACGGTTGCTTTTCGATACGATCTTACTCTTTTCATTTTTAACTCCTATATCTGATTCTCGTTTATGGTTATTGCCCTGAGGGTGAAGGGTCTGTTTTTTCCCTCAATGAAGCGTGAGTCTTTTTGCGGGGTCGGGCGATTTCTGATTCGATTATCCCCTGACCCTTGCAACTTTGAGCTAAGACTTTGTTGCTCTGAACGTGAATGGAAATCTCTTTCCCAAACCGCCTTTGCCGTTCAGGACTACCTGGAGCGCAAAGTCCTTCAACCCGGAAAAGGTCTTCTTATACTCGGTCCCTACCGCTGCATTGTCGTTAAAGGTAAAGGTGTCAAGATTGGTCGGGTTTCCGTTTATGTCTACCTTGCAGACGCTGACCACACACGTCGCCTTGCCGTTGTCGCTCTTCTTGATCGAGATCGTGACGGTGTTTTTGTCGAGAGGCGGGCTGAGGAATGTGCGGTTGCTCGGAGAGAGCAGATTGCCCGTCTGCGTATTGCCGTATTCGACGGCGCGCGGCCCTATCGTTGCCGGACCATTGTTGGCGAGTGAGTTCCACGTGTTGACAAGTTTTACATAGACCGGAGGCTTGCTGGTGCATTCGGATGTAGTGGCATCTGCGCCTTCCTGCTGTTTGCACTCTTCTGTGAATTTTTTTAGCAGGTTTCTGACAAATATCGAATTGCTGCAATCGTCGGCGCTTGCCGGAGGCATTACAACAAAGGTGAGCGCAACCATTATCACGCTCGCGATTACCAGATTCCTTTTCGTGATTCTCCTGTTCATCTATTTTATTCTCCTTCTCAAAGTAGTTTGGAAATTTAGAAAGCCCTTACTCAGGGACGTTCCTGCTATAAAGCCGGATTTAGAATAGTTCTCTTAAAAAGCCCCGTCCTGGGTGATCGTCACCGAATCGCTGGAAGCCATTCCGGCAAACAGGCTGATACTTGCGGATGTCACTGCGGAACCGCCCGACTTCAACGTGAGTCTTGTCTGCCGCCCGGTTCCGCCTGTGCTTGCTGATGCCGACCTCCGCGCCCCGTCTTTGTGCAGCGCCTCGGCCTTTACTTCAAACCCGGTGAAAGAGAGATTGCGCGCCGCAGTTGCCGTCCACTTCACATCTATGCATTGCTCGCCGGAAGCGCACCCCTGATTTGTAAGCCGTGCTTCGGCAATCGAGATTTCAATCGGGTCTCCACTCGAACGCCCCGATTTTGACTGCAATCTTCCCGTCTGTGGTTCGACCGTAAACTCATGTGTGAGCGTCAGCCTTGATGTGATCTTGAAATTGATCCTGATGCTGGCCTTGAACCTCTTGAGATCGGCCGTGCCGCTTTGCCGTGGATGAGTGGGAACCTTGAATATGGCAGTCCGCGCCGACGGCCTCAAAGAGTTACTGCTGAATGAATTTTTCGACCCGTCCGTGTAGAAGACTTCCAACCCGGCATCGAATCCGTCAATGACGGTCAATCGTGGAACCTGAGCCGTCCATCTGACCTCGATTTCGGCGGTCGCGGCTACGCCAATCGCGGCAAGCCTTCTGACTCGGGTTATATGCAGATCGGGCGGGTCGGATTGTTGCGCCCGACGCGGAACCGCTGCTCGCGCTTCGGGCAGCGCCATCGCGAGCGACACAAACAGAATAATGACCGCCCTTCGCCCGATCATTTCAGGCAACTCGTCGGTTCGGGGCCGTTCGCTTTGCCTCTCAGTCATCGCCATGCCGATCATTGGGTCCTCCCATCAAGAGTCTTGTTTGGCCGAATACTTCCGCCTATAATAAGCGTGGCGTTGGACTTCTTTTACCAACTCAATCCACCGGCCCAACACCACTGCTCATCAACGCAGCCGACGATACGCGGAAACCGGGATTTATGTCTTAAAAGGCTTCTAAAAAAGTTCTAAAGAAACCTTAAAAGGCATTTATGAATCATCAAATCAAGCACTTATACGAATTCGAATCTTTTCAACTGGATGCGGCCAGTCGCACCTTATTGCGCGATGGGGAGCCTTCGCCGCTCGCTCCAAAGGCTTTCGATCTCTTGCTTGCGCTTATCGAAGGGCGCGGGCGCGTGCTGGAAAAAGAGCACCTGATGAAGAGGGTCTGGCCCGATACTTTTGTGGACGAGGCCAACATCGCCGTGACCGTTTCTGCGCTCAGAAAGGCTCTCGGTCGCCGCCCCGGTGGAGGGCAATACATCGAAACCGTGCCGAAACGCGGCTATCGTTTCGCCGCAAGCGTGCAGGAGGTTACGGCGGATGCGGAAGGGCCACAAGAAGCATCAACTGCCTCTATTGAAGAAGTCGGCTCGCCGGAAACGAATGGGTGGGAAGTAAGGCAAGTAACCGCGTCATCGGGCGCAGACGCGTCTGCCGAAGATATTGAGCAGCACGTGTCGCGTGAAGCTCTACACGCCGCCCACTTCCCACAAGCAATGTTCGGAGCGAAGAGGGTCAGGGTTGCTGCGCTTGTCGCGGCGGCAATCGCGACCGTGGCAATCGGGTATTTTGTCTTATTCAAGAAAGCGACGGCTACGCCTGTTGAACCCCGGCGGCTTGCGATCTTACCTTTCCATAATCTCAAGCCGAACCCGGAGACGGATTTTCTGGGCGTCTCGCTTGCAGACGCTGTGATAACAAAACTCGGCGCGGTCAATTCGCTTGTGGTTCGCCCTTCCTCGTATGTCTATCGCTACCGAGATCAGGAGATCGACCCGAGTAAGGCGGCGCAAGAACTCAAAGTCAACACTCTGATGACCGGCTCTTATATCAAGGACGGCGACACCCTGAGAATCACCGCCCAACTGATAGATGTCTCCGCGCAGCAGTCGATATCGGTCGGAACGATTGACATCAAATACGACAGGCTGTCAACGGTGCAGGACGAAGTAGCGAGCCGGATAATCGAGAGATTGAGACTCAAGTTGTCGAGCGCCGAAACGCAGAGGCTCAATCGGGGAAGCGCCCAGGACAATCTGGCTTACGAGTATTTTCTGCGCGGGGTCGATCTCTATTCCCGGAACGAGTTTCATCCGGCGATAAGCGTGCTGGAAAAAACGGTGGCGCTCGATCCTAACTTTGCGCTGGCGTGGGCGCATCTTGGCAGGGCCTATAACGCCTACGCCAGTTTCAATTTTGGCGGGCGAAACGAGTATCTGAAGGCGCAGGCGGCCTATGAGCAGGCGCTTACACTTGATGCCGAGCAGGAAGAGGCGATCATCTATATGGCCAACACCCTGACCGATACGAATCGGGTAGAGGAATCCACGGCCATGCTGAGACGTCTGGTTGAGACCTCTCCGAATCTGGCCGAGGCCAGATGGGAGTTGGGTTACGCTTACAGGTTTGCGGGATTGCTGGAGGAATCCATAGCCGAATGCGAGCGCGCCCGCCTGCTTGACCCGGAAGTCAAGATGACCAGTTCGGCCTTCAACAGCTATCTTTATACGGGACAGTACGAGAAATTCATACGGAGCCTGCCCACAAGAGACGATATTGCCTTTGTCATGTTTTATCGGGGATTTGGGAACTTCTATTTGAATAACCGGGAACAGGCCGCTGCGGATTTTGACCGGGCCTATGATCTGAAACCCGATCTTTACACGCAGATAGGAAAGGCCCTCAGCTATAACATAAAGGGCAGAAAAGCCGACGCGCTCGACCTGTTACACAATACCGAGCAGGGAATCGCGACAAGCGGCGTGGGCGATGCCGAGGCGATATACAAAGTGGCGCAAGGATATGCCGTTTTAGGAGATAAAGAATCGGCCCTTCGAGTCTTGAAACAGAGCATCGAGCAGGGCTTTTTTTGCTATTCGTATTTCATCAACGACCCCTTGCTTGAAAACCTTCGGAGCGCACCCGAATTCGCTTCGCTCATGGACCTGGCGCGCGCGCGGCACGAAGCGTTTCGGCGCAGGTTTTTTGAATGATGAACTGATGTTATGTAGCTCCTCGATCCCTGAGGGTTCGAAGTAAGTTAGCCGGAGCGGGGGCCATCTTTGCGGGAGCCAGGGGCCGGGGGCCTGTGATCTGCGCCCCGGAGGGGCGCGGCCATTGCATAATCTCGGTGATGATTTCGCCTCGCACTACATACGAGCGTCTGTGGATAAAAATTAAAGACCGGAAGCAATCAGTTTACATCTATCCAAAATCGCTTATCTTGCCCCGCCCTGATCGGAAAAATCTTACGGCGACAGACTTAACGTAATGGCGTATTATGAAAGCCGGAATGATCCGCCAACAGAAACATCTCTACACCTTCGGCCCCTTTACTCTGGATGAAGCTGAGCGCGTGCTGATGTGCGCCGACGAGCCTGTCGCGCTCACGCCAAAGGCCCTTGAGACGCTGCTCGTGCTCGTAAAGACTCCAGGCCAGGTCCACGAGAAAGAGGACCTGTTAAGCAGGATATGGCCCGATACCTTTGTCGAAGAAGCAAACCTCGCGGTGAATATCTCTACTCTCAGAAAAGTTCTGGGCGAGACGCCGGAGGGCAGCCAGTACATCGAGACCGTTCCCCGGCGAGGATATCGCTTTGCGGCCGAGGTGAAAAAATCAAGCGTCGAATCGAATGCCTCGCCCGCGCAGGCCGAAAAACCTGTCGGGCAGATCGAGGCCGACACCGTGCCGGACTCACTTGCTCCCGCTTTTGTCAAAGAGAGAATTGATTCCGGCGGGGAGGGTTTTTCGGCCCGGGGCGGGAATCGAAAACGGGTAGCGGCAGCAATCCTTGCGGCGCTGCTTTTGACGGCTGCTTTTGTCGCTTACCTGAGTTCATCAAAGACAAAGGTGCGCGACCCTTCTCAACCGAGACGACTTGCCGTCCTGCCGTTTCAAAATCAGAGACCGGATGCCGATACCGATTTTCTCGGCCTCGCTCTGGCCGATACGATAATAACGAAACTCGGCTATGTAGGCTCGCTCGTCGTCCGCCCCTCATCTTATGTGCAGAAATACGCCAACAAGGATGTCGATCCGGTTGAGACGGCAAAAGAACTGGATGTGGACACGCTGTTGATGGGGACCTATTTCAAGGATGGGCCCGATTTGAGAATCACCCCGCAACTCATAGATGTTACGACCGGCGATCAACTGTGGGGCGACACCATAGATGTCAAATATGAGAACCTGCTCTCATTGCAAGACATCGTAGCGCGGCAGGTAATCAAGGGGCTGGACCTTAAGCTCACGCCCGACGAAGACGAACAACTCGCTCTCGATCATCCACAGAACCCGCAGGCGTATGAATCCTATTTGATGGGGCGTTATCTGCTGTCAACGCAGAAGCACAAGACGGCCATAGAGATGCTGCAAAAATCGGTTGAGCTTGATCCCGGTTATTATCTTGCGTGGGCTTATCTCGGCCGCGCCTATAGCATCAGCGCCCTGCAATATTTCGGCGGTCGGGAGGATTATCTGAAAGCGCAGGCCGATTACGAGCAATCCTTGGATATAAATCCCGGTCAGATCGAAACGCGTGTCTTTATGGCTATTCTTTACACCGAAACCGGGCACGTCGAAGAAGCCGTCGCAATGCTCAGAGAAGTGGTCAAGAAGAACCCCAATATCGCGGCGGTTCACTGGCAGTTGAGCTATGCTTATCGCTACAGCGGGATGCTCAAAGAGTCTATAGAAGAAGGCAGGCTCGCTCGCTCGCTCGACCCCGGGCTCACATCTCATCAATTCAACAGCTATTTTTACGCGGGCGATTATGATGGATTTCTAAACAGCCTGCCGACAAGAGAAGATGATTACGTTCTTTTCTACAGAGGGCTGGGATATTACTACAAGAGAGACAAAATACACGCGGCGGCGGCCTTTGATCGCGCATACGAGTTGAATCGGTCAACGGTAATAACTCGGATAGGCAGGGCGTTCAGCCTCTCAATTGCAGGCGACAACCGCAAGGGAAGCGAATTGCTGAAAGCCACCGAGGCCGAACTTGAACGAGGCGGAGTGGCTGATGGAGAAATCACTTACAAGGTGGCGCAAGGGTATGCCGCGCTGGGTGACAATGCTTCGGCTGTTCGCGCCCTGCGCCGCAGCGTCGAGGAAGGATTTTTTTGCTATCCGTATCTTGTCAGCGATCCCCTGACCGAAAACCTGCGCGGCCTGCCGGAATACGCCGCCACGATAGAGATTGCCCGCGCCCGACACGAGAAATTCAAGCGCAGATTCTTTTGAGACAACCGGCGGCCCGGATACCGGATCATCCAGAATCGGATTGAATTTGGAGGGATTGGCGTATAAACCGCCAATCCTCCTTAAATCTGCCCTGCAATCAAATGGAATATGGTCTGACACTCAAGGACAGGCGCAGGTGTTATTGCCCGTGTCCGAGTCCTTTATTTTGAAGATTGCAGACTTCTCCTGCGACTGTATTTGAAGGATCGCGCTCCCTTTTTGCTTGCAGCTATTGAAAGTGGCTGAAACTCTTACTCCGTTTGAGTCAGCCTCCGATAATAAACTCGGCTATATCTCCGGCAGAGATAAGCCCGCGCGTGTAAACCGGGCAGGTCTTTTCGCTGTACTGGCTTTCAAACAACTCGTCGCATAGATGATCTATGTCGCGCTGGAACTCTTCATCGGTAGAGCGAAACCCGTCAGCAGTCAGAGGGTGGGTGATCGGGAGGCGAACGAGCAGGTCATAGCTTTTCATCCACGAGCGACAGAATAAACCGAGCGATTCCGGCTCTTCTCCGGTTGCGCCAAAAAGCCTGATGTAATAGGCGTAATTGTCCAGCACCGAGCGATCACATACCAGAACGTCTGCGCGCGGCGATTTTTCTATCTCCAATTGAATTTGCCGCGTGATTATCCAGATGAATGCCTCGCGCGTGGCCCTCTCGTTTAGCGGGAAAGGACACTCGCGGGCGATCTCCGTCAGCAACTCAACTGTTTTACCCCTGCGCTTGAGCGCCCCGGCAAGCTCGTATGCTATGGTCGTTTTGTTTACTCCGTGCGTCCCGACAAGGGCCAGCTTTAACAAATCTCTTCCTCCTCTACACCTGGCGGCTAAGACCAGCTAAAAGTTGTAACGCGATTTCTGGGAATGCGCTACCTCTTGATGTTGATTTTGCCGACGGAGTAGTATGCCACAACAACAGAGATCGGAGATCGGAAATGATCGAGCGTGAAGAGGGGGTTCGGGTGGTCGCCAACCGCCCTGACAGTTCACAAGAAAACGGGCGCACGGGCATAGTTCTGTCGGCTGGGTATTTCGGTTTTTTTGCCCACGCGGGTTTCATGCTTGCAATCGAAGAACTCGGATTGGATTACGCGGCGATTGCCGGTTCGAGCGCGGGAGCGATAGTGGCGGCGCTTCACGCCTCCGGGGTCCCGGCTTCGGAGATTATAGACCATCTGCTTTCGGTGCGAAGAGAGGATTTCTGGGACAGCACAGGGTTTGGCGGCATCTTGCGAGCGCTCATCAGGCGCGGGCGCGGGTGGACAGGTTTGCTCAGAGGCGATCTGTTTGAAGAGATGATAAGAGACCGGCTCCGCGCGCAAACATTCGAAGCGTGCCCTCGCTCGCTTTACCTCACTGCCTTTAATCTGACCACGGGGCAGGACGAGACTTTTCATTCCGGCACAATCGCAGACAAGGTGCGCGCCTCTTGCAGCTACCCTTTCCTGATGTCGCCCAAAAAGATAAACGGCTCCGATTACTGGGACGGTGGCTTTCTGGCCAAGATACCTGTCGAGGCGCTCGTGGAGGCGGAACGACCCGAGCGGTTGCTGATTCATTATCTGCCCACACAGAAAGAAACAAAGAGTTTTGCCGAGCGCAAATGGTCGGCTGTCGGATTGCTTGAGACGGCCCTGATTGCAGCGCGCAGCGAAATAGAAACCCATCGCCTTGAGCGCCTGAGCGCGTTCAAGGATATAATCATCTGGGTAGAGCCGGTGGTTCCACGGGCCGGGCCAAACGATTTGTCGGCTGGCCGCGCAGCGGTCGAGGCGGCTTATCATCACGCGCTCGATACTCTTTCACATCTGAAAGTCTGATGCGTTCAATGATGCGTGATTCGTGATACGTGATTTGACAGGACGGTAACCTGGCTTAAACAGACCTCCTGTCTGATATTCACTCGTCACTCTTCACGCATCACTATCCACGCATCACGTTTGGAAGCCACTGTCGCGGATGGGGTCAAAAATTTCTACCTTGTGAAACGCTGTCGCGGCTGGTTATAATTTCCAGTCGCCGTCTCTCAGGGCGTAATAGATGAAGAGGGAGGGGCTTGCGGGTCCTGCCTGAAGGTCTTAATAGATTTAAAATTGCAAGGTTTTGGCTCATGACTCTTCCATGTCATGAAACAATTTACGAACAGGTGGGGTAGTACGGGTTTCAGCTGGCAGCTTATGACTCAGTGGAGCAATGAATCGAATAAATGCGCGCGGAATGCTCCGAGCCGGTCCGGGTTGCGGCTATGCAGTTAAGGAGAAATCAGAAAATGAGGAAACTGGTCGCATATCTATTGACAGTGAGCCTGGCTTTATTTGGATCATTCCTGCTCGCTACATCGAATCAAACGAGCGTTCACGCGCAGGAGGCTGCGCCCGAACTCAACCGGATAGGGCCTGACACCATTGCCGCAGGCAGCCCTACATTTACCATCCGCCTCAAGGGAGCCAACTTCGCGGATGGAGCAACTGTACTGCTCGACGACGCGGCGCTTGACTCGTCGCGCACTTCGTCCAAGGGCAAGGTGCTTCTTGCCGATATTGATGAGTCGGTAATTGCAAACCCCGGAACTCATACGATACAGGCGGTCAACCCTGATGGTATGCGCTCGGCAACTCTTACGCTTACAGTGGTTGAGCCGGACCCCGATATCGAATTTCAGCTCGAAGGCAACGCTGCCGAAGAAGACCTTGGCTTTGGTCTGGTAGTAGGGGCGAAGGGCGATGGTTTCAATGAGAATACGGCCGTCTTGATCTACGGCTCGGAATCCCCGAATATCGCCATAAACTCAAAAAACAGTCTCGATTTCGAGTTTTCGGGCGATTTTCTAAAAGACCCCGCTCGTGTTCCCGTAATGGCGCGCAATCGGGGCGGACGATATTCAAAAGCCGATATTTTCTTTGTCGTTCCGGCTCCGGCCATATTGCGTGTAATAGACCCGGATTCGGTTGAGGTGGGAACCGAGGATTTCGACCTCACGATACGCGGCGATAATTTCAAAGACAATGCCCAGATTGTAATCAACGGCGAAGTGATCCCCACAACTACGCAGAAGGCAGGACGGCTCGAAGCAATTGTTCCGGGCCGGTTCAGAGAGCAACCCGGCGAATTGATTGTCCGCATTGTACAGGACGGCGTTCAATCCAGAGATGCGATTCTGCTTGTGGCTCCGACTAACGATCCTTTTATTACTTCGCTTGCTCCCGCGGTAATCCGTCAGGGAGAGAAGAAACCCAGGGTCAACATTACAGGCGCAAACTTCGGCAATAAGGTCACCGTTCTGCTTGATGGAGAGGAGGCCAACGTCAAACAATCCACGCGTAGAACGCTGGTCGTCGCCGTAGACCCTGTTGTGAATGACGTTGGTGTTCACACTCTACAGGTCATAGACGAGAACGGAGTGGTATCGGAAATCGTCTCATTCAGGGTCGTAGCTGATGTAGCGGTAACTACGCTTGCCGGGGCCAAACGCGATGGCTTCAATAACGGCGAAACCTGCGTAACCACCGAAGAGGCGCTCTTTAGGCGACCGAGGCGGCTGGCCTTTGGCCCGGACGGGTTGCTCTATGTTACGGATCAACAAAATCACGCTATTCGAACCATAGACTTCAACGCCGATCAGGTCTGCACGCTCGTGGGGACCGGCTTTCCCGGTTACAGCGACTCGAATAATACGGCCGGGTTCGAACCGTCACTTTCCTATCCCAACGGAGTGGTGGTCGCAGACGACGGCACTGTATATGTCAGCGAGAACGGCAACAACGTGATACGCCGCATCCGCAGAAACGGCGACGACACCGTTACGGTCGATACATTCGCGGGCGAAAATCAGGATGTGACTCAAAAGGATCGGCAGAAGGAACTCAACGCAACGCTTAAGGGTGTCAGCGGATTCCGCGACGGCGACCCGCTGGATGCGGCGTTCCGCAAACCCGATGATATGGTGATCGCCCCCGACGGATCATTGTATGTGGCTGACTCGCTAAACCACGCGATAAGAAGAATAAGTCTCCAGGGCAATAACACCGTAGTCGAAACCATAGCCGGTAACGGCGTCCCCGGCTTTGCCGACGGAGTGGGCACAGCCGCGCGACTCAATACGCCGACGGGGCTTGCGCTCTCGCTTGACGGGACTCGATTGTTCGTAGCCGATACGGGCAACCGCCGCATCCGAGCCATAGACCTGGTAAACGGCAATGTCTCTACCTTTGCCGGAAGCGGCAATAACGGAGGCGATAACGGCTCTCCGGGGCAGGCCACGTTCCAGGACCCCATAGGTATTGCGGTCGACTCGGATGGAACTCTTTATGTCAGTGAATTCAGCGCCAATCGCATACGCCGGATTGATCCGCAGGGCAATGTAAGCTCTCTTGCGGGGACCGGCAAATCGAAGAAACTCAAAGATGGAGCCGGTTCAAAGGCCACCTTCAACGGGCCGAGAGGTCTAGCCATAGATCGGGCAAACGGCATACTGTATGTCGCCGATTACGAGAACTTTCGCATTCGAGCAATAACGCTGCGATAATGAGTGGTTGGGAAGATAAGCTTTATGGGCCGGGCTTTGTGCGCGGCCCATTCTCTTTCTGGAGGTCCGTTTGTAGCGTCGAGTCGGTACTTTGAAACTCTGTTAGCTGCGATGCCGATAGGTAATGCGCCCCTTGGTCAGGTCGTAAGGTGATAATTCCACAGTAACCCTGTCACCCGCCAGGACCTTGATGAAGTTTTTTCGCATCTTGCCCGATAGATGCGCCAGTATCTCGTGACCTTCGCCTATCTGCACTCGAAACGTGGCGTTTGGAAGAGACTCGACCACGACGCCTTCAACGGGGATCATATCGTCTTTCGGAATAGTAACACCCCCTTCTATTAATGGACTTTCTTAGATGACCTCAGGCCATCCGTGCGCCATGTCCTAAAGAATAGCGCAACACTTTAATGGAGTCTATCGGCGAAGCCCAGAACTGAGCAATTGGCTGCCAGGTGGTAAGCCGTCTCGCCCTCAAGGCTATTCAGTTTTTGACCTGTGAACATCCGGCGTCAGTTGCATTAAAGGTTAATTTGAAGGAGAGGTAGGTTGAAACAGGTCGGGACGGACGCGATGAAATACCGTCACGCGGCTCCCCTTTTCAACAAGGGATTTAACCACGCGCGGGCCTATAAACTGCGTGCCCCCTAGGATCAAATTCTGCAAGAGTTGCTCCCCCTCAATGCACGAGAAAACTTTGACAGGATCAACAAGATTAACAGGATTTACCGAGAACTCCGCTGAATTTTTTATAATTCTGCAAGCCCCGTCAAAAAATTCTGACCCTAACTATAATAATACAAAATAAATTTGACATTAATAGACTCATATTTTATGATCTTAGTGTTGCAGATTTCGTGGTAAGGAAAGAAATTCGGAAATTAGAGCGGAAATAGCCTTAATGCCGGTCAAGTATAAAGATTATTACGAGATTCTGGGTGTCAAGCGCGAGGCGACTGAGGATCAGGTCAGGCAGGCTTTTCGGAGGCTTGCGCGCAAGTATCACCCGGATGTGAATCCGGGCAATAACGCCGCCGAGGAGAAATTCAAAGAGATAAACGAAGCTTATGAGGTGCTTTCGGATGCGGATAAGCGCAGGCGATTTGACCGGCTCGGGGCGGATTGGAAGAACGGGGCGGATTTTACGCCTCCGCCCGGCTGGAGCCACATCAACATAGATTTTAACGGACGGAGCGAGCCTGCAAGCGGCGGCATCTTCAGCGATTTTTTTGAGTCACTTTTTGGAGGCGGTCGTCAGTCGCGGCAGGGCGAGGATCGAAGGTCAGGTAGAAACAAAGGGCAGGATGTTGAAACAGAGATGGCAATCTCGCTTGAGGAGGCCCACCGGGGAGGGATTCACAGGATTACGCTTCAAGGGGGGCGGGCCTGTAGCGCGTGCAAAGGCACGGGGAATGCAAACGGAGTAGTCTGTCCGGATTGTCGGGGTGCGGGACACGTATTGCGCCCCAAGACGATAGACGTAAACATCCCGCCGGGGGCGCGCGAAGGGGCTGTTATAAAAGTCCCCAGACAGGGGCATCGCGGTCCTACCGGGGGCGCGTCCGGTGATTTATACATAAAGCTGAGGATCAATCCTCACTCTGTTTTCACCGTGTCTGGTGACGACATCACCGCCGAAATCCCTGTCGCGCCCTGGGAGGCGGTGCTTGGAAGCCGTATAGAAGTCCCCACTATCGAGGGGAAAATAGAGATGAAGATACCGGCAGGGTCGCAAGGCGGGCAACGGATGCGGCTCAGAGGACAGGGATTGAACAGGCGCGTGGGAGGGCGCGGCGATCAATACGTAAAGCTCAGGATCATAGTGCCCACAAGCCCTACGGAAAAAGAGAAACGTCTCTTTCAAGAGATGGCGGAAACGACTCGTTTCAATCCGCGCAGTGGGTGGAGGGGTGACACGTGATGCGCTCGATGATGCGTGATAGGTGATTGGTGACTTTCAGGCGGGTCACCTGTTAAAGGGATATTGCAAGATTGCTAAATCACGCATCACGCATCATCGAGCGTGTCAACCGGGAGGTAAAAGAACAGATGGATATAAATCGTTTTACTGAGAAGGCACAGGAGGCTGTTCGCTCTGCTCAAACGCTGGCCACGAGGTACAGCAATCAGCAGATCGAGGTAGAGCATCTCTTGCTTGCGCTGCTTGAACAACCGGGTGGACTTGTCCCCTCGGTGCTCACAAGAGCGGGCGTCAATGTAGAGCCTCTCATGCAGGCCATTGAAACCGAAATCAACCGATTCCCAAAGGTCGGCGGGCCGAGCGGGCCTGTGGATCAGGTCTATATTACTGCCCGGCTGAACAAGACCTTTGTGCGGGCCGAAGATGAGGCCAAAAAACTCACTGACGAATACATAAGCGTAGAGCATTTATTGCTGGCGATCATAGATGAAGGCGGCCCGGCCTCGCGCGCGCTAAAGACGGCGGGGGCGACACGCGACCGCATAATGAAGGCGCTGGTCGAGGTTCGAGGCCATCAGCGTGTGACCTCGCAAAACCCCGAGGCGACTTATCAAGCTCTGGAGCGTTACGGACGTGATCTGACAAGAATGGCCGCCAAGGGTAAACTCGACCCCGTAATTGGTCGCGACGACGAAATACGGCGCGTCATCCAGGTGCTTTCGCGCCGCACAAAGAATAACCCCGTGCTGATAGGCGAGCCTGGCGTAGGCAAGACCGCTATAGTAGAGGGCCTTGCGCAACGGATCATTCGCGGCGACGTGCCTGAAAGTCTCAAGGACAAAAAGATAGTGGCGCTCGATATGGGCGCGCTCGTGGCCGGGGCAAAGTATCGCGGCGAGTTCGAGGAACGACTCAAGGCTGTGCTGAAAGAGATTCAGGAATCCGAAGGCGAGTATCTTCTCTTTATTGATGAGATGCACACCATTGTAGGCGCAGGGGCGGCCGAAGGCGCTATGGATGCTTCAAACCTGCTGAAGCCCATGCTCGCGCGGGGCGAACTGCATTGCATAGGCGCTACCACGCTCAGTGAATATCGCAAGCACGTCGAGAAAGACGCGGCGCTTGAACGCCGTTTCCAGCCCGTGCTGGTCGATCAGCCTACGGTTGAAGACACAATCTCGATTCTCAGAGGACTGCGCGAACGTTATGAAGTCCATCACGGCGTACGCATAAAAGACGCGGCGCTTGTGGCGGCGGCTGTGCTTTCGAACAGATATATCACGGATCGGTTTTTGCCCGACAAGGCCATTGACCTTGTCGATGAGGCGGCAGCCAAGCTCCGCACCGAGATTGATTCGATGCCTGCCGAGTTGGATGAGAGCCTGCGCCGCATTATGCAGCTTGAGATCGAGCGCGAAGCGCTCAAGAAAGAGACCGATACCGCATCGAAAGAACGTCTGAGCAAGCTCGAAAAAGAGCTTGCCAATCTGAGGGCCAACGCCGATCAGCTAAAGGCACAATGGCAGGCCGAAAAGGAAGAGGTGCAGAAGGTCCGCGCCATACGCGAAGAGATCGAGCAGACCCGCGTGGCGATAGAGCAGGCCGAGCGCGAGTATGATCTCAATCGCGCCGCCGAACTCCGTTACGGCAAGCTCAATCAGCTTGAGAAGCAGTTAATTGAGTACGAAGAGGCTCACGACAAACAGGCGGGTCGCACTCGTCTGCTCAAGGAAGAGGTTGATGAAGAGGACATAGCCGAGGTGGTCAGCCGATGGACGGGTGTGCCCGTGTCGAAGTTGCTCGAAGGCGAGCTTCAAAAGCTGCTATCGCTCGAAGAGCACCTGCATCGCCGCGTGATCGGACAGGATGAGGCTGTCAGCGCGGTCAGTGACGCCGTCATACGCGCCCGTTCGGGACTCAAAGACCCGAATCGCCCGATAGGTTCATTCATCTTTCTGGGGCCTACGGGGGTGGGCAAGACCGAACTTGCGCGCGCGCTCGCGGAATTTCTTTTCGACGACGAGCACGCGATGATCCGCATAGACATGTCCGAGTATCAGGAGAAGCACACCGTAGCCCGACTGATAGGCGCGCCTCCGGGATATGTAGGCTATGAGGAAGGCGGGCAATTGACGGAAGCCGTCAGGCGACGTCCCTATTCGGTCCTGCTTTTTGACGAGATAGAAAAAGCTCACCACGATGTATTCAACGTGCTGCTTCAGATACTCGACGACGGCAGGCTGACGGATGGGCAGGGACGGATCGTGAATTTCAAAAACGCGATCATCATCATGACATCGAATATCGGAAGCCACCTGATACTCGATTACAGCGGGCAGATGGAAGGCGAGCGATACGAACAGATGAAGGCGAGCGTGCTCGATGCGCTGCGTCATCATTTCAGACCCGAGTTCCTCAACCGGGTGGATGAGATCATAGTCTTCCACTCGCTCACGGAAGAAGACCTGAAGCAGATCGTAGAGATTCAGCTTGCGCGGTTGCGCTCCCGGCTTTCGGAGCGAAGAATAACTCTGGAGTTGAGCGAAGAGGCGAAGGCGCACATCGCACGAGCGGGTTACGATCCCGTTTATGGAGCGCGCCCGTTGAAGCGCGCCATTCAGCGCGAGATCGAAACGCCTCTGTCGCGTCTGATACTGAAAGGCGATGTCAAAGACAACTCCGTCATGAAGATTGACATGAAGGATGGCGCAGTAACTTTTGAGGGATGAAATAAGGGATGAGGGATGAGGGATGAAGGATGAAAAGGACTCTGAGGGATTATTCTGATAAAGAGCATGCTGGTTTTAATCAAGCAATTGCGCAAAACTCTTTTTCATCCCTCATCCCTCATCCCTCATCCCTCCTGAGTCCTTCATCCTTCATCCTTTCTTTGGTATGATATTGGCACTGACGTTTGACAAAAGAAAGACGAACGGACGCTTACCTTGATGATGGAGAACCCATCGTGCTTAAAGAGTTCTTCCCAAATGAGGATGGACCTTTACAACCTGGACGCGCACAGGTCAGATCAATAGACCCGCCGCCCGGACGCAGGCGCTATGCAGGCAAATCTGGCGGGTAATTAAGGAGGATGGGCAAAATAATGATCTCTTACGAAAACATACGCCATTTACAACAATTTCCATCCGGTCCCGATTCTCAGGTGCTCTCTTTATATGTGAATGTGGACCAGTCAGAGGCGGCCAACCTCAATCGCGGTTTTGAGACGGTGGTTGAAAATCTGTTTCGCCGTATGGGGGAAGATATAACTTCGAGCGGGAGCGACAGACATAGACTCGATATCGAGTGCAAGCGTGTGCTTGAATTTCTCAAAGACTACACGCCGAAAGGAGTGGGACTGGTCGTATTCAGCGACTCGAAACACGATTTATGGTGGCAGAGGGATTTGCAGGTAAATGTGGAGACCGAAGGCCGATGGTCTCCGCAGCCCTGGGTCAGGCCCCTGCTCGAGCTTCTGGAAGATCACGATCATTTCGGCGTCGTGCTGATCGACAAACAGCACGCGAAGATTCTCACGGTTGACGCGACCGGAATCAATCAGCACGCCGATATACAGTCGGATGTGCCGAATAAACACGCGACCACGGGCACTGATCATATCTGGTCGCAAACTCAGATGGACCGCGACCACACCAAACACATCAAGTGGTACGCGAAGCGCGTGGCCGATGAGCTTGCCGCCGTAGTTGACGGCAATAAAATCACTCGTTTGGTCATAGGCGGTCCCGTCGAGGCGACTACGATATTCACGGGTGAGTTGCCCCGGCGGTTTCAGCAGATGATCATAGATACGATCTCGATTCCAATCGATGCCGGACACGAACGTCTTTCAAACGAATTACGAGCCATTCAGGAGAGGGCCGAACACGCCGATGAGTTCAAGCTGGTCGAATCCATGATCACGTCGGCTCATAAGGGCGACCGCGCGGTGCTTGGAATCTCAGAGACTCTTTCGTCCATCCAGGAGGGAAGAGTTCATGTAATGGTAGTCGCCAGAGAGTATCACGCGCAGGGCAAAGAGTGTGATAACTGTCGCGTGCTTACGGCAGACGGATTGGAGAAATGCTCTTTTTGCGGTGGAAAACTCGAACCGGCTCCCGACCTAATCAACCGGGCGTCTCACAAAGTATTAGATCAAGGTGGAAGGGTGCAGATTGTTTCAGGCGCGGCTGCCGACAGGCTCTCAGAGGCTGGCGTCGGCGCCGTGTTAAGATTCTAATTTAGGGGCCGGGGGTCGGGGGCCAGTTGCGAAATCAATCGCTCACCGGCCCCCGGCCCCCGGCCCCAGGAGAAAATATGGCATTGATACCGACGGTTGTTGAGACCTCTAACAGGGGCGAGCGGCATTACGACATTTACTCGAAGTTGCTTAGAGACCACATAATCTTTATCGGCACTCCGATCACCGAAGTCGTTGCCAACATCATCGTGGCCGAATTGCTCTTTCTTGAATCGGAAGACCCTGACCGCGACATATCGCTTTACATAAACAGCCCCGGAGGCTCGATAACGGCGGGTCTTGCTGTCTATGACACCATGCGATTTATCAGGCCCGACATCATGACGATCTGCATGGGGCAAGCCGCGTCTATGGCGGCCGTATTGCTTGCGTCGGGGACGAAGGGGAAGCGCTTTTCGCTGCCTCATTCGAGAATTCTCATACACCAGCCCTCTATGGAGGGGCTTGCCGGACAGGCGACTGACATCAATATCTATGCCGAAGAGATATTGCGAATGAGGAATCTGCTGTCACAGGTAATGGCCGATTCCACCGGCCAGCCGTTCGAAAAGATTGACCGTGATGTGGAGCGCGATTTCATATTAAGCCCAACGGAGGCCGTCGAGTACGGTCTCATTGACACCGTGCTCTCGAAACGCGATCTCGACAAGGGCACGGAAATGGGAGCAGGAGCAAATGGATAATGGCAAGAAGTAGAAAGATATTTATCGAGCGACTCAGCAACGAGGTGTCTTATCGCCGCCCGAGCGGTCCGCTATGGCAGCCTGCCGCCGACATCTATCGATCCCCCGAAGGCTGGAAGATCAAATTCGATCTCGCGGGAGTCAAACCCGAAGATGTGCAGGTGCTCATAGCAAATGACAACACGCTCATAGTGCGAGGCGTCAGGCGCGATTCGATAATGACGGAAGGTTGGAGCTATCATCAACTCGAAATCACCTACAGCCGGTTTGAGCGAGTCTTTAAGATACCCTGTGATCTTCCGCAGGCTGAGATACGAAACGAGTGCAGGGACGGCTGGTTTCTTCTGCACATTGATTGCAAAGGCTAGACTTCAAACATGTCTCTTTTGGCCGATCAAGTCTGAGACCAGGGGAATACAAGGATGACAGAGAATAAAACGTTGGAATTACCGATATTACCGCTACGCAATACAGTGATATTTCCGTCCGGCATATCTCCACTGACCGTCGGACGACCGTTGTCGCTTGCCGCGGCCGAGGCGGCGCTCAATACGGAGGAGAAACTGCTCGGAGTGGTTGCGCAACGCGAGGATGGAGACGGAGAGCTTTCGCCGGCCAATCTTTATAAGATAGGCACGCTCGTTGTCATAAACCGCATGATGCGCTCGCCGGGCGCTGAGAACGTCCTGCATCTGATCGTTCAGGGGCAGGAGCGCATACGAATAATAGGCTTTATCGAACAGGACCCTTACCTCAAGGCCACGGTCGAGATAATGCCGGAAGTGACCCGCGAAGAATCGCCCGAAGTCGAGGCGCTCCGCCGCAATATCAACGCGCTTGTGCAGAAGGCGCTCACGCTCCTGCCAAACGTGCCAAACGAGATAAGAAGCATAATTCTCGGGGCCGACGATTCGGTGCGGCTCTCCTATTTTCTGGCCTCGGTGCTTGAGCTTGAAACCGAGCAGGAGCAGGCCTTGCTCGAAGCCTCCACGGAGGGCGATTTGCTGCGGCTCATGCACACATACCTTGCCCGTGAAGTCGAGGTGCTCGATATTCGCAGCAAGATCGCCAATCAGGCGCAGGAAGAACTGGGCAAGACTCAGCGCGATTATATCCTGCGCGAGCAGATGAAGCAGATTCAAAAAGAGCTTGGCGAAACCGAACCCGAGCAGGCCGAAGCGGCCCTGATGCGCGAGCGCATAGAGAAGGCCGACCTGCCGGAAGACGTGCGCACCGAGGCCGAACGCGAATTGCGCAGGCTCGAACGCCTGCCCGCCGCCGCGCCAGATTATCACGTCATAAGAACCTATCTGGAATGGATACTCGATCTGCCGTGGAATGTGTCTACCGAAGACACCCTCGATCTGAACCGCGCCCGCGAGGTGCTCGATGAAGACCACTATGATCTTGACGACATCAAGGAGCGGATACTCGAACACCTCGCCGTGATAAAACTCAACCCCGCGACAAAAGCACCGATCCTTTGTTTCGTAGGCCCGCCGGGCGTCGGCAAAACGAGTCTGGGGCAATCCGTTGCGCGATCTATGGGGCGCAAATTCGAACGCATGTCGCTTGGCGGCGTGCGCGACGAGGCCGAACTTCGCGGACATCGCCGGACTTACATCGGCGCTCTGCCCGGACGCATAGTTCAGGCGCTCAGGCGCGCGGGCGTCAACAACCCTGTGATGATGCTCGATGAAGTTGACAAGCTGGGAATGGATTTTCGTGGCGATCCCTCTTCGGCATTGCTTGAGATTCTGGACCCGGCTCAGAACTTCTCGTTCCGCGATCATTACCTCGACCTGCCGTTCGATCTGTCAAAGGTCTTCTTTATAGCGACGGCAAACTCGCTGGCCCCGATACCTCCGGCCCTGCGCGACCGCATGGAGATCATAGGGCTTTCCGGCTACAGCGAAGAAGAGAAGCTTCACATCGCAAAGCGGTATCTGGTTCCGCGCCAGATAAAAGAATCTGGTCTCGGCGAAGAACAGCTTCACATCACCGATGAGGCGCTTCAGGCGCTGATCGCCCGTTACACTCGCGAGGCGGGCGTGCGGCAACTGGAGCGCACCGTTGGCCGTCTTGCCCGCAAGATCGCGCTCAAGGTCGCGCAGGAGAAGGGAGATGTGTTTACCATCACGCCTGATGATCTTGAAGAGTATCTGGGGCACGAGAAGTTCTTCCACGAGATGGCGCGAGACATATTGCCGCCGGGCGTGGCTACCGGGCTTGCCGTGACCGATATGGGCGGCGAGGTGCTCTTTATCGAAGCCACGTTGCTGCCCGGCGCAAAGGGTCTGACGCTCACCGGGCAACTGGGCGAAGTGATGCAGGAATCGGCTAGAGCGGCTCACGCTTATCTCTGGTCGCACTCGAAAGAGCTTGGGTTCGACTGCATGCAATTTGACAAGAACGGCGTGCATCTGCACGTCCCGGCGGGCGCTATCCCGAAGGATGGTCCATCGGCAGGCGTAGCGATAGTCTCTGCGCTAGCCTCATTGTGCACGGGCCGCCCTGTCAGAAGCGATACGGCAATGACGGGCGAAATCACTCTGAGCGGGCTGGTCTTTCCCGTAGGCGGAATCAAGGGCAAGGTGCTTGCCGCTCGCCGTGCAGGCATAAAACGTGTGATCCTGCCCAAGCGAAACGAGCACGATCTGAAGGACATTCCCGAAGAGACCCTGCGCGACCTTGAGATACACTTCGTCGAGCGCATAAGTGATCTGTTGAAATTGACTCTCACCGATGAAACACAGATGCCGAATCTGGTGAGCGGCGTGGAAGAGCCGGTTCCCGCCGGGAGCGAAGTCAGCTTCGACAGCCAATAAACTTTGGGCAAGCTTTGATTGATTGTAGGGCAGCCCTTGTGGCTGCCCTTACATTTGTATTGCTTATTCGACTGAAATGACTATGAGCGTGGCATCATCCTGGAAATGGCCGTCGCTGAAATCGGCGACGGCTGTCAGGATTTTATCTTGAAGCTCGGAGGCGCAAAGCTCTCTGTTTTTCAGGAGCAGGCTGATCAACCGATCCTCTCCAAACTCCTCATCCTTTGAATTGATGGCCTCGGTCACGCCATCCGTATAAAGCATTATTCTGTCGCCTGAGCCCAGCTTTACTTCGGCCTGCTCATAAGTCCAGCCCGGCAGCGGCCCGAGCAGCGCGCCTCCCTCTTCAAGCCTCACGATTGACCCGTCGCGGCGAACCAGAATCGGCGCGTTGTGACCGGCATTTGTGTATACAAGCGATCCCGCTTCGGAATCGAGCAGCGAATAAAAGAGAGTGATGAATCTATCCGAAGCCGTGTTGCTGCAAATGATTCGATTGACCTTTTCGCAAAGCTCGCGAGGCGCGGCCTCTGCCGATGCAAATGCCTTTACAGCGGCCTGTACGTTCGACATAAGCAGGGCAGCGGGCATGCCTTTGCCCGATACGTCTGCGACGGCAAGCGCCGCCTTTGTCTCGTTAAATTTCAGCACGTCATAATAATCTCCGCTCACGGAGCGCGCCGGAAGCCAGGAGCCCGAAATCTCGTATCCCCGGATTTGCGGAATGGTTCTGGGCAGCAACCCCTGCTGAATCTGACGGGCCTCTTGAAATTCCTGATCCTGTCCGCGCAATCGCAGGTTATCCATGCTGATGCCCAGCGCATCGCCTATCGCGGCCAGAAACTTCATGTCCTCTTCATCAAACGGTTCGTCGGTGATCTTGCTTCCCAGACTGATAAAGCCGAGCAACTCGCCTTTGAGCCTTATCGGAACAAGCATCTCGGCCAGGGCCCGCCGAAGCTTGTTCCTTTCATCTTCCGACAGATCGACCTCGCGCGCGTCAAAGATCGTCTCCATATGTTTGAGCAGCAGGCACTCGGACGCGAATTTCAACCTGCCTACGATCTCGTCGGATAGCCCGACCGTTGAGGCGGCCTCGAATGCCTCGTTTGCGGTTGTGCGCGTAAAGACCACGACCGCGCGGCTTTGCAAGGCGCGCTGGATGTGCTCGGCAGCCATCTTGATCAGAACCTGTTGATCGGTGATTTCAAGCATCTCGCTTGAGAGCATCTTGCGCTCGGCCCTCAATCGCTGGCCCTTGCGCAGGGTCAGACCCTGTTCGATGTGCGTGCGTAGAATATTCAGGAGTCGAGCATTCTCCCACGGCTTTTGCACAAAGTCGCGCACGCCACGGCGCATAGCCTCTACGGCGAGATCAATCGTTCCCCACGCCGTCATGACTACTATGGGAAGAGAACTGTCGAGCGCCTGCACGCGGGAGAGCAGATCAAGCCCTTCCTGCCCCGATGTCGTATCGCGGGCATAATTTAGGTCCATAAGCAAAATATCGAAATGCCGCTCTTTCAACGCTTCAAGCACAGCCGAAGGCGAGGTTACGGTCTCGGTTTGAAACCCCTCGGATTTCAGCAGCAGATGAAGCGCCGCCAGCACATCCGGCTGGTCGTCGGCTATCAGTGTCCTCGGTCTAAAGAATTCGGTGCTGTTTACTGCCATAGATTTGTTTCGCTTATCAGTGATGCGTGGTTCGTGATGCGTGATCCGTGACTCTAATGCAATTAGCTGTTTACAGGTTCATCACTCGCCTCATAAATCACGCATCACGATTTACGCATCACGAACTAACCTCCCATCACAACCTGGATAGGGGCGCTCAATTTCAAGGTGCCCCAGGAGACCCAAAGCGTCGCTTCTTTGGTGTTTCCCTTTGGAGCCGAGAGCAGGATAGTCAGTTTCTCTTCTTTCTGATCGGATTTCTCAATCGCCATCGGGACTTTGAATTCGATTGGGGCGCTGTCGATCTCGAATGCGTCCTTGTGCGCGTTTCGCGCCTTGACCGGGTCGATGAAGGCCAGGCTCCACGTCTTTCCATCTTCCGATCTGTAGAGGCCGAGATAGTAGATGCCCGGCGCGATATCTTTTCCGCCGATCTTCAACGCAATGTTGGTATCCAGCACGGTCCAGAAATTGTTCCCCATCCGCCACGTCTTGCCGTTCGTCATGGCGTCGAACTTGGCTGTGTCTTCATAAGCCGTCTTCCAGGCAGGGCGACCATAATTGACGGCGAATTCGCCTGCGGCTCCATTTTTCTGCTGATCCCAATAGAGTATCCGGGTCGAACCCCGCTCGTCGGGAGCAGGGCTGGTAAACTCTGCGATGGGAGATTTCGCCTCCTGAGCCAGAATCGTTGATGCCAGACAAAACAGTATTGCAAGTGCCAGACTTGTTTTCTTCATCTTCTTAATCCTTTCAGACGTGTATATCCCTGATCGGTTATTCGCTCAATGGGCCTTCCAGGTGAACCTGTAATTTCCAGTGGCGTTTTCCATAACGACTTCCAGGGTCCACACTCCGGCAAGCGGTTTCATCTCTCCCGTGTTGAGAGTGATATTGCCGCCAGTGCAATGCCCGTTTAGCCTCGCTTCGCCTTTCGGATCGCGCAGATACCATTCGACCGCGCCCGACCTCACCTTGCCTTTTACCTCTAACCGCGCGGTCATCATCGACTCCGCCACATCGAAAGTGTATTTCGCCGTATCGGTCTTATCCTGGAAACTATATGACTCTTCCTGATCGGCACGAGATTGCGAATAAACGCTCAAGGTTAATGCGCTCAACACCGCAAACAGGATAGCAGACTTACAAACTCTTTTCATGATGTTCTCCTGAGAGACTGGTTTTTGACCGAATGGCAATCTGTTGTCTGGCTCTTTCATTCATACCTGAGAGCTACCATCGGGTCTACTTTTGTTGCACGCCGCGCCGGGATATAACACGCCAAAAATGCTGCGAGAGCAAGGACCAGCGAGACGCCTGTAAATGTCAAAGGATCGGTCGCGCTCACGCCGAAAAGGAAGCTTGCCATCAGGCGGCTCAATAGAAGCGCGCCGCCGACCCCTATGACAAGACCGATCCCGGCCAGCACCATCCCCTGCCTCACGACCAGTTTGACCACATCGCCTTTCTGAGCGCCCAGCGCCATGCGTATGCCTATTTCGTGCGTACGCTGGCTGACCGAGTAAGACATCACGCCGTAGATGCCCACGGCTGACAGGATCAATGCCACGGCGGCAAACAGGCTCAACAAAAGTGTGTTGAATCTGGGGCGGGCGACCGATTCGGAGAGTCGCTGATCCATAGTCTTGATCGAGGATACAGGCATATCTTTGTCGAGCGATTGAACCTGACTCCGCACGGCGGCTGCCATGTCGGACGGGCTGGCGGTCGTCCGCACAATCAGGCTGGTGCTTTGCCAGGGGGTCTGCGCGTATGGCGTATACATTTCAGGGCTTGGCTCGCTGTCGAGACCGGCGAATTTCACATCGCCTACGATGCCTACGATCTCGCCTTTTGTGTCGTTGTACCCAATCGTCATGTGCTGGCCTATGGGGTCTTCATCGGGGAAAAATCGCTTCGCAAACGTATCGTTGATAATCATCGCGTTCGGCGCGCCCGTGACATCCTTTTCGGTGAAAGCGCGGCCCCGAAGCAGTGGGATTTTCATAGTCTGGAAATAATCGGTTCCCACCGTTCGCCACGCGGCAGAGGTTCGCTGCCCGGGAGAAGCGGGCGGGCGGCCTTCGACAGAAAACGAGAGGCTGAGATTCATCTGGCTGTAGGGCAGCGGGGTAATCAGCGTAGCCGATTCGACGCCGGGCAGTCCCCTTACCTTTTCGAGCAACTGATGAAAGTATGTTGTCTGGTTGATCATCTCCGGGTATTTGGAGTCGGGAAGTGAAATGTCCATCGAGAGCAGGTTGTCCGGGCTGAACCCGGGTTTCGTGTGCTGCAATCTCAAAAAGCTCTTGATGAGCAGCCCCGACCCGATGAGCAGAATAAGCGCAAGAGCTATCTCGCACACGACAAACATGCTGAGCAATCGCTGGCGGCGAAAGCCTGCCGAACCGCCGCGCCCGCCGTCTTTCAGGGTTTCATTCAGATCGGGTTTGGACGCCTGCAATGCAGGGGCAAGACCGAATATCAACCCCGTGAGCAGAGATATGCCGAATGTAAAGACGAGCACACGCCCGTCAAGCCTCATCTCGCTTAACCGGGGGATGTCTTCGGGAATTATGGAGGTGAGAATGTCTACGCCCCACAGGGCGAGCAGCAGCCCTATCGAGCCACCAACCAGAGCCAGTATCAGGCTTTCCGTGAGAAATTGCCTTATGAGCCGCAAGCGCCGGGCTCCGAGCGCGGTGCGAATCGCCACCTCTTTCTGCCGGGCGGCGGCGCGTGCGAGCATCAGGTTAGCGACGTTTGCGCAGGCTATCAAAAGCACGAGCCCTACAGCGCCCAGAAGCATCAGAAGCGCGGGCTTGACATCGCCCACGATCTCGCTGTGAAGAGGCGCTACAAACGACAGGTGGCCGGTGTTTGTATCCGGGTATTGCTGTTCGAGTCGTCCGGCAACCGTAGTCATATCCGACTGTGCCTGTTCGATTGTGACGCCCGGTTTCAACCTCGCAAGAAGTCTCAGGAAATGGCCGCCGCGAGTCAGATTATCAGGTTTGAAACTGAGCGGAACCCAAACTTGCGGGTCTTCATTTTCAACTATGAAATGAAACCCGTCCGGCAGGACGCCCGCTACGGTGTAAGGCTCGCCGTCAATCGTAAGCGACCGGCCGATCACATTGCTGTCGCCGCCGAACTGGCTCTGCCAGAATCGGTAGTCGAGAATGACGACGCGATGATTGCCCTGTTTCTCTTCCTCGGGCGTAAAGGTTCGTCCGAGAAGAGGCTTGACTCCAAGCAACTCGAAAATATCGGGCGAAGCATTCACGCCCGTAACGCGCTCGGGGTCACCGCCCGTAGCGAGATTGTAATTACCATAGTTGAATGCGACGACGTGGCTGAATACCTGGTTTTGCGCTCTCCAATCGATGAAATCGAGCGGGGTGACGGTGCCCCGGAGGAAGCCCCTCTGCGGGCGGCTTTCATAGACCATGACAAGCTGATCGGGAGAGTCGAAGGGCAGAGGCCGAAGCAGTACGGAATTGACCACGCTGAAGATCGCGCTGTTTGCGCCGATTCCCAGTGCCAGGGCCAGCACCGCAATCAGGGTGAAGCCCGGTTTCTTTAAAAGCATCCTGATGCCGTAGCGAATATCTTGCATTAAATTATCCATAGCGTTCCTCAATTAGCCAAATGGCGTGCCATTATAAAGCACCTGCTAAGTATATGAATTTTCGTGAATCGCCCTCAACAGCTTGTTCGTTTTTGGGAAAGTCCGTTGCCGGAAATGACCATTCGCGTTGACAATAATGACCTGGTTCATTACTGTCTCAAAAACCTGGAACACGGTCAACGAGCGTTGAAAGGCATATTGGGATGCAACCGATCAAATCGCACATCAATCCGCAATCGGATACCTACAGGGCCAACTATGACGCGAATCTCGAAAGCATTGCTCGGCTCAAATCGGAGCTTGCCCGTTCGACCGGAGGAGGCGGAGAGAAGTACATCAAGCGGCACCTGGCAAGAGGAAAACTCCTGCCTCGCGAGCGAATCGAGATGCTGCTTGATGAAGGCTCTTATTTTCTTGAGATCGCGCCGCTTGCGGGCATAGGCATGGAAAACGAATTCGTCGGCGCGGGCGTGGTCGGCGGCATCGGGCTCGTAAGCGGGCGCGAGTGCATCATCATTGCCAACGAGGCTACCGTCAAAGGCGGGGCCGTGAGCGAAATAGGCCAGATCAAAAACCGCCGCCTTTCGGATATAGGATCGGAAAACCATCTGCCGGGCGTCTCGCTCGTGGAATCGGCGGGGGCAGACCTGCCCGTACAGAGCAAGATATTCGTACCCGGCGGCAGAGGTTTTCGCGAGATAACCCGCCGCTCGAAAGAGCGTATCCCAAGCATCTCGGTCGTGTTCGGAAATTCGACCGCTGGCGGGGCCTATCTGCCGGGAATGAGCGATTACGTCATCATGGTAAAGCGCCAGGCCCAGGTATTTCTGGGCGGGCCGCCTCTTGTCAAAATGGCTACGGGCGAGATCGTTGACGAAGAGACGCTTGGCGGTGCCGAGATGCATTCGCGTATTTCCGGCCTGTCCGATTACCTCGCCGAAGACGAACTTGACGCCATCAGGATGGCTCGCGACATCATAGATCACTTCGAATCAAAGCCGATGTCCGGTTTGGACGCGGCGAGCGTGGAAGCGCCTCTTTACAGGGTGGATGAATTGTTGGGAATCGCATCGTCCGATGTTCGCGTGCCGTTTGAGGTGCGCGAAGTGATTGCCCGAATCGTTGACGGATCGAGATTCGACGAGTTCAAGGCAAATTACGGCACTACGCTTGTCACGGGGTTTGCCCGTATTCACGGCCATCGGGTCGGGATACTCGGAAACAACGGCGTGTTGATTTCAGAGTCGGCAAACAAGGGCGCGCAGTTTATTCAGCTTTGCAATCAGCAAAACATTCCTTTGATCTTTCTGCAAAACATCACGGGCTTTATGGTAGGCCGCGCCTATGAAGAACAGGGCATAATACGAAACGGGGCCAAGCTCATAAACGCCGTGTCGAATTCGACCGTGCCCGCGATCACCATAATGATAGGCAGTTCTTACGGGGCAGGGAATTATGCCATGTGCGGGCGCGCATACGAGCCGAGATTTCTTTTCACCTGGCCCAATCACCGCATAGCCGTAATGGGGGCCGGGCAACTCTCGGGCGTTATGGAGATCATAAAACGCGAAGCCGCCGCCCGACAGGGCCTGCCCGTCGATGAGGCTCAAATGCTTGCGATGAAGAAACATCTCGAATACCAGATCGAAGGCGAATCCGATCCTTACTTTGCCACCGCGAGACTATGGGATGATGGGATAATTGATCCGCGCGATACGCGCACCATCCTTGCGATCTGTCTATCTGCGGTTCGAAACCGTTCGGTCGAAGGCACTATGGAATGGGGCGTCTTCAGGCACTGACAGTGATTCGTGATTCGTGGCCTTCGGCAAAGTTTTTTTACAGGTCTATTGCCTGTCGTACGAATCACGAATCACGAATTACGAACCAGATGAAACACTTCGATAAAATCCTGATCGCCAATCGCGGAGAAATCGCCCTGCGCGTCATGCGTACCTGCCGCGCTCTGGGCATCGCCTCCGTAGCCGTTTACTCGGATGCCGACGCCCGCTCGCCTCACGCGCGGTTTGCCGATGAGGCCGCCCGCATAGGGGTGTCTGCGAGCGCCGCGTCTTATTTGAATATCGAAAAGATCATCGAGGCCGCGAAAAAGACGGGCGCGGAAGCGATTCATCCGGGCTACGGGTTTCTTTCCGAGAATGCCGATTTCGCCGATGCCTGCGCGAGCGCCGGTATAGTATTCATAGGCCCTGCCTCTGATGCGATTCGCAAGATGGGTCTGAAAAGCGCGGCCAGAAGACTGGTGGCCGAAGCGGGCGTTCCAATCGTCCCCGGCTATGACGGCGAAGATCAGAGCCTTGAGACTTTGCGCGACGGGATTTTTCGCGCAGGGCTCCCGGTATTGATAAAAGCCTCGGCGGGAGGCGGTGGCCGGGGCATGCGTGTGGTCCGCGATGCGGGTGAAATACAAGACGCCATACAATCGGCAAGGCGCGAAGCTGAAAAGGCATTCGGTGACGGCTCGCTCCTGGTCGAAAAATATATCGAGCAGGCGCGTCACATCGAGTTCCAGATTCTGGGCGACGAGTACGGCAATTTGATTCACCTCTTTGAGCGCGACTGCTCTATTCAAAGGCGTCACCAGAAGATTATCGAAGAGAGCCCCTCGCCTGTGATGACTGCTGAGTTAAGAGAAGAGATGGGAAGGATGGCTGTCGAAGTCGGGCGCGCAATAAATTATTCGAATGCCGGAACGGTTGAATTTATCCTCGCGCCTTCTGGAGAGTTTTACTTTATCGAGGTCAATACCCGTTTGCAGGTCGAGCATCCTGTGACCGAGATGATAACCGGGCTTGATCTTGTGCGGCTGCAAATCGAGATCAGTGAAGGCAGGCGTCTTGAGATTGCGCAGGAAGATATCAAATCAAACGGTCACGCCATCGAAGCCAGGCTCTATGCCGAAGACCCCGACAACGGTTTTCTGCCCTCGACGGGGAAAATCCATTCCTGGGAATCCCCTTCGTTTATCGAAGGATTGCGGCTGGATTCAGGCATCGAACAGGGAACCGAAATCGGCATCCATTATGACCCGATGCTTGCAAAACTGATCGCGCACGCGCCGGATCGAATAACGGCGCTCAGAAAGCTCGGCTACGGATTGAAGAGATTATCAATCCAGGGCGTCGAGACTAACCGGAATTTCCTGATTCGCCTGCTCGAACATGAGGCCTTTCGCCGGGGAGAGTATCACACCGCCTTTATCGAGGATCATCAGACGGAATTGATCGGCAAGAAGGACGCGGGCCGTGATATGGTCGCGGCCATAGCGGTGGCGCTGTATCTGCAAGAGAGCAGACAAACAAAGAGCGCTTTACTTTCGCGCATCCCTGCCAACTATCGCAACAATCCTTTCCGCGCCCCGTCGGTAAAGTTGCAGGCGGGCGGTGAAGCGTTTGATGTTCTCTACCGCGAGGTTGAGGGCAAGAGGTTTGAGGTCAACTGCCGGGATTCGCAATTTCAAGTCGAGGTGTTATTCTTTCAGCCGGGGAGCATTCGCCTCTCAATTGACGGCATTCAGCGATTGTTTCAAATCGCGCAGGCGGGCAATCGTTTCTTTGTTCACTCGTCTGTGGGCTCGCAGACGGTGACGCGTCTTGAAAGGTATCCGAAGCGCGAGGGCGTTTCCGATAAGGAAGTCGCAAGCGCCCCGATGCCCGGCAGAATATTGAAGATTTTGATAACCGAAGGCCAGCAGGTCGCCGAAGGAGATGCCTTGATCGTACTCGAAGCGATGAAGATGGAACAGACCATCAAGGCCGCGAGAAACGGTAAGGTCGAAGCGATTCTTGTCGGGGAAGGCGACGTAGTTTCCCCGGGCGAGATGCTGCTTCAAATAACTTCGCACGAATAGATTTCAGGCAATCATTGGAGGAAAAGTAATGTCACAGGCAAAGTTACAACCTACCGAACCCGAGTACCCGTATTTCACCGAAGAGCACGCAATGTTTCGCGAGACGGTGAAAAAATTCTGTCAGGCAGAGATCGCGCCGCACACGGAAGAATGGGACGAGGCCGGGATATTTCCTAAAGAATTATTCAAGAAAGCAGGCGATCTCGGGTTTTTCGGAATCAGGCTGGACCCGCGATGGGGAGGGCTCGGGTTGGACTGGTGGGCGACCGCCGCTTATCTGGAAGGTCTCTCTTATGCAAACAACGGTGGTGTGACTATGGCGCTGATGGTCCAATCAGACATCACGCTTCCGGTGCTTGCCGAGCTTGGCACCGACGAACAAAACGAAGAGTTTCTCAAACCCGCGATAGCAGGCGACCGCGTTGCCGCGCTCGGCATCAGCGAGCCGGGCGGCGGCTCGGATGTAGGCGCGCTCAAGACCCGCGCCCGCGAGGAAGGCGACGAACTTGTCATCTCAGGTCAGAAGCTCTGGATAACAAACGGGACGAGAGCCGACTTTATGATTCTCGCCGTTCGCACGGGCGAAGAGAGATACAAAGGCATTTCGATGGTGCTCTTCCCGACCGATGTGAAGGGATTTTCAGTAGGCAAGAAGCTGAAGAAAGTAGGCAACCTCTCTTCCGACACGGCGGAGCTTTTCTTCGACAACGCAAGAATTCCAAGGCGTTACGTTTTAGGAGAGATAGGCAAAGGCTTTTACTACACGATGCACAATTTCCAGGGCGAGCGGCTGGCGTCGGCGCTGGGTGCGGTCGCGGCGATGGAACGCGCTATGGAGTATGCAATCGCTTACGGCAAAGAGCGCAAGGCGTTCGGCCAGCCGATAGGCGAATTTCAGGTGTGGCGACACCGCTTCGCCGAGCATCTGACCAGCATCGAAGCGGCGAAATGGCTGACCTATCGCGCGGTGGACCTTTTAAATCACGGTCAGCGCGCCGTACGCGAAATCACTATGGCCAAGCTCTACACGAGCGAATTATCTCAGCGAGTGATGTACGATTGCATGCAGATTTTCGGCGGATTCGGCTACACCACGGAATACCCCATCAGCCGGTTCTGGCGCGATGTGCGGTTGCACACAATCGGCGCGGGCGCGTCTGAAATAATGAAAGAGATACTTGTGAAAGAAGAGAAGCTGTAAGGCGTGAGGCAAGTGATGCAAGATAAAAGAGGGGGGCATTTCAGGCAGAATATGGACATGTTGATCGGTATTTTCGCTGACTTCACGCCTCACGCCTCACGCCTCACGCGTCTACCTATTCATAGCGGAGCGCGACCATCGGGTCCACCTTTGTGGCTCGGCGAGCCGGAATGTAACTGGCCACAAGAGCAACCGTCCCAAGCAATAATGATACGCCGATAAAGGTCGCCCGGTCGGTCGTGGTCACATCGTAGAGCTGGCTTGCGAGGATGCGGCTCATCACCGAAGCCAGCGCCAGTCCCATCGTCAGACCTCCGGCGGTTAAGAGAATCCCCTCGCCCATGACCATCTTTATCACATCTCGTTTCTGTGCGCCGAGCGCCATGCGAATCCCTATTTCACGGGTGCGGCCCGCGACCCCCTGAGTCATTACGCCGTAAATGCCTATTGCCGAGAGCAGCAACGCAAGCCCCGCAAAGACGGCCAGCAGAAACGCGCTGAACCTCGTCTTTGATGTCGCGTCACCTATTCGGTCTTCCATAGTTCGGATGTCGTAGGTGGGCACGTTCTTGTCGAGCGCAAAAACTGCCTGACGCACCGATGCGATCATCCCTGCGGGATCGCCTTCGGTTCGGGCTATGACGAAGTTGGGCGATTCGGTGGGTTGCAGATAAGGCAGATAAATTTCGGGCTCTGCCGATTCATCAGCCTTGCCGTATTTTACATCGCCCGCGATCCCGACTATCTCTGCAAACTCGTTTTGTTCCCACCCGACGCTCAGCCATATCTGTTTCCCTACGGGGTCAATGCCAGCCCAGTATCTGTGCGCCGCCGTCTCGTTGATAATGGCTACCCGAGGGCTTCCTTCCCGGTCCTGACCGTTAAAGCTTCTGCCTTTGAGCAGAGGGATTTTGAGCGTCTTGAAGTAATCAGCGCCTACGGCGTGGACACCTGTCGTCAGCCTGCTGCCGTCATCGGCCTGATCCTTTAGCTTTAGAATTGCCTTTGCGGAGTTGCTCGACAGCGGCGTGGAAGAGGCCAGGGTGGCCGATTGTATGCCGGGTATCGTTTGCACGCGTGTGAGCAGTTGTTCGTAAAGCGTGTCGGGAGTCTTCTTTGGAAGCTGAATTTTCAAGGTCAGCAGGTTGGCAGGCTCAAATCCGATGGGGAGGGCGTGCAGACGGGCAAAGCTTTTTATCATCAACCCCGCGCCGATCAAAAGCACAACGGCAAGCGCGAGTTCTGTGACGATAAGAAGATTCTTAAGGTTGAGGCGGCGAAACCTGCCGGGTGTTTTCGATAAGCCGGGCACTCCCTCTTTCAAGGAATCGCTGACGCCTGTCTTTGAGGCTTGCAGAGCGGGCGCGATGCCAAATATGAGGCCCGTCACAACCGACAGCAGGAGGTTGAATACAAGAACCTGAGAATCGATTTTGGCGGCGCTGAAATCAACTGCCTGTAACGGAATGCCGCTGATGGTCAAGTTACTTGCGGGCTTGAAGGCGCTCAGAATTTCAACGCCCCAAAGAGCTATGAGTAAACCCGCGAGGCCGCCTGCAAGGGCGAGCACCATGCTTTCGGTCAACAACTGGCGGATCAGGCGCGCGCGACTTGCGCCGAGAGCGAGGCGAATGGCGATCTCCTTTCTGCGAGATACGCCCCTCGACATCAACAGGCTCGCGATATTCAGGCACGCTATCAGCAGCACAAATCCGACCGCGCCAAAGAGTATCAGGATAGATTTTCTGATCGCGGGATCAATCTTCGCCTCACTGAAGGCGACTACGCGGAGGTGCTCAGGTTCAGGGGCCGGTCCCCACGCGGCAGGCCACGGCACGGCTTCATCAATCTTCTGTTCGACCGTGCCCATCGCGGCCTGAGCCTGAGCCTGTGTGACGCCCGGCTTGAGACGCGCTATGACTTCGTGCCACGACGCGAAGGGAGACGAAAGCCGCTTTGCAAACGTCAGCGCCGGAGCCATCATCATTGGAACCCAGACTTCGGCTTCATTGGATTGGCCCTTGAATCCTTTTGGCATAACACCGACGATTGTGAACGGCACTTTGTTAAGACTGATATTCTGGCCCAGCACGCCGGGATTGCCGCCAAATCTTCGCTGCCAGAGCCCGTATCCGATAAGGGCGACCGCGCTCGCGCCCGGCGTTTGATCTTCCTCGGGTGTGAAAACGCGTCCGGCGGAGGGGCTTATACCGAGCACAGGGAAATAGTCGGCAGAGACGATCTCTGTCTGTAATCGCTCCGGGTCTTCGGTATCTGTGAGCGGGAAATTCTGATCGCTGAAGGCAGCCACCTGCTCGAATATCTCGTTTTGATCACGCAGGGCTTCGTACTTTGGATAAGACCAGGGAAGGGACTGGCCGGGCACCTCTGCGCTGGTTCTTTCAATCATCATCAACCGCGCGGGCTCCTTATAAGGCAGCGGCTTGAGAAGCGCGGCGTTTACTACGCTGAATATGGATGAATTGGCTCCTATTCCGAGCGCGAGCGAAATAACGGCCACCACGGTAAAACCGGGACTGGCCCCAAGCATCCGCAATCCATAACGAAGGTCTTGCCAGAGTGTTTGCATGGTACCCCCTTTATTTAGTTTTGAGTTTTGAGTTTTGAGTTTTGAATTTTGAGTAGGCATGTAGAAGTAATCCGGCAAATTGTGCTGAAGCGAGCAAGCCAGAGGCAAGAAGCCGAATGCGTATATGAATAGGTGGTTCCCGACTCCGGCACTTTTACCGAAAACTCAAAACTCAAAACTCAAAACTCAAAACTCAAAACTCAAAATTCAAAACTCAAAACTCAAAACTCCCCGCTCATTACTTCCTACTCATAGCGTAGCGCGACCATAGGGTCTACGCGGGTGGCGCGGCGAGCGGGGATGTAACTTGCTAGCAGCGCCGCTATTGCGAGCAGAACGGATACGCTCGCAAAGGTAAGGAAGTCTGTAGCGCTGACTTCGTAAAGCAAATCGGAAAGCAGACGTGTAAGGGCAAATGAGGCGGCAAGACCTGCTGCGATCCCCGCGAGCGCAAGCATCAACCCCTGGCCGACTACAAGTTTCAGCACATCCGTGGTCTTTGCGCCGAGCGCCATTCGTATGCCTATTTCGTGGGTCCGCTGAGTGACCGAGTAAGACATCACACCGTAAATCCCCACAAGCGCAAGCCCCAGCGCGAGGGTTGCAAACAGCCCCAGCAGCAACGTGTTGAATCGCCTCTGCGAGATGGAATCCGACAGGTATTGATTCATAGTCATTGCTTCATCAATAGGCTGGTCTTTATCAATGGATTGTATCTCGCTTCGCACCGCAGAAAGCATGCTCTCGGAATCCGTGTGAGTGCGTATGGCGAGCGTCAGCGAAGGTTTTGGGCGCTGGAGATAAGGGAGATATATTTCAGGCTCGGCCTTTTCATCCAGGCTCGCATGCCTGATGTCTGAAACTACGCCGACGATTGAATACCATTGATTGGTCTTCGCGTCCCACGACACGCGTTTGCCGATAGGGTCTTCATCACGGAAAAACAGCCGCGCAAGGGATTGATTGATTATGGCTACGCCAGCCGCTTTTTCATTATCCATATCGGTGAAATCGCGCCCCTTGATAAAACTGATCCCCATTGTGGAGAAGTAATCGGGGCTGATGGCTCGGTTGCCCGCCATCATCTTTTCGTCCGGGGGTGGCGCGGGACGCCCTTCTATATCGAACCCCGACGTAGACATCCCGCCGCTCAAGGGCAGTTCACTCGTCGCGCCGACAGCTTCTACGCCGGGCAATGCCCTGACCTTGTTTATCGCTTCCTGAAAGAAGCCCGCGATCTGATGCTTTTCCGGGTATCTGGATTCGGAGAGAGAGAGATTGAGGGTAAGAATATTGTCGGTCCTGAATCCGGGATCGACCTGTTGCAGACGGATGAAACTCCTGAGCATCAGCCCCGCGCCTACGAGCAGGAGAAGCGACAGCGCGATTTCCGTAGTCACGAGTATGCTGCGTATGCGATTGTTGCGAAGGCTTGAGGTCGCGCCCCTCGCTCCGTCCTTTAGCACTTCGGTCAGATTTGGCTTTGAAGCCTGTAGCGCAGGAACAAGGCCGAAAATCAATCCGGTGGCAACCGACACGGCGAAAGTGAAGAGCAGCACCCATCTATCAAGCCCTATTTCGTTTAACCGGGGAATATCCTGCGGGCCGATTGCGGCCAGCCCGTCAACCGCCCACATGGCCAGAAGCAATCCGAGGCCGCCGCCTGTCAGGGAAAGCAGCAGGCTTTCGGTCAGCAACTGGCGAATCAATCGGAGCCTCCCCGCGCCCAGCGCCGTGCGTATCGCGATCTCTTTATGACGGGTTGCCGCGCGGGCAAGTAACAGATTGGCTACATTCGTACAGGCAATCAGCAGCACAAATCCGACCGCGCTCAAAAGCACCATCAGGGCTGGCCGTATGTAGGCTACTGCCTGCTCGTGAAGCGGTAACAGGCGGCTTTCGATAGCGGTGTTTTCATCCGGGTATTGCTGTTCCAGACGGCTCTCGATAGCGGCCATCTCGGCTCGCGCCTCTTCCAGCGTGACCCCGGCTTTGAGACGGCCTATGGCGAAAGAAGAGTGAGAGCCGCGAGGTGTCTCGCTCAGGGCCGGCGCTATCGGAACCCAGAAATCGGATGCCTGGTTGACGGTCTTTCCGGCATAAGTAAAGACGGCTGGGAACCGAAACGATTGTGGCATGATGCCGATTATCGTGTAGCTTTCGTCATCGAGCGTAATGGGTTGGCCCAACACGTTCGGGTCGGAACCGAAGTGCCTCTGCCACATGCGGTAACTCAAGACCACCACGCGCTCTGCGCCGGGTTTGTCTTCTGCCACGCCGAAAACCCTGCCTGAAAGCGGCTGAGTCTCAAGCATGGGAAAGAGGCTTGCGGAGACGCGAGTGCCGCTTACACGTTCAGGCTCTCCGATACCCGTGAGCGTGAAATCATCGGTCCGAAATGCCGCCAGTTCTTCAAAGACATGATTTTGGTCAACCCAGTCGGCGAAGTTGGCATAAGAGATGGGCATCTCGGGGTAGCCTCTTTGCGGGCTCTGTTCCATCACGGCTATCAGTCGGTCGGGGTTGTTGTAGGGCAAAGGGCGCAGCAGCACCGTGTTGATAACGCTGAAGATAGCGCTGTTGGCTCCTATGCCTATAGCAAGCGCAAGCACCGCGATGACGGTGAAGCCGGGTTTTTTTAGCAGCATCCGAAAACTGTATCGAAGGTCTTTAAGTAGCGTATCCATAATCTTGTTACACTCTCTTTTAGCTTTCCCCATCCCCGGGCAGGGCTATTGCTTCTAGATTTGCCAGCCAATTACCGTGCCATAGACGCGCTTGCGCCGGGAGGTGCTGAAATTTTCTCGATTGAGCAGAGATTTAACGAGACAGGTGTGATTAACTCTAAAGATTACAACGCATTCCAGCCGCCCAGGGAAGCGGGTGGAATTACCTGAAACTCCGAACGGGCAGGCGATTGAAGCCCCCTTATCGTTGCCCATCGGTTTTGTTGTTCGCTATTGGGAATGCCGCTTTTCAAAATCGGAGAGCGGCATGTAAAAGAGAAGCCTTGCGGTTTTTAGAATTTTCTAATCTAAATCGCAATGCACAAAATCGGTATAAATGAAATTCCAAAGTAGCGTAAGCGAAAATAGGCCACGGATGACGCGGATGCGACGGATCTACGCGGATCTGAGAATATATGACCTAATCCACTGTGGAGTGATTTAGCAATTATTGTTTGTCGCCGCCTTTCAGATATTTGTCGTACCACTCGATTGCCATATCGGTTGATTCTTTACGTTTAATGCCGTAGATGTCGTAGTGTTTGATGCCGGGAAAGACATAGTATTTAGCCGGGACGCGATCTTTGACCCGTTCATAGACAAGTTTGCCGTTGAGATTTATATCGAGCAATTCTTCTTTCTCGGCATCCATGATCAGGATGGGGGCCGTCAGTTTGGAAGCAAACTCGACCGGACGATAGCTCAACATGCGTGAGACATAGGGCGTTCCGCGAAGGTTGGGAAACTTATCCACGCCCTGCGGCACGGGATTCAAATCGCCTTCTCCGCGAGCGCGTTCTATCGCTTCACGATGCGCTCTTTCCGCGCCTCCGGGATAGAGCGGAGATTGGCCTATGAGGCTTGAATCCATCGAGGCTACCTGACTGACGACGCACTTGACCCGGCTGTCTTGTGCGGCAACATAGAGGACGTGCCCTCCGCCGTAGCTTGACCCCCAGAGGCCGATTCGTTGAGGGTCTACGCCGGGCTCGCCTTCGATAAAGCTGATGGCATTCACAATATCTTCGGCCTGATCGAACGGGTCCACAAGCTCGCGAATTGCCTGAGCGCGAACCGTAACTTCTCCCTTTTCATCCGGTTTTGGCATCGGCCCTCTGATAACGAGGCGGCTGTCGCTGTCGCCCCATCCGCGATAATCGAAGGTCAGGACCACATAGCCGTGCGAAGCGAATTGCCGCGCATAGGCCGCGTTCAGGTGCGACCGCACGCCGCCCCATCCGTGACATAATATGATGGCCGGCAATTTCGAACCGGGCTTCATATCCTTTGGATAAAACAGGTCGCCTGAAAGCCGGGTCCCATCGCTCCAGATATTGACCGGCTTTGTGGCGACGGTTGATAGTAAGGAATCATCTGTCGCCTGTTGCCCTTGAGCCCTCGGCGCGCCTGTTGTTAAAAGCATCGTCAGGCCGACAATAGCAGTCATCATCACGCGGCTTATATCTTTCTTCATGGCTTTGCTCCTATGGTCCCTGTAAAAAACGCGGACCTGAAAGTCAGGATTATATTGCGCACGGCGAGCAGGGAACCGGCTTCACTCAATCCTCGCTTTACTCAATCTTCACCTTGAGCTTATATCCGGCGTTGCCTCGCGTTCCCCCGACTACGATCAGGTAGTCGCCCGTCGCGGGCAACTTGCCGCTCCAGCGGGTAGCGTCTTCTTCCTCGCCCGCCCCTTCGAGCGTCTCTTTGTTGCCTGGTTTGTATATCTGAAACACCGCGTTGTCTTCAAGCGAAGTTATACTGACGGTCATTTTCTGCCCGGCCCGCGCGCCAAGCACGTACTCATCGCGGTCTCCGCGCACTACCGCGCCTTCCACGGTTGCCGAATTGCTGCCGCGCGCGAATCGGAGCTTTTTGTGCAGTCCCTCTGCTGCGCCGCTGATAGTAGCCAGCAAAAGAACTATCATGAGGGCTTCAAATCCTGAAATGATCTTTATATTCCTTATCATAACTGATCTCATTTTCTGACCTTTTCCAGTTTGTATTCGAGCATCTTCTCCTCCTCATCAAAGAGGAAGAGAATATGTAGATCATAAGTAGAGAAGCGGTTTCGCTCGATAGACGGGATCGTCGCGTAGACCAGTCTTTGCGTGACCGGCTCCGGGCTTTCTTCCTCGCGCACTTCGCGCTCAAAATAATCCGAATGCGAGATGCCCTGCGAATCCAGAAATCTGATGACCTGTTCGACGGTTGAGCCTGTGGGAAGCTCGGTATCTATCAGTTTCTTGACCTCACTGATCTTTAATTTGTTTGGCTCCCCTTTGAGTTTTGGAATGCTGTATTTCTTCAGCCGCTTCCAGACAAGCACCATGCTGCCGTCTTCGTATTGTCTTACGACTCGAAAGGCCACAAGGATATTCGATCCTTCAAACTGGAGCCAGGCGAGCGTATCGGGGCGGATATAGATAAGGCCCGAAAGGGGATTTATAAAAAACTCTCGCTTATAGACGACAGACCTTAAAACGTAGGTCGAATTGAGGCGCGCAGGTTGCGCGTTTCTGTAGGCGAAATTGCCCGTTTTGAAGCCTTCGCTATTCTTTTTCTTCTGTGCAAGTGAATCAGCGAACAGGGCGGGAGGATTGAAATCGGATAGGAATTCAACGCCGGGGCTTGTCGGCGTTACGGAGTCAAGCGGCACGTCGCCGATATTTGTGAGAATGCCAAACCCCCTACTTATAAACCCGGTCACAAATACGCCGTTATCTAACGCTATTTCAGACCACGGGCCAAATTTCTGTGTCTTTTCGGAAAAGGAATAAAATGCCCCGCCTCCTAATAACGGCAAGATGGTATCCGGGTCTCTGTTGACCGCGACGGTTCTGGAAAATTCATACTTGCCTTTTGGCAGCAGCCGAATTATGCCGGTATTATCCTGGCGAAGGAATTCCGCGAAGGCGGCTTTATCTTCGGGCAGAGGGGTCAGGAGTTGCTTCTGGGCCTCGGTCATCTTCTTGTCATAAAAACTCGGTCTGCGCCCGGTTTGGATGTTCGGGTTGGAGACCGACCCCGGACGTAGCTGCCCGAAGAGGAACGGAGATATAAAAAGAACCAGCGATAGCAGGGCTGCCATTTTCGTGAAAACGCATTTCGCCATGATGAAACCCTCGATTCATAAATAATAATGTGTGTTCGGGCCGGGTCAAATATCCGGCAAAGATCAGGGCAGATGAAAGCGCTCGCAGATGATAACGGAGTATCATCTGAGGGCAAAGGGCTAAGGTTTCTTGTTCTCCTTGATGTATTTCTGAAGTTTTTCTTTCTCGGCGTAATCAGGTTTCTTTGATAAAAACTGCTCATATTCGGCAGCGGCGCGGTCTTTCAATCCGGCAGCGTTATAAAGCGCTGCCAGTCGCAAATGGACTTCGGCCATGCCTAGCGGGTCGAGCCTTATTGCCTCGTTGAGATAGCCCACTGCTTTCGATCCCTTCTTGATCTGGAGGTAGGATTCGCCAAGCAGGTAATTGGCCTCCACCGATTTTGGTTCCTGTTTTACCGCCCGGTCCAGAATCTCGATAGCGCCTTCGTATTGCTTCTGTGACATCCGCACCTTCCCGATGTTGAGCATGGCCAGAAGAAAATCGGGCTTCTGCTCGAGGGCGCTCTGATAAGCCTTTTCCGAATCCGAATATTTCTTCTGCTTAAAATAGGCCGTACCGAGTTCTGACCATGCCTCGTAATCCTTTGCATCGGCGGCCACTATCTGCTTGAACAGAGAGATTGCCTGCGCATCATCTTTCGCGCGGCTGGCATCCTGAGCCTTAGTGTACAGGGTCTGGTTTGCCGGTGTTCGCTTGTAATATTCAACTCCGGCGGGAGCGCGATTTGCGTGCCATTCAAGAGCTATATCGCGGCGGGTGTCGGCCAGATCACGCGGAGACACTACCAGGCTCATACGCCCGATTTCGCGATTATCGGCTTCGACAGCTATATCGTACTGACCTGCTCCGAGGTTTATAAACCTGTAACGCCCGTGGTTGGTGATAGCCTGACGAGTTATGAACCGGCCGTCTTCTGTGTAGAGGATAATGTAATAAGTTTGCGGCGCGGTGTTGTCGGCCTGGCTTTCATCAATCGTCAGATCGCCGAATATTATGTGCGATCCGCCCTGCGCCCCGGTCCCAAGTGTACCGGCGTCGGCATTCTGATTCTGGCCTGCCGAGAACGCACCTGTGATCAAGCAGAGACAGAGTAGAAGTGATCGTTTCATGTGGCGATATTATCATGAGTTGATCGGTCGGCAAAACTAACCGGTTTCGGTTTATCGAAACATTGAGATCAAGAGTCAGAGCCGATTATTTCCCCGGAAAAGAGCTTTACGTGCTTTGCGCCTTTGCATAAGTCTATTTCTCGCAAAGACGCAGGACACGCAAAGCTCCTTTATAAAGCAACCGGTTGTTTCCTACGATCTCGGCATGTCAATTTGCGAAGAATTCACACCACGGTTTTCCTGTGCGCAAGCAACCTGAGTAACCCGTTGACTGCCAGATGAAGCAGCAGGTAAACGATCAATGCTACGATGTAGGAGAGCCTTAACTGCATAGGCCCGCTCGACGGGTCGTGCACAAGACCTCGGAAAGGCGCGATCAGAGGCGAGGCAAGCATATCCACAAATTGCTTGAAGGCGTTTGAATCTCGGGCTCCTATAAGGTCAAGCACGATATCGAGACCTATGATTCCATAGATCAGATAAAAGAGATAATCAATATACTGCGAAACGCGGGCCACCCCCCTGGCTCGCTCGATTTCGGTTTCGGTTTCGACCACCTCTTTTACGGCCTTATGTTTGAATCGTTCAGCAACAGCATCTGCCTGCTCTTGCTCGACAGGGTCCAGACGGTCTGCGCTGCGCACTATCTCCTGGTGCACTTCGTTACGGACTGCGCCCTTAACGGCTTCGTGCTGAGAAATTTTGCGGGCCTCGTCCACCGCCAGCTTTTCGTCTTCGATCATATCTTCACCTTTACCCGTCAAGAATACCTGCTTCTTGTAAACAGGCTGATTATGGCCACGAAAATGGCCGAGCCGATAATTGACCAGATGATTGGAAACCTCTGGCCTCCTATGTTGACCGCAAAGATTTCGGGCAATCCCAGCTTGCCGGCGAGCCATACGCCAAAGAGCGCGCCTATAAAACCCAGAGCTATTGATACGAGACAGCCTCCCCGGCTGAATCCTGCAATCGCCTGCCCGATTGCCCCGCAAATCCCCGCTACAAACAGTAAAACTAAAAATGACAGAAGGGTCATTTCACTCTCTCCTTTCACCTGAACTGCAAAGCAGATGCCATCCCTGATACCAAAAACTTATTCTACTACTTTCAACCATTTACACGAGAGCCATCAAAAAAAATATCTAAAATCGAACAGGTTTGAATTCGTCCTTCGGCTCTTTTTCGTACAGGCGGGCAGGGTCGTTTCGCCTGTCATCAATAGGGGCAGGGACCAGAGCAATGCCGCAATATTACTTCGACATAAGCAACCTCTTTATTGCGGAGCCATGCACCGCTTTTTCATAAGCTACTGGAAATACATATATTTACCGGGTCTGTATGTCTGGAACGGGCGTTGCAATCAATAGAGGTGAGCCGCAACCCAATCCGAAAGGTGAAAGTAGCGGCTCAATTCCAAAGACGATGAGAGTCGTTTCGGTCTAACACGCGCACCGTTCTGATAAGCGGCGTGGCGCTCAGGGGGTGGCCAAAGTCATTGCCGGGCGTCGCGTCGCGCAGAGCGGAAAATTTGAACCCCCGGAGCGGATATTGTTTGCGGCAATCATAGATGAGTCGGTGTGGCAATGTGGGTTGTTTGCGGTTCTGGTGATTTCATACGGGCTGGCGATTATGCTGGCGATAATTACTGTTTTGAGAAAGGACGCAAGACAGGAGAAAGTGTCAAAGCAGGCGAATACGTATCGACATCAGAGCGTTCACAACCGAGAGAGGTCGCGATAGCACCAGGTTTATTGATAGCGCCAGATTTATTTGAGAGTTGAGATTTCAAATCTAGGAGTTTCCCGGGAAGGGCCAAAAGGCGAGCGGCCCTATGGAGAGGAAACCCGGGGATGAACGGCTGCGGGACGGGCAAGACCCGGACGGGCGCAAGATGGAAGCAGAGACTCACGCGCCCAATCGGGTAGCCGAGAGACGCCTGCCCGCCCGCAGTCGTTCCTATATCATCGTTTCCTACGGGGCCGCAGGGGCGAAATAGCCCTTACGATGGCGCACCGTTAGGTCTTTGCGGTCCTTCACCTTTAATTGAATCGTGCGGAACGAGCCGTCGGTTGCCTCGTTTGTAGGCTGGTAAGCCAGTATGTACTGCGACCGCAAATCTTCATCTATCTGCGCGAATGCCCGGTCGAGGTCTTCTTCATTTCGCGGAAAGAAGGCCCGCCCGCCTGTCTCGGAGGCGATCTTTTTCAGATCCCCCTCATCAATCCCGTATGCGCGGTCCCCTATGCCTATGGAATAGACGATCACTTCATTTCGCCACGTGCGTTCGATGGCGTCGCGCATCTTCACCTGGCTGGAAGTGTCCTGCCCGTCGGTGATGAGGATTATCACGCGGCGTCCGGCCTCGCGTCTCAGTAAATCAGAGGCCGTCGCATAGATCGAATCATACATTGCCGTCGAGCCTGCGCCCGAGTTGTTTATAGGCGGTGTTCCCCCTCCGCCAATCATCGCCACTGACGGGGCGCTGATTGCTACGTCATCGAGAGCGCGATGGAGTTTTTCAACGTCTCCGGTCAGGTTCTGAACTAGCACGGATTCGTGCTCGAATGTGACCACGGCGGCTATGTCTTTGTTTGGGCGCAGCACTTTGCGAAAGAACCTCTGACCGGCAGCCTTTTCATAAGGCAGGGTATATTCCTGACTGCCGGAAATGTCTATCAACATCGCTATGGTGATGGGCAGATCCGTCTGGCGCTCGAAGGAGAAGACCTGCTGTGGTTTGTTGTCTTCCATTATCTCGAGATCGTCTTTTGTAAGATCGTTGATATAGCGATTCTTCTTATCGGTGACATTGAATGGAACAGTCACGAGTTGTGCGCCGAGTTTTAGAACCTGTCCGTCCTGTCCCGCATCGTCATCCTGCGCGGGATTTTCCTTGTCGGTCTTTTGTTGCCCGGTCGGGGATTTCGGTTTTTGTTGCTTTTCCTGTCCGGCGCTTGCGGTTGACACCACCTCGAGCGCCATCATGAAGATCAACACTATTGCGATTGAGTATGTCTTAATATGCTTCATTTTTTTACTTCTTCTGTCGGCGCATAGTAGCCACGGCGATGAATTATGCGTAAATCTGGCCGACCGTCGAGACGCAACTCGATGCGGCGGAATGAACCGTCGCGCGCCGTGTTTGTTGGTGAGTAAGCCAGTATGTATTGGCTCCGCATTTCGTTCTCTATCTGTCGAAAATCATCCAGCAAATCATCCGGGCCGTGCGGGAAGTATGCCCTTCCACCCGTTTCTGCGCTCAGTCTTCTGAGAATATCTTCGCGCACGCCTTCAAATCTGAAGCGGTCGCCTATGCCGATTGAGTATACGACAACGCCCGCGCGCCAGGCGCGGTCTATCGCCTCTTCAAGATTGCGACTGCTTGCGTTATCGACTCCGTCGGTCAGCAGGATTACGGCCCGCCTTGTGATCTCATCATCCGTACCGCTTGCCCGGGAAATGTCGTGGGCGAGGATTTCATCGGCTGTGATATAGACGGCATCATAGAGCGCCGTGGCCTGCTTGCGCGTGGACGAGGGGCCAAAGCGGCGCGCATATTCGACATCGTCGAATGCCCGTTTGAGCGTGTCTGTGCGCGAGGTAAGCCCCTGCACAAGCTCTACGTCATCCTGAAATGTGAGTATCGCCGCAGAGTCTTTGCCGGGTCTTATGATCGAGCGCAAAAATTCGTTGGCGGCAGCCCGCTCCTGCGGAAAGGTATATTCCTGACTGCCGGAAAGGTCCAGGAGAATGGCTATATTGATAGGAAGCGTCGATTCGCGTTTAAAGGTGAATACCTCTTGAGGTTTGCCGTCTTCAAGCACCGACACCTCTTCCGGGCGGATGTCGCTGACTATGTGGTTATTGCGGTCCACCACGGTAAATAGCAGGTTGACGAGTTCCGTGCCGAGTTTCAACGGCTCTTCGTTTCCGGCTATGTCATCGTCTTTGTCGGACTGATCTTTGCCGGGGTTTTGCTTCTGTTGAGTCTTCGCATCCCCTCTGCGGTCTGATTTCTGCGCGGGTCTCGGTTTTTGCGCCGCCCCGGTCGAGGCCAGCAATGCTACTATCGCCAATGTCGCTATAGCGTTTCTCATATATTGATCCGATCCTGTTACTGAAATTCAGGCAATCAATAGGCGTATCCCTGCTTATAATGTAGACGCCCGTCAGCCGAGACAAGTTTTACTTTTATCTCGCGTTTCTTGCCGGTCTTGTCCTGATTCAGGGGCTCATAAAAAATGACGTATTCCTGTCTGAGGTCGCGCGCCACCTGCGAGAAGGCCCGGAAGAGTTCCAGTTTCTGAGAAGGCAAAAACGTCTGCCCTCCCGTGGCTTCGCAAAGCTCTCGAAGCTTTTTATCATCGGACGAATCGGTCGTTCCCGCATCTATGCCCGTAAAATTCTTTGTGCTGATGCCGAATATAGTCACATCATACTGTTGCGCAAGGGCTATAGCCTCTTGCAGCGAATGCTCGCTGGCCGTGTCCTCGCCGTCGGAGAGCACGACAATAACGCGCCGGGCATCCGAATCATCAATGTTAGACATCTTCTCTTCGATCACGCGATAGATGCCGTCGTAGAGTTTGGTGTAGCCACCCGCCTTCAGTTTTCTGACCGCGCGAATGAGCAACTCCTGGTTATCGGTAAAATCCTGCTGCAACGATACCTCGGAATCAAAATTGGCAAGCAATGCCTTATCTTTACGAACAATAGAAATGATGGTCGAGATGAAGTCTTCGGCAGCGTCTTTTTCAAGCGGCAGTTTAAGCTTTACGCTATTGCTTGTGTCCATCAGCACGCCCACGCGAAGCGGCAGTTTGGCCGGCGAGAGAAACTCTTCGATCTTCTGCTTTTTACCGTCTTCATAAACCTCGAAATTCGCCCGGGTCAGCCCTTTAACAAAGCCGTCTTTGACCTTGACCGTTACAGGCAAACGCACTTTTAATATGCCGATTTGCGTAACCTTTTCCTGTTCGGCCTGTGGTTTTTGCTGCCTGGTTTTATCGGTCTGTTTTTGCGCAACCCCAACCGCTCCAACCAACAGAACGATTGATGCAAGCGGAATTGCAAATACTGATGCACGTTTCATAAGTTTTAAGGGAACCTCCGGCTACTCAGGTCTGATGTAATTGATATTTTTTACGATGCACGAGCAAAAAAAATTATAGAGGCCCGTTGGAAGGGGTGTCAATGAATGGCTTCATCGGTGAAAGGGTTAGGCGCGCTTTCAGCCCGCTTTAGCCTCGATCTTGTGGATCGGTGGACCTGTTCAATTGCCGGGTAGTGTGTTCGGTGACCGAAGGCGGCGGCGTGAGTTCGCCTGTTGTGCGTCGGGGAGACTCGGGTGCGCGCGGCTCGACGGGCATACTCCTGTGCGGCGTCGTGGGCAAAGACGGCTGCCCGTATCTGGAGGCTACGACCTCTGCCACGCCTTTGCCGAGCAGAGAAAACGCCGGGATGAGCATCCACACGCCCCACCATTCTTTTGAAATCCACAGCGCGATTGCGACTATCAAAAAGGCCAGGCCGACAAACGACTTGCTGATCCCGTTGGAGAGTCTGGAAGGACTGCCCTGCTCGAAATCTTTTTTTGAGTCGGGGTTGTCGGCTTCGGGCAACTGCCCGGACAATGCTTGCGGCACGAGGCTCAGGTTCGCCCCGCACGTGCGGCAGAACTTGGTCGTGTCGGTGTTTGATGATCCGCAGTTGGGGCAGTACATAATCCCTTCCTCTCTCCTTCGAAGCTTATAACTTTCAGTTGAGTTTTTAAAGCACTTTAACGTCCTGACGAAGGTTGAACTCGACTTCTATATTCTGCCAGCAAGGAATCGCCACGCCATCTTTCGTCCCCGGAGTGAACTTCAGCTTCTTTGCGGCTTTGACGGCTTCTTCGTTTAACCCGTAGCCCGGACCTGACAGCATTAGCACATCGATCACCTCGCCGTTTTCATTTATAGATACGGCCAATCGGACGATGCCGCTTATATGTGCATTACGCGCCCTGTCCGTATATGAGGGGAAGGGCCTATTGACCGGGATCGGCGTCTTATAGGTCGCGTCTTTTTTCTCAGCCGAAAAGGCGACGAAACTCCTGAACGCCTCGACCTGTTTTCGCAACTCGGCGACTCCCCCGTCGTCCGGGAACAATTGAAGCGCCTTTTCATAAGATTCCAATGCACGCGCATACTGCTCTTTTCTTTTATCGCCGCTCTCTTCGGGTTTGTATAAGAGACTGAGATCGCCTTTCAATTTGTAGGAAGGCGCATAGTTTGGATACTGCCCGATAGCTATCTCCACCTCCTTGTTTGCTTCGGCGACGTCTCCGGTTTCGGCAAAAAGTTGCGCAAGCAGATAATGCGCCTCCGGATAATCCGCCTGAATCTTTATGGTCTTCTTAACATGCTCCAGAGCCTTTTCCAATTTTTCCTCGTGCCAGTAAATGCTTGCAAGCATCAGATGGGCCTGCGGCAAATCCTGCTCGATCTTCAATGCCTGCTCGAACGCTTTCCGGGCCGATTTGAAATCTTTGTCTTTGTAAGCCTCCAATCCCTTTGAAAGAAATTGCGAGGCGGCCTCCTGTTTGGGCGCGTTCTGTTTGGGCGCGTTCTGTTTGGGCACGCCCAAACAGAAGGCCGCCTCACCGAGAGCAGGTGATAACGCGAACGCGAGACCTGCGATCAGCGCCATCGCGCACAGCTTGACCGTTTTGAAACCGCTGCCCATCATTGCTCAATTTCCCGCCATGTCGCTTGATCCGACAAAGATAATTTCCACGCGCCGGTTTAGCGCGCGCCCGGCCCTGGTCTTCTTTGTCGTGAGGGGCGCAGACGACCCGAGCGATTCTACTCGCATACTCGATGAAGGCACGCCGTATGCAGCTATGTAATCGGCCACGGCCTGCGCGCGTCCCAGGGCGAAATTTTCAGCCTCGACTCGCGGGTCGGAGTGGCCCTGGATGGCAAACTTGATGTTGGGATGCGCGCCAATCGCCTGGCCAAGCGATTCCATCTTGGATTTTACACGCAGGGCGAGCGATGTCTGGTTCGCTACAAAATAATTGTCGGGCAGCACTATTACAAAACCGTTCGCCGCAGGCTTCACCGTCATTATGCGCGAAAGCGTAGCCCGCAGGTCTTCAAATTCTCGGCGGCGCGTTGCTGCCTCTCTGCGTTCGGCCTCTTCCCGCTCCATAGCCTCCACGCGAGAACTGACTTCACTCAACCTGGCCGTGGCCGATGAACTCTGATTCTGAAGGCTCACCACCTGCGCCCGCGCTTCGGCAAGGTCCCGGTTTTGCCGTTCAACCTGTTCGCGCAACTGATCGTTTTCGTTCTGAAGCTGGCGGATTTCTGCCCGCGCATCCGCCGCATCCCTCAGCGCGCGGCTCAGTTGCTCTTCGGAGTTTGCGCGCGACAATTCTGAGGCGCGCAATCGGGTCTGTGCCTCGTTCAGTTCGGATTGAAGATCGGTAGCGTTTTCCGTGGCGCGGCGAACCTCTTCGTCACGTCTGGCGATCTCGGCCCGGCGCGCTGCCGCTTCGGCGCGCTCTTCGGCGATGTCGCGCGTCTTTACCGAAAGCGAGATTGATTCGCGCGATATTCGCCCCACTTCGTGGACGCTGGCCCCGCCTCGGAAAGCCGTTTCGGCATCTTCAAGCCCACGCACGGCCGCTTTGTAATCGGCCGGGTCATAGCGTTCGCCGTCTGCAAGCTTGGCGATCTGTACCGCCCTGCGCGCCTGTAAAAGCTCCATAGGCGTCTTGTTGTAATCGCGCTCGGCAAGCGTGGGCACGGACGTATCGGTGTAGTATTTGCCCGAATCGCCGGTGAAAAATATCTCGCTTGCCTGCACCTCCACTTTGTTTGTGGCCGGGGTCAGGTTTTCGAGTATGACCATTTGCGAAGGCAGTCTGACCAGATAATGCGGCTCGGCAGTCACTATCATTGCAAAGGTCTGATAAGAAGTGGCGGTCTTGAGCCGGGCCGACCCGCCCGACAGGCGAAACTCGCCAAGATTATCCACCTGCCCGGCTGGCGTTATCGCCCACAGCACGTATGTGTTGTAATCCGCGCCGAAATTATAAGCCGGTATCAATTTCTCAACGGTGATGTCTATCTCGCTTGTGTTTCGCTTGCGCCATCGCTCTACCGTAGCTTCACCCTTGGCTTCGGGTCTGAGTCTGGTTCCGCCCAGTTGCACCTTTACCGGGTCTCGGAAGTAGGTGATCGCTATCGTTCTTCGGCGCACGTCGCCACCGGCTTGCGCACTGGCGATTGTGTTCACTGACAGCACGATAATTGCTGCGATCATCATGCCAGTTGAAAAAAACTGAGATCGTTTCATAAGACTTTCCCCTCATTGTGTAAATTGGGCAAACCACATATCCTGCTCAACCGCAGCCCGCCCCTGTGCCTTTATGCTTATTATTTCCAAACGCTGATAACGGCGCGAGGTTTCACCAAGTAGGATATTAACAAGGAGTGGTAGCCGCTTGCCAGGCAACGAGTCGCAATCGGTGGTCTTCGGGCCAGAAACGACCCGTTTACTCGGCAGGTGTCTTCATACTCTTGTTCATGCTCATCGAGACATGCCGGACATATCGAGTGGCTGATTTCAGCGGCCGAGTGGTTTGACATATAAGCCTCCACGCCGTACCAGAACTTATCGTCATCGCGAATGCTCTTGCACCAGGCGCAAACGGGCAGAATCCCGCGCAGCACCTGAACATCGGCCTGCAAGGCCAGAATCCGCTCGGCGACCCTGAGCCTCGCTCTCACCTCGTCCGGGTCAAACGGCTTTGTCAGGTAATCGTCGGCTCCGGCTTCCATGCCTCCCAGATAATCTTTCTTATCAATTCTGGACGTGAGCAGAATAAAATAACAATACTCGCTGCGCGGCGAAGACCTTATCCTGCCGCAAAGCTCGGGGCCGTCAAGTCCCGGCATCATCCAGTCTGATATTATTATGCGGTAGTCACCCGATTGATATGTTTCCCAGGCCTCTTCGCCGTTGCCGCAAGAGGTTACGTTATGCCCCCATTTCTGCAATGTTCTGGTCAGCAACAGGCGCGAAACCGCATCATCTTCGGCGATCAAGATATTCATACCCGTACCTTTTTATTCGAGGGACAACTCGATAACCACTTCTTCAACCCGGGAGCAACCTTTGCAATGATTATATCTCACACCTGATCGAAGACAATACTTTCGTATTCTGATGCGTGAAGAGTGATGCGTGACTTTCAGGCCATCACCTTTTGACATGGATAGCTGATTTCATAAATCACGCATCACGCATCACGCATCAGCCGCAAACCCCTCCCTCAGCAGGAGAGCACCTGGCTGAGCGTGGCTTTGATGTCGTCCAGATGAATAGGCTTGAAGAGGACTTCGTTTACAAGCTCGTGACGATGTTTCACGGTTTCAGGCGGCAGGGCGTATCCGGTTATCAGGACTATTTTTGTGTCGGGCCAACGGCGGCGAATCTCGCGCGCTACGGCCCATCCGTCCATCTCAGGCATTGCGAGGTCGGTGAATACCAGATCGAATTTCCCGGTTTCAAGCTTGGCCAGAGCTTCACTGCCGCTTGCCGCCTCTTCCGTGTAATGGCCGGTTGAATTGAGCATGCCTGCCATCGCTTCTCGCACTCGCTCGTCATCGTCAATGACCAGGATGCTGGCCGCTTCCAGGCTTGAGGTGCGGGCCTGCGCCATCTTTTTCAACGCGGCAGACCCTGTCGGAAGCGAGATTGCGAAAGTCGAACCACGACCCAGAACGCTTCTGACTTCGAATCGTCCGCTGTGGCGCTCGATGATGCTGTAGCTCACGGCAAGTCCCAGCCCCATCCCCTTTGCGCCCTTCGTGGTGAAGAACGGCTCAAAGATGTGGCGGCGAACTTCCCGGTTCATTCCCACCCCGCTGTCTATAAAGCTCACCTTCACCAGCGAGTCTTTCGCCTCAGTAACGATACGCAGCCGCCCGCCCATAGGCATCGCGTCGAGCGCGTTCAGAATCAGGTTGACGAATACCTCGCGCAACTCCGATGCCGACCCCAGAGCCGGGGGGACCTGCTTCAGATCGAGATCGACTTCGTAGTTGATGCCGCGAGCCTGCGCATCGTCTCTCCATCGAGCGCAGGTTAGCGTGGTCGAGTCCTGGATAAGCTGGTTGACATCAATCGAGCCATAAACGGTCTGATCCTGTTGCAGGCCAAAGCCCTGTATGCGTTTGACGGTCTGCGCGCCGTCGAGCGCGGCGCTTTCGATAATCTCTAACCGCTGGATGGCACGTTCATCCTTGCAGTCACGCTTCATCAACTGGGCGTGGCCGAGCACGGCGGCCAGTATGTTGTTAAAGTTGTGCGCGACGCCTGATGCCAGCTGGCCAAGCGCCCTGAGCTTTTCGGCCTGCGCCGCTCGCTCGCTCGCAAGGCGATCTTCGGTTATATCGCGCGCTATCCCGAGCACGCTCGACACCCGCCCTTCATCGTAGATGGGCGTGTAGGTGACTAACAGCAGTCGTGCTTCGCCCTCTCTGGTCAGCCCTCGCATTTCGAATGTCTGCGCCTGTCCGGCGAGCACGCGCGCGAATCGTTCAAGGGTTATATTTTTATCCTCAGGCGGTATGAACAGCCAGCAATGAGCGTTTGTCAACTCTTCACGAGAGTAGCCGGAAAGCGTAGTCAGTTGTTCGTTAAACCAGACAAGACGACCTTCGGGCACGACCGCAAAAATGGCGTCGTTTGCATGCTCTATGAGCTTCGCAAGAAATCCGCGCTGCTCGCGAGCCACGGCTTCGGCGGCGCGCAACTCCGATAAATCACGCACTATGCAGACCGCGCCGAGCGAGTCTTTTTCCACCTGGCTTATCACGGGAGAAATAGTGACCAGAACGGGCCGCGCCATGTGCTCGGGCACAAGCTCGAAGGTTATCGCTTTCCCCGTTTTTAATACCTTCGAGACCATGCATTCTTCGCCCTGTATTCCCTGCATCAGAGTACAGCATCTGCGACCGAGTAATTCCTGTATGCTTGTTCCCTCAAGGTTTGCCGCCATCTTATTGACCCGCTTGAGCAGGCCCTGTTGATCGAATATGAATATGCCGTCTGTGAGCGCGTCAAAGGTGGCTTCCCATTCGTGCTTGCCGTGAGAGACCTGCTCGAACAATTCGGCGCGCTCAAGCGCGATAAAGACCTGATTTGCCGCCGCGCGCATGATCTCTACTTCATCATCGGTCCATTCGCGTGGTCCGTTCTCCATGGCGGCCGTGATCGTGAGGCGCGGAGCGCCCCTATAGAAGACTCCTACCGCCACGAGCGCGCGCATATTGAGCGGGCCGAACAGACGGTCGATGTATGGAGCAAAGCGCGGGTCGGCTTCAACATCGGCGCAGATGAGAGAGTCGGTCTCAAGCATCTTCCCGAGATCGGGATACCCATCTACCGAAATAGTCCCCACGGGTCTGGATGTCTCTCCACGGCTGTACTGGCACTCGACCGCCCATGTCCCCGCCTTCTGATCGAGTCTGCCGATAAGCACCTTGTCGACCGAGAGATATTCGGCAAGCTTGCCGGCCACGAGCGGGAAAATCTCGCTCAGGCGGTTCGACTGGTTGATGCCGTGAATGATGTGGCTGATGAGTGCTTCGCGCTGGGCCGCCTGTCTGGTCTCTTCAAAGAGATGGCCGTGAGAGACGGCCACTTCTATCTGGGCGGTAATCAATTCGACCATAGCGATCTCGCAGACATTCCATTTGCGGAAACAGTCGGTCTGGACAATCGAGAGCGCGCCCCAGAATTGATCGTTGACGAATATCGGGCAGATGATTTCGGAAAGACTTATAGTCTCGACCTGCCAGGCGCGAACGGTCGCCGCCTGCTCGGGATACCGGGCGATAAAGGCAGGCACGTCGTCTATGATGAGTGTGCGGCGCGAATCGTCCAACTGGCGCATCAGGTAATCTCCGGCCTTTGCCGGAACGTTTTGCATCGAGAGAGCGGGATCGTCCACATACTCGGCGACAACTACCATCTCGTCGCCGGTCAGCTTGCGAAAATTTGTGCGGTTTGCCCCGAGTGCGCGACCGAGCTCCTGCACGGCTACCTTGAGCGCCTCCTGGAGATCGAGCGAGCGACGGATGGCCGATACTATCAGATTGACCTGAGTTGCCTGCTCGGCCGACTCTCTGGCCTTGCGGTAGAGTTCAGCCTGATAGAGCGCGACGGCTGTCTGTTCGGCCACGAGTCTGACAAGCGCAATCTCTTCTTCGGAAAAGCTCCTCGGCTCGTTGCACTGCTCAAGGGCCAGGGCGGCGACCGTTTCGCCGTTATAGGCAACAGGGGCGAGCGCCAGCGCGCGCACGCCTATGCCTATGTTCAGGGCGCGCGCTTCCTGATGCTTCTCCTCCGTATCGGACAGGATTATCATCTCGCCCGCAAGAAACTGCTCTCTGTTAAGACCCGGTTCGATGATGAGGCTCGCGCCCAGCAGACTCGGCACGAGAACGCTTGCGCGGTACTCGGCTCGCGCCGTCATAGAGGGAAATTCGTTCTGCTCGCTAAATCTGTTTTCTCCAAGCTCGGAGCGCGCATAGATGACCGTACGCGCTACGCCAAGCGCGGTCCCCGCGGCCTCGACTGCTACTTTGAGCACATCATCGACGCCGGTTGCCATCCTTATAGCGGTCAACAACCTGTTGATCATCGCCTCGCGCTCGACGGCGATTCTGGTCATCTCTTTCAAGCGGGCCTGATGAATTGCCAGGCTCAGGGCCGAGGCTATTGCCTGCAAACAATGTTTCTCTTGCTCAGAGAATCGTTTGCCCCTGGCCCTGTAGATTATCAGGGTCGCGACCGCCTTCGATTCGATTGATATGGGAGCGATCAGGATGGACTTTATCTGCTGACCGGATGTTGAAGATTTCGTCAGGCCCGATAGAAAAGCGACCACCTTCGGATCCGATTCGGCATCGATTTCGATCAGGCGAGTTTGATCGCTTATGCCCGAGGTAATCTCTTCCTCAACCGCCGCGAATGTGGCCCCGCTCGCCGTCGCCGTATTTGAAGAGTTATAAGCTGCTGCAAACCTCAACCTGTATTCACCGAGGCCGATAATGACCGCGCGAGTCGCGTCGAGATTGCGCCCGACCTCTTCCGCCGCAACTGAAAGCACATCTTTCAAATCAACGGATGTGGCAATACAGTTGTTGATCCGGTCTATCAGTGCCCAGTGTTTTGTCCGGTCATCACGTCCGACAAACAGATTTTCTTTTAAGGCAGAGATTCCCATCTTTAGAAAGGGATGAGGGATGAGGGATGAGGGATGAAAAGGACTCTAGGGTTACGTTCCGATAAACTGGCTTGACCAATTACCGAAATGTTTCCCCACAATCCTTTTCATCCCTCATCCCTCATCCCCCATCCCTTCTCCTCATCGTGTCCAGTCGCCTGTTAAGCGAGAGCCTTCCATTGTGAGGCTGGAATAGCGAATATTGCGGCCGGTCGCGCGGTCTTGCATGACAAGACCCGGCTCGTTTGCCATCTCGCGTATCTCGCGCCATTGATCGAGGGGCACGGCGGTAAAGGCGCGGACTACATCGGGGTCGAAATGTTTACCGGAGCAATTGAGAAGCTCCTCGGCGGCCGTATCAAACGGACGGCCCTTGCGATAAGGGCGGTCGGATGTGATCGCGTCTACCGCGTCGGCTACGGAAAATATGCGAGCGCCCAGGCAGATCAAATCGCCGTCGAGGCGGCTTGGATAGCCGCTGCCGTCGTAGCGTTCGTGGTGCTGGGCTACGATTTGCGTAGCGCCTTCAAGAAAATCTATACCGCGCAAAATCTGAGCGCCGTATTCAACGTGGCGGCGCATATATGTCCATTCGTCTTCGGTGAGCGCCCCGCGTTTTAGCAGGATCGCATCCGGCACCCCGATCTTGCCTATGTCGTGCAGGAGTGCTCCGTGCTCAAGCGTAATCAAATCCCGGTTCTTGAGCCCTATCTCTTTGCCCAGGCGCATGCAGTAAGCCACCACGCGCTCGGAATGTCCCTTCGTCTCGACATCGCGAGCTTCAAGCGCGGCGGCCAGCGAACGCATGGTTGCGCGATAATTGAGGTAGAGCTTCTCAAGCGTGGTATTCAAATTGACATTGGCCACGCTCAATTCCTGAGTGCGAAGACTGACAAGGTCTTCAAGATGTTGCTCGTATTGTTGATTGGCTTTTAGCACAGCCTGATGACGGAGGGCGCGCTGGACGGCTGTCTCTACATCCGATAAATTGAACGGCTTGGTCACATAATCGAATGCGCCGCGCCGCATCGCTTCTATGGCGCTCTGGATGTTGAGATTCCCCGAAATCAGCACCACGACCGTTTCGCGGCTGCATTGCATGATGTGTTCGAGCAGTTCCAGCCCGCTCATCCCCGGCATCATTATATCGGAGAGCACCAGGTCGTAGGTCTCTTCTTTCAGATACTCGATTGCTTCAACGGCGCTTGTGGCAGTCTTGCATTCGTAGTTTTCCGATAAGAGCGTGTGAAGGACCGAGAGTACGTTTGGCTCGTCGTCTATTATCAATATCTTGGCCGGCTTGTTTGGCCTGTAGATCAAAGAAGGTTCAATAGAATCAATCATCGGCGTTTCCTTAGATTTTCATCTCAACGACCGACGCCCGAAAACTTCCCACGAGTGGCGGCGAGCTTCTGAGTCACACCAACTGCTGTAGGGCACAATCAAAACATCGGTACATCCTGAGAAAATCCGACAGAAAGCATTCAGTTATCAGAGGGGGACGGGCCGATATTAGTACATAGGCACTGCTTTTGCAACACTATTTTTCCGCTGACACTTACAGGCAGAAGACTTGTTTGCGGCGCTCTCTGTCACTCCGCGTAATCGAGGAAGGTATGGATATTGGCATCACCCACTATGAAGATGTATTCCCGCGAGCCTATTCGAACCCTTGTCAAACCTTCGGGCTTCATCCTGGCATCGAGAGTTGCCACCTCGGAAGGAACCGAGTCGGCATTCGACTGATCCGCGCTGCCGTTCCATTCCCAGAGCCTGAAATCGGGCCTGCCCGAACTTGCCTTTGTCTGGCTCTCTGTCCCGCCCGATATCAGCAAAAATGATTTCAGGTGGCTGTCGTACTGTATGTCCCGGATGCCCGCTCCGGCAAGCGATAGCTTTATCAAGTGCGGCTCTGGAACTGTAATATTCTGGGCAGAGAAGGGCGCGCGCGGGTCTTTGATCTTGAGCGGAATGATCAGCGCATCGCCTTCTATAAGCGGCGAGCGCAACCCGAGCAGCAGTTGCTCGTGTGTGGGGTCGTAGGCAATCCCCTCGATATTGAGGCCGTCTTTAGCGCCCGGCTTATCGCCTATATCTTTCAATTCCGGCACATTGGCAAGCAGGAAATCGCGGAGGTTCGGTATGACCTCCGCCTGCCCTCGGATGGTCTGGCTTGCGGGATCAAAAGCGAATTGCACAATTGAGTTCTTATGCCCGAACTGAGGATCGGATTGAGAACCAACTATGTAAAAGTAGGTTCCGCTTGGAGTCGAGGTTATCGCCTCGGGGTCGGCCACCTCCACGCCCAGAGGAATTGGAACTATTGCGCCTACCTGATTGCCCGTCTCGTTGAGCTGCACCCAGTAGACCTTATCCCACGTCCCGTCAGAGATAAAAAGCACGCCGTCGGTTCCCGGAACCATCACGACGCCGGAAGGCTCGTATGTGCCGCCTTCAAAGGCCGCGCTCGCGCTCGCCTGATCTATTTTTATCTTGGCCTTGCCTTTCGAGTTTGTCGAGATCATTTGCTTGCCCGAATCCTGGCCCGAACGCATGGAACTGTTTACATATAGGGCCAGCAATACGGCAAGGACTACGCCAAGCACCTGAGCGACTATTCGGCTGAGCCCACTGATGTAGGCGGCTTTGAGCCGATCATCCTTCTTCTTCTTCTTCTTCTTCTTTTCCGTATCGCCTTCGGCAACAATCTCCGGGTCGGCCTGCAAAGGGATTGCCGCAAGAGGAGAAGCCGCCGGAGGCGGAGCGACGGGAGCGGGCGAAATATCAACGGGTGGGCTAGCGGGTGGCGCAGGCGGCGTGCCTCCGCTAACTGGCAATTGCGGCTGACCTGCCAGACCTGCGCGATGGCGCACCTCTTCGAGAGCTTCCTTTGAGAGTATCGCCGTCTGGTTCTCCGTCGTCTCGACAGGGTTGCGGAAGGTCAGGACCGTCTTGCCCAGTTGTACGGCGTCGCCGTGTCTGAGCGTGCGCGCATGTGTGCTCAATTGTTCGCCGTTGACAAAGGTGCCGTTGCGGCTTCCCAGATCGACTATGCTGTACCCGCCGTCGCGCATGAGTATGACCGCGTGAGTGTTGCTGACGGTAGGATCGGTCAAAATAATGTGATTGTGCGGAGCCTTGCCAATCTCTACGTCGCTGTGCGTGATCGTGTATTCAAGCGTCTCGCCCGAAGGCAGGGCTCCGATCAGTTTCGGCCCATAATGGCGGGCAATCTGCTCGGCGATTTCGGTTGAAGTGGCGATGCGCACATCCACGGGCAGCTTCATTTCGCGTTTTACGTTTTCGACCGCGTCCGTATTTGTAGGATCGGCCACGGCCAGAATCAACCGGCCCGCTTCCACAGCAACCGCCATCAAGCGATAGCGCGAGGCGAGAGGCGAAGGGAACTTTGCCGCAAGACTCTCTTCGATCTGCGCTCCCTTCAAATCAATGGTCGGTATTCGGAAAATGCGGCTCATAAAATCACGGAGCACCACTTCGTCGACCAGCCGGTCTTCGACCAGCGCCTGATGAAGCCGTCGTCGCTTTGGGCTCTCTCCACGCAGCCGCTCTATCACGGCATCCGAAACAATCCCTTCGGCAATGAGTGCGGAAGCAAGCGAATCTTCGCTCAGAGGAGGAGGCAGCACGCTCTGCAAATCGGCTGCTTCGATAGCGCCGGTCTCGCTGTGATCGCCGAGGCGAAATGTCACCTTTGACAAACCCATGCCTATCACATCGCCGTGCGCCAGTATGTGCGGTTCGTTTATCCGTTCGCCGTTGACGAAGGTGCCGTTGCGGCTTCCCACGTCTGTTACGCTATAGACGCTGCCTTCGAGGCGGATCAACGCGTGTGAGGTCGAAACTGCCGGGTCGGCTATCACTATGTCGTTGCGCGGCCCCTTGCCCATCTGGGTCTCAAGCCGTTCGATCTCGCGATCAAAGGCATCGCCCGAGGGAAGCAGCACCCGCAATATGGCCTTCTGCTCGGTCTTGCGATTTGGTTCCGTGGAATCGAATGTGATGTCGAGAGAATCAATGACGACCGTTGGTGTGGAGCGTCCTATAGGCTTTGATTCCCTGCCTGATGATCCTGTTTTAGGAGAAGAAGAGGGCGGTGACTGGTCGGACCTCGGGGCGGCAGATGGAGCCATCGCCGACGCACCGTTTTCGGTCTTTAATGATTCGTAGAAATTGCGCAGATCATTACCGCAACGATAGCAAAACTGCTGTCGCTCTGATTTGATGGGTGATTTACATTGCGGGCACTCGAGTGTCATTTGAATGTTTCTGAACTATAAATTTAGAAAAATTAAGCTCGCTCCCAGGTTTTTTATACAGCATTGTTATGACCAGCTAAAATACCGCGCTATTATCAATTACAGTATTTGCCTTGTACCCGTCAACGCCCGATCCCACCTTATTATATAGGCCGCCTTAGCTATAGGCGGCAGTATACCGGCTCATTCTATCAAAAGCAAGAAAGCGCTCGAAAGTTTGTGTTTGACAGCCTCCGGGGGCAGGACTACAATCACTTGTGATACTAACAATTTAAGGAGTTATAGCATATGGGTGGACTTGGATGGCCCGAGATGTTGATAATCATACTGATCGTCGTGGTGCTTTTCGGTGCGCGGCGCATACCGGAAGTGGCCAAGGGGCTCGGTGAGGGAATACGCAGTTTCAAGACCGGGTTGCACGGCGATGAGAGGCGAGAGATTGAAGATCGCAAATACAACGGCACGCGCCCGGCTGCCGATTCGGAAGAGGCAGAGCGAAGGGAAAGGAATCCCAGATCAGCCTGAACAATTTATTATAAAATTCTCTCCACAATTTAAGTCCGAAGAAATCAATAAATCAAAGCAATCCTGAAGGAAGCAGGGTAGATGCAGGTTTGCTCGCCTTCTCGATAATGCGCGCAACAATCTCGCTTACAATCATTCGAACTCATCCGTAAGTGGCTGGCGTCCCGCAAACCCCGCATCTACTTCGTGCCACCAGTTTATCTCGTCCTCTTCCGGTTTCCAGCAAAGATAGACGACGCGGCCCTGGCGCTCGTGTGGAAAGTCAACCAGCCCGGTTCGAAAATCCTTGACCAGGACTCCGATCATCTCCACCTCCTGGACGGCCTCGCTGAAGTTGACAAGGTGTTTCAGATACGTAGGCCCGAGCGGCGAGCCGCCGTTGAGTTCGGCATTCTCTCTGGCGCGGTCGAGTTCCACGCGCATGTCAAGCAGTGCCTCGCGCTCATTCGATACGCGGGTGAGCAGCTTTCGCAGCCTTGGGATGAGGCTGCGGGCCTCGCTCACTGTAAAGGTTCTTACTTCTTCCATTTCATCGTACATTGATGATTTACCTGTTCCAGACCATCGCTTTATGCTGCACCATCAGCTTACGCGTGGTCAAGTGATGGGGGTCAGGGGCCGGGGGTCGGGGGCCGGTGATTAAATACATCGTATAGTAACTCGGTTGATCTTGCGTTGACTCTGTATCTCAAATCTCAAATGAGCAGACCTTAAATCAATTTCTGGACCGGCCCCCGGCCCCCGACCCCCGGCCCCCTCCAAGGGAATGGCCGATCTCGTAAAAGCCGGGTAGGTCTATCGGCAGCTTGCCTTTGAACTCTATCTCGCCGAGGACGGCCCTGAGCGATGCCTCTTCGGCAGCCGGATAGTATTCGTATGCGAGAATATAAGTCGGCAACTCGGGCACGAATGCTATCAGATAAGGGCTGCCGTAAAGCACAAAGACAAAGGGTTTCTCAATTGAAGATAAATATTTGAGCAAATCGATTTCGCCTTCGCTCACATCTATCGAGCCTTTGAAGGCCGAAATTCGAATAAATCCGTTTACGATTACTACATCGGCAAGCAGAGCGAGTTTTCTTATCAGATCAAGCTCGCGCGGCGCGGTTTGCTCCGTCACATAGACGTTTGTCGTGTTGGCGTGTCTCTGCTTCAAGCCCTCGTAAAATGTGCGGCCCGGCGCGCCGTCACTCCAGCCCGCGGCGTTGTCTACGATCGTTATAAAGAGGACTTTCTGCTCTTCTGTGAGTTTGAGCGGCAGCACGCTTTTTTTATCGCGCACAAGCGTAATGGCGTTTTCGATTATCTCTTGAGCCGTCTTTTGATGCTCGCTTGTGCCGAGCATACGGTCTATTTTGTTGATGTCGATCATTCTGTTTTTGTCGAGTCCGAGGCGCGCCTTGGCCGCCAGTATCCGGCGCACGGACTGATCTATTCGGGCAGTTGTGATCTCGCCCGTTTCGAGTGCGCGCTTTATGGCTGTAAATGTCTGCTCGACGGTTGGCGGATAGAGGATAATATCCGCACCGGCCTTGATGGCGCGGACGGCCGCCTCGCCTTCCGGGTAGTGGCTTGTTATGCCCTGCATAACCATCGCGTCCGTGAAGATCACGCCGTCGAATTTCAGATCTCCGCGCAATACCCCGGTCAGCATTTTGGGCGAAAGCGTCGCGGGCAGCCCTTCGGTTTCGATACGCGGCAGGGCGATGTGCGCGCTCATCACCCCACCGACACCTTCTTCGATGGCGGCTTGAAACGGCGGAAGTTCAATCCGGTCGAGCCGCGCGCGGTCTACGTCTATCGCCGGAAGCTCAAGATGAGAATCCACGGAAGTGTCCCCGTGACCGGGGAAGTGCTTGGCCGTAGCCATAACGCCGGCCGATTGTGATCCGCGAATGTAGGCGCGGGCCATCTCGGAAACCCTCTGCGGGTCGCTGCCAAAGGAACGAATGTTTATGATCGGGTTACGCGCATTATTGTTTACGTCAACGACCGGATAAAAATTCACATTGATGCCGAGGGCGCGAGCCTCTTCGGCGGTGATGCGACCGGCCTGATATGCCATATCAGGGTTTGCGGTTGCGCCCATTGCCATGCCTCGCGGCAATCGAGTAGCGCCGAGATAGCGGATTCCGGCTCCGCCCTCGAAATCCGCCGTGATCAAGAGGGGCACTTTAGCCATCTCTTGCATATGATTTATCAGGAGCGCGACCCCCGCCGGTTCGTGCCGCGTATTGACTTCGCCAAGCATGTGATAACCGCCTACGTGAAACTCGGTGATGTCGCGACGGATTTGCCGAAAAGTATCGGTATCTTGCGAAATGAACATTCCGACTACGGCAGGGATTATCAATTGCCCGATCTTCTCATCCACGCTCATGGAACGCAGCGTCTTTTCAACCCACGGATCATCGGAGGACATTCGCTTATCTGTCGCGGGCAAATAAGCAAAAACATTTGAAGCGGTAATCATCAAGAACGCGAGCAGTATTCGTCTCATAAAAATCTTTCTTGGGGGCCAGGGGCCAGGGGCCGGGGGCCGGTTCAGAAATTGATTTCTCTTCTACTCATCAGAGATTTGAAAGCTCAAATCTCAAATACGAAACCTGCAAAAGATCGACCGACTTACTACTGACCAGTGACCACCGATCACCGGCCCCCGGCCCCCGGCCCCTGGCCCCCCATCATGGCTTCTTCTCTGGGGGTCGGCGCATCCTCGGGTGTCTCCCAGCCTGCGCGACCCAGGTTCCATGTGATTGCGGTTCCGGCCAGTAATCCTACAACTATGAAAACGATCCCTTTGCTCATCTGGCCAAGTATCACCTCGCCTATGCCGAAAAGAAATGCGTAAACGAGCACGCAGCCAAGCAGCCAGTTTATGATGTTGGGTGTGAGCGGCTCCCCTTCGGCCACGCCGGATTCGGCAGCTACGTGCCGCCAGCCGCCGCCTCCCGGTCGCACTTTGCGATAGAAGGAGATCAGTTTTTCGCGCGGTTCGGGAGCGGTGGAAAACGTCACGATCACCCAGACCATCGTTGTGATCGCTACTGTAGCGACGAGCTTATAGGCGAAGAACAGATCGCCTGTCTGTGGGGCCTGCGGGTCGAGACCGAATAGCGGTGGGCCGAGCCTATCAAGGGTCACAGAGACTATCAGCGCCGATGCCATCGAAGAGATTTCCGACCATGCGTTCACGCGCCACCAGTACCAGCGCAGAATATACACAAGACCGGTTCCCGCGCCTATACTCAACAGCAGTTGCCAGGTGTCGCGGATGGATTCCAGGGTGAGCGAAAACAACCCGGCTACGACGACGAGCAGTGCCGTCGCAAGCCGCGACACAAAGACATAATGGCCTTCGGTAGCGGATTTGTTTACAAAGCGGCGATAGAAATCATTTATCAAATAAGAACTGCCCCAGTTGAGTTGCGTCGCTATCGTAGACATATAAGCCGCCGCAAATGATGCCATCATCAATCCGAGCAGGCCGCGCGGCAGCACATCGAGCATTATTCGAATAAATCCCGATTCTTTATCCGCAAGCGTGGGGTAGAGGACCACCGTGCACAGCGCCGTCACTATCCAGGGCCACGGCCTGAGCGCGTAATGGGCTACGTTGAACCAGAGCGTGGCAAGCAACCCGTGCTTCTCGTTCTTTGCCGAAAAGATGCGTTGCGCGACGTAGCCGCCGCCGCCCGGTTCCGCGCCCGGATACCACGACGCCCACCACTGCACTCCGAGGTAAACGGCGAAGGTTGCAGCGGGCAGCCACGGACTATCGAATCCGGGCCACAACCCCGTAGCCTTGTCCGCGCTCCCGAAATGTTCGCTCACTCCCGCGATCAGGCTGTCCATTCCGCCAACGCGCCGCACGCTGAAGACGGCCAGCACTATGCAACCAAACATAGCTATGCAGAATTGCACCGCGTCGGTTACGACTACGCCCCAGAAACCTGAAATCACCACGTAGAGCGCGGTGATGCCGAGACAGAGAAAAGTAGCCTGCCACGCGTTTATACCGAGCGAGAGGTTGAGCACCTTGACCATAGCCAGAGTCACCCATCCCATGATGATGCAGTTTATCAACAGCCCGAGATAGACCGCGCGAAAGCCGCGCAGGAAAGCGGCCGGTCGCCCGGCATAACGCAACTCCGTCAACTCAACATCGGTCATGACACCCGACCTGCGCCAGAGCCGCGAGAAGAGAAAAACCGTGAGCATTCCGCTCGCTACAAGATTCCACCAGAGCCAGTTTCCGGCCACGCCGTTACTGGCTACGAGCCCTGTGACGACAAGAGGCGTGTCGGCGGCAAAGGTGGTTGCCACCATCGAAGTCCCGGCAAGCCACCAGGGCATCGAGCGATCCGAAAGAAAAAACTCGTCGGTCGAGCGGCCCGCCCGCTTTGCATAATAAAGCCCTATTGCCAGCGACAGCCCGAAATAGGCTCCGATGATTGCCCAGTCAACAATTGTGAGTTTCATTCGATCTCCCTGAGCGATTGCGTGATGAGTTGTGCGTATGCGTGAAGCGTGATTAGTGCAAATGACAATCAATTTATGGTAATCTGACCGCTCATTGAGCGCGCATCATGCTTTACGCAACACTGATGTATACTATCTTAGTCGGCGCTTGGCAATTCGACGACAGGCTTTGACTACTGTTTCAGAGGATTAGATGATTAGAAAAATTATTGCAGGTCTTTCGATGACCGCGCTTCTGTTCAGTCTGAGTTGCGGCGGATCAAAAAACACAAACGCCCCGGCAAACGCCAATACAAACGTCGAGAGCGAGGACTACGGCGAGATAAACGACACCTGGATAGCCTGGAAAGTCAAAATGGCTCTGATAGCCGACACTCGCACAAGCGGGTTTGAGACCGATGTGGCTTCCAATGATGGCGCGGTAACGCTTAGCGGCAAAGTTGATGCCCCTGAAGCAAAGTCGGCAGCCGACGAGGTGGCAAAAGCTATCGAGGGCGTCAAGAGTGTGGATAATCAACTTCAGGTCGTGCCGGAGGCAAAGCGAGTTCAGGTAGACGCAAAGGATGACAAGATCGTCGAGGCAATCGAAAAAATAACCGGCAATGATCCGAAACTCCAGAGCCTGACGCTGACTGCCGACAGCGATAACGGTGTGGTCACAATCAACGGAACGGTTGACACTCAGGAAGAACTGCTCGCCTACGCGCAGGCGGTGCGAAAGATTCCCGGAGTAAAAGCCGTAATAACGGCTCCCGTGATCGTCACTGGCGAGGATAAATCCGGGCAGTAGGCAGTAGGCAGTAACGGAGTTGGGTACCACCTATTCATATGCTTATACCGTGCTCTCTTTAGAAGTAGTCGTCAATTCAGCATCAACTGCCTACTGCTTACTGCTTACTGCCTGCTGCTCACTTCCACTCTCTTTTGAGGCGCTCGTTTCTTTGAGGCGGATGCAGGACGGGCGTTTCGAGAAGTTTTCTTCGCAACGGTTTTTTGAGATGCCTTGATTATGCGCGGCTCGCAAACGCTCTGGCTGCGATTTATCGCCTGCCTGACGCTGCGGTAGCCGTATTTGCGCGGGTCAGCTTCAAAATGAGCCGGGTCGGCCAGTCCGTACCGCCATTTGAAACCATTCTTCTGCATTATTTTTACTATTTGCCGACCACGCGGGGTCAGACGTTTTGCGCCTCGCGGCCCGGCCGCCACTCCCGATATGTCTACGGCAAATCCCGCTTCGTGAAGCGATTGGCCCGCTGGCAGCGCAGCATAAAGCCCCGGATGGCTTTGGCGGCACTTGCGGCTGCGAGAGCACCGATTCAACTGGGCCTGACGAGCCGATGACCGCCACGTGCTTGTAATGGTCGGCTTGATGCCTTTGCGTTTCATCTCGCGCAAGGCTGTGCTGTACTTCTTGTTGATCGCCGGGCTGATATAACCCGGGCTCTTGCAAGGCGCGACCATTGCGCGAGCAGATTTTTTGGATGTCCTTCTGGCGTTCTTCGCCTGTCGGGCGCTGCACTCGCCGCAACCTCTGTCAGTGGTTTGATTCTTTTTGGAGACCCGTGTTGATCGAGCCGCGTTCGCTTGTTTTTTCGCGTTCGCTTGTTTTTTCGCCGCAGACGTTGAGGAAACATTCCTTGACGCTGACCGGGTGGCCCGTGATCTATTCTGTGCGTTGTTGGAAGGTGATATGAAGAAGCTCGTCGCCAGAATCAGGAGAGAGATACCCACACACCGCCCTGCTGAATATGAAAGCATGGAGTTATTTTCCTTTGGGGCTTAAGCTGTAAACCGGAGGGGCTTTTTCAAGCATTCCGGAGGTTGAATCAACCCTGCTGAAGCAATTCCTGTCGAGCGGTCCAGAAACAGTATAACCCATCGGTCAAGGGCCGATTTGAGACCTGACCGTTGAGGATAGCCACGGCAGTCACAAAGACATAAAGACTCTTCATATTCTTTTCTCTGTGTCTTTGCGACTACGGTGGCCGACTCTTACGGCGCTTTTAACACAGTCGAAGCGAAGCAACGGCCACAGGCTGTATAGCCGTCGGATTTTGCCTTTGACAGAGGGATAGAGGTCTTTTTCTTATCAAGATAGTCGCAACCGGATTTGTGATACATTCGGTCAGCCGACGAGACAAAAACCATAGGCTCAGACGGCGCGCTCGTCGTCGGGATGGCGGGAACATTTGGGCCAAGCTCAGACGGCATCATCGGTTGTAGCTTTCTCGATTTTGTTTCGTCGGGCGCAGGGCTGGTTGCCGCCGGTTGCGTCGAAGCCGTTGTAGAGGCGGCTCCGCCAAGTCCCCATACTCCGCGCATGCCCTGCATCGCGTCGCGCTCCATTGCGCGAAAATCTTCTACTGCCTGAAATTGATCGGCGACCTTAACAAAGGCATGCCCCAGTTTTATCATCTCGGCGTTAAAAAGAGTGCCGTCCCGCGTGTAGACATAAGCAAGCGTTTGCCCGGATTCATTCTTGTTGCCGGAAGCCGAAGTCACAGGGTCAAATTGAAGTCTGACCTCTTTGCCTTCGAGCGAACTCTTTGTAAAAGCCAGGGCGCTTGCTCCGTGCGCGGCGTAGATTTCGGTCGGAGTCTTACCGTCAGGGGTTTCAATCCCTATCATACGGACCTGCCCTATACCCTCGACCTCTATCGTATCGGCGCGCAGCACACTGGTTACGCGCAGGAAATCGGTTGATTCGGGCTGAGAAGCGGTGGGAACGGCAGGAATTGCCGTCTGCTTCGTCCTTTCGGCCGAGGCCAGAGATGAGGCGGCTGCGGCCTCTCGTCCGGTCATGTATCTGGCGACCGCAAATCCGAAGGCGAAGCCCGCCACAAGCGCCAGCCCTATGTAAACAATGACATGGCGCTGGTCGATGCCAACCTGCCAGCGAGGTGTCTCCCACTCGTTTTGCTCGATCTGCTGTTCCTTGAACTCCAACATAATTTGTATCCGTTCGGGCCGGGCCCGGGCCTTTTAATCAAGTAGAAAATCCATCTCTTGCCTGTGGCAGGAAACTTCTCTGTTGGGAAAAACTCACGGCTGAAATTGTCTCACCAGCCGGCCAATGAGTCAATATCAAACCCCTCACGGGATGGTCTGATTCCAGCGCGTGCGGGGCGGTCTGGCTCTTTCCAGAGCAGGAGAATTAAAAAAATAGAAATATCCTTAGAAAAAAGGCGATTTTTCTTGATTAAAAGGTTGCAAGTTGCCCGGCTGGTGTAGTAATCTTCGCGTCGCGGATAACCCCCTGTTTTGCTGGCTCGAAAAGGGCGGCTAAAGCAGGGGCATCTTTTTGAGAGGCGATTAAACGAGCATCTTGATGACTAATCGAATAGAGTACTCGTCATTCGCCTGACAGATTCTTATTGAATGTGCAGAAGCACAAGAGATCACAAAATTAAGGAGAGTAACGCAAGAATATGGCAACAGCAAAAGCAGGAAAAGCAACAAAGAAAATGACGAAAACGCAGTTGGCGGCAGAGCTTGCCGATACGACCGGCACAAATAAGAAGACGGCAGCGCAGTTCCTTGATTCCTTATGCGATATCGCTTACCGCGAGGCTAGAAAGAACGGCGAGTTTACGATTCCGGGCATCGGTAAACTGGTTAAACAACAACGCGCAGCTCGCACGGGACGCAATCCTAAAACGGGTGAGCCTATGAAGATACCAGCCAAGACCGTCGTGAAGTTCCGCATGGCGAAGGCTGCAAAGGAAGCCGTCCTGCCTGTCAAGAAGTAGGTTCGGCCAAATAGGTCTGTCAGACGCGCTCAATCAGCCAGAAAAACGGCGAGCGCCGGCAGACAAAAGGGAAACAGTTATTATTGATGTGTCGCGGTGATCCGCACTGTTCAAGTACGGTCCAATTCACCCGATCAATAATTACCCGATCACCGCGATGCTTTAATCTCAAGAGCCGGCGCAGTCGTGATTCTGTGCCGGCTTCAATTTTTTGAGATTATCTTTTAGAGCTTATCAGTCTGTGACTCGCTCATGAGATCTCGTCTTCGCGCGTCTTTCCATCAAGGCTACTTTCAAAATAGTCCAGATGATACGCACACCGGCGCGCAGGGAACCGCTCACGGTACCCGCAACTTTTGATTCACCCGCAGCGCGGTTGCGCCAGTTGACCGGCACTTCCAGGATGCGCAACCCCCGAGCCGCCGCCTTGGTTTGCATCTCTATCGACCATCCGTAGGTCATCTCGCGCATATTCATGTCTTCAAGCGTCGAGCGCTTTATCGCGCGAAATGGGCCCATATCCGTATATCGCACGCCATAAATCAGGCGAATCATCGAAGTAGCCAGCCACGAGCCGAAGACCTGCGCCGGGGTCAGCGAATCTTTCTCGCGGCTCCCGAGCAGACGCGAGCCCAGCACGAAGTCATAGCCCTGCTCGATTATCGGAGCCAGAAGAAGCGGCATCTGAGCCGGGTCATCTGAAAGATCGGCATCCATTTGAACTATGATATCGGAATCCTCCGATACGTTTAATACCCCGCTATGGCAGGCCCGTCCGTACCCCCTCACTGGTTCGACCACTACGATAGCGCCTGCGCGCCGGGCCTCATCCGCCGTGCGGTCGGAAGAGCCGTTGTCAACAACTATAATTTCCGAAACCACATTTTTCGGTATCGCCCGAATGGTTTGAGCGATGACCTTTTCTTCGTTAAGCGCGGGGATGACGACCGATATTTTTGGCATTTGAGAAGCTCGAAATAGAGCGGGTGATATTACTATCAGGCGGACAGCCTTTCAAGCGGAAGAGAGTGGGAAATTTTGTGGCGGAGGCGTGTGGGAATCGAACCCACCCAGGCCGCCTCTCGACGACCCGCAACGGGTTTGAAGCCCGCGAGAACCACCAGGCCCCCTGCGCCTCCACTCGGCTTGAACACTAAAGTAAGCTCAAACAGAGTGTCAAGCTGACAGTATTTGCATGCCAAAAAAATACCCGGTTCATTTTGATTTGGCGCTAACTCTTTTCAGGAAGCGGGCCATATCGACACATGCGCGCCTGTGTGTCCCTTCTCCGATCTTCTCTACGCCGTCGTGCGCCTCTACGGTGAAAGTTACCGTGTTTTCGCCCACTTCTATAACCTCGGCCCGGGCCGTAACCGTAAGTCCTGTGGGTGTGGCCGCAAGGTGCCTGACGTTGACCTCAACTCCAACTGAAACCCAGCCTTCGGGAAGATACGGCTCTATTGAATCGGCGGCTGCCACCTCCATCAGATAGATCATTATCGGAGTGCCGTAAACCGCCGGCATATTTTCGTGAAACCAGTTGACGGTTGTCTCTTTTGTGACCTGCATCGTCTTTGTTGCCGAAACGCCTGTCGCTATATTTGCCGTCGCCTTCATCTATGTACCTCGGAGCGGGTTTCCAAAACCGGAGGCTCACATTCTACCCCGTCCGCCTTTGCTTAGACCAGGAGACATTCAACAACACCACTGTAGCCACTTTGCAACACTCTTTGGTTGCGGGAAGACTGGAAGGCCTTTCTTTTTGCAAAAAACGGCTGTCGAAGCTTATCATAAGGTGTGGCACGCCCATTGCCCTGATAACAATTTGCAGGACGTTGCCATCTCAAGAATGGAGACATTTCTTTGATTCGACAGACTACGCTCGCCAGGGCGGTTTCAACCAGAGGGCACGGGTTACATACGGGAGAGCCAGTAAGTATCACGCTAAATCCTGCGCCAGCCTACACTGGATATGTTTTCCGCCGAACCGATCTCAACGATTTCGAGATTCCCGCAGCGCCGCAATACGTAGCCCGCGTCAGCTATGCAACCACCTTGATGAGGCAGGGTGTGATGATTGCCACCGTGGAGCATCTGCTGGCCGCGCTTGTGGGTACACATATAGACAACTGCATAATCGAGATTGATTCGCTCGAAGTTCCTATACTCGACGGCAGCGCCGAGCCTTTCATCGAAATGATAGAGAACGCAGGCACAGCACCTCTCGAAGCGCCTCGCCAGTTTCTCAGAGTCCTCAAAGACGTAGAGGTCCGGGACGGCAACCGGCTGATGAAGGTCAGCCCCGCGTCGAAATTTTCCATTTCCTGTATGGTGGAATATTCACATCCGATCATAGGAAAGCAGCGGCACTCGATTGAAATCACCGACGGTCAGTTCTCACGTCAGGTAGCCCCGGCGCGCACTTTCGGGTTTCTAAACGAGTTTGAAGCGCTCAGAGATTCCGGTCTCATCCGTGGCGGCTCGCTCGATAACGCCATAGTGCTGACGCCTGAGGGCGGCATTATGAATCACGAAGGTTTGCGATTTGCCGATGAGTTCGTGCGGCATAAAATCATAGACATAATCGGCGACCTCGCTTTGTTTGGCATGCCGGTGCTGGGCCATTTCGAAGCCGAACGCACCGGACATGGAGTGCATACGGCGCTTGTCTCTCGCGTCTTGCGCGACGATGCGGCCTGGGAGATCACGGATTCCCCGATTATGGCCCGCGCGGTCTGAAAGCCGGAAGGGCCAAAAATCTTCGGAGCCGATTGGTTTATCAGTAATCAGGCAATCACTAAAGAAAACCGGGCTAACTGTTAGAAATTTTCTGCGTTTAATGCGTCTTTGCGAGAACCCGTAGCTCGCAAAGCTGCAAAGTACGCAATGAATCTCCCGAAACCTGAATCTCCCTTATAAAACTTTGTCACAAACAGCGTTCCGCATCATTTTTTCTGTCCACTTGCCCTGAGCGTATGCTAACATTTGTCCTCAATTTGGGCAGCACAGGTGTATTGAGGGGATGGATAAATTTAGAATCAGAGGCGGGCGACCGCTTGAAGGTCGCGTACAAATAAGCGGAGCGAAGAATTCCGCGCTTCCTTGTATGGCTGCGGCGTTGCTTACGTCCGAGACCGTAATACTTCACAACCTGCCCTATGTGCGCGACATCATCACGATGCGCCGATTACTTGAAGACCTGGGCTCGACCGTGCTGATGCCTGAACTCCGCACGCTTAAGATTACGGCCTCTGGCATAGAGATATTCGAAGCGCCCTACGATCTGGTAAAGACCATGCGCGCATCGGTTCTTGCGCTCGGGCCTTTGCTTGCGAGATTTGGCGAAGCGCGTGTCTCGATGCCTGGAGGGTGCGCGATAGGACAGCGCCCCATCGATCTTCACCTCGCAGGATTTGAAAAGCTTGGAGCCGAAATCACGCTCGAAGGCGGCGACGTGGTTGCGCGCGCGAAACGATTACAGGGGCGCGACATATATTTCGATAAAGTGACGGTCACCGGGACTGAAAACCTGATGATGGCCGCTGCGCTCGGCCAAGGCCAGACCGTTTTGAACAATGTAGCCCGCGAGCCTGAAATCACCGATCTTGCTGAACTCTTAAATAAGATGGGCGCGCGTATCGAGGGCGCGGGCACAAGCACTATCACCATCGAGGGCGTTGAGAAACTCGGCGGCGCAGAGCATACGATCATACCCGACCGCATAGAGACAGGCACCTTTGTGGCTGCCGCGGCCATCACTCGGGGCTCGCTCGATATCGTAAACTGCTGCCCTCAACATCTGACCGTTGTGCTGGATAAGTTCCGCGAGACGGGTGTCGAGATCAACCAGCCAAACGCCTTTTCACTGCGCGTGCAGGCCGACGGCGACCTCCGTTCTTCGGATGTGACCACGCTCCCTTACCCGGGGTTTCCTACAGATATGCAGGCGCAATACATGGCCTTGATGTCGCTTGCGAAGGGGATGTCGATCATCACCGAAACCATATTCGAAAACCGCTTTATGCACGCAGCGGAACTCACCCGTATGGGCGCGCATATACGGATAAGCGGGCATCAGGCGGTGGTCGAAGGAAACGGCGATTTGATGGGAGCGCAATTGCTGGCCTCCGACCTGCGCGCCTCGGCCTCGCTTGTCCTTGCGGGACTTGCAGCCAGTGGAGAGACAATCATAGACCGCGTCTATCATATTGATCGCGGATATGAAAAGATTGAAGAAAAGCTGCGTCTTGTCGGCGCTGATATAGAGAGATTCAGGGAAGAGTAAAACGTGATACGTGATACGCGAAGAGTGATGCGTGGCTTTCAGGCCATCACCTTTTGACAGGGTCATAGCTGACTTCATAAGTCACGCATCACGAGTCACTCTTCGCGTATCACGTATCACGCATCAATCTTCAATTAAGTTTGACTGTGTTGCAGTGCCTAGTTGATAATGTTTCGAGGGAATTATGGAAAATATGCCTGAACAGAGTTGCGCCTTCTGCAACATAGCTGCCGGTGACCAGCCGGCGGAGTTCGTTTACCGCGACGACCGGATGGTTGCCATCAAAGATGTCAACCCGCAAGCGCCCGTTCATGTGTTGCTCATCCCGCGCGAGCACAATCTGGAATCGCTAAATGATGCGTCGAAGCTTGACCTGGATTTACTCGGCCATCTGCTGTATGTGGCGGCGAAGGTCGCAAATCAGATGGACATAGCTGAGAGCGGTTATCGTGTCGTCATCAATACAGGTGATGCGGCGGGGCAGAGCGTGCCGCACCTTCACGTCCACGTGCTTGGCGGGCGTGAACTGGCCTGGCCTCCCGGTTGATGAGTGGCTGATAGGCCAAACGTTCCGATCTATTTCGGCTCTATTATTTCAATGCTCTCGATACGGTCGCCTCGCGCTATTCGGTTGACCGTATCCATCCCTTCTACGATTTGTCCGAAAACAGTATACCCGCCATCGAGATGCGGCTGCGGCGAGTGCGTGACGAAGAATTGAGAGCCGCCCGTGTCTTTGCCCGCGAGCGCCATCCCGACTGTCCCCGCAAGATAGGGTCGCGTATTGATTTCATCTCGAATCTGATAGCCCGGTCCTCCATTCTGATCGCCGCGCGGATCACCTGTCTGTATGACGAAACTCGGCACTACGCGAATAAACTCAAGACCGTTGTAGAAACCCTTGCGCGAGAGCTGCATGAAATTGTCTACTGTCATCGGCGCGTCCGATGCGAAAAGCTCTATTCGTACCGCGCCTTTTTTTGTGTGTATGATCGCTTGAGGATTTTTGATTGCGTCTGCAAGTAACGCAATCCGCCGATAATAATCGCGGTCGTGTCCCGTTTCGACGGCCCCGATTTGCAGAAGACCCGTCGGTCTTTCGTCCGACTGGCGCAATAGCTCAGAGGCGCGCAGACGCACAACATAATCCTCGTCGCGCGTCTGGCTCGACAGCACCTGAATATTCATCGGATGCTTCAGCTTGTTGGCCGCTTCGAGGATAGCTATTCGCGCATCGTTCATACGGTCGGCGCGGGCGACCTTGTAGGCTGCTTCGAGCGCCCCGGTCACTTCGTCCGATGCGTCGCCCAGATCGCCAAGCAGCGTAGCCGCCGTGGTTCGCACGATCACGTCATCTGCCTTCAGGTGCTCGAGCAGGATGTCGCGCAACTTCTCTGTCTTTGCAGCGGCCAAGGCATTCAGGATATCGGATACGGCGCGGGGGTCGGGTTTTGCTGAAAGCAGATCGAGCAATTCCTGTTTCGCTCGCGGCGTAGCAAGTTGTCCGAGCCCCTGCGCATAAGCCGCCACGGCTCGCCAGTTACCCCTCGGTAAAGCTGCCTCTTCCGGCGCGTCATAAAATGCTTCCTCTCCAAATTTCGCAATGGCCACTTCAACCTCGGGGCTCGAGCCCGCGTGCCCGTCGGCCAATCTCAGAGTCTTAAGGAGCGGAAGCGCGCGCGCGTCCTTGATGTCGCCGAGCGCGGTGGCGATAAGCAGTAGCAAATTTTGCTGGGGCGGTAGGCCCTGCTTTTCACGGTCAAAAGAGCGATAAAGCGCCAGCTGGGAGGCGCCCAGTTGGATGAGCGGCTGAACCGCAGAAGCATCCTTGATTGCGCCGAGCGAGTTGATCGCATTGGCCACAACGCGCTGGTCCGGGTCGGCCAGCAATTGCGTGAGCGGCGCTATTGCCCGATTGTCCTTTGCAACGCCGAGCGCGCGCGCGGCGTGCATTCGCACGAGCGGCTCTTTATCACTGACAAGCGAGAGAAGCAACGGGACCGCGCCCGAAATATCTTCGCGGATGCGCGCGAGCGCATTTGCCGCCTGCCATCTTATATCCGCGTCAGGCGAGCGAAGCTCGGCCGTGATGGCCTCGACCGTCGATGGCTGTTTTAGTCTGAGCAGCGCGGTGAGCGTCATCGAAGCGATGAGCTTGTCGCCCTCCGATAATGATTCGGTTGCCTGTGGAAGCAGTCTCACGAGAGCGTTTGCTATGCCTGTGACCCCGTACTTGCCAAGCGCGTCCATTGAAATCTTGTTTGAGGCAATCTTGCCGAGCGCTTCGGCGGCGCGTGCGCGCACCTCGGGATCACTCTCATTTGTGCCATGAAGCCTGTCGAGCAGCGCCGATGCCGCGTACTGGCTTTCGATTTCGCCGAGCGAGAAGGCAGCCAGCGCTCGCATCCGTGGATTGCGGTCGTTGTTGAGAACATCTATAAGCGGAATGACGGCAGAGGCATAACCGATGTGCCCGAGTGCTATGACTACTCGACGCCGCACGCCCCCGTGTGATGTGTTCAGCATCTCGATCAACTCGTTTGGGACGGTTCGCTCATCTTCGTAACGCAGTATTTTGGGATAGAGGACGCGCTGTGTACGGTCGCGCTTCAGCGTCGGTTTCTGATTTGGAACAGTGGTCGGCAGTGCCTGTGCCGCCGAGGTTGAGAATAGTATCAGGATAGCGATAGTCGCGCTCACAAAATTATTATTCATCGAAATCATTACCGAATGAAGGTTAAGAGTCTCTTATGAGACCGAGAGTTCAATAATTACTCTTTGCCGGGCTAATCCCGTCATCAATTGTGATGGGCCGGAAAGATTTTCGCAAGTACTGTCGGCTGTGTCCTTTGATCTGCCACGTCAAACTTGACAACCGCGCAGGCTGCGCTAATGTTGCTACATGATGAAGTCGAACTCTTCTTTCAACTCTCTGATATTACGGGCGGCAGCCATAGCGATTCTTGCGATCACCTCGTTGACTGTCACAGCGACGGCCCAGCGCCCGCCCGATAAAGATTATCTGGTCTATGTCGTATGCGAATCTGCCGACAAGATAGCCCTGGTGCGATTCGGTCCGGGCGGTGCAAAACTGGAGCGGGAAATCCTGACAGGCAGCATGCCTTCGGATCTCGACGGGCCGCACGGCACCGTAGTCTCTCACGATAAACGATTTTATTATGTCTCGCTTGGCCACGGTCGTCCATTCGGCTCGCTCTGGAAATATGCGACAAAAGACGATCAGGTTCTGGGTCGCGTCGACCTTGGAATGTTTCCCGCGACTATGGATATTAGCCCCGACGGAAGCTTCGTCTACGTAGTCAATTTCAATCTTCACGGCGATATGGTCCCGTCTTCGGTCTCTGTAGTTGCCGTAGACGAGATGATAGAGGTAGCACGCATCGAAACCTGTGTAATGCCTCACGGGTCGCGTCTGAACCCGCAGGGAACCCGCCAGTATTCCGCCTGTATGATGGATGATATGCTGGTCGAGATAGACACAAATCAATTAAAGGTATCGCGCCATTTTCTGGTTGCAAAAGGCAAAGAGAAGGGCGCAAACGGCCCGCCTGAACATCACTCGATGGACATGCATTCGAATCACTCGGGTGGGCCCGCAAGCGCGCCCATGCAGATGGATGTCTCCTGTTCGCCGACCTGGGCGCAACCTTCCGCTGACGGCGCTTCGGTCTATGTCGCCTGCAATAAATCGAACGAGATAGTCGAGATCAATGCCGACACATGGAAGCTCACGCGCCGACTGCCCGCCCGGCCCGGCGTTTATAATCTGGCCGTGACAAAAGACAATCGGCTGATAGCCACAAACAAGCGCGATCAATCGGTTTCGGTTTATGACTTAAAGGATGGCCGCGAGCTTGCCCGCATTCCGACAAAACGCAAGGTGGTTCACGGGGCGGTCGTCTCGCCCGATAATCGTTATGCCTTTATATCGGTCGAAGGCGTAGGCGCAGAACCCGGAACGGTCGAAGTAATTGATCTGGAAACGCTCAAGACGGTCGCAACGGTAGATGTCCCCGAACAGGCCGCAGGCATAGACTTTTACAAAACCGAAACGCCGCAGCATTGAACGGGTTATGAGGCTGACTCGGATGATTCGGTATTCTCCAAAATCTAAAAAAGGCGAATGGGAAATAGACCGGGACGGACGCGGATCGGGCGGATTTTCGCGGGGTTGTTCAAAGAGCGTCTGATCCGTGTTGACCCGCCCGATCCGTGGCCTATTCCCATTCACCTTTTCTTGTCGGAAAAATAGATCGTGAATTGTGTGGGCTGGCCTTCGAGCGAGAAATCGAATCCGTGATGCTCCAATATCTCCTGCACCATCGTAAGCCCGATGCCCTGACCGTTTTCCTTCGTGCTGAAAAAAGGCGTAAACAGATTTGAGCGAACTTCGGGCGTAAAGCCGCATCCGGTGTCTTCGACCGTAACAAATTCTCTTCCGCCTGCTCGACCAATCCTGATTGTGATTCGGCCATTTTTATCTACGGCCTCCAAAGCGTTCTTGACTATGTTGATGAAGACCTGTTCCATCTGGCTGCGGTCCAGAGCTATCGGTTCCAGCCGTTCCTGAATATCCCACGTCCAGACGATGCCTCGTTTCTCGCTCTCCTGCCTCATCAGAAAGGCGATGTCTTCGAGAAGACTCCGCACATCGCAGGGGTAAAGCTTAGGCTGTGGCAGCCGCACCACATCAGCGAAACTTTTCATAAAAGCATTCAATTGATCGGTTCGCGAAATCACAACCTTGAGCGCCGTTTCGAAGTCCGAGCGGTCCTCGGCGCTGATCTGGTCTTTATAATTCAGGCAGGAATGGAGAAGGGAATTAGCGGAGCCGACGGAGTTGTTGACCTCGTGGCTCATCATTCGGATCAGCTTTTCGTAGGCGGTCTTTTCCGATTGTCTCAGTTCTTCCGTAAGCTCTTCGAGCATTATGAAGTGGCGGTTGAATCCGCGATCAAGGAACTGTGATTTATGACACTTGACGCGACGGCGGCCCATAAGCGACATCACTCTTGATTCCCCGGGTCGCAACCCGCTCAACTCGTTTGTGAAGGGCGTGTTTATCTCAGACAGCTTCTTTCCCATCAATGTCTCAATCGGGATTTGAAGCATGCGCAGGGCGGAGGGTGTGACCATCGTTATGTTTTCGTCAAAATCGAGCGTGATTACCCCCGAAGGCGAGGCCGTCAGTATCTTATCCAGAAAATAATGTTGCTCTTGCAGCCGTGTTCGTTCTTCGCGCAGGTGGTCCGCCATGCGATTATAGATGCAAATCAGCCTGTCCATTTCCGGCTGACCTACTTCCTGAAACCGCGAGGTAAAATCGCTGTCGCTTATGAATTGCGCGCCTGTGTTCATAATCTCAAGCGTGCCGAAAAGACCGCGTATAAGCCTCAGCCCCGAGGTGAGAGAGATGATAAACACAGCTTCCACGGCAAGGAGCCACAGCCGGTTTTGCAATAGCAGATAAACAGCCACTCCCGCAAACAGGACATGAACAATTACCAGATAGAGGATGAACTTGAGGCGAAGGCTCATAGAGAAAGCGATGCGTGAAGAGTGATGCGTGAAGAGTGATGCGTGATTTATGAAGCCATCTATGACCCTGTTAACAGGTGCTGGCCTGAAAGTCACGCATCACGCATCACGCATCACGCCTTTATATCGTATTTTTCAAATCTTCGATAAAGCGAGGCGCGGCTCAAGCCGAGCGATTCGGCTACCTTGCTGACGTTCCCGCCGTAATGTCTCATGCACTTGACGATCATGGCCTTTTCCATGTCGTCAAGCGTCATGCTGCCGACCTCCGGGAGCGCGGTCCTTTGAGTGTCGCTCGATTCCATTTCAAGCGGCAACATGAAGTCATCAACATCGAGGGTTTCTTTATCGCTCACAAGAATCGTTCTTTCTATCAACTGTCTCAACTGTCTGATGTTTCCGGGCCAGGGCAGGCGGCTTAACCATTTCAGAGCAGACTCGCTGATGGAAAGATTTGCGCGTCGATAGACGTGTCCTATGCTTTTCAAGAAATGATTTGCAAGCACGGGTATATCGGTTGCCCGCTCTCTGAGCGAAGGCAAATGGATGGCAATCAGGTTCAGGCGATAAAGCAGGTCTTCTCGAAACTCTCCGCAATCGACCATCTCAGGCAGATTCCGATTTGTTGCCGAAATTACACGCACATCGACCGAGCGCGTCAGGCTTGAACCAAGCGCCTCGTATGTGCGGTCCTGCAAGACCCTGAGCATCTTTACCTGAGAGTGCGGGTCGAGGTCTCCGATTTCATCCAGAAAGATGGTTCCCCCGTCCGCGATCTCGAACCTGCCTTTGCGGTCCTGGCGCGCATCGGTGAAAGCTCCTTTTACGTGGCCGAACATTTCGCTGTCAAAGAGCGTCGAAGAGACGCCGCCGAGATTGACCTTTACAAATGGCCCGTGTTTTCTGCGGCTGTTTCGATGAACCGCCTCGGCGATCATCTCTTTGCCCGTTCCGCTTTCGCCTGTAATGAGCACCGATGCGTCGGTGGCGCTGACACGGCCTATCACGCCAAGCACACGAAGGAATTTAGGATCATTCCCGATCAGGTCTCTGAAATGATATTGCGAATCCAGGTCGCTTCGCGAAAGAGTTTGACCGCGAGTCTTTGCTGAATTTGCCACGGCAAGGCCGAGGACAGTTCTCACCGATTGGAGGAGTTGCTGATGCGTCCATGGCTTTGTGACAAAATCGGAAGCGCCCGCTCGAACCCCCGCTACGGCAAGCTCGATCGACCCCCAGGCGGTTATCAGTATGACCGGCATATGCGGGCGGCGAGACTTGATCTGCCTGAGCAATTCAAGCCCTTCTTCGCCCGATGTCTTGCGCGAAAAATTCATGTCCTGAATGACCAGATGAAAGCTGTCGCGCTCGATTCGCTCAATCGCTTCGGCAGGCGAAGCGACAGATTCGCTTCGGTATCCCGCCTGCTTAAACAGAAGACCGAGCGAGGCGGTGACAGACGGATCATCATCTATGATCAGAATCATCTCGCCGTTATTACTAGCTCGGTCCATCGTTTGTTCCATCGAACAATGAGCAGTAGGCAGTAGGCAGTAGGCAGTTGATACTGAATTGATGACTACTGCTAAAGAGAGCATGGGGTATGCATATGAAGAGGTGGTACCCAACTCCGTAACTGCCTACTGCCTACTGCCTACTGCCTACTGCTCATTCGTAATGCAATGCTTCGGCAGGTCGTACTTTAGTCGCAAGCCAGCTTGGATACAACCCGCAAACGAGCGTCAACAGATATATCAGAAAGAGCGAAATCAGGAGGCTCGAAATGTATACTCCGCTGCTTATATAGCCGATCAGATCGAGGAGCGGGAACTGGACTACGATCAAGGTTCCGACGACCAGTCCGAAGGATGTGATGATCAAAAGCTCGCCCAGAATCTGAGTGTAAATCTTTCCGGCGGTCGCGCCTTTGGCTCGCCTGAGCCCGATCTCTTTTGTCCTCTGCGTGACATTTTGCCAGAGCACGCCCGTAAGCCCGAGCCCCACCATTATCATCAGAAACCCCGCGACTAGCCCCGCGGCGATTATCGGCGCGAGATATATCTGATGCATGGTGTCTCGCATAACGGCGAGCGGCTCGATCTCAAATGACCAGTCGCGGGCCACGGTCTGCATTCGAGCCATCAACTTTTCCTCAAAGGCAGCCGATGTGCCCGGGCGAACTCTTATCAGAAGGTTCTCGACAGGTCGACTCTTTGGATCGTTTAAGTTTTTGCGCCGGAAAACGAAGTTTTCAAGTGCTCCGAACTCGCCGTCTTTGCGGAAATCGGATATGACCCCGATGACCCGGTCCTGCTTTTCTATGGGGTTGCCTCGCGGGTCCGCGTCGGCCTTGATGATCTGGCCTGTGGGGTCTTCGTCGCCGAACAGGTCGCGGCTCAATCGCTCGTTGATGACGACCGATTCATAATTCGAGCCGTCATCTTCTTTGCCAAACCATCTGCCGCGCGCCACATTCAACTTCATGACATCGGCGAAAGTGTCGGTCGCTTCATCAAATTCATACCTGATGCTGCGCCCGCCGATGTTGTAATCGGAATTGCCGCTTGATTGTGAAAAGGGCGACATCTGTATGCCCGCTACTTCTTCTACCTCGTCAAACTGGCGCAACTCCCCTACCATCTGCCGGGTCATCTCGTTAGACAAGGCGGTAGAGTCTTCCCCTCCGGCAAAAACTCTTCCGCGATTGTCTCCTCTTTCGATACTCACGTTATACACGTCTTCATAATCGAAGCCGAGAGTGTGGCGATAATTGTTTATGTAGTGTACGGCAAACAGCATGACCGCAAACAGAACCAGGAATGAAAAGAAAATTTCTACGGTGATAAGGAAGTTGATCCGCTTGCGGTTCCAGACCATCTTGAAGATATGGCGAATCATCGTGTGCCTCCTTTCAGGGCTTCGACCGGGTTGAGCCGCGACATCTTCCACGCTGGGTAAACTCCGCTGAACAGACCAAAGAAGATCGCAAGGATAAAGCCGTAGAGAAAGATTCTATAGTTCAATTGAAATTCGGCATAAGGAATCAATCCCGCGCTTGTGATGGCTTGCAGGGCAAAGTATGCGCCAAGGAATCCGATCACTCCGCCCACGAGCGTGAGCAGTACGTTTTCGACTACGAACTGTCCGACCAGCGTCCACGACGAAGCCCCGAACGCCTTGCGCACGCCGATCTCGCTTGCGCGCTCCATTATCCGGCTGACGTTGATGTTGATCAGGTTCACCGTAGGCAGCATCATAAACAGGACCATCAGTCCGAGGATCGCAATCAAAAAACTCGCGGGATGATTTTCATCCTGGTGCGGGCTGAACATTCTGGATGCGAATTCAAAAAGCGTTTCCGTATCTGCGATAGCCATCTCGAATTCTTTATGGTCCGAAAGATCGACCTGAGAGAGTCGAGACTTGAACTCTTCTTTTATCAGGGGAAAGTCCGCCGCCGAGCGGGCAAGCAAGACAGCCATGAAATTGCCCTGAAGCTGTGTGCGATAGCCATCCGTTTTAGACGTGCTTATTGGAACCCAGATGTCGGAAAAAGGGGTCAGTCTGAAGAAAGGCACATTTGCCACCACGCCTACGACGCGGAATCGTTGCCCGTCTACCTCGATGGTCCGGCCCACGGCCGGTTCGTTGTTAAAGAATTTCTTTCTAGTGGCTTCGTTGATGACGGCGACAAAATTGGCATTCTGTTCATCATCGGGAGTAAAGGGACCGCCTTCAAGAAAGTTGAAATCCATGATCTGCCAGAACTCTCCATCCGTGCGTTTGAAGAAGGACTTTATCTTCTCGCCATCCTTGTAGGAGTAAGCCTGTCCGGGCGTTGTGAAGATAGAGACCTTTTCTACATTTGGCAGATTGCGCGCGAAGCGGTCCAGAAAACCATAGCCTGCGGGGCCGTTGGATGTGGCGTTCGGACCTCTCAGCATCAGCTGAAAAACGCCCAGCGTGCGGTCAGTTTTGGTCTCAGGCGGCAGCGGCCCGAAAATATGATCCAGAAAAGCCGTGACCACCATCAGAACTATCAGTGTAAAACTGATCGCAAACAGACTGATAAAGGTAAAGAACTTTCTCCGGGCAAATACCTTTACGGCGATCTTGATATAGTTTTTTAGCATCACGCATCACTCCTCAATTCACCTGTCGGCCGTCGAAGAGCCTGATTATGCGCTCGGTCTTTTCGGCCTGGCGCGGGTCGTGCGTCACCATCACCACGGTTGTCTTTTCTTCGTGGCCCAGGTCTTTGAGTATGTCCATGATCTCGTCGCCCATCTGACTGTCGAGGTTACCCGTAGGCTCGTCGGCCAGCAGCACGCGAGGGTTTCCGACAATGGCGCGGGCTATCGCTACGCGCTGTTGCTGCCCGCCCGATAGCTGCCCCGGAAAGTGGTGGACACGCGAATTCAATCCCACGCGATCCAGCGCCTTGAGCGCCATCTTTCGCCTCAAAGAGCCCGCCATCTTTCGATAGAGCAGGGGGATTTCGACATTATCGACGACGCTCAAATCGTTGATGAGGTGGAATGATTGAAAGATGAAGCCTACATCTTCGTTTCTGGCTCTGGCCAGATACCTGTCGCTAAAAGAAGTTATAGGCTTCCCGTTCAGGCTGACCTCCCCGCTCGTCGGCACGTCGAGCAATCCTATGACGTTGAGCAGGGTGCTCTTGCCCGACCCCGACGGCCCCATAATCGATATAAACTCGCCTTCGCGAACTGTCAGGTTGACGTTTGTGAGCGCGACGGTTTCTATGCGATCCGTGCGATAGACCTTCTCGATATTTTCAAGCCGGATCATCGCCTTCTGCTCGACCGCGGCGGTGCCGCCGATGCTCTTTTCGGATTTGGCTGTAACGGTCTCCATCAAATATTTCCTCTCCGAAGCCTTCATTTCAGCTTCACTTCCTTCAGGTACATGTAATCGCTCATATCGGATATGATGACTTCATCTCCTTCGATCAGCCCTTCGGCCACCTCATAGGTGTCAAAGCTTGAGATGCCTATGCGAACGGGTGTTTTTACGGCCGTATCGCCGCGAATCACAAACACATCGTGCTGGCCTTCGGAGCTGACGAACGGGCCTTTCTTTATGCGAAGCGCCTTCTCTTTGCGGTCGGTCACTATCAAAACATCCACTCTAAGATTCGACCGCAAAAAGGGGCTCGCCTTGTCCTTCAAGCTCACGGCAAACGAGATTATGCCGTTGCTGATAGTCGGGTTGATGCTTGAGATAGTGCCCGGCAGGTAATCGTCATTGATCTTCACGCTGACCGGAAGACCCGTCAAAAGTTTCCCGGCGTGGATGTCTGATGTGTTTGCGTCTACACGAAAAGATGTCAGGTCGGCGACGCGCGCCAGCACCGCGCCTTTTTGCACTGTTGCCCCCTCCTCGTTTACTACCCACGTCAGCACGCCGTCACGATCAGATTTCGTCGTGGCCAGATCGAGTTTGCGCCGCGCTTCTATGCGCTCTTTGTCGAGCATCTTCATCTCCAGGGCGAGCCCTTCAAGCTGTGTTTTTGTCGAGGCCTGAGCGTTTAGTTTAGCGTCTTCAAGTTGCTTCAGTTCATAGCGGGTCTTCTCTTCATTCAACTCGGCGGTTCGCAGCAGTTCTTCCGACTGAAGCCCTTTCTTGAACAACTCGCGGCTCCTTTCGGAGTTTGTCTTTGCGGCCTTGTACTCCAGGTTCTTGATCTCCCACTGGCTCTGGAGTGTTATCAGAGTATTCTCAAGATCGAGTTTTGCTTTAGCCTGCTGATTCTGTTTTAGCTCGATTTGCTGATCGAGCTTATCAAGTTCAAGTACCGACTCGCTCACGTCGAGTTCTATGATCGGCTCGCCTCTTGTGAGGGTATCTCCGGGCCGCTTCAGAATCTTCAGCACGCGGGCATCAACCGGACTTGAGAGCACCTGCTCGAATTCGGGGACGACGGTCCCGCTTGCGTTCGTGGTAGCCTCGATTGGCCCCTCGTCTACGCGGGCGGTTCTGATCCTCGCCCGGTTGAGCGAAGGGGTGATAAAACCGGGGCCCCAGACGAATAGAGCAGCGACCAGAGAAACGAGCAGCGCCGACGCCCCGGCTCGCTTGATGATCTGTTTCCTTCTAAATGCAGGGTCTAATTCACGGTCCATAGATCAATCCTCAAACGAGCTTTGGCAATAGTGAGGCCGAAAGAGTACCTGAAGCTCTTAACTGATTGATTTCAAACTACAAAAAAAACGCAAAGAGATTCACAGCCGTTCAGTTGTGTACAGCCACTGTTCAGTATCGTACATCGGGGGCCGGGGGCCAGGGGCCAGGGGCCGGTAACAATAGTCGGTGATCGGTGATTGCGTGCATTCTAGAGTAGCTTGAATGTTTACCGACTCCGCATCGCAAATAGCAAATATCAAATCCCAGATGGGTAGAACTGGAAGATAAGAATTTCCGGCCCCGGCCCCGGCCCCCTGACCCCTGGCCCCCGCCCCGGCTTGCTCTATACAGTGCGATTATCTATGATTGCGGGCAGTGGATCTGTGAGGAACAACCTTAGACCCGTATAAGATGAGACCTCACACGTTGAAGAAAACATCTCTCTGCTCTCTATTGATTATTGTAGAGCTTGTGTTCGGTGCATCCCCGATATTTGCTCAAGGCTATAAGGCGAGCATCCTTGGCAATGTCACAGATCAGACCGGGGCCACGGTCGTTGGCGCAACTGTTACAGCCACCAATACTCAAACCAATATATCGACCTCTGCCGAGTCGGATGAAAGCGGAAGCTATGTGATTCGGCAGCTTGTGCCGGGCAGTTACCGCATAAGCGTAGGGGCATCGGGTTTCAAGCGCGCTTCGAGCCGGGGATTTGAACTTCAGGTGGATCAGACTCTCAGGATAGATGTCTCTCTTGAGGCCGGAGTCGTCGCCGAAGAGATAACCGTCAGCCCTGATGCCATAGTCGTTAATACGGAAACGGCATCGCTCGGCGAAGTAATTACAAATCGTGAAATCCTCGATATACCGCTCAACGGGCGAAATTATCTGTCACTCGCCACGCTTGCTCCCGGCGTCGTTCCAGCCGCCGCCGGAGCCAATCCGTTCAATATAAACGGAGCGAGGTCCGATCACGTCAATTACCTGATTGACGGCGTCTCGAATGTGGACAGGCGCGGTAATCAGCCCGTAGCCTCGCCCTCTATTGATGCCATACAGGAGTTCAAGGTCATAACGGGTAATTTCTCTGCCGAATACGGGCGCTTGAGCGACGGCGTCATCTCCGTAGCGTTGTTGAGCGGGACCAGGACATTTCACGGGTCGCTGTTTGAGTTTCATCGCAACGACGCTCTGGATGCGAGAAGCTTCTTTGACCCCGATACGTCGAAACTGATCAGAAATCAGTTTGGCGGAGTGTTGAACGGCCCCGTTGCAAGCGACAGTACTTTCTTCCTCTTCAGCTACGAGGGGCTCAGAAATCGTGAAGGGCAGACGCGGCTGGCCCGCGTGCCGACCCTTGATGAGCGCGCCGGAATATTTGCTGCGCCGATCAGGAACCCGTTCACCCGCAGGCCGTTTGCAGGCAATGCCATCCCTGCGGAATTGATAAGCCCCGTCGCGAGCAATATCCTCTCTTTTATTCCGCTTCCAAACAGGGAAGGCGCGTTGAATTTTATTGCCAACGAAACGCTCCGCGAAGATCAGGACAACTTCATCGCAAAACTCGATCATTACATAGGCGATTCCGACCAGATCACCGGGCGATTTATTCTGAATGATCTGGATGCGGGTCTTCCGTTTCGCTCAAGCTCGCTCACGGGTTTTGGCTCGACCCGTCGATCAAGGTCCGCGCAATGGTCCGTCAGCTACACGCACGCGTTTGGCCGCAATTTTATCAACGAGGCTCGTCTGGGCTTTGTCCGCAACACCTTTTCAGAGCGGTCGGTAAACGCGGGGAAAAACACATCGGCAGAGACAGGCGTAACCGGCGTGGCACGGGGGACGGGGCTTGCGAATATCGTGATTTCGGGTCTGCCGGAGATCGGCGACCCGACATTTTTGCCCGATGAGTGGACCGATAATGAATACGTGGTTTCGGATTCCGCAGGCATAGTCGCGGGCAGACACCAGATGCGGTTCGGGGGAGATTTTCAAAGATCGCAGCATTTCAATCTTTTCGCTTCATTTGCCGGGGGCCAGATAGCATTCATAGGCGCGTTTTCAGGAAACCCCTTTGCAGACTTTCTGCTCGGGCTCCCCGTTCAGACCATCAGACAGGTGGGAACAAATAAGAGCTATCTATTCAGCAACTATTACGGCTTCTATTTTCAGGATGATTGGAATGTGCGCTCAGACCTTACGCTCAATCTCGGCATTCGATACGACCTGAACCAGCCGCCGGTTGAAAAGTATGATCGCTGGGCCAATTTCATTTTGAGCGAAGGCCGTCAGGTGCGGGCAGGCGAAGACGGGTTCGGGCGAAGGCTTGTGCGTACGGATAAGAATAATTTTTCGCCCCGGCTCGGATTTGCCTGGCGACCGGGCGGGAGCGCAAAGACGGTCGTAAGGGGCGGCTATGGCGTCTTCACAGCCTTCGACCTGCAATTCACTATGTATCAGCTTCTCGGAGCCACGGCATTCCCCTTTACGCGGTTAGAGCTTTTCCAGGCAGTCGCGGTTGGAAACCCGAGTCTTTCAGACCCCTTTCCCGCGAGCCGACCGGGGTTGACCCCCGGCGCAAGCAGTCCGAACGGGTGGGAATTTGACAACCCTACGCCTTATCAGCAGACCTGGAGTCTGACCGTAGGGCGCGAATTTACCCGAAGCCTCGGAGTTGAAGCGAGCTATGTCGGCACTAAAGCGACTCATCTGTCTACGACTTTGAACGTCAACCAGACGATCAGAACTCCCGAGGGGAACATATCGCCTTTTCCGGGGTTTGGCCGGATTCTGGTTCAAAGCCTCGGAGGGAATTCGAGCTACAACGCGCTCCAGCTAAAGGCGGAGAAGCGATTCGGCGGCGGGTTTGAATTTCGCTCGAGCTTCACGTGGTCAAAGGCGATTGATGATCTCTCGTTTGGATCGGCATCCCGATTGCCGCAGGACCCGCGAAACCTCCGCGCCGAACGGGGTCTCGCGGAATTTGACCGCCGCAGGGTCTGGGCTACCGATTTTGTTTACGAGTTGCCGGTAGGGAGGGGGCGCGTATTTGGCAACAATTTTCACAGCGCGCTTGAGGCGATACTGGGCGGCTGGCAGGTCAACGCGATCATTCAGCTTTACGATGGAAGACCGTTTACGCCGGTAGTTTCGACCGCAAATGCGCAGGCCGGATTTGCCACTCGCCCTGATCGTTTGGGTTCGGGCGAAGTGATTGATCCGGGAATCAATCGCTGGTTTGACGTAACCGATTTTTCGCCGGTTCCCGCAACCGAATTTCGCTTTGGCAATTCCGGGCGCGACATACTGACGGGGCCGGGCTCTATCATCCTGGATGCCTCCCTCTTCAAGAGCTTTACATTGCCATTGGAAGGGCATCGACTACAGTTTCGCGCAGAGTTCTTCAATCTCCCGAACCACGCCAATTTCGGTCAGCCCGACGCGCGTATAGATCAACCCACAGCGGGCGTTATAGGTTCGGCCGGACCGGGAAGGCAGATTCAGTTTGCCTTGAAGTATATCTTTTGATGCATGAGAAAATGGCTGCTGGCACATCTATTCAGAGAGGGAAAAATATCTTGCCACAGAGACACCGCAGGCACAGAGAAAAGATTATAAAAATCTCTGTGCCTGCGGTGCCTCTGTGGCCGTTTTGAACTCTTAGCTTTTGGCTTTTCGCGTCTTTAGCGCACTGTAAGAGGAAAGCCTTTGATTATGAAAAAACTCCTTCGATCACATGTATTCCGTTACGGTCTTGCCATAGTCATAGTCGCGGCGACCTTGATTTTAGAGCTTCTCATTCGTCGCGTCTTCACGCTGAATCCGACGATTCTTATTCTCGTAGCGGTGATATTGAGCGCCTGGTATGGAGGGCTGGGGCCGGGCATCATGTCGGCGGTTCTCTGGTCGTTTCTCGCGAGGTTATTTGTAGGCGAATCCCAACCCTTCTTTCCCTTACGGCTCTACCCTTCGGATCTGCCGAGGCTCATCATACTGACCCTGATCGCCCTCCTGGCAGGCTGGCTGCGGCGAGCAAGCGATGCTCGCAAGACACGCGCGCTACAGCAGGCGGCGATTGCCCGGCTGGGTCAGCTTGCGCTTGAAGGCACCCGCCTGCCCGATCTTATGACAGAGACAACACGGCTGGTGACTGAAACGCTCGACGTTCGCCATTGCTCGATTCTGGAATACATGGCGGAAGAAGATTCGTTCCTTGTACTCTCGGGAACGGGATGGAAAGAGAGCCCGGATGGAAAAAGGATCATTGCGGCGAAAGATTCCATGGTGGGCTACACCCTGCAATCGGGCGAGTCGATGATCGCAAATAATCTGGCGAAGGAGACACGTTTTCGAGTACACCCCGACCTGATCGAGTACAGGATACGTTCGAGCATGGTAGTGATCATTCGCGGATCGAAGCGCCCGTTTGGAGTGCTGGGCGCTCACGCTTTGCGAAAAGGCTTTTTTACAAAAGATGACATCAACTTTCTTCAATCGGTCGCAAACGTCCTGAGCGCGGCAATCGAGCGCAAGCGGGCGGAAGAAGACCTTCAAAACCAGCAGAAATGGCTCGAAAATGTGCTTGATCTCATGCCCACGCCCATGCTGCTTGTCGAACCCCACACGGCGATAGTGACTTTCGCAAACCGGGGCGCGGATGAGATGGCCGGAGGCGAATTTCCAAAGGGCAAACCGGCCGAAGAGTATCACACCGTCTATTATTGCACCGACGAAAAAGGCAATCGCATACCCGATGAGGAGATGCCCGGAGTCCGCGCCTCAAGAGGCGAACGACTCGAAGGGTTCGAGATGGACTGGCACACGCCCGCCGGCAAGAAGTCGCTCATACTTTTCAGCGAAAACGTGCCCGCGATGCACGGCCATCCCTCGAGCGCGATTATCATGTTTCAGGACATAACAAACCTGAAGCAGATCGAAGCCGAGCTACAACAGGCCAACCGTCTCAAAGACGAATTTCTGGCGACCGTTTCGCACGAACTGCGCACGCCCTTAAATGCCATACTCGGATGGGCGAAGATGTTGAGGACATCGCGTCTGAGCGCCGATGTCTCCAGCCGCGCCCTCGAAACCATAGAGAGAAACGCGAGGGCGCAGGCGCAGATCATCGAAGATATTCTGGATGTCTCGCGCATAATAACGGGCAAACTTCGCCTCGACGTGCAGACGGTAGAGATTTCCTCTGTCATCGAAGACGCGGTCGAGGCGATTCGCCCCGCCTCCGACGCCAAAGCGATCAGGCTTCAGACGATGCTCGACAGCGAAGCAGGCCCGGTACTCGGCGACCCGGACAGGCTTCAGCAGGTAATGTGGAACCTGCTTTCAAATGCCGTCAAATTTACACCGAAAGGCGGGCGTATACAGATCTCGCTCAAGAGCGTCAATTCTCATATCGAGATCACGGTGAGCGATACGGGCGAAGGCATAAATCCCGACTTTCTGCCTTATGTATTTGATCGGTTCCGTCAGGCTGACAGCACGCTCACCAGATCGCATGGCGGGCTTGGGCTTGGGCTTGCCATCGTGCGGCATCTTGTGGAACTGCACGGAGGCACTGTCTCGGTCTATAGCGGAGGCAGGGGAACAGGCGCTACGTTTAAGGTCGAGCTTCCCGTATCTATAACACGCGATATGTCTTCGATTCGCATCGGCGCGGAGCGGGTGAGCAAAGCGATAGGCCATCGTGGTTTCGCTCTTACGCCTCCCGCTTCTCTTGATGGACTGAGCATTCTGATCGTCGACGATGATGCGGATGCGCGGGATCTGCTTACAACTATGCTCGGAGAGCTTGGAGCCAGTGTGACGACTGCGTCGTCTGCCGCCGAAGCAGTTTCGGCCCTTCAAGTTGTAAAGCCGGATATACTGGTGAGCGATATCGAGATGCCCGAAGAGGACGGCTATTCGCTCATTCGCAGAATCAGAGCCGGGGAGGTTGAAACCAACGGATGGTTTCCGGCCATCGCGCTCACCGCGCATGCCAGAACAGAAGATCGGTTGCTTGCCCTGTCGGCGGGCTTTCAATCTCACGTAGTAAAACCTGTTGAGCCCGCAGAACTGGCCGCGGTCATATCGAGCCTAACCCGAAGAACCGGTAGACAGGATTGACAGGATTTCTGAAAGATTCAACAAGATTTTTCTTGATCTTCTTGAATCCTGTTAATCCTGTCAAAAAAATAGAGTCCATTGTCAGGTAGTCAACCGGCTATAGATGCCGGGCAATCGTTCGGGCAGGCTCAATACGTCGTCAATTATCGTATAGCCCACCTCGCCGTACATATCCCTGAGCTGGTCTTCCGACTCGCGGTCAATCGTGATGCAAAACGGCGTTATGCCTTCGAGCCGCGCCTGTCTGAGCGCCATGCGCGTGTCTTCGCGAGCATAGCGGCTGTCGCCATAATCGTGGTCATAGGGGCGACCGTCCGAAAGCACTATCAACAATCGCGTGCGCGCATCCTGTCGGGCGAGCCGTGTCGCGGCGTGGCGAATCGCCGCGCCCAGGCGCGTGTTGTTTTGATAGGTGATGCCGCCTATGCGCCGCTCTATTTCCGCCGAGTAGCTTTCGGAAAAATCCTTTATCACATAGAACTTCACATTGCGGCGGCCCTCGCTTGTGAAGCCCTGCATCGAATAGGCATCTCCCACGGCTTCGAGCGCCTCGCTCATCAGGACAAGCCCTTCCTTCTCTATGTCGATTATGCGCTGGCCCGGCTGCGTGTAAGGATGATTCGGATACCGGCTGATAGTCCGCGCCGTCGAACTCGACATATCGAGCAGGAATGAAACGGCCACATCGCGCTCGCGTCTGAGCTTTCTCGTGTAGAGGCGGTCATCAATAAGCCCGGTCGAGCGTTTGTCGAGCGCGTAATCGATCACGGCCTGTAAATCGTAATCTTCCCCGTCTATCTCGCCGCGAATGCGTCGCAGATTTTCCGGCCTCAGCAATTGAAACTGATACCTGATCGAAGAGATTATCCCCGCAAAGCGACTGCGGACCATCTCTACAAACCCGCGCGACCCGCGCGCGCCCGCTCTCTCTACCACGCGGCACCATCGAGTGCGGTAATCTCCAAGCTCGCGGTCCCATTCGTCGTAATAGAAGGCGCGGTCGCCTTTTTCGAGATCCTGCTCCTGGCTCTCGGCGTTGGTCACGCGGCTGAACATATCCTGATCGGGCGATATCTCTTGCGTCTGCCCCGATGCCCAGTAACTGAGCGGGTCTTCGCGTGTTTGAATCTGCTGACGCTGTTCGCTCTGCTCGGCGCTTGAGTCGGATGACGCTCCCTGCTCGCCCTCGCCCTGGTTTCCTTCGCTTGATGACTGATCGCTTTCGGAATCGGATTGATTGGGCTGCTCGACGAAGAAATCATAGATCAGCCTCGTAGCGATCAGAGAATCGGCTACGGTCGCATCCTGCCGGAATATGTAATCCGCAAAGATGCGTTCGAGGTCGCGAACTACGGTCGGGTACGTCCTTCGCGCCTGTTCGGTCGCGCCTCCGCAGATCGAAATCTGAAACAGAAGCTCGAAGGCCACGATGTCGGCCGGAATTCTTTCGAGATCGGGGCGACGCTCCACCAGCCGCCCCTGCACGAAATCAAGGTCTCGGCGGATGCCTCGATAGATCGAGCGCAGGAGAAAATCTATGCGCCCGTTTTCGACAGTCGAAAACAATCGGGTAGCCAGTTCCGGGTTTGGAAAGGCCGCAAGCACGGTCAGGAATCCCACCCCTTCTGGAACGGCTGTGTCTGAGACGAGGCTTTTTTGTGCGGCTGACTTATGTCCGTTGCCCTTGCGTTTCTTTCTGAATGATTCGCGGGTCTCGCGAGCGCGGCAATCGTTTCAGGCGTATCCTCTGCGTAGGTTTGAAACTCTATCTGGCCCGCCGCGTGGGCCGCGATTACTTTGAAGAGCCGGAAATTTTCGGCTTCGTCGTCAAACTCGGCTACCACCGATGGCAGATAGATCGTCTTGCCATCGCCTATCTTCGCTTCATCCGGTATGGATGTCA
>CAVXWP010000008.1:0-943533 GCA_963765495.1 Blastocatellia bacterium
TAGCAGAGCGGGTAGCAGACCGCCGCACCCTTGACTTGGTTGAGCGCTTCTTGAAATCGGGAGTGATGGAGAACTGCCTGTTCAAGCATACCGAGATCGGTACGCCGCAGGGCGGGTTGTGCTCCCCACTTCTGGCGAACATCTACTTGCACCAGCTAGACCTCTACTGGTGGAACAAGTACGGAAGCCTTCACCGCAAAGTCAAGGAGCGCCGCAGGAGAGAGCACATTGGCAACTGCGCGCTCATCCGATACGCCGACGACTGGCTGCTGTTGACCAACGGCGGCAAGCAAGAAGCGTATCGCCTGCGGGATGAGTTCCAGAACTTCCTTGCGGAAGAACTGAAACTCGAACTGTCGGTCGAGAAGACGCACGTGACGCACGTCAACGACGGCTTCGACTTTCTCGGCTTTCACGTCCGCCGCTACGTCAGCAAGGACGACCGACCCAAGTTATTGGTCACACCGAGCGACAAAACGCAGGCACGGTTGAAAGCCAAGATAAAGGAAATGACCGCCAGAAAGCGGTTCCTCGATCAGCCGCTGCTCAAGTTCAACGCGCTCAATGCGGTGCTGCGAGGCTGGATCAGCTACTACCGTCACTGTAACGCGAAGGAAGTTGCCAAAGACCTGGACTACTGGGTCAACGAGCGGCTTTTTCTCTGGTTACAAAAACGGCATCGACTCCCAGCGAGAAGGATCCTTGCCCTTTATAAGCAGCGCCAAAATGGTACGCGCGACAACTGGGGAATCCGCAGTGGGGAGCAGATGCTTTACCTCTATCGGATGAGTGACCAGCCGATCACCAAGTATCGGTCACGGAAGCTCGCCAATCCCTACATCACGGATGACTGGACGACAGAGCTTGAAACGGCAGAAGCACCGCTGCCCGAATATGTCTGGGTCGGCAATGCCGAGAACAACGAGAAGTGGCGCGAAATCAAAGCTGAGGTGAAAGCAGAGCGCGGGGCGAAGTGTGAACTCTGTGGCAATCGGATGAATCTCGACCTTCATCACCTGAAAGCCCGCCGTTATGGTGGGCAGGATGCCAAAGAGAATGCACAACTGCTTTGCGAGTCCTGCCATGTGCAAACGCCGACGTATGGAGACCATAGCCGGATGCAATGAGGGAAAGCCGTGTGAGATGGAAACTCTCACGCACGGTTTGGAGAGAGGAGTGGAGAAACACGTATGTTGCAAGATATAAAAGTGCGCTCTGCTCCTACTCTATTCAGTCCGGTGCTGGCAAACCTGTTTCTACATTATGCGTTCGATGTCTGGATGAAGCGAACCTACCCACGGCTTCCCTGGTGCCGGTATGCAGATGACGGGCTTGTGCATTGCAGAAGCGAGCAGGAAGCGCAGGCTGTTAAAGCAGCGCTATCGGCAAGACTAAAGCAATGTGGCCTGGAAATGCACCCGGACAAGACCAAGATAGTCTATTGCAAGGATGGCAGTCGAAAAGGGAAGTATCCGAACACGAAGTTTGACTTCCTGGGCTACACCTTTCGACCACGAGTGGTGAAGAATCGCAAGAGCAACAGAATATTTGTGAGCTTCACGCCTGCGGTAAGCAAGGCGGCTGTCAAGGAGATGCAAGAAAAGACACGCAAGCTGAACTACCGAAATCGGACGGAACTGAGCTTGGAGGATATCTCGCGGCTGCACAATCCAGTCCTGAGAGGATGGATGGAGTATTACGGGAGATACGCACCATCGGCGATGTATCCGGTCCTGAGGCACTTCAACAAGACGTTGGTGGCTTGGGCGATGAGGAAGTACAAACGACTGAAAGGGCACAAGAGGCGAGCAGGACTGTTTGTCGAAGCAATAGCAAAGAGACAGCCGGGACTGTTCGTACACTGGCGGCGAGGAATGACAGGAGGGTTTGCTTGATAGGAGCGGTGTGAATCGAGAGGTTCACGCACCGTTCTGGGAGAGGCCGGGGGTGCAATTCCTCCGGCCTACTCACCACAAGAGTCATTGGGTAAGGGATGTGACCTATGATGAAGACCGCTCACAAGTGAGATGTGGAAGTATCCCAGAGGTAATGGCAGCATTAAGGAACACGGTAATAGGAATGATGAGGTGGGCAGGTGAAACAAATATAGCAGCGGCGTGTGGACGTTTTGCTGCCCAGCCTTGGTCTGCTTTGGCTCTCATCGGCATTAAACCCGAAAACTGAATAGCCCTGTTCCAGTAATTCTTTCGTGCGTCGGATTTCAAGTGAGCGCTGGATTTCTGATCCTGGTGGTGATATAACCCAATGGTCAAACAGGTTGAACCAGCATGACCGTCTCAAGCCATCCGCAAAGCAGAAAGAATGATTTCTGTACCGGGGGGCGTAAGTGTCAAGGAAGCGTGAGTGGCACGAGGCGAAAGGCTCTGTGAGGCACCATGTAGCCGAGTTTTATCAAACTCTATCACTCTATACAAAGCTTGGTGTTCTTGCTTTGAGTTTATTGACTTGAGAAGAGGCGCATTCGAACTGCACGTGAATGGCCTGATCGAACAGGACTGCGTGATGGCAGATGACAAGCGCGACCGTGACAGGCTTCACGGAATCATTTTGGGAAGCAAATAAATTGATTGTCGCCGGAGAAATCCGATTCATCACTTTACATATTTAAGCTAATATCATGATCTACCAAATCGCCAGACGACGGAAGTCGGTAAACCTAAACCCTGGTCTTTCAGCAAGAACTTTATCGCGAGCCGCTCTCTTAACTCTGCTTGCGGTGTCGATTTTTCTTTCAACCTACCTGATGCGGTCCTCGCTGGCAAGCGGGCCGGTCTCCGCGCCTTCGCCAACGAAAGCCGAGATTGCCGATCGCTATGGCAAGCTACCACTCAGCTTCGAAGGTAATGAAGGGCAAACCGACCCTGAGGTCAAGTTTATCTCGCACGGTCCCGGGTATGATTTGTTCCTCACCGCAACGGGCGCTGTGCTGACTTTGCGACAACCCCACTCGCAGGCCGATCAATTCGAGCCGCCGACACCGATCGGAGAGCGGACAAATAATCAGTTGCCTAACGTTTCCGTGCTTAAACTGAAAATGATCGGCGCAGCCCCGCAGGCGCACGCGCGGGGTGAGGAGCCGCTCCCGGGGAAGATCAATTACTTAATTGGCAATGATCCTCAGAAGTGGCATGTTAACATCCCGACCTACCGGAAGGTGTATTATACGGAGATATACCCAAAGATCGATCTGGTTTACTACGGGAATCGCACAGAACTGGAGTACGACTTTGTCGTTGCGCCGGGCGGCGATTTGCAAGCGATCAGGTTCCAGGTCGAAGAGACCGACCGGATGACGCTTGACGAAGCGGGCGATTTGCATCTGGGAGTCAAACAGAGCGAAGTCACTTTGCGCAAGCCGGTGATCTATCAGTTGACCGATCAGGGTGATCGCCGTGAAGTGAAGGGCGATTACGTCATTAAAGGCAAAGAAGTCCGCTTCAAGACGGGGGCGTTTGACGCGCACAAGCCGCTCATCATTGACCCGGTGCTCTCGTATTCCACGATGGTCGGAGGTGCCTCCGACGAATACGCCAACGGGATTGCCGTCGATTCATCGGGTAATGCCTACATTACTGGCAGCAACACGTCGGGCGGCTTCCCGACGACGCTCGGCGCGTTTCAAACCAACAGCTCATTCTACGGTAATGCCTTTGTAACCAAGCTCGACCCGACCGGGTCCAGTCTCGTCTACTCGACCTATCTCAATGGCAGCGGCTTCACAAGAGGAAACGCCCTCGCCGTGGACTCGTCGGGATATGCTTATGTCACCGGCAGAACAAACGCGAGCGATTTCCCCACCCTAAACCCTTTCAGGAGCAGCACGACAAACTTCTACAAGAGCACCGACAGCGGGGGGCACTGGAACAGTCAGGTGATCGGGGCGCCGGACGGGGTGGTGAATGCTCTCGCCGTGGACCCGCTCGCATCCAACACCATGTATGCCGGAATGGCCCTGACCGGCGCGGGAGGCATATATAAAACGACCGATGGCGGCAACACCTGGACCGCTCTCAACACCGGCTTGGCCAACGCCAATTGCGGAACAATCGTAATCAATCCGACGACGACGACGACGCTCTACGCGACCCTGAGCGCGAATGGGTCATCATCAACCGGTCTCTATAAAAGCACCGACGGGGGGAGTAGCTGGGCGATACTCACAAACGGCTTGAGCGGGGTGAACTTAATCTCGCTGGCGATTGACCCATCATCACCGACCACCGTTTACGCGGGCGGGTCATTTGATGGCGTGTACAAGAGCACCAATGGAGGCGCGTCCTGGACGAAATACACGTCGGGTCTCACGTATGGAGGGCCTCGCGCGATTGTCGTCGACCCGGTGACTCCTCAAACGGTTTATGGATGCGCCGGCGGAGGCGGAGTCTTTAAGAGCACAAACGGCGGCAGCAGTTGGGCTCAGGTCAATACAGGGCTCACGACAACGTCGGTTCAGACGCTGAACATAGATCCTACCTCGAAAGTTTACGCCGGCACGTCTGGCGGCGGCGTCTTCAAGAGCACAAACGGCGGCGCCAGCTGGACTGCGGTTAACAACGGCATCACCGGCTACATTCAGGTTAGCTCACTTGCGATCAGTGCCTCCGCCTCATCGACGGTCTATTTGGGCATGGCAGATGGTAGGATCTACAAAACGGTCGATGCAGGAAATAATTGGACCAAGGTCTATGAGACGCTGACTCGGACCAACTTTTCGGCACTGGCGATCCGCCCCGGGTCATCGGCGACCGTTTATGCAGGAGCATACATCACTGGTGGCATGCTCAATGATTATGAGGCGTTCGTCACCAAGCTGAAGACGGATGGCTCCGGTCTGATTTATTCAACTTACCTGGGCGGCAGCGGCGACGATTTTGCCAACAGCATCGCGGTTGACTCGTCCGGCAATGCGCTGGTGGTTGGCCAAACCGCCTCGTCGAGCTTTCCCACGATCAATGCTTTCCAGTCCACGTTGTCCGGGGCAAACGATGCCTTCGTCACGAAGTTCAATACAACAGGCGATGCGCTGTTGTATTCGACTTTTCTGGGTGGCAGCGGCTCTTTAGACATCGCGTATGGTGTGGCTGCGGACTCGTCGGGCAATGCGTACGTCACGGGAACTACCACCTCGGCCAATTTCCCCACTCTCAACGCGTTTCAGCCGATCATCGGAGACACGTTTAACGGAGATGCCTTCGTGACAAAGCTGAGCAGCGGCGGGGCACTCACCTATTCCACTTTTCTTGGTGGCCCGGACGCGGACATTGGCTGGGGGATAGCGGTGAATTCGACAGGCAACGCCCATGTGACGGGTCAGGCAGGTTCCAACTTCCCTCAGGTCAATCCGATTCAGGCAACCAGTGTCGGCTATGACACCTTCGTCACTAAGCTGAACAACTCAGGCTCCGGCCTGATCTATTCGACGTATATCGGCGGGTCAGGCAATGAAGTCGGTCGTGGCATTGCCGTTGATTCGGCGGGCAACGCTTACGTGACCGGTTATACAAACTCGGCGGATTTCCCGGTTTTGCCCGGGGCTCTCAGAACCAAGAGCCCTTTTTTTCGGACGACGAATGGGGGCGGTGATTGGAACAACGACAACTACGGGTTGAAGGGTGACATCGTGACCACTCTCGCTTTGGATCCGGTCAATCCTTTAACTATCTATGCAGGAACGCGAAACGGTGTTTACAAGAGCACGGATGACGGGCAAAGCTGGGGCACTATCAACACTGGGCTTGTACAGCCCAGTATCAATGTACTGGTAGTCAATCCTAAAACGCCATCAACAATTTACCTGGGTGTCAGATTCACCGATTTCAATAATAGCAGGGGTGTTTACAAAAGCACGAATGGGGGCAACACCTGGACCGCCGCAAACACGGGTTTGAACCCTTTCGCTGTGTCTTCAATCGCTATTGATCCCGTGACACCTTCCAACCTGTATGTGGGCGGCGATGTCAGCGGCATCTATAAGAGCACGGACAGCGGCGCTAGCTGGACACTCCAGGGTAGTCAGACGCTTTCGTTCATTAACTCGATAGTTGTTGATCCCGCGACGCCAACAACCGTCTATGCGGCCGGTATCTTTTCTAGCGGAGGCGTTTTCAAATCCACGAATGCTGGAGTAAGTTGGCAAAGGGTTACTAACGGATTGCCCGAGGGCTCCGTTTCCAGTTTGGCGATAGATCCGATAACCCCTACGATTCTTTACGCGAGCACAAATCAAGGTATATTCAAGACCATTAACGGCGCAGCCAGTTGGACGCTGCTTAACGCAGGCATGTCCGGTCTAATCATCATTGATCCGGTTACTCCAACCACGCTTTACTTATCCTCCAGCGAAGGCGTCTTCAAGAGCACCGATGGCGGTGTTAACTTTGCTCCGGCAAACAACGGGCTGAGGTACCTAAACGTCTGGTCATTGGTCATTAACCCGAAGACACCAACGAAAATCTATGTAGGGGTAAACGTGTCTCTGCTTGACGATGACGCCTTTGTAGTCAAGCTCAACCCTGCCGGGACCGCCCTGCTCTATTCGACGCTGCTCGGGGGCAGTCCTGCCTCTGGCGATTCACTTAACATGAACGACGAGGGCAATGCCATTGCAGTGGATTCGGTGGGGAATGCTTACGTCGCCGGGCAAACCCGCTCGCCGGACTTTCCTGTTACCCCCAATGCTTATCAGCCCTTCAACCGCGGCTTCACCGACGCCTTTGTCTCGAAGCTGACGATGTCCTACATCATCAGTGGTCACGTGTATGAAGGAAACGATGCCCCGGTGAGCGGCGCAATCGTCATCCTGAGCGATGGCGTGTCTCTGAGTTCGGTCGTGACCGAGAGCGATGGCGCTTACCAGTTCGTGCGTTTGCGCGAGGGCGGGAACTTTACGGTCAGCGCCTCGAAACCTAACTTCACCATGACGCCCGCGTCGCAGAGCTTCAGCGACCTGCACAGCAACCAGACCGTCAACTTCATCGCTACCCCCACGCAGACGCCTTTCTATAGCGTTAGTGGCCACGTCACCAATAATAGTGCGGCGCTCGCCGACGTAACCGTAACACTGAGCGGTTCACAGCAAGGTATCACGACGACTGACGGCAACGGCGCTTTCTCATTCACACTCGCAGGCGGCGGTAACTACACCCTGACGCCTTCGCTGCTGGGCTTCACATTCACACCGCCAGGTCGAACCTTCAACAACCTGAGCGCGAACCAGACTGCCGACTTCGCAGCAACCCGCCAGAACTTCATCGTGACCAACACCAACGATCATGGACCGGGAACGTTACGGCAGGCAATTATGGATGCGAACGCCACTGCGGGTCTGGATATGATCGTCTTTAACATTCCGGGCGCTGGAGTTCATACAATCGACCTTTTACTCGCGCTGCCGGATATCACCGACCCGGTAGTGATCGACGCGACCACGCAGCCCGGGTATGCGGGCGCACCCCTGGTCGAACTCAATGGGGCATCGATAAACGCCGGTGTCGGTTTCCGCATCAGCGCCGGCGGCAGCACCATTCGCGGGTTCATCATAAATCGATTTAACTCAGGACTAGGAATCTATCTGAATGGCGGTAGTAGCAATGTGATTCAGGGGAACTATATCGGTCTTGATCAGGAGGGGATTCTGGGGCGAGGCAATCAAAATGGGATTGCGATCTACAACTCCACAAACAACCTGATCGGCGGAACTACGCCTGAGGCGCGCAATATCATCTCCGGAAACGGGTTTGACGGGATTGAGGTGAACGGTTCGGGAAATCAGATCCAGGGGAATTTCATAGGAACAGATGTGCGTGGCAATGCGGCGGTGCCTAACGGGAGCACCGGCATCGAGATCATCAATTATTCCGGCGTTCCTCCGAGCACCAATAATATTATTGGAGGAACAGTGCAAGGGGCGGGCAATCTTATTTCAGGAAACCCGCGAGGAATCACTTGCACCTCAGCCACTATGGTGCAAGGAAACCTTATTGGCACGGACAAAAACGGCACGGCGGCCATCGGCAATGGCACAGGCATTTCGGCGAGCGGCCCGGACATCCTTATTGGCGGGACTCTTCCCGGCGCGCGCAACATCATTTCGGGCAACGACCTTGGTGTCCAGATCTCCGGAATGCAAAGTCGGGTCCAGGGTAATTTCATCGGGACCGACATCACGGGCACGGTCGCGCTCGGCAATACCGCTGGCGGTGTCGATGCCAGCGCTTACGCGTTAGTCGGCGGGACCACGCCTGAGGCGCGCAACATCATTTCGGCAAATGGCAGTTGGGGCAACGTCACGCTGGGCTTTAACGATGGTGGCGGCGAGATGGCCACAGTGCAGGGGAACTATATCGGCACCGATGTGACTGGCAAGATCGCTCTGGCCAACCCGGGATCTGGTATCGCCGTCTTCTCGGACAATAACCTGATCGGCGGGACGACGCCCGGCTCTGGCAATGTGATCTCGGGCAACGGGGTGGGCATACAGATAGGCGGCAGCACCTCGGCGACCCTCACAGGGAATCTGGTGCAGGGTAATCTTATCGGTCTTAATGCCCCAGGCGATGCGGCGCTGCCGAACCGGTTGGACGGCGTGGCCCTTTCCAACGCTTCTAACAATAGTGTCGGAAGCGAAAGCACGGGGGGCAATACCATTGCTTTCAACGGCAGGAATGGGATCATTGTTTGGTCAGGCACAGGCAATCTGCTTCTCGGGAACTCCATCTTTTCCAATAGCGCCCTGGGAATCGATCTTGCCCCCCTGGGCGTGACGGCAAACGACCCGGGGGATGCAGACGCAGGTGCGAACGACTTGCAGAACTTCCCTGTGCTGACTTCCGCCAATGCTTCCGGCGCCAACACTACGATTCAAGGCACGCTCAACAGCACACCCGGCCAGTCGTTCCGCATCGAGCTTTTCTCCAATGCCTCATGCAACGCAAGCGGCAACGGCGAGGGCCAGGTCTTTCTCGGTTTCACCAACGTCGCTACCGACGGCGCGGGCAACACGAGCTTCTCGCTACAGGTGCCGACGTCGTCGCTGGTCGGCCCTTCGATCACCGCCACCGCCACCAATCTTTCTACCAGCGCCACCTCGGAGTTCTCGCCCTGCTTCAACGCGAATCCGACCGCCGTCACCCTCGTTTCATTCAACGCGACTGCCTACGGCAAAGGCGTCTTCATCGAGTGGCGCACGGGCCTTGAGGTCAGTAATCTCGGGTTCCGCCTCTTCCGCGATCAGGGCGGCAAGCTCGAGTCGCTCACCCCACAACTCATCGCTGGCTCTGCCCTCAAGGCTGGCGCTGATCTGCAAAGCGGCGAAAGCTACGCATGGTGGGACGAGGCGTCCGACGAAGGAGCTACCTACTGGCTTGAAGATATTGACCTCGCGGAGCAGTCCACGTGGTGGGGGCCTTTCTATGCAAAGGCTGATCCCGGTGCGGCTCCTTCACGAGCAAAGGCTGTGGCGCTCGCATCTCTGGGCCAATCGTCATCCGCCACTGAAGCGACGCGTCTGGTTGAACCGGTGCTGGCGGTCCCTCGTTCATCAGCGGCGCAACTGAGCGCACAGACTTCGCTGGCCGGGCTGACGGCACTGAAGATCAACATCAAGCGCGAGGGCTGGTACCGCATCAGCTTCTCTGAGATGGCGGCCTCGGGCTTCAACGCGGCGAGTGACTCCCGCCTGTGGCAACTGTTTGCCGAGGGCCAGGAGGTGCCGCTGCTAGTCACTACCTCCGGCAGCAAAGACAACGGCTCCGACTCTGCCTCGTCGATTGAGTTCTATGGCATCGGGCTTGATACGTCCACCACAGATACGCGCACCTACTGGCTGGTCTCTGGAAACCAGCCGGGCCGCCGCATCAAACTGACCGAGAGCAGCGGCTCACCTGCAGCAGCGACGAGCTTTATGCAAACCGTCGAGCGGCACGACCGCACGATCTACTTCGCGGGGCTGCACAATGGCGAGACCGAGAACTTCTTCGGCGCGGTCGTCACTACCGAGTCGGTCGAGCAGGCCGTAGAGACGCGCCGCCTCGACATGTCCGCCTCCGAGCAAGTGACCATTGAGGCGCGCCTGCAAGGCGTGACTTTGTTGCCGCACCGCGTGAGCGTGCAACTTAACGATAGCCCACTCGGGGAGAGCGTTTTCAGCGGCCAGCAGCAGGGCGTGCTGCGCGTCGAAGTGGCCGCCTCAATGCTGCGCGAAGGAAGCAACAGCATCCGATTGACGTCCACAGGCGGTGCAGGCGATGTTAGCCTCGTTGATCGCATTCGCATCACCTACCCGCACCGCTTCAGGGCCGATGATAACCAGTTGACGCTGACCGTCACTGACGGCCAGCGCGTTCAGATCGATGGCTTCACATCCGCAGCCATTCGCGCCTTCGACGTCACCAACGAGAAGTCGCCGCGCGAGATTGTCGGCCAGATCAGCGGCGGCAAGGGCGGCTACCAGATCAGCGTGGGTGCCACCGGCAGCGGCCCGCACCGATTGCTTGTAACGAGCGCAGAACGACTGAGCCACCCGGCTTCGTTGGCGATGAATTTGCCGTCCGCCTTGCGCACGCCGCGCCACGAAGCCGACCTGCTGATCCTCACCCGCAGCGACCTTTTCGATGCGCTTCAGCCATTGCTGCGGCTCCGCGAGGCACAGGGGCTTAAGGTAGAGGTGGCTGACATCGAAGATGTCTTCGACGAGTTCAGCTACGGCGAGCGCTCGCCGCAAGCGGTCAGGGAGATGCTGGCCTACGCACTTTCGCAGTGGGCACGGGCGCCGCGCTATTTGTTGCTGGTCGGCGACGCGTCTTACGATCCCCGTGATTACCTGGGCTATGGCAGCAACGATCTCGTGCCGACCAGGCTGATCGACACCAATTATCTGGAGACTGCGAGTGACGACTGGCTGGCCGACTTCGACGGCGATGGTATAAGCGATATCGCCGTCGGGCGGTTGCCCGTGCGGACGTCGGAGGAGCTTACCGCCGTCGTAGCGAAGTTGCTGCGCTACGAGCAGACGGGAACACCGGCGGCGGCGCTGCTGGTGTCGGACCGCAACGAAGAGTATGACTTCGAGGCAGCAAGCGTCAACTTGCGAGGACTGCTCAGCGGTCTGCGCATTGGTGAGTTGCGGCGCGGGCAATTGGAACCGGAGGCGGCCAGGAAAGCGCTTTACACAGCCTTGAGTAGCGGACAGCGGCTGGTGAATTATATCGGCCACGGCTCGGCCAGTGTGTGGCGTGGCAATCTGCTGACGGACAAAGATGCACTGGCGTTAAACAATCCGCACCTGCCGGTGTTTGTGATGATGACGTGTTTGAACGGCTACTTCGCCGAACCGGGGTTCGACTCTCTGGCCGAGGCACTGGTGAAAGCCCCAGACGGTGGCGCCATTGCGGCGTGGGCGTCGACGGGGGTGACGCTGCCGGAGACGCAGGCGGCCATCGACCAGGCGTTCTTCCGCTTGCTGCTGCAGAGTGGGCTGCGAAGCGCACGAGGGCTGACGCTGGGCGAGGCGGCGCGGCAAGCAAAGGCGGCGACAGGAGACATGAACGTGCGGCGAACGTGGGTGCTGCTGGGTGATCCTTCAATGCGTCTGCACTGAAGGAAGTTGAAGGCCAGATGTGATTTACGTGAGCTCGACCTCACTCCGCTATCCCTATAGCGTTTTGCAAATGGATGCAGCTTGAAGGAACAACCCGAATGAATACATTTTATTGTGGTTGCCCGGATCGCCCGAGATGGCCTGAGATGTGCTTCGCACACGGCGGGCGATGAGTGCCCTCGCGCTTACGACGGATTCGGGCAGGGACAAGCCCGCGCCGTGCGAAGCACCGTTTGCGCCAATCGCCCCACAGCTACACGCAATTGCAAACAGCTATAATGCCCTGTCCACGGTTCTGAAAAATTCTTTTCCTATTCGATCGCTTCAGCCATCTATAATCTCCAGAGTCTCCTGCGAATCGCGCTACCGATAGCCGCTGCCATCGGGTAAACTGGACCAGCCGTCGGCTCTGGCGGTACGATGGTCGGTTTACGCTCGCCGCCTTGCGTCCCGGAGCCGGACATAAAATGCGCCTCAAATTGGTAGAATACGGGTAGAAGTTCCTTGCCGTTAAAGCGGTCAGGCATGTCGGTCAAGCTTTATTTGGAGGCTTATGTCATCTGATTCACCACACAACATAACGCAATTGCTGATCGCCTGGAATAATGGGGACCGGTCAGCGCTCGAACAGTTAGTCCCGATGGTGCACGCAGAGTTGTACAGGCTGGCCAGGCGCTACATGGGACGGGAGCGGGCAGGGCACCTGCTTCAACCGACAGCGCTGGTCAACGAAGCTTACATGAGATTGATAGATTGGAAGAATGTCGAGTGGAAAAACCGGGCGCATTTTTTCGGGGTTTCGGCGCAACTGATGCGGCGCATCCTGGTTGATTTCGCACGCCAGCGCCCGCGCTTCGCAGGCGAAACCGCGGCTCAGGTTACGCTCGACGATGACCTCCCGGGCGGCATGGGAAAGAACACTGACCTGATCGCTCTGGATGACGCACTCTCGAGCCTCGCGAAGATGGACGAGCGCAAAAGTCGGATTGTAGAGTTCCGCTTCTTCGGCGGGTTGAGCAATGAGGAGATTGCCGAGGTGCTCGAAATATCGACCATCACGGTGATTCGCGAATGGAACAAAGCGAAGGCATGGCTTTACCGCGAACTGAGCCGCCAGCCATGATCGCCTTATCCCTCCTTTTATGGACGCTGAACGTTGGGCCAGAATAGCCCGTTTGCTTGAGCAGGCGATGGATTGTCCGCCGGAGATGCGCGCCGACTTCCTTGCCGCAAACTGCGCTGGCGATGACGAATTGCGGCGCGAAGTCGAATCTCTGCTCGAAGCTCACTCGCACTCTGAATCCTTTCTCAGCACTCCGGCCTTCTACACCCTCGCCAGACACATGGCCACGGAGAGAGGGCCTTCGCTGGTCGGGAAAAGACCGCGAGCTTCTTCCTCTACTTTTGCCCTCGAATTTCCTGGAAATCAGCCTGAAAAGTCCGAGGTTGTTCAGGTTAAAATTTTACTGAGCCATCGACGAGCAGGACATTTACTCCCAAAAGAATACGGCGATTGGAATGCTGTTTATAAACGCTTCGCGCGTTGGGCTAAAGCCGGTGTCTTCGAGCAATTGCACCAGTTTTTCGCCGGTGATCCAGATTTAGAGCACTTGCTAATTGTGTTATTCGTGCTCATCCCTGTGCCGCAGGGGCATTAAAAAAAGGCGGTCAACAAGCACAAACCTTAGGCCGGAGTCGTGGTGGATTTTCAACCAAAATTCATATTGCAGTAGACGGGCTTGGCAATCCATTGCGACTGATTTTAACAGCTGGGCAGTGCCACGATAGCCCACAATCCGAGGTGTTAATAGATGGTTACAGCATAGAAACGCTGATAGCTGACAAAGGCTACGACGATGCCAAGTTGATCAAATTGGTCGAGGCCAGAGGCGCACAGGCAGTGATACCGCCTCGGTCAAAACGAAAACAGCAACGAGACTACGACAAACATCTGTACAAGGAGCGACACCTCGTAGAGTGCTTCATCAATAAGATCAAACACTATCGCAGAGTGTTCAAGCGGTTTGAGAAGTTGTCAAAGACCTACTTGGGCTTTCTGAGTTTTGTCAGTGCCCTCATTTGGCTAGGATGAAATGTCAACAGAACCTAGGAAGCGATTTTTCTCCACATTGGATTCGTGACTTACTTTCATAGACATTTCGGCGAAGTCGATTGAGGGCCTAACTGCAATACCTGTCAAATAAGCCACGAGACGGCATTTATGGCATACTTTCGAGTTGATAGAAACGAAAGTTGTCAAGGAGCCGCCTCGCTTGAGTTACAAAATACGCCATATTACCGATGAACGAAAGTTCTGTGATCATCTCTCTATTGATGCCATCTCTGATGCCGTCTCTATTGAATTAATCCAAGAGGTTCTTGATCTCCACAATGCCTCTCACAAACGACATCGCAAACTCACTATGAGCGCTGTCGTGCTCATTATCATCGCTATGAATCTGTTTTCACATTTCTCTATTGGACATGTCGTGCGGAGAGTCTTTCAGGGTTTGCGTTTCATCTGGCCTGATCCTGACTTTCCTCCTCCTAAACACAATGCAATATCTTATCGTCGTTACCAGTTGGGGCCTCGTCCTTTAGTCTCATTGTTTCATCGTGTTGCACAACCTATGGCAACAGATGAAACTCGTGGCGCTTTTGCATTTGGACTGCGATTAATGGCCCTTGACGGCTCTATTGAAGAAGCCCCGGACACTCCGGAAAATGATGCTGCTTTTGGGCGGTTGGCTTCTGATCGCGGGAAGTGTTGCTTCGTGCAAATTCAGGCTGTCTACCTTGTAGAATGTGGCACTCATGCCATTATTGATGCAGGATTTTGGCCTGCAAAAAGCAGTGAACGAGTTGGAGGTTTTCGCCTGCTAAGAAGCCTGGGAAAAGGGATGCTTTTGATGTGGGATAGAGGCTTTCACTCCTATGATATGGTAGTTGCGACACTTGAGCGAGGGTCTCAATGTCTTGGTAGATTGCCTGACAATGTGAAACCGGAACACCTTTGCACGCTAGAAGATGGAACGTGGTTAGGCTATATCAGACCAACACAAAAAGGACGGCGAAATAAAGAAGACAAACAGTTGGTTCGGATAATCTCTTACACTTTTACAGACCCGACCCAAGCAGGATACCAGAAGAGATACCGCATAGTCACAACACTATTGGATGAAAGGAAGTATCCGGCCAAAGAGTTGGTGTGTTTGTATCACGAGCGATGGGAAATCGAGATAGTCATAGATGAGATAGATACACATCAACGACTAGCAGGAAGGCCATTGAGAAGCCTAAAACCAGAGGGAGTCATACAAGAGTTATACGCATTATTGATAGCGCATTATGCAGTAAGAAAACTGATACACGAAGCAGCAAATGAGGCAGAAGTAGACCCGGATCGGATAAGTTTTGTAGGAGCATTGAGGATAATCCAAGAAGCAATACCAGAATTCCAAATGGTAGAAAAGGAGCAAAAGGAGCAATTATACAAGAGGCTATTGAGAGATATAGGAGAGCAAAGGTTACCAGAAAGGCGAGCCAGATCGAATCCGCGAGTAGTGAAGAGAAAGATGAGTGGGTTCAATCTGAAGCGACCACAGCATTACAACTGGCCCAAGCCACAGCTACGATTTTGTGATGCTATTTTGCTTATTTGACAGGTATTGGGCCTAACTGCTCATTCCAGCGGACGCGCTTTCCACCGTCTCGTGTTCCACAAGCTACCGGCGCGCCGCTGAACTCGTCGTTAGGCTTCCGCGTAAACCACCAGAACATTGGTATTAATAAACCGAAGCAATTCAGATTTTTTCAGCCGAATTCGCCAACCCCAATTGATTATCTGGACTATTCTACGTAGAGTCATTGCTCTTTAGGATGCATATGTGGAGGTTAGGCGCTAATCCTTTGTACGCTTGTTATTCGCTTGCGGTGGAGGTAAAATCTGAACTCTCGAAGCCTTAAATTGGGAGATGTATATGACCCAACAAAGAAAGCCCTTTAGGCTTACCTTAACCATGCGTCACTGCATTAGTTTCTTATTCATGCTCCTGCTTCCGATTTTGGTAGCGGCGCAGATGAAGAAGGTCGCCGAGATAGACGCTTATGTCAAACCCTTGGTGAGAGTCAATCAATTTTCGGGCGTTATCTTGGCATCCTACAAAGGCAAGGTCATTTACGAAAAAGCCTTCGGCTTAGCCCAAGCGGAACTTGGCGTGCCGAACCGGGCCGACACCGTTTTCGGCATCGCTTCCGTAACAAAGCCCATGACAATGACCATTGCCTTGCGCCTGATTGAAGAAGGTAAGTTAGGGCGGCAAGATAAGCTGAGCAAGTGGCTGCCTGACTTTCCAAAAGGAGATCAGATTACTGTTGAGATGTTGATGCTTCACCGTTCGGGCATCCCCCACCGGGGCACCAACCCCGAAGAAGAATCCTTGCGCTATTCGGCAGCCGACATGGTCGCAAAAGCCAAGCAGGTGCTGTTTGACTTCCAGCCCGGTGAACGCGAGGGGTATAGCTCGTTGGGCTATTCCGTGCTCGCGAGAGTTTTAGAACTTGCTTCAGGTAAAAGTTTTGCGCAGCTCTTGCGGGAATACGTCTTCAACCCCGCGGGAATGAAGGACAGCACGGAGTTCAAGGGCGAAACGATACTGCCGCGCCGGGCGCAGGAGTATTTTTTGGAGCCGTTGGGCTGGGTTCACGCCCCACTCAAAGATTATTCGTTCCTGGTCGGGGCGGGTTCGGTCTTCAGCACGGCACATGATGTTTTTAGATTCGGAGAGTCAGTTACCAACGGAACATACGGCGCGAGTGTGAAAAAAGAACTGACTGATGAAACTGGGTTTGGAGAAAACGGCGTCAGTAACGGCTTCCGTTGTTATGTTGACACGGAAAAAGATTTTGGCTTCGTCGTCATCTCCAACTTACAATCCGGAGCCAATGATTTACTCGTGCGCGATTTACCCCGTATTTTGCAAGACAAGCCTGTTACTCCTCCCGTTCCTCCCAATTTCAATTTCATCAAGCTTTCTAGAGAGCAGATGAAGGAATATGTGGCCGATTATAAATTCCCTAAATTCACAAACACGGTAATTCTCACAGATGACCAGTTAATTTCCGGCGACTACAAAATCTATCCCATTGGTAAGGACCGTTTCTTTCGTCTTGCCGATTATGCCACGCTTACTTTTGTCCGTAATGCGGACGGCACAATCAAAGGCCTGGAGTGGGACGGTATAAGGGGCGGCAAAGTAGCCGGGATTGGTCAACGACAAAAAGGCTCTTGATTGGAATCAAAAGGCACAGGCGCATGATCGGAGGCCGCGCCTAACAACTTAAGAACTGATGTTACGCGGTAAAGAGGGCCGATGTTAAACTTGACAAATGAACAAGTCACTTTTGGATCTCTACACCGATTACTTGATTAGCTCTTTTGGGCCGACTACAGCCACTGGGCTTTCTCAGTTGTTGGACGGAGAAGTTAGCCATGATCAGGTGACCAGATTTCTTGCTTCTCCGGCCAAATCCTCCGCCCAGTTGTGGCGAATTGTTAAACCCATGATTCGTCAAGTCGAAAACGACGATGGTGTGATGATCCTTGATGACAGCATCGAGGAGAAACCCTACACAGACGAAAATGATCTCATTTGCTGGCATTGGGATCACTCTAAACAACGTAATGTTAAAGGAATAAACTTCCTGACGGCTTTCTACTCTACCGAAGAGATCGGCTTGCCTGTAGGCTTCGATCTGGTGACTAAGACCGAACTCTACATTGACTCAAAGTCTGGAAAACAGAAACGTCGTAGCCACCTGACAAAGAATGAGCGGTATCGAATGCTGTTACAAATAGTTGTGCATAACCAGCTCAAGTTTCGCTATGTCCTAAACGACTCGTGGTATTCATCAGCCGACAACATGAACTTCATCCATCTCGACTTAAAGAAGGACTTTGTGATGCCGGTGAAAGCAAATCGCAAACTAGCCTTGAGTGAAGAAGATAAACAAGCAGGTCAGTACAAGGCAGTCTCGACGCTCTCGTTGCCAGAAGGCGAAACCCAAATGGTTTGGCTAGAAGAGGTGAACTTTCCATTGCTACTGGCCAAAGAAGTCTTCACAAACGAAGACGGCAGTCAGGGTGTGCTCAATCTAGTAACGAGCGATTTGGCGCTCAGTTATGACCAGATGACCTCACTCTACCAAAGACGGTTCAAGATAGAGGGTTATCATAAATCACTCAAGCAGAACGCAGGGTTGGAGAAAAGCCCAACCCGCACCGAGACAACGCAGAGGAATCATTTCTTTGCGAGTCTATGCGCATACATCAAGCTTGAAGGACTGAAGATCAAGACCGGCATCAACCATTTTGCATTGAAGTCAAAGATCTATATGTCTGCCTTGCAGACGGCTTATAGAGAACTTGTCAAGCTAAATCCGCAGTCTCTTATTGCGTAACATCAGTGAATAATCTTTACTTCGTGGCCAGTATCAAAGGCGACGGGCCGGGAACGTCGATAGTTGTGACCCTCTTAAATCCAGCGGCTTTGAGCCATTCGCGATACTCCTTCATCGTATAGACATCGCCTTGTTCTGTGTGGATAAGCATGTTAAGCCCGAAGATCAAAGGTAGCTCCGGGCCGGTTCGCTTATCGTTCGGGATCATATCGGCTATCAGGAGTTGCCCGCCTTCTTTCAGCGTCTGGTAGGATTTCTTGATCAGTTTACTACCCCACTTCGCGCCTTCGGAATGGATGATGTGACCGAGAATTACCAGGTCATATTTGCCGCGTGGCAGCTTAACTTCTCGCAGGTTGCCCTCTATGTAATCGTAACGGTCGGCCACGCCGAATTTTTCCGTAAACTCGCGGGCGATGGGCGTAACTTCGGGGAAATCGAGGACCGTCACCTGTGCGTCGGGAATTGCCTGCGCGAAAGCAAGCGACCACGCAGCCGACCCGGCAGCTATGTCGAGGATCGTCTTGATTCGCTTGCGGCTCTTTTCGGAGAGGGAAGCCGCGGCGGCGCGACCGGCGGCATAGCTCATAGGAAAGATGGCTTTAACGAGCTTTGGGAAAAACTCCCGCCCCTCTTCTTCCGCATCTACTTTGGTGACCGGCTTCCCCGTCTTGACTACTTCGGGAAGTCTTGCCCACGCATCCCAGTTGAGCCTGCTCTCAAACGCAAATCCGCCTATGAAGGGCTCGCGCCCGCGTACCAGAAAAGCCCCGGCTACGGGCTCCAGATCGTAGTTGTCGCCTCTCTTTTTCAGGTAGGTCATCGCGACCAGCGCATCGAGCAATCGCCTTGTTGCATCCTTGTCGGTACCGGCTGCGCGCGCAATCTCTTTCGGGCTATGATTGCCCGCCGCTATCTGAGTAAAAAGATCGAGTTCTATTCCTGCTATGAGCGTCAACGTCCTGCGCGCCGCCCAAAAATCCTGCATTATCTGTTCTGGACTTGGTCCCTTTTGTTCTCTTGCTTCTGCCATTTTCAGTCTTTCTCCTTTTCTTAATCACACTAAAACTTTCACTTTTTCCGCTGAATGAGTACGCGGAAATTATCACTTACGCCGCCGGGGACGAACAAGTTCTTAATAGCGAGGCGATCCTTTAGATCGTTTATTGCGCCGCCCGAGCGGGCTTCCATCGCGGCTATCTCTTCGATCAAACCCATGCGCATTAGAAACTGCACCTGTCGCTCGAAGCTCACCATCTCGAATCCGAAATCGCGTCCATACTCGATAAGCGCGGTAAAGTTGACGCTCGCCGTGATGTCCTGCTGGCCCGGTCGCTCAAGCGGAGCCTCCACAAGCATGTGTCTGTGGAATGATCGCAATGTTCCCCGTGGCCTGTCCGGCCCCCAGAGGTGAGCGGCTATGTCTCCATAATCTATAGTCACAAGGAAGCCTCTGTTCAAAACGCGAGAGATTCGCTTGAGCCAGGAAATCGCGTCGAGATTGATCTCAACCGGCTTCCCATCGAGCGGGCCTGTGCCGATTCGCTCGATATAATCAGCGATGCGCGATGTTGACGGGGTGTCCCAGACCGCGACTAACCTTTCTCGCTCCGGTTCTGATTCCGGGTTTGCGACCATTTCAACCGTCACATACATCTCTTCGAGCCGCGCGCCAAAAGAGCGGACTACGTGAACGGGCATCGCGTCAACAAGCTCGTTTGAAAAGATTATGCCCGCAAGCGGGCTTGCCGACAGGTCATCAATATCTTGCCAGATGATGAGGTTGGCGAAACGGGCAAGCCTTTCCCTTTGCAGCCTTCGCATAGCGGGACTCGTTTCCACTATCACATAGCGCAAGGGGTTGAAATGCGTCGGGTATCTGGTCTCGATAGCCGTGAGTACATCGAATGCAAGTTGCCCGGTTCCAGCGCCTATCTCAATCAGGGTGAGAGCTTCATGAGAAAAGAAGGAGTCCCACATTTCGATTAATGCGCGGGCAAGCAAAGCGCCGAAGGCCGAATGCGTGTTGCTTGAAGTGTAGTAATCGCCCGCCGGGCCTATCTTTGATCGTTCGGTGTTGTAGTAACCTCGCGCCGGGTCATAGAGCGCTTCCTGCATAAAATCGCGAAATGTCATCGGGTCGCTGCGTCGAAGCCGCTCTATCAGAATGGTTTCAAGTGAGATGTTTGATTCGGGCATCGGAAAAGAAGAAGCGCAGGGGGATTTCGACCCCTGCGCTTTCAATTCTACATTGGTAATTATAGAGTCGTTCTCAGGCTCCAACATCTTTGACGCCATTTATAATTAAGCGACAGCCGTTTCGTTCTCTTCGCCTTCCAGGGCTTCGCCTTCGACATCCTCCTGGCTTACGTTGCCGCGCCCGAAGATGAAGCGGGTCGGATGCTCTTGCATGATTTTGTCCTGTAGCCTCATCAGCCCATAAAGCAAGGCTTCGGGGCGAGGCGGGCACCCGGGTATGTAAACGTCTACGGGTACGATGCGGTCAACGCCTTGCAGGGTCGAGTATGTGGGGAAAGGGCCTCCGGTCGAAGCGCACGCGCCCATGGCTATGCACCATTTCGGATCGGGCATTTGATCCCAGACTCGTTTGATGACCGGCCCCATCTTTAGAGTAGGCGTTCCGGCTACGATCATCAGGTCTGACTGGCGAGGGCTTGGGCGAAAGACGCCCGCCCCGAAGCGATCCAGATCGAATCTGGATGCGCCGGTCGCCATCATCTCGATGGCGCAGCAGGCCAGCCCGAATGTCATCGGCCACAAAGCCGACTTGCGCGCCCAGTTAAAGACAAAGTCAACCGTGGATGTGATGATTCCGCTTGATGATTCGACTACTTCCTCTCTCTCTTTTGCCATTTTGATTTCCTTTAATCCTTATTATAACAGAAGAAGCGTTGTCCGGTTTTTAAGCCCACTCGAGCGCGCCCTTGCGCCAGGCGTAGTAGTAACCGACAACCAGTATGGCTATAAAGACGAGCATCTCAACCAGACCAAAGACTGCCAGCCGATCATAGATGACTGCCCAGGGGAACAGGAAGACTACCTCTACGTCGAAGACCAGAAACAGCATTGCCACGATGTAGAAACGCACCGATATGCGCTCGCGGGCATCGCCTATCGGATCAATGCCGCATTCATAAGGGAGCAGTTTTTCTCGCTCGTAGACGCGGCGGTGCAAAAGCCTTGAGGCCCCCAGAAGGGCAACCGGCAACAGCACGGCTATCAGAAAAAAGATGATGATAGGGATGTAGCCGAAAATAGGGGCATCGGTCGTGGTTTGCGTGGAGGTCTGGCTCTGCGTTTGTAGCAAAAGGGCCGGAATCTGTATCATTGACTCACCTGTTAAAGATAAGGGATTTAATACCTTCGAGCGCATCCATCTTAGTTTTGCATTCGATGCGTTGTCAAGATCAGGGAGCCGATCCTTTCAGTTTTTGGGAAGCTCGTAAAGAGCTTCCCGGCTTCCTCAAACGCTTCTGTTCGTGAGCCTTTACCGGAGCCCGTTCGGTTTCAGCCGGACTCCGTACCACAGGGATTTCATAAGGCAACGTTTAAGGAGACTGTTGCATTTTGCCGCCCTTAGCTGAGAGCATCAACTTGACCAGTTCTTCGGTAATGTTTGGCTCAAGTCCTTCGGTATGGCCCTTGTCAATGCGTACGACATCGGCGACAACCCTGCTGTCCTTGCAGTCGGGATAGACATACACCTGGGCCTTGCCGGGTGCCGGCAGGAGTCCCCAGGAGGGATTGGGCGGATTTTGGCGTGTGCTGTCATATACATAGCCAGCTTTAGTATCGTCAATTTCCACCGGCTTTCGCCGAGGGCCGCAATTGTACTTAGCGGCCAATTCCGAAGTCTCTGGCAGCCCTTTGTCATCCATTTCACGCCGACCTGTTTCATAGATAAACGAAAAATCATTGGCCGGAAGCTCGCGCAAGGCCGCAAGGGCGGCAGCAAACGCAGAGGGACTCGGTCTATTTCCGCTGCCGGTCGCGCCGGATGAAGCAGCGCTTGAAGCTCCTGTGCGTGGAGGACCGAAACTCGCGGCGCGACCGGGGTTCCCGCCCAGTCGACCGCCGGACAGGCTGAGCCATCCGTCTACCTTATCCTTAAAAAAGTTCGTACGCACGATCCGATTGGATGTCAGGCCCCCCTGAGAATGCCCGACCAGCCAGAAAGCCTTGATGTTTTCCTTACCTATCTGTTCGATCACCGAGTTGACTATGTTTTGAAGATACTCGTCATCAGCCTCTGTCCATACCCTCGTCGGGGAGTTTGGGGTAGCTATGACCAGTCGGTATTTGCCCTTGAAATCCATTATCGGGAAATAGTGACGCTGCCAGTTCCCGTACGAGCCGCCACCATGGAGACTGAGGATAAAGGTGATTTTTTCTCCAGGTTTCAAATCGCACGGATAATCCAGGAAGTATGTACGTCGAGTCTTCGTCTCGACCACGGGGCCGGGGTTTATCACTCTGTCGCCTGTGCAGTCCTTGTCGGGACAGTGCAGCCAGGGCGGGGAGGTGCAGGGCGCTCCTGCGAGCTGGACGGGTTGTTCTTGCGCGAGAGCGTATCCCGTGGATGCCGCTACGACGCCGATCATGGCCAGCAACCTGATCATATTGCGTGCCTTTATCATATAGTTTCCTCCTATGCGGTTTTGATTCGCCGTTTTGGCCGGAGTCTGATCTCTAATCGGCAGGCACAACAGATTAGTTCGAATCTTTTCAACCTACCGGTTGGTCAGTAAGCGATTCGGATTCTAACGGCGACGCGTCTCGGTGTCAATCGGAAGATAAGGCTGCTCACAAGATTGAAAGGCTGAGATGTCTTCAGGGAGTATGGTTTAGTTGCAAATCTCAGAGGTTTTCGATTATCGTAATTATCTTTGGTTTTTTGCGAGAGTGGCGGAATTGGCAGACGCGCCAGACTTAGGATCTGGTACCGTAAGGTGTGGGGGTTCGAGTCCCCCCTTTCGCATTGATAGGTAGTTATATTCCTCAGAAAAAATGATAACCGGTATTTGATCTGTTATCTATGAAAGGCGATAAGAACTTGAACGTAACCGTAACCGATCAGGAAAATTGTAAAAAACTGCTGCGGATCGAAATTCCCGGCGATGCCGTCCGTTCAGAGCTTGATAAGCTTGCCGCAAAATATGCCCGGAGTGTGATGATAGCCGGTTTTCGACGCGGGCACGTGCCGGTCTCGGTCGTCAAAACCAGATTCCGCAAGGAGCTGCGCGAAGAAGTGAAGGCCGAATTGATACCCAAAGCCTTTGAAGAGGCAGTGTCTGAAAATAAGCTGAAGGTTGTCGGCGAACCGAGATTTGACGAACTCAAACTGGGTGATGATGATTCGCTCAACGCCTCTATCACCGTGGAAGTCTTGCCGGAATTCGAACTGGCTAACTATAAAACCATCCCGCTCAGAAAACACGTCTATAATGTGCGCGACGAAGATGTGGAAAAGAACATCGCCCAGTTGCGTGATGCGCAGGCCGAACTGGTTCCGGTCGAAGAGCGGGGCGCGCAAGACGGCGATATCCTCACCATAAACATAACCGGGCAGGTCCCCGTAGCCGCCAGAGCCGAGGCAGAAACCGAAGCCGAGAACGGGGCTCAAGGGCAGGAGACTGCTGAAAAGCCTGATGCTGAAACTGATGATGCAGCGCCGGTCGAAACGCCTGAGCAATCCTCGCAATCGGAGGAAGCAAGCGCGGTCGAAGGTGAAGGGAGCGAAATTGAAGAGATAAAACAGGAAGATGTAGATATCGAACTGGGCGGCAAAGGGGTGCTAAAGGAATTTAACGAGGCGCTTGCCGACGTTCGCCCCGGTGATCAAAGAACTCTCACCGTCGAATATCCAGAGGAATACGATAACGAAAGGCTCGCAGGCCGCACAGTCAACTACACGGTTGATGTCATAGCGGTGCAGATAAAGGAATTGCCCGAGGCCAACGACGAGTTTGCTCAAAGTGTCAAAGAGGAATACAAGACTATAGAAGACCTTCGGGCGGATATCCGCTCAAGGCTCGAAGACCTGGCGAGACGGAAATCTGAAGAGGAGCTGCGCTCGGCGGCCTCCGAACAACTCGTTGACCGCAATCGTTTCGATGTGCCCGAATCGGTAGTCGCAAATCAGATGAAGACGCGTTTCAATATGTTTATTCAGGATCTGGCCGCGCACGGCATGGACCCGCGAGGGATGGATCTGGATTGGGAGTCGATGTTTGAGACGCAACGTGAAGGGGCTACACGCGATGTTCGCCGCTCGCTCATACTCGACCGTATCGCCGAAGCCGAAGAGATTGAGGTGAGCGATGAAGAGCTTGATCAGGAGATTGAGAGACTGGCAACCGCTCGAAATCAGACGGCAGCCGTCCTGCGGGCGCGCTTGACAAAGGAAGATGCGCTGGATAGTATCAAAGAGCAGGTCAGAACCCGAAAAGCCCTTGATTTTGTGATAGATTCAGCCGAACTCCGAACCGAAGAAGTAGACGGATTGGAGACGAGCGCGGCTACGACCGGCGACGGGGATGAACAAGCTGAGGAGGGTGCGGGTTCCTGATTTTATCCGCGATTTTCAGATTGTTTACGAGCGTGGCGGATTCCAGGGATTCGCTATGAAAAACGGCTCTCTCAATGCCACAAGAAAAAAGTAACTTCCGGCAATGGGCAAATCGAAGTATAATTAAACACATGAGAAGCAGGGGTAGGAATCCTATGGAATACGATCCGCAGATGGCCCTGGTGCCAATGGTAGTCGAACAGACCGCGCGTGGCGAGCGCGCATTTGATATTTATTCGCGTCTTCTCAAAGATAACATCATCTTTATAGGAACGCCGATTGACGACACCATAGCCAATCTGGTCGTTGCTCAATTGTTGTTCCTTGAAGCTGAAGACCCCGACCGAGATATCTCGCTTTACATCAACAGTCCCGGCGGTTCGATCACTGCCGGTATGGCTATTTACGACACGATGCAGTTTATACGCCCCGATGTAACCACGATTTGTGTCGGGCAGTGCGCCTCGATGGGCGCGTTGTTGCTGACGGCAGGAGCCAAGGGCAAGAGATTCGCATTGCCGAATTCACGAATACTGATCCATCAGCCTTCGATAGGCGGGATTTCGGGGCAGGCAACCGACATCCGCATCCACGCTGAAGAGATCATGCGCATGCGACAGCTTACGAGCGAAATTCTGGCCAAGCACAGCGGGCAGTCTCTTGAAGTGATTGAGCGCGATGTCGAGCGCGACCGCATCATGAGTGCTGTTCAGGCCAAAGAGTACGGGTTGATAGATCAGGTGATAACTCACCGCGAATAAGAAGGAAGAAGGTTGAAGGATAAACAGGTCCTCAGGTATCGGGTTCATCCCTCATCCCTCATCCCTCAGAAATGCCGCACCGCGAAAGCGATTGAACTTCAGGAAGATCGGAGAACGGATGAGACGAGGCGACGACACATTGCGTTGCTCGTTTTGCGGGAAATCGCAGAACGAGGTTAAAAAGCTGATTGCCGGCCCAACCGTTTATATATGCAACGAATGCATTGATATCTGTAACGAGATCATTACCGATGATCAGCAGCAAGAGACCGCCGCGAGGCGTCCTCCTCTGCCCAAGCCGGTTGAGATAAAAGAATTTCTCGACGATTACGTCATCGGTCAGGATGATACCAAGAAGAAACTGGCCGTGGCCGTCTATCAACATTATAAGCGCGTGGATATGATCAAGCGGCGCGCTTCCGATGTTGAGATTCAGAAATCGAACATAATGCTGATAGGTCCTACGGGGACCGGCAAGACTCTGCTTGCGCAGACGCTTGCCCGCATGCTGAACGTGCCGTTCACTATCGTTGACGCTACTACGCTGACCGAAGCCGGGTATGTGGGTGAAGATGTCGAAAACATCATCCTCAAACTCCTGCAAGCGGCCAATGGCGATATTGAGCGAGCGCAAAACGGCATAATATACATAGACGAAATAGACAAGATTTGTCGCAAGGACGAAAATCCTTCTATCACCCGGGACGTTTCGGGTGAAGGCGTTCAGCAGGCGCTCTTGAAGATACTCGAAGGGACCGTAGCCAATGTCCCGCCGCAGGGGGGCCGCAAACACCCGCATCAGGAATTCTTCCCCGTTGACACAACAAACATTCTGTTTATTTGCGGGGGGGCCTTTGTCGGACTTGAAAAGGTGATCGAAAAGCGCATAGGCAAGAAGGCGCTCGGCTTTAACGCAAATGTCAAGAGCGTGCGCAAACAGCGTTTGAGCGATACACTTGCTCAGGCCGAACCCGAAGACCTTATCAAGTTTGGGCTGATTCCTGAATTTGTCGGCAGGCTGCCCGTAGTCGGCACGCTGCACGAACTCGATGAAGCGGCGATGATCGAGATACTTACCCAGCCCAAGAACGCGCTCGTCAAACAGTATCAAAAGTTGTTTGAATACGAGGGCGTGAAGCTGCGCTTCACCGAGGATGCGCTTTCTGCCGTAGCCCGCATGGCCTGCGAGCGGAAGGTCGGCGCTCGCGGCCTCAGAATGATTCTTGAAGAGCTTATGCTCGATGTGATGTACATGTTGCCCTCATCTAAGAAGGTTAAGGAATTTGTTGTAACTCGCGAGATGGTTGAAAACCGCCGCGCGACATTCCCCGTCCTGGAGAAAGCAGGGTAGAAGCAGCTTCGCGATTTCAAACCTCTCTCAAATTTGAGATTTGAAATCGCGGTGCAGTTCAGCTTCAAGCCACGGTCTAGCCATGAATGAATTCAGCGATAGCACACCCACAGACGTAGTTAAATGCCCCATGGTCCCGATACGGGATGTTGTTGTATTTCCGTATACGATTGTTGCCTTCGTCATAGGACGGCCCGCCAGCGTTCGCGCACTTGAGGCCGCGCTCAATGGTGACAAGACGATCTTTCTTGCCACCCAGCACGACGCAACCGTTGATGAGCCGTCTATAGATCAGGTCTATTCCGTGGGTACGATAGCCAGAATCACTCATAACCTGCGCCACCCGGACGGCAATATCAAAGTCATGGTCGAGGGCCTTGAACGCGCTCGCTCCGTGAGAGTAGAGGACTCGGGTGAGTACTGGCAGGCTACCTTGAGAAAAGCGCCGCAGTCGTTTGAGCCTCGCTCGCGCCTCAATGCCTTGATAGGTCGCATCGGTTCACTTGTGGATCAATATGTCCGTCAGTCGACCGAATTGACGAATCCCGAAACGCTCACCGCCGCGCTCAGAAATGATGAACCCGCGCGGCTCTGCGATGCCATTGCCTCGAATCTGAAGATCTCTGTGGAAGACAAGCAGGGGTTGCTTGAGATATTTCCTCTTCAGGACCGACTCGTTCGATTGATCGAAGTGCTTGAGGTCGAGCTTGAAAAGATTCAGGTAGATCGCGCAATCCACGGCCGGGTCAAGCGCCAGATGGAGCGCGCGCAGAAAGAGTACTACCTGAATGAAAAGATCAAGGCGATTCATAAGGAACTCGGGCGCAAGGATGAAAAAGCCGAACTCGAAGAGCTGAAGCAGAAGATCGAAACGGCCGGCATGTCGAAAGACGCTTTTGAAAAGGCTATGACCGAACTGCGCCGCCTTGAGCAGATGCCGCCGATGTCGGCCGAAAGCACCGTCTCGAGAAACTATCTCGACTGGCTGCTGGCTGTGCCGTGGAAAGATCGCTCCGAAGAAGTGCGCGACATAAGAGCCGCTCAGGATATTCTGGACGCGGATCACTATGGTCTGGATAAAGTTAAAGAACGCATACTCGAATATCTTGCCGTGCGTCAACTCGTAGACCGCCCGCGTGGCTCGATCCTCTGTCTCGTAGGCCCGCCCGGCGTCGGAAAGACAAGCCTTGGCCGCTCAATCGCCAAGGCCACAGGGCGCAACTTCGTCCGCCTGTCGCTTGGCGGAGTCCGCGATGAGGCCGAAATACGCGGCCACCGCCGCACCTATATCGGCGCGCTCCCCGGCCAGATTGTTCAGATGATGAAGAAGGCCGGGACCGTAAATCCGCTCATAATGCTCGATGAAGTTGATAAACTGGGCATGGATTTTCGCGGAGACCCGTCATCGGCCCTTCTTGAAGTGCTCGACCCGGAACAAAACAGCACATTCCACGATCATTACCTGGATGTCGAGTATGATCTGTCGAATGTGATGTTTATAGCAACCGCCAATGTGCTTCATACGATTCCGCCCGCGCTTCAAGACAGGCTTGAGATAACACGGCTTCCGGGTTATACCGAGCGCGAAAAGCTTGAGATCGCAATGCGCCACCTGTTGCCTAAACAGTTGGAGGCAAACGGGTTGAGCCTCGAACAGATCGAATTCACCGAAGATGGGGTTCGGACGATCATTCAGTTTTATACGCGGGAAGCGGGCGTTCGCAATCTGGAGCGAGAGATCGCCTCCGTGCTCAGAAAGCTTGCCCGGAAGATGCTTACAAGCGATGATCCGCAGACCTTTCACGGGGTCGTGACGGGGGATCTCGTCAAAGAACTGCTCGGACCTATCCGCTTCCGACCGCAGGCCATCGCTCAAGAAAACGAGATCGGGCTTTCGACCGGGCTTGCGTGGACCGAGGTCGGCGGCGAAGTTCTCCATATAGAAGCCACACTCATGAACGGGCGCGGCAATATAACGCTTACGGGCAAACTCGGCGAGGTGATGCAGGAGTCTGCGCGAGCGGCGCTTTCCTGCGTGCGCTCTCGGGCAAAACGGCTCGGCATCTCGACAGATTTTTATAAGAAGTATGATCTTCACCTTCACGTACCCGAGGGAGCCATCCCAAAGGATGGCCCGTCGGCAGGCATCGCCATAGCGACCGCAATCGTTTCGGCGCTGACCAACGTACCCGTCAGATGCGATGTTGCGATGACCGGCGAGATAACGCTTCGCGGCAAAGTCCTGCCAATCGGCGGGGTGAAGGAAAAACTCCTGGCCGCGCACCGGGTGGGAATCAGGGTAGCTATTCTGCCAAAGGAAAACGCCAAAGACCTTGTAGAACTGCCCGATGATGTAAAGGAATCTTTAGAGATTCACACGGTTGAAACAGTAGACGAAGTATGGCGAATTGCGCTCGAAGATACGCTTTCCAAGAGTGAGGTCCCAACGCCCGAAGTTCCGCTCTGGGGGCAGCAGCCCGCAAGCGATTCTCCTGCTTCGAATCAGATTATTGAGTAAGCAGTGAAACGTGATTCGTGATTCGTGATTCGTGAGATTTGCGACGGGCCTGTGGCGAGCCTCAAGCTGAAAGTCACGAATCACGTATCGCGAATCATTGAACGAATCACTGATGAAGATCAAAAGCGCTGTTTTCGTAAAGAGCGCCACCGACCTTGAACATTATCCTCGCGATGGCCCGCCGGAAATAGCCTTTATGGGCCGCAGCAACGTCGGCAAATCCAGTTTGATAAATTCGCTGTTGAATGTTCGAGGGCTTGCGCGCACAAGCAATACTCCAGGGCGCACGCAGCTTATAAACTTTTTTTTGATAAATGATGCATTCTATTTCGTAGACCTGCCGGGCTACGGATATGCAAGAGTTCCAACGGAGGTAAAGAAGCTTTGGGGCCCGATGGTCGAGAAATACCTTGCAACCCGGCCTAACCTTATGCTATCAATTCTGATCGCTGATTCGAGGCACGAGCCCACCAAGTTAGACCTGATGATGAGCAACTGGCTTAAAGAGAGGGGAAAACCATTCATCATCGCTGCTACCAAGGCTGACAAACTCAGCAGTAACAAGTTGAGGGCCAGTTTGAGCCGCGCGTCGGCGGTCTTTGGAGAGAAAGACCTGATTCCTTATTCATCGGTCACGCGGAGTGGGGCTGACCGCATCTGGGGAACCATATCTGAACATTTGAGCAATCGGTAGCTTTACCAATCACGCTGTTAGAGTTCGACTTCGAAGCGATCTGAGGGGAACGCTACAGGGACCCTGCCGATTGAAGCAAAAGACTGTTGGAGCCGCGTCCTTTTTGCCGCTCTTAGTGAATAATCCCTTTTACATCTGTTAGCGTTCAGACAGCGAGCGCTATCTGGCTCGCAAACGCCAGGTAATCAGTCCAATCAACCAGTGAGGTCATTAGAAGAATTATGGCAGAAGAAGTAAATGAACTGATGGACATCAGTGAATTAAAAGAGATGTCCATCTCAAAATTAACCCATATTGCGAAGGATCTTGACATCCCCGGAGCCACCGGGATGCGAAAGCAGGAGTTGATCTTCAAGATACTTCAGGCCCAGACCGAGAAAAGCGGCCTGATATTTTCCGAGGGCGTTTTAGAGACCCTGCCCGACGGATTCGGCTTTTTGCGCGCTCCCGATTACAACTACCTGCCGGGGCCGGATGACATCTACGTGTCGCCTTCGCAGATTCGCAAGTTCGATCTTCGCACGGGCGATACGATCTCGGGTCAGATTCGCCCGCCAAAGGAAGGCGAGCGTTATTTCGCACTCATCAAGGTCGAAGCCATCAATTTCGAGCCGCCTGAGCAGGCGCGTGATCGGGTCTTTTTCGATAACCTTACGCCGCTTTACCCGGACGAGAAATTGCGACTCGAGACCGATTCGGAAAACCTTGCCGGTCGCGTCCTCGACCTGATGACCCCGATAGGCAAGGGACAGCGCGCCTTGATCGTAGCGCCGCCGCGCACTGGAAAGACGATGCTCCTGCAAAACATCGCCAACTCCATCACGCGCAATCACCCGGAAGTGACGCTCATCGTGCTGCTGATAGATGAACGGCCCGAAGAGGTCACCGATATGCAGCGCTCCGTTCACGGCGAGGTGATTAGCTCGACTTTTGATGAGCCGCCTACGCGCCACGTTCAGGTCGCCGACATGGTGATTGAAAAGGCAAAGCGACTGGTCGAATACAAGCGCGATGTGGTGATCCTGCTCGATTCCATCACGCGACTTGCTCGCGCGCATAACGCGGTCGTACCGCCCTCGGGCAAGATACTTTCCGGTGGTATTGACTCGAACGCGCTTCAGAAGCCGAAACGTTTCTTCGGCTCTGCGCGCAACATCGAAGAAGGCGGGTCGCTCACAATAATCGCAACGGCACTTATCGACACTGGCTCGCGCATGGATGATGTGATCTTTGAAGAGTTCAAAGGCACCGGCAACCTTGAAATCAATCTCGACCGCAAGCTGACCGAGAAGCGCGTCTTCCCGTCCATAGACATCAACAAGTCTGGAACGCGCAAGGAAGAACTGCTGCTTGCCCCCATGGATTTCAACCGCATCATCGTGCTCCGAAGAGTGCTGTCACAGCTTTCGCCTACCGAGGCTATGGAGTTGCTGTTGGAGAAGCTTGGAAAGACCCGGTCAAACTCCGACTTCCTCGACTCCATGCAGTCACAGCCTTAAGCCTCTACCTCACTGCGTCTGGTTGGAACTCCGCCTGAGTGCGCCGTCTCCGTTATCGGGGACGGCGCCGAACGGCGTATGAGTATACGTATGTTCAATCGCTCCTTGGTGCCTGCGCTTGACGATTGAGTGTAGGTCAATCAGAATAGAGTAGCAGCGGCAGATAAATCCTGAACAATTGAATCAGGTAAGTGGTAACGCTCAAGGCATCAAACAAAGGAGAGAATCTCATGCGTAAAATATCGTTGTTCGCAGCCGCCAGCGCGGTCCTGCTTACGCTGTCAATAGCGGGGGAGGCCCAGCATATTTCAGGCGATTATGTCGAGACGCGAAGCGCAGACGTATGGACCGGACCCTGTGTGGCAAACGGCGAAGTGAACCTGGCCGGAGATCAGGCAATTCTGGCCTGGCGCGTAAAAGAGGGCGCGTGGCAGGGCGTCTCGCTCGAAGGCTTGAGCGTCGTAGGCGTGGTGAAGGCCGGGGCAACCCTCGGCGATCCTTATACAAATCCCTACCCTGCAAAAGCCGTCTTGATCGTAGATCAGAGGGCTACGCCCGAACAACAAACGGCGCTTGTCGGATTTGCCCACGAGATGGGCGGAAAACTCCTGGGCAATGTCGTGCGAGTGGAAGTCGCTCCAATCGAGATGGAAGTGCATCACGAGGGGGGCCATCCAGGGAAAACAACTTTGCGCGCCGGAAATATCGCGGGCATAGAGACGCGCTCCATAGGAGCAAAGGATCACCTCTGCGGCAACGAAGAGACCTTCTATCCCCCGCTTTCCGAGTTGAGTCATTCGATGCCCGCCGTCGCTGAACTTGACCAGTATACGGGGTCGGACCTCGGAGTCTCGTGGACTCTGCGCGGCAAGCGAAGCGCATTTGTCGGTAGCTTCTCAAGATAGATAAATTGTCTCGCGGGAAGGAAAATGAACGGTTGGGAAGAGCGGTCCATGTCGTAGGCGTGGCGAGCGCTTCTTACAATCAGCGGTCTGGAGAGCAGTAGATGTTTGTTAGAAAACTTGGCTTGTTATCCTTGATTTTGATCTTGCCTTTTGCGGCGCTTGGAGACGGCGAGAAGGTCGAAACCATCGGGCCTTTGACGGATCAGAGCGCAAGCGAAACTCTTCGCGGCGCTCTCGATTCGACGGGCTATCGGGTAAAGGCGGCAGACGGTTCAGAGGTCTGTGACATCTGGCTCAGAAAATCGGTTGCGTCTAAAGAGAACTCCACTACGCCAGGCGTGCTTTTATCCGAGGTTTCGGATTCGGCGCTTGTCGGAGTGATCTCATTTCCAAAAGCGACAACCGATTTTCGAGGTCAGGCCCTAAAGGCCGGAACCTATACGATGCGTTATGGCCTGCATCCGACCGATGGCAATCATATGGGGATCTCCACTTACCGCGATTTCCTTATCCTCGTGCCCGTGGCTGATGATAAAGACCCCGACGCAAAAATCGAGTTCAAAGACCTGATGAAAATGAGCACAAAAGCGTCAGGGACCAATCATCCGGCCCCGCTCGATGTAGTCTATCCGCAGGGCCAGGGCGATTCGCCTTCCGTCACCGAAGACGATCAGGAGCATCTCGTCTTTGAAACAAAGCTCAAGACTCAGTCTGGAAACACTATGCCGTTCGCCTTCATAGTAAAAGGTATCGCCGAACAATAGCGAAGCGGCTCATCTGTGCGGCTGTTCGAAATTTTCGATCTGATCTTTATGGCTCGTATTGCGATATTAAAGCTCGGAGTTTTACTCGCGCTGGCGCTTGTTTCTTCGACCTTTGTTTTCTCGATCTTTGTGCGAGCCGACGATACAAACAACGAGGCGTTCAAGTTGGATGTCCCGCTGGGCATCCCGGCCGATCTGTGGTCATACTACATTCCAAAAGACAACCCTCTGACAACAGCGAAGGTGAATCTCGGGCGGCAGCTTTTTTTCGATAAGCGACTGTCGGCCGATGCAAGCGTGAGTTGCGCTACCTGTCACGACCCGAAACTCGCTTTTACGGACGGCAGAAATCTCGCCGTCGGGATAGGCAACAGGGTTGGCAGGCGTAATTCACCTACTCTGCTCAACGCCATGTTTGTTTCGGGGCAGTTCTGGGATGGCCGGGTTGATTCGCTTGAAGCGCAGGCGAAGTTGCCGCTAATTGAATCAAATGAGATGGGCAATGAATCGCTTGAGCAAGTCGCCGCAAGGCTTGAGGCTGTGCCTGAATACGCCAGACAGTTCCGCGAAGTCTTTGGCGGCCCTGTGACTGTCGATTTCATAGCTAAGGCAATCGCGTCGTTTGAACGTACGCTGGTTTCCGCCAATTCGCCTCTTGATCGCTTTGTAAACGGAGACCGTGATGCCTTGAGCGAATCCGCCCGTCGCGGATTTGTGTTGTTTCGCACAAAGGGGAGATGCACGATCTGTCATAACCTGAATCAGGCGTTCCCGTTTCTGACCGATCAAAATTTTCGCAACACGGGTGTAGCAGCCAACAGCCTGTCCTTTGACCGTTTTGCCAGGACCGCTATGCGGCTATCGAAAAGCGCCGACCTGAGTCTGACGCTAAAGGGGCTTGCCGCAGAAGAAGGGGCGGCAGAACTGGGGCGGTTTCTTGTCACCGGGAGCGCGCTCGATATAGGCACTTTCAGAACGCCGTCGCTCAGAAACGTAGAGCTTACCGCGCCTTACTTTCACGACGGCAGCGCCGCCACGCTTGGGGATGTACTTCGGTTTTACATCAAGGGAGGAAACGAAAATCCGAGCAAGGATTGGGAACTTCAACCCCTAGACCTGAGCGATGATGAGCAGCATGACCTTATAGAATTTCTGAAATCACTCACTAGCGACGATGCGCGGCAGACGAGCGAAATAGCCGCGAGTCTTTCTCATTAGCGCGGCTTGAAACCCTGATCGTATCTGCTCAGATAGAGAGAACAATTTGCCACAGAGACACAAAGAGACAGAGTTTTTTATTATATTTTCTCTGTGCCTTCGAGCCTCCGTGGCTTTTCTGAATTCTTTTGCCTGATCAAACCTTTAACTCACGTGAAATCGAGCGAAGTCATTATCATCGGAGGCGGCATAGTAGGGCTGGCCACGGCTTACGATCTTTCTCATCGCTATCCCGACAAACCCGTCATGGTCTTAGAAAAAGAGCATGAGCTTGCGGCGCATCAGACCGGGCGCAATTCAGGGGTGCTTCATTCAGGGATTTATTACAAACCGGGATCGTTGAAGGCGTTTGCCTGCCGGGAAGGGAAGCGTGCCCTGGAAGCGTTTTGCGAGCGCGAAGACGTTCGGTTTCGTCTGTGCGGGAAGGTCATTGTCGCATGTGAAGAATCAGAACTTGACCGGCTGAATTTTCTCTACGAGCGAGGCAGGGCTAACGGCGTAGGGTGTGAAATAATTTCGCGCTCACGCCTCGATGAGATCGAGCCTCACGCGAGAGGGCTGAAAGCCATTCACATCCCCGGGGCCGGGATAGTCGATTACGGGGAAGCGTGCGAGCGAATGGCGGCGCGGATTCGTGAGAGGGGCGGCAGCGTGATAACCGATGCGCGCGTGACAGGCATAGTTGAAAAAACGGATGAAGTAATTCTTGAGAGCACGGCGGGCGATTTTTCTGCGCGCTACCTGATCAACTGCGCCGGGTTGCAGGCGGATCGCGTGACCGCTATGAGCGGCGCAAGGTCCCCGGTCCTGATAGTTCCATTCAGGGGTGAATACTTCAAGCTCAAGCCGAAGGCCGCCGGGCTCTGTCGGGGATTGATCTACCCCGTGCCCGATCCGAGATTTCCGTTTCTTGGAGTTCATGTTACTCCTATGACCGACGGCTCGGTCGAGTGTGGCCCCGGGGCTATCCTCGCTTTTGCCCGGGAGGGCTATCAAAAGACCGATATAAACCTTGCAGATCTGGTAGAGACTTTGACTTATCCGGGGTTTCTCAGATTGGCGGCGCGTTACTGGAGAAAAGGGGCGGCCGAGATGTGGCAATCGCTCAATAAAGCGGCGTTTGTAAGAGCGGTTCAGCGCCTCGTGCCTGAAATAGAAGCGGAGGATATGATCCCCTCTCCGTCGGGCGTTCGCGCTCAGGCGCTCGCTCCTGATGGTACGATGGTGGACGATTTCGCTTTTCAGGAGCAGCCCCGAATCGTCAACGTAATAAACGCGCCTTCACCGGCCGCGACCTCTTCACTCGCGCTCGGCAAAATGATAGTCGAGCGCCTCGCAACCAGATTCGATGATGCGATGCCTTGATCTAAACCCAACTCCATAAATAGGGTAGTTGAAATAGACCACGGATGACGCGGATGCGGCGGATTTTCGCGGATCTGAACAAAGTTTTATCGGGTCAATCCTTAAGCAGAGCGCGAATGCGGGGCTCAAGCGCCGCGCGAATCTCGTCATCTGAGAGCGCGTATTCGATTACGGTTTTCAGATAATTTATCGGGTCGCCGATGGTGAGCCATTCGCCTCCGGTGACTGGAGCCGTCACAAAGCGTCCGCCACGTCGAACGTATTCGCGTACGGCATCGGTCAGCCACAGCTCGTTCGATTTGCCCAGAGGAATCTCGGTCAGGACTTGAATTATATCGGTAGACAGCAGGAAGCGACCGAACATCGCGAGGTTTGAGGGCGCTTCTTCGCGGCCCGGCTTTTCAATGACATCAATCATCTCCCGGTCACGGTCGCCCGCTTTGAGCTTTACCATGCCGTAGCGGTCTACGTCTTCCCACGGCACTTCTTGAGTGCCCGCGACGAGCGCGCCCGTTCTATCATGGGCTTCGATCATTATCCGGGCGAATGGCCTGTCGCCTTTTATGATGTCATCACCATAGGAATATATGAAGCCCTCGCCTTCGGGAATGTGCGAACGTGCCACGATGAGAGGGGTGCCGTTTCCGTAAGGTCCTTGCTGGGCTTCGAAGATTATTTCTATGCCGGAGAGCTTATCAACAAACTCATCCAGGCGTGGGCGCTTGCCGCGCGGCGGCAGGTTGGAAAGATCGAATTGACGCTTGAGCGGTTCCGGGTTTTCGCCCGTTATGATTATGATCTTGTTCAGACCTGAGTCTATGTATTCTTCGATTATCAAATGTATCGCGGGTTTGTTTATGATCGGCAAGAGTTCCTTGGGATAACCGAGTGTCACGGGAAGCATTCGCGTGCCCGAGCCTGCCGCTGCTATCACACCCGTTCTTACTTTCATTTCGCTTTTCTCCTCCTATATGCTCTGCCTGTCGGCGATGTTAAAGTATAGCCTCTTGGGGCTCATCTCACCAATTAGCGGAAAGTATGGCAAGAGCGAGTAACCATCAATCATGCGAATCTCGGTTGAACCGCATCGTAAATGTCGCGTCGGTTCGACACCTGAGCCCGTTCCGATATCCGGGCGGAAAAACATGGCTTGTTCCTCTGATAAGGCAGTGGCTGAAACGTCGTCCCACCGAGTTTATTGAGCCGTTCGCTGGTGGCGGCATCATAAGCCTCACGGTAGCCAGCGAAGAACTGTCCCGGCACGTGACGATGGCGGAACTGGATAATCAGGTGGCCGCCGTGTGGAAGACTATTCTGGTTAATAACGAAGCCGAGTGGCTTGCCGAAAAGATTATAAGCTTTGAGCTTACTCTTGAATCGGTTCTGAAGGAGCTTGCCAGACCACCCGAATCTACAGGTCAGAAGGCATTCCAAACCATTCTCAAGAATCGAACTTTTCACGGCGGCATTATTGCTTCGGGCTCCGCGCCCGTAAGACGGGGCGAAAATGGCAGGGGAGTCAAGTCCAGGTGGTACGCAGAAACCCTCAGAAAAAGGATATTGAATATTGCCGCTTTCAGTGAGCGGATCACTTTTATCGAAGGCGATGGTTTGGAACTTATCAAGCAAAATGCTCACCGATCCGATGTCGCATTCTTTATTGATCCGCCGTATACGGCAGCGGGCAAGCGAGCGGGCAGACGGCTCTATACGCATTGCGAACTGAACCATGAGGAATTATTCGATAGCGTAGATACGGTCTCGGGCGATTTCTTGATGACTTACGATACGGCTGAAGGAGTGCAGGAGCTTGCTCGAAAACACAACTTCGATACGGAGCGGGTGGCGATGAAAAACACTCATCACGCCCGGATGGCCGAATTATTGATCGGGCGTAATCTCGATTGGGCCCGAGTGTAGCCGACCTTTTATACTGGATTGACAGGATAAAAAGAGAGCCCTGTCAATCCAGTATAAAAACTTTAACCATACTGATTCAAGGCAGAGCGAAGGCTACAACGTAATCGCCCATCTTTGTTCCAAGTTTGCCGTGACCACCGGCAGAAATCACTACGTATTGCTTGCCCTTTTCACTAACGCGATAACTCATAGGAGTCGCCTGTGCGCTTGCAGGCAGCTCGCCTTTCCACAATTCCTTTCCTGTTTCAACATCGAAGGCTCGCAGATATGTATCCATCGCGGCGGCTATAAAGACTACGCCGCCTGCCGTGACGATACCGCCCCCGAGGTTGAGCGATCCCCATTCGGAAGAATTTGGGATCATAGCCATCTGGGGAATAGCGCCGAGCGGCACCTCCCATCGCAGCTTGCCTGTTGAGAGATCAACCGCCGTCAAGGTTCCCCAGGGCGGGGCGTTGCACGGCACGCCGCTTGGCGCAAGTAACGGCTCACGATAAATTATCAGCTTGTCCGTCATTCGCCCGAATTCGCCTTTCAATCTGTTGTCTTCGGTAGTGTTTTTAAACTTTGCCACTTCTTCTCGCGCCATCAACTTCACAACCGTTGCCAGTCGGTTTGTGCTCGTGATCAGCAAATTGTGTCTGGAATCGAAAGCCATACCGCCCCAGTTTACGCCGCCCACATTCCCGGGGAACATAATGGTGCCTTCAAAGCTTGGAGGCGTGAAGATGCCCTCCGAACGAAGAGATTTTATTCGCTCTCGACACCAGTCGCGATCTTTTTCATTGAATCCCCAGGCATCATCGGGCGAGAGTTTGCTTGGGACGATTGGAGGAGGAAGCACCGGAAACGGCTGAGTCGGGAAGGCCTCTTCGCCGGGAACGGAACTCTTACCGACGGCGCGCTCTTCGACCGGAAACAGGGATTTGCCCGTTTCGCGATTTAGAACAAAGATATGCCCCATCTTTGTCGCTACGGCGACCGCCGGAATATCTCGCCCGTTTTTCCTGATGGTGATTAGCATCGGCTGCGCGGCGATGTCGTAATCCCAGAGGTCGTGATGCACTACCTGAAAGTGCCAGACGAGCTTGCCCGTTGAAGCGCGCAAAGCGACTACGGAATTGGCATAGCGATTATCTCCTTTGCGCTCGCCGCCGTAGAAATCGGGGCTGGGGCTTGACGTGGGGATAAAGACCATATCGTGCTGCGGGTCCGCAGAGATTATCGACCAGGCATTCGTGTCGCCTGTGCGAACCGCGCCGTCGCCTTGCCAGGACTTCCGCGCCTGTTCAGTGTCTTGCGCGGGTATCGGGTCCCAACTCCACTTCATCTGCCCTGTGCGCGCATCATAGCCGCGTACCACACCGCGTTCGACTTCGACCCCGCGATTGTCGCCTATCGAAGAGCCTACCACTACCAGATCGCCGATTATCGCGGGAGGCGAAGTGACCTGATACATGCCTTTTTCGGTCAGCTTTATACCCTGGGTCAAATCCACCTGCCCGTTTTGACCAAACTCTTTGCAAGGCTCGCCCGTGGCAGCATCAAGCGCGATCAACCGAGCGTCAACCGTACCCAGAAATATCCTTCGACGACCGGCGGCACCGGGCTTTGCACGGCTATCGAGCCAGGTCGAGACGCCTCTCGATGTGAGTTCGGAATAATTCACAGTCGGGTTCAACTTAGGATCAAACACCCATCTCTCCTTGCCCGTCTCGGGGTCGAGCGCCACAACGCGGTTGAAAGGAGTGCTGAGATAAAGAGTTCCGTCAACCATTATGGGAGTCGCTTCAAAGGCCGCCTTACCGGCCGAACGCGCCTTGATACTTGAGTCTCCAGTGCGGTAGGTCCAGGCGATCTTTAATTCTTTCACATTCTGCCGGTTGATTTGATCGATTGGGGCAAAGCGCGAGCCTCCTCCGTCCCGACCGTATGCGGGCCAATCCTCTCTCTTCCCGGCAGACTGACCATAGGCGCTGAAACGCTCCGACATCGGAATAATGGATTGGCCGAGCAAAAATATTGTCGCAAGCAGGAATACGACCTTCGGGTTAATGCCTCTCAACTTCATCTCTCCACCCTTTCTAAATCAATATTTTGTCTTCTGATAAATCACGCATCACGTATCACGCATCACGTTTGCCTTCCCACATAGATCGGTCCATACCATAGACCAATACCTCGTGCGTCATTAATTCTGTCCTGCCTTCGAGTCGTTCTCCGAGTCTTTCGGCCACTCGAATCGAATTCGTATTTGCAGGTTGGATGAAGCTGATAATGTGAGGTGCGTGCAGTTCCGAGAACGCATAATCGAGTGAAGCAAACGCGGCTTCGGTGGCAAATCCCCGGCCCCAGTGATCGCGGCCTAACATCCAGCCGATTTCAAGCTCGGGCCATCCTTCTGGCATCCAGCATCCGATACGCCCGATCAGTTTTTGAGTGGCGCGCTCTTCAACGGCCCACAACCCGAAGCCGCGAATTTGCCAGTGGCCGATAATCATAGCTATGTGCCGCCATGCTTCCGCTCTGGACATTGGCCTGCCGTCGCCGAGATAACGCACTACTTCAAGGTCGGCGCACATCTCGGCGTAGGCGTCGAGATCCGACTCGCGAAACATTCGAAGCAATAGCCGATCTGTTTCGAGCGTCTTCATATCAACCCGGCCGCTTCAATCGATTCTCGCTTTTGGCAGGCGACGTGTCTGTCGATTAGCTCTCGTCCGCAGACGGACCATAGAGCGCGGGAACCGGTATATCGTTCAGCCGCAGGTAGACGCTAAGCTGCCCGCGATGGTGGATGATGTGATTCATGATAAAGCTCCTCAACACCGCGACCCGAGGCAGCGTCATCACGGTATGCCCGCCGGAAAGAAGCGACCAGGAGGTTACGAGAAATTCGTCGCTTGCACCGGCGATTGCCGCTCGCGCGTCGGCTACGTTTTTATCAAAAATGGCGAGGACTTCTTCTGTTGAACCCGCCGGCGTAGCCTTCGGAGGCGGCCCGCCGCCGGGAGCCATGTCGAAGTTGTCGGAATTTATTGAGCGGCTCGCCCAGGTCGGAAGGTTGGCCAGGTGTGTGGCAAGGCTTCCCATAGACATAGACTTCTCGTGCGGTTTCCAATCCAACTTTTCATCGGGGACTCGTTCGAGCGTTTTTCTAGTATTCGCCATTTCATAATCGAATTCCGGTAACAGTGCTTTTGTGATTGCCATCTTATCCTCCAAAAATTAGATTCGCGCAAGAATGCGTGTGATTCCGGGTAAAAGCTTAATGGAATTGATTTGCGATGTCCATTCTGCGGGGGAAGGCAAACACCTGACAAACCGATTTAACCGGGCTCTTTGTCAGGCGCTTGTCTTTATTCGTGATTCGCACTTCGAGCAATGCTCGAAATCACTTTGGAGCGGAAACCGAAGGAGCGAATTTTTCCGCATACTGACTGGCTTTCAGGAATTCCTTACAGTCCTGTATTTGCAGTATATCCGAGACCGCCTGTTTCTTGTCGGCAGCATTTTTGTAGTAAGCCTCGCTGATTTTATACCCCATCCAATAGCCAAGGTCCACGGGGCGCTCTCCCTTTGCGATGCCGCCATAAAGCCAGCGAGATGTAACCTTGCCGTCCATTTCCTTCTGGAATTCTTCCCAGAGTTCGGCCTCGTGGGCATTGGCCCAGACATGTGTCTGTCGCATGCGAGTTATCAAACGGCCCGAAGTTAATTCGCCAAGAAAATCGGCGCTGCCCTCCATCAGACAGGCGCAGAGCAGACTACTTTGTGACGCGTATTTCTGCTGGAAGTGAATGGCTTCGTGAGCTACCAGAGGCGGTATCTCGCTCTGTTCCATCACCGCGTCTTTTTCCCAATCATTCAATTCCTGAGTCGGAAGATCCGATAGCCGGGTAAATAACTCAGCGCCCATTAACAGACCATTACTGCTTGTTGTCCCACCGCTTCTCATCTGGCCGATCACAAAATAGGAGTCCGGGAACATAGCCGCAGGGTAAATTCCCTTTAGTTTGCGAAACGCTTTTATCGTTTCTGTGCGCTGATCGTCGAGAGCGAGCGTCAGAGGGCGTATCGCCATGAAGAAATTAGGATGGCTTTTGATTGTTGCCGATAAGGTCGCAGCATCAAGGCGTCCGCTCTTGCTGAAATCCTTCAGCCCTACACTCCCCGGCTCTATATACTCTCGCTGGAAGATCGCGGGCCATTGTTCGGGAGCGGCAGCCAGGGCTTTATCGTACGCCTGCCAGAATAGATTTATATCCGTCGTATTGAATCGCGCTTTATTCGGATCGCTATGATCTTTGAGAAATTTTATCTGCTGCTGATCGCATGCTTCGACCGTCTTGGCCCATCGCGGGTCTTTATGCAACCCTTCCAGATCGCTGTCCTTCTTCAAATGCTCGACATTACGAAACCCGGTTTCAATTGCCTGGCCCAGGAACTGAAAGGCTCTCTCTTTATCGCCCGCAAGGGCCAGCGAGCAAGCCGTGTCATAGAGCGTCCCGGTATCGCGCTCCCCTTTCGCGACCGCTTCCTGTAACAGCTTTGCCGATTTAACGTAGTCCTTGTTTTGATAAGCGCCCATGCCTTCATTGAGCAACTGGGCTGCTCTCTTTTCTTCATATTGTGAAGGTTGTGGCGTGGCGCCCTGTTGGGCGAATGCTTCTCCGACAACTGACAGAAGCATCAACAGTATCGCAACCCGAATAATCAAATACTCTCCCATCATTCCCTCCGTACCTGAGTAAGCCCCTCGCGTCTGTTCCTTTCATCGGGCAGCCGCGTGAGTGGACGACTGCCTGCGAGACACTGGTTTGGCAGATGAGTTTAATGCAGAAAGAACCGGCTTGCCAACAGCACAACTCAGTTGAAACCCTTCTGCTCCGGCCTATGCCTGGACCATTCAGTTTTCATGGTGTAGATGAGGAAAAGAGGAATAGGCCACGGATGACGCGGATGCGGCGGATCTACGCGGATCTGACAACTTATAGCCTAATCCGCGAAAATCCGCCGCATCCGCGTCATCCGTGGCCTATTTCAACTCACCTTTGCATCAAATCAACTTTTACCATTTCTTCCGCCTATTGTGCGCAACTCAAAAACTGAATGGCCTGGGTCTATGCCAGGCTTTTTCAAAGAGCAATCAATGATTGCCTGCGATCTCGGCAGGTCAATCTCAGAAAAAAATGGCCCTGCGGTCTTTGATCAATGCCGCATTTGTTGCTACTATCTCGTCATGCTAAATATTACATTTGGGGATCAATCCACCGAGCTGGATTTGGACGGGTACAATCATAGCGACGACGACATCCGAGAGATAGTTGCCAAACATTTCGATGTCAGCATAGACACGCTCCAGGCTTATGAAATAGATCGCTACGGCAAGAACGTGGTTTTTCGTCCCGACTCAGACTCTTAGCCACGTGACTTCTGCTTGAATATATCGTCTAAAAAGGGCATAAATATCTGTTTGTTGTGAGGTTGTCACACTTGCCTGAAGGCGGAACTCGGCCGGAGCCTGAATTTGCTATTGCGTGGATCGCAAGGTAGACTTGGGCTGAGCACAGATCACAAAAGATAGGTGGAAGGAGAACAGGAATGGAAGCTATTAAATCCCGTGCCGGTGGAGAGACGGCTCCGGATTGTTATTCAAATCAAGGAACCGTAAAGGTTTTTTCAAGGACTATCGAAGTCAGGACAGAGGAGAGGACCGATCTTGTCAATCTGACGGACGACATTCGCTCGCTTGTCGACACCTCGGGTATCGTGGACGGCTATGTACAGGTTTCTTCGCTTCACACCACGGCAGGTCTGTTTATGAACGAGTGGCAGGATGCGCTGCTTGCCGACATAAGATCAATGCTCGAAGGGATAGTGCCCAGAGAGACATATTATAAGCATAATGATCCGAAACACTCTGATTGCGACCGCAGTAATGCCGACTCTCATCTTAGAAATGTAGTGCTGGGTCACTCTTTGTCGGTCCCCATATCGCAAGGCAAGCTGGTGCTCGGCCAGTGGCAAAGTGTTATCCTTGCGGAGTTCGACGGCCCAAATCAGCGCAAAGTTTTTATGCAAGTCTTTGGAATCTGATCTCCGAATTATTTGAGCGAATTATTTGAGGCGGGCTGCTGACAGACACCCGAATGCCCGCCTCATCCAAAGATTCCCTGTTCTTCAATTGGTCGGTTCTTCAAGCCGACCTCATCTCAAAAAGATAAAGCCGAACTGATGATTTCAGCCGCCGTGTCCCCGCTCATAACCGCGCCTTCGATTGTTGCGGGAAGCCCCGTATTGGTCCAGTCTCCAGCAAGAATCAGATTTGGTATAGAGGTCCGAGCGTCGGGTCTGATGCGGTCGCTCGCAATTGTATGAGACAGCGTAGCCTCGCGCTCTTTGACCACGCGGCTGTGCAGGAGCTTTGCGTTTCGACTCTCAGGCACAAGCCTTTTCAACTCGCCGAGCGCCATCTCTACAAGCGCCTCCTTTGTCCAGTCTACGTGACCGCTTGCGGCGCTGATGACGAGCGCGATTTGATTCGACTTGTTCCCTGTCGAAAAGAGCAAGTCCTTGTTGAAGAGCCATTGAATATTTGTCCCAAGCAACCCCAGAAATTCGCGGTCAATGACGGGTCGGTCAAACCATAGGTTTATCGAAACTATGGGTGAAGTTTCGAGCAAGGCAAGAGGCGCAAATTCGCCTTCCCTCAGACTGTCGGGCAGCATTTGCAAGAGAGCCGCGTGAGGCACAGCCGTAATAAAATAATCGGCTTCGATTCGCTCTCCGTCCCTTAACTCCACAGAAATCGCGCGACCTGCCTGAACCTTCAACTTTGCTACTGCCGCATCGGTTCGCACCTGCCCCCCGTGTGATTCGATGTAGTCTTGCGCTCCAACGGTGTAGAGTTTGCTGAGCCCGACACGGGCGATCCCGAGACTTGAATCAGAACGGCTTCCGGCAAAGGCTTCTCTCAGCACCCGCGCCATCAACTTTGCCGAAGCAATTTCGGGAGACTCGTTCAACGTGGCTATTGCAATCGGATACCAGAATCTCTGTTTGATCCGTTCGGACTGACGGAGGCCGTCAAGCCATGCCGAAACCGTTTGCGGGGTTTCAGCCGCCCCATTTTTGTTCTGTTTGCGCCTGATGGCCAGTCCGACATTTATCGCCCGCAGCTTGTCGCGGAGTCCTATCCCACCCATTCGCATTAAACCCGCAAGCACATGAAACGGCGCAGGCAGGGAAGGGCATTCAAAGGTTTCGATGCCGTTGATTTCATCCAGGAATTCAACTCTGGGCGACTGCTGAAACCGCAACCTGTCGAGACAGCCTATCTTTGTGAGGAAAGAGATCGTGTGATGATAGCAACCCATGAAGAGATGCTGCCCGTTGTCTACTACGTCACCGGTTTTTGGATCGTTGAAAGAGTAGGCTCGTCCTCCCAGGTGTTTGCGCCGTTCGAGGAGGATAACTTCGCGTCCGCGTTCGGTCAGGGCAACACCCGCGGCAAGTCCTGCAAATCCGCCACCAATTATCGCTACGCGCTCGGCCAAGAATTACCTCTTCAGCTTGCTTCTCAACCAGACGCTGAGAGCTATCTGCATGCGCCGCATCTTTGGCACGGTGATCCGATTGTGATAGACATCGAATCGTACGGCTTCGATGTCGTCGAGCAATTCCCGGTAGATTGCGCTCATGATTTCTGCGGCAAAAAGCGAAGATCGATCCTGAGCGGGAAGCGAAGCCGCTGCCTTGTCAAAGTAGCTGCGAGCGCGGGCGTGTTCAAATTTCATCAAGTTGATAAAAGGTGCATTGTAAAGATTGGCTCGCAAATCCTTTTCAGAGTACCCGAAGCGATCCATATCTTCCAGCGGAATGTAAATCCTTTCGCGGGCGATGTCTTCTTTAAGATCGCGCAAGATATTCGTCAATTGCAGAGCCAGTCCCAGATTGACGGCATACTCGCGCGTGCGCGCAGATTCATATTCGAATATCTCTATGCAGATCAACCCGACAGCCGATGCCACCCGATAACAATACTCGCGCAGGTCTGCAAAGGTCTGGTAGCTCTGCCATTGCAGATCCATTTCCATCCCCTCGATAATGTCGAGAAATGCATGTTTAGGAAGGCTGAACTCTTCTATGGAATCCGTCAGCCGCTCGCCAAATTCGGTCTCCGGTTGCCCGCGAAAACATGCCTCCACCTCGCCTCGCCAGAATTCCAGTTCTTTGTACGGGTCGCGCCCCGCCTGGTCTTTGTCAACAATGTCGTCAAGCAATCTACAAAAGCCATAGACATTCTTAATGGCCCTGCGTTTCGGTCCGGGAAGGAGCAGAAAAGAGTAATAGAAGTTCGAGCCTGCTGCGCGCACCATGCTCTTTGGCGCGGCCAGCACACGGGCCATAGCTCGGGTTCGATTGCTATTCATGCGAGCGGCGAAACCTTTCCTTCCTCAAGGCCATCAGCAATATATTCAACTTGTCGACAGACCTGATCGCGGGCCTTTGCGAAAATAGATCATAACGATTCTCTTCAAGTCGCTTCAGTATTTGCCAGCCTCCAAGCCACACTGCTCTCAACTCAATCCCGAGCCTCCCGCGCACCTCGGTGCAGAGCGGTTTTCCCCTGGCAAACAGGCTGCGCGCGCGCGCCACCTCAAACTCCATCAACTTCTGAAAATCGTCGGTCACGTTCCGCTGTTTGAGGTCTTCGACGCTCACTCGAAACTGTTTGAGGTCCTCCATCGGCAAGTATACGCGATCTTTGTCCAGGTCTATGGCAACATCCTGCCAGTGGTTTGCCAGTTGGAGCGCCGTGCAAATATCGTCTGATCTGGCGTGCATATCAGGATCGCGATGGCCGAATAGCAACAGGATCAATCGACCTATAGGATTGGCCGAACGTCGGCAATAATCGAGCAATGCTTCGAAGCTTTCATAACGAGAGACGGTCACATCCTGAATGAATGCCGAGATCAAATCTTCAAACAATTCCCGGGGAAGTTCGAATTTGGAAGCAGTCTCGCCCAGCGCGATAAAGATCGGGTGGTTTGCGCGTCCGTGAAAACTTTCTCCGAGCATTTCGCGCCATGATTGTAGTAGTTCAAGTCGCAGATTCTGGCTATAGCCGTCCTCATAGCCTTCATCGGCGAAATCATCCGCCGTTCTGGCAAACGCATAAATAGAGAAGAAATGTTTTCTCAGGTGGCCTGGGACAAGCAGAGAGCCAACGGGGAAGTTCTCATAATGGGAACGCGCCATATGCTCGCAGAACTCATAAGCCGATGCGAGCGTCCACGACCGCCCCGAAACGCGCTCGCCGTAAACAGCTTCTGCGAGCGAGCCTGATTTCTTTTGTATAGACGTGCTCATCATCGAGTGATTTCGAAAGTCTAAGTATATTGGGTTTTTACTGGTGAAGAAAGCAGTTGGGACTGCAAGTTTGCTGATCCTTTATCGAAACACAGAGCCGTTTAGTTCTCAAACTGCCCTGTCGGGGACCTGGAAAACCACTGATTGCTTGATTAAAAAGCTCTGCGTCTCTTTGCGGCTTTGCGGCTTTGCGAGAATCTGTTGCGAGAAAGTGTTGTTCGCAAAGCCGCAAAGTACGCAGTGATTTTTCTGAATCTAAAACGGCCAGGATCGAAACAGCGCCCTCAGATTCGATATGCGAGCCGGGGCAAACCCGTCCGGGGGCGGCATTAAGTATCGAAACCGGGTCGAGTGCGCGAGTAATACAAGAGTTATCACACACACAAATCGATACGACTTTATCCGTCGTTTATTCAGTGTTCTAATTCTATCTGTTTATGAGGCCGGAGCGGGCCTGACATCCAGCCCATGAAAGAAAACCTAGTGACCCGTCGCGGCATTTGACGGTTTGCTGACCGTCTTGCCGACTGCGACGTTATGCATATGCTCTGCACAACAAGACTGCAACGCTTCATCCACCATCGGTTCGACCATCTTCTCATTCTTGCGACAGACAGTAGACAGTTCGCTGATGACCAGATAGCGCGCTCGCTCCAACATTCTCTTTTCACGGAACGATAAAGGCTTTTGCAACGATAAGTACGTAAGATTCTTTAAGACCTCGGCGACGTGGAATATGTCTCCGGTCTTCATCTTCTCCAAAAAATCTTTGTATCTGTCTTTCCAATCGAGCGGAGGACTCGTGAAGTCCGCCGAGAGCGCTTCCAATAACCTCTCGCACTGGTTGGACTTGATCGGAGACCTCAGGCCGACCTCAACCGCGTTTGCGATGGGAACCATCACGGTTGATTCGGTCGCTTTCAATCGCAACAGGTAAAAACTGTTCTGCGCGCCCTGAATCTCTGTAGTTGTGATGCTTTCGATTACACCTATCCCGTGGTTTGGATAGACAACTTTCTCGCCTATTTTAAAGCTCACAGATACCTCCTTCTGAACTTTTGAGCGGAATCAGGCCCAGTCTGGCGGGCTTGATGGGTGAAATACCCTTATACATCGAGTTTCTCTTAAATTACCGACAAGCTGCGAACTTCTCTCGTCAGTAGGGGGGGTAATTGACAAGACGGACAAGTTCGATTTTTGAATCGCTCTCCTTGCCCAGTCCGTTTGTGCAACTGTTCGCAACATTAAGTTTACAATAGCTTCAAGAGCCGGTCAAGCAGAGATCGTTGAAAGGTTGCCTCGCAACATTTTTACAATTTTTTACAATTGCGCAATGCAGACGAAACCTTACAAGTTTGAAAAAGCGGGCGGCAGAACCTGTATCTGTCGCCCGCTTTTTAAGTCCATCAAGGCATTGTAAAAGAGATTATCATCGCGTGACGGAACGGTCCCTGATCCTTGCGCATAACACGCAAGACCACGTCATCGCCAGACTTGAGGTCTTTTGTAAGTCGCAGGAAATCTTCAAGCGAAGTGACCGGAACATAGTTGATCTGCGTGATGATGTCTTCGACCCTGACATTGTTATCTTCGGCCGCGCTCCCCAGTTGTACTTCCATCACATAAGCACCCCGTAAACCTTCGATGCCTTCTTTCTTTGCGATGTCGGGAGTCAGTGTCTTGACCTTTATGCCGAGAACGGGTCTCTGTCGAGGTTTTTCGGGAGCGTCCTCGTCTTCATCAGGTGTTCCGCGAGGGTGGCGGGGGTCGAACGGCAGTTGTCGCATATCGAGGCGATCATCGGTCTCGGCCTGTCGCTCTTCGAGTTTCACCATTGCAGTATGCTGCTCGCCGTTTCGAACATAGACGATGTTTGCGAGGCTGCCGACAGGAGACGAGGCGATTGCGCGAATCAACTCGCGGACGTTCTTTACATTCTTGCCGTTTATGCTGAGAATGACATCGCCGCTTTGAAGACCCGCGCGGGCAGCGGGGCCGGTTTCTGATGTCAGCGCCTCGATCAGCACTCCATCCGTACCTTCGATCTTGTTCAATCGGGCGACCTCGGGTCTCAACTCTCTTGGCCGAATGCCGAGAAATCCTCGCCTGACACGACCGTTGGTGACAAGCTGGTTATAAACATCAACTGCGGTAGCCGATGGCATGGCGAAGCCGATGCCGTTGTAGGTGCCTGTGCTCGTGGCGATCTGAGTATTTATGCCGACTACCTCGCCTGCAAGATTTACGAGCGGGCCGCCGGAATTGCCCGGGTTGATGGCCGCGTCGGTCTGGAGGAATTTTTGAAACGGAGTCGAGCCGCTATCCGTGTCTCTGTCTTTGGCGCTGATGATGCCTGCCGTTACGGTCTGTTCAAGCCCGAAAGGCGATCCGATGGCAAGCACCCAGTCACCCACCTTCAGCCCGTCTGAATCGCCCATCTTCGCGACGGGCAATGGCTCTTTGACATCGATCTTGACTACTGCGAGATCGGTGCCCAAATCCTGTCCGATTACTTTGGCGTCATACTCTGTGCCGGTCGAGAGCTTGACTCTGATTTTGGAGGCGCGCTTGACGACATGAGCGTTTGTAAGTATAAAGCCGCCTGCATTTACGATCACGCCTGATCCCGACCCCTCGCGGGCAAATACGGTGCGTTCTTCGCCCTCGGTCACTTTTATGTGTACGACGCTCGGTTCTACCTGAGCGGATACGCGCGCAAAGATGGCGGAGAGTGAATCAGGATTTACTGCTGTGGTGCTGATCGAGAGGCGGTTATCATCGGATTTTGCGCCCGCTATGCCACGCACTATCGCGCCGATGGCGATTCCCAAAAACAGAGAACACATAGCCACAAGCAGGATGATTACTCGTGTGTACCCTCTCGCGTTAACGATTTCACTGCGACCCGTAATTACTTCTTCGGTTCTATCACTCATCTAGGTTTCCTCCAAACCGGAACTTATGCTTGAGGATTGGCAATAAGGGCTACCATTTTACCCTCGACGTCTTTGTTTCAAAGTCTCCCAACGGAAAGGTATCGGTCCCGGTCATTATATCAGACAGCAATTTTCGGTTCTAGCTTTGCTCGCATCATCTTCGGCCTACTGTGAGTGTTCCTGTTTTGGCGGGGCCTGTTTCGCGTTCTTGTCGAAAAAGTCCATCACCGCCGGAAATGTAACTGCGACCACCGAGATGTTATCTGCCTCCGGCGCTTCTAGGTATGTGGCTTTCATCCCGGCTTTCTGCGCTGAGGCCACCGCCGCGCGCGAAAGAGCCGGCGGCACTACGCCGTCACGCGCTCCGTGAACAACAAGCGCGGGAAGAGCTTTTACCTTTTCGAGCACAGCCGCGACCTGCTGCGGTTGAGCGGGGCTGCCGCCTGACACCGGAGCGATGGCGGCAAACATTTCAGGATTCTGCGCCGCTGCCGTCCAGGTTCCCAACCCGCCAAGCGAATTCCCCGTAAGATAGATACGCGATTCCTCTATCTCGTAATTGCGGTCCACGTCCTTGATCACCTCAAACACATCTGCAAGCCCCTGATCGAAATAGCCGCCCAGACGACCTCCGCCCTTTGGTGCCGCAAGCAGGTATCCCCGCCTCTCTGCTTCGCCTTTTATCACTGCCGGGTCGTAGAGGCCGCTGAAGTATGTGCGCTCGTCTCCGAGTACTCCGTGCAGCAGCACTACAAGAGGGAAGGGGGTCTTGCCGTCGTAGCTCTTTGGCACATAGACCCGATAAGGAACCAGCCTGCCGTCGGGCGCTCTGTAAGCGCGTTCGACTTCGCCGCGTTCATCCGTAAAAGGGTTCTGCCCGTTTCCGAGCGCCGCGAGTTCCGCTTCGATGCGATCAAATTCGGCCGGGACGTCAATCCTTACTTCGCCTGTGCTCTGATTAAGCTCGGCCAGGCGTTGCAATTGATATTCGGGTGTAGTCACAAGACCGGCAAATGCCTTTACACGCAAGACTGTCGAATTCTTTATGGCCGCAATCATTGTCTGATCGTCGGCAATGCGTTCGTTGAAGTCGCTGATGGCATAGACAGGTTTCTTGATCTCGGCCACTACTCGCCCGCCGGATTCAATACGAGCCACGGCCCAGTAAACGCCATCGGGCAATCGCATGCGGCGGTTGGCATTGGTTATCGTCTCTCCAAGCGGCACCCGTTCACCGATCACCTGCGGTTTCAATAGCTCAGCCGGGATTGACGGGTCGGCAGGCGAGGCCGGTACTATCTCGAAGGTTACAGCGGGCGTTGAGCCGAATACTTTATCCCCGTCAACCCGGAACATCTGCTCAAGCGAAAACTGCAAATCCTGGTTTGTCACGACCACTACGCGATTGGTGTTGAACGTTAACGAGGAGATGAATTTTTGTCTGTCGTCCCATTTCTTGCCCTCCATCAAGGCAATGCCTTCCCCCCATATCTCAAGCAAGGCCGGAACGTCGGGTTGCAGGAATGCCTGTTCGCCGCGTTTTCGCAACGCTTCGATTGCAGAGAGGTCTGCGCCCGCCTGCCGTTTCTCGGCATAGAGCCGGTTGAATTGCTCGAATCGCGATACGAGTTCGGGAAGAAAGGGCACCTGCTGCGCCGTTGCGCCCAACGGGTTCAGAGCGATTAAAACGGCGAAAAACACGACGCTCAAAACTCTCTTCATAGCTTGCACATCCTGATCAAAATAGAGTTATTGAATGCAGTTTATCACAATACATCGCGCAGGAAATGCCCCGTATGCGAGGCCGGGGATTTGATGATTGCTTCGGGGGGGCCTTCTACGACTATCCGCCCGCCTTCGTCGCCGCCTTCGGGGCCGAGATCGATTATCCAGTCGGCGCTCTTGATGACATCCAGATTATGCTCGATTATGACTATCGAACCGCCCGCCTCGATCAATTGCTTGAAGGCCATCAGCAGCTTGTTTATGTCGTCGAAATGAAGCCCGGTCGTCGGCTCATCAAAGATGTAAAGCGTGCGGTCGCCCGATCTTTTCGAGAGAAATGCCGCGAGCTTTACGCGCTGCGCCTCTCCTCCCGATAGAGTCGTAGCCGATTGTCCCAGCCGCAAATATCCGAGCCCCACATCGTCGAGCACCCTGAGCCGCGAGGCGATTCGATTGACGCTCGAGAAAAACAACAACGCTTCGCGCACAGTCATATTGAGAACATCGTGTATGGAGCGCCCTTTATATTTCACATCAAGCAGGGCAGGCTTGAACCGCATCCCCTTGCACTCTTCACAGGTCAACTCGACATCTGCCAGAAACTGCATCTCTTTTACTTCAATGCCGTTTCCCTCGCATCTGTCGCAACGCCCGCCCGGCACGTTAAAGCTGAAATGAGAAGCCTCGAACCCGTGCGCCTGAGCCTCACGCGTCTGAGCGAAAAGGTCGCGTATCGCATCGTAGACCTTTATGTAAGTGACCGGATTCGAGCGCGGTGTGCGACCAATCGGAGACTGATCTACAAGCACAACGTCACTGACATTATGAATGCCTTCCAGCCTTGCGAATGAGCCCACGTGGCCGGTCCATTCGCCTCGCTGTTTCTTGATGCCTGCGTACAGGATGTCGTGCACAAGCGTAGACTTTCCCGAACCCGACACGCCCGTAATGCAAACGGTCAGGCCGAGAGGAATCTTTACATCAATGCCTTTCAGATTATGCTCGCTTGCTCCGCATACTTTTATCGCCAGAGCGCCCGGCTCTCGTCTGGTTTTCGGCGCTTTTATCTCAAGCTCGCCGCGCATGTATTTGCCCGTAAGCGACTGTCCCTTTGCGAGCATCTCTGTGGGTGTTCCGGCAAACACCGCCTCTCCGCCAAGCTCGCCCGCGCCCGGTCCGATGTCGATGATATGATCGGCCGATCTTATCATCTCAGGCTCGTGCTCTACGACGAGGACCGTGTTTCCAATATCGCGCAGATTTTCCAGTATGCGAATTAACCTTTGATTGTCGCGGGCGTGCAAACCTATTGAAGGCTCGTCAAGCACATAGAGAGCGCCGACGAGCGAGGCTCCGAGATTTGTAGCGAGCTGAATGCGTTGCGCCTCACCGCCCGATAGAGTCGAGGCAAGTCGGTCGAGGGTAAGGTATTGGAGGCCGACATTATTCAAAAACTTCAGCCGATTGCGAATCTCTTCAAGCAAGCGCCCCGCTATATCCGCCTGCTCGGTATCAAGCCTAAGCTGATCAAAGAACTCTGCGGCTCCGGCGGCTGTCATAGAAGCGACTTCGGGCAGGGTCTTTCCGCCTACGTGAACAAGACGAGCCTCAAGGCGGAGCCGCGCTCCACCGCAATCCGGGCAGAGCGTGTATCCGCGATACTTCGACAGAAAGACGCGGACGTGAAGCTTATATTTTTTGGTTTCGAGCCAGTCAAAAAAACCCAATACGCCATCAAATCCGTTGCGCCCCCCTATGATCTGGTCCTGCTGATCTCGGCTCAACTGGCCGAAAGCGGTATTTGTAGGAATCTTCTCCTGTTTGCAAAACCTTATAAGGTCCTTCTGCGCCCACTGATACTGCGGTTTCATCCACGGCTCGACAGCCCCCTGCTGGAGGCTCAACTCACGGTTTGGTATCACAAGGTCCATATCCAGACCTATCGTGTTTCCAAAGCCCTGACAGGTAGGGCATGCGCCAAACGGGCTGTTGAAACTGAACAGACGCGGCTCGGGCGCGGCGTACTTGATATTGCATCGCTTGCATTCGAACCCTTCGGAAAACTGCATCCTTACGCGCGTCTCATCAGCCGTTTCAATTACGGCCTGCCCGTGCCCTTCCTGATAGCAGATTTCTAGCGAATCAATCAATCTGGCCCGAACATCGGGCCTTACCACAAGCCGGTCAACCAGAACAAATGTGTCGTCAAACGACGTTTCTTCAAAACTATCGGGCGTGGCAAGCTCTATCACGCGGCCCTCTTTGTAAAGCCGCGTAAACCCGCGTTGCATGAGACTCATCAGGTGAGCCTTGATTCGTGTCTGCTGGCTCGGGGCCGTTTTGCGGGCGGATTTTTTCTTCTTTGACTTCCCGCCGTTAGAACTTGCCTGAATCTCTTCCATCCCGGCGCTTGCCGGAAACAGCACATAGATGCGCGTGCCTTCGGCAAGCCTCAGCACTTCGTCGGCTATCGAATCGGGAGTATCGCGCGTGACTTCAAGCCCGCAATTTGCGCAAAGGGTCACACCTATTCGGGCGTAGAGCAGTCGCAAGTAATCGTATATTTCGGTCTGCGTCGCCACGGTCGAGCGCGGGTTGCGAGTCGCATTCTTTTGCCTGATCGAAATCGGCGGGCAGATGCCTATCACCTCGTCTACATCCGGCTTATCCATCCGCTCAAGAAACTGTCGAGCATAGGCCGAGAGGCTTTCGACATAGCGCCTCTGACCTTCGGCGTAAATCGTATCGAATGCCAGGCTTGATTTGCCGCTCCCGCTCACACCCGTAATCACTGTGAGCCTGTCCACAGGTATATCTACGTCAATGTTTTTGAGATTGTGAACACGTGCGCCACGAACGCTAATGACTTCTTCGGACATCTTACCCCGCTTGTCGGAAATCTATGAGCTGCATGCGAGCCCTGAGGCTCTAAAGCGAACCCACAATTTTAACATTTCTGAGGAGGCCGAAGCAATTTGCAGACGAGCAGTTTTGACCGGCAGGCATTCGGCGTCAGTGGAGTTAAAAGTTCATTTGAGGGGAAGGTAGGTGCGGATAGGCCGGGACAGACGCGGATCGGGCGGATCTACGCGGATCTGATCGTGTTTGATCTAATCCGCGAAAATCCGCCCGATCCGCGTCCGTCCCGGCCTATTTCAACTTCCTGTTTTACATTTTGAAAAACCGAACGGTCAGATCCAATTATTTGCCTTTTGCAGGAGGCTGGAAGAATTTTTTCACCTCGCCCGGTTTTAGCTCTCTATACCGGCCCGAAGCGAGGCCCTTTTCGGAGAGGTGGCCTATGCTGATGCGGCGAAGTTTTGTAACTGAATGGCCGATGGAATCAAACATACGGCGTATCTGCTGATTTTTGCCTTCGTGCAGTATTACCTCAAACCACGCGTTACCGCCTTCATTTGTGCGTTTGACCATCCTGATTTCAATCGGCGCGGTGCGCCCCGGAGATATGCGGATACCCCGTCGCAGGCGATCTATCTGCTCAACGGGAGGTGTGCCTTTGACTTTCACCAGATAGACTTTAGGCACGGTTTTCTCTTTTGTTATGAGTCTGGTCAATTCGCCGTCGTTTGTCAGGATGATCAAGCCTTCGGTGTTGAAATCCAGACGGCCTACCGGGTGCAGGCCGCGCCGCTCTGAGGCGGGAATAAGGTCCATCACAAGTGGGCGTTGTTTTGGGTCCACAAGCGACGAGAGGTACCCCCGAGGTTTATGGACTAAAAAATATTTCTTCTCTCTAGCCGACACATGAGGGTTTATAAGTTTTCCCCTGACCTTGATATGATCGCGTCCGGCATCCGCCTTTGAGCCAAGCTCGGTCACGCGCCTGCCGTTTACAGTGACCTCGCCGCGCAGGATCATCTCTTCGGCGGCCCTGCGCGAGCCGAGACCCGCAGCCGCGATTATTTTCTGAAGACGTTCTTCCACTTAACTCCCCATCAAATCTTCGAAGTCTTCCAGGTTTGGAAGCTCCGACAGATCGCTCAAACCGAAATGTATCAGGAATTCTTTTGAAGTCCCGTACATCATCGGGCGACCGACCACCTGTTTGTGCCCGCGAGCGACGATTAGCCTCCGGTCGAGCAATGTCTTTATGGCAGATGTCGAAGTTACGCCGCGAATTTCAAGGATTTCAGGTATGGTTATCGGCTGTTTGTAGGCGATGACCGCAAGCGTCTCAAGCGCCGCGAGCGATAATCGCGCCGAAGGCTGAGCCTTCAGATACCGGCGCACATATTCGCTGTATTCAGGCCGCGTAGAGATTCGATATCCGCCCGCGATCAAGCGCAACTCAAGCCCGCTTGCGCGGGCGTTGAACTCTTCCATCAACTGCTCGCAGCAGGCTTCGATATATTCCAGCGGCTCGTCTTCGATAAGATCGGCAAGCTGGCGCGCGCTTATCGGGTCTTCGGAAACGAAGATCAAGGATTCGAGAATCGGCTTCAGTTCTTCAATCGTCATGGCTTTCTGATGCGTGAGATGAATAGTTGATGAATCTCGGTCAGTTGTCTGAAAATCACGCCTCACGCTTCACTAACATTATCTCCCCGAATAGCTCTCGCTGGACCAGGCGTACGGCAAGCTCTTTTACCAGTTCGAGCACCGACAGAAATATCAAGACAAGCTCGCGCCGCGTTTGCGCCCGTTCGAAAAGTTCGCGCACGCGCACCTCTGTCCCGCCCGCAAGCCGCGATTTGATCTCGATTATCTTTTCCGCCATAGTCATCTCATCGCGGGCGATCTCGATTTCAGTGATCGCCTTGCGGCGGTTCAGAACCTCTCTGAAAATTTCGAACAACTGAAAAGTAGTGGCGGCGATCTCCGGGTTGCTCTTATCTTCCTCGATGGCCGCGCGAGTAAAGGTTGCGGATTCTATAGTCGCTCGCTGGTGCAGCACGTTGGCTGCGGCCTTGAATTTCTGATGTTCGAGCAATTGATAAACAAGCTCTTTGCGCGGGTCTTCGATCTCATCTTCGGGCGCATCTGGATCGCGCGGGAGCAGCATCTGAGACTTGATTTGAATCAACGTGGCCGCCATTACCAGGAACTCGCCTGCAACCCCTATATCGAGTTCCTCGAGAGCCGCCAGGTGTTGAAGGTATTGCTCGGTTATGCGCGCAATGGGGATGTCGTAAATCGAAACCTCTTCCTTGCGGATGAGGTACAGAAGAAGGTCGAGCGGCCCTTCAAAGACTTCGAGTCTTACCTTATACTGTTCGCCCTCGCCTGCAAGCGGCGGCTCAAGGGGCAACCCGGTCTCTTCGGATGTTGATAATGTCTCTTCCATTCTCAAATCTCAAATCTCAAATCTCAAATCATCTGGGCCAGTCCATCTTGATTGCGTGGCGCACTTCGGTCATGGTTCGTTCGGCTTCCGCGCGAGCCGCGCGCGAGCCTTCCTCTATTACTGCTATGACCTGATCCGGGTTCTCGCGCAGTTGGCGGCTGCGCTCGGCAATGCTGCCGTATCGCGCGATGATCGAATCGGCAAGCGCCCGCTTGCGGTCTACGCACCCTATTCGGGCGTTGCGGCAGTCGTCATCGAAACTGTCTGCCACTTCCTGGTCCACAAAGAAGCGGTGCATCTGGCAAACATCGCAGCTTTCGGGGTGGCCCGGGTCTGTGCGGCGAATGCGTGTGCGGTCGGTTATCATCTGTCGCGCCTTTTCGCGAACCACATCGGCGGAGTCAACAAGATATATCGCGTTGCCGTAGCTTTTCGACATCTTTCGTCCGTCGGTTCCCGGCAACACCGGAACCTCGGTGTGAATCTCTTTCGGTTCAGGGAAGACCGGCCCGTAAAAATTGCTGAAGCGCCGAACTATTTCTCGCGTAAGCTCCACGTGCGAAGCCTGATCTTTGCCTACCGGAACATAATCGGCCTTGTACAATACGATGTCGGCCGCTTGCAGCACGGGGTAGCCGAGGAAGGCGTAATTGCCTATGTCTTTGTCGGTGATGTTTTCGCGCTGTTCCTTGTAGGTAGGCACGCGTTCCAGCCAGCCGAGCGGGGTAAAGGCCGAAAGGATCAGGTGTAATTCGGCGTGTTCCGGCACGATTGATTGGACGAATATGGTCGAGCGTTCGGGGTCAAGCCCCGCCGCAAGCCAGTCACTCACCATATCCATCGTATTCTGCTTGATCTTGCTCGTATCCGCGTAATCGCTTGTCAATGCGTGCAGATCGGCGATAAAGAAGAAGCACTCGTACTCGCCCGAATCCTGGAACTTGATCCAGTTTTTGAGCGCGCCCTCGAAGTTTCCAAGATGGAGATTCCCGGTCGGGCGCATCCCGCTCACTATTCGCTTTTTTGGCGGGGTAGATTCGTTTATGATTTCAAGCTCGTTCTCAGACAACTTTATTACCCTTTCGATCAGGCCAGCAGCAATCTCAATATGAATATGGCTACCGGGGAGAAAATCACATCCAGCACCCGCAAGTACAACAAAATAATCAATAATAAAAAGCCGTATGGTTTTATCTGGTCGAAGGCCTGCGCCATCTCGTAAGGAAGCAGGCTTTCAAGCACATGGCTGCCGTCGAGAGGCGGGATAGGAATCAGATTGAAAATGCCGAGCGCCAGATTCAGTATCAACATAATGCTCAGAAGCATCACGAGCGGCTGCATAAAAGCCGGCTGACCCGACACCGGCACAAGTATATCGTAATAGCTGGTAATGCTTTGATTGGTCGTCAGAATGCCGCTGAGGAGCATTATCTTGAGAGCAATGAAAGCAATTATCACCAGTATGAAATTGCTGATCGGTCCCGCCGCTGAAACACAAATATTTGCCTTATTCTTGTCTCGCCACAATAGCGGGTTTGTCTCTACCGGTTTTGCCCAGCCGAGCAGAGGAACGCTCGTGAATATCATTATGAGCGGAAAGACTATTGTTCCTATGGGATCAATATGAGCGATAGGGTTTAGCGTAATGCGGCCCTGATGTCTGCCCGTGTAATCCCCGAACTTTTCTGATGTCCAGGCATGTGCCGATTCATGAAATGATAGGGAGAACAAAAACACTACGAACCATATAATAACGAAGCCAAAATCGATGTCTTTCAATCTTTCCCACTCCTGTGGCTACAGTAAACAAAATTCAAAAAAAGAAGCTAGCACGCGCTCCAGCACGTGTCAAACGGGGCTTCTCTCGAAGAAACAGGCTTCAATCGTCCCCGGCTCGGGCAAATATCCGAAAGGTGTGAAGTCTGTGATTTGAATGTTAGAAAGGCCAATATCCTTCGATTCCAAGCGGCACACGAAATAGCTCGCGATTCGAGGCCACGATCATATTGCGCTGATCGTCAAAGCACAATCCGACAAGCCCCACCCCGGCCACGACCATCTCGGCTTCGACATCCGGCGTTACGCGAATTATGCCGCGATGCCCCCGACGACTGGCGGCCACATAGAGATTCCCCGCGCGGTCAAAGGCCAACCCTTGCGGTCGCCCAAGCCCCGTAAAAAAGCGCGTCATCTCTCCCTCCGGGCTTATCCGTATCACCGAATCAAAACTCGACAGCGTAGGCCCCGTCACATACAAATAACCGTCCGGCCCGAACGCCAGATGAAACGCCGCCATGCTCGGCTCTATCGTGGCAAACGTGACAGGCTCGCCTATTTCATTGACCCTGTAAATCGTCCCGCTGCGGTCGCCTACGAACATTCGCCCGTCGCGGTCAAATGCGATGCCCGTGGCTATCCCAAGGTTACGCGCAAAGACTTCGGCCTCTTTGAAAGGTGTCACCCGATAAACCGAGCCGTCCAAACGGCTTGTGACAAACATCTCGCCGTCAGGGCTGAATGCAAGTCCCGTAGGATTTACCACATCGGTCAGGAACGGTTCGCGCTGGCCGTCGGGCGTGATCTTATAAACTGAGACGGGGACCTTTTGACCGCGCGCCCCCGAAAGAGTCGTGTATATCGCGCCGTTATCGCGGTCGTAGGCGGGATTTGCTACGGGGTGGAGTTCTCCGGCAAGCTTCTGGCCTATGATAAAGGCTTCGCCTTTACTTACGGTGCCGTTTGTTTCGAGGGTGATAGTGGTCTGTCCGCCTTCGATAAGATTGCTTGAAGGGACGGGCGCAATCACACGCCCCGACGAAGCGCTTACGGGGCGGGTCTCGGTTCCGCCGAATTTTACGCGAGCCTGTTCATAGGTCGAGAAGACGAAATCCCTACAGGTTATTATGATTTCGCCACCTTCTATGCCCGCACCCGGCACAAGACTTTCAATCACAGGCTGAGCCATTCTAATTGCCTCTTATCTCTCTTCCTCATTGGTCAGTTAGAGATATATTACGATGAAGAGCGGACTATGTCCACACAGGCCCACGGAAATGAGATTTGAGATTTGAGATTTGAGATCTCAAATGAGTGGGTGTGAATGAAATCAGTTTCAAGCATGCCAGGTTTTTAAAAACGCAAATAGGGGAACTGAATGTTTCTGGTGATTCTGCCGCACAATGGCGGTAATTTCAGGAGTTTGTTAAAATCTGGCTTCCGAAACCAATCTGCGCGACCTCTTTGAGAGCGAGGCAATACATTTGACCGGCGACGACAAACAATCACGGGAAGAGCAGCATATCAGCCCGACCCCCGGGCCGGGACTGACCGAGCAGGGCCGCAAACGGCTGACGACGATCATCATCCTCTCGATAGTGATGATGCTGCTTTTGCTGCTCCTTGTGGCGCAAAGCGGCTTTAATCTGAGCCCGCTCGTGATGCCCGAGACGGCAAGCGAAACGCTGCTGTTTTACGCGCTCTCTTCGCTGAATTTCCTCGCATTTGTAACTTTGCTCTTCGTCCTGCTGAGGAACGTCTTAAAGCTTGTGCGCGAACGCCGCGCCCACCGCCTCGGATCGAAGTTCAAGGCCCGGCTTGTGAGCTTTGCCATAGGTCTTTCGCTTTTGCCGGTACTGCTGCTTTTCTTCTTCGCCTATGGATTGCTCAACCGCAGCATAGACCGATGGTTTGGCGAGCCCGCTCGCCAGGTCGTAGACGATGCTCAGGCGATCAAGGATAGTTATTTCGAAAAAGAACAGGATGAACTTCTAAATGTAGCCCGCGCGATTTCAGACAAATTGTCGCTTGCTTCGATCAAAGTTTACCGAAGCCCTCAGCTTGACGAGCTTTTCAGGCAGCAGATGGCCGTCCACAAAATTTCGCTCCTCCGGGTCGTAGCCCCCGCTGAGCACGTAACGATTCAGAGCGAAGACAGGAAGGTCGAACCTGAAATCGAAGAGACGCTTGAGGCGGCTGAACAGCAGACGCTTGCGGGGGATTCTTTTTTTGCCGGAACCGATGAGGGAGACAGCCCTCAGGTGATATACATAGTCGCTGCCGTAAAATTAACGGATGCGCCGACCGATTCCCGGGTGTTAATTCTGGCGCGGCAGCTACCGCCCGAACTGACTCAACGCGCCGCAAATATCGCCGCTCAACACGCCGCTTTTTATAGCCTGAAGGGAAAGATCAAGCGCATAAAGTCAATGTACATATTGTTACTGGCGGCGGTGACATTGCTTTTGATCTTCGCTGCAAGCTGGCTTGCCCTTTACGTGGCGCGAGGGATCACCGTACCCATACAGGCGCTGGCCGAGGCTACGGATCGCGTTGCTCACGGCGACTTCGAGCACAGGGTAGAGACCGTGGCCGAAGATGAACTTGCCGCGCTTGTGAATTCTTTCAATCAGATGGCGCAACAACTGGCTGAAAACCGCGAACGGCTGGAACGCGCCGCCGAGGCTTTGAGCCGTACGAATCTGGAACTCGATAATCGCCGTCTCTATATCGAAACCGTGCTTGAAACCCTGTCAACAGGAGTCATCTCGACGGACGAAAACGCAGGTATAGCCACGCTCAATCGCGCCGCGCAATACATGCTCGCGCTTGATGAGAAGCCCGATGTAGGCACACCCATAAATCGCATCATAGCCGGGACTCAGGGCGACGAACTGGCTACGCTTTGCCGCCGCGCAAGGCGAAGCGAAACCGCGCAGGCTGAAATACAATACAGGCGAGCGGACGGAAGCACGCTGCATACGGCGACGACCGCCATAGCTTTGAGGGATTCGGAGGGGGCGCTTGGAGGGTGGGTCATCGTCATCGAGGATTTGACCGATTTGATACAGGCCGAGCGGGCCGCGGCCTGGAGCGAAGTCGCACGCCGCATGGCGCACGAGATAAAGAATCCCCTCACCCCGATTCAGCTATCGGCGGAACGAATCATCCGCAATTATCGCCGCGCAGAAGGGCGTCAATCCCACGCGCGCTTTGACCAGATAGTAAATGAAGGCACGGCGACAATCGTCCGCGAAGTCGCCGCCCTTCAGCGTATGGTCGAAGAGTTTTCGCGCTTTGCCCGTCTGCCCGAAGCTCGACTGGTAGACTCCAAACTAAACGACGTTGTGAGAGATGCCGTCCGGCTCTACGATGAACGATTGAACGGGATCAGGATCGAATGTCGCCTGGCCGACGAACTGCCTCAGCTAAGGCTCGACTGCGAGCAGGTCAAACGAGTGCTTGTGAACCTGATAGATAATGCGTTTGAGGCGCTGACCTCGAACTCTGCACAGGGCAACGGTGTGAAGAGCCGTTCTGCGGGCGAGAAATGGATCAGGATCGAATCCAAATATTTGCACGGAACCGATGTAGTGCGGCTCATCGTATCCGACACCGGTCACGGAATAAGCCCCACTGACCGCGACAAGCTCTTTTTGCCCAAGTTTTCGACCCGCGACCGGGGCACAGGGCTGGGGCTGGCCATCGTGAGTCATATCATCGCAGATCACAAGGGCCGCATCTGGGTTGAAGACAATAAGCCGCGCGGCGCGAGGTTTATCATCGAATTGCCCGTTCATTAATCATACCGGAGGATCTTTATGACCAGGAGCAAGAGCCTGATTCTTTCTATTATCCTGATGCTTGCAATGCTGTTGCCCGCGTCCGCGCAACAGCCCTCGGAGTCTCAAAAGGCGGCCGCTCAAATAGCCGGATCGGTTCTGGTCGAGGGCCAGGCCATGAGTTATCTGAGCCTGTTGTCTGATCGGTTCGGTCCCCGGTTGACCGGGTCCGCTTCATACAGGGGCTCAACCGAGTGGGCCATCGCGACCTTTCGCGCTATGGGAATTCAAAATGTGAAATTGGAGCCGTTTCAAATAGCAAATGCATGGGAGAGGGGAGCGGCGACCGGGCGAATTACAAGCCCCGTCGAGCGGACTCTGCATATTCAGTCGCTCGGCTGGACGCCTTCGACTCCGCCCGGGGGCATTAAGGGAGAGGTGAAAGAGCTTGATGACATTTCCTCCGAACATATCAAACAGGAGAGCGATGATATAAGAGGACACATCATTATGCTCGACCTGAGCAAGGTGTTTGCAGAGGGCATATCGGCATTTGGCCGTGTCATAGCCGCGCACAAAGAGCTAAAGGATGCAGGCGCTCTTGCCGTCATATGGCCCGATTTCGAAGCCAATAACGTGTTGAATGCTTTCTCGCCAAACTGGGGGACCGAAATCGCCCCGCTTCCCGTAGCTCAAATAGGCATGGAGGACGGCAAGCTCATTCGCCGTTTAGCTGAATCGGGCGGGCCTACAAAACAGAAGCGGCACGAGGTACCGGTTGAGATCGAATTTCAATACGAGAACAGAGTGACGGGCCCGGTCGAGGTAAATAACGTCATCGCTGAAATACCGGGTAGCGAGAAGCCCGACGAATGGATCATAATCGGGGCGCACCTCGATTCGTGGGATTACGGCACGGGCGCGCAGGATAACGGCTCGGGCGTTGCGATGGTGATGGAGGCCGCAAGGGCCATCGCCGCGTCGGGTCGCAAGCCTCGCCGCTCGATCAGGTTCGCTTTGTGGGGAGGAGAAGAGCAAGGGTTGCTCGGCTCTACGGCTTATGTTCACAAGCACTCGTCAGAACTCGGTAAATGCATCGCCGTCTTAAACACAGACAACGGCGCGGGCGAGCCGAAAGGCTGGAAGGTCGAAGGGCGAGAAGATGTAGCTCAAGCGTTGAAACCGATAAGCGAAACACTGCTGAAAGGTCTCGGCGGCAGCGGAATATCTATGGAACTCACGTTTGATACAGACCATGGCCCTTTTATGATCGAAGGCATTCCGGCCCTTGATCTGTGGGTTGATATGGAGCCTTACTCAAAGATTCATCACAAAACGAGCGATACTCTCGACAAGGTGAACGAGCATTACCTGACTACGGGAGCGGCGATCCTTGCCTTGACGGCCTTTACGGTTGCCGACAGCGCCGAACCGCTCGCGCCGAGAATAGATCATCAGGCCGTCGGAGACCTCTTGAAGAAAGCGAATCTGGAGGGATTCTTAAAAGCCGTCGGCGTCTGGAGCGAATGATACGTGATACGTGATACGTGATACGTGATACGTGGCTCATAGTTGGATTGCCTGTAATGGTCAATTTGTTAGTCTGGTTAATCACGAATCACGTATCACGTATCACTGTTTAGAGTTCGCCGTTAAGCACTATGTTATCTATCAGCCGCGTATCGCCGATGAATACGGCTATTGAAACGAGCGTGGGTTTATCAGGCGGGATCGTCTCGACCGGGTTGAGATTGATCGTATCGGTTATGGCCGCATAATCGAGCCGGGCTAACGGCTCGGACTCGATCACCGACCGCATCGAAGACAGGAGCTTCGCGCTGTCGCGTTCTCCGCTGTTGTAAAGAGTCCGGCATCGGTCAAGGGCGCGGCGCAAGACGGTAGCGGCCTTGCGCCCCTCGGTAGAGAGATATGCGTTGCGCGATGAAAGCGCCAGCCCATCTTCTTCGCGTACGGTCGGACCTACGACTATTTCCACATTCATAGCCAGATCGGCGACCATGCGTTTTAATATTATGACCTGCTGCGCGTCTTTTCGCCCAAAGAAGGCGAAGTGAGGATGGACTATGTTGAAGAGTTTATTGACCACGGTCGTCACGCCGCGAAAATGGCCCGCTCGGCTCGCGCCTTCGAGTTTTTCGCTCAACCTTTCCACATAGACATAGGTTGAAAAACCTTCGGGGTAAATATCTTCGAGCGTAGGCGCGAAGATGAAATCCACCCCCTGGGTAAAGGCGAGTTCGGCGTCTGCGGCGAGGTCACGCGGGTATTTATCGAAATCTTCATTGGGGCCAAACTGCGCCGGATTGACAAAGACCGAGGCCACAACGATATCGCACATATCGCGCGCCCGACCCATCAGCGACAGGTGACCTTCGTGCAGCGAGCCCATCGTCGGCACAAGCCCTATCTTTTGATTCTCGCCGCGAATCTCGCGCGCAATTGATGTCATCTTTGGGATGCGATTGATGATTTCCATAAACGTGATACGTGATTCGTGATACGTGATTCGTGCCTGTCAGGCAGATTGCTTGTTAAAGATAATTTTCGAGTCTGGTAAATCACGCATCACGTATCACTCTAATTGATCGGTCCAAGCGGCGGCATGGATTGTGAATGTTCTTCGTTTATCTCTACAACCGTGCCTTCGGGCAGGTGGTAGCTCTCCTCTTCGGCAGGGAAGCGGCGAGTATTTACATCATCTCGATAGCTCTTTAATGCGTCGGCTATGACGGTTTTTACATCGGCATACTTGCGCACGAACTTGGCCGTATGACCGAAGGTGAGTCCGACAAGATCGCTAAAGACAAGTATCTGTCCGTCGCAGCAGATCCCCGCGCCTATTCCAATTGTAGGCACGCTGACGCGATCCGTAATGAGCCGTGAAATTTCTGCCGGGATGCCTTCAAGCACGATGGCAAAAGCTCCGGCGCGATCCAGGGCTAACGCGTCTTCAATCAATTCGCGGGCCGCATCGAGCGTCTTCCCCTGAACGCGGTAGCCACCCATTCGCAAGACCGATTGAGGTGTGAGGCCGATGTGTCCCATCACAGGGATTTCAGAATCCACTATGGCCTTGACTACGTGAGCGCGGCGCGCGCCGCCTTCGATCTTGATAGCCTCAGCCCCGCCTTCCTTGACGAATCTGATAGCCGACTCAAGGGCGCGTTCCGAATTCTCTGTGTAAGTGCCGAAAGGCATATCGCCGACTATGAGCGCGTGATGCGCTCCGCGCCTTACGGCCCGTGTAGCGGCTATCATCTCGTCGAGCGTGACCGGCAGCGTCGTATCATAACCGAGTACGGTTTGTGCCAGACTGTCACCCACCAGTATGAAATCGAATCCCGCTTCGTCGACGAGTCGCGCGCTTGGATAGTCATATGCCGTAAGCGCAACTATCGGCGCTCCGCCTTTGCGGGCGCGAATCATTGGAGCCGTAATTTTCTTGGGTTTGTTTTCGGTGATATGACTCATCGGAAAGTGTCCTCCTGCTCACCGTATCGTTCCAGAATACGGCTTGATTATAGGCCATTCGATGAGGTTTGCAACAGGGGGCCGGGGTTCGGGGGCCAGGGGCCGGTGATGCTAAAGCGAACATGAGATTGATTTGGACAAACCATCTACACGCCGCATTCGCCTCAGTTGTGCTTTTCTATCCCCTGATAATGTAGTCGAATTTAACCGACGATAGACTTGACCAGACCGGTCCCTGACCCCCGAACCCCGGCCCCTGCTTTGTTATTTCTTCGTTCCGGTTCGCGCTGCTGACGCCTGTTTGCCTGCCGTCATCTCGATGATGTTCAGGCAGAATACAGGGAGATCGTCTGGCTTGCGCGAGGTGATAAAGTTTTTATCAATTACGCAGGCTTCGTCTGTCCATTCGGCACCTGCGTTTATCACATCGTCTTTTATTGAGTGCCACGATGTCATGTGTCTGTCCTTGCAGAGACCCGCCGAAACCAGCACCCACGGCGCATGGCATATGGCGGCAACGGGTTTGCCCGCTTTGGCCATCTCGCGCACAAGACGCAGTACGTTTTTGTCGGTCCTCAAATGATCCGGGCCGTACCCTCCGGGGATGACAACGGCGTCAAAATCATCCGCCTTGCACTTGTCTACGGTCTTGTCGGGTTCGGCCGGCAATCCGTGTTTGCCGTATACGGTCTCGTCGGACAATCCCGCAAGCGTCACTTCCGCCCCCTCACCCTGCAAGGTGAGACGCGGGAAATGTAACTCCATGTCCTCGAAACCCTCTGCTGCAAACATCAATATCTTTTTGCCTTTTAATCTCATTCTGTTCTCCTTTCAAGTTGCATTTGTTCATGTTTCAAACACACGGCTCTTTGACCGTATGGACTTCACACGGTCAAAACAAGTTATTCGCTTGTAGGAGTCGTGATGCTTCAACGGGGTTAATAAAAAGCAAAAAGCGTGCCTGTAATGATTGAGCAGGAAAGAGTTACCGTTCTTCGAAGGTTTTCGCGGCAGCTCCCGGCGTCAGGCGGGTGTAAAAAGAAAAAGTTCGGCTCATCCGAAGAAACCCAGGTTTGGATACTGCCCCCCAAGCACCGCTCGGGAATCGGAGTCGAGCCAGTCGTCGAGGATTGTGGCATACACTTCGCGGAAATCCACCGTAAATCCCGGGTTTCCCGCATCGTCCAGGTTTGCCTCGGCAAGCGAAGGTTGCTCGCCATAGATTCCACCCTTCACGCCGTTTCCGATTATGAACATAACTCCGGCGGTTCCGTGGTCGGTTCCGAACGAGGCGTTTTCGCCCGGTCGCCTGCCAAACTCGGACCATTGCATCATCACGAGATTGTCGGCCAGCCCGTGTTCGGCTATGTCGTCGTAGAAGGCTTTTACGGCCTCGGAAAACCAGTTGAGAAGCAATGCATGGTCGCCGCTCGTCTTGTCGGGAGTGCCGTCGGTGTGAGCTATCTGGTCGGCGTGATTATCGAATCCGCCCATCTCGACGTAGAGCAGATTTGCCGAAGGCAGGGTTGTGATTATCTGGGCAGCCATACGCAGAGTGTAGGCCAGAGGGTTGTCGGGATATGCGATTGTTGAGTTGTAGCTGCCGACAGCCGCCTGCACCTGACCTGCGCCCTGTACCGCGTCAAATCCCGTGCCGGTTATCGCGTCTGCGAATGTCGAATCGTTGAAGCTTCGGGTGTAGAGCGAATTGAACGCGTTTAGCTGATTGGTGTAATCGCCCGGGTACGCCCCGTCGGTCAGGAAATTGTAGAGATCGAAATTCAGGATGTTTGGCACGACCACCTTTTTGGAACTGAGCGTTTTCGGCAACTCGCCGGTAAAGGAGGCGGCCGGGAATCCCGGTTTTCCTAGAAGGGCGAGGTTTGCATATTTGCCGAGCCAGCCTTCGCCCGCAAGCCCGCTCAAATCGGCCGTGTGCCAGATGTCCATCGAGAGGAAATGCGATAGATTCGGATCGGGGTATCCAGCGCCTCGCACTATCGCGACCCGGCCAGCGTCGTAAAGGTCCTTGATTTCGCTCAGACCGGGGTGCAATCCGTGTTCATTCGATATTATCATCGAGCGCCCGCGATCATCTTTGAGTTCCGTGTCTTTGAATGCAAGCATTGGCCGCAGGTTGAAATAGTTGGAATCGGTGTAAGGCACGAGCGTGTTTATGGCATCGTTGCCGCCCGAAAACTGAATGACTACGAATATCTTGCGGCTTGCCGCGGGAGGGTTTGATTGAGCGCGCGCCGATGAGAGCCATAGCTTCGGCGCGATGAGCCCGAGCGTTGCCATCCCAGCGCCCTGTTTTATAAATCGTCTTCTGCTGATCGCCATAGCCACACTCCTTCTAATTTAACTGGAACTCTGTCGAGCACATCAAAAGGTGAATCAAACCGCGCATCTTTTTGTCTATGGTCAGGTCATCACGGATGAACTTGACCGGATTCCCCGCGTCGTCTCTCTCAAGGTAATCGCCGAGCGTAGCCAGTCCCGCTTCATCCATTTCGAGAGGCCCGAGTTTTGACAAAAGTTTTTTGAGCGTCTTGGCGGTCTTCTTCTTGGCGAACTTCTTCAGTTGCCCCTGAGAGAAAAAGACGCCCGGTTGATTTCGTCTGTCAGATCGGTTGATCGTGAGATAATCGGCGAAGGTGAAACGGTTGAGCAGCGAAGCCGTGTTTACCCATCCAAGATTGAGATGCCAGCCCGCCACATCGGGCGGGCGGAAGAGTTCCTGTCCCAGAAAGGTAGAGAAGAAGCCGAGCGGATTTTCGCCCTGCTTGAATGTCCCCGGAACATACTGAGCGCCCGACATGCGAATCGCGCCTACGATGTACTCGACCGGAGATTTTACGAGGCCGAAACGCGCCCTTGCGCTGAAGAACTCATCTGAAACGAATATGGCGCGGGCCAGTTCCCTGATCGAATGGTTTTTACTCAGATAAACGTTTGCAAACTTCTCGATGGTCGCGCTGTCTTCCGGCGTCTGGAGCGGATAGACGAAAAACTCGAAGAACTTCTTCACCACGAAACGCGAGGTCGCCGGGCGAGCCGCAATTACGGTAATAACGTCATCGCCGTTGAAGTTTGCCGTCTGCCCGTAAATTGTCTTCGATGCGCTGTCGTGAAGATCGGGATTGACTGTGAAGTTCCACTTGAAAAAATCCCCCCTCGTGGGGAATATCTGCCATCCCGTAAAGGCCCTGGCTATCTCTTTGACATCCTGCTCGGTGTAATTCGACTCGCCCGTGACGACATCGGTGATGCCCATCGAGAAGAGTTCCTGAAGCTCGCGGGCAAAGTTTTCGTTTGGCATCCCCCGGAAACTCGTGATCCCGTCAAGCCAGATGAGCATGGCCGGGTCACGAGCTACTTCCAGCATCAGATCGTCAAAGCGGTCGAGGCCGTGTTTTCTGAGCGTCAGATTCTGGATATACATGAAAAGCTCGGGCACTTTTGTCACCGAGGTAGCAAAATGGTTATGCCAGAACAGCGTTATCTTCTCTTCAAACTGCCGCCGGGTAAAGACCATCCGGGTAAACCACCATCGTTGCAGCTCGGACAGATTGAAACGGGGAAAGTCAGTCGGGTCGGAAAAATCGAAACTCTGTTCGAGTATGCTTTCCATCTGGCTGTTGTCAATCTGGGTATAGCCGAGAAGGTAATCGACAGCTCCTTCGCGGCCCCGCGCTACAAGATCATTTATCTCGCCCGGGGTTCCGCCAAAACCACAGCGGCGGAGCAAGTGAGCCGCTTCGTTAAAGGTGATGCTTGCCATAACAATGTCTCCCGAAGATGAGAGGCCGCCGGCACGAGCGAGCGCCGGGGTGTTCCGTTACATTATCCCCTAGCAATTACGCCCGTCAGTATACTACAGGTTGCAATTAAAAGCAGGTTGACATTCCCTGGCAGTTTGAGTAGGCTCAATCTGTTTGAACCATCTCATACTTTGGCCGGGGTGCCCTCCCTATCGCAGGACGGCCTTTTTTTCAAGCCCTGCAAATACTTCAAGATCTTTCTATCTGATGGACCGAATCCGGGATCACTGATTCCGGCCCATCTGAGATCTTATATCTCAAATCTCAAATCCGAAGCCTTCTAGACCCTTTCGAGCGCGGCATATTTGGCTACGAACTTCTTCTTTCCGTACCCGGGAAAACTCACCGTAAGTTTGGCCTCCGGGCCTGCGCCTTCGACCTGTAAGACGACGCCCGCCCCGTATCGAGCGTGTCGCACGCGTGAACCTGTGCGGAATTCGCCCGAATCGGCACGATTTGCCAGACCTCGACTGGAAGCCTCTTCGCCCGACCGGGGACCAGAGGATGTTGGATTTCCCGAAGCGCGGCTCTTGAAAAATTCGCGCACGCTATCGGCGGAATTATAAGTCTTACCGCTGTAATTCGAGGTCCGTTTGACGTGATGCGCGCCCCCGCCTCGCAAGGCCTCGGCGGCTTCCCGGTTGTGGCGCGTATCATTGCTGTCGGCAAAGCCGAGCCACGAGGGGCCGAGCGACATATCCCGCATCAATTCAAGCGGGACCTCGTTTAGAAAACGTGAGGGGACGGCGTGCATCTCTTCGCCAAAAGTTCGCCGCCTCATTGCGTGTGTCAGGTAAAGATGTTCCTGGGCGCGTGTGATGGCTACATAACAGAGCCGCCGCTCTTCTTCCAGATCGTCTTCGCTTGCGGCAGACCGCGAATGCGGGAAGAGCCCTTCTTCGAGCCCCGCGATAAATACTACAGGGAATTCAAGCCCTTTTGCCGCGTGCATGGTCATAAGCGTGACCCGCGCATCGGCCTTGTATTGATCGGTATCGCTTGCGAGCGCCGCGTGGTCGATAAAATCGCGCAGCGACTCTTCCTGCTCCTCGGCTTCCACGGCTGCCGTGACAAGCTCTTCGATGTTGAGCAAACGCCCTTCGGCCTCTTCGGTCTTTTCTTCTTCGAGCGAGCGCACATAACCGGTTTCGATGGCCGCCGCTTTCACGATTTCAGACAGAGGGTGAGATTTTTCCACCCGCTCGCCAAGCGAGATTATTATCTGGCGAAACACATCGAGCGAAGCCGAAGCGCGGGGCGTGATCTGTCGCTCCTCAATAGCGAGGGCGAGGGTTTCCCACATTGAAACGCCCAGGTCTTTCTGCCTGCGATGCAGGGTGTCAATCGTGGTCTTTCCAATACCGCGAGGCGGAGTGTTTACGACGCGCTCAAGCGCCACGTCATCCATCGGGTTCATCGCGAGTTTGAGATAGGCGATTATGTCTTTTACTTCTGCGCGCTCATAAAACGAGAACCCGCCTACTATGTTGTATGCGATGCCGCGCCGCCTCAGAGACTCTTCAAACAGACGCGATTGCGAGTTTGTGCGGTAAAGGACGGCGCACCTTGTTTGGGGATCTCGCTTGAGATGGTCTTGAATCTTTTCGCCAACAAAGCTGGCTTCGCCTTCGCCGTCATACGATTGGTAATAGCTGATCTTCTCGCCCTGTCCGAGTTCTTCTGTCGCGTAAAGTGTCTTGGGCAGACGCCGGGCGTTGCGCTCGATCACGCGGTTTGCGGCCTCGAGAATCGTTTGAGTAGAACGATAGTTCTGCTCAAGCTTTATCATCCTCGTGCCCTCGAAATCGTGCTGGAACCCGAGGATGATATTGAAATCAGACCCGCGAAATGCGTAGATGGACTGGTCTACATCGCCAACTACGCAGAGGCTGCGGTCCTGCCATAGTTTTTCTGAGTCGATGCGCCCGCGTTCGATTTTCGTAGACCCTACGGCTATCAACCGTGCAAGCTCGTATTGAATTCCGTTTGTGTCCTGAAATTCGTCTATCATCACGTGGCGGAATCGCTCGTGATAATACTCGCGGACTTCGGCGACCGTGCGCAGCAACTGGACCGCCTTTATCAAAAGGTCGTCGAAATCGAGCGCGTTTGATTGTTGGAGCCGTTGCTCGTAATTCCTATAGATGGCGGCGATCTTTTCCGTGCGGTCGCTTACGTATTCGGCTTGATTGGCATATGCCGCAGGCGACATCCCGCGATTCTTGGCTCCGCTTATGGCCGAAAGCGCCTGTCTTGCTGTAAAGGATTTATCGTCGAGGCTAAGGTCTTTCATTATCGCTCTAACTACCCTTGCCTGGTCGTCCGTGTCATAGATTGTAAAGTTGCGAGTGTAGCCCGCCTGCATCCGCTCGATGTCTCGGCGGAGCAGCCGTACGCATAACGAGTGAAAGGTTGAGATCAGAGGAGAAGCCGTGCGCGGGCCTTTGCCGATGAGCGACTCGACACGCGATTTCATCTCCTGGGCGGCCTTGTTTGTAAAGGTCACAGCCATTATCTGCTGTGGCGGCACGCTCGCTCGCTCTATCAGATAAACGATTCGATAGGTGATGACGCGCGTCTTGCCCGAGCCTGCGCCCGCAAGCACAAGCATCGGCCCGCAAACGGCCTCTACGGCTTCGCGTTGCTGAGGGTTGAGTTTTTCTAGAAAATCCATAATGGGGATCAGGGGCCGGGGGCCGGGAAGAATCCAAACAAATTCCGGCAGTTCTCAGCCGCCGGTCTCTATTTTATCAAGTTCTGGACGGCTTTGAATTGTGGAGAATCTGCCGTACGCATCATCTCAAACAGGGCCATCTCAAGGTTGGAAGGAACGGCTCCGGCCTGTGTCAAACGGGCAAGCGCCACTTCTTTGCTCTCGCGTTTGCGTGAGGTGATGCAATCAACCAGCAGATGTACCTCGTGCCCGCGCGCGAGCAGGTCGAGCACCGTCTGGGTGACGCAAATATGCGCTTCGATGCCGCATACAATCACCTGTTTTATGTTGCGGTTTGTGATCTGCGAATAAAAATCGTCAACCCCGCAGGAGCTAAAGCAAAACTTCTCAATCGCTTTGGTCTCCGAGGGTAAGTGGGGGATGATCTCATCGGCTGTGTGTTTCAATCCTTTTGGGTACTGTTCGGTGACGATGACTGGAATTTCCAGCAACCGCGCGCCCTCGACGGCCTTGGCTATCCGCGTAGCGACTTCGCCAAAGTCGGGAATGACCGGGCGGAAAGCTTCCTGCATATCAATGACCGCAAGCGCAGCCTCTTCGCGTGAAAGTTTGCTTATCTGGTTCATAGTCTTATCCTATAGATTGGTCTAATAATATTCGGCCTTATGAATATATCAGTATGCTCATGACAGAGACAACCTTGCTGGTAATAGTTCAGACCAGCCACAGAGACACAGGGAAAAAGATTATAGAAATCTCTGTGCCTTTGTGTCTCTGTGGCTGGTCGTTTCCCTTGCAGCACGCGGTCAGGTGTGCGAAAGCTTGTGGCGGTTGGTATACTTTCGGAGAGTGGACTTGATGAATTTCCTTAAAGCGGAGCGAAGATGGACTGGCGTGAAAACCTGATCGAAAGCGGCAAAGAGACAAGAGAGTTGCTCAAACAGATCAACCGGGTAGCGGTGCTTGGTATCAAGACCGAGCGCGAATCCTTTCAACCGGCCTTTTACGTGCCCGAATACCTTGTCTCGGTCGGGCTGGAGGTCGTCCCCGTCCCGGTTTATTACCCCGATGTCGAAGAGATTCTCGGAGAGAAGGTTTATCGCAGGCTTGTAGACATACCGGGTGAAATTGATCTGGTCGATGTGTTTCGCCGCCCAGAACACATCAACCAGCATCTCGATGATATGATCGAGAAGCGGCCTGCAATCGTCTGGTTTCAATCGGGCATTCGCAATGACGAGGTGGCAGAAAAGCTGGCAAAGACCGGCATCAAGGTAATTCAAGACAGATGTCTGATGGTCGAATACCGTTGGGTTGTCGGGTAGCGATAACGCGATCAACGAGACAATCAACGTGACAGCGAGACGGGATCAATTTCGATATACCTCGCCCAGTTGCGGTCGTGTCCGGCCCTGTATCTGACCTTGGCCTTTATCCCCGAAGCAAGCTGCGCAGGCACTATCACCTGACCCTGCTGAATAATCGCGGTCCTGTCGTCAAACTCAAGGATAACGGTCTGGCCTCCATCAATCAGGATCAACCTTCCCGCCACGGGGTCAACCGTTTCGATCTCGCCTTCGGCCGTCAGCATCTCGCTTTTCTGATTCTGATCAATTGTTTCCTGTCTGGGCGCGACCATGGTACGGCCCAGGCGAAGCCTGAATACAACCAGGCTCGCCAGGATGAAAGCTATGATGATGATGATGATGATTCTCAATAGCCTGTTCATTGCCGTACCATTTCGGGCAGTAGGCAGTAGGCAGTAAGCAGTAGGCAGTTTTTAGAGCCGGAGAAGGGAACCACCTGTTCATATCTATCCCCGTTCCCTGCTGACTTCGGCCCCTTAGCATTGGTCTTGAACGTCATCTTACTGCCTACTGCTCACTGCTTACTGCCTACTGACTGCTCATCGCGGTTCCACTACGAGAAATACCGTATTGCCGCCACGGTTGACAAGCAGCAGGACGGATTGTTTCCCCGCCTGATTTAAATCGTTCTCGAAATCAGAGACGCTGGTAACAGGTTTGTGATTAACCTGTTGAATGACATCGCGAGGTCTGATGCCCGCTTCTGCCGCTGCGCTTCCCGACTGAACATCTGTCACAACAACACCGCGAGTCTGGGGCGACAGTTTCAATTGCTGGGCGATCTGCGGCGTAAGCTCATCGACCTGCAATCCTTCGAGAGCCTTGCTCGGACGGCTTTGCTGACCCACGGCCTGATTATCGGAAGGCAGTTCGCCGAGCGTCACCGTGACATCGCGGGTGCTGCCGTCTCTGAATACCTTTAATTTCACGGACGTACCCGGTGCCAGCCCACCTATCTTGAGTTTGAGCGCGCGGCTATCGGTGATCGGCTCGCCGTTGACCTCCAGTATGATATCGCCCTTTTGGAGACCCGCGCCCGCGCCCGGTCCGTCGGGTGTCACGTCGCCCACGAGCGCGCCCTTAGGCTGATCGGCTCCGAATGCTTTTGCGAGTTGAGGAGTTACATCCTGAATAACTACGCCGAGGTATCCGCGAATCACCTTGCCGTTTTTAAGTATCTGCTCCATAACCTGACGGGCCATGTTTATCGGAACGGCAAAGCCTACGCCCTGATTCCCCTGCGCGCCGTTTGAGAGGATTGCCGTATTTATGCCTATCAATGCCCCGGCAGAGTTTATGAGCGCGCCGCCGGAATTACCGGGATTGATAGCCGCGTCGGTTTGGATGAAATCTTCATAATCTTCGATATTCAGATTGCCGCGCCCGGTCGCGCTCACGATCCCCATAGTCACCGTCTGCCCGATTCCGAAGGGATTGCCGATGGCCAGAGCTATGTCGCCTACCTGAACCTGAGACGAATCGCCCAGCGAAAGCGAGGGCAAATTGCCTGCTTCTATCTTGAGCACGGCGATGTCGGTCTTTGGATCGGTCCCAATGACCTTGGCTTTGTATTCGGTTTTGTCGGAAAGAGAAACCTTTATGTCGCTGGCCTGATCTACTACGTGGTTGTTCGTCAGGATATAGCCGTCCGGGCTTACGATGACGCCCGAGCCGAGACTTTGTTCGCGTCTCTCTTTCGGCACCTGGAGATTTGGCCCATCTCCGCCGAAGAACTGTCGAAAGAACGGATCGTTCAGGAAGGGGTTTCTCATCTCGTTATCGGAATTGCTTACCACCTTTGTAGATGCGATATTGACGACCGTCGGCAGCACCGATTTTACAACGGGTGCAAAGCTGCCTCCGGGTACAGAGAGCCCGGCCGAATTGGGCTCACTGTTAGATATAAACATCGGCACGGCTTTCCCCTGTCCGAAAGGGGACTTGCCAGTCTTTACAGTTAGAAACGACCCGGCCAGCCCGCCTACGATCAGAACTACTATCAGCCCTATGGCTCCTGCGATGTAGCGGGCGCGCAATCCTCCTTTTCCGTCAGGTTGTTTTGCGGTTTCCACTGGCGCGGTTTCAATCCCCGTCTTATCCATTGGCTCGAAATATGAATCCTGCATCATGCTGTCTCCTCTTTTCATTTGGCCCGGTTGCAATAACGGCACTCGCCTTCAACCGGGCGGTTGCTTGTGTTCTATTTCCTACCTCTTAAGAGGAATTTTGGTGAGGCGCGATTCGGTGAGGGGAAAGAATACTTGCTCCACTTCAGGCGCTTCCTTCCGAGCGATCCCGCGCGCCTCACACCGTTATGCAGGGCAAAGACCGTTCCACTCGCGTAAATCTCCCTTTGAATAAAAAAAGGAGAAAAAACCAGCCTAAACTGTGATTTCATTGATCCGTTATCGAGTTCGAATCAGTCGCCTGTTAGGAGGTCGGTGGCTAGCACGTGTGGCACTCTTGATTTTGCTCGCAAATCCGCCACAAAGCAGTGATCAGTGATCAGTGGTCAGTGATGAGTTTGGTAAAGTATTTGACAAAATCGAGATGTGTGAAATATTAAACGGAAATAAGGGGCGTGAATCCGAAGAATTTGTATGTATCAGCGATGTCTTTTATGTAACTGACCACTGACCATTGATCACTGACCCTCGGCCCCATAAAAAAATGGCGGGTCGACTCAGGAGCGAGATCGACCCGCGCTCGAAGGAGACTGCTTGCTCAGAGAATCTGTAACTACTTACCGGTGCCTTTTGATTTGCTCGCGCTTGGTTTCTTATGTTTCTTCTTGTGATGCTTCTTTTTTGCCATCGGCTTTGCGGCAGTGCGGGTGCTTGATGCCGCCGGTTTGGCTGTTTTAGACGCGCCCCCTTGTCCATTAGTTGACGCGGCAAATGCCGATGACGCGGCCAGAGCCAATGCTAAACTACCTGCTAGAATCAATTTCTTCATCTTAAATATCTCCATTGTAAAATCTTTCTTCCTGCCTGTTTCCGCGGCCCTGCCGCGAGACTTGCTAACCTGAGCAGGACGTAATTCTGATATAGCAAAGCCGGTGCCATAGCAGACCAAAGCGCGATGTCTGAGATAAATGCCGGATTAGCTTGATTTGCCGGGGGGGCGGTGTTTGAGAATCGGGAAATACACAAAATACTTTGTGGCCGTTTTGTTTCGCAAGACAAAACGGCCACAAGGGTTAAACCTCTCGCGCGAGTATTTCTTCTTTCAAGGCTCTGACCTCGGCTCGCAACTCTTCCAGGCGATCCATTATGCGTCCGGGGCAGAGCGTATGCCCTTCGAGGACTTCCGTGTGACCGATTATCCGGGCTGCGTCAAAGCGGCCCCAGACCGACAGCCACGCGCATAAGTCTATGAGTGAATTCCATTGCTGTTTGGTCACGTGACAGGCATCCAGATTGACGCCTTCAATCTCGATTCCAAACCATCGAGTGTTATAGCGAACCACACTTGAAGCGTGTGCGCCTCTGACTACCTCCCCTTCGCGGGCCGCGACAAGTGTACCGTGTCTGCCTTCGAGTATGAGGCCGCCACGGCTTATCGTAAAATGCTCTCCCGTGTCGGCCCACATCCTATCGGGGCTGTCCATGTGATGGTTCTGTATGCGGCGCGCCAGATTGAACGCTTCATCAATCTCACGGTCGCCTTCTTCGGGCAAGCGGTTAGGGTCAGCCGTGTGATGCACGACGATGCCTTCGGCCTCGTGTCTTGCGAATCCCCCGCCTCTGGGTGGGCGAGCGCCCCATTCAACCGTGGTATAAATTTTCGGTTCATCCATCTTCTGTCCGCCCCGCTCAATACTGTTCAATGCTGCTTAATCGCTCTTTTCTTTGAGCTTGATATCGAAACGTTCCGCCATTCGATAAAGCGTTCGGCGATCAATTCCCAGCACTTCGGCAGCGCGGGTGCGGCTACCTCCGACCTCCTGCAACACGTAAATCAAATACCGCCTCTCGATTTCGTCGAGAGGCGGTAAATCTTCAAACATTGAATTGATACGGGTCTCGCGGTCGTATTCTTTGCTGTGAATAAGGATCTTTTCGGGCAGGTCTTCGGGCATGATGGCCGAACCACGCGCATAAAGCGCCGCGTGCTCTATGGTGTTTTCAAGCTCGCGAACATTGCCCGGCCAGTTGTATTGCTCAAGCAATGTGAGCGCCTGCTCTGAGATCGTATGCGCTCCCGCCCCTGCCTCCTTTGCACGCTTGAGCGCGTGCGCGGCAAGGAGGGCTATGTCTTCGCGCCGCTCGCGGAGTGGCGGAACCCTGAACGTCACTACGCTCAGGCGATAAAACAGGTCTTCGCGGAAGCGGCCTTCCTTGACCTCCAGTTCGAGATTGCGATTGGTCGCGGCCAGCACTCGGGCATCAACCTTTATGGCGCGGGCGCTGCCCACGCGGCGGATCTCGGATTCCTGTAAGACCCTGAGAAGCTTCACCTGCAAGCCGGGGCTGGTCTCGCCGATTTCGTCCAGAAGAATCGTGCCCTGATCAGCCTCTTCAAACAGGCCGCGCTTATCGCTGACAGCGCCAGTAAAACTGCCTCTGACGTGGCCGAACAATTCCGACTCAAGCAGAGTCTCGGTAAGCGCGCCGCAATTAACGGCTACGAACGGCCCCGATGCCCTTGAACTGTTGCGATACAATGCGCGGGCTACCAGTTCCTTTCCAACCCCCGATTCGCCTGTGATAAGCACGGTCGAACGCGAAGGTGCAACCATAGCTATCTCTTTGTAGAGGTCGATCATTTTCGGGCTGTGACCGATGATACCCGTTACCTCGCCGTGCTCCTTCAACAACACGGCGGCAGGCTCTCCGCCGTCGCGCCCCTTGAGCGCCCGCCTCGCCGTCGCAATAACTTCGTTTACATTAAAGGGCTTGCTGACGTAATCGAATGCGCCTTCACGCACGGCTTCGACCGCCGTCTCAAGCGTGCCGAACCCGCTTATGAGTATCACCTCAGATGACGGCGCAAGCTGTTTGAACTCTTTGAGCAGCGCGACCCCGTTGACCCGCCCGCCCAGGTTTATGTCGCTCACGATAAGATCAAAGCGCCCGGGCTCGACTTCGTTTCGAGCCGATTCGGCCGTCTGGCTCGTAGAAACTTCCCACCCTTCCTCAGAGAAAATCTCAGATAGAAAGTTGCAGGTTTCAAGGTCATCATCTATTACGAGTATCTTCTTCATCCTTCTACTTTCAAAGCCTCGGCTTCAATCGATTCATTCACGGCCCCGCCCGCTTCGCTCCCCGCTCCCGCCCGATCTGATCGGGCGTCTGAGGCGTGGATATGTGAATCTGCATTTTGAGGCAAACTTATTCGAAAGCATGTTCCTTCGCCCGGTTTGCTTTCGACATCTATGCTCCCGCCGTGCTCAAGTATAATCTGTTTTACGATCGTCAGCCCAAGCCCCGTGCCTGCCCTCTGCTTTGTAGTAAACAACGGATCAAAGATCAAGTCTATCTCGTCGGCGGCGATCCCCTCGCCGTTATCGGCCATCTCTATGAAGACGCTTTGCGGGCCGGAGGCGGTCGAAACCCTCAACCTTCCGCCGCCGGGCATGGCATCCAGACCGTTGTTTATCAGATTGATTATTACCTGTTGCAACTGATCCGGGTCGGCTTTGATCGGCAGGATTGTGTCGGACATCTCAGTTTGAAGCTCTACATTGCGGGCGGCAAGCGTAGGCTGCGCGGCATCGAGTATGCGAGCAAGCAGCGAGTTGATGTCCAGTTCCTCGAGTCTGAGCACGGGCCGTCTCGTGGAATCGAGCATGGTCCTTACAATGTTTGTAATACGCTCTATCTGTCCGGCGATTATGTCCAGCCGTTTTATTACACGCTCCTGCGAAGCGCGAGCGCGCAGCAATTGAACGTGGCCCGAAATGAGGTTGAGAGGCGTTCCCACTTCGTGGGCGAACTGCGCGGCCAGTTGCCCGGCGGCGGCCAGTCGTTCGAGCTGGGTCAGATGGCGTTGCAACTCGAACAAACGAAGGTTTGCGACTTCGAGTTGTTCTTTGCGTTCCGCGATTTCTGCGGTAGCGTCCTGAACGCGGTCTTCCAGCCGGCGGTGTTCCTGGTTGAGTTGTTCGGTCATCTGACGAATGCGGCCCAGCATTCTATTGAACCGCGCGGTGAGCAATCCTATTTCGTCGGGCGCGAGCGGGTCTACTTCAACCGTCAGGTCTCCTTCCTCGGCCTTCGACATCGCAAGTAACAGACCGCCGATTGGCTCATAGACGATGTGTCTGAACAGAAAGTATGTGATCAAAGTAATCGTGATAATGCCCAGAAGCATAACGGGCCAGATCAGGCTGCGGAGCCTCGCCGCATAGCTTGTGGTCTGATCAAAGGCGAGCAGGGCAGACACGGCCCCGATCTGTTTCGGTTCCTTATCGTCGAGGGCTGCAATCACCGGCCACGTTGCCAGCATATATCGGATATGATCGCGCTCGGGGAGCGTTGTAATGGAAGCCTTTTCAAGCGCGGGCCGAAGGGTTGGTTCACTCAGACCATAGGGGGTCACTGCATCGCCGACCAGAGTTATCTTTTCATCCCATTTATCCGGTCCTGATTTGTAGAATACGCGAGCCACGGCAAGTTGCTGATTGGTTTTGATTATTGTCTCGTAAATCTCGTCCTGGACCTCGGTCCAGTCGGGCACAGTACTTGTGACGGGCGGCGTGGACGGGCTCATCTTGTTGCCGCCGTGCTGATTGGAGTGGCGCTCGCGGCGGGTCTCGCGTCTGATGTGATGCTCAACCGTGTTGGCCACACGAGTGGCCACGAGTTGAGCCGCCTGTTGTTCCTCCTGATTGCTTAAACTTGTGAGCGCAAGATCCGAGAAATAGACTATGACTGCGAATATGGCTACCAGCACCGCAGAGACCAGAATCGTAGTCTTTGTGTGTAGCTTGAGCGGGGTCAGCCTCAAAGAAGGAATAAATCGCATGGATGAACCTGCAAAAGACAGAACGGGAGTTTTATCAAGTACGCTTGTCTGAACTCAGTATTTTGCATCAGTCTCAACCGCCAGCGCCATAGACTATCTGAGATTTGAGATGATCGGGCGTGAAAGAGATTAGTTATCCGACAGGGCAGAGCATTGCCTGAGATTTCAAATCTCAAATCGGCTCACTTGTAGATATAGGCGGTGCTCTTCTTTTGATTCCATTGGATGGAGTCAATATTATGCGGGTCGCTCGACATTATCTCATCGCTCAACTCGTCCGTACTGAGCAACGGGCTTACGCTCACGCGATAACGAATGGTGCCCCATTCGTCCTGCTCGTCAGGGTGATCGACCTTTCTAAGCTCGGCCTGGATTTCGTGTTTCTCGAAGAGTTCTTTCAGGCAGTCATCGGTCATCTCAATATCGCGCGTCTTTACGGTCAACTCCATTGCGCGGAGAATCTGCTCGGGTTCGTAGTATTCGAGCACCCACAACATCAACATCACAAACAGTGCAAGTATTACGGCTATGGTCCAGAAACCGACTCCCGTGGCCAGTCCTATGCCGAGGCTAATCAGAAGCACAGTGATCTCTTTGGGGTCGCGGACGGTCGTGCGGAATCGCACAAGTGATGCGGCAGCGAATATGCCGAAGGCGCGAGCCGCGTTGTCCGACACGATCATCATCAGCGCCGAAGCCACTACGGCCAGCAGTATCTGAGTCTGCGCCACGTAAGGGTTTCGCTGCGGAACCGGCAAGTCTTTGCGCGGGCGATAAGCAAGCAAGGCGGCAAGCAAGGCGGCAAGCGCGAGCCTCAACAATATTCTTGCCGACATCTTTAACAGCCCCTCGGCCTGCGGCTGCCCCGGTATTGCTCTGTCCTCACCAAATATGCGCCCGACGATGGAGTCGTCTGCTGCGGGTTTTTGCTGGCCCTGAGTAGTATCCTGAGTAGTACCCTGAGTAGTACCCTGAGTCGTGCCCTGAGATGGACCTTGAGTCGTGCCCTGAGTGGGAACCTGGGGGGAAGTGGTCTGTTGCGGCTCGGTCGCCTGCGTCTGTTGTGCGGGGTGATTCGAGGTGCCAAACATCAGAAATACGACCAGCACCAGAATCAATAACCCGCCGACTATCGCCCCGATCAGGACTACAGGCTGGTTCATCAGCGCCATGACACGATTTCGCGGTTGTTTGTTTCCGCGAGCGTCGGCGTGGCGTATCGCTTCCTGAGCGCTTGTGCGCACGGCTTCCCATCGGTCTTGCCGGTCGCCCGGCGAAAGCTCTTCATAATTATTGTCGTCGTGATTGCGATTTGACTTACTCATCTCTTTTCCTGTGCTCTTTTAGGATAAACAGCGATAAGAACTAAAAGCAAACACTATACCTTCCAAACTCAGTAACTGAGCCCTTCCGATACAGGTTCGGTTAAATGCCTGAAATCAAGAGATTTACGAAAAGAGAATCCGAACCTGCGTCTGAAAGACCTGAAAGTCGGAATCAAGCGGGCGAATGTATTTAATACTCACGCGGGTAGAGACAGACCGCAAATCAATAGAAAGGTGTAGTGAAACGATGCCTGCCGAGTTTGCTTTTCAGGCTCTTTCACCGCTAGCCTTGAGCCGATAGCTCCATTACGCCTTCCATCGTCTCCTGTATAAGCTGGTCTACCACGGCGTTGAAATCTTTCGTCCGCTCGTAGGTGGCAAGCTGGCGGTCGGCGCTCGTCCCCGTCTCAAGTATCGTATGGACGTATTCGAGTTCTTTTCGGCTGCCAAGCTCATCGACCACATCGTCTACGAAATCGAGCAACTCGTGGATCAAATCGCGCGCGGGCACCTCTTTCTTCTTGCCAAAGTCTATGAGCTTGCCGTCGAGCCCCCACCTGACGGCGCGCCACTTGTTCTCCTGTATGAGTGCGCGACGATATAGCCGGAAACCCATGTTCTTACGATAGAGCTTGTAGAGTTTGGCCGTGATGGCTTGAAACAGCGCGGCTATGGCAATGACTTCGTCAACGCGAGAAGGTAGATCGCAGATGCGGTATTCGAGGGTAGGGAATTGAGGATGCGGTCGCACATCCCACCAAATCTTCTTGGGCCGGTCGATGCAGCCGGTCTTGAGCAGCAGATCGACATAGCTTTCGTATTCGGAGTATGAACTGAAGTAGTCGGGAATATCTGTGCGCGGGAATTTCTTGAACAACTCCGAGCGATAGCTCTTCAGCCCCGTATTGGTTCCCATCCAGAAGGGTGAACTTGTCGAGAGCGCCAATACGTGCGGCAAGAAATAGCGCGCGGCATTCATCAGGTGTATCTGCGCTTCGCGGTCGTCTATGCCTACGTGAACGTGCATGCCGAATATCAAAAGCGACTGCGCAAGTACCTTCATTTCGCTCAGGAGTTTTTCGTAGTGCTCGCCTTCGGTGATCAGTTGTTGCTTCCAATCTGAGAAAGGATGAGTCGAGGCGGCGGCGACGCGCAGGCCCTTACTCCCGGCCAGCGTGGCTATGGTCCGGCGGAGTTTTACCAGATCGGCGCGAGCCTCCTGTACGTTGTTGCATATGCCTGTGCCGATCTCGATCATTGACTGATGCATCTCGGGCTTGACCTGCTCTCCGAGGATCATCCGTCCTTCTTCGATCATCTCGACTATGTGCGAGCGCAACTCTCGCGTTTGAGGGTCTATGATCTGAAATTCCTCTTCGATCCCCAGTGTGAAATCAGCCATCTTGAACTCCTTTCTCAGAACCATTCACCAGGGCAGCAACAGCGGGAACCGTCTGCGGGTCACGCACTGTTGATAACATTGTGTTGGTGCTTGATGTGATTTATGTGCTTTTAAGCGATAAAAGTCAATCTCACTCGATGATCATAGTTGGAACCATTCCTGCGCCCGAAGTTACATTTGCAAGAGAAGATGAAGAGAGGCGGGTAAACCCGCCCGCGACGCGACCAAAAAATAACAGAGGGTCGATGTCGAGCAACTGCTCGATCATTTCTACGCCGCCGTCGGTTTGATTCACGTAGGGGAAGACCTCGCGAGAGGTGGTCACGCGTTCCTGAATTAGATAATCTTTGCCGATAGACTTTTCTATCGAATCGTCCCACACGCGCTCATCCGACTCCCATCCTATGTAAATTCCGTGCCCTCCGTAATCATCGTTAGGTTTTAGAACGAGGCGGTCGCGATTTCGGCGTACATAATCGAGCAGGTCAACCTCCTGCCCCTGAAAGGTGGTCTTTTCATCATTGAGCTTGCGCGTCCACGGCACGTGAAGGCGGACGGCCTCGCGCTCGCGGTCGGTGAAATAATGTTGATGGCGCTCGTCCGTCAGGACTCCGAAAAGCATCTTCTTATGAACATACTTTGTGCGAAAGGAATTGACAAAGACGGCCAGACGCGATTTGTAAGCCTCGATAAAGGGCTGGCATTCGTCCGCTTTTTCCAGCAACTCGGTTGTGAGCACCCGGCGATAGACCAGGTCTATGGGGAAGTCTCCGTGATAGAGTTTCCCGTCGCGCAATTCAAGATCGCGCGGGTCGGCAATCGTGGCTGCGTAGCCTTCGCTCTCGAAAAATTCCTTGAATAGCTCGAATTCCCGCTGCGTGGGCAAGCCCCTGTAATCGACTATCCCTATGTTTGGCCTCTCGCCTTTGCCCCGCACTCGACCGTAAATAGAGAGCATCGCGTCAAGCAAATTATTGCGGCAATACATAGGCGTGACGGTGTGCGAGCGGGCGAACCGTCGCATGACGGGAAGCTCCAGAAAAATCCGCGCCGCCACATCCTGATAGGCAATTCCGGCCGGGCATTCGGCGTTTAGTTCTACAAACTGGTACTTCTCGTCTGTGAGAAACGAATCGAGCCGGGAAGTGACCGACACATTATCATAGCCGGGATCAACGGCCACGAGTTCGCGTTCGGCTTCGGTCAAAGAGAGTTGTTCGAGCATTAATGAATCAGAAGGCGCGATCTGTCCGACTTTCTCTATGGCGCTCCAGATGCTTTCGCAAGCCTCTGTGATGCGTTGCCATTGCCCTCGGGTGACGAAATGCGGGCGCAGATAAGGTGAAAGCGCCCGCCCCCCGAAGATTAGCCCCACATCCTGAAATCGTTCGGTCAGAAAAGCGCGCGATTCATCGAGTAACGTGGCGTCCTCTTCCAGCAGCGCGTTGTAGTCGCTTACAGCCTGATTGGCCATCTATCCCTCACTTAGCCCCCATCCGGCCCTCATTCGGCCCTCATTCGGGTTGTGCGGATTGTTCTCTTTCCGAGTGCTTTATTTCGCTGTTTATCAACTCGTCCCATCTGTGAATCTTGCGAGTCTCTTCGCCGTACAGGGCCGTTCTGATCGCAAGGTCGGCCACCTTCTCGACCATCCATTTGAAATAGATCGAGCCTACCGACCACCAGTCGGCGTCGGGCGCGGGGTTCATGTAGTCAATCGCGTAGGGAACGCCGTCGGCTATAGCGAATTCTACCGTGTTGATGTCGTACCCGAGAGCTTCATTTATCTGAATGGCCTCGCGGCGCACGCGCTCTTCCACTTCGGGCGAGAGATAATTATCCACGACCAGATAGCGTTGAAAGATCGGGTCATACGGTATGGGCCAGACATCTTTTTTGCCTATGGTGTAGCACCTGACGTAATGATCAAAAGGCACGCCCTGCTGCAAGACCATGCAATCGGTCCCGCTTTCGTCGTATTTTTCCAGCAACTCCTGTTTGGAATTTACCTTTGAGACACCGCGCCACCCGCCCCCGTCGTAGGGCTTGATAAATGCGGGCAGCCCCACGTGGTCAATTATGCCGTCCCAATCGAGCGGATAGGCCAGATTTCTGAGCGACTCGGCCACAACGCCCTCTTTATACTCTTTCTGGGGCAACAGAATGGTTTTCGGCACCGCAATGCCCAGATAGGTGGCAAGCGAGTAGTTGAAAAACTTGTCGTCGGCAGCCCACCAGAAAGGGTTATTGATGACCTTGACGCCGGATAAAACCGCACTCTTCAGATAAGCCCTGTAAAATGGAACCTCGTGTGAAATGCGGTCAACGATGACCTCGTACGGGCATTTTTCGGCCATGCGCACGCCGCCCAGAGATATGTATTCAGCCGTCACGCCTGCCTGGCGTCTGTTTATTTCGTTTATCAGGGCCTGCGGAAAAGTGCCTTCGCGGCCTACGAGTATGCCGATCTTCATTTCTGCCTCCATTTTCTTGATGCCGAGCGCAAATTCTATAGCACCGCTCGGAGAGGTTGCAACCAATAACCATGTTGGGAGACGTCAGAAAGGATTTTAGCCAGGGCCATTCAGTTTTCCAGGATATAGGATAGGAAATAGAAATGGGCCGCGGATGACGCGGATCTGACTCTTTATGATCTAATCCGCGAAAATCCGCCGCATCCGCGCCCGTCCCGGTCTATTCCGACTTGCCTTTCGTTCAAATTTACTTTTGATATGCTTTGGCTCAAAACAGACAGGCAAAAAACTGAATGACTCCACGCATCATATTCAGTCCGGCCCTTTCACATGCGAGTGAAAATTGCGGTATGCTACAATCTGTGTTCCAGTCGGTCGAGCCTCTCATCTCTCGGATTGGATCATTAGACTTGAGCGTTTTTTACGGAGGAAGATTCAAATTGTTTAATTTCATTACCAAACAAGAAGGGCTGGTACCTGTCAGAGTAGTCTTGTCTGCGATACTTGTGACGATGCTGACCCTGGTTTCATCCGGGTTTTCTGCCGTCGCGCAAGAGAAAAAAGATGCCCCCCCCGCAAGCAAACAGGATGCAAAGCCGGGTCAGGAACAGGTAGACGCAGCCAAGCTGACACCCGCCGAAGTTATAGCCGAATATGCCATCTTCGCTTATGGTGGCCGCAAGGCTTTGACCGAGGCCCGCTCAAGCATTCAGGAGGGAGGGACCATCAGACTCGCCACAGATCAGGGTGACATCACGGGCACTTATAATTTGCGCCAGATGAGGGGAGAGAAATCCTGGCAGGATTTGCTCCGGGTTGATCTAGATTTGACCCCGCCCGAGGAGGCGCGAAAGGCGGGCGCTCCGCCTTCGATCAAGTACATAGTGGCCTTCAACGGCGCGACTGTATGGTCGGCTCAAAACAACCAGTATCAGACGCCGAGGCCGGAAGTCGAGGCCGCCTTTCGCGCTCAACTGAGCCACGATTACACAACGCTGCTTCGTTATAAGGAAGACGGTTCGACGCTTGAAATGGTAGGCCCTGAAACGGTTGTCGGCGTAGAGACAAACGTAATTGATTTGACCACCACAACGGGCGAAAAGACTCGCTTCTGGATAAGCAAAAAGTTTTACAGGGTGGTTCACATCGAGTACGAAGTGAAATTATCGGATGACCAGCAGCCGGTCAAGTACCGCATCTCGTATTACTACACGCCGTACAAGATTGTCCAAAATACGCTGGTTCCGACCCGCAGAGTTACCCATCAGGATGGCAAGCTGGTTCAGGAAGTGCAGCTTGACAATATAAATTATTCTGCCAAATTCGAACCCGATATCTTTCAGCATCTTCCTTAACTGATGCGTGATGCGTGACTCTCAGGGAGCTTGCCTGTTATAGCCACTTCGCAAGTCTTGTAAATCACGTATCACTCATCACTCTTCATTTCAGCCCCAGATATTCATCAATCGTCATACCTACACGCGAATGAAACCTGTCGGAAAGCGATTGAATATCATCGACCGTCTCATCCAGATTTACGCGCTCGATACGCCACATAGGCAAAAACATATGGGTCAATCCTATGTTGCGCTCGCCCTTGACGATCATCTGCGCCCAATCATCAAAAGTGTTCAGATCAATCCCGCGCAGAAAGACTCCGGCAGCCGTCAATTCGAAAAGCACCCCCCAGAGCTTCTCGCGAGGGCTGTGAAGGTAAGCAATGACGGGCGCGCCCGCGACAATTCCCATGCCTGAAAAATCCATTCTCTCGGCCATTAAATTACCTCATCTATCGCTCTACGATCATGGCTATCCCCTGGCCCCCGCCGATGCAGAGTGCCGCGAGCCCGCGTCTGACATTGCGACGGCGCATTTCATAAAGCAAAGTCACAAGCACGCGAGCGCCGCTTGCGCCTATGGGATGACCGAGCGCAATAGCGCCGCCGTTGACATTAACCCGCGAAGGATCGATGTCGAGCTTTGCGACAACGGCGAGACTCTGAGCGGCAAAGGCTTCATTCAACTCAAACAATTCGATATCGGAAAGCTTGAGGTCAGCCTTCTCAAGCGCCCTTTCAATAGCGGGCACAGGCCCCAATCCCATATGGCGAGGGTCTATGCCTGCCGTGGCGTAAGAGATAATCTCGGCCATCGGCGCGAGTTCCATCAGTCTTGCGCGGTCAGAGCTTGCGATCACAAGCGCCGCCGCCCCGTCATTGATGCCCGAGGCGTTGCCCGCCGTAACGGTTCCGGTTTCCTTTTGAAATGCCGGTCTGAGCTTTGCCAGTTTTTCAGCCGTCGTATCCGCCCGCACGTATTCGTCGATCTTGAAGGCCAGGGGCTCGCCTTTTTTCTGCTTCACCATTACGGGGACGATCTCTTCTTCGAAGCGGCCCGCCGCGATTGCTTCACCGGCTTTGCGCTGGCTTTCGGCTGAAAACTGGTCCTGAGCCTCGCGTGACACGTCGCACAACTGAGCTACGTTTTCAGCCGTGATGCCCATGTGGCAACCGGCCATCGCGCAGGTAAGCCCTTCGCTGAGCATCGAATCGATCACTCCGGCGTTGCCCATCCGATAACCCCAGCGAGCCTCGGTCAAGAGGTAAGGGGCGCGGCTCATGGATTCCGTACCGCCCGCCACTATCAAATCGGCATCGCCCGCCAAGATGGCCTGCGCCGCGAGGGCGACTGATTTCAACCCCGAGCCGCAGACCTTGTTGACCGTAAAAGCCGGGACGCTTTCGGGTATCCCAGCTGCGATGGCAGACTGCCGGGCGGCATTCATCCCCACGCCCGCCTGCAAAACATTACCGAGGATGACCTCTTCGATATCCTCGCGGTCAACACCCGAGCGATCTATTGCTGCATCAATCGCCACTCGCCCAAGCTCGACAGCCGAAACATCCTTGAGCGCGCCGCCAAACGCTCCTATCGCCGTCCTCGCGCCGCTTAAAATTACCGCCTTCGACATGGTTCCCTCCAATTCAGTAGGCAGTAGGCAGTAGGCAGTTTATATTGAACTGACGATTACTGCTGAAGAGAGTGGGGCGTATGCATATGAATAGGTGGTACCCAACTCCGTAACTGCCTACTGCCTACCGCATACTGCCTACTTCTTAATCACTTTCACATCATCAAACGCCTGACCCTTTTGCGCGTAACAGAAGAGGCCGATCTTCCCCTGTCCATATGAATTGTCTGTTAGCTCAAATAATCGCTGCCCATCCACTCTGGCTTTGATCGTTGCGCCGGTAACTTCGACCTCGATAAACATCTCGGTGCCCGGCTTATACCCTCGCCCCGAGGACCATAATTCAGTGTAATCCGCGCCCTCGCGCTTGTCCAATCTGGTGACGGGACCGCCGTTGAGCCCGTCCTCAATGAAAAGCAGCCTGTAAAAATGTTCGGGATCCGAGAAACGAAAGACCACTCCAAACCCGTCATCATCCGTCGCCTTTGCTTTGAGCGAAAGCCGGTAATCCGCCCAGTCCTTCTCTCCGGCTACCAGAAAAGTGCCGTACCAGACCTTTAGAAAATCGCCTCTTCGCCCCCAGATATTGCTTTGCTGATGCAGCCATCCGTCTGACTCAACCTTCCAATCGGAAGGCCCTTCGATAGTGTCGGGGTCATCTATTACGGTCCAGTTGAGAAGTCGATTATCGTAAAAACGTTCGTCCAGAAGCACGCTCTTGCAGCCTGATAGCGAGAACGATAAGACAAGCAGAAACCCTGTGGTGAGGAGCCGCAATGGTAGAGATGAGAGCGTTGGAGTCACGACGTGAAGATTGATTTTGAAGATTGAACTTATCCGGCCAGTGCGTGAATCGCTGCCGGTTTGAGCGCCCGCAACCGCTCCACATCGGTGAGGCCGGAAGGGTGAGCCTGATAGAGAGTAAACGTCTCGACCTGGATGCAGGAGAGAGGGCTTTCGCTGTCCCCGCTCGTATCCATTCCCACGCAACTGCCGTTTATATAAATACCGAAGCGGCGCGTGCGCCCATCCTTTGGCAAATAATGCGTAGGCGTATGGCCAAAGAAGCACATTTTGCCGTGATAATTCTTAAAAAAGTCGAGGTCGCGCATCCAGAGCAGAACATCGGGATCGGTCTCCGAAGGATGTTCTTCCGGGATCAATCCGGCGTGAACATAAATCGCCTGATCGTCTTCGTGATAAAAAGGCAGGCTCCGAATAAATTCCACGTGCTCTTCGGGGATATGAATTTCGGAAACGTCTTCGAGTTGTGTAAGGTCAATTCCATAAGCTTCTATCGTGGCGAGCCCGCCGTTTTCCGGGATCAACCATTGCAGTTCTTGATAATCGAGACAATCGAGCAGCATCTGTTCGTGGTTGCCTCGCAATACGACTACGTTTGGATTATTTTCGGAAAGCTCCATTACGCGCTCAAGCACGCCCGGCGCATCTTCGCCGCGATCAATCAAATCTCCGAGAAAAACGATCTTGTCGTGCTTTATGTCCCACGGGACATCGCGGATAAGCTGATCGAGCAGATTCGGTCGCCCGTGTATATCGCCTATGACGTAAGTGGCCATTGTAACCTCAGCCCACATGAAACCCTTTTATGAGCCGCAAATCAAGTCTCTTCTCGCCCGGGCCCGCGAAAGTCGCTCATAAAAAGGTTCGCCTCAAGGAAAACCTCGCGCAGGGAATTGAAATTTCCGGCTTCCAGATCGAGGTGCGCGGTCTCGATTTGTCTGATGAGCTCGGCAAGCGCAATTGCTACCATATCGGCGTTGGCGCGAAAAATATCTTCCCAGACTGACCAGCGGCTTTCGGCAAGCCTGAGCATTTCCGCAATACCCGACCCTGCCAGATCGAGCGCATCCTTATTGCCTTTTCTCGCAAGCGTGACCGCAAGCAGCGACGAAAGCAATTGCGGCGCGTGAGAAACAATCGCCACGGCGCGGTCGTGTTGCTCGGGTGTGAGCAACACGGGGCGGCTCCCAATCGCCTTCACAAGCTCGATCACAGGCCGGGCCGCGTCCGTATATTCTCCATCCGGCTCATCAATCATGATCGCGTAAGGAGCGCCTTGAAACAGTTTCCCGTTTGCAAACTCAACCCCGGTTTTGTGGCTGCCAGCCATAGGGTGTCCGCCTACGAAATGGACATTTTGAGAGAGCGATTCGCGTGCTGTGCGACAGATTTCGCGTTTGGCGCTTCCGGCGTCGGTCACTATAGCGCCCGGCTTGATTGAATTTCCCTGTGTCCGCAAAAACTCGATTATTCCCCCGACAGGCGCGGCCAGATAGATCAGATCGGCATCGCTCGCCTGACCTGAATCAAAGGCATTTTCAACGCCGTCAATCATACCGAGACTTTGCGCTGTTTCGAGCGAGGCGGAACTGCCGCCCCATCCCGTGATTCGAGAGGCCGCGCCCGCCTGTTTTGCGGCGAGAGCAAACGAACCGCCGATGAGCCCGACTCCAACTATGGTTATGTGATTGAAAAGCATCGTCAAACCAGTTTAGCCGACCCGATGCATTTTGACATGAGCTTTGAAGACAGAACCTGATCCGCGTAAATCCGCTGCATCCGCGTCATCCGTGGCCTATTTCTACTTGCTATTCGAGCAAATCCAATATCACTGCGCGACTGGTTCAGCCACGCCGGTTGACATCCGTCGGTCAACGGCTTCGGCGATCAATCGCAATCGGCGCGTCAACTGCTCAAACTGCTCGGGCACAAGCGACTCGGCTCCATCCGAAAGAGCATTTTCAGGATCGTTGTGAACCCCTATGATCAATGCGTCCACGCCTGCGGCGACTGCCGCCTGCGCGACCGGCATTACTTTGTCGCGGCGACCCGTGGCGTGTGTAGGGTCCGCTACTACGGGCAGATGCGAAAGCTTTTTCAGCACCGGGATCGCCGACACATCAAATGTTTTTCTGAGATAAGGTTCGAATGTGCGTATGCCTCGCTCGCAAATCATCACATCGAAATTTCCGGCGGACATAATATACTCGGCTGCCATCAGAGTCTCTTCGATAGTAGAGGCAGGCCCGCGATTCAGCATCACGGGCTTTCGGGCGCGGCCCGCTTCGCCGAGCATCTGAAAGCTCTGCATGTTGCCGGGACCGATTTGCAGTATGTCAACATAGCGGGCAAATAACGGTATCTGTGACGGCTCGGTCACTTCCGATGCTACAAGCAAACCGAATCGGTCCGCCGCCTCGCGCAGGTGTTTCAAACCCTGCTCGCCCAACCCTCCAAATGAATAGAGCGAAGTGCCGGGGCGAAATACGCCGCCGCGCAGGACCTTCGCTCCATTGCGCGAAACGATCTCGGCAATCGTCATCAACTGATCGCGGCTTTCGACCGCGCCCGGTCCGGCCATCATGACTACTTCCTGCCCGCCGATGACCACATCCTTGATCTTGATCTCTGTTCCTTCGGGCTTGAAAGCGCGGTTCGCAAGTTTGTATGGAGTGCTGATTCGGAGCACTTCTCTCACGCCTGAAAGCACCTCTATGTCTCGGGTGTCTACGATACGGTTTCCGACCACACCAAGCACAAGATGGCTCACGCCCGATATTCTATAAATGTCGAACCCGTGACGCACGAGCCGATCTATGACGCTTGTTACCTGTTCTTCGGACGAGGATTCTTCCATTACAATGATCATTTATTCACCGCTTGCCTTTCTTACGCTTACGCTTCGAGGCGAGCGCCTTCTCTTTTTGAGCGTGGGCCTGTTCTTCCAACTCTCTTTCCATCGTGACCCGCTCTATGTGGCGCGATTCGTCTATGATCCGCTCGAAGAGTCTGCGAACGGCATCGGGGCCGAGGGGGCCGCTATTATGAGCGATGACGTGATTGATGACTTCGGTTTCGCGCGCGGGCAGATACACGGGCAGGTCGCGCTCGCGTTTTATGCGCCCGATTTCGATGGCGCATTTCGAGCGCCTGTTGAGCAGATCAATCAGATGCTCGTCTATGCGGTCTATCTCGTCTCGCCAGTCTTCGATATCCAAAGCTGTCTCCGTCAGCAGTGATGCGTGATGCGTAATTCGTGACTCAAGAGCCGCATTCTTTTTGACAGGATTACAGGATTTCTGAAATGGAATTGAAAAAAGCTCAAAATCCTCTTTGACTCTTTCACGAATCACGGTTCACGATTCACGTTTGCCTGCGGGCCTCTTCCCAATCCGATTCAAGCTCGCCAAAATCTGTAAAGCTTTTCAGAAATTCCCGCATATCGGCGGCCCACGCTGTAAGCTCGCGCCAGTGCTCCGGCCCCTCCTGCCACCATTCGAGTCTTATGCCGTGCAGAGGCCCGTATCCTTCCAGACCGAATCGCTCGCTGTCAAATCCCAAAGGTTCTTTTACGCCCGCTATCCTGATGTCTAAATCTATGATCTTTTCGAGCAGGTTTTTTAGCTCTTTGACCGGAAGATATGCGTCTCTGACTTTCAGCGCAGGCTCGTAAAATGTTATCTCTTTTGGGCCGGACGACGAACCGCGCAGCCGTTGCCAGTCAGAGGGTCGGTCCCAGGTGACTTCTCGAACGCTGGGGCGGGATTCGTCCCGGTCGGGCAGCATCAATACGGATACGGTCCACGATTTATAAGCCGCGTTTGCCGGGTAATGCCATAAACGCACCTGGGTCCACAGATGTCTGATGGTTTCGCGCGGCTCTACCTCTTCGCTGTGCTCAAGCGCCCAGAGGGCGCGTTTCTCCAGTTCAGCGAACTCGCTTTCTCTCCTGTCTGTGGTCATCTATCCTCCTTTAAGCTCGCGAACGAGTGCGCCTACCCGCTCGATCAGGTGCGGGTCTGTGGCCCGCTCTTCTATTTCAGAAACAATGCGGCTACCGACGACCGCCGCATCCGCGTGCTGCCAAACCGCTTTTACATGCTCGTGCGTTGAGACCCCAAATCCGACGGCCACCGGCAAATCGCTGAACCTGCGCACGCGCTCGACAAGGCTCGCGCTCGCTTCGGAAAGATTCTGCCTCACACCCGTGATCCCTGTGCGCGACACGGCATAGATGAATCCGGTGCTTGCTTTAGCGACCAGCCTGATTCTTTCATCCGTGCTCGTAGGCGCGACCAGGAAAATAGTGTTGATCCCGGCCTCCTTCATGATCGCCGTGAACTCATCTGCCTCTTCCGGCACGAGGTCTGTCCCGAGAACGCCGTCAATACCTGCGCTTTTCAGTTGCTCGCCAAGCGATTCCAGCCCGAGCGCAAGCATCGGGTTGAGATAGCTGAACAGCATTATAGGCACGTCGCTCGATTTGCGGATTTCACTGACGAGATCGAGACAATCGCGCGCGCTGACTCTGTTTGCAAGAGCGCGCTCGGATGCACGCTGTATAACGGGGCCGTCGGCCACCGGATCAGAGAACGGCACGCCAAGCTCGATGATGTCTGCGCCGCTTCGTTCGAGTTCGAGAATGAGTCGCCCGCTCGTTTCAAGATCGGGGTCGCCCGCAGTGATGTACGGGATAAATGCCTTGCGCCCTTCGCGCCTCAGATCATTGAGCTTCGATTCTATCCGGGTCATAGGCTATGGGATTTCAGGTTTGAGATTTGAGATTTGAAATCAATTCGGCGGCCGTGTTGACATCCTTGTCGCCCCGGCCCGAAAGATTCACGATAACCACCTGATCGGGTTTCATCCGGGGCGCAATCTTCACAACCTCCGCTATCGCGTGCGCGCTTTCAAGCGCGGGGATGATGCCTTCCAGTCGCGAGAGCATCTGAAAGGCTTCCATCGCTTCCTCATCCGTCGCAGAAGAGTAACTGATGCGGCCCGCGTCTTTCAAATAGGCGTGCTCCGGTCCTATGGCCGAGTAATCAAGCCCGGCTGAGATCGAATGCGTAGTCGAAATCTGCCCGTTCATATCCTGCAAAATGTAGCTGCGGGTTCCTTGAAGGACTCCCGGGCTTCCCCCACCGAAGCGAGCCGCGTGCTCGCCCAATGCCGTTCCTCTGCCGCCCGCCTCAACCCCTGTCATGCTGACATCCGAATCATTGAGGAAATCAAAAAAGAGCCCTATGGAATTGCTGCCGCCGCCAACACAGGCGATCAACAGATCAGGCATTCGGCCTTCGAGTTCCATTATCTGCGCGCGGGCTTCCTTGCCGATTATCGCCTGAAAATCGCGCACCATCGCCGGATAAGGATGCGGACCCATCACCGAACCGAGCAGATAGTATGTGTCTTCGACGTTTGTGACCCAATCTCTGAGCGCTTCATTGATGGCATCCTTCAGAGTGCGGCTACCCGCGTTTACTCCCGCCACTTCCGCTCCGAGCAACCGCATACGAAACACATTCAATTCCTGTCGCCGCATGTCCTCGGTGCCCATATAGACTCTGCACTTGAGATTCATCAGCGCGCAAACGGTAGCCGTAGCCACTCCGTGCTGCCCCGCTCCGGTCTCGGCGATGATGCGCGATTTCGACATGCGCCGGGCAAGCAAAGCCTGTCCCACGGCGTTGTTGATTTTGTGCGCGCCCGTGTGGCAGAGGTCTTCTCGCTTCAGATAAATCCGAGCGCCCCCCAGATGCCGGGTCAATCGGGATGCAAACATTAACGGCGTTGGCCGTCCCACATAATGCAGAAGCAACTCATCAAGCTCGCGTTTGAATGCGGGATCGCTTCGCGCCTGCTCGTACCCGGCAGTCAACTCTTCAAGAGGATGCATCAACGTCTCAGGCACAAACCTTCCGCCGTATGGCCCGAAATGACCTCTTGAATCCGGCATATTGTAATCTTGTTTTCCCTCAACCTTGCTCATCAAATCGTCTCCTCGGAGCAGTATGCAGTAGGCAGTTGATTCTGAACTGACGAATTTTGCTAAAGAGGGTAAGGCGTATGCATAAGAATAGGTGGTACCCATCTCCGGTACTGCCTACTGCATACTGCTTACTGCCTACTGCTCCGAGCCACTTCGGCCATAAACCTCGTCAGTTTGTCCAGATCTTTGCGGCCCGGTTCGGCTTCGACTCCGCTGCAAACATCAATCGCCATTGGGGCCACCTGTTTGATTGCCTCCGCGACGTTTTCAATTGTGATCCCGCCCGCAAGAATTATCGGAGCATGTCGCTTTGCTTGAAGGGCTGCGCTCCAATCAAATCGCTCTCCGGTCCCGCCGTAAGAGCCTTTTATTTTTGTGTCGAGCAACACCGCGCTGACCGGGTACTCTTTAACCAGATCACAATCAAAGTCATCGCCGACTCTTAGCGCCTTTATGATTTTGATCTCGCCAAGACTCAGGCAAAACTCGGGCGATTCGTCGCCGTGAAGCTGAACCCCGCTCAATCCTACCCGTGATGCGATGTCAATTATCCGCTCGCGGTCCTCATTGACAAAGACGCCTATCGAGGAGACCAGAGGCGGGAGGCCGCAGATAATCTCCCTCGCCTTTTTGGGCGCTATGTAACGCGAACTGCCCGGCCAGAAATTGAATCCGAGCGCGTCCGCACCGCACGCGAGCGCCGCGTGAGCTTCTTCGACCGTTCGCACGCCGCAAATCTTAACCCGCACTCTTCGCATCTTTATCAGCTTCGGCAATCAATTCTGCAAGCGCCTCTCCCGGTCGTGGAGCGCGCATCAGATGCTCTCCTACGAGAAAACCCTGAAACCCTGCCGCTTGCAATCGCTTTATGTCTTCTTGCGTGCGAATACCGCTTTCGCTTACGAGAATCGTTTCGGAAGAGGCCAGCCCGCAAAGCCCTACCGATGTTTCAAGCTCGACTTTGAAAGTAGTCAAATCGCGATTATTCACGCCAAGGATTCGAGCGCCCGCCCGTGTTGCTCGAAGTAATTCCTGTTTGGTGTGGACTTCGACCAGCGCGTCGAGTCCCAGCTCGCCTGAGACCGCTATCAACCGCCAAAGCAACTCATCATCAAGTATAGCCGTTATCAGCAAAATCGCATCGGCCCCGGCCTCAACCGCCTCAAATACCTGATATGTATCAAAGATGAAATCTTTTCTGAGCAAGGGCAAACCTATGCGCTTTCTGATGTCGCGGAGATAGTCGAGCGATCCGCCGAAGAAGTCCTCTTCCGTGAGAATCGAAAGCGCAGCCGCGCCTGCCCGGCTGTACTCTTCTGCGATGGCGACCGGGTCAAAGTCTTCGCGAATTATTCCCTTCGAAGGAGATCGATATTTGACCTCGGCTATGATATTCGTTCGATCTGTGCGGCTCAAAGCCGCGGCCAGCGAAAGCGGGTGTCGAAGACTTGCGCGCTCGCGCAGGTCTTCGATTGAGCGCAGGCGCTTCGCCTCTTCCACGCGCACGCGCCTGGCCCTGACTATCTGATCGAGAATGCCTGTGACTTTCAGTAAGCCTTCGCCCGCCGTCATCTTAATCTTCTCTTTCAAAGTTTCAAGAAATTCTCAAGCAGCAGCTTGCCGTGTTCGCTCATCACCGATTCGGGATGAAACTGCACTCCTTCGATCTGGTGCTCCCGATGTCTGAGCCCCATAATCACACCATCCGGCGTAGTGGCCGAGACTTCGAGCGCTTCGGGAAGACCCTCTTGATCAACTATCAAAGAATGATAGCGGGTAGCGCGGAACCGATACGGCAGCCCTTTGAAAATAGTCTGCGCGTCGTGACAGATTTCCGATGTCTTGCCGTGCATCAACACAGGCGCGCTTATGACCTTCCCGCCAAATGCCCGCCCTATCGCCTGATGGCCCAGACAGACCCCGAGCATCGGAATCCGCCCGGCAAATTCGCGTATCGCATCAATAGTAATGCCCGCGTTTTCAGGCACTCCCGGCCCGGGCGAGAATACCAGCCGCTCAGGATTCATCTGCCTTACCTCGTCCAGCCTTAGCGCGTCGTTACGCGAAACCTTAACCTCTGCGCCCAGTTCTCCAAGATACTGAACCAGGTTGTAAGTGAATGAGTCGTAATTATCTATGACCAGAATCATCGGCCCAATTCTACAGCTTTGTGCCACTGGAAGAAAACCGCCCCAGAGCAATGTTATCCGCCCAACCCGTTGCCGACACCCTCCTCTAACCGATTTCTGCTGATGATCCCTGGCCCGATTCTTGCCGTAAATCTTTCTTCTCCGCTTATCTCGTGAGCAATTCTATTTATTTGACATTGGATGGAACCCACCGCTACTATCAACGTAGTAAGTGTTTACTTACTTAGGATAAAAAAGAGGAGGACCGGAAGCGGCCAAAGATGTCGAGAAGCAATTTGAAAACAGTGGTGACGGGGATAGAAGAAGGGGGGCGGATGTCCTGCGTAGACCGCCGCCAGCAGCTCATACGAGTAGCGATTAAAGTGTTCTCTCAAAAAGGGTTTAGCGGAGCGACCACAAAGGAAATAGCCTCTGCGGCAGGCGTGAGCGAAGCTATCATCTTTCGCCATTTTCCCACAAAGGACGATCTTTACGCGGCGATTCTCGATCACAAGGCAAGCGAATCGAGCGTCGATGTCTGGCTAAAGGAGTTGAGCGAGTATGCCGAGCGCCGCGATGATGAGGGGCTCTTTCAGGTGCTGGCCGCAAGGATTGTGGAGCATCACCGCAAGGATGTGGATTTCGTGCGCCTGATGTTGTACTCGGCGCTTGAAGGACACGAGCTGGCAAGACAATTCAGAGAGAAACAATTTCTGCCCATTCACGACTTCCTCCGGGATTATATAGCCGCTCGGCAGAAAGAAGGCGCATTCCGCGACTGCAACCCGAGAATGGCCGTCCGCGCCTTTGTCGGCATGCCGTTTTATCACTCTATTATGAACTGGTTGTTCGAGTTTAATGTTGTGGAGATCAGCGATAAAAAGGCCACAGAAGCATTCACCAACCTGATACTGAGCGGGCTTCGCGCCGAGGCCGCTTCCGCCGCCGAGGAGTAATACTTCACTATGACATCACCATTTCGCATTAGGGGAAAATACATATTGGCATGTCTTTGCGTGGTGCTTGCCGGGGCGCTGTTTTTATCCGCCTGCGGACGATCAAAAGCGACCACGGAAAACAACGATTCAAATGCTTCGACGGCCGAAGCCGCAGAGCTTCACCCCGTTGAGGTAACGACATCCGAGGCTACTTCGGAAGAAGTCCCGGCCTTTATTCAGGCGACCGGCAGTTTTGACGCCGATGAGACATCGGATGTGGCCGCGCAAACAAGCGGGCAGGTAGCGCAAACGCCTATAGACGTGGGCGCATTCGTAAAAAAGGGCGCGGTTATTGCAGTGCTTGATGCCAGGGACGCCCGGTTGAGATTCCAGCAAGCGCTCGCCGCAGAGCGACAAAATGAGGCTGCGCTCAGACAGGCAGAGGCCAAAATAGGGCTTCTCGAAGGAGGGACGTTTTCCGCCTCGGAAGTGCCCGAAGTTCGAGCCGCCAGCCAGAATTACGAGTCGGCCAGAGCACAGGCGGAACTCGCCGAGACGAATGCCCGCCGCTACGAAAATCTGGTTGAAACCGGCGATGTCTCAAGGATGATTTACGACCAGGCGAAGACTCAGGCCGAAACGGCTCGCGCTCAGGCCAATGCGGCCCGCCAGCAGTTGGAAGTGGTTATAAACGTCGCCAAGCAGAACAATCAGGCCATAGCGCAGGCTCAGGCAAATCTGGATGCCGCGCGTTCGGCAACCGCGCTTGCGAGAAAGACCGTCGATGATACAAACATAAGAGCGCCGTTTTCCGGCTATGTCAGCGACCGCCCCGTAGCTCCGGGCGAGTATATAACGCCCGCCTCGAAAGTGGTGACCCTGCTCAGGACCGACCCGATAAAGTTGAAGCTCCAACTGCCCGAAGCCGACGCGGGCCGGGCACATCCCGGAATGACCGTAGTCGCTACGGTGACTGCTTTTCCTGATCGGGAATTTACAGGTAAGGTGACGATAATAAATCCTTCGATTGACCCGGTTTCGCGCACCGTGACGGTAGAGGCATATTTTGACAATCCCGGTAATGCGCTCAGACCGAATATGTTCGCAAGCGCGCGCATACTGCTCCCGGAAGGCGAGCAGGGAATCTTCATACCGAAATCTGCGATCATCACCGACTCGACCACGGCATCATCGCGTGTCTATGTGATAGACGGTACGGTCGCCCGGTTGCGCGTAGTGCAGACCGGACCCGAGATGGAGAACCGCGTGCAAGTGTTATCGGGAGTAACGACGGGTGAAAAGGTCGCCACAAGCAACCTCGACCAGCTTTTCGACGGCGCGCAGGTGGTGCCTAAATGATGAACCCGCTCGGTTGTTTGCTGTCAGTTGCAACTGACAGCCTGGGACTGACAACGGACAGAGGACAATCATGCAGAAGTTAGCTGAGATATGTGTTCGCCGCCCCGTTTTTGCTACGGTACTGATACTAGCTCTTACCGTGGTGGGCATCTTTTCTTTCAACTCGCTCGGCGTAGACCTGTTCCCAAAGATTGATCTTCCGACTGTAACCGTCACGGTGGTCAATCCGGGCGCTTCGCCCCAGGAGATTGAAACCGAAGTCACCGACAAGATCGAAGGCGCTATCAATACCGTCAGCGGGATTGACGAATTGCGCTCGACTTCGGTCGAAGGCGTATCGCAGGTATTTGTCACATTTATTCTGGAAAAGAACCCCGACGTGGCCACGCAAGAGATTCGCGATAAGGTGAATCTGATCGTCGGCGACCTGCCGGAAACCGCCGAAGACCCTATCATTCAAAAGCTCAACACCGATGCCACGCCCGTTCTTCAGATAGCCGTTTCAGCGCCCGGCTCGCTACGCGATGTCACCTATGTTGCAGATAACCAGATCAAGCAGCGAATCGAGAGCATAAACGGCGTAGGCGAGGTGCAGATAGTCGGTCGCCAGCAGCGCGAGATTCACGTCTTTGTCGATCCAGATAAACTGCGCGCCTATAACGTCACTGTAGCCGAGGTAGCAAACGCCGTCCGCGAGCAGAATATGGAGGTGCCGGGCGGTCGCGTCGATCAGGGCACGCGTGAACTGACGGTCCGCACTATGGGGAAAGTAATCGACCCCAAACGGTTCAACGACATAGTCGTCGCCGTTCGCGGGTCGTATCCGGTCAAGGTCAGCGACATCGGCCACGCCGAAGACGGAACCGAAGAGCAGAGAACGGCGGCCCTGCTCAACGGGCAGCCCGCCGTCACGCTGGTTGTCTCGAAGCAATCGGGGCAAAACACAGTGGCGGTGGCCGAGGCTGTAAAACAACGCCTCGCCGAAATCAAACCGACTCTGCCACCCGACTATCGCGTAGAGGTGGTTGGCGATCAATCAATATTTATCAAGGCGTCGGTTGATGCGATCAAGACACACCTTGTCGAAGGCGGATTGCTTGCCGCGCTCGTGGTCTTTATCTTCCTGTGGAATTTCCGCTCTACGATCATCGCGGCGGTCGCCATTCCTACCTCGATCATCGCGACATTCGGTTTGATGGCGGCGATGGGTTACACGCTGAATAAGATCACAATGCTCGCGCTCACGCTGATGGTCGGTATAGTTATTGACGACGCGATAGTTGTGCTCGAAAACATCTATCGCTACATCGAAGAAAAAGGCATGGCTCCGTTTCAGGCAGCCATCGAAGGAACACGCGAAATCGGTCTCGCTGTAATGGCGACTACGCTTTCGCTGCTGGCCGTCTTTATCCCCGTAGGTTTTATGGGCGGGATTGTAGGCCGTTTCATGTCCTCATTCGGTTTGACATCCGCATTCGCAATCGCGGTATCGCTTCTGGTGTCGTTTACCTTGACCCCAATGCTTGCGGCAAGGCTCATAAAGCGGCGCGAGACGACGATGGCTATCGCGAGCGGCGAGGCTGATGATGAAGCCCTGTCCGAGCGGGAAGCCGGTCCTGTGAAGGCGGATGTGGAGTCAAAGGAATCGCGTTTCTACAGACCCATTGATCGCACCTACACGATGTTATTGCACTGGTCGCTCGATCACAGGTGGGCGATAGTTGGATTGTGCGGCCTCGTGATTTTGAGCATCGTCCCGCTCTTCATGTTTGTAGGTAAGAACTTTCTACCCGTAGACGATCAGGCGCAGTTCGAGGTATCGGTTCGCGCGCCGGAAGGCTCGTCGCTCGCCGCTACATCGAGCATCGTTGAGCGAATCGCCACGGAAATTCGCAAGTTCCCGGGCGTACTTGAAACCCTGACGACGATTGGAGGCGGGCAGCAGCAACAGGTAAACAGCGCCTCGGTTTACGTCAAGCTCACGCCGATCGAACAACGCCACGTGTCTCAGCAGGAATTGATGACGCGCGCGCGCGCGCTGCTCAAGCAATACCCGCAGGAACTGAGAACAAGCGTGCAGGATGTGGCGGCGGTTTCGGGTGGAGGTCAGCGCAACGCCGACATTCAATATGTGGTGAGCGGCCCCGATCTGCAAAAACTCACGGAGTATTCAGCCGTGCTGCTTGAAAAGATGAAATCAATCCCCGATGTGGTTGACGCCGATTCGTCACTGGTTTCGGGTAAGCCGGAATTGCGCATCGTAATCGACCGCGCGCGCGCCGGTGATCTGGGCGTGAAGGTAGCCGATATAGCTCAGGCGCTCAACACGCTCGTAGCCGGGCAAAAGGTCTCGACCTTCAATGAAGGCAAGGACCAGTATGATGTGGTCGTACGGTCTACGGGGCAGTACCGCGCCAGCGCCGAGGGGCTTCAAAGGATGATCGTCACGTCGAGCAAAGCGGGATGGGTCAGCCTCGATAATCTCGTCAAGATTGATCCCGGCACAGGCCCGTCGAGCATTGATCGCCTGAACCGTCAGCGACAGGTTACGCTTTCGGCAAACGTCAAACCGGGCGGCTCGCAGGCGGCTGTCATCAGCAAGATGAATCAGTTTGTAAAAGAGATGAAGATTGATCCGGGCTATCAGACGGGAACGGCAGGACGCTCGAAAGAGCTTGCGAAATCGGGCTACTACTTCCTGCTCGCATTCGCGCTGTCGTTTATCTTCATGTATCTGGTGCTTGCAGCGCAATTCGAATCTTTCATACATCCGGTGACGATTCTGCTCACGCTGCCACTTGCCATCCCATTCGGCATACTGTCGCTTTTGCTGACCGGTCAGACCGTGAATATATTTTCCGGCCTCGGACTGCTCTTGCTGTTTGGCGTGGTAAAGAAAAACGCGATCTTGCAGATAGATCATACGAACGGATTGCGCGCGCTTGGCATGACGCGCCAGGATGCGATCATTCAGGCAAACCGCGACCGGCTTCGCCCGATACTGATGACAACCATCGCGCTCGTTGCAGGCATGATTCCGCTGGTCGTTTCAAGCGGCCCGGGGTCGGGCACGAACAGATCAATCGGCGTGCTCGTAGTCGGCGGCCAATCGCTTTGCCTGCTGCTCACGCTGCTTGCCGTCCCGGTCTTTTACTCGTTGTTTGAAGACCTGGGCGAGTTGCGGATGTGGGGCTACATAGCCGAGCGGTACAAGATAGTCGCGGCCTATGCGAGTCGCCGATTTGCGCAAGCCGGATCATTGGCCGCAGGCATCTTCTCTCGCAAAGCAGGAAAGGAGAGTTACAAAGACAGATATGTTGACCATACATCAGGCGATTAAAAAATTGTGGTCGGCCCGCAGCTCGCTTGCGCGACTCTTTGCGATGAGTCTCGTTGCGTCACTCGTAGCGGGAACGCTGCTGCCTTCAATGGTTGCGGCGCAATCCGGCCAGCAACAGCAACAACCGCAGCAACAGCAGACGCCTCCCACTGGGCAGCCGTCTGATCCTGCTCGGCAGAGCCCGCAGCCTGCGCCGCAGCCCGCGCCTACCCAGCAACAGACTCAACCGCAGCCGCAGCAGGGTCAGCAGGGTCAGCCATCCCAACAGGGGCAGCCGTCCGCGCCGGGCGGATTACAGCAGGTGCCCGCTACACCGGGGCAGGGCGTAGGCGATTCCGGCGTGATAATTCCGCCGCAAATGCCAAAGGAGCCGCCTCCCGTAGCGCCCGATTATCAGGCCCCGCTCCGGTCGCTACCCTCTGCCGAAAGAGTCGGCGTGGAACAAACCGAGCCTGCCTCGCTTACCTTGAGCGAGGCGATAGCGCTTGCGCTTGCAAACAATAACGACATCAGCACCTCGCGCATAGATATAGAGATGGCCCGCTTTGACTTGAAAGCGGCTAAAGGCGCTTATGATCCGCAACTCTCTTCGGAAGCCTATTATGAAAAGCGCGAAACGCCGGTCGCCTCGTTTATCGGCGGCGGCCCAAACGGTAAGGTAACTACGTCCGATCTTACCGGAAGCGTGAAACTGGCGGGATTGTCGCCCTGGTTTGGCGGGAATTATCAGGTTGATTACTCTTCGAGCCGCACGACTACGGATAACCTTTTCACTTCGCTCAATCCGCAATATCCGACCTCGCTGACCTTTACATATTCGCAGCCGCTGCTGCGCAATCTGACGATAGACGACAATCGCCGCCGCATCGAGATTGCCAAAAAGAACCTGACGCTTTCGGATTCCCAGTTTCGCCAGCGCGCAATCGAAACCATAACCCGCGTTCAGCAGGCTTACTGGGACCTGGCCTTCGCGCTTAGGAATTTGCAGGTTCAGATTGACGCGGTCAAACAGGCGCGCACTCAGGTAGAGAGCAATCGCCGACAGGTAGAGCAGGGAACCCTTGCGCCCATAGATATAGTCGCAGCCGAAACTCAGGTATCGACATTCGAGCAAAACGTCTACACCGCGCAGGAAGCCGTCACGCGAGCCGAAAATACGCTGAAGACGCTTATCCTGCCCACTCGCACCGCGCAACTCTGGAACAAGGCTATTCTGCCCGTAAGCCCTGTGACGCTTGAGCCGCCGGTTGTGCCGCTTGATGAAGCGGTCAATGCGGCGCTTGCAAACCGGCCTGAGATCGAGCAGGTTGAAACGAGCGCAGAGATCAATAAGATCAACACACGTTTCTTCAACAACCAGACAAAGCCGCAAATTGATCTGGTAGGAGTCTTCAGCACGGTCGGGCTTGCGGGGACGATTGCCAATAACGGCGTCAATCCGCTATCAGCCGGAAACGTGGCGCTCACCGCGCGCGTCAATGCGCTGTCTGAGTTGGCCGGGCTGCCGCCTCTGCCGCCCACTTCGACCGGGTCATTGCCTGATCTATTGATCGGAGGCCCTAGCCAATCATTCACAAACCTTTTTGGATTCAATTATCCGGCAGCGCGCATAGGGCTTCGGTTCTCGTTTCCGGTGGGCAATCGCACGGCCGAAGCAAATCTGGGAAAATCGCTTGCCGAAGGGCGCCGCATCGGCAACCAGCGCGAGCAATTGAAACAGGTGATCGAATCAGAGGTGCGCAATGATTTACAGGCGGTGAAATCGGCTCAGGCAAGACTCGCCGCCGCCGCGTCTGCTCGCTCTTCGGCGGAGCAGCAATACGAAAGCGAGCAGCGTAGATTTCAGGCCGGGCTTTCTACCGTGTTTCTCGTTCTTCAACGGCAGACCGAATTGATAGCCGCTCGCGGAAGAGAGCTTCAGGCCCAGACGGATTTGAACAAGGCCATAGCCGAATTTTATCGCGCGACCGGCTCTACATTGCAGATCAACAACGTCACGGTTCGCACCGATACAGATAGTAAGAAGTAGGCAGTAGGCAGTAGGCAGTGGACTTATGATCAAGACCAAAGCACCAAAGTCGAAAACAGCTAGCCAGGAAATGGATATGAATAGTTGGTATGCGCCTCCGGCACAACAAACTGCCTACTGCCTACTGCCTACTGCCTACTGTTCGGACACTAACGCCATGCGAAAGCCGAGCAACGTCCAATCCGAAGTGGTTTCGATCTCGTGAATATATGAAAAATCGCCCGGTTCGTTACAGCCTACGGAGTAACAGATTGCGTTGCCGTGCGCGTCGCGATAAAAACCGAGTTCAAGCGATTCTGTCTCGCTCCATTCCCGGTGAAAGACATTGCCCACAAGATTGAATACCGCCGGAGGGCAGGCCGTCAGCCGATACCCTTTTGGCATAAGCCCGTGCGCCCGCCAGTCTTCATTTACGATAGCTCCAAACTCGCGCAACGATGCGTAGTTGTGCGCGTACCGCGTGCCTGTAACATGGCCTCCACGTCCGAAATAAGGCGCAAAGGGGTCAGCCGTAGCGTCGAAACCATATAGGGTTCCATAGTATTGCCGGTTGCCCGGCAGATAGCGCGGCTTCAGTGTGGTCTCTACGCCGATGATGCGCCCCTGATGGCGTGCGTGCCCGTTGATCAGGGCCTCGCGGCAGCTTGTCGTATGATGCCCTCCTCGCTCGAAACTCCGCGAGCACATCGGATAGAGCCGCTTCCTATAGTCATCGTCAAAGGGTAAGGCATCGGCCGAAGGAATGATATGCCACTCGATATTGAAACGTTTCAAATGTTCGGCCTGCGTGGGTGAAATATCAGGCGGCAATGCCTCGGGCGGAAAGAGTTTGACGTCCGCGCCGAGATCGAAAAACTCTCGCAGTCGCGTCTCGCGGTCCTTTATCCATTCATGCATTGCCGAATCACCTCCTGTTTATTGATCCTGGGATAGCCATAGTCTATGTCAAAGCGCGCTAATATCAAACAAGGTTTGACATTTCGCTCAAAAACCCCGTCGTCATTTCGACAAATGCGGGCAACGCGATTGGGGGCTGTTGCTTTCAAACCTTACGGATGATAAGTATGGGTAGGTTACGACGCTCTATCAAGTGAGCATGCTTACTTATATGAAAAACCAGGAGGAAAAATAAACCTGCTTGCAACGAGGTGCGGCGGCTCTCCCCTTAACCAACCGCCGAATCAAACAAGGAGAAAACCGATGAATAGAATAAGATTTGTGGCAGTAATCCTAACGGTGATTTCGCTCATGGGGATGGGCGTGGCCGCTCAGGCAGCACAGCGAGGCTACCGCCCTAATGAAAGACAGTTCAGAAGCCTTGTCTCAAGAATCGAGACCGGCGCTGATCGTTTTCGCTCAAGCCTGGATGCGGCGCTCGACCGCAGCCCTATCGACGGCACGAGAGAGGAAGACAACATAAACCAGTTTGTCAAAGATTTCGAACAGGCAACCAATCGTCTCAAGGATCGCTATAATGACAATCGAGCCGTCAACGACGATGCGGAAGAGGTCCTCAGACGCGGGGCGGTCATTGATAGTTTTATGCGTCGTCACAGGCTTGCGGGGCGGGCCGAAAGCGATTGGGCTTACTTGCGGAGGAACCTCGATAGTCTGGCGAGGCTCTACAGGATTTCGTGGAACTGGGATGAGCGATATAATCGCCGCAATCGAGATGACAATGGTTCGTATCGCGACAATGATCGGTCGAATGGTTCAAGTCGGCGCGCTTATTATGTAAGCGAAGGGCAGTTAAGGTCTTTGATAAGCCGCATAGAGAACGAGGCTGACCGTTTTCGCTCAAGCGTGGACTCCTCGCTCGACCGCAGTCGTATCAACGGTTCAAGACGAGAGGACAACATAAACCAGTTTGTCAAAGATTTCGAACAAGCGACCAACGATCTCAAGAACCACTTCAATGATGGTCGGTCAACAACCGGCGATGCCGAAGAAGTGCTTAGACGCGGAAAGGCTATTGATAGCTTTATGCGCCGCGCCCGGCTTTCGAGCCGAGCCGAAAATGACTGGCGCTCATTGCGCAGAGACCTCGATACCCTGGCCCGGTATTACAGGGTTTCCTGGCGCTGGTAACGATCTGAGATTTGAGAAATTTGAAATTTCAGATATGTGCGAGTGAAAAGAATAAGCCCTGCCACAAAGTCACAGAGTTTCGATTAAGCTCTGTGACTTTGTGATTTTCCAGCCGTCCTGATCCTTACTTGATCTCCTCGATATATGCGAAGCCCGTTTTGCCGGTTATACTTATTTTTGGGTTTTGAAATCCAGGAATCTCAAATTTCATATGAGTAGTTGGGAATGAAGCCTTTCAATATGATTAAATCGCCGGAAATTCCTTATCTGTTGATGGGGGTCTGCGCTTTGCTGATCTTCTGTTTATTGATTGCGACATCAGCCTGCCGGTCATCGAATGAGAGCGATCAGCCCGCCGATTTGATGGCAGTCAAATCGCCCGTTACGGGTGAGGTGAGGCGAATTCTTGTAGGTGAGGGATTGCCCGTAAACGAAGGCGCGGCAATCCTTGAAATCGCGGTCAAAGAAGTGACCGATAATACCGGGCAAGGCCAGGCGGGCGCGGAAGCGAGCGCCCGCTCGGCTCTTGCCGCTGCGCAAAAAGAGATAGCCGATGCCGAATCCGACAGCGCGCGGGCAGCGGTCGAAGTCCAGCGAGTGCAATCGCTTGTGGCTACGGGGGCCGCGCCTCAGTCGCAGCTTGATGCGGCAAACGCTCAGTACCAGCAGGCGCAGGAGCGTCTGCAACGAGTTCGAGAACGCGCTCAGAGCGCGCAGCGGGTACTGACGACTCGTGAGGGAAGCCCCGCAAATCAACCTCCCCCGGCTCAGGAAAAAATCATCGAGGTGCGCGTGCCCTCTTCGGGAGTATTGCGAGTGCTAAACGCTCGCGTAGGCCAGCGAGTCACCGCCGGACAGACCATTGCCACGCTCTCTAAAAATAACCCTTAAACGTGAACGCTTGACAGATATCTTCATCATCGGTTCGAACGATGATCAACGGAGAAACTAAATGAAATACAATCGTCTTGGAAATACCGGCCTGAAAGTTTCTGAACTATGCCTCGGCACCATGACCTTTGGCTCGAACTTTTACAACATAGGCACGCTGGGGCAAGAAGACTCTACCCGCATGGTAGCCCGCGCTCGCGATGCGGGGATAAATTTCTTTGACACGGCGGATATGTATTCGTTCGGCGAGTCGGAGAAGATACTCGGGCAGGCCGTAAAGGATATTGGCGCGACGAGGGAATCGGTAGTCATCGCGACCAAGGTCCGCTCGCCTATGAGCGAAGCCGCGTGGAAAGGTACGGGCGACTTTAACAACGTCGGTCTTTCGCGTAAGCATATTTTCGAAGCGTGCGAGGCGAGTCTGAAACGGCTTGACATGGATTACATTGATCTTTATCAGGTGCACGGCTGGGATGTGGTTACGCCTGTAGAAGAGACCTTACGCGCGCTTGATGATCTTGTGCGGGCGGGCAAGGTGCGCTATCTGGGATGCTCTAACTGGACGGCGCGCCATCTGGCGAAGGGGCTTGGTCTGGCGGGTGCGCACGATTGGAGCGGGTTCGTCTCTTTGCAGGCATACTATTCGCTGGTGGGTCGTGACCTCGAGCACGAGCTTCTCCCGCTTTGCGTAGAGGAGGGGCTTGGAGTGCTGCCGTGGTCGCCGCTTGCCGGGGGCTTTCTTTCGGGCAAATACCGCCGCGACAGTGAGCCGCCGGAAGGCTCGCGCAGGGTTGATTTCGATTTTCCGCCGATTGACCGCGAGCGCGGCTATGATGCAGTAGAGGCGCTCGATCAGATAGCGAAAGTGAAGGACGCATCCGTGGCTCAGGTTGCGCTTGCGTGGCTGCTCGCTCAGGAGGGAGTGACATCGGTCATCATCGGCGCGAGCAAGATGTCTCAACTCGAAGACAACCTGAAGGCTGTGGATGTGGAATTGACCGATGAGGAAGTGGCGCGAATTTCTGCGACGACAGCGCCTGAAAAGCTCTACCCCGCGTGGATGGTCGAGCGCCAGAACGAGGGAAGAAGATAAAAGGTATGAAAGCAGAAAGCGGGACGGCTGATTCGATAGAAATCAGGCAGGCGATCAACATCGGGCCACGGGAACGAATAAAGCGGCGCGTACTCGGCATAGTGTCTCTGATGGTCGGGGCCGGGCTGGCATTCGCGCTTGTGGCCTATCACGCGCCGGTGTTTGTGCGCCTGCTTGTTTTCTTCCCCTTGTGGATGGCCGGACTTGGGCTCTTTCAGGCGCGGGAAAAGACCTGAATCGCAATGGCGGCGCGTGGGACGCGCAATATGGACGCGGGCGAAGAGCCTGTTGAAGATGAGAAATTACTTGCGCGGCTCAGATTGCAGGCCCGTCGTATCCATCGGCGGGCTCTCATCGTAGCCGTTGTGCTGACGCTTTTGATCTTACTGATTCCCTGATGTGGGTGTAATTGTATGGCAGGAGGTAGAAAAATGTTTAGAGTATCGCGCCGAATACTGGTTCTTGTGATCTGTATAATAATCGGCATCATAGCAATTGAGCGCCGCGATAAACCGGCTGTGGCGGCTGATTCACTGGCCGCGCAGGATATATCGAGCCTTGACCGGCGCATCAACTCTGTCGAGCAACGGATATACTCGATAGAATCGAGCATAAATCAACTTCGCCAGCAAATGATAGATGCCAGGCGTTCGTCATCGTCCCTGTCGTCGGATAACCGCGACCCCGAAACAGAACGGCTGCGCCTGGAAGTCGATATGTTGCAGAGGCGTATCGTCGAGATCGAATGCGGACTTGTAAAACTCGACCAGCGGACCCTGCCTGAGAGCGCCCGTACCGCAAGCAAAGGCGCTGCGGCGGCAAAAGACCCTTGCCGCCAGCAGCCCAATACTCCCGTCCAGCTTTCCAGTAGGCAGTAAGCAGTAGGCAGTAGGCAGTTATTTTGAAACTGTGATCAGATCCGCGTAAATCCGCCTGCATCCGCGTCATCCGTGGTCTATTTCTACTCTCCCAATTATGCAGTGGCCTTTGGACAAATAACCGGCCCTCCTCAACTGCCTACTGCTCTCATTGTATCGCTAACACGCCTCTGATATATTGCTTCGGCTCGCAAGGCGATCTTTATTTTCACCACATCGGCGGAGAGGTCGAGCGATGGCCATCAGGCTCACCCTAGTATTAATCGCATACCTGGCAGGCTCGATACCGTTTGGTTATTTGCTTGTAAAATTCGTATTCACGAGCGGCGAAGATGTCCGGCGGGTTGGATCGGGTGGGACCGGCGCGACCAATGTGACCCGTCGCGCAGGAAAGGCGGCCGGGCTGCTTACTCTCCTGCTCGATCTGGCAAAGGGGCTGCTGGTCGTCTTGTTGATGAAACAGGTGGCCCCGGATGATTATCTGTGGATAGGCGCTACCGGCGTTGCCGTGATGATCGGCCATATCTTTCCCCTCTTTCTCCGATTTCGCGGCGGCAAAGGCGTAGCAACAGGGCTAGGCGTCTTTCTCGCCGTTGCGCCTTATTCCGTGCTCGGCGCGCTCGCAATCTGGGCCATCGTTGTTTTCCTAACCCGTTACGTATCGCTTGGCTCTATAGCCGCAGCGGCCACGCTGCCACTGTGGACATGGATTTTTTATGGATTGATACAACCTGGCCCTGATGTCTGGAATCGCTTTATCATCACGCTGATTTGTGGCGCGCTCGTCATAGCCAAACATCACGAGAATATCAATCGTCTGATTCACGGAAAGGAAAGCAGGTTTGGCTTTGGATCGGGTTCTGCCAAACAGACGGAGTCGAGCAACAGGGCGGTGAGCGGGGAAACAGGACGATGAATGATCGACGGGCTTCACACGGTTCGAAGCGAGTGGCCGTCATCGGCGCGGGAAGCTGGGGCACGGCGCTGGCAATGGCGGCAAGCCGTAACCGGCACGAAGTCCGCCTCTGGGCGCGTGAACCTGATATCGCGCGGGGAATTGAAATCTCGCATAGGAACCCGTTCTATCTTTCGGATTTCGAACTCCCGGAAAACATCAGCGCAACCACCTCGCTCGAAGAGGCGCTTGAGGGGGCCGCCGTCGCGTTGATCGTGATTCCGTCACATGCCATGCGCGAGATGGTCGGGCGAATCAGTGACCACCTCGCCCCTGAGACAATAATTGTGAGCGCGGCAAAGGGAGTTGAAAACGGCACACTCATGCGGATGTCGGAAGTCATCGCCGACGCATTCGAAGGAAAGGCTGCGCCCGAACCCGTCATCCTCTCCGGGCCGAGCTTTGCCCGCGAAGTGGCGCAGGGAGACCCGACGGCGATAGTCGCGGCAAGCAGCAATCCCGCTTTGAGTGAATCGCTGCAACGCGACCTCAGTTCCAATCTCTTCCGCGTATACACAAACGACGACGTGGTAGGGGTGGAGATGGGCGGGGCAGTGAAGAATGTTGTAGCCATTGCCTCGGGCGTCGTGCGCGGACTGGGGTTCGGCACAAACTCGGTTGCGGCTATAATCACTCGCGGGCTTGCCGAGATGACGCGACTGGCCCTGGCCAAAGGCGCGCGGGTCGAGACGATGGCAGGGCTCGCCGGTTTAGGAGACCTGGTCCTCACCTGTACGGGCGAACTCTCGCGCAACCGCCACGTCGGATTTGAACTGGGGCGGGGTCGCAGGCTCGCCGATATTCTCTCAGAGATGCGTGAAGTCGCCGAAGGGGTGAAGACGACGCGCGCAATCTATGAACTGGGTAGCAGACTGAAGGTAGATATGCCGATCACGTCAAGCATTTACGCTTTGCTCTATGAAGACAAGCCCGCCTTCGAAGCAGCAAACGAGTTGATGGAACGCCCGCTCAAGCATGAGTGATCTAAGTGAAGAGTGATGCATGATTCGTGATCCGTGATGCGTGACTTTCAGGCGGTCCGCAGGGTTTCGATAATTTGTATGTCTCACGAATCACGAATCACGCATCACTCCACACGCATCTGACTCAGAAATGACCATATGCCAAGACCAAAAGGTAGAACGGCTCCATTATTTTCCCCTCAACCGCCGGAACGAAGGTCGCCGTTCTGGTGGGCTCGCTATGTTCCCGCTGTTATCCTCGCAATCCTGACGCTCGACTTCATATACGTAGTCGGTAGCGTGGCGCTAGTGCCCGTTCTTGCATCGTTTGCGCTCGCCTATTTGCTGAATCCGCTCGTCAACAGAGGAGTAAAGCGCGGGATGTCGCGCCCTGTGGCAACATTGACCGCAATGTTGAGCGTCCTGCTTATCGGCGTTGCCATCCTTATGTTTATAATCCCGAATCTCTGGACCGAGACCATCGAAGCGGGGCAAAAACTTCTCTCCTACCTGACGCCTGATAATGCGCGGAGAGTCCGCTCTGCGCTGCGGCGCATCTCACCGATGCTCGACCGCATCGCGGGCAAGCCCGTTGAAGCATTCTTCAATGACCCGGCCCAGGCGCTTGGCTCAGGTGAGGTTCTTGCGGGCGGAATGACCGGCTTTTTCTCGACCGCTGCGGCCTCGCTAGACCTGCTGCTTGTGCCGTTCTTTGTCTATTACATACTGGTAGATTTTACAAAGTGGCGCGATTCGATTGAGGATATTATCCCGCCGCGTTTTCGCGATACCTTTAGCCGCCTGTTTGATGAGGTGGGCCGTATACTCGAAGCCTATGTTCGCGGTCAGTTGTTGATCGCCGTGGTGATGGGCGTGCTTTACGCTCTGGGCTTTGCCGCGCTTGGCGTCCCGGCAGGCCCGGGCATTGCGCTGTTGGCGGGGTTCCTAAACACAATTCCCTACGTAGGAACTCTGCTCGGTCTGCTTATGGCATCGGCATTCACCCTGAGCGAAGGCGGCGGGCTCTGGCGTGTGGGCGGAATCGTCGGCGTCTTTGCAATAGTTCAGAGTATAGAAGGATACATCCTGACTCCTCGCATACTTGGCACGCGCCTGAGCCTGCATCCGATGGCCGTGCTTCTTGGGATTTTGATCGGTGGTAAACTTTTTGGGCTTCTTGGAATAGTTCTGGCCGTTCCCACGATAGCCGTGGCAAAAGTGTTCATGAAATTCCTGCGAGAGATATACAGAGGGTCGCATTTCTATCACAACGGAGCGATAAGCGCCGAAGAGGCGCCAAACGAAATCCTCGAAGAGAGGCTTGCCGATGCCGCAGATTCTGTGCTGGCCGAACAGGTTAGCGAAGAGACGGGCGAGGAACTTCTCGCGACCGATGAAGCGGAGGATGATCGAATCGCCCAGGTGACGCCGAAAAAGATGTGAGCTTTATTCAAGCCAGATTGGAGTAACTGCCCGGTGCGACATTTTTTTAATAGAATCTTTGAAGCCCTCTTCGGGAACTATCGTGACTATACGCTTGAGCATCGTCTGTTCAACACGATAAGCCTGCTCAACGGAGTCACGAATATTTTCGGCGCTGTCTATCTGCCTGCATCTCAAACCCACAATTTTCTTCTGCTTCTGCAAACCGGCACGGGAATATTGTTTTTGATCTTTTACTATTTCTCTCGCTTTCGGGGCGTGTACCATTTCCTCTACTGGCCTTTTGTCCTGCTCATCCTTGTCTTCCTGTTTGTCAATGCGCTCTCAAACGGGGCCACCATGGGCGGAGCGCATTACTACTTTATCCCTGCGCTCGTGATAGCGGTCATTTTGTCAACGAATGCGCGAACCAGATCGATTGCCTTTGCCGTCTTTATCTCTGCGACCATCGCGCTGCTCTTGATAGAGCGATTTCGCCCGTCGCTCGTAATGCTGCATTTAACACCGGAAGAGAGGTGGTATGATGTTTCGGCAAATTACCTGTTTGTAGAGCTTTTTACCGGAATTCTTGTAGTCATACTGATGCGTAACCTGAATCAGGAGCGCAGAAAGTCTGACCGGCTGCTGCTGAATGTATTGCCTGAGAGCATCGCCAGAGAGCTACAGAAAAATGATCGGGTCAGACCTCAACAATACGACAGCGCGACTGTGCTGTTTTCGGATTTCGTCGGCTTTACCAAAATAGCCGAATCCCTGACTCCGCAGGAATTGATCGGAGAGCTTGATACCTGCTTTCGAAATTTCGACCGGATTGCCAGAAAGCATAACCTTGAAAAGATCAAGACGATAGGCGATGCATACATGGCCGTGGGCGGCATACCCCGGCCCAATCGGACGCACGCAATTGATGCTGTGCTCGTGGCGCTTAAGATCGAAGAGTTTATGGATGAATTAAAGAAGAAGAAGATGGCCGAAAGCGGCAGGTACTGGCAATTGCGTCTCGGGATACATACGGGTCGGTTGGTGGCTGGTGTGATCGGGCAGGAAAAGTTTGCATATGATGTCTGGGGAGACACGGTCAATACCGCGAGCCGTCTGGAATCATCCGGCGCACCCGACCGGATAAATATTTCGTGGGCCACTTACGAGATAGTAAAAGACTTCTTTGATTGCGAATATCGCGGCAAGATTCCAGCAAAAAACAAAGGCGAAATCGACATGTATTTTGTCAACCGCATTCGGCCCGAATTGTCTGATGATGAAACGGGTACCACGCCAAATCGAAGGTTTCTTGAAATGTATGAATTGATGCGTGATGCGCGAAGAGTGTTACCTGATTCGTGACTTTCAGGTAAGGTGCAGGTTTAGAGTAACCTGCATGTCTCACGAATCACGAATCACGAATCACGAATTACGAATCACGCCTCGTTGCTTGCGGTTGACAAGGCAGAGGCAAAAATAGTATTTCAAGTCTATCCCCTTTGCGCCCGGACAGGACATCCCACAAGTGATGCGGGCAAGAGTTCCACGAAACTGGTTTTAATTATGAATCACCTCACCCAACGTATGATTTCGCTTTGCGCGGCGTTCGTGCTATTGCTCGTGTGGCCGATCAACACCCGGTCGCAATCGGGATTGCGGCGCGATGCAAGTTCACGGGTTGTACTTTTTGCCGTAAACTCGCTTGACGAGAAATCCTTCTTCATAGCCCCGATTGTCATTGTGGATAGGGGGCGCTACATCCAGCCGCCCCCGGGGACCGACCTGCGCGGGGATCGTGACCCGGCATCGGCTCAGTTTGCCGCCTCTTATTTCAAAACGGGCAGGAAATACCGGCTGCTTTCGGGCGGGGCCGAAGTGGGAACGGCTACCGTCAAACAGCGAAAAGAGATCGCGTGTGCCTCGCTTGCAAGCATCGTTGAAGTTGAGACCGCAGCCAAGATAGGCGGCGAAGTGCGGGCGCTGGCTACGGACTCGGCTGCGATCGGGCGCAGACGGCGCTCCCGGCGAATGCCTACGATTGACGAGCGCGCCGCTGTCTTGAAGCTGGCCGAACAGGCTTACCGTCAAAAGAAGGTTCCCGCTGCGTTGATAAAAGAGATCAAGACTATCAACCTTACGGGGTCTGACCTTGACGGCAACGGAAAAGCCGAGATGATCGGCAGCTATGTCATAAGAGATAGCGCCATACAATACTCGCTTTTCATCGTAGCCGAGCCGGTCGGAAAAGGCTTCAAGACGGCGATGGTCTGGTACAGACGGAGCGCGAAGGAGAGGGACCAGCAGGACCGCCGTCTGGTTGACGTGGTTGACCTCGACCGCGACGGCGTAGCTGAAATCATCACCGTGACCGTCTATTTCGAAAGCGCCGACTTCACTATCTACAAAAAGCAAAAAGGGCGATGGCGAAGCGTCTATATAGGGGGCGGATACGGGTGCTGATCGCTTGCGGGCACGCAATCGATTCAGACAGGTTTATTGAGAAGCCTGTTGCTAAAAGGCTCAATCAAGCCCTTCTCGTTGTCGGGTCAACCTGCGCATAGGGTCGTCGTAGCCTTCAGGGCCGCGTACCCGCCCCGCCGCGTTCTGTCGCTTGAGAGTGTAAAGCGCCACGAAGGTAAGACCGGCATTAAATAGCGCGCCTATCAGCAACACTACAAAACCGGGGACCGGCCCGACTGCCGCGCGCGTCAGTAACTCGCCGCTGCTCTGCAAGGGAAGCGGATGGATGATGATCTTTGCGATGTAACTTATTCCGAGTACCGCAAAAATCCAGGCGTAGTTTCGCCTGAGTCGCCTTCCCGTTGCCTCAAGATAACCGATGTGAAAATGCAGATGCGCCAGATCGCGCGCAAGCGTGTCGTTCCACCCATCGTCTGTTGTGATGCCTTTGCCTCTGAGCATAGGAACATAGAATCCCACTTCAAGCAATCTGACCCGCGTGCGCCAGATGTCGAAATAGCGGTACCGACGCCCTTCGATTATCAGGAAGACCAGCACCAGTAGCTCTATCAGTATCAGTGGCAACGGAGAGTTTTGCGGATTACTGAAGGTGACCGATAAAGCTATGCCCGTCGTAGCTACGGCCCAGTTTGTCGTCGTGTCGAGCCGTGTGCGCCAGATTTTACTCCGGTACATCTCTCCACGGTAGAGGTGCGCAAGCACTCCCATCTCAGCGGGGGAGAACTCGATTTGTGAGTTCTTGCTATCCGACCTGCTCATTCTCAATCCTCCTATTTTTCAGGTGTGAATATTTTGCAAAGACAGGGCTGATACTACTCCGGTAATTCGGGGCGTTCAAATCCCGGGCCATTCAGTTTTTGAGTTTCGGGCATTAGGCAATGGCCTTGTTGAAGGTTATCTTGAATTAAAGGCGGATGGGAATAGACCGGGACGGACGCGGATCGGGCGGATTTTCGCGGATCTGACTTATTATGATCTAATCCGCGTCGATCCGCCCGATCCGTGTCATCCGTGGTCTATTTCTATTATCCTATTCTAGATTTTGGAAGTCTGTGTGGCTTTGATTTTAATTGGCTTTATTGCGCGCAATGTTAACAAGGGCTCGCTTTCGGCAATAATCACAGCTATAGTTTTGAAAGTTGTTGAGCCATCGTAAATGCGCGCAATGTGTGGAAAGGAGACCTTCCTGTGGGCCTTTGTGAAGTATATCTGGGCCGTCAGACCTGGGGAGACTATCTCAGCAACCGTAATCTGATCGAATACTTCGAAAGAGCGCTCCCGATTCAAAGCGGCGACCATCTTCAGCTATCGGCCACGGGCTCCATGCAACTCGGATTGTCTGAGAGCGATTACAATCTGGCCAAGGAATCGGGGCTTGGGGCGCTTGGGGCCGGGATCAGCCACGCGCTTGACGATCTGCAATACAGCATAGAATTTGGCTTCGAACAACTTGGCGGTGGAATAGATCAACTTAACGCCGATTTCAACCTGCTGCTGGGCGACATCATCTGGAAACTTGAGATGCACCAGGAAACGCTCAACACCATCCTGCACGAGATAAGGCTGGCCGAATTCGAAAGGGAGGCTCGCGCCTATCGAAGCCGCGCCGAACGCGCCTATGCCAACGGCTGGTACGAAGAGGCGCTCGACGACTTCATTCAGGCCGAGAAGCGAAACTATCCAGACTTTGCGGTACATCGCTCGATTGCAAGCATATGTTTTTATCACCTGATTGATTTGCCAAAAGCGCTAGAGTATTTCCGAAAAGCCGCCAAGTATTCTCGCCCAAGTGATCGCCGCCAGTCTGCCGAATCCTTTTACTTCGCCGGGATGGTCTGCGCCACTCAACAGAATTTCAAGGAGGGCTTCGATCACCTTGCCGAGGCGGTCAAGCTCAACCCGGACCTTTACGAAGCCCACTATCAGATGGCCGCAATGGCCGCGATGCTCGGGGATGGCGAGAGCGTGGCAATCAGCCTGGAAGCCGCAATCAAAGGCGACCCGCGCTACTACGAACGCGCCAGAAAAGATGACGTGTTTGACTCTGTGCGAGATCACGTACAGGTCTTGCTTGAGAAGTTGCTCGAACCCGTTCAGGAAAAGCTCGTTCAGGTGAGACAGGATGCCGAAATTTTGAAGGGTTACATCATAGCCAGGCCCGACAAACGCCAGCGGGTTTCAAGCATCTTTCGCAGCATCGAAGAACAGGTGGAAGCAGCCGGTTCTTATCAGGCAGGTTTGCGATTCCTCGATACTCTGGCTCAATTGCAGATCGAGTTGCGAGGTATTTATGATCTCTTTTACAAACATTACGAAATCGACACGCGCGATTATGCGCGGTGCATAGCCTTCAGCCCTGACGGAAGACTTGTGGCCTCGGGCTTTTTGAGTGAAGGGATAAAGGTCTGGGAGGCCGACACAGGGCGACGTCTGCAATCGCTGAAGGGGCACAGTTCAAGCGTGAATTCAGTGGCCTTCTCCCCTAATAGTTTGTGGCTGGCCTCCGGCAGTCGAGATCGGTCAATAAAGCTCTGGGAGATGGCCACGGGTCAGGAGATCAAGACCCTAAACGGTCACGACGGGGAAGTCAGGGCGGTTACTTTCAGCCCTGACGGGCGATGGCTCGCGAGCGCAAGTCACGACCAGACCCTGAAGTTGTGGGGTGCGGTAACTGGGCGCGAAGTTCAATCTATGACCGGGCATCAGAATCAGGTCACATCGGCCGCCTTCAGCCCCGATGGTCGTCTGCTCGCCTCCGGCAGCATGGATAAAACGGTGAAGCTTTGGGATGTAGAGACCGGGCGAGAGATTCGCACACTCGAAGGTCACTCGAGAGGCGTCTCTTCGGTAGCCTTCAGCCCCGACGGGCGATGGCTTGCCTCGGGCGGGGACGACAAGATAGTAAAGGTGTGGGAAACCGATACGGGACGGGATGTGCGCACGCTCACAGGCCACTGCAATGATGTGACCTCCGTGGCCTTCAGCCCCGACGGGGAACTGCTTGCCGCCGGCAGTCTTGGGCAGACCGTCAGACTGTGGCGGATGTCTACCGGGCGAGTCGTAAAGACGCTCTGGTACAGAGAGATAAGCTGGAATCAGGTAGCATTTTCCCCGAGAGGACAGTGGCTTGCGCTTGCGAGTCGAGACCTGCAACTATGGTCAAAGGTGATACTGACTCAGGAAGAGTACGCGGAGCTGAAGGCTCGTGAAGAGCATGCCCTGCAATTGAAACAGGAGGCCGAATGGCTTGCCGAAGAACGCGCCGCGACCGACAGATTGGAAAGAACTATTCTTGCGGGCAATGAATTGAGAGCGTACCGCCGCGCGGCGGGTCAGTGCGAAATATGCGGCAAACGATTGAAATTCTTTTCGAGAGTGACGCGCCGTCTCTATTGCAAAGCTCACAGAGTCAGGGTTCTAAGATAGCTCACCTTCACCGTGTATGTCCCTCCTCAAATGTCAGCAGCAATGATATACGAAATCCAAAACAACCGAAATCCGCAGACCTTCTTTAGTCATTTTGATTGATCGAGCGCGATCTGCTGTCAAAAGAGTCCCAGGATTTCAAAATGTCCGGTTGGTTAAGGCGTCAATCAAGTCGCCGCCTCAATGTCAATAAACCCGATTAAATTCAATAATAAGAGAATACCGCGACAATCAGAATCTGAGAATTTTTGGAAAGCTGCCGGCTTATTTAGCCTGTATTTGAAGGCTTCGATTGAGTTGGCACGCGTATTGACTAAGCAAGCGTGGAAGGAAAACATCAAAGTTTTTTATAAGGATGGTGACCTGTGAAGTATGAGAACTCAAACCGGAACTCCTCGATGCTATTAATGCTGTTGACTCTTGTCCTGACGCTCAACGCTGTGGTTGACCTCAGCGCTGCTGCGATCTTCCAGGCTTTCTACGCCGGACAGTCGTGGATGCCGATGGTTGTTCTCGTGCTGCTGCTCTCGTCCTTGAAGGCCACACGGTTGTTGGGAGACAGGACGCGGAGCATGCTTGGCGAAGTGGCCGTCCTGTCCAGCGCCGCCATCTTTGGGCCGGTTGCCGCTGTTATCGCCGCAGCGGCGCATCGAGCCAGTCATTATCAGAAAGAGTCAGGCGGATGGAGCAAATACCTCTATAACGTAGCGGCCTGCGTGTCGGCTGCAAACACCGCCGGGTATGCTACGAAGGCATTAATTCCTTCCTTTGGATTCAGCACCATAGATATTTCTTCATTGGAGATGGTCCTGGCGATGGGAATCTATACCTCCATATATTTCGTTCTTCTTACGGCGCTGTCTTGCGCTTATGATGCCATTGCAAATCAGGCATCTCTCTTCTCAATGATGAAATCAATATTACTCGGAACCTGGTTGAGATACTTTCTGGGTGGCGCAAGCGCGCTTGCGGCATTCTTCGTGCTCGCTCAGTTGGACTTTAATTATGCTCTTATGAAAACAATCGAATCCCCCCAGTTTCGTGTAGCAGCCACGGTAGTGATGATGCTGTTAACCCTCCACCAGATTATCTTCAATAAAGTTCATAGCGCCAATCCTTCCAACCACGCCACGCAACGCTGATGTGAATCATCGCTATCGGTAAAAGCCTGAGACACACTCTTGTTTGTCTCAGGCTTTTACATTTGCCCGTTTATAGCTGAACCCATTAAGCAGTCAGGGGGCGAAGATAATAAATCTCAGTCAACTGGTTCAGGCTCGTATAAAAAGTCTTCCACTCGATCTCGGCCCCGGGATTCAATTCAATACTCTTGATCAACTGATTAAGTCGCTCGGCCAGCGCAAGAATTCGCACAACGCGCGGGCGCGTGTCCTGATACAACCTGGTCTTGTCGAAATCGCTTCGCAACCGATCAAGTTCATCTTCGATATCATCCATCAGGTCTTCGAGAGACCCCTCTGTTTTTGTCTCGTCAATCGAGGATTTATCCAGCGCCTTATCGAAAACTTTTTCAAATCTGTCGGAGCTTTTTTCCAGATTGTGTATCAGGGTATCAACCCTGGCTCTTGTTTCCTCAAAGTAGGATGGCCCCCAGCTTAACAGGCGAAAGTGATAAATATCGGCCAGGCGATTGAGGTCTGCGCGGACACCATCCCAGATGTGGTCAGCTTCGGCGCTCAACCTGATACTGCGAAAAGCCCCATCAATTGTTTCGGCCTGCGCCAGCACATCTGCTACCTGTGGATCAACATCCTCATACTTCTTAGCAATGTTCAGTTGTTCGCTCAGGTCTTTGAGCGTCTGCTTCAAATTCCTGGCCCTCTCATTGAGACTGGCCTCCTCAGAAGTACCTCCAACAGGGCTTTTGGCTAAAGCCGGATCAAAGAAGCCAGCAAATCGCTCTACGCTTTGGCGGAGCCTGTCGGCCAATTGAGCGACCTCTTGCTTTGTATGTTCGTTATGGGCGTTGTCTTTATCCTGATTACGGCCCATTCCCTGTAAAGCCGAAATGGCGATGAGCCAACACAAAAGCGGCACAGCTATGATTCGGAGTCTGCGCTTGTTCATATTATTTCCTCTCTTCATGTATCGAATCCTTATACAACAGTACACTTCTACGTGGTTGAACTGGGAATCCACTCGGATAGCCCCATTCATTCTGATCCTTTTATGATTAAAAGCAGACGCCGTGCCATGGTTACTGACGGGAAACTGATGTGAGCAGGTTGTGCTCTAAACATCTCACCAAATAACGAGTTACTGTTATACGCCCTGTCCATAGACGCGGCGGATACTCACACGCACGCTTGCACGATCCTTATTCGGATTTTCGGCAAGCCATAGGGTGGCGCGCTCTTCGCCTAGATACCTCTTTGCGAGCCGCGAGCGCAATTCGGGGTCTGCCGGTTCCACATTCGCAGACCCGCTCAAGGTCAGATACCGGGGTCCGGCTTCTACAGTGATGGTAATGGCGGGATTGCGGCGCAGATTGCGCGCTTTGACGCTATTTGCCCCTATGCTGAAACGGATTTCGTCGCCGTCGAGCAGAAACCATACGACAGTTTGTTGTATGCTGCCGTCGGAGTTTAGCGTGCCTGCAACGGCATAATGAACTTCATTCAGGAATGCTCTTTGATGTTCGGTCATGGTCTTTTCTATCATATTCTTGCCACGCAACCGAATCAAACGAGCAAAGCTTTTTCATAAATCAATCAGTGATCAGGGCCAGGGCCATTTAATTCTCAGGACAATCTTAGCGAGCTTTGCGTTTTTGCGACTTGCGAAGCCACAGGTAGTTTCAAAGACGCAAAGTCGCAAAGCTCGCTAAGAGGTTTCATTAAGAAAGTTGCAGTCTTCTTGAGAATTAAATGGCCCTGATCAGTGATTTTTTACCATCTCGGCATGCCTATCCGAGAATTAATGGCCCTGGTAGGTAAAGCGCAAGAGGCCGCCAACGGCAAGAAGCGATAGAGAAACTCGAATCAATTCAAGATATCTTTCTCGCATTCGCGCCTGTAGGCGGCCTCTTGTTAAGACCTGCTTTCAAACGATATGGCTTCTACAAAATCAGCGGGGGCTGCTCTGATTTGCCAATCACTTCCGGGTGTAGCTGATTTCTGCGGCTTTATACTCGTCTGGTGTTCCTACCAGATCATAGATTTCAAAGACGGACTTGTCTTTGCTGATGATCCTGTTGACGAACTTGACCAGTTTATCGTGCTCGCCGGTCGTAGGTTCGTCCATCTTGCCGTAAAAGGTCAGCACTTTCCCTGTTTGATCGAGTGATCCTTCGCCGGACACAATTGCCGTGCCCATATTGTCTATATGAAAGACGACGAACTTTTTCTTGAAGTTGTCATACCCTGTGATATTCATGCTGTTGAAGCTCATGCCCATCATCTGTCCGGCAGACTCTTCATACAAAAAACGCCCTTCCATGACCCATTTGATCTCAGCCGTCCCTTTTGCTTCGGACGAGGGCTTTGAATCTTTTCCAAACCATGCCCGAGTCACCGTATCCCATTTGCCTACGAATTGATTTAGAAACTTGTGATGCTCGCCGGGAGTAGCCGCTTCCATCCATTTCTTCATCATCTCGTCGTCCATGGGCATGGACATTTCGCTCTTCGTCTTGTCCTGAGCGTTCTGCGCCCGAACATCGGCAGTCATCGACGCCGAGACGAGCATCAGCGCAATTGCAAACAACAGGAGCCGCACTTTCATGGCTTCCTCCTTTCTCTGAGGGTGTCTTCTTTCACCACTTGAGATGAGCCCGCTACTTTACGCTCCAGCCGAAGATTGCCCCTTCTCGGCCATCTTGGCGAAGAACTCGTGCGAGGCCGCTATCACTTCCTCGTGCGTCAGGTCTTTGACGTGGGTGGAAAAGCTCCAGTGATGGCCAAACGGATCGGTGACTATGCCCCATCTGTCGCCCCAGAATTGCTCTGCCACAGGCATTACAGATGTGGCCCCGGCCTTTATAGCTCTGTCGTAGGCGGCATCGGCATCTTCGACATACAGATTCAGCGAAACGGGGCTGCCGTTGAGGCTCTCAGGCGAGTTGTTGCCCATCTCAGGAAATTCGTCGCTGAGAAATAGCATGCTGTTTCCTATTTTTATCTCGGCGTGCACTATCTTCTGACCGTCAGGCGTGGTCATGCTGGCGATCACTTCTGCTCCAAGCGCCTCTTTGTAAAACTCTAAGGCCTTGGCGGCTCCTCTGATTACAAGCCCCGGTGTTAATGTGTGGAATCCTTCCGGTACTGATTTGACTTCATCTGACATAACGATATTCTCCTTTTTTGCCGACATAATGTAGCCCGCCGGGTTTCCCGGCAGTTTGGTTAACCTGCACCTCGGGGGGCGAGGATATGGATGTCATCGATCAACTATACGGATCAATGACTGTATCTGCGTATGAGGCCGATCACTATGCCCTGGATGCTTACGCGATCAGGTGGCTTGATGATAATCGGCTGGTACAAGGGGTTGGCCGCTTCAAGGCGAATTTGATTGGTCTCGCGGTAAAATCGCTTTACCGTCGTGTCGCTGCCGTCAATCAGGGCAACGACTGTTTGCCCGTTTTCAGCGGTCTCGCGCGATTCGACTATGACGAAATCACCATCCCTTATGTGCTCGTCAATCATCGAATCGCCTTTCACCCTCAGGGCGAAGGTGCGAGTGCGGCCCAACAGGTCGGGCGGGATAGTGACGACTTCCTGGCTCAGTATAGCTTCGATTGGCCTACCGGCAGCCACTACGCCAAGTAAGGGTATTTCACAGGCATCGGATTCGCCTGCCTGTTTTACGATTTCGATCCCCCGGCTCGCGTGAGGTATGCGCTTTATCATGCCTTCACGCTCAAGAGCCGACATCAATTGATGAACCGTCGACGGGGAACTCAATCCGAAATGTTTTCGAATCTCGGCAATCGTAGGCGCGAAGCCGTTGGCTTCCTGAAAGCGGCACAGATAATCATATATTTGTTTCTGGCGCGGAGTTAATACCATATCTCTCCCCTTTTTGCTGTATAAGCCAGTCAATGTCATATCCGATCATGCAAGTATTGCCTGTGATAGTGAGAACTTCGGTTCGGTATTTGCCTCGTCTCGTCTGAATTCTTCCTATCTCTTGCCCGTCGAGCAATACACTGTCGTGACGACACCATCCGCCGAAAGTCCTAACTCTCTGGCCGGGTTTTATTCTGAGCTTTGCCTGTATAGCTTGCTGAAGAGTCATCTGTTTTAGCACCTCTCATCTCCTAGTGCCTGCCAAAAACGGGGCTCTGAAAATCCACCGAACTTATACGAAATTATACGAAAATTGTCAAGTGAAAAGTTTCCACCAAATTCGAAGAATCAAAGAAAAACTTGACTGCTCTCTCTAAGTGTGGAAATGATGAGTGATCCGTGATTCGTGATTCGTGATTCGTGATTCGTGATCCGTGACTTTGATTGAGCCTGACTGTTAAAGCAATATCTCAAGTCCGGCAAATCACGAATCACGAATCACGAATCACTCCAGACGGGTGCCGCCAAATTCTATTTGAGCGCCTGCGTTTTGCGCTCTGGCTTTCTGGTAGATGTGATGAGCCGAGGCGAGGTCTTCTATTGCGAGCCCCAGAGATTTAAAAAGTGTTATTTCTTTGTCGGATTGACGGCCTTGGATCTTGCCTGACAGGATATCGCCTATCTCGCCCTGTATATGCGCGCGCGCGACGGCTTCTTCTTTTTGAGCCAGCAGAAAATCGCCTGCCTCGTTCAGCGTAGACTCCAAGCGGTCTACGAAGAGGCGGGCCCGAGCTACGGCCGGTGTATCGAGTTCCCTTGCAAAAGGGACGCTCGACCCGACAGCGTTGATATGAGCGCCGGGCGACAACCAGTCCCCCCTCAGGACGGGCTCAAGCGAGGAGGTGACTGTACAGATAATATCGGCTCCTGCTACGGCTTCCCGGGCTGTGGCCACAGGCTCGATTAAGATGTTCCATCGTTTTGATTCGCGGACGGAAAAACTCTCGGCGTTTTCAAGATTGCGACTCCACACTCGGATCCTTCTTATATTCCGAGTAAGCAACATGGCTTCGAGATGAGTGTGGGCCTGGACGCCTGAGCCAAGTATTGCCAGGTCGCCTGCTTCGGGTCGGGCAAGCGCGTCGGTGGCAACCGCGCTCACAGCGGCCGTTCGAATTGCCGTGATCGAACTGGCATCCATGATTGCAAGCAAGCTGCCGTGTTTGGCTTCGAATAACAAGACCGCTCCTTGATGAGAATCGTACCGGGTGCCTTGATTGGATGGATATATTGATATGACCTTCAATCCCATTGCGTCGATGTCGCCGGAGTACGCGGGCATGAGACCAAGCCATCCTTTTTCGTCCGGTAATGCCATAACATGTCGAAGCGGGTTGAGGGCCTCGCCCCTGCCCAACGCCTCAAATGCCTCTCTCATCCGGGTGATGCATTCCTTCATTGGCAACAGCTTTACAACATCGGTTTGATTGACGATGAGAACTTCCATCCGAGTAACCCTCCACTTGCAATTGTTCGCTTGAGCCAATAGCGAAGTTTGCCCAAGGGGTGGCTCTAATCTTTTCGCGCCAATACGATCTTAGATTGACTCAGAATCTACCATTTTAGACCGAGTTTAACCAACAGAGAGGATTCAACCTGTTACTTTTCACGAGCCTTTATGCTCTCTTCTTGCGCTCGTCTATGGTCAATCGGCGGTTGCTGAAGGGCAAATCTCAGAGTGATAGCGCAGACCATTCAAGGGATGAATCAATTGTGGTGCGATTTTCCTGATTCCGAGACCTGGCTCACGCGCAACCAGTCATCCAGCTTATCAAGCCAATCAGTATTGGCCTCCTCATCCAGGAGACCCTGGCGCACCTGCGCCGCCTTTGCCGCAATCGCCACAAGCGCTTCATAGTTGATCTCAACTTTTTGCTGGTTCAACAGGCCCGCGATAATCATGACGCCCGTGACATAGCCTTTGTAAAATGATGGATTCTCATCGTCGGGCACATACATATCTGTCGCCCCTCGCAGCATGTCCGGCAGTGTATTGAATTGGGCCGCCAGCCTTCCTATCATGTCCTCATTCAATCTGTTAACCATAATAAAACCCCTCCGAACCTTTTTGTTTGCCATTGGTGTTCCACACTCTGCAAACCGTAGGAGTGCAATCGCGGCGCAGACAAAAGGGAAGACATATATCCGTCAAGGCGACTCAAAACACAAATCGAGATAGGAATCGGAATTTCCTATCTCGATTTGTCCGAGGCGATTGAGGTTTCAAGAGGTAAGACTGTCTTTTAATATCTTTTCGAAGTTGACGGCATAACCTTTGATTTTTGCCGCCTGATCGAGTCCATTAATGATACGGCGAGCATTTGTATAATCGCAGCCCGCGTCGTTGATGTAGTTGCTGAGTTTCTTTCCCGTGAATGTGCCGTTGCGCATTCCATAAGAAATGATGCGATAAGCGATACCGGGAGTGAGCGCGTTGTCCGGGCTATCAAGCAGGTTGTTCTCCTCGCTCAAGGCAAGGGCAGCGCTCAATTTTTGATAGTTAGCCCTGCCCGTGATCTGAACATAACCACGTCCGCGATAAAGATACCCATCGCCTTTGGCGGTATTGCCGAGTCGCTTTCCTATGCTCGTCCCGGCGTTGTACTTGTCGAAGTACGATTTCGGGCCGCGCTCGGTTATAGGCTGATAAGTATCCGCGCATTCGTGCTTGATGGTCGCAAGCATATAGGCCACCCATCTGATGTCGGTTACATCGTTATCCTGCTCGATATATCCGAGCAGGTTGTCGAGGCCGGATACCTGAGTTTGATTGAGCTTGCCGTAAATGTCTCGATACCCATTGAAGAAGGTAGTGTGATTGAAATCCATGATCGGTGTTGTCTCCTTTAAGAATTTGAGAATACTGATTTGGCCGTTACGTAAAATACACCCGACCGAAGTTGATTACAAGAATTTGGGGATGCGACGGAATCTGAAGGGTGTTTGAGGCCAGGGCCATTCAGCTTTCTAAAATGTAGCAAAGGAAAAGGGGAATAGACCGCGGATGACGCGGATTGGGCGGATCTACGCGGATCTGACACTATATGATTTAATCCGCGTTAATCCGCTGCATCCGCGTCATCCGCGGTCTATTTCAATTCGCCTTGTATTCAATTTAACCTGGCAAAACGCCTGATGCATGTTGTCCGCAATTCAAAAACTGAATGACCCTGTACTTGGGGCGGTTTAGCTGCCGGGTACGATCTTTTTCCATTTCTCGGGATGTTCAGCGCCTCGACCATCGCAATTCGGTTTGGCTCGCAGCTCTTTCAGCACAGGCTTGTCCGCTTCAAAACCATAGACGGCCAGCGTTCCGCAGTCGCCCGGCCCGCGAAATTTATTTAGCACCCGAAGCTCTTTTGTCTTTGCGTCAAAGGTCGGCAAGCCCCAGACCTCGGTGCTCCTGGTTGGGGTCAGAGACTTCTCGTCCTGAGATTCATAAATATCGAAAGTGAGAAGCTCGCTCGTGGGCTGATCCTTTGTCTCATCATAAAAATAATAGTGTTGATAGCCCTGATAAGCGCCGCCCGTGCAGACCACTTCGACAAGATATTTCCTGTCTGCAAGCTCATAAAACTCAAGCCCTCCATAACTCTTATCCGGGTAATCAAACGCCTGTTCGCACTCATCGGGCCATTTGAGTACTTCGCGCCACGCCTTGCGGTCTTCATAGGTCAACCCGGTCTTCTTCAGGGCAGACGATTTTCCGGCCTCCTGTTTTGACGATGGAGACGGGGCAGGAGCGGCATTTTGATTAGCCTCTGTGGCCTCGGGAGGCGCTCCATCCTGATGCGCGCAACTACTGGTTGCCGCGAGTATCAGGAGTGCGAGAAATATGACCGCGCGCCCGGTCCCGTATCGCCGGGGCGCGTCTGATCCTCTTTTCCCCAGACTCGAAATCATAAGTGACAGCATATCATAACGACCTTGAGTCGTCCGCTGATTCTATCTAAGCCTTATCATCACCCACATCAGGATCACGTGCGTAGACCAGATTAATAGCGCGTATGGCAACTGAAATTTAATCACGCCGTTCTGGTCGCGCATATTCAGGAGCGCCGTTGGAACTATATTGAAGTTCGCCGCCATAGGCGTCATCAATGTGCCGCTCGACCCCGCCGTCAGAGTTATTATCGCAACCATAGCCGGGTCCACGTTGAACGGAATTACGATCAAAGGTATCAGCACGCCCGTGGCGATTACCGGGAAGGCGGCAAATGAATTTCCCATGACTATGGTGAAGAGCGCCATTCCCAGACAGTTGGCCAGCACGAGCAGAAAGAGGCTGCCTTCCGGGATGATCCAGTGAATCCCCCCGGCGATCAAATCTCCGATCTTTGCAGCCGTGAATATGACTCCAAGCGAGGCCAGCAACTGGGGCAGAATGCTGACGGCTCCCATCGAGTCGTTTATTCGGCGGCCTTCGTTCATCATAGTGGTCCAGGTTCCTCCGGTGAGCCCTTTCCCCCAGAGCATCCCGGCGATGCCGCCGAATCCAAGCCCGACAAGCGCGCCCCGATTTACATCGAGCCCGAACAGACGAAAGACCACCGCAAATCCGAAAGTCACGAGCGGTATCACAAGCACGGGAAGAAATATTCTGTCTCCGAGCCGCCGCGCTTCGGTCTCCTGCTCGGTCTTTGTCGCTTCGTTATAGCTGCCGCGATGGACGCGGCCCGCGCCGTCAATTGCGACCATCACCAGAACAAGGATTCCAGTCAGCCAGTTCGGCATCAGGTGCCCTGCTATAAAAATGATCCCAAGTGTGAGCCAGAAGATGCCCGTACCGATCCTGCGCGGGTTTCCACGGTCGGAAATCGTCATTCCGGCGAAGATCAGCAGGACTATCCCGGTCAGAACGTAGACCGTGTTCAGGCTGAAGATATAGTCGGCGACAGTCGTCAAAGATAGGGCCGTAATCTGCATAATCATGTCCCTGCGCTTTCATTGATCGCCGCCTGCTCTCCGGCCTCGGACTTTTGGTAATGGCGGTCGAGGAGCTTGAATTGTAGGGCTCCATAAATGACCGAGATAGTCGTTATGGGGATTGCGAAGAGCACTAACCGCCAGACGCTCACCTCATAGCCAAGTCCTTTCAGGACGCCGAAGACCAGCAGTATGCCCGGCTGTACGGGCGAGAGGTTCTGGCCATAGAAATTACCGTAATTTTCGCTGGCCGAATCCGCCGCCTTTATTAGCTCGATCTTTTCTTCGGGCAAATCGTCAGCGGTTTTGGCTCCCGTCATCGCCTCGGCCGCGCCCACAGACATTGGAAAGATCAGAGGGCGCACGAAAGAAGGATGGCCGTTTAAGCGTATGCCCAGAATCCCGTGAAGCACACGGAAGAGTTGATAAACGATTGCCAGACGACCGACCGTGGCGACGCGGATTCGGCGTATGAGACGAGCCGATTGTTCCTGTAGCCCGTATCGCTCGGCAAGACCTATCGCGGGCAGCGTGATGATGAAGAGCGTCATCAGACGGTTTTCAGTGAATGCTCTCCCGAGCGTATTTATGATGCCTTCCTGCCCTGCTTTTGTCAGATAAGACAATCCGGCAAATATGCCTTCGCTCGAAAAAAGAGGCAGTCCGGCAAGCAACCCCGTCACGAGCGCGGCTGATACGACGACCAGCGTAGTCCGCAGTTTGAGTGCGAGCCCTACAACTACGATTGCTATACCGAGCAGCTTGAACCATTCAGGCATGGCTGGAATTTCTCCCTAAGTAGAGTTTTATTTGAGTCGAATTGTGTTATCGGGGAAGAGGATCAAATCAATCTTGATGCGAGCAACCCGCAACATCTGAAATTTGAGTTTTGAGATCTGAAATCTCAAAGCCTGAAACTCAAAACCTGAAACTCAAAACTCAAAAACTCAAAACTCAAAACTTTTTCACACCAACTGTCCGGCGCTGATTGCGGCTCCGACTATTGCTATATCGTCGCTTGTGGTAATAACCTCGACCGTACTGCCCTGAAGCGGGCTCATTTTGACCATATCGCCCAGGTAAATCTGTACCAGCTTCACATCGGTAAACCTTGCGTTCGGGCCTGAGACATAGAACTTGCCCGGTCCCTCCAGATGGATACTCGTGGCGGTTGCGGCTGCCAGTGCCCTGTGCCAGAGTTCCACAAAACCGCCACAGCGAGCATCGCCTTCTTTAGCGTGCTCGAATACTTCTTCCGGCTCAAGATCGAGGAAACGCAAACGCATGGCGCGATGGCCCATGATGCCTTCCAGATGCCCGACCCCACCGCACCGGCAGAAATTCTCTTTGCTGTCGAGCGTTACTACAGTGTGGCCGCCTTCCCCCACATTATGCGATGTAGGGTAATGGCCGTATCCGATCCCGCTTCCAAGAAACCATACGCGAATAAGCTTATCGAGGTGGCCGCGAGTGGCCGCAATCCCTGCCGCCATCGCGTCGGCGTCATTGAGTACGAGAACCTGCACTGCACCCTCTCCGCGGTTGATTGCGGACGCAAGCGCGGCACCGAGATTCTGCCCCTTGGTCTGCGGAAGGTTGGGCGAGTCTTCAACCTTCCCTTCACAGATGATGCCGGGAAACCCCACTCCTACCGCTGTGATCGGCTCATCCTGACAGCATACGGCGATCTGGTCCGCGATATGCTGAACGATCTCTTCCGTAGGCATCTCTGTCAGACAGCCCGCGTTGCCTCCCCTTTCGGGAAAGACCCGCACCGGGCCTGCCAGTTGATGGTTCTCCACAAGCCCCACAGCGATATGCTCGGCTGCCAGCACGCCGATAGTTCGTCCCATACTTTAACCTCTTCAAAAGTGATTCGCTCAATGATCGGTGAAGCTTGATCCGTGATTCGTATCACGGATTGCTTTTCATTCAAAAAGAACTGAGCCTCGACAGCTTGTTCAACCCGTTAAAGGCGGCGGCTTTGTAGCATTCGGCCAGAGTCGGATAGTTGAACACAGTGTCTATGAAGTAATCCATCGTACCTTTGAGGATCATGACCGCCTGACCGATGTGCAAAAGCTCCGAAGCCCCTTCGCCAATTATGTGAATGCCGAGCAGTTGCTTTGTCTCGCGATGAAAAATGATCTTCAATCTGCCGGTAGTGTCGCCGCGAATCTGCCCGCGCGCTATCTCGCGGTAATAGGCTATACCCACTTCGTAAGGCACGTCTTCATCCGTCAACTGCTCTTCGGTCTTTCCGACGAATGAAATTTCGGGAATCGTATAGATTCCGTAGGGGTAATTTGCCGGGTCGGATTCGATGCTGATTCCGAACGCGTTGGCTACGGCCATTCGCCCCTGTTGCATCGAGACCGATGCGAGGCTTGGAAACCCTATAACATCGCCTACGGCGTAGATGTGCGGCTGAGGGGTGCGATACTGTTCGTCAACCGCGATGCGGCCACGCGAATCGGCTTCCAGTCCGGCTGCCTCCAGATTCAGTTCCTTCACATTGCCCTGACGTCCTACGGCGTACAAAAGCGCGTCGCCGGAAATCTTCTTTTTGCTTTCAAGGTTGGCAATCACCGTGCCGTCGGGCGCTTCTTCTACGCTTGCGACCTCTTCGTTCAATCGCATGGTCATGCGATTGTCGCGCAGATGATAAGAGAGCGCTTCGATTATTTCCGTATCGGCAAACCCGAGTATGCGCGGCTGCTTTTCGATGAGAATGACCCGCGAGCCGAGCGCTGAAAACATAGAAGCGTACTCGACACCGATGACACCGCCGCCCACAACAATGAGCGTCTTTGGAATGGCAGGCATGTTAAAGACCTGATCGCTGTTGATGATGGTCGTGCCGTTTAGAGCGACGGTCGAAGAGGCGGCGGGCGAAGTCCCTGTGGCAATCACTATGAAATCGGCTTCGTATTCCGATTGCCCGCGCGAATTCGTCACGCGAATACGATGCGGGTCCAGAAAACTGCCTCCGCCCGTCAGCATCTCTACCTCATTGCGCGAAAGCTGGGCCTGGGTCACATCTATCTCCGTCTTTATGACGTGCTGCACGCGGAAAGAGAGATCGGCTATAGTGATTCTCTCCTTCACGCGATAGTTCATACCGTAGATACTCTGGTATTGATAGCCCGACAGATGCATCACGGCTTCGCGCATGGATTTGCTCGGGATAGTGCCGGTGTTTATGCAGGCCCCGCCTATCACCTCGCGCCGCTCGATGAGTGCCACTTTTTTGCCGAGTTTTGCGCCCTGAATGGCGGCGCGCTGCCCGGCCGGTCCTGAACCAATTACTATGAGATCGTACTTTTGCATGGTCCTTCTTATGTGGAGATCTCAGATGTCAGACCTCAGATTTCAAACCCGAGCTCAAAAGGCGCTCCGGTATAATGCGATCATATCGCTCCACGCCAGATCGGTCGCTTCGGGGTCATAGCGCGGACCTTCATCGCGCATGAAAGCGTGCTCGGCAGGATAAAGCCTTATTGAAAAATTCGTCCCCGTTTCTTCGAGCGCGTCCCTTATCTTATCACGTCCTTCTTCGGGTACGTGCGGATCGTTTGTGCCAAATACCATAAGCAGGTTGCCTTTAATTTCTCCGGCGCGCTCTAATGACCCGGCATCTTTATCCTGCCCCAGCCTGCCGTTATGAATGCCTGTTCCGTAAAAACAGACCGTGGCCTCAACATCGGGCTGGAGCGCGGCCCTGAAGGCCAGATGTCCGCCGATGCAGAACCCGCCCGCGCCAAGCTTTCCTTCGGCTACCTGCTCGTGTCCTTTCAGATAATCGAGCACCGCGCGGCAATCGGCGTCGAAATGAGCAACAGGAGTGCGGGCGGCGTCTTCGAGTCCCTGATCACGTCCGGCGTCATCGAAGGCGATGGCTGTGCCGGGTGGTTCGATGCGGTGATAGATTTCCGGCGCGGCCACGACAAAGCCGTACCCGGCCAGCCGCGTCGTGGCGCGAAGCATAACCCCCGTGAGTTGAAATATATCCGAGTAAAAGATTATCCCCGGATATTTCCCTTCGGCGCGAGGGGCCGCCACAAACATTCGAAGCGGGCTGCCATCAACCTGAATATCCACGTACCGGGTGGTTATGACCATAATGTGATCTCCTGAAAACAGGTGCGAAAAACCATGCGTTGTGAGATGGGTGATTGATTATGGAAGCGACTCACAGGTCCCTGATGCTCTACTTGTTTTTGCGAAACAGCCTCCGAAGCAACCCTGAGAACCATCTCAGGGTTGTTCGAAAAAAGCCATGTTTAGGCGGCGGTTCGTGCGCTTCGGTCCGGGCTTCGGCTTCGAGGGCGGTAAAGAATTGCGCAACCATCATTTTGGCTGCCCCCTGTATCATCCGCTGCCCCACTCCGGCTATCGTACCGCCGATCTTTACATCGCCATCATAGCTGACTACGGTTATCCCCTCCCGCTCTTCCAGATTGATGTCTCCGGTTCCTTTCAGAAAACCGGGCTGCCCTTTCCCGTCCACAGCCAGACGCAAATGGCTGGGGGGGGCCAGATTCTCAAGTTGTACATTCCCTGTGAAGACGCCTTTGATCGAGCCTACGCCCGCGCGCAAGGTAGTCGAATAGCTGTTTTCGCCGGTCTTTTCGAGCTTTTCGCAACCCGGTATGCACCTCTGCAAAACCTCCGGGTCAATCATAGCCTGAAAGACGCGCTCGCGTGGGGCGTGGACTTCCTGTGAACCCTCTATCTTCATACGTGATACGTGATACCTGATGCGTGATGAGTGAATCGTGATACGTGATTATTAGAGGGCCTGGTTGATAAAGGCTAATTGCAAACCAGGCAAATCACGGATCACGATTCACCCATCACGCTCCCCTCATTTCGCGTTTGCCGCCGCTGCTTTGATGGCGCGGCGCGTATAGACCTGTGCCAGATGGCGACGATAATCGGACGAAGCAAAGAGGTCGCCGTTTATGTCAACTCCATCAGCCGCGTGCCCGGCGGCCTCGGCCACGGTTTTATCGTCCAGAGCCTTGCCCGTGAGGGCGCTCTCAACCGCGCTTGCGCGGTAGGCCTTCGATGCGACCCCGGTAATGCTTATGCTCGCCGATTCGCACGCGCCCGTCTGATCCAGAGTCAGATTTACGGCGACGCCCACGACCGCAAACCCGGAAGCGGGTTGAGGCACTTTCAGATAAGCCTGTCCCGCGCCGTTCTGAGAGGCCGAAATGCGGATTTCGCGAAGTATCTCGCCCGGCTCAAGCGCGGTCGTGAGCATATCGACAAAGAAATCATCTGCGCTGATGGTGCGCTCGCCGCCTGCGCCCACGGCTACAAGTTCGGCCTTGAGTGCGATCATCGCGGCTGGCCAGTCGGCTGCCGGATCGGCGTGGGCAAGACTTCCGCCTATGGTCCCTTTGTTGCGGACCTGCACGTCACCGATCTGCGAGGCGGTCGCGGGCAAAAGCGGGCATATCTCGGCAAGTCGTGTGGATGCCTCAAGCTGATGATGAGTAGTCATAGCGCCAATCAGAATCTGCCCGTCTTCCTCGCGAATATAGGCAAGGTCTTTGATGCGCCCGATATCGATCAGCAGTTGCGGCATCGCAAGCCGCAGCTTCATCGCCGGGATAAGGCTGTGCCCGCCCGCGAGCAATTTGGCATCGTCGGGATGCTCGGCCAGCAACTTCACAGCCTCGTCGAGCGTGGAAGCGATCACGTAATCAAACTGTGCAGGAATCATGGTTTTCTCCCGGGGCCGGGGGCCGGGGGCCGGGGGCCGGTGAAAGTTTGCTCTCACTGGCCCCTGACACCTGACCTCCGGCCCCCGAATCAGCTTTGCTGATTCACTATTCGCCAGATGTTTTCGGGTCTGACCGGCATATCGAGATGGCGCACGCCAAAAGGCGAGAGCGCGTCAACAACCGCGTTGACTATGGCCGGAGTAGCGCCTATGGTCCCGGCCTCGCCCACGCCTTTCACTCCCATCGGGTTTACGGGCGAGGGGGTCTCGGTGCGGTCGAGTTCGAGCCACGGAATCATAGCCGCTTTCGGCACCGCGTAATCCATCAGGGTGCCGGTCACAAGCTGGCCCTGTTCGTCGTAAACTACCTCTTCGTAGAGCGCCTGTCCGAGCGCCTGCACGATCCCGCCGTGTATCTGTCCTTCGACCAGCATCGGGTTTATCACCTTGCCGCAATCGTCTACGGCGACATAGCGGAGGAATTTCAAATCTCCCGTATCGCGGTCTATCTCTACTACGGCGATGTGAGTGCCAAAGGGGAAGGTGAAATTTGCAGGCTCGAAAAAGTATGTTGCCGAAAGCCCCGGTTCCATCCCCGGCGGAATCTCTCTGGCCAGATGAGCCGCCAAAGCGATGTCTTGCAACGAGAGGCTCTTGCCGTCGGAAGGCTCAGGGATAGCGGCTGCCGGGGCCTGTCCGGCGGGAACGACGGGCTCGGGCACTTCTTCGGCAGCCGCCGCCTTCGCAGCCGCTTTAGAGTAGCGCCCTTCATTGAACAGGACGCTCGCTTCTTCTGCTCCAAGCATGTGAGCCGCGATCTTTGAGGCTTTCTCTTTCAACTTTTCGATAGCGATATATACGGCGGTTCCTCCCACGGCCGTTGCACGGCTGCCGAATGTGCCTATGCCGTATTGAACTATCGAGGTGTCGCCGTGAATGACCGTCACATCTTCGATACTGACGCCAAGTTCATCGGCGGCGATCTGCGCGAATGATGTCTCCTGGCCCTGCCCGTGCGGAGACGCGCCTGTCAGGATCGTCACTTTGCCTGTAGGCTCGATCCTCACCGTGGCGCTCTCCCACCCACCGGCGGGCATGGCCTGTGAAGGGCCAAGCGCGCATATCTCGACGTAGGTGGAAACACCTATTCCTATCAATCGCCCCTCATCGCGCGCCTTCTTCTGCTCTTCGCGGAGTTTTTTGTAATCCGACATCTCAAGCGCCTTGTGGAGTGCGCCTTCATAGTTGCCGCTATCGTAGAAGAGACCAGTCGCGGTCTTGAATGGAAATTCATCGGGGGCAGGGAAGTTCTTGCGGCGAACCTCGACCGGGTCCATCCCGAGTTCTGCGGCTACGAGATCAAGGGCGCGCTCGACCACGTATGTGGCTTCGGGGCGGCCTGCTCCTCGATAAGCATCGGTCGCCATCTTGTTTGTAAATACGCCGGTCACATTCATCTGAATGGCCGGAATCTTGTAGCAACCCGAAAGCATCAGCCCGGTCAGCGTAGGTATAGCCGGTGTGAGTAACTGATGATAAGCGCCGAGGTCTGCGAACACGTCATAGCGAAGTCCCGTGATGGTTCCGTCGTTTTTGCAGCCGATTTCGATATAGCCCACCTGTCCGCGACCGTGTATGGTCGCCTGCATGTTTTCGCGCCTTGTTTCAATCCATTTCACGGGCTTTCCGAGTTGCATCGAAATCCAGCCAAGGAGCGCTTCTTCGGCATAGACGTTTAGCTTTGAGCCAAACCCGCCGCCCACTTCCGGTGTAATAACCCGCAGCTTGTTTTCAGGCATGCCGATCATCAGGGCTAGCTGGGTTCTGAGAAGATGAGGTATCTGCGTGGAAGACCAGATGGTGAGTTCCTGTTCGCCGGGCAAGTACCGGGCAAGCACGCCGCGCGGCTCCATTGCGATTGGCGCGAGGCGCTGATGCACGACCCTCTGTTTTATTATGTGGTCTGACTGGCCAAGAGCCGCGTCAATATCGCCTTCGCCCGCCGTGAGTTTATAAGCGATGTTGTCGCCGTATTCTTCATAGATGACGGGGCCGCCTTTTGCCGCCTCTTCCACATCGACGACCGCGTCCAGATCCTCGTAATCAACCATTATCAAATCAATCGCATCGCGGGCGGCGTAACGGTCGCTGGCGACCACGGCGGCTATGGGATGGCCTACGAAGACTACGTGGTCTGAGGCGAGCACTCGATAATCGGGGACCTTCAAATCAGGCAGAGCGCCCGCGCAGGGGACGGGGCCGATCTTTTCGGCTACATCCTTGCCGGTGTAGACGGCGACCACCCCGGGCGCGTGCGCGGCTTCGCTCGTATCAATGCTTGTTATGCGCGCGTGGGCATACATCGAACGAAGGAATGCGACATAAAGCGTGTCGGGCAGCTTTATGTCATCAACGTAGTGACCGATGCCCTGAATCAAACGCGGGTCTTCTGTTCGTTTAACCCTCTGTCCAACGTATTTGTTTGCCATAGTTCTTCTCCCTGATTCGTGGAGAGTGATACGTCTAATGATACGCGATGCGCGATGCGTGATTTACCTGATTTACACTTTGTCGTTAAAGAGCGGGCTCACCTGAAGTCACGGATCACGGATCACGCATCATTAGACGTATCACTCTCCTGCGGCAGCCTGACTCTTCATCTTGCGGGCGGCGTATTGGACGGCTTCGACTATGTTTTGATAGCCGGTACATCGGCACAGATTGCCTTCGAGGCCGTGTCTGATCTCTTCATCGCCGGGGTCGGGGTTGTGCTCCAGAATTTGCGCCGCCGCTATTATCATGCCGGGCGTACAGTAGCCACATTGCAAACCGTGCTGTTCCCAGAATCCTTCCTGAACCGGATGAAGCTGTCCGTCGGTGGCAAGCCCTTCGATAGTCTTTACGCTTGCGCCGTCGGCCTGTACGGCAAGGATTGTGCACGATTTGACCGCCTGATTATCCAGCATCACCGTACAGGCTCCGCAGATGGATGTTTCGCAGCCCACGTGCGTTCCGGTGAGGCCGAGCACCTCTCTGAGGTAGTGGACCAGCAACAGGCGCGGCTCGATTTCGTGCCGGTGATCGGCTCCATTCACATTTATGGTGATAGCTTTTTTCATCTAAGCCACCTCGCTTGATTTTAACATCCGGCCCGTGGCGTGGCGGCCGGTTTATCGGGTCTGAAAAGTCAATATTGCAGTAGCTTTAACAAGCCATAAATCGTTTCTCCCCGGTTGGCCGCATACTAGCACTTGGGAAAACGAGATTCAAGCGCGCGCCTTGCGCGGAGAGCTAATTCCTTCTCAACTTTCAGTGATTTCCTAATCTATCAACAGATCAGGCTGAAGACTATCGGGCGCTGAATTTCTTATAAGCTTTATTGTCAAAGCAAGTCCGGTACCTTGACCGCCTTCGCCCGGTCCTTTTCTATCTGTTTGGCCTCGTCCCACAGGGCGTCCATCTCCGTGTGATCCGAATCCGATGGCTTGCGCCCCTGCTCTCTGAGGCGGGCTTCGATATGGCGGAATCGTCGTCGGAACTTTCTGTTGGAACCTTTGAGCGCGCTTTCCGGGTCAACGCCGAGCAGCCGGGCCACGTTCACGGCTACAAAGAGCAGGTCTCCGACTTCGCCCGCGATTTCCTGATGATTTGCTTCTTCGCTTGAGACGGCCATCTTTAACTCTTCGACCTCTTCGTCGAGTTTCTCAAGAACCGAAGCGACATCGGGCCAGTCAAAATCTACGCGGGCAACTTTTGTGGTCATCTGAAAGGCTTCCATCACGGCGGGAAGCCTGGTCGAAACACTGTCGAGCATCGAAGTGTTCTCATCCGTCGCTTTGCCTTTGGCTTTTAGCTCGGCCTCCTTTATGGCCTCCCAGTTGCGGAGCACTTCGCCCGACGTCTCGGCTTTGTCTTCGCCAAAGACGTGGGGGTGACGTCGAATCATCTTAGACGATACGCGATTCGTAACATCCGCGATGGTAAAACGGTCCTCTTCGGCGGCTATCTGGCTGTGAAAGACTACCTGCAACAAGAGGTCCCCGAGCTCGCCCATAAACTCTTCGTCATTGCCTTCGTCGATGGATTCGATCACCTCGTAGGCTTCTTCGAGCAGCATAGGTTTCAGGCTTTCGTGTGTCTGTTCGCGGTCCCACGGGCAGCCTCCCGGCGCTCTCAGTCGCGCTATCAACTCCACCAGATCGCCGAAGCTCTTGCCCCCATTCTTCTCAGATGAATCATTCATACCTCGAATTTACAGGAACCCCTCCGGCCTGAGCAAGGCATCGGTCGGTGAAGAGACTTGACACTTTCCCACAAACCAGACTTATTCTTCATGAAGGTCAAAAACTTTAAGCCTATGAAACGACATTCCAGCGACACGAAGAGAACCGAAATTGGCGAGTATGATCCATTCGTCCGAGGGCGATTCCCCGTTGGCGTGCGTACGATCCAGGCGTTTGACACGGTACGAAACCGACTTTTTCCTTGTGAGATATGGTATCCGGCGGCTGCGCAACACGCGGATCAGGATACTGCACCAGACACCCGAGATTTCTTCACCGTTCCGCCAGACGACACACTACGGAGTCAAATGGCTGTGCGCGATGCCGCAGCCCTGCCCGGAACCTATCCGTTGATCATTTATTCGCATGGCAGCGCGCGAGGTGCGCGACGGATGGCCACGTTTCTTACGACACACCTGAGCAGCCGGGGGTATGTGGTCGCGGCCCTGGATCATTCTGAGGTTGTGGCCGCTGAACTCGCCCCCGGAAAGAATGAGACAAAGGAAGAAAAGAGGGCTCGGGCGGAGGCCGTGATTGCCAACCGTGTGCCTGATATACGAGTTCTCCTCGATCATCTGCTTGAGGGCGCAGCGTGGGAGTCGGGAATCAGCATAGACCCTGCTCAGATCGCAATTGTGGGATACAGTTTCGGAGGATGGACAGCACTTGCCGCGACTGCCGTCGAGTGGCGCATCCGGGCAGTGGTGGCGCTCGTGCCTGCCGGTAGCTCCAGGCCGAAACCCGGGATTCTTCCGGTGAAACTGACATTCAATTGGGGCCGTGATGTGCCTGCGCTTTATCTGGTTGCCGAAAACGATACTATGACCCCGCTTGTCGGGATGTATGAGCTGTTTGCAAGGACTCCGGCAACAAAACAGATGGTCATCTTGCGCAGCGCCGACCACCTACATTTCCTGGACAATGCCGAGCAAGAGCACGAGTCAGCGCGGACAATGGAGTGGCCCGAAGAGTTAGCCTGGATTCCAAAGGAGATGCGGCCAATTGCGGAACTCTGCTCGGGGGAACAGGCTCACATATTCGCGCGTGGACTCACGCTCTCTCACATGGATGCCATATTGAGACGACGCGAAGAAGCGCAGCGCTTTTTGCTTGGGGATATTAAAGCCGAACTTGCAATGCGAGGCGTCGATGCGATTGTGTATAAGCCCTGACAAGGCTGACGCGCATTAAGACTCTCTTCACACCTTCAACCACATCTGGCCGATGAAAGCGTCAGGGGGCAGGAACTTTTCTGCGCCGACAGTGTCTAAATCTGCGAGTTCTTCTTCTAACTTTATTTTGATGATTGGAGGTGAAATGAAATACGAAACTGCTCAGGGACCAATTCGTAGGATGCTTTCCTTTAAACCTGAACCGAACATTAATGTTACGCCGCTCATTGATGTCCTGCTTGTTCTTCTGATCATCTTTATGGTGATTCAGCCTCATAGAGAATCAAAGTTTGAGTCACAAATTCCCAAAAAGCCCAGAGAAAACCCCGAGGAGAGACCCACCCCGCCACCCGATCTCTTAGTGGTTGAGGTGAAGACGGGTGCCGGGCTTGACCAGACAGTCGAGTTGAACTCCACCCCAATGTCCTTGCTGGAATTGGGACCCGTACTCAAGGAAGTGCTTGAACAACGTCTGACCAGAACTGTTTACATCAAAGCTCCAAAAGAGAAACAGTATGGAGATGTTGTAGATGTTATTGATGTATTGAAGGGAGCAGGCGCTCAACCGATAGGATTGCAGATAGATTATCTTTAATCAAATCATCTGATCTTATAAATCACATTGCCAAATTTATCACTGTAGACCTGGTCAAGAAACTTGCTGCTGTACAGTTCCAGGATTGCCCAGTTCATTAGCTGTGCCTGATAATCCGGGCCGGCTTTGATCGGGAGACCGGAAATGTTCGGGTAATTCTCTCGCCCCATCTCTGCTACGAATGTGAATAACCCGTAAGCTACCCAGATGTAATTTACGCCTCGCCCTTTCATATCCTGGTTGAGTTCTTCTAACGACTTGTTGCGAATAAGCAGCCGCCGCCACTCGGTCGAATCCCAGTTTACATCCGCGATATAGTCGCGCTTGAGGTCGTAGCAGGTCTGGGCTCCGATCAACATCACACGCGACCCTTCAGGGGTTGAATTGTTTATGAAATAGGAAGGAGGATAGTAGTAAAAATTCCTCATATAATCGGTCCGTGAGATAGCGCCTGTCGTGAAGTTCAGGTCGTTTGAGTTCTTATATTGGCTGAGGCTCAATAAGATGGTGGGGCCAAGTGTACATGCCAGGGCGATGGTCGAGATCCACTTCTTTCTTGAATAAGGTGATTGATGCTGTATTGCCCAATCGGTGCGGGCAGTCAGCTCGATGATAGTATAGGCGCTGATCAACGTAAGTGCCGGATAAGTTGGCAATAGGAGTCGCGCTATCCAGGATGTCTGTATAGCGGCGAGAAAAAAGACCAGGCTGAATATCCCGAGCCATATTAACCATCGGACTCTGCCGACAAATACAAATAGCGGGGCAAATAAAAAGAGATAATTTGGGTAATGAAAATTTTCGGCCATGTTATAGGTATCCGACTTTGTGAAGTACTCCCAGAATCGAAGTGGGTGTCGACTTACCCGTCTTGATGCTGCTCTTGCCATCTCTATTTCCCGCTGTCTTACAAGCTCGGGCATCTCGCTGCGCGTCCTCGCATAATGGGCATCCAGTTTGGCTTGATCGTCGGCATTAAAGTAGCGTACCTGCCCCGGAGCAAGCTCTGCCACCTCGCCTGTTACAAACGGATAGACAGGGTTTCCAAACCAGATGAAATTCTTGATAAACCACGGTGAGGCCAATGCCGCAAGAATGGCTGAGTAGATTATCCCCCTCTTTATTATAGTTAGAGCGCCGTCCTTGCCCCGCGTGAAACTTTCTACCAGATACATGACGCCGAGCAGGATTATATAGATCCCGGCAGAGTACTTTATCCCAAGACTAAAACCTGAAAGCATCGCCGAGGCATAAAGCCATCCCTTTTGGCGGGTCTCGAAATATGTCATCATCGCGTAGGCGGCCAAAAACAACATTCCAGCCAGCGAAACATCTATTCGAGATGTGATCGCTACTTCGACAACCATACCCGTGGCAAAGAAGCCAAACATCGCAAACAACCCGACGCGACGCGTAAGAAAACGCAGGCTGAATCCATAGAGCGCAAGCGAGCAAACCACGGCCAGGCACAGGCTGAAAAGTTTAGCCGCGATATCGGATTTGGCAATCAGGCAAATGGCGTAGATCATCTGGATCAGAAAGGGCATGTTACCGGCCCAGTTGTCGGTTACAGGGAAGACGCGACCTCGTTCGACAAATAATTTTGTGACCGATAGATGATAAATGGCTTCATCAGGAGTATGCGGAGGCGTCAGGGTGCGCAAGGCAAGGATGAATATCAAAGTAACGAAGAGTAAAGTAAATAATAGATTAAACCTTGTCGACTTAATGCCTGCAATTCCTCTCTCAATTGCCGTCAGCAGTGTTTCACCCTCTCGCCAGGATGGAATGATCAATAAGACGATGACCAGAACAACCGGGAGCGGTGTGAGAAGACCGGCAAGACCTAATCCAAGTATCAGAAGGCCGAGTATTCCGACCCCTATCATTATTGAAAATGAAAGTTCTTCGGCAACATTCGCAAACTCAATTGATAAGAGTCTCGCGCTTTTGCGTCCAATCGCAAAGCATACACCTGTCAATCCGAGGGCCAGAGTTATATCAAATATTCGGTCAAATATTAGTGTCGCTCCCCTATAGTTCTCTCCCAGTCGTGTAAACTCGATGTGAGCGTAAAACAGCCCAGCTCCAATCAGCGCAGCCAGTATAAAGACCAGATAAGACGATATTCTGCTTCTATCCTTAACCATGGGGTTCGCACTAATCATCGTGTTTAATCTATCCATATTTTTATTTGAATCCCCGCAGCCAGCCTAAACGCCAAACCGCTAGATGTAAAGTGTTTGATTTTACTGTCCTGCTTTAGGAGAAAAGCGAGGCCGGGCTGGGAAAGAGTGCGGAATGTAATGACAGGCCGTAATTGGACGGCCTGACCGGAAATTCCAATTCCGCTTTATTGGCTCGTTAGCTGGCTCAGGTAATATTCCATGAATTCATTCCGTCTGGGCTCCAGGCAAACGGTTACGGGCTTGCCGCGTTCCCGGTCTATGCGTGTGTAGCCTTGATCGTCAACGATAAGCGGCAGCTTTTCCTGCTTCACGAAGAAGCTGCCCGGGCTGGCCGTTTCGGCGACGGCAAGTTGATCGTGCAGCGTCATGCGCTGTGTCGGGCTGCTGAGCCACAAACGATAGAGACATTCCAGCGCATAGGTGAGCGGTGAATGGTGATCAGCCACGCGCTTGCGTTCTTCATCGCTCAACTGCACGTGCGTAGTCGCATCCAGCGGCACAATCGTCAACGGCAAACCGGCGCTATAGACCAGTTGCGCATCCCTGGTGGATTGATAGACGTTCCATTCCCGCACGGGTTTGTCGGGGCTAAACGACGCGCCGTAAACACACCCGCTCATCAACACGACGCGCTTCACGTACCTGGCTAAATCGGGCTCTTTACGCAATGCGTCAGCGATGTTCTGCAACGGACCTACGGCGATCAGGGTAACCTGGCCCGGGTAACGTCTAACCGTTTCTACGATAAAGTCAGCGGCGGATTTCCTGGCCGGTCGTTTGGCCGTAAAGTCTTCGGCCCATGAGAATTGCGGAGAAACATTATCGTTTGTCTTGCGCCCTACAAAAACGGGTATGTCGTCGTGGTTAGTAAGGTGTAGTAATTTGCACGCGACCTTTGCGCGTTCCGGAGTGTTGCCGTGTGTTATTGTGACGCCGAGCGGCTCAAAGCCCTGATATGAAATCAAGAAGCCAAGAGCCCACGCGTCGTCAATGTCGTCGGCGATATCTGTGTCTAAAATTACCTTGACCCTGCCGCCTTGCGCCGCCCCGCTCGCAGGGCATAAAGCAAGGAAAACAGCAGTAAACAGGTATAAAAACATGGTTCGTTTGGTCACTTTATTTCCTCAAAACAATATCCACGATCAATGGGAAATGGTCCGACCCTACATCGGGGCCGACTGACCGATCTTTTATTCCGATCCCTTCCGATATCAGACAGAAATCAATCGGTATTCTATACAGGATTGAGTCTGTTGGCCATGTAGAACAAATCCCTCTACCTTTTGAGCTGTCTACAAGGGCGGCCTTTTTTACCAGCTTTCCGAAAGAGTATGACCAGGGAGAGGTGTTCAAATCGCCCAGTAATAACTTCTGATCCGGTATCTGAGCCAGATATTCTGCAACCGCCTCGATCTGGTCATCTCTAAACCTCGAATAAATCCCGCTTATCGGGGGTGGAGGGTGTGTTCCAAGCACCGCTAGCCGTTGTTGGCCGACATCGAATTCCGCGCTGATCGAGGGCGCTCCAGTTTCGCCAAAATAGATGATCTCGCATTTATCACAGACCAGCTTGCTGTAGAGGGCTATCCCGGAATTATCGTCACGAGGCTCGCACTTTCGATAGGGATATAGGGGATAAAGTTGCTCTAATTCTTCTACCCATGCCCGATTGACCTCGGTTAGCAATATGATGTCCGGGTCTCTGGCTTTAATAAGCTCTCTGACGAGATCGTATCTTTGATTCGCGGAATTGACATTAAGCGATAACACTCTAAGCACCGTCCGATTATCATCGGCAGCCGGGGGGACTGGCAGGTAGTAGGGGAGAATAGAGACGAGATTTACTGCGGCACATAATCCAAAGAGGATAGATTCTCGAAAGCGCCGCAATAGCAGCAGGCATATTAATATCGGCAAAATTGACAGAAGGTATTGCACCCGAAAGTGTGAAAAGAGATCGAATACCCAAAATAAACCTCCGGCGAAACCCAGAATTGTGAGCAGGCAGATGATAGTACCGGGAGCAGTTAATAGCCCATATACTACAATCTGTTTGCCGGGAAACTTGCGCATATGGCCTATTTCCGATTAGCCTGCCTTGAAACTCCGTTTGTTCCAATCTTCTGCATTTCGATTTAGTGTAGAGACTCCTCACAAAACGCATCTATGGCAGCCGGTATGTCCGCAGTCGAGGCGGGTATCACCGTGCAATTGGGTATGCTGGAAGCGTAGAGGTCCGAGACTTCAGCCGGATGGATCGGGTCGTCGCCACGCACAAGCAATGTCGGAACGCGCAGAGAGTTTAAGTCTTGGGCGGAGGCAAAGGGCTGCGCGCCCGAAACGATAAAGTGGCTCGTCGCCACTACGCTGGCCGGGTCGAATCCTTCTAACATCGCGAGCGCCTTCTCTCTAACTTCCGGCGGCAGGTTCGAAATTTTCTTAGCTCCGTTTCAATATACTCCTGCATTTCAACGTCTATCCTTGCTCCGGCAAGGCTGAGCAAAAACCGCTCTATCGCACTCTCATTATCTTTGTAAAACTTCGCCTCTCGTCCTTCTCCATAGGTGACATTACCTTTGTAGAGTCTGATTTGAGTTGTCTCTTTTGACTCCGAATCAGACACCTCAAGAATAAAGCCACGATAGCCCAGTTTATCGGAGAAAAAAGCATTCCTGGCAGGAGGAAGATTCTTGAGCTTTTCCAGAAGTGTATGTGCCTCCGATTCATCGAGGACCCAGGCAGGGTTAGGTCGCCCGCTGAACACATCCAAAGTAACTCTGACATTAGTAACTCTGACATTGGTGCTTGTCTGTGAGGGAACCAATTGGAACAACAAGAGAACGCAGGAAATAACGAGCATAATGTCTACTCCTCAGAGCCAACAGTGTTTGATCCGAACCCTTCATCTCAATTCAACGTGAGTTTGTATATTGGTTCCATTTCTTCATATCCTCTTGTGAGGCGGGCTTCAGGCTGAGGGCCGCCCCTCCCCCGTTTGCCAGGGCTATCTTTAACACTGTCTGATCATTTACAAGAAAATGTTGTATCTGATATGCCATCGGGTTCTTATCCCAACTGGCATCGGCGGTGTCGCCGTAAATCGTGGCCACATACCATCGCTTTGGAGCGAGATAATTTAACGCTATGCTGGCCGTGCGCCCGTGCTCGTCCGTTATTGCGCCGATGTACCATTCGTCCTTGTTCTTCGCCTTTCGAGCGATGGTCAGATAATCACCGGGCTCGGCTTCTAAAATCCTGGTATCGTCCCAATCCACGGCTACGTCTCTGATAAACTGGAACGCATCCATATGCCGCTCATAGTTTTCGGGCAGATCGGCCGCCATCTGCAAGGGGCTGTACATGGTTACGTACAGAGCCAGTTGTTTGGCCAGGGTCGTGCGTACCGTGCTCCGTACCTGCCCTTTCTTTTCGGGCGAATATTCATCGAACCTGATCTGAAAAATCCCCGGCGTATAATCCATCGGCCCACCCATCAGACGCGTGAAAGGCAGGATCGTTTCGTGTTCAGGAGGGTTGCCCGTGCTTGACCACCCTGAGTTAAACTCATTGCCTCTGGCCGCTTCACAAGCCAGCCAGTTCGGATATGTGCGTTGCAACCCCGTGGGCCGCACAGGCTCATGCGCATCGAGCATGATCTTATATCGGGCGGTCATTTCAGCCACCCTCACGTAATGATTCACCATCCACTGGCCGTCGTGATGCTCGCCTCGTGGAATGATTCTGCCGACATACCCGGTCTTTACGGAGTCGTATCCGTGCTCTTTCATGAAGCGATAGGCGTCCTCCATTCGGCGTTCGTAATTTGTGGCCGATCCCGACGTCTCGTGATGCATTATGAGCTTTACCCCTTTTGAGGCAGCATACTTTTCAAGCTCCGTGACATTGAAGTCGGGGTAGGGAGTTACAAAGTCGAATACATCTTCCTTCCAGTGGCCGAACCAGTCCTCCCAGCCCACATCCCAGCCTTCCACAAGCACGCCGTCAATGCCGTTCTTTGCGGCAAAATCTATATACCGCTTCGTGTTCTCAGTCGTTGCCCCGTGTTTACCGTTGGGTTTCAGGCTCGACCAGTCGGTCTCTTCCAGATTTATGTTGCTTGTGTCGGAGTAGTTCCACGTATACTTGCCTATGTGCATCCCCCACCAGATGCCAATAAATTTTTGCGGCTTGATCCAGCCTGTATCTTTTAGTTTGGAAGGCTCGTTCAAATTCAAAATGAGCTTGGAAGCCAGAATATCGGCCGCCTTATCGCTCACCACAATCGTGCGCCAGGGAGTCGTGGCCGGCGCTTGCATATATGCCTTGTTGCCTACGGGGTCTGGGACCAGTTGTGAAGTGAGTCCGAATGTCTGCTTGTTCACTAAAAGATCCATGGCCGGATAATTGATGAGCGCCGCTTCGTGTATGTTTATGTAGAGACCGTCGGCGGTCTTCATCATCAAGGGGGTCTGCACGGCATTGGGAGCGATGATGGACCTGACGGCGATCTCTGTCGAGGCCTCGCCCCTTGTGGCATCTACCTCGCTGAGCCGGGTCGTTGAGTAGGCATACTCGTTGGTGTCGTAATCGCCGGGTATCCAGAAGGTCTTATGATCGCCTATAAGATTGAATTCGGTCCTTTCATCAGAAACAATAAAATACTTCAGGTTGTCCTGTTCGGGGAATTCATAGCGAAATCCCAGCCCGTCATCAAACAATCGGAATCTTATAATCATCTTTCGGTTGTTGACCGAGGGCTGTTGAAGCGTGAGCGTAAGTTCCCGATAATGATTTCGAATCCGTTTTACCTCTCCCCATACCGGCTCCCAGGTCTGGTCGAGTTGCGATGTGTCTGTTTTGAGCAGCGTGAACCCTCTGGTCAAGCCGGGCTGGTCTTTTAATTCGATACCCAGCTTGCTTTTTAGAATAACCGGCCTTCCCGCAAATGAGAGTTGATAGATAGGCTCGCCCTCGGGTGTCATCTCGATTGATAGAGATAATTTCCCGCCGGGAGACTCGATCTGCTGGGCGTAGGCGTTAAGACTGAGGAACAAAAAAAATAGAAACAACACAGTTTTTCGCATAGACTCTTAAATCCTTTCCACCCTTTTCAATTAGCCATAAACAGAGGGGCCTTCTGGACCGATTCCAGGACACCTAACCTAATACCCACAGGGTTGAAAATCAATAGCAGGACGAAAATATCGAGTCGTTCGCTTTAGCTCCGATAAAGCTCACAATGTCTTGCGGGCCGTCACTATCAGAACCGGCATTGCAAAGGCTACTTTGCCATCGGCGGTCACAAACGGTTGGAGGGATTCCTCCGCCTCCTTCAGGAGTTTATCGAACTGCTCATTATCAAGCAGCCCGCCCAGGGTCCATACACACGCCCTTTCTGTAGAGACCAGAGACTTGATCGACGCAAAATTAACCATCCCGTTGTGCCGCGTGACAATTGCGTCAGGGATGTCTGCATCGGCGCAGAGGGCAAGCAACCGTTCCGGCTCTCCACACACGAAGGGGGCACGAAAAGCCTCTGCCACTTGCTCTCCAAAGAGGCGATGCAGCAACTCGGCCAGCACTGCGTAGCCGGGGGAGTGGTCGATTGCATCGCATACGGCTACCGCCAGCCGCCCGCCCGGTCGCAGCACGCGCATCATTTCGCGCAGGGATGTGCGCTGGTCCTCAAAGAACATGAAACCGAACTGGCTGACCACCGCATCGAAACTGTCGTCGGCAAACGGCAAAGACTCGGCCCGGCCATCCTGCCACTCTATGCTTGAACTCTTTTGCCGGGCTACCGCGAGCATATCTTGATTAGGATCGACCCCCACGACCGCCCCGTCTTTTCCCACACGCTCTGCGGCGGCACAAGCCAGCACCCCGGTTCCACAGGCGACATCGAGTACACGCTGTCCCGGTGCTGCTCCTGCAACCTCGGCTACTACGTTCCCCCACTGCTTAAATAATGCCGGAACGAATAACTTGTCATACACTTCGGCGGGTGTGCGTTCGACCCGATTATCCATCTGTTACCTCCTTTTACTCTCGACCGGTTTGTATCGACCTGACTATAAGCCAGAGCGGGTAGTAGATTCCTATAAACAGAAAAAGGATCAGGATGGGAAAAGAATTTTTGAGTATCGAATTCATGATCGGCACGGGAACCGGGCCACAAAAGATCGCGCATACGAACCCATTCAAAACGGTCTTCCAGACGAATTTGTCTTACCTGCATGCCTGAACTCTCTATAGCTGACTGACATAGCAAAGGCCACTGATTCTTAACGGGATGTAGCCTGATCCCGCCGATCTCGGGATGAGTTTATTTCATAAGGTATGGACCAATAATTTTTCGCCATACCTCGTATCCTTCTCTGTTCATATGTAATCCGTCAGGCCCAAAAATTGAGGCGCGTGGCTTTCCGTCTTCTCCCAGCATCGAACTGAATACATCAATAAAAATCAAATTCTTATCACCTTTCGAATATTCCCGGATCAAATCGTTTGCCTCTTTCATTTTTTGGAGCAAGGCTATTCGTGCGAGACTTGGCTTTATTGAAATAAAAGCGATCTTCACCCCGGGAAGCCCCGCTCGCACTATGGCGACGAACTTCTTATAAGCCTCAAAAACTTCTTGAGTCGTTTTCCCGTTTGCCAGATCGTTATCCCCAGCGTAGAGAACTATCATGCGGGGTTTATAAGGGAATACGATCCGGTCAGCGAAATATGTCGAATCGGCAATCTCCGACCCGCCAAACCCTCTATTGAGCAGCTTGATGCCGGGGAAATCTTCTTGAAGAGTGGTCCACAATCTAATAGAAGAACTGCCGATAAACAGAACAGCACCTTTAGTCGGAGGGTTTAGCCGATCCGACTCCTCGAATTTTTTGATTTCAGATTCCCAGGTATTTTCCTGCAATCTGTTTGGGTGACATCCGGCCCTGATGCCAGGAACAGCAAGGAAAAGGGAGGAGACAAAGAGAAGAAAATACTTAATCATTATTCACTCGCCCGTGTTGGATTTTTATTTCGGATGGAAAAGTATAATGAAGAAGGGCCGTCAGATGCCAGGAGGAGTGTAGATAAGTAAAAGGGGAATAGGCCGGGACGGACGCGGATCGGGCGGATTTTCACGGAGCTGATCCTATTGGATTTAATCCGTGTAAATCCGCCAAAATCCGTGTCATCCGTGGCCTATTTCAACTCACCTTTGCTTCAAATCAACTTTTACCATTTCTTTCGCCTATTGCTCGCAGAGCCATCAAGAGATGCGATCCGTTTCCGCTCTGTTAATTCTGAAACCAGATGGCAAAGACGTGTTGCGTGTCGAGATATTCCTTGACCCCGCTAATCTTGTTGTCGCGGATCGACACAAGGAAATGATATTGCTGTTCATAGACGCGGCCGTTACGTAACTCGCCGTAGGATTCAACCTCCAAAGCCACCTTGTCACCCTCAGCAATCAAACTCTTCACCGTCATTTTCAGCCCGTCAGGTAGCTGGTCCATCATGTTTTTTAGAAGGCGAGAAATCCGCTCCTTACTGTATTCTCCGGCTGCTGGTAGGTCTCCCGGTTTGCCGGAAATCCACCATGTTGCGTCGTCTGCCATCAGGTCCAGCGCACCTGCGACATCGTTGGAGTTAAAACGGTCAAAGAACTCGCGCGCCAACTGCTTGTTTTCTTCGATGCTCATTTACGATTCTCCAGTTTCGTTATGATGTAGGAATGAGGATAGATTCTATGTGGAACAGGAGGGGAATTCAATTTGAACCGGCCAATCGCAAAGGGGAATAGTATTCCTGTTGCAGGGTCATTCAGTTTTCCAACATGTAGAAAGGGATAAGGGAAATAGGCCGCGGATGACGCGGATGCGACGGATTTTCGCGGATCTGATTTTATATGAGCTAATCCGCGTTATCCGCAGCCTATTTCAACTCGCCTTTGCGTCAACTCAACTTTTAATATTTTTTCCGCCTATTGCCCTCAACTCAAGAACTGAATGGCCCTGATTCCTGTTGGATTGTCTGTGCCGATACAGCTATCCGGTCGGTTCAGTGAGAAGCCACTTGATGCGAGTGTAGGCAATACGGAATCCCTGCCGCTCGGCATTTCGCTGTGAGGCGCTGCCCGGTAAAGCACACATCATCGCTATGTCGCACCCCTGCTTTGCGGCGTATTGCAGACGGCTCTCCAGAAGCGCCAGTTGTGCGCCGTTCTTACGCGCTTCCGGGACTGTGCTCGCCCCGGCCATCAACGCCACACCTTCGCAGATACTCATTGCTCCGGTGGCTATGGGGACGCCGTCAAGACTTGCCATAAACGATAGGCCCCCTTCTTTCTTTGCGCCGATCTGAGCCAGCTCAAGTATTACATCCCTGTACTCGGGAAACTCACTCCATCCTCTCGCCGATGTCTGTGCCCATATCTCTTCTTCACCATCCTGAGCCAATCGCACTTGAACCCTTCTGTTGTGTGATCCCGTTAGCTGAAGGTCGTGATTGATCGGACGGAACATGACGCTTGTGAACTCAATCGCGTGATACCCTCTTTCATTGAGCAACGGCAAGAGCGTAGGATCAGCCAGGGGGCTTATCTCATGAAAGACCGGCGCTCCCCTTTCTCGAAAGAATTGCTCGATTGTCTCTAGATCGGTCCGGGTGACAGCCTGGAAAATGCCTAGCCCAAAGGTCTGGGTTAGCGGCGATTTCACTCCGTCATACATGGCGTAAGCGCCTGCGACTTCCTTCCATCGCGCGCCGCTATCTGGAAATAATCTGGCTCGGGTTTCGACAAAGGTAAGATTGCCGTGGGCCTCGGTTCTTTCAAGGCGACGCGCCAGAGTTAAGTCGGAAAAGAGAAATGATTGATTCTCAGCAAGCTCCATAGCTGGGGTCCCAAATATAAAAAGTCAATAAAGCATATAGCAGATTCTTGAGTACCTGCGCCATCTGTCTACATCAAAAGATATTGTTATCGGTAGAGATGAAAATGCGCGTGAAGAGACGATTTTTTGACAGGATTAACAAGATTGCTGAGAGATAACTGGTAACACCCTGTTAATCCTGTCAAACTCTGCGTCTTGTAATCAGGCCTCGGCTGCCAATGCTTTTTCCGCTGCCTCTCGTTCACCTGCAACCTGTGAATAAACCAGCCCGGCTGTAGCGGCTCCTATGATTGGCGCAACCCAGAATAACCAGAGTTGTGAAAGGGCCCATCCACCCACGAAAATTGCCGGTCCGGTACTGCGGGCCGGGTTTACCGATGTATTGGTCACGGGGATGCTGATCAGATGTATCAGAGTCAACCCCAGCCCTATCGCAATCGGGGCCAGCCCGGCTGGTGCCCGTTTATCTGTCGATCCAAGAATAATCATCAAAAACATGAAAGTAAGGACCGCCTCCGAGACAAACCCCGCCAGCAGGGTGTAGCCTCCGGGGGAGTGCTCGCCATATCCATTGGATGCAAACCCGCCGCTCAGACTAAATCCTGCCTTACCGCTGGCAATCAAATAGAGCACCCCCGCGCCCGCAATTGCCCCTAACACCTGAGAAATGATGTAGGGTAACAAGTCCGATCCCGGGAATCGCTTCCCAACCCATAAACCAATCGATACTGCCGGGTTCAAGTGACACCCGGAGATGTGGCCGATTGCAAATGCCATGGTTAAAACTGTAAGGCCGAATGCGAAAGCTACTCCAAGCAGGCCTATTCCTAAACCTGGAAAAGCCGCAGCCAGTACAGCGCTTCCACAGCCGCCAAGAACCAACCAGAAAGTGCCCAGAAACTCTGCTGCCGTCCGTTGCGAAAGTGACATGATGATCTCCTTTCGGTGTTGTTTTGAAGCGATGAAAGTGAATACATGGAAGAGAGAAGGTCAAAAGCTAATCCGTACGCTTGAGAATTGCGATATAGAGGCAGAGAGATTTCGGCGGCCTGATGTTGAATAAAGGTGATCATCGGCAGCATTATCGTCAGTGTGTCAGAGGATTGCAACAGTGAAAGGTAGAAAATAGATCAGCTTCGGGCAAGGCAAATTGGCCAAAACAACCGACGAGTTATCCTCATCTTATCGAAAGAAGTTCAGACACCTTCTTGAATTCATATCCCTGTTTCTTAAGCCCCTCTATAATTCCTTTTACCGCTTGAAGGGATGGCTCCCGTCCTCCATACATCGTGTGCAACAGGATTATCGACCCCGGTCGCGTCCTTTCGAGCACATATTCGACTATTCTGTTTGATTCGCCCGCGATCTCGGGGTAAGAATCCGGCTCTATATCCCACATGATTGTCTTGCGGTTTTGCCTGCTCAAATAGTAAGGAAGGAGCACCAGTTTTTTCCCATACGGTGGTCGAAACAGTATTGATCCCTCTTGTCCTGTCTCGTGTATAAGCCTGTCGGTCCGTTCGATCTCATCACGAATAAATGAAGGGGATTTTAATACCATACGTTCGTGCGAATAAGAGTGATTGCCAAGCTCATGGCCTTCACTAACGATCAGCTTCCCGAGTTCGGGATGTTGCTCCAACTCTGCCCCGATAACAAAGAAGGTTGCCTTAACCTGTTCCTGCCCAAGGATCGAGAGAAGTTCGTGTGTCGGGGCAGGAGTCGGGCCATCATCGAATGTGAGAGCCACAACTCTTTCTGATGTTTCGACTCTGGGAATGATCTCACCAAAAAGCTGATATGACCGGGCGCTGGAAAGTTTCCAGGCAGATATGGCGAGGGTCAGAAAAAGTGCGAGGGATAAAAAGATATAATGGCGTTTTTTCATGGCTCCTTTGTAGCGCGTAGGGTTTCAGGGGTTGCCTGATGGAGAAATCCGTCTCTATCCGTCCGACCCGCGTTTATCCGAGACCCGTTCCCGTTTCCCTTATCTACATTTTGCAAAACTGAATGACCCTGCCACTGGAAACCGCTCGCACTTTGGTGCTAGCATAAGCTTTTTCAAAGGCTGTCTAAATTCCAGACTATGGATAAGAGGGATATGGAAGAAGAAAAAGCATCGGAGTTCAAGATAACTGATCATCGGAAATTCAATCCTGACGGTTCTCCGCGAGAGCAGGGTGAAGCGACAGAGCCAAAAGACACACAGAAGGTCGAAGCTGAAAATAGGCCGGAGGCAGATATACAACAGCCACATTTCGACCTTCGGCTGATGTCGAGCCTTCGGCTGATGTCGAGCCTTCGGCTGATGTCGAGCCTTCGGCTGATGCCAATAATGTCGTCTCTTTCCCGGGCGAAGGAGCAAGGAAAAAAGAGCCGCCCGCGCCTGCTGCTACAACATCTGCCGAACAGGATGAACGAGAGGCGGCGGCCCGCAGCGCTGCCCATCGCTCATACGAGCAGGCAAATGAAGGCGCAAAATCGCGATTGCCGGAAGCGAGTTTTTTGACATTGCTCAATATGCTTGCCGTCGAGGCGGCCATGCATCTCGGCCTGATCGAAAATCCGATGGGAGGCGAAACTCCCATCGACATCGAAGCGGCCCGGCACCTGCTTGACCTTCTGGGCATGTTGCAAGAGAAGACACGCGGTAATCTCTCAGCCGAAGAAGACCGTTTGCTTGACAACTTACTGGCCGACCTGCGAATGCAATACGTCGTGATTTCAAAGAGGCAATGAGGATCACCTTTCTCGGCACAGGCACGTCGGTTGGGGTTCCCACCGTGGGCTGTGATTGCGGGACTTGCCTGTCGATTGACCCGCGAGACAATCGCCTGCGCACGTCTGTGCTGATCGAGCACGACGGGCACAATATCATAATCGACGCCTCTACGGATTTTCGTCAGCAGGCATTGCGTGAAAAGCTAACCCGGCTGGATGCAATACTGTTTACTCACGCTCACGCCGATCATTGCTTTGGCCTCGACGACGCGCGGCCTCTCATGTTTCGTCACGGGGCGATCCCCTGTTTTGCAACTGAAATCACCTGGCAGGGCCTGCGCCGCATTTATGCTTATGTGTTCGAGCCTTCGCCATACCCCGGCGTCCCCCGCATCATTCCCAATAGAATCGAGGGCTCATTCACCCTCTTCAGGCTTCCGGTAGAGCCCCTGACGGTCATACATGGGCGGTTGGCTGTGACTGCCTATCGCATAGGCGGATTCGCCTATGTGACCGATTGCAATCTGATCCCCGACGAGACACTGGCCGGGCTCAAGGATTTGGACCTCCTCGTCATAGATGCGCTCAGATTCAAACCGCACCCGACGCACATGACTTTGGACCAGTCGCTCGGCTACATTGATATGCTCAAGCCCCGGCGCGCACTGCTTACGCACATTTCGCACGACATAAAGCACGCGGAGACGAGCGAGAGTTTGCCTTCGGGGGTCGAAATCGCTTACGACGGATTAAAGGTGGAACTTAATTGATGAATGTCTTCCGCGATCTCAAAAATGACGAGATCAAAACACCTTCTATACTGACTTTCGGCGTCTTCGATGGTCTGCATCTGGCTCATCAGCAGATCATGAACAGGGTGATCGAGCGCGCCCGCGCGACGGGTCTTGCCTCAACCGTAGTCACCTTCGAACCGCACCCGCGAGCCGTCCTGCGCCCGGAAACGGCCCCGCCTCTGCTTCACACATTCGAGCAAAAGATGGAAGGGATGGAGCGGCTCGGCATAGATCAGGCCGTGGTGCTCAATTTTACAAAAGAGCTGGCTCAGGTAAGCGCGACCGATTTTCTGACCGGGATTATTTTTGGCAGGCTCGATGCCCGGGAGGTCTATCTGGGTCACGGATTCGCCTTCGGACATAATCGAGAAGGTCGCTTTGAATTGCTCAAGCAGGTAGCAGATCGGCTCGGTCGCGTGGCCGAAGAGGTTCCCGAAGTCTCTATCCGAAATCACCGCGTAAGTTCTACGCTGGTTCGCCGCCTGCTTGTCAGCGGGCGCGTGAATCTTGCGCGCCGATTGCTTGGCAGGCCCTACGGTGTGGAGAGCCGCGTCATTGAGGGCCGAAAGATTGCCGGATCGCAACTCGATTACGCGACGGCCAACCTCAAGCCCCACAATCGCGTGCTGCCGGCAAACGGCGTTTACGTGACCCTGACCCTGATCGAAGGCCAGTGGTGGCGCTCGATCACAAACATAGGCAATAAGCCTACGTTTGGCGGCGACCCCGAAGTCACCGTCGAGACTCACGTGCTCGATTTCGACCGCCAGTTGTACGGGGAAAAGATTCGCGTTCGCTTCCTGCACCGGCTGCGCGCCGAAACGAAATTCGAATCCGTCGATGCGCTCCGCTCTCAGATCGCCCGCGATTACAGACGTACGCTCAGATACTTCGAGCGGGAATGCGTCGAGAGACATTTCGATTATCGCTAATCAAACGCTCAATGATTCGTGATTCGTGATCCGTGATCCGTGATTTACCTGATTTGCAATTTGCGCTAAATAAGCAAGCTTCCTTAAAATCACGAATCACGAATCACTCTTGCCTATCTGCACGAGATTGTCGTAAAAAGTGGCTCCCCCGCTTATATCGGTTAGCGCCTGTGAGACCGTTTGATTGACGTTGCCTAGACCGGGGCTGAGCTTGTTCCACCATATGGAGAGCGCCACGGCGACACCCGGTTTCACGCGCTCCGATATTCGAGCCACAAGCAGGCACTCGCCTCTATCGTTCCACACCCGCGCCATATCACCATCCGACAGATTGCGACTTGCCGCATCAGCCGGATTCAGTTCTATGAAAGGCTGGCGCTCGCTTCTCAGAAAAGTGGTCAGGTGCGAAAAAGAGGTGTTAAGAAACGAATTCGCGGGCGGGCTTATTAATTGAATTGGGAAACGCGCTGCAAGCTTGGGCGCGCTTTCGGGCGATTCTCTCGGCGGTATGTAATCGGGTAAGGGGTCGAGCCCTGCCCATTCCATCGCCTCAGAATAAAACTCGCATTTGCCAGATGGAGTGCTGTAGCCGCCTTCGGCAAACGGCGCGAACGTCAAAGGAAGATTGAGCCTTGCCCAGCCGTCGCGCTTCAAGCGTTCGAGCGTAATGCCTTCGAGCACAGGGCTCCCCGACCCAAGCGCCTGCCGAATGATGTCTTCATCCGTGTCCTTGAAGCAGCCTTCCTCAAATCCCATCCGATCAGCCAGCAACCTGAAGACCTCCGAGTTTGGTTTCGCTTCGCCAAGCGGCGCGATGGCCGGCTCGTTGTAAACCAGATAATAGTGGCCGTAGGGTTTCACAATATCGCGGTGTTCGAGTTGCGTAGTCGCGGGCAGCAATATGTCGGCATAATCTGCCGTGTCGGTCTGGAACTGCTCGTGGACCACCGTGAAAAGGTCTTCGCGCTTAAACCCTTCGATTACTTTTGATTGGTCGGGCGCGATTGCGGCCGGGTTTGAATTGTATACATAGATTGCCCGAACCGGCGGGTCGAGCCGGGTGAGCGCCTCGCCCAGCCGCGACATGTTTACCGTGCGCGGATTGCCTCGGATCAGATCGGGCCTTTGAAGTTTTGCATCGTCAAAGGCGAACATCCCGCTGCTCGACAGCAGCACGCCTCCGCCCGCATCGCGCCACGCACCCGTGAGCGCAGGCAGGCAGGCGATTGAGCGAACAGCCATGCCCCCGCCCGCGTGACGTTGCAGGCCGTAATTTACCCGTATCACGGCCGGGCGCGTATTCGCGTACTGGCGGGCAAACTCTATGATCTCGCCTTCCCGCAGGCCGCAGATGGAAGCCGCGCGCGAGGGTGGGAACTCCGCCACACGCTCGCGCAGCTTATCAAACCCAATCGTATGTTGATCGATATACTGACGGTCTTCGAGCCCTTCACTCAAGATCACATTCATAACGGCAAGGGCGAAAGCTGCATCCGTGCCGGGGCTGAGTTGTATCAACTGATGGCAGTGATCGAGCGTGTGATTGCGGTAAGGATCAATGCCGATCAGGCGAGCGCCGTTTTCCACGGCTTCCTTGATTTCTGGCCACAGATGAATGTTTGATGAAAGCGTATTCGTTCCCCACAACACGATCAACCGGGCGAGATGGAAGTTCTCCATGTCTGTTCCGATGGTCGCGCCTACGGTAAATCGCATCGCGTCTCCGCCTGTAGATGAACAGATCGTGCGAGCCAGCAAACTTGCGCCGAGACGGTGAAAGAAACGACGGTCCATGCTCGACCCGTTGACGGTTCCCATTGTTCCGCCATAGCTGAAAGGGAGGATAGATTCGGGGCCGTCTGCGGAATCGCTTGTCTCTTGAAATCGACGGGCGATAATCTCTAGAGCCTCGTCCCAGGTGATGCGCTCGAACCGGCCTTCGCCTTTCTTGCCTATGCGGCGCTGCGGGTAGAGCAGGCGGCCCTCGTTGTAAACCCGTTCGAGATAGCGCGTCACTTTCGTGCAGAGAAAACCTCGGGTAGTCGGATGATCGGGGTCGCCCGACACGCGAGTGGCGCGACCGTCTTCGACTTCGACAAGCATCGCGCAGGTGTCGGGGCAATCGTGCGGACAGGCGGCATGGATGATACTCTTCATAATTGTCCTCTACGCTTTAGAAGAATACATGTTTGCAAGCACGATTGAAACTACGGATCGGTTGTAAGGCCCAACCGGGCATAGTATTCTGATGAGCATTCCAGTCCGGGGAGAGATCGCGTATGAAGTTGTGGGGCGGCAGATTTAAGGGGGAAGCCGATGCGGGGTTCGCTCGTTTCAATGCTTCTTTTGGTTTTGACCGGCGTTTGATCGAAGCCGACATCACGGGGAGTCTGGCTCACGCCGAAGCATTGGCCGCGGCCGGTATCCTCACCCGAGATGAGGCAAGGCAGATCGAAGCGGGGCTGACGGAGATTTTGAGGCGAGCGCAACAGGAGCCGGATTATCTTGATAGCCGCGATGCGGAAGACGTGCACAGCTTTGTCGAGGCCGAGCTTGTTCAGGCTATAGGAGACGCAGGCTATAAACTCCACACGGGCCGCAGCCGCAACGATCAGGTGGCGACCGACCTCAGACTCTTTCTGCGGGCCGCGCTCGATGATCTGTCGCATCTCATTCGTGAATTTCAGACCGCGCTCGTAGAGCTTGCCGAAGCAAACCGCGACGCGGTGCTTCCCGGCTACACTCATCTTCAGCGCGCGCAGCCTGTCTTGTTCGCACATTATCTGCTTGCGTATTTCGAAATGGCGAAGCGCGACCGTGCGAGACTTGGAGAGATAAGAGCGCGTGTGAACATCCTGCCGCTTGGAGCCGGGGCGCTCGCGGGCACAGGGTTCCCACTCGACCGCGAGATGGTAGCGCGTAGGTTAGGCTTTGACGCCGTTTCCGCTAACAGTCTGGACGCCGTGAGCGACCGCGATTTCGTGATCGAACTGGTTGCTGCCGCCGCGCTCGTTATGGTTCACATCAGCCGCATGGCCGAAGACCTGATAATCTATTCTTCCTCGGAGTTCGCCTTTATAGAGCTATCGGATGCTGTTTCAACCGGGTCTTCATTGATGCCTCAGAAGAAGAACCCTGATTCGCTGGAACTGATTCGCGGCAAGGCGGGTCGCATATTCGGTCACAACGCGGCTTTGCTCGCTACGATGAAGGGGTTGCCGCTGGCCTACAACAAGGACATGCAGGAAGACAAGGAAGCATTATTTGACACGCTCGATACTCTTCAAGGTTCGCTTGGCGTGATGACTACCGTGTTGCGAAATATCAGAGTGAATGAAGAGCGAATGCGCGCAGCCGCTTTGAGCGGGTACTCGAACGCAACCGATCTTGCGGATTATCTTGTCAGATGCGGGCTCGAATTTCGAATCGCTCACGAAGTCGTCGGCCGGGTTGTAGGCTACGCTATTGGGGAAGGCAGGTCTTTGAGTGAATTGAGGTTGGAAGAGTACAGGCGGTTTTCTGAGTTGTTTGATGACACTTTGTTTGAGGCGATAAGGCTGGAATCGTCGCTTGCGAGCAAATCGGTGACTGGCGGTACGTCGCCTGAGAGGGTGAGCGAGGCGCTCGTCAGGGCAAGGAATGAGTTGAGCCGTTGATCCTATTAAAGAAATTTGAAATAGGCCGCGGATGCCGCGGATGCGGCGGATTTTCGCGGATCTGATCATGTCTTCAAAGACATGGTCATGAGCAGCTCAAACTCTTCTTGGCATTTGTAAAAACTCTGCGCCGGAATTCAGGCATTGGCCCAAAGTTGAGCAATAGACCAATCTCAATTTCTGTTGCTTTCAAATAATTCACCAACTGAGCTTCGTGGGCCTCGCAAATCACATCGGCTACTTTTAACTCCAAAATCACTATGTCTGCAACCACTATATCAGCATAGTATTCGCCCACGAGTTGTCCTTGATAGTGAACCTTTATAGGCTGCTGCTGTCTGGCGGGTAGTCCTAATTTCCGCAATTCCAGTGTCAGAGCATTCTCATAGACCTTTTCGAGAAATCCATATCCCAAGGAGTTGTATGTTCTAAAGAAAGCCTTGATAATCCGGTCTGTCAGGTCTCTTTGCACAAGCATAAATCCCTCCTGAACGTCTACAAGTGACGCAGAGACGACTAATCCGCGAAAATCCGCCGCATCCGCGTCATCCGCGGCCTATTTCAAATTGCACACCTGGGATTTAAGGAAAAAATGAAGTAGACGGAACGGGCCATCCTACAAAGGCCGACCCGTTCCGTCTATCTTAGCGAGGCACCTCAATGGGTTTGCCCGCGAGCAGTGTCGGGACATTATTCTGTCTGAGCTTTTCATTCCATCCGGCGACCGTCTTGCTCAAAAAGTTGTTCACATCCGCAAGCGTTTTCTGTAACTCGGTTTGAAGCGATGTGAAGTACTCTTTCTGAGCCGGCGTAGGCGCGGCGTTCGTGCTGTCTATTGTGAAAAACAGCGAACCAATTTTATCGACCAGACGCGGCCCGCTCCCCAGATCGTCGTCGTCACTTTCGCCCGCCCGCGCCAGACGGTCAATCATGTCATTCACCTGCTTTTTGTAATCTGCAAACGCCTTCTTCAAATCCTCCGGCGCATCGGGCATCTGATCCTTGACGGTCTTTTCCCGCTGGCCGAGTTGCTCGCTTATACTGTCGAGTGCGTGCAAGGCGTCGTTTCCAGCTGACTGCATGTCGCGCAGCTTCATCGCGTAATCGAATGTTGATTCGAGCGCGGTTGTCTCTACCTGTACCGTGGGATCGAGGCGAACCTCCACGCGTTTTTCTACGGACTTATCCCCGACCATCAATTTTACGGTGTAGGTTCCCGGCAAGGCGCGGGCTCCTCGTGGCCCGCCGAAAAAGCTGTCCTGCTCCTCACCGCTCGGCGGGCGGCGCTGGTGCGCGCCTTCATAGCTCAGGTTCCACGACGCGCGGTTCATTCCTTTCTCTTTCGAAACCTTCTCAATTTCGCGTATCACCTTGCCTTTTTGGTCGAGAATCTGAATCTTCACTTTAGTCTTATCGTCGGGCTTCTCCTTCAAATAGTAAGTGATCAGCGCGCCGTAGGCCGGGTTCGGCCCCGTAAAGACCGCATCGGCTATGCCGTATCTCGTGAATCTTGTCGTATATCGCAGGGCCGGGCGTATGTCGAACATATATAAATCGCTGTTCAACACATCGGCGCTCGCCTGCTGGATGGGGGTGGCATCATCGAGTATCCAGACGCTCCGCCCGTGCGTGGCCAGTATCAAATCGTTCTCTCGCGGATGAATGTATATGTCGTGAACCGCTACCGTAGGCAGGTTCTTCAGATTGAGCGAAACCCACTCTTTGCCACCCGTATAGGAAGCAAAAAGGCCAAGCTCCGTACCCGCATAAATCAGATTGGTGTTCTTCGGGTCTTCGCGCACTACCCAGACATATGCGCCTTCGGGCAGATTGCCCGATATGTCGGTCCAGTTCTTTCCGCTGTCGGTTGTCTTGTAGATGTAGGGCTTGAAGTCATCAAGCATGTGGCGGTCGAATGAAACGTATGCCGTGTCGGCGCTTGTGCGTGAAGGCTCTACGTGCGAGATCAAAGGCGCTGTGCCCAATCCCTTTACGTTGCGCACAAGATTGTTCCACGTCTGTCCCGCGTCGGTGGTCAGTTGCAGGTTGCCGTCATCGGTGCCCGCCCAGATCATCCCCTTTTTCACGGGAGATTCGGCTATGCTGATTATCGTGTTGTTATATTCGGCGGCTGTGTTTTCAATTGAGACAGGTCCGCCCGCGTTCTTCTGCTTTTCGGGATCATTAGTAGTCAGGTCCCCGCTTATCTTCTGCCACGTCCTGCCGAAATCCGTAGACTTGAACAAGACATTTCCGCCCAGATAGACCGTGTTCTTATCGTGCGACGAGATGTGTATGGGCGCGTTCCAGTTAAAGCGGTATTTCGCATTGCTTGCCGGGCCTCCCCCGTCTTCGGCTGCCGGGGTGATGGATTGCTGCTCGCGGTTCTGCATATCGGTTAACACGATGCTGCCGCCCTGCGCTTCGGAAATGTAGAGGTCGGGATTGTCGGGATGGTTGTACATATAAAACCCGTCGCCGAAACTCACCATCCGCCAGTCATCGTTTAATATCCCGGCAGGCTCGCGTGTGCGGCTGGGTCCGGTCCAGCTACCGTTGTCTTGCAGACCGCCCATTACATAATAAAAAGGCTGCCGGTTGTCGGCGTAGATCTGGTAGAACTGCCCAAGCGGCATGTTGTTCACATATTGCCAGGTCTCGCCCTTATTGTGAGAGACGGCTACGCCACCGTCCTGCCCCTGCCACATGTAATTCGGGTCCTTCGGATCAATCCAGAAGGCGTGATAATCAACGTGCGTGCGCGTAGACATGGGCTTGAAAGTGTGCCCTCCGTCAATCGACAGATAGAGGGTTGAGGCTACGCCGTAGACCCGGTTCTCGTCTGTAGGGTCAACTCTCACCCGCGTGTAATAAAACCCGCGCTGAACAATGCGCTGATCTTTTGACACCTGTTTGAATGTCTCGCCTTTGTCATCGGAACGGTAAAGCGATCCTTCCTTTGATTCGACTATGGCATAAACGACATTCGGATTGCTGGGCGCGGCACGCACTCCGATGCGGCCAAGCAGTTTTGGCAACCCTTCGGTGATCTTCTTCCACGTGCGCCCGCCGTCGATGGATTTGTAGAGGCCGCCTTTTTCGCCGCCGCTTTCAAACGTCCAGGGCTTGCGCAAAAAATGCCACATCCCGGCGTAAAGTATATTCGGATTTTCCGGGTCCATAGCCAGATCGCTCACGCCGTGTTCCGGGTCGATATAGAGCGTCTTTTGCCAGGACTTGCCTCCGTCAGTGGTCATAAAGACCCCGCGCTCCGGGTTTGGGCCAAAGGCGTGGCCGAGCGCGCCGACATAGACCGTGTTCGGGTCGCGAGGGCTGACGATGATGGCAGAAATGCGTTCGGTCTCTTTCAATCCCATGTGTTGCCAGGACTTGCCTCCGTCGTTTGATCTGTAGACGCCGTCGCCGAAAGAGACGCTATTTCGAACGTTCGTTTCACCCGTGCCTGCCCAGATCACATCCGAGTTGTTCGGGTCTACGGCGAGATCGCCTATCGAAATCGTCCCCTGTCGCTCAAAGATTGGGGTCCAACTCATGCCGCCGTTTGTGGTCTTCCATATCCCGCCCGAAGCCGTGCCTACGTAAACCAGATTGGGATTTCCGGCAACGCCTTCGACATCGGCGGTGCGACCGCCCATATTGGCCGGGCCTATCGAGCGCCATTCGAGGTGTTCGAAGGCTTTGACATCGATGGCCCCGTTCTTTGAATCGTTTTCGGCGTGACGTTGTGCAAGGGAAGTGAGCGGCATGCTGTAGAGGAAAGCCGCTATTAGGACGACGTACCTTACCTGGCGCAATCGGTGAATACGCATTGTCTACCTCCTGAAAGAGATTATCCGAATAAACAGCTTGCGTCGAAGGTGAAGAATAAACCACCACACAGCCCTCCGTCCAACAGGCCCGCGTCAGAAAAGGGAGGCGGTCAAATGAAGGTAATGCGTGATGCGTGAAGAGTGAGAAAGAATTAGACCGGGTTGACAAGATTTAATGGATATTTAAAATCCTCATCTCTGGGAATCTTGTTAATCCTGTCAAAAAAGACTGCGACGTTTCAGGCATCCCCGGTGATCATCGTTCCCGCGCCTTCATTGGTGAAGACTTCATAAAGCAGCGCGTTTCGCTTCGAGCCGTTGATGATATGGGCGCTGCGGACTCCTCTTCGAATCAGGCGGGCGATGGCAGCAATCTTGGGAAGCATCCCAGATGAGACAACCCGTTCCGCGACGAGGCGTTCGGCCTCTTCGACGGTCAGCCGGGAAATCCTGCTCGAAGGGTCATCGCGGTCGAGGAGGATGCCGTCTACATCGGTCATCATGATGAGCTTTTCAGCTTTGAGGTGAGCGGCTATTTCGGCGGCAATCGTGTCGGCGTTGATGTTATAAATATTGCCCTGCTCGTCTGCGCCAAGCGAAGAGATCACGGGGATATAAGCGTTTTCAATCAGCAGTTGAGGCAGGCGGGTGTTGATCTCGACTATGTCGCCGACGTGGCCGAAGTCCACGGTTTCGACCTCGCCCGTTTCTTGATTCAACACGTTTTGAATCTCGCGTCTGCGGGCCTGAATAATATTGCCGTCAACACCCGACAGCCCCACCGTTTCTGCCCCCGCCCCGCGAAGCGCCGAGAGTATATCCAGGTTGATCTGTCCGGCGAAGACCATCTTTGCTATTTCGAGAGTTTCCCGATCAGTCACGCGCCTGCCGTTTACAATGCGTTGAGCTACACCCAGCCGCTCGGCAACCGTTGTGAGTTGCTTGCCCCCGCCATGTATTACCGCTACGAGAATGCCTACCTGCTGACAGAGCGTAATCTCTTCGGCGAGCGAGGAGAGTTGATCCGGGTTTTCAGTGATCTTGCCGCTCAGCTTCACGACAAAGATTTTCTTCTTGAATCGCTGAATGTAGGGCAGCGCCTCGCGCAGCAGGTCTAATCTTTCGCTGATCATAATTTTGTGATTAGTGATGCGTGAATCGTGATGCGTGATCGGTTGTCTCAATTCAAAGCGTCTCTCCGGTCACGAATCACGATTCACGCATCATCCCAGTATCGAGGCCAGCACGGCCTTTTGCACGTGCAGGCGGTTTTCGGCCTCGTCAATGCTCGCGTTGGTCGGCCCGTCGAGCACGCCGTCGGTCACTACTACGTTGCGGCGCACGGGCAAACAATGCATAAACCAGCCGTTACGGGTCGAACGCATCGCTTCTTCGTCTATCCGCCAGTGACGATACTTCTGGCGCAGGCTGATGTCCATATCCGCGCGCCCGTAGAAATCCTTCCCGCCCCAGCTTTTTGCATAAACAATTTGAGCGCCTGTCACGGCTTCTGTGAAATCGCGCGAAATCTGTACACGCCCTCCGCTCGCATCAGCCGCAGTTTGGATCTCTGCCATCGCATCCGAGCCGAGATCATATTCGGGAGGGCAGGCGATTGTGAGATCGAGCCCGAACTGGGCCGCCACCAGCGCAAACGAATTAGGCACAGCCATAGGCAGAGGTTTTGGATGATATGCCCACGAAAGGACTACGGGTTGGCTGGCCAGGTCGCCAAGTTTTTCGCGTATGGTCATAATATCGGCCAGCGCCTGAAACGGATGATGACGCGATGATTCGAGATTAAAGACAGGCACATCGCTGTATCTGGCAAATCCTCGCACTACCAGATCGGCCGATTCATGCTCGTAGTCGAGCATCTCTGGAAAGGCCCGGACGCCGATTGCCGCCACATAGCGCGAAAGCACCCTCGCGGCTTCCTTGATGTGCTCGGTTTTGTCCGCGTCCATCACTACGCCTTCGCGGTATTCCAGGCTCCACGAGCCCTTGCCTACGTCGAGCGTCACAGCGTTGCCGCCCAGATCGTAAACGGCTATCTCCATCGACGCGCGCGTTCGCAGAGAAGGGTTGAAGAAGACGAGCGCCACACTGCGTCCGGCAAGCACTCGCTCGGCGTGCTCACCGGCTTTGAACCTCGCGGCCAGGTCGATGAGCGAGGTCAACTCTCCGCGAGTGAAATCTGCCGTGCTGAGAAAATCTTTCTCTTTGATATTCATTGGCGTGAACGAATCTCCAATGTATCGACCTCTTATGATTTAAGCGCTGATCGCTGACAGTTCATCAAGAAACAAATCTATTTCGGGCCGGCGAAGTGTGAGCGGCGGCAGAAGTCTCAGAACGCTTATGTCGTCGGCAAGCCCGGTGATGATCTTGCGCTCAAGCAAACCCTGCTGAAACGGTTTTGCGTTGCCGCTTTTGAATTTGATACCGATCAGATAGCCGAGTCCTCTGGTCTCTTCTACCGAGGGAAGCTCTCTCAGCTTTGCAAAAAGATATTCGGAATTAGCGCGGACGTTTTCAAGCAATCGCTCGTCAAGGATTACATCAATCGTGGCCTCGAGCGCGGCTGAAGCAAGCGGCCCTCCGCCGAATGTGGTCCCGAGGTCGCCAGTCTTGATTTCTCCCGCTATCTCTTCGGTCACGAGAAGCGCACCCATCGGCACTCCGCTCGCAATGCCTTTCGCCATTGTGACCATATCCGGCAAGATACCGAAACGGCCCGCAAAAAAGAACTCGCCCGTCCGCCCCATCCCCGTCTGTACTTCGTCGTAGATGAGCATCGAGCCTCTCTTATCGCAAAGCTCGCGAAGTGATTTATAGAAATCGGGACCGGCCATTCGAGCGCCGCCCATCGATTGAACAGGCTCAAGGATCACCCCGGCAGTTTCGTCATCAACGAGTTCCGCAATCGCCTCGATGTCGCCAAACGGCGCGTATACGTGGCCTTCAAGCAAAGGCGATACGCCCTCGCGGTATTTCGGCAGCCCCGTAGCCGAAAGCGACCCCGGCGTGCGTCCGTGAAATCCGCCTTCGAACGAGATCATCTTTATCCGGCCCGTGAGCTTTCGCGCGATCTTCATCGCGTTTTCATTCGCCTCTGTGCCCGAGTTGACGAAGAAAACCTTTGTGAAAATTTCGGGTGAAATCTCGACAAGTTTCTTTGCGGCGCGCGCGCGAACATCGTTGTAAACAAGATTGGAATAGAAGATCAATCGCCCGGCCTGCTCGGCTATCGCGCGAACTACGCGGGGGTGCGAGTGACCCGTGGATACGACCGCATGCCCGCCGTACAAATCCAGATAACGGTCGCCTTCTTCGGTCGTGACCCAGACATCTGTGCCGCTTTCGATGGCGAAAGGGAATTTCTTGTAGGTCGCCACCTGATATCGCTCTTCCATTTCCAGTATGGATTCTCGTTCAAGCTGTGTAGTCAATTCGACACCTCTTTATCAACACAAGCGCTATCAATTCACGGATTCGTTCCTGCCAGTTGCAGCCCTGCTCGTTCTTCCAGGCCGAACATCAGATTCATATTTTGCACGGCCTGTCCGGCTGCGCCCTTTACCAGATTGTCGAGCGCCACAAATACAATTACCGTGTCGCCGTTTGCCGCCCAGCCTATGTCTACAAAATTCGTACCCTTTACACAGTTAATGTCAGGCGATCCGTTCACAAGGCGTATGAAGAACTCATCGCCGTAATACTCGTTTAATAACTGGCCCACCTGATCGCGTGTGGTCGGCTCTTTCACGCTTATGTAGATCGAAGCGAAGATGCCTCGCACGGTCGGGATCGAATGGGTTTGAAAAACCAGGCTGCCCGTCGCCGGCCATTCGGGGTTGATCGAGTCGAGCAGTTGCTCGACTTCGGGTTGATGCTGATGCTCAAAAACCTTGTAGGCATAAAAACTATTGGCCCGCTTCGGATGATGAGTGTTGGCCGCAGGTTTTGCGCCGGAGCCTGACGAGCCGGTCTTCAAATCGGCGATGATCTTTCCCGTCGCAAGACCTGTCGCTACAAAGGGATAGAGGCCGAGTTCGAGCGCGGTCGCAAAACATCCGGGATTCGCGATTCGATTGGCCTGTTTGATCCGGCTGCGATTTACTTCACTCAGGCCGTAGACAAATTCCTTTTGAATCCCGATAGCCGTATGATCGCGACCGTAAAACTGCTTGAAAGTATCGGCATCGCTCAGGCGAAAATCGCCCGACAGATCTATGAGCTTTACACTCGAAGGCACGGCGGGGGCTATCTCCATAGCCTGCCCGTGAGGCAGAGCAAGAAAGACGCAATCGAGCCCTCCGAGTTCGCGCGGGTCGGGCATCGCCTCAAATGACAGGTCAGTGAGCTTCGAAAGATTTGGATGAACCGCATCGACTCGCTTGCCCGCGTGCTCGCCCGCCGTGACCCTTCGTATATTCGCCTCGGGATGAAAAAGCAGGATGCGAAGAAGCTCGCTTCCGCCGTACCCCGATCCACCCAGTATGCCTACATTGACCACTTCGCCAGCTTCTCCTTTATCAGATTTGCCAGGTCCTCTCCGTGATTCACGGCGTTGGCCGCCGCAAGCCCAAGCTCGGTCCTGATATAATCGGCCCCCATCTCTGAATCAGTGACAGGGCCGCTCACTACATCTATCTTTACTCCGTGACCGGCCAGCAATTCGCGGCCTCCCCACGCGCCTACGAAATCGCCCGCGCAGAAGACAAGCGCAGCCGTGGACTCCATCAATTCCGCATCATTAAAGATGCTCTCTACGCCGTAGCCACCAAGTATGCCGTCGCCAAGCTCGATCACCACGCAATCAGGCTCGACCGAGTCAAGCTCGCGGATGACGCCTTTCGAGATAGGGGCCAGATCGCCGAGCTTTACCGTCGAGGGCAACCCGCAATCGAGAAAACTCAACGTCTTTACCGCGCCGTGATCCTGCATGTTGAGCGTATCGCGCAGGCAGGCTACTCCCGCGAGCTTTGCCGCCGCTACTCGAAGACCGGCGCGAGCCAGATGCTTTATGATCTCGGTCGCGGCATAGGTCTTACCTGAATTCATGCAGGTCCCCGCCACAAGGATGAGTGGCACCTTTACATCAAGCGTGTCGAGAGGGGATATAGCTCCTTCTGCGATGTTGAGTATCCGTCCGTCACGCACGGGCATGCCAAGCACCTCAACTTCTATGGCATTGTTGAGACTGTGGTGATGCCCCACACAACGGCCTATCAGCCCGCCCAGGTTTAACAGGTGCAGGCGGTCGCCCGTTTCTATTGCATCGGGGACATCGCCCACAAAGCCTTTGAGCGCACGGCGGTATCCCAGCACACCGGCTACAATGTCGCCCGGATTGATCTTTGCCATGCGGCCCGTTATCAATTCGAGCGTGTTGTAGGTCGCATTGTCGGTCAGCGTGCGAACAACAACGACATTGCCCGGACGCGACTCGCACTCGGTAGTGATTTCCAACTCGTGGCCGAGCCCGAGATTCACCGTGGCCGAGGCTATTTTATCCACCCGCACAAGCCTTAAATCCGTTCCCTGTGCGACGACTGGCTTCCCGTCTACTTCAATCAATTGCCCGCTCAACATTCTCTTTCTCCTTGCTGTAATGTGAGGACATTGATGCGTGATGCGTGACCTTTCAGGTAGATGGCTGTTTACCAGCTAAACGCAAATTTCACGCATCACGCATCACGCCTCCCCGCTAACTTTCTCATCCTCAAACGAAGCGCATTGAGCTTTATAAACCCTTCTGCATCGCGCTGATTGTAAACCGTGTCTCGTTCAAATGTGGCAAATGCTTCTGAATAAAGCGAAAGCGGCGAACGCCTGCCGACAACCGTGCAATTGCCCTTGTAGAGCTTTAGCCGCGCCGTGCCTGTGACGTTCTTTTGCGTCTGATCAAGAAGCGCGCGTATCGCTTCAAATTCCGGCGAATACCAGAAGCCGTAATAGATCATCTCGGCCACCCGCTCGTTTAGCGAATTCTTCAGGTGGGCGACTTCACGGTCGAGCGTGAGCGATTCCACCGCCCTGTGCGCTGCCTGCAAAATGGTCATGCCCGGTGTCTCGTAAACGCCGCGAGACTTCATCCCGACAAATCGGTTCTCAACCAGATCCACCCGCCCAATGCCATGCTCGCCGCCTATGCGGTTGAGCCGGTCGAGAAGAATCGCGGGCGAAAGCGGCTCGCCGTCAACCGCCACGGGGATGCCTGAGTCGAATTCCACCTCTACATAGACGGGCGCATCCGGGGCCTGTTCGGGCGAGCGGGTGAGAATGAAAATCTCATCGGGCGGCTCGGCCCACGGGTCTTCTAAAATCCCGCCTTCGTAACTTATGTGCATCAGGTTGCGATCTATCGAATATGGTTTCTCTTTTGTCGCGGTGACAGGAATATCGTGACGTTCGGCATAGGCTATCAGGTCGGAGCGCGACTTGAATTGCCATTCGCGCCATGGCGCTATCACTTGAATATCCGGTTCGAGCGCGTAATAGGTAAGCTCGAACCTCACCTGATCGTTTCCTTTGCCCGTAGCCCCGTGAGCCACCGCCCCGGCTCCTTCCTTGCGCGCAATCTCTATCTGTTTCTTTGCGATCAAAGGACGGGCAAGCGAAGTGCCCAGAAGATAAACGCCTTCGTAAACCGCGTTGGCCTTTAGAGCGGTGAATACAAAATCGCGCACGAATTCCTCGCGCAGGTCTTCGACGTATAACTTCGATGCGCCCGTCGCGTATGCCTTTTCTTCAAGCCCGCCAAGCTCTTCGGCCTGCCCTACATCGGCCGCGAAACAGATCACTTCCGAACCATAGTTTTCTTTTAGCCAGCGCAGTATGACCGATGTGTCCAGCCCTCCCGAATATGCCAGCACTACCTTCTCAATTTTCTTCTCTTCCGATTGCATTAAATAGTTCCTCCAGATTTCACCACGACCACAGCGCTCTACTACCCGCCTTTGAAGATCGCCCCTCGGCCCGCTTCGCAGTCTGAGCGGGGCGCGAAAACAGTTTGACGATCTTCTTCATCGTCAGGCGCTGAGCAGCCTGATTTTTTACCGCTATGATGATCGTATCGTCGCCTGCCACCGTGCCTACGATCTCCGCAATATCCGCTCGATCAATCGCAAGCGCGGCCGGCTGTGCCTGACCCGTCTCTGTCTTCACGACAATGATGTTATCGCCCGCCGTATCGATAGCCATAACGGGTCCGCCTACAGGAATCGCCGCCTGTGGCGCAGTGTAGCGCCCATCCACCTTCGCCAATCCTATCTCGACGATGTCTCGCGAAATACTCGATTGAGTAACCTTGAAACCTCGGCGGGCGACCTCGCGCGCAAGCTCCTGCTGTGTCGCCACCGGCTTCTTGCTGATAATATCCAGTATCTCCTGTTGCCGCTTCCTCTTCATATTACCCGTTTCTATGCGCTATTATTGCATATTATGCGCATATTACTGCTAAAGATGCATAAACTTAGCATATGCGTTTGCCGATGGTCAAATCATTTAAGGAGAAACAGCAGGGGTGAATTTAGGGTGAGGGGCAGATCAGGAATCGAAATGAAGGAAAGGGAGGCCAGACGAGGCCTCCTCGATCACTAAAGAGCATCCAGGCGAATCACTTCGAAAAAAGGGTTAAGACTCTTTTAAAGGGACGAAACAGACCGGGGCTTGCTTTCCCGGATATACAAACAGGCTTGAAAATATTAATAGCCCTTATCGCGGAAAACGAGCAAATAGACTCCGGCCCCGATAATCGGGAAGCACAGGATTAGAACGATCACTACGACCTTTGTCGCCGTATCGCGGTTTGAGCGCAACACATCACTTATGGCGAAAATGTCGAGTAAGATTGACGCCATAGTCAAAATCCAACTGAACATATTGATCTGATCTCCTTTCGTAAGTCGGTATATCTTACACCCGTCCCGGCTACTTTGCTTTATCTTTCACGTGCCGATGATCTGGTGAATACCCTTCGATAGGGCCGTGCCCGGCCATTTTACCATTGCCTCTAAGTTTACGTAGCTTTTCCATCGAAAGTTCTAGGTGTGATCACATAAGTTTACAAAAAAAACGACCCGCGCTCATTTGCGCAGGTCGTTTGGAATAAAGCTGTTCTTCAATGTCTTGAAACTAATTTCTACGAGGCTCGCCGCCCGGAGATGCGGCGCGCAGTCGGCGGATGCCTTCGGCCATTATTTTTGCCTTTGGCATCTCGGCGATAGAGGTTTGCAATTGAGCGTCGCCGCCCAGCAATACCTGATATGCCGTATCCTGACCGTAGGCAGCGGTCACGGTCTCATATCGAATCTGCATCTTGATGTAGTCGGCGTCTTTGTCTACCCTTGCCGGGTCGAGTTTCAGGTCTTTATGCTCGCGCAGGAAATTCTTAAAGGCGGCAAGCACCTTCTCATCCACTACATAATCGTCTGAGGTGAGACGATGGTGATGATCAGCCGGGCGGGCGGACTTGAATTTCTCAAGACCGGTGATTTGACCGGCTACCAGAGGGCGTGTAAATGAAAAGACTGGCTCGAACCATTCGCGCTGCAACTCGAAGTAATGCTCCGGTATTTTGACCGCAACATCCGGGTCTATGCCGCCGCCGCCGTAAACGGTGCGCCCCGCATCGGTTCGTTTTTCGTCCGTGCGGTTAACGGCCTCTTTGTCGCCGCGTTTGAGGTAATAATCATAGAGCGAGCGGCCCGCGTATTCGCGCTGAATCAAGCGCCCGCTTGGTGTGTAATACTTGCCCGTTGTCAATATGAGAGCCGAGCCGTCCGACAACTCGAACGGATTCTGGACCAGCCCTTTGCCAAAGCTGTTTTCGCCGACTACGCGGGCGCGGTCGTGATCCTGGAGAGCGCCCGCGACGATCTCGGCCGCAGAAGCGGTGCCGCGATTGATGAGCACCACTATGGGATAATCGTCCGGCACGGGGTTGAAGGCTGCAAGCTCACGCGCTGGAAATACCGAAGGACGACCGCGCATAGAGACAATCTTTTGACCTTTATAAAGGAAGATGTTTGCGACTTTCCATGCCTGATTGACAAGCCCGCCGGGATTTCCGCGCAGGTCGAGTATAAGCGATGTCATTCCCAACTGGCGAAGTTCCGTGAGCGCGTTTTGCACCTCGTCGTAGGTAGTCGTGTTGAAGCCGCCCTGCAGGTTTATATATCCGACGCCGTTGTCGAGCAGGAAATAATTTGGGATTGAAGGAAGCGGAACCGAGCCTCGTTTCAGTTTAAATTCTATTGGCTTTTCCGAGCCGATCCGGGCGATCTTAACCGAAACGAAAGTGCCTTCCGGGCCTTTCAGCTTGCTTGAAACCTTTGAAACGCCCCAGCCAGCCGTTGACTCTCCGTCTATCGCTATTATCTCGTCGCCGTATCGGATTCCTGCGCGATAGGATGCCGTTCCCTCGGTCGGAGAGAGTATATAAACCTTGCCGTATCGCTGCCCGATTACAGAGCCAATACCGTAATAGCGGCTGCGCTGCTCATTTTGAAAAGTCTCCCACTGTTGCCGGTCGAAGTACATCGAATGCGGGTCGAGAGTATGCAGCATCCCGTTGATGGATGATTTGGTAATGCGATCCATATCAACTTCGCCCGCAAAATTATCTTTCGCCACCAAAAGAGCGCCTGCAAAGTCCTCGGCGATCTTCTGTCTTGTAACGGTTTGGCCCTGGCTTTCGGAAGCCTGACGCTGTCCGGTGGACGCACCGGCGAATGTTAGAGGCAGCCATATTGCTACTGCCAGCAACCAGTATTTTCTTGATTTCATAGTCGAGCGCTTTCTCCTTACCAGTGTTACAAGGAACGAAGCCAGAGGGTCCGCTCTTCGAATTAAAGCTTGCGAGCCACCCGCAAGATACCTCCAGAAAAATTCTACTGGAAGCCTGCGCGGAAAACAACTATTGCTTTGTCAAAGCCGTTGTTGTTTTCAATCAGAGGATCATTTCTTGCGGATATGGAGGGGGTAAATACCTATTAGGCTGGAATCGGGCTTGCCTGGAACTCCTTCAACCTTGAGCGAATAGTCTCCCGCAGGAAAGAAGTTCGAATTGAAACCGATAGTTAATGAGTTATACCTGTCGGGTTTGAGCCCCGTGCTCCCCCAGAAGCGGTGATTATCCGAAAGTATGGTAACGCGATAAGTCTTGTACCGGGTCTCTCCTTCCAGGGGCACCGAGATGACGAAGTTCTCAGATGTTCGAGACAGCGTGATTTCATTGACATTCGCAGGGTTCTGTCCGCCGCCTCCCCTTACAGAGGTCAATACGAAGATGGGAAGGTTTATGCCGGCTCGCATCCATGCCTGAGACGTGCCTGCCGATTCGGCTTGCTGTTTTCTCGCATCCTCAAGTTCAGCCTCAAGCCCCCGAAGCTGCTCGTTCAAGCTCTGTTCCGTTTCCTGATGTTGTTGCTCGGAAGAGGATGCAGCTTGTTGCTGCTCTTCAAAACGGCGTTGCCATTCGGCAGAAGCGTTTTTTGCCTGATCGGCTTCAAACTGCAATCCACGAATCCGGCTTATCAGAAACAATGAAATGAGCACGGCTACCAACAGCACGCCGTAAGCAGCAAACGCCCAGTTTTTTACGGAAGGCCATTCCCATGAGAACCAGCGCGACCTCTTCCTCTCCCGCCCCTTTTCCTGCTTTACCTCTTCCAAAGCGAACTGCTTAAAGCCTTCTCTGAAATCTCTCGTCGTCTTTAAGCGATTTATACACTCAGGACAGTCAATGAAATGCTCTTCGAACCGCTCGCTCTCCTCTGCGACCAGTCTCCCCATCAGGTACCGATCAATCAGATCGAATTGTTCAATATACTTGTGATCCATGATGTTCGCCTGATCTCAATAGTAAAGTGTAGTCAAAAACTCGTTCATTGCACTTAACTCCGAAAATACTTAGCACGCCAGTTGATGAATTGGCTTCTTTCTTAATGATCGTCCGACCCGGGTTCACCCGTAAGTTTCAGAAAAAGCTCCCTGAAGCGCTGGTGCGCTCTGAAAATAATGCGACTGAACTGCACTCTGCTGAAGTGAAGATCGGCACAGATCGTTTCCTTCTCCTGTTCAAGGATGTAGTAACGAAAAAGGAGATCCTTATCCCGTTGAACGGTCATCTCGCTAATTACCTTTCGAACGACTTCGGCTTTCTCCTTCTCAAGCAATTGCTGGGAAGGATCGGATGAGGGGGCTGTCAGACCCTCGGCCGCGTCTATGTCTTCAGCCTTTATTGCCGACCGCATCTTTCGAACAAAATCAATGGCGATAAATTTAGCCGTTTGACAGATAAAGCCCGAGAGTCTTTCAGGCTCGCGGACATCTCCGTGTCGGATTTTTTCGAGCACCTTTATCAAAGTTTCCTGGCGCAGGTCTTCCGCTATAGTGTGATTGCGAACAACCTGGTAGATGATATTGTACACGCCCTCCTGATATCGGAGAACCATCTCCTCTTCGGCCTCGTGATCCTGCTGCATGATTCGCGCGACCAATTCCACTAATGAGGTTTTATCATTCAACTGAATCACATCCATTACTTGTTTGCGAAACGGCCTCCTGATGCCTTTGCTGTCTGTTAAACCCAACCTAAATTAACGTGTCGTTTATTACCTATTTATTACCTATAACGATGAAAGGTGCCCAATAATAGGGATGTCGCGTTTCCTTGCCGCTCTTTAGCATCTGGAGCTTTGCCTCGCGGAGCGCGGCGGCGCTGCCCGTCTTATCAAGCAAGTGGCGATAAAAATCTTTCATCAGATGGCTGGTCGAGATATCGCTGACATCCCAAAGACTTGCGACAACTGACCGTGCTCCCGCATAGAGAAAGGCGCGGCTCAACCCAACTATACCTTCCCCGGAATACAGACGTCCGCGCCCGGTTTGACAGGCGCTCAAGACTACCAGATCGCAATCCAGATCCAATTCGGCAATCTCGCTTGCTTCCAGGAAACCGTCTTCCTGCGGGTCCATGTCCTGTGTGAGGACAACGGCGGATCGTGAGGGATCACTCACATCAACAAGACTGTGTGTGGCAAAATGCAAGCGCCTGTAACGACGCAAGGGCTCTGCTTTAACCGCTTCTTCCGTGCAGTCCTTCCCCAGATAGACCCGTCGATGATCCGGCTTAAACAGCCCGGCAATTTCCTGAACCTCATCACGCGTCCTGGGGAGCGCGGAAAGATTATATCCGTCAGAAATTCTCATGGCTTGTCTTAGGACGTCTGCTTCGTCGCCGTTACGTTTTATTTTAGATGTCTGCGGCGCGAAGATTGGATCGCCAAAGGCGAGCAGGTCGAGTTTATCGTCGAGTTTATCGTCGAGTTTATCGCCGGGTTCATCTCCTTTCTTTGAAGCCCTCAACAAAGAGAGCATGCTCGCCGATGGGAGATAGCTGATTTCATGTTCCTCTATGAGAGAGTGCCCCTCCTGGTTAAGAGTCTCAAAAGGCAGATAGTAAAGAATGCCATCAGGGACAATGATAAACTTCTTGCCCGGTGCGAGTCGCTCGGCTAATCTGCCAAATAATATCGCGGAGAGCCTTGCGGCTAAATCCCGCTGTCTGGCAAGCTCTCTATCGAGAAACAGATTATTGGGTCTGGTTGTAATGATGCTCAGGTACTGCTCGACCGCTTTTTCAATCTCCTGTCGTCCCGGCAAAATTTCCATTGAGACTTCATCTGGGGAAATCAGCCAGAGGAATGAATGTGACTCGCCTAAGAAGTACTCTAACACACACCCATCATCCTGTCTCAGATTCTCTTGAATCTGCTCGACGCCAGCGGTCCGAAACCACGCGAATCTATCTTTGGTGTGTTGCATTTCGGTCTTTAGCTGTTCTTCCTTCAATTTGAATTCAGCCTCTTGAATGTCGGCTTCAATTTTTGCGCGTTGTTTTAGGCTTAATTGTGGGGAGAGCAACTGTATGCGGAGGTCGGCCAGGGATCGGGATATCTCGCCGATTCTGCTGTCGTAATCAAGAAGTCTGGACGGTCCGTTTGTGTGTCGCGCCATTATCACAGAGAGGATGGCTCGAGATCTGGCCTGCTCGGTTTGGTTATAGGCTTCATTTATGCGACCCTGTTCGATCAAGAGTTCCACAAGCTCTCCATAAGGCGCGCGGCGCTCTTCGCCGAAAGCAATTGCCCCCGATTCTGTAGATTTGGTGACCGACAGCCAGATTCCTTCGATACGACCGATTGCGCGGAAGTATGATTTCACAGCCTCCTCTTTCAGGCCGTTTGCGCGTTGTGAACGAGCCAGTTCGAGAAAAGCTCGCCACTGCCATTCCCAGACTCCTCGCTTTTCGCCTTCGCTTGTGACCTGCTTAAATTGGATGGCAGCTAATTCAACGGCCTGTTGAGCGGCGTCCAGGGCTGCTTCCTTCTGCCCGGAAGCCAGACAGAGATCGGAAATTGAGGAAAGAACCCTGCCTTTTCCCTCTGCATTCGCTGTCTTTTGATAGATCGCGAGTGCCTCATTAAAGGCCGTGCGCGCCGCATCCTTCAGACCCTGCTGCTGAGCTATACGACCAGACAGATGTAATAAAGCTGCTTCCATGTCAGCGTTCTTTTGCAGGCGATTCAATTGCCTTGCCTGTTCAATGAATGTGAAGGCCCGTCCTGTCTCCTTCGATTGATAGGAAAGCGCCGCCAATCCGACTAATGCTTCCGTCTGCGTATAGGCATCCCTGGCCCTGCGGGCCTGATCGAGTGCTTTCACGTAGTAACGCCCGGCAAGGTCGAAATTGTAGAGTTCAGCAAAAATTTTTGCGATGGAAGTAAAGGCAAGAGCTTTTATGCGGCTGGGAAGCGGTTTTACCTCAAGCGCCCGGTCGTAATAGTAAAGTGATTCCTGAAAGCGCTTCCTCTCTCTATAGGCATCACCGACCAGAAGAGCCGAATGCGCGGCCTTTTCAGGTTCTCGCAATTCAATCCATACTCGCATGGCTTCCAGAAGCCGTTCGCGTGCACCACTTTGATCGCTTGTTTCGGAGAGGCTAAGGGCATCTCTTACCAACTCTTCTGCCTTGCTAGCCGTTTCCGATTGACGGGCTGTTATTTTCGCCTCAGCACTACGGCCAGGAGCAAGAGATACTGTAGCGATCCAGAGAGCCAGACTCACCGCAAAAATTGTTATGCAGTTTGAAGAAAATTGTCGTATCAAGGGTTACCCATCTTTCAAATGGTTGGTCATTGTATCATCGCGCTGATTCTATTGAGAATACGATAAAGCTCTTTAGGACCGGGTTATGAACTAACCCGGTCCTAAAGAGCTTTATCACAGTCACAAACAGGAAGGCCGCAGCCCGACAGAGCGTCTTACTTTACAATGGACCCGCAACCGAAGGAGTCGGGAGGGAACGAGGGATTGAGATCAATCTTTGTGAAGAACAGGTCATAAAGCAGCGCGCCATCGAGCGAGACGTGCTGGAGGAATGGTAGCTGAATGCCGTCTACCTCACGATAATCGGCAAAATCTATTACCAGTGTATGCTGATTGCGGATCATCTGAACCCTTTGAATGACATGCCAGCTATCCACCAGCACTACCCAAATGCCTGAGGCAGTCTTTATTTCGAACTTATCCTGATTGCCTTCTACGGGGCCAAGATATACGGCGCGTAATCTGGCATCTTGAATCTGTTTGAGGATCGGGATAAGCCCGAAGGATTCTACGCTGAACTTTACCGCCCTTGATTCCGATTCATCCAATTGATTGGATGCGTTCACCAGATTACCTTCTTCGAATTCCGAACGGCAGGCCACCTGTTCGCCGACGATGTCAATTTGTTCCCTCAATTGATGTGGAGCAACCTTGTCGCGCTTGAAAGTGTTGCCGTCGGTTGAAACCGTGATCTTTCGCTCAAAATACCCCGGCAGGTCGCTTCCGGGGTTCACGTGGTAATACATCAACTTTCTGGCTTCTGCCACATAGGAAACCAGTGCGTCAGGGGTCTGCAAGACGTTGTGTGCCTGCAGTACCTCATCAATACTTGAAACAGGCCCCGCTGTATTTGCCTTCCCGGCAAATGCAATCGCGATCCCTGTCGTAAGCAGGCCGATTATGGCCATAGCAAGCATGATTTTTTTCATTTGTACTCCTTTCATCCGTGCAAATTAGACGGTCGGGCAGTCACGCCCGGCAGATAGCGAGTCTCTGTCCGACCTTTTGGAGCAAACATGGAGCAAGTGATTTACTAAAGAGCAGTCGGTTTTAACCCAGACAATGGTCAATGCAGGAGGCATATATATCCTCGCATGTTGGGTCTGAACTGATGCCGTTGTGTGACAGACACACTAAATACGCTTCCTGGCACATTTGCAAACAGGCGCCTTGAGCGAGAGCCGTAGAATAGGGCTTTGCCAGCCCTATGGTCATTACTAAAAGGATCGCCAGAGCGAGGATGGCAAATGCTTTCCGGGTAGATTCGTAGAGACTCGACAGAGGCGATGTCCCTCTATTTTTGGCTTGAGCCTTGTTCATATCAATCTCCTTTCAGTTTTTCCTGGCGGTCAATCTCCGCCGGTTCACCGGGGTTATTGGCTGATAAGGAGGCTGGGGGGACATAGGCGAGAGAAAATTTTTCGCACTCGGTAAAAACAGATAAGAGTTGACATTGATATGAGGCCCGGGTGTCTGGATGCTTTGACAGTGATTTACATTCAAATCGAATCAGCAGATTTCATTAAAGAGACGCGTGGTGGTATGCCGGGCACGCTCATGCCACTTTACAGGTGTAAAGCCCTTACTTTGTCAGCCTATTCTTGATGAGCGATTTGTGTGCGCCTTTGGCGGGGATTCAATCCAGAGAGGACGAGTTTAGTCCCGGAAGCCCGCGAGGGACACTCTTCGCTGTGGGAGGGAATCAGGATGAAAGATGGGGAGACCAACTTGTGGAAACGTTACCATGAGCACGACCCGGAAGCGCTTGAGGATTTGGTGAAGCACTATATAGGTCTGGTGCGATTCTGGACTAAGAAGATGACCGGAATAGCTCCGTGGGTGGAAAGGGAAGACCTGATGCAAGAGGGATTGATCGCCCTGACAAAGGCAATCCCGGAATTTGAGCCCGATAGAGGAAACGATTTCAGCACCTATGCCGGACCCTGGATTCGCGGGGCACTTCTTGCTTATCTGCAAAGTGGGCGCAATTTGCCTCGCCTTCAGTATGAGAACTTTAGGAGAATAGATCAGGCACAGGAAGCCCTTATACGCAGGAAGGGAGACAAACCAACCCTGGCGGAGATCGCTCAGGAGGCCGGATTGACCGAGCAGCAGGTGCATAGGGCGATTGATGCGATGGCCGTCGCCACGCCGGAGGGATTTATAGATTGCGATACAGGTTCAAGTGTGAGAAGTTACAGGGACGAAGGTCCTGAAAATACAATTCTGATTCGTGAATTGTTGTTGAATTTAAATGAAAGGGAGAGATGGGTATTGGCAGAATTTTATGATCTGGGCTACACGGATCGCGAGATCGCCGACCGGCGCAACCTGACGCCGGACCATGTTAAGAAGATTCGTCACCGGGCACTGGAAAAACTTGGTAAACTGCTTGATAAGAAACTGGGAGGGCAGCGCCATGAAGACTGAAGATCTGGAAAGGGCATTAAGGGATGCGAAGTTCCACCACCTGGTCGATGATGTGCTCATTTCCTACCGGGACCAAAAACTGGATGGAATCAGCCGCAGACAGGCCGAGGCGCACCTCGATCTCTGCCTGATCTGCGAGAGGCGTCTTTTGCTTCTTCAAGAAGAGCTATTGGCGCTCGATGATCAAGATATGCATCCCGAGGAAGCGGCTTTGGTGGAGCGGGTATTGAATCAGATGCGCATAGGACAATCTTCGACTTCAGAGCCCCGAGGCCCCGGCCCTTCGATGAAGGATCGTGTGAACGTGTATATGCAACAGGCATCGGCGAGTTGGCAAGCCTGTGTGTTGCATATAATACCTGTGCGAGAAGCCGCACCCGGCGACGAGATCTGGCGATGGGAGAGCGAGGATGGCGGGTTTGTGGCCTATGCCATCATGAAATCTGCCGACAACCTGGCTTTCCATTTTTCTTCCACAGACCCGGCCCTGGAAGGCGCGCCTCTGAGAATCAAGGCAGGCTCCCTGAGTCAAGAGACAATATTGAGACGCATCTCTGAGACAGATATTTCCGCTGAAATCGTAATCTCGCGCGATAAACACCCAAATAGTTTCGACGACATCTCCTTCGAAACCGACTGATGCAGCCCTTGCCCGGGAGGGTATTTAGCCGTTCCTCTACTTCGGGATTGACCGCGCAGATGCTTTCATAGAGTGAAAACCCAGACAATGCAAGGCAGTTCTTCACGGCTCTCTATTGCAAATCCAAAAATTGAAAAGAAAAATTCTTCCCGCATGCGATATTTGTCACCCGCTTCGCACTTTACCTATGAAAGTCTACAACCCGGACTGTGAACCTGGAAGAATTCAAGAGTAGAAACAGCTTCCAGGCTTTCAGATACAGGGGAAATGTAGTTTAATCTGTAATACTTTCGATGCTATTGATCATTAGCAAGTTTTACTTCCGGGCTATTAAATGAAAAGTTGTTGGCGAGGGTAGTGACTACGTATTGAGAGCCCCTGTAGTTGAGGGATATTCCAATGCGACCCAGAGGGTTCCCTTGCTCAATTATTTTTCGGATATAGCCGCGCCGTAGGTATGCCGAACAGGGTAGACTGACGGGCGTTTGCTAGCGCGCCCGATGTCACCCTCTATAGAAAGAAAGTCATAATAGTTCTCAAACTGGTCTGTCGAGGTCCCGAGGAACCACTCTTTGATTGATGTATAAGCTTCACGTTCCTTCGCGCACTTGCAAGCGGCAGGTTCTCGCAAGTGCGCGAAGTACGCAAAGATTTTCCTGAGAATTAAATTAGCCTTGGAATTGCTCTGGGATAGCTCTGTATTTCGAGACGGCATTCTTGACACTGCGATCATCCAGCCCATAAAATCGTTGCCTGGGTCGGTCCCCGCTGTGAACGCAGGAATTCTTTATTCGATGTTACTGGGGGTATCCTTTGAGACTGCGACTGCTTCTCAACCTGGCACTCATCATGGCTGTTATCGCTCTGGAGTCTCATTCTTCAGGGGCAGCATTCCCTCGTCCAACCATCGGTAATGATGATCGCGTGCCCCAGGAGCTTGAGGTTTTTCAAGGATATCTCGACCCGGCCCCGGATGGAATGGATGTGCGTTATGTATGGACTCTGCCCGGAGGTCACGGGGAAAACGTACGCATCGCTGATATTGAACTAAACTGGAACCTTCAGCATAACGATCTACTCGAAGTCTCAAACAGGACATTTCTGCTCGTCAAAGGGATAGACCCGAACCCGGAGATCAATCTACAACACGGGACCGCAGTGCTGGGCGAACTGGCCGCCGCCGATGACGGCATAGGCGTGACGGGAATCGCGCACGCCGCACAGATAGGGCTGGTCAATCCCGTAGGAGCCGGTGTGAGTCTGAAAGTGGCCGATGCCATCAAACAGGCCATGAGAAAGCTTGCCGCGGGCGATGTGGTGTTGATCGAAATGCAATCGCCTAACGGACCCCACTTTGATCCTCGCACCGGACTCGGGCTTGCTCCGATTGAGATAGAGCAGGATGTGTTTGATGCGATACAGGAAGCGACATCACGTGGTATAACCGTGGTCGAACCGGCGGGCAACGGATTCGAAAATCTTGATGACGCGGCATTTGGCGGCAAATTCAACCGAAACAACCGCGATTCGGGAGCAATAATGGTAGGGGCAGGGTTGCCGCCCGAAGGCATCTATGGCCCGGGGCCGGACCGCGTACGGACCGAGGAATCCAACTACGGCTCGCGTGTGGACGTTCAAGGGTGGGGTCGCTTCGTCACGACTTGCGGGTATGGTGATCTGCGTCACGAGCAGGGCGTCAATAACTGGTACACAACGCTTTTCGGAGGAACTTCGGGCGCTGCCGCGATGGTAGCGGGTGCGGCGGCCATTATACAAAGCGTGGTCAAGCAGCGAGGCCGCGAGCCGCTCACGGCGGTTCAATTGCGGCGCTTACTCGCTTCAACCGGCACGCCGCAAGCGGGAAACACAAACCAATCAATAGGTCCTCGTCCGAATCTTCGCGCCGCAATCGAAATGCTCGATACCGATCCGAGCGAATTAGCGCCACGGATTACGGCGATCAAATACAAAAAGACGGCGGGAAAATTTGTCATTGACGGCGAAAATTTCGTCTTAAATGAATCCATCCTTGAAATAGACGGCCAGCCAGTCATGCGCATAAAGTTTCCTGTCGATTATAGGCTGCCCGGCGGCGTCGCTTTGCGCATGAAGACTAAAGATAATGTGAGCGCGCTGGTTCCAACAGGCGTTGAAGTTTCATTGACAATTCTCAATCCAACAACCGGGAAGCGCTCCGAGCCGTTTCCATTTACCAGACCGTGACCTCTCACGGGGCTCAATCACTCCGGCTGGTGATTTGAAATCTCAAATTTCAGATTGCCAAATCTCAGATGATCGTGCCGCCGCCGTCTACAACCAGAGTGTGCCCCGTGATGTAACCCGATGCCGGTGAGGCCAGAAAGACTGCCACGCCTTTCAATTCGCCTTCATTGCCTACTCGGCCCATCGGGACACCGGCTTCTATTTGCGTCTGCGCGGCTTCCAGGACTCGCTCCGTCATTCGGGAAGGGAAGAAGCCCGGGGCAATCGCATTGACTCTTATGCCGTGGCGCGCCCACTTTGCGGCAAGCTCGCGGGTCAGCGCGATCAAGCCGCCCTTGGCCGCGACATAGCCCGAGATGTGCTGCCCGTCTTCCATGGAGCCGAGCAGACCGGCTACCGATGCCACGTTTATGATGTTGCCGCTTTTGTGCTTGAGCATTTCGCGTCCGGCCCGCTGTGCGAAAAGAAACGCGCCCGTCAGGTCTATGTCGATTACCTGTTTCCATTTGTCGAGTGGCATCTGTTCGGCGGGAGCGCCCCAGGTGACGCCCGCATTGTTTACGAGAATATCTATACCACCGAATCGCTCAACCGTGTTGTCGACGACTCTCTGAACATCATCAGGGTTAACGACATCGCATAATTCTCCTTCACATTCAAAGCCCCGGCTCTTAAACTCTTCCACCGTGGGCGTGAGCCACTGTTGGCGGCGGGCAAGCAGCATAAGCGAAGCGCCTGCTTCGGCCAGTCCTTCGGCCATCTCTTTGCCGAGCCCGCGCGAGCCGCCCGTGACAAGCGCGACTTTGCCTGAAAGGTCAAATAACTCCTTCAAAGTTTGCACCTATAGATCTCCTTTTTAGCGTTTGTTCTTCTGATTGCGAATAGGCCGATTAAAACGGCAACAAAATACTACTATTCCCGACTGGTTTCAAGCGCCGGGTTTGAAAGGGCTTATGAGGTAAGAGTCATTGCCGAACGGCATCAGGCAACCGAGCCGGCGCAACTCGACCCGGCTCCCGCCGTACAGCCAAAACAGTGATTGGCCGTATGGATTCGTCTTTGAGCCAGCTTCCTCAGATCAAGGTCCTCAAGCTTATTAAGCTCCGCAATAGTCCGCGGCATCCCGTTTGATAAAGGCAGTTCGAGCATCTGATTGAAGTCGCAGTCATAGAGCCGTCCATCCCAGCCTACGCTGATAAGGGCGCGACACATAAGACTCTCGACCGTAGCCGGGTTAAAGCCTGTCACAAGTTTACGCATGTAACGGTCATAATTTCCCGAGCGGCGCAGATAGCTGAGAAAACGACTGATAGGCATGTTTGTAATAGTGTAGAGGTGGTTGAACCCGACCGAATATCGCGCAGCAAGTTCACGTTTGAAATCGCGCTCGATGCCTGCCTGATCGGGCGGCAAGTAAGCGCCTACGGGGTTATAAACGAGGTTGAGCGTCAAACCCGAATCTTGCTTGCCGTACCCCACATCATTGAGTCGTCGAATCGCCCTGATGCTGTCGTCAAAGACTCCCTGTCCGCGCTGGGCATCGGTCTGCTGGGCGAGGAAGTAAGGCAGGCTTGCGATGACCTCTACCGCATTATCTCTGAAAAACTCAGGCAGGTGTTGCTTTCCCTCCACGAATTGAACCGTGAGGTTGTGGCGAACGAGCACGTTTGTGCCAAGCGCCCGCGCTCGCCCAACCAGATACTCGAAATTCGGATTAAGTTCAGGCGCGCCGCCTGTAATATCCAATGTGGAAACACCAAGCCGTTTAATAGCTTCGATGATCTGTTGCGTGGTCTCGCCTGTCATGATTTCCGTGCGCGCTGGACCCGCATCTACGTGGCAATGCTTGCACGCCTGATTGCAGAGCTTGCCTACGTTGACCTGCAACGTAGAGATTTCGACCGCGACAAGCTCCCCCAGCCCGTGCAAATCAAGCGTCTCGTCAAATGAGATTATGGGCAGCGTCTTTGTCATCCCAATCCTTAAAACCAGCATCTGATAACGGCTCTGTGATTTATCTTTTTGGTTTCTCTACATTGAAACCTTATCTACGGCGTTATGGGTCTGGATGCCGTGAATTAGCGCGGCCCCGCCCCTTATGGCCGAGGCCATGTGAATGGCTTCTGTCATCTGCTCCATATTGGAGCCTGATTCGAGACAGGATTTAGCATAAGCGTCAATGCAATAAGGGCATTGGAGCGCGTGCGCCACGGCGAGCCCGATGAGAGCTTTCTCTCTGCGCGAGAGAGCCCCGTCCTCTTGAGCCGCGTTGTACCAGTCCATGAATTTTTGAAAAAGATCGGGTCTGTGTTTGCCTATTTCACCGAACCGCTCAAGGTCGTCCTCTTCGTAATAGTGCATCCTCGAATCCTCCGAAACAGATCGTCAAAAGTATTTTTAGATGATACCGATAATCCTGACTCGAAGAAAGCTCGCCTTGACCGGGCGTCTTAAAGTGATGCGATAAGACAGTACTGGTGTAGCTTATTAAGACAGGGGCTTGATTGGAAGAAGAAAACAGCCCGGTCGCAAATATTAATAATTTCCCGAAAAACGGCATGTTCCAAGCAAATCAGCGGATGTGATCCTCTGTGGCACAATGGTTGATAGGTATAGAAGCGAGTTCGGAAATTAAATCGAACACTCACAAGCGTCCACAACTAGCGCGCTCGTATACAGACTAATACTTTAACATAGGCGTGGATTAGTAAAGACGGTTGTGACAGGGGGGCTGAAAGGCCCCCTTTTGCCTGTTTATCGAAGACCGCGTATTGCTTGTGCGCGCAGGCGCGACTATTACATTATATGGAAGGGAATTGCTGCGGATCGGAGCGACCGCCCCTGGATGAAATTCTCTGGATGAAATCCTGTGGATGAATTGCCGACCGCGCATTTATCAATCATAATGCAGCGAGGGCTGCAAAGAATCGAATCAGTCCCATTACCGAAAGGGGCGATTTTGCAAACAAAGGAGATTACTAAATGAACAACAAAAAGACCTACCAGGCGAAGCAGTTCAACCTGAGCGGGCTTAACGGCATTTCCGATCAGACCCTTGAGATGCACTTCAAGCTCTATGAGGGCTATGTCAAAAACACAAACACGCTCAATGAAAAGATAGCCGACCTCGTAAAGGGCGGCTCGGTTGGCGAGTCGGACATGGTGGCCTTCTCCGAGTTGTCTCGCCGTCTGGGTTTCGAATACAACGGGATGGTGTTGCACGAATATTATTTCGGCAATATGAAAAAAGACGGATCGGGCGATGCAGAGAAGAATTCGGCTTTCAACAGTGCGGTCGAGTCAAACTTTGGCAGTTACGATGTGTGGAAGGCCGACTTCACAAGCGTAGGCAAGATGCGCGGCATCGGCTGGGTCATCTGCTTTCAGGACCCGACAAACGGATACCTGTCAAACCACTGGATAGCCGAGCACGAAGTAGGCAACATAGCCGGATTCAATCCAGTGCTGGTTATGGACGTATGGGAACACGCTTACCTGCTCGACTACAAACCGGCCGAGCGACCGAAGTATATCGAAGCCTTCTTCTCAAACATTGACTGGGCTGTTGTTGACGAGCGTCTGAAGATCGGCTCTCAGGCTCGCCCGGCCAGCGGAAATCGGTAGACCGGAAAGATAGCCACTCAAGACCACCTGAAAAAAGGGCCTGACATTGTGTTAGGCCCTTTGGCTTTACGTGAAGCCTGAATTTTAGACAGGATAAACAAGATTCACAGGATTCCAAAAGAGCATAAGAAAAATCTCGTAAATCCAGTAAATCCAGTCTGATCTTTTTCACGCGCGAATGGGATTTCTTTCGAAGATGAGATAAACTCTATTCTTAGCGATACGTGATGATCCTGAAAATCCATTAATACAGGCTTGAAGGCCGGGCGTTACCAGAGGAAAGCGATTATGGAACACTTGCGCTCGGTAAAAAATTTGACACATGGCTGAAAACAAGAGACAAAAAACTCTCATTCGAATGGTTGTGAATGGGGAATCTATCGAAGTGGCGTTCGCGCCTCATAAGACGCTGCTTGAAGTTCTGCGCGAAGACCTCAACCTGACCGGAACAAAGCACGGATGCGAACTTGGCGAGTGCGGAACCTGTGCGGTGCTTGTTGACGGGGTGCCTGTCTTATCCTGCCTCGCGCTTGGGCTCGATATGGAAGACCGAGAGGTTGATACGGTAGAAGGTATGGCAAGAGGCGGGCAACTCCATCCTTTACAGGTGGCCTTTGCCGATCTGGGCGCGGCGCAATGCGGCTATTGCACGCCGGGTTTTTTGCTTACCGCGCAGGAGTTACTTGAAAAGAACCCTGACCCGAATAGAGAGAGCATTAAAGAGGCGCTGTCAGGCAATCTCTGCCGCTGCACGGGCTATCTGAAGATATACGAAGCTGTAGAACTGGCCGCCGCCCGCATGCGCGGGGAAGAAGCCGAGCCTGCGAGGGAGACTATCTTTGGCTATGAATAACGGGAATAATGGAAAACCATTAAAGGTTGTGGGCAAGCCTTTTCGAAAGGTGGATGCGCGGGCCAAATGTACGGGGCAGACGCTTTTTGCCGATGATATAGTTCTGCCGCGCATGCTCTTTGCAAAGCTCCTGCGAAGCCACGTTCCGCACGCCCTGATAAAACGCATTGATGTGTCGAAGGCGGTCGAACTCGAAGGCGTTGTTGCCGTTATCACAGGCCGCGATTTGCCTGTTCCATACGGCATTCTGCCTGTGAGTCAGGACGAGCACGCGCTGTGCATCGACAAGGTGCGTTTCATAGGCGACCCGGTAGCCGCAATCGCCGCCGTTGATGAGGACACGGCATTTGAGGCTATGGACCTGATAGAGGTCGAATACGAACCGCTCGAACAGATTGCCTCAATCGAAGACGCGCTCAGTATTGAAGAGCCTCGTATTCACGAATACGGCAGCAGCGGAAACATCCATAAAAAAGTCTCACTCGAATTCGGCGATCTCGAAGAAGGGTTCAGGGAAGCCGATCTCGTGCGCGAAGATGTCTTCTTTTACGAGGGAAACACGCATCTGCCTATGGAGCAGCACGCGGCCCTCGCTCATTACGACTCGGATGATAAGCTCACGCTTTGGAGCTCGACTCAGACTCCTCATTATGTTCATCGCGCGCTTGCAAAGACACTTGAAATCCCCGCGAGCCACATTCGCGTGATTGCCACTCCGAACGGCGGCGGGTTTGGCGGCAAAAGCGATCCGTTCAATCACGAGATAGCCGTTTCGAAACTGGCTATGATCACCGGCCGACCCGTCAAGATCACGCTCACACGCGAAGAGGTCTTTTATTGTCATCGCGGACGACACCCGGTGCTGATGTGGGTCAAGACCGGAGTCAAGCGCGACGGCGCTATAACGGCCATGCATTTTCGCACTGCGCTTGACGGCGGCGCATACGGCAGCTACGGCGTGGCGAGCACCTTCTATACGGGCGCGCTCCAGACCGTTACATACAAGATTCCTCGATACAAATTCGAAGGCGTGCGCTGTTTTACAAACAAGCCTCCCTGCGGACCAAAACGCGGGCACGGCACTCCGCAGCCGCGATTCGCGCTCGAAGCCCATCTCGACAAGATTGCCGAAGAGCTTGGCCTTGACCCGTTTGATATTCGCCGCAATCATCTGGTTCCTGCCGATTCGGTGACGGCTAATTATTTGCGCATAGGCAGTATGGGCCTGGGCCGCTGCATCGACAAAATAGTTGAGGCTTCCGGCTGGAAAAACAAATTCGGAAAGCTTCCTTACGGTCGCGGCATAGGCATGGCCTGTAGCTCATACCTGAGCGGCGCGGGGTTGCCGATTTACTGGAATAACATGCCGCATTCAGGCGTTCAGCTTCGACTCGACCGTCAGGGAGGCGTGTGCGTAATGTGCGGGTCTACCGACATCGGGCAGGGGTCGGATTCCATACTTGCCTACATCGTAGCCGAAGTGCTTGGCATCGACCCGTTCGATATTCGCGTGCTGACTGCCGATACCGATCTGACGCCGGTTGATCTGGGCAGCTATTCAAGCCGCGTCACCTTGATGACCGGCAACGCCGCCTTGCAGGCAGCCGAGCGCGCCCGTGAACTTCTGACTATCGCCGCCGCTGAAAAGCTCGGCGCGCCGATCGAGAATATCTCTTTTGCCGAGCGCCGCGTATTCGATGTAGAGAATCCCGACACGAGCCTGACCTTTGCCGAAGCCGTTCAGCTTGCCGAAGCGAAATACGGAACCATAGGAACGGTTGGTTCCTATACGCCTCCGCGTTCTCCTGGCAAGTTCAAAGGAGCAGGCGTAGGCCCTTCTCCCGCTTACAGCTATTCGGCGGCGACTGTTGAAGTAGATGTTGATCCAGAGACGGGCATCATCACGGTCGAGCGCGTCTGGATAGCCCACGACATAGGCCGTTCCATCAATCCTACGCTCGTAATGGGGCAGGTCGAAGGCAGCGTGTATATGGGGCTGGGAGAAGCCCTGATGGAAGAGATGACCTATCGCGGCAATCGAAACGTGGTTCACAAATTTCCGTCTCTGCTCGAATATAAGAGCCCGACGACGCTTGAGATGTGCGATGTGAAGACGATCCTGGTCGAAGACCCGGACCCCAACGGCCCGTTCGGAGCGAAGGAGGCAGGGCAGGGGCCGCTGCTTCCGATACCGCCCGCGCTCGTCAATGCGGTCTATGACGCGGTAGGCGTTCGCATCGATGAAGTCCCGGCCAGTCCTGAAAAAGTGCTGGCTGCGATTCGCGCAAAGGCTCAGGGCAAGGAAGGCCGTTTCGGGCCAAAGACTTTTCCCGACATCGAGTGGCCCGCGCCTTTGAAAGTGCAGACGCCCGAAGAAGGAGGCGACGGGCGCGAGATGCCGCGCGAGGCCGTCCACGCGAGGGATTAGAAAGGGAACTAGTTATGGCTACACATTCAATGCCTCGTTACACCCCGGAAGAGTACCTTGAAATGGAACGCAAGGCCGAGTTCAAGAGCGAGTATCTGGACGGGGCTATCTTTGGGATGGTTGGGGCGAGCGAGCCGCACAACCTGATTGTTGCAAATGTGCTTGCCCGTATCCATTGGCAGTTACTAAATAGTCCTTGTAGGGTTTACTCAAACGACATGCGTGTTGACATCAGAGAGCACGGGATGTTTGCTTACCCGGATGTGGTGGCGCTGTGCGACAAGCCTGTCTTTTCTTGTGAGAGAAAGGACAACCTGCTCAATCCGGCGTTGATCGTCGAAGTGCTTTCCAAATCGACCGAAGGTTATGACCGGGGAGAGAAATTTGTCCGTTATCGCAGAATAGAATCCCTCGTAGATTATGTTTTGACCGCTCAGGACAGGCATCATCTGGAGCATTACGTCAGACAGGATCGAGGCTGGTTGTTTACAGAGACAAACAGCCTGGAGGATTCGATTCACCTGTCTTCTATCAACTGTGACCTGCCTGTGAAAGAGATTTACGACAAGGTTGATATGGCCGCGCAATGATCTGATGGATGACCCGACGCGGGAGAGACTAATACCGTTATGATGAGGCTCCCTAAATTTGAATATCGCATACCGCGAGAGATTTCAGACGCGGTAAGGATGCTTGCCGACGCGGGCGGGCAGGGGCAGTTTGTCGCCGGAGGCACGGACCTCTACCCGAATATGAAGCGGCGGCAACAGACACCCGCCACCGTTATTTCCATTATGCGGATACCTTCGCTGGGCGAGATTCGCGGAGACGGAAAATCGGGGATGGTGATCGGGTCATCGGTTTCGCTTACGGAAATTTGCGAACACCCGACTATCAATCGCGATTACCCGGTTGTGGCCAGCGCGGCCCGCCAGATCTCTACACCGATACTTCGAAACATGGGAACCATAGGCGGAAACCTGCTTCTGGATACGCGCTGCAACTATTACGATCAGAACTACGAATGGCGCAAGGGCATAAATTTCTGCATGAAAAAAGACGGCGAGATTTGCTGGGTCGCCCCGAGCAGCCCAAAATGCTGGGCCGTGCAATCTTCAGACCTTGTGCCTGTGATGGTGGCGCTTGGCGCAAGAGTGCGGCTGGTTTCGACCCTCGGCGAAAGGATGGTTGACGCGGCGGGGCTCTACAACAACGACGGCATTGATTATCTGCACAAGAGACCCGACGAGATGCTGACTGAAATTCACCTGCCGCCCGCAGGTGGAAAGCGCGCCGTTTATAAAAAGCTTCGCCGACGCGGCGCATTCGATTTCCCCGTGCTTGGTGTAGCCGCCTCGCTCGACGTGGACACGGACGGTATGGTGCGCGAGGCAAAGCTTGTTCTGGGAGGCGTCGCCCCGGCTCCTCTCATAGTAAAAGAGGCCGAAGAATTTTTGATAGGCCGCCCGCTTGACCAGGAGCGGATAAATCAGGCGGCAGAGGCGTGCTACCTGAAGGCGCGCCCCCTGGACAACACCGATTTTCTGATGAACTGGCGCAAGCAGATGACTCGACCTTTCGTTTTGCGCGCGCTGGAAGAAATATACCGTACCGATTCAAAGTGAAAACGGGTGAAGATGGGAAAGCCTTCCTGTCTTTTCCTCTCTTCACCCTTCGGAACAATGTAGGAGCAGAAAATGCCGATTACTATCCTGCTCGCTGACTCAAGTGCCACAAACAAGAAGCTGGTCAAACGTACGCTAATAAACGAGGGAATGAGGGTCCTGACGGTTGATGACGGGGAAGCTGCAATCAGGCGGCTGAGCGAAATCCGGCCCGATCTTGTGATCGCCGATATATCTTTGCCCGGAAAGAACGGCTACGAGCTTTGCGAATTTATCAAGAGCGATACTCGGTTGCAGAGCGTGCCGGTCATACTGCTTGCGGGAGCATTCGAGCCTTTCGACCATTATGAAGCCCGCAGGGTCAGCGCGGACGCTCATCTGATCAAGCCCTCTGAGTCGCGTGTGCTGGTCGAGGTCGTGCGTCGGCTCACCCAGGAGAAGACCGCGACCGATAAGCCTAGGCAGTACCTCTTATCGCCTTTCAACGTTGAACCCAGGTCTTCTCGAAGCAAACTGGAATCGAAACAACCGGCCGTCCTTGATCTTAACCTTTCAAGACAGAAAGAACCCGAAGGGCGCGCTTCTGAGGACATAACTCCGGCTCAGGCGACCTCAGAGGGAACGCCAGAATACTTTGAAAAGTATGAATTGCCGGAGGACGAGCGTCAGGAAAACGGTGGAGAGCAAATCGTCGAGAATCAGAAGGAATCGGCGATTGTCGAACCAGTTATTCTGGAAGAGAGGTTGCCGACTCCGCGCGAAACCGAGCAAATCGGGCGTCGAGTCATGTGGGCGGCGCTGGCGTTTCTGGTTCTTGCCGTGACGGCAGTATTGCTCTATCAGGTTATTGCATCCAGGCAGGCGCGATCAGGAAATCTTGCCGAGTCGGTCAATCTGCCGATAACTCTACCGGCTGACCCGGCTCCGATTATTCCCGGGGGGGAATTGCCACCCCCCCCTGAGAGCGTAACAACAGGCGAGGACATTAAGCCCGAGGATACTAAGCGCGAAGGTGCTACGGTTCTCAGAAGAAACCTCGCCTGTCGTGCCTGCTGCTGACGATAAGCCCGCAGCAGACACGAAATCGTCTGTTGATGCAGGCAGGCGGGGCGAGACATCGGCGAAAAAATCGCGCGCGCGCGCCGTTGCAAGGGTAAAAGAAGCGCCCGCGCGTGCGCCGCGCCAGCCGGAATCCAGAGGGCTTGCAGTAAGGATTGCCCGCGCGCTCGATCTGGAAAACCGGGGAATGCTCGAACAGGCCGAGGCGCAGTATCGCTCTATTCTCAAGGATTTTCCTAACGACCCGACCACAAGATTTTCTCTCAACCGGGTGAGGAAAAGGCTCTCGACTCGACGCGAGCAACAGAACAAAGATATCAGATTGCTGCGCGAGGCGGGGTTGAGCAAGTTCAGGAGAGGCGATTATTCGGGAGCCGTAAACGATCTTTCAATCGCGGCGAAAGCCGGTCTGACAGACACGTCTGTGCTCTACGCGCTCGGAATGGCATACCTGAAAACGGGCCGTCTGGCCGAAGCGCAGTCGGCCCTGAATAGTTGTCTTGCGGCCACGCCAAATTATGCGCCCGCTATCGTAGGGCTTGCGCAGGTTAAGGCGCGCGCGGGCAGAAATGATCAGGCAGTTGCATTGCTCAGACACGCGCTCGTGCTGGGCGGCGGGGCCGAATATTCGCCTGACCGAATAAGAGAGATGATCTCGCACCTTGCGTCCAATCAACAGGTGCGCTGATCCTTACTAATTTGAGATTTGAAATGATGCGTGATGCGTGACTTCAAGGAAACCTGCCTGTTAAAGATAATGTGCAAGGCCAGCAGGTCATACCAAATCTTTTCAGATGACGACGTTTGACATTCGAATTCGTAAAATCATAATGATTTTCATCACGCAGGTTAGAATACTTGAAATAGGCCGGGACGGCCGCGGATGCGGCGGATTAGCGCGGATTAGACCTTATATGATCAGATCCGCGTAGATCCGCCGCATCCGCGGCCGTCCCGGCCTATTAAGGCAAGCCTCCCGTTCAAATTATGGGGCTATGTGATCTTTATCATCTCTATCTGGATAGATTTGGTATCACGCATCACGCATCATTTGCGCTTTCCAGAGGCGTCTGATCTATTCGTATCGCAGGGCTTCAATCGGGTCGAGGCGGGCCGCCTTCATCGCGGGCCACAATCCGAATATAAGTCCGATGCTTGCCGATACGCTCAACCCCATAACGGGAGCCCAGGTTGGAACATAGACCGGCAAGATCATGTTTATAAGAAGGCTGAGCAGCCAGCCTATCAGGATGCCAAGCAATCCGCCCGCGCCCGTAAGCGCCATGGCTTCGATCAGGAATTGCCAGAGTATGTCGCGGCGGCGCGCACCAATCGCCTTGCGCACGCCTATCTCTTTTGTGCGTTCTGTTACCGATACGAGCATGATGTTCATAACGCCGATTCCGCCTATTAGAAGACCGACGCTTGAGATCGCAAACATCAACAAGGCTATCCCGCCCGTGATCTGATGGAACTGTTCGGTGATCGCATCTGGCGAAGATAATCCGAAATTGTCGTCGGCGTTGAAAGGGACCTCGCGGCGGCGGCGCAAAAGCTGGCGCACTTCATCCATAGCCTGATTCATCTTTCCGTCCTGGGACTGCGCCATTACGAAATGATCCTTCTCCTGCGGGTACATCTTCTTCATCGACTCGTAGGGGACATATACGGCGCGATTCTGATTGCCGCCGTCGTTTTCACCCATAAAGAACGAGTCCTGTTTTTGAAGCACGCCGATTACCCTAAAAGGCTTGTCGTTTACAAGAATCTCTTTATCGAGCGCCTGAATGTGCGGAAAGAATTTGTCGGCAATGTCTGCGCCTATGACGCAGACCTCCGAGCGGTGCTGATTTTCGATCTCGGTAAAGAACCGCCCTTCGGCCACGTCTACCGATGCCATGCGCTCATAAATCGGCAGGGTGCCCTGCACTTGAGTCACATAAAGCTCCTGTTCCTGATATCGCACCTTCGAGACATCATCGGGGCTGAGAAAGGGGGCTACATACTTGACCGAAGGGCATTGTTCCTGGATGGCAACTGCGTCTTCGTATGTGATGGGCTTTCGCATGCGTTCTTCGCGCGAGAGGCGGCCTGTGTGGATGCCCGGGTTGAATTTGTATATAAAGATTGTATTGGTGCCGAAGACCTCTATGTCCTGTTGAAACTTCTTATCCAGACCGGCAATAAAGGCGGCGATGACCATCACGGTCACAGTGCCTATTACCACGCCCAGCACCGTCAAAAAAGAGCGGAACTTGTGCGCCCGAAGCGTTGCGAGCGCCATACGGATGCTTTCGCTCATGTCCTGCCGTTTCATAATAATTCCTGGTCCTCTTAATTATATTCTAACGAGCGGCGCATCAATCGGCCCTGAGCGCCTCTATCGGATCGAGTTTTGCGGCTTTCCACGCCGGATAGATGCCGAAAAACAGCCCGATGCTTGCCGAAACCGTCAGCGCAATGATCGTCCAGGCGATTGGCAGTGCCGTGGGCAAAGAGAAAAAAATGGTCCCAAGTTTGGCCAGCCCCCAGGCGAGAGCCACACCCACGCAGCCGCCGAAGAGCGAAAGCATGGTGGATTCGGCCAGAAACTGTTTGAGAATATCGAAGCGGCGCGCGCCCAGACTTTTGCGAATCCCGATTTCGCGGGTTCGCTCCGTGACCGACACCAGCATCATATTCATAATCACTATGCCGCCCACGACCAGCGCGATTGAAGTCACCCCGACCGTGACTATCGAAACGGTCCCGAAAATCTGCTCGCGCAGGTTGTTGATAGCATCCGAAGTGATGATGCCGAAATTGTCTTCGTCGTGATAATCCAGATGTCTGCGCCCGCGAAGAATCACCCGCACTTCGTCTTGCGCTCGATCAATTACTTCCGGCCCCGTGGCGGCCACTTTCAATGAAAGCGAGCCCCGCGAGCCATATATTTTCTGATATGTCGAGATCGGTATGATGACAAAATTATCCTGCGGATTGCCAAAGATCGTGCCGATCTCAGTTGCGACCCCGATTATGCGAAAGGGGCGTCCGTCCACTTTGATCTCTCTGCCAATCGGGTCAACCACAGGGAAGAACTGGCTCACTATCCCGTAGCCAACGAAACAGACATAGCTGTCCTGATTCTCTTCTTCCTGACTTATATAGCGCCCCGTCTCAACCTTGACCGTATCGATGTCTACCATGTTGTGAGAGACGCCGCGCAGTTGAATCTCTTCCAGCGAATTGGTCCCGTACTTAACATCGGCTCGCCGGTTGGCCATCGCCGCCGCGTCTTTCACATAGACGGGATGCTCTTTGATGGCTTCCAGGTCTTCCATCTTAATGTCCTTGTTACGCTTGTTCTTTTCGAGATATTCCTGGAGGCTCGTGATCATACCGAGCTTGTTTACAACGAAGGCGTTTGAGCCGAGATCGGCAATCTTTTCGTCTACGTAGTGATTGAATCCTTCTATCAAAGAGACGACTACGATGACCGTGGCTACGCCGAAGATAATACCGAGCAGAGTGAGAAAAGAACGAAGTTTATGCGCTCTTATCGCGCTAAAAGCCAGCCTTAATGCTTCACGAAATTTCATAACTATTAATCCGTAACGGGGTTAGAATGCGAAAACGCCAATCAGGTTGCCCCATTTCTAAACGACTATCGGCCTGGATAAGTTCAGTATTGTACGCATGCCAAATGCGGTCTCTTCACAAGCGCAATTTTGCTCTCCGAGAAACCAGCGATCACTAAAAAAGTATGAAATTTCAGATTCGAAATCTCAGGTGTGGACGGGCGAAAGAGTCTATTTCCCCAGCGTACTTGACATAAAAGCTTGATTATCTCAAGCATGGCTCATATAAATTTACGGGTCGCAGAGTCTGAGCGTGGCCGCCCCGAAGCAGACGCATCCGGTTATCGAGACCTGCACAGGCTTTGCAATCACGCGCGGCTCACCTTTCAACGTGAGATGAGAATATTGAGGCCCGCGAGATACGCCGGATATTGAGAGAGAATTCCCGGCCTATTCCGCATATTTACGGGGCCGCTAACTATTCCTTCTTTACCAGTGCAGGACATAGACAGGTTTGGAGATATGACTACGACCCTCTCGCATTATCGCGTGTTAGAGCGGCTCGGCGGCGGCGCGATGGGCGAAGTCTACAAGGCGGAAGACCTCAGATTGAAGCGAATGGTAGCCTTGAAGTTCCTCTCACCCCGATCAGCCTCCGACGGGCAATATCCCCGGCGATTCGTGGAAGAGGCGCAGCGCGCAGCCTCGCTCAATCACCCCAGCATAGCTACTATTTATGAACTCGGCCGGGAGGGGGATCTGCTCTACATAGCGATGGAGTTTATCGAAGGAGAGAGTCTGGCGCAAAGAATCACGCGGGAAAGGATGGAAATTAGCGAGATCGTCGATATTGCCATCCAGTCGGCGGAAGCCCTGAGAGTCGCGCACGAACACGGGTGTATTCATTGTGATATCAAAAGCTCCAACATTATGCTTACCTTCGATGGTGCGGTAAAGGTGCTCGATTTCGGATTGGCCAGGATGGCGCAGGCTGACACCGAAGAGACTCTCGATCCCGCCCTAGTGGGCATCTGCGAACTGGCAGGCACACCGTCTTACATGTCGCCCGAACAGGCGCGAGGCGAATCGCTTGACCTGCGAACAGACCTCTTTTCACTTGGAGTCGTTCTGTTCGAAATGATCACATCTCGACTGCCGTTTGAGGGTGAGAGTCACGCCAGGATTCTTCGCGCCGTTCTCGATCAGGATACGCCTCCGCTTGGGAACTTTCGAGAAGACGTGCCTCTGGAACTGGAAGCGATAGTCAGACGAGCGGTTGAGAAGAATCGACAAGGACGCTACGCTTCGGCCAAAGAGATGATGTCGGACCTCAAACGCCTGAGAGACCGGCTTGAGCCTCCGGCCTACGGCAAATTCGTTCCCGGCAAAGAGCGGGTCGCGCAGTTCGATTTTGTGGAGAGCGAAATTCCCGAAAGCGCCCCGCACCTGAAATCGCGGGATCAGCTTGACCCGATCAGGCGCTATCGGAGGTGGATTGTGGGGCTCAGCGTTTTCGCTCTGCTGGCTGCCGCGCTCGACTTCATATTAATCCGGCCCCAGGGCCTTTATCGCTTGAGAGATGCCCTGCTGCTGTTGATCGGTTTTCTGGGTTATGCAGTCTACAGGAGGCTCAATATTGGGGCTATGAGGCCCGTCCATCGGGCGACAGGAGGGACGGCCTTTCGGGGCTTGCTGCCGTTTCAGGAGGCCGACAGAAACCGCTTCTACGGCCGAGAGGCTGAAACGGCGGCGCTGTTTGAGTTGATCACTCACACGGATTTTCGTTTTGGCGTGTTGTATGGAGATTCGGGCAGTGGCAAGACCTCGCTTATCCGCGCCGCACTGTTGCCCAGACTCTGGGAAGAGGGTTATGTGCCTCTTTACTGCCGGTCCTATAAAGACCCGCTTGCTGCGCTTCTGGAAGAGTGTCGCAGGCAGAGCGGGGTTGAGACGGGCGAAGGCGAGCCGGTGGTCTCATATCTTCGCAGGGTCGCCTACGAACTCGATGCAAGGCTTGTGGTCATCTGCGACCAGTTTGAAGAATTCTTCGTGAACTTCAAGACGAGCAAAGAGCGCCACCCGTTCGTAGAGGTGGTTGCCCGATGTCTATCCGCTGGTGATATGCCGGTCAAGTTTCTCTTCTCGATGCGGTCGGATTTTCTTTATCTGATCGGCGCGGAATTCGATCCCCTTGTGGTCGAGCCTCTGGCAAGCTCGCGCCGCTTTCATCTGCGCAACTTCGATGAAGACCAGGCGGCAAACATAATTGCAAAGTCGGTTCGGAGAGTGGGTCTGCCCTTTGAACCGGGTCTCAGTCATCAGGTGGCGCGCGATCTGGCTGTGAGCGATGTCGTTTTGCCTTCCGAGCTTCAGATAGTAGGGGAGCGGTTGCAGAGCAAACGGATATATACGGTTGCGGCGTACAGGCGAGCGGGCGGCAAAGAGCAACTCGTGCACGGCTTTCTGGAAGATGTCGTACAGACTTCGAGGGATGTGGAAGCCGCGAAACTGTTATTGCGCAGCCTGATCTCGGATGAGAATACGCGACTCACACTGCCGCTTGACGAGATCGCCAGACGAACGCAACGCAGCGAAGCTTCGATTGAGCGATTGCTCGATCATTTCGTCGAGTCTCGGCTAATACGCGCGATACAGGACGAGACTCCCTGGCGCTATGAATTGATGCACGAATACCTGATCGAAAGGATAAACCGCATAACGGGCAGGGTGATGGACGCGACTCAGCGCGCCAACCGCCTCTTGCGGCAGTACGTCTCGGATCACTCGGTAGACAGAGGGGCTCTTATACCAATCAGTAAAGTCTGGTTTATTCGAAGGTATTCGGACATAGAGAAGGGCGAGCGCGAGCGCAAGTTATTGAGAAAGAGTCTGGTCCGAGGCGGGCTGAAGTCTATACTTCTTATTCTGCTGTTGATCGCGGCGGCGACTGCCGCAGCGGCTGCGCTTTCGATAAGAGAAGAGTGGGAGGGAACTCGTTTGAGCGACGGCCACACGGCTGCTGTTCGGCAAGCGGCCTTCTCGCCCGACGGCAGGTTGCTTGTCTCCGTAGGCGAAGACGCGAAGGTGATCGTATGGGATTTCGCTTCGCGCGAGCAGCTTGCCACTTTCACAGATCACACGGGATGGATATACACCGTAGCCTTCTCGCCCGACGGCAGATGGTTTGCGACCGGAGGCGCTGACCAAACGGTAATCGTCTGGGATGCGCGGCGATTGCAAAAAGTGACGACCTTGCGCGGGCACACGGCCACGGTCGCTGCCGTCGCGTTTTCGCCTGACGGTCGGCTGCTGGCTACCTCGGGCACAGGCGACTCAACGATAATCTGGAAGGTGGGAGAGTGGCAAAAGCTTCTTATGCTATCCCCTACCGTGTTTGCCGATGGACGTGTGATATTTACCTCCGACAGTCGCCAACTCGTATCTTCTATGGGAGAGGTATGGGATGTGACTACGGGGAGGAAAGAGCCAACCAGTTTTGAGGACGGAAACTGGTTCGCCCGTTCGCCCGATCAATCGCGCAGCGTAATCATAGGAGGCTCAGGCGTGGTCTATTTCGAAGACCTGATTCATAAGAAGATCACCGGAACCTATCGCGCTCATCAAGACAACGGGCGCGGCGCGGCCTTCTCGCCTGACGGTAAACTCGTCGCTACGGCCGCCGAAAACATCATCCTCTGGGATGCGGCTACGGAGACCAAAGTCGCGCGACTCGAACATGCGGCCATTGTCTGGAACGTGAATTTTTCGCCCGACGGGCGCTGGCTTGTCTCGACGCACGGAGACGGGGCCATACTGCTGTGGGACGTGGCCGAGCGCGTGCTTGTCGCCAATTTCAACGAGCACAGCGGTCCGGTCCGAACGGTTGCCTACTCGCCTGACGGAAAGCGTCTGGCATCGGCAGGAGAAGACGATTCGATAATACTCTGGAATCCTGAAACGAGGCGAAAGGAAGCCACGCTCGTCGGGCACGGAACGCGGGTGACGGCGGTGGCCTTCTCGCCCGACGGGAAATGGATGGCATCCTGCGATCAGGACGCTTTAATCATCCTGTGGGACATCGATCAGCGCAAGCTCATTTGGGGTCACACGCAAACCGACGAAATCGGAATCAATACGACTTGCTATTGCATAGCCTTTTCGCCCGATGGTCGCTACCTGGCAACAAGCAACACTGTATTAGAGAGCGAGACGGGCCGAGTGGTAGCTCGATTCCTGGAGGGAAGCACCGTTTACGGAGTGGCCTTTTCTCCGGATGGGCGCAGACTTGCTCGCCTGTCATACCGCGGATATATATCCCTGTTGAATACCGCCGACTGGCAGGAAGCCTACAGGCAGGAGGTGCGCGGGACGCAATTGATCAATGTAAGCTATTCGCCCGACTCAAGGCGGCTGGTGACGGGCGAAAGCGAAGGCAATATACGTTTGTGGGAAACCGAGCCTCTACGTCAGGTTGGAGTGATCGGGCGGCACTCGGCGCGAGTAAAATCGGTAGCCTTCTCGCCCGACGGTCGCCATCTGGCATCGGCTGGCGACGATCAGACAATCGCCTTGTGGGATGTGGACGGCCCGGGCCTCGTCACCCGCATAGGATCACATACCGCGCCCGTGCTCTCGGTAGCCTTCTCGCCCGACGGGCGGCATCTGGTTTCGGGCGAGCACGATAAATCGGTCCGCGTCTATACCCGACACCGCACGCTCTGGGGATTCGAGTTGGATTGATTTTTGATGATGCGTTATTCGAGATGCGTGATACGTGATTTCTGAAATAAGCACTTGACTGTTAACAGCCATCCGCCTGGAACTCACGCATCACTCTTCACGCATCACGCGTCATCTTCCGGCTGACTCCCGATGGGGTTAAGATGAAATCGAACATTGATCGGATCAAAAGCCTTGCCGATACGCTGGCTGCATTGCTTGCGCAGGAACAGCATTCCACTCAATCTCTGATTTCATCACTTACGGGATCATTAAGAGCATTGCAAGGCAACACGGCAGACCGGCGATTCAATCGGCTGCTTGCGCAATTGAAGGTGCTTGCCGAGCGTCTGGACCTGCTGACAGAGATGGCTGCGCGCGACTTTCTGTCGAAGATCACATCCGAAGCAGATGAGCTTGCGCGCGTTGCAGCCGATAGCCGTCTCTCTCTCGTGATCATGCAGATCATCTCTCAGCCGAAACATTCTCTGAGTCTCTTTTGCGAAACTCTGCTTGACGCCTTGATTAAAGTCACACAAACGGAACGCGGGTTCGTGCTTTTCTACCTGCCGGAATCTACGGAGGCGGAGATAGTCGCCGCTCGCAATTTCCAGACTACGAACCTCTCGCTGAAAGAGTACAACTTCAGCCGGACCTTACTCAGGGAGATGCTCGACCGAGGAGATGCGCTGTTGCTCGAAGACGCAAGCTCCAACCCTCTCTACTCGAAAGAGGAAAGCGTAGTCAGGCTCGGACTGAAATCGGTTCTGGCCGTTCCTCTGAAGCAGAACGAAAGGACGCTTGCGGTGCTCTATCTTGAGAACAACTCGCACCCCTGCGCCTTCACCGATGAAGACAGACGGCTTCTTGAAATGGTGGCCGCCTTTGCTGTCTCTTATCTCGATCAGGCGAGGCTCTTGCCCATAGCCCTGGCCGAAGAGACAAGCGTTTTCTTTGACGCAGAGAAAGCCTCAAGAGAGATCATCGGTCGGGATCCCAAGATTCTGTCGCTGCTTGAAATCATAAACCGGCTCGCCGATTCACCGGCAACCGTGTTGATAGAAGGCGAATCAGGGACGGGCAAAGAACTCATCGCGCGCGCCTTGCATTATCAAAGCAGCAGGCGCGACCATCCCTTCGTGGCTCTAAACTGCGCGGCCATCCCCGACACATTGCTCGAATCCGAATTGTTCGGCCACGAAAAGGGGGCCTTTACCGGGGCCCTGGAACGTTACATAGGCCGCATAGAACAGGGCGACGGAGGGACTATCTTTTTTGATGAGGTGAGCGAGCTTGCTTATCCACTTCAGGCCAAGCTGCTGCGCTTCCTGCAATCGAACGAATTTGACCGGCTGGGCGGCAAGCAAACCCTCAAAGTGGATGTGCGAGTCGTAGCCGCCACAAGCAAGGATCTGAAGGCGATGACCGATGCGGGTCAATTTCAACAGGCGCTCTACTATCGGCTGAACGTCATCCCAGTCCGTGTGCCCGCGCTTCGAGAGCGCAAACAGGATATCCCCCTGCTGATTGATTATGTGCTCGAAAAGTTTTCCACCGTCTACGGAAAATGCATAAGAGTCGAGCGTGATGTTTACGAGGTGTTGAAAGAGTACGCCTTCCCCGGCAATGTGCGCGAGCTTGAAAACCTAGTGCAGCGGCTAATAGCGCTCGCAGGCGGAGATGTCATCTCCGTCAATGATCTGCCCGGAGAGGTGCTTCATATCCAGACGCAGCGAATCAATCTCGAAAAGGAGCCGTTGTATCGTCTGCTGGAGACTCAACCTGCTTCGCTTGACGAATTGCGAAAGCGCAAATCGGAACTCAATCGCATCCTCGCCGCGCAAGAACGACAACTGGTCGAACGAGTGATCGAGGAAACGGGCGGCAACCTTACCGAAGCAGCCACCCGTCTTGGCATGCATCGCGTCACGCTTCACAAGAGACTGAAGCGCACGCGCAAGAAGAGCGATTGATTGTAGCCCTTTTGGCTACACACACAATTCATGCCTCGGGCCTCGGGATCGTCAATCAACGAGGTGGATCTCTTCTAATAATTAAGCTTCCTTCGAAATCGCGCTGGTTTTGCATTGTAGCTCATACGGCTACAACGAAAATCCTTCGCCGTACTTCATTCAAACAGGCAAATGTTTTAGACGGGAGAGATAACCTCTTTTGCCGGTTTGCGTCCGCACTTCGGCACGACCTGTGCTGTTCATTTTCTGTCTTTACGATCTCTTGGGGTTTGATCGGCATATCGGTCAATTGCAAAATCGAAAACTGCCTTAAGGCCGTCAACAAACTGACTGATTACCTGGCTTGAAATGCTCAATAGGTCATAAAAAAAACACTCGAATTGTTTACCCGGCCCTGGGTCCAGGAGGCATAATGAGAAACAGATTTGTCGTCTTCGTATCATTGCTGGGATTGTCATTGGTAATTACCTCATCAATTGAAACCATCCGGGACCTTGCCTCTGCTTCGACCAGCAGAGAGCCGTCTCCATCCGGCGAGCATGTTCAAGGAACGAGCACAACAGCTACATCGGGGGGCGGAAGCGGAAAAAGAATCCTTACCGTCACCCTGAATGTCTCGAATACAGATGACAGCGGGCCGGGGTCGCTCAGAGACGCGATTGATCAGGCCAACAGTGATGGCGTATTCTCGGTCATTACATTCGATCCCTTGCTTGCCGGTCAGAGCATTCAACTGCAATCGCCACTGCCCGCCCTGAGCGAGGGCGGCACCACTATCGACGGTGATGTCAACGATGATTGCATACCCGACATAGAACTTAATGGCCAGCTTGTCAACGATAGCGCCATAAAACTCCTTTCAAACGACAATCTGATTTGCGGCCTCATCATCAATCGTTTTGGGCGAGCCGGGGTTATGATCTCAGGCGGGCACAACAATCAACTCGAATGCAATTACATCGGAACCGATGCCACGGCTACGCAGAACCTGGGCAATCGAGGTGGCATTGGCATCGGAAACGGTTCCTCGGACAATCAGGCGGGGCCGGGCAACATCATCGCCTTCAACCTGGGCACCGGAGTTGAGATCGCTGACGGAGCAAACTTTGCTTATCCGACTTTCACAGGGCTCACACCCGATTACACGGGGATGTTTCCTGCAATCAGCTTTCCGGCTACGGGAGGAGCGTTCCGCAGCACAGACGGCATCACGCCGATAGACGGAAACGGGCATCCGTTTGCCGACGAGTTCGGGGCGCGTTTCACGGGCACTCTGAATGTAGGAGCGACGGGAAGCTATACCTTCGCCGTCAGCGTGGACGATCAGGCGCGACTGCTTGTGGATGGATCGCTTGTGGCTAGTTTCAACATCCCGACAGAGACTCAGGTAACGGTCGGTCTCAGCATCGGAGATCACACGATAGAGCTCGATTATTTCGACGGGCCTGGAATAGCACGGTTGAGTCTTGCGATCACAGGGCCGGGGTCTGTCGGACTGACAAATGGAGGAAATCCCGGCCTGTTTGGAGAGTTCTTCCAGTTGCGTATACCGAGCGAGCGAAATCGGATCACACAGAACTCGATCTTTCAGAATGAGTCGCTAGGGATAAATCTGGACGCGCTGGAAGACGAGACCGGCGTAAACCCAAACGACCCCGGAGACGACGACATCGGGCCGAACACGGCATTGAATTTTCCAGAGATCAACTTTGTCACAGACAACGGCGACGGCACGTTTACGCTCAACGGTACAGCGCCGCCGAGTTCAACCGTAGAGATATTTGCGACGACTGATGATGATCCTTCGCATCATGGAGAAGGGAAGAGTTATTTGACAACGGTGACGGCCAATGTGGGAGGGGGAAACTTTTCTGTAACGGTGACAGCGCCTCCTGGGTTTACAGCGGTGACGGCGACGGCCACCGACGCGGATGGGAATACATCCGAGTTTTCGCGCAACAAGACGCTTGCGCAGAGCAGATGGAATCCGACCTTTATCTTCTCGAACCTTCCCGACATTTCAGGGCCGACAGGGTATGTGGCGGGCGACCTCGACGGCGACGGCGATCTGGACCTCATTGCCGCAGGTCACGGAAACAACAGCCCGTGCAGACTGCTTGTCTTAAAGCAGAACGCCGCAGGCAACTATGACGGAATAAGCCAGGAGCCGATGGGGACAGACGAAGGTCTGTGCAACGGAAGGGAGGCGCTCGCCCTGGGAGATGTGGATGCGGATGGCGACCTTGATTTCGTCGCGCAGGGCATCGACAACAGCTCGACGCCGAGGCTGATACTGTTTCTCAATGACGGCTCGGGGACATTTATGCAGCAGCCCGATATCTTCGGCCCCGGTCTTTTTCAGGGCACAGTTGCCTTCGGAGATGTGGACAATGACGGCGATCTCGATCTTGCGGCAACCGGTCAGGACTCAGGCGGCACAGAGCGATTCCTGATCTTCAACAATAACGGGACGGGCGCGTTCACCCTGACGCAGGAGCCCAGAGGCGCGGGCAACGGCTACTTTCACGGATCATCTTTAGTGTTCGGCGATCTGGACAATGATGGCGATCTGGACATCGTTGTGAGCGGTGGAGGCAACAATGGTAAGAGTCTGCATACTTACAAGAACAACGCCGGACAGTTCAATCTCGATCAACAACTGATCGTCGAGACCGAAGGGTTGAATAACAGCCTCTTGCGTCTGGCCGATCTGGATAAAGACGGCGACCTGGACCTTATTGCAGCGGGAAATAATTATGACGGGGTAAGCGAGAGAGCCCGGCTGGTGACGTTTCAGAATCAGGGACAGAGTTTTTCGACCGGCTTCACGCCTTTACAAGGATTGCCGATAACCGGGGGCTGGGCGGGGCTTGCCGTAGGAGATTGCAACGGCGACGGCTTTCCAGACGTGTTTGCCAACGGGCACGACGGGTTCAACTTCCGGCTCTTCTACTTTGAAGGCCAGCCGGGAGGGCTTGTAGAAGCCGACCAGCCGGAAGTGACTTTTGTCGGGCCGGTGATATTCGGTGATTTCGACGGAGATAATGATCTTGACATGGTGGGCCTCCCGGTCCGCTTTCTCTACACAAACCTTCTCGGCCCGGCCAATTCGGCACCTGGAACTCCTTCCGGCCTTTTTGCCAGTGTCGAAGGCTCAAGCGCGAGCCTCACGTGGGCTTCGGCTTTCGACGCGGAAAGCGGTTCGCCTTCGCTCAGTTATGAACTGAGACTGGGGACCGCACCGGGGCAGTACGACGTGATCTCAGGAGTGTACGGCGCACCGCTTATGGGGACCTATCCGCTCGGACGGCTGGCTCCGATGCAGCCGGGGCGCAGGTTGAGTCTTGGGGCGGGCACATACTACTGGCAGGTGCGAGCAATAGACACAGGCTTGCGCGCGGGCGATTGGAGCGCGGAATCTTCATTCGCCTTGCAGCCCTCGATCACGATCAATGATGTGACGGTGATCGAAGGAGACGCGGGAACCGTGCAGGCAGACTTCATCGTGACGCTTCTAAACCCGGCGGGGACAGCCACCGTAGATTACTCTACAACGAACGGCACGGCCACTGCCGGAAGCGATTACACGGCTGCCGCCGGGACTCTTACGCTATCGGCAGCCACCCCGGCTCAGACGGTCAGCATAACGGTCAACGGCGACACCACAGGCGAGGCTAACGAAAGATTCTTCGTCAATCTGAGCAACCCGTCGGGGGCGATCATAAGCGACAGCCAGGGCCAGTGCATCATCAATAATGATGATCCCGCCCCTGCAATTTCTATCAATGATGCGGCAGCGCCCGAAGGCAATTCAGGGACTCGGAACTTGCTGTTCACCATGAGCATGTCCGGCGCAACCCATCAGGATGTCACGGTGGATTACAATCTGGTTGATCAATCGGCCACGGCAGGTAGCGATTACGTTGCTGATTCGGGAACCATAAGGCTGTTTGCCGGAGAGACTACTCACACGCTCGCCGTGACTATAAACGGAGATATAAGCGTAGAGGGAGACGAGACTTTCAGAGTAGACCTGAGCAATGCCACAAACGCCGCGCTTGCAGACGCGCAGGGCACAGGAACCATAATCGATGATGAAGGCGTAACGGAGCCTTCGCTTGCGACGACCTGGAATCTGGCGCAGGAGGGGATGACCGACAGCTTTGGAGCGGCTACCGACGGCTCTGTTTACGTCCTTGGGGGAAGCTTTGGAGGCATATGGACTTCACCAGACGGAATCAACTGGACGAAGCGAATAAATCCCGACACTACATCGAAACCCATTCGCGCGGTGACTTACGGCGGCGGGCAGTTTGTGGCCGTAGGCCCCGGTCCGGTTGCCGACGGAGGCAGTCTTGTGCTGACATCGCCCGACGGAATCGACTGGACGCGGAGAAGCACCGCTCCCCTCAATCGAAGTCTGTTTGGTGTGGCCTACGGGAACGAGTTGTATGTGGCGACCTCAGGTGGCGTGGTCCTTACCTCCCCTGACGCGATCACATGGACGCAAAGGCAAACGGGTGCTAACCAGAGACTCAACGCAATAACCTTCGGCGGCGGCCAGTTCGTCGCTGTCGGAAATAGCAGGACCGTAGTCACTTCACCCGACGGAATCAATTGGACCGTGCGGGGAGGCATTCCGACCGGGGTCGTGGCGATGTTGAACTCCGTCACCCACGACGGGAGCCGGTTCATCGTGGTAAGCTCGGACCCGTCCAATGCGCCTGATTCCGGAGCAGGGATCATAACTTCGCCCGACGGCATCAACTGGACTCAACAGAGCGTGCCTGTGAACCAGCCGCTTCAAGGGGTCACGGCGGCAAACGGCCTGATTGTGGCGGTGGGTAATGCCGGGATGAGCGGCAGTACCATCCTCACTTCTACAGACGGCATCAACTGGACAAGTCGGGCGATTGCCGATCCGGGGGCGGGAGTCGCGCGCTCTTTCAGGGCAGTCACATACGGCCCGGCAGGATTCCTTACGGCGGACGGGCGCGGAAATATCTTTACCTCGCCCGATGGTACGACTGCCTGGGTCAGCCGGACGCTTCCCACTTCGCGCAACTTCTTTGGTGTGGCTCAAAACGGGAACGTCTACTGCGCGGTAGGTGGCAACGGCGTCGCCGCCACATCACCCGACGGCGTTACCTGGACACAGCAAATCACACCGGACTCCGCAGCTTATTACTTCTGGTGGTCGGTGACATACGGAAACGGATTGTTTGTGGCATCGGGCATATCCGACTCGATAATGACTTCGCCCGACGGCATAAGCTGGACTGTGAGGAATCCTACTACACCGCTGATTCCGTTTGGGAATCAGACATCGAACCTTACAGACATCACGTATGCCAATGGGATGTTCGTGGCTGTAGGCGAAGCCTATATCTCGCCAGGCCAGACAATCGCGCACTTCATCACATCGCCCGACGGCATCACATGGACGACACACGATCCGGGGATTACGGCGGGCGGCAGCATAGGCTTTAGCTGGATTTCAGTCACATACGGCAACGGAAAATATGTTGCGACCCTCACGGATGGTCTCACAGGCGAGTTCTACGTCCTGACTTCGACCGACGCTCAGAACTGGACCAGACAGCCGTCGCCGCTCTTCGATCCATTCGAGGCCTTTGTGGATGTAGTTTATACAGGCGGGCAATTCGTCGCCGTAGGAGACCGCATATGGACATCACCGGACGGGATCAACTGGACGTTGCGACTCGACTATATAAACGCCTTCTTTAACAGCGTGGCCAATGGCGGTGGACGCCTCATTGCGGTGGGCGCACAGGGAACAATCTATGGCTCGGCTGACGGCGTCAACTGGTCGGCGCAAACCGGCGCAACCGTCAGCACTCAGAACGCGGTCACCGCAAGCCTCAGCGGCGATCAGTTCGTATCGGTCGGCCAGTCGGCCATAGAATACGCAGGGTTTTCAGTCCCCGCAGTCTCGATCAACGACATCACGGTGGCGGAAGGCGATTCGGGAATATCGAACGCCACCTTTACGCTCACACTCTCTTCTGCGAGCAATCAGGCCGTGACGGTTGACTACTCGACTGCCGACGGGACCGCAACTGCCGGAAGCGATTATGTCGCAAGCGCGGGACAGATTACTTTCGCCCCGAATCAAACGGCGCAGACGCTTTCGATCACGATAAACGGTGATACGGTGAGCGAACCGCTTGAGACATTTTTTGTAAACCTGACGGGAGCTGCCAACGCGCTGATTGCCGACAGCCAGGGCACCTGCACCATAGTCAACGATGATGCTACACCGTCGCTTTCGATAAGCGATGCCACTATTCTTGAAGGCAACAGCGGAAATGTAAACGCTCGCTTCACCGTGACGCTCTTGCCCGCCTCAAACGATACTGTGACGGTCAATTTCACTACCGCCGACGGCACGGCTGCATCTGGAAGCGACTATGGTTCGCAATCCGGGACACTGATCTTTCAGCCGAATGATACGAGCAAAACAATTTTCGTTCCGGTTAACGGCGATACGATTGTTGAGCCGGATGAGAATTTCTTCGTCGATCTGTCGGGCGAGATGAACGCGATTCTAAAAGACGATCAGGGGGAAGGCGTGATCATCAACGATGACGGCGGCCCCATTGTGAGCACTACCATCTTTACTCCGCCGAACATCTCAAACAATCTGGGGACGGACTTTGAGGTAGCAATTGTCGAAAGCACGGGGCTCGCCTATGTAGGAGCGCCCGGCGCATACGGTTCTGAGATAGGTGTCATTCATCCGACTTCAAATGCGGTTCTGACCGTGATTCCCATCTCTTCACCAAATAGCTTCCGCTACTCGCGCGTCAATCAGGTTACGGGGCTGGTGTACTTCAGCGGCGGAGGGCAGAACCAGAACAACATAGTCGTGATAGACGGGCGGCCTTCAAGCGCGACCTTCAACAAGGAGCTTTCTCCGCTCATCTTTCCATCCGAGGTCCAGTCATTTGCAATAGACGAGGTTCACGCCCGGCTCTATGTTACAAGCGTCAATCTTCAGGTCCAGCCGTTTCAATCGCGAGTCACGATAATTGATGCCAATCCGGCAAGCGCGACCTTCCATCAGCCTCTCGGTGAAGTGCTGTTCCCTGTTGGCGCGCGCGTGCGCGGGGTCGCGGTCAATAGTCTTACCAACAAAGTCTATCTTGCTGTGACAAACACTTCGCCGGGCGTTTACGTCATGGACGGAACGGGCAGCGGCCTGACCGTAATCGCAGGCAGCACCCCGACCTTCGGCGTAGAAGTCAACGAAAGCTCGAACCTCGTCTACGCGACGGCTGTCGGCAATAACCTCAACGCCATTGACGGAGCGACCAACACATTACTTGCAAACATCCCGATGCCTGCGCTGATCACAGGAACCCGCTCGTTCGACGAGAAGATAGCCATCCACATCGGGACGGGAAGGGTCTATGTGCAGAGTCAGGATATAGTCTCAACCGGCAAGGTCGTGGTAGTTGACGGCGACCGCGCAAGTCCCAACTTCAACACGGTCGTTGCGACGATTGATGTGGGCAGGGCAATAAACGCGGGCGACATTCTTGTGGACGAAGCCTTGAACAGGGTTGTCTCCACAAGCTTTATAGATTTCAAGACCTCGATTATAGACGCAACGACCAACACGGTGGTTTCGAGCATCCCTTCCACGCAAGCGCCGTCCGGGGCGGCTCTGAATCGGATCACACACCGCCTGTTCATAGCCAATCAACCAAACTTCGTGCAGAAGGTAGACCTCAATACCGCAGCACTTGAAGCGACGGTTGTGACCGCAGCCGCAGCCGAGATAGGGGCGGTCAATCCCAATACGCATCTCTACTATGTTGGGCGCACGACCGATACGGCAACCGTGCAGGTATTTGATAAGAGCGGCGAAGTCGGAGGAGTCGCGGGGCTTCCTCACGGCGCGGGTGAGTATGCATTTGCGGTTTGCAATGCGTACACGAATCGGATTTATGTCTTGAACAACCTGTCGAATTTAGATGGGAATGGTTTTACTTATCCGTCGTTTGTTTCTGTCATTGACGGCACTACGAGCGGGGTGATTGCCAACGTAAATGCAGGCAATCAACCGAGAGGGATGGCCATCAATCAAGCCACTAACAAGATCTATGTGACCAATGCCCCGACATTCCAGGGGAATCAGGAAATCCCCGGAGGCATTACCGTAATAGATGGGGCCACCAACACGGCGACCTCTGCCGACCTGAGCGCATTTCCCGGCGCGTTCTCGATTGAAGAGATAGCCGTCAACGAGGCTACGAACAAAGCTTACGTGCAGATATTGTACGATGATGAAAACATCACGCTTGGAGTGCTCGACGGCGCAACCAATATCGTTACCCCTCTAAATGTAGGAGCAGGCGAGGTCGTGGCGATAAGGGTAAACAAAGCCCTCAACCGCATCTATCTTGTCGGGTTTGACGGTACGATGCACATTCTGGACGGAGCGACTGACACCGAGATTGCCACGCTGAATGTTACTTCGGGGAGCGTGCCGAGGGATGTGGTTATAAGCGAAGCCACAGGCCGGGTCTTTGTAGCCGATTTCGACAGCGATGCATTGACAGTTATCAACGGCGCTACAAACTCGATCATAACCACGCTCACGGTGGGCGATGGCCCCGTGGCGATTGCGGTGGATGAACTGACCAACCGCGTCTATGTGAGCAGCGTAAATGACAAAGCCCTCTTCTGCATCAACGGAGATACCCTGACGGTCGAGTCCACGCTGTCGCTACCGCTTCGGGCAGCACATCTGACTGTTGATTCTCAAGATGGCCGCCTCTACGCATCTACTCTAAACGGGGCCGAGTTGAGCGGAGTTGTCATCGTTGATATTTGCTCTTACACGATCTCTCCGGCGAGCCTTGCCTTCTCGAAAAAAGGCGGGAGCGGCGCGGTATCAGTGTCGGCTCAGGCAGGTTGCACCTGGACGGTCAGCGGTAATCCTGACTGGATAACAATCACTTCTCCAGTCCCCGGCAGCGGCAACGGCATCCTCACTTATGTGGTCAGAGGAAATCTGAGCGGACCTCCTCGCGCAGCCACATTGATCATTGCCGGACAACCTCACACGATAGTGCAGGACGGCAAAACGGAACCCGGTTGTACCTATTCATTCTCTCCATCGGGCGCGACGTTTTCAGCAAGTGGAGGGGCGGGCAGCATAAATGTGGCGACCGGAACAGGATGTAGCTGGTCGGCTGTCAGCCTTGATTCGTGGATCACGATCACATCCGGGCCGACAGGCTCGGGCGACGGCACGGTCAATTACGCCGTTGATGCGAACACTGCGGGAGGATCGCGCAAGGGCCAGATCATCATTAACGGGAAGGCCTTCAAGGTCAAGCAAAAGTAGTGAACAATGAGGGCCGTTGCAAAGATAAAGGGGCAGGCCGCCCCGGATCGCGTTTTGCGCGATGAGAATCACTGGTTACTTTGCAACGGCCCTGATTGATTAGTATCGGTCAGATCAGGCATTCGAAGTGTCTGGCGCGGCATCTCGGCGCAAGGCGCTGGCCAGGCGTTCGGATGTGGTGGTCAAAGTCTTTGGCACCTTGACCGGAAATAAGCGGGCAACCAGAGCCTCTTTCTTATTTTTCAGGTAAGCCGCTTCCTGAAGCATGCGCCCGCTTTCGGCGAGATTCTCCTTGATGAAATTGCGGCGTGTGACTATGCCCAGGATCTCTTCCTCGATTGATTCCAGGTCGTGCCAGTCGCCGATCTTATCCTGTAGAGTCCGCAAATAGCCAAGCCCGCGCGATGCGTCGCCGTAGCCCATCTGTGAGACTATCTCAAGGATATATCGTACCCGCTTGGCAGCGATGCGAAGCTGATGAAGGTCGGCCGGGTCGGTAGAAGGATGTGACTGGGCGGCAAGCGACAGAAATTCGCTCAACCTCTGTTCAAGTCGCTCTGCCGTGTGAAGCGCGATCTTTTTCTTATCGACCCCAAGTATGGCGTATTGACTTGCGCCCGGGTGGGAAGTCTCTTCCGATACGGGGTTGTCGCCATTTGTAGGGATAGGATCGGCAAGGCCCAGACCCAGTTTTGTAGCAATTCCGGTTATATTTATCTGGGTCAGTTTTAAGGTGGCCTTTCGTGCGCGTCGCTCGCGCCGCTCTCTGAGTATGGATTTAAGCAGTTTGAATCTTTCGGTTTTGACGGGCCGCCGCGATGAGGAATCGTTATCGAGAACTATCAGAAACACATCATAGTTGCGAACGACTGAGAGCACCTGTCGCCATTTTCTCAGCCTCTTTTTTATCTTTTTGACGTCCAGTTCATCATCTTTGAACTGCAACAGATCGAGCGAAGCCTGGAGCCGTCTGGTTGTGACGCGCATCTTGTGGATGGCATCGACATCTGCGTTTTCAAGCACCGCGCGATGATATTCCTGCAAAGCCTTCAACTGAGCAACTATGATTTCGCCTAATGTATCAGGCTGGTTACTATTTGAATTTTCCGGAGATGTATCTGTCTGAGAGTTGGCTACCATTTCGCTTTCAAGCACCATTGCCTGATCTCTCTTCTTGCTTGAGGAACGGGCAATCAAAGTCTAACGAAGTCCAATACTTATATCCCGGCGCTTGACGGCATGTAAGAGACGACCAGAAGGCAAGACGAATCGCCTCAAACTGGCTAACACGTAAACGCGGGCTTGATGAAGCACAAAGCTTACTACTACGGTTATCTCAACACAAGTCACCGGTGATAAGCCCGATAGATCGGGCTTATCTCTTGGGCAATTAGTCCAGCCCTTTATCCGGCCTTAGACTCATAGAACTCCCTGGCTAAAGACTTCATGAGAAGAACACTAAATCGCCCTTAAGATAGCTCGCCTTTCAACCAGTTCTAAGAGGAGTGGACTATCTGCCCAAAGGACAGGTCGCCTTCAGACGGCTGCGGTTTTGTTTATTTCAAACCATGCTTTTTTTGCTGCAAAACATCAGGCCCATTCGCCTTTTATTCGAATTCATCGCTGCTGTCTGTGCTGGATGCGGAGAGGTAAAACCCGATAAGTCCTGAAAACAGCTATTTATCGTTTTTCTCTTCTTGCCTCACCTGTCTCAAGCTGTCTTTATATTCACCGAGCGCGGTCAAATAGGTGTAGGTCCAGCTAAAGGCTATATCTACGGCGCGGCGGGCAGTTTTATGGGCCGCTCTTATGCCTGCCGGTCCTTGCTGGACGGCGGCAATTATCGCCTGCATTATTTTCTGATATTGCCTGTCCCGGCTTTCTCTGGCTATGCGTTTGATGAGTATCAAATTCGACTCGGTAATCTTGCCTTCAATCGGCAAAACGGTCGCATCGGCGACTACCTGCATTCGCGCCGCCACAGGAGTAATTTGATCGATGGATAGTTTTTCGATCAATTTGCGGATTTCCTTTTCAGCCGCCACGTATCCTTCGGGATAAGGTTTGGGATTCGTTGCAGTATTTTCTCCAACACTCCTTTTTTCTGATATACTCATAGCCGTTCTCCGGCATACAGGCGTGTTTAAGGCACACCAATCCTGATCACACGCAAGTATGCAGTTGAGCAGAGTGGGCCGTTATCGCCAAATGGCGGCCCACTTCCTTTAGATATAGGTTTTGAAGGTTTACCGGCTTAATCAGGCTTGCGAAGGAGGGGCGCGCGGTCTGATTTGATGGCGCACCCGACACAGGATGCGCCAATTTATTTCACCAGTTGCGATTACCCGGGAGAGGGTAATCGTTAAAGCGGATGTTTGAAGATAAGTTTGATCGGGCGCGGGCCATTGAAATGCCAGCACCGCCACCGGCTTCGATCTGGGCAGTGGTTGAGGCCGTGGCGAGGGCGCTGCTTCAGGAGCGCAATTGAGCGCGACAAATGAGGGTGAAGCGTCACGCTGTTTTTCAGCTATTTCTTCGCGAGTGGCGGACCATTCGGGATAAGCGGCGGCATAGGGCGAATTCAGAGCAACAGCAATTGCCGCCTGCGCTTCGGCCAATCGGCCAATTTCGGAGAGTTCAACCGCCAATTCGTTATGGTAAACATAGAAATAGAGCGGGTTTTGCCTGGCTACGATTTGTACGAGGGGCGAGAGGTCTTGCAAATACTCCAGGGCTTTCTGGTGATTACCTATGTCGCTTTGAATACGCGATATTTCGGAGCGAGCCGTGAGCAAGGTTTGTAGGTCGCTGACTTTTTTATCACGGGCTGCCCGCAAAGCTTCAAGATGAAACCTCAAGGCTTCATCAATCTGCCCTGTATTGTGATACATCACGCCAAGCGATTGAATCGCCCGCGCTCTATAGGCAAGTGGCGCATTATCCGCGACAGTCTCAAGCAGGGCCTGCGCTTTATTCTCTCTGTCCGGTTCGTTTGATGGCGAGAGCGTGATAATACAGACCCACCTGCCGCGCCCGGCTAATCGGCAGGTTCATCAATATCTGGCTTGCTTCCTTAAAAGCCTCTATATCACGCAGGTTGTATGCGTGCTCTGCAAGCCGGATCAAATTGTCGGCTAATTGATTGAATAAATGGTATGAGTTGGCAGTTTGAGCCAACCGACTCAAAATGAAATGTTGAAGCAATCCATCCTGACCGGCCATGCTTTCGAGGTCGGCAAATCCCACTTTGGAGGAACTATCTGTGAAAAAACGATTCATTCTTGCGGCTTTTTGCATCCTCGCTATTCCAGCGCTGTTTTCCCCTTCACTAGGAGAAAAACAGATGCAATCTACTCCGTTCGCTACTGTCGCTCTGGCCGGACGCACCACATTGGGCGACTACTGTAGCTGCGGCACTCCCGGCTGCATTTGCGGCCCTGGCGAAAATATGGTTACTAATCCGGGGCCATCTGAAAAAAACAAAGATCAAGCAAGTTTACCCGGCACGGATGCGACATCGGGGGTGATGTCGCTGACACTTGCTATTTTAATATGGTTTAGAATGCGATTGTAACCAACAACTCTCCAAACCACTTTGACTAAAGTACGCTAAATCAGCCGCCTGGACAACTCGGGCGGCACATGATAAGTGTGGCCTCGTGACCAGCGCATTCTATCACACATTAATAGCAACAAAGCAACAATCTTGTCTTTCAAACTACAAAAGATCGTTCCTTTCTCAATCTTTTGTAGTTTGAACCTCGCTTTTGTTTGAACAGTACTAAAACGCTCGATTTTTATTTAATCCCACGGGGCGGCTATAATTGAGTCAGGAATATTTCATCTGAAGCATGTGATATTTCCTTAGCCGCTCTTTTTTGATTATCCGTATAAAATGCACGGCTGGATGAGAGATAGTATGGACATTCTCAAACTCGACATTGAACAGACCGAATCATACGCGCTCACCGATAGGGAGAAGCGGTTTCAGGTAGCATTTCTGGCTGCGCTTGCCGCGACTGTTGCCGGATTCATTCTGCGCTTTGTCTTCGATGCCCCGCTCATGCCTGAGATGCTGGCCCAGTTTATCTTTGCCGTGTCCCCCATCTGGGCCGTCGAGATAGCCGTCGGATTCCTCGGCCCCTTTGCAAAGCATCTGGCCTTTCTCGCCTGCGTCGTCCTGTACGTGACAGCACTTGCGGCTGTGGCATTTGCTTTCCTTCGCTACTATGGCGGGCAGGGAACAGCTATGGCTCGGCGTCTGGCTATCGCACTTTTATCAATCATCCTCTGGGTAATAACTATGGCAGTCCTTATTCCATTGTTTGGAGCGGGACTGTTTGGCAAATATCTGCGCCAGGGGTCCATCTATTCATCAGTCTCGCTCTTGACCGTGTATGCGGTTTACGGGCTTTCGCTTGCGCTCCTGCCAAAGCTTTACCTCGAGAGCCTTAATCTATCGCGCGACAAAAATACATTTCTGAATCGCCGCAGAGTTATAAGAGGTATAGGCTACGCGGTGCTGCTCGTAGGTGTTTATGACATAGGCCGCTCGCTTATCGAGACATGGTTTTTGAAGGGATCGGGTAGGGTAAAGCAAGGCGACGGCGTCTTCCCAAATATAAACGGGCTTGCGGTTGAAATTACTCCGAACGAGGACTTTTATGTGGTCTCGAAAAACGCCTTCGACCCCGAAGTCGATACCCAGCGCTGGCGACTGGAAGTGACGGGCATGGTCGAGAATTCCTTCTCGTTGACCTTTGATGAAATCAAGGCGATGCCCTCGGTTGAGCAATATGCCACGCTCGCCTGCATCAGCAATGAAGTCGGCGGAGATTTGATAGGCAACGCTTTGTGGAAAGGTGTGCGGGTTCGAGACCTGCTGGAACGCGCCGGATTACAACCCGGAGTGGTAGATATAAAGATGCGCGCGCGCGATGATTACACCGATTCGATACCGCTCGACCGCGCGCTGGCCGATGGGACTATTCTGGTTTATGAAATGAACGACCAGCCGCTTGCCACCAAGCACGGCTTTCCGCTACGTCTGATAGTGCCGGGCATCTATGGCATGAAGAATGTAAAGTGGATAACCCGACTCGAAGCCGTCGGGCAGGATTTTAGAGGATACTGGCAAACGCGCGGATGGGATGATCGAGCAGAGTACAAAACTATGTCGAGGATAGATGCGCCCGATGACGACGTTCGCTCTCAGGCGATTATTGCAGGCATAGCCTTCGCCGGTGATCGTGGAGTCAGCAAAGTCGAAGTATCCACCGACGGCGGCAAAAGCTGGAACGAGGCCGAGTTGAAGCCGCCGCTTTCGCCTTACACTTGGGTGCTGTGGCATAGAGACTGGACTCCCGAACGCGCAGGCAAATACGCTGTAGTCGTGAGAGCGACCGACGGCCTTGGCAACACACAGACTGCTCAGTATGCGCCTCCTGCCCCGTCGGGCTCGACCGGCTATGACCGCGAGATAGTGGTGGTACGTGATGCGTGATAGATGATGCGTGATGCGTGATTTATCTGTCTTGCAACTTTTATTTCACAGGCAGCCTGGCTGAAAGTCACGCATCACCTATCACGCATCACGCACTATTTCTTCTTTCGGTGAGCCAGCGTGTTTCGTTCCCAGAAGAGGCCCTCGCTGTAGCCCTGTATCTCGTGATTAGAACCGGCCATCTCCAGACGTTTTTCAGCAAGGCAGCAATAGTTTTCATCTATCTCCACGCCGATGAAATGCCGGTTGAGCTTGCGGGCAACCGCCGAGGTAGTGCCAGAACCGAGAAACGGATCAAAGACGACATCTCCCGGATTACTGCTTGCCAGGATGATTTTCGCCAGCAGCTTCTCTGGTTTCTGCGTGGGGTGATCCGTGTTTTCAGCCATAGACCAGAAGGGAATTGTCACATCAGTCCAGAGGTTCGACGGATGCGTTAGTCGAAAGCGACCATCCTTGCCGTCCTGCCAGCCCTTTGGCTGCCCGTCCTCGGTGTAGGGCGCGATGACCTGCCGCTTCAATTTCACCGCGTCAAGATTGAATGTATAGCTGTTTGACATGGTGAAAAACCATATGTCTTCCGAGCAGTTTTTCCAGTTACTCTTTGCGCCCCGGCCTTTTTCGCGTTCCCACGTGATGCGATTTCGAACGGCAAAATATCTGGCCCCAGCCGTGTGAATTGCCGCCGATGACCTCCAGTCTCCACAGATGTAAATGGAAGCCGTGGGCCTGAGCAGCCTGACGGTTTCCGATAGCCATCGGTCGAGCCACGCTTCATACTCGCTCAAAGAAGTGGAGTGGAATTTCTCTTTGTTGAATGTCTTGGACAGGTTATAAGGTGGGTCGGCAAACAGCAGATCAATCGAGTTTGCAGGCAAGTGTTTTAGCGCCTGAAATACATCCTGGCAGATGATTTTATCAATCACGCGATCCGCCGTGACCGCACCGGAGAGGCTTAAAAGACGCTCTCTGTAGCGACTTCTTTCTTCTTCGCTCAGAGTAATAGTGCGATTGCGCGAGGCGAGGTTCTTCTCTCGATTTGCCATAGCGAGGGCCGATTCTTAATCACGCTTGTCTTATCATGTTTGCCGGGCGGCCATCATGGCATCCATCATGGTTTGGCCAGCAGTTGGTCGAAGGCGTCTTCGGGCAGATCGGATAATCTGTTTACAACCAGATCAGCCTCCAGAAACTGATGCGTTGAGAGCACTCCTATGCTGCGCATCCCGGCCCGGCGTGCAGCCTCGATCCCAGCCGGAGCGTCTTCAACGACTATGCACCTGTCAGGGGGCGTCCCGACTTTAACGGCCGCGGCAAGAAAAATCTGAGGATCGGGCTTGCCGCGCTCGACCTCTTCGGCCGAGGCCAGCGCATTGAAGTACTTGCCTATGTCGAGCGCAGAAAGTATGACCTCGATGTTGAGCGGCGGGGCGGATGATGCGACCGCCTGCCGCCAGCCGTCGGCTTGCAGGCGAGCAAGCCAGTCTCTTACGCCCGGCAACGGTTCGATACCACCCGTTCTTATCATTTCGCGATAGCTCTCTTCCTTGCTCGCGCTTATGCGCTCGATGTCGGAGGCCGTGATGCCGGATTTGAAATAGCGGCGCAGTATCTCTTCATTGCGCTGACCAAAGGTCGAAAGAAACTGCTCGTGTGTGAGATCAAATCCTTCGCGAGCAAGCGTATCGCGCCAACTCAACCAGTGATACTCGGCCGAATCTATCAGTGTGCCGTCCACGTCCCAGAGTACGGCCTTTTGCCTTGCGGTTCTTTCTTTGTCTGTTGTCATAATAATCTCCCTGAAGATAGAGGAATCCTTGAGCGTAGACAACCGCCAAAATGCATCGACGCAAAATGGCGTGGTCATACGCGTAATCCGAAAATTGCGATTTATCTTTTTGACAGGATTAACAGGATTCAATCTGCCGAGACGATCGGAAACCACCGGTTGTTTTATGATAATGTTTTGCCTGCTTTGCGGCTTTGCACCTTTGCGCGAATCTATATTTCGCAAAACCGCAATCGCCCTGAGTACGCAAAGAACTTCCTTAGAATTTATTTCATACTTTCTTAAGCTGATTTTGTTTGGGTACTTAACATCAGAGTGAAGAAGCGATCAGTCATATCAGATCGATATGATTCCAGATTTTACCGCAGAAGGTGAAGAAACAGTATAGCTAATCAGCGTTCTTGTCGGTTATGTGGGTAACAATCCGCCCCACTGAAATATCAATTCAGAAAATCCAATACCAGAGTAAGACCCTGTCTTAAATCCACTCTCCCTTACCTCGAAACATGGGATGACACGGAAAAAGCTTAACGGCTACTTGAACGGCGCGCTGGCAGACTCGGGATAACGAACAGGTGGAATCCGCATCCGCTGTAATGAGCAGTTAGGCGGCGCGTTTGGATTCAAATGAGAAGACATGCCAACTTTTCCCATCCTTATCTAAAGAAATCGGCTCAATCGTCTTGCCGAGAAACTCATTAATTGCTCGCGCCCAGAAATCCTTCGCCTTGTGATTTCGGTCTATAACACGCACCTCCCATTTCCCGGGAAAATTTCCCCAAATCTCCCGCGCCACTCTCATCCCGAGCCCAAGCCTGCGAAAGCCGCGAAGGATGAAGAACTCTGCCATATCCCACACATCTTCGTCATTGGAAATTTCAGAGCCTCTACGCACGAAAACAAAGCCGGCGAAATGACCGTTAGCCATAACTAGAAATGGATAGCGGTTAGATTCTTTCCAATATAAGGGAAGGTATTTGTAGCCGAAACGACCGTCTGCGCCGAGTTTCAGATCAATGAACTCGCTGAAGTCATACGCATATAGCTCAAGCATATTAGCCAAAATCGGCTCTTGTTCTGGTAATGCTGGAATAATCTCAACATCTACAGCTGAAGTTGTTCTAAAGATTGTCATAGATGCATTCCATCTTCATTTTATCCATATTATCCTTCGCAAGACATTGTAATCATCTTTGTACGTCGTGATATGCGTGCTCTTCCCAATTAGCCAGTGCTTTATACTTGCTGGCTCATAGGCTTTAGGATAAATAATTCCAGATTGAAAATCTCCCAGACGGTAGAATGTATCTGTCTCTTCTTCGGCTCCTTCATCCGAATAGGCGTAATTTACAACCTGGCCTCCGGCCAATTTGATTCTTAGCTCTATCGATGCATATCCCTCAGTCCCTTCACGTTCATGTAGAACATCTATAACCTGGCCGTAAAAACTGGATACACCTTTGAGCAACTTGATCGGGTCAATCGTTGTTGCTTTCGTCAAGCGATTCTTGAGCCAGGTCAAAGGCTTCTTGCTGTCTTCGTAGGTGCTTAATCTTTCTTTTTCGAATCCATAGAGGTATCGTCTTGCCAGTATAGGACGCTCCGCTATCGGTTCAAGCATTCCTCCTCTATAGCGGAACCACCGTCCCACAAAATACAAGCCTCCTCTTTTCCTTTTCTCCTCTCTTATCGCGTCCCATTGCCATTCCGTTGCAAGAATATTGCAGTAGCTGTCCCCCGGATGTTTTACGAATGTGCCTTCTGCCCCATATTCCTCCACGCTGAATTCAAGAGGCTGTTTGTAACCATGTATCTCTGGATCAGGCAAAATGGAGATAGTCCAGTATTGAAATCCTATGCCGTTTGTTACGCCGGAGCAATCGGCAACTATGATTTCATCATCTTTGTCCCTATCTATATCACCCCTCAAAACTTCAAACATAGATGTACCGCCGTTATAGGTAGATGCGGGCCATTTCCCGAGGACGCGACCATTCTTTTCGATGGCAAAGAAGATTTCTGCGTCAGATATATGTTTACAAACCCTTAACCCGTTTCCAATCTCAGCACAATGACTCCGTTCAAAAGGTGTAGTCGCAGGCTCGGTAGGCGCGGGATACTTAGATAGCATGAACGGACGGTCCTGATCTGTAGTAGCCGATGTCAAACGAAATTGAGTCTTCGTGAATTGGCCACTGCCAGGTGCGGCAAAAACTGCTAGGATAGAAAAGATGCTCAGGATACTCTTCATAGGTCATCTATTATAAGCCTGGCGACCGAAGATGGCAGCAAGCGCCTATGCACAAAAGGAAACCGACCTCATTTCAATACTGAGAGGTATGCCCTCCAGGGTCCCACTGCTTCTCGATACTGCTTTGCCATTGTTCGCGATACCTGATTGATATGGTCGAGGTCATGTACAACCCACGCCGCCAACAACTCTTCAGCCGTCACTTTGCCCAAATCTGGATGTTTTCCTGATTTTTTTAGGTCATTAAGTTTGAGTTTGATTCCCCTGAGCGTGTCAAGATTACCCGACCTTAATATCTCGAAAGTATTTAATAGTTCGTCCATTGTCTTGCCCTTGCTCATGTCGAATTGCGCAAACCTGTCGAATGGTTGGAATGTCTCTGCTTCTCCTTTATGCAGGATAATGTTAAGGCGCGGAATCCAATCGGACTGCTCACCGTGTATAAGATGGCCGAGGACATCAAAGGGGTTCCAGGTTTGCTCACCCTCATTGCTAGTAATCCAATCCGAGGGAAGATTTTCAAGCATGGCTCTGAGTACTTGAGGTGTCCTGTCGAGAACTGAAATGGCATGATCAAGATCGAAATTCACTCTAAGCCTCCTTTAATAACAGTTCCAATATATCACAAATGCGACTCCGGTATCCGGTGCCAGCCCAAAGACTGCGGCAATCGAATTGCCGTCAGAAGAGGGACAACGAGACTATGGAATGCGCGTTCAATGTAATAAGCGGTTTGGCTCGGCCTTTCATTTAAGATTGCCTGTCTCTCTTAGTCAACAAGCAATTCTTTGAGTTCAGACCTGTCTTTCAAATCCTTAAACCATAGGGGTGGGTTCGGAGGTTTGTCATACTCCTTCAGCCTCAATTCCCACCAACCCACATCTCTCCACTCTCCAAATTTATACCCGACGTTCTTATACACTCCAACCAATTCAAATCCCATTGACTCGTGTAGCCCAACACTGCCCTGATTCGGAAGGGCAATCCCGGCCAGGGCTGTGTAAAAACCTTGAATCCGAAGGATATTAAATAATGTTTGATAGAGTTTTCGACCGTATCCACGACGATGTGCTTGTGGATCAATATAAATAGAGACATCAACTGACCACTGATAAGCCAAACGAGACCGATGAGATGAGGAATAAGCATAGCCGAGAATCTGATGGTCGGATTCAAGCACTAGCCAGGGGAAAAGGTCCAGCGTTTCTGTAATTCTCTGACGCATTTCCTCCAGAGAAGGAGGAAGAAGCTCGAAAGAGATGATCGAGTTGCAAACAAGGGGGGCATAGATATCGAGCAAAGCCTGAGCGTCAGATTCATCGGCGATGCGAATCATACAATCCCTCCAGCGAGAACCAAATAACGAAATAGTGTTCCTGTCAAACTGCCAGGAATACGTACAAACAAGCAGAGATACTACGCACCGTATATCAGAATTTCAATCCTCTTTAGATAAACCAGATCAACATTTCTCATAGCCATTTCTTGAGTGGTTGTATCTTACAAATGTATAACCTGCTCAGGACGCTACTTCTTCCCAATCACTACCCATTCGACGGAGTCGGCTATTTACCAACCGCAGCATAATACCCTAGCTGGTTCCGTACTTTGATATGCTTTAATCCAGGTACTTTATCTGGCTTTATGTTCAGCTTTACTTCTATACGATGCCACTCACCATCTTTTGCCCCATCTGAAGGGGTAAACCCCAGTCTGTATCGGTTTCGGAGGTCTTGAGCAATCATTGATAAGCTCTCAGATAAGTTCCCTGGTTTCTTTATTCTGAATGTCAGCCCTGTTGATGCCTTCGCCCATTCGCCTACGGCAATCGGAGGTATTGGTGATAAGAGATATTCATACGACGGGGCGGTATTTATGGCGTAGAACATGATGCCATTTTCTCTGATTAAACGCTCGATCTTTCTCTCATCTATACTCGATGACGTATCGGCCCCATCGCCCATCATTATTATTGCTCGCCTGGTGTGTGAACTGCTCATCGCTTTCTCGATTGCAAGAGAGCAGGAATCAAGAAGGGCCGTGCTTCCTTTAATTTGTAATGATTCGAGTTTTTCAAGACCTGCCAAAGCCTCGGTACGCGATGCATTATCGACGAGGATTTGAGGTTTATCACTGAAAGTAAATACGAAGTATGAATTATCATCATTGCTCGCTTGAATGAGGCGGGCAATGGCATCCTTGAGATCCCTGAGGTTTTCAGGTAAAGCCCGCCTGTGAGAAGCGTCGACAGATCCGGAGGTGTCAATAAGAATGCAGACCGTAACAGGATCATCAACACTGCTAAAGTCTGTGATAGTCCGTGGCTGACCGTTGTCGAAGAGGCTGAAATATTCCTTTGACAGCCCACGAAGGTAACCGCCTTTTTCGTCATTGACAACAACTTCAATCGACACGGGAGAAGCCCCCAATTGTAGCAGATCAGAATGCTCGTGTTGTGTTGTTTGACCAAATGCCGATGCAAGCCCGGAAGGTGAAATAAGAGCGACAAACAACAAAAGAATATATCGAACGGGTTTTAGTACGCTTTTGTTGTGGAGCATATGGATTCCTTTCTTGACTGTAACTTAACTATCAAATGGACATGATAAGCAGACTTGATTTTATATAAATTAACCCTGATGTTCAAATGAACAGACTTCACCTGTTGAAAGAAACATTACTTTCATGACTTTCATGCTATTCAAACCTGGAATATACAATTCAGAACATTAATGAGCCGAGCAATCTATTATCTCCTGCTCAACCTGAAAATCTATATTTTTTCTGAGCGACTTTTTTACCTCTTTCTCACTCTTCACGCATAAAGTTCCATAGCTCCTCAAGCCATATTGCTCAACCTGGTTACTGGTTGTGAGGCACGCTCACAGTCACAGTCTTGATTGATGAATTTCCGCCTCCGTCTATGCAGGTGATCGTAATGGTGTAAATGCGCCCGGAGCCTGAGCCCGCTCGCTCGGCGCGCAACCGGACGTGATGTGAATCTACAATCTCCCAATCCGACCCCCCGCTCGTGATCGGTTCGTTACTCGTTACCATCAAGCTACAGGTTACGGACCCGCAGTTGTCCGTTGCCAGGTAATTCACTGTCACATCTACCATCTTGTGATTTGGAGGCCACAATACGGGCTTATCAACAGAGACATTTGTAACTACGGGTGCTGTTACGTCACTCACTGTGACCGTCGTAGTACAGGTATTGCTGTTACCTGCAAGATCAGTCGCCGTCACCGTGACGATGTGGCTTCCCAAACCTACAGGAGTCCCTGCTGCCGGACTTTGCGTGATGGCGAGTGAACCGGTCGGCGTCAGATTGTCGGATGCTGTGACGTTTGCAGTGACGTTGGGCAGATTAGCCTCACAACTTGCGCCCGCTGAAACGGTTGATGCCGAAGGACACATCACTGTGGGCGCAGTGAGATCTATCTTTACAACCTGGCTCGTTAAGGCACTGATGTTGCCTGCGTTGTCGAGCGCCCGCACATTGATGGTAGTGATGCCCTCCGTGCTGATCGTCACGCTAGTGTTTGCACCCGCGACGACTATCACGCTGCCATCATTTATCCAGTACCGGAGTTCCTTGATGCCGCTTCCTGCATCGCTGCCGTTCAGGGCCACCGTCACAGGAGTAGAGTTGAACCACCCATTTGCATTTGGCGAAGTGGTAGTCATCGCGGTCGCAACAGGCGGAGTCAAATCTGCTACCGCAGGGGAAGGGAACAACACCACTCCGTTGCGCGCCGCAAGCGTTACATTGATCATACCTCCGCTCACGGTGTAAGTTGCGCCGCCAAGCGCATCCTGAAGCACAGTGCCATCCGAGAAGTAATCTGAAACTACAACGGTCGATGTGTTGCTTAATGATCCGTTGTTCAACACGACGATGCCCGTCTCGCCTCCGCCTGCGCGGGCGTATGCGTATGTGTTATTGTCGGTCGCCGAGGGGGTAGTGTCGCCTGTCAACAACATATTGAACGAACCCGTGCGCAGGGCCGGATGCTGCGTTCTGAGGTGTGCAAGCGTAGTATAAAAAGCGAGTACCCCGTTATCAATCGGCCCATAAACATTCACGTTGCCGCTTTCATCTGCCCACGGGTAAGGTGCGCGGTTGTAAGGGTCATCCTCCGGCCCGTTTGCGCCGTTTGCCAGCGACGGCGCATTGATGGCTCCTTCGTCTCCATAATAGATCATGGGCGCGCCAATGTATGTGAATTGGAAAAGCGCGGCTAGCTTTAGCCTCTCTTTGGCCTCGGTCAGCCCATTGTCGCCCAGTTCGGTCAGCACATAAAGCGCGCGGTTCGTGTCGTGAGAATCAAGCAGATTGAGCATCGTAGCCGTAGCTTGCGGCGGGTAGTCTTCGAGCACCGCCTTGAGCGCGTGATCAAACTGGCTGGGGTTAAGGTTTACCACGCTGTTTGTGCCGTTATTATCATTGTCATTCCAGGAGGCCGAGCCCCTTGCAAACCCAAGAACATTCTTGCGGAAGCGATAGTTCATTACCGAATCAAGCTGATCGCCCGCCAGGAACTGGCTTGCATCGGGGAAAATCTCGCCGATGAGCGGACCGTCCGCCTTATAGGATTTTGCGAAGGGTCTGTAGTCATGCCACCAGTTGTGCGTGATGTCCGGCGCTACGTCGAAACGCCATCCGCTTGCTCCCCTCTCATACCAGTGTTTTGTGATGTTGTCTGCCGGGTCGCGATAGAAAAAGTTCCGCACATCGGGGCTTGAATCGGTGAATGCGGGCAGGCTGTCGAAACCGAACCAGCCCTCATAGTCGCCCGTGCCACAGGGCACCGTGTTGTTGAAGAAGTTATACCAGCTTCGCTCGGTCGAGGTAAGCGATTCACACCCTCCGTCGCTCGAATAACGATGGTAACGGTCGAAGTAAAGACTGTCGGACGAAGAATGATTGAAGACCGCATCGAGGATTAGCCTGATGCCGCGCCGCTCGGTCTCTTTGACGAGCGAGGCAAGCGCCGCATCGCCGCCAAGCGCCGGGTCTACTTCCAGATAATTGTCTGTATCGTAGCGATGGTTTGAGCGAGCCTTAAAGATTGGATTCAAATAGATCGCATTTACCCCGATGCTCTGAAGATAGTCGAGCTTGTCTTGAATCCCTTTGAGGTCGCCCCCATAGAACTGCGTGCCGTATTCGTTGAAATACGGGCCGGGCACTCGCGGGTCGAATATCTGCTCGTTCCAGATAGTCTTGGGTATCACAGACTGATTCCCGTAGAAGGTCGGGCAATCGGCATTCGCCCCCACGCAATAATCATTCGACCTGTCGCCGTTGCGGAAGCGGTCGGGAAATATCTGATATACGTTCGAGTTTTTCAGCCAGTCGGGCGTCGCGAAACCTGAGTCATAGATTGTGATCTGAAAAGCCGGAAACGGTTCGTTGTCGCTCGGTTCGCCCTCGCCCCCCATGCCCAGATTGTCGTTGTCGTCAGCAACATTGTCGCTGTAAAAGTCGGTGTCCACTCCATCCGTTATGCGGAACTTGTAATAGAAGATCGCCGGGACTCCGGGCGTAGCAATCGTCGCTTCCCATATATCATAGAGGAGACTGTTTTCGGTTCGGTTCTCAAAAAAGTGCATGGGATAATCAACCGGCCCTGTCGTTGTGTCTGTCGCCGGGTCATAGTGATAGACGCGAACGCTGACGCCGTCTACATCGAAATGGGCTGTGCGGAAGCGCAGCCTTACGCTCGTTCCTGCGGAGACCGCGCCGAACGGAGTGCGATAATAAGAGTCGAATGTGTCATGCCTGAGACCCGCAAACTGAATGTCATTGGTATCGCTCGTGCTGTTGATGGAGAAAGGTTTTGTGCTCGTTCCATCGGCAGTGCTCGTCACCGTGTAGTAGCGAGAGTATGAGGCTGACGTGCCTATGAAGGCTCCCGAGTTTTCTTGAGGCACCTGACCGTAGACGAATCCGCCACTCGATGTAAGATAACCGAAAAAGAGGAAAGACGAAGGCCGGCCTCCACCCGTTATGTTTGACCAGGGTATTGAGAGCTCTCTCACGTTCCCTGCGCCCGACCCATAACTGCCCGAAAAGGCCGTCTGTGATGACCAGCCGCCCGACCCGTTGGCCGTGCGGAACTCTCTGTAACCGTCCTTAAAGTACGTGACGTAATCAGCCCTGAAGGGGAGCGCCACAAAGTTTGTATTGTCGTAATTGAATCCGGCCAGGCTGCCGTCACTGTTGCTGCCGCCGTTGACGGGAGAGACGGGATTCTTGTCAATGTAAATAACCGCGCCTTCGGCGAGATTGGCATTCGTGATGCCGACATAGAGGTTGTTGTCATCCCATGTCATGTACCAGTCTTGAAGGGTACCCGTACCCTTTTTGTTCTGGCCTTCTGAATGATCTCCGTATTCGTTCGCGTTTATCACACCGTCCACATTCGGAGTGGCAAACTGTGCGTGAGTCGATTCGACCGAGATAAACGGCACGGCGAGAAGCGCGGCTGTTAACACCAATAGTGAACGATGCATATGTATGGCTCCTCTAATTGGCGATGCGCTTTTTCTACCGCGCACCGGAAAGATGGTCTTGATCTCGAAACGGTCAATTGTTCGAAGTTGTGTCCAGATCAAGGGCGGCCTGGACACTCAACAGCGCAAAAACGATCAAGGCGGAGGATTGATATTAGCCGAACCCCCGGCCCCTTGAAACCGACCTTGATCACCGAATGAAAATGTTATTCAGAAAGCGAAAGCTTACACCTGAGCGGTGGCTTCCTGCAACCGTGCTTACACTCGTGGAAAGAGTAAAAATAAACACTGGCAGCGCCATCTAATTCTCAGATAAACCTGCCGAGGTCTTAGAAAACCACGTGAAGATTGTCCTGAGAATTAAGCTGATGGCTGTCCTTCGTTTACTCCTGATTGGGGCCGCCAGCCTGTATAAACAGCATCGAGCGCCTGCGCGTTTCGGCCCAAAATAATTTCGCTTGCTCACAAAGCAACCTTGTATGTGCGCGTACATCTAAGCCGCACGATGATCATAACCGGCGCAGCTTTTCCGCTGGCAGGTATATGCACTCAGGCTGCGTGAGTGCACAAAGCTATCCGCTTGGGCCGACATTTTCAAAGGCTCAGTCTGTATGAATAAAGAGACTCGGGTCTCTGCAACTTTCCTGGCAACTCAGTTGCCTGTGGAGATAGAGGTGTATCTATGCAACTCAAGGTATGGAATGTCTGTTTTGTTCTGATCGCAATCGTAGTGCTTTCCTTTTCCGGTTCTGCACAGACTCAGCAGGATAAAACTCTCTCGCCGTATTTCTTTGTGCAGGGAGATCCAGATGTAGATCGGTTACCTCTCAAAGATACCCGTGTCGAGATAAATGTTTCAGGCATCATCTCTGATGTGACGGTGTTTCAGACTTATCGGAATGAAGGCTCGCGGCCGATCAATGCACGTTATGTCTTTCCAGCATCCACGCGCGCCGCCGTTTATGCGATGCGTATGCAAATTGGCGCTCAAGTCATAGTTGCCAGAATAAAAGAGCGAGAAAAGGCTAAACAGGAATTCGATCAGGCTAAGCAGGAAGGCAAAAGCGCATCTCTGCTTGAGGAAAACAGACCCAATGTGTTTTCTATGAGTCTTGCCAATATCATGCCCGGTGATCAGATAGAGATACAACTTCGCTATACCGAGCTTCTGGTGCCAACGGATGGCATCTATGAGGTGGTCTTCCCCACAGTTGTCGGGCCGCGCTATTCCTCCCAGTCAGATGCCGATGTGCCATCCGTGGAAAGCTGGATAAAAAGCCCGTATCTCCATCAGGGAGAAAAACCCACCAGCACGTTTCACATCTCGGCAAGGATTTCAGCCGGTGTGCCAATCAGTGATCTGAGTTGTGTTTCGCACCCGATTCTACCGCAGTGGCTGAGCCCTAGTATCGCAAAGGTTGCGTCGGACGATACGGCCCCGTTTCAGGGGAATCGTGACTTTATACTGCGTTATCGTCTGGCGGGAGATCAAATTGCCTCGGGTCTCATCCTTTACGCGGGTGAAGATGAAAACTTCTTTCTTTACATGGCTCAACCACCTGCCCGGATAACGAGCGAGGACATTCCCGTTCGGGAGTACATCTTTGTTATAGATGTTTCGGGCTCAATGGAAGGCTTCCCTCTCGATACCGCCAAGCATCTTCTGCGGGATTTGATCGGGCAGTTGCGGCCCTCTGACCTGTTCAATGTCGTCTTGTTCGCAGGTGACTCCACTGTGCTTTCTGAAAGGTCGCTTCCTGCTGATCAACAACACATCTCTGATGCGATTCGTCTGATCGAACAACAACGGGGAAGCGGAGGAACCGAGCTTCTTGCGGCGATCCAGAAGGCCATGAGCCTTCCCGGCCAGGCAGGCATTTCCCGTAGCATAGTTCTCGTAACGGATGGTTATGTATCAGAGGAGAAGGGAACCTTCGACTATATACGTGATCATCTGGATCAAAGCAACGTATTCTCTTTCGGCATCGGCTCATCAGTAAACCGCTATCTGATTGAAGGCGTGGCAAAAGCCGGAATGGGCGAGGCCTTCGTTGTGACCCGAATGGAAGAGGCTCCTGCGATTGCAGCCAGATTCCGGGAATACATCCAAAACCCTGTATTGACCGACATTCAGTTCCGCTCCGAGGGGTTTGATATATATGATGCGCACGCTTCCCACATTCCAGATTTGTTCGCCCAGCGCCCTGTGATTCTTTTTGGCAAATGGCGCGGCCCGGTAAATGGAACCTTTGAACTCAAGGGAAAGACAGGACGGGGTGAGTACGTGACCCGTTTGGATGTTGGCGGGGTAAGACCCGATGATACCAATCGAGCGCTGCGTTATCTGTGGGCTCGGTCGCGAATCACTGAACTTTCCGATTACGGCTCGGAAGAACTGGATCGAGATCGTATCAGCAACATCACATCTCTGGGATTGAAGTACAACCTGTTGACTCAGTACACGTCCTTCATCGCGGTTCGTGAAGTCGTGAGAAATACTCAGGGGCCTGCAAAGGATGTCGATCAGCCGTTGCCGCTCCCGCTGGGGGTTAGCGATCTGGCTGTAGGCGTAGCCACGGAGAGCGGAAGCGAGCCGGAGCTTATATGGTTGATTATTGCATCCATCGCAATCACGTTGATCATGATCTTTCGAAAACGGCGGGTCCTTGTATGAAACAGAAATTTAGCCGAGTCTGGATAGCACAATGGTTTGTCGTGTTTATTTGCGCTCTTACGCTAAAGCTGTATTACTCGACGGCAAGCGCAAACCATCTACGCTGGATACTCGCTCCCACGACTGCTTTTGTGGAACTCGTTAGCGGTACATCTTTCGAGTTTGAATCCAATGCAGGTTATCTCAGCAGTGATCGCAGTTTCCTGATAGCCCCTTCCTGCGCGGGGATAAATTTCTTGATCACCGCCTTCTTGATGCTCTCGGTAAGAAAGCTTTTGAGGGATCGAGCGCAAAAGATTGCCTCGAGATTCATCCCTGCTGCCGCGCTGATTGCCTGTATGGTGACGCTCGTTGCGAACACCTTGCGTATCGTCATTGCGTTGCATCTCAGGGGGGCGGTGGATATTTTCGGGCTGAACCCCTATCAATTCCATCGCGTCGAAGGTATCTTTGTGTACTTCGGTTTTCTGCTGTTGTTGTTTGCGGTCAGCGAAAGAATGAATGCGGTAAAAGCCTCAAGTAGGTGGCGGCAATCACTCTTCCCGCTCCTTATGTATTACGCAATATTGTTAGGAGTTCCGTTGGCAAATGGCGGGTATCGCCAGGGATCTGATTTCTGGGAGCACTCGGCCTTTGTCTTAGTGATTCCTCTACTCCTGATTCTGCCATTCGCTCTGATTTGCCGTGTGTGGAGGCGTGCCGATGCCTGTCCCTACGGTGAAACCCGAGTCTCGGAAGCTGCCTTGATTATTGCGGACCGACCTCGACTGCCACCTGCGCTTCCGCATTGATCTGTGGAGAGAGCCATTTATAGCGGTTTTCAAATCAATGTAGCCTGTAGGGGCAGAGACAAGCCCGCGCCGTGCGAAGCACATTATGCGCCAATCGCCCCTACAGCTACACGCAATTGCAAACAGCTGTAATTGTTCGTGTTCAATAGTGAAAATTCGTGGCTTGTCGCTCTACGGAGAAACCCGGATAAATTACAACGGCTCCAATGCTCACCTGATCTTTGCAGGTATTACATTTCAAGAATATTTATCTGCTATCTTTTTCAACGTTGTCATATTCCGCGTTGTCGCTTCCGGCCCCAGAATTTTTCCAACCTGTACGCCGAATATTTCCGCTTCCTTACACCGGACACGCCGCAACCAATAAACTTCTCGATTTCTGACGCTCACCTCGTCGTTTTGTGTGTTGAGCTTTTTTAAGGCTTCTTTAACACTTGCTTTTGGCTTGTCTCGAAGCAGGATCGCATATATAACCGCATCCGCCGGATGGTCAACAGGCCCGAAAGGTTGATGTCGCGCGATTAAGGCAAGCTCCTGAGCGGTCCGCAAGAATGTGGCCACCTGATAACCGAGTGCCTTTTCCAGATGCTGCTCGATTGTATGTTCCAGAGCAGGGATATCTGAATCGGGTGATTGAAAAATAATATTCCCGCTTTGAATCACGCTCTCAACGTCAGTAAAACCCAGTGACTCGAAGAGCCGTTGCAATTCAGGCATTTTGATTCTATGACCGCCGACATTGATTCCACGAAGAAACGCAAAATAGAGTGGCATACAGGGAGGTTATCCCAAAGGATCGAGAGATTGTCAACCGCTCAACCCCGAGTCGCAAGGTCGTTGCGAAGTAACCTGATAAAGAGAAAGACCTGTGCCACCGCTAATTTGCAAAAGCCCCGGGTACTTGTTTATAAGGCGGATATCATTTGAAGTGTCTTCTTATTTGATCTATTTTATCTTCGATCCTCTTTAACATTTCTATTGCTTCCGCTTTGTTTAGCCCTGCTTCTTCTACTCCTTCTCGCAGTACCGCATCACCATCGCTTGCCCTGTTATTGTTGATTATGAAATCAACCGCCTTATCAAGCCCCTCCATGAATAAATCCAGGCTCTCTTCGAATACCATCACACGATGGCGTTCCAGTTCACTGCCTACCTGTGTCAGTTCGCCTATGACCAGATATTTTACCCCATCCTTTGTCTGCTTTACGTCAAAGTAATAGGTCCTTCTGCTTGTCATAACCTTCTCTGAGAAGATTTCGTTCATCTCAACCTCCGATTTATCTGTAGTCAAGCGCCAAAGCGAAACATAGTTTACGATGTTTGGGTGGAAAGGGTCGAGTCGCTAAATCACCTTCAGTTAACTTGAAAATGACTCCTTCTAAATCACAAAACTCAACTCCGCTTTCGGTGAAAGAAGTGCGCCTGATAAACGCCTATATGAATATTCTAATACTCAACTGCGGCAGTTCTTCGGTAAAGTTTCAGGTCATCAACACGGATCTCGATCGGATCGAGCAAGATGAAGACGAATGGCTCTTCCGTTTTCGTTATTCCAACAAATGAAGAATTACTAATTGCCCGCGATACGGTACGTGTTGTGGCCGGAGTACAAAGACACCTCTAACCATCATAGAGGAAGTCAGTGGGTAGTCACCAAATCCTGTTGAGAGGTTAAATTGTTAGCAGGTATGAAAAGGATATCCACTACAACTTTTCAAACCAAGATTTAAGGCGTCTTCTTCTCTTGATTATTTGCCTCCTATAGTTTTGAAGAGCTGCTTTCGGGAGTCGAACGGTACACTGGATTCCAGGTAGAAGCCCGCCCAGGCAATCCTTCATTTTCTCTTTCTCAGACCAGCAACAATAGGAGTTACTAGGGAGACTCGATATACGCGAAGAATATTCCCCTTCCCATCATAAGGGGTAGGAAATATTTACCGACGCAACCTCTGCTCTACTTTCAGAAGATTTAATACGAGGTGATCTGGGAGAATATTGAGGATGTGGGGACCGAGCAAAATAAGTGAGGCCCCGGCACAATTGCCAGGGCCAAGTGGTTGAAATGGTGGTATTTGCCTTGACAGGAGGCAAATATGACTACCACCGACAATCACATCTTTAAAATACTTGAAAAAGTGGGCGAAATCTATGCTCCGCCTACTAAAGCAAAGAGAGGCCGTCCTTATGATTACTCTGAATCGGTGATGCTCAGAGTCTTTCTTCTTATGGTTCTTAAACGCATAAAGGAATTTCGCTGCCCTTTATCGCTACCTCCAGGCTCATGCTGCTTTGCAGGTTGCTTGCGGCCTTGAGAAAATGCCTGACGAATCTACCTTGCGTAAACGGCTCAAAAAGTTGAAACCTGCCGTCAAACGTCAGATTCGTGCCTGGGCTGCTGAGTTGATTGAGCAAGGGGTTAGTTTTGCTCAAGTAGCGGCTGTTGATAAGAAAATGATTGAGGCTCAAGGTCCTCTCTGGCATCAGAGTGATCGACAGCACAATCGCATTCCAGAAGGTCTGCGCGGAGTAGATCGAGATAGCTGCTGGTGCTGCTCTAAGTATAGAGGATGGGTTCAAGGCTACGGCTCTCATATCGCGGTTGTGGCTACTCCCGGCCAGCCAATCGTCCCGCTTTGGGCCGATTTCACCAAGAATAATGAGCAAGAAGCGAAAGTGGCCTCTCAGTTGGGCAGAGAGTTGCCTGATGAAGTCAAGAAGATACTGGGAGATATTGGTTAGGATGACCCTGAGTTGAGAAAGGGGCTTGAGCGATATGAGAATCATTTGTTGGAAATATGTTTGATAGTGCCTATAGAAGTAAAAGAGAATACGCCAGGAAAGCGACGACGCTATGGAAGCATCTATGAGAATAATCGAGAGTTGTATAGAAGAAGAAAAGTAACCATAGAGCCATTCTTTGATCGGCTGGACCAATGTTTTGACATAGAGCCAGCGTGGATGAAAGGGCTTGCAAATAACGAAAGCCTGGGAGTGTTGTGGGTAGCAGCCTATCAATTGATGATGTTGTATCTTCATGAGCAAGGAGAAAATCCCAGCAATTCTCGGTTTAGAGGAAATCGCACCGGGATATACCACGAAACAGACTAAATACACGAATAATTCTTCTATTTCGTGTGCTTCGTGTATTTCGTGGTTCACTTTTTGTTAAGACAGAATTTCTAAACCGAGAATTGCTGACCCATTTCATATTTTCCCTCTAACTCATTGCACCCAAACCTGCTAGAACCCATCGCCTCATCAACCTCCACTGCGGCACGCGGATTCCATCATGGTCGTTTGGTAGCCGCTACTGGTTGAACAAGTCTCGTCACTAATAGCCGCTTCGCGCGGTTGAATTTGGCGATGCGCCAGGCAGCAGTTAAATCGAAACATTTCGCGGAGGAAGGAGCGACAAAATGGCAAAGGTATTTCGGATGATAGAGCGATCAGCAACCCCCATCTTGAACTCACTTGGTACTAACGAGATAAAAAGCTTGATTCGAGATCACCTGGCCTCGATGCAGTTCGCAGAGCGTGCATGTTTCATCCAGTCTTTGACGCTTCATTTGAAGCGCGACAACTTGAGCATCGGCGTATACCTGGCGATGCTTGGCATACCCTGGCGCGACCCCGCAGAGTTCACGCCCACGGATGTCGGACATCTGATCCAATTTCTCATTCTACATGTTCCACAGTCACGGCCAGCGATTGAGCGAACCACTGCTCAGTACGGTTTTATATTGAGCGACCCTGGCCCGTCCGGAGAACCACAGGCTGCATAAGATCAGCCTCTTCAGGTTGAAGATTATGGAGGACGCGATGATGTCAAATTCACTGCTCTTGATGCTTTCTCTGATCCTTAGCGCCTCTCAAGCACAGGGTTCATTCCCGACTCTGGCCGGCGCTCTCTCTGGCGGGGTGTCGACCTCGGGTATCGCTGAAGAGTCGGGTACGACATCTGACTGCGCAAGCCCGGCCCAGTTGACCAGCAGAGTGAGGAGCGGTCTTCGGTTTATCGAGAGAATGGATGCCGGGTTGATCAAAACGTTTTCGGAGGCATGGCAGGAAGCCGGTGATGGGACTGCTGATACAGAAAGCGTTGTCTTGATATTCAGGACGGGGGAGGGCGCCTATACAGGCAAGCTGACACATTTCTATCGTGCTTATAAACGAACAAGTTTTAACTGGAATCCGCGCGCGGTAGCCATCATCCATACACATCCGAATGGCGTTGGGGCGCGACCTTCGAAACAGGACGAACTGGTTGCCCACAAATACACTGTGCCAATGTTCACGATCACTTCCAGAGGAATGTTTGTCTATGACCCAATAACACGAAAGGCAACAAAGCTTCTGAACGGCACCGAATGGCTCAGCCTATCGAAATGGACACCACAAATTTATAGCAAGCTCAGTCTGGAACCAGAGGCTCAAGGAAAATGAGCATTGCCGGGTTTATCCCAATTGCACTGGCAATCCTCAGCCCTTGTTAAGCGGAATTGCATTACCGCAGCAATGAAGGTAGCACGGGTTGATTACATCAAAGACCACCACTCAGTCAGGAGTATGAATATCAGGAGGTAGCTCATGAAGCTCATGTTAAAAAGCAGCGGGCTGGTCAGGACGGCCCTCTTACTCGTCACAATTATCTATTGGCAGCCAACCGTCATGCCGATGGCTTTGGCGCAATCCAGCAAAGGCGCGGTCGCAGGAACCATCACCGACCCCGCAGGCGCAGTTATTGGCGGTGCTGCTGTCAAGATAACAAACGCCTCAACAAACGTCGTGCGTGAAACGCTTACAACGGCCGACGGAGCATTTCGAATCGACGCGGTTGATCCGGGCGATTACAAAATAGAAGTCATCGCAACAGGGTTCAAGAGTATTGAGCGTAACGGCATTATCGTCGCGGCAGCACAAGCCACCGACGCCTCGGTTACACTCGAAGTTGGCACCAGCAGCGAAGTAATTGATGTAACTTTCGACAACAACGTCGTACTGCAAAAGCAGGATGGGGCTCGCACCAGCACGCTTGCCCCGCGCCAGTTAGTCGATTTACCGGTTGCCGGACTGAACCCTGTGAATCTGGTCTTCACGCTGCCCGGAGTGACTAACCCAGGCGTGCTCGCTGGCGGGTTCGTGCAAGGGACGGAGTTCAATATCAATGGGCTGCGCGCGCGCGGGAACAATCAGCTGATTGACGGAACGGATAACAACGACAACTCGATCACCGGACAATTCTTTCCGTCAGTTTTGCGCGATGGGTTCCGCGAAGTATCCGTTCTCGGTGGGAACAACTCGGCTGAGTATGGACACGCTGGCGGCGCCATCGTCAGCATCGCCGCCAATCTTCACAACCCGTTGATACACACATGGAGTTTTGGCGTGCAGCGCCAGACCCCGGGTAAGGTCATCGTTGATGCCGCCTATGTCGGGACGCGCGGCATGGGACTGTTCATAAATGAGCAGATAAATTCCGGCGTCAACGGGGTCCGCCTCTTCTCGACGCACGGCCCTGTAACGCTGCGCACCAACGGTGGTGACTCAATTTATCATTCATTACAAACTCGTATTGAGCGAGATCTCCGGCGTGGTTTTCTCGCGCGCTTTGCTTACACCTATTCCAAAGCGATTGACGACGTCAATAGCGAAATCTTTGTCACGACGGGGGGCAGCAGCATCGCGTCCGACCCGTTCAATCGCAGAGTAGACCGCAGCGTCGCTTCATTTGACACTCCACACCGCGCAGTCTGGACATTGCTCTGGGATGTGCCCGGCCCGGCCCGCGGCCTATCAGGAGAGGTCGCCGGAGGATGGACACTGTCAGGGATATATCGCATTCAATCGGGATCTGTGGAAAGCCCGTTTGTTGGCGGCCTCGATCTGAATGGCGACCTGAACTCGTTCAACGACCGCCCATCCGTCTCGAACCCCAACGCGCCGCCGACATCGGTAGGATTCGCCAATACATTGCTTGGGATCTCGGGGAATGGCTTTTCTGATATCAATGGCGCCCCGATCAACCCGGGCAATGTTCGATTCGTGGTTGATCCGGCGAATCGCGCAAACATCGCTGGCCGCAATACTCTGCGCGGCGACGTGATCAACTCTATGGATATAGCTTTAAATAAGGCCTTCCCATTACCGTTCGAGCAACACCGACTGGAAGTGCGCATTGAATTCTTCAACGTCTTGAACCACCCCAACTTTAACGTTTGCCAATCCTGCTATTTCAAGCGACCTGAGCAATGGCGACGTGACAAACCCTTTCTTTAACAACGTGCGCCTAAACGACGGTGGCAACCGTACCGGGCGCATACAGGTTCGCTACTCATTCTAAAGAAGCGGAAGGATGAATCGAGATCGCCTGTCTTGATTCGTCCTTCTAAGGATTTACTCTTACCCGTGTATAGGAGAATGAAATTCATGAAGTGGAATGCGGGAGCGTCACACATGAACGAAGCCTATCCAAAGAGCTACTTTGATCGACTGGGACTCGTAACACTGCTAGATAGACTGCGGGCCTTGCAGCGCACTTAACGAACCGCCGGATACGGAACCGTATGTCCGGTGGTGTGGGAGGACGGGAGCCGCGAGGCTCCCTCCTACCCGATAATTCGAGGCCCACGACAATCTGTCGTGAAGACGGTCATTTCTTCACATCACTGGTTGGTACTTTGTGCCCTTTCGTGCTTCCCTTAAACTGAATTTCATCCAGCCTGAAAACATCAGGGTCAGAGGTCATCATAACGCCCAGAACAACCTCTTTTGCTAAATCCCTCTCTTCGGGTATGCAGTGAAATTTTGCTACAAGCTCGCCTTGCTTGCCATCCTTGTAAGAGTATATGTACATGCAAGGTTCGCCACGCGCCATCCGAGAATCATCGTGCTCGAATAGGTACTGACCTTGAAGGATCACGTCGAGAACCTTGAGCTTGTCTGTTATCACTACAATAGCGGATTCCTTCTCCGGCGTCTGTGGTTTCTGTTGAGCCTGGACTGCAATGCCAATCAAGATTATTGAACAGAGTATGAAGCCTGCGTAAAAGAGTCGTCTCATGATTTCACCTCCCGGGCCGCCTTCTGCGACGGCTTGTAATTCTCGTCGGGGAACTTCCCCTCAAGATTTTTGCATTCATACTAAAATCACCCGACTCAGAGGGCCTTGACATCAATCACCTGTCAGGGTGACTGCCGTCACGCGGGCGCTCCTGTCTTTGGGGTTAAGTTCCAAAGTGAGCGTCACCCCTCCAGGGGCGCTCGACTACGAGCTCAGGATACTTTGCTCGGAAAGACTCCGCGACGTGGCAGTCCCAGCAAATCGGCCTGAATGTCTCAAGCACTGTTGGAAGAGTCTCCGGGCGAACCTCATCCCATCCAATGGGGTTCCCTTCGGGAGCCAGAAATGCAGGCTTGTGATCCAGCACGTGAATCTCGCCGAATGGCTCGCCGCAAAGGACACAAAACTTGTCTTTGTACCACTTTGTAAGCATCCCTCGCACGAGACAGTCCTCAGGGGCGATCTGAATCTGAGCGAGGCACTCCTGTCCGCAGCCCTCTCGCTCGGGCCAGCGACTGCACGTCTTCAACCTCAGATGAGGATCATCAAAAACGGCAGACATAGCGGCGTGCCTGACATCTACATCGACGGCGGCGGGCTGTTTCGTCTCAGGGCAGATCACGAGTCTCTTCCCCCGATACTTCATATAAGTGCCAAGCGCATAAGGAACCACAAAATAGAGCACCGTGAATGCGATGATCGTTATTACGAGATAAATTTCGATCTTCATTGGCGCACCTCCTTTCTGTCAGGCTCAACTAGGTCTGTCTGGCGCGCTCCTCTTCGATTTCGCTGATCCTGACGCGTAGCCAGTCTTTGTATGCTTTTTCCAGATTCTCCCTGTTGCCCTGTTGCTCAAGAGATTCGAGTGTGTCGCCAGCCTCGTTGAGAGGAATCCTGTGACACGGCACACCAGCCGCTCGTTGATCGGTCGGTACGAATCTCATCAAGACGCATGCATCGGCATGAGAATGATCTGGGTAACAGAGGCAGGATGGAGAATCCTGAAACACTGAGGTCGGCAGCCAGGGGGTTCGCACCGAACGACCGTAGCCACCTTTTTCGAGGAAATCCAGCTCAAGCTTCATTAAATCCAGAATGTCTCTATCATCTCTCTCCATAGCGTTAGCCTCCTGTTCTATTGCCTTTTTCAATTTGAAAATATCTTTTCCACCTGTATAGCAAGTATAAAAACTTCCATAAGTAAATGCTGTGACGGCCGTCACAGGAACGGATGACGCCCGTCACGAGAAAGGATGAAGGATGAAGGATGAAGGATGAAAAGAGTTTAAGGAGACTTCCGATTAAGTGGGTTGACTGATTAAGTAGGTTGACTGATTAAGTGGGTTGACTGATTACCGGAGTCTCCTCAGACATTCCATTTCATCCCTCATCCCTCATCCCTCATCCCTCAGAAGCTCCTGCTTTCCTGAGTAATCTCTTTATCTTTGTCTGTCGTTTGGATGTCACACCGAGTGGTGTCGCGCCTGGATCGCTTACGCTATTGACGCGGGCTCCGGCAGTAAGAAGTATCTTCACCACATCGGTGTGTACCTTTGAAGCCGCCTCCATCAAAGCCGTCCATCCCGATCCATCTTTTATGTTTACCTGTGCTCCCCTGCTCAAAAGGAACTTCACGGTATTGCTGTGGCCGCCGAATGAGGCTTCTATAAGGGGCGTTCTTCCGCTTGCATCGCGGGCATTCACACTAACGCCCCGGGCGAGAATCGCTTCAACGGCATCGGTGTCGCCAATCATAGCCGCCCTATTCAAGGCCGTTGTGAGGCGGCCCGGTTCAGCATCCAAATCAGGTTCGGAAAGGGCAGCCTGGACTACCTCAAGATGTATTTTCCCGGGCATAAATGCCATTGCTCCTCCTCAATCGATCAGGTCGATTTTTTCTCAATGCGAAAACGATATTTTCCCGGACACTCTGAACGTGCCTGATATCTATTTGACCCAATTTATTGGAAAGGGGCTATGCCTTTTATCACGCATTGATGTGATAGCTATCACAGGGGAGGGAAGAGCATATGTACTTTGTGAGTTGTCGCGGTTTCGCAGATCAATTTACATGATCATAGATTGCAGAGTGGTCTTATCGGGGATGAGGAGGTTCGACCCCTTTACGATGACTATGTTCCTGGCCTTGAACTCGCTCAGGAGACGAGTTACCGTTTCGCGCGAGGCACCAATCAGTTGCGCGATCTCTTCGTGCGTAAGCGTAAGCTTGACCTGAATCCCGCGCTCGGTCACTCTTCCATTTCTCTCGCACCAGTCAAGGATTAGCCTGGCGAGTTTCTCTGCCGTTGATTGTGAGAGTCCGAGCGATTGGACCTGCTCGTGAGAGTGACGGTAGCTATTGCTCAAGTGTTCGGCTACGCGAAGACAGGCCTCTCCGTGTTGTGCAAGGAAGCGCAGAAAATCTTCCCGTCTCACGAAATTAATCTGACAGGGCGAAATAGTTTCGGCTGTCACCTCGTAGGGCCTTCCTGAAACTACCGCGCTGAGACCGAGTAATTCGCCCGACTCTGCAACCTGCGTAATGATCGTTTTGCCTTCACTTGAACTGGTTGACAGCTTTACGCGCCCTGTGCAGAGGAGGAAGATCCCTCTTGCCTCCTGATCCTCAACAAAAAGCACAGCTCCTCTTGGATATGTGGATGTATACTTGAGCGATTCAAAAGCCTCCAGGGCTTCGCTGGATATGTCACAAAACAGACCCGCCACGCGCTGTTTGCAATTGACGCAACTTTCGATAATCTCCAGGCCGTAGGGTACTCGCATAAAAAACTCCCCTTTATTCAAGGCTCATCCTACTTAAAGGTCGCTTGTTTGAGCAGGCGCTCTAACCGATACCATAGTGCAATATATATGCCGTCTCGTATCGGCCCGCTCTGATTCACATGTGGGAGCGCCAATTATGGCCTACAAACTGGAAATCTGGTTGTAACAGAACTGATTAAATTATTTGATGATCTTCTACATCCCTTTTATAAAGGGTCTTTTAATGCGCTTTTTTGCGCAACATTGAGGAAGATTCCACACCTCTCCTTGAGCCAGAACCATTATGAGACTCTTTCGAGAACCACACCGGCCAGGTAAGCGAGTGTCGCAGCCACCGATCCTATCAGGAGTGTTTCCAGCCCCGATCTCCACCAGGGTATGGTTGACCATATACTCTTCACAGTACCGATCAAGAAAAAAACAGCCCCCGTGAGCGTCGTGGCCAGAGGGAAAGGATTTGGTAAATTCAGGATGAAGGGGAAAAGAGGAACCAGCCCGCAGACTATAAAGGCGCTGAATGTGCTTAAAGCGGCCAGGCCCGGAGATCGCACCTCCATTGGCAGGCCATACTCTTCCTTGAGCATAGTCTTTACCCATCTATCCCGATCAGAGGTAATTAGCTCGACCGCTCGCTCAAGGTCGTTATCCTGGAATCCTTTTTCCTGAAATATCTGACGGACTTCTTCACGCTCGCCGTCGGGAACCATTTCAATATGCCTGTACTCAATCGTCTCTAGCTGCTTGATCTCGTCGTGCTCGGCCTTTGTCCCCAGATAGTTGCTTGCTGCCATCGAAAATCCGTCGGCAATAATGTTGGCCGCCCCGATGACGAGTATCACCCTCAGTGACATTTCAGCCCCTATAACTCCCGCCACGACAGCAAAGGTCGTAACTGACCCGTCTATTCCTCCATAAACCCAATCCCGCAGATAGCTGTGCCGTGGTCCGGCCGAGAGTCTTTCCTTGATAGCCTCCGACGAGTGTTCGTGTTCCATCACACTATCCCATGATTTCTGAGCCTTGCGGTGGCAAGCACCACTTTCCTTCCCTCGAAAGATCACTTTAATTGCAATCAGGACCGGTGGACAGGTGCTTACTTACCTGCAACCTGCAATGATTCGATGTATCTCACAAGTGAATAAATATCAGCGTGCTTTTGCAGATCGCCGCTCGTCTTTCGCAGTATTGTCCCCCAAACCGGCATCTGCCGGGTACCATGCGCTGTTACAGCCTTTTCACCATCAATGACTATGGCAACATGATTTTCAGGAAACCTTTCACCCGGTTTCTGAATAATCGTCAAATCAGGCGCGGGAACCTTTAGTGAATCCGATGCCGGGCCTCCGCCTTTTGCATCAGTTCCATGACAGACCGCGCAATATTTCAAGAACAATACTTCACCTTTTTTTATATATCCATTGCGCTGGCCAGCGTTCTCTGTGCGTGCATTCGTAATAGTAGAAAAGCTCAGGGCAAACACCAGCCCCAAGACCAGTGTCTTTATCTCTTTCATCCTCATGGCAGTGCTCCTTTGTAAATTGGTGTAAGACATATATAGAAACTATATGTTGATAGACCCTTCGCGGATATGACCGCCGTCACCGTAAATTGTGACGACCGTCATAAGAGAGAGGCCGGTTCTATATGTCACGATGAAGCTCCGAATTTGACCTCCCGGTTTAGGTTTGACAAAGGGGCGCGGTTTCGGATAGTCTGAAAGCCCGTGAAGGGGGAAGCAATCGCTATAATCCCTGCGCGGTATGACTCGACTAGATTGCCGGGTAAGCCTCTCCTCCCCATCGCCGGTATCCCAATGATAATGCACACAGTTGAACGCGCTCGATGCGCGAGCCTGATCTCTCGCGTCATCGTCGCTACCGATGACCAGAGGATCGCCGAAGCGGTTCTGGCTTCTGGAGGAGAAGCCAGATTAACTTCTCGAGATGCGGCATCGGGAACAGATCGAGTGGCCGAGGTGGCAGCCGGACTTGAGGCGGAGTTTATCGTCAATGTGCAGGGAGATGAGCCTTTGATAGAACCTTCTACGATTGATTCGGCTATCGAGCAGTTGTTAACTGACCCGCATGTGCAGATGAGCACCACCTGTGAACCTATCAGTACCGTTGAAGAAGTTTTTGACCCGGGAGTCGTCAAGGTAGTGATGGACGCTCGCGGCAGTGCGCTTTATTTCTCGCGTTCGCCGATTCCCCATATCAGGCCCGCCCCAGGTCTGACTCTGGAAGAGTCGTTGCGCGCCGATGCGGGGCTTTTATCCAATTTTCGAAAACACACGGGACTCTACGTGTACCGAAGTGGATTTCTGGAATTGTTTACCCGGATAAAGCCTTCATTGCTTGAACGACTTGAGAGTCTCGAGCAGCTTCGCGCGCTTGAGAACGGTTATGATATCCGCGTCGTAAGAGTCGAGCACCGCTCAATAGGTGTAGATACCAGGCAGGATTACGAACGAGTTAAGATGTTAATTGAGGAGGGCCTTGCATGACTAAGTATATCTTCGTTACCGGCGGCGTAGTTTCGAGCCTGGGTAAAGGGCTGGCTGCCGCTTCAATAGGATGTTTGCTTGAAACACGTGGTCTGAAGGTGACTCTTCAGAAACTTGATCCTTATATCAATGTCGACCCGGGCACCATGTCTCCTTTTCAACACGGCGAGGTCTTTGTGACCGACGACGGCGCTGAGACCGACCTGGACCTGGGCCACTACGAGCGTTTCACTCACGCTCAACTTACACAGTCGAATAACTGGACAACCGGGCGCATATACCTCTCTGTTATCAACAAAGAGAGACGCGGCGATTATCTGGGCAAGACTATTCAGGTAATCCCGCATATAACAAACGAGATCAAGGACGCGATTCGCAGCGTCACCGATAACAATGATGTGGTAATCGTAGAGGTCGGCGGCACAGTGGGCGATATTGAATCGCTCCCTTTTCTTGAGGCAATCCGCCAGATGCGTAACGAGGTTGGCCGCGAAAACGCTATCTTCATCCACCTGACGCTTGTGCCCTACATAGCCGCGTCCGGCGAATTGAAGTCAAAGCCTACCCAGCATTCGGTCAAAGAGCTTCGCGAAATCGGCATCCAGCCCGACCTTTTGCTGTGTCGATGTGACCGTGCGCTCCCGCACGAAATGAAAGCCAAGATCGCCCTCTTTTGCAATGTGAAGGAGGAAGAGGTCATAACGGCGAAGGATGTTGATTCGATCTATGCGGTGCCTTTGATGTTTGCTCGTCAGGGACTGGATGAAATGATAGTTAAGAAGCTGAACCTGTCGGCGAGCGAACGCGATATTCGGGCCTGGAACAATCTCGTCGAAACGATCAAAAACCCTCAGGGCACTGTTTCCATAGGAATAGTTGGGAAATACGTGGAATTGGAGGATTCCTATAAGAGCCTGAATGAAGCGCTTGTACACGGCGGGGTAGCCAATCGTGTGCGCGTTCAGATTCGCTGGGTAGAATCCGAAGAGCTTATGGATGACCCCAACTGGGAAGACCGCTTGAGAGATTTCGATGCCATACTCGTTCCGGGAGGGTTTGGCAAACGAGGCATCTCAGGGATGGTGCGCGCAATCGGCTATGCCCGGCGCGAGCGAACCCCATTCTTCGGAATATGCCTCGGGATGCAATGCGCGTGCATAGAATTTTCGAGATCGGTTTGTGAGCTTGAGGGCGCTGATTCTACTGAATTTGACACCGACACACAACATCCCATCATCTTCAAACTCCGCGATTTGATCGGCGTAGATACCATGGGAGGCACCATGCGTCTGGGGGCGTATCCTTGCCGCCTGAAGGAAGGATCGCTTGCCGACAGCATCTACGGCGAGCGCGATATTCTGGAGCGCCATCGCCACCGTTACGAATTCAACCCCCGTTATGAGGATGAACTTGGCGGGCACGGATTGATCTTTTCAGGCAAATCACCCGACGGAAAGTTTGTTGAGATAGTTGAATTGGCGGATCATCCCTGGTTTCTCGGTTGTCAGTTTCATCCCGAGTTCAAATCCAAGCCGCTCAGTCCGCACCCGCTCTTTGCTTCGTTTATCCAAGCTGCTTATGAGCATCGCATGCGCGATGAGGTTTCCGAAGAGCGCGAGCCGAGCGCGTCCGGCGTGCACGAATCAGCAAAGGAGGAGCGAAACTGGAAGCTCAACGCAACCGGGCTGGAATGATCTGAAGTTTGTTGAAGGACAAATTCAGAACCATTAATTCTCAGGAAACGCAACTCGAGCGCAACCGATGTTTAAGCTCATAATCAATTGCGGACCCTGCCAGGACTATATCCAAAAGTGTCTGGATTCAGTGATGTCTCAGACTATCAAAGACTGGGAGGCCTTTGTCACCATTGACCCGTGTGGCGATATGACGTATGAGCGCGCACTCGATGCGGCAGGTTCCGAGGACCGTATCTTCATCACTCAAAACGCCGGGCGGCTATATTCGATGGCAAATCTTGTTTACGGGATCGAGAGAAGCCATGCGCTCCCTGAGGATGTCATTGTCGTCCTCGATGGAGATGATTGGTTTCATGTAGACAATGCGCTTGAGATAATTGCCAATACTTACAAAACACATGATTGCTGGATTACTTATGGAAGCTGGATATCTAACAAACCTGATTCCATAAGTCATCGGCAATGGCCCGCCTACGAAACAGGCGAGAATGATTTTCGCAATAAGAGGTGGCTTGCGACAGCCGTGAGGACATGGAAGAAATGGCTCTGGGAGCTTGTTGACGACAGTGACCTGAGAGATGAACAGGGGGATTACTTCCGCGTCGCCGAAGACCTGGCAGCCGTCTTTCCCATGCTTGAGATGAGCGGAACCGCGCGCGCGAGGCACATTCCCGATGTATTGATGGTCTACAACAGGGCAAACCCACACTGCGTTGGGGACACGATGTGGATGGAATTGCGAAAAAACGACGCCTACATCCGGTCAAAGCCACCATACCTCAGGCTGAAAGAAAAACCTTCCGGCAAGACTCCACGTAGGTGAGGTTTGCGAAGCCGAGGAAAAAAGTAATTCGTGACCGAGCTTTTCTACAAAGTCATTTTATCTCATATTGACCTGCTGAGATCGAAGAAAACCACCGATTGCTTCACGAAATAGCTTTGCCTACTTTGTGCCTTTGCGAGAAATAGTTACTTGCGCAGACGCAAAGGCAGAGCGTGGGCAAAGATTTTCCTGAGAAAAAAATGGCCCTAAGTTAATGGTTGCATTATTACATCGAGTTGTAATAGATATTGCGTCCAAAGATTTTCTGTGATACTCTCTGCCCGTCACATAGTTAGGCTAAATTCAGAGCTTCAGATCTTATCATCTATTTTCTGAGCCAACTCGGCGCCGAATGTGATTTCCTCAGGCGTATGAGCCGGGCTGAAGAACTCACCGGGAAGGTGAGCGACAGTTCTAGCATCACTTTTCGAGCAAGCAAACTCAGGAGCAATACATTTTCAATCGGCTTTAACTCTTCTTCAACTTGTGATTTCCGGCTTATTAGCGGAAGTGATGAATAATACATGACCTCTCTGGGTAGTCGTCAAGATAGCAATTGATACGGCGTTTATGCATCTTGAAGATGCAGACTGCCATCACGTTTTATTTGATCGAGCAATGCAATGTGGAGGACATCTATGAGTTTCCCCGGGGGCTGGTCGAAAGGCGAGTCAAATCATAATCAAGAGAGGAATGGTGACCAGACTAATTCGATTGGGTCCTGCGACCTGGATCGTTCGCGGGCCAATCGAGATGATCTGCTAAAGAAGGGTAGTAAAAGTCGGGGTTTCAACTGGGCGCGTTTCTCCTCGATTGAGGAAGGTGAGAAGTGGGGAGAGAGTGAGATGTCCGGGTTGTTGCATTGTCTGGGTCTCGGAGAATCCGCCGCCTTTTGGATTCTGTGGCAAGGACATCAAAAATATCTCTATAGCGTTTGTTTGAGGCAGATGGGTGGCAAGCACGAGGATGCCGAAGATGCCTTGAGCATTTCGATGCTCAAGGCGCTGGATAAATTTCCTGCTTACGCGAGGAAAATTACAAATCCTCGTGGATGGCTCACTCGTCTCACCTATAACGTATGTATCGACATCCATCGAGAGCGGAGAAGGCGGACAAAGAGCAACGAAAACATTGAGGACCTGTTGCGGTGCGAGGGCGTGCCGCCGTATTGGGTTCATCGATCTCCTGAGGAAGGAATACTTCACTCCGAGTTATACGCCCAACTTTGCAGGGCTGTCGCAGACTTGCCCGCACAGCTGCGTGAGCCGTTCGTGCTGCGATTCTTTCAAGAGACATCTTATCCTGAAATCGCGGATTGCCTGAGCCTTTCAATCGAAAATGTCCGCAAGCGTATTCAAAAGGCGCGGGCAATAATCAGAGAGAAACTCGAAGCCTACCACACGAGCAAACGAGATGCTTCTGCCATATCAAATGTCAGAGGTGAATTTGTATTTGGAGGGGCAGGGCAATTCGTATGCGACTCAACGACGAAATTTACGGCCATACGAATAGCCTGACGAGAATCTACTCTCTTTTCGTCAAGGGACTGAATTTACAACAGAGAGGCAATTACCAGCCCGGCATGAACAGTGCGATCCTGCCGGGCTGGTAACTTGAGAACGGATTGAGTGTAAATTCTCTGTGTCAGTCTCTGTAGTCAGATTGCAAGCCACGCGCCATGTATAAACCGCTTCACAACCTGTGCTTAGTAGAGTTTGGGTTTGCCCTTTGTTCCCTTTTTGCCTTTAGCTCCGAGTTTGGCTTTTACTGCCAATATGGCTTTCTTGCCGCCTTTACCTTTACCGCCTTTCTTGCCGCCTTTGCCTTTACCGCCCTTACCTTTGCCCTTGCCTTTACCCTTGCCTTTACCTTTTTTCTTGCCCCCGTTTATACCGAGTGCCAGAGCAAGCGCATAAAAGAGATCCTGAGCCGTCTTCCGCTCAAGCGTCACCGTCACTACATTGCCAGACGGGACGCTCAGTTTCGGTTTGCCTTTTCCACCCATTCTACACCTCCAAACGGAGTCGGATTTTGCTATATCTGTCGTACAAGAATAAGACGCTTTCAAAGGTTCATCTGTGAATCTTTCGTAAACAAAGGGGCAAAGTGGCAATGGTTTTCGATTCTCTCATGCCCATTTCTCCATTCGAATCTATCTGATTCACCCATATGGTTGAGTTGATCTTGGAGGCAGTGATGAAACAGGCCCGTGGCAAGCGCTACAATAATATTCCCGATCATTTGCTTGGCATAATTCGTGACGAATTTGGGGATGACAAAGAGGTGTTTATTCTATTCGATGAATTTTTTTGTTATCAGGATTATAACCGTGATTTCGCGCGGAGACTGGTGGATACCGCAAGATCAGGTTCGAAGGGATCGTGGGCAATCAGATCGCTCGCTATATTGATGCTCGAGCATCAGATTCTGAAGCGGACAGTCGGTGATTCGACCGAGTACGCTTTTCTCTTTGACCTTCTGGGTATAAGGCTGGAAGATCAGGCATTTGAGAAGGTTCTGAGGGAAGGCTACACGACAACCGATATGCCAGGGTTTACGGAAGAGTTCAGACGCAGGCTTGCGCGTCTCAGTCGTATTCACCTTCTAATAAAGGGAGAATCAACATCTGAATCTGGTTTACGCGACTTTATATACGCTGCCAGACGAACCTGTAAACTTACTCTTGCTCGTTACCTGTGGCTGCCGGATGAGGTGGTCGAGAAAATATTCGACCAGACAAGACGGTCCAAGGGCGTAAAGGATATGACCCCTCTCGATCATCCCTACATGAAGGATGAATCCGAGCAAGCGCTAGCCGGACTGCCCGATTTCGAAGCCGAGATCATATGCAGGATTCGAGACGAATCGCAGGTTTACTGGGTCGGGGATTCGACCAGCGCGGAAATAAATTCGCTTGTGGAATACCCGCTTCATACTGTTGTTCTAGTGATAAAGCCACCGGGCAGCAATATTGAATTCGAGATAAAGCGAGCGGGCAATAGAGGCGGACACCTGCTGGATATCATCTTTGAAAAGGGTGGCATAATGGTCCCGCCTCCGCACAGGCTTCACGGCGGGAGCATGGGGCATATGTTGAGATGGGAGGCAGGTGCCGGCTCGATTCTGTCGAGAATATTTCGCCTTGTTCATGGAGACGAGGCCCCGGTCTGCCGGACCATCTCAATCTCATCCGTCTACTCGGTGCCTACATCGGGTGATGAACAACACGTGCTCCAATATTTCACCGAGCGCGATAGTTTTGGAGCAGGCTTCGACCGTATGCGATCGGCGATGCGGGATTCTTTAGAGGCTTTCAACGAGGACTGGGGAGCCGGGTCGCCTATGCTGCCCGGAGAGCTTGGATTGACGGCTCAGTTTCTGACTCAGGTCGCACCTTGCCAGTCCATAATTGTGGGAACAAGCTCCTTCAGATTGCACAGGTTAATTGAATATCTTTCCCCGAGAGGCGCTGACATCTATTTTCATGACGGGCTTGATGTCCGTTACACAGATCAGCAGGCCAGGCAGTTTGTAGATGAGATTCTGGATGAGGTCCTGGGTATTTACACCCCGCCCGACACCGAGTACCAGAATCACGAACAATATGTGAGGGCGGCTTTTCGTGTGGCTGAGAACCGCGACCGGGCTGACCGGAATTACATCTCATTGATGCGGCAGATGGGAGAGTTCTGGGGCACATTGCTGGGTGTCAGGGGATTTTCGGATGGAGAATCTTTCGTGGTCCGAAATGTTGGTCTCAGATCTGTTTGGGTCAAAGGCAACTGGGAAGTAAGACTTATCTTCATGGATAATGATCTGTTGAATATTATCGGGAAACGATATAAGAATTTTCATCCGATGGAGGCCCTGTTTGGGATGAGAAAAGATTTCACGCATATATTCGGCGGAAAGATCGGCGACAATACGCTCAGGGGCAGCACGGGCGCTCTTGAAAAGATTTATCAGCCTGACAAGAAGCTCATCAAGAAGGGGAATAGGGCGATTCGAAAGGCGATGGTAAAGGCATATCGGATAACTCGCGCCGCACTTCATGAAAAAGAAGAATTGCGGGGCCTGTTCTATCGCCCCTTCCTCGACAGGATTGACGACTGGGATGATTGCGTAGCGGGTTTCCTCAGAGCCGCAGGGGATGAGGCCAGAGTCGGAATCTGGAGAGAGAATTTAGAAAGGATTCTGGAAAATAAAGGTTATGAAAAAGCTCTGATACGAGAGCATGTGAAGGGAATTGAGAAGTTTTCAAGCCTGCTCGAATCGCTATCGTTTCTATATCTATAGCTGCTTGCAATCGGGTATAAATGTAGGAGCCCTTCCGCTCTCTTGCGGAATGATTTAGAAATTTGTTTTATCCATCGGCACCAATCAAAGATACCGTTTCTTCAACTGTTCATAGATACAGTCAGGGTGATAAGTCGAGTCTTTGTCCTGTCCGTTGCGCCTCCACATCTCATTCCATAGATGCAGCGCATAAGTCGTCTCGCCAAATAAACAGACAGCTTTCGGGTCCAGGACTTTTTGCCACTCGGCGTATCCAACCGGGCAAAAGACTTCCGGCGGCTTTATGAAATGCTCAAGCGAATATTTCTTGACAGCCTCGGCCACAAGCTTCGGGCCAACCTCTCCCCAGACCAGTTCATCGGGGTTCTTTTCAACACACCTCTGCCAGGCGTAGTCCATCACTCCACTCCTACGGGGAGCTTTGATATAGCCCGAGGATGTGAAGACTTTTCCCTGAGCAGGCTCGGATGAAAAAACGTGCTCTTCTTTGAAATCAAAATGTTTCAGGCAAACGGCATCCATGTCTACCCACCAGCCGCCGCGCTCAAACAAAAGCTTATACCTGAAAAAGTTTGAAAAGGCCGAATAACTCTTCTGGTCCCTGTATTGAAAGATCATCGAAGCAGGCAGGATTTCGTTTCCGTCTTTGACAAGCGCGCCCGTCGGTACAGACTCCACTTCGTCATAAGCGTAGAGATGAAACTCGTGATTATTTTTCAGGTAAGACGAGATCGTAAGCCGCTCCATCGTTGTGAGATTCGAGCCAATCCAGAGTCCCTGAATAATCTTATTTGTCATTGAACGCTTTGAGCAGCCGGTTATTTTACCTCGCCAGGTTTGGCCTCTATGACCGTTACAGCCTGCACCTGTGTGTAATTCATTTCTCTGGAAAAGCATGCAAGGTGTACGTAATAGATTCCCGGCATCGGGGGAGTAAATTCGATTGCGTAGACGCCTCCGCCGACGTGTTCGGCCGATTGGCGGGTCTGCCAGACACCGGGGGCGAATATCAAGGCGTTCAGGTCTTTCAACTCGTCTACGGGTTTGCTCGTACGAGGGTCGGTCAGCTTGAATGTCAGCCGCACCTTTTCTAGAGACTTCCCGATTGCAGACAGGTTTAGCGGCTCGATATTCGGCGGCGGATTCTCGTTGCGGGATAATTCCGGGTTTGGCGCTACGGTGAAGTCGAAGCAGTTGATGATTCGGGGACTGCTCATGAAGAAAGCTACCTGATAATTGCCTGCTCGTCTCAGACGTATCTCGGTTTGATAAAGACCCGGAGCGCGCTCCCGGAGGCTCCGATCAACTATGAGCACGGCGCGAGGTTGACGACCATAGTTGCTGAAATTCCCCATCGGCGCGGCCATGCCTTCACGGTAATAATAGATCATCTTATCGGCAGGATTAGCCACGAGGACTGCATTCTCGCCTGCCGCCTGAACTATGGCATCGGCAGGAGATGGCCTAACGGTCTTGCCCAGAGGTGCCTGCCCGCCGGGGAAATCGACTACGGGAACAGCCGCTCCTTCCTTTCCAATCTGAGAGAGCGGAATCATAAGTATCGATTCACTTGAGCGAAGACGCAGGTAAGCAAGCTCGGTCGAGAAGGCGACCTGATCGGGGCCATCTGCTATGTCAGCGGTCTGAATCACTCGGTTGAGCGAAGCATCAAGGATATGTATCAGGTTTTTCTCGGGATTGACGACGAATCCCAGCCTTCCGCCCGGCGCAAATCTGATCTGCCCGAGCCCTGGTTCGGCCTTCATTCGAGTGATTTCCCTGTGAAGCTTTTCATCTATTACGACAATCGTCCCTTCGGTATCGTCTGTCACATAGACTGCGCGGGCGAGATTTGAATAGGAGATGGACTGGGGGCTTGTGCCCGTCTTTATGTCCGCTATTTTCTTAAGGGTTCGGATGTCGATAACGGATACGGTTCCCGCCTTGCGGTTGGTGACAAAGGCGAAGCGACTGTCCTCGCTGAATGCTATTTGATGGCTACCGCCCCCCGTTGAAATGCGCGCGGCTATGGTGAGTTTTTGACTGTCAATTACGGTGACGCCCGAATCCTTTGCGTTGCTATCGGATTGATAACCAGCCCAGAGGTAAGCCTCATCGGGCTGGAAGGCCAATCGACCGGGCCTCGGCCCCGCTTCGATTGTGGATGTCACCTGCCATGTGACCGTATCAATTATGGCAACCTGATTCGAATCGGGAGTCGAAACAAAGAGGCGGTTCTGGTCCGAGGTCAAGGCCCAATCCTCGGCGGGGCTCTTGAGCGGAACAAGCGCAAGCAACTTGGTCCCGCCAAACCCGAAGAGCGGGTCTACGACCGTAATCGTTGAGTCCTCGTTCATGGCCAGAACGTAATATACATTCAGGTCATGTTCGGCCTGTCCCATCAAGCCTCCCCCAACAAATAACTCAACCTTTCCTTTACATTCGCCCGGATCGGTCTTTGCGCCATCGGGCGTCCTGTCCATCCACGCGGCCGGGTTGGCCTTGTTGACAGGCGCTCCCGTCTGCTCATCAGTAATTTTGAAACTGACAAGCGTGTCATCGTCTTCTCGGAATTCGGCTCTCTTATCTTTGGTCGGGCTGTGATGTTCTATGGTCAGTTCGATGTTCAACCCTTCGCGGACAATATTTCGCTTGTAGGGATAAGATTGAGCGGTTGATGTCTCTTTTGCTTCGCCGGATTGTTGGCCGTAGCAGGGAAGAACGCCGATTGAGATCAGGATGGCGCAAAGCGCAAATTTGATGAAGATTTTCATATTGAAACTCGATGCCTCGCCAGTTCGTCAAAACGGGCCGGAGAGAAATCACAGTCTCTCCGGCCCAAGATTAAGCCAGGGTAAAACCGTTTGCAAGTTACTGCTCTCTGATCACCCTCGGTTTTGGCTTAAATCTGAAGATCTCATCTGACGGGAGGACCGGAACCACAGCCGGAGCCGGGTTGAGATCGAATATCCTCTGAATAAAGGCGGTAGCCACAACCGAGCCGCCTTGTGAAGAGACCGCTGTGATCGGCGCGGCGATGTTTGTCCCCGTAAACGACCACATCCCGGTCATCCTGTCAACTTTGGCTGTTCCAAGCACCGGGCCATCAGGTCCAGTGCCGCTATGAATGGTGACCTCTTCGGCCATCTGCCCGTTGTCGGGATTGACTGTGTTGACTCCTGTGATGACGACCTTTCCGGCAAGAGGTCCGAAACTCGTCATCGTGACTATATCCTTACCCGGCTCGCCTACTCTGAGCACTCCCCAGAGGCCGAACATGAAATCGGTTCCGATAAATGTGCGATAGAGATAATCGCCCGGAACGCCCTTTTCACCCCCGGCCTTTTTCGCTACGAGATCCCATGAGACGTTCGGTCCGAAACTGTCGCGCGCTCCGAAGTTTTGCGATTTCGGGTTGTCGCCTATCACGGTAGAGTTGTTCTTGTAGGGTTCCTCCTGCCACACGTGGCCGTGTAGGGTATAGACCTGTTCGTTCAGTCCTGCCGGATGCAGGAGTCTCATCCGAATCGGCATCCCGGCAGAGGCTGCAAAAACAGGCGTCTGCGGGTCGGCCAATACCAGCGTGTTCGAAAGCGCCCTTGAGATTCCAAGCGGCGCGTTGCTGTTGCTGCTCGCCAGCCAGTCGTTCTTGGCAAAACGGTAACCAAGCGGCTCGGTTCTGTAATTGAGCGCCTGGGTCCAGTTGGAGGGAACCGGAGTCGTTGTGCCCGGATTTACCGGCCCTGAACCGCTTATTTGAAATACCCCGGCCATGTTTTGCTTATGAACCGTGCATTCGAAGTTTAGCGAGATCAGAGAGGGCGGAATATCGCCTCGAACCTTCAGCGTCGCAAGCGTAGTCCCGGGACCTGCTCCATCCGTCCCCCATGCATTCGGACCGATTGAGGGTTGAGGCTTGAAATTGCTTGCCGAACTGCCAAAATTGAATACGGCTTCCGACTGGGCCTTATCGAGGAAGGTTATGCCGTGAGTCCCCGATTTGACACCGAATACAATCGTGTCGCCGGGCTTTATCGGAATTGTACTGTTGTTATCGAGAGGCGTTCCGTTCAACTCCCACTTGACCTGCCCGCTCACTACGGCTCCGTCTATCTGTAGTGTTGCGCCCCCGTCATCAAGCTGGAATACACCGGCCATGTTCTGCTTGTGAACCGTGCACTCGAAGTTAACGGATGTCAGTCCGGCAGGAAGATTCGATTTCACAAACAGCGTGGCCAGTGTTGTGCCCGCAGGGTTGCCGTCCGTACCCCACGCATTCGGACCTATAGATGGCTGATCCTTGAAGGGCTGGCCCGGTGTTGAAAAATCAAAGACCTTCATCGCGTCGGCTTTGTTGAGGAATGTGATGCCGTGAGTCCCCGACTGCACCGCGAAGGTTATCTTATCCCCCGGCTTGATCGTGATCTTGCTGTTGTTTGGAAGAGCCGTCCCGTTCAATACCCAGTTGAGTTGACCGTTGGCGGCTGCGCCGTCAATCTGGAGCGCCTGTTCCGCTTCGCCTATTTGGAATACCCCGGCCATGTTCTGCTTGTGGACGGTGCATTCGAAATTGAGCGATGTCAGACTGGCAGGGATGTCGCTCCGAACCTTCAGTGTCGCAAGCGTAGTGCCCGCCGGATTTCCTGCTGTTCCCCAGGCGTTCGGACCTATCGTGGGTTGCGCCACAAAGGGCTGGCCCGGTGTTGAGAAATCAAAGACCTTCTCGGCATCTGCTTTGTTGAGGAATGTGATGCCGTGAGTCCCCGATTGCACCGCAAAGGTTATCGTATCGCCCGGTTGAATCTTGATCGTGCTGTTGTTTGATAAGGTAGTCCCATTCAGCACCCAGTTGACCGAACCGTTTGCCGCCGCCCCGTCAATCTGTAAAGTATTCCCGGTCGGAGTCGTGCCCCCGCCCGTCTGAACTGGCGGCTTGGCCGGGGAATAGAAGGCAAGCGATGCCACGTCGTCCTGTACTATTGTGACAAATTCGCGGAACTTGCTTCCGTCCGGAAGCTTTACCGTGGCCGATGCCCGCGAGTTCTCATCCGTCTGCCAGGTTGAACCGACCGGCTCGACTATCAACGATCCGATCAGCCCGAACGGGTGCTGCATCAACGGGTCCGAAGGCGTCAGGTTTACCGAGCCAAACTCGACCGGCACATAACGGGTTCCGCCTGTCTCGCCGTCTGTCTCTACTTTTCCGGCAAACCACGTGTAGGTTTTTTGCTGACCCGGGCTTTGCCGTGTTGGATGGATTCAGCCCTGCGTTTACTCCATTGCTTTCGGTAATGTCGAATCCAACGAGAGTTGGATGCAGTCCGACTTCGTGTGATGTGTTAAGCGTGATTCCACAAGAGACGCCCAAGGTGGTCGAGTTTGTCTGATAGATCGTGTACTGCTGCCCCGTGCTGTTGACCGTTATAGTCCAGCCCTGATTGTTTGGGCTCTTGGCGACCTGGGTGAGTCCGGGGTTATCGGGCAGCTTGAACCCGTAGGGATTCTGGTTAAACAATTCCTGGAACCCGGCATAGTATGTGTTCTGGTTGAAGAAGAAGACCATCTCTTGAATATTCGAGGCCCTATCGGTAACCGTGACCGGAACGGTGAAGGGAACCGTGAGGTTTGAGCCGCCGTTGAGTGATGTTTGGTCACTTGGCAATTCATTTCTCAACGTGACAACCATACAATCGCCTGCGTTGGCTCGAAGTATAAGCGGCTCAACCGGAACATCGGCCTTTAGCTTGCCCTGTCCGTCAAGGTCGGAGCTTTGAACGTAGAGCAATGCGTTTGTGTCTACAATTTGATTCTGCCCCGGTGTGCCGGGTCGCCCTCGCCTGTTGTAAAAGAGAGGCCCGCCAAGCGCCTGCTGCGCGGTAGTAGCCGTGACATCAAATGACCGTACGGGCGCGCCGTTCGGACAGCCTGCGTTGGGCGTTGTGTGCGAAGCGAAATTCTTATTATTCGGCAACGGCAGGAGGTCGGCCTGCGATGTCTTGTAACTTCGCATCAGCCCCCAGTTGCCGTTTTGCAATCCTGTAGCATCCGAGCTTGGAATATAAAGGTAATCCGCCTGCTCGGTCGTCGCGCTCGTACGAGGCAGCGTGAAGTGCATCTCATAGTGTTCGGAGATGCCCATGCCCTGCGTGCTACGATATCCGGAGTCCCCGTAGGCAGGCTCGAACAGCCAGTTTACTCCGTGTATGGTGAAGAAGTGCGCTGACATGTGAGCGCCTACCAGGACGCGTATCTGCACCCTGTCCCCTTCATAGGCTCTGAGCAACGGAGTGTAAGGGTCAGTTGCGAGCATCCCCCCGCCAATCGGGGACTTCGGATACGTGAAACAGGCGGTCACCGCCGGGTTGCATGCCGGATTGATGACTCCACCTGTGTCAGGTTGGCGGTTTAAATCGGGATCGGTTCGCGTAATCGAGTTGAACACATAGGAAAGGTCGGTCTGCGCAGGAACCGAGTACTCGCCGCTCTTTGGAGGCGAGAGCCTGTAAGGTAACGGTTCGTTTCTATAGCTGACCGAAAACGACCCGGTGCTAAACTGATTTGTGATCAGATGTGGATAAGGAGGGCCGCCCGGATCGCTTGAGCCGCCGTTTATCGGAGGATTGATGGCATTGTTCGGATCGCTCCAGCCAAAGGGACCGCCGGGGCTCTTCTTGGGAAGATTCGGACCGTAAGGTACGTAAGGCACCAGCGTGGTTATGCTCGTGTTCAGATAGGCAAGTTGCCTGTCCTGAAACTCTAGCATGAATTCGCGATATGTCTTTGACGGCTCATCCTTGTTGATGATGATGGCCTGCCAGCTTGTAGGGCCGCCATCGAATCGAGTGCCAAAGAAAGCGCCCGTTTCAGGGTCTTGCCATTGCGATCCTTTCGGCTCAACCAGAAGCCCCGCATACAGACCTATCTGCTGGTGAGTGGAAGGGCTGAAATGATCGTGGGTGAAGACAGTGGTTATCGTGCGGTCATGTCCTTCGTTATCGAGAAGGGGATCGGAGTACCATCGCTGTACTGTAGCCTGTGCACCAACCCAGGCGTTGTTTGGGCCGTTGCCGAAGAATGGAATATTCTTGGGATGAAGTTGTCTTTGAGTTCCAGACTTGAGCATCGAGTCGGCATAGATGCCGCCCGCTTTGTTTATCGCTTCGATCTGTTCACGAACTTCATCCGGGCTGAAGGTTCCGTCTTCGTAATTAAAGCCGTTTGCGGCACCGTCCGAACTCGTGACATCGAACTTCACAAGATGGATGTGTTGACCCAGCACGTCGGTCGGGGTTCGAACCTGGAAATCATCCAACTCATAATAATTCGGCACGAGGTTGGCCAGCCAGTATTCGATGACCTGCCCGCTGTTGGAACGGAAAAAGAGCGGCTCCGGCGCGCGCTTCCCGCTCAAGGTGTCGTTGACATCGCCCCAGAGCGAAATGATTCGAGCCTGAGGATAATGCCATCCCTTCTTGTTTAGCACGAGATCGAGTTGAATATCGGCCGCTTTATATTGAATCGGTTTCTCAAGGACCGGAGAGCCGTCGAGTTTGATGCCCGGGTCTGCATAGGGCGCGCCGGGTTGTCGGGGGCGACCGTTTAGGATGAAATCCTTTGGAGCGCCGCCGGGTGTGAAACTGGGATGGTTTCGAATCGAATGCGTGGTCATCGCTACATCTTCAACAGGCGTCCCGTCCTCGGGCAACTCAAATGCCGTCAGCGTGTCGTTCAGCTTGGTGAAGTCCCAGCGGTTGTGCTGCTCGTATATCTTCGGATCATACAAACCGACGTATCTCGGCAAGCCACCATCGAGCAATTGCGGCTTTCCGTCAGGCCCGAGTCGGGGTTGCCCGTTGTCATCCAGATCGGGAGCGTAATCCAGAGGAGGATGAGGAACGCGCTGCCCGGCTATGCCGGGGATAAAGAAGGGGTAGCCCGGATTTCTGCCTGCGGCAAGGTCCTGCGGGTTTACTTCGGACTTATAGCCCACAACCGTATTAACAGATTGACCGCTTGCATTCTTGACGGTCGCGTTGACCGGGACTACCTCAACTCTGGCGGGCATCGGAGCCATCGCGTAAATCGGCATCGGAACCAGCCCCGGAATCGGGACGCCGGTCGTTATCTCTCCGTCGGGCAGCGCGCGGTTCCATCCGGGCTTTGGCTTGCCGGTATTGTCAAGCTCGGTCCCTATCTCAAATGTGTCGTGCACGCGCCACAGGGCCCACATCCCCTGCGCAAAGTGCGGGTAGAAGTGACAGTGGAATATGGAATCGCCGACCGTCTGATTGAGGTTCCCGCTCCCGCGATAGACGTGCTCCATCGTATAGGCGATGCCGGGCGAGATCATCTGGCTGTCGCGATAATGACTTTGATCGCTGTTTGGAGTGTGCAGCCACTGGTGCGCGTGAAGGTGATGGACGTGTGTGATATTTTGTCCGGCGTGGAGGACTCGGAATTTCACATGGTCGCCCATATAGCTGTGATAAACATTTGAGGGATCATCGGGATAAAAAGCCTTTGTCGCCTTTGGTCCCGGTTTGATCTGATTTGTTGACGGATCAACCGCGTTTGCGGGAATGTCTACGATCATCGAAGGGTCGCCGTTTGGCCACGAACTCAGGAAGAACTCTTCAAATCTACAAGTCGCGCACTGATACTCCGGGCCTACTTTGGTCCTGTTTGCCCAGATCGGCGGGCCGATTGCCGCCATGCCGTAGTTGATCGCGAAGAAATCACGCCCGGCCTGTAAGGTGTAGGCCATGTCGCCCGATGTGAACTGAGGAAATGCCTGCGTGGCGACGAAGTCGTCGTGATAATGGATGGCGAATTCTCTGTACGGATGTCTGCGGTCAGGGTAGGGCGGGTTCTGATCGAAGGTCGGCGCATCGCCTATAAAAAGCCCCGCATCCGTGCCCGTGATAATCGCCGTCAGATCCGAGTGATAAGTTATGTCGGCTGCCGGGTCTATAACCTTCTCACAGCCCGTTTGCGTGGTTTTGTATGCGGAGTCAACCATCTTCAAAATCGGGACGCACCGGCGATTCTGGTTTGTGTCGTTGCTGGGGTAAACCGCGCCGTAGTTTACTAATGGCTGTCCGCCGGGCGATTTCAAATATCCTCTTTGAGTAGGGGGAACGGGATTGCCGCCTTCGTCTGCAATGATGACCTGCCCGTCCTGAAGATTATGCTGGTTCCCGACAGGGTTTGTGATCTTTATTTCCCAGACGGGGAAGGTCTTTCCCTCAAGCGTGACGGTTTTTTGAGTGCCGTTCTCCATAAAGGGCGCAAGGCTCATGTTTGGAGGCAGGCTGGTGGAAATGTATGTGGCCTGCATCAGATCATCGTGTGTTACCTGACTCCGGTAAAACTCCGCGTCCTGCGGCTGAACCGTCACATTCCCGAAGAGGCCCTGCGAAAGCTGACCACCAAAATCGAGCCGCAGACCTACATCGGCGGCCGTGCTGTAAAGGAGGAATGAGCCTTCGGCGGCGGCGTAAAGCGTATAGGTGATGGTATCGCCGGGAGCCACGAGGCCGCTCTTTCTCGACGCCGTTCCGAATACGTCGTTTCTGCCTACCCAGGAGCCATCGGCGCTGATGCCTTCAATAGGAGTTCCGTCTGCGGCGGCGGCCTTGACGAGATTCATGCCTTCGACGTGGACCCCCGCATAACGTGTTGCGGGCTGCTCCGTGTCGGTTCCAAATGTCTGTTGGTTTGGAGGGTTCCCGTCGTTTGCGTTTACCATCGCGTTTTCGTTTGGTCTGTAGGCATTCGCAAGAGTGCTTTTAACCGGGAATCGCTTTGGGTCGAAGACACGCGGAACACTGCCGAGAAGGTTCTGAAATTTGATTTCCAGACAGTCATTCACCCTCACGCGCAATACAATCGGTCGAGGTCGCTTATCGGGTCTGAGCATCACTTTGCCTGGAGTCAGATTCCGGGTCGAAGGGTCATTTGAGACTACGTCGCGCCGAAGGGCAAACATCATTCCTCCGGCCTGAATTGCGCCCAGGCGGTTGATATAAAAAGCCTGATCTATGGCTACTACGTCTGCCCTGGTCGTATGCTTGCATTCAGGCTGTTGCGCCCTTGCCGGACCGGAAACCCCGATCAATACCAGCGTAGCGAATACTCCAGGCAAGATGCGTGAAAACCTTCGTTTTCGCTCCATCATCAGATCCTCCTTGCAGTCTATCGGGCGGGTAAACATTTGACCCTCTCACTCTGCAATTCTGCATTTATTCCCGGTAAATTTTTTGCCGTCCCGGCTCAAGGGGTTGCCTTACCCTCAATCGAGCCTTCGGTCATCGGTCACACTAATGGCCTGAGAGAATGTCCTCACTTACATGACGATTCAGGATGCGATTTGTGAAAATTCTGTCAGCAGGAAAAGCCAAAGCGGGGCGGGCTATTGCCATTTGCCTTTAATCAGGCTTTCAAACAGGCAACAATGTTGCATCTCGCCGTTTATCGGGGGGAGGATTCGCGCCTCCGGGAAAAGGGATTTTATGTGGTCCGCTGTGTAAAAGACATCAAGGTAGTATTGATCACGCGGCTGATAATGCCTGATTTCCTCCCCTTCGAGATACAGGTCCCGATGATTGACAAGAGAGCAAAAACTTGCGCCCCTGGCCCGTTCAAGCAATGACTCTACATCGAGACCTGGATATTCCTCTTTTGATCTGTCCAGGCGCCATTTCAAATTGTTTCCGTCGTAGCGACCCGGCCATGTTTCGTAATGCGGGTCAATGAATGTAAAGGCGAGCAAGCCACCTCTTTCAAGCATCCCTCTTAAATGCTCGACCAATTCGATCATTTCAGTCTCTCCGGTGTGCGTAAAGACCGAATAGGAAAGGATGAAATCAAACTTTTGCCCCGTTTCAGGTATGGGTAACCCCTCGATGCCGGTGGGGTTGAACGCGAAATTGTATCGGTTGTAAAAGGACCAGTGAGCTTCGGGAAAGGCTCTTTCCCCCATCTCAATCGCATCTCTTGAAACATCGAGACACCAGTAAAGATGTTGATCGATAGTCGAGTCAGGGTCCTTCAATATGTTTCCGACGTTGCCCCCGAAATCCAAAACCTTTTTGCCTCCCCAGACGGGCCGTCCGAGTTGCAGATTAAAATAAGTGAATTGATTATACTTCCTCGAGATGAATGACACTTGAATTTCCTCTATAGACCTTTCCGGTTAATGGGCTCGCCAGTTCCCGCTCGTATTCTCGAATATAATCGGCAGCCATCCTCAGGTAATGGTAGTCACGCATTGCCTTTTCGCGGCACGCTTTCGGGGATATGCTCGAAATACTTTCAAGGGCCTTCAGGTAATCGGCACGGTCGCTGCAAACGAACCCCACGTCGGGAGAGATAATTTCGGGGCACGCGCCCCGGTCGCTACAGATGACCGGAGTTCCCGAAATCAACGCCTCGACCATAACAAGCCCGAATGCTTCGGCCAGCTTGCTCGGGAAAAGAAAAGCAGCTGCGCCCGCAAGCAACTCTGCCTTTTGCCTGCCCTGAACATCTCCAACATATCTTGCCCCGCTCTGCTCGCACATCTCGGCTATTTTATGGATGACCTCATAGCTTCCTGCGGTCCCGGCTACGACAAGCGGCAGTCCCGACTCTTTAGAAAGAGAGAGAGCCGTGTCCAACCCTTTATCGAGAGCCCAGTCCATGCTCGACATGAAGAGAAGGTAATCATCTTTCGTTTCGGAGTAGATGTACTGCTCGGGGTCGATTCCATTCAGGACATACCTCTCGCGTCCGAGAGACTCGGCCATGGTCTTTGAGACGAAAATCCAGTTTTCAGTAGTCTCGGCAGGCGCCCGCCCGCGAACCCTGAGATCCATGTGACAGGTCGTTACCCAGGGTTTCCCGATAGATTCCATATATTCGACAATGTATTCGTCCCTGTAGGCTATGTTGTGAAAAATGTCTATCTCAGCCAGCGGGGCTGAAACAAGCCGAGCCCCTTTCGGAAGCGGCTTTGTCGCGCCTTCGGGCAAGAGGTAAAACACATCGTGCCCGAGTTCGGCCAGCCCCTTTACGATCAGGTCCTGAATGCGATGGCCTGACCCGGAAGGGAAGAGCTTTGGATGAGGGCCGCTTCCAACCTCTCCTGAGGCCGGAAACTGATGATTCGATGACAGCAAGACTCGCATGAGTTATTTCCTTCTGACCAATCTCTCTATCCGACCTTACCCCCGGTCAACCATCCGTCCTTAGAAAGCGAGGCGAGCCCCTCTTCTATATCCTCGGACGGAAGGTTTTCAAGGAGGTCGAGATGAGCGCACTCGGCGCTCCCTCGTGCTCTTACGACCGGAAAAGGCGGCTTACTCATAGTCGGTGTGACAAATCTGATGATGAATCCCGTGCGCCTGCTCCCCGAACGATTCGGATTCGACCCGTGTATTATGTTGAAATGGTGGAGCGACATCTCGCCTGCTTTCAGGCTTACGTCAACTGCTTCCGTTTCATTGATCTTCACTTTTACGTGCTGGCCCTGGCGCAACAAATTGTCCTCCGAGAGAATCTGCTCGTGCGGCAACATACGGTTGTGAGAACCCGGCACCACTCTTAAACAGCCGCTTTCCGGGGTGCTGTCGCTCAGGGCCACCCAGACTGATGTCGCATTTGATGCGCCGAGTCCCGCGTACGCGCTATCCTGATGCCAGGATGTGTAGGCCGTGCTATTTGGCGGTTTACTCAAGATAAGTGTTCCCCAGATTATCACCTCCGGCCCTAGAATCGAGGCTACCTTATCAATTATCCCGGGCTGCGTTGCCAGATCATAAGCCCATCGAAAGTAGAGATGAGACATCCTCAATGCCTGTTGGTTGGCCCCAGTTCGCGCCTCCACCTCCTCAAGAGCCGAGAGGTATCTTGAAACCTCGCTGCTTGAAAGCGCCGTCATCGGAAAGAGGACACCATCGCGATTGTATCGTTCCACCTGCTCACTTGACAGCCCATCTGACATAGCCTACCCCCTCCCTATCTGGATTCGTCTCCTCGATACAATCACGTCTCTATATTTAACACGTTTCTATATTTAAGCCGACGGCACCTGCACAGCGGGTTGATTCAGACCGATTGTCGCTGAACCGGGCAACAACTCTTCCCACATGCTCATTACTTTTTCAATCTGAAACCGCTCTACGACTTCCACAGCGCGTTTTGATAACTCTTTTCGCCGAACGTCATCAGCCATCAGTTTCTCAAGGGTCCGCGCGAGCGCAGCTACATCGCCCGGCGGCACGAGCAGGCCGTCTACCCCGTTTCTTATTATCCGGCGGACGCCGCTCGAGCAATTAAAAGCCACCGGAGCAAGGCCGCAGGCCATCGCCTCACAAAGCGAGTTGGGAAACCCTTCGGTCTTCGAAGGCAACACAAAAATGTCGCCCCTTTGCAAGGCTTCGTAAGGGTGTGAAGTATGACCGCAGAACCGGACTCTTTTTTGAAGACCTACTCTGTCGCAAAGCGACTCAAGCTCATGCCGAAGGTGGCCGTCTCCCCAGATTTCGAGAGACCATTCAGGGTTTCGCTCCTGTATTTTAGCGAATGCCTTGATGAGCAAATCCAGCCCTTTCTCTTCCGAGAGCCGTCCCATGCCGATAATGATTCCCGCTCTTTTTTTTGCCTGACCATTCAATGATTTCGCCGGTTTCAAGACGGGATTAGGTATTATCCGCAGGCGGTGACCGACGAAGGGAGAGAAGAAGCCGTGCGCCTCTTCTGTCAATGTGACTACGAAGGCAGCCTCAGAATAAAGCCTGCGGCGCAACATCGCTCTTCCTTCGAACCCCATTGAATTCGCGCGGGGGTCGCTGTGTTCAGAGACTATCACGGGGATGTTTAGCCCCCTTGTTGCCATAAGCACTCTGACATTTGTGATGTCCATAAACGAGATGATCGCGCAAGGCTGAGTCTCAATGATTGCTTTACGAAGCAGCACGGCCAGATAAAAATCTCTCACAAAAACGGCGTGTTCGATAGGCGATAGATCACCGGCAAGTTCCCAGACTCTTTCAACCGATTCAGGCGAGGGGTTGAATCGAAGCGGCTGTTTCTGGATATTCAAATTTATATGCCGGATTTGCGGGGCTAGATCGTAGCAGGCGGAAGTGCGACGGTGAAACAGGGTCAGGATAGTAATGCTCCAACCCCTGCCAGCCCAGTAATTGGCCATGTTGGTCGCCACCCGCTCCGCGCCTCCGCAACTAAGCGAAGAAATGACGAGCGTGATTCTCCTCATCTACCTTGCCTCGTTTCATGCTCGCCGAAAAACCGCAAACCGGGATCAGACAGTGCGAGCAATGCCTTCTCTTACCCGGTTCGATCTTTCAATCGCCTTCTCTGCGGAGTGTTGATTCTCTTTCGCCCTTATGATCGGCAGAATCTCTTTTCCAAAAAACTCCATCTCTTCCAGTTTTGGCCAGCCCGAGAAGATGAATTGTGTAATACCTATGTGCCCATAATTGAGTATCGCGTCGGCAACCTCTTTGGCCGACCCCACAAGCGCGATTGCGGGAGCGCCATGCGAGCGAACCGCGCCTGTCCAGAGCGTGCGGTTCAACCACTCGGTATTTGCAAGCTCGTGAGTTCTGGCGAATCCTACAGAGTCACTGTTGCTAATGAAACTCCTCTCCATATCTTTTTCCCTGAGCTTCGCGTCAAGACGCTCGACAAGCTGGGTTGCCGCCCGTATCGCCTCTCGTCGAGTAGGTCTGGAAATGATCGAGCATCGAAGCCCCACCTCTTTTCCGCTCGCAAGTATAGGCTGAATGTCGGGGAGCAATCTTTCGGGAGTGTCGGCGAGCCGCATCCAGCAGGTACCCTGATGGATTGCCAGGTGTTGGGCGGGCCGGGAATTTCCCGCGATATACAATTCGGGGAATGACCTGTCATTCGAGATGAAGGGGGTATTCAGCCTGCCGTTCTCTATCTGATAATACTTGCCGTCAAAATTGACCGGGCCGTAATTCTTCCAGAAGCCGTGACAGACGGCCAGAAACTCTTCGGTTCGCTCGTACCTCTCGTCGTGAGAGAGAAAATCGCCATAGTAGCGTTGCTCTTCCGGTGAGTGGCCGGCCACGATGTTTAGCGAGAATCGCCCGTTTATCAGCGCCGATAGCGTGTTCAATTGCTGGACGAATGTTGTAGGAGAGAGCAAACCCGAGCGATAGGCGATGATAAATTTGACCTTTTCGGTTGCAAGCCCGAGTGCGGTGGCAAGCAGAATGGGGTCAGGCTTTGAGTACCCGAAATCTGTCAGCAGCGAATCTATGCCACTGCTTTCGGCGACCCGGCAGAAATGGGTCTGGGTCTCAAGGTCGGGAAGCGATGTGTCAATTTTTGTGGCTGCCAGAGCCCTGGTCTTGCCTGACCCTTCGCCTCTTTGTAACAGCCTCCAATGAAATCTCAATGCCATCCGGCTTCTCTCCCTTCTATTATTTGCCCGGCCCGGTATCCAAATCTCAAATCTCAAATCTCAAATCTCAAATCTCAAATTCATTTCAGCCTGTCAGACCCAAAATAATCTTGCGCTGTCTTTCGATCTCTCTATTCTTCTCGGCTTCCTGCTCTTTTGCCCTGATCAGGGGTAGTATCGCCTGACTGAAGAACTTCATCTCTTCAATATCGGGCCACCCCATGAATAGAAATTGACTGACACCTGCTTCCTTATACTCCATAATCGCCGTAGCTATGTCTTCGGGCGAACCCACAAGGGCGATCGCTACGGCTCCAAGGTAGGGAACCGCGCCCGTCCAGAGATACTGACTCAGCCAGTCGGATTCGTTTTTTTCGGCCAGCGCGAATGTTGAGCGGAAAGCAACAGAATCAGATTTCTTCTCGAATTCCTTATGAGTCTTCTTCGGTTGTGTGCCGAGCTTGCGAATCATCGAGTTAGCATCATCTATCGCCTGCTTGCGGGTGGGTCTTGCAAGAATCGAAACAAGCAGCCCGACTTCTTTTCCCTGTGGTCGGAAAAGCTGAGTTCGAGACCTGATCTTTTCCGGCGTGTCAGGCAACCGCCAAAGGCAGTCGGCGTGCTTTAATGCCAGCGCTTCGGCAAGCGGCGAATTGCCGCCAAGAAAAATTTCGGGGCGCGGTCTTTCATCAGAAACGAAAGGCGTATTTAATTTGCCGTTCTCTATTCGATAATGCTTGCCCTCAAAGTTTACTTCACCGCTCTGTTCCCAGAATGCGCGACAGACGGTCAGGAACTCATCGGCCCGCTCATACCTTTCATCGTGGGTGAGAAAGTCGCCATATGCGCGTTGCTCGCCGGGCGTATGGCCTGCGACTACATTGAGGCAAATTCGCCCGTTTGTCAGTGCAGAGACGGTATTGACCTGTTGCACGAATACGGTTGGAGAGAAGATGCCTGACCGGACCGCTACCATAAACTTTATGCGCTCGGTCATCATTCCAAGCCCGCTTGCAAGTGCTATGGGGTCTGGACGGTGAAAGCCAAAGGCTGTCAGCAGGGAATCCATCTCGCAGGCTTCGGCTGTGCGGCAAAATCGCAGATGAGCCTCAAGGTCGGGGATACCCGACTGTTCGGCTCTTGCCTTTGCGCCCTTCAATCTCTCTCCGGCCGCCGACATGCTCCAATGAAATCTCAGGCCCATTTCTTTATTCTCCTCTTGAGTGCGCAAGTCGAAGACCCTCTACGGTCTCCGGGCCCTCAAATCGAGGTGATGACCTAAGGCTTGTAAAAGGACGGGTCAAATGTCTCTCCGAGCAGAGACTTGCCGATTGTCGCCAGTATATGATCGTCATTATCGTGGCGAACATAAAAGGAGAGGTCCCTGTAAATGCGTTCAATCGGGCTTGGGCGATTCAACGATCTGGCTCCGCACGCCTTTATAGAGTGCCTCACGGTCTCTTCCGCAAGATGTTCGATCACATAGCGAGCGCGGCTTCCGGCGAGCTTTGCCTCTTCATACTTACCCGTTTCCCAGAGTCCGGCCACGTGCAGAAGCCATAGATGCGCCGTCTCGATGTTGATAGACATACGGGCTATGTGTTGCTGCACGTAAGGGTCGCCTCCCTTTTTCTGGTTCTTCAGATAGGTCATCGCATAGTCGTGTGCAGCTTCGGCCGCGCCCAGAAAGCTTGCCGCGTAATGCGGGATGAAACAGGTTTGCCACCCATCGGTGATGTATTGCCCGGGGCGTCCGATCATATTTTCGTCGGGGATAAATGTTTGCTCGAACCGGGCCATGTAGCTGACTGTCCCCCTCATTCCAATCGGGTCCCACCACGAAGGATCGTAGGAGACGCTTTTATCCGAGAGATCGCAGGCCAGCATCAACAGCCCTTCGGTCGAGCCGCTTGAGTGGCGTGCTCCGCCCGGACCGGCCGTGTTTACGAGCAGAATCGCCCAGTTTGCCGCCCCCGCGCTTGTTGAAAAGACTTTTGTTCCGTCTACGATATAGCCGCCGCTTGTTTTTTCAACATAGGTTCCGAATCTAATCTTCTCTCCGGGGGCCTGCGCCTGTGGCTCGCCGCTCCACGCTACCCATTTTTCCCCGCGCTCGACAACGCCTTCAAACCACCTGGATTTTTGCGATTCGGTTGCGAGCCCGGTAAGAAGTACGAGCGAATTCGCGTGGCCTTCCCAGCATCTGGCAAGCGAAAGGTCGGCCCTGGCCATCTCTTTTGTCATCATCCAGAGTGTAAAGACATCGCCGAGGTATGGGCCGAGGCCAAGCCCGCCGTATTCTTTCGGGGCTGCTGCGGCAAGCAATCCTTCACGAAAAAGGTCTTCGAAATCTTCGGTCGGGAACTCCGCCGCCCGGTCATAGTGGGAGGCGCGAGGCGCGAATTTTTCCTGAGCGAGCGCCGCTACGCGACCGAGCAAATCCTTCTTCTCCTGTGAGAGGGCAAATTCCATAGCCGGAAACTCTCCTGTCAGGCGTCTTCGCCCGCAAGGTAGAAGAACTCTCTATAGAAATAATTCGACCTCCCGCTGTCGTCCTTGAATCTGGTGAAGTTGGCTATGACAAGCACCCCCTTCTTGACCATTCCTTGCAGATAGCTCTCCATGAAAGAGAAATCATAAAAAGCGCTAAAGGCCATCGCTTCCTTCGAGGCTACGTTGTCTGAAAAGGCATCGGCCCTGACTTCGCCCCAGTCACAGGGCGAGGGCTCACACGCTCCAAAGGCGCGGACAAACGGAGTGCCCTCCCGGTTTGTTACTTCGACCCTGACCAGCCCCTTAGTTTCGGCGTTTGAGTTTAGCCATGTGCCTGCAAGCGGAGTCGGGTCAACAGCGCCGCTTTCGGTTGATTCAATCTGTTCTTCGCTTCTTACGTATTGCATCGATTCCATAGTTCCTCTTATCAGGTGGCTCACGCCTTGTGACCTCAAAAAGAGCGCGACCCTTAACGATGAAAGTACTCTCTTGAGAAATAATCCGCGCGCCCGCTTCCGTCCTTGAACCGATTGAAGCTGGCAAGTATCAAGAGCCCCTTATTTATGTTCCCCTGAAGATGAGCCTCCAGATACCCGAAATCGTATGTGGCAGTGAAAGCATTTGCCTTTCCTGAGCCGACTCCGTCGGCAAACACAATATCGGCCTGCACCTCTCCCCAATCGCAGGGGGCAGGTTCACAGGCTCCGAATGCCCTTACGAAAAGGGCTCCGTCGACTTCGCTCAAGCTTACCCTGACAATGCCGTGAGTCTTGTCATAGGTGTTTTCCCATGTCTTCAGTAGAGGCGATAAATCGAGCTCTCCCGCAGGAGCGCTTTCTGAACCCAGACTATCCTGTTGTCTCAAAGATTGCCGTTCTGACATCCGTATTCTTCCTTTCCCCTATCCTCATTCACAAAATATCACTGGTCGAGAAGATGTGTATAGGCGGTTTCGGCTCCACGCCCAAGCAGTTCAGATGCTAAACCCTTGGGCATCTCCGATCCGGTCATCAACTGGAATTGTCGCCGAACCTGAGTCAGCAGCACATCTCTTCCATCAATGACACGTAGTCCGGCCTCGCGCGCCGAGGTCACAAGCGGCGTGGGGGTCGAACCGTAAACCAGATCCACTATAACGGTGTCTGTCCCCAGTCCTTCGAGAGAGAATGGAAACTGTCCATCGTCTCGCCCAACAGGCGTGGCATTTACGACTATTGCAAAGCCTTCGGGGCTAAATTGTGAGAGAGGCACAAAGGGTAGCCCCGATAACTTTACCGCAAGCTCACCTCGTTCCAACCCCCTATTGACAAGCAATACGCTCGCCCCCGCGTGGTCCATGGCTACAGCCATAGGCCGCCCCGATCCGCCGCAACCGACAACTGCGACGCGCTTACCTCTTACGGTCACGCCCAGTTCATCGAGCGCCAGCAGGACCCCGATTGAATCGGTGGTATCGGCGGTCCAGATGCCGTTTGTCCGAATAAAGAGGTTTGTCGAACCCGAGTGACGTACAAGCGATGTGCTTCCCCCGGCTTTTTCGAGCGCCGCCTCCTTGTGCGGCGAGGCTACGGTCAGCCCTCTCAATGAGATTCCCAATGATTCCAGTTCCTCGTTCTGTGTAAAGGCATTCCAGAACTCAGCGAAGGACTCTACGTGGAATGGGACATAAAGGGCCGGGCGATTTGTTAACTTGTATGCCGCGTTATGCAGTCGCGGAGAAAGCGAATGGAAAACCGGATTTCCGACTATGCCATAAATCTCGCTGATTGGATTCAAGGCAGGTAGCCCGTAATCCCCTATCAATTGCGAAATAGTAGGCTCGCCGTTTGAATTCTGAGTCTTTTGAGGCACCGCGAATACGAGCGGCGCGCCAAAGCGAGGAGCGACCAGTCGGCTCCAAAATCCGATATGACCGGATGCATAGGCCACGAGATCGCGCCTTCCCGAGAGCCTCAACAACGTGAGAGGGGCCATCTCCTCACCAACGCGTTCGGCTCGGGGGACGAGGCGGTAAATCGAAGCTCCGATTGAAGAGAAACGCTCCAGGCGCTCAAAGAGAGCCTGATGATTTGTCGCTTTCCCATGCCATGAAATGAATCGCCGGTCGGGCGGGATGGCTCTTAACAGAGAAGGCTGAGTATCGCGCTCGCCTTCGATATCCACCGCATCATACTCTTTCGAGGCGAGCAGAAGACGGTGGCGACGCGCCTCTTCCGAGTCATCCGATTGTCCGCCTTCGGCGCGGCTCCGCAACGTGTATAAGAGTCGTCCACGGAAACGCGCCCGCAACCAGTCGGGCGAGATGTCGCCCGTCAGATCGGCCCTTACCTCAAGCCATTCGACCGAGCGGGGGAGGGTGGCCAGTTCATCCCCTCCCGCAGAAGGCGGTGTCATCAGAGTTGCGACAAGAGAAGCTTTTGTCATTGACCGATTTTTCAAGCCGTTACCTTTGCGCGATGCCGATCAATTCCGAGTTCCAGAGTCGTTTCGTCTCTTTTCCCGGGCCTTTCATGCGGTCTTGACCAAGACGAAAAAATGCGGGTAATAGAACCGGCGTTTTAAGATTCGTTTAAGACGAAGGCTGAAACGGAGACAGCTTCCAGACATAATCACCATATGCCCTGCCGACCGACCGTTTTGCGTTTTGATGGCATTGAACACAAAGCCAGGGCTTGCCCGCCTGAACCTCTCCCTTGAAGACTTCAAATGTGTAGTTTCTGCCCGGGACCATCTGAGTTATCCAGGGCTGGGTCAGCACGGTCGAAATATTCCCGTTGCAGTCGCCGGACGTGCACCCATACATCGCCCAAAACCATTCTTCTTCCCCGACCAGTGTTTGAAACCCTTTCACCTTGTACATCACTGTGAGCGAAACAAGCTGCGCGGAGGTTGGAGGCGAGTTCTTATTCTGCGGGTTCAGCTCATAATTCTCCTTCACCATTATAGAGCCGTATTGCATCTGGAAAGGACTGGAGGGCTTCGAAATCGAATTAAAGGCCCGATCATTGACAAACACATTCACCCAGTCGCCGTGAGGGTTCTCGTCTACGCGAGTCGGGCCGGTGGTGCCCGGAAAATGCTGCCACCTGGTGTAAGGGCTTTCCTTTGTGATGTAATGCCAGAGCAGTCGCGGATTCGGGGGCGGCAGACCCGGAGCGGATGTCGCTGCAAGGGGCGCTGCTCTCTCAAGATTTCCGCTTGTAAGCATGATTCCGGCCATCACGATCAGGGAAAGGATTAGGCCGATTCCTCGCCTCATTCGACTAGCCATTGCGAGTTCCTCCTAAAATGCTGGGTGTCGGCTTGCTGCCGTTTTCATCAACTGCCTACAGGAGCCTTGAAGAAGAGGCAGGCGTAATGTTTTTCCCGGAGCCTGGCCACAATGATCCGCCCCTCCATAATTAAAGACGGTTTAGAATGTGATTTGTGAATTCCGTAGAGGGTGTAAAGCGCACGACCGCATCACACCTCACATGCGATTAATTGTGGATTCATCTTCGATCACTAGAATAGTCATATCCGGGCGTGCAAGCCTTTCAGATGAGGCAGCGCATCAAAAAGGGAATAAATCTTGTCGAAAGGACTACAAAACCATCATGTCACGAATGAAATTTGCAAATACGTTTCTCATCATTTTGAGCCTCTTATTCTGTCTTACCGCATCTGCTCAGGATTCCGAGAAGCCTGTGAAGATGAAGGACCTGCCAAAGGCTGTTCGGGAAACGGTCCAGGCCCAGAGTAAAGGCGCGACCATTCGCGGACTTTCGAAGGAGGTTGAGGGTGGTAAAACCCTTTATGAAGCCGAGTTGAAAATCAATGGTCACAACAAGGACGTTATCATCGATCCGACCGGAGCCGTAGTCACCATCGAAGAAGAGGTGCCCGTTGATTCGCTGCCCTCGTCCGTAAAGGCGGAGTTCGAAAAGCACGCGGCGGGAGGCAAAATTCAAATGGTCGAATCCATCTCAGAAAATGGCGCGATAATCGCCTATGAAGCGCACATAAAGACCGGGAAGAAGCGTCTGGAAGTAGAGGTTGGGGCTGATGGAAAGTTGATTAAAACTGAAAACGATGGCGAAGCCGAAGATAAAGAGCCGGCAGCAGGCAAGAAGGGTTCAAAGAAGCCATAGCCCGCCAAAATCTGAGACGCGAAAAATCTGAGACGCGAAAAATCTGAGACCCTAAAGCGAGCAAGCGCCCGTACTTTGCGAGTCCGGGCGCTTGCTGAGTGATAAATAAAGCGGAGAAGGAGGGATTCGAACCCTCGATAGGCCTTTACAGCCTATAGCGGTTTAGCAAACCGCCGCCCTCAGCCACTAGGCGACTTCTCCAAACGCGAAGCACAGAGTATACCCGAATGCCCGCGGGACTTTCAAGGTCGGGTTTCAGGCGATCATGCCTTTTTCTCATTCATATCTGAGCGCAACCATCGGGTCTACCTTTGTCGCCCGTCGCGCAGGGACGTAACAGGCCAGAAAAGCAACAAAAGCCAGCAAAACAGGTATCGAAATAAAGATCATCAGATCTCTTGCGCTCACCCCAAAGAGGAGACTCTCCATAAGCCGGGTCAATACGACCGCCGCCCCAACCCCCAAGCCGAGGCCAATCAGGGCCAGTATCATCCCCTGACCTACGATGAGTTTTAAGATATTCCCCCGCGTAGCGCCTAGCGCCATCCTGATTCCTATTTCGTGCTTTCGCTGATTGACCGAATAACTCATGACTCCGTAAATCCCAATGGCCGCAAGCAGCAGCGCGACGGCGGAAAATGTCCCTAGCAATACGGTGTAGAGTCGGGGCTGGGAGATTGAATCCGACACCATCTCTTGCATGGTCTTTATCTCGTAGACCGGCTGGTTGCTGTCTACGGCATATACCTGATCACGCACGCTGCGGGCGAGGCTCGTGGGGGGAGACGATGTCCGAACTACAAGAGACATAAACGGCCATGGTGTTTGCAGATAAGGCACGTACATTTCGGTCCCGGATTCCGTATCAAGCCCGGAATGTTTGACATCGCCTACGATGCCGACAATCTCGCGGGAGTTATTGCCGCTTGATGGAATGGTCAGGTGTTTTCCCAGGGCATCCCCTTCGGGCCAGTAGGTTTTGGCCATAGTCTCGTTTAATATCACCACGCCCGGCGATCGTTCGTTGTCCTGATCGGTAAAGACCCTGCCGCTCTTGAGGGAGATGCCGATTGCCCGGAAATAATCCGGGCTGATGCTGCGATAATTTGCCAGCAGTCTTTCATTGGGCGTAGCGGGCGGACGCCCATCAATGGTAAATCGGAGTGTGGCTTTGTCTTCGCTGAGTGGAAGCATTATTGCCGCTCCGGCAGATTGAACACCGGGCAAAGCCTTTACCCGGTCGAGCACCTGCCCAAAGAAATCTCTGACCTGCTGGTCTTCCGAGTACTTGGATTGCGGCAAGGTGATGCGCATTGTCAGCACGTCGTTTGGATTGAATCCGGGGTCTACATTCTGAAGCGATAAAAAGCTCTTTATCATAAGGCCTGCGCCGATCAGAAGTACGGTTGCAAGCGAGACTTCGATTATGACAAAGATGCTCCGCAATCTGTTGCGACGAATGCCCCCGGTCGAACCCCGAGCCCCTTCTTTCAATGTTTCATTCAAGTCGGGGCTGGATGCCTGGATTGCCGGGATGAGGCCAAAGATAATTCCGGTCAAAATCGAGATCAGGATTGTAAATCCGAGCACTTTTATATCAATGCCGATCTCATCGAGACGGGGAATGTTGGCGGGGTTTATGGCCTTTAACAATCTGATGCCTGAGAATGCGATCAGCAATCCGAGTATGCCGCCGATGAGGCCGAGAATCAGGCTTTCGGTCATCAACTGTCTTATGAGTCGGAATCTCGTTGCGCCAAGCGCAGTTCGAATCGAAAACTCTTTTTGTCGGGCAGTGGCGCGGGCCAGCAGCAGGTTGGCTACATTTGCGCAGGCGATTAGAAGAACAAAGCCTACCGCAGCGAGCAGGATCAGCAGGGCGGGTCTTATATCGCCGATCAGGTGCTGCTCAATGGGTACGACCTGAAGGCTCACGCTTGTGTTCGTATCCTTGTACTGTTCCTCAAGACGACCTGCGATGGTCTCCATCTCTTTTTGCGCCTGCTCGCGACTGAACCCCGGTTTGAGCCGACCGATGCCGAGAAGGAATCGCGATGATCGTTTATTAATCGTATCCGGGGCCACCACAGACGGCACACGGATGGCGTCGCCTCCATCCATGGAGAGTGGAACCCATATCTCATCCTTTTTTTCGGGGGCTCGAAAATTTGCGGGAGTGATGCCTACGATGACGAAGGGCGCATCATTAAGAAGAATAGACTTGCCGACAATATCGGGGTCGGAAGCAAACCGGCGCTGCCATAAACCGTGGCTGAGGATTACTACTCGATTTGCTCCCGGCTGGTCTTCCTCCGGCAGGAATACGCGGCCATGGATGGGTGTCACTCCTAGTGTCGAGAAGAAATTGGCCGTAACGATTGACCCTGTCAGATGTTCCGGCTCTCCTTCTCCGATCAGGTTGAAATCCTGGTATGAAAAAGCGGCCAGTTGATCGAAAGCCTGGCTTTGCTTGCGATAATCCTCAAAATCAGGGACCGAAATCGGCTGTTGATTCTTGCCGGTCTTGAGATTGTTAACCCAGACCATCATCACTTTGTCCGGCTCACCGTAAGGTAGAGGGTGGAGCAGGACCCCGTTCACTATGGAGAAGATAGCTGTATTTGCCCCGGTTCCCAATGCTAGCGCAAGCACTGCCACTATAGTAAACCCTATATTTTTGGCCAGCATTCGAAATGAATACTTAATGTCTTGCAGTATGGTCTCCATTCAGCCTCCAATCAGGACATTGAAAAGGGTTCATTCGGGGGAATTCTATATCTAAATTTCATCCGACAGTCAATGTAATCAGTTTGACCGTAGGAAAGCAAACCTGGGAAAGGACGGACATTTTAGAAAACCGAAGGCCCCGGGGAGGGGGCGCTGATCTGTCTCTTTTCTACGCTACAAGACTAAGAGGGACACGTGGATTCAAACCCTATTTGTCAATCAGTAGCCCACATAAGCTGGCTCATTACGGATACGGCGGTCACAATCAGAATAATTATGCCTCCGGCAACAAACATAGCTGTAATATTTAGGTCAACCATGACGCCAGCCAGTGCCAGAGACGCCGGTTCGAGCAACGAGACGGCAAACATCATTACACCGACTACTCTGCCAAGCATTCCCGATTTCGATCTGGTTTGGAGCCACGCCATAATATTGACATTCGCAAGGCCGGACCCGATGCCCATCGCAGCCATCACAAAGACAGCTACTAAAACATTCGAGGCAAATCCCATTGCGATCATGCCAATCGAGAAGAGAATGCCGAGTCCTATCAACAATCTTCCCCGGCGACGCGGCTCTTTCATCGTTCCTGCGAGGAAGGTCCCAATTATCGTACCTCCGCCAAGGGCGGAAAATATCGTCCCGAGCGCCATTGCTCCACCCTTGTATCGCTGGTCAGATAGTGCGGTTATGCCTACCGATAGCGGGCCTGTGAATGAGAATTCCATCACAGCAATGAAAAACATTAGGGCGCGAAGCACAGGGTCTTTCCAGGCATAGCGCGCCCCTTCAATTACGGAGGACATCAATTCCCTGAATGGATTCCGATTCTGTATTACGGGCTCTTCTTCAAAAGGAGGAGCATCATTTTCGGGCGGAGCCACGGTATTGGGAATCCCTCTCATCATCCAGAGGCAAAGGGCTGAAATGATAAATGTAAGGGCGTCGGTCGCGAATGCTACACCGTTATTTGTGGCTTCGATCACGAACCCGGCAAGCGCCGGTCCAACAAAACTCATGATTCGTCTTGACCCCTGGAGGAGGGAGTTGGCAGGGGTTAACCGCTCTCTTGGAATCAGCAGGGGTACGGCCGCCATGTAGGCGGGGAAGAAGAACGCGTCTACGCAACCAAACACGATGGCGAGGAGATATAGATGCCAGAGCTTGAGGCTTTCCATCAGAATTAAGACCATTACTGCTGCCATAAGTAAGGCGCGGACCACATCAGAGACCAGCATTAGCGTTCTTGGTGAGACCCGATCGCTAATAGCTCCAGCCAGAAGCTGGAAAACCGCCCGTGTGATCCCGGTTGCCATAAGCACTGTGCCCACCGCAATCCCGGACCCGGTCAATTGCAGTGTCAGCCATGGCAATGCGATAAGATAAAACTTGTCGCCAAAGACCGAAATAACCTGCCCGACCCACAGCAAACGAAAATTCGGAATTGTGAGCGGCTGCCAAAGCGGCAAACCTCGCAATCGTCCGATGTATGAACTCCTGGGCGGCGGTTCATCTTCACCTGAGTACCTTTGGGAACCCGTCATGGATTTGGGGCAACTCCTGTTGGCAGTCAAAAGATAAGCCTCCTCCCGAGGCTCTCCCTAAGCGGGAAGGGTCACTAGAAATCTTTGAAACAACGAATTAAATTAGTATCGTCTTGCTACTAGAACAACCACAATTCGGGCCTTAGCGCCTGCCATACCTTGTTGGCCAGAATCAACCCTATTGATTTTCGGCCAAAGCTGATGCGAGCATAGCCGGTCATCCCCGGGCGGAGGATCCCTTCAGAATTATCAACAACCACTTCGACGGGATAGAAGTTTTGCCCCAACTGGTTTGGAGCGGGTTCAGCATTTATTTTTGAGACGCGCCCTGTAAATGTGCGTCCCGGGACAGTCTTCAGCTTGAATCGAACCGGGGAGTCCATCCGCACATCTGCGATCTCGCGCTCGCTCACTTCTATTCTGAGCAGGAAGTCCGCAAGTTCGCCTATGCGGCAAACCTCTTCGCCCCGGCTGTAGTGCTTTCCAACCTGGCGTCGCAAATCATCGCCAAGGACTACGCCTGCGCGCTCGGCGACAAGGTTCATCCCCTGATACTGCCGGTCAAGCAGATCGCGTCGCTGCTTGAGCGATTCGAGCTCTCCGCGATTGGCGTGGAGATCGGCTATGAGCGCCTCAAAGCTTGACTGCGCCGCCCGCGCTTCGGTTTCAGCGACAAGCGAGGTCGTTTCGGCACCGCTCGCCTGGCGGCGATGCTCGACTAAAGCGGCCTCAAGCCGGGCGCGTGCTGCCTGTTCTTCTTTTTCAGAAATCTTCATTGCCGCGACCGCTCTATCTAGTTGTTGCTCGCCCACAAGTCCCTCGGAGAGCAGTCTCTTGTATCGCTCAACCTCTCGCCTGTTGAATTCCATTTCGGTCTGTTTCAACTCGATCTCAGACTGCATGACTTTTAGCGAGGCGGGAAGGGAAGATGCCCGACGGGTTTGCCATTCATTGATCTGGCTTGTCTCTTCTTTCAACTCCCCGGCCATTCGCTTTCGCTCAACCTCTTTGAAATTGGCCGAAAGCATCAGCTCGCTGCGCACTCTCAACTCGTCTTCGAGCCGGGTTGCATTTGTGCTCAGTCTTTCGATTTCCGCATTGAGTTGCGTGAGGCGATCCTCGATTTCAGGATTTGAAAGATGGGCTAATTTTGTTCCGATCGCGATTATGTCCCCTGGCGCAACGAAGACCTCGGAAAGCACGCCGTCGGTGTTGGCACGGGCAACTTCTTCGCGTCCCGGCGGTAATAGCAAGGCGCAATCACTTCCCGTAGACGCTTCCCACGGCGCAATAAGGGCCGTTATTATCAGCAGCGCGGCGAAAATCTTGATTGCCTGTCGGCGGGTAGGAAACCGACTCTTCCCGTCCCCTTCGGTTTTGTCCTTCGTCTCCTGATCTCCTCTCTCTCTCTCCGTTTGAGCAGACATCTTTGATTCTCCTTCCTGCCGACCTTGCCCTAGCGTCCTGAAGGCTGCCTTCGCTGCGGGCTTCCACCATTTTTCTGTAAGCAAAATAGCAAGAATCACGGTAAAGAGCACGCCGATCGGCCCCAGACCGCTCATCAATTTCTCTCCGGCCCAGCGTAAAATAAACCATATTAAAATTATTGAGTAGAGGATTGAGCAAACCCAATAAATCGAATAAAGAAGGGGTCGGTCGGGCTCTATCCTCTGCGCCGGTCGCTGGCCTGCGATCCGTCCGTAAAGCGATTTCATATATTCGGAGGATCGGGTCTGAAGGTTTTGCACGCCCAGGGCTTGTGAGAGCGCATAGTATCCGTCAAGTTTGATGAGCGGGTTGCAGTTTATAATGATGTTAAAAGTCCCGCCTAAAAATACTAAAAAGCAAAAATCCGCAAGAAGCGAATAGGGCGTTGCCACAAGCCAGATCAAGGCGCCCAGGGCGCTGATCGAGAGTTGCCAGTAGATGCCCGCAAATATTACCCACAACCTCTCGGTTCTTCTGCCGAAGCGATAAATATCGGTTACATTGCAATAGAAGGCAGGCAGCACATAGTAAATCATCAGGACTCCGACTTCGCGGACGTCTCCCCCGAAGTGTTTGCAGGCGAGCCCGTGCGCAAGTTCATGGAGCGCAGTGATGGTCAGCGTGATCGCGAGTATCGTCGCCAGACCATATTCGGAATAGGTATAGGATGTATATGAAGAGACTTCACCCGAATTGCTCAACATCAGGAAGGTCGCAAGTATCATCAAAACAAATGAGGCTGTTATAAAGGGCCTAGTCATTGCCCATCCCAACCTTTTATCCATCCATCCAAGTAATCGGTCAGGGTTGAAGAGGTGGAATTTTATGTATAACCCTCGCCCCTGTTTGCCGGAGGAATCGGGCTGTAAGTCGCCGCCTCGTTCAAGCAGTCCAAGGTCATCGAGTTTTGTGAGGAATTTTGAAAGCGCGATTGAGGATACGCGTGGGCCGGTTCCTGTTCGTCCTCCGCGAGCGACCTCGGATGGCGTCTGTGTGCCGTCGAACTGGCAGAATACTCTGTACTCAGGAGTCTTGAGGAGGAAGTAACGAGAAGTGACTGAATTCCTGATTACATAGCGGATCATACCCTCTTCCACCTGTTCGGTAACGTCTACCGAATCCGACACACGCGGGGGGAAACAGCAGTAGAGTCCAGTTTTTTCATCGGGTCCATGCATGTACAGGCAGCCTTATAACACAAAGTAAAAGAGCGCGGAAGCCGGGGATTTCAAATTGGTTTCTGTCAGAATTTCTTTGCGCCTGACGAAACCAAATCCAATCCTCGTTCCGCGCCCCTCGCCAGTACCGATCAATCAGTAAAGGCTTGCTTTGATCGAGAACTTGATTAATCGCTGAGCAGAAAACCCGGCGCCACAACCTGTTCCATCTCTTCGATTTCCATCTCATCAATAATCAATTCGTTTCTTTCGTCGGTCATGATCTTCTCCTTTTGATTTAAGCAGTCTATGTATTGATAATTGCTGCGCGTCGGTGTCGCGATGACGCGCAGGTATAAGCGAATCAGTTGCTGATCAACATACCCGGAGCTTCGATCTGCTCCATCTCTTCGATTACCATCTCTTCAAGGATCACTTCGTTTCTTTCGTCAGTCATGGCGTCCTCCTTTTTAATGTTTTCGGTCGGGAAAAGTGCTGCGCGCCAGTGTCGCGATGACGCGCTATAAAATAAACTAGTCGCTGATCAACATGCCCGGAGCTTCGATCTGCTCCATCTCTTCTATGTTAAGCTCGGTTACGAGTACGGCTTCGTTGTTTCTTTCGTCAGTCATGATGTTCTCCTTCTGAATTTTAGGTTTTTCTTATTACTGCGTGTTACATCCTGTTGTAGTGCAACAGTCGTGCCACTCTTTTACATCTTCGAACTCTGATGTCTTTCTATGCAGTTTCAATGACTTAGCCCGATTGGCGAGAACTACCTGATTTCACTCGGAGTGTGAACCAGATACACACATTAGAAGCGCATTCCCGTATTTGTTGCAAATAAAAGGTGATAGTGGCAGTGTGTAGCAGCTACACACCTGTGAATCTGCTACACATTACCGAAGCCCCCGAAATTGATGTGATTTGAATGGCCAAACGGGTGACCAGGGGAGAAGAACTTAGAGCAGGTAAGAGCACATCACAGAGAAAATCCTTTGCCAGTCCCGTCGATCTTATATAGAATCAGATCAACCCCCTCAAAGTTTAGCCCCTTCGGAGATAGACTATGAGCGTTTTGCCGTATAGGGATGGTCTGTTTGAAAGTTTTGAAAAGCTCGTCGAGATAAAGATTTGTAGTATGCCTGCCAGCGTTCCAGAAAATAATAAGCTGCTTCGCTGCTTTCAATATATAAAGATGGACACGGTTTCGCTTGGCGACTATTGCTGGAATGGCGACTGTACAAACTGCCAGATATGGTACAGGGCTGAGAATGGCGAAGTTAAGTCTGCACTTGCCTGCAAAATGTATGTGCGGCCCGGGCTCGATATAACAGCCGTAAGCGCAAATTTGAGATTTGATTTGACTGAGTGATCTCTATTGTGCGGGTTTGAACAGGAAACGGTGAATCATGTCACTAAGAGCGTTTATAGCGCTTTCCTTGTCAAATTCTCCGATCCCCGTCACATAATACTGGGAGAGATCAAAGACCGCGCGTTGTACGACAAAGGCTGCGGCATCGACATCGATCTGCTGTGTAAGACCGGCTTTTTGAGCCAGAGAAATCAACTCTCTGAGTCTGGAAATGGACCTCCCCATAATGGCTCTCTGTCTTTCGGCAAACTCCGCATCCTTCAGGACGAGTTCACAGATTACCCGATGAAGACCGGCATTCTTTTGTTTGTCCTCGATTGCGTGAAGGACAGCCTGTCTTATGCGCGGCCTCAGTTCGGGGTCAAAAAGGTCTTCGGGTCTCAGGGTGGCAAAGGTATTCTTAAACAACTCGTCGGCAAGCCGATCAAAGATGGTCAGAAGCAACTGCCGTTTGTCATTAAAGTAGACATAAAAGGAACCGACGCTTACCCCTGCTTCGGCTGCAATATCATTCGATGTGGTCTTTTCAAATCCGCGTTCCTCGAATAGTTCCGTAGCTGCAAGGATGATCTTTTCCTTTGTCTGTTTGCTCCTGGCCTGCTTTGGATCACTCGGAATGCTTACTATAATTGCCTCACCCATGTTTTCTCCTAAATGATGATTTATTTCCAAGATCGGGAGGCAATTATATAACACCTGATGCGGAGTTCAAAATAGTTCCTAACAATTTGAAGATAAACTCGATAAACAGCCTGAGAATTTGAGTTCATATTCAATCAGAGGAAAGCGAGCAACAAGACCCGCATCAGGATCGAGCGGAATCAAGCCCCTCGGGCACCTGGTCGAGAACGGGCAGAGTTTGTCGAGCTTCAGGATTTGTCTTTAGGATCGCCGGATCTGGAAGGGGAATAGGATTGTAGAGCGTGTCGCGTTCTACGGGAACGCGTCCGGCATCACGGATCAAATTCTCTATTCCAGACTTGGTAAGATGGTTGGCATTCCCCTCGGCCAGATAAGATTCCATCAAAGAACCGCCGTCGTTTATCGTCCCGTCAAGATCATCGGCGCCGAATCGTTGAGCCACCTGAGCCAGATTTTTCCCAAGCATAACCCAATAGGCTTTTATGTGGTTGATATTATCGAGAAGCAGCCGCGAGATTGCTATAGTCTTGAGGCTGTCGATCCCCGAAGGGCCGGGCAGGTTGGAAATAGCGGTACCCTCCGGGTGAAATGCAAGGGGTATGAAACACATGAATCCGCCGGTTCGATCCTGTAGCTCTCTGAGCCGGATCAAATGATCCACACGATCTTCCGCGGTTTCGATATGACCGTAAAGCATCGTTGCATTTGTGTGAATACCGCGTTTATGGACTTTCTCGGTCAGTTCGAGCCATCTTTCTGCCGACGTTTTATGAGCGCAGATGCGACTGCGCGTAGGCTCGGCAAATATTTCTGCCCCGCCGCCAGGACAGCTACCCAGCCCGGCTGAAATCAGGCCATCTATTACCTCTTCGTCGCTCATCCTGCAAATTCTTGTCAGGTGATCAAGCTCGACCATTGTAAATGCCTTAAGGTGTAAATCGGGGAAATTCCGCTTTAATTCACTCAATAATGATGTGTAATAATCGAATTGCAAACGAGGATGTAACCCGCCTACTATATGAATCTCACGCGCTCCTTCGTTGTAGGCTTTCCCGGCTATTTCAACGCACTCCTCGACAGACCACTCATAGCCTTCGGGGTCTCGAACGCGGCGATAGAAACTGCAAAACGCGCAATCCGATATACATATATTTGTATAGTTCATGTGGCGATTGACATTGTAGTAGGTAACATTTCCGTTTATACGTTCCCGAACCCGATTGGCCATCGCCCCGATGGCGATCAGATCATCCGAGCGGAATAGTTCCAGCCCGTCTTCGAAAGATAATCGCTCGTTGCCTTCAACTTTTTCCGCGATCTCCGCGATCTTCGGGGATGAAAAGACTAGATTCATAAATCGCTCCTTCGATGCTGATCTGGCTGCCGCATTCTCAAATTCGCAAGCCGTGTCTTTAGAATTATACCGAGAACGCGAGGACATACCAAATGATTGCCTCAGTGGCCCCGCGTAAGAAAGACGATAATTCCAATGACGACGACGAGCAAAAGCACGAACAGGAAGATTTTCCAGAAACTGTAAGGGCGCTCGCCCGAAACCACGCCTGAGCGCGCATTAACCATGACCTGATATGTCTTCTGATTAAACCGATAGGCTCCGATGTAAACCGGCAACAGCAGGTGTTTGAAGGTGATACCGGAATAAGAGGTAGAAATGTTGTTTATCATCTGTTCATCGCCGCCGATATCTCGTCGGACATCATTTTCGATAACCCGCGCCATAATCGGCTTTGCCATCTCGAAGCCTTCTCCCATATCTATCTCGTAGCGTTGTGCCTTGAAGCCCGATAGATAAGCCGGTTCATAGGGCTTTATTTCAGGCAAATCCCACGGCTCAAGAGATTGAAGCCTGGGTCGAGAGATAGATTTGGTTGCGGCGATCAATACATCATCAAACCACCTTGAAACCTGACCCGAAGCCGGATGCCACGCGGTTCTGCGAACCTGTCTGGTCTTTGCCACGGAGTTCCCCTGATTGTCGGTCTCTGTGTAGGTCTCAGTCTCGTAGTAATACTCGCCTCGCTGGCCTGTGTAGTAGCTGGACGTATGAGAATCATAAGTCCAATAAGGGATGTAGACTCCACCAATAGATTCCTGATAGGCGAACTTTTTGAGTGCGTTTGGGGCAAACCACCGCGACGCCAGCCATTTCTTTATGGAATCATTTGCCTGATTTTGAGGGACGCGAAACGGCAGCACCCCTTCGGGCGCAACAAGAGGGTCAGCCTGTTTTGGTTGAGCTACCAGTGGACGCCCGCAAAAGGGGCACTCGCCCGCTACCTCGGGAGGCGTAAATGTGACAGTCGCGCCGCATCCACCGCATTTAACCTCCAGCGCGTCCGAAGCGATGCGGGTCAAATGATCGGAGCGAAGATTTAAGTACTCCTCGTATGATCTTTCCTGAACCTGCTCGGCGCTTTCCGGGATGATTTCCTTGCGGCCACAATATGGACACTCAAGAACCCCGCCTTTGGGTTCGAAGAGGAGGTCTGCTCCACATCCCGGACAGGGGAAACGGTGCGGTTTCTGTTGTGTTGACGGTCTCGGAGAATCTTGCATAACAAAGAAGTTGCCACGAGCAGATGAGAGCTACTCATCGACTGCGGAATTATACAAAGATTCTCAAAGTTAACCAAGAGCGGATACAAACGATAGGGCGAGTAGGCCATCATTCTAAATCGGAATGCAAAAGATTGGTACAAACGAAACTCCAAAGTATGGTAATCAGAAATAGGCCGGGACGGACGCGGATCAGACGGATTTTCGCGGATCTGACATTATATGATTTAATCCGCGTAGATCCGCCCGATCCGCGTCCGTCCCGGCCTATTCCGAGATGCATTCCATTCACACTCATTTGTACCAATCTCTTGCGGAGTGATTTAGTTTTGAGGAGTGGCTCCTTATACTGAAAAAACGAACTCACCCCGTGGCTCAAGAAATGGTGTGCGCAACTTGTTTATAATGTGTGAGCCGGACCGCGCCTTCCTTAAATTCTTTCGAGTAGTTTTTCACTGTTTAATATTACCCCCGGTTATGTCATCGATTGCGTTGGAGGGATATGACTTAACTCCTCTTCTACTCTACGGAGGAAGGGGCAAGTAGGGCATAGCGCCAGCAATTCTCGGTTTAGAGGAAATCGCACCGGGATATACCACGAAACAGACTAAATACACGAATAATTCTTCTATTTCGTGTGCTTCGTGTATTTCGTGGTTCACTTTTTGTTAAGACAGAATTTCTAAACCGAGAATTGCTGGTTGAAGATCAAGCAATGCGATTAAGCCAACGTCTTTCACCATCAATCAATTTTCGCAATGGAATCTTTTGTCGTCGCGCCATAATAACCTCCATCTGAGACTCCATATTCTGGGCGCGTATTATGGCTATATAATTGTAAGGTGACCCAATAGCTGCAAGGCAGAGTAATTCATTTTTTCAGTATGCAAGAGAGAAGAATGCGAATAGGCCACGGATGACACGGATCAGATCGGTGAAAATCCGTCTGATCCGTGTCATCCGTGGCCTATTCTTGCCTGGCCTTTTTCACAAATTAACCTTTCAAACTTACTGCGAAGTTTCCGAATGAACTATGCCCTTCAACTCATTTTGCAATCTCTCAATCTCTTCGGTTTTTTGCGCGATTCTTTCAAATAGCGCGCTCTGGGCTTTCATCCCTTCGGAAATTAGAAATGCTGCCGATTCCGACCTGCTCTTGAAGATACCCGTCTGCACAAGCGCATCAAGCGCTCGAAGTGATTCATCGTTAACGCGTACCATCACTACATGATCGCGCGCCGAGAGCGCAGACTCGATGGCCTTGCCTATGGATTCCGTAGCCCGGTTGATAACCTCTCCTGTCTTGTTTGCCACTCCCTTTACCGTATCGGCCAGATCGTCCAGCCCGCTCTTTGATCTCGATCCCTCGTTTTCGAGTCGCGTTACAACTACGTCATCACTGTCAGGTCCTTTTTCCTCAATAATTACATCCCCTGTGGAACCAAATTCGTCTCTCATATCTTTTCCCTTACCTCCTTACGTGAAATCTCGTAATTGCCTTACGGTTTATTATGTAATAAAGTTTTTGAATTTTCAACTTAAAAGAGAATCAAGTATAGAATAAATCTCTGGGAGTCAAAAACATCTTGGCCGGGGGGATCATTTCGGGCATTATGAGACTTTTGCAGGCTGGCTCGCGTTAGAAACCATTCAAGGGGGTAAGAAAGACATGGAAACAGGAAACAAGACTCTAACACACACGCCCATACCGCCCCCGCTTGTGCGAAAGTTGCTCCACAGGGGAGCCAGGTCTCACCTTGCGCGGATTTTTACAAAAGCCTATCCGGTCGAGGTGGCAAGGATGCTTTCGGCGCTGAGCGGGGCCGAGAGGCTTCGCGCTTTTAAGATTCTCTTTGAAGAGGGAGAAGTCTCTCATGTAGCTAGCGTGTTGAGCGAGATGGCCGAAGGCGACAGCCTCGCATTGCTCGAGCGGCTAGAACCCAGACAGATCGCGAGACTGCTGAGCGAAATGGCGGCAGATGATGCCACCTTTCTGGCCTCGCGGCTACCTGATCCGCTTGCCGAAAGCGTCCTTGCGTTGATGGAAGCAAGGCCGGCGGCCGACGTAAGAGAACTTCTTGAACACGAGGAGCAGACCGCCGGTCGCATTATGACGCGTGATTATTTCGCGCTGGACGATGATGTGACGGTTTCAGAGGCGATTACCGCGCTGCAACGCAGGTCGGAAGAGTTCGAGATGGTCTTTTATGTCTACATCGTGGACAAGAGAAATCATCTGATCGGGGTAGCGAGTTTGAGACAGTTATTGACCACCCCTCCTTCGACTCAGTTAAAGCGCATAATGAAATCGAATGTAATCAGCGCCCGCACAAACGACGATCAGGAAGAGGTCGCGAGGCTCGTGGCTGAGTACGATTTGCTGGCCGTTCCAATAGTGGATGATGAGGACAAACTTGTCGGCATCGTCACGGTTGATGACGTGCTGGATGTATTACAGGATGAAGTAGCGGAGGACCTTCTTGCGCTCGCCGGTGTCGCCACGGAAGAACATATTTCAACGAGCGCGCGGCGTTCGCTCAGGTTGCGCGCACCGTGGTTGATGGTAAATCTTGCCACAGCTTTTCTTACTTCTTACGTGATCTCTCAGTTTGTAGGAACCTTTGAACGCCTGCCCGTCCTTGCCGCGCTTGTGTCGATCCCAAATGGAATGGCCGGGAATGCCGCCACACAGACAGTCACTGTAATAGTCAGAGGCATCGCCTTGAATGAGATGTCGAAGCTCTCCTGGACTGCGCTGAAGGAGATGGCTGTCGGTGCAGGTAATGGTTTGATAAACGGTTTGATTTGCGCTACGGTCGTCAGCCTCTATTACAGGAACATCTGGTTAGGCATAGTTCTTTCCATGGCAATGGTCATGAATCTTACGATTGCCGGACTGGCCGGGACATTGATTCCGGTCGCGCTAAAAAAGATCAAGGTTGACCCGGCGGTTGCCTCGTCCGTCTTTGTTACCACATGTACGGATGTGGCGGGCTCATTCTGTTTTCTTGGTCTTGCTACTCTCTTTCTAAATCTGCTGGCATCGAAATAAAGCATTCGCATTATTCAAAGAAGCCGTCTGAACAGATTGAACCCGATTATGAATTTGCTCGGCGGCAGGACCAGATTGCTCGAATTATAGCGACTCGTCGTTGTCGTCTGCGTATTTGAGAATGTCAAAGAGAACGTGTGTCGCCCGAGACGTTTCTCGATGCCAAACCCGATCTCAGGTTCCGATCTGTTCTTAAAGCCTGTGATCTGTGTGAAATCTTCGTTAAAGAGAGGTTCGACGCGCCCAAGTTTGAACCCGATCCGTGGTGTGTATTCGAACACCAGCGAAGCCGTAGGCCGAATCCGCGCATTTACGCCAAATCCAAATGACCCCGTATTCGTGCCAAGCTCAAACTTATCGGCGAGCGGGACAGGCGGGAAGAAATTTTCGGATCGAGGGTTGAACCGTCTCTGCCCGTTTGAATTAATATGAATCGCCGGCGCAAAGAAGAGATTGACATACTCGGTCACGCTTCGCGCAATCATCGCCTGAAGGTTATAGGTAAACTCTTCCTTGAAATTGTTGTTGCCCTCGATGCTTGCGTAGGCTGAAAGCGCAACAGGCGAGCGGCCCGCTTCGTCAAGCAGGTGGTAACCCAATCCGATTTCTATAGTCTTGCACAAACCCGGCTGACAGACAGGCGAACGGTATGCATTGACATAGAGCCTGTCCGTTATCCCAAATGTAAATCCAAAGGATGAGACCGAGAAGCCGTCCAGTCCAAACAGGTTTTCGAACTGCTCGCCGAAGGTGCGGTTATCTTCGTTTATGGGGGTCGAAAACCTGTGATTGAAATAGACGTTCAGGCTGTGGCGCGGCACCCGCTTCGGGGTAGGCACATTTACCAGATGATAACCATAAGCTTCTACTGTGCGATGAGTCGCTTTTTGCTCGACTCCGGCGGGTTGCGTCCGACTGGTTTCTGTTCCGGGCGGCGTTTCGGAATCGTCAAGTCGAGTTACAGTCTTACTTGCGGTATCGATTCTGATTCGTTCGCCGTTCGATTCGACGATCACTACCCCTGAATCATCATCTGCAAACCGGACGTTTATCTTTGACTCGGGAGAAACCTCGCCGTCAGTGACTATTATTTCTCCGCTCATGTTTTTGTGACCATCGCCGCAAATCACCGAACAATAGAAACGGAACTTTCCATCGTGATCGGGTGTGAAGGTGACCTCTCTCGACTGGCCTGCGGGAATCTTCTTATCTATGCCGAGATCGTCAATCGCAAAACCGTGATCCACATCCATTGATGTGATTATCAGCTTCACAGGTTTCCCGTTTCGCAGGGTGATGGTCCGGGGTTGGAATTCAAACTGTCTGGCTGTGATATGAATCTCTCGGGTTTGAGCGTCATCTGTTCCCAGATTCTCAGCCGCCGCCTTTTCAGATGTGAACCCGAGCAACAGGAAAATCAATCCCCCAAGGCTCAATTTCGTTATAGTCACTTTGTTCTCCTCCGTCCTTCATGATTGCGCAGATGGTTTTGAGTTAGTCATAACCTGTTTTAGACGTATAATAACGAATCCGAGCCTGAATTTTCTTTGCAAAGGGAGAAAAAGTAAATGTCAAAGGGATCGGCAAAGAGCAAGAAGCCTTCGGCAAAGGCCAGGCGACAGAAGCGGTCGTTTCCTTTTTGGATAATCGTTCTTGTTATTGCCGTCGGGTTAGCGATCCTGGTTTTTACTTCAACGCGGTCGGGTTCGGGTGGCAAGACGGAATCGACCCCGGCGGGTGATTCTCAATCGAATTCACTCTCACCGAGGATGGCCACACCTGTAGCCTATGACGTAGTAGGAGATTTCCCTCACGACCCTGATGCGTTCTTGCAGGGGCTCCTCTGGCATCAGGGCAGCTTTTATGAAAGCACAGGGCTTCTGGGCCGTTCCACGCTTCGGCACGTAGAATACCCTTCGGGGAAAGTATTGAAATCCGTGAATCTGCCGCCTGACATTTTCGGCGAAGGGCTTGCGGTGGTTGACAATCGTCTCATTCAACTCACGTGGAAGGCTCATAAAGGGTTTGTCTATGATCTGGAGACGATGAATCTGCTACGAGAATTTCCATACGATACGGAAGGGTGGGGGATAACATTTGACGGGAAAAATCTGATAATGAGCGACGGAAGCGCCACGCTGACCTATCTCGACCCTCAGACATTTAAGCCAGTAAAGAAAATATCTGTGACGATGAACGGCAGGTCTATGGACCAGCTCAACGAGCTTGAGTTTATCGAAGGCGAGATATGGTCAAATGTGTGGCAGACCGACTTGATTCTGCGAATCGACCCGGCGACAGGGCAGGTCAAATCGTTTCTTGATATGAAAGGGCTGCTGTCTGCCCAGACGCGCTCGGGCAGCGAGGACGTGCTAAACGGCATCGCCTATGACCCCGAGGCAAAACGAATTTTTGTAAGCGGAAAGCTCTGGCCTCGCGTTTATGAAATTCGCATAAAGTCCGAACACTGATTCGGTGAAGAGCGAGACAGGATTAACAGAGATTAGATTGGATTGAACAAGATTCTTGAATAATCCAAATCAGTTCTATCAATCATTCATCCAGCCTTGCGGCCAATTCCTCGCGGCTCGTCGCCGGGGCCAGACAGGTATAGTTCCGGCAGACATAAGCCGTTGCCTTACCTTCTACCTCGCTGCGGTCGGCAAGCAGATGTATCGAGCGTGCGGCATCGGTTTCCTCCGGCCCACGTAGAGCCAGAACCTTGTTCGGGATATAACGAGAGTAAATCTCTTCGATGAATGCTCTGACCTCGTGCGAATCCGCATCGCCTACGAGTGCAATCTCTTTTGGCTCCGACAGGTAAAAATCGAGCGCGCAGAGCAGATACCCGAATCCGCTTGAGTAGCGTGCCATTGTATCGCGCATGATTCGCAGCACGGAGGCAGACTTGCGTTGATATTCGCCCTCGCTTACCAGAAGCCCAAGTCTTTGAAGCGCGAGGGCCGCGACAGAGTTTCCCGATGGGATTGCGTTATCGAAATAGTCTTTTGTGCGAGTGATAAGGGCTTCGTGATCCGACGATGTGAAGAAGAACCCGCCTTCCGAATCGTCCCAGAACTGCCCGATCAGCGTATCGGCAAGCCCCCGCGCCGTTTCAAAATATTTCAAATCGAAAGTCGCTTCATAGAGCGCAAGCAATCCCTCAATAACAAAAGCATAGTCCTCAAGATAGCCGTTCAGCTTCGCCTGATCATCCTTGTATGTCCTGAGCATGCGGCCCTCTTTCATTAAATTGTTTAAGAGGAAATCGCCGTTACGCCGGGCCACCTCTCGATAATCATCTCGCCCCAGGATGTTTGCGGCCTCGGCGAAGGCTGTGAGCATAAGTCCATTCCATGCCGCGAGCATCTTATCGTCTCGTCCGGGCCGCACGCGGGTTTCACGTTCATAGAAAAGTCGCTTTTTACCTGCGGAAATGATTCTTTTCAATTCCTGAGGTTCGATACTGTTTTCACCGGCCACCGCTTCAATAGAGCGCGGAGTGTTGAGGATTGACTTGCCGTGCTCAAAATTTCCGCCCTCCGTCACGTCAAAATAGCGACAGAAAATCTCACCTTCTTCCTCGCCCAGAAGCGTCAATATCTGGTCGCGGGTCCAGACATAAAACTTGCCCTCTTCGCCTTCGCTATCGGCATCCTCCGACGAATAGAAACCGCCGGAGCTATCCGTCAGATCGCGGATGACATATTCGAAAGTCTCTTCCGCCACCCGGCGATACTCCGGCTTGCCCGTTGCCTGATAGGCATACAGGTAGATGCGAGAGAGCAGGGCATTGTCATAAAGCATCTTTTCAAAGTGAGGAACCAGCCAGTGGGCATCAACCGAGTAGCGGGCGAACCCTCCGCCGAGGTGGTCGTACATCCCGCCCGAAGCCATCTTTTGCAGGGTCGTCTCAACCATCTCAAGCGCATCCACCGACCCCGTTCGCTTATGGTAGCGGAGAAGAAACATGAGGCTCATAGAAGGAGGGAATTTTGGCGCATTGCCAAATCCGCCGTTTACGCGGTCAAAGCTTTTCGACATCGTCACGTATGCCTGAGTCAACAGATCGGCGGTCAATAAATCCGATGATGCGCGGAAGCTTCCTGCCTTCTTCAATTCCGCCGTAATGGCATTGGCGCTCTGTGTGATTTCGCCTCTTTTGGTCTTGTATGCATCCGACACCCCCATAAGAATTCGCGGAAAGCCGGGCATTCCTTGTCTGTCTGTGGGCGGAAAGTAGGTCCCTCCGTAAAATGGTTTTAACTCGGGAGTGAGAAACATCGTCATAGGCCAGCCGCCGCCGCCTGTCATCATCTGCACAGCATTCATGTAAATCGTATCGAGATCGGGTCTTTCTTCCCTGTCTACTTTTATGCAGATGAAATTCTCATTCATCAATCGAGCTATCTCTTCGTCTTCAAATGATTCGTGCTCCATGACGTGGCACCAGTGACAGGCGGAGTACCCGATTGAAAGCAGAATTGGCTTATCCTCGCCTACGGCGGTTTCAAGCGCTTCCGGCCCCCACGGATACCAGTCCACAGGGTTGTGCGCGTGCTGCAATAGATACGGGCTTGTTTCGTTGATCAGCCTGTTTGTATGACGGTTCTCTCCCATTTCACTCTCCCTTTTACGTTTTGTATCAAGAGATGAACTATACTGATTTGCATTTCCAATAGCCAGCACACGGGTACCGGCAGAAGACCAGTTATGAAACAGATATGTCTGATCTTCTGCCGGTTTATAAAATGCTTTTCTGTAGTTGGGAGATTACCAGGGAGCTACCGTGGCTCCGAATGAAGCGCGGACTCGCTTGCCGGTAGTGTCTTCGCCCGAAGCGATGCAGACGACTCTGCCACGCCAGTCGCTTTCTCTTGCTCCCGGCATTTCGAGACTGACCGTGAATGTAAGCATCCCTCCCGCTCCAAGAAAATAGGGGAAGCCTAAAGCCTGATTGTGGCGCTCGCCGCTTGCCGAAAGGGCCGAGATCGTCAGCCGGTCCCATCGCAATGCGCGGCCTGCTCGTTCACGCAGATTGAACGTCAGGTCGTATCTGTAACCTGAGGAGGATTGTCTGGGTCTTACCCTGATCAGATCAGCCCACACTCGACCATCGGTAGCCTCGGAAGGCACAGGGGCAGAGACATCTATCACCCTTCTCGGCTGGGTCTGGGGAGAGTGCGTTTTATCCTCCGCCCCGACATTGCCCGGCATCTGTGCCGACCTCTGCTCTTTACCGGCGAGCTTTGAAACCGAGGATTCGACCTGTGATGGCCTGGTTTCGGCAGGCTCCTGCGTCTGTGCTATCTGACCCTGCTGGTTTGAGTCTTTTGAATCTGCGGTGGCTGTCTCTTCCTCTACGAAATCCCTGGCCTCCTCAGGAGTCGTTATGAGAGGCGACACGGTCTCCGGCTCCTCAATTTTGCCGGTCACTCCAGCCGGTTGAGGTGTGGGATTGCGTCTTACACCCACAAACAGCGTGTAGACCGCAATCAACCCGAAGACAATTAACCCGATCAAGATCAAAAATGCGGCTATGCGAAGGCTGTCAGGTCTCGTTTCTTCAATCGATTCTTCGGGGAACGGTGGCTCAAGCGTTTCATCCACAACCTCATAACCCCGAACATTGCTCTCTGCTGGCGGGGAAAACTCCTCATCAACCGGAGTCTCTTGAATGAATTCCTCAGGGGGTTCGAGAAGTTCCTTTTCCTCTGTCAAAACCTCCGGGACGGGTTCTGAAATTTGCTCTTTGGCGGGGGAGGGAATCGAGCCCGCTCTGTTCCGCAATTTAGAGATTGGCTTTCGATCTGTAAGCCGGATTCCATCAGCGGGACAAAGCTCGAATGTCAGGGGGTACTCGCCCGCGCAGGCGGGACAATAGAGCAGGGGGCTATGGCTCGCCTTAACCCCCGATTCCACATTTTTCAGCACAAAAGCCTCTACTAAATCATTCGCCATAAAGCCCTCAGAGCGACAATCTGTTTCCTGTTGACCGTGATTTATCCATCAAAAACGGTACTTCAAACAAAGGGAACTTACTTGTTCGAGATGCGTTTGCGCTCGACAGGGGTTGCCCGGACAGGAACCGTACAAAAGGCACTGGACAGACGGCCCCGGCCTGACCTTGGGATGAATCCGAACGGGTTCCCGAGAAAAAGGTTAGTAATACTAAATATTGCGATTATGGCGAGAACTCAGTTATTCTTTAGGGTGATGCGAACACACTTAAATGTATCGAGGCGGCCCTTTATCAATCACAGGTTGTTCTGGATCGCGATGCTGTCTATTTTCTTTATAAGCCTCTGGCTTGGTCTATGGATAGCAGCCGAAAAATCGCGGGTCAGCGCACAGATTGTCGAGGTGAAGAATAAAATCAAATCCACATCCGAGATGGCTGAAGCTGCCAGACAGGAGGAGGCTCGCCGTCAGCAGGAGAATCAAAAGATTGTCCTGACCGAGCAGCAAGTCTACGAGCTTGCTGCGGCCCGGCAATTGATCGAAGATAAATCACTATCTTGGAACAGGGTGCTCGGCGACATTGAGAGATATGTCCCCAAGAACGCGCACATAACCGACATCGCGATGGGCGAAGTCTATGACGCGGGCTCAGGGGCCACCGCGAGGGTAGAGATCAAGGCGGCTGGTCAGTCCGTTGCAGAGATGACTGAGATGATGGATAAGCTTGAGAAATCAAACGGCCTGTTTATCATAGATCAAGCCACGCAGTCACAGGCCGAAGGCGGCGAGGTTCCTTTCACTCTTCAGCTCACCTATGTACCTTCGAGAGGAGGCGCACAATGAGCAGTCAGGTTCGTGATCGTGTTTCGCGCCTTGAGGTTAGAGCGCCCGGGATCAAACCGAGACCTTTTGGTCTCACAAACGGTGAGATCATAGTCGCCGTGGCCGTGCTTTTATTCTTTGTCCTTGTAGTCACTTACTATTTCGCTTCGCTGAAACCTGACCTTGAGCAGTTGCGCGTCCTTCAGGCCCAGGCATCCGAGCAACAGATTCAGATTCTAAAGAGCCAGACCCAGACAGGGGGCGAAGGTCAGAGCGCGCCGGATACGACAAGAGACGCATTGCAGACTCTCGAAGAGTTTGAGACCAGACATTTAAAACCGCTTGCTCAAGGCAGGATCGCGATCATTGATGAGATCAATTCGCTTTCCAAAAAGAGTAATGTCAATTTGATTTCCGGCGTTGATATGAAGCTTGATCGTCCGGGTCAGCAGGAGAAGAAAAAAGAGTCGAGCCGCAAACAGATCGAGCAGATGTTGGATGTGTATCCAAAGCTTTCTGTGAGATTCACGGTTGCAGGTGAGTATCAAAACCTCAGAGAGTTTATAAACGCGCTCGATCACAGCGGGCAATTCATGGTCATACATTCGGTCTCGCTCACGAGCATTCAAGAAAGAGCTTCCTCAAGCGGCGGGGGGCGGCGAGTTTCATCTCAAGCTTCGGGGCTGTCGCTTTCGATAGATCTTTTAGCATATTTTCAGCCCTGATAAGCAATTTTCCGTTTGAGTTATTCAAGAGAGTATGGGGATGTCAAAAAGTAGCGCTTCGGCCGACAAAAAGAAAAAGATTGCTGTTGTTGTCCTGTTTTCGCTGATGGGCATAGTATTCATTTATGAGATGTTTTTTACCAAGCCCACTCCCAGAAGCAACAAGGCTGCGCAAAATGCGAGTCCCACGCCTCAAGCGCAGCCAAATGTTCCGACTGCAAAACAACCGCTTGCGTCGGGACGCGCTCCTGTTGATGAAGAGGCATTGTTTCAGCAACGGCTCGCCGATACGTCTCCACTAAACCTGGCCGTGCTTACATCTTCGACAGGGAGCGCAAAAGTAAGCGAGCGGGGAAATATCTTTGCCAACTGGGTGCCGCCTCCCGAGCCTGCGCCACCGCCACCGCCGCCGCCGCCGATTACCTTGCAGTTGATTCAGCCACAGAGCGCCATTGCCAGTACCCCGCGCCCGCTCACGGTGGCCGTCAGAGGCGTAGGCTTTCCGCCCGATGCCCAGATCATAATCGAAGGCCGCCCGCGTCCGACAAAACGGGTCAATGATACGATGCTGTCTACGGATTTAGCGCCGCAGGATTATTCGTCTCCTCGCAACATGACCGTAGAGGTAAAGTCTCAAAGCGAGCCTGCAAAGCTTTACTCGAACACGATCCCTTTTATCGTGCAGCCGCCGCCTGAACCGGGATTCAAGTACATCGGGAGGATCGGCCCGCTCGGCGTCTTTGAAATAACCAGCAGTAAAGAGGTGGTAAGGGCCGGAGTAGGCGGGACAGTTCAGGGCGTCTGGCGGATTGATGCGATAAGCGATACGGCCGTAGAATTGACTCAAACACAGTATGAAATAAAGAGAAGACTCACGCTGCCGGATAAGTTCTGATAGAGTATCTATTATGAAAGTTGTGTTGCAAAAAGAATCTGCCTTCCAGAAGGACCGACATCCAGGAAACGTTTATGAAGACGAGCGCGGCTGGGCCTTGCTCGGCATGATTCTTGCGCTTTCGATCCTCAGTATTGTTCTGGTCTCGTCGGTTGCCCCAAACGTTGCATTTCAGGTCCGACGCGACAAGGAAGCCGAAATGATCTATCGGGGCGAACAGATGGCAGAAGGTATAGCCCGCTATTACGGCAACGGCACCCTCGTACCTTTGACCATCCAGCAACCGCCACCCTACGGTTATCTGCTGGATCTGAAGAAACTCCGGGACGGGGTTACGGTAGGCGTAGTCGATAAAAAGTTTGTGCGGGCCTCCGCGATGATTGATGCCTTGACCAGCGAAGAGTGGGAACCTGTGCGGCTCCGGGACCCGAGGATTGCCAATGCGTTGCAAGTATATTCAACTCAGCCCGACACGGTAATTCCGCAGTCATATATGTTACTGGCCGGGCCACCCGCCCCGCTTAAAGTAATAAAACCAGCAACAGGATCAGATTCAAATCCTCCCGGTGGTCAGGTTATTCAGCCAACGCAGCCGAGTGGTTCGGTATCAGGCGGCAATCAGCAAGACTCGGACGATAGTGACGATACGGATGATAACACCGATGGAACCGATGGGAATGTAGGGACTAACCCGGGAATCACGAATCCCGGCAGCACCGGGAACGTCTCAAATCAGGGTCAGCGAGTCTTAGGAGACGCCGAAGAGAAGGCAAGAGACCCTTTCGCTCACTTTTTTGAAGACGGAAAGTTTTCGAAAAACAATACGAATTTGCCGATAGTCGGCGTTGCCACCAAGATGAAAGGAAAGTCGATTCGTTCCTACAAGGGATTGAATAATTATGAAGAGTGGGTGTTCATCTACGTTCCAAAGGTGCTGGAACTGCAACGCTCGGCAACCTTGCCCCAGACCAACCCGATACAGCCTACTCAGACCAGACGGCAACGGCGCAATAATCCATAATCGGGTTTATTGATTTAAGGGTTCATTCATTCTTCGTCTCGGTCTCTGGCCCGGGTCTGGAAGGGAAGATGTAACTGACAAGGATTCCGACCGCGAGCACGACAGCAGGCCCCGCGACGTTGTAATAGAGCCACGAGATATCTGTAGATACGCTTATGTAGATCACGGTTGCCATCCCCAGTATGACTCCAAGGAATGCCCCCGTGGCATTCGCCCTCCGAACGAAGAAGCCAAGAAGGAAAACGCCAAGAATCGGCCCGTAGAAATATGAGCCCACGGTGTTGACTGTCTCGACCAGCGAAGTCCCGCGCCTCCCCACATACGTAGCCGCGAATGTCGCAAAGACTCCCCAGAAGAGCGTAAACATCTGCCCGGCGCGCAGGTAATGGCGGTCGTTGGCTTCTGGTTTCAGATAGCGTTTATAGAAGTCGATCATCGAAGCGCTTGAAAGCGCGGCGATTTCGGCTGAGATCGAAGACATCGCCGCCGCGAATATGACGGAGATCATCAGCCCCAAGAGTCCAACGGGAACGTAGTTCAAAAGAAAGGTCGGATAGACATAATTGACATCGCTGCTTGGAGTGCCCGTGACGTTGCGGATAAGCTCCGCGCCCTTTGTGCGAGCGGCTTTGACGAGCTTATTCGTCTCCTGATACTGACTGAGGATAGCGGCTTCGCGGGATTTATCGCCGTTGCGCCGGGCTTCGAACAATTCATAGGTCAACTGTTTGCGGCGCTCAAAGGCAGCCCCGAAATCCTGTTCGGTCTGACGGAACTGGTCGCCTGCGGGGCTGGCCTCTATTTGACTTACCTCTGCCGGGTTGAAGTAAACGGGCGGCTTTTCAAACTGGTAAAAGATCAACAGAAAGACGCCTGTTGCGAGGATAAGGAATTGCATAGGGACTTTCAACAATCCGGTCATAATCAGCGACATCCGGCTCTCTTTTAACGACCGGGCGGTTATATAACGCTGCACCTGGCTCTGGTCCGCACCAAAATACGAAAGCATGAGAAAGAAGCCGCCAAGCAATCCCGAAAGCAATGTGTATTTGTCTTCGAGATCGACCGACAGGTTGACCGCGTTCCAGTGATTTGTAAGTCCGCCCAGATAGACCGCGTCAGAAAGACTGACATCCGAAGGTATTCTTGAAATGACCAGATAAAGCCCCGCAAAAAGGCCCAAAAACATCAACATCATTTGCAGAGTGTCGGTCCAGACCACGGCCCGCACGCCTCCGATTGTCGTATAGAGGAGCGTGGTCAGCCCCATCAAAAAGATCGTAGACCGTTCATCCCATCCGAGTATCGCAGAGAGCACGACCGATGGCGCGTAGAGTATTATGCCTACGCTGAGTCCGCGCGAGCATTGGAAGAGAAAGCTTGTCAGCGATCTGGTCTTTGCGTCGAATCTCCTTTCAAGATATTCGTAGGCCGTGTAGACCCTCGCCTTATAAAAGAAGGGGACGAAGCTGACGCAAAGAATCACAACGACGATAGGCAGAGGCAGATAGATTTGAATAAAACGCATCCCGTCGTTAAAGGCCTGCCCGGTAGTGCCGATGTATGTGATGGCGCTTGCCTGTGTGGCCATCACAGAGAGCCCTACGGCCCACCACGGAATCGAGCGATTCCCGAGAAAGTAGGCGTCAATGTCATTGCTCTTGCGGCTCTTGTAAAGCCCCAGCGTTATGGTGCCTCCGAGGTAGAGGACAAAGATTATCCAATCGATTATTTGCATCAGGAATGATTGAAAGCGAGTGTGAACAGATAAAGCAGAAGGATTTGAAGCGCGGCATAGATCAGAACAAAGATATATAATCCCTTCCAGCCGCCCCGGAACCTGATCGGCTCGTCGATCTTGTCTTCAAACAATTCGGGCATTCTCACCTCCTGAAAAATAGCCTGCCTTTTGGGTGCGTTTATTCTATTGGTCAGACCTGTCACAAGTCAACGCGGGCGAGTTCGGCGCTCAAACGGCTTTGTGGAACAACAATGATTGTTATAATCGTTATTGGTTACAGCCTTGCGCTTCACCAAAACTGAACTTTGAGGAGTTAATGATCCTCGATTCCAGACAGGGAGGCCGAAAGTGTCTATGAATCGCGCGATAAGAAAAATCTTCACCCTCGCATTAATCTCAATCGTATCAATAAACCTCTCGCTCGTTTCGCTTGCCGCTCAGTCAGAGACTCTGACCGCACAGCTTGCGGACGGGCTAACCAGTTATGTCGCACGCCAGGCCAATCCCGGCGAACACGGCGCGGCCGGTTTGGGGGAGGCGATAAAGAGGCTGGGAGTAGTGGCAAGCGTGCTTCACACGGGCGCGCACCCTGATGATGAGGACAGCGGATTGCTCGCCTATCTTGCGCGAGGCAGGCAGGTGCGCACCGCATACCTTTCGCTTACGCGGGGCGATGGGGGCCAGAACCTTATAGGTCCCGAGCTTGGCGAGGCGCTGGGCGTGATTCGCACCGAAGAGCTTCTTGCGGCTCGCAGACTTGACGGTGCTACACAGTTTTTTACAAGAGCCTATGATTTTGGATTCAGCAAATCGCGGGACGAGGCGCTTTCGAAATGGGACCGCGACAAAGTGCTCGGCGACATGGTGAAGGTGATACGTTATTTCCGCCCGTTTGTCATCGTGTCATCCTGGTCAGGGACACCACGTGACGGCCACGGCCATCATCAGGCGGCGGGATTTCTGACAAGAGAGGCCTATACGGCAGCCGCCGACCCTTCGCGTTATCCCGAACAGATAAGGGCCGGGCTGCAACCCTGGAAGGCGAAGAAGTTTTATATAAGGGTTCCGGGCCGAGCCGAGATGGGCGAAAAACAAGAGAATGACCCGGTTACGGTGTCTATAAACACCGGCCAGTTCGATCCGCTTCTTGGCCGCAGCTATTACGAAATCGCGATGCAGGGCCGCAGTCAGCATCGCTCGCAGGATATGGGAACGATTCAGCGGCGAGGGCCGCAATATTCAAGGCTAAAACTCGTTGACGGGGGCGCGGGCACCGAGTCGAAAGAAGACGACATCTTCGCAGGCATTGACACGACAATCACGGGGATCGCCGATTACGCGGGCAAGCCGGGCGAGAGGTTGCGCCCCCTGCTATCCGAAGCTCAAAAGGCCGCCGAGAGGGCGCAGAAAGAGTATAGACCTTTCTCACCTTCGACGCTCAGCGCAACTATTGCGCAGGGGCTTGGAAAGATTCGAGAAGCGCGAGCCCTCCTTGCCTCCCTCAAGCCCGATGCGGCGGCGATGGCAGAAACCGACTTTCTGCTGATGCAGAAGGAACAGGATTTCGAAGACGCGCTGCTTAAGGCCGAAGACGTGGTAGTAGATTGCCTCGCAGATGATGAGGTCGTAACTCCGGGCCAGTCAGTTGCCTTACATGTTTCGAGCTATGCGGCTCTGAAGCCCACTGCGGTTTCGATTCACCTGTTGCCGGGAATATCGGCAAAGGAAGGCAAGCAGACTACGACAGAGGCCGAGAACCAGATCATCTCGCAAACCGATTATGAGATCGCGGTCAACTCGGATGCAGGTTTTACCGAGCCTTACTGGCTGAAGAACAAGCGACAGGGGGATATGTTTTCAACCGATGAAGGAATGGGAGGAATTGAGCCGTACTGGCCGGTCCCGGTCGGCGCGATTGTGACTTACGAAATCGAAGGGCAGAAGGCGGCAATCTTCCAACCGGCCCAGTATCGTTACGCTGACAAGGCGCAGGGTGAGATAAGGCACAATATAAAAATCGCGCCCGCCGTATCAGTAGCCTTATCACCGGGGATAATAATCAGCCCCATCTCTTCCAATGCAACCGAACGAGAAGTGACGGTATTTTTGACTAATAACGAAAAGGGCGGGGCAAACGGTTCTCTATCGCTCAACCTTCCACCCTCGTGGAAAGCGGCACCCGAGCAAATCGGATTCGATCTAAAACGAGAGGATGAAAGAGCAAGCTTTACATTCAAGATACAGGTTCCGGCAGGCGCTGTCGCGGGCGAATATAAAGTGCAGGCGATTGCCACGCTGGGCGGCAGGCGCTACAGCGAAGGATACGAGGTGGCCGCATATTCACACATCGAGCCGCGATTCATTTATAAAGACTCCGCAGCCACGGCGGAAGTCATAGATGTAAAGGTCGCGCCCGGCATCAAGGTAGGCTATATCGAAGGCGCGGGTGATGATTTTGCGGGGGCCCTGAAACGCCTCGGCGTAAACGTAGAATCACTTGCCGAACGTGATCTTGCTTCGGGAGATCTCTCCCGATTCGATTGCATAGTTACGGGCATTCGGGCCTATGAGGTCAGGCCCGATCTGATAGCCAACAACCAGCGATTACTCGACTATGTAAAGCAAGGCGGCACAATGATCGTGCAGTATAACAAATGGGAATACGCGAGAGGGAATTTCGCGCCTTTTCCCCTAGAGATGGCGCAATCTCCTGACCGTGTGACCGATGAGCTTGCCGATGTCTCGATTCTCGCGCCCGACCATCCGCGCTTCAATTTCCCGAATAGGATAACCGCCAGAGATTTTGACGGCTGGGTTCAGGAGCGAGGGGCGTACTTTATGAGGAAGTGGGATTCGCATTATAAACCGCTTATGTCGAGCCACGACGCGGGCGAAGAAGGCGAGGAAGGCGGGGAATTGATAGCCGAGTACGGAAAGGGGCTTTATGTTTACACAGCGTACGGATGGTTTCGCCAGTTGCCCGCAGGCGTTCCGGGCGCGTACAGGTTGATTGCAAATCTGGTGAGTCTATCGAAGGCGAAGCGTTAATATGATCCGGGTCATCAACGTTGACGACCCGGATCACAAAATCAGTGTGAGTTTGTCGCGCTCTTGATAGTAGACCTCAATTGATTCTCAGCCTCTTCGACAGCGCGGTCGTGCTGATGCCGCAAATCCGAAAGGGTAAGCGCGACGGGGCCATCCGGTATAACCCCCGCTCCTTCCAGCTTCTTGCCGCCGGGCGAAATATATCCGAGTTCGCTTATGGCAAGCTCGCCGCCGCCTTTTACCTTTCTGTATTTCGCTATGCCGAGAAGGCATCCACAACTCTGGCGGCCTATGATCAAGGCTCGCCCGCCTTCCTGCATCACGCCCGAAAACATCTCGGAGCCGCTGCCCGATCCTTCGTTTATCAACACAGCCACCGAACCTTTATAAATATCATCTTCGTCGTGGCCCGTGTAGAGATCCAGCAACTTACCCGCTCGAGTGTAGAATCTGCCGAATGGAGTCTTTTCAGGCAGGAAGTAGCCTGCTATCTTGAGGACTTCGTTAACCTCGCCGCCGGGATTGCCGCGCAAATCGAGTATGATGCCGGGAGTGTCCTTTAACTGCTGGATCGCGTTTTTAAATTCTTTATGAATAGGTGATTTCCAAAGCGTAAGCCTTATGTATCCGTACCCTGATTCCAGCCGCTTATAAAAGACTCGGGGCTGGTCGGAAACTGTGCGCCTCATGATTTCGACTTCAAATTCGCTCCCATCCGCTCGCGCCAATCCGACGCGAAATGTAGTGCCCGGCTCTCCGTCAATGATCTTTCTGTAGAGCCTCAGTTTTACGGCTCGCTCCGATGAAGAATCTCCGATCTGGGTCTGTGCCTCCCTCAGACGCTCGCCTATTGGTTTCCCGTCGATGGTGCGAACGACCATTCCAATCTCTATCCCCGATGTCGAGGCATCCGAAGCCGGATCGATGCCTATGATTACATTCTGGCCCTCTACATTTCCGATGGAAATGCCCGTGCTTACGGTTTGCAGTCGCTCTCGTTCCTTTCGCTCACGAGGAGTATGGAAACGCGTATGCGCGTCGTGAAGCTCGCCGACCATCTTCTTTAGAAGCGAATAGAACTGCTCTTCATCTCCGGCCTTTTCAAGCATCGGCTGATATCGGTCGCGGACTCCTCGCCAGTCTATGCCGTTAAAGGAAGTGTCGTAATACCTGTCATTGACCAGTTGCCAGACTTCCTCAAACAGGTCAATCCGATCCTTTCGAGAAAGCGTCTCGGAACCTGTGCCTGTTTCAGTGTGGGCGGGCGCGAGCCGGGGCGAACTCGTCGCTCCATTTGTGGTGGAAGAGGCGAGCAATATTACTAAAACGAAGAGCGACGCGAGCCGCCTGAACCAGTATTTTGTCGAGTTCAACACCTTTGGATTCTCCTGATTCTTATTCGCCGGACTTTTTGCGGGGGCCGTCTGCTGAAGCGGCCCCTTTCCACTATAGCAAATGGCAAACGGTGTTTTCCATTTCAACTTGTCTTAAACCCGTGACAGATTATCTAAATCGGGATGTCCAAGATTGGTGGAAACGAAATCTCAAAGTAAGGTATGTTGAAATAGACCACGGATGACACAGTGGCCTATTCCCATCTTCCTAATCTACATCCTGAAAACTGAACGGCGCTGTTCGTTCACGCATGGGCGGGGTCGAAAGGCCGGTGGCGGTTGACTCGGCGTCGTCTGCATTGATAAGTTGTTTAGTCGCTCTGAGAGCGAATTTTTATCGAAAGGAACACAATATGCTGCCTCCCTTTAAGAACGAGCCGTTGACCGATTTCACCGATGAGCGCAATGCGGCCGAGTTGCGCGAAGCACTCTCGAATGTTGAATCCCGTTTTGGTCAGGAGTACCCGATTATCATCGGTGGAAAGCGGTACACAACCGGCGATTTTCTAAACTCACCAAACCCGTCCAATCACAAGGAGGTTGTCGGCCTCGTCCACAAGGCGACGACCGAGCTTGCCGACAAGGCGCTCGATGAAGCCACAAAGGCTTTTCAGGATTGGAAGCGGGTTCAGCCCGAAGTGCGCGCGCGGTATCTGCTGAAAGTAGCGGCGTTGCTCAGAAAGCGGAAGGCTGAATTTTCCGCTCTGATGGTTCTCGAAGTCGGAAAGTCCTGGGCAGAGGCCGATGCCGATGTCGCCGAAGCGATTGACTTTGCCGATTTCTATGCGCGAGAGATGATCAGGTACAGCCACGAGCACCCCCTGACGCCGTTTCCCGGCGAACAGAACGAACTCTACTATATCCCGCTCGGTGTCGGTCTCGTCATACCGCCGTGGAACTTCCCGCTTGCGATCATGGCGGGGATGACTCTGGCTTCGGTAGTTACGGGAAATACCGTAGTCCTGAAGCCTTCGAGCGACAGCCCTGTAATCGCCGCCAGATTTGTCGAGTTGCTTGAAGAGGCCTCGCTGCCGCCCGGCGTTGTAAATTTCGTCCCCGGCAGCGGCAGCCGCATCGGCGATTATCTGGTCGGAAATCCCCGCACACGATTTATCGCCTTCACAGGCTCGCGAGAGGTCGGGCTGCATATCAACGAACTCGCGGCCAAGACCGCCGAAGGCCAACTTTGGATAAAGCGGGTCGTAGCCGAGATGGGTGGGAAAGATACCATTATCGTAGATGAGACCGCCAATCTGGATGAAGCTGTTGACGGAGCAGTGGCATCCGCCTTTGGTTTCTCAGGCCAGAAATGCTCGGCCTGTTCGCGGATGGTGGTTGTTGAGGATGTCTATGACGAGGTCGTAAACCGGGTGGCCGAGCGAGCGTCAAAGATAAAGGTAGGCCCGACAAAAGAGCAGGAAAACTGGATGGGGCCGGTTTCAAGCAAGAGCGCCTATGAATCAATAATGAATTACATCGAGGTCGGGAAAGGCGAAGGCGAGGTGCTGGCAGGCGGCGGCCCGCTTGATGATAAAGGTTGGTTTATAAAGCCTACGGTCATCGGCGGGGTTGACCCGATGGCTCGAATCTCGCAGGAAGAGATTTTCGGCCCGGTGCTTGCCACGTTCCGCGCAAAGGACTTTGAATCGGCTCTTGAAATAGCCAACAATACCCAGTTTGGTTTGACCGGCGCGCTCTATTCAAGGGAACGCGAGCGATTGGAACGCGCACGCCACGATTTTCACGTAGGCAATCTTTACCTGAACCGCAAATGTACGGGAGCCTATGTTGATGTCCATCCTTTTGGGGGCTTCAACATGTCGGGGACCGATTCAAAGGCGGGCGGCAGAGATTATCTGCTCCTGTTTATGCAGGCAAAGTCGGTCTCTGAGAAGCTCTGATCGGAGAAATTGGCCGCAGAGACACAAAGACACAGAGTCTTTATATGCTTTTTTCTGTGTCTCAGTGCCTCCGTGGCTTTCTCAGATTTTTGCCATATTTGTTAGGGGTTGACCGGATTTCCAAAAGGCAGCTATCTTTATTCTCAATATGTTCAAATCAGTAGTATCTTTGCTTCTCAGTCTATCATTTGCGACTTTCGCCTCTGGCCAACAGGCAGAGCAGGGGAAAGAGCAAACGTTACCAAATCCATCGATTCAAACCGGTCGGGGATTTGTATCCCCCTCTGAACTAAATGTCCGATTAGACCCGGATGTGCGGACCTTCGTCGTTATGGCGGCTGTAAACATTGCGGGTTTCGATACGGAGCCGGGGGGGCTGGCGCTTACTCCCGCGCGGGCAGAATTGAGAAAGGACCTGGCAAGTCTTGACCCGGCAATCAAACAGAAGCTTGCCGCATTCTATCAGTCGCACAGACGCCCCGAATTCGATGAGGTTATAGACGCGGGGCGATATTCGGCTTTAAGCCTGTTGATGACTCAGCCGCCTGCCTTTACTATCACGGACAGCGTAGCCGCCTCCGCGCCTCCAGATTTAAAACCGCTTATAGATTTCGTCCCGCTCGTGAGAGAGTTTTATCTCAAGGGCGGGCTTCGAGAGCTTGCGCCGAAATATTTGGGCATAGGGACTGAATACGCTACAGCGTACCGCAGACCGGTAGGCGAGCTTATTTACCAGGCGCTAAATTATTTCCATACGGTACCGGACACGATCATAAATATGCGGCCTTTCCTCGTAAGACCCGATACCGCGACTTCAAAGAAGTCCAAGCCGAAACCAAAGGCTATAGAGCGTTCGCGCACCCGTCAGGTCTTTATCATTCCTGACCCGCTTGCGGGCGTTGATACGTCTTTCGTGCGAGGCGACCTGCTAAATCAAAAGGATGACATCCTCGTGCGGCGGACGGGTGACGACTATATCATCCTTATAGGCCCTTCGCGCACACCGAATATGGATGGCATCCGGCAGGCGATGATTCGATTTGTCATAGATCCGCTTGTCGAGCGGCATTTGAAGACCTCGCTCGAATATAAGGATCAGATAAGCGCGCTTGTCGGTAAGATACCAACCGCTCAAAAGGAATATGAAGCAAGCGTCTATCTTGTTGTGCGGGAATCGCTCGCGCAGGCGTCCGAGGCCCGGATGCGCCGTATCCTTGCATCAGAGAATAAAGCCTCATATACCGAAGAGGATGCCGTCTTCGATCTGGCGCAGGCATATTTGCGTGGCGCAGCGCTGGTCTTTCACTTTTACGAATCCTTACAGGGGCTCGAACAGGTAGGTATAAACATCGAAGACTTTTTCGATGAGATGATGAAGGGCATAAAGTTTGATCGCGAGGCTACGAGACCCAGAGATTTTGAGCCTGTCGTGGCTCGGGTGACAGCCAGCCGCGCCGCAGCCGGTCCGAAATCATCGAGCAATGCCACCAGCGCCGCAGAGCCGGGCGCGAGTACGGTCGCGGCTAAAATCCTGCTTTCGGATGATCTGATACGCAACCGGCGATTTGAAGAAGCAAGGCCGGTGCTTGAAGAAGTGCTTGTGAGCGACCCGGGGAATGCCAGAGCATTATACGGGTTGGCGCAAATAATCAGTCAAACCCCGAGCCGTGCCGAAGCCGATCCAAAAGCCGACGAGGACGATAAGATACAGGCGCAGTATGACCGTCTGAAGAAGGCGCTCGAGATGTTTGACAAGGTTATAGAGCACGCAAACGGGGATTCGGAGAGATGGCTTGTCCAGTGGAGCCACGTATTAAAGGGACGCATTCTGGATTTTCAGGAATTCAGGTCTGATGCCGTCGCCGAGTACTCAAAGGCCCTGGCAATGGGCGATAACATCTCGAACGGGGCCTACAAAGAGGCGCTTGAAGGGAAAGATCATCCCTACGGGCAAAGGTAAACCGAGCACCCTCGGGCGACCACAGCCATTTAGACCTCTGATTGGTTTTTGTTGAATCTTTGCGTAGTTTTTGACATTGCATCCTGGCGAGAAATTGTTGGTCGCTAAATTGAAATGCACAAGATTGGTACAAACGAAACTCCAAAGTAGGGTGAGTAGAAATAGGCCGCGGATAACGCGGATCGGGCGGATCTACGCGGATTTGTTCAATTCGTCTTGCATTCAATTTAACCTGGCAACCCGCCTGACGCATGTTGCCCGCAATTCAAAAACTGAATGACCCTGCTGTGCGACATCTTTATTTACATTTACCTGATATAACTCTTGACGTATTGAATGAGGCTGAGTATGATCGTCGCCATAAGAGAGCTGGATGAACAGCCGGGCTGTTGTTCCACCCCAAGTAAACTATAATCAAACCTCACCTGATCTTTCATAACCAAGAGGTGAAAATTAATGGCTTTTAGCATTCATGGAGAGCAGGCCACGGAAATACAGGTTACGACGGGCGAAAATTTAGTGCTTCGGATTCGCGCTTATGATCCGGCGGGGATAAAGAAGATTCTGATCGAGTGTTTTCAGTTTAGCAATGCGAGCACTAACAAATTGAAGGTTGCGATGGGGGAGGCCGAAGTGTCTGTTCAAGAGAGCTTTTCTCAAAACAGTTTTGAAGTTCCCGTCCCGATCCCCGACAATGCCGCGCCGGGCAAATGGGGGGTCCGCTGCGTTGAGTTCACAAACGGACGCGGCTACAAATCATCCTTTTACAGGGGGCAGGGGAAATTCGATAACATAGTCTTTGAGGTAGTCCCCCCGCCGAGCAAAGAGGATGAACTGCTCAATTTTAATGGAGTCGAGATTGCCGGCAACAGCCATCGCATGTGAAGGATAAGAGGCTCCGAGGTGTCGGGAGGGAGGCCGGGTTTTGTGGCCTCCACCCAACTAATACCAGTCGAACATCTATTCAGGGTTTTGTGTTTGTCCCATTTTGATGGGCAAGCAGCATTTCGGACGCAACACGTATAGGCACACCGAAATTGGACCCTCCAAAGCTTTGAGAGCCGTCAGCCACTACCAGTATGGCAGAATTTATTGCGATCACCCTCTCTTCGCTATCAAACATAGGACTCCCCGAACCGCCCTCAGTCGTCTGCGCGCTATGAGTAATGCGTCCGGGCAACACATCGCCGATAGTGCCGGTTGTCGTAAGGGGTCTTATCAGTCCGCGCTCGGCCAGTCCTTCGGCCACATCTTCGACAGACTGACCGTGTTGTTTGAGGATGTCGCGGCGCTCGGGCTCATCTATTCGCTGGAGCAGGCCGTCAACCCCGGTTGGAAACCCTAGGAGTACGACGGGGCCTCCTATGAGCGAGCGCGGGTCTTCGGTGCTTATCGGGAGGACGGGCAGCGCGGCGTCTCCCTGTTCGAAATTGCACAGCGCGACATCATAACGGTCGGAGGTGTCGAGAACTTTCAACTCAAACGGGTTTTGAATGGAAGGGAAGAAGGCCGAAAGGGAATCTCGTCTCGGACGGAATCCTCCACCCTGTTGAAGAATTATCTGGGCGGTCTGATCGCCTATCCAGGGCTGAACCACGTGTTTGTTTGTCACGATGATACCGCCCTCGACCAGAAAACCTGTCCCCGTGTAATCGATCTGGACAGGAGGGCCGACTCCATCGACAGAGGCGAGAAGGTGGCCGCTTCGATCTACGGGGGTGTCGTTGGCATCATCTGCGGTTTCATACCTTAAGACGCGCCCCGTTCCTTTTTCGACGAAACTGTAGCTGCCGACGATAAGACAGACGCCGGGACTGTAGCGTTCGGCGATCTTCTGCGTAAACAGGCGATTTTGGTCGGCAACTACTCTGAGCCGTTCTATCTCCTTCTCCTGTTTCTTGATGACCTCCTGATCCTGTTCGAGCCTGGTCTGACTGACATCGTTTGCCATTCTCAAGCGTTCAATTTCCTGGGAATTGCGGTGAAGAAAGAGGAAGTTAAAATAGATAATGCCGAGTATGGCGACGGCAAACAAGCCAACCGTGGCGAGTCCGATCAATCGGGCTTTTCTGGGGATTTCAGCCCAGAGGCTTGCGGTAAGTTCCTTGACGAAGAGGGTGGCCGTCAGAGGGTGGACCGGCGGGGCCGCTACTGCCTGTACCTCGCGATTACGGCGGACCAGGCTTGCAGCCGAGAAATTTTCAGGCATCACCTGAAAAAGCACACTTGCGCTCGACAGGCCGTGTCCGAAATGCAGCGTATCGCCGTCACGCAAGGGAAACCCGGCGGCATTATAGTCGTCGCTGTAAACCTCTCCGTTTACGGTGATTTCGAGTTCGGGATTCTCTTCGCGACGACCAAGATGGTAGTTTCCTTCTTCGTTGTATATGTCGGCGAGGACGCCTTCGGGCATAAGAGCGCCTTCTTCGGGGACAAGCTTAAAGTCGCTATCGTCCGATGTGCCGACCGTCACGTGATCTTGTGTATATATTCTTGTCTTACCCTTCTCGGACCCCGAGAGGTAAACCAGCATTAAACGGCTCATCCGAAATCATGCCTCTTTGGATAAAATATTCCGACCGGGGTTGTGCACATTGCTTCACTTCGGCCCGGGCCAGAAAGTGAAGCAATTAGTTTACAGAAACATTTATGGGGTTGCTTCAAGCACCCGGTTCGCTCGGAAATAAATCAAAGCAAAAGCCCCTACCCAACTAAAATGATAAGGATACACATGATTTGGATTTGTTTCCATACCGAGTTAAAGAAAGATTCGAGGGAAAGGTTTTATTGCAGGATCATTCAATTCTCAGATTGATATTTGGAGGTCGCAGGAACCCACTGATTGCTTTATGAAAACCCCCGTGCGTGTTAGGATCAATTCGCTGTGCCGTGCATATACTCAGTTACTCAAAATCACTTTCAGAGGTTTTTCCGAAATGAAGCGTCATAGAAATATGATTATCTCAATCTGCGCCGTAATTCTGTTGTGTCTTACAAGCCATTCGGCAAGTTCAGGTTTGAAAATGATCCCGGATTCCCCCGACAAAAAGAAGGTAGTCGAGCCCTACAAGATCGAAAAACTGACACAGGGCATGGGACTTTACAGTCTGGGGGCTGTCTCTCCCGACGGGAAATCCATGCTTTTACTCGCGCAAAAACCCGAGCACGCTCCGAACCTTTATGTGATGGACCTGACCGATTTTTCCATTCGCCCGCCGCTTACGGACCTGCGCTGGGGCGTATCAGACGCGGCCTGGTCGCCCGACGGTTCAACGATTGCGTTTGCCGGATTCGGCGAATCGGCGAGCTTTTCAGAGCTCTATACTTTGGGGGTAAAGGGTGGGAGACCTTCCCAGATGACGAGGAATAACTTCAGCGATAAGGAGCCGGTATTTTCCCCCGACGGCAAGCGATTGTATTACACTACAGACGAAAGCCCTCTGCCCGACGCAGCGTTTGGCATACTTCATATTGCCACGATGCCGACAGCCGGCGGTAAGCCCGAATACTTCACCGAGGATGAAGCATCTACGATCAAACCCGTGCTGACATCGGATTCAAAGGGGCTCTACCTGATCAAAATTGACGAGGACAGCGGGCGGCATTCGCTCTGGGAATACGGATTTGATGGGAAGGCGCGGCAAGATCTGACGGAACGAAAATTTGCCAGGATTCACAGGCTCATTCCCGTTGCCTCTAGCAACTCGATTGTCATCGAAGGGCAGGAGGAGCCAGAACAAGAGGAAGATGTTTATATCTTTGATCTGAAAACGAGACAGGCGACCGAACTTCCGAACGGCGACCTGATAAAGAGGATGCCCGCTGTTTCACCAAACGGGCGGCGTGTGGTCTTTATATCGCCGACGGGGACCGGGACACAGCTTTTTCTCTACGACTCAACCACGTCTGAAATCAAACAATTGACCTACCTCGGGTCGAGCACATTCACACCCGTTTTTATCTCTGATGAGAGAATCGTTTTCGGTTCGAATCGGAGCAAGGATATGGCGAATGAGATTTACTTGCTTGATCTTGCTGTCCCGACGCCGGAAGAAAAGAAGAAGTAAAGCGAGGGAATAAATTGGAGCCAGGCTCGATGCACAAGAATGCTGAACCGTCCTCTAAGGCAAATAAAACATGACTGATGAAACCAGATCGAAAAATTCTTCTTATGATGCTGTGATAATCGGTTCAGGGCCAAATGGACTTGCCTCGGCTATCACGCTTGCAAGAGCGGGGAAGTCAACGCTTGTCATCGAAGCCGAAAGCACAATCGGGGGAGGGACGCGGTCGTCTGAGTTGACACTGCCCGGGTTCACACACGACATCTGTTCGGCGATACACCCGCTTGCAGTCGGGTCGCCATTTTTCGCCACGCTCCCGCTTGAAGAACACGGGGTTGAGTGGATTCATCCGCCCTCACCGCTTGCGCATCCATTTGATGACGGGTCGGCTGCCGTACTGGAAAGGTCTGTTGAGGAGACAGGAAAGATCCTTGGCGAGGACAGTCATTCGTACAGGAAACTGATGCAGCCTCTGGCCGATCACTGGACCGCGCTTGCCGAGGAATTGCTTGCTCCGCCTCATCTGTTTCGCCATCCGGTTGTACTCGGCAAGTTTGGGTTGAACGCGATTTATTCTGCGTGGGCGCTTGCGAGACGCAGATTTGCGGGAGATCACGCTCGGGGGCTGTTTGCGGGGCTTTCTGCCCATTCCATCCTCCCGCTTGAGTACTTTATGACGGCTTCTTTCGGGATGCTCCTTGGCGCAAGCGGCCACGCGGTAGGCTGGCCCTTCCCGCGAGGTGGCGCGCAGATGATCGCCGATGCCATGCAATCAATCCTGAAATCGCTTGGCGGAGAGATAGAGACAGACAGGCGGGTAGATTCGATAGAGGACCTTCCACCGGCACGCGCTTACCTTTTTGATGTGACCCCGCGACAGTTTTTGCGAATAGCTGGGAATCGCCTCCCTCACAGATACAGGCGGCGGCTTGAAGGCTTTCGCTACGGCCCCGGAGTCTTCAAGATAGATTGCGCGCTCTCCGGCCCGATTCCGTGGAAGGCTGAGGCCTGTCGCCGGGCTGCGACCGTTCATCTTGGGCCGACGCTTGAAGAAATATGCGCGAGCGAGGCAGGCGTCTGGAGAGGCGAACCCCCCGAACGCCCCTTTGTTCTTGTAGCCCAACACACCCTCTTTGACACGACGCGCGCCCCCGAAGGCAAGCATACTCTCTGGGCGTACTGTCACGTTCCAAACGGCTCAACCTTTGATATGACCGAGAGGATAGAGGCGCAGATCGAGCGTTTTGCTCCGGGGTTTCGTGATCTGATAATTGCCAGAAGCGTTCTTACGCCTGAGCAACTTGAGAGGCACAACGCCAACTATATCGGTGGAGACATCAGCGGCGGGGCGAATGATTTCCCTCAACTGCTGGCTCGTCCGCTCATCAGTCTCAATCCGTATTCGACCCCCGCAAAGGGAGTATATCTTTGCTCATCATCAACGCCGCCGGGTGCGGGTGTTCATGGCATGTGCGGGTATTTTGCTGCTCGAAAGGCCCTGGAGGATGTCTTCTGAACCTGTCAGAGATTTCTAACCTCAAGTCTCAAATCTCAGATTCATGTGTGCGCTTGCGCCGGGGAGTCCTCAAGAATCAGGATTCCTCTCTGGTGTCGCGCCCGCTGATAAAGCTTTCGGCAAAGTCAATAAAGGTGTTGAGCCGGTCTTCGCTCTCGGTCAATCTCTTTTCGGTGCGCGAGACGATTTCGGAAAGCTCGGTGACTCTCGCATCTGATTTCTCCTGCGTCTCGATGACTCTGCCTACCATGTTGACAAGTGTCAGTGTGGCATCGGTCAGTTTTCCGAGCTGGTTCTGGAGGCGGGTTTGAATATCTTTTATTTCCTGTATCTCGTTTGCGAATTGTGCCTGTTGTTCGATTATAAACTGTATGGTTCGTTCCTCTTCTTCTGCCATAAACGGTATACCCTTTCCGGCCCGATATGGCAGGGCCGATTCTTTCAGGGTTGCTTTGAGCGCAACCGTGTAGCCTTTTGATATTCCTGGTTGGCTTCGTCTCTGAGACCCTGACTGTAAAGCGCGTGCCCAAGCTTGGTATGCAGCGTATCATTTGAAGGTTCAATATCAACGGCTTTTCGATAGACATCTGCCGCCTTCTGCCACTGTTGAAGATTGAAATAGCCATCTCCAAGCGCGGTCAGGATCGCGATATTGCCTGCGCCAAGCGAAGCCGCCTGCTCGAGTTCGGCCAGGGCGTCATCATCTCTCTGATTTCGATAGAGCAGGGCGAGATTGTAATGCGGGGCCGCCCATTTGGGATCGAGTTCGATAGCGCGTTTGAAGGCTCGTTCGGCCTGAAAGGAGTCGAGCCGCCCGCTGTAGATGAGTCCCATAGAATTTTCGATTGTGGCGAGCCGGGTTCCCTGCAACTGTGCAAGCGCCCTTTCGGCTTCGTCGTAAAATTGCAGGGCAATCAATGCCTGGGCCGCGCTCACTTTCTCAAGAGCCGCCACGTCAGAAAGCTCAGGCATCAGCGCGCGAGCACGGCTAAACATCTGGCCCGCGCGCTTGAATTCATCTACCTTGTCTGAAACGTTGTCGCTTCGAACATCGCCGCTCACAATCGCGCGGCCCGAATCGGTGAGCGCCTCGGCAAGCCTTGGTTTTAGCTGTAAGGCGCGGGGTCTGGTTGCCGGGTCATCGGCCAATCTTTGATAGATATCCCACGCGCTTGCATTCTTCGGTTCCAGAAGCCTCCCGTCAGCAATAGCGGCCTGAAATTGTAAAACGAGCGGCGAGGGGGCGGTCCCCATCGCGGGCGCAGAATTTGGCGAGCCGATTGGAATATTTCCGTTTCCGGCAGAAGACGCTTCTATAGTCGAAGTTTCCGGTGGAGTCGGAGTCGGTCTGCGAGGAGGAGGCGCTGATCGGGGCGGCTCTCCCACATTTGGAGAATCGCTTGAGGTAGCGGCCGGAACTCCGGCAGACCTGATCGGCTCATTTGCAGGCGGCGTCCCGGCTCCGCGAACAGATTTGGATGCGCCATTGGGCGACGGATTGGAGGGACCTGATTTTCTGGTTCCCGTCGAATTTGACCGGGTGACGGGCGTGCTCACCCCACCGCTTACCGCCTCGGGTTTCGGGTTGTTTGCCACGATGTCGGGTTTGGCTGGACTCTTAGCAGGCGGAGTCGGCACTCGAGCGGACGGCTGATCTTTTATCGCTTCCTCCGGGCGAGGCTCGATACCTGCGGGCTCATGGTAATCCGTTGCCGCCTGTCGGTTATTTTCTGTCGCATTATTTGCGGGCGCATTATTTGCGGGCGCGATCTGTTCGGCCCTTTTCACGGAAAGAGCGACCGGTTCCGGGGTCTTTTCGGCGGTTGGCGCAGGCGGCTTTTGCCCGGAATCGAGGGCGAGCGAGCCGTTTGTTCGGATGAGCATGCTGGCGAGGCCGAAACCGCCGTGCCAGGGATGTTGTTTGTTTGAGGTCTCTTTTGCCACACGTGCTGAGACGGTGTGGAAAATCCCTTCGGCGGTTCTGGTGTTGTTTACATCCGGATTTGCTTCGTTGAATGCATCCACAAGCGAGCGCGTAAAGACGCCCATATCACCCCATCGTTTTCCTTCACGAGAGTATTCACCCTGGCCCGAAGCGAGTATTACATTCAGCCCCGCGCGCGAAGCCACCATCTGGTTGAAGGTCAGGACAAAAGAGGATGAGTCCCTGTTACCTTCTTCTTCCGGGGGAAAGAAATCGCCGCGTACGGCATCGGCTATGACAAGAACGTTTCCGGCGCGGATGCGACGGTTCAACGCGTCGGTCAAATCATTTATCGAAAACGCGCTCGTGTAAGGATCGGCAGGATCGGAATCAAAGGCAAGCAGATACGATTCGCCAAATTCGCGTTCAAAAATGCCGTGCCCGGAAAAGAAGATATAGACCCTGTCATCAGTTGAGACCGATTTCGCCAGCCAGTTCCCGATAGCCGCTTTTATCGCCGAGATGGTCGCTTCCTGCCCTAAAAGCAGTTTTATATTCTCTTTTCTCACCCCGGTCTTTTCCAGCGCCTCGGCAAATGCAGATGCATCACGGTCGGCAAATTGCAGTTGTTGCCCTCCGGGCACTTGTGAATAATGCGAGATGCCTATTATGACGGCCCACTCTTTTGCGGAGCCGTTTCGACCGGGAGGCTGTGATTGACCGTTTGCCGTTTCGAGGAGGGAAATCAGACAACAAAGGGCGGCTAGCAAAAGGCATACCGACCATCTTCTTGTAGTTTGCATTGCTCTAAAGTAACTGCATGATCGTGAAGGGCGCAACCCTTTACGGCGTAGAGGGAGCGCCCTTCATCGCTTGAGAAAGATACCGCCATGAAAAGAACAGATTCGCTTACTTGAAGCTTGCCACGGCGTCTGCTTCGTTATCGAATGTCTCAAAGACAGTGAGGAGTTTCGTAATCATCAGCAGGTCTTGAATCTTCTTTGTAAGATTCAGGAGCTTTAATTGACCGCCCTGATTATTTGTCGTCGTATAGGAACTGACGAGTTCGCCTATCCCCGAGCTATCCACGTAAGAGACATCTCCGAGATTGAGCAAAATCTTTTTCTTGCCCTCGTCGAGGAGTCTGCGCACGGCTTCGCGCAACTGTACACTGCCTTCGCCTATAGTGATCTTGCCCGACAGATCCAGGATAGCTACATCACCAGCCTGTCGCTCTTTGATATTAAGCTGAGCCATCTTACCTCTCCTTTTTGAACTCTGATGTTTGTATCAGGATGATTGCTTCTGCTTCGCCAGACGGACGATGCTGCCACCCTCTGGATGAATCGTATATTCCACCTCATCCATAAATGTGCGCATATAGAAAATGCCACGTCCGGTCGGGTTGAGCAAGTTATTTGGGTCGAGCGGGTCGGGCAAGGTCGAGGGGTCGAAGCCTTCGCCCCTGTCCCGGACATAGACCGTCAGCCCGTTGCTTTCAACCACGAATCGGACATCCACCTGCTTCTCTTCCTGATTCTTATTTCCGTGTGTAATCGCGTTTATGACCGCCTCGTGTACCGCAAGCTCCACCCAGCTAGCATCATCTTCGGGAAAGCCGAGTTTTGCCGTTACGCTCTTGGTTACGGAACTGACCATGTCTACAAACTCAAGTTTGCTGTCTATTGATAGTTCGATGGTCTCAGTCATCCGAACGCGGGTCCCTTTCCATTATGACTCACATTGCCGTAAACGGCTCGCACGGCTGAAATCAGAGGTGGTCACAAGTCGCGTCATTGTGTAACATGTCGGAAGTTGCGATGTCAAGAACAATAGGAATTAGAGGGCCCGGCTCAATCAACGGGGTCATACGGGTCCCCGGCGACAAATCAATTTCGCACCGTGTAGCGATGCTCGCATCGGTGGCAAGCGGCACGTCCGTCATTGCCGGATTTGCCTCAAGCGCCGATTGTCATACAACGCTAGACTGCATAAACAGGCTCGGAATCCATACGGAAAAGTTCGAAGACCGTATAGTGATACACGGAAGAGGTTTGCGCGGGTATCGCGCAGCCGAAGGCCGCGCCCTGCTCGATGCAGGCAACTCGGGCTCTACGATAAGGATGCTGAGCGGGTTGCTGGCGGGTCAGAGTTTTACCTCTGTGATTGAAGGGGATGAGAGTCTAAGCCGCCGCCCGATGGCTCGAATTATCGAGCCGCTCACGCTGATGGGGGCGCGTGTAGAGGCCCGTCGCGGGCGGTTCCCACCCATTCAAATCCATGGCGGCAGGCTTGATTCGATCTCATTTGAGAGTCGCGTAGCAAGCGCCCAGGTAAAGACCGGTGTGCTGTTTGCCGGGCTTCTCGCAGAAGGGCGGACCTCATTCAGAGAGCCGGTCCTTTCACGCGATCACACGGAACTGATGCTCCCGCAATTCGGCGTGGCGCTTGAAATAACCGATATGGAAACAGGCCGCCGCCTTAGCGTCGAAGGGGGCAAGGAACTTGAACCGGTTGAATACCAGGTGCCCGGGGATGCTTCGTCTGCGGCCTATTTCATAGCCGCCGCCACCGTTCTTCAGGGTTCCGAACTACGACTTAGCGGCGTCAATCTGAATCCCACGCGAACAGCCTTTGTCGATGTCTTGAACAGACTTGGTGCAAGCATTCGGCTTGAGAACCAGAATCGAAGACACGGCGAGGAAGTAGGAGACGTTTTCGTCAAAAGCAGCCGTCTTGCCTGTATGGGCGGCGTTCTCAAATTGAGCGGGGAGATAATTCCTAACCTGATTGATGAGATTCCGATTCTTGCCGTGGCCTGCACGCAGGTAGAGGGGCGAGTCGAAATAAGAGAGGCGAGGGAACTTAGGTACAAGGAGAGCGACCGTATCAAGACCGTCATCGAAGGGCTGAGAGCGATGGGCGTGGAAGTCGAAGAGTTTGAGGACGGCTTCGCCCTGAACGGGCCGCAACGACTTTCGGGAGGGCGGATTGAAACGGCAGGCGATCATCGCATAGCGATGGCCTTCAGCGTGGCTGGTTTGATCGCTACGGGAAGATCAGAAATAGTTGGAGCGGAGTCGGCGGCAGTCTCATTCCCCGAGTTTTACGACCTGCTCTCTTCGCTCACCGGACAGACGATGACGGAGCAGCCGTCTTGAGTGAAAAGCCCATTTTCCTGATCGGTTTTATGGGAGTCGGCAAGACGACCGTGGGCCGCGTACTTGCCGAGAAGGTCGGATTCCAATTTATAGACCTGGATGAGATCATAGAAACCCGACAGAAACGCTCCATAAGTGAAATCTTTGCAGAAATGGGCGAAGCAAGATTCAGAGAGATTGAACGCTGCGCCCTGGAAGATTGCCGCGTATTCACTAGGACAATAATAGCCCTAGGAGGTGGCGCTTTCGTCTCTGAAGAGAATCGCGCGATCATAAGCAGGATTGGGAAATCGGTCTGGCTTGACTGCTCGCTGGATGTGATACTTGCCAGGATTTCCGGGAGCGATTCGCGCCCCTTGCTCGGAGAGAGAGAGAGCATGAAACTATTACTCGAAAGCAGACATCCGGCTTATGCGCTGGCGGATTATCGCGTAGAGGCCGAGAACGGCACGCCCGATATTATAGCCGACCAGATAGGAAGAATTCTCAACCTGTAAAAGACCTGCGCCCGATCATTCCAGCCTTTCCGCATTGCATCCGGGTTGAACCATTATGGTCTTAAATGAAGAGAGTCGAACAAGACCGGGCTTTGCCTTTGGAGGCTTTGAGACGAATTTCTTCTGAGTATAATGAACCGCAGCCTTAGCTTCCCGCTTCGCCTGCGAATAGAAAGCAGCGATCTCTGCTGCCTCAAGAACCGTTTTGTGAGGAACCTCCTGGCGGTTCGGATTGCGTATAACCACGTGTGAGCCGGGATAATCCGCGGCGTGGAGCCAGATGTCCTGGGGCCGCGCTGAGCGAAATGTGAGGCGATCGTTTTCGCGGTCGTTTCGTCCTACACCGATTTGAAACCCGTCCGAAGAGATAAACCAGCGCCCGGCCTCCCTGCTAATGTTTGCCTTCTGACCTTTTGCATCGGGCTCTTCTTTCTCTCCTGCCATCCTGAGTCCAAACCTGCGCGCGGCTTCGGTCTTTACACTTTCCACCCGCTCTGCCGTGGGTTCTTTTTCGAGTCCGATCAACAATGAATTTAACGAGTCAAGACTTTCCACAAGTGAAGACAGACGCGGGGCAATAGCTTCGATAGCTCGCTTTCCTTTTTGATATCGCGCGAAATATTCATTTGCGGCCTGGGGAAGCGCTACCCCTTCATCTATCTCAATCTCAATCAAGGGTTGAGTCGGGTCGTAATAATCTATAACCGATGCGGTCCCGGTCGAAACCCTGGCAGTAAACTGATTTGCCAGCAAAAGGTCTCCATATTTTTTCAGTTTCTCAGGGTCGTCGTGTTTTGCAAGATCGCTTTCAAGACCGCGCTTCCTCGCCTCCAGTTTCTTAATTTTCTCAACCAATCCCCGCTTGAGAATACTATATTTGTCCTGAAATCTCTTAGCCCGGTCCCTCGTTTGATAATAGGTCTCAGCGGCCTCGGAAAGGGAAGCGAACTCATAGGTTTTCAATCCCCTGGCCTGAATCAACTCTATATGCGAGAGCATCAGATCGGACTTTAAATTCATCAATCCCGTTCCAGCCTTCTCGATGGGTAAACGAGAATAGATCAAGGGTTTTGGCGGTCTCTCAAACAGATCGAGCAACAAAGACCTGAATGCTGCGACAGGGGCTACGGTTTGTGATCGGGCAACGAACTCCCGTTTCAGCATAGGTCCGAAAGGAGATTGCGCGGTAAAGAACTCTTCCAGTATCTCTGCCTCTCCCGTTTCGGAGTTCAATCTCTCCACTCTTTCAATCCATACAACGGGATCGAAAGTCAATTCGCCCGTCTCTAATCGGTTTCCGACCCGAAGCCCTCTTCGATCATTAAATGCAGCGATGATCTGGCCCTGCCGGTCTGCAAGATAGACATTCGATGTTCTGCCGGTAAGCGAGACGACGAGAAGCCATCTTATCTTCTCTCCGCCCGCATCAAATCTTTCGAACTCGAACCGAACCAGCCGATCAAGCGGATCTTTTGAAACGGACAAGAGCCTTGCCCCGCCTATCTCCTTTTTGAGTTGAAGTATAAATGCCGTGTTTGTCTGCCGTTTTGGCCCCGATGCATTCTCAACAGAGCGAGAAACGTAGAGCGCCGGACTCGTAGGGTCGAGCGATATTTTCAAAATCCATCCATCTGGCAGGCGGAAATCGAGCAATACTACCGAGCCGACCTGTGAGATTTTTGTAAGCGCGCGGCCCGTTACTTGAGGCTGAATTTCGCCTACCAGAGCCGATAGAAAGAAGTTCTCCATATAAACATCTTAATGGATGGTTGATCTCGGGAAAATGGAGAAAAGTTTGCGGCTTTGCGGTCTGGCTAGAGCCTATTTCTAGCCAGACCGCAAAGCCGCAAGGTACGCAAAGTTTTCCCCGGGTATAAAGTGGTCTTGCGTTCCGGTCCGTCAAAAGTCGCGGGCTACCAGAGTTCCTGAAATATAGTCCTGCCAGGCTCTTCGTTTTCGGTTCCCAACCACCCATAATAATCCCACAAGTGCGGGAGCGAGGGCGATAAAGAATCCAACGGTTCGAATCAAAGCCTGCGCCGGTCTGATCGACTCGAATGAATCGGCATCCACTATGCGTGTGTTTGTCATCATCATCCCAAACGTTTTTCCCGTGAGGGATTGCGTGATTGCAAGATAAAAGAAGGATATAAGCAGAACGATAATACCGGCCGAAAGTTGTGTTTCGAGCCTGGAAAAATTACCTTCCAGAATAACTATCAACGCCAGGAAAGGGATGCAACTGAGCGCAATTGCCAGAAAATCTATAACGAGTATGAAGAAATGAGCTATGAGAGAAGGGCATTCATTGTGAGCGAATTCGCCTGCGAGAGTCTTATTGAATTTTCTGAGTTCGGCTTCGAGATAATCCGTGGGCTCGATTTCGTCGATCGGTTCGATGCTTCGCGGGGACAGGGTATCTTCGCACAGGTCTTCATATACCGGTTCGTTTACAAGGGGACGGGTGACTTCGACACGAATCGGCTCGTGTGCGTGAGCGGGAGCGCTGGAAAGCTCGGCCGTTGTGCGCTCAACAACTGTCGTAAGGGGCTGAGTGTTCATGCTTGCTCTAGGGGTTGTCTTAGGGCTTGCCTCGGGGCTCGTTTTCGGGCCTGCGTTAGAACTTGCCGTAGAATTTGATTGCACTCTTGTTTGCGGATTTGTTCTGGTGTCTGGCCTGATGTCATCATCAGGATCAAGCGCCCTTGCGGTAGCCTCCCTGTCGATTGCCATAGCGCCTGTGGTCGGTTGCTGAATCGGGCGAGCGGGTTCGATCTTTGGAAGAGCAGCGCGATTTGCCTGCTCACTTGCTCGGCGCGCGCGAGCGATTGCGGCCTCCCTCACCTGACTGCTTGGTCTGACCGGCATTCGAATATTTGACGACCGCGAAGTCGGTTCGGCATTTTCTAAAACCTCATCCTCAATGGGCTCGGTGATTCGAGCGGGCCCTGGCGTAGCGGCTTTTCTTTGCGCCACGGTCGTCGCTGAGCGGTGAGGAGCATGTAAATCCTCATCGTCGAAATCGGGCGCAAGTTTTGGATGATCAAGGACCGATGTTTGAGCGACCGTTTCCGAGATGACTTCGGTCCCGTTGCGCCGAGCCTGAATCTGGCGAACCTTTTCGCTGAGTTCGGCGCGCCAGGCAGGCATGGAATTTTCTTTTGGTTCCCGCTCCGTGATGGGTCGCGTTTTTCGGGGAAATTCGATTAGTCGAGATGATGATGACCGTTGGCCTCGTCGGGGCGTTAATTGTCCGCATCGAGTGCAACGTGTTATGGTGCTAGGGTAATCGTGACCACACCCTTGACATTTCATGATCGGTGTACCTCAAGTGTGCGGGGGCATCCTGGTGATACGCGCCGGATAGTACCAAAAAGCTAAACCTCAGGTCAACCCAAATGTTGCCTTTCTTGACTTTCCGTTGCTTGTCGTCTGAGAGGGCCAGACGGGTTTACGATAGCCTTAATCACTGCGGGAACTTTAAGGCCGCAATCAAGGTCCACGCTCTCATAGTGACGGCTAAAGTAGAATGAGTCAAGTTAAGGAGCGTTATCTTTAGAAGAAAATTTGAAAGATAAGAGGCAGCGGAGGTACGCCCCGATGCCTCTTAAACTATTGAAAACTCATTGTCCAAGCTGTTGACGGGCAAGCGCGGCTTCGTTGCTTCTCGGAAAGAGTTTTATGACGGCCTGAAATTCGGCTCGCGCCGATTCCGAATCGCCAAGCTCTTGCAGCGCCATAGCCTTCTTGAATCTCGCGCCCGGTATCTTGTCACCTTTTGGGAAGAGTGTAGAAACCTTGTCGAATTCAGCGATGGCCTGTTCATACTGATGTTTCCCGAATAAGGCTTCGCCAATCCAATACTGGGCATTATCGGCCATCTCGCTTGTGGGGTATGTCTCTACGTATTGTCGGAACTCGCTTATAGCCAGATCATAATTGCCTCGGCTGTAATCGGCATAGGCGGCAGCAAAGAGTTGATCGGGGTTGCCGGGCGTTATCTGAGTGAAGGCAGGCAACTTTGGCATATCCTCGACCAGCTTCTTGAGTTCGGCAATCTGCTCAGAAAGCCGGTCAATCCTTTGATTGGTAGCAGAGAGTCGTTCGCCTACGCCGTTCACCTCCTTGATGGCGCTCAGAGAGCCCTCCGAGACTCTGCCCTGCGCCTGGCGTATCGCAGAAACGTTATCAATTATCTGATTGATCAGGGCATTAATCTGACCGCTATTGCGATCAAGTGATTCCTGCATGTCCCTAAGCTGTCGCTGAAGGATGACGATTTCATTCTTCATCTCGTCGAGCGCCAGCTTTACCTGCTTGTCATCGAAGTTCCCGCCGCTTGCTTTGGGTGCGCTCATTCCGAGAGAGAACACGAAAGCGAGCGCAATCAGTATCATTAGTTTTGATCGCATAATCTGCTCCTGTAAATATCGGCCTGAAGCGAGCAGGATGCTCAATCGACCCTGCTCGCCAAAACCGGCTTACTGCCCGTTGCCCGCCTTCAACTCCATCGTCAAGGTGACGGGTTCCGGGCTGCGGGGTGTCCCGCCCGATACGTATATGAAATCATCCCGTCTGTCGTGTGCCCACGAAGGCACGACCGAAGGCGCGCCTTCGCTTCCGCCGCTCGCCCTCTCTTCGCCGTAGCTCACCGTCTGGATACGAGATGAGTCAACGCCGAGCGATGCAAGAAACTCGCGCGCCGCCTGGGCACGCCGCTCGCCCAGACCGATATTATACTCTTCGGTTCCGCGCGGGTCGCAATTGCCTTCTATGCGAAAGGTAATTGAACGGTTGGGAACATCGGTCAGCCAGGAGGCTGCACGCCGGAGCATATCTTTTCCATCCGGTCTTATTTCGGCGCTGTCATAATCGAAATAGACAGGCAGCACGTTTTGAGAGAACAAAGCGGCAATCGTGGGGTTCGTGTTCGAAGTGGTCGTGCGCGGTCTTGAATCATCGGGCGGCTCGTTTACCGTTATGCGAGTGGATGCGGAATCGCTTCCGCCCGGCCCCGTTGCGGTCGCGGTGTAGGTAGTCGATTGCGATGGGCTGATCACGCGCGAGCCTGATCCTTGAACTGTGCCAAGTTCGGAAATATTTACCTGATCGGCATTTGTCGAACTCCATCTGAGCGTGGTGCTCTGACCGCGTTCGATGCCGCTTTGGTCTGCCGAGATCGAAATTGTCGGGGCCGCGGGTTTTGGAGTGACGGCGACCACGCGGCTGTCGCGGGCCTCTTTGCTGCCTCGTTTGGCAACCGCCGTATATGTGGTCGTGTTGTCGGGCGTGTAAACCTTAGAACCGACCTTGTCCACCTTCTCACCGTTGAGGACGACTTCCTTGGCATCTTTTGAGACCCAGCTTACTCTGACATCTTCACCCTGCTGGATCCGGTTTTGTGAGACTTCAAGAGTAACCTTGGGTTTCTTACACCCGGCTACACCTACGAGCAACCCTGCAACAAAGATGATCGCAAATAATCGAGAAAACCTGGTTGCCATCACTATTCTCCTTTCTTCCGCCCGGCCCGTGGTTGTGAGGTCGTGGCCGAGTCTTTATCTGATTGAATGATGATGCGCGATGAGTGATATGTGATTCGTGAGGCAGGTTGGGGTCCCGTATCACGAATCGCGTATCACTCATCACGTATCACTTTTCATTTTGCCCATGTCGGCGAACGTCCGCCGCCTTTTGAAATCTGGCGCTGGCCCGTCCCGTCAATATGCATCTGCCATATTTCCCACCTTCCCGACCGATTCGATTGAAATGCCAGGTGTCGTCCGTCGGGCGACCACGTAGGACTCTCATTTCGTCCCTGTGAGGTCACTTGGAGCAGCTGGCCCGATGCAACGTCTGCGATAAAAATCTGAAAGCTTCCCGCGCCTCCGTAGGTGAAGGCGATGTAGCGGCCGTCGGGTGACCAGGATGGTGAATCGGCGTGGCCGCCTCGCGAAATCAGGGGGCGTTGATTTGCGCCGCTCGCATCCATCACATAAACCTGCGGCGACCCGCTTCTGTCAGAGATAAAGGCTATTTCGCGGCCCGTGCGGGGGTTCCATCTCGGAGAGATGTTGACAGCCTTTCTTGTCTGGGTCAGCCGGCGCGGGTTTGACCCGTCGAGGCCGGAAACGTATATCTCCATCGACCCGTCGTTGCTGATGCCGGAGCTGAAGGCGATCTGCCCGTTTGGAGAGATCGAAGGCGACGATGTTGTGGAATTGTAGTGCGTGCCCCCGACAAGGCCCCCGGAAGAGTTTCTAACCACGATATTTGCCACGCCCGATTTGAAACTCACATAAGCCAGGTATCTTCCGTCGGGCGAAAACTGCGGGAATCTGACTATCGGGCCGTCGCTTGCGAAGCCTCTATGATTGAACCCGTCATAGTCCATCATGTTTATCGAATCGCCCGCGACATAGGCGATCTTTGAAGTTGCTATGCCGTCCCTTCCTGTGAGGAGTTTGACGATCTCGTCGGCAAATTCGTGAGCCATCATTCTTGCATCGCCCGTGTGGCGAGTGGCAATGAGTTGTTGTTTTGTCTTTACATCGAAGAGGTATGTGTCTGCGGCAAGCCCGCCCAGATTCTGAATATTGCCGAATGCGACATAATCGGCCTTTGTCGGGTCGGCGCTCCATTCTTCGAAATTTAGGCTCGCCGGGTCAGGCACAAGGGTCTTTGGGTTGAGACTCTTGCCGACTATCCCGGTCACGGCGGCGAAATCGAGATCATCCTTCAGTACCTGATTAAAGGTAGCCACAGCCGCTTCTACGCCCGCCGTTCGGGCTACGAAGTCGGCGAGGGCAAGATTTGGACCGTTGCCGGGAGTGACGATGATAGTGCCTATCTGGGAACGCAAGTCCTGGCGGTCGGAGGCAGGCTCCTGTTGCGCAAGGCTTGTGTGTGGCCAGTTAAAGACAAAAAACAGGGCAGTAGAGATCAATATAGACTTACAAATTCTCATAATTTAATAACCGCTTCTTCCCGTCCATATTCTGGTCAGATCGTAATACCAGAAGAGAGGACTCGGAGAGATACCTGAGTGTGTTTATAAACGGCCTGCAATCGGAGCCTGAATCATTTCGGATAACGAAACCAGACCTCAGCCACGGCTTCCTGTACGCCGGATAGAAACCCTGCCGGAAAAGGGGGCAGGGGATCAGATGCTATCACAGCCCGCTCGGCGGCGTTATTGACAAGGGCAAGCGGGCTCCTCTGTTTGAAGTATGCAGGCGAGACCCGCCCGCCGGAAACCGAAAGAATCTTTCCATCCCTCGCGATTCGAAGCAGAATCTTAACATACTGGACCGAGTCCGAATCCGCGCCGGGCGGGTTATAGTTCCTCCCAAGTATGCTTTGAATTCTCCGTCCGTATTCTGAGCCGCCGGGCAAACCCGTGCCCGCCCCAAATCCGCCGCCTGTGCCCAGTCCTACACCGCCTGTCATTGTCGGAGTGGGGCTTCCGTAACTGCGCCCAACCTGCGCGGTCGGCGCAGCGGAACGGCCACGTTCCTCCTTGCCCGTAAATGCCTTCTCCTGTTGATTCACGACAGGGCGGTTGGTCTTTACGGCATCCTTATTTGGATCTTCCCTGTCGGTCCTTGGTAAGACCTCATCGGGGTTTTCGGTTGCGGGCCGCTCGGTTTCAAGTCTCGCATTGTTTACCGGGTTGTCCTCATCACCGACATATGAGACAGGCTGAGGTTTTGCAAACCCCAGGATGGCCGACGGGTCGGCTACCCCCACTTCTATAGAACCTCCGCCGCCTTCGCCGCCTTCGCCCGGCCCTGCGGCTACTATTTCGGATGAGTATGTGCTTTTAGCCCACACGATCAGCAGAAGCAAAACAATCAGGTGGAGTGAAAACGACAGGGCAAGACCCAGGCGAGGCGACTTCTTCTCGCCAGCAGATTGGGCCTGAAATGTGCCCCCTTCAATCATTTCTTTTTCACCGTAGGCTCGGTGACGAGATTAACCTCGGCCCCGGCCTGCTTCGCAAGATCGAGGACATAGGCGATTATTCGATACGGGGTCTCGCCGTCGCCCCGCACATAGACCTTTCTCTCGCCCGATTGACCGAGTTTTTCAGAGATCAGCCCCGGAAGGTCGTTTATATTTACCGGAGTCGCTTCTCGTTGCGTGCTGAGATAGATGTTGCCGTCTTTGTCTATGCTTATGACAATGGCTTTTGGAGTTTGATTTTCAGTACGGGTTTCGCGTGTCTTTGGCAGGGAGACTTCGATGCCTGTCTGGAGTATCGGAGCCGTAACCATGAAGATAACCAGCAGCACAAGCATAACGTCCACCATCGGGGTGACATTGATTTCGGAAAGCGAGGTCTGCGTTCGGCCCTGGTTATTTGTGAAAGCCATATCCGATTATCTCATATCTCGAATCTCAGTAATCAATCTGAGGATTGAGATTACGAAACCGCTCTAAAGGTTTGCCTTTATATAGTTGCGTTCGACAAAATTCAGCAATTCGAGTGAAAAACGGTCGAGGTCTCCGGTCATCGCCTTGATCCGGCTCAGAAAATGATTGTAAAAGATGGCCGCAGGCACAGCCGCCGCGATGCCTGCGGCGGTTGCTACGAGTGCCTCGGCAATACCGGGTGCCACTGCCTGAATAGATGAGGCCGAAGCGGTCGTCAGCCCTTCGAAGGCGATGACGATGCCGACCACGGTTCCGAAAAGACCTATAAAGGGCGAGGCGTTTGCAGTAGTCGCAAGCCAGGTCATGCTATGTTCCATCTGAGTTATTTCGGCGATAGTGGCCGATTGCAGCACACGGCTTAACGAATCAATGCTGCGGATACCCGTCCCGCCGTCCCCCATCTGGTTTGTGATCTCGTTGTAGCCCGCCATAAAGATCCGCGCAAGAGGACTCTCCTTTATGGATTGTGAATCCATAAACACGTCAGACAGCTTTGAGCGCGCCCGAAAACTCGAGAGAAATTCCCGCGTTGCGCGCTCTGCTTTCCTGAGCGATACCCATTTGCTGAAGATGATCGCCCACGAAATTATCGAGAACAGAAGCAACAGTAGTAGCACCCCCTTGGCGATTGGACTCGCTCTCAAGAGCAAATCAATGAGCGTGCTGCTTTGTGTTTCTGTGGTCTGAATAAATGAAAGAGCGAAAAAGAAACCTATCGTCAATATGAGTTCTCCTTGACCATTTACACGAGATCAATTTTAGAACGGCCCCATTTAAGGTGTCAAACAAATGGGCTTGAATCCTTTGAAGAAACGGGCTGATCTTACAGTTTTTTTCGCTTGTAGGCTTGACCGGCCAGAGGTGTTCAAACATAGTTGCAAGTCTGTGGAAAGGCAAAAGAGATTAAGAAGCGGGTTTTCTGCGCTTGGATTTGTGACAGCGGGTGTGTATCTCTTCCTCTACTGCCCGATAGCGGTCCTCGTCGTTTTGTCCCTGAACAACTCTCGGTTCGGGACGATCTGGCAAGGGGTTACCTGGCGATGGTATGCGCTTGCGTGGCACGACCGGGAATTGATAAGCGCCCTTCGCGTTAGCCTCGCCGTTGCCTTCTCGACTACCGTTATATCGACTATTTTGGGGACAGCGGCAGCGTTCGCGCTTTCACGCTACAGGCTGAAACTCAGAGGCGCGGTTGAATCCATAGTATTTCTACCCGTGATCATTCCAGAGGTCGTCATAGGGTTTGCAACCGCAGGTTTATTCGGGTTGGCCGGAATCGCGCTGGGGCTTGGGACGATAATCGCGGCACACGTAGCCTTTTCGATCTCTTATGTTGTATTTGTCCTGCGCGCCAGGATCGCGGGTCTTGACCCGGCGCTTGAAGAGGCCGCGATGGACCTGGGAGCCACGCGAGGACAGACCTTTCTGAAGGTTACCTTGCCGATGCTGCTACCGGGGATAATGTCTGCCGCCCTGCTTGTCTTCACCATCTCTCTGGATGATTATGTGATAACGAGTTTCGTAGCCGGACCCGGCGCAAACACCCTGCCCATCAAGATTTATTCTATGGTAAAGACAGGTGTCACGCCTGAAATAAACGCCATCTCAACAGTGCTGCTTGCGGCAACTATTCTGCTGATCTTTGTCTCCGAGCGGCTTTCGGCAGGGCGGCTCACGCGCAGGTCGTTTGCGCTTGCCGCCGTCGCCGTGGGCTTTCTGGCGCTTTTCGCACTGGGCGGGAGAGGGCAGTCGGCAAGAGGCGGCGAGTTGAACATTTTCATCTGGTCAAACTATCTTCCCGACAGTGTGATCTCGGAATTCGAGCGTCGCTATGATGCGAGGCTTAATGTTGAGTTATACGATTCAAATGAGGCGTTGCTTGCAAAACTCCAGTCGGGCGGAGCCGCCTACGACATCATAGTGCCGAGCGATTACATGGTGACGGTGCTAAAAGAGCAGGGGTTATTGCAGGAGCTTGATCTCGACAGCCTTACGGGCTTTTCAAATCTTGACCCTCAATTTCTCGGAAAAGACTACGACCCGCTCAATCAATACTCGATTCCTTATATGTGGGGGACGACTGGAATCGCCTACAGAAAAGACAAGATCGCAGCGCCGGTCGATAGCTGGGCTGTGATGTGGGACAATCGCTATGCGGATAAGATAGCGATGCTTGACGACATACGCGAAACATTTGGCGCGGCGCTCAAGCGAATGGGCAAATCCCTTAACAGCACAGACCCGGAAGATATAAGAGCGGCTGCGCGATTATTGATCGAGCAAAAGCCACTTGTAAGAGCGTATGACAGCGGCGGCTTTGATCAGATGTTGTTATCTTCGGATGCGTGGATTGTTCAGGGTTATAGCGGGCAGATAGCGAGGGCGATGATTGAAGACCCGGCAATCGAGTATGTAATTCCAAAGGAAGGTTGCACGTTTTTCATAGATAATCTATGTATCCCGCACAACGCGAAGCACGCGGAGCTTGCTCGGGAGTTTATAAATTTTGTGCTTGAAGCTCAGACGGCGGCCGACATCGCAAACGAGACCGGTTTCTCAACAGCCAACCTTGCGGCCCGCGCCTTTATACGTAGAGAGTTATTGACAAACGAGGCAGCCTACCCGCCGCGCGATGCTCTTGAGAGATGCGAGTTGATAAAGGATGTGGGGGAGACGATCAGTCTGTACGACAGGTTATGGACGGAGATCAAATCCCGGTAGGCGGATAAATCGGTAGGCGGATAAACAGGAAGGAGACCGAGTGGCAAAGCAAGCTGCGAAGAAAATCAGCGTGGGGGCATCCGAGATCAAGCAGTCGCTCAGTTTCGAATCCTAAGCATAAGCTCATCTTCCTGATCGAGTTTTCTCAGGGGGCTTGAATGTTCGCGATTTACCCGCCCCGTTCCAATTCGAGCAGGCGGCTCCGCTTTTTGAGGCGGCTCTGTTTTTTGAGGCGGCTCCGCTTTTTGAGGCGGTTCCGGCTGCGACGCCTGAGGTTGAGCTTCACCGGGTTTGGGCAGATTCACAGGTCGCGTGCTTGCAAGCTGAGGAGCAGGCTTTGACGGGTCGCGTGCCAGACGCTGTGTTCCGTTTACGGCGGGCTGTTGCGGCGTCATCGATTGCAGAGAGGGAAGTCCGCCTGTCGAACGAGGCTGAAGCTCGGGGTCGAGGAGCTTCGGTCCCACCTTTGAGTCGATGATGCTGCCTATGCTGCGGAACAACTTTACGATTCCGGCCAGTCCTATTACCAACGAAACGGCATAGATGATCGTGTTTGTCCGTCCGAGGAAGAAGGAAAGGGCAGAGGCGGTAAGGAGGGCCGTCCCAACGGCCGCGCCCTGTATCCCGTCACTGATCTGTTTGCGAGCGCGCTTGTATTCGCGTTCGCGGAGCGGGTCTGAGACAACGACTCCCCCGCTCAGAGCTTGCGACAACACGTTGAGATTCATCCCACAGGTCTTGCAAAATTTGGCCCCTTCTATTGATTGGGTCGAGCAACTAGGGCAATACATTCATCAATCTCCAAAAACTTTTAGTATGGTCGGGAACTTGTAACCGGGTATACGAGCCGCCCGGTAGCTTTTCGCCGGGAAGATTGGTTCAACTGCGAGGGGGCCTCGACACTCAGTATAACACGAAAGGTTGACTCTCTCTATAGTCAATCGCTACACTCGAATAACATCTAGCCCGGTGGGAGGTTGTGTAACAGTGAAGAATTTGTTGTTGCTTATGAGTGTGTTTCTGCTCCTGGTTTCTCCGCAAAAGCAGGCCGTCGCGGACCAGCAGTCTTCAACCGGCCCGAATGGATACCAGCAGACGGCGAATGTCGTATTGCCAATCGTCAAGCGGGATTCGCTTTTAAACGGGCTTCAGCTTGTATTGCTTGAAAACGCCGGAACCGGGAGTGTCTCTGTCAGACTTCGGATAAACAGTGGTGCCATGTTTGACCTTGCGGGAAAAGGCGGGCTTGCAGACCTGACAGCGGGGATGCTCTTGAGAGGCGGGGGCGGCAACGACGCGAAGGCGATTTCGGATCTGGTTGAACAATTGGGGCTCACGGTTCACATACTCGTAGATTGGGATTCGACCGACATCATGATAAACGGGCCGGCTGACTCGCTCGAAGCGATCTTCGAACTTCTGGGAAAGCTGGTAATAAAACCTGCCTTTGATCAAAAGGAATTTGAGGAACTGAAGTCTATGAAGGTTGCTGAGTTGAAATCGGCAGAGACCGAAGATGCGGATAGGGTCAGGAGAAAGGCTCTCGATCTGGTCTTTGGCACCCATCCGTTTGGACGACCGATGCATGGCACTACGGAGACGCTGCCAAACATAAAACAGGCAGACCTGCAATTTTTTCATAATCGCTATTATCTGGCCAATAATTCCGAGTTGATCGTATCCGGTGACGCAACGATCGAGAAGGTGACACAGTTTGGGCGGTCCAAGCTTGGAGCATGGAAAAAAGGCGAGAAGGTGCCAGCGACCTTCCAGCCGCCGTCCAACCGTTCGCGGCGGGATTTCATAATCCTGGATCGCGCGGGTACCGCGCGAACTTACGCCGCGATAGCTCAGATCGGGTTTTCAAGGCGGGCAGACGATTACTTTGCGTCTGCGGTGATGGTAGAGATTCTGAAGGAGTTGGCCGCGAAGGCAGCCGGATCAAACGACTCCAGGGTCACAGTCGAGTCTTATGCACGATTTTTGCCCGGTCCGATTCTGGTCGAGATCGAAGCCTCGCCCGAGGAGATGCCCGCTACGATAGATCGTGTGCTTTCCTTGATGAAACGCATGCAGACCGTCGCGGTAAGTGTTGAAGAGATCGAGGCTGCAAAAGAGCGCGTAATCACTTCCTTCAAAGAAAAGCTTCGAACCAGTGAGGGCGCTGCCGATGTCCTGCTTGACGTAGACCTTTACGGATTGGGGCGCGATTATTTGATAAATTATATAAGCCGTGTGAGCGCCTTAACGCCGCTGGATGTACAGAAGGCAGCCAGCGCACATCTTACGCCCGAAACAGCGGGTGTAGCGGTTTCCGGGCCTGCCGGGAAGATCGAAGGCGCATTGAAGGATAAAGGGACTGTGACGGTGATGCCCTGAATCGGCCCCGTCTGACGCTTGCGAAATCTCAATTGATGGATAGACCTGTAGACTCAAACGACCAGACAAGCAAAGCTGAAAGAGTTCGTGCGATGTTTGCAGACATCGCCCCGCGCTATGATCTTCTCAACCACGCTCTCTCCCTGAATATTGATCGGCGATGGCGGAAGTTTGCAATAAAGAAACTGGAAGAGACTTTAAGGAAACCGGGCGCTCTGGCGCTGGATTTATGTTGTGGAACGGGTGATCTCTCGCTTGCGCTGGCGAGGCTTGCGCCGACTTTTGGCGTCGATTTTTGTCATCCTATGCTTGAGCGTGCAAAAGAAAAGGCTAAGGCTTCCGGGCTCCCGGTTTTTCTGGCCGAAGGCGATGCCTTGCGCGTACCCGTAGCAGATTCCTCTTTTGACGTGGTGACGATGGCCTTTGGTCTCCGCAATCTTGAGAACATCGAAGGAGGTTTGAGCGAAGTCTACAGATTGCTCAGACCGGGCGGGCGGAGCGCGGTGCTCGAATTTTCACATCCCCGCATCCCGATCTTTCGCGACCTGTTCAAGTTCTATTTCACACGAATCCTTCCGAGGATTGGAAATAGACTTTCAGGTTCGGGGTTTGCGTATCAATATCTCCCCGAATCCGTTCAGTCATTTCCCGATCAGGATCGGCTTGCATCCTTGATGCGAACGGTTGGTTTTTCCAATGTCAGATATTACAATCTGTTTGGTGGGGTCGCCGCTTTGCACACGGGCAATCGGGAATAAGCCGTATCAACCCCACGACAGAGATTTTGGATAAGAAGGTGATATGAGCACAGATGCGATTGAATTCTTTTTTGAGAGATACGGATTGACGGTCGGTGATCTCGACCAGTTGCTCGCCACGGCTCTTGCGCGGGGAGGGGATTACGCAGATTTGTATTTTGAATACAGAATATCAAACAGCGTTAACCTTGAAGAGCAGATCATAAAATCGGCAAGCAAATCAATCTCGCAGGGAGTAGGCGTGCGCGTCATCATCGGTGATAAGACAGGTTATGCCTACACGGATGAGATAGAGTTTGACTCGATAAAACGCGCGGCAGAGACGTCCGGTCACATAGCTCGCTCAGGCCACAGCGTCGAGGCTATCGGCGTCAATGTGACCAGGCGAGGGCAGGACCTCTATTCAATCGAAAGCCCGGTCTCTTATGTTGATCTGGCGCGTAAGATAGAGCTGATAAGAGAAGCCGATTCGGGGGCCCGCAAATTTGACCGGCGGATTCAAGAGGTTCAGACATCGGTTGTAGACGAAATCAAATATGTAATGATCGCAAGTTCTGACGGGAGGCTTGTCGGAGACATTCAGCCGCTAGCCCGGTTGGGCATTTCCTGCATAGCCGATGATGACGGGAACCGTCAGGTCGGCAGGGCCGGTGGAGGGGGGCGAATCGGGATAGATTTTTTCGAGAACAGCTACACCGCCGAGCAATTCGGAACCCAGGCCGCAACCCAGGCCATAATTCAGTTGGATGCGATTGATGCTCCAGCCGGAAAGATGGAAGTCGTGCTCGGTCCGGGCTGGCCGGGCATTCTTTTGCACGAAGCCGTGGGCCACGGTCTGGAGGCCGATTTCAACCGCAAGGGGACCTCGGCATTTTCAGGGATGATCGGGCAGCCTGTGGCATCGCCTCTGTGTACTGTAGTCGATGACGGAACGATACCTGACCGGCGCGGTTCGCTTAACGTGGATGATGAAGGCGAGCCTACGACGCGCACCGTCTTGATCGAAAACGGCATCCTGCGCGGTTTCATGAGCGACTATCTGAATTCAGGGTTGATGAAGGCTGAGAGGACTGGAAATGGTCGCCGCCAAAGTTATAAGCACATGCCCTTGCCCCGTATGACGAATACTTTCATGCTATCGGGCGAAGATATGAGCGAAGACATAATCCGATCCGTGAAACGCGGGCTCTATGCCGTCCAGTTTGGAGGCGGGCAGGTTGACATCACGAGTGGAGAGTTTGCCTTTTCCGCTTCCGAGGCTTATCTGATTGAGGATGGAAAGATAACAGCCCCGGTCAAGGGGGCGACACTCAGAGGCAACGGGCCGGAGGCTCTCAAACATGTGACGGCTGTCGGCAACGATTTGGAGTTGGACCAGGGCGTAGGCATTTGCGGCAAGGACGGGCAAAGCGTAGCCGTAGGTGTCGGCCTCCCAACGATAAAGATCAGCGAGATGTCAGTCGGCGGAACGCAGCAATAAAATGCTTGTTGTCCGTGAGCCGTCTTACTTCGCCCTACAGAATGGATAAGACATCGGGCGACCGACGACGGACAACAGAAAACGGAGAAGAGAAGAGAATAAATTGGAATTGACCAAAGATTTTGCTGCCGAAATAGCGAAAGATGCCGTGCGGCATGGCGCGAGCGCGGCTGAGGTGATCATCCGGCACAGGAGAGAGTTTTCTGTTGGGGTCCGAATGGGTGAGATCGAGACCCTGAAGGAATCGACCGACAAGGGGTTGGGCCTAAGGGTCTTGATAGAGGGCCGACAGGCATCGGTATCCGGCTCTGATTTCGGTCTTCAAGCCATAAGGTCTTTAACCGAAGAGGCGATAAAACTTGCCCGGGCCACCTCGCCTGATGAAACCACGGGCTTGCCCGATTCTGAAGAGTTTGCCACTTCGATACCCGCTCTCGATCTCTATGATGAAGCGATAGAGAACCTGTCACCCGAAGCGAAGATCGAGCACGCTCTTAGAGCCGAACAGGCGGCGAAGGATTATAGTCCTCTGATTACAAATTTTGACGGGGGCGGGTTCGATACCTCAAGCGGATGGGCGGCGCTGGCAAATTCTCTGGGATTCGCGGGAGAGTACCGGGGCACATCCTGCTCGATAGCCACGGTGCCGGTCGCGGCCGAATCCGGCAGGATGCAGCGCGATTACTGGTATGATGTGAGCCGAAAATTTGCTGATCTCGACACCCCGGAGCAGGTTGGCCGGATGGCCGCAATCAGAACTCTTCGAAAGCTCGGAGGCAAACCCGTTCCCACCCAGAGTGTGCCTGTGATCTTTGAGCCCAATGTCGCGCGCGATCTGCTGGGCGATATATTCCACGCTGTTTCAGGGGAATCGGTTTTTCGCAAAGCGAGCTTTCTGGTCGGGCAGCTAAAAGAGCGAGTGGCGAGCAGGTCCGTCACGATTATTGATGACGGACGAAGACCGTGTGCCCTCGGGTCACGACCTTTCGACGGCGAGGGCCTGCCTACGAGGCGGACGGTAGTCATTCAGGAGGGTGTGCTTGAGAGTTATTTATTGAATACCTACACGGCGCGCAAACTCGGACTCAAGTCAACCGGCAACGCCGCGCGAGGGCTGATCGGCGCTCCGAGCGTCGAGGCGGGAAATATGTATATCGAGCCCGGCCCTCATACACCAAAAGAGATGATCGCTTCGATCTCGAAAGGTTTTTACATAACCGAATTGATCGGGTTTGGCGTCAACATAGTAAACGGGGATTATTCGCGGTCGGCATCAGGCATCTGGATCGAGAATGGAGAACTGACCTTTCCCGTGCAGGGTGTGACCATCGCGGGAAACCTGAAGGAGATGCTTTGCTCGATTGAGATGGTTGGCAACGATCTCGATTTTCGCGGCAATATCGTATCTCCGACATTGATGATTGGGCGAATGACCATAGGCGCATAAGAGGGGGAATATAAGCAGGGGAATATATGTTTGATGAATCGGACCCAAAGGAAGAGAAGGATCGGTCGCGGCCGATAATGCTGCTCAGCGCAGTGGCGGTAGTCGTGGTGATAGGTTTGATAATCGCTGTCACCTCGCTCAAGACACAGGAGACGCCACTCGATATAGCGCGTGCGGGATCCCAGGAATTTGACTCCTATTTAGAGAATGTGAAGGTCGGCGAATTGGATATAACGACAGGGGAGAGACTCGCAAACAGATTCGCCCGACTAAAATTTCCTGTACAGAACCTGGGGTACAAAGAACTCACGGCGCTACAGCTAAGAGTCACGGTCCTTGGGCTTGACGGCGAGACTAAGAAGGAAAAGATAGTCACGTTGGTTCCAACCCAGATTGAAATCTTGAAACCGAGGACAGCACTCCCGACGGAGGTCAATCTGGAACCAATCCCGGACCCGTCAGAGATTATGGATTTCAAGGTTGAGGTCTATGGGCTGAAGATCAACCAGTAACCAGGAAAGTTCGGTAAGTATGTAAGGGGAGAAGGGCAGCGCAGTTATAAAAATTGCGCTGCCCGTTTCTCATGCTGATCATCGCTCTTGAACAGTGACACCGGGCGGTGTGGTGAAATTGAACTGGGTATCGGGCGCAACATAATTTTCCTTCACATTCGATAAGCGGAAATCCATCTTAGCCCCGTTTCGCTCAAATATGACCATCCGTCGCACCTCAAAGGTATTGGGATTCACTTCGACCAGCAGTTTGCTGAACTCTTCGGGGGCGTTCTTGGGAACCAGCCTCAACACGCGATTTCCGGCTTCGGCGGCGCGGCCGTCACTGAGCAATTCGATTCGGGTAAAATCCCGCCTCAAATTTCCACGGCCAAGCAGAAAGAGAAAAGGGATTTGAGGGTCGGCAGATTTTTTGACGGATGTTTTGCTTGCCTGCCGCTCACCTGCTACATAGAAGTAGAGCGTCCTTCCGTCCGAGATAAAGAGCTTCTGCTCGGGGCTCTTGTATTCCCACCGGGCCTTTCCCGGTCGCTTCAACAGTAATGTGCCGCTTTCGGTGATAGAACGCCCGTCGCTTGCCTGATACATCTGCACAAAGTTTGCGGACAACCCTCTCATACGCGAATACTTTGCCTGAAGGCCGTCAATGATAGCATTCAAATCGTTTTCAACGGCGTAGATGTTTGGCTTCGAACAACTCCTCGCATTGACGGCTGCGATAGCCAGGTGGAAAATGAGCAGGGTGCTCACAATTGCCGAGATTTTGATCAGTCTCAAGACCCGTGAAAATGATTTTCTTCCTGTTTTTACAAAATCTTCTATCAAAACTTTTCTGTAACTGGACACTTTCTAACTCCTCTGTTTGGTACCTGAAAAAATATCTTCGAGCGACGCGCGCCTCGGCATAATCGAAACAAGAGATCCCTGGCGCTCGTGAAGGACTGTGATGACCTTCTCAACCTCGGAATCATCGTTCAACAGCACGTGCACCCCGTTCGGAGAAGCGATGACCGAACCGACTGTAGCAAGGTGCGCGAGAGCCTCGGAAAATTCCGTGGAGTCGACCCCAATCGCCGTAACTTCGAGCGCCGAACCTTCTGCGCCGGTCATTTCAAGGACAGTCCCGGAGCGAATCAGCCTCCCTCGACTCAGGATGGCAGCGCGGTCGCATAAAGCCTCCACATCAGAAAGTATATGTGATGAGAAGAAAATTGTCTTGTTGCGGTCGCGCAGAGAGAGCATCAAATCGCGAACCTCACGTCTGCCAATCGGGTCGAGCCCCGACATAGGTTCATCCATGAAGATGACTTCCGGGTCATTGACGAGGGCCTGCGCGATGCCGATTCTCTGCAACATTCCCTTTGAATATTTACGCAACTGACGACCGGCGCGGTCTTGGTCCAAGCCTACGACATCAATCATCTCTCTGGCCCTGAGCTTTGCATCTTTTTTAGAAATGCCAAACAATCGGGCCGTATATTCCAAAAGCTCAATGCCCGAGAGGTAATCATAGAAGTAGGGATTTTCGGGCAGATAACCTATTCTGGTTCGTATATCGAGGTCATCCATCGAATGGCCGAGGATTTGGACCTGTCCGCTTGTAGGGAAGATAAGCTTCATAAGAAGCTTTAGGGTCGTAGTCTTGCCTGCGCCGTTTGGTCCGAGGAACCCGAATATCTCTCCACGTCGGATCTGGAGCGACAGGTTATCGAGGGCGCGAACCGTCTTCTTTTTCAGAAAGCCGGTCTGATAATCTTTTGTGAGGTTTTCGATTTCGATTACAAATTCTGTTGCATCCTTTTTTGTCGTTGTCATTTCGCCCTTCTCTCAAGACATTTTCCCGCTGCGCGCAAGAAAGCCGCGCGAACTTCCTCGTTGGCTATCATGGCGGCCTGTTCTTGCAGCGGCAATACCTGCTCTTCGGGGGCGATAAAGGAGATCTCGGGGGACTCTGAGTGTGTGCGGTCGATCAATTCGGGGTTGATCACAAAGTCGATAGCGGTGACGACAGGTGCGCCCAGGAGCGAGTTGAGAGTAAACAGGGCATGCCTGCTGACGTTTTTTAATTGTGTGCGCCAGGTTGAATCTAAAACGGCTATTATGAGGGTTTTGCGCTCAAGCCTGACCGGAGCCGTGACCATTCGCACCTGCCGGCCTACGACCGCCGACCACGCCACAAAAACCGCCTGTTCGCGAAGCTCATCGGTATCGCCGACCTGGCGGAGCATCTGTGGTAGAAGTCGTAGCAACGATGTCAGCATCAGGCTCGATTTGTGAGGATGGAAATCAAGAAACGATTTAAGGCATCAAAGCATCTCTTTCATTCATCATCCTCACACGACATCCGTCAATGTTTGATCTTTTGCCAATAGCTCTCGAATTCGAAATCAGGGCTGTTGGACTGAGTGTGGCATTGAACGCAACCGGATGGAGTGGTCATCTGGCCGTAGCCTTTGCCGGGATTCTCAACGTGCTGTTTGCCGGGTCCGTGACAGGCTTCGCACTGAACATTGGCAAACTGTGGAGTGGTGACCAGGCTCTGAAATCCACCCTGATTGAAACCCACGACATGGCATTTCACGCACTCGGTATCGAACTGCTGATTCTTCTTCTCAAGCGTGGCCATTGCGTGCGCGTGGTTTGTATTCTGCCATATCTGGTACTGCTGTGTGTGACAGCTGGCACACGCATCCGCGCCAACATAAAGAGAGTTGGTATTGAGTGGTCCCTCGACTCTTACCGGCGTTGGGGTATGAGCCTGCGCGGCCTGATTTTGCTGCTCGGTAAATTCATCGTGCGCGGCAGTTACGATTCGGACAGCATCCGGGTCATCGGGTATCACCGAATCCATAGCGTTAAAGCGATTCACCTGATTTTCTATAGCGCCATCGCTTTTGACATAGTAGAGCATCTCGCCCAGATGTTTTGTTTGACTAAAGGCAGTGGTAACGGTTGCCCGGTTGTAATGTTCGGGCTCGTCAAGCGAGTTGATCTGTTTGCCTGCAATCACAGTATCGATCTCTGAGTTATTGATCGCAAGTTTCTGAGCCATATCCCTGGGCATGTAAGCCAGCGCGATAATGACATCAACCTTCTTCTTTAGTTCGGGGAGCACTCGACTGGCTGCTTCAAACGGGTCGGTAATCCGATAGCTTGCATTTGTGGCGCTATCTATATTGATCTCCGTAAAACCGACGATGCCAACTTTGACCTTCTGTCCGGGAGCGCCTCGCTTGAGAGTGATTTCGCGGATCACATAAGGTTGAGGTGCGCGGTGAGAGTCATCGAGCGGCTCAACATTGGCAGAAATGAGTTTCGAAATGAACGGAAACTCTTCGATCCTGTTGTCATATCCGTCCTTCTTCAGCAACTCCGTAAGATAGGGAAGATCGGAATAGCTGATATTGGCAGCGTCGACATGGAATTCGCCGTAACCCTTGACTACCCATCTATTTTTTGTCATAACGTCAGAGGGTAACTGGCCTCCAGCAAAACGCTCGTCGGTGAACAGATTGCCTGCATCAACGGAGATAGTGGGGACTTCTCCATTTGAGACGTACTTAAATGCGTTGATAAAGCTGGCACGCCGTGCCAGACCACCCATAGGGTGAGCCGGTCAGCCACAGGTTTCGAGGCTGCCGTGAAGGTCAGCGCCGTAAAAGACGGCAAAGGCGTAACCATCATCTACGCCCAACCGGTCTTTTATTTTCGGATCATTCGGATCAAAGCTCAGGCTTTCAACTTTATCGCTGATCTCATCGGCTCCTGACCTGGAGCAGCCATGATTTATCGCAGCCAGCGTGGAAATGAACGCCAGTATGATTAATAGTGAGATTTTTCGCCGCAATGGAAACCTCCGACAATGGAAAATCGCCTTCGATTCGAAAGGTTGTATGATAGTATAACAACCTGAAGCAGAATCCGAAGGCTGACAGTTCAAAATCATATCATTATGGCCGAAAAAGAGACCAAAATAATTTTAGCATCTTCATCGCCCAGGCGCGCGGACTTGCTTAGGAATATTGGAGTTGCCTTTGAAGCCGTGCCCAGCGAAATTCACGAATGGCCTCATTCTGACGAAGCGCCACCGGATTATATCATACGTCTGGCAAGGGCTAAAGTTATTGCCGTGGCCCGCGAAAGGGATTCGGGGCTTGTTATAGGTGCCGACACAATCGTTGTCCTGGACGGTAGGTTATTGGGCAAACCAGAGAGCAAGGAAGACGCGGCAAACATGTTGAGGCAGCTTGCGGGGCGGTGGCATGCAGTGATGACCGGCGTAGCCCTCTACGACGCGGCCTCACGTCGCGAAGTTGCTGATTATGACAAGACTCTTGTGCGTTTCGCCCAACTAAGTGAAAAGGAGATCGAATGGTACGTAGAGACGGGCGAACCTATGGACAAGGCGGGGGGGTACGGGATACAGGGAGCGGGTGGGATTTTTATAGAAGAGATAGCCGGTAATTATTATAATGTCGTAGGTTTACCTATACCGCTCGTCTACCGCCTTGCCAAACGCCTTGGCTATTCTTTTATCCCCTAGCTCTTTGCCTCAATAAATTTACCTGGTCTCATCTCAATACAATAATAGTGAGGATGTCTCTTACTTGAGTCTGATAACATCCTGCAAGTCGATATATGAAGTTGTAAACGGAGGAATAAAAGAGACAGGTGGATAATGATATCGAGGGTTGGAGGCGGGCCCGACGGTTTTGGAAAAGTGACAGGGAGGTTTGGTTTAGATGAGCAGGGTCGAAGGAAAGACAGCGATAGTGACAGGGGGGACTCGCGGAATCGGTTTCCAGATAGCACTCGAATTGTTGAAGCGAAAAGCGAATGTCTTAATCTGTGCTCGGAGCGCAGAGGAGGTTGAGCGGACCGTTTCAAGTTATGTCTCTGAATATGGGAACACGCTAAGGGGGATAGCCTGTGATGTCCGGGACCATCGTCAGGTTCAGGCATTGGTTGCAGAGTCTGAACATGCTTTTGGGGGTTTAGATATACTTGTAAACAATGCAGGTGTGGGATCGCACAACCAGGTAGAAGAGATGTCGCCCGATGAGTGGCGAGCGACAATCGAAACAAACCTCGGTGGAGTTTTTTACTCTTGCAAAGAGGCGATACCGCGGATGAAGAAGAGAGGCGGGGGCTACATAATCAATATTGGCAGTCTTGCCGGAAAGAATGCCTTTGCCGGGGGCTCGGCTTATTGCGCTTCCAAGTTTGGGCTTATTGGGTTCTCAGAGGCTCTGATGCAAGAGGTAAGGTATGACCACATCCGGGTCAGTTACGTCATGCCCGGGTCTGTGAATACAACCTTTGGCCGTAGTGGTCTACAGGATTCTTCCACTACATGGAAACTCCTGCCCGAAGATGTCGCCCTGGTAGTCATGAACCTGCTTGAGATGGACCCTCGCGCCATGCCGAGCCGGGTGGAACTGCGTCCATCAGAGCCTAAGAAATAGCCTGTGTCTGGTGCGGCCTTACAGGGTCAATTGACATGGGAAATGGCTGGCTGTAGAATCGCTGTGTCAAGAATGTTCATCATAAAGTGGTGGTTTTATCATCCTTCTCAACAGGTGCAATTATGGCAACGTCGGAAACAAATGTAAGAAATGATCCTGAATCAAATACGGCTGCTGAAGTAGTAGTCAAGCCAAGTCCCAGAAAAGAAGTATCCATAGTCGATAAAATATTAGCTCTGCTCAGTTCAGTGCGTTTTGGGGTGACTATGCTCGTCATCCTTTTGATTTGTTGTATGATCGGAATGCTTATTCAGCAGGTAAACGTAGAGGGATTTCAGGAGTACTTTCAGCGGCTTACACCCGCCCAAAGGTTGATCTACTCAAAGCTGGGATTCTTTGATATTTATCGGTCATGGTATTTTAGCCTTTTGCTTGCCGTAACAGGGTTGAATATTATCCTCGCATCTATAGATCGTTTTCCCACAGCCTGGCTCTATATCTCAAAGCCAAAGGTAAAGGCATCGCCAAATTTTATCCGCGCTCAGATGTTTAATAGCGAGATAAAAGAGAACATTCCTCCTCAGAAAGTGGCTGAAAGTGTCCGCGCCGGATGGCGCAGGCTCGGATTTCGAGGTAAGGCAACCGAGGATGGAAAAAGAATCACAGTATTTGCTCAGAAAAACACCTGGAATCGCCTCGGCGCATATGCAGTCCATGTTGCGCTGCTCACCATCTTCACGGGCGGCTTTTTGACAAACAGATATGGCGTAGGGGGGATGATGGAGATTCGCCCCGGGATGACGACGAATGCCTTTAATACCATTGAAGAATCACTCGATGGGCCGAAAGTGGATAGAGCATTCACTCCGTTTCAAGTCGAGTGCGTAGATTTGCAGCAGAAACTGATCAGACCCGAGGGCGGGCTCGATGCCCAAAACACGATTGATTGGATCAGCACCGTCAAGATAAAGGATGGCTCGAAAGAGGTCCCGGCAGTTGTGAAGTTGAATTATCCATTCGATTATCGCGGATACAGGCTTTTTCAATCACAGTTTACGCCGGTCGGGAATGCGCGGAAGATTGTTTTGAGTTTTGAACCCGCATCAGGCGGGAGCCCACTGCCCGAGGTTACGATCCCGCGAAACGGGTCGGAAGATGTTCCGGGCATTGGGAAAGTGAGTTATGTAGACTTCTTCCCGGATTTCAAGATTACGGAATCGGGACCGACGACACAATCCGGGGAATACAACAGCCCTGCCGCGAGGTTGGAAATTACATCACTTGATGGTAAAAAACAGACGGCCTTTGCCTTCAGCCCAAAGATTGCGGACGAATATTTATCGGCGGCTGAAAAGGCCGACAAGACCGGGGGCGAGAACCCTCTGCTGGTAAATGGATACAAAGTTATATTAAAAGACTTTGAGAAGGTGGCGCTCGGCCATACGCTTGCAGTTCAGTATGACCCTGGCCGAATACCTGTCTATACGGGATTCACGCTTCTCATCCTTGCCTTATGTGGGGTTTTCTTTTTCTCTCATCAGAGAGCGTGGGCTGTTATTGAGCCCGATCCTGATGGGGGATCGACAGTGTACTTCGGGGGTAATACGAATCGAAACAGGCCTGCCTTCGAAGCTCGCTTCAATTCACTGGTTCAATCTGTTTCAGAAGGAAGGAGCCAAAGATGAGTAGAGCAATAGACCGAAATGATGCAATGATGCCTGAACTGGAACTGACCTTGCCCGAGAAGGTGATTGGCATGTGGCCGGTTGTCATGCCTATATTGCTAGCGGTAGTGCTGATCCTGGCAAGGATTTACATAGGGCCAAAGGGCTTTTTATATGAGGGCGCGCTCACGATGCTTGCGCTCGTATCCTATATCAGCGCCGGAGTCCTGCTCTTAACAAACCTCTTTGTAAAAGAGAATGTGCTTTACAGGCTGGGATTGCTGACCGTATCGATGGGGTATTGTTTTAACCTGTCCGGGTGGATGATGCGATGGATAGAGGCCGGGGATGCCGAAGGGTGGAAAGAAGGAATCAACGGTGTCTGGCGCTATTTCCCGCTCGATAATCTTTATCCGCTAACGCTCGGATTTTGCGCGGGCGCAGCCTTGACGACGCTTGTGATTATTAGAAAACCTCGATATCAGTTTCTCGGGGCGCTCTCGATGCCGATAGTGACCGTGATTCTTACGCTTGCTACTTTTTTGGGCAATGACATAAGAACGCTTCCTCCAATTCTAAACAGCTATTGGCGACCAATCCATGTGTCGATTGCGACAATCGCATATGGTGTTTGTCTGGTGAGTTTTGGTCTTGCCTTCGCTTATCTTCTAAAAGACGGGGTCAGAACAGAGGCGATTGCCATTGCGGTGGGGTTGTTTGGGCTGCTTGTGTATTCAACGGTTGGGAGATTTGGCATCCCCTTTCATGGTGAGTATGGCGTTTCACTCTTTATGGATAAGATGAGTTTGCCTGTACGGGCAACTCTGCCTGGAGTCGGTCCCTTAATGGCCGTTGCTCTGATTCTGATATTGAGTGCTGTAATACTGTTTGCGATTGATTTCTGGAAGGGTGATGAGAAAGCGAAAAAATGGGGCTGGAATCTCTTCAGATCGGCAGTGGTCGTTCAGGCTATAGTGCTGGTCGCGCTGTTTTACCAGGTGAGCAATCTGAGCAATCCAAGTTCTCGTGTTCCGCAAAGCGCGTTGCCGCAATTCGGCGGATGGCTTTCAAAGCAGATGCAGACGAACGTGCCGCCTGATCGTCAGGCGGAATTGGCACAGAGTTGGATAAACCAGAATTCAACATCTCTTATCGTCAACAAGGAGTCTAACCCCGTCGAATTTGGAGCACTCATCGGTTTATTTGTTGCGTTGCTGATTGTGTCATTGTTTGCCTGGAAGCGGAAAGAGGTGGTCAACTCCCTCCCTCCATTACAGAAGATTGACGGGTTGCTCTACAGAACTGTGGGGGTTGCTTTCCCCTTATTATCTCTTCTTTTGATTACGGGGGCCGTGTGGGCAAATGAGTCCTGGGGACGTTACTGGGGATGGGATTCAAAAGAGGTAGGGGCTCTCGTAGCATGGATGGCCTATGCAGGCTTCCTTCACACGAGGATTGCTCACGGCTGGCGAGGCAGACGCAGTGCCTACTTTGCCCTTCTCGGTTTTGCACTGGTGATCTTTACCTGGCTTGGGGTGAGCTACCTATTGCCGGGATTACATTCCTATGCCTAGAGTAAGCTGACGACAAAGGCGGGTTATGCCCGCCTTTGTAATTTCCTTGAGAGATTTAGATCAGAGTCTGATAACGTAATTACTGGAAATAGTGTCTTAATTTCTTTGTATGAGGGAGGGGGGGCCATGTCAGGTCAGGGAAGGATGATCAGTTTTAATGTAGGCGAGCGGACGGCTGAAGGGTATTTGATTGAACCAGGCGAAGGCAGGGGATTGCCGGGTTTAATCGTCATTCAGGAATGGTGGGGTCTTACTGATCATATAAAAGATATAGCCGGGCGGTTTGCTGATGAAGGATATGTCGTTTTGGCACCCGATTTATATGATGGAAAGGTGACAAAAGATGCCGAAGAGGCCGGGCTATTCATGCAACGGCTCAGCCCGGAGAAGGCCATTGAGACATTGAATGGTGCTGTTACATATCTAAAGAGTCAGGATAGTGTTGATCCGGCGAAGATAGGAGTTACAGGATTTTGTATGGGTGGGACATATGCCCTGCTTCTTGCCTGTAAGAACTCAGATATAAAGGCTACGGCTCCTTTTTATGGAGATGTGCCCTCGGATGAAGTCCTTTCACAACTTTCCGCGCCGGTACTCTTTCAAGGAGCAGAAAATGATGCCTGGATTACACCTGAAAAGATGAGTAAATTAGAGCATGCCCTTAAAAAGTACGGGAAGGATGGAGATGTGAAAATCTATCCCGGTGTAGGGCACGCATTCTTTAATGACACGCGACCGGATGCTTACGATAAGGGGGCAGCACAGGAAGCGTGGAAGAGTGTGTTGAGCTTTTTTGAAGAGAATCTGAAGTAGGTCAAAATAACCGCTGATGCAGTTTGCCTTACATTTTTAACCAGTGTCAATTCGGTAGCCTTTCAAAGTATCTGTACATCTGCTGAATTTAGAGCTGACCTCAGAACGATGTAAATATCTTTACCAACGCTGGAAAAGTCTGTAGGTGTGGTCCAGGCTGAGATGTCGAGAGTAGCAGCATCCCCCTCTATTGCAGCTACTCTTATTTCATGTGGTGGGGCTTTGAGAACCCTATCATCCTCAGAGAGGACCTTGTCTATTGATTGAAGCGCGTCTTCAACCTTCTCTTGATTCACTTTAAGCTTGAGGTCGAGCCTGCGGCTTTGGCTGAGTGAGTAATTGATTATTTTTGCTCCCCACACTTTTGAATTTGGCATTATAACTCTAACGCCGTCACTTGTGATCATTTGCATATTGACGATTGTCAATTCATAGACAGTGCCTCGGCTTCCCTCTACTTCTATGGTCTGTCCGGCTCTGAAGGGCCGGTAAATGAGAAGGAGCAAGCCTGACGCAAAGTTCGATAGGGTATCCTTAAAGGCAAAGCCGACAATGATTCCTGTAACGCCGAATCCTGCGATAAATGTTCTTACATCCCACCCTATCTTGCTTAATGCAGTAACAGTAGAGACTAATATAATTGATAGGGAAATAGCGCGAAGGAAGAAGTTTTTTAAGAGATTGTCATTTCCTATTCGGCCTCGGTCAAGGATAGGACGAAGCCATCGCTTTACCAGCCTTGCGGCAATTATTCCGATTGCCATTATCAAAATCGCGTAGAATATATTGGGGGCGATTGAGATGAGACTGCTTCGCCAGTTCTCAAATGCTTGTTGCATGCTCTTTCCTCCAGCAAATAGGTCACATGTGGCCGATAAAAATTTCAACCTATCCAGGCGAAACGAAATACAATCAAGATATTATAATACTGTTGCGTCATTACAAAGGTATTGAGCCACAAGGATTTAGTTGATACCATGAGATTACTTTAAACCAAAACAAGCGGGGGAAACAAAGAATGGGAAGATTAGGTGTTTGTTGTCTGATAGTTCTCACAAGCACAAGCTTTATCAGTTCAAATGCTGGAAGAGTTGCAAAGTTTGATAGCTTATCGGCGGACCGGCTGCTCGAACACATAGGGGAAGCAAGGAAAAGGCTTGAAAGTGAGCAGGTTGAAATCTTATCCGATGTTGTTGGAAGCAGAAGAGTGCGGATAGGAAGGCGAAAATATAGAACAGAGCCTGTAATTGGGGTAGTAGGTCGTGAAATGGCTCTTGCCATTTTGGATGTCGATGGGAATATCCAGATTGCAAGAGGTATCAAGCGGGACAAAGGGCTTGATGTATTGACTCCCGGGTTTATTTTGTCTGTCAGGCGCGATAATGGAATCAATTCCGACATTTCATGTGTAATGCCGTCTGGTGGTAAAGTTCTTGCGGTCAAATATCCGATCGACAACAAGGGGAATCGCTTTGGAGCACGTGGGGAAGTTATACAGGCAATATATACTCCCTACTCGGCAGAGATAAAATCTGAGGATCTGATTGAGCGCGGGATCAAAGTACAAAATGACTTTATTGAGAAGGCATATATAGCTCTGGAAAAGCGCGGAGTGATGTCGCTTGCATACACCGGGAAGAAGGTAATTGATGTGGTGCGGCGTGACGTTCTGACCGTCTTATTGATGAATGAGCACATCGATCCTTCACTCTTTAAGTCATCCGGTTTAACGAGACCTCTTGTTGAGCAAGTTCTGACGACAATCGCTACTAATAGGGAAAGAGCATATGCTTACTCCATTAGTTCTGCTGGCGCTCGGGGATTGATTCAAATGATACCCTCTACCTATTACCTGATTGCACGGAAATATCCACTGGCAAGACTCAATCCCAACTTTATTGATGGAATGATAGATCCGGTGAATGCAGTAATGGCTCAGGTACTGCTTTGTGATTCGGACTGGCAGGCGATAAGATCGAGAGAGGATGTAGGACCGGAGAGGATCGGTCCTTATCTGGCTGCTGCCTATAATGGTGGAGTGGGGCGTGTTCTGTCGGTTTTTGCACACGATGAGACCGATTGGATGGAGAGTCCCGAGCCTGGTCGCAAGCCTACAATGACTGTGACGAAGAGAGTTCCGGTCAGAGTAAGGACACGACGGGGGAGAAAGACGAAATACGTTTTGAAGAGCTATACGCAACCAATCTTTCGTTCGGAGACCAGCAAGTATGTGAGACAGTACCACTGGATAAACGACTATTTTGTGGGACGGAATACAGAAGGATTTAAAGAGCTGGAAGAGTAAATCTGGTTGCTAAATCGAGTTGCCTGAGCCTAAAACGCCTATCATTGTTAGTTATTTTGAGATTCGTTTCTGAGGCTTCTCGGGATAAAAATAAAGAAGGGTCAAAGTGATCAGCACAGCCCCCGTTGCCCTGATCATTTTGACCCTTCCGTTCTTTTTGAAGCTCGCCATAATGGACTGCAATCTGGATGCCATGTTATTGTGAAAGAAACGTGTGTTGTAAGTCGTGTTAAATCAATAGGTTATTGAGGGCTTTGGAAGGGGTAGGATTTCGAAGCTTACAAATTTTGGTAAGTTGTAGATACGAAATTTTGTTACCTGTCATATGTGCTGAATCTGGTGGCCTAAAGTAAAATTGTGATTGTGACAATATAGATCGATCTGTGATCGCTTAGAGGCTTTGACTGAAAAAGAATTCGCGAGATATTATGAATCTGGGTTCTCTTGGGTTTCTGGACTAGCAGTAAAGAGGAAGCGATATGCGAATATTGATAACAGGTGGCGCGGGATTTCTTGGCTCACATCTTGTTGACAGGTTGATGGATAATGATCATGAAGTAATCGTTTTTGATAATCTCGTGACTGGGCGTGCAGCAAATATTGAGCATCATTTGGGAAAAGCCCACTTCCGCTTTGTTAAGCAAGATGTCACAGAATACTTGTATGTAAAAGGCTCATTAGATGCTGTGGTCCATTTTGCTTCTCCAGCCAGTCCCATAGACTATTTACAATTGCCGATACAGACTTTGAAAGTAGGCAGTTTGGGAACGCATAAGGCACTTGGTTTGGCGAAGGAGAAAAATGCTCGTTTTCTTCTTGCCTCGACTTCTGAAGTTTACGGCGATCCTGATGTGCACCCTCAGAAGGAAACTTATTGGGGAAATGTCAACCCGGTTGGTCCCCGGGGCGTTTATGATGAAGCCAAGAGATTTGCAGAGGCAATGGTTATGGCCTATCATCGAGTTCATGGGTTGGATACGCGTATAGTGAGGATATTCAACACTTATGGGAGTAGGATGCGGCCAAATGATGGAAGAGTGGTGTCGAATTTTATTGTGCAGGCCATAAATGGTGAGCCTCTTACCATTTATGGTAGTGGGAAGCAGACCCGGTCATTTTGTTATGTCAGTGATTTGATCGATGGAATAATAAAGTTATTGATGTATTCTGAAGAAGGGAAATATCAAGAGGATGTAGGGAATATTCACCTGCCTGTGAATATAGGCAATCCTCAGGAGTTCAGTGTGCTTGAATTAGCAGAGAAGGTTATAGCCCTTTCGGGGACAGGGAGTAGAATTGAATTCCATCCGCTTCCAATCGATGACCCGCAGGTCAGGCAGCCAAATATTGAAAGGGCTCAAAATCTTTTGGAATGGGAACCTACTGTCTCTCTTGACCAGGGGCTTGAGAAAACTTTTTCTTATTTCAGGAGTTTAAGAGCTTTTCAACTCGAGTCTGATAACGATACGGAATAATTATGAGAATTAAAGTCTACCCAAACATAAGTAAGTGGAAGAAGTGTCTGTTTTTCATTTTGCTAAGTCTTATAATTTTGTATCCTCGAGTTGAGTCGTTTGGTCAGGAAGTGGACCAGAGACGTGGAAGAGATAAATCGGGGCGAGATGAGAAGGCAATTAAACTGAATGCAACGCTCGTGCAGGTTCCTGTCATAGTCAGTGATTTGGGGGGTAGGTACACTACGGATTTGAAGAAGGAGGACTTTGAATTATTTGAGGATGGTGTTGAGCAAGATATTGAATTGTTTGGGTCGGTGGAAGAGCCTTTTAGTGTTGCTTTGTTGTTGGATAGTAGTGGGTCTACGGCTGAACAGTTGGCATTGATTAAAAAGGCGGCATTGGTCTTTATTGGGAATTTGAGGGCTCAGGATAAGGTTATGGTGTTTTCTTTTAATGATAGTGTTCAACAGATGTGTCCTCTTACTGGTGATAGGAATATTTTAAGGAATGCGATCGAGACAATAGAAAGCGGAGAATATACACAAGTTTATGAGGCAGTTTATACTGCGGTTTGGGAAAGGTTGAGGGGAGTTAGTGGTAGGAAGGCTGTCATAATGTTTTCCGATGGGATTGATACAGCGAGCAGTGAAATTGATGCTGAAGATACACTGGATGCGGTAGTAGAGACAGAGGATATTATTATTTATCCAATTAGGTATAACACAAAGGCGGATGTAATTGAGAAGCTCGTTCGTAGGAGGGAAGGAGATTTGAAAGTTAGTCATTCCGCTGAAGCAAGTAAGTCTTGGGAAGAGACAATTAAGAGTTTAGATGACACTTATCGAGTGGCAGATGATTATCTGTCGCAGCTTGCTGAGTTGTCGGGGGGAGTTTTGGAGCGTGCGGACAGATTAGAAGATTTGGAGCAGGCATTTACAAGAATTGCTGAAGAGCTACGTCATCAGTATTTACTAGGGTACTATCCTAAGGATAGTGAAAGCAGGGGAATGGATCGAAGGATCAAGGTTAGAGTAAGACGTCCGAATTTAAGGGTAAGAGCCAGACCAGGGTATAAATAGAATAAATACGCGCGTCTGATAACGAACCCCCCTTGTTTTAATAGTGAAATGGAGTGGATTAGTGAAGAGGGATATATTGGATTTTCTTGAGAGGGTGTATGAGAAAGGTGGGTCGTTGGCTATTTTAACTTTTCTTAATAAGGAGAATTCTGTTCGTAAGGGAGTAAGTGTGTTAGATGGTCGTCTTGAGGGGGGGTATGGTGATATTGATGTATATGAATTTGACTCTGGATGGTTGGGTGGGGACGATATTGGTGGGAGTGATGTGGTGGGTTTGGCTCAAGAGCAAGAAGTGATTATTGAGGTAATGAGGCCGGAGCGTAGACTAATAGTATTTGGTGCAGGACATGTGGGGAAAGCTGTTGCAGAGCTTGGTCTTTTTGCTGGCTTTAAAGTGTTGGTAGTTGATGATCGTGGGGACTTTCTGGAAATAGTTCGTAATGTCGATTCTGAGATTAGTGTATTGTGTGTTGACTATAATGAAAGTATTCAGGACATTGGAATTGATGAGTCTTGTAGTGTTGTTATTGTAACTAGAGGGCATCAATTTGATGAAATCTGTTTGAGTGAGGTCTTGAATTCTACTGCATCATATATAGGAATGATTGGTAGTAGGAGGCGTGTAAAGGCTGTTTTTCAGAGGCTTACTGATAGGGGGTGTTCAGAAAGGGAATTGGTTAGAGTTCATGCTCCTATTGGTCTCGATATTGGTGCTAGCTCTCCAGAGGAGATAGCTGTGGCAATTTTGGCTGAAGTCATACAGACTCTTAATAGATAGGGTCAAAAGTTAGGAAGGATCTGATGGGTTCAATGTTTTTAGGGGGACTTGATATCCTCGATTTGGATGGTGAATTAACTGATGAGGAAAGGTTGGTTAGGGAGACCGTCAGGCAATTTGTAACGGCTGAGGTTCATCCTGTTATTGCTGAGTGCTATGAGGAAGGCTATTTTCCTATGGATATGGTGGGAAAGCTTGCGGATCTTGGAGTCTTTGGAGCGAATTTACCAGAGGAATATGGTTGTGCAGGTATGAATAATGTTTCGTATGGTTTGGTAATGCAGGAGCTAGAGGCTGGAGACTCGGGGCTTAGGAGTTTTGCTTCGGTTCAAGGTGCGTTATGTATGTATCCTATTTATGAATTTGGGAGTGAGGATCAAAAGCAAGGATATTTGCCAAAGATGGCAAAAGGTGAAGTGATTGGTTGTTTTGGTTTGACGGAGCCTAATCATGGATCAGATCCTGGCGGCATGTTGACCAGGGCTAAAAAGGTTAATGATGGTTGGGTACTTAATGGTTCTAAGGCATGGATAACTAATGGGAGTATTGCAGATATTGCAGTTGTTTGGGCGAAGACTGAAGATGGAATTATAAAGGGATTTTTAGTAGAAAAAGGAAGGAAAGGGTTTAAGGCTCGTGAAACAAAGCATAAGATGAGTCTAAGAGCATCTATTACTTCGGAATTATCTTTTGAAGATTGTTGGATTCCTGAAGAGAATATACTTCCGGGAAGTAATGGACTTAAAAGTCCCCTGATGTGTCTGACTCAGGCTCGATATGGCATAGCATGGGGAGTAATTGGTGCGGCTTTGTCTTGTTTGACTACTGCGATTGAGTATTCGAAAGAGAGAGTGCAGTTTGGTAAGCCAATCGGAAGCTTTCAGCTGACCCAGAAAAAATTGGTGGAAATGATGACTGAGATTGTAAAGGCACAGTTGTTGAGTCTTCGGCTGGGTAGATTGAAGGATGTTGGTAAGTTGAAACCTATCCAGGTTTCATTGGCAAAGATGAATAATGTTGCTATGGCTCTTGAATGTGCGCGGATTGCGAGAGGTATACTGGGAGCGAATGGGATTATAGGCGAGTATCCTATAATGCGGCACATGTGTAATCTGGAGTCTGTCTATACTTATGAGGGAACAAATGAAGTTCATTTGTTAGCCCTGGGTAAGTACCTTACAGGTCTTGATGCGTTTGGATGACTCTACTATGTGTAATTGCTTATTGATATATACATAACGTTCATTATCAGACGCAAGCTGTGTTCTCTGTATATGTCATGACATGAAGTGCAACCAGTCGGATAATCGAGCTATTCTCATGCAATGGTTATCTCGCTTCTCCTCCCCCATTGTACTTACAGCCTTAGGGCCATAGTCGTGACCCGGATATAGTCTTATGTTATCTGGCAATTTCGCCAGCACCTGCGTCAGGGTCTCATACATCTTTACCGCGTCACCACCTGGGAGATCAACCCTTCCACATCCTCCTACAAATAATGTATCCCCAGAAATCAGACCGGAGTCTATCAAAAAACACTGACTGCCCGGTGTATGTCCGGGTGTATGAAGCAGAGTTATCTTTATCTCCCCTATTTCAATAATCGCTCCCCCTTTATGCCTGATAATATCTGTGGAACTCAGACCAGCCACCTTAATTACTCCCTCCGCCTCATGAATGTTTACATGGATTGGAACCTGAATGACCGATAGCAGATCTGCCAATCCGGCAATCTCTCGCCCAAAAATTTCACCCCCAATATGATCAGGGTGATAATGTGTTACCAGGACCCCAACTATCATAAGGTCCTGTTCTTCTATATATCGTAATATTCCCGGGATATCCCAGGCCGGATCTACTAATACACATTCTCTCTTCTTGTCATCCCCGATTATATAAACAAAATTGGCCATCTGTGTTGCGAAATGATCATCCATCCCAAAATCCCGCCCACTCTTAAGTTGTTTCAAATATAATCCCATATATCTTTATCCTCCTGAAATACTTTTATTTACCTGGGTTTACCCTGACTTGAAAAAAATCTTATTCTGCGCTAGAAATCAATTTATGATTAACTTTCAACGACCTTCGATTCGACTCAAGGTTTCAGCGCTTTTGCTCCTTTCATTATGTATTCTTGGTTTGAATGTCTCATGTAAAACAAATAACGCAAAGGCTTCTGAGGCTATCGAGAACTATATGAGAAACCATGGAGCATCAAAGATCCAGTCTGATTTCCTTTACACAACCAATGATTTCCCAGGTAAGGCATATGCCGGCGTAACTGTTACTTATAATTTTGCTGATTCGAAAGGCTCGCCCCAGCAAGAATTTTTGGGATTTATTCTCTCCACTAATACGAGCGAATGGAAAGTAGAAAGCTCAACTGGCTATACTACAGATGAAAAGAGAGCCCACGCGATTTTAGCTGGGAAGAAATAGACCGGCTCTCTTCCCCTAACTCTTTTTAAATCTGGATGTAGTTTTGCCAAATTGCTCTTTGTACCACGTAAGTTCGTCTTGAAATCCTGCCTGTCCTTGCTTAAAACGTCTGACTCCCGTACCAGCACCATAATATCCTGCATGAGGAAGTGGCCCGTATAATTCCTCTTCGGTGTCTGAAGACTCTGCAATATCCTTTTTGTATGCTCTTTCGTACCCACCGCCAATACCAAACCCTTGTGTGCGCATCTCCAAGCGCCTTGATGGATGCTCCATTTTTAAATAGCCGATCCCTGAATTGCGAGTTCGGGGTTCAGAGCTTATCTCAGCAGGTATTTCATTATCTCTATCTTTCTTATCCATACTCTGATCCTATCCTCTTCTATTTTATTTATAACTAAAATTTCTATCATTTAGGTTGTAGACGCTCTGGAACTATAGCTCATATATTCATCATCATCCCCATTATCGCCAGTATTTTGCCCTGCTGTTCCATACCCATACTGGCGCAAGCGCCTATAGAGGGTTCGCCTGTCAATCCCGAGAATCTGGGCGGTCTTTATTTGATGCCCGTCCATTTTTTCCAGAACCCTTACAATATATCGACGCTCGACCTCAGCAAGGGACGCATTATCCAGGATCGCTTCCTCAAGTATATCCCTCTCTGGCGAAGTTATACTTACTGGCAAATCGTCTGATGTAAGTAGCTCATCACTGCCCATCGTCAAGGCATGCTCCACCGCATTCTCTAGCTCCCTAACATTTCCAGGCCAGGTATGAGTCATCAGGACACGCATCGCCTCACTGGAGAAGCGTCTTGGAGGCTCGTTATGTTGCTTTGCAAACTTTTGCAAAAAATGATGAACCAGCAACGGTATATCTTCACGTCTGTCCTTAAGGTCGGGAAGCCTTACAGGTACAACATTCAGCCGATAAAAGAGATCCTGACGAAATTCTCCACGCTTTACAGCTTCCTCTAAATCCATGTTGCTTGCCGACACAAGACGAATATCTATCTGGAGGTTCTCTCTTCCCCCAACCCTTCTGACAACACGTTCTTGTAATACTCTTAAGAGCTTAACCTGCAGGCTTTGGGAAAGTGTGTTTATCTCATCAAGAAATACAGTTCCTCCCTGGGCCTCCTCAATCAGACCACGCCTGGTTTCGTGCGCTCCTGTAAAGGCTCCTTTCTGATGCCCAAAAAGTTCAGATTCCAGCAGGGTCTCTGGAATTGCAGAACAATTTATGGGTACAAAAGGGGCATCCCTTCGATCTGAATTATAATGAATCGCCCTGGCTACAAGTTCCTTCCCTGTTCCAGTGGAGCCAATGATCAATGCCGATGCGTCACGTCTGGCTGCTATTCGTTTTATAACCTCGAAGAGGTGCTGCATGGGCTTGCTACGCCCAACTATGTTCGAAAAATTATATCGATCCCTAACTTCTGCCCTTAACTCTTTGACTTCTCTACGCAGACTCCGCCGCTCAAGCGCCTTCTCTACAGTTATTGCAAGCTCATCCAATTGGAAGGGCTTCCCTATATAGTCCTCAGCCCCTAATTTCATAGCCTCAACGGCAGATGATATAGAACTAAAGGCAGTCATAATAATGACAAGAACATCAGGCCAGTCCAATCTAATGCGCGCAAGGAGTTCCAAGCCACTTATCCCTGGAAGTTTTATATCTGTAACGACCAGTGCATAGTCCTGTTCTTCGAGGCGAAGAATTGCCTCTTCTCCATTTTGAACCGCATTGACTTTAAATCCTCTTTCCGAGAAAAATAGTACAAGAAGCTCACGCATCGGAGCTTCATCCTCGATAATCAATATTCTTTGATTCATTGATCCCCTCTGAAATATTAGCTGTTGTTCTGCTTAGGAAATTTCAAATGGAGCGCAGTTCCCTCTCCATCCAATTCTCTTTGCCCCACTTTGACATTATATTCTGCCAGGCTGTTACACGCGACTGCCAATAGCCGAGAACTTTCTATCTCCCCCCCAGTCTTATCCCTTAAATCAAATTCTATATCAATATAGCTTTCGTTATCAGACGCAGGTTTAACGCTGACTACAACACTACTTTCAGGGCAAAGGGTCTCGCAGATACTTATCAGGATTTTGAAAAACGCTTGCCTCAGCCCAAAGACATCCCCCTTAATCAATGGAAGTTGAGTATTACAGTTGAGACTCGTGTTTATTGATTTCTTTCGAAGATAATGCCCTGCCAGGTCGAGAGATTCACGGAGCACCGTCTCTATACTTATTGCTATGGACTGCCTGCTTTGGGGATTCGTTACATTCAGCAATTGCTTTATAAATTCCGAGACTCGTCTTGTCTGCTGGAGAATTGTCGAAAGTTCTTTATATCCTTTACCTTCTGAATCCGTTCGCATCAACAGATATTCAGCATATCCGGAGATGATATTAAGAGGAGTTCCCACATCATGCACAAGGCTTGCAATCATCTGTCCCAAGATCACAATCTGGTCCTCTTTTTGGTCTAAAGTCGAATTCACATTTTGCTCCGTTACATCAGACACTATCCTTATATAACCTCGATTCGTACCGTCTATAGCAGTCAGGGGCTTCATCAAAACTCGTAGCCGCTTTCCGCGAACTTGAATAATAAAATCCCTGATTTCATCATCTGATAAAAACGCCGTATCATTTCGAGAGGTCACATCTGCTACAGGTAATACATCATCGTAATTTAACCCGAGAAGATCCTCTGCAGCAACTCCATAAAATTCGGCGACTTTCTCATTTGCAAATATAACCTTCCCCTCCTGCGAGTGGATTGTCACCCCTTCATCTATTAAATCCAAAACCACTTTCCAAGCTTCAATTAAGTAATCGTAGGGGTTATCGCCTGATATTAAAGGCAGGTCTTTGCTAATGGCATTACGATCAGGTTTACTCATCTCACCCATAAAAGCTTACAGAGCATAAATGACGAAGATATATTCCACAGCAATAAAGGGGCAACCCTTTCATGGTTGCCCCTTAAAAAAGCATGTATTCCTCTACACGGACACCTGCCCCGAAATCCGGTCAGTCATACCTACATTATCTATTTTATGTTACAGGGCTTGCTGATGGCCCCAATTCCGCCTCGAATCAAGGCATTGTATGGAGCAAGAAGCACACCGCTGGCTGAACTCTGAGCACTATCACCCTTAACCTTACCTAAAACTACCGACCCCGGTGACGTAACTGTCGAGTTCTCTTCATCCCAACCCAATGAATTAATCGTTATCACATTGAGACGAACTGGATTAAATTCTATCCTGTTCACGCGTGGGCCCAGGTCACCAATCATTACTAAATCAGCCTGCTCGTTACCACCAGCTATGCTGATCATAAAGAGTTTGCCTGTGTAGGTCGCAATATATCCCGTAGATACTCCATCAGTGACGAAATTCGAGAGTCCGTACTCTTCTTCAAGCCCCCCGGAATAAACATTTGATGATATCAGTTTCCCTTTTCTGTTCAGCCTGGCCATCACAAGTGAGGGAGGCTCGGTGGCTCTAGTGATGTTTAATGGCCGAACAATTCGTCGCAGTGCTCCCGGACGATCATTGAGTGGACGAACGATCTCAGTGCGGTACCCTCGTTTGACCGCTGTGACCATTCGCCGGGCTGAATCATACCCAATAATTCGAGGGCTGGAGTTTTCAGGGTCCGTCACTGCCAGGTCCGGGAAGGTCTGGATTACCTTTACCGTCCCAGACAAAGATTCCCCTCTAAGATCGACCTGACATATCGAACCATCATTTGCAAGAAGGTATGCAAAATCCGCCACCCCAGTCTCAGAGTCCGAACTGACAGCCAGATTGCTGCCCGGCGCCATCGAGAGCCCCTTAGGAAAACCATCTGAATTTACTTCTTTGAGTGAAGTAATAGTGGCATTGGCTTCGAATCTATAAAACTTGATCTCTGAGGAATATTGAAATACCCCGTTCCCTAAATCCTCTTTGCTCGTTATTGAAACAGAGAGCGTATCACTTGGTACATCAACATCAAAGAATGAAATCCTTGTTCCTAATTCATATTTTGTTTGGTCCACGAACGGATATTCGTGCAGAAACCCGGTTACCACGTTAAAGGAAAAGAGTGATGCCGAGTTAGAAAAGAGGAGATAATCACCCTTCCTGGCCATTACAAACTCATTCGGCGCATCAGAACTAGACGGCGTTCCTCTGCCTGGAATGCGAATTATTGAAACAACAGACCCAAATATCGGTTTCCCATTATCATCGAGATTCAATTGCATCTGGGCGATAACATCATTCGCACGCAATGAGCCATCCCATTCCTCCGAATATTGTATCCCCCTAACGTAGAGATTCCCAATTGCGGGATCATAGATAACTTTTGACGGAAAATAACAATTGCCAAGGTCAGCCCTGAGAACCTCACTATCTGGCTTCTTTGTATCAATCAATTGCACATAATGATTGTCATATTCGCTTAAAGGGGCATCTTCGGAAGGCGACTTGGAAGGAGCGAAGGGCGTGACGATAACATATCTGTCAAAGACGACCAGTGCATTATTTGCTTCACCATCCGCCCCTGGCATTTCAATTCTCTCAACCTTTACAGAGGTCTCAGCAAAAAGCGTATATGAAGCCACTCCACAAAATGCAATGATCAAAACGACCACTGAGACTATGCGGAAGGAACTGTTTGAAGTAAAGTTCTTGACTCGTGTCATTTTATCCCTCAATTTACTCTATCTCGGGGTTATCCCCTAAAGGTCTCTCGCTTAATCAATTCAACCTTCTCTCCATTGTTTCAACCGAATATAACTCTCATCAGGGCTATTTTGAAAGATTTAGAACGCCATCTTATGGCCTAATACCACTCGATGTCAAGCCTTATCGTGATCCGGCAAACCACAGAATACAAGAAATTTACGTTCTATTTTCTCTCTCAATCCCGAGTGTGTTCAACTTTAACCTGAGACCCCGCCGAGAGAGCCCCAGATCTTGCGCCGTTCTAGACAGGTTGTTCTTATTTCGATCCAATGACTCTTCTATTAAACGGCGTTCTAATGCTGCGGTTGCGTCCTTCAATTTCACACGCGACCCCGGTTGTTGATGATTCCTTCTCTTGCTCCCATTGAAGCTTGTATGTCCCCCCTCATCACCATTCGTACCATAACTCCTATCATACGTATAAGACATTCGCCCCCCATTACTGTGCTTGTGAGGGTAGGCCACCTCAGGGGATAAATCAGGCGCACCGATCCGCGCCCCTTCCGATGCGTATGCAACAACGCGCTCAATTTCATTTCTCAATTGTCTGACATTACCGGGCCAATCATATTGCATAAGCAAGTCAATTGACTCCTGAGTCAATACGATTCCCTGCTTGCCTGAACGAGACGAAAAGTGCTCAAGAAAGTGGCTTGCCAGTACAGGTAATTCTTCTATTCGTTCCCTTAATGGCGGAACATGTATACGAATGATATTTAATCTGTGGAAAAGATCTTCCCTGAAACGACCATCCTCAACGGCGCGCTCAAGGTTTGTATTTGTTGCAGCCAACACTCTCACATCTACTTTGAGCGGTCTCGTCTCTCCAAGTGGCTGTATTTCCGATTCTTGCAGAAACCTCATCAGTTTTGGCTGCACTTCAAGCGATAGATCGCCTATCTCATCCAGGAAAAGAGTGCCGCCTGCCGCTGCCTTAATTATTCCGGGATAATTTGATGTTGCACCCGTAAAGGCTCCTCGCCTGTGTCCAAACAACTGGCTGTCTATAATCTCCTTTGGTGTCGCCGTACAATTGAACGGGAGAAAAATAGCCCTCGCCCTTGCTGATTCGGCGTGAATGGCCCTTGCAACTAGCTCTTTGCCAGTCCCGGATTCACCGGTTATAAGCACGGTAACATTACTTGTTCGAATCTTTTGTATCTTATCTATAACGGCAGACATAGAGACGCTCGATACTAAAAAGCCGGGGAGTATTGTCTGGATTCGATGCCCCTCGGGTGGATGAGAGGGGCTGCTTACCACTTCACGCAAAGAACAGGTTTCAAGCCCTAGTTCCACCTGTTTTAAAAGTGGTCGAAACCGACTAAAGTCCAGCCGGTCAAAAGGATGGACAAATAAAACTATATCGGCTCCCTGGTCTTCCCCTATCTTGACAGCATATCCCTGATCGATCTGTCTTCCTGTCTCTATATGGTCCAGGTCAAGCCTTTCACTATATGCCTCTGCCTCTTGATGTTCCATCCCTTGCACAGCCAATAGATCTGAACGCGAATCATCATAAACTTTAAAAGCAAGTACAAACCGAACAGGGAAATTCTCATGGACGACAGCCGCCATCTCCTGGACTAACAACTCTCTTGATGCGGATGCCTCAATAAGCCGCTGCATCAAAAGAATATCATTGGCCGGAGAGAGGACGACCTCCCTTGAATTCCCCTTCTCATCGAATTCAAATACATCAAGACTCTTTGTCACGCATTCGGAATAATATACGCTTCCTGTCCTGTCAAATATCCGCTTCGCGCTCTCAAAATATTCTCTGGACTCTTTCTCTTCGCCTGTCTTCCCAAGAAGAAGTCCCATTTCATAGCGACTTTTTGCTTCTTCAAACGGGATTTCGAGTGTTGTAAATATCGATATACTCTGTGCGATTAGTTGCTTCCCTTCCGCAAATCGATTGTTGACCGAATGTATCTTCCCGGCCAGCCTTTGAACCAACCCCGTAATGTAGAGTGATTTCTCCTCTTTCAGCCTTCCCTGCGCAAGCTCCAGATACTCCTGCGCTTGTTCGAAGCCGTGTTGATGGAAATGGCATTCGGCAAGGTAGGCGTGTGATAACGTCACACCATATAGATCGCCAACCGAGGTCGAGAGCCGTAATGCTTCACGCAGATACTTCAACCCTTTATCAATCTGTCCGGTCAGGCTGTAAACAATCGCAAGAGTCCTCAGCGCATCGCTCTCAAGCCACTTATCGCTGTAATCGTCTAATAGAGTGAGACATTTGCCTAACTCTGTTTCCGCTTTTGCAAAATCTCCCTTATCGCAAAATATTTGTCCAAGTGTGATTCTCGCCGTGACTTCTACTCGGGGATCTTGCAACTCCTCGCTTATCTCAAGCGAACGGGTCAGATATCCCATCGCCTCATCAAAATAACCGGAACACCGAACATTATCGGCAAGATTGTTATAGGCAAAAGCGAGATAGTCTCGCCTCCCCCCTTTGCTTAGATACTCAACGCCTCTGCTGAGGTAAACTTTAGATTCTTTTCGCTCAAGCGGATATTGATATGCCCCCGTTCCAAGGTTTGACAAGATCATTCCAATCAGGTTGACGTTTGATGTCTTTTCGGCATAATTGAGCGCTTTCAGATAGTTTTCCTTTGCGCTTGAAAATGCACCTTCATTAAAGTCAACCACTCCCAGCCTTACGTATATCCTCGCTAATAGCTCATGGTTGATTGTCATCTTCTGTACAGCTACCGCAGCACGCAGATGATCCCTGGCGATCTTATATTCATTTATCTCAATGTATGTACGCCCTAGCGCATATTGCGATTCACTGACACCAACCTCATCCTGTAACTGATGAAAAAGTACCTTCGAGTCGTTAAAAGAGGCTATGGCTTCGGGGTGATTTCTAAGCTCGCTTTGTACCCAGCCCAGCCGCAGACGCAGACGCGCTCGCATCACGGTCGAGAGGGAGGATATCATCTCAGGATTTTCATATTTTTTTAAAATTCGGTAGGCTTCTTCAAACTTACTTAGCTCTTCAAGCGAGCGGCTCAACAGAGACCTCGTTATGGCCTCCTGCTCTATTGTCCCTGCATCCTCGGTAAGTACGGCATAAAAATGCTCGACCGCTTCTTCATAGTTCGCCCCGGAAAAGGCCCTCTTCCCTATCTCAAAGTGCTCCGTTGTCGGCTCCGAAGGATCTCTTCTATTTGTAGCAGGGGTATGCTCTTGCGCGTTTCTGAACCCATTCGAGCCGGTTCGTTTGAGTATCTGTCGTACAGTTACGTGGCTAATGCTCTCGACAACACCCCTTTCGACCGCAGCAGTGGCAAGCTTTTGCGGCGTCCATTTATCAAAAGGATAACCGATACTGACCGGAGAGGTTTTGTATAATTCCAGTATCCGCTCCACTTCATCCTGGCTGAATTTTGGGCGCGGCCCACCTTGCGGCCCTCGCTTTTTCACCGCGATTCCAGCCAGCCCATCTTCGTTATATTTGCGGATCCACTTCTTGATGTTTGAAGAATGAAACCCAAGTATCTGACTTATCTCGGTCGCCGTCTTCCCATCAGATGAATGAAGTATTACATCTGCGCGCCAGGCCTCCTCCTTGTTTGAAGATCTAGAGCAACGTTGGAGCGACTCCTTCTCTGTGGTTGTCAACGGCCGGACGTATAAGGGTTGGAACATAAATTACGCCTCTATCTCGATTCCCCCGCTACAAGCTATCTACAAGCTATGTTACATCCTATCGAATACTCCTTAATTTTGGATTCATTAGGTGCTTCCGGCTTCCTCGTGCTTACCAACATCGGTCTACCCCGGCAATATTTCCACCCGATTACCCATTCTATTCCATAGAGGGACCGAAAATAACAAAATTCCTCCCACCAGTCAATAACTTTCTTCCCATATATTTCAACTCATCTGTATACAGAAGTGCCGCAGTTGAAATTATACGTTGCTTGTTAACCCGTTAACTTGGTAAAATGTCGCACTCAGACGAACCAGTCCTAAAGTGAGGGGGAAAATAAATATGAATTCAATCAAGGTAACTAGCCCGATGAGAAATCCTCTCACGGGCCTTCTAGTTATCTCGCTCATCATCGGGATGGCTATGATAACCGGGGTGTTCAGGGTAAATGCACAACCCCAGAATCTTGTCACCGCAAATGTCCAAACAGTTGCCAGCGTCACCGTTATCGGCGCAAGCACAAATGACCACCTTACCAGCAATAGTTCTGCGGCCCTGGGGCTTTCATCTGTGGACCGCGCACGTGCAATTACTACGGGCGACTTTAATGCAGATGGTTTCCAGGACATCGCAATAGGCGCACCAGATACTACATTTGTTGCAAATGCCCAGACCCGCACCAATGCCGGGTCGGTTTACATAGTATTTGGCAGGGAAAATTTCCCTCTGCCTACCACAATCGACACAAACGCGGCTGCGATCACAAATCGTGCTGACATTATTATCAGGGGAACCGCTTCTGCCGTTGGAAAACCGGTCAATTTGGGTTTTGCGGTCGCCTCCGGTGACGTAAACGGGGACGGCGTCGAAGACCTCTTGATGGGTGCTCCCGGAGCCGACCTGATCGTCGGTGATGATGATACGCGTCAGGATTCGGGTGCCGTCTATGTTCTTTTCGGGACAAATACATTGGTAACCGGCCAGATCATTGATCTTGACATTGCAAATACCGCGGATGCCCTTATACGTGGCGTCTCGGCCGGTGATAAATTTGGTACATCCATTGCCGTTGGCAACGTGGGTGGACCCTCGGGCGTTCCCCAGGCTCAAGCCGATGTCGAGGATATCCTTATCGGCGCTCCCGGGACGCAAGGCCCCGCCCCTGCCGCTACTCCTCGTGCAGATGGAGGTGCCGCATATCTCGTTTATGGAGGAGCAGTTCTGAACCGCGTTGGCGCAGCCACAACGGTTCTTGACCTCGGCGATCCGGGCCCGCTTAACTTTGACATTATTTTCGGAAACACAGGCGACCATCTCGGTAACTCGGTCGCGATTGGTGATCTAAATGCAGGAGGGGCCGGAGATTTGATAGTCGGCGCACCTCTTGCCAACCGCCCTGCCGGTATTGCTAACACTCCGCCGGGGCTTGCCGATACGGGCGCTGTCTACGGAGTATTCGGTGGAACAAATCTGAATCCTGATACCGGCACAGTGAAGGCCTTTGATGTCGCATCCGCTGTCGCAACTAGCCGTCAAAATATATCTATATACGGCGAGGGTGCTAATGATCTCTTTGGCGCATCCGTTGCCCTGGGGGATGTTACAGGCGATGGAACAGTAGACCTGGCCGCAGGCGCACCCGGCGCGGGTGGACCATCAAACGGTCGTGCCAACGGCGGAGAGGCATATCTATTTGTCGGCGGCGCGAACTTTAATCCACCTTTCGGTGGATCAGAAACAAGAAAGGATATTGCGCTTGATGGAGAAAACCTGACCGTTTTTGGAGCCGCTGCCGGTGACCGCCTCGGAGCCACAGTGGCCATCGGACAGATAAACTCCGCCGGAAACACCGATACAATCCCCGATCTATTGCTTGGAGCGCCTGGCGCATCGAGTGGTAACGGCAGTGTCTCTGTCCTCTATGGCGGATCTGCAAATATCCTTCTCGTGGCCACGCGAGACCTTAGCATCGATCAAGACGATCTGCGCTTTCTTGGCGAGACAGGCAGTCAACTCGGCTGGGCTATAGCAGCGGACGATGTCGACGGGAACACCGGCGGAGATTTGATCGTTGGCGCACCGCTCGCCGACGCCGTCATCTCCCAGGCAGTTACCCGCACAGATGCCGGGAAAGCCTACGTACTTCTCGCCGACCCGACCGATGTTCCTCCAGTCAACCAGAACCCGATCGTAGAGGTAACGTCCCCTAACGGCGGCGAGACCGTAAACGGCGGAAGCACTTTCCCGATCACCTGGACTGCTTCCGATCCCGATGGGAATGCGACGCTTCAACGTTTTGAAATAAAACTTTCAACTGATGGAGGCGCTACCTTTAATGTCACGATCGCAACCAATGTATCCCCGGCTGGCGGCAGCCCCTTTACCTTTAATTGGGATGTGCCCACGGGGCTCAATACCAATTCCGCTCGAATTCAGGTTACCGCCTTTGATAACGCAGGCGGTTCGACTTCTGATTCGAGCGACGAGAATTTTACGATTACCGACGCGGGCGTAGTCGTAACCCTCATCTTTCCGAATGGTGGAGAGACATTCAATTTCGGACAACAGATAGAGATTTCCTGGACCGTCCCCGATTCCTTCGAGGACCAGATCGCCGGGTTCGATCTCTTCTTCACACCTGATGACGGAGCCACTTTTACTGCCATAACGCCGCTCAACCCGCTGGAACCGGCTCTGGCCCCCGGCGTTCGGACTTTCCCCTGGACGGTTCCCTCTATATGCACGACTCGCGCAAGAGTGCTTGTCGTCGCAACGAGTGTAACCAACGCCCTGTCATCCGATTCAAGCAACTCGACATTCACGATCTCCGAACCAGGACCGACTATTGATGCGAGTCGCCTTGACCTGAACGGTGGACGGACTAAGCTTATTCTGAAAACTGCGCAACCGGCGCAGGGCTCGGAAGTCAAATTCGTGCAGAATACTACGGTAGAAATATCGGCAACCGAAGCAGGTACTACCTTCTTTGCATTCTCGAATGTCAAAGTAAAGGGATCGGGCGTAAAACTCAAAGCCAAGGGGCTGATCAATGGTCAAACCCTCGGCGCTTTCTTCCCTGACGGAGCTACACGGTTCCTCCGCGTAACGAATCCCGTGTGCGGAGTTACCTTGCTCAAGGTCATGCGAGTGGGCGGCCAGCTTGTTGTAGTGCCTTCCACCGCTGTTCAACTCCAGAAGAATCATCAGGTGTGGCAGTAAAAGCTCGACTGTGATCCTCTTCTATAGAGAGAAAAGGGCTGGTCATTGATTGACCAGCCCTTTTCATTAGGTTGCCTTTGATACCTTTAACTGCCTCCTGCTCAACGCCTCTCATAGTACTGCATCACAAGACCATTGCGACCAATCGCATAACCGCGATTCTTATAAAATGAGACCGAAAATAAATCTTCGTCCGTTCCGCTCGCCTGCTCAACCCAGTGCCGCCCCCCATCGTATGTCCTGATGATCCGCCCACGATAGCCGACCACCCATCCCGTATTCTTATTGATAAAACTGATTCCAAACAGCGGCTCCTTTACTGACAATGAAACCCTTGACCAGGTCGCCCCTCCATTCTCGCTCAAAAGCAACGCCCCGTTATCACCCGTTATCAGTCCCACTTTGTCGCTGACAAAATATACGCGGTTTAAATCATCGCTTGTCCCCGATTGCTGGGGATACCAGCTTCGCCCGCCGTCGCGTGTGTGCAGGATGACTCCGCCCGTTCCGACAACCCAGCCACGCTCGTCTCTTATGCTCAGGTGAAAAAGCTGCTCGGTTGTCCCGCTTCGCTGCTCCCGCCAGGAAAACCCTCCGTTGTCTGACGTCAATATCAGCCCTCGGTCCCCCACGATTACCCCATCCTTTTCGGATGTGAATTGCACCGAATAGAGGTCTGGCCTCTTTGCACGGTCTTCCGGGTCCCCGCTTCCCTGGCTGTATGATGTATACAGACTCTTGAGAAAACTGCGGCCCCCATCCGTGCTGATCAAGATTGTTCCGTTATCCCCCACAATCCATACTCGATTATTCAGCCCGAAAACATCGTTTAAGCCCTCATTGACCCCTACATCGACATCCTGAAAGGTGCGCCCATCGTCATATGACCTGATGATGAGCCCCTCAGCTCCCGCTACCCAGATTTGATCTCCATTATAGAAAACCGCGTTGACGGTAGCAGGGTTTCCTTTTCGTTTTATTATTTGAGCCTGTGTCCAACCCTGCTGCGCAAGGGCCGTAGCGGTAAAAAAGGCTGTTACAATGACTATCGTTATCACGTGATTTCGTCTAATGGTCATTCGATCCTCCGGAAGGGTTTCTTTGGCTCTCGGCCCTCAGCATGTACCGCTGTATCTTCCCTGTGGATGTGCGAGGCAACTCCTTTAAGAATTCGATTTGAGAAGGCACCTTGTAATGCGGAAGCCGAGAACTTAAGAATTCAAGCAATATCGACTCTAGCGCCTCGCGCGCTCCATCCTGTCGGATGACCACAAAAGCCTTTGCCGTTGCCAGCCCGCTATCTCCTATCGAGGCAATAACCGCTGCTTCAACCACGCTTTCGTGCCGCAGAAGCTCGGTTTCAACCTCAACCGGGGACACCCATAACCCGTTCACCTTAAAACAATCATCAGACCGCCCAACATGAAAATAGAACCCATCCTCATCCCTTCGATACACATCTCCCGTCCTCACCCATCCCTCCTGAATCGTCTCGGCTGTCAGTTCCGGCTGATTCCAGTACCCTGTCGTACCGCTTGCCCCCCTAACCCACAGATGACCCGATTCCCCCGGGTTACATTCCCTTCCCACATCGTCGAGCAGGTGCGCTTCGTATGAAGGCACAAGTTGCCCGCTTGAACCCGCGCGCGCGCTCCCCTCTCGATTCGATATGAAGATGTGGAGCATTTCGGTTGACCCTATGCCATCGAGTATCTTTGACCCGTATAATCGTTCCCAATCCGTAAATATGCTCTCGGGAAGCGCCTCCCCTGCGGAGATGCATAACCGCAGGGATGACAGGTCCAATTGCCCCCCCTCATTCTCGTATTCGAGAAGAGAGCGATATATCGCAGGGACGCCAAAAAACACGTCGGGTCTTCTCTGCTGAAATAAGGAAGAGAGTCTTTGAGGCGAAGGGCGTTCCCTGTCCAAAATCACCGTCGCCCCTGCCGCAAGTGGAAAAGAGAGGCTGTTGCCTAAACCGTATGCGAAGAATAGCCGGGAAGCCGAATAACATATGTCTTCCGGCGTCAAATTGAGTATGTTCTCCGAATAACTTTTCACTGTGCAGGGGATGGCTCCCTGTCTATGGATTACCCCCTTTGGCTTCCCCGTGCTGCCCGATGTGTAAAGCAGGAATGCCGGAGACTCACGAGTCGTGGCGATGCCAGCCATTTCCCCTGCGGGAATTTCTTCCGATTGTGACCCGCTCCACCTGTTCGCTTCTACCGATAAAATCTGACATCGCCCCTCGGGTTCAACTCCGCACTGGTCTATCTTCAGCCGCAGTTCATCCTCGGTAATCACTATTCTCGACGCCGAATCACGGAGTATAAACGCTAAATCATCGGCAGGTATAAAGGTATTTACCGGGACGCAGATCGCACCGATTGAGACGACGGCCAGAAACCCTGCAATCCAGTCCGGCGAGTCATAAAGCAGGAGCGCAACCCTGTCGCCTTGCTTTGCCCCACAATCAAGAATTCTCCGTTTCCAGTGATCTACCTCATTTCGAAGCTCGCTGTATCTTATGGACCTGTCACGATATTCAATCGCGACCCGATCACCTATTTCGCGCAGTCGATCTTCGCCCAGAAAATAGTCGCAAAGATTAAAGTATGGCGGGGATTTTGTCATCAGGGCGCGATTATATGTCATCACGCCCTTTCAATTAAAGTCATCTCGATGTGAGTTCTCAGTCTAAAAGACTAATGCTGTTTGCTTGAGCTTCAGCTTCTTCAAGATGTAGTTGTCTTCATCAAAACCGAAGCTGACGGGCCGTTTATTAGAAGGCACCGCAAATCTCTGCTTGCGGGAATCATTAAATACAGTGACGGTCTCGCTCGTTCCATCAACAAAATGGACTGTCACTTTAATCGGCATGACATAAACATGCGCGAGGTCGCCTGAACGGTTGGGAATCTCCTGCTTTTGCTTCTGCTTTACCGTAAATGCAACAGAAAATGTGCCTTTCTCGACACCATCTTCTATGGTGTAAGTAACTTTATAGACTGGCCGCCCCGGAGCATAAATCCACTCGTTAAAGAACCACTCAAGGCTTGAGCCATAATGGTCTTCGCATACCTTCCGAAAATCATCAGTCGAGGCATTTGAGTAGGCATACCGCCCGGCGTAATCCTTGTACGCTGCAAAGAACGCATCGTCGCCCATTATCCCTCTGAGCATATGCAGAACCCATCCGCCCTTTGTATAAATGGCGCCTCTGTCGTCATACGGGTCCGCCAGGTCTTCGGCATAAACCGTGCCGCCCATCCGCCCGTCAACTTCGCCGTCATCATAGCTCTGGGACATCACTATTCCCGGGTCCAGATGGAGATACCGTTCATAAAAGAGGACTTCGGAATATGTAGCAAACCCTTCATTGAGCCATATATCGTGCCAGGACTTCATCGTCACCAGATCGCCCCACCAGTGGTGCGCCAGTTCGTGTGCTATAACTCCCTGCCCGGTATTTGTCTCCGAACCCACTATATTTGAGCCGAGACTAGTGATGGTCTGGTGCTCCATGGCTCCGCTCCAGGGAAATTCTGCCATCCCGTATTTTTCATCTAAAAACGGGTATTCGCCATAAAGCGGCGCAAATATTTCGATTGCCCTTCGAGTGACCGAAAATTTCTGCTCGGCGAGCGTCAAATGCTCGGGGTAGACAAAATACTCGATTGGCATCTGTCTGGAACCATCAAGCGATGTGTAGGTGTCGGCAAACCGCTCATAATTTGTGACCGCGACCGAAATCAGATAAGGCGCTATGGGATAATCTTCTCGCCAGTGAAAGGCAGTCGTCCCGTCCTCGCCGGTCTCGACACTTTCGAGCACTCCATTTGATGCAACAGAAAACTTCTTTGGCACGGATGCCTCGATAGTGGCGGTCGCCTTATCATTCACATCATCAATACAGGGCCACCAGCTAGGTGCAGCGTAAGGTTCGCTCAAACTCGCCATCACCGGAACGTCTGACGCTCCGTGCTGCGCTACGAGCATTCCACTGCCAAGACTTCCAATTGTAGTGGCCGTCCCGTGATAGTCGATCACTATTGCGAACTCCGATTCGGCGGTCAACCCACCCGGGATTGCGATTACAACTTGATTCCTCTTGCGCTTAAACTCAAGCGAGGTAATGCCGTCTCTTACCCCCTCTATCACAAGATTTTCGAACGCATCCACGGTTATGAGAGATGTATCGGCAAGCGCTTTCCCGGTGATCGTCACGCTCCCGGCTATGGTCCCCTCAGATGGATTCAATCGGATTTGCAGCAGGTAATGAGTTACATCGATCGGTTGACCTGGTGTTGCGATAGAGAGCGCCTTTATCAGTTGTTGTTCGCCTATCCGGTGATCCATTTTCTCAACAAGATCGTGCTCGGTCTTGATCCTGTTGTACAGTTCGCCTTCGGTTTGCGCGCCCGAGTTTGTGGAAGGAAATTGACAGAGAATCATCAGAGCGACTATCAGGAGAACGGTTGCTCTAAACATAACTACTCCTGGGGATGAACTACACGGGATGCGGTAGTATAACACATCGATGGTCTTAGCGCTTAAAACCTGACAGGGGTAATTATTTTACTTCCCTTATAAATGCTTTATAGGATGACTCGATGATCTGTGAGTCAACATCTCCTGAAAGAATTAACACGCGGTACTTAAAGGTCGCGGATTGCCCCGGTTCGAGGGTCAGTTTTAATTCCTCTTTTCCGTTGCTAAAAACCTTCTGCCCAAGCGGATTGGCCGCAAATAATCCATACCCCCGAGCGTGCCAATAGGTAGGGAAGCCGGGATTTGTCGGATGATCTAAAATGGCCAGCGCAACATTCTTCTCTCCTATCATTCCTGAAAGCATCACCCAGCGGCCCCGTGTCCCCCAGACATCATCGCCTCTCTTCCCTTCGCTGCTCAGATACTTTCCTGTCACCCCTCGATTGTCGAGTCGGGGAACGCTTGTAGCCTTTCCCGTGGCGTCTGTAAATACCTCAGCCGTATCGGAAGGCTGTTCGAGTTGCCTCGCCACCCGAATCCCCAGCACGCCCTCCTTGTTATCATTGAAGACTACCCGGCGATCCGTGGCCGTAAGCGTCGTTATGCGGTCAATCGAGCGCAGATGTGGTCCGGCGTGAAAAACAAAAATGGTCTCCTCTCGCAAAAGGGCTCTGCCATCCGGTCCATCCCAATCCATCTCGACCTCAAGACGGGCGCTCTCCTTGCCTCCTTCCGCCCTCCTGATTTTCTTCTGTCTTATTACGCCGTAATGACCACGGTCCTCTGGTTTTATCGCATCGGAGTTGTTCCAGAAGTCTATTCCATTAACATCACCGTAATTGAGCCATAATCCTACCTGATGAGGATGATCAACCCTTTCCCCCGCTCTCGGCTCAAGAGGAAACCCACGGGTCACTATCGTCCCTTCGGATGTTCTGAGCGGATACAACACCGGCTTCTTTATTGTGTCGGGCCAGATGTATGAGGTAAACGGCTTACCATCAACCGTGACGTCCACGCGATGCTCGTTCTCAAGCACGACTACGTGCAGGCCGGTCTCATATCCGATGGACCGAATGGAAAAACTCGGAAACAAGAGCAAGGCAAGCGCCGCCACGAAAAAGAAAAAACCTCTGCCGGTTGAAAAACGCGCCTTCATCCCTCTTACCTCTTCCCGCTTTGCCTCTTGCCCCTCGCCTTTTGCCCTTCGCCCTTATCCCAGCACTACATCCTGTCTTGCCTCATCGAATGTGACTCGCTTGCCGGAATGCAGGGCGGCAATCGTCATACAGAGCGCCACCGAATGATTGTATGCCGCGTGGATATCTGCGTTTGGGGTCTTTCTTGATCGAACGCATTCCATCCAATTCCGCATATGAGCGCCCGTCGAAGGATCGAGCCCCGTATTCGCCCCGGTCGCGGGATTGGCTTCCCCATCCGCCTCATCAACAAGCGACATCTTTTCGATCTGAAAAGGTTCCATCCCCATCGGTTTGGCATACTCTTCGGGCAGCCCTCCATCCGGCCCTACCTGATTGGTATCGAGATTCAGGCTCCCGCCGTTTGAATAATAAATCTCCTTTACGCCACCCGCGCTGTTTGTCTGCCTCGATGAGTAGACGACCTGAAATCCCTTGCCCCCTTTCGCGGCATCGCCGTAATCAAAGACCGCTGTCATCGTATCAAAGTTTTTCCGCCCGTCCCGCCATAAGTAATTCCCCCCGTTTGCGACTACCGATGTCGGGTGGTTGTAGCCGGTAAACCAGTGAACCGTATCAATCTGGTGAACCATCCACTGGTCGGGTATCCCCGATGAATACGGCCAGAAGAGGCGAAATTCCAGATGTTTCCTTGCGTCGAACGGCTCGAAGGGCCTGTTGATAAGGAACCGTTTCCAGTCGGTATCCTCTTCACGCAGCAACGGCACAAGATCCGGTCGCCGCCATCTCCCCGGTTGATTCACATTCCACGTCATCTCTGCCATGACTATGTCGCCGAATTTGCCTGATCTTAAAAACTCGTTTGCGCGGATGTAGTTCTGTGTGGACCGTCGCTGTGTGCCTACCTGCACGATATGTTTTGAGCCGGTCACAAGCTTTAGCGCCGCGCGCGCATCAGACATCGTATTGGCAAAGGGCTTTTCTACATAAACATCCTTTCCGGCGCGGACCGCTTCTATGCAATGGAAGGCGTGTTGAAAATCGGCCGTGGCGATAATAACGGCATCTATGTTCTTCATCGAATATAGCTCGTCCGTATTTCGCGCCTCGACCACATTCCCTTCCGGTAACGGAAATTTGAATCTCCTGGCCTGATGATTGACAAACGACACACCTTCAACCCGCCGCTTGTTCCAGATATCGCAAACGGCAACAGGCTCAAAATTCAATTCACCGGCCAGACTCATAAAGGCCGGGATCAGCGCATCGCGAGCGCGGTCACCCGGCCCGACAATCGCGACTCTCACCCTGTCATTTGCGCCAAGTATCCTTGAATAACTGATAGCGCTTGAACCGAGCGTGAGACCCGCCGCACCTGCCATTGTCGCCTTGATGAAATCTCGTCTTGGATTATTTTTTCTCGACATCATCTCCCTCCCTATCAGACCGCTTATGAAAAGGTGGTCTCTAAAGTACACCCGCGCGTGCAAGCAGCAGTTTCATCCCCGCCATGCTTTGACGCGAAGATTCCTCCGGCGTACCCGCGCCGCGCCAGTGCGTCTCAAGGCTCACGACTCCTCGATAGCCGTCTTTCTTCAAGGCTCGAAACTGGCCTGTGTAATCTATGATTCCCCGCCCCATCGCCATCCATTCTGTCCCTCCGCCCTCGTGACGAATCAAATCTTTGCAATGCATATAACCGATTCGATCCTTTGGCAGCAACGAATATCCATCGGGGAACGGAGTCTCGCCGCGCGCAGCCGCATTGCCGGGATCCCAGTTCAATTTCAACCCTCTCGATTTTACCGCGGCAAGTGTGCGCGCCGCTTCCGCGCCCGTCGCAGTGTTGCAGGCGTGTTCGTTTTCGAGCAATAAAACGAGTCCCCGCTTTTGCGCCTTCTCCGCCGCCTCGAAAAGCTTTTGATCCATCGCCGAGCGATACGGCTTTTGATCCTCCAAACGCCAGAAATCGAATACGCGAATCTTGTCTGTGTTGAAGGCCCGCGCAAGCTCGAATCCCCGCTCAAGAAGCTCGTCCTGTTGCTCGAATGTGTAGCCTGCGCCAAATTGATCGCGTTTCGGGCTGAATCTGGAGGGAGGAGCGCCCGGCCATTCCACCTTGAATATCGGCGATGCAATCGACGACACCCGCAGGCGAAAACGCTCCAACAATCCCCGGGCTTCGCCGATCTCTTTCGCGTCAAGAGCCATTATGTTCTTGCCCCAGAGTTCCCTCACCTCTACAAAACCGAGCTGAAACTCCTTCGCTGCCACCTCGAGCGCGTGCCCGAAATCATTGGTTATCTCATCGGTTATTACTGAAATCTTGAATGTAGACATAACTCTTTGAACCGTCCCTGCGGGACCTGTCTTAAATCTTTGTCTTCAGAATTTCTTCCAGATACATCTTGCTGATCTCGGCCGACTCTTTTGGAGTCCTCGCCTTATCGGGCACCCCGTCAAGTTCGACTATGGCCCAGCCTCTGAAACCGATCTCCTCAAGAGCCTTCATTACCCCGGGCAGGTCGATCTTTCCTCGCCCCAGTTCGACAAAGCGATACCTGCGCCTGTCGTTCTCGCGCCCTTCAAGCGATTCCACATCTTTCAAATGCAAAAAGAGCAGACGGTCTCGATATTTCTTTATAGCATCGACCGGATTGCCCCCGCCTTGAAAGTAATGCGCGATGTCGAGTTCGAACTTGAGGTATCGCGGGTCGGTCGCTTCGAGGATTCGATCCACTTCCTCAGGCGCTTCGCCGAGACTGCCCATATGATTGTGATAACCTACACGCACACCCAGATCTACTGCGCGCTTGCTGACCTCGTTTAACATATGACCGAGACGTTTAAAGTCTTCCGCCGAAGGGGGGCGGTCCTTCGGGCGTGCCGAATCGATCAATTGAAGATAATGCCCGCCGACATCCCGCACAAACTGCGCGTGCTTTGTGTGAAGGTTGATCGTCTCGCCCTCAGACCCCGAGGCAATACCTACATTGCCGCTCGATAATGCCACCATTTCAAGATGATTTCGCCGAAGGATTTCGCGCAACTCCTTTGGGCGGTCTCCAAAACGCTCAAGCACATTGGCCCGCAATTGAATCCCGTGGTAGCCGACCGAAGAGATGTCCTTTATTGCCTGAAGATCGTCTCCGCCCCAGGTGATTGCCGCGCATCCAAATTCTATCTTTGATGGTGCCGGAGTGATAGGGGTGTCGAAAACGCTCAGATCCATCCTGGGATAAAGCGGCGGTTCGAAAAGCCGCCCCAGACTTATCGAGGGGAGCGAAAGCGTAGCGGCCGTAACGCCCAGACTTGAGATAAATCTGCGACGAGAAATCTGTGATCTCATCCCTTGCTCCATTTACTTATCGTGGATTGTCAGCAAGAAAATACCGCAGTTATCCCCTCTTGGCAAATCGGAAAGATACCAGGGACATATTATTCCCTGTATATTTCAGGCGTTCTCATCAGGCGCAGGTGTTTTCTACGATCACGTGATGGTTTGATCAGGGTAGAACGGGTGATGCCGTTTGTCGAATCCATCCCGGTGTTGTACCCTATGATTCCGGTTTACATCCAAACCCATTCAATTCTGCTTGTAGGTGCAATATGGCTATGTCAAAGGCCCATGCAAAAATCAGCCTGTTGGAAGACCGCTATTTCGGACCCGATCCACGGCAAAAAGAGGTCGCAAAACATCTCTACTCCCTTGTGGCAAATGCCCCGTTGATCTGTCCTCACGGTCACGTTGATGCGCGGATGTTTGCCGACCCGGATTACAGTTTCGGCTCGCCTGCCGACCTCTTTCTCATACCCGATCACTATATTTTCAGGATGCTATACTCGCAGGGCATTTCACTCGAACGGTTGGGAATCGCGCGTCTCGACGGCGAGCCGGTAGAGACAGACCATCGTCAAATCTGGCAGCTCTTCGCAGAAAATTTTTATCTCTTTCGCGGCACGCCGACCGGACTCTGGTTCACACACGAACTTTTTGACCTCTTCGGCGTCGAAGACAAATTGACCGACGCGACCGCGCAGGAAATTTACGACCGGATTTCAACCTGTCTGAGCCGCCCTGAATTTCGGCCTCGGAGCCTCTTTGAAAAATTCAACATCGAGGTCCTGGCCACAACCGATTCCGCAAACGATCCGCTCGACCACCATCGCGCAATCCGCGAGTCGGGTTGGACGGGTAGAGTGGTTCCCACATTCCGACCCGACGGAGTGATAAATATCGACCGCCCGGATTGGAGAAAAAACATAGACGAGTTAGGCCGCGTTTGCGGCTTTGAAGTGACGGATTATCACGGTTTGATCGCGGCGCTCGAAAACCGCCGCGCTTATTTCAAGGACCTTGGCGCAACTGCCACGGATCACGCGGTCCTGACGCCTTATACCGAAAAACTATCCGATATGGAAGCGGAGGCCATTTTTAATCGAGCGATTCGCGGGGAGTCTGACGCAGACGACTCGATGAGATTTACCGGGCACATGATGATCGAATGCGCTCGGATGAGCACCGAGGACGGGCTTGTAATGCAACTTCATCCCGGATCATTTCGAGATCATAACAGACTTGTGCGCGAGAGATTCGGGACGGACAAAGGCGCTGACATCCCCGTACCGATTGAATATACGCGCAACCTTTTGCCCCTTCTCGAAAGGTTTGGAAACGACTCGCGGCTGACCCTGATTCTGTTCACTCTTGATGAAGCCACCTACTCGCGCGAGCTTGCCCCTCTGGCAGGCCATTACCCGGCCGTCAGGCTCGGCCCGCCCTGGTGGTTCAACGACAGCTTGAACGGTATGCTGCGCTATCGCGATCTGGTGACAGAAACTGCGGGGATTTATAACACGGTAGGATTCAACGATGACACCCGGGCCTTCCCTTCTATCCCCGCAAGACACGACCTTGCCCGCAGGGTGGATTCAAACTGGCTTGCCGGTCTCGTACTTCGCGGGGTTGTTGACCTCACGGACGCGGAGGAGATGATTCACGACCTCTCATACGGGCTGGCGAGAAAGGCTTATAAATTTGATCTTTGAGCGGTGAACTCGATCTGATTATGGAAAACTCGATATTATCAACTCTTATTGATGTAGACCCGACATCGCTTGTGGGCAACGATGAAAATACGGGCCTCGCAAATCAATTGAGCCACAGCACGGGCTCAGAAGTCTATCCACGCTCGATCCTTGCAACACAGGATTCGCTCTTCTTTCTATGTAGAAAAGAGCGCCGGAAGTTCCTCGGCATACTGACTCGTGCCCCTGAAACAGACCATAGATTCAGCGGCAACCTGAGCGTCGCAAGAATTGGACGCGATCAACTCACACTGAAACTCTGCGATAAAGATGTTGAGAATGCGCGCCTGCTCCGAGAGCTTTTTCCATTCTTAAGACCTCAGACGCTTGGCCTTCGCAAGTCTGCCGGGTGCGGCGACAGGTTGGGTCTTGCCACGCCCGGGCATATCAAGGCGATCAGGCAATCAAGCATGGCTCCAATACTGGCGCAGCAATCCGTACGTGAGAACTCTCGCACAAATCGCACCCCCATTGAGGTTCTCGACGATGCAATGTGGGGAGTCTTTCAGGAAGGCTGGCAGTCGGGTTATGGGGCCGATGCGGATCACCTAAAATCAACCGCCGACATTGATGACTTCGTCTCGGCCGGGTATACATTCTATACGATAGACCCCGGTGACCACGTAGACAACGAAGCGCAATCGGCAAACAGCGAAACCCTGAGACAGAAATCGGAAACGATTCCCTGGGCCGGGTTGGAAACCAGCCCACAAACACTTATCTCACAATTGGCCTCAAGACCGATTGATCTCGGCAATTTCACGCTCTCGATAAGCGAGATTGATTTGATGCGCGCGGCGGCAAAATACGGTCGCGCCGTCCTTCATACGGTTACGATGTATCGCCACCTTAAAGAGCACCTCTCCGACAATGAGTTTGAGCTTGAGATGAGCGTCGATGAAACGGATTCGGTCACGACTCTTGCCGAACACATCTATATTGCTCACGAGATGAAACGTCTGGGGGTAAAGTGGGCGAGCCTGGCCCCGAGGTACGCGGGAACATTTGAAAAGGGAGTCGATTACATAGGCGACCCTGCGGACTTCGAAAGATGCTTTGTCGAACATCTGGCGGTTGCGAATACTTTTGGCCCTTATAAATTGAGCCTCCATTCAGGCTCCGACAAATTCAGCATCTATCCGATTGCATCGAAAATAGCAGGCAATCTCGTCCATCTGAAGACGGCCGGAACAAGTTATCTGGAAGCTCTACGCGCAATCTCTATCCTTCGCCCTTCTCTTTTCCGCGACATCGCCCGATTTGCTTTCCGTCGTTTCCCTTCCGACCGCGCGAGCTATCATGTTTCGGCAGACATCTCAAAGATCCCCGACCTCAGAACCCTCGGGGATGAGCAGCTACCTTCGCTCCTTGAAGATTTTGACTGCCGCGAAGCGTTGCACGTAACCTATGGATCAATCCTGAATAACGATGACTTGCGGGGGCCGATATTTGAGACCCTTGAAGACAACGAAGACACCCATTACCAGATACTGGAAACGCATTTTGCAAGGCACTTCGCGCCGTTCGCCGATTCAGAGGCGGGCTCGTGAGTGAGAAGGCTGGAAATCTATTATGACTCTCTCTGAATTGACAAAGATGTACGATTTCACGGGCAGGTCTGTAATCATCACCGGGGGAACCGGCGTGCTTTGCAGCGCGATGGCGGCGGCACTCACAGGGTGCGGAGCGGGTGTGGCGATCCTTTCGCGCAATAAGAAAAAGGGGGATACGCTCGCGGCATCCGTCCCCGGCCCGGGCCGCGCGATCTCTCTGCGGGCGGATGTTTTAAATCGCGATGAATTGAGGAGAGCCGCAAACCGCGTCCAGAAGGAATTCGGGCACATTGATTGTCTGATAAACGGCGCGGGCGGAAATCACCCGAGCGCCTCAACTGGCCCCGACTCATCCTTTTTCGACCTGCCCGAAGAGGCTCTAAAAGCCGTATTTGACTTGAATCTTCTCGGGTCGATCCTGCCTGCTCAGGTCTTTGGCAGAGAGATGGCCCGACGGGGCGAAGGCGTAATCCTGAATATCTCTTCGATGAGCGCGATTCGCCCGCTCACACGGGTTATGGCTTATTCGGCGGCCAAGTCTGCGATTTCGAGTTTCACTCAATGGCTGGCCGTCCATCTTGCAAGCGAGTATTCGCCACGTCTTCGCGTAAACGCTCTTGCTCCCGGGTTTTTCCTTACGGAACAGAATCGCTTCCTGCTTTTAGATAAACAGACCGGCGAATTGAGCAAGCGCGGCCACGCTATAATCGACCATACGCCGATGGGCCGTTTCGGCGCGCCGGAAGATTTGCTTGGCGCAATGCTCTGGTTACTTTCGCCCGCTTCGGCTTTTGTTACGGGTATTGTAGTTCCGGTTGACGGTGGCTTTTCAGCTTTTGGCGGTGTCTGATTTCGGCGGAGAGACAGATGATTGTCGGCGCGGGTTACATAGACAGATTATTGGCGAATGAAGAGATTCGGGATTTGATGTCTGCGGCCCTGTCTTCGATACGCCTCACCGGACGCCGGGTCCTGATCATCATCCCCGACGGCACGCGGACGGCTCCCCTCCCTGTGATGTTTCGCCTCTTTTGCGAATTCCTGACCCCAAAAGTTGCGGCCCTCGATTTTCTTATCGCGCTCGGCACGCATCGCCTTATGAGCGAGGACGCCATAAACAGGCTTGTGGGCGTGACCGATGAAGAGCGGCGTACGCGATTCAATGGAGTAAATATATTCAATCACCGCTGGGATTTGCCGGAGACTTTTACGACCCTTGGCACAATATCGGCAGATGAAATCGAAGAGATTTCCGGGGGATTATTGAACTCTGCCATAGAGGTTCGCCTCAACAGGATTGTCTTTGACTATGATCTGATCATTATCTGCGGGCCCACTTTCCCACACGAAGTCGTAGGCTTTTCCGGCGGCAACAAATACTTTTTCCCCGGCATAGGCGGAAAAAAAGTCATCAATTTCTCGCACTGGCTTGGCGCGCTCATCACCAGTTATTCAGTCATCGGCCAAAAATATACACCTGTTCGCCGCGTCATTGATCGGGCTGCCTCCTTCATAGATCGGGAAAAGCTCTGCTTCAGCCTCGTAGTAAAAGGAGGCGGGCTTGCCGGGTTGTACATAGGCTCGCCCGAAGAAGCCTACGACAACGCCGCCGACCTCTCAGCGCAAATACATATCAATTGGGTCGATAGACCTTTTGACCGCGCGCTCGCTCAGATGCCCGAGATGTATGATGACATCTGGACGGCGGCAAAAGGAATGTACAAACTCGAACCTGTCATAAGTGATGGAGGGGACATAATTATTTACGCCCCGCACATCACCGAAGTCAGCTATTCGCACGGCAAGCAGATCGAGGAGATCGGGTATCACGTGCGGGATTATTTCCTAAAACAGTGGGATAAATTTAAGGATTATCCCGGTGGAGTGCTGGCTCACAGCACTCACCTCAAAGGTCTTGGGAATTACGACCTGCCTCTTTCGCTTGAGGCTCCGCGCATAAATGTTCACCTCGCGACAGGCATCTCGGAGGAGCGGTGCAAACGCCTCAATATCGGTTATCTCGCTCCTGAAAGTATCAACCCGGATGATTGGAAGAACCGTGAAGAAGAAGGCATCCTGCTTGTGCCACGCGCGGGTGAGATGTTATACCGGGTCAGGCCAAACGCCCAGAAAAGAGCCGAGTGTTTTTGACAGGATTAACAAGATTTCTGAGAGATGGTTGGAAAAACTCTCCAAATCTTGTTAATCCCGTCTGATTCTTTCTCCCTCTTTACAAACCGGAATTACCTTTAGAGGAGACTATGAACCAACCAACTGCCGCCGCTCAAGTTGAAACAGAGGAAGACTCGCGGCTCAAGATACGACATCTCAGGTGGTATATATGTGGCCTCCTGTTTTTTGCTACCACCATCAACTACATCGACCGACAGGTACTTGGAATTCTTGCGCCCGACTTGCAGCGAGAGATCGGATGGTCGGAACTTGATTACGGTCGAATCATCATCGCTTTCCAGCTTGCCTACGCCGTAATGATGCTGGTTTCAGGCCGGATCATTGATAAAATCGGCACACGCCTGGGGTTTGCGCTTGCAATAATCTGGTGGTCGCTATCGGCGATGGGCCACGCCCTTGCGCGAAATGCTTTGACATTCGGCATAGCGCGATTTCTTCTCGGCGTGGGCGAAGCATCAAATTTCCCGGCCTCGATAAAGACGGTGGCCGAATGGTTTCCAAAAAGCGAGCGGGCGCTAGCTACGGGGATTTTCAACGCGGGCAGCAATGTAGGCGCGGTTGCCGCGCCCGTTATGGTCCCTCTCATCGCAGCCGTCTGGAACTGGCAGGGTGCCTTTATCATCACGGGCGCGCTCGGTTTCCTCTGGTTGATTCCCTGGCTTGCCCTCTACCACAACCCCGAACATCACCCGCGCCTCACAAACAAAGAACGAGAAATAATCAATGACGGGGCCGAAGAAGATTCCACTGAGCGGGTGCCCTGGCTCCGGCTGCTTGGATACAGGCAACTCTGGGCCTTTGCCGTAGGCAAGCTTATGGCCGATCCGATCTGGTGGTTTTACCTCTTCTGGCTCCCAAAATTTCTGGCACAGGAACACGGGCTTCGCGGTACCGCAATCATTCCCTACCTCACAACGGTCTACATTATCGCCGATGTAGGGTCCGTCGGCGGAGGCTACATCTCTTCTGCGTTGATAAAGCGCGGCTGGACCATAAACAGATCGCGCAAGACCGCTCTCGGGTTATTCGCGTCGGTGATGCCCTTTGTCATCATCGCAAGCCAGACCCGAAGCGCGTGGCTTGCCGTAGCCCTGATAGGGATGGCGGCGGCGGCCCATCAGGGATGGTCGGCAAACATCTACACCCTCGCATCAGACATGTTTCCTCGCCGGGCCGTTGCCTCAGTCATCGGCATAGGCGGATGCGCCGGAGGGCTGGGCGGCATCGTGGTTTCAGAATTTGCCGGGCGGGTCTTGCAGGCCGACCCGAGTTTTTATCTCCCTATGTTTGTGGCAGCGGGCCTGACCTATATCGCCGCGTTGATAATCATCCATCTTCTCGCACCCGGCCTCAAGCCGGTTGAACTGGGATAATCAGTAAAGGAACGAACATGCGTAAACAGGTTTATGATGCAGTAATAGTCGGCTCGGGCGCTTCGGGCGGCATAGCCGCGCACGTACTCGTAAATAAGGGGCTAAATGTATTGCTTCTCGAGATCGGACCAAAATGGGAGGCGGCAAAGGATTTTGTTACTTCGCACAAATGGCCCTACGAGATGCCTTTCAGAGGCAGGGGCAAACCGGGGCAGTATGACGGCCTTTGGAAGATCGATGCCTATACCGAACACCTCTATGTAAATCCCCGGATAGACCGTTATGCAACAGCCCCCGGAACCGATTTTCATTGGACGCGAATCCACGCGGTAGGAGGGCGCACTATCACCTGGGGTCGTGTGAGCCTGCGAATGTCTGAATCTGATTTCAAACCAAAGGCCTTGCAGGACGGGTACGGCGACGACTGGCCTATAAGCTATGACGACCTTGCGCCCTACTATGATCGGGCGGAAAGACTCATGGGGGTTTACGGCACGCGTGAAGGTCTGGCAAATCTGCCCGACGGGATTTATATGCCGCCCCCGCGTATGAGGTGCGGCGAGCAACTCCTAAAGACGGGATGCAAAAAGATCACCATACCGGCAATCCCCATTCGGGCCGCTGTGCTGACGCGTAATCACGAGGGCCGCCCGGCGTGTCATTATTGCGGCGAATGCGGGCGCGGTTGCGATACGGCTTCCAGGTATTCGACCCTCGAAGCCATCATCCCCGCGCTCCTTAAACGACCTAATTTCACCCTGCGAACACACGCTGCCGCTTCCCGTGTCCTCCTCAACCCTCACACAAAACGGGCGAGCGGAGTCGCCTATATCGACACGCAAAACGGACAGGAGTATGAGGTTTTTGGCAAGACCGTAGTTCTGGGCGCGGGCGCGATGGAATCAACGAGAATTCTCTTGAACTCCAAAACACGTGACTTCCCCGACGGGCTCGCCAACTCATCCGGCGTACTCGGCCATTACCTGATGGACAACATAAAATCCGGCTTTCTCGCCGGATTCCTGCCGCCACTTAAAGGCTGGCCCATCACAAATGAAGATGGAGCGGGAGGGGGCCATATCTACATTCCGCGCCACGTGAATCTCAAGGGCGGGCGCAAAGCCGAAGTGCTCCGAGGCTGGCATTTTCAGCCTTCGAGCGGGTCGCCAATGTTCCCCTGGTTTTCATATCGCATCGGAGGGTTCGGCTCTGAATTTAAGAAAGAGGTAAAGGCGCATCATCCCTCAATAATAACGATGGCGGGGTTTGGCGAGTCTCTCCCCGATTTCAGCAACTTCTGCGAAATTGACCCGGATGGATTGAAGGATCGTTACGGCATCCCACAGCTTCGTTTTAACTGCAAGTGGGGTGACAACGACCTGAAGATGGCCGATCTGATGTACGACAGCGCGGAGGAAATTTTGCGGGCCGCCGGCGCAGAGATTATGCCTTTTCAAAAAAGGCAGCCCGCTCCACACGGCGACTCTACACACGAAGTCGGGACGGCGAGGATGGGAAAAGACCCCAAGACATCGGTTCTCAATCCGTTTTGCGCTTCACACGATGTCGAAAATCTATTTGTGGTAGACGGCAGCAGCTTTGTCTCGCTATCGGAAAAGAATGTGACATTGACGATCACGGCGCTCGCCTGGCGAGCCTGTGATTATCTTGCCGAAGAGATGCGTAAAGGCGATTTATAATTTAGCGCTCGTTTTTTTGACGGGATTTACAGGATTTCAGAGGATTTAATCAGAGTCTGGTTTATTATTTTATAATCCTGTTAATCCTGTCGGATCTTCTACGGGATTCCATCAGCATATCGAGTTTCAATCTCTTCGCCTTTATCTCCATTTCAAGCTGCTCTTTCTGTTCGTCGTTTGAAATCGTGTCGGCTCGCTTTCGCAGTGTGCCCAGTTCGCTGAGCAATTCGACCTCGGCCGGGATAAATCCGCTGTTTTTGAGAATCCCAAACCCGATCCTCAAATCCTCGGGCGTGTTGAAATACTCATCAAGATTGAGAGGCTTCCCCTTCCCCGGCAGATTGTCAAACTCACCTCTGTCCATGGCCTCGCGAATAAGCTGATCGACTACTCTCTCCATCTCAGAAGCGCCTCCATTCTCACAGATTTTCAATCTGAACCGGCTCGACCTCTTCCGCCAGATCGAAACCGAAGACCTTTGAATAGAAATACAGCTCCGCGTCGAGCGAGCGCTTTATGTTTTCAGCGCGACGAAACCCGTGCTGCTCACCTTCAAACGGAACATAGGCTACGGGCAAGCCTTTCGCGCGGACCGCTTCAAACATCATCTCCGCCTGATTCGGTGGAACCACCTTATCTTCAAGCCCCTGGAAGAGGATCATCGGACACGACAGCCTCTCAGTGAAATGGATAGGAGATCGCTCGCGATACAGTTCCACCGCCTGAGGGTATGGACCGATCAGGCTGTGATTGTATTGCGATTCAAATTTATGACAATCCTGCTCAAGCGCCGCCAGATCACTGATACCATAATAACTGGCTCCCGCCTTGAATACATCACGGAAGGTCAGCGCGGCAAGCGTGGTGTAGCCGCCTGCGCTGCCGCCCCTTATGATGAGCCTTTCGGGGTCGGCCTCGCCCTGCTCGACCAGAAATTGCGCGCCGTTTATGCAATCGTCTACATCGACAATTCCCCATCCTCCGTTTAGCCTCTCTCTGTATGCGCGTCCAAACCCTGTGCTGCCGCCATAGTTTACATCGAGCACCCCGATTCCCCGACTCGTCCAGTATTGAATGCTCAGGCTAAGAGTGTTTGTCGCCGCGCTTGTTGGCCCTCCGTGGCTGATTACAAGAAGCGGCGGGCGTTCAGATGCCGGGGCTTCGAAATCCGGGTTTAAGGGCGGATAATAAAACGCGTGGGCAGTCAGTCCGTTTGATGTCGGAAACTCGATTTCCTGAGGGACCGAAAGGTATGAAGAATCAATCTGTATTTCGCTCGATTTCCGCAAGATTTTATCCTGGCGGGTATCGAGTTCCAATCGCACGACCGAAGGCGGGCTGGTTGGTGATCCGCCTGCGAAATAGACCTTTCCGGTCGTCGCTTTCAAACTCGAAATCTGTGTAAATCTCGTTTCGAGAGGCACGAGCCTCGACGTTTCGGTCTCGATCATGGCGAGATGCCAGTCCCCTCCCCTCGTGTATGAACAGATGATTCGCTCCGGGGATTCAAAGGCATAGGTCGACATTCCAAAGACCCATTGCGGTCTGCCAAACTCGGCATCCATCTCCGCCATCGGCTCATAGCCTTCGCCCCCGAGCCTGTAAAGGTTCCACCAGCCGGTGCGATCAGAAATAAAGTAAAGCGTCCCATCCGGCGACCATTCGGGCTGAAAGATGGATTCGCTCGGCCCCCCTCCTACCTGCTCGACTGCCTCGAGCGAACCTGTATCCGTCAGTTCTCCAACCCACAACCGGGTGCCGTCCCAGGGCATGTCGGGCAGATTCCACGACAACCACGTCAGTCGTTTTCCATCGGGGCTGAGTCTTGGAGACGAATAAAAATCTTCGCCCGATCTAAGCAAAAGGTTTTCGCCGCTTTCAAGGTCTATACAGACAAGCGTGTTTGTAGGCAAACTCTCCGGTGTGGAGTGATCTTCCCTTACGCATATCAGGCGATTTCCGGCCTTATCAAGCGCAAAGTCGGCAAAGCGCTTGCCCGGTTCCCGAGTGAGCGCCTTCGGGTCTGAGCCGGGATGTTGCACATATATCTGCTGATCCGCGAAATTAGAAAAATAGATAACGCCATCATTGACCGTAAATGCGCCTCCGCCGTATTCGTGGACTGTCGTTCGAGCGTTAAAGGGCGCGGGCGTCATATCTTCGGCTCGGCCATTTGGAGTCAGGCGAGCAATTACATAACGACCAGCTTCGGAGGGCCGCGCCTCTACCCAGTAGACATCCTCGCCATCCAGCACGATTTCACCAAGCCCGACCGTGGCTGATACTATCAAATCGGAGGTGATTGGCGACCTCCATGAACCGTAGGGAGCTATCTCTTTTTGAGCCATCCTGATCTTTCTCCTTTAAGCCCGCTTGCCTGCGGACGCACATTTATTCTAACTTTTTATTGCCTGATGTCGAAAGTCGGTCCTGGACAAGAATATCATTATGGAAGGTGAAATGAATCAACCTCGCCCTCGCGCCTGATTGCGATCCGCCCTTCGGCGACCGCGTAATCCAGATGGGCTACGGTTTCAGAGACGGCCAGAAACCTGTGATACCCGTGCGCGTTTGGGAAGAGAAGCAGCGAGGCATCCCAGGCCGTCACCCCGTCTTTTGGTATTAACTTGAGGAGCTTTGACTGTCTTAATTCTGTAAATCTGTAGAGGCGGCTGAAGTGCTCGTCATAATCCGTCACATCGCCCCCATGCCCGCCCTTGAGGATCGTAGGCGCAAGTGTTTTGATCCTGGCCATGGAGACCAGATATTCACCAAGCGATTGAAATCTCTGGGTTTCCTTTATCGGATCGGGACTCAGGACTGGATTGGGCGTTATGTTTTTCAAGACCGTGTCTGATGCGAAGACAAGTCGATTGCTTGCGCGAAGCAAACAGATAGAGCCGGGCGTATGACCCGGTGTATGCACTACCATTAGACTCTCGTGGTCAAATATGACCTCATCGCCGTCTTCAAGCGTCTCCACCTCATCAAGCGGATACGCGAAACCGCGAAACCTGTCGTATCCAGCCTCCATACGATCAACCACATCAGGTGGAACCCCGACCGATGCAAGTATCCTGCGGTATGCCCTGTAATCGACACAGGGCTTCACGGCGGGCGCATCCCAGGAATGTATGTAAACCTTTGCGCCCGATTCTTCTACTATCAATCGCGCCAGCCCGTAGTGATCGGCGTGGGCGTGGGAAATGATTATCCTCTCAATGCTTGAGAATTTGTGCCCCCGTCGGGCGAGCCCCTGCCTGAGGGCCTCGATGGATTCGTCATCTCGCGGCCCCGCATCTATAAGGGTCAGTGGGTCCTGCTCTATCAGGTAGACGTTGACCGGGCCTACGTAGAATGGAGTGGGTACGGCGATGCATTGAATGTTCATCTTCTTGACACGGGGGATGCGGAGAGGAGGCAGGGAGACACGGCTCCCTGCCTCGATAAAACTATGAAAGGTTGTAGCGGCTGGCGGCGACCAGTGAATCTGCAATTCTGCGACGGGCGCTAACTGTGTCTGATGGAATGAAACGCATGTAACGCTTCAAGACCGATAACATAGTCCGCAATTCATCGCCTTCGGTCATGGTTGCGAGCGCCTTTTTCGCCTGCGCCTCGATCCTTTGAAGAGCATCATTGGCAAAGACACGGGTCGCGTCAATCTGGTTTGAGCACGACTCTTCACCGCGAGAAGAGATCAACTTCTCAGTGCGGAGGATTGCGCTCTCCATACCGTAGATGTCCATGATCATGTCGCTTGCCGAGGCGAGCACTTCTTGCTGGTCCTGAATTTTATCCCTGTATTTCTGGGCCGCAGACCCGAGAACCGCGACAACCACCTGCTTTGCGTTAGAGAGTGCCTGGCGCTCTCTGGCAAAAGTCTCATCGCCCGGCTCTTCGGGCATCGAAGGTGAGAGGATGTCATCCATCAGCTTTTTAGCTGCCTGAAATAGCGGCAATTCGCCTTTGGTGGCCTTGCGCAACATCTGCCCGGAAATTATCAGCCTGTTGATCTCGTTTGTGCCCTCATAGATGCGGCTTATCCTGGCATCTCGATATGCGCGCTCGACCGGGTAGTCTTTCGAGTAGCCGTTGCCGCCAAATACCTGAACACCTTCATCTGCGCAATAGCTCAGGAATTCACTGCCGACAACCTTGATGATCGAGCATTCGATTGCGTAATCCTCTATCGCCTTCAAGACATCCGCCGGTATGTCCCGGTCAACCGTGGTCAACCCTACTTCTATCATGCCCACCGTGCGGTAGATCATGCACTCGCCTACATAAGAACGGATAGCCATCTCGGCAAGCTTGTGCTTGATCAGTCCGAATGAGGCGATGGGAACTCCGAATTGATGACGCTCTGCCGCATATGTCGTTGCGGTCGTTGTAAGCGATTTGCATCCGGTGATTGAGCTAACGCCAAGCTTTAGCCGCCCGATGTTCAGGATGTTAAATGCTATTTTGTGCCCTTTGCCGATCTCGCCCAGGACATTTTCTACGGGCACCTTTGCATCTTCCAGATTTACTGCGCAGGTAGATGAACCCTGGAGCCCCATCTTATGTTCTTCGGGCGCGACAGTCACACCGGGGAAGGTCCGCTCGACTATGAAAGCCGTGAATTTCTCGCCGTCCACTTTGGCGAAGACTATAAACAGATCGGCAAACCCGGCATTTGTAATCCACATCTTCTGACCGTTCAGGATGTAATGCTTTCCATCCTCCGTAAGAACGGCCTTTGTCTTTGCCCCGAGCGCATCCGACCCCGACCCGGATTCGGTAAGGGCATACGCGCCGATCATCTCGGCAGTGGCGAGCTTTGGAAGATATTTCTTCTTCTGCTCTTCTGTCCCGAAATAGACTATCGGCAGAGTGCCGATGGTCGTATGTGCGCCGAGCGACCCGGAGAAGGACGCCTGCCCCGACATCTGCTCGGAGGCGACTAGCGAACTGAGCAGATCGAGCCCCATACCGCCGAATTTTTCCGGTATATCTATCGAGAGCAATCCCAGTTCTCCTGCCTTCCTCAATAACTCCACCGTCAGTTTATAATCTTTTGCTTCAATCTCTTCATCCCTCGGCAGTATCTCCTTCTCGGTAAACTCTCGGGCAGTCTGAGCGATCATTCTATGTTCATCGCTAATATCTTCGGGCGTAAAAATTTCTTGGGGATCGTGATCCTCAAGCAGGAAGCTCCCGCCTTTGAGCACCTTCTTTGTTTCAACAGTGCTTGTCATTTTCATTCTCCTTTTATGATTTGAAACCCGGATGCGTTGCGCGTGATTTCTCGAGCGGTCTTATCACGCACTACCGATCACCCTTCACTAAACCAATTCAAATATACCGGCTGCGCCCATCCCGCCTCCGACACACATGGTCACCATACCGTAGCGTGACCCACGCCGTTGCATCTCGTGGAGGATGGTTGCCGTGAGTTTCGCGCCGGTACAACCGAGTGGATGCCCGAGCGCAACCGCGCCCCCGTTTACGTTCAATCTGTCCTGGTTTATGCCAAGCTCTTTTATTACTGAAAGAGCCTGCGCGGCAAACGCCTCATTTAGCTCGATCAGGTCGATATCATCAAGAGAAAGGCCAGCGATTTTCAACGCCTTCGGCACCGCTTCGACCGGCCCGATCCCCATCATATCGGGAGATACTCCGGCTGTGGCGTAGGCGATAAATCTGGCAACAGGCTTGATGCCAAGCTCGCTTGCCCGCTTCGAAGACATAACGATGGCCGCAGCCGCTCCGTCAGATGTCTGTGAAGAATTTCCCGCCGTAACAGTCCCCCGCGCGTGAAATACAGGTCTCAGTTTCCCAAGCGCCTCCACCGATGTATCGGCGCGAGGGCCTTCATCCGTCTCAAACGCGATTTCATTCGTAACACGTTTTCCTTTTGAATCAAGCTCTACAGTGTGTATATTCAGAGGGATTATCTCATCCTTAAATTTGCCTGACTTGATAGCCTCGACCGCCTTCTGGTGCGAGCGAAAAGAAAACTCATCGGCCTCCTCGCGAGAAATCCCGTACTTTTGCGAGAGGTTTTCAGCCGTCAAACCCATGTTCAAATAATAATCCGGCCAGGATTCTACAAGCGAAGGATTTGGCACTATCTTGTTGCCGCCCATCGGAATCATGCTCATCGTTTCAGTGCCGCCCGCGACTATGCAATCAGACCACCCGCACATAATTCGCTCGGCCGCAAACGCAATCGCCTGCAAACCCGATGAACAGAACCGGTTGATCGTGACCGCGGAAGCCCCCTTTGGAATCCCCGCAAGCCACGAAGCCTGCCGGGCTACATTCATCCCCGCTTCCGCCTCGGGCATAGCGCAACCCAAGATCACATCCTCCACCATATCGGCTTCAAGCCCCGAGGTGCGCTCTATCGCCTCCCTGATCACCGCCCCGGCCATGTCGTCCGGCCTCGTGTCCTTTAATGTCCCTCTGGGCGCTTTCCCTACCGCTGTCCTCAGCGCTTGAACTATTACTGCGTCTCCCATTCCTTTTTCTCCCTTTTCTAATTACACCTATATACATTTCGTTATCAGACTCGCATCGCTCTTTATCCACGCTCGGGGCCGGGAACAGAAAAACGGATGTCAGTTTCTGAGCGGCTTGCCGGTTTTTAGCATGTATTGGATGCGCTCCTGTGTCTTGCGCTCGCCGCAAAGCGATACAAACGCTTCGCGTTCGAGGTCGAGGAGATACTGTTCGGATACAAGGGTCTTGTGCGAAAGGTCGCCCCCTGTTATCACATACGCCAGTTTCCCGGCTACCTTTGCGTCGTACTCGCTTATGAACTGGCCACGAACCATCATATGGAGAGCAAGCTTTATTGTCGTAAGCGCGGATTCGCCAAGCACGGGAATATCGGAACGAGGTTGCGGGGGTACGTAACCTTCGCCCACCATCGCCAGCGCCGTCTGTTTCGCGTCCTCTATCAATCGGTCACCGTTCATCGTTATCTGATCGCTGTCGCGGAGGAAACCCAGTTCTTTCGCTTCCATCGCAGAGGTCGAGACACGCGCCGTCGCGATAGTCTCAGACACTTTCTTTATCCGGGGGAACAGGTCTTCTTCGGGCAAAACATTCTCTGTCGCCCTCATCACCAGTTCCTTCACCCCGCCACCTGCCGGTATCAACCCGACCCCAACTTCGACAAGCCCGAGATATGTCTCTCCGGCCGCCCTCGCCCTGTCGCCGTGCATAGAGATTTCGCAACCGCCTCCAAGAGCCATGCCGTGTGGGGCCGTGACCACCGGCTTGCCCGAATAACGAAGCGACATGTTGGCGTTCTGGAACTGCCTTACGGAAAGGGCTATCTCATCCCATTCACCCTCCTGCGCCCCCAATAGCAGCATCATGATATTTGCGCCCACTGAAAAATTCTCTGCCTGATTGCCTACAACGAGCGCCTCAAAGTTCTCTCCTACTTCCCTTACCGCGTAGTTGATCATCGCGACCGTGTCGCCGCCTATCGAATTCATCTTTGAGTGAAATTCCAGACACGCGACACCATCTCCGAGGTCTATCAATGATGCTGCCGCGTTTTTCTTTACTATCCCCGTTCTCTCTTTCAGAGATTTTAGGATAGTCACACCCGGGCGAGGTTCGACCTCTTTGTACTCACCTGACATTTGATCGAAATAGTATTTTCGCCCTTCGCGCTTTCTCATAAAAACTCTTCTTGCCGCTTGAGAGCAGGCTCTCAACAAGGGGCGGGATCGCCTGTCCGTCTTCACGCATTCTCGCAACGGATTTCTCTACTCCGATCACGTCCCATAATTCGAATGTTCCAAATTCGTGATTAAAGCCCCACTTCACCGCGTTATCCACGCTGACGATTGTATCTGCAATCTCCGGGATGCGATTGGCGGTATAGATCAAATTCTGGCTGATTGTTTTCCAAAGAAATTCACCCACGCGGTCCTTACCGTAAACAAGTGTCCTGATCCTTTCGGCGGTGTCTTCGATACCCTTCACTGCTTCGATTGAGGGTATTCTCACCTTTTGCGGCGGGCGGTGTTGCATCTCGACATAATCCAATACCCAGAATTCTGTCTTCCCGCTTTCGCCCCTCTGTTTCTTATAAAAACCCTGCCCGGCCTTATTTCCGATCCATCCGCGCTTGACCATCTCTCGTAAAAAATCGGGTGGAATCAATACGTCTCGTCTCTCATCGTCCGGCACTGCTTTGTAGAGGTTTTCAGCGACATAAAGCGCCGTGTCGAGGCCCACTATATCGGTGGTTCGAAAGGATGCCGATTTCGGACGACCCACAATCGGTCCCGTCATAGCGTCTATCTCTTCGATGCTATAGCCGCCTTCTTCCATTACCTTGATCGCATTCAGTGAACTGAAGGTTGCTATGCGATTGGCAATAAAATTGGGCGTATCCTTTGCGATGACAATTCCCTTCCCGAGCCTGCGGTCGCAAAAATCCGAAATGAAATCGGTGACTTCCTGTTTCGTTTCGTCTGTCGGGATGACTTCCAATAGTTTTAAGTACCGTGGAGGGTTAAAGAAATGAGTCCCCAGAAAATGGCTTCGAAAATCATCAGGCATCCCCTCGGCCATTGCCTTTATCGAGATACCCGAAGTATTCGAACTTATTATCGTACCCGGCTTGCGAAATCTATTGACCTTCTCAAATAAACCCCGCTTTATCTCAAGCTTCTCAACAACTGCCTCGATGATCCAATCCACCTCTGACAGCCTTTGCAAATCATCTTCAAAATTCCCGGTCGTTATCAGACTCTTTTGCGAAGAAGAGAAGAAAGCCGCTGGCTTGATCTTGCTCGCGGCTTCAAGTCCTGCGTTGGCAATTCGATTTCTGACCTGACGGCTCTCAAGCGTCAAACCGCGAGACTTCTCCTGCTCAGTAAGCGCCACAGGCGCGATGTCTAACAGCAAGACTTTGACCCCGGCGTTTGCCAGATGCGCGGCAATCTGCGCGCCCATTGTGCCCGCTCCAAGTACAGCGGCTCTCTCTACCTTATAATCCACTATCGCTCCTCCATCATTATTGCAATCAGACGGCGACCGCCGCCCGTGTGTCGTCATAAACGCGGTCAATCAACTTCTCGTACTTCTTCTCGATCACGTTGCGCCGGGGCTTAAGAGTCGGTGTCAACTCTTCGGCCTCTACCGTCAACTCGTGATCCAACAGGATCACCTTTTTTACTTTCTCGAACCTGGCAAGACCGGGAGTGAATTTGTCTACCTGCCGCTCCATCAAATCCAATATCAGCGGATCAGCCGTCAAATCGGTTTTCTTTGAATATGCGATTCCCTTTAAGTCTGCGTAATTCTTTAACATCTCCATGTTGGGAACGATAAGCGCCGAGACGAATTTGCGACCATTACCCACGACTACTACCTGAGAAACAAATCGGCTTGATTTGATAAGGCTTTCGAGTTGCTGTGGAGCTACGTATTTGCCGCCGCTCGTCTTTATCAGGTCTTTCTTGCGGTCGGTTATCACAAGAAACCCGTCCGAATCTATGTGACCTATGTCGCCTGTTTTGAACCAGCCATCATCGGTGAAAGCCCTCTCATTTTCCGCCGGGCGGTTATAATAGCCCGTCATCACCGTATCGCCTTTGACCAGTATCTCTCCATCTGAGGCAATCTGAACCTGGACATTATCCATGACGGGGCCGACCGTTCCGATTCGATTGCGCTCAATTGTGTTACAGGAAATTGAAGGGGATGTTTCGGTCAATCCATACCCTTGCAGTATCGAAAGACCTGCCCCTGCAAACAGGTAGGCTATCTCAGGCGCAAGAGATGCGCCGCCCGAGATAAAGAGCCGTATCCTTCCTCCCATCACATCTCGCCATTTCACAAAAACAAGTTTGTCGGCGATCTTATGCTCAAGCGTAAGCAGCAACCCTATCGTTTGCCCCCTGTCTTTTCGCTCTGCCCATTGCTTGCCTATACCCAGCGACCAGGCAAAAATCTGCTTTCGTGGAAACCCGGCTGCCATTCCGCGTTCGACGATCTTTGCGTAAATTTTCTCAAACATGCGCGGCACACTCGTCATCACAGTCGGGCGCGCTTCGAGAAGATTTCTTGCGACCGCGTCAATGCTTTCCGCATAAACGATGACCGTGCCCGAATGCGCATAAAGATACCAGACCGACCGCTCGAAAATGTGTGTGAAGGGCAAATACGTCAGCGCAATATCATGTTCATCGCCTCGATAGAGCCAGTGATATGAATTCAAAGCGTTTGTCGTTAGGTTTTTGTGCGTCAAGACCACGCCTTTGGGGTCGCCGGTCGTTCCCGATGTGTAGAGCAATGTAGCCGTATCTTCAGCTTCAACAGCCTGCCACAATTTCTCGTAAAGTCCGGGTTGATGCTCCCCTAATCTGTGCCCCCTCTCGACAAGCGAGGGTGAGTCTGACGAGGATTGATCACCATTCAGAATAGACCATTTTCTTAAAACGATAACGCAGTCGAGCGACCCCACACGCTGTTTCAATTCCAGTGCATCCTGAAGAAAGGTTTCCGATACGAAAATGGCGCGAGCACCTGAATCCTTGAGAATGAACTCGACTTGATTTCGAGTTTGAGTCGCGTAAATCGGAATATCAATCCCGCCTATGGCCAGGGTTGCCAGATCAGCCAGATTCCACTCCGGGCAGTTTTCCGACCAGATTGCGAGTTTGTCGCCCGCTTGAAAATTCAAATCGTGCAGCCCGAGCGCGAGTACCCGGATATTCTCGGCGACTTCGTTGAATGTGAGCGATTGCCATTCACCGGATACTTTAAAACGCAGAAATTCGGATTCGCCCGCACGCTTGACCGCGTCTCTGAAAAGCTCGTTCAGTGTCGTGGGCTCGGTCCCCATAGTGCTCCTATGCTCAGACTGCTTCACCCTGCTCACGCTCCGTGATTCCATTAAAGATGATGTCAACAATCTGGTCAGCCATCGCTGTCAGGCTGTATCGCCTGCGGGTCAAAACCCAGTTTGTCACCATTTCGTCGAGCGCCCCAAATAATACCTTTGCCACGATCTTCGTATTCAGCCCCTGCCTGAACACGCCGCGCTTCTGCCCCTCGTCAATCGCGGTCCTTATCAGTTCCAGATATTCTGTTACCTTTGTGGCTGAAAACTGCTCCATGAATTTGCTCGACGATCTAAGCTCAACCTGAAAGACCACGGCAAGGTCCCGGTCATCTTCAAACCTCTCCAGATGCCTCTTTATGACGCGCTTCAATTTCTCTACCGGATCATCTATCTCGGCAAGGCTCGCCCGGCCTCTCGCAAGCGCCTCTTCCATAACGTGGTTGAAGATCGAAACGAGTATGTCGTCTTTATTCTTGAAATAGAGATAAACCGTGCCGTCGGCCACCCCGGCTTCCCGAGCCACGTCGGCTACTTTCGAATTAAAAAAACCGCTGCGGGCGAAAACCTTTATCGCCGCGCGGAGTATTACCTCGTATTTCCCGTTGGACTTCTCTCTTGATTGCGATGACATGCCGGCCTCAAATAAAAAATGAATGATGGTTCATTCATCTTATTTATACATCCTAAATGAACCGGGTTGCAAGGATATTTTTTGAAGTGGAAGTTATTGTTCTACATCGGGGGGGATCTGATTGAGAATTGCAGCGGCCTCTTCCTTTGTGGATGCGCGCCAGAGTCTTATCGTGTTGTCGAGCCCGCCCGTCGCCAGAGTATCGCCCGACTTTGAAAACGCTACCGAACGCCCTCCCCACGCGTCCCGGATCGTCATAATATCCTGCCAGGTAGTAGTATCCCAGAGCTTTACCGATCTGTCATAGCTGCCCGAAGCAAGCCGCTTCCCATCCGGTGAATAGACCAGCGAACCAATGCCGTTTGCGTGTCCTTCGAGTCTGGCTATTTCCTGCCTCCCTGCCACGCGCCAGATCCGTATGGTCCTGTCCTTGCTCCCCGCCGCAAGCGTGCTCCCGTCAGGGGAAAACGCGACCGAGAGAAAATCCTCGCCATTTCCACTAAAGGTGCCGATATCTTTCCCACTGGCCGCGTCCCAGAGCTTGACAGTTTCGTCAGCGCTTGCAGTCGCGATTATCCTGCCGTCAGGGGAAAATGCCAGGCAGTAAATTCTGTCCCCGTGCGCCGAAATTGAAGCTATGCTTCCGCCGGTCGCAACATCCCAGAGCCTCAAAAACCCGTCGCTTCCTCCGGCTGCAAGCAACCTTCCGTCGGGAGAAAACCTGACACAGAGAATTTCAGCGTTCTCAGTATTTAAGATTTTCAGGCATTGACCATCGGCTACCTGCCAGACCCTCGCTGTCTTGTCATCGCTCCCCGAAGCTATAAGCTTTCCGTCGGGAGAAAAGACTACGGATAACACCTTGCCCTGATGTCCATTTAGCGTATTCAGTACGCCACCGGATCGCTTTTCCCATATTTTTATAGATTGGTCGTCGCTTGCCGAGGCCAATTCATTGCCGTCCGGCGAGAAGGCGACTGACTCCACCCAGTCGGTATGGCCGCGTAAGATTCCAAGCCCTCGCCCCGCCGATACATCCCACAACTTGGCTGTATTGTCGTCGCTTCCAGAGGCAAGCAGGTTTCCGTCCGGCGAGAAGGCTACCGATTCCACCCAGTCATTGTGGTCGCCAAGCAGCACCAACTCTTCGTGCAGAGAAACATCCCAGATTCTTATGGTTTTGTCCTGCCCCCCGCTGGCAAGCCTTCTGCCGTCGGGTGAAAATACAAGCGATTCTACCGCTCCCTCATGACCTTCAAGAGCCTCAAGCTCGGTCCACGTAGCGACATCCCACAACCTGATCCTCGAATCGGGACTGCCCGATGCCAGAGTCTTTCCGTCGGGTGAAAAAGCAATCGGAGGAAACGATTTCGCCAGGCTTTCGCTCCTGACGCCTTTGAGTGTGGCCAGTTCCCTTCCCGATAAGACATCCCATATTCGAACGTCGTGATCATAACTCCCCGTGGCAACGAGCCTTCCATCGGGCGAAAATACGGCTGTCTCGACAGCATCCTGATGCCCTAACAAAGCAAATAATTCGCGTCCTGTAGCCACGTCCCATAGCCTTGCCGTCTTATCCTTGCTCCCGGAAAGTAGTGTCCGACCGTCGGGCGATAAAACAGTAATTTCAACATCCCCTTCGTGCCCCCGGAAAACTTTCAGACGCTCGTTTGAGGTTACATCCCATAATTCGATGACCCCACTTGAATTTATAAGCGCAAGCGGCCTCCCGTCGGGGGTAAAGCTGATCGATGTCACGCTGCAACTCTTTCGATTAAACCGGCTCTTCTCTTTCCGCGAGGCAACGTCCCACAACTTCACCGTTCCGTCTACTGACCCCGTAGCCACCGTCTTCCCATCAGGAGAAAATATAGTCGCGTAAATCCAGCCATCGTGATCCATCGTGAAGAGTTCACTGTGAGAAAGATGCCACAGGTAATACCACTCAAATCCACGAAAATCCTCCTGGCCGGGCTTTGGGCTTGTGTGATTACCCAATAGATCGAGAAGCCGCTTTGTATTCGCCATCTCCCAGGCCTGCTGTGCCCTGCTTATGTTTGCCAGATATTGCAGTCTTCGATTTGCCTTCTCTTCATTTATTGCGCGGTTTCTCTCGCGGTAGGCAAAGACCAGGAGGGCGGCCATTATGATTACGATTACGGCTCCAACTGATGCGGCCTGAATAAGGCCGCGCCTGAATGCCGCCCGTTGTCGCCTCAACTCCGCATCCGGCATGTTTGAGATGATCCACTCTTTGTCAAATACGTTTTCGTAAATCCGGTTCCTGACCTTTAGATATCCATCCTGGACGCGAACGATCCCCGCCAGCCGCAAATGGTTTACTATCGGGCTGGTCTCATCATCGATTACACGCTTGCCTGACCGCACGTTCCCGTAGGAGTCGAGCACGGTGGCCACATCCGTCCGTCCGCGCACCATCCTATCCCGCACAAACAGAAGGTTGTCATCCTGTTGTCTGGCCGAGGTGCTCAAAAACATGCTTTTGCAGAGTCGATCTACGTCTGCCTTTGTTTTGACGCTTTCGTCTTCGGCAATCGCCCGGCAGAGCCGTTGCGTGAGGTATGGATGACCACCCGTCCAGTAAAGTGCGCGACTTGCAAGTTCTAATCCTGTGGTGCCGTTTTTTCCAAGACCCTGGCTCAACTGTTTGGCGTCATCTTCGATAAAATCAGACAACTCTATGCGGCGGCCGATGTTGAAGGGAGTAGTGCGGGTGTCGCGGATCAAATCGCCGGGCGTTGCTACACCAAGAAGACAGAAGGTCACTCGCAACAACTCCGAGTCTTCGGTGCGCCGATTATAGAGTTCCCGTATCGCGGCAAAAAATTCGTCTGTTGAAAAGGGGAGGCTGCGGACCGCGTCTATCTCGTCAATAAAGATCACGACCCGCTTATCAATTGTTTCAAGGACAACTTCGCGGATGGCTCGCATCCATCGTTGTAGAGGAGCTACACGCTCGTTATCGAGCCAGAAATCTTCGAGTTCGTCTTCAAGGTCGAGTTGCTGGCCTACCCTCGCAAGCAGGCCGTCATACCACTGTTCCGGGGCCAGATTCTGACCGATTGCCGTCAGGTCCACGACGGCTACGGCAGCCCCTTCCTCCCTCAGCCGGACAGCTGTTCGCACCATCAAGGAAGACTTCCCCATCTGCCTTGATGTAAGCACATAGCAAAAGTCTCCCCCTGATAGAAATCTGTAAAGGTCGAGGTCCGCCTCTCGCTGTACATAGCTTGGCGCGTCGCGCGCAAGCGTGCCGCCGACTACGTAAAAGCTCGATTGCTGGCCATAGCCGGTCATAGCGAATCCTCTAAAATCAAAGCAGGTGGCGTCCGAGGTAGGTAGCGTAAAGCCTGCAACGTGGCCTCGCGTCGTTTGATGAGGCCCCCGTCATCAGCCCGGCACTCCTCAATCTGTAAAAACTCTCATCATCAGGCGAGGGCTTCCCGCGAAGCAGTTCCCGCACAACATCGCAAAGCTCTTCATCCTGAGCAAGAAGCACGAGAAAACGTCGCAGGTGATCGCCAAACGGCCCTTCGTCACGGTCCGCGACAGCCTCAAATTGCGCGAGCCCAATCCCTTCGTTTACAAGCTCGTAAAGACCTCGCCTCACAAGGTAAGGCTGCCCGCCTACAAGTCCGTGAAAACGCGATACCTCATCCCCACTCCCGAGAGGTGAACCATACCGATCATTCAGGTCGGCGATCTGCTCCCTAGTAAAATCTTCGATCACAAGCCTTGTCCCCACATTGAAGGGGGATTGATTCAAATCGGTGATGAAAAGATGAGCCTCCGTCGCATAGGATATGGCAAGCGTAAGACGCTGCCACGGGCCTGTTGGGTCAAGCGATCTCTCGTTATGCCAGGACCGGAACAACCCGAATACCTCGCTGCCGTAATCGGTTGTGAAAAGTCGGTCCACCTCATCCAATCCCCAGACTATATGCTCGGGGATTTTATTTAGCACTTCTCTTCTGATGTATCGCTCGAAATTGATGCTTGGGCCTCGGCGGGTGTTCCACACATCCTCGGGCGAGACATCGAGGTCAAGCTGATCTTCGACCATCTCTGCAAGCGTCAGAAAGAATGATTCAACAGACTCCATGTGCTCGGCGTTAAACCGCTGGAAATCGGTCAGGACTATCTTCGCTCCTTCCTTTCGCGCCTGCTGAAGACCTCGTGCCAGCAGAGAGGTTTTCCCCATCTGTCGTGCCCCTTTTACCAGCACTATAGAATCGTGACGGGCGATGGCTGAACAGAAGTCATCGTCGGTCTCTCTGACGATATAGAACTCCGAATCGAGCGGGACCGCGCCCCCGATAGATTCGAGCCGCTGCCGCTTGCGCTCGGCGACGGGTGGATGACGAAGGCTGTTTATCAGTTCGGAAACCATCCGTTCAGTATCTTCCGGGCCTTCCCACAGCGCGTATTGCAGGGGCGCGAGTATGCTCCCTATAGGATCTGAAATCGGCCCTTCATACCCAACCCTTATTGGCAGCAACCTCGGCTTGCCATGCCTTTTTTGTGCTTCGTCGTGAGCTATCTGGATTTCATAGGCCACCATTTCACTCACCATAGAAGCAGGAGAAAGCAAGGGAATAACAGCCTCGGAATTGCGAACCTGCTGCTCGATCTCCTTCGCCCATTCGACCCCGATTGACATGTGACGGTCGATGAACACATTGAACCCCTCTTCTGATAACCTCACTTCAAGCTGTTGGAGCAAATCCTCATCGGGCTTCGCATTTCGCTTATACAATAGTGCAATCTTCATAGCGTCAGTCTCGACAGCTGCTGCGCTACCCTGAGATGCAGATGCCACCACAGACTCGGAAGGCACTGCGGCAACAGGGGCTCGTGCGATTGGTGCTGGTGGGGGCTCGGCCTCCCTCTCCATCGCCGCTTTTACGCGTTCGACGATCTTCACCAGCGCCACATTCATCTGTGAGGGGCTCAAACTGTCGAGAGGTTCAGTGGGGTTGTTTGCGGCCTGATAATTTCCTATTTCGGTCTCGTTATAAAGCGACGCGCTGACTGCAATCCACAATATCGTCAAGCCTTCATTTTCAGCGGCCTGCAAAAGAGGCAACAACTCTTCATTTGCAATAAAATCGGAAGCAAGGAAATTCGGGCTTACAAGCAGGATGGCCACCTTTGCCGATGCGAGCGCGTTTGTTATCGTATCTTTCCACTTCGCCCCGGAAAGGATTCGGGTGTCATCCCAGACCGATATACTGCTTTTGCGTTCGAGCGGTTTGAGATGGATTTGAAGTCGATCCAACCATTCCCTGTCACTATGACTGTAGCTGATGAAGACCTGATTTCGCATAACTGCGGAAATTACCCTCGCAAGGTTGAAGATGATCGGGGCGGATATTACAACAAGGGGGTTGGTCTGTCAATGGGGGTAACCGGCGTAACAGACATCCGTATGCGATGTGCCGATTAATATTCACTTCCCCAGATGAAAACGTGTGAATGGTTGAATATTTAGATAGAATTAACAGGAGGGTTGAGATATGGCTGGAACAATCCTGTTAATCTTGCCAAATTCTATCTCGCTTTTCTCGGATCACGAATTATCTTAAATTTAACCATCGATCGGCCGGAGTCTTTCAAGCGCATGCATGACCAGGGCGCGGACATGGATTGATTCTTCTATCTCTTGTCTGAACTTCAGCGGTTCTATCGCTCGCAAATCACCCAGGCTCGCCAGTGCGATGGCCACAGCGCCTCGAACCGAGGCGTCATTATCATCGAGCGCGTTGACCAGGGAGGAAAACATTCGCGGGTCCCTGCGGCCTTCCTCGCACATCCTAGTCAGCCCCTCCGCGGCTCGCTGTCGCGCAAAGGGGGAAATATCTCTCAGGGACTCGATAAGGCTGAACAGACGCGCGTCGCCAGATACTGGCTGTCGGGGTTGTAGAGGCTCACCAGGGTCATATCCTCGCCGCCTTAGATACAGTTTTTCGTTGAGGCTCATTGCCCGGTTGGAGTTGAACCACCATACGGAGGCAAAGATGATCACTGCGATAAAAATGACCAGAAACATATCAAATCGAGGTTAAGGTTTGTGCGCGCTTTCAAGATTTCTGTATTGCGACAGCGTTTGAGGGGCGCGCAGCCGAATGTCAATTATAACCATTCTTAGTCCGTTTTTTCTTCTCTTTCCCTCCGTCATTGTCGTCTCCAGTCTTGTTGTCGGGCTTTGGAGGCCGGTCCTTATTTCGGTCGGTATTACTTCGCGGCTTCTCTTCGCCGTATCGCGGAGGTTGGCCCCGCTCGGGTTCTACCATACGGGGCGTCGGCGGAGCGCCCGGAGCACTCGGAGTTTCGCCCTCTTTGGCCGCATCTTTAGCCGCATCTGCATTCTCATCTTCGATTTGCGTCGCGGCTTCTTCGGCTGCGGCCTTTCGGATCGCGGCTGCGGCTGCGGCCCGACGAGCGACGATCTCCTTGTCTGGCGGCGGAGCCTTCGGGAACTTGTCGTTTGGCTTGTCCTTCAGGAACTTCTCCATGAACTGCATCCACATCGGGAGGGCGGCGACACCTCCCGCTTCTTTGTTCCCAAGCGTTCGCTTCAGCCCCGGATACCCGAGCCAGACACCCGCCGTGTAGCTTGGCGTATACCCTATGAACCAGGCATCTGTGAAGTCGTTTACCGTACCAGTCTTCCCGCAAATCATACGGGAAGCCAGCTCCTTGTTTCCCATTATCGCGCCCGCCGTTCCGCCTGTAACCACTCCTCTCATCATGTCCTGCATCTGCGAGGCGACATAGGGCGAAATGACTTTGAAACTCTCAGGCTGATTGTCTTGAATTACGTTCCCATCAGCGTCTGTGACGCGGGAGATCAGATGGGGTTTTACCCTTGTCCCGTTGTTCGAAAAGACGGAGTACGCGCTTACCATGTCTACAAGCGGCTCTTCGGTTGCGCCAAGAGCCGACGGCAGCACCCGCTTCATCGGATTCGACAGACCGAACCGCTTTACAACCTCCGCGCCCTTGTCTACACCAACCATCGAAAGCAGCCGGACAGCCACCACGTTGAGCGATTTTTGTAGCGCGGCCCTCATCGGCAACATCCCGCTGCCGAGCGAACCGTCATAATTATGCGGGGACCAGCCAGTGGCAGGGTCTACAAATTGCCCCCCGCTTACTATCGTGTCGGGCGTAAATCCCTCCTCAATCGCGGCTGTGTATATAAAGGGTTTGAAACACGAACCTGTCTGCCTTTCGGCCTGCGTGGCGTTGTTGAATTTTCGAGTGGAAAAATCGTATCCGCCAACCATCGCTTTCACATCGCCCGTCTTCGATTCTACGCAAATCAGCGCCCCATCCACTCGCGGAAGCTGATCGAGCGAGACATCGAGCACATGGGTTTCCTCTTCAACCTTATTAACCCTGAAGATGGCTAAATCGCCTCTCTTCAGCAATTTTGAAGGAGGCCCCCCGGCCCAGCGACTGCCCTCCTCCGTAAGTTTGGCTTTGTAGTCGCCAAAGCCTATGTCCGCTCCATCGGCTCCTACTTTTAAGACAAGCCCGTAAATATAATCGCCGGGGACATAATCGCCTATCCAATCCGGGTGAGAGTAGTGCGAAAGATCATTGGTCACATTATCGGTCAGGACGTTTGTAAGGTTGCCACGCCACCGCCTGCCGTGACGGTTCTCGTAGGCGTGCAGACCTCGTCGGACGGCGCGAACCGCCTCGCGCTGCGCGCCCATGTCTATCGTGGTGTATATGTTCATTCCGCCCGTCTGTGTCTGCCGCGTGCCAAACGTCTCTTCGGCCTCCTGGCGCACCTCTTCGACGAAATAACCAAAGATCGAATCATTGTTCCCCTGCTGAGGATTGAGATTCAGATTTATCCCTGTTTGCCTCGCGCGATTATATTCATCCTCGGTGATATAGCCTTCTTCACGCATGCGGTAAAGCACTACGTTACGACGGTCGAGCGCGGCCTTTTCATCACGAGTGGGCGAGTAAAGGCTTGGGGCCTGCGGCAAACCGGCAAGCAACGCGCACTCTTCCAGCGAAAGCTCCTTGAGCGATTTTGAGAAATAATACTGCGAGGCGGCTTCAAAACCATAGGAGCCGCCTCCAAGAAATATCTGATTGCAGTACATCTCCATTATCTGCTCTTTTGTGTAGTAGCGTTCGATCTGCAACGAGAGCAGGACCTCTTTTATCTTTCGTGTGTATGTCTTTTCAGGCGTGAGAAAGAGAGCGCGCGCAAGTTGCTGTGTCAGGGTCGAAGCGCCTTGCGCCTTGCGCCCGGTCGTGACGTTTTTCAATGCTGCCATCGTGATTCGAATGGGGTCAACACCTATGTGCTGAAAAAAGCGATCATCTTCAATGGCCCAGATGGCCTGCTTCATTTGATCCGGGATTTGATCGTATGTGACCGGGATGCGGCGTTCGAGCGAGAATTCCCCCACTACGGACTTCCCATCGGCCGCTATCACGCGAGTCACGAGGTTTGGGCGATAGCTGGCGAGGGCGGCCACCTGTTGCGCTTCTTCGGTCATACTGGCCTGATAGGCGACTGTCGCGCCAAACATGATGCCTGCTACGACCGAAAGAGCCAACAGCGCTAGAAAGGTATATTCGCGGAAGAAATCCTGTAGCCAGTTACGCGAACCGCTCGATGTGTGCTTGAAGGATTTCGTGTTGAGATTAAAACGCATAATTTTCTCGCCTTGTGTAAATGATTATCGCATTTGAGGGCCTGATTCACGATCATAGGAAACAATTCAATTCAAAAAATCCGATCCGTAACCCGTGATTTAAGGGTACAGTAGCGCCCCTCGCCTTGTAAAGCATGCCCCCCGTGCGGCAAACCCGAAGAGCTTCGATGCCGGTTATCCTCAAAAGGTTGAACCGAAAATAGAATGTAATCATCAAATGATCTCCTCATTCACCCTTTCCGATACTTCGCTCTCTCCGGGCAGGGGCAGCGCTATCTGGGGTTGCTCACCGCTATAGGATAGGAGCCACGTTCTCCCTTCGTCCCTGAGCATCTTCAGAAGTGTTATCGTCACTGCCAGAATTACAGGCCCTACAAAGAGGCCGAGAAATCCGAATGCCTGAACGCCCCCGAATACTGCAAAGAAAATAAGCAGCGTATGCATCTGTACACGACCGCTTATCAAGTATGGACGGAGTATATTGTCAATCGTTCCGACTACCCCGGCTCCCCAGCCAAGCAGTATCAAACCTCTCACCCAGTCCCCGCTCGCAAAGAAGAAGAGAACCGCCGGGAACCATACGATGGCCGAACCTACAAGCGGAATCAGAGAGAGAAAGGAGGCTGCGACTCCCCAGAGCACAAAAGAAGGGAGGCCGAGCGCCCAGAATGCTACCCCCGTCAGAAAACCCTGTGCCCCCGCTACTACAAGCCCGCCGTACACGGTTGCGATTATTGTGTTTTCAATACCCTCAAAAAGCGTGGTTACCTGTTCCTTCGAAAGCGGCAGTATTGCCACAGCCCTGCGGCGGAAAGTTCGCCCTTCTCTAAAGAGAAAGAAGAGCGTAAATATTGTGATCGCCACATTCAAAACAAAGGAGGTGATATTCCCCACTATCATCCCCGCCTCAGAAAGCATAAACGTGCTTATCTCCTGCAATCTGGAGAGCAGGGCCGCGCGAAGATCAATCTTTGATGTATCGACATAGCGGCCAAGCCATTCGAGAGGACGGTCTAAGAGGTTCATCACAAAAGGGCTGAGGCCGCCGCTTTCTGAGCTTCTCTGACTGAGAAAGGAATAGAGGTGTTTGACCTCATTTGTGATTGCCGCCCCGATCATAAGTGCAGGCACAACGACTATCAGGATAACGAGGGATGTCGAGAGGAAAGCGGCGACACTCGGATTACGCACTACGCTGAGCATCTTCTTTTGCACCGGAAAGAAGACAACCGCGATAACGACGGCCGAAAGCAGGGGGCTCAGAAAAGGGCGGAAGAGGATGTAACAGAATATGATTGAAAGCGCGGCCAGCGACAACAAGAAGATGAGAGTTAGACGATTCTTTTTCATACCACTCAAACCCTCTGACATCGCGCTTCCACTGCTCTGAACAGATGTCTATTCAGGCGCGGACATGCGTTGGTTCATGTTGCGAATCGGCCTTCCCCGCATCGCCAAGCGGCTGGCTGTAGTTGCAGCCTTCTTCCCGGCAAACAAGCTTGCGGCTGCCGTCTTTGCTTGTCTTCTCAAGCAGAAACCTCGCTCCGCACTGTGGACAGGCCTCGGCTACAGGTTTATCCCATAAGGCGAATTTGCATTTTGGATAGTTGGAGCAACCATAGAAGGATTTACCGCGTTTGCCCTTCTTTACGACTATCTCGCCCCCGCATTCAGGACAGGAGACGCCGGTCGTCTCCTGCTTTATATACTTACACTCGGGATAATTCGAGCAGGCGGTGAACGGGCCGAATCGTCCAGCCTTCACTACAAGGTGTTTGCCGCACTGTGGGCACAATTCCTCAAGCGCCACATCGGGCGAGGCGATCTTCCCACCCTGCTGAATCTTTCGCGTAGTCTTGCATTCGGGATAGCCCGTGCAGGCCAGAAACTGACCAAACCGCCCCCGCTTCAATGCCATCGGCTTGCCGCAGTTCTCGCAAAGTTCCTCTGCCGCCTCGACTTTTGCCTCTCCCCCGGCTTCATCATTTGCCTTTGGTATGTCGCGTGTGGTCTTGCAATCGGGATAGTTTGTACAGGCGAGGAACTGACCATATTTGCCGAATTTTATTGCCATTGGAGAGCCGCAGTTTTCGCACTTTTCGTCGGTGATGATCTCCTGTCGTTTGACATCCCGCATGTGGTGTTTTGCTGCGTCCAGGTCTTTTGTAAACTTCTCGTAGAATTCGGCGAGCGCATCCCGCCACTCCATCTTCCCCTCTTCGATCTCGTCGAGTTCCTGCTCCATGTGAGCCGTGTAGGTCACATTGAACAATCCCTCAAAACTGTCCACAAGCAGATCGTTTACGATGAATCCGAGTTCTGTCGGCAAAAACCGCCCTTCCTTTCTCGCCACATACTCCCGGTCCTGAATAACGGTCATAATCGAAGCATAGGTTGAGGGTCGCCCGATGCCCTTCTCTTCAAGCACCTTGACGAGCGTGGCCTCCGTAAATCGCGGCGGAGGTTCTGTAAAATGCTGATCCGGCGTCAGCTTGTTGAGCTTCAGTCTCTCGCCTTCCTGCACAAGAGGAAGACTGCGCCCCTGCTCGTCGTCGTCCTCGTCCTTTTCGTCTTTCCCTTCCTCATAAACGGCGAGAAACCCGTTGAATTTCAAGACCGACCCCGTGGCGCGGAATAGATAGCGCGGGCCTGCCTGTATATCAATAGTCGTCTGATCGAAAATTGCGGGGTTCATCTGCGAGGCCACAAACCTCTGCCATATCAACTTGTAAAGCGCGAGTTCATCCTTGCTCAGATAGTGCGCAATTGAATCAGGAGTGCGTACGACCGACGTTGGCCTTATAGCCTCGTGCGCGTCCTGGGCATCTTTTTTCGACCTATAAAAGACAGCTTTTTCAGGCAGATAATTCGCGCCGTATTGATCCCCTACGAAATCTCGCACTTCACTGATGGCGCTGTCGGCCACACGGGTGGAGTCGGTTCTCATGTATGTGATGAGCCCGGCAAGCCCCTCCTTTCCTAACTCTATCCCTTCATAAAGCCGCTGGGCGATCTGCATGGTTTTCTTTACTGGGAAACGGAGTTTGCGCGAGGCCTCCTGTTGAAGTTTGGATGTTATGAAAGGCGGAACCGGGTTTCGGCGCTTCTCTTTTGTTGTGACCGATGCCACTACAAACTCCTGCCCCTTTATGTCTCCCACGAGATCCGAGGCCTGTTTTTGATCCTTGATGTGAATCTCTTTTTTCTTCACATCCTGATCGAAGTCGCCGGTCTTTATGGTCTGCTCCTCAATTTTGAAGAGCCGCGCGTCGAATGAAGGAGGCAGCTTTGCCGAAAGATTTGCCGTGATGGTCCAGTACTCTGTGGTCACAAAGGCCAGAATCTCGCGCTCGCGCTCGACCACAAGCCTCAAGGCAACCGATTGAACACGCCCGGCCGAAAGTCCGCGTCTCACCTTGTCCCAGAGCAGCGGGCTGACCTGATAGCCGACTATGCGGTCAAGCAGGCGGCGCGCTTGCTGGGCATCAACCAGATGCTTGTCAATCTCTGTGGGATGCTTGAAAGACTCCTGGATCGCCTTCTTTGTAATCTCGTTGAACATCACGCGGCGTACCGGCTTTCGACTCTTGCCGCGTCCTTCAAGCTCCTCTTTTATGTGCCACCCGATGGCTTCGCCTTCGCGATCCGGGTCGGTCGCGACATAAATCATGTCGGCTTCCCTGGCGGCTGACTTGAGTTGCTTTATGACTTTCTCTTTGCCCGGGATCACTTCATATGTAGGCTCGAAATTATTGTCAAAATCTATACCGATCCCTTTCTTCGGAAGGTCCTTGACGTGCCCGACCGAAGCCATGACCTTATAATCCGGGCCAAGATATTTGTTTATAGTTTTTGCTTTTGAAGGTGATTCTACTACTACAAGTGCTTTTGCCATAATCGTCGTCTCTTATCAATCAATCAACCGAGCTATCACGGAGAGGATTCTACGCATAGCCCCAAAAGACCGAATTTAACGTTGCATTTCCTATCGTGTCAAGTAGGCTTGATTTATGCCTCGTCAGTTTCGAATCAAAATTCGGGTCTGAACACGCGGTCTGAACCTCAAAAAAGCGACCACAGGTGAGCCCCCAACAACACCGGCTCCGAATACGATTCCAGGCATCGGACTTCGGATTTGGAATTATCGACGATACCGTAAAACGTTCGGATCAAATTCTGCGAATAAAGCTTTTTCCCGGCAACTGCCGTATTCGGTCGAGCATTTCCAACCTCAACAGCGCGCTCATTAATTCTCCCGCGCTTAGATCGGACTCTTTGATCAAGCGGTCGACGTGAACCGATTCGTCAGGTTTTAGCAGTTTCAAAATCCGACGCTCGGCGTCTGAAAGCGCCACTTCATCCATTGATAACTGTTCACTATTATTTTCTTCAAGTTCAGAAGAAAAAATAGCCGTCCTTAATTCGAGAGGGAATTCTTCGACAACATCACGCCACGTCTGAATAAGCTTTGCTCCGTCTTTTATTAAAAAATTCGGTCCAAAACTCTTTGATGATGTTATGTTGCCCGGAACGGCGAAAACATCCCGCCCCTGCTCATAGGCCATGCGGGCAGTTATTAGTGACCCGCTCCGTTCTGCCCCCTCAATTACCAGAACCCCAAGCGCCAGACCGCTGATTACACGGTTTCGAAACGGGAAGTTGTGAGCAACCGGCGGGGTAGAAATCGGGAACTCGGTAAGAAGCGCGCCCTCGGCAGCGATTTGCCGGGCAAGTTTCCGATTCTCCTTCGGATAAGTATCATCAAGCCCCGTCGCCATGACGGCTATTGTCAGCCCTCGCCCCTCGAGTGCCCCGCGATGCGCAGCAGTATCAATACCACGCGCCAGACCGGAAACTATAGTCACTCCCCGGCTTGCCATATCACGCGAAAGTGTCTCGGCTACATTCCTGCCGTAAGTCGAGCAACGTCTCGAACCGACTATGGCTACCGTCGGACGCGAAAGCGCCGCATCCAGATCGCCCGTAAAATAGAGCACTATCGGCGGGTCATAGGTCTCTTTTAGCAGAGCCGGGTAACGCGGGTCTGAAAGCGGCAATGCCTCCCCGCCCAGTTCTCCGAGTGCTTTTAATTCGACAAGCGCTCGCTCGCGCGGCTCATCGCTTTTCAATGCGGATATGGTATCGCGTTTTAAACCCGCCGATTCAAGCCCGCCCCGGCTCGCATCCAGACATGCGGTGGGCGAGCCGAATCTGTCGATCAGATGAACGGCCGTCCGCGACCCAACCCCGGTAACGAATGTCAGCGCCACCCAATCGAGAAGAGAGTTTTCCAATTTACCAGTCTTTCGTCATCTGTTTCTGATTGTGGGAGCCTGGAGGCGGACCCAACTACCTGGGGCTTTGATTTTATCCTCTCCTTCTCCTTAGTCAAGCTTCGCGCGGGGTCTTTCATCCTGGTCTCAAGTATTTGGAACCACTATTCCCTTTATTAAAGATCGAAGTTTCAAAGAATTGAACTCCCGAGCGCCCGCATGTAGAATGCTTTCTCCGAGGCAGTAAATTCAAGATTGTACTCGCCGGAGGTTTGCAGATGGAAAACGTTAGTAAGGTCATTGCCAGGGTTGAAGCAATCATCCATAAGCTGGACCCTGATTGTATCGTGCAAGGCACATTCTATGATGAAGTGAGCAACCGCCTTTTTGTGACCGTAGTCAAAGGCTCACGAAAGAAAAATATAACTTTACTCGGGCGCTATTTCGAAAACGGTTTTGATGCCCTGAGCAAGACTATAAAGACCGGCATCGAGGAACTACAGACAGAACCCATCGGATGAAAATGAAGAGGTGGGAACAGACCGCACATACCATGTTTTACAAGTACAGACAGTCGGTTCTATCCGAACTCGCCCGGCACGGGGTCTCTCCAAAACCGAGCACGCCTCCTGAATTCGTACGAGAGTTTGTCAATGACCTATATGTATACGAGATTCGCGCTTTGCGGAACCGGATGCGTTCCGGGGCCATAGCAAAAACCGAATACGCGAGCCGGGTAACAGAGTTGAGGCGGCGCTATCCTGTGCTTTCATTATCTCTCAACCACTGGATCGAATCCGATTAAGCCCAGAAATTTCTGTCAAGCGTGCGGTATTGGATTGCCTCGCTGACGTGCTCTGATTCTATGGCTGGCTTTCCCTCAAGATCGGCAAGCGTTCGGCTGACTTTCAGGATGCGGTCATAGGCGCGGGCCGAAAGGCCCAGTCGGGTGATCACATTCTCAAGCAATGACTTTGATTCCGAATCTATCGAGCAGTATTTTCTGATCAGCCTCGGTGTCATCTGTGCATTGCAAAAAAGGCCCTCGCCCCGCAGTCTCTCGAGTTGAATTTGTCGTGTCCTTACCACCCTTTGTCGAATCTCATCCGAAGACTCGCTCGGCGTCTCGCTTGATAGTTCTTTGAATTTTACCGCCGGAACATCTACATGAATATCGATTCGGTCGAGAAGAGGACCCGAGATTTTTGAGATGTATCGTTGTATCTGCATCGGAGTACATTTGCACTCTCTGGTATGGTCGTTGAAATGGCCGCATGGACAGGGATTCATAGCCGCTGCGAGCATGAAACGCGAGGGAAATGTAAGTGAGAGCGCCGCCCGGCTGATGGTTACACGTCCGTCTTCGAGAGGCTGGCGGAGCACTTCCAAAACATTGCGCTCAAATTCGGGCAGTTCGTCCAGGAACAACAACCCGTTATGCGCAAGCGATACCTCGCCGGGTCGCGGGATGCTTCCCCCTCCAATCAACCCGGCATCGGAAATCGTGTGGTGGGGTGCGCGAAAAGGCCGTGTGGTCACAAGCCCTTTTTTTTCTGTGAGCCCGGCGACGGAATGAATCTTTGTGCATTCGATGGCCTCTTCAAATTCGAGGGGCGGCAGGATGGTTGGAATCCGCCTCGCTAGCATCGTCTTCCCGGAACCGGGCGGCCCGATCATCATAATGTTGTGACCGCCCGCGGTCGAAACCTCTATCGCTCGCTTTGCGTGAAGTTGACCACGCACCTCCTTGAAATCGACTGTATACTGATCCGGGTTTGCGAGCATCGAGTTTGTCTCGACCAGGACCGGCGTTGAAGTAACTTCACCATTTATGAACTGGGCTACCTGTTTGAGCGCAGAAAGCGGGTAGACATCAAGCCCGGCTACAACCGCTGCCTCTTGCGCATTCTCTTCGGGGAGGAGCAACCTCCTGACGCCCGATTCACGCGCCGCAACGGCTATGGGTAGCGCTCCCTTGACAGGTCGGACTCGCCCGTCAAGCGACAGTTCACCGACTATCATAGTGTCATTCAATTCTTCGCAGCGCAGGTCGCCGTTTGCGCCGAGTATCCCAACGGCGATGGGGAGATCAAAACTCGATCCCTCTTTCTTTATGTCGGCGGGGGCCAGATTGACGGTCACGCGATGGATGGGAAAGTAGAAACCGCAGTTATTTATTGCGGCTCTTATTCGCTCGCGGCTCTCGCGCACAGCCGCATCGGGAAGCCCTACCATTGTAAATGCGGAACCAGTGCTGTCGCCTGAGCGCGGAGTCAGGTCTACTTCTACGTCTACGATAAAAGCGTCAATCCCAAAAACGGCAGAGCTCAACGTCCTGAAAAGCATTCCGGGTCTCCAGGGCACACCTATTGTGCAAATGAATTTTACCCGGGGGAACATGCCTTTGCGGCTGAGTCCGCCTGAGATACTAGACCCAAATCAACCGGCTTGCAATTCAGATAGCCTAATCGCGGGCAGGCACGGTTGCAGGGGCAGGTTTGAATCCGCGCAAGGCTCAGATTTGCAGTGCGCTTTTCGAGCTTGCTTCCGCATATACATCGCAGTGTCTGCCTGTTCGATGGCTCCTCTGATTTGAGGCACATCATCAAAGGCGGCAAATCCATGCGATACTATTGTCTTTATGCTTGCGGGCAATTCCGGGAGTGTGGTTTCAGACAGAATTTTGTCGAGTCGAACCGTTCGGCCCCAGACATCCAGTTCAGAGCCCTCGAAAATTAGTAACAGGAATTCATCACCTCCCCAACGAAACAACATTCCGTCATTGCTTGAGATGGAGCGGATGCTTGAGGCGACGGCCTTGATCGCCTTGTCACCTGCCGAGTGCCCATAAGAGTCGTTTATCGGCTTGAGATTGTCTATGTCGATCACGACCGCCCACCCGCTCTTTTTATCCCTGCTCTCTTCACGATGGTCTTCAACCAGCGAATAAAAAGCGTGGCGATTCAGCGCCCCTGTGAGGGGGTCTATCCGGGCCAGATTCTCAAGTCGATCTCGTGCGGCAATCAGTTCACTGTTGGTTATCTCTACATCACTTCTCACTTTATCCATTACAGCCATTACCGAACCAAATCCGAGCAGGATTTCAAGGATCAGATCATAAAGTGAAGTGAATTTGAGATAGCTGACATTGGTGATATGGAAGACTTCAACCGCCGTCATTACCGGGACATAATGAAAAAAGTCTATGGCTAGCGAGGCAAGCGCGATTGTCATTACCCAATAACCTGGACCTGAACTCATATTGCGCCTGGCGGGTCTGAGCGCATCGAAGGCTTTCGCGAAGAGTATCCCCATTATCGCTGCGTGAGGGATGAAGATGCGATTGAAGTTCGAGGAGACGGTCGGAAGCGCAACCGCCACAATCACAAGTGCTGATATCCAGTACCAACTCCTCCGGTCAAAATCCTGATCGCTCGAATGATTTCGACATCCGGCTATCAGCATCAACCCGAACATGTATTCCCCAAGAAAATAGATGGAGAACATGAATGACCGGCAGGCTTCAACCCGGAAACCGACCGAGAGGGCTATGAGGGCAACCGACAGACTCACCCAGGCTATGGACCAGTAATTTAGCGCCTTTCGCCTGAATGATCTGATCATGAAAAGAGTGAGCACCATTATGAGGATGATCCCCGCGCACTGAACTGTGAGGCCAATGATGCTTTGAATATCCATTGAATCCGCCAAGATGAATTCTCCAAACCGGGGAAAGGAATTCTAAGGGGCTTACCGTTAGCGATACACAAGGACTTCAACCACGCTATGGCAAACCCTGTGCCTCTCCACTTCCCTGATCAAATTGTCATTTCCGAATTCGATCAGACCACAAAAAAGTAGATCCGTTCCCTGCCTGACTCCTCCCTTGAAAGGGGTATATATCTGCCGGATAATCAAAATCTCCTGATTCAGTCCCCTCCCGAACGGTCCTCTCCACTCGTCTGAGAGTGATAAAAAAACAAGGTGGAAAGAGTCTTTCGTTTCCGCATCAGGGTCTGAGCTTCATCAATTTCGGTATCTAGACCACCGAATTGACTGAATGACCCGTTCATTTTGATTGAAGTTGTAACCGTGATAATCTTGCTTGCAGAAGTCGATGGAGGGCAATAATGAATAAACGAATGACCGGGGTCTTAAAAATTTTCTCAGAGATGAAGAGTGATTCACTCGATTTGCACACACTGTTTGAAGCCGGGGGAAACGACACCGAAGCGCGCAAGGAGATTGTCGACATCGTGGCACACCTCGCTTGCGAGGGATATCTTGAAGGCCAGGGCAGTGACTTTTATTCGCTGACCGAAAAGGGTCGGCGGGCAATCAAAAAGACATGAAATCAATCACCGATGCGCTGCTCACGATTGCCGTACTCGGCGGGATTTTGATCGCGAGCGCGATATTTACAAACATGTTTACGCGCGCAATGTATTTTCAGTGCGGGGCGTGTCGGGCGCTGAACGCCAAACGGAGAACTCATTGCAGGCTGTGCGGAGAAAAACTTAATACGGAGCGCAAATCGTGATGCGGAAAGACTGATTCGTGATGCGTGACTTGTGAAGACACGTCAGATTACAAGGCTATCGTTCATTTATATTGTATTTGGTTCGGATCACGCATCACGAATCACGCATCAGTCATTACAGATTCAAGGAACGGGCTTTTTCCTCTATTGCCTCGTATAACTGCGATTTCTCACTTTCGCTCACGGCCTGGCGGTATGAGGTGAGCAGGTCTTTTATCGAAATAAGCTCTTTATATAATCCGGCATTTTCAATAGGCGGGGTCAGATATGAAATCAGTTCGCCGTATGACCGCCGTTTGGCGATTGTTCCCTCCGAGGGATTGTTTACGCTGTAAATGTATATGTTCGGCATCTCGCCGATCAGCCGATCAGGCCAGCACCGCGATGATAGACCAACTTGCTTGCCGGGCATAAATTCCGTAGCTCCGTGTGTCCCTACGTGGATCAGCGCATCCGCGCGAAATATCTTTTCAATGTATGTGTAAAGCCCCATAAAGGCGTGGTGGGGCGCTCCGCTTTCGGCGGCAAGCAATCGCATCGGATCGCCTTCATACCCAAACGTAGGCTGGACCCCTATAAAGATGTTTCCCAATCTCAGGCCAGGGATCAATATCTCTCGCCCGTTGGAGTTTATCATCCCCGGCGGACGCCCCCATTCATCTTCAATCTCCGAGACATAAGGGCAAAAGGATCGGTATTCGTCTACGCTCATTCGATATGCAATGTTGGCGACCGATCCAAAATCCGATGAGTTACCATCAAGCAACAAACCGCGCAAATGGTCGGGGCTATCGGGAATTTCAAGATCGTAACCTTCAACCTTTAACCGCTTAAGTATCTCAAAGAGGCTCCTGAATACATCCAGGTCGGCTGCGGTTCCTATGTTTCCTTTGTTTGGCGGGAAGCAAAACAGGATGTATGCGAGCCTCAAATCTTTTCTTTCCGCAATCCGCAGATGATTCCATCGCGCCAGTCTCCGAGCGATCCTTGCGCACCTGTCTTCAATGGGCTCGGGTTGAATGCCGCTTTCTGTAATACCGCCAAAGACAAACCCTTCGGTCGCTCCGTCTATTTCTGGAATCGCAACCTGCATCGCCGTTTGCACGGGGTTGAGTCCCAATCTGCTTGCCTCCCAGCTTTCAACCGTTTGAACATCGAGCGACACCATCGACCGATAAGGCAAATTGAATTCCTTAAAGAATTCAACCGCAGCCGATGAATCGTTCATAGCCGGCCCCCCGACAAAACTGAAGCCCGTGAGCGAGAGTATTTCACTTACACGCGGGCTCGGTTTTTCACTCCCCCCACGATCAAGGAAGAATTCGCGGCACGCTTCCCGGTTGTCCATAAAGGTAGAGATTGCAGGGATTATGGAAAGCCCCTCTGCCTCGATTGCCCGCATCAAGCCGTCGTAATGCAGCCGCGACCCGCTGACAATTTGCGGCCTCATCAGCAATAAACCGAGAGTCTTCTCCGGGTCCAGTCGTCTACCTTTTACCTGCTGATACCATCCCCTGTACTCTTCGAAGGTTTCAAACAGCCCATCGGCATCCGGGTGATAAATTGCTACTGTTGGAGCACGTTCGAACGCTCCCGGTTCGATTACTTCCTTCCCGTCAGGTGAATAATGCTTGACGGCATAAAGCAGCATTGACCGTATGTTTCCGGGTGTCGGTTGCAGGAAATAACAGAACAGATTCAGATAGTGCTTGATGTCTTTGAGTTTGCCCGCGCCGGGGACAAATTTAAGTATCGCGGGCAATCTGTTTACGAGCTTTAGATATGCCCCGGCGTTGCGGGGTGCGGCGTGCCCGTTTTGTTTGCCGCCGTTTGAGGAGGCTGATTTTGTGTTCGCCCCCTTTACCTGTTCTGCCATCCACGAGCCAATTCTCTTCACGAGATTCCGGCTCGATTCAACATCCCCTGTCTTACTCCCGCTCGCCCGAGATTTCATCAGGCTCGCGAAATCAAGCCTCCCCATTCGCGTCCGCCGCATCAGTTCGGGCATACAATTGAAGGCGATGACGGTCCTGGATGCATTACTCATCTGGTCAAGGATTTCACCTATCCGCAGAGCGTTTTCGCCTTCTGTAACATGTATGATGAAGATGATTTCAGACCCGATTAAATCTCTTTCCGCCCCCTGCCATTCATCTTCCGTGAGCGGCAGCCCACAATTATGAGCCGCTACTGTGAGGCCAAGCTCGTACTGACGGTTGATGTCCTGCTCGGCCTGTCTTAGTGGGACAAGCAGACTGGACCCGACATAAAGGACGGTTATTTTCAACCGAGCGCCCCCTCTAATTGATCTTCCAAATTTGCAAAGGCATCGCGGAGTCTGTCGAGCACATTTTGATCGGCAGCCCAGAGACCGCGACCCGATGCCTCAAGCAAACGACCTACGAGCGTTCGCGTCGAATGCGGGTTCAGCGTCCGCAATCGTTCGAGCATCGCTTCATCCATCACGTAGGTTTCGGCCACCCTGTCGTATATCCACCCTTCCACTGCATCTGTTGTCGCCGACCATCCAAATGTGTTTGCCAACTGATGTTCGATTTCAGCCACCCCGCTAAATCCGTGCTTTAACATCCCTTCATACCACTTCGGGTTTAGAGCCTTGGTCCGCGTCTCAAGCTTGACCGTCTCTTCAAGCGACCTTATTTTCACCCCCGGCGAAAGCGTGTCTGAAAGGTAGATTCGGGGACGTGCGCCCGCGTGCCGTTCGACCGCTTTTGAGACTCCACCCAGATATTCAAAATAGTGGTCCACATCTGTGATCCCCACTTCGGTCGTGTCGATGTTTTGATAGGTAACCTCTACCCTTGAGAGCGCCTTCTCAAGCAGTTGGCGGGCCTGGTTTCCTTCAAAGGTACGGCCTCTGGAATCGCGCCCATACGCAAAGCATTTGCGAGTTACAAACAGATCGCCCAGTTCCGCGCTGTCTTCCCACTGGCTGTCAAGCACCATGAAGTTTACGTTGGTGCCATAGTTGCCCGCAGCGTTTGAAAATACCCGAACAACCGCTTCGTCAAATGTGCAATCATTCTCGGCGCGATACTGCTCAACGTGCAGCTTTACAAAATTCTGATCCGACGGCTCGTCAAGAACGGCCACCCGTCTTACAGCGCGATCAAGCAAAGCCATGGTGGTCCCGAAGAGATCACGGAATATTCCCGATACGGTCATCACTATGTCGATGCGGGGCCGTCCCAGTCGCTCAAGAGGGATTATCTCTACATCGGTTGCACGGTTCAGGTTGTCTCGTCGAGGCTCGACGCCAAGAAGCCAGAGCGCCTGCGCCACCGCTTCGCCCTCGGTCTTGATATTGTCTATTCCCCAGAGCACCATCGCTATAGTTTCAGGAAGCCGCCCCATCTCGTTTTGCAGGCGTTCCAGAAACGCCCGAGCGATTGGCTCTGCCCTGTGAATCGCGCCTGTCGATGGAACCAGGTAGGGGTTGACAGCATGCGTGTTGCGGCCCGTAGGCAATATCGAAGGGTTCTGAATTATATCGGCTCCTGGTCCCGGCTCGATGTATTCAGATCTAAGCGCGCGCATAAGCTGGTCTACTTCTGAATTCCGTTCGAGATTGGCGCGGATGTCACACAGAACTCTGAAGACTTTCGAGGATTCTTCGGTCAAAACTCCTGCTCTATCCTCAAGATACTCGACCGCCTTCTTAGAAGCTCCGTCTCCGGGCTGGGATAGAAAAATCTCAATCGAGTCTTCGAGTAAGGAATCTACTCGTTCTCGCTCCGCCATCCGTGTTTCCGAGGTGCTGCTCTCTTTTAACAGAGTTGCGTATGGTGGCAGGCTCAGTCCTTCGGCAATCAGGTCTGCCAGGGAACGGAGGCCGAGTTCGGGGCGGTCAAATGAACTGACCACCTTGAATAAACCGGCGACCTCACGATTGTCGGGAGGAAGGCCAAAGACGTGTAGCCCGGTTGGTATCAACCTCTGCTCGATCTCGAGCACACGCTCGTAAAGGTCGAGCACGCGGCTGTCTCTTTCATCGCTGCTCAGGTTATCCGCCATTTCTAATTTCAGCCCCCTGATTCTCCTCTCACTTGTTTCACTCGGAGGGCTTTGGCCTCACTTGAGACAGCCTCATATATCGAGGCCGCGTCGGGTCGAGTGAGATAGATGTAGCGTGCTCCGATCAAATTGGCAAGCGCGCGAGCTTCGCCAACTGATGTGTATTTCGAGCGCGTGTCTACTACTACGCGATCAATCCCTTCCCTGGCCAAAAGAGCGCCGGTCTGTTTCAGTTCTTCGTTGATTGTTTCTTTCCGCTCGGCCATCGCCTCTACCGCGCTTTCTCGAAATAGAGTATTAGCCCGGCCATCGGTAAACAATACCAGCATAGCCTGTGCCTTATCCTGTGCTCGCGCAACCCTCGCTATATCAATTGCTCGCGCGAGCGCCGCCGCAATCGGTGTAGCGCCCCCGGATGGTATAGCATCGACCAGCCGTTTGGCCAGTTCCACGCTCCGGGTGGGAGGAAGCAGGACATCTGCCCTCTTGCCCCTGAAGCTTATCAGAGCGACGCGGTCGCGATGCAGATAGGCCGACTGCAATAATCTCGTCAACGCCCCTTTAGCCTGCGCCATTCGGTTTGCAGCCATGCTGCCGCTTGCGTCTACCGCGAAGATAAAGAGCAAACCCGATTTTCGTTTGAACTGTTTGTATCGCAAATCATCGGTTGTCACCTTCAGGCGGGGGTTGTCTGTATTTTGGCCCGAAGCCGAGCGCCCGGCCCGCGCGGCCCGCTCCAATTGAAACGGAGCCGAGGCTCTTATAGTAGCGTCAACGGCTATACAACTAGCGCGATCAGATTTTTCAGTGCTCCTAACGTAGCGGCCTCTGTTCGAACTCCGTGACAGAGAGCGTTTCCCGGCAGCGGCTCGGTTATTACGCTTTTGATCGAACGGCAGAAAGTCATCCGGCAAGCGGGAATCCAGAGCCTGAATTATCAATTCTCCGGCGGGTGATGGGCAGTTATTGGTCGAGGTGTCATCAGTGGCTTGTCCATCATCAACCGTTTTTTCCGGATCATCAGCAGGCGTGTCTGAACCTTGCTCTTCGGGTGCAGGAATAAGAGTGGCGCGAGGCAATAGCGTCGTCTCGATTGCAAATATGAGATCTTTTTCGGTTAGATGTAGTCGCCTTTCGTAAGCGGCGTTTGCTCTGGCCGCACATAGAGCAAAGAGGTCGGCTTGATTCCCTTCTACCCCGAGCATCACAGCGGCCTCACTGAGTTGCCTGATCTCATCAATGGTAATTTCAACTCTCGGCAGCCATTCTCTTGCCTCTTCTATAGTCCAATTCATTTCCGCTGTATCAAGCTCGTAATCTTCAATAAATGAGCCGGGATCGTCCCGAAACTGAGTAGCTCGATTCATTATTTCCAAACGCGCTTCAATTGATCCGGCAGACTCGGCATCAATCAAAAGCCCGACGCGCTCTCGCAGCAATCGCGCCGGCTCACCCTCATCGCGGTCATAGGTTCCAATAAATAAGAAATTGGCCGGAAATGTCTTGCTCAACCCTTCACGCTCGGTGCGGAGACGGCCCGATTCGAGCGCCGATGCAAGATGACACACAATGATCGCATCAATCAGATTTACGTGATTGGCGAAGAGGAGTCCGCCGTCTGCCTGTGTCAGGAGACCGGACAGAAATTTACGCTCTCCCGCGACAAGAGTCCGGCTAAAGTCTATCCCCCCGATCAAACGGTCTTCTGTGGAATTAATCGGAAGCTCTAGGAAGGGGGCAACGAATCTACGGAGCCCTCGGATCAACGTGCTCTTGCCCGTCCCGGGGCCGGATTGAATAAGCGCCCCCTTTAAACGGGGCTCGATCAGTGGCAACAGGATTGCCCGCTTTAACAGGTCGAGACCTACAATTGCCGCGAAAGGGTAATCCGACGGCACACGATGTCTTTCCATTCTCGAACCTGAATCACCAGATGGGTCAGAGTTTACCAACAACCTGTTACTCCTGTTCGCTGTTCAAAAAAAAGAGATGGATAAAGCCCCTCACCGAAAAGAGACGACGCGAGCACCTGAAACCGAAGCCGGGAAAATCTCATCCAAAACCTGTTGAATCCTGACGCCTGAATCAATCCGCTCAAGTGGGTCTTTTCGCAACCTGTGCTGCAATGACATTACAGCCACTCTCTTTACATCCGAAGCAACCGCATCCTCTCTGCCCTCGAAGGCAGCAAGCGCCCGCGCGGTTCGCGCTATAGTCAATTCTCCGCGATGCCCGTCAATCTCGAGTGCCAGACACAGCCGGGCGATTGATTTAAGCAATGCCTGCTCAAGCCTGACTTTGTAATGCGTTTTTTTGGCGCGGACCAGTCGCCTTCGCAGACGGTTTTGCTCTGCCCTTTGCTCTGCTATAAACGCTTCCGGGTTGCGCTCGAAAGACTCTCTTCGTCTCACGATTTCAACGCGCTCGTCAAGATCAGTGATCGTTTTGATCTCTGTAAACAATCCGAAGCGGTCAAGCAACTGAGGTCTCAATTCCCCCTCTTCGGGATTACCTGAGCCTACAAGCACAAACCTCGCAGGATGGGTGATCGATATGCCCTCGCGCTCGACAACATTCCGGCCACTCGCCGCCGAATCGAGCAGGATGTCTACGAGGTGGTCGTCAAGCAGGTTTACTTCATCAATGTAAAGAAAGCCCCGGTTAGCGCGGGCCAGCAACCCCGGCTCGAAAGCCTTCACCCCTTCAACCAGGGCGCGTTCTATGTCGAGCGATCCGCAAACGCGATCCTCGGTAGCTCCAAGCGGCAGATCGACTACCGGCACCTCGCCTCGTTCAACAGGGAGCCTGGATTTCTTTTTTAATCTGTCGGCACAAGCCAGGCAGAGTTCGCCGATTCGTTCGGGATCGCACCCAAATACGCACCCTCTCACTTTGCTGATCCCGGGGAGGAGGTCTGCAAGACCGCGCACCGCCGTAGACTTGCCCGTCCCGCGATGACCCATAATGATCACACCACCGATGTGAGGATCGATTATGGTCAATAGAAGCGCAAGCTTCATCTCTTCCTGGCCCACAAGAGCGGTGAAAGGGTATACCGGGCGGTCGCCCGTACTGCTACGCTTCGATGTGCTGGAAACCGGAGGTTGACTCCCCGAAACTTTTCGCATCCCTAATCCTTACAGTCACAATAAATAGACCCGGCACGGGCCTGGAAGCAATATAAGGATTGTGGTTTCACAGAGTCAACCTGAACCGGATGTGAAGACGTGGGATCATCTGGGAATTCAGAAATAGTTACAATCAATTTCAAAATTGGAAGAGAGGAAATAGGCCGCGGATGACGCGGATGGGGCGGATTTTCGCGGATTTGATAATATCGGTTCAGATCCGCCTAGATCCGCCGCACCAACGGCCGGGACGGCCAATTCTTGGGTGCGGTTCATTCAATTCGCTACGGTTAAAGGGTCTCCGGTCTGGTGGTCCTGAATCTGGAATTTCAGGAAATCGTGGATTGCGCTTAAGGCCTCCGAATTCGATGTCGAGATCCGCACGCGCCCGCCTCTTTCTGTCTCTTCGAATGTATATGCGATTTCTGATGCGAGCCGCTTCATCGTAGGAACACCGGGCGGAACCTGTGAATGGATAAGCATGGGCATTTCGAAATCGCCTTTGGCAAAGGCTCGCGCGATTATAGCCAGATGCTCTCTGATCTGATCGCGGGTCGTTGTGTCATTTGAATCGTTGGTTTCGACCTGTATATAGCCTCCGTCTCCGGTCATGCGGAAGTGATGCGTTGCGGCTTCCTGAGAAAACCCCATCACGTGATCTCCTCTCTTATTCACCTCCGACAGATGATTATGATCACCCCCTGTAGCCTCTTTCTCCTTCTCCATGTGCTGCTTATGCATCGGACAGGTAGCGGCTTTCTCCTGAGCGACACCCACAGTCCCACAGGCAACCAGCAGAACGATAACCTGTATTGCCAATCGGTTTCTCATTTCCTTTTACCTCTTTTCTGATTTAATCCATGCGATGCAAGCGAAGGACGCGCGCTTTTTGTACCCGGTTCGTTTGATGCAAGGGCTTCCAACAGCCCGGCTCTTGTATCAGGCGGCGTATCCGAAAGTCTCTGCTGCCAGTCCGCAAGAAGACCGTGCAACTCATTCCTGAAATCGGAAAGCTCTTTTAGCCTCTCTTCAATCTCTTGAAGTTTGGTCTGAGCCAGTGAAAAGACATTCCGGCAGGGTGCGTCTCCACGGTCCCGAACTTTGAGGATTTGCGAAAGCTCCTCTAGCGTAAAGCCGATTGCAATCGCTCGCCTGACGAGCCGGACGCGTTCGAGAGTTTCGGGCGGATACTCCCTGTACCCGTTCCTTGATCGGTGGGGCGCGGGAAGAACTCCTTTACGTTCATAGTGGCGCAAGGTATCCGTGCTCACGCCAGCCAGCCGTGCCAGTTCACCTGATCTCAGTTTTCCGTTAAGCGATCTGTCCATACTTGCAGACGGATTATAAACCCCGGAACGAATTCCAGGGTCAAGCACTTTTTTTTGAGCAAAGCTCCGAGACTCTTACGAACGGGTGGTATGAGTGGTCAGCCTGCTCGCGTTCCCACTCGATCAGTGCTTGATGTCAAATTCGGGCATTGAAAGAACTCCGCGACTCGAACCGCCTTCAAGCATTCTGACCTTGCGAGCCGCCGGTTGAACGATTTCGATGGCGCGAATCAGGGCTTCATCCATCCCTTTTCGCTGACTGTTGTCGGGCTCTCCGCCAAAAAGAACATCGAATGTGCTCTTCTTGGATGGAAAAACCTGTATACGCACATCCTCGCCTTCATCTATCTGAGCCGCCGATTTTGCCAGCCTCAATGCGGTGGGGAACCCGCCGAGTTCGTCTACGAGGCCGAGTTTCTTCGCGTCTTCCCCGGACCAGATTCGACCCCTGGCTATCTCAAGGACTCTTTCCTTTGGCAGCTTTCGACCCTCGGCTACCTTGTCAGTGAAATCGGTGTAAACCCTGTCGAGCCCTGCCTCGAAGCGCGCCCACTCTTCCGGTGAATAATCCTGTGTTCCGCTCCACATCGTAGCGTTTGCTCCCGTATGAACCTCATCCCAGGAAATCCCGACCTTGTCCCATAAACCCGTTGTGATCAGCTTTCCGCCAAGCACTCCGATAGATGCCGTGATAGTACCCGGTTGAGCGACGATCTTGTCGGCGGCCATCGCTACGAAATAGCCTCCCGACCCTGCGAGATCACCCATCGTTACGATCACAGGTTTGCCCGCCTCCTTCGCCCTGATGGTCTCGCGCCAGATCGCATCCGATGCCACGTAAGAGCCTCCGGGGCTGTCTACGCGAAAGATTATCGCCTTTACATCTTTGTCATCGATGGCGGCGCGGAAAGCCGCCGCGACCGTATCCGACCCCATCGAGACATCTCCGAAAACCGGGTCATAACCGCTTTCGCCGCGCTGGACTGCGCCTACGCCGTAGATCAGGGCAATGGTCTTTCCGCTCGAATGCGGGCGACCGGCGCGTTCGAGATACTTATCAAGAAAGAGAAACTCCGCCGAATCACCTGCCTGCTGTTTTGCATCTTTGTAGACCTCGTCACGGTAAGCGAGGCCGTCAACCAGCCCCGCGTCCACGGCTTCCTTCCCGAGAAACGGCCCCTTGTCTACGAGAGCGCGAACCTGTTCCTCCGACATATTGCGCGCCCCGGCAATATCGCGCGTCATCTGAGAAAACCATGAGTTCATAATCGCTTCCATCTCTTCTTTGTGGGGCGGAAGATATTTCTTCTCCGTATACTGGTACATCGCGGCCTTATATTCCTTCCGATTATCCATGTGCGGGGTGACGCCAAGTTTATCGAGAGCCCCGCGAAGGAAAAAGCTCTCCATTATTACTCCGGTCAACCCTATGTCGCCCGACGGTTGCAGGTAGACCTTATCAAAGGCGGTTGCAAGATAATAAGAGCTTCCACCCGGCCCGGCCTCGCCAAAGGTTTCGGCGAATGCGATGGCAAATTTGTTCTTGGCTCGAAAGCTCGCAACAGCATCCCGGAGTTCCTGCACCTGCGCCATCCCCATTGTCGAAGAGCCCAAACGCGCTACGAGGCCCGCCACTCTTGCGTCGTTCCCTGCCCTTTCGAGAGCGTCAACAATGTCTCTGACTGTAGGCCGCCCGCCCATAACCGCCTTCGCAACCGAGTTGTCAGGGACATCTTCGGCCAGCTCGGTTTCAAGATTTACCTCAAGGACTGTCTTGCCGGGAACGCCCGGTTTTGAAAGCCACACAACAAAGAGGAAACCAAGAGCTATCACCGACACCAATACGGCAAGCGCCCCGATCACAGCCAGCAACCGCACAATGAACCTTCGCATGATAAATCCCTCCATAAAGAATGGTTTGAGTTACAAGAACTTCTTCGAATGATACCAATACCTCGCTCGCGATTGAAATGCTATTGCCCCGCAGCCCTCTAAATGGCCCTGCTATTTGGTCTCATGTCTTTCAAGGGCTTTCGACAACAGCGCTCGACGGGGTATATTATTTTTCTTTAAGACTTATCAAAAGAGATGGATTTGCCTGATAAACGGGAAGGCAAGAAATACTTGTAAGTCCTGCGGCATCGTGTAAGTCCTCTCATAAGAGGAGGCGTGAATGAGAGCATTTGTAATGCGGGCAGTGTCGCCGGGTATTCCGTACCTGAGCATAATATTGATAGTTTCGATGCCGTTTTTCTTAACTGCATGTGCGGTTGATAAGCAGGCTCCAACCGCTGAAAAGGTGAAGATGGAAGAAGACATTCATTCGTTTGCAAAGCCGTCTTATGCGGTGGTCACTCATCTTGATCTCGACGCAAATGTAGACTTTGACAAGAAACAGATCACAGGCAAGGCCGGTCTGGATTTTACAAATAAGACCGGAGCACAACAGATATTTCTCGACACCCGAGACCTGACTATAAATCGCGTAACGCTCGACGACGGCGCGCAGGAGGCTAAATATACCCTCGGCGATGAAGTGAAATACCTTGGACGGCCACTTGTGATAGACATCCTCCCCGAGACAAAGCGGGTCAATGTCGAGTACACGACAAGCCCCGATGCGGCGGCCCTGCAATGGCTTGACCCCGCTCAGACAGCGGGTGGAAAGAAGCCGTTTCTCTTTACGCAATCCGAAGCCATTCTTGCGCGCACATGGGTTCCCTGCCAGGACTCTCCCGGCGTGAGGATGACCTATAAGGCAAAGATCAAAACACGCCCCGATTTGATGGCCATCATGAGCGCGACAAACGCAACAAAGAAGAATGACACGGGCGTTTATGATTTCGAGATGCCGCAGCCGATTCCCTCTTACCTGCTTGCGCTCGCCGTGGGCGATATAGATTTTCGACCCCTCGGCGCTCGCTCGGGCGTATACGCCGAACCTTCCGTGGTCGATAAAGCGGCCAATGAATTCGTAGACCTCGAAAAGATGATCTCCGCAGCCGAATCGCTTTACGGGCCATACAGATGGGAGCGATATGACGTGATAGTGCTGCCTCCGAGCTTTCCATTCGGCGGGATGGAAAATCCCCGGCTCACGTTTGCGACGCCGACGGTTATAGCCGGTGACCGCTCGCTCGTCTCCCTGATCGCTCACGAACTGGCGCACTCGTGGTCGGGCAATCTGGTGACAAACGGAACGTGGAATGATTTCTGGCTAAACGAAGGGTTTACGGTCTATTTCGAGCGCCGGATAATGGAAGCGATTGAGGGGAGAAATTACTCGGAGATGCTTGCCGAACTTGGGCATCAGGACCTTGTCAGCACTATAGACGAGATAGGAAAGACCAGCCCCGACACGGCGCTCCATCTCGATCTTGCGGGGCGTGACCCCGATGACGGCATGTCGGACATTGCATATGAAAAAGGCTATTTCTTTCTTCGCCTGATCGAGGAAACCGTAGGCCGCGAAAAGTGGGACGCCTTTCTAAAAGAGTACTTCAATACCCACGCTTTTCAGAGCATGACGACAAGCCGGTTTCTTGATTACCTGCGGGAACATCTACTGAAAAACGATAAGGCTACAGAGGACAAACTCCAGATAGACAACTGGGTTTACAAACCGGGTCTGCCCGATAACTGCCCGGTGGTCAATTCCACAGAGTTTGCAAGAGTCGAAACACAGGCAAAGGCATTTCTTGCAAGTACTCCTCCGGCTGAGCTTGATACGAAGGGATGGACAAGCCATCACTGGCTACATTTCCTGCGCCAGCTTCCCGCAAAAATGAGCATAGAACAACTTTCAGCACTCGACGCCGCGTATCATTTCACAGACACGGGCAATTCTGAAATCCTGAACGAGTGGCTTCTGCACGCGATCCCGAGCAATTACGAACCGGCCTATCCCGCCCTTGAAAGATTTCTTACAAGCATGGGACGCAGAAAATTTCTCAAGCCGCTTTATACAAAGCTTGCGGAGACGCCCGAGGGATTGGAACGCGCTCGTCGGATTTATAAGAAGGCCAGACCCGGTTATCATTCGGTCTCTTTCAAGACGATTGATGAGATACTGAAATGGAATCAATGATTGACCCAAAGAGATAAGCCGACTTTATCAGTGGACTTTGGGAACCAACCATTCACGTTTAGGAGGAAGGATGATTAACAGCCCCGGATCGCGTATTTCAGCGGTCAAGTTCTTTTTGTTTATAAACACATTTCTTGTTTTTGCGGTCATTGCCCCCTCTGACATCCGGGCGCAGCCGCCGGACCCGATCAGTTATTCGTTGCGATTCCCGGCCCCACATACACACTATGTCACGGTAGAGGCCATGGTGCCTACAGACAAGCGGCCACGAATCGAAATGATGATGGCTGTCTGGACGCCGGGCTCTTATCTTGTGAGAGAGTTTGAACGCAATGTTGAGGACTTGAAGGCCAGGACATTCGAGGGCAAGCCTCTTGATGTTCATAAAACGTTAAAGAACAGGTGGGTTTTTGAGACCGGCGGCTCACCGTCGATCATCATCTCTTACAGGGTCTATTGCCACGAAATGTCGGTTCGAACCAACTGGGTAGATGCGGGATTCGCGCTTCTCAACGGCGCTCCGACCTTCATGACGCTGGTCGAGGATGGAAAGCGGCCACACGATGTACAGGTATACCTGCCGCCGGGATGGACCCAGTCGCTTACGGGACTGCCCGAGATGCCGGGCGGGGGAGTCAATCATTACATCGCAAAGGATTTCGACACGCTCGTCGATTCCCCAATAGTTGCGGGCAATCCGGCTGTCTACGAATTTGAAGTGGCGGGTAAGAAACACTTTCTTGTAAACGTAGGCGAGGGGGGAGTGTGGGACGGCCCCAGATCGGCAAAGGATGTTGAGAAAATAGTCCGCGAAAACCTCAAGTTATGGGGATTTCTCCCTTACGACAAATATCTTTTCCTGAACATGATTGTCGAATCGGGCGGAGGTCTTGAGCACAAGAATTCTACGGTGATGATGACCAGCCGGTGGGCGACGAGGACCGAGCGGCGCTATAAGGGATGGCTCGGACTGGTGAGTCACGAATATTTCCACGCCTGGAATGTGAAGCGACTGAGGCCGGTCGAGCTTGGCCCGTTCAATTATGAAACCGAGGTCTACACAAAGAGCCTTTGGATAGCCGAGGGAATCACAAGCTATTACGGTGAGCTTCTATTGCGGCGCGCCGGGCTGATCACACAGGATGATTATCTTGAGGGCCTTTCAAATGACGTTGCCCAGTTGCAAAACACACCGGGCCGGCTGGTTCAGCCCGTTGAGATGGCATCATACGACGCGTGGATAAAGGCCTACCGCCCGGATGAAAATTCGACAAACACCGAGATCAGTTATTACACAAAAGGATCGGTGCTTGGGTTTCTGCTCGACGCCAGGATAAGACACGCAACCAATGGTGCTAAGAGCCTCGACGACGTGATGAGACTGGCCTATCAGCGATATTCCGGCGAGCACGGATATACGCCGCAGGATTTTCAAAAGACAGCTTCCGAAGTTGCCGGGACTGATTTGAGTAGCTGGTTTAAGAAGTCCCTTGAGACCACCGAGGAACTGGACTATACAGAGGCTCTCGACTGGTTTGGATTGGAGTTCAAGAATCCTTCGGAGACCAAAAAACAGGAGGCTGCCGGTAAGGAGGAGCCCGCCGAAAACAACGCGCCTGAGAAAAAGGGGAAGGCGTGGCTCGGGGTGAACACAAGAGTTAATGACGGCCGCATAGTGGTGACTCAGATTCGACGAGAGACACCGGCATACGACGCCGGGTTTAACGTGGACGATGAAATCCTCGCAGTAGATGATTATCGAGTCACGGCATCTCAGTGGCCATCGAGGCTCGAGCAGTACAAACCGGGCGACAAGATTTCGGTACTGGTCGCGAGGCGAGACCTTTTGATGAGAATAGAGACCACGCTCGGGACCGAACCTCTCAATCAGTGGAAACTTCAGGTAAAACCAAAAGCCACGGATGCGGACAAAATGCATTCAAAGGGATGGCTCGGGGCCTGATTTCTAAAATGTCATTCAGGAAATTTGGAATAGGGTACGGATGACACGGATCGGGCGGATAAACACGGGGTAGACCTTATTTGATTTAGTCCGCGTAATTCCACCCAATCCGTGGTCTGTTTCTATTCGCCATTTTTTGGATTTCCCGCCTGTCTTGACTTTCGCTGTAACTCCCGGAGCCTTCGGTATCCAATCCGTTTTATCCCCTGAGATTCAAGCAAGCGACGTATCCCTTCATCGGTTGTAAAGAGCCTGTGTTCGGTGGCACGCATCTGCCAGGAACCAGTAATGTGCTGCATCTCTTCGCCAGCAAGCGCAGCGTGGATATAGAGTTCGGTGACTCCGGGTTTCAACTCGCTCAGTATGCGGGGCCAGTAGGCTTCGACCGACTCTCCGGGTTTTCGCATGTCGTGAATCAGGTAGTCAGGATAGATAATCCCATCTTCATCGAGCTGGCCACGCTGATGTCCCCCGCCCCCGGCAACCAGTTGGTCCTGAGACGCCATCCTGATCGGCAGATCAAACTCCTTCGCAAGCCGCCTGTACATCTGGAAATACTGCTCGTTGTACTGCATGGTGCCCATGTGCGAATCCAGATGCGTGACATCTATCCCTGCGGCCAGCGCTTTTTGAATCTGCGCGCGAGCTTCGATATAAGCCTGCTCGGGTGTGGAATTCTTATAAACTCTTTCGACATCAGGCCACAAATATCCCTGCGGATCAACGAGGCCGGGCACCTCCGATTTAGAAGCAACAGGTCCCCACTTGTAATGCTTCCACTCGCTTGTCTGAACGAGGTGTAATCCAAAATCAGCCTCCGGGTGAGTCACGGCGTAATCCGCAATCTCAAGAAACCACGGGCACGGAACCATAATGCTCCCGCTTGTGATCAGCCCGTGCTCCATCCCGTCAATAGTCGCGGCATTCGACGCGTGGCTCATGCCTACATCATCGCCGTTGACGATCAGAATTTTATCGTTCTTGTTAAAGCCCAGACGCTCGGCCAGGGTCAATTTGCCGGATTGGGGATCTTTCTTATTCTGGAAGGCAAAAGCCGATAACAGGGGCGTGAGGACAAGGAAAATCAGTAAAGCCAGGATTCTCATCTTTCAATATCCTTTCTTCTAATATTTCCGTTCATTCACCGCAGTGATGCTTACTCCTGAGGTCGCGCGGGAACAAGCAACCTGAGCATCCAGAGCATCAGACAACCCGTTGCCGCTCCAAACAGAGTGCCGGCACCGATGCCAAGCGTCAGATGCCCCAGTATGTGACGCACGTGGTATATATCATCTCCGGGCGCGGAAAATTCGGGCGCGGTGTAGATATTATTTATCCCGGTAATGACTGCAAAGAGTATCGCAAGAATAACAAGCACCTGCCCCCAGGCGACCAGGAGAAAGGATGAGAGAACAACGCTCGGATAGCTGCCATACACCTTCATGTGGATAATGAATACGGCGAGCAGGACCGAAAGCGAAGCCGCTCCGGTCACGCTGAACAGGTGCACGAGCCCCGGCGATACGCCTGCCGAGTCAAGCACGAGCCTCAAAATCCAGACCGCCGCGATAAACCCAAAAAGAGGCGTCAGCATATGTAAATGGTCGGCCAGCCCGTGCTCTCCGATTCTCATCATATCCCCCTATTCAGCTTTCAATCGCCCTCACAATCAAGAGCGTCATATCATCTTCAAGTTCTTTGCCCGACCAGCTACTGACTGCGTCAAGCACAAGCCTCTGGATTGCAGCAAGCGGCTTTTTCGCATGGGCTTCGATCAAGGCCGCAAGCCTCTGTTCCCCGAATTCATCTCCGATTGCCGATGTCGCCTCCGTTATGCCGTCAGAGTATAACACCACGATGTCTCCCGGCAGCATTTCAACCGTCCCGGTCTCGAATTGCGCTTCCGGGAACATACCAAGCGGCATGCCCCCTTTATCCAGTTGCTGGCCGCGACACGAACCCGCAAGGATGGGCAAGAGGTGCCCGGCATTTATGTAGGAGAGCCGTCGCCGGGAAGGGTCGAACTCGGCATAGAAGAACGTCGCGAACTTTGAATCATCAGTCACCTGATGAAGGTGACGATTCAGCCGCGAGCAGACTTCACAAGGCGTCTGAGATGATTGAGCCAGCGTGCGCAGAACCGCCTGTAGGTTGGCCATGATTATCGCCGCCGATATTCCTTTTCCGCTTATGTCGGCGATGGCAAAGATAAGCCTGCCGTCGGGCAATTGCATCACATCATAATAATCCCCGCTTATCCCTCGGGCAGGGATGCAGATGGCTGAAAACTCAAGCCCTTCGCTTGGCAAATGTCTGGGAAAGAGCGCCCTCTGCACCTCCCTCGCAAAATTCAACTCTGCTTCCTTCCGCGCAAGCTGGTGACGGCTCGCCTGGAGTTCCAGCCTCACTCGATAGAGCGATGCAAGAAGAACAGCCGCCGCCGTCGTGCCGCCAAATGTCAGCCCCCACGTAATCAGCACCGATTGTTGAAGAAGATTCCGCCCCAGAAAAAGGAGCAGGCCCGCGCCCAGCAGAAAGCCGATCAAATAAACTCTGTCTCTATTCTCTTTTACCAGGGAGTTTTCCATAACCGTAGATTCGGGCTAAAACCTTCGCTTCTCTTCATCCAACACCTGCGCTACGAGTTCAAACTCTTCTCTTAGCCGCTTGATGAGGGATACTGCTTCGGGTCCTACAGTGATCGAGTGTTCATCTTCAAGGGCTTCGCAAATCTCCTTCATTCGCCCGGCCCCAAGTGTCAGGCAACTGCCCTTTAGCGCGTGGGCCGCCTGTTTTATAGTCTTCCCATCCCGGTCAGCAAGCGCGCTCTCAAGAGTCGCTATCCGTTTTGGCGCGTCCGCAAGAAAAATGTTTAGCAACTCGATCACAAGTCCACGGTTGCCTGCGCCTGCAAACTTTGAAAATTCATCCAGGACGGCAAGATCAACCGCCTGCTCTTTTGCCGTCCCTTTGATTGCTTGATCGGGTCTCTCTTGAGGTTTGTCCGCCACAGACGCACCCCATCGGCCAAGCACCCGCATCAAGTCTGCGGGCCGTATAGGTTTGCTGATGTAGTCATCCATGCCCGCTTCAAGACACCTCTCCCGATCACCCTGCATAGCGTTTGCCGTCATCGCTATTATCGGGATATGGCCTAAATCGCCTTCACGGCTTCGAATTTCAGCCGTAGCTTCATAACCATCCATCACAGGCATCTGACAATCCATCAAGATTAGATCAAAGGTTTCATTCTCAAACGCACCAAGCGCATCCGAGCCGTTTGACGCGGCGCGGACGCTGTGGCCAAGTTTCTGAAGTTGCACAAGCGCGATCTGCTGGTTGACCGGATTATCTTCGACAAGAAGGATGCGCGCGGGTCGTGAATTCGCGCTCTCAATGTAGGCGGAGACGGCAGCGGCTGCGCGCTCTTCCTCAAGTGCCGGGTCAGTGATTGATCGTTCCTCAAACAATACCGTGAACCAGAATGTGGCCCCCTCACCCGGCTTGCTGATGACGCCGATCTCGCCTCCCATCATCTCGACAAGCTGCTTTGAGATTGCGAGTCCAAGCCCGGTTCCTCCAAACTTGCGAGTCGTGGAAGTGTCCGCCTGAATAAAGGGTTGGAACAATCGTTTACAAGCCTCTTCGGAAATCCCTATGCCGGTATCTTTGACCTCAAACCTTATTCGGATTTGAGAATCGAGCGTTTCAGTGGGCTCGACGCGGAGGATGATCTCTCCCTTCTGGGTGAATTTTATGGCGTTTCCCAGCAGATTCATGAGCACCTGCCGCAATCGAGTAGGGTCACCGCCTACGATCATCGGCACGTCCTCGTGGATCTGCGGCCACATCTCGACCCCTTTTATGTGGGCCTGCTCTCTCAAAAGAGTTATGACGCTTTCAATGGTTTCGCGCAGGTTGAATGTCACAGTTTCGAGCGATAGCTTTCCTGCCTCTATCTTTGAAAAATCGAGAATGTCGTTGATTATGGTCAAAAGCGTCTCGGCGCTTGTTTGTGCTGTCTCAGCATACTTGCGCTGTTGTTCGTCAAGACCGGTTTCAAGCAATAGGTCGGTCATCCCAATGACGCCGTTCATCGGGGTGCGTATCTCGTGGCTCATCATGGCTAGAAACCCTGACTTTGCGCGACTCGCTTCGAGCGCGACCTCTCTTGCGGAGATCAAATCTCGTTCAAGGTTCTTTCTCCGTGTAATGTCGCGGACAATCGCAAGAACCTCTTCGCGCCCGCATCCTGCTATCCTGATTTCATAATCGCGCAACTCATCGCGTCTTGGGAATCGGAATTCGAATAACTCAAGCAGATTACCTTCAAGCACTCGAACCACACATTCCATTATCTGATCTGAGAGCTCTTCCGGCAGGACAGACGATATATTTTTCCCCACTACCCCCGACAATAAAGAGAGATGATCGCCCCCCTTTCTCATTCTGCAATCAAGGATGTTTCCGTCCCTGCTCAATTGCAACATTATGTCCGGGATCGCATCCAACAGGGCGCGGTTACGCGCTTCGGCCCGGCGAAGCGCTTCTTCGGCGCGGGCGAGTCGCTCATAATCGAGGCTTTTCTCCCTCGCCTTCTGAGCCAGTGGCTGCACCTCTTCGTAATCGAATCTGAGCGGCTCGATGACAAGTATGTCTTTCCCATCCAGGTAAAGAGCCGACAATTCGATCTGTCTCTCATTGCCTTCTGTATCATTCTCTGCCCACGCGCCGGATTTTATACGGCCTTCAACCTTTTTCTTCCAGAAAGAATCAGCCTCTTCGAGAAAATATTCCACGAAGTAAAACTTCTCCTGTGGCCTTAATCCGTGACGGCTGGCACGACTCTCCGGGTAGAGGCGGACAAACCAGTCCGGGATCGCACTGATCGCATTGAAAGAGCCGTCATCATTGCGTTCAAATACAACCATGTCGAAGGCGGCCAAAACGTTTTCAAGCTTGGTTTCGTCTGTCATGCTATTTTGAGCTCTAATCATGCCGCAAGAGATCAGTAGTGATGAAAAGTTGTATAGGGAAACCTGCTATGACAGCTTGATCATTCGATCATCTTCCCGGCGAGTGCCGTAAAAAGGTCTTCAACACCCTCTCCCGACTTCGCGCTTGTCCGAATAACTGACCATCCATTCTGCACCAGATTCTCGATAGAGTCTGAAGGCAGATCCCATTCCTCGTCCAGATCAATCTTGTTGATGGCAAGGATAAACGGGGCAGTCGCTATTGCCTCGCTTGCCTTCTCTTGAAGCTCCATAGCTTTGTCGAGCGTCCCCCTCCGGGTCGCATCTGCGACGAGCAGATACCCGGATGTCCCACGCAGATATGATACTTTCAACTGCGAATACTCATCATCCCCGGCAAGGTCCCATAAGATCAAAGTCACTTCCTTCTGAGAGAGCTGGACCACTTTCTTCTCAATTTTCACCCCGACTGTCGTATGGTATTTTTCCGAGAAAATGCTCTTTACGTATCGAGCCACAAGGCTCGTCTTTCCAACCCCGGATGCACCTAGCATACAGATTTTTTTCTGGAACAAGGGTTAGCTCCTTTAGCGTGAGCCATCGGGTCTGTCCGCAAGGACTACTTTAACCCTGGCTTCCCGACCGTACCGTCTGTTTTGCGGCTCGGACGACGTTGCTCCATCATTGCCGTCGTCAACGTTGTTTGTATCAATACCCTTTGAGGAGAGCGCCGAGGTCAGGGCCTGAGCGCGGTCCTGACTAAGTCTCTGGTTTATGGCGTCGGGACCGCTCTTGTCGGTGTTGCCTGTCGTATTGATGCGAAGGCTCTTTCCTATTGAAGGGACTATCGCCTCAAGCCTTTTTATGTCCGTTATGAGCGCATCAAGTTCGATTTCCTGATCCGAAGGGAGTTCGGCGCTGCCGACAGCGAATTGGATGGCTCGACCCTCGATCTGCTCTTTGAGTCTGTTGATCTCTCTCGTTATCCGCTCTCGATCAATCAGGTTGTCGTCTTTGTAGCCGTAAACCGAAGAGAGCACCTGAGAGAGCCTGCGCGATTCGGCAATCCAAGCTTCGGGGGCATTACCTTCGGCTACGAGGAATCCATCCTCGACCTTTAAGGTTACGGTGGGGGGAGGCTGGAGCAGTTTTGAAGCCCTCGCAAGAACAAATTCCGGGTTGGATGCCTGAAACGGTTCCCACCTGCTCACAACCTTGTCGGGCTCGACATTCGTCCCGTTTAAGAGAGCTAGGGGGTCGGCGGCAAGCGGATCTCTAAGCCCCGAGACAAGATGTTTCCCTCCCCGCTTCTCATCAGAAATCAGTATAATGCCGGGCTCGGATTTCAATTTTGCCAGATAGGCATCCCAGCGCCAGGCATCGCGAAAGTAAAAAAATGCCCAGAGACCGATTGCGAGGATCACCATCGCGGCCAGCACCCAGAAAAACGGGCTGCTCTTTTTCTCCTCTTCGACTATCGGAGTTTCGAGGCAGGCTTCAAGTCTGGGGCGGCAGGCTTCAAAGGGCTCGGTCTCTCCATCAAACATCTCAAATGCATCGCGTTGTTCGACCTGGATGGCATCAAGCGTATCCTGTAACAGGTCCTGAAATCTTCGGGGCGCATTTCCTCGTACAGCCGCTGCGAGCATCGCCTGTGGTCCCTGCTCCAGCCAGCCCGTAAACTCACCAACCTTGAATTCATCGAGCGATTCGGACTCTCTCGCCCATTTTGAATCGTGGGCGAAATCCTGAAGCGCCGTAAGAAGCCCCGATAACATCTCAGGGTCCTGATCGCCTTCGGATTCTATCGGTACCTTTTGCAGCAGCAGTCCCGTCTCTCTGTGAATCAACAGGACGTGCTCTACCTTGTAGCGCATCGTGTGACTCAGGACCACTTCGGCAAATGACTTCCCCGATCTCAGGGCCTCGAGCCGCCATTTCAGTCCTTTGATTGAAATGCTGTATTCCAGGGTCTTATTCAGTGACTGAACCATCTCGCTGAAGGCGTTAGAGATGGCTTTGCGAATCGCCGGCCCCATGACTGGAAAGATCGCGTCTACGAGTCTCTGGGGATTCTTTTTTACAGATACAGAGATGGCTTCTTCGACCGAAGGCATAATCGCTCTGGTCAATTTATCATCTCTATCCGTACGCAATTTGACCGCGTCCGGCAACACGCGGCTCACATCCCGGGCATATTGCACGGGGTCGTCAAGCCTCTGCTGTAGTCTTCTGACCTGATTCAACTCCGGCCCGATCAGCAGACTGCGAAGCTCATCGAATTCCTCGGAGGCCGAGTCGGGTCTGTCTGCGCCGGTCTCTTCCGGGGAGGCCGGTGCAACTCTCTCAGCCATTGCCGAGTTCCTCCGAACCGGGGATCGTAAACTCATTATTCAGCCGCATCGCAAGCTCGTTAAACATCGCCGCAAGCGCCGACCGATCAGTCTTATCCGATCTAAGCTCGGTCGCTTCGCGGTCGAGCGAGGCCCGTATCTCGTCGTGTTTTCGGCGGAGGTCGTCCGACAGGGTCTTTGACTGGTCGAGAATCTGGTCTCTCAGTTCGCGATGGCTCTGGTTTATCTGATCATCGATCTGCGCCGTCCTTTTCTCGAAATTCCTGGTCAACTCGCCAAGTTCGCGCGATAGTTGCTGGTCTGATCCGTCGCGTTCATCCCGTTCGGCCCTCAGCCGGTCGCCTAAAGAGGCCATCTCTCCCTTTATGTAAGCCTCCAGCGAATCGAGGCGCTGCCTTACTTCGTCCCTGAGATCGGCAGAATCTTTTGCGAGTCGCTCTTCGAGACGGGCAAAACGCCTGTCGATCTCTTTTGCCTGCGATCCAAACAGAATATCTCTAATCTTGTCGAGGCTCCCAACATTTTGCTGTTCGCCACGATTCTCCACGTTTGGAGAAGAGGGGGCAGGCACAGCACTCTGCCCGTCCTGTGATGAAGGTTCCAGCATGCTTTCTTCTGTCATTGGAAATTGCTCCTTGGTTTTACTTGTATCGAGGGGTTTGGCGCTCGATTCTTACTCGTCGAGCGATGCACCCGAAATCGAGCTATTTCAAAACTGCTCTTCCCTGTTCGTCTGTTCCCTGATTAGAGCGAACCCAATATATCACAAAACAATTCTCTTAGGAATTTTGGTTATTTGATTCCGCTCCCCAGAAACAGACGATGAAGAAGACGGGTATCGAGCGTAAGGGGAAGAATAGAAAGGATTCTGATGCAAAATCAGATTGGCAGGCCGGGTGAGTTTCGTTTTTCACAGGTGTGTTTTGCAACGGGAATGCCCCTTTAACAGGTCCAGTTAGAAAGAATAAGTATGAGAGCGCGTTCCACGCGCGGGCGTGTAGAGCTTTTGCCTGTACATGCAAGGGCATTTCAACACGAGGCCCTTATCAATACCGCGCCCTCATAACGTGGAACATTAGACCATAACTCCAGTTTGTACACATCGGACCAGAATGCCTTTTTTCAGGCATCTTTGTACTATTTCTATTCCGCCCGTATTGGCCCTATTGTGCCAGTGTGAAGGGTCACCCCTGCCAGATCACTGCTATCAACGCCGCTTTTACAACTTGATCTTGTGACGAGGGAATATGCTTGCGTCAGGGCCATTCAGTTTTCAAGATATATTTAGGGAAAAAGGATACCGTTTGATTGCTAAGAATAATTCTCTTATAATCTGCGCGGATTTTCATTTCGCATTTTTTGCATAAGACATTTTCATTGACTAACCAAGAGGTTTCAAAATACACGCCATGTCGACAAACGAGGCCCATCCGATCCGCATCATCATCGTAGACGATCACCCTGTAGTACGAGCCGGTTTAAAGTTGATCGTAAACAGTCAATCGGGGTTGCAAATAGTCGGGGAAGCCGAAGATCGGGCGGGAGCACTCGAACTGGCAGGACGCGAAAAACCGGACATCATTTTGCTGGACCTCGATCTGGGTGAAGACAACGGCCTTGAACTTATGCCGGAGTTGCAACGCCTTGCCGAATCGGCAAGGGTCGTGATTTTGACCGGGCTCAACGATCCTGAAATGCATCGCCGCGCGGTTCGGCTCGGAGCGATGGGCGTAGTGCTTAAGGAGAGCGCCAATCAGTCGATCCTTGCGGCCATCAGGTCCGTGAGCGAGGGCGAAATCTATCTGGATCGAACTCTGATGTCTAGTTTGATGGATGAGGGGTGATTCCACTAAGGGAGATGCGTGACGGGTGAAGAGAGAGAAAGAATCAGATCACGCTCTCATCTCTAACAATTGAACTCGCGGGATTGATTCGTTTCTCACCGCGCCGTATTATTGTATTCCCTCTTGGCGAACGTACTATTCCCACTATCGAAGGTAGAAGGAGTGCATCACATGCAAGCTCAACGACCTAAAAAGGTAGTCATACTCGGCGGAGGATTTGCAGGGGTCTATACAGCACAGTATCTGGAAAAGGCGCTCGGAAAGAATGAGGATTTTGAAATAACCCTCATAAATAAGGAGAACTACTTTGTTTTCCAGCCGATGTTGCCCGAAATAATCTCCGGCAGCATAGGTATTCTCGACACCGTAAGTCCGATTCGACGCCTGCTGCCTCGTACATCGCTTCACGTACGCGACATCGAATCAATAGATTTGAAGAATCGCGTAATCACTACCAGTCCCGGATTTCGGCCACACGCCCACCTGATCCCTTTTGATTATCTGGTCATCGCGCTCGGCAATGTGACCGATTTTCGTGGATTGCGCGGGCTGCCCGAACACGCCATACCTTTCAAGAATCTCGCCGACGCGCTCTATATCAGAAACCACCTCATCCGAGCCCTTGAAGAGGCTGCAATTGAGCACGATGACCTGGATTTGCGTAAGCAATTGCTTACTTTTGTGGTGGCCGGTGGGGGCTTTTCAGGCGTGGAGGCCGTCGCGGAATTAAACGATTTTGTTCGAGAGATTGCGCGCAGCTATCGCGGGATCGACCCGGCGGAAATACGCGTTGTACTTGTCCACTCACAGGATCGCATCCTTCCCGAGGTCTCAGAAAAGCTGGCCCTGTTTGCGCAGAATCTTCTGAAAAAGCGAGGCGTAGAGGTTCTGCTAAACACGAGGCTTGAGGCTGCCACCGGGGAAGAGGCTATCCTGAAGGGTGGTATCCAAATCCCTACGCGTACGCTGATTTCGACCGTGCCGTCTTCTCCTCACCCGATTGTCGATAGCCTCGATTTGCCAAAGGGTAAGAACGGCAGGTTGATAACAAACCGGCACCTTGAAGTGGAGGGGACAGACCACATCTGGGCGCTGGGCGATTGCGCGCTTGTTCCAGAACCGGGAAGCGAAGGATTCTGCCCGCCTACGGCTCAGCACGCAATCCGACAGGGGCGAACGGCCGCACACAACATCATCGCGAAGATTAGAGGAGGAGAGAAACGGACCTTCGATTTCAAGGGGCTGGGGAAGATGGGGGCGCTCGGCCATCGCTCGGCAGTAGCTGAAATCTTTGGAATCAACATATCCGGTTTTGTAGCCTGGTGGATGTGGCGTTCAATCTATCTGATGAAACTGCCGGGATGGGGGCGAAGATTGAGAGTCGCTACAGATTGGACGCTCGATCTGTTGCTGCCTGCCGAACTGGTCCAATTAAAACTCGCGGGGTCGATGGGAATCACACAGGAACATTTTGAACCCGGTGAAGAAATCTTTCGACAGGGCGATCTTGGGGACAGGATTTACATTATCGTCAGCGGGAAGGCTGATGTGATACGAGAAGAAGAGGGCGGCGAGATAAAACTTGCCCAGCTTGAAATGGGCCAGTATTTCGGTGAGATGGCATTGCTAAAGAAGGCCACGCGCAGCGCGACCATAAGGTGTACAGCCCCGATGGACACCCTGAGCTTGCCTAAACGCGAATTCAGCCTGCTTACCGCTTACCTCCCCGAGTTGCGGGCAAATTTTGAACAGGTAATGGAAGAACGCAATCGCGCAAACACCGAGAAGGTTATGCACGCCGATGAATAGGCTCTGATAGTAGGCAGTAGGCAGTAGGCAGTTAAGCTGGAGGCGGGTACCAACTATTCACATCTATATATTGCATTGCTGAGTTTAGCCCTTTGGCTTTGATCTTGATTATCAGCTTAACTGCCTACTGCCTACTGCCTACTATCAGAGTTGTCGGGCAATCTCGCGGGCATAATAGGTCAGAATCAAATCGGCTCCCGCACGTTTTATTGAGGTCAGCGACTCGAGGGCTACTCGTTGTTCGTCAATCCAACCCATTTTCGCAGCCGCCTTTATCATCGCGTATTCGCCCGAGACCTGATAAGCCGCTACCGGAAGATCGAATCGTTCGCGAACGGCGCGAATGACATCCAGATAAGGGAGTGCGGGTTTAACCATGAGGATATCGGCACCCTGCTCCCAATCGAGTTCGGCTTCGCGCATGGCTTCGCGCGAATTGGCAGGGTCCATCTGATACCCTCGACGGTCGCCAAACTGAGGGGCCGATTGCGCCGCCTCTCGGAACGGGCCATAGAAGGCCGACGCGTATTTGACGGCATACGACATTATCGGTATCTGATCAAATCCAGATTCATCAAGTGCCTGACGGATCGCCTCAACAAAACCATCCATCATATTGGAGGGGGCTATAATATCTGCCCCCGCCTCTGCCTGAGATACAGCCGTTTGCGCAAGCAAATCGAGCGTAGGGTCATTTAGAACTTCGCCGTCTTCGATAACGCCGCAATGGCCGTGATCCGTATACTCGCACAGACAATTATCCGCGATGAGAAGTACATCTCCTGTCTCGCGCTTTAGGGCTCGTATTGCCCTCTGCGTGATGCCGTCTTCGGCATAACCCTGAGAGCCGGTAGGGTCTTTTTCATCAGGTACACCAAATAAGATTACCGCGCGCACGCCCTCTGTACGCGCGGCCTCGACCTCTCGAACCAGCTCATCAATCGACATGTTATAACAACCCGGCATTGCCGAAATCTCGCGGCGCACGCCCTCGCCTTCGCAAACAAAGAGCGGGTAGATGAAATCGTCCGGCGACAGCCGTGTCTCACGCACCATCGCACGTATCGTCTCAGTGCGCCGCAACCTTCGGGGCCTCTGAATCAAATTCATAGGTTGGACTCCTGGTAAAATAATGATTTTCCAGCCTGCCCGGTGCTAATTGTCACTTCCCTGTTCCGTACCAAAGAAGAAAATTTGAGCGCACTCTTCACTGCAAAAAGGCCGGGCATATCGCCGTATTGCGCAGTCCTCACAAAGCGACTTATAGCACGTTGCGCATTTCAGCAATCGAAATACCTGAGGCTCCTGATTGCATTTCGAGCAAACTGTCATTACAAGTGCAAAGTATATCAGATTGCGCCAGAGGGTTAATAGTTTTCACGAGGGTTAGAGCGCGTCTGAAAAGTGAAGAAAAGCCCCGAAGGGGCGAGATTCAATAGCCCGGCGCGTTGCGCCGGGTAGAGGCAGCCAAAGTCGCGCAAGCCCTGAAAGGGCGCAATATCGGGGCCTATCTCCCACTTTCAGGGCTCGGGGGATTTTGGCCTCGGTTCCTGGGGCGATGCCCCAGGCTATTGGATTGCGTCCTTTCAGGGCTTTTCAGACGCGCTCTAAGGTACGCACTGATCGTTTGGTGCAGGGCTATCTTATTCTCAGGAAATACTTTGAGAATTTAATCCTTCTGTGCCTCACCTTGAGTTGCTCTTCGGGAACATTACGCGGTCCGGCTCGGCGTTCAGTCTTTCCAGCATCTTTTTTATCAGCCTCGTTTTGACCTGCCCGGCTCGTTTCGGCTCTACCAGATACCGAACGATTGCCTCGATCCAGGTGTTTTCATTCACCCTGAAAATGACCGTAGGGTGCTCCCTCACCTCAAGCTCATCAACCGGCGTTTTCTCAAGCAAATTGCGAAAAACCCTCACCCGCTCAAGCATGTCTTCGCCCAGTTCCACCTCAGCCGTCTCCTGCATGGCCTTCGCCACAAATTCGAGATCGCTTTCGTAAGCGATGTTGAAAGAGATTTCGTTCCAGATATAAGGGAAAAGAGGCCAGGAATAGTTGTAGACCGCAGACCCTAAGACATCAGAGTTTGGAAATTTGATTATCCTTCCGCTCGGGTGATCCGTAGAGAGGTACTGCCCGCCAAATTCCCATAGCGTCGTGTCGAGGTAGCTCACATCAATAACATCGCCTGTCGCATCCCCGATCTTTATTCTGTCGCCAACCCGGTACGGCTCCCTGACAAGAATGTATACCCATCCGATAAAACTCGTTATCGGTGTCTGAAGAGCGAAGCCCAGTACCAGCGAGATCAACCCGAGCGACACTACAGCCGTATACCAGTTCACAAAGATTACGGAAATGATGATAAATCCCAGTATCAGACCGACCATCAGTCTCAGGACCCGTTTCAGGTTGTACCGAGACGCGCCATCCAAAACTCGACCGATCAAATATATCTTCACAATCTGTGAGGCCGTCAGGACCAAAGTGATGAGGATGCCCCCCCGGGTGGTCCTCAAGAGAAAATTCTTTATACGTTCCGGTAATCCGAAATAAGAGAGACCGAAAAGATAGTAAAGGATGGCCAGCCCGAGCAGGACAAGAACATAGGTGCCGAGCAATACCCGGTCGCCGGTTTCAGCTATTGGCTTTGCAGGCTCCCGGATGTTTGATGTCTGCCTTAAAGCCTTCTTTACATCCTCTCGCTGCTCTAACTGGTGCGCGGCGGCTTCCTCTTGTTTCCCCATAACGCTCATTTAAAGGTAGGAAAAAAATATGAGCGCCACGAAGTAAACACTAATCCATGATCCGTGAATATTCAACGGCGAGTATCACGGCAATTGATAACTGAGGACGCGAACCGTAGCATTGGCTGGGTTCTGGCTGAAAATGAGAACTCCCTCAACTGTCGAATGGGCTGGAATGAAATCGAAGGTTGTATCCGATCTCTCTTCCTGACCGCTGGAAGCAAGTAGGCCTTCAACCTTTACCTCTGTGGCTGTGACCTCACCATCATTCGTAATATGAACAGGGAGGTAGAACTGCCCCCGCTCATTGCGTACCGCACCTTGCTCGACCCTGAAAGAAGCGGGCATGCCCGAAGAGTTCAGCCAGAGCCAGGCTACTATTGCAATCAACCCGGCAAGCAGAATGAGTGAAACTGCCAGAGACACCCATTCGGCAGATGACCGGGGCGAGTCACTATTCTCATTTTGCTTATTCCCGTTCATAACGCCAGCCTGCCCGCTGCCCCGCCAAGGCTTGAAGGCAAACCCAGTACAATTGCGTAGCTGACCCATTGTTCAAGTGGGTCTGTCGTTCTGACGAGTTGAAACAACCAGAGCATCCCTGCGGCCATCAAGAGAGAGAGTAAATAAGAGATGACCGTTTCTGTGATCGGGCTCTGGAAAATGCCGGGCTGGTTCATTCGCGCCTCCTGAGAACCGAAATTCGCTTCGAACACTATTATGTAGGAAAGACCCAGAGATGCCGCTATTATTACAAGCAGCCATAGGGGCGACATTCCACTGGCAATTTTTGGAATCTCATCGGTCGGGGCTATGTTGAAGGCTATGATCGTCGCCCCAAATACCGTCGCAGCCGCATCGAGCAGAGTCCCTTTCCACGCGTGGTCAGCAAATCTGACTCCGCCCTTTTCCTGGTTTTCGTCACTGTAGAGAAAAGTATTCGTAATTCCTACACCAATGCCAAAGGGAACGGTTTCCATAACTATTCGTCCGAGTGTGACCTGGAGTCCTGCCTCGAATGTTAAGACCCTGATCAGAAATAGCCCTACGGTTGCCGACACAAGAGCTATAGCAAGCCCTTCGAAACTGTCGAGTATAGTCCTGCTCCAGGGACTTGCGCCTTCTTTGCGGAATCCTTCAAAACGATTCAGCGCCAACAGTGACAGATAAGTTAGCAGAAGGGCGATAATCATCCGAGGCACTGATGTAAAGTTCCCCTTCCACCAAACCTCCATAGTAAAAAGGAACGGAACTCCGAAAAGAAAGGCTCCCGATGAGCCCCGAAGAAAATCGTTTATCTCAGTTCGCAGCCCGGTTTGTTCGCGATTGCTCTTCATGACGCTTTATTCTTGCCGAGTGGGGACGAATCATATTGCTTTAGGAGATCAGCCGGACCATCATATATCGCAAGTGCGCCTGTGAGATGAGCATCCCTCCACCCACCTGAGCGAAATGCTATGCACTCGATTCCCGCTCGGTTTGCGGCTTCTATATCATAAGGCGTATCCCCGATCATCAGGATTCGTTCGCGCGGATGGGCCGCCCTGGAAAGCGCGGCTTCAACAATGTCCGGGTCAGGCTTGGAATCTTCCGCATCATCGGATGAGGTCTTCCTTTCGATCAAATCATCTGCCCGAGCAATTTTCAGTAGCGCCTTCAGTTCATCCTCCTTTGCTGAACTTGCAACCATCAACCTGATGCCATCGGTGCGCATGCGAAGAAGCAATTCTCTGGTGCCGGGAAATGCCTCTAATTCGGGAAGATATCGTGACGTAAAAATTTCGCCTCTAAGTCGGGAGATTTCCTTCCCTTCGGCAGAATCATCCCGAAGGCCTGACACTTCGGGCAGCAATTTATCTCCCCCTTTTCCAATTAGCGACCGAATTTTTTCATACTGTATGTCAAAGCCTCGCCTGGCCAGCGCCTCCTGCCATGCCCTGGTATGCGCGTCGTTGCTGTCTACAAGAGTCCCGTCAATATCGAGTATGACCTCACGGATGGAATGCATGTTTGATAAACCCCTGTGGTGTGTGAAAGAGTTTGAGTTTGGAAAGTGCGTCCCTGATGATTTTAGTAGATATGATCAACTACACGTCAAATGAAAATATCAGAATTTGAGATTGCCTGCCCCATTTGCGTCAATCCACCTCGATCCATTTCGTGACCGGAATAAACCTCATCTCCTTTTTGTTTACGGAAACGATATGCGCTCCAGATGAGCCGACCCTTCGATTCGGGCCAAAGGTGATCGGAGGAGTGACACCTGTTTCAAACTGGTAGAACTGGTCGAGCGTTTCAATCAATTTCTGCCTTGTCAGGTCTCTGCCCGCGCGTTTTAACCCCTCGACCAGTATTTTCGCCGCCGCAAAGGCCGTCAACTGGCTTTCCAATTCCGTAGTCGGAAGGCTATAGGTCTCAGCCAGCCCCTTGTACTCACTTATTGATTCCCGGCTCAAATCCGAAGGCAGGGTAGAAAGCGAAATGAACAGGTGGGAAGTAACCGATTCGGGCGCGTCAAGGGATTCTCTGGCCAGAAGAGGACCCGGGATCAGAATATCAGGGAACCAGTTTATGTTTCCTGCCTGATCGAGAAACTCTCTTTGCATATCTTTTGGCCCCAGATAAAAGACCGAACTGATCTTATTTCTCATCAGTTCTTGAACCATCTCCTTTATTCCTGCACTAGATCGGGGGATTTCAATCGACCCCAGAGTGCCCCATTTCAACCGGCGACATTCGCTCTTTATCGCCTCTGCCGCTTCGCGCGATTCCCTGTCACCCGAATTTATTATTACCGCCTGCTCGGACTGTGAAGACTTACGGCCAGCGGCAAATATCGCGAGTGACCGGGCCTGATCCTGTAGCCCGGCATGGATATAGAAGACGTAGCGGTTTATTGGGAAACCGGCGTCGGGCGTCTCTGTGATCGCCCCAACAAGGGGAAGTTCCCTGTCGCTTGCGAGCAGGGCAATCTCTCGGTCCGCCCCGGATGTGAATGCGCCTGTGAGCGCAAAGATATTCCCGTCCTCCAGGAGGGTTCGCAGGGCCTGAACCCTCTGCTCAGGCAAACCGTCGGATTCAGCTATCTGTAGATTGATTTCACGATTAAAGATTCCGCCGCTTTTATTGATTGAATCGAAGTATGCGCGAAGCAAAACATTGATGGAGCGAGTCGTTTCCGCAAAGGGGCCGCTCTTTATTAGGAGAGTCCCGACTCTTATGCTCGATTGGTTCAGACCCGGTTCCGGGGCTTCATCTATCTTTTTGATGTAGGCGATCAGATCGGTTATGTCTGTTTGAGACAGGCGGAATCGCGGCATCGCAGGATGTAACTGATTGCCCGCCGGATCAAGCCCCATCGTAATTGCTCGCTTCAATGTCTTCTCTGTGTAAGGCGGGTGGTTGCGACCGCTTTCATGAGACACGCCATAAGGCTTGGTCAAGCCATTCCACGTAATGTCGGACGGTGTTACTCCTCCTTCCGGTTTTCCGCGTCCGTCGCGCCCGTGGCAGTTCACACAGGCCATTGCCTCACCGGGTATCTCAAGCCCGGAGTTGCCCATAACTGCGGTGATCTTTTGGCCTGTCGGACTGGTTCCGCGTAAATATATTTGACGGCCCCGATCTTCTTCCTGCTGAATAGTTGATGGCGTTGTGTTTCCGATCTGTCCTGTGCCCAATGATACAAGTCCGAGCATTGCCGTAAAAAGAAGTAGTGTATGTTTCACCCGTCTATTCAAGTGGCCCTTTGATTCCCGTTGTGATTGAGTCATTGAAACCGAGGTTCGCATAGACCAGTGTTTAAACTCGATATGACATCAAAGTCAACCGATCTTTGCGCTCTGTACCTGCCCCCGTGTTCTCATATACAAGTCACAATCCACATACCTGGGTAAAATTGGTTTATGACTCACGTAAATTGTCTTGTGTTGGTTACCACATTCAATTATTATCCGCACAGTGAGAAGGATTACCGTTCTGTTATGATGCAGTCAGCAGGCTGAGACGATATTTGAGGGGAAAGATTCAAGCCGAGATTGAGCCATAACGGGAGGTGTTCTTATTGACGCCTGAGTGAATTGAGAGGGCATTCAGACTATTTTGACGGTATGACTTGAAGGGCTTACCAGCGCCTCTTCTTGTCAGATGCTGGTTCACAGATGAAGGGTACAACTTCGCTTTTCCTTACATTCCCGATTGGAACATGGGTCCCAGATAGCCAGCCTGTGTTAGAAGCGCACTCACAAAGGAGATGTGCATTATGAAATCCAAACCGATTAATCTCTTTATAATCGACCCCCAACCCGAAGCATCTGAAATGGCTCATTTCCTGGACAGGGTAACCTCAAAAAGTCTCGCATTGACCAGAATGACCCGAATTGAAGAAGCCCTGTATCGCCTGAAACATCGACCATTCGATTTGATCCTTCTGTGCATACATCCGGCAAGTGGCGCAGATTTGGGCATACTCTCGGATTTCAGGTCAGCCTCCCCCGACCTGCCTGTCATAGTCTTGAGTGACAGAGACGATGATGCCCTTGCTTTGAAAGCGATCAATGGAGGGGCTCAGGATTTCCTGTTTATTGACGGACTTGACCAGAGAGGTTTCCTTCGCTCCATCCACATTGCAATCGAACGTAAGCGACTTGAGAAGGCCACGCGCGAAGAAGCTGAAAGCTATCTTTTCACATTCGAGCAGTCCCCTAAGGCAATGGCCCATGTTTCACCGGGAGGGAGCTATTTAAGAGTAAATCGGAGTTTTTGCGAGATGTTTGGGTGCACGGGTAAAGATATTGTTGGGTTACGGATCGCAAATCATACGCATAAAGATGACCTCGTTGCAGAGAATGAAACTATAAATCAGATGCTTTCAGGAGGAGGGCAGACAGTTGTATACGAAAGGCGGTCAATTCTAGGCGATGGCTCTCAAATCAGGACCCGGGTCTCCCTTTCGCCCGTCTGCGACACAGATGGAACCGCTAAAGTTGTTCTCGCGATCTTTGAAGATATTACAAGACGCGGGCAAACTTCGGATGAAGTTGCTCTGCTTGGCTCTATTGTCGAGAATTCGAATGATTCAATCATTGGTGTAAGCCTCGAAGGCTCGATCTTCAGTTGGAGCCGGGGGTCTGAGAGGATTTACGGATATACCGCAGAGGAAGTTATTGGTCTCGACATCTCTGTAATCATTCCTCAGGAACGATTAGATGAGTTTCGGCAAATCTCTGAAGATATCAGGAAGGGGAAAAGCATCTCGATATTTGAAACCCTGAGAAAGAGGAAGGACGGCAAGTTGCTGGATATATGCCTGACGGCATCTCCTTTGTGTGATGAGGCGGGAAGGATCATAGGGGTCTCAGTTATCGGACGGGATATAACTGAACAGAAATATCTGGAACAACAACTGCGACAGGCCCAGAAGATGGAGGCAATAGGCAGGCTAGCCGGCGGTATAGCCCATGACTTTAACAACCTGCTCACGGCCATTATTGGTTATAGTCAGGTTCTGCAAGCCAGGCTTGGGCCTGGAGCCCCCGGTAAAAAGGAGGTTGCAGAGATCCTGAGCGCCGGTCAACGTGCTGCTCGACTGACAAACCAGCTCCTTGTCTTTAGTCGCAATCGTCCGCGTCAGACAAAAAATATTAATCTGAACAACCACGTTTCAGAAATAAAGAAGATGCTGGTCCGTCTGATTGGGGAAGATATTACGCTCGAGACGATCCTGGCCCCGGAGATTGCCCAGGTCAGGGCTGATCCCGGTCAGATCGATCAGGTAATAATGAATCTGGTTATAAATGCCCGCGATGCGATGCCTGATGGGGGCAAGCTGACTATTGAAACCACAAATGTCGAGTTGAGCGAAGCGTATGTGGCAAAACACATAGGGATTTCAAAAGGTAGTTATGTATTGTTGACCGTGAGCGACACCGGGACGGGCATGGATCGCGAGACTCAATCAAGGATATTTGAGCCGTTCTTTACTACAAAGGAGACAGGTCAGGGTACCGGGCTGGGACTGTCCACGGTTTATGGGATCGTGGATCAATGCGGGGGAAAGATTCAGGCCTACAGCGAACCTGGACTTGGCACGACTTTCAAGATATACCTGCCCCCTGTGGTTGATGTTGAGGGGGCCGAGATAAAGAAAGCGGCATATGCGCTCCCGCGTGGTACTGAAACTATTCTTCTTGCGGAAGATGAAGCGAGGGTCCGGCATCTGGCGCGCGAAATTCTTGAGATGTACGGATACAAAGTCCTTGAAGCCGGCCACGGTGGTGAAGCCCTATTGATCTGCGAGCAGCACAAAGAAGCGATTGACCTCTTGATAGCGGACGTAGTAATGCCGAATATGAACGGCAGGCAACTGGCCGACCGCATCACTTTGAGGCGCGGCAAAATGAAGGTGCTTTATATATCAGGCTACACCGATCATACGATATATAATCGCGGCATACTCGATAAGGAGATGGCCTTTCTGCAAAAGCCTTTCACGCCTACGAACCTCGTGCTGAAGGTTCGCGAAGTCCTGGATACGGTCTGACTGTAATATCTCAGACGGGCCTTTTGAAGCCGCGTTCAATCTCGCGCAGGCCAAATCTCATAATCGAAGGGCGACCGTGAGGGCAGGTCATCGGGTTTTTCGTCTTCATCAATTCGTCTATAAGCCACTGCATTTTTTCATCCGTCAGCCGCATATTCACCTTTATTGCGGCCTTGCACGCAAGGGAGGCGGCTATCGAATCGCGGATATCTTCGAGGCTGAAATTGCGGCGCTCCCGCTCGACAACGCACACAACTTCGCGAACAAGCGCGATCACGTCAGATGTAGGGATACCCGAGGGTGCCGTCTTTACTGCAATCGCCCGACCCGATAATCGCATAGTCTCTACGCCCATGGTCTCAAGCTCCGGCTGAACGATTTCAAAGGCTTCGATTTCTGCCGAGGTTAGATCAAGAGTTTCGGGGATAAGGAGGGGCTGAACGCCCCCGCTCCTGCTCAATTTGAGATCGCGAAACTGTTCGAAGAGAACCCGCTCGTGCGCCGCGTGCTGGTCGATCAACAACAAACCTTCCTCGTCGGTGGCGGCTATATAGCTGTCTCTGATCTGTCCCATCGGTTTTATCCCGTGACCGAGGCCGGGGAGTGGCAACTCTTCAATCTCAACTTCACCGACCGCCGCCCCCCATCCGGCCTCCGGTTCCGCCACTCCGCTTTCGATTTTCTGAGCCTCCTCAAAAGGCTGGCCGCCCTGCTGAATTTCATTCTCTTGCAATTGGTCGGGATAAGAGGAGAGGGCTGCTGCGAGTCTACCAGTTTGAGTTTCGTCTCTTTCTGAACCCGGATCAACCGTTTCACCGGCATTCAGAATCTCCCTGTAAGATTTCGCGGGCGATTGCGCTTCGGAGCCGGGCAGAGGAAATCGAGCAGAAGATGGTGGAGAGAAATTAGGGCGCGAATTCTGCGGCGACCTATCAACAAAACCACCTGCCACAAAACCCTTTGCCTCTCGGGCGGGTGTGCCGGGCAATCGAGTAGTCGGTTGGGTCGTCGTCAGGGCATCTGCAACTGCCTGCCTCGTAAATGAAAGGATAGCCGCCTCGTGAAGAAAGCGGACTTCCGTCTTTGCAGGGTGTACGTTTACATCAACCTCGGACGGGGGCACATCAATAAAGAGGATTGCTGCCGGATATGTCCCCGAAGGCATCATCGAGCGATACGCCTCCTTGAGCGCGCGGCCTATCACTTGATCCTTCACATAGCGTCCGTTGATAAACAGGTACTGAGCGTCTTTTGAAGACCGCTGCTCCTGCGGGTTGGAAACATACCCTATTACGCGCAGACCATCTCTTTCACATTCGACCTTTAGTAGCTTCTCAAGCAACGAACCGCCAAGCAACTGGTAGGCGCGTTCTTTCAGAGTGCGAGCGGGAGCCACACGGATGGCGTCACGTCCGTTATTGATCAACAGGAACGTGACCGCCGGGTTTGCCAGCGCATAGTGCTGGACAAGGCTTGTAATGTGGAAGCTTTCCGTAGCATCGCTCTTTAGAAATTTTCGCCTGGCCGGGATGTTGAAGAAGAGGTCTTTGATCTCGAATTCCGCACCGCCGGGCCATCCAATGTCTCTCACGGCGATAAGTTTTCCACCATTGAATTCGACCTCGGTTCCTTCTATATCCTTTGCCGATTTGGTGCGTAAAAACAGGCGTGAAACAGAGGCAATGGAGGGAAGCGCCTCGCCGCGAAAGCCAAGCGTGCTGATGGCTTCCAGGTCTTCTGCTGTTCGCAGCTTTGATGTCGCGTGGCGTTCGAAGGCCGTGATCGCATCATCGCGCGTCATCCCCTCACCATCATCCTGGATTCGAATCAGCCGCTTGCCGCCGGATTCAATCTCGATATGGATTTTTCGCGCCCCGGCGTCCAACGAGTTTTCAAGCAACTCCTTGACGACCGAGGCGGGACGCTCGACGACCTCCCCCGCAGCTATCTTGTTGGCGAGTGAATCTGGCAGCACTTTGATCTTTCCCATATTTGGTTATCCTCTCCTGAGTTTTGCAATTGATGTATTATATCATCTGTCGATTAGTAAGGCCCGTGGCAACAAAAGAGCCAGTCGAGTCAATTAATGCTATCCAGGGCCATTCCATTGTCAGGAAAAGCTTTGCGTACTTCACATGCCAGGCGACTTTGCGAAAAAGATTCACGTTAAGGCGCAAAGGAGGCAAAGATTTTTCATATTACGAAATACCGTAAGTGAGGTGGAGCGATGATAAGACACATCGTTTTTTTAAAGTTCAAGCCCGATGTCAGAAGCGACAAACGAAATGCGGTGCTCGATGAATTGCGGTCGCTACCAGACAAAATAGATTCAATCAGAGAGTTTGAGGTTGGAGAAGATATACTGAATTCGCCCCGGTCGTGGGACGCCGCTCTCATCGGAACATATGACGATCTCCAAGGATTGGAGCAATATCAAAAACACGACGATCACATGGCGGTCGTGATGAAGCTAAGAGAGATTACAGACGCTATAGCCTCTGTTGACTATGAAGTCGATTGACCTCGCACGGCCTAAGAAGAACCTGTGTGGTCATGGATTATCTTCCAGCCATCGGGGTACTTGCGAAATATCAGTGTAAATAATCCCTGCGGCTCGCTATCGGCCATCTTGAGGTGCCAGTGACCTCGCACAAAGGCGCTTTGCGGCCCAAGCAACTCGATCTTCAGCTCGGAAAAATCGAGTTGCCCCATCTCGGCCCCTGCGCTCTGGTAGCGGTTTCTGTATCGGTCAAGAGTGGTCTTCCACCCCGAGGTTTTCGTCCCACCCGAAAAGAAAGTCAATTCGGGTGAATGCCAGTACCCTTTCATAAAACCTTCAAGGTCTCCTCGGTTCCAGGCCGCAACCTGAAGATCGAGCACCCGTCGAATCTCTCGGGAGGAGGCAGACTCTCCCCGCCTTCTCTGATTCGCTTTGACCGGCACGACCGCTATTGCAAAGAGTAGAAAACAGATCGTCAGGCCGCTGTATTTTCCATTTCTTTTGAGCACAGAGCACCTCCGCCTGCTTATTTTGTTTGTCGCCCGCAGGCCGGGCAGGTAAAATTTTTCTTTCTATGAATGCAATACCGCTATCACAAAAACAACAGCACGGATGTAACCTGTGCGGAGCCGTTGTCGTCCGCGAACTTTACACCGCAAGCGACCATCTAGGCAAATCAGACGAGCCATTTTCCATAGTCGAGTGCAGCGGCTGCGGGGTCCTGCGAACCCTTCCTGAAATGTCAGACGAGGAGCTTGATCGCTTCTACCCGGAGGATTACTGGGGCGAGTGCGGAGGGCCTTCCCAGGGCTGGATCGAAAAATCTCAGGCCGAGAAGGTGCGGTTTCTTGAGACGAGCGTAAAGGGGGGCGGGCGCATACTCGATATTGGCAGCGGAGCCGGGTACTTTTTGAGAGCCCTCGATGCAAATCGCTGGGACCGTTTCGGTGTCGAATTAGGAAAGGTCGCCGCCGCCGCCGCCAACCGCGTTCTTGGCCAGGATCGGGTCTTCACAGGCACCCTGATCGATGCGGCCTGCGCCGAGAACTTTTTTGATGTAGTCACATTCTGGTCTTCACTTGAGCACACGAACAGGCCAAAGGCCAACATCATCGAAGCAAGACATATCATAAAACCCGGAGGCACTTTGATACTTGAGGTTCCGAACTCGGAAAGCTATCAGGCTCGATTCTTTGGCAGCGATTGGTCTGCGCTCGATGTGCCCCGGCATCGCTATCATTTTACAACCGCTATCTTAAAGAATCTGCTTGCTGATGCGGGATTCGAAGTTTACCGTCTCACCTATTATTCCAGGACGCATAATTCGCACGCGCTTCGTCAGAGCCTCAAGGCCAGATTGCTGGGCAAGAGGCCAACTCTGATCAACAAGGCTATATTCTGTCTCGCAATCCCGTTTATCAAACCTTTTGACTGGCTGATGACCACTATTGATGAGGGCGCTACGATCACGCTCGCGGCACGAGCAATTTGAACTCACATGAGGCTCTCTGGAAGAGGATCAATTTGCCCGCTCTTCTTGATTGTTGTTCTTGAAATGGCGCTCAAGTTCCCGAGTATCGTCGTAGACTAATAAATCCGGGCGCACTCGAAGCGCGTTAAATATTTCGAGCACTTCCCTGTCGGTGCGTCGGGCTGCCTGCCGTTCGATTTCTCTTCGTTTGAGAATCGCTGGAAGTCGCTTGAGCGCAGCCATAACTGAGATCATAAAACCCGGTTTGAGTGTGAGGGGCGATGAGATAAACAGGAGTATCACCCGAGCAATATGCGCGGCTAAGAACCTCTTATCGTGCAGATTTATCCAGTGAAACAGCAACCGATTACGCTGCTGCACTCTTCTGATCTTTGACTGCCTGAGTCTTCGCATGGTAGAAGAGATACGATGTCTGACGACCGAGCGAGGTTCGAAGATAACCCGATAGCCTCGTTTCCAGGCGCGATAACTTAGCTCGACATCCTCCCAGTAGGCAGGGGCGAAAAGGCTTTCGAATCCGCCCAGTTCAAGAAATTTGTCGCGATCAAACATGGCAGATCCCCCGCTTGCAAAAATCGAAAATAGCCTTCCACACGAAGCAGCACCTGAGCTTTCAGCCGCATCGAGTTTGACGTAGCTTTGATGAACTCTTATGAATCCGCGTGAAAACCCTCCGACTTTACCCGTTCCGCATACTTCATTTGTCTCGTAATCAAAGACTCGACAATGCACCGCAAAGACGTTTGAGTCGCTAAAGCCGTCAACAAGCGGAGCGATAGCCTTCGGATGTACTTCGACATCATTGTTTAAGAGAAAGACCAGTCGGGCGCGCGCGCAGGCAAATCCGCTGTTACAGGTAGAGCCAAACCCCAAATTTTTCTCATTTCTCAAATACCTCAGGGCCAATCCAGCGGGCTGGATCTCCTCAACATCCTGATCTTTGCGATAGGGCGTGAATCCACTGGCGGTCAGCCACGGGATTGTATCGTCCATGCTCCCGTCATCGACTATAAGGATTTCGACCGGGCGTTCTGTTACCCTGTAATGATGAGTGGCCGCCGTGATGACCGAAGGAAGAAATTGCTCAAGCAGTCCTTTACCGTTCCAGGTTGGTATGATGATGCTTACGCCGGGTTCAAAAGCCATTTAAGTTTATCAGTGACGATGCGGCCTGAGATTTGACTTCTTGGGGTTTGCCATCTTCTCGAGTTCAACCAGACTATTATGGCTCCCGATAACAACCAGCGCGTCGTTCTCTTTTATGATCGCAGCGGCAGAGGGATTGAAGAGCATATCCCCCCCCGCGCGCTTGATGGCTATAACCATCACGTTGAGGTCGGAGCGTATGGTGGTGTCCTTGAGCGCGACTCCCGTAAACGGAGACCCGGCTTTGATCTCTATCTGCTCCATCTCCAGTTCGAGTTGTTCTGTCATGCTGGCAAGTTCCATGAAAGCGGCAACGGCAGGTCTTAGCAGCATTTGGGCCATCTGATTCGACCCTGTAATAGTAGGTGAGACTACCTTGTTGGCTCCGGCCTTTAGCAATCTCGTAACAGCCGATTCCTCATTGGCGCGCGCAACAAGCATCATCTCCTTGTTCAGGTCACGCGCCATCAACGTGAGATAAAGATTATCAGGATCGGTTGAGAGGGCACATACAAGACCGCGCGCGCGCTCAATTCCCGCCGCGAGCAGAACATCCTCATTTGTCGCATCACCTATCAGGACGAGGTACCCTTTTGACAACAACTTGTCTGCTATCCCTTCGTCGCTTTCAATTACGACAAACTCTTCGCCCCGCCTCGCAACCTCGCGGATTACACGTGAACCGATACGCCCGGCCCCGCACATTATGTAGTGACCACTAAGCTGGTTAATGTCCTTAAACATCTTTCGCTTCCCGAAGGTTGAGATAAGCTCTGACTCTACCACAGCCTGAGCCGCATAGGAAAAGGCATAGCCAATCGTGCTTACACCCATAATAATGAGAAGGACGGTAAAATAGCGGGCCTCTTCCGTCATATTGGAAGGTTCGCCGAAGCCTATTGTTGTGATGGTGATCAAGGTAAAGTACAGACAGTCGAACCAGGGCAGACCAAGCAGAATCTTAAACCCTACCGACCCGAATGCAATCAGTCCAAATACTGCTGTAATTGCGAGCTGAAATTTTTTTCTTGGCGACATATTCAATAGTCCAGGCCGCATGTTATATCCGGCCGAACCATTGAGCAAGAACCAGTTGAACCAAAGAGAGACAGAAAAGGAGGCGACCGAGCGCCTCCTTTATCAAAGCTTAAGATTGCTGCGTGAAGAGATAATTTTTCAGACAGGAGTTACAGGATTAGATCGACCCCGAAACCTGTCGAGCGCGCGGCGCGATTGCCGGCTTTGGCATCTCAACCTGTCGCTTTTCAAGAGTGACCGTAACACTCTGCTCGCTGCGGTTGCGAAAGACCGTAAGTGTTACGGGGCCTTCCTCCTTCTTTGCAAGCTCGCCCATGAGTTCTTCAACACCGCCGACTTTCTGACCGTCAACGGCAACAATCACATCACCGGCTTTTAACCCGGCCTTTGATGCCGGAGTATCTTCACGCACTTCGGTAACGAGAACACCTTTGCCGTCCTTGACTCCGAAATACTCGCCAAGCTGGTCTGAGAGCGACTCTGCTGCTATCCCCAACCTCGCCCTGTTTACATACCAGACAGTGCCTGGGCCTACGAAATTATAGTTTCCAAACTCGCGGGGCGGGGCTCCCCTTTGACCGCCCAGACCTTCCTGTTCGCGGTTGAGTTCTTCAATCGCGCGGCGATGAGCCTCCTCGGCGCGTCTCATTGCTTCCTCATTACGCCTTAGAACTTCCTCATCCAGATTCCCTTCTCGCCTGAGCAGCGTGAAATTATCCGCTCGCTTGTTTAACGTCGCAGAGATTGTTTGATGGCCGCCTCCTCTGATGACTTCGATAGAGACATCTCGGCCAGCGGGAGTCTCGCCAAGCATCCGCTGCATTTCGCGAACGCTGTCTACCCTACGACCGTTGAAGGAGACGATTACGTCATTCATCTTCAGACCCGAGGTGTCGGCTGGACTGCCTTCGACCACCTTCATGACGATAGCTCCGCGCTCCTCGGCTAGATTTAGCTCCTTTGCCCGTTCGGGCGAAACTTCTTCGAGATAAACACCCAGATAACTGCCTTCACCCACAAAAAACTGCGTGGGCATCTCTCCTGATTGAAAGAGATATTCTGTCTTCTCCTTTTGCTTTTCTTTCAGTTCAGACTTGTCTGTCCGTTTCTCTTTCTGTTTGTTCTTCTCCCCGGAATCGCTTTGCGCGAATACGGTACCGACGGCGACGGTAAGAGCCAGTAAAAATATCAAATAGCGTTGCTTATGCATGATCTTCCCTCCAAACATGACTGAGTTGCCTCCCTAACCCTTTGAGCACGCCCGGATCGGGAAAAAGTTCCAAAAGTGGAAGGGTTGTGGGAATAGGCCGGGCCGGTAGCGGCCTATTCCCACCTTTCTATGCTACATTTTGGAAAATTGAATGACACTACTTATTCACTGACAGATGTCATAGTCTGAAGAGATTCGGTATTAGTTGTTGCGGGGGCCGGTCCTTGTGGCCCTTAAGACAAGGCGCGCCAGCGAGGGAACACGGACAAAAACGCGGGCCAGCAGATTGGCTGCAAACGGCGAGAATGCCACTATTCTCAGGATGCCAGCTATCCTCATCCGATGGCCAAACTCGTTTTCATAGCGGGCCGTATAGGACTCGATTACGCTGTTAACAAGCAATTGCGCGTTCGTGGATATTTGTTTTCCGTTGCCATTGGCCGATTCCTGCAATTTCTCGATTTCCTCGATAATAGATTCGGCGGCGATTTCACCAGTCCTCAACGCTATCTGTATCCCGGTTCCTGTAAACGGATCAATCATCCCCGAAGCATCGCCGATTGCAATTACTCCGCGCTGAGATAGTCGCCGATGCCCAAATGTAAGCGGCCCGACTGTGTGCCACTTCCCCACCACATTAGCCTTTGCCAGCCTTCGCCTCGCCAATCGGTTCTTCATTATCGTTCTGTGTTTGATCTCTAACGCATCGCCACCGGCCTCGCGCACGGTTCGTTCATTGACTATGAAACACAAGTTTGCCAGCCCATTCTCGACCCTGGACAACCCGCCATAACCGTCTGGAAAGAAATAGAGTTCTACTTGATCTTCGATGTCAGACACACCTTCGAGGTGAGCCTTAAACGCATAAAGCCTGTTGCCCGGCTTTCCACCTTTTCGCTCTTCGGGCTCAAGCATCAACCTGGAATTTCGACCCGATGCGTCGACTATCAGTTTCCCGAAGAACTTGACAGCCTCGCCGCTTGAAAGGTCTAGCCCTTCGACACCTTCCGGCTGGTCTCCGTTATAGAGGCATCGCCTGACGGCCACGCCTTCCAGACAGGTGGCTCCGGCCTGTCGCGCCCTGTCGAATAAAATCTGATCGAATCTAGCACGGCTGATACTCATCGCCCATGATTTCCCTCCCGACAGATCAGAGATCGAGGTACTTATCAATCGCCCGCTTGTCGGGCTGAGACGAAGGCTCTTTATCTGTCGTGCTCCTGCTAAAATCATTTGATCCATGACGTCAAGCCGGTTTAGCGAGGGGAATGATTCGGGTGTGACAAATTCCCCACACAGCTTTTGACGCGGCATCTGCTTCTCTTCAAGAAGCAAGACCTTAAGACCCTGCATCGCGAGAAGAATCGCGGCGCAGGCTCCAGATGGACCGCCTCCTATTATGATGATGTCGTGAATGTTCATAGCTCGGCAATGACAGATAAGCGGTAAGGGAACGACCGTTTAACCTCGAAACGGCTCAAGCCGGCCCGCTTTGCGAGATTTCTGAACTCTCCGGCCGTAAACCCTCTTAAGACGGAGACCGGACCATCGTTGCGCGTAAGAAAGCTTCTTGCCAGCAATGGACCCGTCAAACGAATGAAATAGTAAGGGACAAGATTTCGGATAAGATCATTAATAATAATTCTCCGCCTGGCGACTCTTGCGAAATCTTCGATCAGCTTTACTACATCGTCATCAGTAAAATGATGCAAGAAAAGCGAGGCAGTGACGTAATCAAAACTGTTGTCAGCGAATGGAAGCTTCAGGGCATCCGCTCTGACAAGTGAGACAGCAGGATTTATACCCAGATGCGTGTGTGCGACCCTTAAATTGCGTTCACTCATATCGAGCGCGGCTATCATGGGCTGAATGCCACGCGAATGGCACCACTCTGCCACCTCCGTAGGGATGTCTGCCGATCCGGTTCCTACATCGAGAAGCGATAAATGGCCGTCGTTATTACCATCTACGCTTGTGTTGAGCGCCCTGATTACCACACGCGTCCCGCCCAGAAACCGGTTTATCCGGCGAAGGTCTCGCAAATTCTCTGCTACATCTTCGTCCGTTCCAATGCCTGCATCGAGCAGTTCCTCTTCGTATATCCTCTCAGGAGTAAGCACTTGCCCTCCCCCTCTCATTGTTAAAGTGTGAACACAGCTTGATGTTCTCTACCCTTCCAATCATTCAAGTTCTACCCTTTCAAACAATTCCCGCTCATGGATATAGAGTCTCAAGAGCGGCTGAAGATACTACTGAGTATTCAGATTCTTGTTCCATACTTTTTTTTCGAAAATCGCTTTCGATTCCTCGGATAATAGAGCCGTACAAGTTTATAGGGGCTTACGCCCACAAGGTAAAGCCATTGAATAAGAATCCAAAGTGCGATGGTCTGTATCGCCTTTCCACGCGACCATCTGCGGGGTGATGTTATAACGGTGCCGGAGAGGCAGACCGTACGCCCCGCTTTTTCAAGCCTTCGGCAAAAATCGTAATCCTCCATTATCGGTGTTGGGGCAAAGCCTCTCAGATGTTCGAACACATCCCGCCGCACCCAGATTACCGAATCACCATAATAAATGCCAAACCATCTGCGGATAGTGTTGAGAGAGCCAAAAACACTATTTGACAGGCCGGGTCCGCCACAAGCCATCTTGAAGTTTCCACCCAAAACTCTTTTATCCTGTAAGGCTTCTTCAATCAAGATCGGCGCGGATTCTGGCAAGGTCGTATCCGCGTGCAAAAACAGGATTACGTTTCCAGTTGCGCGACTTGCTCCGTGATTCAATTGAATGCCCCGACCCGGTCTTGAAGTGATTACTGATGCTGATGGGAACGGCAAGAGCGCTTCACGCGAAACCATTACTGTGTCGTCAAGGCTTCCTCCGTCAACGACGATCACCTCTATCCTTCCTTTAATCCCTTCAAGCGATTTGATGGTACTTGCGATGATTTTCGCTTCATTAAGGGCAGGAATTATTATTGAGATTCTTATAGCCTCTTGCATTTAGGGCCCTCAACCTCGCAAAGGCCAATTCTAGCGTTCGAACGAGGGGCGATTATACAAGAATATTGAGGTCGATCATATCCGAGGTTGATCGTAATGAGTGGGTTTGGGGATTTTTAACTGGGAATAGGATAATTTCCGGTATCGTCAGATTTCGCGATCCAGAATAGTCTCCCCTCTCAGACTCGATGTTCCCGCAACCTGTTTAGCAATCGTGTTCGTGCCACGCGCGCTCTGCCCATCGCCTCGATATATTCGCTCAAGGCCTTTGCGCGGCGTGTTTCCATCTCTGTTTGATTCTGCCCACTGATTTTTTGTTCGATCTTTTGGAGCTTCATCCTCGTCTTCGCGAGTTGCGATCTGGTTTCTACAACCGAATGCATGAGCGTTGTTAGTTTGGCCTCTCCAGACCCGATGTTCTCCATCTCCTTCTGGTTTTTCATTTATCAGTGCTCCTTAACATATTCATACTTCATTCCACTCAGGAAGCGTCGCGCTCCTGTAAAGCTTGAGCCTTTTCACCGGCAAAATCGGATAATTTTTTACAATTGATTCAATCACTTCTTCCCTGGAATGAACTCTCCAGTGAAGGATTCGATGACGTTTTTCGTCAATCCAACTACGGGTATCAAATCCAGGGCCACGTCGGCGGCGCCTTTCAAAACACCCTTACGGCGTAATTTATCGAATGCAAGGGCTGCGATGGCACAACCGCCGATTAGAAACAGCGGATTTGTGGCGCGCTTTATTAGCCTGCGCTTGATAGCCCGCTTTACTATAGATCGTTTGATTTCTGTTCTAATTCCCATCAGTCCTCCTAAATAATTTTCAGGCTACGAGTTTTTCGCCGTTCCGATTCCCTTTGTTTCTGATTCTCGTTATCACAGATGTGATCAATCTTTCGGCCCCGCTTTTGGCGCTCAAATAAAACAACGCGCGTGAACCTGATTTAAGCACGCTTGGTTCACAGGCCAGCAGATTAGTAGTGGCGCAGAGCGATCCGATGAGAATGGCATCGCGTTTCTGCTCGCCAAGAGTCCCGCCTGAAAGGATTCCTCTCCGCTCGTTCGGGTCAAGGATGAAAAATCTATACTCACTATTTTGAGTCTGGATGATAAGCTCATCCGACTCCTTAATCGCTTCAAATGTGATCTCCATTTTATCCCCTTCCTACTTCTTGAAGTTTGGGAGAGGCGTCGATACGCTCTTCCGACATCCTTCCAAACGCCGCTCCGAAAAGTCTGGCTAAAAGCGCCCCACCTAACGATGCATAAAGCAAAATAAAGAATGACAAAAAGATAAACTGCGTAATGCCCATGATTGTTACCCTTCCTCTCGTAAATTGGAGGGTGCAATAGCTATGCCAGTCGATCCAGACCGGCGAAAATTGCAAAAATTGCTGGTTTTGAAAGGAATTGTCTGGAGTTTCGGCCAACTGCTCGTATGAAAGCATTACGTAAGCCGGTTATATGACAGAGATTGATACGCTTGACTTTGAAAACCTACCCTAATAAAATCGCTACGCTTTATATGGGTCTGTGGGATAATTAGTTTATACCTTGTAATCCATTGCACGAAAACCTTCCCAGGAATGTATAATTTACAATACGAGGCGAAAGCTACGCCGTGAAGGGCAAGAGATGGCAAGCATAGATACCCTCAACATCAATAGTATCGAAGATGCAATTGCTGCCGGGGAGGACGCGCTTGAGAACAGTCGCTTTGAGGAGGCGACAAACCACTTCAAGTACGCTCTCAGACTCATCCCCCGGTCGGCAAATGAGGAAGCCCTTATTCGATGTCGGCTCAGCGAAGCGCTCGAAAAGCGCGGGCTCTGGCCCGAGCAGTTGGAGCCGGTTTCAAAATACTCGAGCCCAGGTGATTTCGAACGTCTGGCTGAGAAGACTCAGATGGAGGTGTTGATTCGTCTAGGCTGGGGCCATTCCATGAATCGCGATATCCCCCGCGCTATCGCTCATTTCAACAGGGCATTCGAAATCGCGCATCGACATAACGATCATGACGGGATGGGAAAGTGCCATTTTGGGCTGGGTCGGGCGTATGGAAACTTCTCCGAACACCGAATCGCACACGACCATTATCTTTCGGCGCTCGACCATTTTCGTCAAACCGGCAACTGGCGCAATATCGCCGAGTCCTATCTGAAGGTCGGGTATGCTTATGCATATGATGGCGATTATCGTAATGGTCGCCATTATCTGAGGCAGGCTCTTACTTTCGTAGGAGATCACGAAGATCACGATATTTTGGGCCGGACACATATGTATCTGGCGCTCACCTATGACAATCTGGGATTGACCGAGAGCGCGCTCGACTCGTGGGAAAGGGCGCAGAAGCATTTTGAAGCCGCCGGGAATGTCACTTTCCTGGCTATCAACCAGAACAATCTTGCCGATAAACTCATCTGGCTTGGTGAATGGGATAGGGCCGAGCAACTACTACATGAATCAATCGAGATTCTAAAATCAGCCTCACCCATCAACCACGGTGGCGTCATAGACACACTCGCCCAACTCCAACTGCTGAGGGGAAATATAGAATATGCCGATAAATTGTCGGATGAAGCCATAGAATTGCTCACTTCAGTAAAGGCCGGGGAATGGGTGGAATTGACGGCCCGAATCACTGCGGGCCGAAGTTATCTGCTAAAAGGGCAACCGGACGAGGCGATGAAGTCCATCGAGAGGACGATTGAAATCTCTGAGCGTACAGGTGATCAAAGATATGTACACGAAGCACCGCTATGGATGGCCGAAGCGCTCTTGCAAAAGGGACGGATTGCGGAAGCACGCCAGCTTGTAGACGGGGTATGGTCAAAATTGCGAAGACTTCCAGTCATGCAAGTCTGGGGGCTGATGATGCGTATGGCTGCCAAGGTCGAAGCTGCCGAGGGACATATCGCTGCTGCTACACAATCCCTCAGCCAGAGCACTTCCATTTATGAATTGAGGGGGTATCGGTACGAATGCGCGGTCAATAGCATGGTCCTTGCAAAGATGTTAAGGAACCAGGGCTCGATTCCCGAAGCCATTGGAGAGACAGAATTGGCAGTCGCAGTTTTCAAGCGGCTTGGGGCAATGCTGGATTATACCAAGGCGACCGAATTTCTGGAGGAATTGAAGACATCTGCCTCAGATGACGGCAAGCAATCTCGGGAGGGTGATCAGTTTTTTTCAGCAGGTCAGGGGTCTCGCGCCACTTTCCTCGACCTCGCCTCCGCAATGGATGGATATATAGCGCAACGTCTGGTCCAGGCTTCTGTTACGCGCGAGTTGCTCCTTTACGAAATCACCTCGATTTCACGAACACTGGCCGCAGGCCAGGGAGCCATCGTATTTGAGAGGCCACAAGCTGATGATTTGGGGAAAAACGAGAATAGTTTTATAGTGGCTGCCTCGGTAGGACTTGGCGAAAATGAGCAGAAAGAAGACCTGGAATTTATCTCTAAACTCCCTTTGAGCGAGTATGATCGCAACCTGGTTTATACATTTTCAGACAATCAGCAATCCGATTTTCTCCTTCACATTATCTCACCAAGGTCGGAGCGCTTTCTAACAGGTACTGTGAACCTGGAACCATTACTGGGCCTGGTTGAACAGGGTCTTGAAAGCCATTATCTGAAGAGTAGAGTCCGCAGGACGCAGGCATTTAATCCAGCACGCTTATTATCACAGGTTGAGTTGCCAGGATTTATCTGCGCCAGCCGGGCTATGAGCCGGGTCCTTGAACAGATTCACAAGATTCGTTCATCGGATGTCACAGTGCTGATAACCGGGGAATCGGGGACGGGCAAAGAATTGATAGCGCGAGCGGTACACGCAGGCAGTTCGCGAAGAGTAAATATATTCCTCCCCTTTAACTGTTCTGCTGCCCCGCGCGAAATGGTCGAGAGCCAGTTATTTGGTTACCGAAAAGGAGCCTTTACAGGGGCAATCGCCAGTAATCCCGGAATCATCAGGGCCGCCGAACGTGGGACTCTCTTTCTCGATGAAATCGGAGACCTGCCTCTGGACCTTCAGCCAAAACTGCTAAGATTTCTACAGGAGGGCGAGATTCACCCTATAGGAGAGAATAAACCAGAGCATGTCGATGTGCGCGTGGTAGCTGCTACAAATTCGGCACTTGAGAAGGCAGTGGAAGATGGAAAATTCCGCGAAGATCTGTTCCATCGCCTCAACGTAATCCGCATAGAGGTTCCGCCGCTCCGAGAACGCCGGGAAGAAATCCCTGCGCTCGTCAATCATTATATGACTCAATATCAGGAAGAGGCTTCGAAACGCGAGATTCAGCTGACGGAAGAGGCCGTCGATCTATTGGTCGTTTATGATTGGCCCGGCAATGTCAGACAGTTGTGCAACGAAGTCCGTCGCATTATTGCCTACAGCGATTCCGGCACCCTTGTAAGCCCGGAAGCTCTCTCACCTCAAATTGTGCGCGCCGTACCAACATCTACACCAAGTACGCAAAAGGCTGCTCCTACATCTATCCAGACGCCTAGCGGAGTTACACTTGCCGAAGCGGTAGAAGAGTTGGAAAAGCAGATGATACAAGATGCGATGCGTCGAAATGCCGGCAATATTGCGCGCGCGGCGAAAGAACTGGGGCTCTCGCGAAAGGGGCTTTACTTGAAGATGGACCGATTCAAATTCAAGCTCTAACACGTCACCCACAAGCCTACTGGCGCAAGCCTCAAGTAAGCAAGTAGCCTTAACTCACCGAAGAACCTGAATCCAGTTCCCTGACAACCACATCGTCATCGAAACCGATCACTACCTTATGGCACAACCCGATGAACAGACCTACCTCGACTATCCCGGGCAATTGCTTTATCTCTCTTTCAAGAGCCGGGGCATCCTCGATCAATCCAAATGCACAGTCAAGGATATAGTTTCCGTTATCAGTCTCAAAGACTTTGCCTTCTCTTTCACGAAGCAGCGGTTTGCTACCCAGGTCTGTCAGCAGACGGGCCGACATCTTCCACGCAAAAGGCAAGACCTCTACGGGGACCGCCCAGGATTTGCCAAGCCTCTCTACCAGTTTCTCTTTGTCGACTACGATGATTACCTGCTTCGAAGCGTAGGCCACAAGCTTTTCGCGAGTCAGCGCCCCCCCGCCTCCTTTGATCATATTGAAGGCAGAGTCAATTTCATCAGCCCCGTCAATATCAATGTCTATCCCTGACACTTCGTTGAGATCGGCGAGCGGAATCCCAAGATCATTCGCCATTCTTTCGCTTGTTATCGAGGTTGGCACACCTGTTAATTTCATCCCCGATTTAACCAGACGACCTATGCCCTCTATTGCGAATTTAGTTGTAGACCCGGTTCCAAGACCGATTATCATCCCATCCCTGACAAACTCCACAGCACGTTCGGCAGCACGCATCTTTAGCTCATCTTTCATTTTTCCCTCGCATTCCAAACTGGGTTAAACAACAGCAGCAGCGCCTTTGCCCATAGGCGGCAGGCCAGTTTCATATCTTGACGCCGCCGCCAAGATAACATTCGGCAGATCATTCTTCAACCGCTCGGCACAATTCAAGACCTGGAAGCTTCTACGCAATTCTGATAGACTTGGGAAGATAATCAAGGAATCGGGGGAAATCAAAGTGAGCTTAGTAATCTTTACAAAGCCCGGCTGCCCTTATTGCGCCAAGGCTCGTGAGCACTACACCAGGGAGGGTATCATCTTCGAAGAACGCAACGCCCAGGACAATCTCGAATTTAGAAAAGAGATGCTCGCCTTTAGCAAAGGTGACCCAACCGTACCCGTTATCGTGGAAGATGGAAGGCTTAAACAGATAGGATGGGAAGGACGTGGCTGAACGGTTCACTAAGGGTCGGGCGGTCGTCCGGCAAAATAATCTTTGTGGATAATTTGAATCAGTTGATGAGTGAACATTTATGGCGACAACAACGAATACGACTAGAAAAGAGTTTTCAGGCCGCTACCAGAAGGAACTCCAGCGGCTTGCAGAGTTGATAGACTGGTTGTGGGAAGAACACGGGAAATCATTCGTTCAGGCTGGTGACGACCAGGTATTCGCCTTCGGCGGGCTCGGATATATAATCGTCTTTGATGAATCACGATGGGGCGGGCTCGTAGAATTGATCACCCCAAAATCAACTCTGACATTCAAACCCGGGGATGATGGAAAGGTTCAAGTGGTAGCAGAAAACCTTGACGAGAAGATTATAAAGCAAGTGATTGATGATGGGGTCTCAGGGTTGAGAAATTATTACGAAAATCGCTATTGGAGCACCCCTCAGTAAATTCTTGAACAGAGTTAAGGTGAATCATCAAGAATAAGGCTAACTATTTGATTTAATAGCCGAAACTCAGACCATCAAGACAACGGTCAATCAATCGTTCAGGTTCTACTTCAAAGAAAACCATTGAATTTGCTGATGTCTTTGAGAACCTGATAATGTCGGCAATATGATCGGCTACGCCACCTGAACCTTCGAGAACACCAATAATTTTTCCTTCATCGTAGGCGATAGTAAACTCATTGAGAGTTCCAATACTTCCGCCAAATATTATTACAATATCTGAGGCCCTGATGTTGATGACGTTTCGTCCTTTCAAACCAAAGCCAGTATAAATTATGACATCTGCCGCATCTAAAGGCAGGTTGTATTTCTCCACATGCTCCCGATCCGATATGGCCGGGGAAATGCCTATGGCAAGGCATCCTTGTGCTCTTGCAGCTCTTGAGACACGATCAGGCAGGCCGGTTGTAGCGCCTGTTATCAAGACACAATTTTTTTCCGCAATGTATGCCCCCAGCCGGTCTGCCAAGTCATATATTCTTTGATCCGCAGGATCTGAATTAATGCTTTGAGCCGATCCCATGACCCCAATTTTTGGTCTCCTGTCACCTGTCATCCTGCCCACCTCACTTCTGGTTGATAATACTTGAGAAAGAATATAAAAAGGTAGAGTACTTTCTGAATTAGGAGCAAGTCGTTGGCCGCAGGAATCTATATTGGAACCCAGGGTTGGAATTATGAAGGTTGGAAGGGAGCATTTTACCCGCGCGGCACGACAAATAAGGAGATGCTCTCTCTTTATTCAAAAGTGTTCGATACAGTTGAAATAGACTCAACATTTTACGCTACACCTTCGGAGCATTCCGTTCGGCTTTGGATCGACCGCACCCCACCGGGATTTATCTTCTCTGTTAAGCTGCTATCTGAAATAACTCATAAAAACCGATTGAGAGAAAGCACAAAGTTACTGACAGAGTTTCTCAATCGTATAAGCATTTTTGAGGAAAAGCTTGGTTGTATACTGATCCAGATGCCGCCGGATTTTTCACCTTCTGAACGTCAATCACTAAATTCGTTTCTTGAAATATTACCGGGTGATTTTCGCTTTGCCGTGGAATTTCGCGACCCGGCGTGGATGACAGCGCAGACATTCGCCGATTTGGATCGAAGAAATGTCGCAATCACACTGGTGGACAGCAAGTGGATTAATCGCTCCTTAAGCTTTAGAGCTCTAAACCATCTGCCGTCTGACTTCGCCTATATCAGGTGGCTCGGACCCCGGGAATTGACCGATTTTAGCCGAATTCAAATCAATAGGGATGAAGAGTTAAAGACCTGGGGTGAATATTTTAGCGTTTTAAGAGGAAAGGTACCCACGCTTTACGGTTATTTTAACAACCACTTTCAGGGCCATTCTCCAGCAAGTTGTAATCAGTTCAAGCGAATACTTGGAATGCCGGTCGTAAACCCCGAAACCCTACAGGTACAGCCTTCTCTATTTTCAAATTTTTAAGAAAACAGTGCATATCAGAAATCACTTGAGGTATATACATCTCTCAGACCGAAAGATCACCGGGGAGCATTCTCGCAAAAAGGCAGCTTTATTATAGTTGCAGATAAAGAACCTTCTTCAGTTTTGACTTCAACTGTTGTCCCTATATCGAAGAAGCCATATTTAATATATCCCAGGGCAATTACCGATCCCAAAGAGGGAGAATTTATGGCGCTTGTTAAATAACCTATTTCCTTCTCATTCTTAATAATCCTACTCCCGGACGGAGGGACAGTCATTTCAGAAATCGCAAGCCCCGAAAGTTTTTTACTAACATGTCCGCGGTACGTAGCCATTGCGACCGCCTCTTGGCCTGTATAACATCCTTTGGTATAGCTAATTGCATCGGTAAGCCCCGTCTCAAGCATCATATTGGTTTCATCCACATCTACACCGTATACAGGTATCCCGGCTTCTATCCTCAAGGCATCCAGGGCTTGCAAACCAACAGGTGAAATCTGATGAAAGCCTCCTTTAAGCATCACAAAATCCCATACATCTTCAAGGCCAGATTGCTCCACCAGAATATCAAACCCAGTTTCACACGAACGCGAAGCACGTACAACCAGTACCTTCCTTCCCGCAATTATGGTTTCGATCCAATCGAATTCATTCATTTGTGGGAGAGGCTCAAAACATATTTCCTTCATAACCAGGAGTGCTTTTTGCCCCAGGACCGAGACGATTCGGTATCGATCAGAGACATCTTGAACATTGAAATCTCCTGCATATGAAAAAGGCGTGATATATCGAAGTATCTTTTCGTGCGTTTGAGGATCATTAATGAGGAGGAACTCTTTATTGCCCAACCCAAGGATTCGGCTAATCGCCCTTACCTTACCGTGGCCTGTGAGAAACCCTGCCCGCACTCCCTTTCCCTTTTCGAGCGTTTTCACATCATTTGTAACGAGTCCATTGAGAAATTGAATACTTTCTTTTCCGCCTATTCGAACCGCGCCATAATAGGAAAGGTCGGCCAGACCAACATTAGATCGCGTGTTATTGTATTCCTGGATCCACTGAGAGTATCTATCAGCCATAAGCCATCCGGCGTATTCCTTAAATGTTGCGCCAAGGGCTCTCTCGGCATCGTGCAAGGGAGTTTCTAAAGGGTTTACAGGTTGCTGCTCACTCATCTATCAACGCTCCAAACTATTCCAGACAATTGGGAAAAGGGTTCGAATTTACAGTAGGTTAAACTGTCAGATCGGTTCTCCTTTAGACCGAGGATTAAGTGTCGGGCCGCCGACACTTAAAGTAAATACTGACCGAAGTATACCAGTTTGCGCAGAAGAAAGAGTTCATCAGATCTCGAAGGTTGGCGAAAAAAGCATTTTGCCGGTAGATGTTAAACCCCGAAATGAGCCTGTTTATTCAAGATCGCAAGATTTATAAAACCGGCATCGCATGCTCTATTTTGCAAATAGCAATCCGGCGCCATAAATTTATGGCGCCGGATTGTCATAGAAAATGGGCACCAATATTATCGCCGGACAATCATTTTTTCTGCAGTTCGTCCAGGGCGGCAAGTACTTCCTCACTATGGTTCACAGGTTTAACATTAAGAAATATTTTTGCCACCTTCCCTTTCGGGTCAATGATAAAAGTATTGCGAGCCGACAATTTCTTGCCGCTATATTCCATCACAGAGCCATATTGTTCGGAGACTGTTGCCTGAGTATCAGCCAGCAGTTTGAAGTTCAGTCCTTCCTTCTCGCAGAATCCCTTGTGGGAATCAACATCATCCACACTAACACCGAGAATGACGGCGTTCGCCTTTGCATAGCTCTCTATGTCTCTCTGGAAATTGTGGGCTTCAATCGTGCAACCCTGGGTGAAATCTTTAGGGTAGAAATAGAGTACCACCCATTTACCATGATAATCCTTAAGGCTTACACTCTTCCCTTCATTATTCATCAGGGAAAAATCGGGAGCCGGTTTTCCAATCTCAGGCGGGCCGCCACTTGCGCGAATTACAGATGGCAAGGAAATCAAAGCACAAAAGATCATCATCACCGCTAAACTCAGATTTCTCACGGTCATTACCTCCAGACTTTCAATTTCGGTTAGCTAAAACAGCCCTCAAATATCACCGAATCCGTCACTACGCCAGTTTGCAGCCTTGAGCCAAATTAATCCCCGGATGATAAAATCATTTAAGACCAGGAAATAGCCTCCGAGGGAGGCCGCTCGTGGGCGCTCTGTCTTTAGCTCGCCCACGAGCAAGCAAGTCTCGATTACTCTGCCGCAAGAAACCATGTATGATGCAAACTAGACGGTAAACGAACTGCCGCAACCACAACTTCCTGTCGCATTGGGATTGCTAAAGGTAAACCCGGATCCCATTACGGAATTGACATAATCCACCTGAACCCCATCCAGGTATTGGCGGGAGAACATATCGACAAAAACTCGAAGTCCTGCCTGATCGATGATCTCATCACCTTGACGAGGGCCATCCTCGATCTGCATCGAGTAAGAAAACCCACTACATCCGCCTGGAACCACTCTAATCCTCAGGCCAGCTTCCGGACCGGCATCTTCTGCCTCAATAAATTTTCTGACTTCGGTCACGGCCGTATCCGTCAACGAAAGATTTACTGTTGTTGTCGTGCTCATCTGTGCTTCCTCTCCTTAAAAGAATTTCAGAAATCAATTCAAGGCATTTCGCCCTTTCCCATTTCTTCAGCGATCAATTTTCCGAACCCTGGTATACTCTCGCGCAATACGCGCTCGATGCCAAGAATCAAGGTTAACCGAGATGTTGGCCATCGCTCAAATCCACCACGTAAAACAATTCTTGCATCATCCCCATCAATTGAATTCAACTCAACGCCGCCGCCGTTGGCTTCAAGTGAGGGGCGAATGCTTTGCAGTACTCCTTCAACCTGTTCAAGGGTAAGATTCGAATTTTCAAACATCATTTTATTCCATACGATGCCGGAATACGGATTATAATCGCTGTATAGTCGAGTTTCAACTACAGGGACTTCCTGTAGCTTAAATGCCCATATTTATCACAGGCAGGCTTCCCCCTTTCATTGCAGCAATGCTGACTTGTGCGGCAACATTATCTGCGATCTCCATCATGGCAATTGCCTGCGGGCTCTCCGGTTCTCCGATGACAATCGGGACCCCCCGGTCACCAGCTTCACGAACATTTGTCGATAGCGGTATCTGTCCGAGTAAATTTGTCTTAAATCTGTCTGCCAGCTCCTTGCCGCCTCCTGATCCGAAAATATCGTGATGAGCAGAGCAATTACCACAGACAAAATAGCTCATGTTTTCGACTATACCGAGGACAGGTATATGAACCTGCTCAAACATATTAAAGGCCTTGCGCACATCGGCCATGGCTACTTCCTGTGGAGTTGTGACCAAAACCGCACCCTGTACGGGTGCAAGTTGCGCAAGACTCAATTGAGCATCACCTGTGCCGGGTGGCATATCAATTATAAGGTAATCAAGCTCTCCCCACTCAACGTCATAGAGAAACTGTCGGACAGCGCTATGCAACATGGGGCCGCGCCAGACAACCGGACGATCTCCAGGATTTAAAAAACCAAGCGACATTACTTTGACTGAATACGCTTCGAGGGGAATCAGCCGCTGCCCCTTCACTCCGGGCTCCTTGTTAACACCTATCATGATCGGCACATTGGGGCCATAGACATCCGTATCCAATAATCCGACACTGGCTCCGCGCTTTGCGAGCCCCACTGCCAGATTGACTGCAACAGTAGACTTCCCTACCCCTCCTTTTCCCGAACTTACAGCTACAATGTTTCTCACACCCGGGACAGATTGCTTATCCCCCATGCCTCGACCTTTGGGGACTTCCGCTTCCATCTTTATTTCAACCGTTTCGATCCCTTGAAGGCTCAAAAGGGCTTCTCTTGCGGCTTCTTCCAATTTTTCCTTAACCGGACAGGCTGGCGTTGTCAGAACAAGTCTGAATTTAACCTTTGAACCCTCTATCTCAAGATCACGGACGAAATTCAGAGTGACTATGTCCCGATGCAGATCCGGGTCTTTTACTGTACTCAACGCTTTCAGTACATTCTCTTTATTGATTTCAGCCATCAATTGGCCTCCTCGCCTTTCCCTTTTTAGTCTCAAGTAGATTCTTAACCTCTGGCTTAGAGGATGGGCGGCAAATCATATAATCGCAACTTTGCGCCCCACCTGCGATACGACATTTACGCGATACTTCGGTCCTTAAGACCTCACGATAGACTCTTAATTCCTCTGCGCAAACCTGATCATAATTTGTGGCAACCGCTTCCATTGGGCAATTACATTGTCTTAATAAATATGAATCATTCTGAAGTCTTACAAGGGTTACATCATAACCACGATCATTCATTATCAGACTGATTTTCTTCACCTGACTATCGAAGTCTTGCTCTTCAATTTCTGTTAATAAAAAGCTTGCCAGCTCGTCCGCATGTTTACAAAATACTTTAGATACTCCAGATTCGCCAAACAGGGTTTTAACCTGTTTGAGTATGCCAAGAGCGAGACGATTGTAGCTTTTGGGGAATATAATATCGGCCTTTTCGGTCAAATGATAAACGTGGCCAGGGCGTCCTCTTTCCTTTTGCTGTTTCTCAAAATCAACCAGACCATCTTTCTGCAGCAAGTCCAGATGGCGACGGATGCTAACTTTACTTACCCCCACAAATGACGCCAATTCTCCTACAGTCAACCGTCTCCCTTTCTTCAGGTGCTTAAGTATTTCGCTCCGAGTCTCTTTAAGTATGTTTGTCATCGAGGCTAACACCCTTCCATGCTAGACAGCCCTTCAAACATTTGTCAACATTTTGGTTATCAAATTAGTAAAAGATGTTTGTACGTTGATTGGGAACCGATCTTAGAATTAGATATAATCGGTGACCGATGAGAGTCTTCACCCATAAAGGAAATCCCCTAACGGCCGAGGAATGGGAACACCTTCTCAAAACGGTAAGGGCGGTTGGTAATTCGACTGTTTCTCGAAAGTTTATTGATGCGACTGATCCATTTGGGGCTGGGTTCCAGACTGTCCCGCCCTTTGAACAATTGGGTATCACCGAAGGGTACAAAAGACCGCAATATGTCAAAGCTGGCCCGATAACGCGAGAACGAGCGAAAAGCGATATTATTCCCCTAATTACAAAAGATTTTGTCGTTCATTGGCGTGATCTGGAAGAATCCAGACTCACTGGACAAGTCATGCCGATGGCAAAAGCAGGGGCGGCCGCATCAAGTTGCGCTGGGAGCGAAGACAAACTTGTGTTCTTTGGACACTCACCTCTGGGCTACAAGGGGATTATGACGATCGAGGGTAGAAATATCTGCACGGGGTTAAAATGGGGGAAGCCTGGTTATGCCTTTGAAAATTTTAAGGCGATTACAGGGTTGCTAACGGCAAAAGGTTTCACCGGACCTTTTGCGGCTGTTGTTCCCCCCCTGATCTATTCCGAAATGCACAGAGTTCTAAAGGGCTCTTCTTTATTAGAAATATCTCATGTAAGGGCCCTGCTAACAGGAGGGGTGTTTCGATCTTCTTTGCTTGCGCCCCGGTCGGGGTTCGTAGTATCCAGGGGGAGACACAATTTGGAACTACTTGTATCGATGGATACCGCTGCCGCATTTCTTGGGGCCAGGAAAATGAATCTTCCATTCAGAGTCTTCAAGGCCATTTACCTGAGTATATATAACAGTAAGGCAATCTGCACATTTTGACCTGTATTTGCAGTGCAACGCATATTCTGAGAGACAAGGCATCTTTAGAATGATTTGTAATTGTTGGGAGTAAAAGATGGAGTCCGAATCAGCTAAGAATGAGTCATATCTTGAGAAGGTTACAAATGAATTAGCCAGATACGAGCATCCTCTGTTCCAATGGCACGCCATATTGAATAATAGAGGGGTAGAAGTGATTGTCGAATTGAAGTATTCGGGTATCCACGATGATCCCTACAGGTTCACACTGACACCCAGGGAGATTAATGACCGGGCCTTTGAATGGGATTTTCAACGCCAGATTTACAACTATTTGCACGATTATCTAGTTGAGATGTTCACCCGAAGCCCACACATTAGGGATTAGGGCCATCAGGCTCTTGGATGAAATTTCTTATAAATTTCCCGAAGTCTTTCATTTGTAATGTGAGTATAAATCTGGGTAGTGCTTAAATCACTATGTCCCAGCATCATCTGGACGGACCGTAGATCAGCACCATTTTCCAAAAGATGAGTTGCAAAACTATGGCGGAGCAGATGAGGGGTAATGTGTCCAATCCGTGCAATATTGCCATAATCAACAATCAACTTCCAGAAAGCCCCTCGAGTGACCCCCTTGCCGCGTTCATTTATAAAAAGCAGAGAGTTCGATCTCCCCTTCAGAATCCTCGGCCTTATTGATAAATACTTTCTAGTCCAATTTATCGCGCTTGATCCCATTGGAACTCGCCGTTCCTTGCTGCCCTTCCCTAGGGTTACAAGAAACCCCATATCCAGGTTCAAGTCTGTCAATTTGAGTGATACGAGTTCTGACACTCTGACTCCGGTGGCATACAAGATTTCCAACATGGCCTTATCTCTTAGACCGAGGTCCGAACCCGTGTCAGGAGTATCAAGTAATTTGTCCACCTCTTCGGGCAACAGAAATTTTGGCAAAGACTGCCAGGACCGAGGCGTCTCAAGATTAGCCGTAGGGTCTCGTTTAATGATGCCGTCAAGGATGAGGAATTTGTAGAGGTTGCGAACCGTCACAAGCGTCCTGGCTATACTCCGGGGCTCCAACCCGGATTCATTCAATCGCTTTATGAATAGCAGTAAATCCTCCCGCTCAAGAGATTGCAGATCTTTCCTGGAGCCTTCAGCAAACCGTACAAGTTTCTCCAAATCATTACGGTATGCCAGGATTGTATTTTGTGAGAGACCTTTTTCAACCTGTAAATAACTGATAAAACTTGAAACAATATCTCGTGGCAAAATAATATTACCTCCTTCGGGTTGACTCTTTAACTTACTATTTGACATATTTTATACGACTTACGGAGGAATTTGAATTTATTCGATCAGAGGAGTTTAGACAACGATAAGTTTTTAAATATTTTCCGTCAGTAAGCCCTCTTTTTTTAAGGAACATAATAAAATACTTAAGGGAACTTATATGAAATATTTTACTTTAAGATAATGAGGCTAATCAATGGAATTAATGGAGATTGCTGAACGACTTTCCTGTACACTTGAAGGAGATGGAAAAGTCATTATAAGCGGATTGGCGACACTAGAAGATGCGCTGCCCGGTGATTTGAGTTTTCTAACAAATCCTAAATATCTACCCCGTGTAAAATTTACGAAGGCTTCTGCTATTATAGCAGGCCCGGATTGCCCCCCTATAGACATGCCGATACTTAGGAATGCAAACTCTTATCTAACATTCGCGAAGGCGATCGAACTATTTTATTCTCGCCCGCCAAGAAAGCCATATATTCACCCAACAGCATGGATTTCCGAATCCGCAGTCTTGGGCGACGATGTTTCTATTAAAGCATTCGCTTATATAGGAGATGGCGTCATACTTGGAAACAGGTCTTCAATTGGGGAAAACACTACCATCCTTGAAGGTGCTGAAATTGGAGAGGATACGCTGATCCATTCAGGGGTCGTTGTCCGTGAAAATGTTTTTATTGGAAAGCGATGCATAATTCAAGACAATGCAGTGATAGGCTCGGACGGGTTCGGATTTGCGAAACAGGATGATGGTACCTGGTATAAAATTCCCCAGGTGGGAAAAGTTGTCATCGGGGATGATGTTGAGATAGGAGCCTGCTCAACAATAGACCGTGCTGCACTTGGAAAGACAAGTATCTTGAACGGAACAAAGATAGATAATCTTGTCCACATTGGACACGGCTCGCAAATAGGCAACCACTCACTTCTCTGCGCCCAGGTAGGACTGGCTGGCTCCACAAAGGTGGGGAACAAAGTAATCCTTGCGGGTCAGGTGGGCGCGGCCGGACACTTGACCATAGGAGATGGAGTGATGGCTGTGGCTCAATCTGGAATCCCAAGTTCCGTAGATGCTGGTAAAGTTATTTCCGGGTCGCCAGCTATTGATCAGAGATTATGGTTAAAGACATCCGCACTCTTTCCCAGACTGCCGGAATTACATAAGGCTGTTCGTCGTCTTGAAAAAAAAGTAGACAGTTTAGAACGCACATTTAATGTTAGACTTGAGGGAAATACCGAATTTTAGTAATTGAAAGAGGATTGCTCGCACATATGAATGTAAAAATCGAAGCCCAAACCTCCCTGGACACGAAGAAACTCCAGGATATCGTGGAGAAAACACTTGAAGTCGTCCCGGTTGAGCATCTCAGAGGATTTGCCAAGATCGTTTTCGTAAATGAGGTAACAGAGCCCCGTATTTCTGCAGCGCAAAGGTCTACCCTGCCTGCTCTTTATCATCCGAAAATGGGAGGACTGATGGCATGGGCCGAGGTTGCCTTATCCGTTATTCGCCCAAAGAAACGATTTCCGCAGAATATAATGACCCGTCTCGCACTGAAGTCAAATATCGCTCAAGTAATCCTTTCACTTGTTGCTCAGCACTATTACCTGACACTCTCAAAGGGCCGCAAGAAGAATCAATTGGAACTTGCCTGCAGACAGTATGTGGAAAAATACTTTGAACTTTGGAGAGAAAAAGAGGGCGGATTGAGAGTCAAGCTGATGAAGCCCTTTAAACCATATCTCGATAAGCTGGCGAAAAATCTCGCGAAGAAATATCAGCAAGAGATGAAGAAAAAGAGTCTTCAACAGAAATAGAGTTACTGCTTCTCCTCAAATCGTTCAATCGTCTCATGCATTGCATTTATTATCTCTTCGTGGGCAACATTTGATTTGCGAAACTTTATCAGAACAGTGAACGATTTATCCGAAGCGATGTGTTTATACTCGAAATTGCGTGCCTTTCTAGTCTTCCCTTGCCTGACCCGGCGCGCCTCATCTCTTGTCAGCCCCGATTCTCTGATCGTTTCGACAAATCGGCGCATATCTTCAACTGAGGGCTGTCTAACCACTTGTAATAACAGTGATTTAGACCCTATGTCGGCGCGCCGACATAGCTCTCTCACATCCTCGGGGATAGAAGCAAGTGATAGTGATTCAGTGACGGAGGTCCTTGATTTCCCCACTTTTTTAGAAATTTCTTCGTGAGTATATCCAAAACGCTCCGCAAGCGCCTGTAGGCCATCAGCCTCTTCGAATGCGGTTAAATCCTTACGCTGGAGATTTTCTATAAGTGAGATTTCAGCGACAGCCCTATCATCGACATCCATTTCTATGCATGGAAGTTCGATCAGCCCGACTTCCATGCTGGCTCGAAAGCGTCTTTCCCCGCTTATAATCATGAACCGCCCTACATCGCTAGGTCGGACAAGAAGCGGTTCGAGGACTCCTTTCTCTCTGATGGAAGAGACCAAATCGGTGAGGTCTCCTATCTCAACTCGTGGCTGGTTAGGGTTTGGAACCAGCTTATCGATGGGGATCATCCGTCCCACTGGAGCGCCTGCGCTCCTATTTGTTAATTGCTCGACGTAATGGGCGTCGTGGCGCAGCTTGAAATTTCCGGGCAAACCTCGCTTAGACACGATTTAATACCTCCTCACACAGGTTTGAATACTCGATTGCCCCACTTGAGTTGGGAGCAAATGTAAAAATGGTTTCCTTATAGGCAGGACTCTCCTCAAGGCGAACAGATTTACTAATTACGGTTTCAAAGACTTTCGCTCCAAAGACCTGTTTGATCTGTTCATGGATATCCTTGGCCAGGGTAGTCCTCTTATCAAGCAAAGTGATCACAACGCCGAGCACTTGTAAATTAGGATTTGGTCTTGCTTTCACTTTCTCCACCGTTTCGAGCAGATCATCTGTCCCTTCCAGGGCAAAATATGACGGCTGGATTGGAATAATCAGATAATCCGAGGCTACAAGAGCATTTACAGTTATCAACCCGAGTGTTGGTGGTGTATCAATGATAAGGTATTCATATTCTCGCACAAGCCCTTCTATCCGGTCTTTTAATCGAAAAGGAGCATCGAATTCGCCAATCAGTTTGCTCTCAAACTTTGCGAGGCTGATTCTAAACGGCAATACAAAAAGGCCCGGAATCATTGTGTCCTTTATGACATCATTTGCCATCACGTCGGATTCCGTCAATAATTCATAAATTGAATGCTCTATATTTCTGTGATCCAAAAAAGAGAGAGAACTGTTCCCTTGCGGGTCCAGATCTATGATCAGGACTTTTTTCCCGGCCCTGGCGAGAGCGGCCGAAAGATTGATCGCAGTGGTCGTTTTGCCGACACCGCCTTTTTGGTTAGCAATAGCTATTACCATAATCCTGCACGGCCTCCTCACAAAGCTTTTGCATCCTAATGCGTGGATGAATAAGTGTCAAGAGCGAATAAATTTCATCCTTCTAAAACAAGCGATTGGCGGAGGATGTGGCTTTCTCGATTCGGAAGGAGGTATGATGCCCTGTCGATTCAGGACTATTACGAAGCAGATTCACATAGAGAAAAGATTCTGCCGCGCGCGAATACGTGAGCCTTGATGGACAGACAATAGTTCTGGTTTTAAGGAAAGTCTCCGCTCCCTGCTACTGGACCTCAGCTAGCTTGCAACAACACTGCGACTATGGAGTGTATGGTAGACTTTCTCTCACTATTATGATTTAATTTCCGCTCGGCAAACCTGAGGCATGGCGTCTCCAGACTGATGCAATTGACGGCTTGAAAAGGGGAACAAAATGGAGATCGAGATGAAGATCCGGGGCCTGATGATGGATCCGGCGGCAAATACACCTATTATTATACTTAAAGACGTAAATGGAGATGCTATGCTGCCGATCTGGGTAGGTGCTTTCGAAGCGAATGCTATTGCCGTTGAAATAGAGAAGATGGCGACGCAACGCCCAATGACACATGATCTTGTGAAGAACATTATTTGGGAGCTTGGCGCAACAGTCAGGCGTATAGTCATAACTGACTTGATAGACAATACATTTTTCGCGGTAATTGAAATGGTTAGAGAGGGTGAGGTAATGATGGTGGACGCGAGGCCAAGCGATGCTATCGCGCTTGCTTTACGAGTAGATTGTCCGATTTATGTAAATCAAGAGGTGGTTAAAAATTCAAGCACATCGATAACCGAAGAGCCCGTACCAGCAGATGACGAAGACTGGCCTGATGACTTGCTGGATGATGCGAGCGATTACAAGATGTAACGATTCAATTCTCCAGCCCTCTCATTTTAGAATGTCTTCAGCATCGGAATTTTGGATCATGATCTTATTAATATTGCCAATCAATATGGCCAAACGGAATCGGTGTACTTTTTTCGAAATGATTATGATAAAATCCCACGAGTCACCAGCCCAGGATGGTCGGATTAGACGAATGATTCAACCAATGAGGTGGACTCGAAAGGAGAAGGTATGAGTAGTTTCAATAAGATAATTATAGTTGGCCATTTGGGACGAGATCCTGAGTTGAGATATACACCCCAGGGTACGGCCGTGTGCAATTTTTCCGTAGCGACGAGCGAACGGAGAAAGGACAAAACGGGGGAGTATCAGGATGTTACTACTTGGTTTAATGTCAGTCTGTGGGGCAACAGGGCTGAGCAGGTAAGCCCTTATCTAAGCAAAGGGAAGCTTGTCTTTATTGAAGGCAGGCTGACAACGCGGGAATATCAGGATAAGGAAGGAAATACACGTACAAGCCTTGATGTTAACGCTACGGATTTGCAATTTGTCGGGCCAAGGTCAGACGACTCTACCTCGGTAAGAGAAGAGAGACCGGCTAGAACTGAAAGCCGCGTCACTCACGATGATAATGCCGATTCAATTAGCGATGATGATATTCCGTTCTAGATGTTGGAGCTTTTGCTTGCTGGAGTATCACTCAGAGACAAATTTTTTTGTCAAATTGAGTTCCTTGATCTTATGTTGCAAGCTCTGCCGGTGCATTCCAAGCAACGCGGCAGCCTGAGTGATATTCCCCGCCGTTTGTTCAAGACAATTCTCTATATACTTTCTTTCAAATTCCTTCTTTGCCTCTCGGAAATCTAGAGAGGAGGGAACACTTATCCCCCCATGATCCTCTTTTACTATCTTTATTTGCTTGCTTTTAGATGTCATTTCATCAGGTAAAACGTCCAAAGTAATTTCTTTATCATCTGAAAGAACGACAGCCCTTTCAATGGCATTTCTTAACTGTCTGACATTTCCAGGCCATTCATATTCAAGCATTACTTTAAGAACAAGCTTAGTTAATGTTAAAGATTCCCGTCTATATGCGAGTGAGTAACGCTCACAAAATGATTGTGCCAGCACAGGTATATCGGATTTCCTTTCTCGGAGAGGCGGGAGTTCGATTGTGACTACACAAAGCCTATAATAGAGGTCCTCCCTAAAATTCTGCTGTTCAACCTCTTTTTGCAGATCTTTATTCGTCGCACTAATTATTCTGACATCGCTCGTAATAGTCTGGTTACTACCCAATCTTTGGAAACTCTTCTCTTCAATTACCCGGAGTAGTTTCGCTTGGGTAGACAGACTCATGTCCCCTATTTCATCAAGGAATAAGGTGCCTCCATCTGCGGCCTCAAATTTTCCAATTCTCTTCCCCGTAGCTCCCGTAAAAGCACCTTTTTCATGACCGAACAGTTCTGATTCAATCAGGTCCGACGGCATCGCGGCGCAATTTACGGCTATAAATGCTCCTTTTCGCGACCTGCCGCGAGTATGAATCTCTCGGGCTACAATTTCTTTTCCTGTTCCAGATTCTCCTGTAATCAGTACGCTGACATCAGTCTGAGCCACTTTCTCTATCATTGAAAATACCTTTTTGATGGCAGGAGAGGACCCAATCATTTGCCCATAACTAGCTGTTCCGGTCAATTCATTACGCAATTGTTCATTTTCTGTTCTGAGGTGATAGGTCTCCAGTGCGTTCTTTACCTGTATTCGCAACTCGTCAACATCAAACGGTTTAGCCAGATAGTCATGCGCGCCGCGCTTAATCGCTTCTACGGCAAGGCGTTCTGAGCCATGGGCTGTGATAATAATTGCGACTGGCGGATTCCGTCTCGAAATAAGCCGGGGTAAATAATCCAAACCGGATTCTGCCGCAAGTTTTACATCCAACAAGACCACGCCAGGTTCGTGTCTGTCCACAAGCAAATCTGCAATGGTTGTATTTTCAGCTTCGTAGACCGCAAGTCCCTCTTTCTCTAAGGCTCGCCTGATCCCGTAACGCGCTGCCGGTTCATCATCAACTACCAGAACATTAGAATTCATATTCAGATTCGACATGAACATCACCACATTAATTGTTTTACGGAAAAAAGTTATCAGACCTATTTCACAGCCAGGATTAGCAATCGAAAAACCCGAGTTTTATTGATCTACCTCACAAATATGCCAACATGACTCTAATATCTCTTAGGTTATTCCCAGCTGGGCCGGTATTGATGAGACCGCCAAGCGCACGAAAAAATGCATTCGAATCATTTCTTTTCAGAAAATCAGATGCATTGAGACCAATACTCTTCGCCTGAGAAAAGGTACTCGCGTCAGCAACCGCGCCAGTCGCCGTAGAGTTGCCATCAATTCCATCGGTTCCACAAGATAAGATGGCAAAGCGTGCTAAATCTTGCTTCTCGTGAAGATACAACGCGGAGTATAGCACAAATTCCTGGTTACGCCCTCCTGCCCCAGAACCTGAAACCGGACAGATAACCTCACCACCTGAAAGCAAACACGCAGGTTTTCCCCGCTCACCATTTGCAAGCGTAAGCAGCCTGTTTATTAATCCCTCCGCAACAGCCTTATACTTGAATTCAAAGGGCGTTTCAATTACTTCGGTATTAAAGCCACGATGGATTGCTTCGATTGCGGCAATTCGCAAAACATCCTGGTTGTCGCCTAAAAGCAAATGTGTCGAAGGCTGATTACTATCCGTAAAATCAGGCGGAAACGCTATACCCTTTTCTTCAGCAAAATAGTTTGCGACCGAGGGGGGAATCTTTCCCCTGAGATCGTACTTTTCTATGATAAACTCCTGCTCCGCAGGCTCCACCGATTCGGGCAATAGTGGATTCGATGCTATTGATCTAATATCATCCGGATTTACATCTGAGAAATACAAGGCTATGACCCTGGCATTCCTTGCCTGATATCCCAGCCTCCCCCCCTTTATCGCAGAAATTCGCTTTCGGATGAGGTTGATTTCTTTTATTGGCGCGCCGCAACCAACAAGTATTTTGTTTAATTGTCTATAATCATCCAGGGTAATCCGAGGAGAGACGGGCCACTCTACCAGTGAAGACCCTCCACCTGAGATCAAGAATAATAGCAAGGTGCGATGATTAATGGTGTTGACTGTCTCAAGTATCTTACGACCTGCTTCGAGACTACTTTCGTTTGGAAGGGGATGTCCCCCTACTATGACCTCAGACTTCAGGTCGATGTTATGTCGTCTATCAGTTACAAGAATGCCACGACTCAATCTCTCCCCCAACAAAGACTCAACGGACGATCCCATCTTTAGGCTTGCTTTCCCAAAGCCGATTAAAACAATTTCCTCGTATTCAGAAAGATCAATATATTCATTATTTACAGACAGTATCTCGCCTTTAAGTTTAAGTTTCTTATTAATAATCGTTGTGGGGTCAACGCTATCGAGCGTACTTAGATAAATTTGGGTTGCTTGTTCTTTAAGATCAAACATACAGCCTGTCGCCTGCTTGAAGGAAGCCGTTATTTTCCAGGTATTAGCCAGACAAAACAAGCGTCAAAGGTTCGGCATAAGCCACAAGGGTATCCCGATTGCCCCCTGACTTAGGATGCGGGTTTGACCAAGTCCAGTAAGTGGACTGAGTAGTTTTTGTATAAACCCTTTTCTCGGCTGAATCAACAAAATGTCAGGTTTGCCGGTAATACCTGCCAGTGATGCTGCGCGCATACAGGCGTCTTCAAGATCACCTAAAGTATCTATCAAACCACATTTGAGAGCTTGTCGTCCTGTCAGAATTCTTCCGTCGGCAATTTGCCTGACTTTATCTTCAGAGATACTCCTTGAGGCAGCGACAATCTCAACAAACTGGTCGTGGGAGTCATTGATTACCCCCTGCAAGAGTTCTTCCTCATCACTCGAAAATGATCTGTACGTTGCTAACATATCTTTATGAGGGCCAGATTTGACGACCTTCGGAGAAATGCCCACCTTTTCGTAGAGAAGGCTGAGATTGTTTGATTTTATTATTACACCGATTGAACCAGTCACAGTTCCCGGATTTGCAAAGATACAATCGGCGGCCATCGAGAGATAAACTCCTCCTGAGGCCGCGACATCTCCCATGGAAGCCACAACGGGCATCCCCTTCTCTTTCAGCCGTTTGATGGATGCAAATATCTCCTGACAGGCAGCAACACTCCCACCCGGAGTGTTTAATCGCAAGATGATACTTCGAGCATTTTTCCGTTCCGCTTCCTTCAGAGCAGAAATTATTTTGCTGCGGCTTGCCCCATATGTATCCCCATCTGCGATGATTCCTTCAATCTTTATGATCGCGACTCTCTTCTTTTGTTTGCCAAAGAATCTCATAGATTTGGAACGGTCTGACTGGCAGCATATACTCTAGCCAGGATTTCCTCCAGTGTTGCCTCATCAGCCTCACCACGGGCAGCAATCTGTCTCGCTCCCCTATCGCATTCATTCTGTAGCAGATGGTTGCTGTGTCCTCGCGTCCACGACCATTTGATTTTATGAGGACTCGATGCCCGGCTTAATCTCGACCAGAAATCATGATTTGACTTCTGCCTGAAATTTCCATTTTGAGTCTCAACTACATATTTCGAGTCTGTTATCACTTCAACGTCACAGGGAACTTTAAGAGCTTCAAGCCCGATTGCCGCCGCTACTATCTCGGCCTGATTATTGGTGGCAAAGCCCAGATATTCACCGACGACCTTATGACTGGCTTTCCCTTCTACACCAACATAGGTGAGTATCCCCACCGCGCCTGCACGAGCCTCTTTACCGCCATTTCCCAGTGAACTCCCATCGCATACAATAGTGACTTTCTTCATTTCAGGGACATTATATTTGATTGATAACTTTAAAGGAAGAGAGGTAATGGGGCTAATGTTGATTCTTAAATCGATGGAAGAAATATTAAGAAGGGCATAGCTTATAAGGGTTTTACTCGTACAAGTTATGCCCCCGCTCTTCTGACGTTCGAGTTAATTCTAAAGATCGAGATCAGATGAACTGATCCTAAAGTTTTGCATTAACCTTAATATATCCTGGCGTATAGCGTCCCATCTACTTCCGAGGCTATCGGCGGTGCGGGTTGTAGTAGTCGTGAATACAGCGTCTGTGCGTCTCGCCTGTCGAGCAAGAGCAAGAGCGGCTCCCCGCTTCCCTTCTGAATCCGACAGTGAGGTGAGCAGTCTGGAATATAACTGAGCCGCGTTTGCAAAACTGTCAATGGCAAAAAGCAGTTCTATTTCCGGCTCTCCATACCTGCCGCGTCCATTTAGTTCCACCCCCGTCCCAGTCATTTTAACGCCAAGTATCCTCTGGTATTCCGCCAGTAATTCTTCGGCCTGTCTCTGTAGACTCACCCCCGTCGATGCCGTCTGTATAGCTCCTGTCTGTACAGTTCCCATCTGAGTTGTCCCTGTCTGGACATTCCCCAGAGGTATTGATACATCTCCCCCGGCTCCGTGAACTATAACCTGATGAACATAATCCACTTTGTCTTTCACGTTTAGCTCTATTTGCCCTCGGGTCAACACTTGCGTAGCGATCCCGTCGGGCTGAACAGCTCTGGCATAAACTTCAAGGGTATCTCCATTGACAACGTGTTCGCCGTACCATCGCCAGCCTCCGGTATTCGCCTGGGTCGCAATTACAATCCTGATCCCTCCCCCTGGTAAACGATTGGCATTGGCGGAAATGACATTTGCTAAGACTACTACTGGCTTTGAGGAAGCCTCGGGCTTACGACTATTTGAAACCGGCTCCGGTCGCCTTGTGACAGGGGGGGCTGTTCCCAACATCCCGAGACTCTTTGCCGTTCCCGGATCGAGGTCCCCTGTTTCCGGCAATTTGTTTTCGCGCTGATAAACCTTAAGAGCATTTGAAGTTCGGGGACTCATCTGTCCATCAATAGGGCCTTCATAATATCCGCGATCCCGCAAAGCGCCCTGTGCCCGTCGGACCATTTCCGGCGAAGAGAGCGGAAGGTTTGAGGTATCCGGGGCCGGTTCAGGTTCACTGCTCGCGTTATCTTCAACACTCGAGTCCGGCTGATTTGTTCCATCATCCGGGAACCGATCATCGGTATTCGGCTGGTCTGGGTCCGGGTCTGGTTGTCTTCGATCTGGCACTGGAGTGGGGTATGTCCTTTCAGGTTGACGATCTCTTCGATAACCACCGTTATCTCGGTCTGCATCCCGACCTGGAACCGGACCAGGGTCATTACTACCTACCCCTTGATCCGGGTAAGGATCATTTCTGTCATCACGGCCAAAACCTGTTTCGGAGACGTTTCCATCACTTATTTCTAGAGGCTGTCTTAAATTGATGCCGAATGGAGTCCCCTGCGGCACTTCGGCTTCTTCCCCCTTCGAGAGAAGTACTCCGGCAATACCTGCTCCTGCCCCGGCTATGCCTCCAAGAACGGCCCCCTTGCTACCGCCTGCTATTCCACCAAGCACGGCACCGATAGCGCCTCCACCACCAACAAAAACGACATTACGCTTGTCGGCATCTCCTGATACTCTCCCTTCATCATCAATCTGGTCCCTCATCTCAGGATCATCCGAAGTCAGGGAACCGACAAGAGCGACGCGAGACCCGTTGGGGAAAATAAGCGTGTCAAAATCAATTGCAATCGAGCCGGACTTGCTCATGCGCTTCGCGGGCGTTACCTGTGTGACACGTCCCTCAACTTTCGACCCGGCTGGAATTGCGGTCCTGCCATTGACATAAACAGGGATTGTCACTGTGGCTGTAAATCTATCGCCAACGTGGGAACTTCTCGACCCCAGATAGCTATCCATCCTCATACTTATCACTGTATCAGAAGGGATAGTCATGCTTCGGCCGCTATACTGGCGTGAGCCATTACGTGGGCGGGAATTTTGCGCGCTGGCCGATAGCCCGAGGGGGGATGTCAGGATGAACATTAACAAACATAAAATTAGTAGCCTCAGATGCTTAGATAACATGAGATTTACCTCCATCACAAGAAAACAGGTTGACCGGGAGATGATACACAGATGTTCTGACGCTCCTGACTCGCTCTTTTGTTGTCCGGTTGTCATAAATCAATTGGCAATCTCACCTGCACCGTAGTCCCCTCACCGGGGTTGCTCTTTATAACCAGATCCCCCCGATGCATCTCAGCGATCTTCTTTGAGATCGCCATGCCCAGCCCTGTCCCCTTTTGCTTTGTTGTGTAAAAAGGTTCGAACAGCCGCCTGAGCGTTTCCGGGTCCATCCCGGTCCCGTGATCTATTACATCAACTCTTATCGAGTTCCCTTCCTCAGACATTGTCTTCACCTCGATCTTACTTCCTTCATTACTGGCATCGATAGCATTTATTATCAGATTCAAAAATAGTTTTCTCAATTCGGTGGCGTCATAAAGACCGTCTTGAATATCCGGGCGGAATTCCTTTTCGATCACAATTCCCTTGGCGTTCAACCGGTCAGCAAGCATAGGCATCATATCTTCGAGCAGGCGATTTACGTTTACCTCAGACCTGTGCATCTGTTTTGGCCTTGCAAACTCCGATAGCTCCGAAACAATTTCAGTCAGATGATTGACGCTCCGTTCAATAACTTCAATCGTTTCACCGATCTCGTTTCCATTTAAAGATATTTTACGTTTGAGGACCTCGGTGGCAAACTTGATGCTTCCAAGCGGGTTTTTCACCTCGTGCGCGATTTGCGCGGTCATCTGCCCGACTGCCGTCAACGCGCGATTTCGTCGGAGTTCTTCCTGCGCCTGTTCAGCCGATGTAATGTCAACAAAGACCAGGATCAGCCCTCTTGACTCTTCACTGATCATCAAAGGCGATGAAGAGACATCAAAGAGTAACCCTCCTATCACTGCCCTACCAAGATAGCGGCTGAATTGTGGTTTCTCCTCAAGATCTGCGGCGATTTGCTCATTCCAGGAGTTTTTCTCCTTGAACAATCTTGTATAGCTCTGGCCAACCAGATCGGCAGAATCTATCCCGGGCACACTTCGAAACGATGCGCTTACAACCTCAATTCTGCCGTCTTGCCCCACCACTACAACTCCAGAGATCAAACTATCAAAGAGAGATTGAAGATAATCTCTGGCCTCTGAACTCTGTTTATAAGCAACTCCAAGATTATTGAGAGTCCGTCGAATTTCATAAAATGTTAAGGCAGCAATTACACCACCCACTATTAGAATGGCAATTGTCGCGAGCCGTATCTTTTTGCGCGCATTGTGACTTAAAAGCTCCGACCTTTCATCATTAAGCTGACGTTCGGTTGAGACAAGTGTTTCAAGATTCTTCATCGCCTGGATCAATCCCAGTCGCGCATTCACCCATATATCCGAGCGGTCGCCTGAGACACCATCCCAATATTCAGAGAATGAGGCTAAAAGGTCTTTCCATTCCTGAGTTTCAGAGAGGCTCGACTTTGATGCGGATTCGAACTGGGAATCGAGGTCCCGTTTCAAGTCTTTCAACCGTCGGTTCTGCACCCCGCCCAAAAGGCTCTTGTCGCCTTTTGCAAGCGGCTCGCGGGCTTCCGTCATAATCAAACGAATGATTTCGTTGGTTTCCAGAACGAGAATTCTATGGTTAGCCTCTACCTGATGAAATTCAGAGATATCTTCTTCTACAGTAAGGAGCGCGTGCTGGCTCCAAAACCCCAGCCCTCCAATCAGAATTAGCAAGAATACAAACCCTACAAGCAAGACATTTCTGACAAGCGATTCTGCCTTGATCGGTATTATGCGTGAGCTGAGGTTTAGCTTATCCAAGTATTGTTTGGGCATATTCAAGCCCCGTCACTCGTGCCTCTTACTGAGACTACTCGATCTGTAAACCCTTCAAAAGCATCATCGTGGCTGATGACAAATAGCTGGTCGAAATCCTTTATCCGGCCTATCTGCTGAGCCAGATTCCTCCGGCGTTCCTCATCCATATTCGTCGTCGGCTCATCAAAGAAAGCAACCCGCATATCTGATAATTCCTTTAACAATGCAAGACGGATAGACAGCGCTGCGGCCATCTGCTCACCACCTGAAAGACTTGCAAATGAACGCTCATGGCCGTCCTCTTCCTGCACGACTTCGTATCCCATGTCCCATCTTAGTGATACCATAGGATTGCCGGTAATTTCCCTATAGAGTTGATTGGCCTCGATTGAAATAGATTGGAGATGGGCCTCGGTGATAAAGGGGCCGGCTTTTCGCAAGATGTCACGGATGAATTCTGAAATCGAGAGCAATTGTTTACTTTGCTCACTGCGAACGAGCAACGATTCCATGCGATCCCTGACTTCTTTGAGCCGGTCGATTTCAATCTTTAATTCCTCTAGCCTGCTGAGAACCGACTTCAACTCTGTCGAGATAGAGGCGACCCGGTTTATCAATTGTTCAAGATCAACTGCCAGGGCTAAATGCTTTTCGTAGTTGTATTTTGATCTCTTAAGTTCCAACTCTTCATTAACTTTTTCCAATTCCGCCCGAAATGTTTCCAGCTTTTCGTCTACCTCAGCTAGTTCGGCCTCTCGGGGTATCAAGAGGGCAGATATCGGTTGATTTTCGATATAAGTGAGGTAATCCCTCTCGGATGCTGCGCGTCTCTCCCGCTCGCTGAAAATGGCGTCGTCCAGCCCCTGAAACTCCTCTATTCTCCCCTTTAATTCTGTGACGATTAACTCAAGACTGCGGGACTTGTTTTCATAGTCTTCGAGCAGGCTACGAACTTCCTTCTCCTTTTCAATAGCATGGTTTAGCATTCGAACCCGCCCTCGCGGATCATCGAGCTTTCTGAGTTCAACCTCAAGAGTAACCATTTCGGTAGTAAGGCCGCTATGAGAATCTATACGGGCTTTTATCTCGGTCTGCGCGTTTCGTCTCTCCGTGCCTTCGATCTTTAATCGATCCAACCGTTCACGCAGAGGGCCTACGGCTTCATACTTACCCCTCGCTTCTTGAGCCTGAATCAACTGGTCATTTACCAGATTGAGTGCCTCTTCAAGTTTGCCGACGATCCCTTCGGAAACCTTCGAATCCTTTATCTCACCCTCTATGCGTGCAGCATCCCTGCGATTTATTTCCAGATCTTCCCGAATGCGTCCCAATTGAACGCGCTTTGAATCAAGGGCCGATGCTATTTTGAGAGCCTTTCTGGCTTCAGCAAGCTGGCTTAAGACCGCCTTCTTTTTAACTTCAATAGCGGCAAGCCGGTCAAGCGCGGAACCAACCTGGACTTTAAAGTACTGATCCAACCCCTCCCCTTCTCTCATATTGAGGCAACGCTGGGCCAGTAGCGGGCAAAGACCATCTTTTACCTGCGAGAGAATCTCTTTTTCTCTTTTAATAATTTCCTTTACCGCCGCCACCTCTTCTGTAACGGTCTGGCTATCAGCTTCAAGCTGAGGAAGCTTTTCAGCCTGCTTCTCCGCATCTCCACCCAGATCAATCTCTCTTTCCAGTGTGTGGATTTCTCCCTCAAATCGTGAGATGACATCCCTCAACCGGTTGTATTCCCGCTTCCGCTCGCCAAGCCTTTCGAGTGCCACTCGCATTTCTCTAAGTTCAACTTCTGAGGACACACGCTTCTTCTCAAGCAGGGGGACGCTTTCGGCAGACTCCCTGAGCTTCTCCGCCTCATCAATCTGTCTGGAGATTCCGGCAAATTCTTTCCTCAAGGTCTGCAATTCCTTCTCCCCGGCCTGATACCTCTCCTCAAGGGCCCCGAGATGGCCTAATAGCTTTTGGACATCGCTCCGTCGTGTTTCGAGCCGCTCCTGCTCGCCTATCAACGGCCGCAATCTCTCAATCTCGGTCTTATCAGCCTCTATTTGCTTGAGGTTATCCCTCGTCCCCTGAAGTGATGCTTCAATCTGATAGCCCTCGCGTTCCTTCTCGCTAAGCTCTTTCTTGATTATGTCTCTTTCTCTTAATCTGGGCTCAAGCTCTGTAATTCGTCTGGTAGAATCATTATAAGACTCATAACCGGATGTGGAGGCTTCTACGGCTTCCTGCGCACGTCTTGCCCTATCCACATCCTTGCGGAGATTTTCCCGACGTGCGGCTATCTCCTCGAGACGAGATGAGAGGGCTGAGAATTCACCTGTCAGCCGCTCGATATCTTTTTTCAACTGATCCTGGGTGAAGAGGTCCGCGCGAATCATCTCGCGTTGTGATTCAGCTACGGCCAGGTCGGTCTCGAGTTGCGTTCTCAAGGATTCGAACCGAACATTTTCGGAGACCAGCCCCTCCAGAGCGGCCAACTCCACTTCGACTCGCGCAATCTCTTCCCGCGTCTCGTATTCTCTGGTCTCAACCAATCTGACAATCGAACGCAAGTCCTCTGAGGATCGTTGATATTCATCGACTCTCAGCACCTTGTCGAAGCTGACCTTTCTCCGAGCCGGTTGATCGGCGAAATCCACCGCAAAGGTACCCTGTGGAACTCCTATTGTAGAGGTGAAGAGAGATTTCAGATCCACCCCCGGCTCCACGCCGAGATGTTGTTTGATCCAGCCACTTACCTGACTCTTTTGTTCAACAAGCCTCATCTTTGTAATGGGGTCATAGATATAATATCCCGAGCCTGTGTCACGATAGACAGTATATTCCCTGCCGTCGATGGAAGAGACGAAGGTAACACGGACCGCCCCTTTTTTTGCGCCTCGGCGGAGGAAATCCTCTTTCTTATATGGCAGGTGGTCAAACAACGCCCAGGCGATGGCCTCAAGGATGGTCGTTTTCCCTGCTCCGTTCGGGCCGCTAATCGCTGTCACACCCGGACTAAACTCGAAGTCGCCCGTCTCATAGCTCTTTATGTTTTCAAGCTCAACTCTGGAAATCAGCATAGGTTCTCTGCTCGCTGTCAACTGGTGATTTTTCTGTGAGGATCAGTTAACTCACATTTGATTTTAACACGCACATTCTCTCATAAGAAATTGTCTTACTGTGCCTCAATGCGGGATTTGTGAATCAGGCCGATTTGGGATAGAGTGATGAAATGGAAAAGCCGATAATTAGGGAATTCAAAGGTATTGAGGCTAGCACATCTCAATCTGTCGAGCTTGATAAGCGGAGCCAATATTATATATTCCCTGTGGATACCATGGACCTTGAGCCGGGAGATGAAATCCTGGTCCTAGTTGAACAGGAGCCCCTTCTAGAGAAGGAGTCCTATGGTATCGTCTTCCGAATCACATCGAAATCGACACCTGATGAAGATGAATTCGTATTGCAATATGGCGATAAGGTTTTAGTAGCTCAAAAGATGCCGGACTTCATCTGATATTGATTCGCCACAACCCAGGAACAGATTGAAGCGATATAGACCGGGTTGATTTCAACAATAGTCATGTATAATATCGGTTTCGAGGACCCCCTCAGAATTTAACCCGTTGTGGGGACCTCTCTGGTTGCTTCCTCCTCACAAGGCGTATGGCTTCGAGCCGGATTGAATATAATTCTCAGGTTGGATTTATAGATGTCTGTCATTCTGATCACGCTGACAGCGGTATTTATTGTAGCGATAGCTTTGCATCTGTATAAACGGAACAAGGAAGCTCAAGCCGTAAAAATGGCCGATAATGAGTACAATATTGCGATAACTCTCTGGAACTATGCTCGGTTGATAAAGGGCCAGATTGAAGAGGCCGTTTTAAGAGGGTCGGGTGTAATAGATTTTTCAAAAATCGCTGTCCCCCATAGTCAGGGCTACAAGGTGTCGCTTGAGCTGATCGGCAACACTTTCCGAGTGTACGCGGTTCCGGTCAAATACAGCAAAACAGGGCGACTCTCTTTTTATACGGACCAAACCCTGACAGTCAGGGCGTCCGATCATGCAGGTGAGCGAGCGACGGTCCAGGATTTGGAGTACGCCGGGACTCAGGGTGCAAAATCAGCATAGGGGATTGATTGAGATTTGACCTCATTTGGAAGGAGCACCAGACAGGTGGGAAAATACCCGACTGATATTAAAGAATTGTTTTCAGGGTTACCGCAAAGATTTCGAAGCGGAAAGACCGACAGACCTCTTATCTATTATTTCTCGATTGACGAAGAGAAATGGAGCGTATCGGTGGGGCCGGAGTCGTGTCAGGTGATCGAGGGGAAAACCACCGACGAGGCGGATTGTTTCCTCAAAACATCCAGAGAGATGTTCGACAAGACCGTCCGAGGCGATTACACCCCTACGATTATGGATTTCATGACAGGCAAGATAAAGACCAATCGCCCCGAACTACTTTTGACCTTCAGGGACATTTTCGGAGATTGAGAAACCGGACGATGAGGCTGGGTGGGAATGAAAACAAAGCTCGACTCGCGATGGCTTTCTTCGTCCTCGCGTTGCTGCTCACCATTGGGCTGAGTCTGGCGCTTTATTCTCAGGCAAGGCAAGACCTGATAAATGAACGTCTGAAACGGGTCGAGTTAGAAGCCTCGCTCTTATCCACTCTACTTGGCGCAAATCAGGTGGATCGACCCGAAGTGCTGCTATTAGACTTCCTCCATCGCATCGGTTTTGAGGGTGCGGCAGCGCTCTTTTCAGAAAATGGCGAATTGATCGCCAAAGTCTCCACAATTGACCATGCACCCGAAATAAAATCTTATTCCTTGTCTCCGACACCCGACCGCGACGGGTCCACGGCTAACAGATATTCCAGTCCTCCCACCGCATCCCGACAGGAAAACGGCACCGACATTGTGGAGACATCAGTGGCAGGCGGACGTGTGCTGGTGCTGGCTCGCCGGTCTGATGATGATACATCCCCGGTTATATTCTATGTAGCAAGCTACCAGATCGTAGCCCTCGTTCTTGCCATAGGGCTTGTGTTGCTCATGATTCGATGGCTGCTTAGGCCCTATCATCGGATGGTAGAAGCCGCGCGAGGCAGTCCCGTGCTGGCGACCTCGACAATGAGCGAAGGTGAATTTGTCGTAGAGACTTTTCAGGCATTGATCGAGCAGTTGCACGACAAAGAACAGGAGCTTGAGCGCCTGCACGCTCTGGAAAGAAATCGAGCCGACCGAAGCGAGAAATTCAGCGAGCGCCTTGTAGCAAATATCCCGAGCGGTCTTGTTGCAATTGACGCGCGAGGGCTTGTCACTTCGGTAAATATGCAGGCAAGCGAAATATTCGGTGTCACTTCCGTCCTTGGAGTTAGATATAACAAGGAGACAGGCAGTGGCGCGCTGCGGTCGCTTTCAGTTGACTATCACGCCTTCTTCAGGGCCGCGCCTCGTATGATCGAGATGATTTCGCAGTGCCTGGACGAGGGAACATCTTTCCGTCGAGGTGAAGCGGAGATTACGGACCCCGACGGTCGGATCCGCCATCTTGGGCTAAGTATTTCTCCTATTGCCTACGGACAACAATCTGTAGAAGGCGCGCTCTGTCTTATGACCGATCTGACTGAGGTCATTGAGTTGCGCGAGCGAATGAAGGCCCAGGAAAACCTTGCAAATCTTGGAGAGATGGCAGCCGGCCTCGCCCACGAGTTCAAGAATTCGCTCGCCACTATTCAAGGATATGTCCAGTTGATTCAGGCTCAAACTGTTTCCGATCAATCGGTGGCGGTCTCAACCAGAACTCTCGACGCCACGCTGAATGAAGTCAGACTTCTTGGAAGACTTGTTACAGATTTTCTAAACTTCGCGAAACCACAACAATTGAACCTTGATCAGGTCAGCCTGGAAGAGATAATCCGGGAGTCGGTGGCCGAGACACTCCCAATACTCGAGGAGGCTGGTATCAAACTGAGATTGACTGGTGAATTCGCCAGTATACCGGGTGATGAATCTCTTTTGAGGCGCGCTTTCGTTAATCTAGTCAGGAATGCGGCCGAGGCCATAGACACTCAATCGGCAGACAAATTGATCGAGATAAGCGGTTCGACTGATAAAGGCATCGGGCGGAGATTTGCGCACATCCGCGTGAGTGATACGGGTAGCGGTATCTCGCCTCAGGATTTAACGAGGATATTTATCCCCTTTTATACAACAAAGTCTCGAGGTTACGGGATTGGCCTGGCTATCGTTCAAAAAGTTTTCATAGCACACGGAGGAAGTGTTTCAATAGAACGAAGCGACGGCAATGGAACGATCTTTTCTTGTAAACTCCCCCTGTCGCACATCCAAAACACTGTGGAAGTTCAGTAACAGGCCGTAGATGAAAGTAACAGAATCTATCCCCCTCAAGTTTTTGTAATTCCATCCTTTCGTTACAACTCTTATGATCAGGAGGTTTATATTTTCTCATCAATATTGGCAGGGGACTTGCTTTAATAGGGGTGTTTCTTTTCGGCCTGCTCCCTGACTGGAGGATAAATTGCGAGATCTATTCGAGCCAAAGGATCATACTCGAAATCAGAACGGCCTCGGCATTATGGAGGTCATAGTAGGAGTTCTGGTTACCTTGATCGTGTGCTCGATCGGGCTTCACCTCTTAAAGATTGGATACGAACTATATAAACTCAACTGGACTACGAGGGTTGTGGCTGAAAAGCTTGGCGTTGCCAGAGAACTGGCTCTTGGACAGAATCAGAGCTACACAGTGCTATTCGACAGCGTAAAGGGGCGATATGGCCTGGATCACAACTGCAATGGAAGGCTTGACAGCATTGAAGCGGAAGATTTGCCCACAGGCATTACTCTTTCAGAAGATACGAGCATAACCTTTTCGCGTACGGGCAGGCTCGTAAAAGGTTCTGAGGAACCAAAGATCATAATCAGCAATACCAGGAAATCACGCACTGTCAGCGTATCATCGCTTGGTGCAATTGATATTGAATAGTCTGTCGCTAGACTGCATGGATCAGGCCGGAGTTGTCTGATCCCCGCGAGCGGGAAAAATTCCCGCTCGCGATTTTTTTCGGTTGACTTTATACCTACCGAGTTTTCCCTCCTTCAATCTCACTGTTAGAATGTCAGAGTCGGAAGTGGCGCTCAAGGACCAGGAGGCACAGATTACCATCGAAGAAAGAATCGAACCTGTTGACAAGGGTCTGGACAGGATTAGCAATATCCTTGATCAGGCGATAAGAATCCCCGGTACAAACATCAGAATCGGGCTTGATCCAATAATCGGATTTATCGCCCCTTTTGCCGGGGACTCTATAACTGCTTTGATGTCCGTTTACATTGTGATTGCTTCGATACGATACGGCCTGCCAAAAGGAGTCATAGCTCGAATGGTTTTCAATATCGGAGTCGATTACGCCCTGGGCAGTATTCCTGTCATCGGGGACATTTTTGATTTCGCCTGGAAGGCCAATACGATGAACATGAAGCTCCTGAACAAATATGGCTCCGGCGATAGACGATCAAGCTGGAGCGACTGGGCGTGGTTATTCATACTTCTTGGCGCGCTGGGAGCGCTCATCTTTGGGCTGGTGGCAATAACGATCTATGCCATTCACGCCGTAGGAATGAAATTTATTTAAGGAATAGAAGGTCACCTGTGACGCCTAACAACTCGCCACAGATTTAGGCGTTACATGATCTTTTGAAAGGCGAATTGAATGTGCGATACGATGGTCGCAACAGGTGAGGTCACTACTGACGGTGCGGTCTGGTTTGGAAAGAACAGCGACCGTGAGCCGGGCGAGGCCCAGGTTGTTGATCATCTCCCGCGAGTTACAAACAGAGGCGCTGAACCGCTTCGCTGCACTCATATTGAAATTGATCAGGTCAAGGAAACAAATGAGGTTTTACTCAGTCGCCCCTTCTGGATGTGGGGCGCTGAGATGGGGGTAAACGAGCACGGCGTAGCTATCGGGAACGAAGCCGTTTTCACGCGATTGCCAGTGGCAAAGTCGGGTCTAACGGGGATGGACCTGTTGCGTCTCGCGCTTGAGCGCGCCACCTCCGCTCAGGAAGCACTCACAACAATAACACGATTGCTTGGTGAACACGGTCAGGGTGGGAGTTGCGGGTTTCGCCCCAAAGGATTTCGATACCACAATTCTTACATCATAGCCGACCCTAAAGAGGCATGGGTCCTTGAAACCGCAGACAGATTCTGGGCAGCCGAGCGAGTAATCGGGGTTCGAACAATATCAAACGCGTTATCAATCGGCAAAAACTTCGATATGATTTCGCCCAATGCATACCCGTTCGCGCGTAGCCGAAACTGGTGCAAATCAACCGAAGACTTTGACTTTGCCCGATGCTTTGGCGACCCTTTTTACAAGGCGCTGAGTGGCGCTGCTAAAAGAAGCTATTGCACTTTGAAGAAGCTAACTTCGGGGAAAGCCCTCATAGGTCGGGATGACTTTATCGCCGCCCTTCGTGACCACTCCGGCACTCCTCCCGCAAGAGGATGGAGAATGCAGATGCCCTGTTCGCACGCCTCCTGGTGGCCTGCCAGGACCTCCGGCCAGACTACGGGTTCCATGATCAGTCGGCTTTCCTCGGACGGCTCGGCCTCCTGGCTTACAGGCACATCTTCACCGTGTTTGAGCATCTTTAAGCCGGTAAGACTCGGGGGCGAGGTCTTTTCTTCGGGTCCGAGGCCCTCGGACGGGTATGATCCCGATAGCCTGTTCTGGCGTCACGAGCGATTGCATCGCCTGATAGTTCGCGATTATCAGCGACTCAAGCCTTTTATTGAAGCTGAAAGGGCCAGCCTCGAAGTAAGTATCCTTAAAGACAGGTATACCATGCCGGAGCAAGCATTTGTTGAATCCGCCTGGAATGAACATCGGGAGGTTCTACAGGAGTGGATAAAGAGAGTCGAATCAGAGGCGATTCGAAATCGAGGGGTGTCTCTGTTTAATCGGTTCTGGGCCGCACAGGATAAAATTGATCGTATTCCTCAACACGTTCGATTTAAGAAGGAAGGCAAAGACAAAATAGGCGGTTCGAGGGAACTTACCATGCGAGAATGAAGCGGTGATTTCCTGCCCAGGTCAAACCTCGATAACAACAGGAATGATCATAGGGCGGCGGCCTGTATTCTTTTGTATATATCGCTTCAGCGCGACTCTTATCTTCTCCTTGATAACCGCCCAATCGATTCGCTCTTCGTGACTCGCCGTATTGATAGTCTCTTCGATAAGTTGCTTGAGCTCTTCAAGCAGGCCGGTGGGGTCTTCTTCGTGTATGAAACCACGAGTCACAATTTCAGGGTCGGATTCGATTTCGCCTGATGTAGGATTTATTGCTACTATCGGAACCACGATCCCATCATAGGACAGGTGCTTTCGGTCACGAATAACCATGTCTTCGACTTCACCGTATGTGCCGTCTATCAATGTCCGGCCAACAAATTCCTTGGCCGTAACCCGTGCGGAGGTCTCATCGAGTTCAAGCACATCGCCGTTTTCTATGATGATGATATTTCGGGGCTCAACTATACCGAGTGTGCTCGCCCATTCCCTGTGGCGATAGAGCTGCCGGTACTCGCCGTGGATTGGAACAAGAAATTTCGGCCTTACGGCTTCGATCAGTATCTTCAGATCTTCCTGACTCCCATGCCCCGAACAATGTATTCGCGCGACAGAGCTGTCAATCACGCGGGCGCTCTTCTTGTAACAATGTGAGATGAGCCGGGAAATTGATCGCTCGTTGCCAGGTATATTTCGGGCAGATAAGACCACAAGATCGCCTTCCCCGACTGAAAGATTCTTGTGCTGGTCGGTTGCGAGTCTTGCCATCGCGGACCTCGGCTCACCCTGGCATCCGCTGGCAAGCAGCACAAGCTGGTCATCATCCATCTGCCGGGCCTGAGCGGGTGTGACAAAGATGCCGTCCGGCACATCGAGTTGTCGAAGACTATCGGCAGTCTCGACATTTCTCAGCATGCTCCGACCCAGCAACGCAACATTGCGCCCGAACTCCTGAGCCAGATCCAGAACTATCTGTATTCGATGGACCGACGATGTAAAGCAACTCACGATGATGCGCCCGGTCGCTTCTTCAAAAATAGTTTCAAACGCCGGGATTACAGCGCGCTCGGAAAGCGTGCGTCCGGGACGCTCCGCGTTTGTCGAATCTGCGAGAAGCGCAAGAACTCCGTTATCGCCGTATTCGGATAATCGCTTCAGATCTATGGATGGCCCGACAACGGGTGTATCGTCTACCTTGAAATCTCCCGAATGTATCACTATTCCAACCGGCGTTGTAATGGCCACGGCCGTGCAGGATGTGAGGCTGTGCGAGACGTGAATCCATTCGATTTCGAAATCTCCGACACTGACCGTATCCCCCGGCTCTATTGAATGAAGTTCGGCTATATCGGATAACCCGTGTTCAACCAGTTTGTTTCCGAGAAAGGCAAGAGTGAGATGTGTCCCGTAAACAGGGACGTCAACGGCTTTCAACAGAAAAGGGACCGCGCCTATATGGTCCTCGTGGCCGTGGGTCAAAATGATAGCCGAAATTTCATCAATGTATTCTTCAATAAAAGAAAAATCAGGTATGACGATGTCAACACCGGGCATATCTTCTTCGGGAAATCCCATCCCCGCGTCAAGAATGATCGACGTGCCGCCGTAGCGTATGGCCATCATATTCATACCAAATTGGCCTACCCCACCAAGCGGTATTATCTCCAGTTTGTCTGATTCCATATTTATTCTCTATCAGAGATGGTCCCGTGAGGACCGCAATGATTGATTATAGCAGTCAAGCGTCATTGACTGAACCTGTATTCTCATTATCAAAGAGAGCATGGTACAGGGCTCCGAACTCTTCCAGCGACAAAGTTTCGGCTCGACGGCGCGGATCAATTCCTGACCCGGTGAGCGATTCTTCTATCCCCTGCCTGATTCCCAACCTCGAAGCCGAGGCTTTCAGGTTGTTCTGGATCGTCTTCCTTCTTTGTGCAAAAGCAGCTCCTACGAGTTGAAAAAAATGCTGATGATCCTCCAATTTGAGAACGGGTTCATTGCGGAGCGTCAGCCTGAGCACCGAGGACCAGACCCCGGGCACGGGTTTGAAAGCCGAAGGAGGGACATCAAATAGCTTGCTCGCTTCGCAGTAAAATTGAACGAAGACTGACATGTAGCCGTAGTCGCGACTCCCCGGCTCACTGATGATCCGATCTACAACCTCCCTTTGAAGCATCAAGGTCATATCGAAAATATCGTCGTGTGCCCCAAGAAGCCTTTCCAGAATCGGTGTCGAGATATAATAAGGAAGGTTAGCGACAACGCGCACACGCGGTTCTTCTTCTTTATCACTCAACCGTTGCTTATAACGGAGCAACGCATCAGAGATCACCTCTCGCCATTCGATTTCGAGAGCATCGGCCCTGATCAAATCTATATTCAAACCGATGTTTGAGTCTGCGATAATCTCGCGAAGATGCTCGATCAATCTTTCGTCGATCTCGATGGCGACGAGATACCCGCAGCGCGTTACTAGCTTTTGCGTAAGCGCGCCCTGACCAGGCCCAATCTCGATGATGATGTCGTTTGTTCTCGGAGATACAGTCTCGATGATTCGACCTACGATTCGCTCGTCAGTCAGAAAATTCTGCCCCAGGCTTTTTCTCGCTCTAATCAAATCGCTTCCGGTTCGGCCTTTCGAAGATAGCCGGTTACTTCAATCCTGCCGCCAGATGGTGACACGTTCAGATCAGTAGTTTCAAAATCAAATCCGCATTTTGAGATGGAGGCATCGAGTCTTGCGCGCGCCTCTGTGGAGATCACAAACGTTACTTTATCGAACCGTGAGAGATCGCGATCAAGCGATGTGTCAACGGGATCAAAAAGCACAAGACAGCCTGTTACATCAAATTTCGCAAGCGCAAAGGCGATTGTTGAAAACTCGGATTCGACAGGCAGGGTTTTGTTGTCGTGTGTCAGAAGTATGAGAGATTTATCCGACACTTGATGGTTTAGATTGAAGGCTCCGGCTTGTTTGATCGCTTCCATCGAACCGATGAGGATCGGACGCCTCTGGCGCTTATGCCTTAACGCCCTCTCAAGAAAGAGGGGGCTAATCGCTGATGTTGTGTTCAACATCAATGCGTCATAATCATCGGTCAGGTCGAGGAGTTGATTTGAGGGGTTCCAATCTTCCAGCGCAGCGGAGGCCTGTCTGTCGAAACAGATGACAGAGTGAAGAAAAGCCCGCCCGGTTTTTATGAATGTAAGATAGCATTCGTTGAGCCTGAGAGCTTCGAGCGCGCATAGTCCAAGATCAACTCTGATGCTTGCCTCTCTCAATCGTTTTATACCCTGACCATTTACACGCGGGTTTGGGTCCGGGATGGCGATCACAGCCCGCGAGATGCCTGCGCGTATGAGGGCATCCGTACAGGGAGGAGTCCGGCCCTGATGTGAACAGGGTTCGAGACAGCAATAGAGTGTTGCCCCCTGTGCCTTCTCACCCGCCATTTCGATAGCAACCGTCTCGGCGTGTTTGAGGTTTGCATATAGATGGAAACCTTCCCCTATCACCTGACCGTCTTTGACAAGCACTGCTCCCACCATAGGGTTAGGGCTGACAAGCCCTCTCCCGAGCCGGGCAAGTTCCAGCGCTCTCTCCATAAATATCATGTCATCGTCCGGCATTAAATGTGGTTATAGTCCTCAAGCATTCGAAAGTGCTTTGCCTGGAATCGGGTAATCTTCGAGAGAGAAGGTTCCAAGCTTTAGTGAGGGCATGCCCGTCAACCCAAAACCGTGATTCTCGCCTCGGACGAGTTTTGGGTAGCCGGCCGCCGCTATCATCGCCGCGTTATCCGTGGTCAGAACCACACCGGGGTAATAGACGGGCGCACCCAGATCTGCTGCCTTCACCTCGGCCCGCAGGGCGCTATTACATGCCACTCCACCAGCCAGGATAATAGTACGCGGGCGATAACGCAGGCTCGCTTCCTTGAGTCGCATCATCAGAGATCTGATCACCTTATCCTGAAAACTGGCGGCAAGGTCCAGCACAAGACGCCCCGGATCGTTTGCGTCTTCGACGGGCTTTATTCCCTGCTCTCTCACAAACCGCAGGACGGATGTCTTTAATCCGCTGAAGCTAAAATCCAGACTTGGCGGGTCCATCCTCGGTATTGTGAATACGAGTTCAGCCCCTGACGGATCACCAAGCCCCGCCAGCCTGTCAATCACAGGCCCTCCCGGATACCCCAGACCCAGGAGTTTTGAAACCTTGTCATAGGCTTCACCCGCTGCATCATCGCGAGTCCTCCCAATGACGGCGTAGCTCTCCTGCTCGGGAATAAGAAACAGGGTGGTGTGGCCGCCTGAAACCACAAGCGCGACGGCAGGATACTCAACCGGGGGATTTTCGAAGACCACGGAATAAATGTGCCCCTCGATATGATTTATCCCGACCAGTGGTTTCCCGGAAACTAGAGAGAGTGACTTGGCGAAACTCAGCCCCACAAGAAGCGACCCAATCAGACCGGGGCCTCTTGTCACTGCTATCCCGCCTATCTCTTCGAGTGATATATGTGCTTCATTGAGTGCTGCCTCTACGACCGAACCGATCTGATCCAGGTGCTCACGTGAAGCCAGCTCCGGCACGACTCCTCCAAAAGGAGCGTGTGTCTTGATTTGGGAGGAGATGATATTTGATCGGATAAACCTCCCCTCCTCAATGACGGCGGCGGCGGTCTCATCGCAAGAGCTTTCTATACCAAGCACAAACATTCAAATTCATTCTACACGACGAGCGACAAACATCGAAGTCCGGCAGGCAGTAACACTCCAACCTTTCTTTATCCCTCGGCAGCCGCTTATAATCTTGGCCCTGATGTTTAATAGGCCACAAGAATTGGTTCTCTGTCGTTGAGGATCAAAACAGGCGCGAGAGGAGTCATCAAATGAAGGCAGCAATCGTACACGAATACGGTAAACCGTTACAGATCGAAGATGTGGATGTTCCTACACCGGATAGCGATGAGGTGCTTATAAGGGTCGAAGCCTGCGGCGTATGTCATTCCGATCTTCATCTTGCCGAAGGAGACTGGAAATCTCTGTACAAGATCATAAAGCACCCGCTGATTCCCGGCCATGAGATCATAGGCGAGGTAGTCGAAAGAGGCGAAGATGTGAAAGAGATTCAGAAGGGAGATAGAGTCGGCGTCGCCTGGGTATACTGGACTTGCGGGGAGTGCGAGCTTTGCCTCGAAGGAAGAGAAAACCTCTGCCGCAAGCAGATGATAACAGGGGCGACGGTTGACGGAGGCTATGCCGAATATATCAAGGCGAAGGCAAGTCACGCATTGAAGGTTCCATCGTTACTTGATTCCATCGAGGCCGCTCCCCTGTTTTGCGCTGGAGTCACCGTTTACCGGGCGGTAAAAAATTCAGGAATACGCCCCGGGCAAAGCCTCGCAGTATTTGGCATTGGCGGGCTTGGCCATCTCGCGGTACAAGTGGCCAAAGCCTTTGATGCTCAGGTCATCGCGGTTGATATTTCGGAAGAGAAACTGGAACTCGCACGCTCGCTCGGCGCAGACCAGACTATGAATGCTTTAACCAATGATATCGTCAAAGAGTTTCGGCGCATGGGTGGAGCGCATGTCGTGGTAGTCACATCAGCGTCGAAGGCGGCTTATGAAAAGGCATTCTATTCAGTTCGATCCGGCGGGGCGCTGGTCGTCGTAGGGATGCCTGCCGAAGACCTTTCCTTCCCGGCAATAATGATGCGCGAGATGACTATAAGCTCGTCGGCAACCGGAACCAGAGACGATTTACGAGAAACCCTGGAGATGGCTGCTTCGGGAAAGATACGATGCCGGGTGGAGACGGGTGATCTAAATGATATAAATGATATATTCGACCGCATGCGCCGGTCAGAGATAACCGGACGTGTGGTGCTAAAGTTTTGATCTTAAATCGAAAAGACCCACGATTTCTTCGAGCGCACCGAAGCTGGCGCGAACCGCTCCCCCCCCAAGATTTTGCTCTAAACCACTTTCCAGGGGATAAATCCGAGGCCCGCTTGCCTGGTTAGAGCAGGCAAGTGAGCCTCCCCGTACTACGGATGGCAGTGGCCCGCTCACGCAGGCCGGTCAATCGTTCATAGATACTCGGGTCATCCGCTCACCGGCTCGAATCTGTTTGACAACATCCAGGCCGTCGGTTACGCGACCAAAGACGGCATAATTCCCGTCGAGAAATGCTGCCGGTCCAAGTGTTATGTAAAACTGAGAAGAGGCGCTATTGGGGTCCGATGACCTGGCCATAGCGAGCGCACCGGCCTCGCCGTGCTTTAGTTCGGGCGAGATTTCAAGCTTGATCCGTCTTTCCCGCCCGGTTGCCGGATCTTCATAACCTCCTGTCCCGTTCCCCTTCGGGTCGCCACCCTGAATGACAAATCCCGGCTCATATCTGTGGAATGTCAACCCATCATAGAACCCCTTTTCCACGAGGTCCACGAAGTTCCCTGCCGTGATCGGAGCTTTATCCAGAAATAGCTCAAGCGTAATCTTCCCCTTGGATGTCTCGATTGTAGCTGTTCGATTTGCCAAAACTCTTTCTCCCTTCCTCTTTGCGGATACAAAAAGATGCCGCATCTGGAATCTCTTTCAAACACTTTGACTCTATCACTTTGACAAGTTGAGTTACAAGTTTCGATCATTTGGCTGGCATTATTACCAGAGCCCTTCTGTCTTCAAATTACCTTTCAATAAACCTCACCTTTAATTTCTCTGATACTGGCTGTCAGCGGATTAAAAATTGGATGGTCCTGCCTTGAAACCGTTGTATTTGAAAATCTGCAACAGGGTCTTGACTTATTCGAGGCGTGAAGTTTACTATTTGGTGCCAATTGGCAAGATCACATCCTGGCTCCTTGTTTGTATAACTAGAAGGTCAACCCATGATTTCAGTTGTCATACCTGTATTTAATGAGGCGGCCACCATCGCCGAAGTAATCCATAAGGTCCAGTCTGTTGAAATACCCAAAGAGATTCTGGTAATAGACGACGGCTCGACCGACGGCACCCGTGAATGTCTTGCCCGTCTTTCTGAGGAGTATGACAACCTCCACATCTTCCTCCAGCCAAAGAATCTGGGTAAGGGTGCAGCGCTGCGTACGGGTTTTAAGCACGCAACAGGCGATTTTGTGATCGTTCAGGATGCAGACCTCGAATACGATCCGCTTGATTACCCTATACTTCTAAAACCCCTGATTGAGAAAAAGGCTGATGTCGTCTTTGGATCTCGTTTTTTGACGACTAAAGAGCATCGTGTTCTTTTCTTTTGGCATTCGGTTGGTAATCGCCTGCTCACACTCATTTCGAATATGTTTACGAATCTGAATTTGACGGATATGGAGACCGGCTACAAGGTCTTCAGACGCGAAATCATCCAGGCGATAAGGCTCGAGCAAAACAGGTTTGGATTCGAGCCGGAAATCACAATGAAACTTGCAAAGATGAAGGCCCGCATTTACGAAGTCGGCATCTCGTACAACGGACGGACCTATGAAGAGGGAAAAAAGATTGGCTGGCAGGATGGGGTCAAGGCCCTCTGGTGCATAATAAAATACTACGTTGTCGGTCGTCGGGCCATTGGTCAGGCCGTTGAACCCGACCTGATACAACCCGCCTCCAAGCCTCACCAAACGGGGGATGCGCTCGATAACATCTAATTCAACCCGCAAGAGAACGGCGCAAATGAAAATGTGTGAAGAGTCGTTTTTTTCGCTCTCCAATCTTTAATAGGGTAGTGTTAAAGCCTCAATCTGCTTTGCGTCTTCATCAAAACAGACGATAGACCGCCCCGGCGCGCTCAATTTGAATTCCCTTCCGTCGAGTTTAACCTTCTTGTTCAAAGGGCGGCTGCCGGTATTGAGCAGCGTGATTACGTTTCGTCCGTCTTCTGCCTTCACCATCCAATAGCTCTGGCTTCCACCGTGGAATTCAACAGGCGACCCGTTCCAGGCGAGTGTCGAGTAGAGCTGATATACCTTCCCTGCCGGAGTAAGATGCCACCCTTCCGAAAGCGCCTCTCCGGTCAACCTGGGATCACGCTGCCCGATTACCGTTGCCCGGCGCTTGGCGTTGGCGTAGTAGATGATCGAATGATACGGAACCTCGTGTGTGTATATTGCTTCGATTTCAGGCGAAGCCATCAACTCAGCAACCCTGCGAGCGAATTCGATTGCATACTCATTGGTCAGATGCGGATTTCCTTCAAGGCTGGATTTGATATTGAACTCAGTCACGAGGTAACGCATATTTGAAGTAAATGGCTTCACAACACGATTGAAATACTCAACGGCATTGCGGCTCACACCGCGTGAGTAGAGGTGCAGCACGCCGTAAATATCGGTCCTGTTCTTCAAATCAATCCGTGATGAAAGGGCTCTCAACATACGCTCATTCCAGACATCATCAGATAGTCGAGTGGGGGTCTTGCTCTCTTTGCCAACAGTGAGGGGGAGGGCGAAATGGACACCCAGAGGCGTGAGTCGTTCGATCACATCTGCCGCCTTTGCAGCGTACTCTTCGGGTAGCCAGGGTCGAGGGTTTAGCCAGGGTTCATTCGACAGTTCTACGGCAAGAATTTTATCGAGAGCCTTTTGATTTATAAATGACTGCATGACTTTTTCGGCGACATCAGGCCCCTCTTCAACATTTATTCCTATCACGACTGTAAAGTCGTACGCGGAGGTGTATCTTGCAACATCATCGATTGGAAACCAGGGGTATTCGTTTGGAAGGTGGTTTTCGGCCTTGACTCTCGCTGTAGCATCTGGGCTTACGGGGCTGTAAAACCCGCTGAAGCTTATCCTGAAACTTCTAACACCCGCATCTCTCAAAGAATCGGCCATCTTTCTTCCCGCGTCCTTGTTCTGCCATGCCTTGATCAGCGGAAATGGAGATTCGGCAAAGGCCATGTCGGCCCCAAGAACTGGAGCCCGAGTCAACCCATCAAGACTTCCCACCTCGGTAGTTACGGGTGCAAGGCCCGCCCGAGCGACCGGGACGGCGATCAACTGTAGCCCCTGCTGGCTCCATGCAAATATCAAAAGAGAGTACAACAGCATTTTCCGGGTCGTGATACTTTTTCTTGTCTTCATAAGTGATGTTTTGATTCTTCTCATTCGATTCCTGTTGCATGGCGAAGTACTACCAGGCACTTTGCAAGGAGATCCGCCAGGAACCCACGGGGTTCCGCGCGCAGGGTAGTCACGAATTCTCTCATCGCTATCGGAAAAATTTGATTTGTTGAAGTCTGATGTGAGGAGGGGTCCGGCGCTACCAAGGCCCATCAGTATAAGGATTAATTTCAGAAAGGGAGGGCAATCGAATCATTATTTCAATATTGATTGCCCTTCCCTGTGCGAACAGTTTGAAACGAGGCAGAAGCTATCTTCTACCGCTGCGAGCAGGGCGTCGGTCACGGTTTCCCGGATTGCGTCCGCGTCTTTCCTGATTATCTCTGCCCTGATCATTCGAGTCCGGTTCTTCTGCCGGCTCGCCTCTTTCCTCTCGAAGCACTGCACGGCGAGACAGACGAATCTTACCCGAGGGGTCAACATTGATCACTTTGACCAGTAATTGTTGTCCCTCGGTCAGCTCATCTCTCACATCTCTGACCCTGTAATCGGCAATCTCCGAAACGTGCAGCAGACCATCGGTTCCCGGCAAAATCTCTACGAATGCGCCAAAATCGGCAATTCTTTGAACCGTGCCCAGATAGGTTTTCCCCACCTCCGGCACAGCCGTAATCTCCTCGATTGCCTGTTTGGCTTCTTCCGCGGCTTTCAAGTTTGACGAAGCGATGTTTATGCGGCCCGTATCCTCTACATCTATCTTGCACCCTGTCTTTTCGACGAGTCCACGGATGACCTTCCCACCCGGCCCTATCACTTCGCGTATCTTATCAACAGGTATCTGAATGGTAAGGATTCGCGGAGCATACGGACTGATCTCTTCACGCGGAGCCGGAAGAGCAGCTTCCATCTTTTCAAGGATATACAAGCGCCCGTCGCGGGCCTGTTGCAGAGCGTCGGCCAGAATCTGTGGGTTGACACCTGTTACCTTGATGTCCATCTGCAACGCCGTAATCCCCTGGCGCGTCCCTGTGACCTTAAAATCCATGTCTCCGTAATGATCTTCTGCGCCTGCGATGTCGGTCAGGATGGCGTATTTGTTCCCCTCCATTACAAGCCCCATCGCAACACCGGCGACAATGGATTTCAGAGGCACGCCCGCATCCATCATAGCCAGGATGCCGCCGCAAACCGACGCCATAGAGCTCGAGCCGTTTGATTCGGTAATATCCGAGACTATGCGCATCGTGTATGGCCATTCATCATCGGAAGGAAGTACAGGCTCAATGGCCCGGCGGGCAAGTGCCCCGTGGCCGATTTCTCGCCTGCTCGACGAACCGATGCGGCCAGTTTCACCTACGGAAAAAGGAGGGAAATTATAGTGGAGCAAGAAGCGACGCTTTAACTCGCCTTTTTCAAGATCATCCATGTACTGCATGTCTTCGCTTGTGCCGAGGGTCGCCGTCACTATGGCCTGCGTTTCTCCACGTGTGAAGAGTGCCGATCCATGTGTCCGAGGAAGCCATCCTGTGTCAATCGAGATAGGCCTGATCTCGCTGAATCTGCGACCATCGGGGCGATGACGTTTTTCAAGTATGTCATCCCGGAAGACCCTCTCTTTGATTATCTTAAATATCGTACCCGCCATCTTGCGCTTTTCAGGTTCATCTTCCGGGTAGGCGGAAACGGTTTTTTCCTTCAACTCATCGAGGAGAGAATAGCTTTTCAGCTTGCCGTGTTTACCCGTGTCGAGCGCATCACGCATCTCTTCGGTAATACTGTTCTCAAGCTCGGCCTTCATCTCCTCATCTATTTGGGGCTTGATAACTTCGCGTTTGGCGATACCAAGCTTTTCGTACATCTCTCTTTGCAGACGGCAAATCTTCTTAATTTCGTTATGGCCAAACATCAAGGCCTCTACCATTACATCTTCCGAGATTTCCTGCGCGCCCGCCTCCACCATAACAATCGCTTCTTCCGAGCCCGCTACTATCAAGTTCAAAGATGAGGCGCGAATCTGATCATAGGTTGGGTTCACGATGAAACGCTCATCAACCAGTCCGACCCTGACTCCCGCTATGGGAGTCTCAAATGGTATATCCGAGAGGAAGAGGGCGGCAGAGGCCCCCGTAATCGAGAGCACATCAGGGTCAAAATTCTCATCTGCCGACAAAACGAAGGCGATTATCTGCGTATCGCCCCTGTAGCCTTCGGTGAATAGAGGGCGGATAGGCCTGTCTATCAAACGCGAGGTCAACGTCTCTTTTTCGGAAGGACGGCCTTCTCGTCTAAAATAATTTCCGGGGATGCGCCCGGCCGCATATCCATACTCGCGGTATTCAACCGTGAGCGGGAAGAAATCGAGGTTTTCGCGTGGGGCAGCACCAACTGCCGCAACCAGGACAAGTGTATCTCCATATCGCACTAGCACAGCGCCATCGGCCTGTTTGGCCACCTTCCCTGTTTCAATCGAAAACTCTAAACCTCCAAGCTGTATTGATTCCTTCAACTCCATAACATTCTCCTTCTCTCCGCTGCGCGCATGTGCGTATACCCGCTATATTCGACCTGAGCAGGTCTCTGGCAGCGGGTAATTTGGCGCGCGATTGTAGCAACTAAAAGATTTGACTCCATTGGAGGCAATTCTTGCCCGTAGGGCATAGGGGTGTAATACACACAAATGAAAAAGCCACGGCATGCGGCCGTTCTTGCCGACCGCCTCCCGTGGCCATCCCTGCAAATGGTTTTTGTCTGAAAAATAAGGTCGCGTGCTTGAGCCGGAGCTATTGTCCAGACCTGACAACAGGACGGATATTCGATCCCTCAGATAACAAATCCGGTTGCGCGCCAGAGAGCCGAAATCTTGCCGGGCCACAACACATGGCTTCAAAATGATCCGGCCTTTCAATGATTCGATCTCTATTTTCTTAAACCCAGACGACTGATGACTTCCCGATAACGGGCGGCGTCCTTGTGTCGCAGATAGTCCAGCAAGCGTCGCCGCTGGCTGACCAGTTTTAGTAATCCTCGCCTAGAATGATTGTCCTTCGCGTGTGTCTTGAAGTGTTCGGTGAGGCCGTTAATCCTTTGCGTGAGCAGAGCGACCTGGACCTCAGGTGACCCCGTGTCGGATGAATGTGTCCGATACTCACTTATTATTCCACTCTTAGCTTCCTTCGCTAAAGCCACTCTTGCCAATCTCCTCTAAACAAATAAATTTCGTTCTTCCAATTGAACCCAAAAAAGTTAACATACGCCGCAGTCTACTGTAAAGCCCCCGGGCAGATAAATTGACGCACCCGGGAAACCGAGCAACCCCTTTGCCGGGGCTATTTTCGAGTAATTTTCAGGCCGGATCCCAATACTCAGCGTTGACCATCGACGAATATGCCGTTTTTTGCATAAAACTGTCTGATCTCTTCTCTTGACCTCAACAAGCGATTCGACCCTAAAGTGAGAACCACATCACCCTGGGGTCGTTGAGCTTTCAATTTTTTCTCCCGCTCGATAGCTACAAAGTGCGCACCGGGCAGATTGCCGGCCCCCAGATATTCAAGACCATAATCGACCTTTCCAAGTGCCTCAGCAAGCTCATGAAACATTATATGACTGACCGGGACACGCTGCATCGTCCGCATATTGAACCATTGTGCGATCTGGCTCAACGCAATCAGAGAATCAAATCCTTTTGGGGGCCTCTCGGTTTCGAGTTTCTCTCCCGCCCCCCGATATGGATTGATTCGGCTATCGAAATTATTGTCAAGATTCAAACTTCCTGTCACCGGGACATCTCCCCCGGCAGTCGGGGCTGTCGGGCCAATATGTAAACGATAACGATAATGGCTCCTGCAAATCTGGAGCAGGAGGAAGAGTCCTTCATTTGAGGAGAGATAGTCGGCAATCATCAGTGGAGCAATTTCATTTTTCTCCCCGGTCACTCCGGCCTGAGCCGCAAGGAGCGCATCATCTATATATACCCGGCCACTCATGTCAACCTTCAGCAGATCAAAGTCTCTCTCCCCGGCTATCCACCGCAGTCGAGCCATTACTTCACTGACATCTCCACTTATCCATAATCCACCTTCGGGAATCCGGCGAGTGGGCGGATTTGGCCTCTTCCCTGAGACGATATCGAGCGCGAGTCCAACGGGGTCCGGTCTAGGGAGGGGTTGAGGCAAAGACAACGGGGCATCAGCAAACCTGATCCTCGTGTCGTTGACCAGCGGCAGCGTATTTCCAGACGCAATTGCCGGAAGTGATGCAAATAGAAGTAAAACATCTCTATGGATTGAATTTTGATGGTAGGATTGGGGAGTCACATTACCCGTCGGGTTGATACGCTCTTTATTGGTTGAGTGAATGTTTCCCAAAACCGTTTTTTCGGAGTTGTGCTCGCTTGATACCTCACGCCCACCCTTACTGAGGATTGCGCTACTTTTCACAAAATAGTCATTGATCACTCCGCGGTTGAGCAATCTCTCACCGTATCTGCGAGCATCCTTTGCGGATATGAATGACCCGATGAGTATGCGAATCCACATTCCCCGGCCTGGTATTTCAATCCTCTCGCGGGCCGGACTCTCTCCGGCGTTTATCAAGCCTTCAACAAAGAGGTTTGCAGATTCCTCGTCGGGAAATGCGGCCACTTGCAACGTATATCGTCCACCATGCCCTCCAGTAAATGACAAGGACGTCGAGGCGAAAAAAAGAATTATTGGGATTGCGGAAAGTCTCACCCTGGATGAAAGCATCATACCCCTCGTAGAAGTGGATTGCGCATTCTGCTCGGAAGATATTCCAGAACTACGTACAGAAGCGTCCGGGGGTGGGAAATGACTTTAAGAGCAATTGCAAAAAATAAAGCGACCGAAAAGCCGCCGGGGCTTGCGGTCGCAAAGGCGCTTCCTATGTTAGGTCATAACATTGTTGGTGTCAATAATTATAAGTTGCAAAGAAGGCGGAGCGCGGCTGAACCGACGGTCGGCCAGTGGTAGTTTGCCTACCAAAGATAAGAACCGTTTGTATTCTTGATCAGCATTGATGTAGACTGAGGTCTGATGAACCCCTGTTACAGCCGTCTCGAATGGTGGCAAGGCAGGGGTTTCTTTTTTTGCTCTGATGAACGAGTCAGACTGCGGTTTCAAGCGAGTTCTGTATATGGTGCTCGATCTGTACATGGTGCTTGAAAAGCTGATTCTGTTCACAAACCGCTCGGCCGACCCCGGATGAACGCTGCGCTTTCAGCCTCCATAAATGGAATGCGCAACGTGCGAGCAGGGCGAGGATCAGGTTTGAGCAAGAAGGTTCTTTATGACAATTAAGTTTACCGATCAAAGATCGGAAGAAGTGAGCCGTTTCAGCGTAAGCACAACCGCAGAGGTTACTATTCAGATCGCCGAAAGAGATGGACATCAATTTATCGTGATCAAAGAACAACAGCCCGCAGGGACAACGTCAACTACCGAGCATACGGTCGAGATCCCGGCGGCATTATTTCCTGAGCTAAAGCGCGCTGTTGCCAACCTTGAGGAAAGTTTCGCGGAAGAGCGCCAATCCGATCTGCAATCGGGAAGGCGTAATGTCAGTTTTGCCCATAAATCGGAAGAGGAATTTGCGCGTATCCTGGATTTCTACAGCATAAAGTGGGAGTATGAGCCACGTACTTTCGCCATCGAGTGGGACGAGAACGAAAATGTCTCCAAAAGTTTCACACCCGATTTTTATCTCCCCGAACACAATCTGTATATTGAATTGACGACTCTTAAGCAATCGCTTGTTACGAAGAAGAACAGGAAGGTAAGAAGGCTTCGCGAGTTATACCCTGATGTGAACATAAAAATTCTTTACGCATCAGACTATCAGAAGTTGATCGAGAAATTTGCCGCAAGCGGATATCAGCATTTCGAAGAGAGTAAAGAAGACCTCGATTGAGCAATGAGTCTTGAAAATTGAAAGTGGAGATCCAGAATTTTGAAGACAAAAAAACAATCCCGAGTGATTCCAGCATCCGTTTCCAAAACCTCAATGATTATGTTCAGTTGCCTTGCGACAACCGATCCGCCGAGATCCAAAGGACCTTGGCGCCTGAGATTCTTGCGAACCTCAATCACTTCATTCAGGCTTCAGACCATTGCCTGCGCACCTTGCGGATTGCCTGCTCCGATCTGAATTTGGAAACATCAAACTAAAACCTCTCGGGATCGTACCTGCTTGTTTCCAACCAGGCACGGAGGATATTATCATAGATTGTCTTTTTGTCAACGAAAAAATGCAGACATGAAAGAAAATTTTCATTAAAATTTTTATGAGTGGAAAAAACGAGATCGGAAAAGTGTTAATACCCCAGGAAAGGCTCCAGGAGCGGATTTCAGAGCTAGGCGAAGAAATCTCCCGGCTTTACGAAGAGAAAAATGTAACCATCATCGCGATCCTGAAGGGATCGTTTATATTTGCAGCCGATCTGTTGCGCGCAATCACCTCGGATGTGACCATAGACTTCATGGCAATCTCAAGTTATGGGCAGTCGGGCAGTGGTGTTGTCAGGATAACTAAAGACCTTGAAGAAAGCATTGAAGGTCGACATGTCATCCTTGTCGAAGACATTATAGATACAGGGTTGACCGCCAGTTATCTGCTACGCATACTCAGGCAACGCAATCCAGCCACCCTGGAGATATGCGCTTTGCTTGATAAGTCGGCTCGCAGAATAATCGATTTACCAATTGCCTTCCGGGGGTTCGATATCCCTGACCTCTTCGTAGTAGGCTATGGAATGGATTTCCAGCAGAGATACAGGAACCTTCCATATATCGCCGCTCTCAAGCAAAGATAGCGGGCCGATCCTGTGTCACGCATTACCCTGAACGTCCAGCAAATAACAGGAATGGGTTTTTATTAGCATCCAGACGCTTTTACCTATTACAAGGTCGAGATCCTCGATTGCCTGAGGAGTGAGGCTTGCGGTCCAGATCACTCCGGTCGAAACAGAGACGAGAACTCGATTGGCGCGTTGCTCGATATCGCTTATGCGCCCGCTTATGACATTTCGCGCAGAAGTCTTTATTGATCCTTGAGTGGTGATCAAAATATCGCCGGATGCTACAGCGATCTTTACGTGAGAGCCTTCGGGCTCGTTTCCCAACGGGACATCCAATAAAGTTACCCCCTGAGAATCTCCGAGTTCCACGGTCATGAAACCTCCCGCCGGATTTCTCGCTATGACTCGACCATCAAAAATGTTCTCTACACCAGTAAGCCTGGCGATGCTTGTGGTGATAGGCCGCCCGAGGACATCAAGAGGCTCGCCGGTCGCAACGATATGGCCTTGATCAAAGAGGATGACTCGTTCTCCAAGCGTAACCGCCTCTTCCCTGCTATGCGTTACGTAGATGATTGGGATTCTGAGGTTACGGTTGATCTTTCTTAAATCGGCAATGATCCCAAGTTTGGTGCCCTCATCGATTGCGGAGAGCGGCTCATCAAGAAGCAGTATCTTCGGGTTACAAACAAGCACACGCGCAAGGGCAACGCGTTGAGCCTCGCCACCGGAAATGTCTCGCGGTCTGCGGTAGGCAGTATGGTCGATGTGCAGAGCTTCCATCATCGCCATCGCACGCCGTGTTCTCTCTTTTTTATTAATCGAATTCATCCCAAATTCTACGTTTTCAAGCGAGGTGAGATGTGGGAAGAGAGCAAGGTTTTGAAAAACAAAGCCTACGGCCCGGCTCTTGATAGGAAGATTTATACCGAGTTGGGAATCAAAGAGAGGATCGCCATTAATAGTTATCCGGCCCGAATCGGGTCTTATGATTCCCGCAATTGATTTCAGGGTTGAGGTTTTGCCTGACCCGGATTTTCCGAAGAGGATCAACACGTCTGATTTAGCCTCGAACTCAAGGTCCAGAATGAATTCCCGCGATAATGCGTCCCGTCGGGTTGCAGGATCATTCGGATTCGAAGCCGCAAATTTTTTCTTTATCTTTACAGAGAGCATTAAGACTCGATCTCGAACAAAAGTAGATTTAAGATGATTCCCTCGAAGTAAGTATATTTGTCAAAAACATGAGAAAGAGTGCAACCGCAGAGAGAATAAGCACAAGCGTAAACGCATAATCTTCCCTCCCGGCCTGGGTTGCATCATAGATAGCGATAGCAGCGGTTTGCGTGCGACCCGGGATATTTCCCGCCAGCATTAGCGTAGCCCCAAAGTCTCCAAGAGCTCTCGCGAATGCGAGCATGGCAGCGGCGGCGATACCACGCGCAGAGAGCGGCATAGTCACCCGCCAGAATACCTGCCATTCAGATTGACCAAGCGTTCTCGCCGCGTCTTCAAGAACCGGGTCAACCGATTGGATCGCGGCTCTTGCGGTCTTTACGACAAGAGGCAGCGACCCGATGATCGCAGCCACGACTGCCCCCTTCCAGGTAAAGGCTATATGCTGCCCCGTCAGTCTTTCGATAACACGCCCCAACCAGCCCGAGCGACTCAGGAGCACAAGCAGGTAATAGCCAAGCACAGTGGGCGGGAGCACAAGAGGCAGGGTGACTATGGCATCAAGCAATTCGCGACCGGCAAACGACTTTCGAGCCAGAATCCAGCCAAGCCAGACTCCAACTGCCATGACTATGACCGTCGAGACCACCGCAACACGAAATGACAACAGCAAAGGAAACAAGTCTATTTGATTCATCGGATGTTGAAGATACCACTCCAAAGAATTCTCATCAATTGATCAACCGAAAGCCCGACGACAAATTCCTGAAATATACTTCGACCTTGTGAAAACAACGTCGCCTCTTTAGGATAAATAGGCTGGACCGAAAGGCAGACTATGAAGATAGCCATTTTGACAAACGAATATCCTCCAAACATTTACGGGGGCGCTGGAGTCCATGTTGAATACCTGACCAGAGAACTTGCTGCGCTCGAAGGTTCGCGGCAGGAGTTGGAGGTTTTGTGTTTTGGTGACCAGAACGAGCATATTGAAAACATCGTCGTGAAAGGCATAAACCCGGGATTCGGACTCCCGGCTCAGGATACCAGACATAAAAAACTCTTCGATACTCTTTTGAGAGACATAATGATGGCAGGTACTGTCGGAAGCGTCGATATCGTCCACTGCCATACGTGGTACAGCCACTTTGCAGGTTGCCTCGTTAAGCAACTTTACGGCTGCCCGCTCGTTTTGACTACTCACTCGCTCGAACCTCATCGCCCGTGGAAGACCGAGCAACTCGGGTCTGCGTATAGGGCTAGCACCTGGCTTGAAAGGACGGCATACGAAAATGCCGACGGTGTTATCGCCGTATCATCTTCGATGAAAAGGGATGTTCAGGAACTTTACGGCGTTCAGCCGGATAAGATAAGAGTCATTTACAACGGTATAGACCTGAACCAGTACAGGCCAACACCGAATAACTCGATACTTGAAGAATATCAGATCAACCCGAGTACACCCTTCATCCTTTTTGTAGGACGTATCACGCGCCAGAAGGGTATCATTCATCTGGTCAACGCGATCAAGTATCTGGCTCCTGGCATACAGGTCGTCCTGTGCGCGGGCGCACCCGACACCGAAGAGATTGGCAGAGAGATGGCCGACAAAGTAGCGCAGGCGCGAGGCGAAACCAGTAATGAAATAATCTGGATTTCTGATATCGTTCCTAAAGACAAAATCATCAGCCTTTACACTCACGCATCCGTCTTTGTTTGCCCTTCGGTTTATGAACCCTTTGGAATTATCAACCTGGAAGCGATGGCCTGCGAGACTCCTGTTGTAGCTTCGGCTGTCGGGGGCATACCCGAAGTAGTCGTTGATGGGGAAACCGGAATACTGGTTCATTTCGAGCAGGTTGGTCCAACCGATTTTGAGCCGCAGAACCCCGACAGGTTTTCGCGCGACCTGGCCTCGGCTGTCAATGAATTGCTTGGTTCGCCTGAAAGGATATCGGCGATGGGTCTGGCTTCAAGAAAGAGAGTTGAAGAGTATTTTAGCTGGACCAGCATAGCCCGCCAAACACTCCAATTTTATAGGGATATAACAGGGGCATAACGGAATTTCCAGTATCCGCCGATTTTGGGTCATCAAATCTCAAATCGGCGGATACTGGAAATCAGATCATTCGAAGACTCCCTTTATAGACACTTCGGCCTGAGGCATTTCGGGATCATTTGTTTCGATCACGAGCTTCCCATCGAAGTTACCGCGCGACTTGATCATCGCCTTATCTATCGAGAGATCTATTTTGTAGGACTCTCCGTCCTTCTCCGTGACAACATTCCATTTAATGAAAGGCAGGGTCGAGGTAACGCTCTTTATCTTCAATCCGGTTTCACGAAGCCTGCGAACGTGGATGGATGGGAGGTTCCCTACGTTATTCTCGCCTTCCATCGGCATCTTCGGCAAAATTATCGCGCCGGGCGACACAAATACGAGAGGGAGAATCTTTACCTCAAGCGGTATGTCCATCTCAGGTTGCGCCTTGTCATCGGTTATGATCTTAAGCGTCTGAGTGTGCTCGCCAGGTTTGAGCGAAGGGTTTGTAGAGATGTTCAATTCATATCGTTTCCCATCTTCGATAGGCTGAAAATCTACGTAAAAATTTGTCCCGCCGGCCTGAACATCCTTTACATGGACAGATTTCCCCTCGGCCGCTCGCAAGTACATCGTTATTCGCGTGCTGGTTCCGAACAGGGCTGCCGAGACCCATCGGTCATTCGGCCAGATGCTTAAAGGGCCAGATGGTTTCGCAGGCGGCAGCGGCGGCGCAGGCGCAGCCTTTACCGCGTTAGGCGAATCAGGTGGCTTCTCAAATTTGAAGTAGGCCCGCAGAACCAGATTAAACTGCAAGTGATCGGGATCATTGGTAGTTACGCTGGCAGACTTAGCAACCTCTCCGTTGTAGCCCGCCGTATGCGCGATTGCAAGTGTGATTTTTCCCTCCTGACCAGGAGCGACGACTCCATCAAAGTCGGTTGCCGTGCATCCTCAGCCAGGTTTGACTGCTTTTATTATCAGGTCCGCCTTCCCTTTATTCTTTACTTTGAAAGAATAAGAGAGCGATGAACCACTCTTCACTTCCCCGAAGTCATGAGTAAGGGAATCAATTGAGAGCTTTGGCAAATCCTCGCCCTGTGACTCCTTCCCCCTCTCTTGCGCGACAGCGACGAGGGCAAATGAAAGCAGGAGAACCAGCGAGATAAACGTTCTCTTCATATTTCGCACCCCATTAGAAATTGAATTCATAAGCGCCGAAAGTTTAACAGATCACCAAAAGGATGTCAGCAATCAATTGAATGAGAGTGACATTTTTTGAGGTGCCTCGACATACGGGCCTGATGCGGCGCGGCCAACTGATGTGGTATTGTTAGCTCCGATGAGAGTTATTCCACTGGGAACAAGCTCAGGCAAGCCTACACTGAAGCGCAATGTCAGCGCGCTGGCGGTAGCTCGCGAAGGCGAGTGGCTTCTGTTTGACTGTGGAGAGGCCACACAGATGCAGATCGCAAGGGCCGGTCTGAGTCATTCTAAGCTTTCCGCTATCTTTATAACGCATCTGCACGGAGATCATTTCAACGGGCTGTCGGGTCTACTCTCTACAATGGGATTAGACAACAGGACACATCGCCTGACGCTTGTCGGGCCACGCGGCATCGGAGATTATCTGAATACCCTTTCGCGGCTGAAGATCCTCTATGTGAATTACCCGCTCGTCTTGAGGGAGTACGATCCCAGCGACTATACGAGAGATGAGAAGGTGCGACAACCAAGATCACGAAGAGATCCGAAACCAGTTGATAGTGAGCCCTCATCAGGGCCTATTTACGTTTATGAGGAATCTGATTACACAGTATCAGCGATGCCACTTGATCATCGCATTTTTGATCTCGGCTACAGGATCGAAGAGCGTCTGAAACCGGGCCGATTCAATCTTGAGCATGCTCGCGCTCTTGGTATACCCGAGGGGCCTTTGTTTGGACAACTGCAATCAGGTAAAGAGGTCCGGCTGGCAAACGGACGGCTCATCAAACCTGAACAGGTTCTGGGCGAACCCAGACCGGGAAAGTCAATCGCCTATTGCACCGACACACGCCCCTGTAAGGCATCCATCGAGCTTGCGCGGAATGCTGACCTGCTCATCCATGAAGCGACATTCGATCAGGCGATGACGGCAGAGGCCGATCAGTATGGTCACTCGACCGCAGCCCAGGCTGCGAGTATCGCCCGAGAGGCCGAGGCAAAGCGGCTTTTGATAACGCACTTCAGTACGCGATTCCCCGACCCCGCGCCTTTACTGGAAGAGGCCCGCGTCGTGTTCCCTGAAACAATTCTGGCGCAGGATTTAACAGAGGTAGTCGTGTAGTCGCAAGGCAAGGAAAATCGTTTTTGCTCGATAATATCCATCAAAATGATCATCGCTATTGGAATAGATATAGTAGAAATTTCAAGGATCGAAGAGACCATGGCCCGTCAGGGGGAAAGGTTTCTGAAACGTGTTTTCACATTGTCTGAAAGGGGCTACTGTGACGGTCGCTCCTCGCGGATTGCCAGTTATGCAGCAAGGTTTGCGGCAAAAGAGGCTGTTATGAAAGCTCTGGGCACGGGTTGGGACAAGGGGATAAGCTGGCAGGATATAGAAGTCATTCGCGGCGAAAGCGGTCCCCCCTCTATACATCTGGCTGGTCTTGCGCTTGAGCGTTTCCATTCAGTTGGGGGAAAAAGAATTCACCTCTCACTCTCACATTCTCGGGACACGGCCATAGCGCAGGTCATCTTTGAAACCTGATCCCTTTCTTAAATTCACAGGGCAGACAAAATACGGAAAACTTGACCATATTATGCTCTGTCGTTATTCTTCCAATCGGTCTGCCAGCTCACATCAGTCATTATTTTTGGTATGTAATGAAGAGATCATACTCGACAACCGAGCTTGCGAAGATGTGGGATGTAAGCGAGTCCACGATAAAGCGGTGGGCAGATGCAGGAATGTTGAAATGCCGGAAGACGGTCGGAGGACACAGGAAGTTTGATCTTGAAGGGGTAAATGAATTCCAAGCGAAAACCGGATTGTTTCCCTGCAAATTCTCGATTGAGAATTGTCAGGAACATGTGGCCAGAGAGATTGCCCGCATAGAGTCCCTGATCGCGGTTTCCGATTTTTCCACGCTCAAAGATACATACCGTCAAGCCGCGCTCGGCGGGAGATGCGATCTCACATCGACGATGCTCAGGCTTGCGACTCAGCAAGGAATCTCTTTCATAGACATCATAGAGAAGATCATTCGTCCGGCGATGATGGAAATAGGAGAGATGTGGCGCGCTGGAAAGGTGCAGGTCTACGAGGAGCATCTGGCTACATTTGCGACTATCCAGGCGCTCTCCGAGCCTTCTGCAACACTCAGCGAAAATTCCGATCCCGATCAGATTGCGATTGTGGGATGCTCAGAGAGCGAAATTCATCAAATGGCTTCGCTGATCGTTGGGCGCGTTCTGGAGGAAGCGGGCTGGTCGGTGATAGACATGGGCCCACACACTCCGCTCTTTTCGTTTGCAGATGCCATCAACAGGCTAAAGCCTGGTCTCGTCTGTATCTCGATTACAATGATAGATAATCTGGAACGAGCCGCCCGAGATTATGATGTCCTTCGACGTGCCGCCTCGGCCAACAACACAAAGATAATTCTGGGTGGAAAAGCCTTGAGCGATGAGGGAGCGCGAACCAGATTCCAGGGAGCCGCCTACGCTACCGATCTATACGAACTGATGGAGATTTTACAAAAGCTTTAGCGGTCGATGATGCGGTGGGTGATGCGTGATGCGTGATTTAACAGTCTTGCAAGTATTCTTTAACTGGTGACATCTCTAATAGTCACGCATCACGCATCACGCATCATCCACCGCATCACGTATCTTGATTCAAACAACGGCAATAAGTTCGCGCAGCGATAGGTCGGATTCGAGGTTGCGGAGCTTTGCGAATGCGGCAGCCTCGATCTGTCTTACGCGTTCTCTGGTTACAGACAAATCCTGGCCAATCTCTTCCAGTGTCCGAGGCTCGGTCCCCGCATCCAATCCGAAATGCATTCGCAGGATTTTTGCTTCACGCGGTGTGAGCCGTGCAAGCGCTCGTTGTATGGCATCTCTTCGGGATCGATCAACCGCGGAAAGGAAGGGGTTGGCGCTATTTCCGTCATCAATGAAGTTGACGGCTGTTTCCCCGTTATCGTTGGCCGCGACATCGAGCGGGATCGTATGGTGCGCATAGCCACGCGCTTCCTTAACTCTCTCAGCCTCAATATCGAGCCGTTCTGCGATCTCTACATTCGAAGGCTCCGATGCATTCTCGTCGCTCAGCGCGCGAGCAACCCGACCAACTCTGTTTATCAGGGTCAACTCGGAGGCGGGAAGCCTTACAACCCTGCTTTGTGTGTCGAGCGCACGAGCCATTGATTGTCTGATCCACCACATAGCGTAAGTGGAAAATCGAAATCCCCGTCGCCAGTCGAATTTCTCTACGGCGCGCATCAAGCCTACGTTACCCTCCTGAATGAGGTCGAGGAAAGGCAAACCTCGGCCGGAAAACTGGCGAGCTACGGAGATCACAAGGCGCAGGTTAGAGACCGTCATGCGTTGTTTTGCCGCGTAGAGCGCCGCTGCTTCCCTCTTCACAAACCTGGCTAATTTATCAAGCCCTGCGGGCGTGGCCAATCGCTTATCAATGACTCTCTTGAGCGCGGCTTTGAGCTCGAAACCTTCAAGGTCGGCCTCAACCATGTCTACGGAATCGGTCGCCTCGCCTTCACGCGAAGCAAGTATCGCAGCCCGCTCAAGAAGCAAAGCCAGGCGGCGTTCGGTGGCTGGTGTAAAGGTGATCACTTTGAGGGCACGTGAAAGAAGTACCCTCGATCTCGATTGACTTTCGATGCTAGGTTTTTGATTCCGCGCTCTTCTAACAGATTTGCTTTGTCTTAAAGGACCAGTGGTTCGGGCAGAAAGAGAATTTTGGAATGCGGCAGCTACTAATTCAAGCGCCTTCAAAGCCTTTTCAGAAAGAGAGGCATCGAGGTCGGATGCAACATCTTCTGAAATACTTTCTACTATCTCAGCAATATTCTCTCCCTTTAAGAGAAGCGAATCTTTGAGATGGAGCGAAAATTCAGCCACTATAGGCGAATGCGACAACAGCCGCATTAACCGCCCGCGTGCTCTTTCTATCTTCTTTGCTGCCTCGATCTCCCCGGACGCGTCAAGCATCGGGGCGCGGCTCGCCTCCCTCAAATAAAGTTTTAGCAGGTCCGTCTTATCAATCTCTTCTGCCTTTTGAGTCTCTTTCTCTTCGAGAAACTCATCTTCCTGCTCAAAAAAATCGGATCCTCCAAGGTGGGAATGAGCATCATCATACTGATTCTGGTCTCTTGCTGTCATAGCTCGTGGGTCCTCCGGCACCCCTTCATAGTTCCAATCAACCTGAAAGAACTCTTTATTCCCAGTGCCCCAACAATAGCTCAGAATTTATTCTACCAAATCGCTCAAAACGTGCAAAATTAAAAATATTAATGCTGGAGGGTCTGTCTCGCTAATATCTCGATACAATTATACAAGACAAAAACGAGCAAAACGCTCAACACTCCGTCTGTTTTTTATTGAGGAAATGAAGCGGGACCGTATAGAATTAATATTGATGCTAAGAGACAGGCCATTTCCCCGCTTTGTTCATCGTGTTTACATTCTATGGACGCTGGTTGGCTTCGCCTTTTTGATTTACCTCGAATCGCGTGGGTGGATAGGAGAGGCCGGAGAGGAGAAGTCAAAGGTTCTGAGGAGACAGGCAGTCAGGTTGCGAAACAGGCTGATCAGGCTTGGGCCGACGTTTATAAAAATGGGCCAGATGCTTGCTACACGGGCTGATCTTTTGCCGCTTGAATACGTGCAGGAATTGAGCGCGCTACAGGATAATGTGCCGCCCTTTTCCGATTCACAGGCGATGGCAGTGATCGAGATGGAAACGGGGCGGCCTATAGGAGAGATGTTTTCAGATATTGGAAGCAAGCCGATTGCATCGGCGAGTCTGGGCCAGGTCTACGCTGCGAGTCTATTCTCGGGTGAGAGGGTAGCGGTCAAGGTTCAGCGCCCGAACCTTGAGAGCATAGTGGCACAGGATATCGAGGCGCTCACCTGGCTTGGGCGGCTGGCAGACCGCTTTCCAGGGCTCTTTCCGGGCGCGGAATGGCTTGGGGCGATAAACGAATTTGACCGAGTGATTCATGAGGAGATGGATTACCGGCGCGAAGCGGAGAACCTTGAGCGATTCAAGGATAATTTCAGGGAATGGAAATCAATCTTTGTACCACGCACGTTTAAGGAGTTTTCCAGCAAGCGGGTTCTGGTAATGGAATTCGTGAGCGGGACTCGAATCAATGACTTGCCCCGACTTGGGGCGAGCGGGCATAGCGCCCGACATTTAAACGAGCTGCTATACCGGGCATATTTCAAGCAGTTGCTCGAAGACGGCTTTTTTCACGCCGATCCTCACCCCGGGAATCTGCTTGTGATGGAGGATGGGCGTTTAGCCTTCCTCGATTTTGGGATGGTTGGAACCCTTTCTGCCGAGTTGCAGAGACAGATGATCGATGTATTTTTTCATCTTTACTCACGAAACATCAATGCGCTTGTAGACGACCTGGTCGGGCTCGGTTTTCTAAAACCGGAGGCAGACATGGTTTCCTTCCGCACCGTCGTGGCCAATGTCTTCGCTCGCAAACTGAACCTGCCTTTGAGGGAGGTGAGAATCCGAGACCTTACCTATGATCTGGCCCCGATCATGTATGAGTACCCGATCACGACCCCTGCACGTTTCACATTTTTAATTCGCGCGATAATGACGTTAGAAGGCGTCAGCATAGTGATGAACCCCGATTTCGTCTTCTTTGAGGTTGCAGGCCCTTATGTTCGGGATTTCCTCTTCAAACGCGAGTCGGCAAGGTTAAGGCAGATGGCATTTGACTCATTGAAGGATGCGCAAACCGGGCGGTTTGAGTGGGACCGCCTCTGGACGATGGCGAAGATGGTTTTCTCGCTCGCGGTCGGACGAATTTGAGCGGAGACCGCTAGCACGTAGTTACATATCTCTGGAATCGACTGCGATTGGTTTTCGACCGCCGGAAATTATGATGCGGTGGGTTGGGAGCCCCAGAGCGCAGCCTGTAGTTCGTCAGCCAGTTCCGTAGCGCTATGTTGACGTTGCTTTGGATCTTTCTTTATTGCGCGGAGCACAACATTTGAGATGGCTTCGGGTATGCTGCTATTCACCTGATTGGGAGGCTTTGGCTGCTCGATTACGTGCTTTACCATAACCTGCTGGTAATTCGGCGCTATGAATGGCACCTTCCCGGTCAGCATTTCATAAAGCATGATGCCAAGAGAATAAATGTCTGAATGGTAATCAATCTGCATCTGACTGCATTGTTCGGGAGACATGTAACTTGGAGTTCCCAGTACCGTTCCTGCAACGGTCAACCCCTGGCGATCTTTTAGCTTGGCTATGCCGAAATCGAAGACTCGCGCGGTCTCCCTGCCGTCAATTATATCGATCATCACATTTTCAGGTTTGAGGTCGCGGTGGATGATTTCGGCCTTATGGGCAACCGCGACTCCTGCGCATATCTGCGATCCAAGGTCCACGGCTCGAATCGGTGTAAGAGGGCCTTCTTTATCGAGCAGACCGCGCAGGGGAACTCCCTCAATGTATTCCATTACCATGAAGAGGAGCCCGTCGGCGGTCTGCCCAAAATCATTTACCGGCACGATGTTGGGATGCCTTATTCTACCCGATGCCTCCGCTTCCTGTTTGAATCGCTCAGGCAGCGAGGGGTCAGCATCCGATTCAAGCATCAGAATTTTGACAGCCACCGGCTTGTTGATAAACGTATGGCGAGCCGCATATACGCCACCCATCCCACCTCGACCGATCAAACGTTCAAGCCTGTACTTATTCTCAAGCAATACTCCAACAAGCGGATCACTCTCTTTTGGAGGAGCCTCCGGCTGAACGACCGACCCGATCACTTCAAGTTGTCCGCCATCCCTGCGGCAAAACCTGGCTGAATCCTCGTATTCCTGATTGCACTTTGGACATCGTTTCATAAAAAACTCTTTCGATTCGCGCTTTTTAGCCTCTGGCGGAATCCATCCGTTAAGCGAGAGGCTCGATAATCAGGGCCTGTTCTTAGAGTAACTCGAAGAGGAGCTGACGAGGGCAATTTAATGCAACTGAAAAAGACAAGTCAAGCCGAATGCCGGATGAGCCGGGAGACATTTCAACTCGCCATCCTATCAAGCTCAGGAAAGGTGATATACGATACAATTTAAATCTTCCGGTTCGCGGGGCGGGTAGCAAGTGGCAATATTGCAAATCCCTGCGCACAACCGACACATCCGGCGTCTGATCTAAGATTCATTTGCAGGCGGATATTCTCCCTACCGCACGTGAGGCGGCCCCGAGGAGGCTTTAGCCCTATTCAAACGATTCAGAGCCTATTGGCATAGTTATTGCACAAATATTGTAAACAGGGAGTTTTAGAGTGCCTTCGATCATATCCGACCTCAATGAAAGGAGAGATAACGATGGCTAGAACCGTAGCCGAAATCTTAATCGACAGGTTAATAGAATGGGGAGTGGATACAATCTTCGGGCTACCTGGAGATGGTATAAACGGGCTATTCGAAGCTCTGCGAACCAATAGCGAGAAGCTGAGATTAATTCAGGTGCGCCACGAGGAAGCGGCTGCATTTGCTGCCTGTGGGTATGCCAAGTATTCGGGCAGGCTGGGTGTGTGCATGGCTACGTCAGGTCCCGGCGGGATACATTTATTGAATGGACTTTATGACGCGAAGTTGGATGGACAGCCTGTGCTTGCCATTACCGGCCACACGTTTCACGATCTGATTGGGACGCACTTTCAGCAGGACGTGGATCTTGACAAATTATTCATGGATGTGGCCGCATACAACGAGCGCGTAATGGGACCGGCCCACGTCAATAATGTTGTGGACGAAGCGATAAAGACCGCGCTCTCGCAGAGGACTGTCGCCCACATCACTATCCCAAAAGATATACAGGATTGGAACGATTCAGACGCCGAACGAACGAGCATGAATATCTCGAAGCACAGCGGGGATATATTTTCCGCGGCACATCCGCTGCCTCCTCCCGAACAGCTTGAGCAGGCAGCGGCCGTAATAAACAGAGGTTCAAAGGTAGCGATTCTTGCGGGAGCCGGGGCTCTGAGCGCGAGAGAGCAGGTGACGGAACTCGCCGAAAAAGTCGGAGGAGTTATCATCAAGGCGCTCCTGGGCAAGGCCGTGGTCCCTGATGACAGCCCTTACACTACAGGAGGGCTTGGACTGCTTGGGACAGGTCCATCGACCGATGCGATGTCCGGCTGTGATACGTTGATCATTGTCGGCAGCAGTTTTCCTTATATCGAATTCTATCCCAAACCTGGGAAGGCAAAGGCCGTGCAGATCGATATTGATCCGGCGAGGCTCGGGTTGAGGTATCCAATCGAAGTTGGGCTTGTAGGCGACTGCATGGTTGTCTTGAGGGCGTTACTTCCTTTGATCGAGCGCAAGGAGGATCGAAGTTTTCTCAAAGAAGCGCAGAAGAATATGAACGACTGGAACGAGTTGATGGACGTGCGAGGAAGCCGTATGGACAGCCCCATGAAACCGCAGGTGGTCGTACATCGGCTAAATAGATTTCTGGATGATGACGCCATTATCGTGAGCGACACGGGAACAGTGACTACCTGGGCTGCGCGCCACATCAAGTTGCGAAAGAACATGCAGTTTTCGGCGTCCGGGACACTGGCGACCATGGCAAACGGGCTTCCGTATGCGATAGGTGCAGCCGTTGCCTTTCCTGATCGGCAGGTCGTCGCCCTAGTAGGGGACGGCGGGTTCACCATGCTGATGGGAGAAGTGGCCACTCTGGTCAAGTACGGGCTCGCTGTAAAGATCATAATCATCAAGAACAACACATTGGGACAGATCAAGTGGGAGCAGATCGTGCTCGAAGGCAACCCGCAATTCGGGGTCGATTTGCAGCCTATAGACTTTGCCGCATTCGCGAGGTCCTGCGGGGTCCTTGGGCTCACTCTCGATGATCCGAGCAAGACAGAAATGGTCCTGGAGGAAGCGATGAATCACGATGGGCCTGCGATTGTTGAAGCCGTCGTAGACGCAAACGAACCTCCGATGCCCGGCAAGATCACAACGAAGCAGGCGCTGAAATTCGTCGAAGCGCTGGCGAGAGGCGAGAAAGACAGGTTCGATATAATCGAGACTGTGATTGAAGATCGGGTGAGAGAGGTTATTTGAGAGTGAGCAGGAAAGATGAACAGCAAGAATGAGGAAGCAATTTCGATAGAGAGGATAGATGTTTCGGCTTATAGAGTGCCTACCGATTTACCTGAATCTGACGGCACATTAGAGTGGGATTCCACCACAATCGTCATCGTAGAGGCGAGCGCAGCCGGTGCTACAGGGATCGGTTACACCTATTCAAGCACATCTGCAGCAAAGTTGATAAAAGATAAGCTTGGCCGGGTTGTCGAGGGGCAGAATGCTATGAACGTGCCGGAAGCCTGGCAAGCTATGGTGCATTCCATTCGAAACCTTGGGCGGCCCGGGATCGCATCAACGGCAATCGCGGCGCTTGACATCGCGCTCTGGGATTTGAAGGCTCACCTGCTCGGAGTGCCTCTCTCCACTCTCTTCGGGAGTGCGCGTAAAAATATCCCAGTATATGGGAGCGGCGGTTTTACATCGTACACGATAGAGCAACTTCAGAAACAACTGAGTGGCTGGGTCGAGCAAGGGATTCCTCGCGTAAAGATGAAAGTAGGGCGCGAACCCGAAAAGGACCTCAGACGTGTGCGGGCTGCGCGAGAAGCAATCGGGCCGGATGCTCAGTTATTCGTAGATGCAAACGGTGCGTACAGTCGCAAGCAGGCGCTCGCATTTGCGGATGTCTTTTCAGATTTTGGCGTCACCTGGTTTGAAGAGCCCGTCTCATCGGATGACCTTGAAGGGTTAAGGCTTATACGTGACCGCGCGCCCTCGGGGATAGATATAACAGCGGGCGAATATGGGTATGACCTGTTCTACTTTCAGAGGATGCTCGATGCCGGGGCGGTTGATGTATTACAGGCCGACGTTACCAGATGCGCGGGTATGACGGAATTTCTTCGCGTAGGAGCCCTATGCCAGGCTCAACCAGTTCCGCTTTCCGCGCATACCGCGCCGACCTTGCATGTTCATGTTTGCTCATCGCTTCCAGTAGTCCGCCATCTTGAATACTTCCACGATCATGTTCGAATCGAAAGGATATTCTTCAACGGAGCACCTGAGCCGCGAAACGGCGTATTGCAACCGAACCTTACAAGGCCGGGAATGGGGCTTGAGTTAAGGAGAGCAGATGTCGAACAGTACAGAGCCAGTATTTAAAAAGAAAGTAGAGCTATCATGAAAAACAAGCCAATTGGGAAGACGCGATGGGCCATAGCCGAAGGTTATATTCCAGATTGGAGCAACGGCCCCGAACCGGAGATGATCAGTCACGAGGCGGTTTGTCTGCTAAACACATCCGACAACGAAGCGCACATAGAGATTACGATCTTTTACTCAGACCGAGACCCGGCAGGACCATACCGGGTGACGGTTCCGGGCAGACGGACAAAACATATCCGCTTTAACGAAATGAAAAGCCCTGAGCCGATACCTCGCGGGACCGATTACGCCAGCCTGATCGAATCGGATGTCCCTATAGTTGTTCAGCATACACGACTCGATTCCAGGCAGGCCGAAAATGGCTTGATAAGCACAATCGCTTACCCCGATCAATCATAGCTTGAAAACGGAAACGGAAGGCAGGATATGACCGCAATCAATGTAATGGATTTTCCCACGACCAATATTGCCTACGGTTCAGGCAATTTAAAAAGGACCGATGTAGAGGTTGAGGGACTTGAAGCAGAGTTGCGCAAGAGGCTGCGCGGCGAAGTCCGATTTGATAATGGAAGCCGGGCGTTATACTCAACCGACGCATCAAACTACAGACAAATCCCCATTGGCGTTGTGATACCACGTGACAGCCAGGATGTGAGTGAGGCCATCGCGGTGGCGCGCCGGTTTGGCGCACCAGTTCTTGCGCGAGGCGGGGGTACAAGTCTGGCCGGGCAGTGTTGCAACGTGGCCGTTATCCTCGATATGTCGAAGTACATGAACAGGGTTATCGAAGTGGATACTGGCAGGCGGATCGCAAGAGTGCAACCGGGCACAATTCTTGATGATCTGCGCGATGCGGCGGAAAGATATAAACTGACGTTCGGACCCGACCCGGCTACGCACAATCACTGCACGCTTGGAGGCATGCTTGGCAATGATTCTTGCGGGATTCACTCTATCCTCGCGGCATATCACAGCGACGGAGCACGAACGGCGGATCAGGTCGAAGAGCTTGAGATATTGACCTATGACGGGCTGAAAATGCGTGTAGGCAAGACGAGCGACGAAGAGTATGAGAGGATTGTTTACGAGGGCGGGCGACGCGGTGAAATTTATAAAAGGCTTAAGAATCTACAAGACAAATATGCTCGCGAAATCCGCGAAAGATTCCCCGACATCCCTCGCAGGGTATCGGGCTATAACCTCCCCTACCTATTGCCGGAAAACGGTTTCAATATTGCCCGCTCTCTGGTTGGCAGCGAAGGCACTTGCGTAACTATCCTCGAAGCAACAGTGGGGCTCATTCCGAACCCCGCTGCCAGATCGCTCCTTGTCCTGGGCTATCCTGATGTATACACGGCGGGCGACCACGTTCCAGAGATAATGCAATACAGACCAATCGGGCTTGAAGGGATAGACCACAGGCTCGTGACATACATGGAGCGAAAAGGGTTGCACACGCAAGACATTACCATCCTCCCGGAGGGGGGCGGATGGTTGCTTGTTGAGTTCGGCGGCAACAGCAAGGATGATGCGGATGAGAAGGCGCGGCGTTTGATGGCGGAACTCAGAAAGAAGAGTGACGCTCCTTCTATGAAGCTCTTCGACGACGAGGAGGAAGAGAGTAAGGTTTGGGAGGTTAGAGAATCAGGGCTTGGAGCTACGGCGCATGTTCCGGGTATGAGCAGCACCTGGCCGGGATGGGAAGACTCATCGGTTTCGCCGGAAAAGCTTGGGGGGTATCTACGCGACCTTCGCAAGCTGTTCAACCGGTATGGGTACGAATGCGCGTTATACGGCCATTTTGGGCAGGGATGTGTTCATGTGCGTATCGATTTCGATTTGCTGACCCGCGAGGGCATTGATCAATACCTGGCCTTTATAAATGATGCGGCAGAACTTGTGGTCTCTTACGGCGGATCGCTTTCAGGGGAGCACGGCGACGGGCAGGCAAGGGCTGCGTTGCTCCCCATAATGTACGGCGAGAGGTTGATGGAGGCCTTTCGTGAATTCAAATCTATATGGGACCCGGAATGGAAGATGAATCCGGGCAAGATAATCGAAGCCTACGCGCCGGATCAGAACCTGAGGGTCGGCAGCGATTACAAGCCCCGCCACCCTTCGACTCATTTTCACTTTCCCGACGACAACGGAGATTTCGCAAACTCCACACTGCGGTGCGTTGGGGTAGGCAAATGCAGGAGGCTTGATGGCGGCACCATGTGTCCAAGCTTCATGGCTACACGCGAAGAGGAGCATTCGACAAGGGGTCGCGCGCGGATGCTTTTCGAAATGCTCGAAGGCGATGTAATAGGCAAAGACGGCTGGCACGATGAGCATGTTAAAGAGGCGCTCGATCTATGTCTTGCCTGTAAAGGGTGCAAGAGTGATTGTCCTGTAAACGTAGATATGGCCACATACAAGGCCGAATTCCTTTCACATTATTATGAAGGACGACTCAGGCCTCGGTCCGCCTATGCATTCGGCTTGATCTACTGGTGGTCACGGGTGGCATCGATGATGCCCGGTATAGTTAACTTCTTTACGCAGACACCCGGTTTGAGTCTCGCGACCAAACTGTTTGCAGGAGTCGCAAAGGAGCGTCGGATACCTCGCTATGCCGGGCAAACATTTAAGGAATGGTTCCGAAACCGCAAGTATCCTTTGAGGAATGGACCCAGAGCCATTCTATGGCCCGATACATTTAACAACCATTTCCACCCTGAAACTGCGAAGGCCGCGGTCGAAGTTTTGGAGTCGGCGGGTTATCAGCTAATTGTACCCGAACGATCTCTTTGCTGTGGCCGCCCGCTATACGATTATGGATTTCTCGATCTTGCCCGAAAGATGCTTGAAGAGATTCTCGAGAGATTGCGCGACGAGATTCGGGCCGGGACTCCAATCATAGGGCTTGAGCCCAGTTGCGTGGCAGTCTTCCGCGATGAGCTTCCGAATCTTTTCCCCTTCGACGAAGATGCCGTCAGGCTCAAGGGCCAGGTATATCTCTTCAGTGAGTTCCTCCAGACGACCAACGGGTATGAGATTCCCCGCCTTCATAAAAAGGCCATCGTCCACGGGCATTGTCACCACAAGGCGATAATGGGACTGGACGATGAAAGGAGTATCCTGGACAGACTGGAACTGGATTATGAGATTCTCGATTCCGGTTGCTGTGGGATGGCCGGGAGCTTTGGGTTTGAGGGAGGAGACCATTATGACGTTTCAATAAAGGCAGGCGAGCGAGTGCTGTTGCCCACGGTCAGAAAAGCTGCAAAAGAGACCCTCATCATAGCAGACGGTTTCAGTTGCAGAGCCCAGATTTCGCAGGCTACAAACCGTCACGCACTACACCTCGCGCAGGTCATCCAGATGGCGATCAGGGAGGGGCCGGATGGCTCTGCATCTGCATACCCCGAAGACGGCTACATAACAGATTCAGATAATTCCATGCCCTCGACGATTCTACGTATAGCAACGGCCGCATGTGCAGGGATAGTTGCGGGCGGGGCTATCGGATGGTTGTTTATGAAAGCGTGTGGGAAGAGATGATTTTTTTGACTGGCTTAACAAGATTTACGGGATTTCCCCAATCATTTTTGAATCCTCTAATACTAAATCTTTTCAGATGAGGCCGATGATTAAGACATCCATTCGGCGACAGAAGAGTCTCTGCGGATAATAGTCTCGTTGCGTTCAGGGCCGGTTGAGATCATACCAACCTGCGCGCCCGTCAGTTCTTCTATCCGCTTGACATAGCTTTTGGCGGCCGTAGGCAAATCGTCGTACTCAGTGATCCCGCTTGTATCGGTCACCCAACCGGGATGGGTTTCATAGACCGGGACGCATTCGGCGAGAATGCTTGCACCGTAGGGCATTTCATCCAGCCGCTCACCGCGAAAATCGTAAGCTATACATATTTTGATTTCAGCGAGCTCATCAAGCACGTCGAGTTTTGTCAGCGCGATGGAATCAAACCCGTTCAGCATAGTCGAATAGCGAACGACCACGGCATCAAACCACCCGGTACGACGGGGCCTCCCCGTTGACGCCCCATACTCGTTTCCGCGTTTTTGCAGGTGCGCCCCTGTTGCATCCAGGAGTTCGGTAGGGAACGGCCCTCCGCCAACACGGGTAGTATAGGCTTTCGCAATTCCGAGCGCCCCCGTTAGATAGCGGGGAGCAAGGCCGCTCCCCGTCGAGGCCCCTCCTGCCGTCGCATTTGATGAAGTGACGAATGGATATGTGCCATGGTCCACATCCAGCATGGTTCCCTGAGCCCCTTCGAGAAGAATGTTCTTCCCTTCTTCAATCGCCCTGTTTAGCAGCGCCGACGTATCCCGCACAAAAGGTTTTAGTCGGAGAGCCCCGGTCAAATAGTCGTCAATGACGCTGACAACATCAAGAGGCTCACAGTCGAGCGACACGAGTTCACGGTTTGCGTCTTCTACATACTGTCGCAATTTCTCGTTCAGCAGATCGGGATAGAGGAGGTCCCCGGCGCGTACGCCTGTCCGGGCCGCCTTGTCTTCGTAAGCAGGGCCGATGCCGCGCATGGTGGTCCCTACGGAGTTTGCTCCGAGTTTCTGTTCACGAGCGCAATCGAGCGAGATATGATAAGGCAGAATCAGATGAGCTCGACTTGATATAAACAGACGATTCTCGCATTCGATTCCCATCTGGCGGAGTTCTTCAATCTCGGCGTTGAAGGCGGACGGCTCAACCACTACACCGTTTCCGATAACGCACAAGCATTCCTCGTGAAGAATGCCGGAAGGGATAAGATGAAGGACAAATTTGCGGTCGCTTATTCGGACCGTGTGGCCCGCATTATGGCCACCTTGATACCTTGCAACGACACTGAAATAAGGGGCTAAGATGTCAACGACTTTCCCCTTGCCTTCATCTCCCCATTGCGCTCCTACTACGACTATATTCTTCATAAGAGTACGGCCTCGGTGCCTCATCGCAACCTCCACAGACTTGAAACCCTCTCCTCAAGGCGGTTGAGCACCCGAGGATCGACCAGATCATTGGAAGCCGGGAATGGAGGAGAAACCCTCCTGAACAGACAGGCAGGCGCACACAGACAATGGCCGGATATGCGCCTGCGATCTTATTTGAGCAGGCAAGGATTGGCCTGCTTACATATGCTGAGAGCTACCCTCCAATGGCGCGGTCAATCATCCGGGCAATATTATCCTTGGATGTCACCCCGACGACACGGTCTGCTTCATTCCCGCTCTTAAAGAGAATAAGGGTAGGAATCCCCTTGATGCCGAGTTGTTGCGCGGTCTGGTTATTGTCATCTACATTGAGCTTATAGACCTTCGCCTTACCTTCGTACTGTTGAGCAACGGCCTCGACAGTGGGCGCGAGCATGCGGCAGGGCTGGCACCAGGCGGCCCAAAAATCTACGAGCACAGGCACATCCGATTGCAAAACATCTTTTTCAAAATTCTCATCCGTGACTTCATTCACAAAATCGCTCATCATTTACCTCCAAATATTATTGCCGGTTAGAAGGGCCGGTTCCTGAAACCCGAAGCATTCCACACTCGGAAGGTTAAATTCAAACTCCGGCCGCAAAATCAATCTGCCACAGCAGTATCTGACTGCGCGAGCCTTTCATAAACTTCTTCGTAGAGCCGGGCCGATTTCTCCCAGGAATGATCGGCCCGCATTCCGTTAAGCATCAAAGCGCGCCAGAGGTCGCGGTCAGCATAAATCAGCAGCGCTTCATAAATTTTTTCAAGCAACCTGTAAGGATCGTAATCAAAAAACTTAAACCCTGTCCCCATCCGGGTCGTCCGGTCGAAGTTCTCTATGGTGTCGTCCAGACCGCCAACCGCGCGAACAATCGGCACCGTGCCGTACTTGAGCGAGTACATCTGGTTCAAACCGCAGGGCTCAAACAGAGACGGCATCAGAAACATATCCGCCCCCGCTTCGATAATGTGCGCCATCTCATTCGACAAACCAAAGTATACGCCTACATCGGAGGGTCGCGCATCCCTGAGAGCTTGAAACTCGTGTTCATAGACGCCTGAGCCCGACCCGAGCAGGATAAAAGCGACACCTCTATCCAGCATCGGGCGGGCGATTTTCAGCATCAGGTCTATTCCCTTCTGATCGGTGAGCCTCGAGATTGCGGCGACTACAGGACGGTCAAGATTCTCCGGCAAACCGAACCGAGCGAGAAGATCGCGTTTACATTCCTGTTTGCCGCTCAGGTCGCGGGGGGAAAACCTGGCCGAAATGAGGGGGTCAATCTCTGGATTCCACACATCGTAATCGACACCATTGAGGATTCCAAAAAGATCACTGCTCCGGTAGCGGAGCACGCTATCCATTCCCTGCCCCGCAATCGGGGTTTGAATCTCACGGCTGTAACGGGGGCTGACGGTTGTGATAGCGTCGGAGAAGACCAGCCCCGCCTTCAGGGCCGACACCAGACCATAGTATTCAATTCCGCCGACTGGTGAATTCAACCACGAAGGCAACCCGCAATTGCCGAGGAAATCGGGGTTAAAAAGGCCGGAAAAGGCTATATTATGAATAGTAAATACTGTGCGCGTGCGAGCAAATGCAGGGTCCGAGGCATAGGTAGTCTTCAAATATGCAGAGACAAGGCCGGTCATCCAATCATTCAGGTGAATAATGTCCTGCCTTTCGCCAAGCGCCTTTGCCAGTTCAACAACCGCGCGGCTGAAGAAGGCAAATCTCTCAACATCGTCCCTTTCGCCATACAATGAGCCTCGGGAAAAATACCGGGGCGCATCAATAAAATAGACTGGAACAGGTCCTGAGCGATCTATGTAAACATCGGATTCATAGAAGGTAAAATTAAAAGGAACAAGAAGTTTGGCGGGCAGGGCTTCTGAATGTGAAAGTATGGCATCAAGATTATAGCGTGGCATCACTATTCTGACTGTGTGCCCAAGCCGGGCGAGGGCTTTTGGCAGAGAGGCTGAAACGTCAGCAAGGCCGCCGGTCTTTGCGTATGGCACAACTTCTGACGCCGCTAATAGGATGTTCAAACATTAGCTCCCACAGTCTAAAATTTGTGTTACCTCAGAATCAAAAATAGTATTAGACCGCGCAAGACATTGTCAAGAAACCGATATCGAGCAATTTCGAGAAAAACAGGAGCCAGAAAATTCTCAGAAAATTCTTTGCGTACTTTTAGCCTTTGCGAGAACTCGTTTCCTTCCAAGGCAAAAAGTATAAAATTTTTCTTAAAGAATCGGAGGGGGCCTGCTGTAGCTTGATCGGGGCAGGAAAATGCGACCTCGGGCCATCGCTCTATTCAAGGATGCTGTATCTGTGCTCTCTATCTTCTGATTTTCTTAGCGGCTCAACCGCTCCAAACCTTCGATTACGGGATTGATATTCGAGTAATGCCCGTAAGAATTCGGCCTTTCTGAAATCAGGCCATAGTGTTTGCGTCACATAGATTTCGCTGTAGGCGATCTGCCAGAGCAGGAAATTGCTGATACGCATCTCGCCGCTTGTGCGAATTAGGAGGTCCGGGTCAGGCAGCTGTGAGGTGTAAAGTGATCCTGCAATCATCCGTTCATCAATATCGCCGGGGCGGATATGACCTTCGACCGCCTGTCGGGCCAAGTCCCGACAGGCTTCGGCTATCTCTGCCCGTCCGCCATAATTGAGGGCGATACTAAGCGTCAGACCCGTATTCTTGCAGGTTACTTTCTCGGCGTGTCGAATAGCCTTGAGGACGGAAGAGTCGAACTGATCGCTTCGACCTATCATCTGGAACCTTATGTTGTTCCTCTGCAAATTATCCAATTCTTTTCTTAAGAACTCCTTCAGCAATCGCATCAAGGCTTCTACCTCGAAACGCGGGCGGCTCCAATTTTCGGTAGAGAAGGCAAACAATGTGAGACAGGAGAGCCCAAGCTGTGCAGAGGTTTCTACCGCTTCGCGAACCGAAGCCGCCCCCTGCCGGTGACCCGAAACACGAGGCAGACCTCTTTTTTTAGCCCATCGACCGTTTCCGTCCATGATGATTGCGACGTGGGAAGGAAGCCTGGAAGAATCCAGTCGCTCGATCAGGAAATGCTCTATCGATTCGCTGTCATGAGTGATATTAAATTGCTTCACAAGAATCCCTGCTCCTTTTTTGGAGAATTTCAATCTAGGGGATAAAGGTCGATCCTCTTCCTGCCATAAACAATTGTGTCCAGGAGATCACCTATTAGCCCGGCCTCGGAAATCCTAAGAGCCGGACGTTTTAGGCCGTCGGGTGCGTCAAAAACGATTTCAGTAACGCAATCAGTTCCGGCAGGAAGCGGTGTGGAACAGGACTGGAAAGACGATTGCTCCGAGTCGAGCGCAGCCTGCCCGGATGGCGCGAGGGCGTGTTCATTCCCGAAATCATCTATAAAGAGGGCATATGACCTGTTGAATTTGTAATCCACTCGTTTCGCGTGATTCGCTATGCGAAGAGTCACAATGTAAAATGAGCCCGAGGGCCAGACACTTGCGGCTCCCTCGCCAAGCGATTTTGCTTTTCTCACTCCCAAAACCGAGAAGGCGAAATCATCATATTGGATCTCCTGATTTAGTCCAACTATCTGGGTCCTGCGATTGAAGACGGCAAGGAGCACCAGCAGGATCAGCAATAATCCAATTCCAATCCCGAGGATGATCAAGACCTTCTTTAAAAACGGGGTCAACCCTTCCTCCTGTTGAGGCGTGCTTTTCGCCCCCCTCTTCTCTTTCCCCTTCCTAACTTTCAAACCCCTGATCCCTGCTTATATGGATCGTTATCAGACTGAGCGACCGTTTCGGGGGCGATGGTAATGAAACCAGCCCGAGGACGGGTATCGGCATCAAAGGTCTTGCCACATGCTTCCCCGGGTGATTACTCTCTTGCTTACACCTTTCGGAATGCGGATTGCGGGTCGTAGAATTGAGCACCGGTCTATTCAGTCAATAATTTCGACCCGCATCACCGCCCTACGCAGGTATGATAGCGATTTGACGTGTGAGATGAATGAGCCAGGCATGAGAAAAGTGTGAGAAGATTTTATTTATGAGCCACTCTGGGACAATGGCGGGGGGATACCGCTTCGACAACTTCTTTATTGACCCGGCCAACAGACAGCTATGGCGTGACGGGGAGCCCGTTGCCTTGAATTCCAAGTACCTGGATGTGCTTTTGCTTCTGATCAGGCACAGGGGGCAGCTTGTAGAAAAGCAGCATATATTCGATCAGATTTGGGAGGGCGTGTTTGTAACGGATTCGGCCCTGACACAGTGTGTTAAGGATATTCGCCGTCAGCTTGGCGATGACGCCTCAAATCCGCGTTACATAAAGACGATCCCAAAATATGGGTACATGTTTATAGCTGAGGCGATTGAGGCCACGGACCAGGCGGCTGAATTGTGGCCTTCGGCCCAATCGATTGCTCATGAAAAGATGGCTCAGGTTCCGTCTCCTCGTTCCCGCCCTTATAAATTTTTGGATTATTATGCGGAGGAGGACGCCCAGCTTTTTTTGGCCGGGAGCACGAAATAGAGACTATCTGTTCGCAGATAAGGTCCCGGCGTTCTTTCATCCTCCACGGCAGGTCGGGGGTCGGCAAAAGCTCGATAATCAGGGCGGGGGTTATACCCAGACTCAAGACCGAAGAGCATCTCGTTTTTGTCATTCGTAGCTTTACCGACCCGGCGCACCAGATTCTTACATCCCTCTCTCATCTTTTCGAGACTGAAAGCGGGACCGAACTCGAAATCGAATCTCTGATCAAACGGATCGGAGACGAGGGACAAGGGCGGCTATTGATATTTTTCATGGATCAGTTTGAAGAGTTTTTCCTGTCTCAGTCAGAGGAAACAAGAAATAGATTTATCAAAGTAATTGCCGCTCTTTCGGCAGGCGGGGCTTTGCCGGTACGCCTTGTTTTTGCCTTGCGCGAAGACCTGCTCGCCGAAATGACTCAATTAAAGAGAGCCATTCCTGAGATATTTCATCACGAATACAGATTAAAGAGGCTGGATCGTACCCAGGCGGCGTGTGCAATAACCGAACCGGCGCTTGCTTCCGGGTGCAGCTACGAGCCTCAGCTTGTCGAACGATTGTTGGATGACCTCGCAGATCATGAGGGGGTAGACCCGCCGCAGATGCAGATTGTCTGCGACAGCCTCTATGACGCTAGAGATGAAAGAGGTCTGCTCACCGAAGCATCATATGAAGAGTTGGGAACCGCCTCCGGCATACTTGCAGGGTATCTTGAACGAGTCTTACGCCGATTTAACGCTCCCGATCTGATCACGGTAAGGGGGATTTTAACTACCCTGATTTCACCCGGGGGGCAGAGACTCGTATTACGCCCGTCAGAGCTTGAAGCGCGAGTAAGAATCCTGACCGGCAACAAATCGGGGGCGATTGGGAAGTTGGTTGACGAGTTGGTTACGGCCCGCGTTGTCAGGCGGCGCAGTCTTGAGGGGGAGTCGTGGCTGGAACTGGCGCACGATTTTCTCACCCCTGAAATCAGCCGATGGATAACGGAAGAAGAGAGGTCGCTAAAGAAGGCGCGCGCCGTCATCGAGCGCGCCCTTGAAAACTACAGGTCTCACAGGCTTGTGGTTGACGGAGACACCCTTGATTTGCTGCTCCCGTTCGGAGAACAGCTTGCTCTGACGGGCGAGGAAGCGGACCTTCTGGTACTGAGTCTTGTCTCACGCGCTTATGAAGTGCCGAGCTGGCTGGTCAGGTTTTCTCCCTCTTCTGAAGAGATCATCTCGCAGGCGGCAACGCACGCCGATGCCGAGGTTCGGCTTAGCGCCATCGCGGCTTCTCAGATAAGCCCGGGGGATAAGACAAAGGTGATGCTTAGAAAGGTGGCGCTCTGGGATGCGGACCTCGGCGCAAGAAAGGCCGCCAGCATTGCCGTCGCTACCATTTACGGCGATCAGTGCCTTGACCTGTTTTCAGTGGATGAGCAGGGGCAGGATATAGGGATCATTCGCCGGGCTGTCAGTCTGGCTATGATTCGTGATCAGGATAAGAGCCTGATTCGGCTATCTGACCTGACATTGCCGGTCAGTCTGCTTGTAATACTGGGGCTCGCCTGGGTCAGGCTTCGCAGGGATGGGAGGGAGATAGTTCACCAGGCGTTAGGGGGGATGTTTGGAGGGGTCGCCTCCGGTTTTTTTGGAGGGCTGTTGCTTGGCGTATTGCTTTCGATGGCCCGTCACGCGTCAGCAGTTGAAACGCTCTCATTCGTTCTGGTGCTTGTCAGCATGGGGACATTTATTGGCGCGATAGGCGGTATGGGTGTGAGCATTGGGATGATCGCTGCGTTACATATCACCTACCGTCACAGCAGGTGGTGGTCGGTGGCCGGAGGCACAGCAGGCGGGGCGCTGATTGGGGGAAGTTCAAAGCTGCTGGGGGTCGACACATTGAAGGCCCTGTTTGGGCAGAACCCGACGGGGCTGACAGGGGCATTCGAAGGGGCTGTAATTGGGGCGGGCGTTTCGCTCGGGGCGATTCTTGCGGCGCAGATTTTTGGCGAGTCAAGGGCATGGCAGAGAGTCGTTGGGGCAAGTCTCGGGGCTATGTGCGCAGGAATCCTGCTGACCGTCATCGGAGGCAATCTCTTCAGCGGAAGCCTTGAAATTGTGGCCCGCTCATTTGCCGATTCTCAAATCAGAATGGACCCTCTCGCCCCATTTTTTGGTGAAGGTCACTTTGGACAGACAACACAGATAGTTATGGGCGCGCTTGAGGGCCTGCTTTTCGGAGCAGGTCTCTCTCTTGGTATCGAAACGAGAAAGAAGAAAGAAGGTTGAATTTCAGCAGCAATTCTCGGTTTAGAAATTCTGTCTTAACAAAAAGTGAACCACGAAATACACGAAGCACACGAAATAGAAGAATTATTCGTGTATTTAGTCTGTTTCGTGGTATATCCCGGTGCGATTTCCTCTAAACCGAGAATTGCTGGAATTTCAGACAGGATTCTTGTCAAATCCAATCTAATCCTCTTAATCCTGTCTGAAATTCAAATCCCGGAACTTGTCTGTAGCCCGGATCAAACCATCCACGATGCCGGGCTCGAAAGCCGAATGCCCCGCGTCAGGGACTATTTTCAACTCCGCTTCGGGCCAGGCTCTGTGAAGGTCCCAGGCGCTCATCATCGGACAGACGACATCATAACGCCCCTGCACGATCACTCCGGGTATATGGCGAATTTCCCCCACATTGTCGAGCAATTGATCTTCCGATTCCATGAAGATGTTGTTGATGAAATAGTGGCATTCGATGCGCGCAAGCGAGACCGCCTTATGAGGATCGGCAAAGCTGTCGATTAGATTTTGATCGGGAATGAGTTTTGACGTACTCCCTTCCCAGATGCTCCATGCGCGCGCGGCTTCGATCCTCACGGATTCATCTTCGCTCGTCAATCGCCTGTAGTATGCTCCCATCAAATCGTCGCGCTCATCTTCGGGGATGACTTTTAGAAACTCTTCCCAGACATCTGCGAAGATGGAATTTGCGCCATCCTGATAAAACCAGCCCAGTTCCCTTTTGCGACAAAGGAATATGCCTCGAAGCACGAGCGCCACTACGCGATCCGGGTGTGTTTCCGCGTATGCGAGCGAAAGCGTGCTGCCCCAGGAGCCGCCGAATACGAGCCACTTATCAATACCGAGATGTGTTCGGAGACGCTCGATGTCGGCCACAAGATCCCAGGTCGTGTTCTCTTCGAGAGAGGCGAAGGGTTTGCTCTGCCCACAACCCCTTTGATCAAACAGGACGACTCGATATGTTGAAGGATCGAAGTAACGGCGGTAATCACTGGAGAGACCGCCACCCGGCCCTCCGTGAAGAAAGGCGGCGGGTCGCCCGGTCGGGTTACCACACTGCTCATAGTAAAGCGTGTGTACCGGAGAAACCCGAAGAAATCCTTTATCAAAAGGTTCTATTGGGTCATACATTGTTCTCATAGTCTGGTTCCTCAACTTGACCTTGCAGGTTCGACCTTCATTCCGGGGCGATCCTGGCAAGCGATGTCTTGATCCGCAGTATAGTTTTCTCTCCGAGCCCCGGAACAGAATATAACCCCTGGCCTTCGACAAAAGCCCTGAGGTCATCAAGGCTCTGAATACCGAATTCTCTATGCAACAGTTGAGCGGTCTTCAGTCCGATCCCCGAGACGCGTTTCAAATCAAGCACTGTGACCGGGGTTTCCTTCTTTAATTCTTCCAGGGCCGGAGCAGTCCCGGTCCTGATAATATCGACAATCTGGAGGGAGAGAGTTTTCCCGATTCCGGGCAATTTTTGCAAATTTGCTATGCCGCCACGGCGGGCTATTTCCGGCAGCGAATCATGCATATCCTCTATGGTTTCGGCTGCCAGTCGATAGGACCTCACTTTGAATGGGTTTTGGTCTTTGAATTCGAGCAGGTCGGCTATCGTATGGAAGACTCTGGCAATGGCGAGGTTATCAACCGAAAAAACAGTGCCATTTTCAGGGTCGAGGTCCGTCATGAAAGGAGAAGGTGATTTGCGGTCTGTGATCCGTGGCAAGCTCTTGCCACGGATCACAGAGGGCCAAAGATTCAACTCGAAACTAAGCTCTAAATTCAGTCTGAAGTTGAGCCTATCTGGGTGTCGACCGAAGGACATGGATAACCATGTCGGTTCCGGGATCGAGAATTAAATCCTTTTCGCCGTCTATATAAACCGTTCCGACACCGCCCGCGCCGCCGATGACGGCCCCGAGGAGAGCGCCTTTACCGCCGCCCAGAATTCCGCCGATGACCGCTCCGGCCGCAGCCCCTACGCCGCCGCGCACTTGCGAATCTCTGGACCGGCTGCCGGTCTCTACGTTCCCTTCCTCATCAACTTTTTTTACGGTCTCGGAGTCAATGATCTTATCAAGCTGAGCTTCGATTGATGAACTGCGTCCGTCCTTGAGAGTCAACGAATCGAATGCGATTCCAAGCTCGGTCTTGCCCGTCACCTTCCCTGATTTTTTGAGTGTGGCAATATGCCCTTCGATCGTAGCGCCGTCATAGGGAGACGGAGAGACAACCACGGCAGTGAATTTATCGCCCACGCGGTTGTTCTTTGTATCAATTGGCGTAGTAAGCCGAATCTGCATTTCAGTATCGCGTGGTATATCGAGCGAGATTTCCGGCTCTCGTGTAGTGCGTGGGCGGCGGGAATCATTATCCCTTCGCGAGTCATTATCTCTTCGCGAGTCATTATCCCTTCGCCTCGACGGATCATCGCTTCGTGCCGAGTCATCCCTGCGGCGATTTGGATTATCTTGCCATTGCTGCTGTTCTCTGGCGCGCTGTGCATCGGCAAGGGCCGCGGCCTTTGCCAGCACTTCACCATTTGCGGGAACTCCCTCATTGCGGGTGCGCCCGTAATACCCGTCTACGTACCCGAGTTCGAAACCGAGATCATATCCCTGACGATACTCTTCGGATGTAGCATACTTCTGGTCATAGCGCTCCTCGCGCCGCTGATAGGCTTCCGAGCGTTTGAAATCCTGTGGGACAGCCTTTCGCCAGTCGGCTCCGCCCGATGTAAAACCATCCCCATAACCAAGCGTATATGCTTGATCGTAAATGCTCATGGGTTTGGGGGGCGGCGGTAATTTTGATTTTGCGGGCGCGCGTTTGGGTGCTCTTTTCTGTAAAAGCGGGGTTGCTGATCCGGCAGGTGCCAGGCTCGACAAGCCCAGCACCACTACGAGCACTGCCGGGATTATCGGATTGAACCATCGAAGCTTACTCTTGCGTTCCATCGGTTTTTCTTCCTCCTGTAAATTGAGCCATGAAAGCCTGAAGAAATCTCTCCCGCGCATCGAAATATATGACAGGCAGCATCCCTACGCTCAGGCAACGTGATTAGATGCTATCACTTTTATAAAAAGCATGCGACCCGGTCAGTGGCCACCGACCACTGACCACCGACCACAGTTTTTTCCCGCCTGGATTTGAGGTATCATAATACCGCATCAGAATGTAGCTTCGAACTGGAAAGAATTAAGCTGCAAATTTCAAATCAATCGGCACTTGGAGGTCAGATTATGCGACGACGCTTGAGCTTTCTTCTCATCATTTTTTTGATTTCGCTCGTCTCTGCCCAGGCCCAGAAGCGAGCCTTCACTCTTGAGGACCTTTACCGCATTAAATCCGTCTCAGACATTCAGGTGTCACCGGATGGAAAGTCGATACTCTATACTATTTCAACATCCGATTTACCTCGCGCAAAGCGGAACTCTCAGGTCTGGATAATGGCGAGCGACGGAGGCAATGCGCGCCAGATGACTCGCGGCAGCAGTTCTTATTCCGCCCGGTTTTCACCGGACGGGAAATGGATTTCTTTTATAAGCTCGCGAGACGGGAACGCAAATCTATATGTGTTGCCGCTTGACGGGGGAGAGGCCAGACAGGTCACTCATGTCTCTACAGGGGTTGCCGACCCTCTCTGGTCGCCTGATGGAAAATCAATCGCCTTTACGACGGATGTCTATCCAGAATGCGGCGCAGATGACCAGTGCAATAAGAAAACAGGGGACCGCTGGAGCGAGGGACCGTTGAAGGCGCACATGGCTGACGACCTTCTATACAGGCACTGGACAGGATGGAAAGACGCCACCCGCACTCATATCTTTCTGGCTGATGCTCAAACCGGCAAAGTGAGGGATATGACCCCGGGCGACTTTGATGCGCCTCCGTTCTCGCTTGGCGGGCCGTTAAGCTATGATTTTTCACCCGACGGTATGGAATTCATTTACGCTTCGAATCACGACAAGAATCAGGCCAGTTCGACAAACAGTGATCTATGGTTGACCTCGATCAAGGATCCGAGCGCAAGTCCAAGAAACATAACCGCTGCAAACCCGGCCTACGATGGCAGCCCTAAATATTCGCCGGACGGAAAATTCATCGCCTATCGAACGCAAAAGATACCCGCATACGAGTCGGACCTGTTTCGCATCGCGCTTTATGAGCGAGCTACGGGAAAGACATCGGTCCTGACTGAATCATTCCAGAACTGGATTGATGATTTCGAATGGTCTGAGGATTCGAAGACGATTTACTTTATTGCGCAGGGCGCAGGGGCGACACCGCTTTACAGGTTGGATTTGAGTTCGGGCGCGGTCTCGGAGATGCTCAATGATAAGAGCATAGACGCCTTCAAATTTGGGCCAAACGACAATCGGCTGATTTACATCAAGCGAACCGTAGGCCAGCCGTCGGAAATTTACAGCGCGGGGGTGACGGGCGGAAAGGTTTCTACAGGGGCTCAAATCACGCATATAAATGACGCGCTCGTAAGCGAAGTAGACATTCGCCCGGCAGAGACGATGTGGGTAGAGGGTGCCGAAGGGGCCAAGGTGCAGGTGTTCGTGGTGAAACCTCACAACTTTGACCCTAACAAGAAATACCCGTTTATACTCAATGTGCATGGCGGGCCGCAGGGCCAGTGGACGGACGGATTCCGAGGCGACTGGCAGGTATATCCGGGCGCGGGTTATGTGGTGGCATTTGCAAATCCGCACGGTTCAACCGGGTATGGTCAGGCATACACCGCGCAGATTTCGGGCGACTGGGGCGGCGATGTTTTTGAAGACCTGATGAAAGTTTCGGATGCGATGGCAAAGCTCCCCTATGTGGACAACTCACGCATGGGCGCGATGGGCTGGTCCTATGGCGGATATATGATGATGTGGTTCGAAGGCCACACCGACAGGTTTAAGGCGATAGCTTCGATGATGGGCATCTATGATTTGAGGTCGTTTTACGGGGCTACGGAAGAACTCTGGTTCCCCGAATGGGATTTGAAGGGGCAGCCGTGGACATCCGATCTCTATGAAAAGCTTTCGCCTTCCAATTCGGTGAAAAATTTTAAGACACCGGCGCTTGTGATATCGGGAGAGCGGGATTACAGGGTTCCATACACGCAATCCTTGCAATTTTATACGGCGCTACAGAAGATGGGGGTCCCTTCACGCCTGCTCATTTATCGGAATGCCGGGCACTGGCCAAGCTGGTACGAGATGGCGCTTTATTACACTGCCCACCTCGAATGGTTCAACAAATATCTTGGTGGTGAAGCGCCTCCATGGACTACGGAAGCATTCCTCAGAAACGCCGTTTTCGATACCGACACAGGGCAGCGCATCCCGCCCGAATCACCCGAGGCAAACGGCGGGACATCGAAGGCTATGAAACCGGCTCAAAAATAGAGATGACAAGTTTGCCCCGCCTCTCCGGTCGCGCAAAATATGAGGAAAAAACCTGCAAGACATTTTGCGTGGCTGGCGGGCCGGGCGCTTTCGATTGGGATAAAACTATGACGGAAGAATATTCTATAACCAGCGAGGAACGCGGCGGCACCGAGATTTACACCCTGCGGAACGGCGAGGTAGCTCACGCAATGATCGCCCCGGCATGGGGGAATAATTGCTTTGAATTCATGGCGGGGGAATCGGTCCTTGAGCCGGTCCCCTTCGATGAATTCAGCAGAAAGCCCGGCAGTTATGGCGTCCCGATATTATTCCCTTTCCCAAACAGGGTCAGAGACGGTGCGTTCGAGTTCCGAGGCGAGACATACACAGCAGACCCGCCACGACATGGATTTGTGCGCGACAAAGCGTGGAATATCGTTGACTCCGGTGCTGCCTTAGAAGATGGCGCGTGGATCAGGTGCGGTCTTGATGCGAATGATTACCTGGAAGAGATTCTGCAACGATTTCCCTTCCCGTTTTACATAGAGGTCACATACAGATTGAAGGGCACGACCCTGAGCATGGAAACCGTCATAGAAAACATTGGTGAAACCGATCTGCCTTTCGGGTTTGGCATTCATCCGTATTTTCGACGTCCCGAGCGCGCGTCCCTCCAGGTTCCTGCTAAAAAGATTTGGGAGTTAAAAGATTTTTTACCGACCGGAAACATCATCGAAGCCAAAGGCCGTTTGGACCTCAGGCAACCTTCGGATCTGGAAGGGCTGGAACTGGATGACATCTACACCGATCTCATTTCGGAGGAAGATGGTCAGGTCGAGTGCAAATTGAGCGATATTGATTCCGGCAAGAGTACGATTGTTTCCTTTGATGGAAAGGGATTCCCTCACGTAGTCGCATACACGGCTCCGCCTCCAAGACATGCAGTTGCAATCGAGCCTTACACATGTCCTACGGACGCTTTCAATCTTTCCGCCCGAGGCGTCGAGAGCGATCTGATAATTCTCTCACCCGGCGGGAAGCGAAATTTTCTGATTCGGATTTCGTCCTCAGAAACCTCGCCCCGGAAAGAGGCAGGTTAAGCATGCCTTTTCTGAAACCGGATTTTTTCGCGCAGGATACACTGATTGTTGCTCGCGGGTTGATCGGGGCGACGCTCGTCTTTGGAAAGTGCGAAGGCAGGATTGTCGAGACCGAGGCATATACAACCGACGCCGCCTCGCACGCGCTGATGCGCAGGAACACGGGGGCGCTGATGAGAGAGACATTCGGGTATGTCTATATTCATATCAATTATGGCGTTCATTACTGCCTCAACCTCACAACGGATAGGACCGGCCCCGGAGCCGTCCTGATTCGCGCGGTCGAACCGCTTGCGGGTATCGAAATTATGTCAGAAAGAAGAGGGACTTCGGACCCGAAAAAACTTGCGAGCGGGCCGGGTCGTCTGGGACAGGCTTTCGGAATTGATATGCGGCTGAACGGCTCAATGATAAACAGGGAGATCAGGATTAGGGCTCGCGTGAGCGAGTCGGAAATTTCCAAAAGCCCGAGGGTAGGTATTAGGCGGGCTACCGATCTTGAGTGGCGTTTTTTTGAACGTGACAATCCATTTGTGAGCGCCGCAAGATTTGCCGCGCAGAACGCGGGTTGAGGCTCGATGAGGCGGTTGATACAATCAGCCCGGTTTTTTAGATGCGGGTACAATGACCGAGAACATGCTTATGAAAAATGATCTGATATTGCGCGCGGCCAGAGGCGAGCCGGTCGAGAGGACACCCGTCTGGATGATGCGCCAGGCAGGCAGGTATCTGCCCGAATACCGCGCCGTGCGGGCCGAAACCGATTTTTTGACTCTGTGTAAGACGCCTGAACTGGCCGTAGAGGTATCGCTTCAGCCGCTGGATATTCTCGGCGTGGATGCCGTGATAATGTTCAGCGATATTTTGATTCCAGCCGAAGCCATGGGGCAGGAAGTCAGATTGACGGAGAAGAAAGGCCCGGAATTACCCGATCCCGTTCGAACTCAAAGACAGGTTGATGCTTTAGGGATCCCGGACCCGATTGAGAGGACCGGGTTTGTGATGGAGATAATCAAAACACTTCGAAAGGAACTCGATGGCCGCGTCCCCTTGATAGGTTTTGCCGGAGCGCCCTGGACGCTGGCGGCCTACATGGTTGAAGGCGGCGGATCGAAGAACTACTCGACCGTCAAACGCATGATGTATCAGGAACCGGCGCTGTTGCATTCGCTTCTAGCGAAGATCGCCGACACGACGATTCTTTATCTAAACGCGCAGATCGAAGCAGGCGCGCAAATCATTCAGCTTTTCGACTCGTGGGCCGGAGAGCTTTCGCCTGATGACTACGAGCGATTTGCTTTGCCTTACGAGACAAAGATTTTCGAATCGCTGAATCGAAAGGCGGCCCCCGCGATTCTATATATAAATGGATGCGGGACGCTGTTGGAATTGATGGCGCGATGTGGGGCCGATGTGTTGAGTATCGACTGGCGCGTCGGATTGAAAGAGGCGAGAGCGCGTACCGGCAACAAGGTGACATTGCAGGGCAATCTGGACCCGTGCGTTCTGCTTTCGAATCCTGAAACAGTAAGGGCTGGAGCGCAAAAGTTAATCGCGGAGGGCGGAGGTCACAGGCATATTTTGAATCTGGGTCATGGGATTCTGCCCATGACTCCCGTAGAAAACGCCCGCGCATTTATCGAAGCGGCCAAATCACCGACTACAAATTGATTCAGGCATGGACGATTCAGAAATCGAAAAAGATCGTATTGGGATATTGCTTTTCAACCTCGGCGGGCCTGAAAAGCTCGACGATGTGCGGCCTTTCTTGTACAACCTCTTCTCTGATCCCGACATTATAAGGCTGCCGGTAAAGGCTATGCAGAAGCCGCTCGCTTGGCTCATCTCGACTCAACGGTTCAAAAAATCAAGCGGTTATTACAGGCAGATTGGCGGCGGCTCGCCCCTTCGGAGGATAACCGACGAACAGGCCCGGGCGCTTGAGGCTGAGCTTGCCAGCCGTGGGATCGAAGCCCGCGCCTATGTCGGTATGCGGTACTGGAACCCTTTTACTGAAGAAGCAATCGAACAGATACGGCGAGACCGTGTTAACCGGCTGATCGTTCTGCCACTTTATCCGCAGTTTTCGCTTTCAACGACGGGATCGAGTCTCAATAGAATGAAGTCTATCCTCGAAGAGACAGAGCACGACATCCCAAGAATTTCCATCATAAGAAACTGGCACGAAAACCCGGAATATTTAGAGGCGCTCGCATTGACGGTCCGTGAGGAACTGGCCAATTTCCCTGATGACCGAGAGGCTGCCGTAAACATCGTTTTTAGCGCGCACAGCGTCCCGGTCAGCTACATCAAAGAGGGCGACCCTTATCTGGATCAGACCAGAGAGACGGTCGAGCTTGTGATGGATCGGATAGGCAGAGAGCATCCCTACACGCTCTCTTTTCAAAGCAAGGTCGGACCCGTCAAATGGCTTGAGCCTTCGACCGATCAGACGCTGAGGAGGCTCGCCAGTGAGGGCGTATCGCGTGTATTGCTGGTCCCTGTGAGTTTTGTGTCCGAGCACATAGAGACTCTTTACGAACTGGACATACTTTACCGGGGCGTAGCCGAAGAGGTCGGGCTGACACATTACAGGCGCGCTCCCGCCTTGAATTGCCGCCCGGACTTTATCAGTGCTCTTGCCGATCTGGTGGAGGGCGAGATGGGGGTGCGCGATTCGTGATTCGTGATTCGTGAAAAGAGGTAGAACAGGGTTTACAGAAAGATTGAGAATGAAATCCCTTCTAGGCTGTTAATAGCATTCAGGCACTCAACTCAAAAGTGTATGACTGAAAATAATAGAGACATCATTGTTATTGGGGCGGGCATTTCGGGGCTTGCCTGCGCTTTCCGGCTGAAGAGTCTCGGAGTCGATGTCCTGTTATTGGAAATATCCGAGAAGGTCGGCGGGGTGATTCAAAGTGAGAGGATTGGCGATTTTTTGATCGAGCGTGGTCCCAACAGTTCTCAGGGGGCCGAAGAATTACTCTCGCTTGTTGAGGAGTTGGGAATCAATGATGAGATGGTCGAAGGTGATCCGAAAGCTCCTGCATACGTCTATTTCAGAAGGCGATTGCACCCGGTTCCTTCAAGCCCGGCGGCTTTTTTAGGGAGCCGGTTGTTAAGTCTGAGAGGGAAGCTGCGAATTTTGCTCGAACCATTTATCCCGGTGCGACGGTCGGAGACCGAAGAGAGTGTGTTTGCTTTTGCTCGCAGGCGAATCGGGCGGGAGGCGGCCGAACGGATGGTCGCGCCCTTTGTTTCGGGCATATATGCCGGGGATGCAGATCAGTTGAGCGTGAAGGCCGCATTCCCAAAACTATCAAACCTTGAAGCCGAGTACGGTGGCCTGATCCGTGGCACGATTGCCAAAGCACGCGAGGCGCGCAGCAAGAAGAAGTCCGTAAACGCGGTGCTTGATAAAGCCGCTCCTGCCAGGCGGAGGCTTATCTCGTTCAAGAATGGAATGCTTACTCTTCCACAAACGCTGGCATCACGGCTGGGTGAAGATTTGATCACGGGATGCACCCGGATATCGCTCTCAGCGATCAGCAGTCAGACGGCGAAGGGGATTAACTTTTCAGTCGCATTTGAACGCGGCGGTGTCTTTGAGAAGCTATCATGCAAGGAGGTAGTGATAGCTACGCCCTCGGGCGCGGCGGCAACCCTGATTCATCCGATATCGGAAGAGTTGTCCGAATTGCTAAAGGAGATAAAATACCCTCCCCTCTCGATTCTTTCCATCGCCTATGACTCTTCAAAGATAAAGACTCCGCTTAATGGGTTTGGATTTCTTGTTGCGCCCTCCGAAGGTTTGAATATATTGGGTTGCGTCTGGAACTCAAGCCTTTTTCCGGGGCGGGCTCCGAGCGGAAAGACGCTTTTGACGGTCTTTATAGGAGGGGCGCGTAATCCCGAATCTGCCCGTCGCGGTGATGATGAGCTTCTTTCAATGGCTCACAAAGAGTTACGGGATGTTCTTGGAATTTCCGGCGAGCCACAACTCGTTGCCGTTACGCGGTGGGAAAGGGCGATCCCACAGTACGGGCTGGGGCATCACTCACGCGTTCAACGTATTGAAGAGATTTTAAAAGATCTGAAAGGCTTACACCTCGCAGGGAACTATCTGCACGGAGTTTCAACGGGGGATTGTGTCAAAGAAGCTCTTGAGACCGCAGAAAAGCTGGCCAAATCCGTCAAATCAAATTGATAAAACAGGACTTTTTCCTTCCTGGGACCCAGAGCCATTGGGTTTTCCAAAATGTAGGATTGGAAAATAGAATAGGCCACGGATTATACGGATCAGACGGATCAACACGGACTAGCTCAATAGGGTCTGATCCGCGCAAATCCGCCGCATCCGCGTCCGTCCCGGCCTATTTCAAGTATTCTAACCAGCATGTTGAAAATCATTATGAATATACGAATTCGAGTGTCAAACCTCATCATCTGAAGAGATTTGGTATAATACAATTGTCGCCTGATGCCCGTAGAATAAAAGCCAAATGGCTCTCTAATTCGGGCCGCTCTTACAGGTCATGCCCTGGCCTGAAACCGCTAAATATACAGATGACGATCTGCGAAACATCTATGAATACCTGAGCGCGATTCCCCACGCCGAACCGGCTCAGTAGACAAAAGGTATACCTGCTGAGATTTCAAACCTAAAATCCCAAATCTCAGATTGAGAAGCACCGATGGGGGCAAAGGAAAAATCAACGTGTATGGGAATCCGTCAGCCTTGCTCTCATCGGTGTAATTTTTCCGGTGAGTCCGAACCTCAGAAATCTGCCGCAGGTGTGTTTGCGTTATAGACTTCCACCCCGCCGACAAAAGTAGCGACGACTGCTCCCTGAAGGCTACGCCCGCCGAAGGGCGTGTTTCGGCTCCTGGATTTAAAGGTGGATGGGTCTACCATATATTCACGAGTCGGGTCAAAGATGACAATATCAGCCTGTGATCCTCTGGCCAGTGAGCCGCATTGCAGGCCAAAGGCTCTCGCAGGACCGCTTGTCAGCGTCTCTATTATCCGGGCCACGCCGATACCGCCATCCCGATGCAGGACCGTTAACGCTACGCCAAGGGCCGTTTCGAGTCCTATCACGCCAAACGGGGCGTGATCATATTCGAGCATCTTTTCATCCTGGTGATGCGGGGCATGATCGGTAGCGATTGCATCTATCGTTTTGTCGCGTATGCCTTCAATGAGCGCCTGTCTATCCCGCTCTGATCGAAGCGGCGGGTTCATCTTCGTATTCGTGTCAAAGCCGGTGACCTCTTCATCGGTCAGCGCAAGATGATGGGGGGTGACCTCACAGGTAATGTGAACACCCCGCCTTTTGGCCTGCCGGACGATTTCGACCCCGCCTTCCGTAGAGATATGTGCGATATGAATGCGTGCTCCAGTCAACTCCGCAAGCAAAATATCACGAGCGACATGGCTCTCTTCGGCAGCGGCGGCCATCCCTTTGAGCCCAAGAATAGTTGAATACAGCCCCTCATTCATTACGCCCCCGGCCGAGAGGGCAAGGTCCTGGCAATGATCTACGATCACAAGATCGTGATCTCGCGCGTATTCCATTGCGTGGCGCATCACCTGAGAATTCATGACCGGGCGTCCATCATCAGAGACGGCTACGGCACCCGCCTCTTTCATCTCAGCCATTTCGGCCAGCTCTTCCCCCTTTGAACCGCGTGTAATTGCACCAATCGGATAAACGCGGGCAAGACCGACTTCTCGCGCCTTATCAATAATGTAGCGGGTGATTGAGGAGTTATCGTTTACGGGGAGTGTATTCGGCATCGCGCAGATCGATGTGAATCCCCCGGCAACTGCGGCGGCGGCCCCGGTTGCGATTGTCTCTTTGTATTCCTGACCCGGCTCTCTCAAATGCACGTGAAGGTCAATAAAGCCGGGCGAAACAATGAGGCCCGTCGCGTCAAAGACCTGTGCGTCTTTATATGAGAGGCTGGTTCCCAGTGAAGAGATGCGACCATTTTCAATCAGGAGGTCAGCCTGTTCATCCATTTCCTGAGAAGGGTCGATGACCCTCCCGCCCTTGATTAAAAGCATCACTGCGACTCCCTGCCAATTAGGAGAAATAGTATGGCCATTCGCACGGCCACCCCATTCGTTACCTGATCGAGAATGAGCGAATTAGCGCCGTCAACTACTTCAGAGCTTATCTCCACGCCGCGATTGACCGGGCCCGGATGCATCACAATGCAATCGGCGGCAGCCAGCCGCAGCCGGTTCATCGTCAAACCATAATGGATCGAATATTCCTTTAGCGACGGGAAGTATGCGTCAGACATGCGTTCGCGCTGGATTCTGAGCATCATAACGACATCCGCGCCTTCGATGGCCTCTTCGACCCTGTCACATACAATAAGCGAGCCCTCTCGATTCTCTACGATCTTCTCGAATTGAACCGGCAGCATAGTGCGGGGACCGGCTACGCGGAGGTGCGCCCCAAGAGTAGTCAGAAGATGGACGTTTGATCGTGCGACCCGGCTGTGCATTATATCGCCTACGATGGCGACTTGAAGACCGGCGATCTTTCCTTTTCGCTCACGTATTGTCGAAGCATCGAGCAGCGCCTGCGTAGGGTGCTCGTGCGCGCCATCACCCGCGTTGATAATTGAGGCCGTCACCATCCGGGCCAGTTGATGAGGGACTCCGGGCGATGAATGGCGGATCACAATCACATCGGGGGCCATCGCTTGCAGATTACAAGCCGTGTCTTTTAGCGTTTCTCCCTTTGATAATGAAGAGCCCGACGCGGAGATATTTATCGCATCGGCGGACAGCCGTTTCGCGGCTATCTCGAAGGATGTGCGTGTGCGCGTAGAGGACTCAAAGAAAAAATTGATAACGGTTTTGCCGCGCAGGGTTGGGACCTTTTTGATCGAACGCGTGGAGACTTCTTTGAAAGTCTCGGCTGCATCGAGGATGGTATTTATCTCCTCGACGTTCAACCCCCTGATGCCTAACAGGTCTTTCCTATTGAATGCCAACTTTGTCCGTTGTCTGATGTCCGTCGGGGGCGGTTGGCCGCGCGCAATAGACAAGAGGCGGCTCCTACCGGCTGACGGAGCAATTCTATTCTGGTTCGACGACGATTACCTGTTCCGTTTCGTCATACTCTTCGAGCATGACTTTTACGATTTCCCGGTCAGTCGTTTGCAAAATCTTTCCAACGTAATCGGCCTGGATTGGCAGTTCCCTGTGGCCGCGATCAATAAGGACGGCGAGTTCGACCCTGCGGGGCCGCCCGAAATCTATCAATTCATCCAGGGCCGCCCGTATCGTGCGACCGGTGTAGAGCACATCGTCAACCAGCACGATGGTGCAATCGCTTACATCCACGGGGATTTCGGTCCGGTTCACAACCGGGTTTGGGCCTACGGTTGACAGGTCGTCACGATAGAGAGTGATATCGAGTTGCCCGGTCGGGGGGCGCTGCCCCTCAAGTTGTTCGATGCGGTCAGCAATTCTCTCGGCCAGAGGCACGCCCCGCCTTCGAATTCCAAGCAAGAGCAAATCTGCTGTTCCTACGTTTCGTTCTACGATTTGAGACGCCAGCCGCGAAAGTGCGCGCTTTATCCCTACGGCATCCATGATCTGCTCTTTTAGCTTGAATTCCATCCTTGAAGGCTCCTCTACCGACTTCAGGTCGCGCTGAATATAGCATGGCGTGGGGGCACACTCAAGCCGGGGCTTTGCCGAATCGGGGTTAAATTGTAGGTTGCTGGCTGATGTCTTTCTCTAGCCTCGAAATCATTTATTCTGTTTGATGTGAAACACCTTATCGCCGATAGTGATGTCAGCCACACGGGCTGAGTCAAGGTTGTTTTTGCTTACGGTGAAGGAGACGGTCCCGTTGCCGATGCCGCAGCAGGCCGAGGTTAAAGTGATCCAGTCGGCCTTGAAACTGGTCTTCCATGCGCACTGCGCCCCGGTCGTAATCGTAATCGTCCCCGTTCCGCCAAGCGACGAGAAAGTCGCGCCGGTTGGAGAGATTGTATAAGCGCAGCTTGCGGGAGCCCGCCCTTCCTGCGTCACGGTAAATGTTCGGCTTGCGACCGTAATTGTCCCCTGTCGGGGGCTGGATGAAGTGTTGTCTCGGACAACATAATCGACCTTGCCGTTTCCGGTACCACCTCCCGAAATCAGGTTTATCCAGGGAGAATTGCTTACTGCCGTCCAGGTGAACCCGCTCGGGGCCGTAACATCTATCCTGCCCTGCCCGCCACGTGACGAAAATCCTTGCCCCGCAGGCGAGACCGTAGTCAGGACCGATTGGACCGCAGCCAGGATGTTTATCCGACCATATCCGAAAACATTGTTTGGAAATCCGCTGCTGCTGCACGATGTAGAGTTGAGGTGAACGGCTGCGTTATTAAGAACCATCTCGATGGCATCTACATTGCCGCGCAGTGAAGGTTGAGCCGAAAGCAGGAGAGCCACAGCCCCGGCAACGTGCGGAGTAGCCATAGAAGTGCCGCTCAAAGAGACATAACCCGCTATGTTACTGCCGGAGCAAGACCTTGTGCTGGTCCCGGGCGCAGAGATGTCGGGTTTGGTTCGATTGCTGCCGTCGGCAAGCACAGGCCCGCGACTGCTGAAAGAAGCAATATTATCGGTCCCGGTGTTGAGCGCGCCGACCGAGTAAGAGGCGTCATAAATTGCGGGCGGGTCACTTATGGTTGAGCACGACGGCCCCGAATTGGTCGCCGCCACGACCGTCATTATTCCTGCCGCCCGCTGAGCTTCGATGGCGGCCTGGATTGAATTTGCAGAACAACCCTCGGAAGGCGGGCAGGACCACGAATTAGTAGTAACATCCGGGGCTTTTGTGGGATCGCCCTGCGCGGGTGTTCCCCCAACAGGATACGGCGCAAGGAAGAACTCGAAACATTCGATATATCTGGCCGGGGTGCCATCCCCCTGATCCATATTTCGGCAGCCGATCCATTTGGCTCCGGGAGCCATGCCTATTTGATTTGTTCCGCCGTCGTCACCCGTGGCCGTTCCCATCGTGTGGGTCCCGTGTCCGCTGTCATCACACGGCTGTGTAGAGTTTGCCCCGCACGCCCCCCCTCCCGTATGAATGCTGTCGTGCCAGTTATAATTATGATCCGCCGTAGACCCGTTCCAGCCGCGATACTTGTTCTTTACCGCATTGTGAGTCCACAAATACCCCGTGTCAGCCCCGCCTATCACAATCCCCTGCCCCGTATAACCCAGAGCCCAGACCGAAGGCGCATTTGTGTAGCTGATACCCGGCTCAATCGACTCGGGAGCATTTCCATTCTCCGGCAACTGAATGGGGTCAGGTTGTTCCAGATTATTATGTATTGTAGGGTTGCCTTCGATGGCGACGACATCGGGCCGCGATGCCAGTTCTATTGCAACGTCCAGGGTTGCCTTAACCCAGATAAGATTGACGATATAGTAGGAGCGATGTTCGATGTTCCGCTTCGTGAGCCATTCAATGATAGGACCCTGTGTGGCTTGCGCCATATTCCATAAGGAATCACGTACGAATCTCGCCTTCTCTGCCTTTGTAGACAGGTCCTCGGCTCGGCTCAAGTTAGCCTGTTCGGTGAGAACAACAAGAAATTCAATCTCTTTGCCGGATGCCCCTGAATCTCTTACCCATTGAGCTACTTTGCTCATCGTGGCCGCGTCTCGCTGAGGCACCCAGTACCCTTCGGTCTTCATCGACGCAAACATCGAAAATACAAAGAGCAAGGCCGCAAAATACTGTATTCTGAAAATGGACCTTATACGCATGAATTCTCCTAATAATGAGTCGTTAGTAAGCATCCAGATATCGGCTCACCTGCACGAAGTAAATAACATAGGCAATCTCAGAGAGTCAATCAAATCGAACGTTCTGGAACCGTCATCACTCAACTCAGCACGGCCATTCAATCCTCAGATTGCTGAGGTCTCGGCAATCTGAGGATTGCTCTATTAGAGGCTTTGCGGATTTTCCCAGTTTCGAGCATATATTTCTCGCCCCTACAATTGTCAGGCTATGTACGCAAAGAGTCCCAAAAGAATATGACCGCCCTGCAACATCAAAGTCCGAGTTTTGGCCATAGCGAATCGATTCGTCGGCGCACATCCTCGCTCATCTCAAGTTCTCTGGGCCAGGGCCTTTCAAAGCCTTCGGATTTCCATTTGCGTGTTGCATCTATACCCATCTTCGATCCGAAATTGGGCAAGCGCGATGCGTGGTCAAGTTGATCGACCGGACCAAGCATAAACTGAATATCTCGTTCGGGGTCTATATTGTTGAGGACGCGCCAGGCTACAATATTCAAGTCACGCACATCGGTGTCGTCGTCAACAATAACTATGCATTTGGTAAACATAGCCTGCGGCAGCGACCAGATTCCATTCATCACTTTGCGCGCGTGGCCGGGATAGTTTTTCTTTATCGAAACTATCATCAGATTATGAAAGACGCCGGCAAACGGCATATGGTAATCCACGACTTCGGAAAACTGCCTCTGCATGAGTGGCAGAAATATTCGCTCAATAGCTTCTCCCATCCAGCAATCTTCCATAGGAGGTTTGCCCACAATTGTAGTCTGGTAAATAGGCCGCTTACGATGTGTAACGCAGGTGACGTGGAAGACAGGGAACTCGTCTTCGAGCGAGTAATAACCCGTATGATCACCGAATGGCCCCTCGGTCCGCCGTTCGGATGAATCTACATATCCTTCTAGTACGATCTCGGCGTTTGCGGGGACTTCAACATCAATTGTTTCGCAACGGACCATTTCTACGGGCTTTTCCCTTAAAAAGCCTGCTATCATCATCTCGTCGAGGTCTTCGGGAAGCGGAAGGATAGCTGAAAATACCGTAATCGGGTCTGACCCAATGGCCACAGCCACATCGAGACGACTTCCGCCTTCGCGTCTGAGAGTACGAAAGTGTTGCGCGCCGTGTTTGTGAATCTGCCAGTGCATGCCCGTCGTCTTTTCGTCGTAGACCTGCATTCGATACATCCCGCAATTCCGCTTGCCCGTAACGGGATTCTTTGTAAACACGAGCGGCATCGTGATGTATTCCCCGCCGTCTTCGGGCCAGCATTTTATTATAGGGAGATCGCGGAGAGAGAACTGGCCTTCTCTTAGAATCTTCTCTTTGCATGGACCATCACGGGATACCTTTGGAAATATGCGTCCAAGATCAGCCAGACGAGGAATCATCTTGATCTTTTCAAGTAATCCCTGCGGCGACTTCACGTCCGTTAGCTCCAATATTCGATCAGAGATTTCAGAATAATCCTTGACCCCGAGGGCCATGAGCATCCGCTCGCGGCTCCCCAGAGCATTTATCAAGACAGGGATCGAAAAACCGCGTACATTCTCAAACAGGAGCGCCGGCCCTCCGCGTTTTGAAACACGGTCTGTGATCTCGCTTATTTCAAGGTGCGCATCTACCTCAACTGTGATTCGCTTCAACTGCTCTGTCTTTTCCAGTCTCTTGATGAACTCTCTTAGATCGTCAAACCCCATTTTTCCAACCCCTTTTTTATTAAGAATTCAGAGCGTAACACGTGGGTCATTGTAAGACAAATATTTGCTCTTGCACCCAAAGAGACAGGCGGACGTTGACTGAGAGGCGTTACATCCTGCTGGTTTCAAATGCTTTGATTGACGGGCGCATGGGGTTCCCTTCGGGGCAAATGTATTCAGAGGTGAGTTCTCTTTACGGATAAAATACCTGGGAGTTTAGGAAGTGTAACTATACTAGAAATTATATATTTAGATCTTGGAATATTTATACTAAAGATTAAAGAAACAAGATATTTTAGGGTTTGGAAACAGAATGAAGAATCCTATTATGAAGCTTATAAGCATAAACTAATCATGGAGAATTAGTGGATCAGTTGACATGAACGTTGCCATCTCATCATGTTACACAAGTTACCAGCGCGCCGCTGAATTCGTAGTTAGGCTTTTATCGTTTCCCCAGTCGTCATTTCTTAGATTTACATATATAATCCTCCATTATGAAACTTAAGGTTATCGTCCATCAGGCTGACGAAGGCGGTTTCTGGGCCGAGGTTCCTTCAATTCCTGGCTGTGCTACTCAAGCCGATTCATTTGAGGAACTTTTACAAAACATTTATGAAGCAGTTGAAGGCTGTCTCTCAGTTGATCTTTCTCCCTCACAACTTTCTGAGCAGGACCGTATTCTGGAAATCGCAGTATGAAGGCCATATCAGGCAAGGAGTTCATAAAGATTATTGAGCGAAGGGGCTGGACTTTGCTTAGAGTGCAAGGAAGCCACTACATTTACGGGAAGACAGGAAGTAACATCCGGCTTTCTATTCCAGTGCATGGGAATCAGGCTCTCAAGACGGGTTTGCTCAGACATTTCATGAAAATGGCAGACATTTCAGAGGATGAATTGTAAGCTGCCGGCCTTACAAGATATATCAAAGGAGTTCGATGATAAGAGGGGAAATATGGCCCACGGAAGCAGCCTAACGGCTCATTCCAGCGGACGCGCATTCCAACGTTTCATTATCCCTTCGGCCACAGCGCGCCGCTGAATCCGTCGTTAGGCGATCTTCGCAATAGTATTCTTATCCTTAAAATTGTAAAATTCGGACGTTTCGTAAAATGCAAGGAAATCTGAGACAAATTATATGCCGTTTATTCAAGAGCCGCTTTATATCGTCACCATTTTGCTTCTCCTGATCGCCGTTTCGGAATGGCTGGCGGAAAAGAGTTTTTTCAAACATATCGGCTCGGTTTTGATAATCATCATCGCCGCCGCCGTTTTGGCGAATATAGGCGTGATTCCTTCCAGCTATAACGCGCCGCCGCTTTACGACGGCATTTTTCAATACGCCGCGCCAATCGGAATTTTCTTTCTTCTGCTCGAAGTAAAATTGAAAGATTTGAAATTTGCTGGTTTTCCAATGCTCTTGATGTTTTTTATCGGCGCGGTTGCGACGATGATTGCAGTGATTGTCGGGTACAAAATCGTTTCGCCGCAGAATCATTTCAGCTCCGCTTATGCCGTGGCCGGAATGTACACGGGAACCTATACTGGCGGAAGCGCAAATTTGAACGCCGTCGCGCTCAATTACGGCGTGAACAAGGACGGCGTTTTGTACGCGGCGGTCAACGCGGTTGACAATATTTTGACAACCGTCTGGATGATCTTGACACTTCTTTTGCCCTCGCTCTTCCAGAAATTTTTCCCGCGAGAAAGAAACATCCCTCCCCAAATCGCAAATCTTTCCGATGAAGAAATTAGAGAGCGGATTACGCAAAACACGAATGCAATCGGTTTGGCCGATATTGTGATTCTGCTCGCGCTCGGTTTCGGAACTCTTTTTGTTGCAACAAAAATCAATGCAAGCCTGCCGGGGCTTCCCTCGATAATAGTTTTAACGACGCTCGCGCTGATTCTTGCGCAAATTCCGTTTGTGCAAAGGCTTCAGGGGGGTAGAATTCTGGGCTATCTTTTGATAATGCTTTTTCTGGCGGTCATCGGCGCGCTTTGCGACATCAAGGCTCTTCGGAGCAGCGGCGATGTTGCCGGAACTCTGTTGATTTGGGTGACGATTATCGTTTTTTTGCACGGAATGATTATTTTCACGGTTGGTGGTTTGCTGAAACAGGATTGGGATATGGTTTCGATTGCTTCAAACGCGAATATCGGCGGCGCGACGAGCGCGCCCGTCTGCGCGGTGAGTCTCGGTCGTCCCGATCTACAATTGCCCGGACTGCTCGTCGGAACGGTAGGCAACGCCGTCGGAACCTACATGGGGATTCTGGTCGCCGAGTTATTGAAAAATAACTGAGCTTATTAGCAGCGATAGAGTTTCCGGCGCGCTCGTGGCATCCTTTGCAAATAGAACTTCGCGAAGTTTGATAGTTCAAAATACTGAATTGAAATTGATAAGGGTGAAACGCGGCTAGGGCAACCAGCTAACCGCTCATTCCGGCCGTCATCTATTTGTATCGCATAAAAAAGCCGCGGGCATTGTTAAAAAGATCGGTCGCGCAAGCAATCTGCCGCCTCAACGACAGCCATTCTCAAACTAGATCGCTGTCCGATATCCCCAATCGCCTCGGCCGATTCAACGCCTCGCACCGCAACCGCACCTCGCTCGCATGGTTCGTGATCATTCAACTCTTCACACACTCCAAATCGACTCGCGGCAATCGCGGACATGCTGTCTCCACAAATCATTATCATAGCAAACGCTCTATCGGATTTTGTTCGGCAAATGCGGCTGAAGGATGTCGTTGGCAATTGCGAATGCGGCGATATGACGATACTCTTATGCAGTGATATCACTGCCTCAAATAAAGATAGCCAGGTGGGCAGTGAAACACGATGATTAGTATGTAGCAATTTTCAACAATCCAAGCATCGAAAGGAGTTAACATTATGAGCGAAGAGAGCAAGTGCCCAGTAAACCACGGCACACACAAAAACCTTGCCAATGGCGGCACGTTGAACCGCGATTGGTGGCCGAACCAGTTAAGGCTCGACCTCTTGCACCAGCATTCCTCCAAATCCAATCCGATGGGCAAGGACTTCAACTATGCCGAGGAGTTCAAGAGCCTCGACCTGGCGGCTGTGAAGAAAGACCTCGCGGCGCTGATGACCGATTCGCAGGACTGGTGGCCGGCCGACTTCGGCCATTACGGCCCGTTGTTTATTCGCATGGCGTGGCACAGCGCCGGCACCTACCGCACCGGTGATGGCCGCGGCGGCGGGCGCCGAGGTCAGCAGCGCTTCGCGCCGCTCAACAGTTGGCCGGACAACGTCAGTCTGGACAAGGCGCGTCGGCTGCTCTGGCCGATCAAGCAGAAGTATGGCCGCAAGATTTCCTGGGCCGACCTGATGATCCTCGCCGGCAACGTCGCCCTGGAAACGATGGGATTCAAAACATTCGGTTTCGGCGGCGGGCGCGAAGACGTCTGGGAGCCGGACCGGGACGTCTACTGGGGCTCCGAGACGACCTGGCTCGGCGGCGACATCCGCTACGCGCACGGCTCGGAGGGCGTCGAGAAGGCGGGTGGCGTGCTCGTATCCGACGATGATGCGGACGGCGATATACACAGTCGCAGGCTCGAGAACCCGCTGGCGGCGGTGCAGATGGGCCTGATCTACGTCAATCCGGAAGGTCCGGACGGCAATCCCGACCCGCTCGCGGCGGCCTACGATATTCGCGAGACTTTCGGGCGCATGGCGATGGATGACGAGGAGACGGTGGCGCTGATTGCCGGCGGCCATACCTTCGGCAAGACGCACGGCGCGGCCCCGGCCTCTCATGTGGGGCCCGAGCCGGAAGCGGCCGACCTTGAGCTGATGGGCTTGGGCTGGGTGAACAGCTTTGGCACGGGCATGGGAGGTGACACGATCACCAGCGGTCTTGAAGTCACCTGGACGACTACGCCGACACAGTGGGGCAACGGCTTTTTCCAGAACCTCTTCGGCTACGAATGGGAATTGACGAAGAGCCCGGCTGGCGCGCATCAGTGGGTTGCCAAAGGGGCCGACGAGACGATCCCTGATGCACACGACCCGTCGAAAAAACGCCTGCCGACGATGCTGACCACCGACCTTGCGCTGCGGTTCGACCCGGCCTACGAGAAGATCTCGCGGCGCTTCATGGAGAATCCGGATCAGCTCGCCGACGCCTTTGCTCGGGCGTGGTTCAAGCTGACGCACCGAGATATGGGGCCGCGGGCGCGCTATCTCGGTCCCGAGGTACCTGCCGAAGAACTCATCTGGCAGGACCCCATCCCGGCGGTCGATCACCCCTTGATCGAGGCGCAGGACATCGCCACTCTCAAGGACAAGATATTGGCTTCCGGGCTGTCGATCTCGGAGATGGTTTCCACCGCCTGGGCAGCGGCGTCTACCTTCCGTGGCTCCGACATGCGCGGCGGAGCCAATGGCGCCCGTATTCGTCTGGAACCGCAGAAAGATTGGAACGTCAACCAGCCCGAACAGCTGGCAAAGGTGCTCAAAGCTCTGGAGGATATTCAGAGCGAATTCAACGGCGCGCAGTCCAGCGGCAAGAAGGTCTCGCTGGCTGATCTGATCGTTTTGGCCGGTTGTGCAGGCATCGAGCAGGCTGCGAAAGACGCCGGTTACGAGGTCACGGTTCCCTTTGCGCCGGGACGCATGGATGCCTCGCAGGAGCAGACCGATGTGGAATCTTTCGCCGTGCTCGAACCCATCGGCGACGGCTTCCGCAATTACCTCAATGGCAAATATGCCGTACCGTCCGAAGCGCTGCTCGTCGATAAGGCGCAATTGCTGACCCTGACGGCGCCCGAAATGACGGTGCTCGTGGGCGGTCTGCGCGTCTTGAATACCAACGTCGGAGGAGCACAGCACGGTGTCTTCACAAAGCGGCCGGGGGTGCTGACCAATGACTTCTTCGTGAACCTGCTCGACATGGGCACGAAGTGGAATGCGGTCTCGCAAGACGCCGACGAGTTTGAAGGCCGCGACTGCAAAACGGATGACCTCAAGTGGACCGGCACGCGTGTGGATCTCATCTTCGGTTCAAACTCTCAACTCCGCGCCCTCGCTGAAGTTTACGGAAGTTCGGATGCGGAGGAGAAGTTTATCCATGACTTCGTAGCGGCCTGGAACAAGGTGATGAACCTAGATCGCTTCGACCTGATGTGATTTCAGGAGAAACGTCTTCGAGGCTTCTGACAGGGAGACGAAACACGATGGGGCTTTGTTGAATAAATCCGTCGCGCGAGCAAATTGCCTCCCCTGGGTTTGTCGCAGCGGCAGATGAAAGACTTCTCTCAGCAGCAGGCATCATTGGATGGCGGCGTCGTTGAATTTCAGAGGTCTGCCGCGTCGGTTTGGCGGCACCCAACAGAGCCATTGGTCGATGGCGGGTTGCGACCCAGAGTGTGAGGCTACCGCGATTGCAGAGAGCTGAGTTATCGTCTTGCCAGTTACGGATGCGGTATTGAGGTTTGGTGTTCTTTTTGGTCACTATCGAAAGATATCAAACACACTGCATCCGTAACCTGATTTATTCAACAACGCCTAACACAGCTAACTGCCCATTCCAGCGGACGCCTATACGACCTGGGCATAGAGAAGACGAGTAAATCGAAGTGAAACCGCTAACGCGGCCACGCAAGAACCTGCCAACAGCCTCTAAGCGCCGCTAGGGGGCGACCTCGAAGGGCGTCTCTTTGGTCAGCACGATTTTTGACTGTGGCTCTTTGACGAGAATACGAAGCGTGTAGAGGCCGGGCTTGAAATCAGGCGCTTTGAGGCGGCTGCCGAACTCAACCGCGTTGGGTTCCTTGTTCAAGATGAACGATGATAAGGGATGCCATGCGTCTTCCAGAACGATCTCCTCGTCTTGCAGAATCTGCCCCTGAATCATTACCCCGGCGGCATCCTCGTTGCCAAGCGCGGCTTTGTACGCTTTGCCGTAAAAGGTGATCATATCGCCACGTTGAAAAACATTGATGCCGTTGTGAATGTCGGGTTGAATCAGGGTGATGTTGTGCGCGGCCCTGTTGCTGTTGCTTTCGCTCTGAGCCCTCGCGGTTGAGAGGCTGCCTAAGATCAGCTTTTTCGATTTCAGGTTGGGCACTTCCACCCACGCGGATGCTGTGCCCATCAAATCTGTCCGCGAGTCGCGCACGCCAACGCGAATCTGATGCAGGCCCGGCTTCAAGGTGAGCCGCTTGACGTAACGAATAAGCTTGTCTTTGACCTGCTCCGGATGCTCGCCGGATAGACGAACCTGGATCACGTCCTGCACCATATCGGTGGTCGTGCCATCCGCATCCAGTATGCCGGTCAACATCAGCAAGTTGATCTCAGCGCCATTTTCCTGCTCTTTGTAGCCAAGTTTCTTGCCATTGATGAAGACAGTGAGCGACACCTGCATCTGATCAGTCGGCGTGTAGTAGAATTCGGCGTCTGCATCGACGTTGATGTCGGTGGTGACCAGCGGCTCGCCCATTGCTTTGATCAATGCTTCCGCCGGATCGACTACGGCCAATGGTTTTTCTTTGAACAGATCGCTAGCCAGATAACCGCTCTGAGTGCGGACGGTGTAATCCGGGTGGCCTTTGACGCGGACCTTGATGCTACGAAAGGTTTTCTTGTTATCGGCGTTTGCGGGGTAATAAGACAACTCATAATAAGAGCTGTTTTCATCCAGCGCCTTTCCCATCGCGCCGAGCAAATCATTGGTGGTCAGGAAAGCTTTGCCGCCGGTGCCTTTGGCGAGGGTTTCCATGCCGCTTTCCATCTCTCTTTCGCCCGCCGCGGAGTAAAGATGAAATTGCGAGATCACCTGCGGATCAGGCGGCAACTGAGTCCCGATGTCATACATGGCATTGCCCTTCAACCCTTTGGCGTTCACTGCGTAAATCACCACGCCGGAACGTGAGGCCCGGCTGATGGCCGCGCGCAAATCGTCCAAATCCACTGTGCCGCTGTTGTCGAGCGAAGTGAATCCATCCGTTGCAAACAGCACCAGCCGCTGGCCGGGCAGTTCGGCCAATCGCGCGGCGACGGCTTTGAGCGTGTCCAGCATCGCGCGCCGTCGATAAGTCGCTTCAGCCATGATTTCCCCAGCCCTGGAAATCGTGATGTCTCTAACGAGACTCTCGAAATGCTTGTCATCCGGCAGATGTTCTTCCTGCCGGACAACGCTCATCGCCACAGCGGTGGCATCAGAGTCCCGGGCTTGCACCCTGGAGGCCAGAAAGGCGGTATACATACTCGAATACGAGCCCGGTGAAGTGCCGAGCCGATTCACTGCCGCGCGCAGCACCCGTTTGTCCTGCGTGAACTGGCTGAACAATCCCAGTCCGCCGCCGGTCGAGACGACCGCCGCGAGGTCTTCGTCGCCTAATTGCTCATCGATGAACTTCAACAAATCGCGTTTCAACCACAGCAAGCTCGAAGTGGACATATGCAATGTATCGACAAACATTACGACGGTACGCTTCGGCCGCGTTGTCGGGGTGGCCTGGCGTCGGGCTGCCGGCGAGGAGCCGGGCAGATCAGGGGCACGGCGTTCAACGCTCAAGCGCTCGGCGGAAAAGAAGCTGATCAACTGCCCGCGCCCGTTTTCGAGAATCTCGAAATCTTCTTTGTTGAGATCAGTGACGACCTTGCCCTGTTTGTCTGTGACCACGGCGCGGATCTCCATGAGATCAGCTTTCAGGTGGATAGACTGGTCTTGCGGATCAGGCTTGCCTTGCGCCTTTTTCTGCCGCGCTGAGGCGTCGGGCACAGAAACCGCCAGTATAAGCAGAACCAGCAGACCGATGATGCGCAAACGGTTTCGGCGCGCGTGCGGGTCAATGAAAATGGGATCCTTGCGCTTTGATTGCTTCGATTCAGTGAAGATGCTCATCAATGCTAACCTTTCGGAGCCGCCATAAGATGCCCCGGTTTAGAGAATCAAATCCACGCCCGTCCGCACGATTACCTCAACAAACACCAGTGATCAAGCGTCTTCTTCCCATATCAGGTTGGGCACGAGCAATGGATTGACATAGGAAGCAGAAGGCGGAGACCGCTCACGCAGCTAGTTGTTCCCCATCCGTTGAGCTTGATCTAGCCTAATGAAAAACATCGCAGCAGGCAAGTATATTCCTAAGCGCGTAAGGATTACAGTTCACAATAGAAATCAATGATTTACAGGAAGCGGAAGTAACGGTCGTTTCTGTAACACGACACGCCGAGCCTACAACTTTCCGGTTACTCCGTTCGCCGGATTCAGGCCTCCAGGGGAATGAGACGCCTCCTTCAGCAGTGGAGGCCCCATTCCAAAAGTGGATGCTGCTTGGGAATCTATTTGAAAAATTCGAGAACACGAATTTCAGATTGGAGATCCGCTGAATCTGATCTAACTGCTTCTTCCAGCGGATGCGCTTTCCAATTTCCCGTGTTACATCAACTGCCGGATTGGTGCTAAACTCGTCTTTAGCACGCTTCCCGGCATGACTTTCGTATGAAGCCACCCTACTAGAAGGATTGAAGGAGTGATGGCAAATGAAAAACCTACTGTTCTTGCTCGTCTTATTCTTTTTCGCCAATACGGTTTTCGCTCAGGAAGGCGGCAATCGAATTTACGGAAATAGTGGAAACCCCAACCAGCAGCGCCGCCAACCGTCAACTAATACAGGCAATTTATTGGCTAACCGCCCTAACGCATATTCAATCGAAGCGAGCGTATTACTGAATATGAAACCAGATGCCTTTGTGGCGGTTTTTGGTATCAATGAAGAGGCAAACGCTTCGGCTGAAAGCAACGAGCGAATCAATACGAAAATCAACGAATTCACAAGAGCCATAAGTTCCCTCGGCATCTCTCAAAACGATACTTTCGTTGATTTCATCACACAGAATCGTGTCTATGATTATACGGTGGAAGGCACAAAAGCGACGGAAACATTTTCAGGGTTTGAAACTAAGAAAACGATAGCCGTGCGCTACAAAAGGCGAGACCTGTTTGAGAAAATTCTAACGGCGGCAGCAAATGTGCAAATATTCGACCTGATTAAAGTTGATTATATCGTTAGTAATTTCGACGCGGTTCACGACCGTTTGTTTGAAGAAGGTGTAAAAATCATCAAGGCCAAAGAAGCAAAATACACTAAATCTTTTGGCGTAAAACTCGAACCCTTCGGTTTAGCAAACGAAAAGTATGATGCATTTTATCCGTCGGAGAGTTACGAACGTTATCAAGCCTACGAAACGGGTGAGGCTTACACTGGTTACAACAATTCAAGTAAAGTTATCCAGCGCAAGAGCTTTACCTTCTTCTATCAGCCGCTTGACGGGAACCGTTTCGACCTTGTGATAAATGAGCTTGGCATTGAGCCGGTCGTGCAATTTACTCTTTATTTGCGAATGGACTACAATACGGAAGGACCCAAAGAAAAATAATTTCACAGGAAGCTCTACCTGTCTCCCTGGCGGCAAATGCGGACGCACATTCCAACGCATTCTTTTCCACCAGCTACCTGCGCGCCGCTGAATTCGTAGTTCGATGGCCACGAGTGACTTTAGGAGTTGAGATGCAATTGGCAAAGGCTTACTTCCATCTTGTAACGTTGGTCATGCTACTCACACTTGCCAGCACCTCCATCGTGGCGCAATGCCCTTTTGCACCGGATGGTTACTTCGTATTCGCAGGACCTGCCCCCAAAGGGTTCAATGATGTCGCATTGATAGCCCTCTGGGACTACCGGCGAAAGCGTGGCACCGAGTTGTCACCCGGTGTCTACCTCACGGACGCAAATGCGTTTGCGCTCGAGGAGTCGACCATTACGACAGGACCGAACGGACTGGGTTTCACGTGGGTGTTCAGTACATTTGAAAGCAACGGGGTTCGCTACGTCTTCGATGGACGGTTTCAGGATGTGTGCAATTTCGCCGATCCAAGCATCGGCAAGGCTGGGCGAGTTCTTCTCGAGGGGCGCTTAGAGAGGCGTGAGCACAATGTGACGATAGCGGCGGCTGATGCCAAGTTCGTCTTCTACGCGCGACTTCCTCCGAAGCTCAGGCGGTTGGCGCGATTTGCTGGCAGCCACAAAGGCAAGCCGCTGAACTAGCGGTTGCAGCGGAGACGGCGCAATCGATGCTGTTCGTTCATCCAGGGGGTTCGCGCCAGCCCGCTGAACCTCATCGTTATGCTGCTCGATTTTCCAGCAATTCTTTGTCTGGATGGCACACGAATTATTTCGCTTTTCCCTATGGATTCATGTTCCCAATTGATTATCATTGCGATTCTATATAGAATCAGAACCCGTTAGAAATCCTTATTTTCTGGTTAGTGACTGATCCAATTTATGCAATGGTTGAAGGAGTGATGACTTTGAAAAAGCCAAGCCTGATATTCATTTCTACATTGCTTGTTATCTTTTGCTGGGGCGCGAGCCTGGGGAGACAGCCCGCTGCAACTCCAGACCCCAAGACGGTGACTTCTGTGCTTGGCACTTGGAAAGGGGAGTCAACCTGTGTCGGCAATCGACCAGCTTGTAAAAATGAGGTCGTCGTTTATCGCTTTGAGGCTATTCCCGGCAAGGTTGGCGTTATTTTGCAACTGGCCGACAAGATCATCGAGGGTAAGCGTGACCCGATGGGCAAATTGGAGTTTCAATACGACGAGGCGAGAGGTGAGTTGTCGTGCGAGTTCATGATTCGACAGACGCAAGGCCTTTGGCAGTTCAAGGTGAGTGGAGACACGATGGAAGGGTCATTGATCCTGCTGCCGGACAGGGAGTTGATGCGACATGTGATGGTGAAGCGGGTCAAGGATGATGAGGTACCTGCGGCACCGCCGAGAAAGGCGTACGAGAGTGTGTAGGGTTCCACATATATGCAGAGCCGCGCCTAACTGCTCATTCCAGTGGACGCGCTTCCCACCTTCTCATGTTCCATCCGACCACAGCGCGCCTCTGAACTCGTCGCCAGGCTCTCGCAGATGTCCTGATATTCTTGGAATGGATGAAACAATGAGCCCCGGTGCCATTCAGTTTTCAGGATGTAGAACTGGAAAATAGAAATAGGCCGGGACGGACGCGGATTGGCTCATACAGGGTTTGATCCGCATAGATCCGTCCGATCCGCGCCCGCCCCGGCCTACTCGCCTTTTCATTCGAATCAACCTTCAAGTTTTTTTGTCGCATACGGCGCGCAAGTTAAAACTGTACGGCCATGATGAGCTCTCCAATTGATTTATAAAAGGTTTATTAATGAAGCTCCTCGCAGCAAGCTGCGAGGTATCGCGCAAGAGGGGAGGAAATGGAGCCGCAGCAAGCTGCGGGGAATTGCCTGACCCTCCTCAGATTAAAATCAGAATTTTTAGAACGCTCGTAGCCAATAGCGCTCTATTGTGAAACTACCAATATGGAAATCGCACCGGGATATACCACGAAACACACTAAATACACGAATAATTCTTCTATTTCGTGTGCTTCGTGTATTTCGTGGTTCACTTCTTGTTAAGACAGAATTTCTAAACCGAGAATTGCTGATATTCCAATTCCTCCGGTATCAGAGGCTTGCATGAGTAATACCATCTATACCGGCAGTAACGCCGCCACTCGGCCTCCCGGCTTCGGTGGTCGTAAGACAGGATTCTCACATGACGGAGAATTAAGCGGCAACCTGGAAAGTAATCCGCATAATCAGGTGCACGTCGATGTAGGTGGCATCAATACGGATCAAACGGTCTGGGGACTGATGAGTGATCCAGGACTAGCTGCACTTGACCCGATCTTCTATTTACACCATTCAAACATTGACCGGATGTGGGCAGCCTGGAATGCGAATGGAAACAGCAACCCGACTAATCCAAACTGGCTTAACGGACCCGCATCCATCGGGGAGCGGGAATTCGTAATGCCACTTCCGGACGGCAGTTCCTGGGTGTATACTCCAGGCGATGTAAATAGTCTCGATCAGTTGGATTATACTTATGATGATCTGACTGTGACTGTTTCGCTCCAACCCTCCAACAGGCTTGGCCAAAGGTTGAGGAGATTGGGAGCGGCGCCAGCAGCGGGGAGCATAACGCCGGGAGTTAATATGGACAGCGAAGTTAATGCGGAACTCTTCGGAGCCCACGATGGAGATCTTCGGATAAAGAGCTCGGGAGCTCGCGCAACTGTCAAGCTTGATTCCAGCGTCCGGAAGAACGTGTCTGCGAGTCTCGCGGCAGCTTCTGATGCGAGACCGCCTGATCGGGTATACCTCCAGCTTGAAAATGTCCGAGGAAACATAGACGCATTTAAACTCAACGTCTCTGTCAACCAACAGCGTGCAGGAACTGTTGCACTTTTCGGACTTCGGAGGGCTAGCTTAAAGGACGGCGGGCACGGCGGCCAGGGGCTCACCTTCGTATTGGACATCACGGATATCATCGACAATCTGTTCCTTAACAATGCTCTCGATGCGGATTCGCTCGATGTGAGGATTGAGCCCAATCATGCTGTTCCGGATAGTGCGGCGCTCACGGTCGGGCGAGTCAGCATCTACCGCCAAGGGGAGCAATGATAATAAGTACCCGAGAGCGTGCACGGGTTACTATCCCGATACTGCTCATAAGCCTGGTAACGTGGATGATGCTTCTGGTAAATCCCGGAAGCATCATGACCATTGCCCACTGTCCGGTAACAGACTCGGGAGCATCACTAGTGGAGCCTTTCAAAAGTATTCCACCTTGCTAAACCGTCAGCGGTCGCCCCTTGTAAGTCCACTTGAACGGTTTCGCCAGTGTCTGATTGAAGTAGTCGATGAACTCCAGAATTCTCTGGCGCAGTTCGTCGGTTGATTTGAACGAGGCGCGTTTGAGTAGACGACGTACCAGAATGCTGAACCACATCTCAATCTGATTGAGCCACGAGCAATGCTTCGGCGTGTAAACAAACCGAATGCGGTGTTGGCTGCGACTCAGAAACTCGGCGCGACTGCTCATTGACTTCAGGATTCCGGATTTGCCTTTCTCGCCCAGATCATCTGGGTAACCGATCTGGGCGGCGACCCAGGCGACCAGTGATTCCGATTGATGGGTGTTGAGTTGATCAGAGATAAATATCCATTGATCATTGGGAGCCGTGGCAACGGTCTGGGCGATATGGGCGACGAAGTCGGCTTCCGTCCGCGTCGCACCCAGACTGGGCGCAAGTGGTTTTCCGGTCGCCACCTCGAAGTTGGCGATCAAGCATTGTGTGCCATGCCGAATGTATTCGTACTCCTGGCGCTCGATCTGGCCAGCCTGATCGGCCAAGCCGGGCTGCATCAGCTTTGTCGGTGCGGCGCGTTCCAGCGCCTGAATGCCAGTCTTTTCGTCCGTGCTCATCAGATGAATGCCTTGTTCGTGCAGTCGCGGCGCTTGCTCGTAAAGATCGCACACGGTTTTGACTTGTTCGCCGAACGCTTCCGAGTCACGCTCTGGGGCGTTAAGCCAGTATTCACTCCGATGCGGTTTTAAATCGGTCTGATTTTAAAAAACGCCCGACACTCGACGCCGAGATGCTTGCAACGATCTGGCGTTTGACGACTTCATCGGCTAACTCCGACGGCGTCCAATGACTGATCGGGCGGGCACTTTTAGCTGTCGCTTCACAGGCGACGGCGACGATCTGCACGATCTGTTCGGCGGTGAAGGTCGGCGGCGTTCCACGACGCGGCAGATCGCTTAGGCTGGCGACGATCAGTTCGCGCATCTGCTTGTCGCTTTGGTTGGCGACTTCGGCCTGCTGTAGTTTGGGCAGCAGAGCAAGCCAGCGATTGCGCCACTTACGTACCACGGCGCGATCCATTTGGTGCTGACGGGCGAGTTCGTTATTACCGACGCCAGTGGCCATCGCCAACATCATCAAGGCACGAACGACCAGCCGGTATTCTGTGCTGCGTTGCCTGGCGATTTCTTCAACTATCTTTCGCGATCTCTCTGAGAGATCAATCTTCGGGGAAGTTTGGTTTGGCATCTGTCGCTCCCAGCCCTTGATGTAGATTGCTTCAGATGCTGATTCTACCATTCAAAGAACAAGGTGGAGAATTTCAGAAAGGCTCCACTAGTGGTCTGACCCTGCCATTCGATTTCGGGATGTACACTCGGCGCACAGGTTGAGGTTTAAACGTCTCTGAGTGCAACTGTTGTCTGAGTCGTTGAAGATTTTCTTCAAGCTTCTCATCGAAGTGGCGCATGTTTATGCCGTCACAGCCTGCGGTGATACTGCCCACATTTTGCTTAACATAATCGTGAGCCAGTTGCAGCCAGTCCTTGTCATAGAGAAGGTGGTATAAGTCAAAGAAGCGGTGCTCTTTGTCTTGCTCCGCCCATAAGCTAAGTTTCCTTTGCATTTCACCGACATTCATAGAGATTCCTCAGTGTTGACATTCGGTTAATCTTGCGCCGGAATCCCGACAAACTGCGGCCCTTCGCCCTGTGGCTGGCTTTCCCAATCTCTGACTACTATGACCGCTCCGACTCTCGCCACCGGCATTGGTGGACTGCTCACCTTCACATCCGGTGGTGAGGCTCCCACGTTCACCAGATTGGACTCGGCAAAACTTAGGCGGGGATTATCAACACAACCCATCCCGCGCTCTGCGGTATCCCGACCAGATGCAGGGTAAGTCAGGTGACCTGCATCAACCATTGGGCTGGCCTATATGCGTGACCAGTTTGGGTAACCCCTCTGAGCCATGACTACATTGGGATTTGGCCGCTGCCCCGTAAATCCATTGGCCCTTGATGTGATCTCCATCCAACGGCTATGTAAGATATTACGTAACAGGGAAGGCATTTTCCGTAGGTTGAAACTCCCTTGGTTTGAACTCGCCGTATTGCCTCTGAGTCAAGCCTGTCATCTTGGCGGCTTGCATCGCGCCGCAACAGTACCTTTTAGGAGCAGCTATCTCACCGCTGCTTTGCATCGGGCAGAGGCTTCGCTCCAAAGACTCACCGCCTACCTGTATAGACGGTGGGATTTTCCATCCATTCCAATCTGGCGCTTCGTGGCGCACCATGGCTTTTCCTTTCTAAAAATTCTGTTTTATGAAGGCAGGCTGGAGGGGTCATACTTGCCTAATTGGATGAGTACCATCGAGGCATGACATTGCAGGTCATTCAACTGGAAGCAACCCACAATCCTACATATACAGGTCAGCTTCATTCTGTTATGCAAATCTATGACGCGGATCACAGTTGAGCGTGATATAGGGCACTAAGAAGGTAACCTTATTTTGATAGCTGCAATTTAACAACTACCCGAAGTCTTTTGCTACAGAAGATGGTTGAGCAATCACGCCGCCGAGCCACCTCTATTGATTATCAATTGCATCCAGCGGGGCGCGCGAAGCTCGATCATAGATTCTTATGCTGTCATTGTTTAGGGGCGGCAATAAAGATGCTTTCCTGATTTGTTCCTGCGGCTATTGAATCGAAGGTTGAAAAGTGGTAATTATTGCGCCGTCGCCTCCAATGTCAGACAATCTTGGCGAGGGTTTGATTTGTTCCCCTCCGATCAACTAGAGGCGCTAACTTATGCAACAAGTAGATCAAATTACAGTTATCAACAAAGGCGCTTTGTCATGAAGTTCAGAGTTGAGTGGAGCAACGGCGGTGTTTCCGGCTGGACTGATGAGTACCCGGTTGACAAATCAGCTTCGCTAAACCTGAATAACTTCGCAATCCCCGACGGAGATGAGGTCAAAGTAGAAGTTAAAGCGGAAGCAGGAGAACATAAGCATACACACGAGTCGGTAACATTCAAGCGGGATAGCGGCAGTAACGCTACCTACGTTGCTAAAGGGACTACCTTTGATATTCATGTTGATCTAAAAGAAGACTAAAGTACATCGTTTACAGGCGCTTGCTGCAATTGTCAATGTTTCCCGCTGGGCTCCTGCGCTGATACTACCTGATCGCGTCGAGCACTTATTACGGACTGCGCTCGCCTCGAGATGCGGGGCAAGGAACTCCCGAGGCCCGCGCTGGGCTCGTCGGGCGGCAGGGCGGCTATCGAAGAAGCTCAAATAACGGGTTGAGAGATGGTGCTAATATCCACGATTAAACGCATGGCTACCTTCTGAGGAACGAGATATGACTGCTGAATTGGAAGATCTGCGAAAGACTGCTGAGAAATTATCTGTTTTGTTGAGGGTGATGAGAATTTTCTCACAAGAACTCGATCGCGATTACTTGCTCCCGTTGATACTAAAAGAGATTACTCTGGCGATGGATGCCGATAGAAGCACTCTCTTCTTGCTAGATGAAGAATCAGGGGAACTCTGGTCCAAAGTGGCTCAAGGAACAGGTGTTACAGAGATTCGCTTCTCGAAGAATCTGGGTATCGCTGGTTACGTAGCTACTATGGGCGAGACGGTTAATATCCCAGATGCTTACCAAGACCCGCGCTTCAACCCGGATGTAGACCGCAAGACTGGTTACCGCACCAAGACTCTACTATGTACTCCAATTAGGGACGAGCGAGGAAAGATCATAGGTGTCGTCCAGGTCATTAACAAAAGCGGCGGACTCTTCACAGAGAATGATGAAGATTTGCTTCAGGCACTAGGCGCTCAGGCAGCCATCGCTTTGGAGAACGCTAGGCTGACTGCTCAACTTACAGACAGGATCGAGCGCACCGAATCTCTTTTAGATTTAATGCACTCTTTTACATCCGAGCTTGAGCGTGACAGATTGCTGCCGGTCATTATGGAGAAAACCACCAAAGCCATGAAGGCGGACAGGAGCACGCTGTTCCTTATCGACCGGAAGACTGACGAACTCTTTTCCCGCGTGGCACAGGGTGAAAGCACCAACGAGATTCGCTTCCCCCTCAATCGCGGTATCGCGGGCTATGTAGCTACTACCGGTGAGACACTCAATATTAAGGATGCCTATAGCGATCCACGGTTCAACCCCGATGTAGATCGCAAGAGTGGCTATCATACCTCAACAATCCTTTGCATGCCGATTAAGAACTCAGAGGGAGAAATTCTAGGAGCGGTACAGGTGCTGAACAAAAAAGGAGGATTCTTCACTACTGGAGACGAAGAATTTCTTGGCGCACTGGCCTCTCAGGCGGCAATCGCACTCGACAACTCGAACCTCTTTGAAGAGGTGGTCAACATCAAGAATTACAACGAACGCATCCTGAGAGACATGGCTACGGGCGTTCTAACCCTAGACGAATGCGGTCGTCTCAGCATGGTGAACCCGGCAGCCGAAAGAATGTTTTCTATCGAAAGGAAATCTGCCTTGGGCCTTCGTTACGACCAGGCTTTGTACGAAGCGGGAAACCGCGATTTTATCAATGCCATAGCGGAAGTGCAGGCTAAAGGGGAAAAGTACTCCGGCTATGACGTGAAATACCTGTTGCCTGACGATCAAGGCAGTGTCAACTTCAATATCAATATCGTTCCTCTCAAAAATCGCAAAGGACAATCCATGGGCCAAGTCTTAGTCTTAGAAGACATCACTCAAGAACAGCGCATGATGTCCACACTCTCGCGGTACGTTGGCAGGGGGGTAGCCGAACAACTCGTCAAGAACAAAGACAGTCTCAGGCTGGGCGGCGTAAGGACTAAGGTGACGATCCTGTTTTCCGATATCCGAGGATTTACGACTCTCACCGAAGGCTTTGCCGCCGAAGAAATCGTAGAACTTCTAAACAACTATTTCTCCCGGATGGTGCGCGTCATTTTTGATCAAGGAGGAACGCTCGACAAGTTCATCGGAGACGCGGTCATGGCGGTCTTTGGCGCGCCGGTCCGGCACGAAGACGGCCCAATTCGAGCGGTCAAGGCAGCGCTGGATATGAGGAAGGAACTGGCTGTTTTCAATGCGAGCCGACGTGCAAAAGGTTTGATCGAAATCGAGAACGGTATCGGCATCGGTTATGGCGATACCATATCAGGCAATATAGGTTCGGAGCAACGAATGGATTATACTGTCATCGGAGATTCCGTAAATCTATCATCGCGGCTGGAGTCTCTAAGTAAGGACTACCCGCAGAAGATTGTTATAAGCGAATCGGTATATGAAGATATCAAAGACCAAGTTGAATGTGTCCCCTTAGCAGTAGTCAAAGTTAAAGGCAAAACTCAAGAGACGAGGATTTATGGCATAAACGACGAGGCTGTTGTGGGATCTTCTCCGGATTTGCCCCCGAAGGCTGGATAAAGGCTTTTTTAACCAACTCTCTACTCTTCAGGGGAAGGTTCCGCTTGTGACTAAAGTGTAAGAAGTCACTCCTTTATTGCCGTAAAGGAACTGACTGTGCGAACAGAAGCCTGGTAACATAAGGGTTACCGGGCTTTCTGTATGTCAATGGATGGATTCTCTTCCAAGCAGGTCGAACAATTGCTGCTTAGCTCATCTCTGCATAAGCGTCATCAAACGTCATACAATAATCTCAGCAGCACATCCACAGGGCAGGGGTTCAGCAGAGAGCAAAAGCAAGCCAGGTTATAGCCTCGTAGCGGCTCAAGCCATCGCGGATCTATGGCGAGCTGCTGGTCAACATCGGCCTCGTGAAGCGTCAGGCAATTCTCAGCAGTCACACCGTTTTTACCTATGCGATGACGGTTGCCCCATTTACAGCGGTTTGCAAACGAGTGAGTAGAGTTTTTCATTTTTTCAATGTTCATCAGCAACCCTCAGACGACTTTGTCTATTCGTTCGATTGCAAACCGCTGTAGTTGGGGCGATGCGAGCGCCCCAACTAAATCTATGCTGCGCGCTGGCCAAGTTCTTGACGCTCGTAATCAGAGCAATTCGATACTCGCGGTGCATTCGTTCGATCTCGTCTGTAAGCCTCGACTGCGTAATCGGTTCAGATTCCCTCTTGATCGTCTGTTGCCATTATCTTGATATAGGGGGTTCAAATGCATCCGAGCGATCTGCGGCTTGCCCAATTGCCGCACTGATAGAGAGACTAACCACTTTCCGTTTAAGCCCTGTTTCGCCCTAGTGGAGCCTTTCAAAAGTATTCCACCTTGCTAAACCGTCAGCGGTCGCCCCTTGTAAGTCCACTTGAACGGTTTCGCCAGTGTCTGATTGAAGTAGTCGATGAACTCCAGAATTCTCTGGCGCAGTTCGTCGGTTGATTTGAACGAGGCGCGTTTGAGTAGACGACGTACCAGAATGCTGAACCACATCTCAATCTGATTGAGCCACGAGCAATGCTTCGGCGTGTAAACAAACCGAATGCGGTGTTGGCTGCGACTCAGAAACTCGGCGCGACTGCTCATTGACTTCAGGATTCCGGATTTGCCTTTCTCGCCCAGATCATCTGGGTAACCGATCTGGGCGGCGACCCAGGCGACCAGTGATTCCGATTGATGGGTGTTGAGTTGATCAGAGATAAATATCCATTGATCATTGGGAGCCGTGGCAACGGTCTGGGCGATATGGGCGACGAAGTCGGCTTCCGTCCGCGTCGCACCCAGACTGGGCGCAAGTGGTTTTCCGGTCGCCACCTCGAAGTTGGCGATCAAGCATTGTGTGCCATGCCGAATGTATTCGTACTCCTGGCGCTCGATCTGGCCAGCCTGATCGGCCAAGCCGGGCTGCATCAGCTTTGTCGGTGCGGCGCGTTCCAGCGCCTGAATGCCAGTCTTTTCGTCCGTGCTCATCAGATGAATGCCTTGTTCGTGCAGTCGCGGCGCTTGCTCGTAAAGATCGCACACGGTTTTGACTTGTTCGCCGAACGCTTCCGAGTCACGCTCTGGGGCGTTAAGCCAGTATTCACTCCGATGCGGTTTTAAATCGGTCTGATTTTAAAAAACGCCCGACACTCGACGCCGAGATGCTTGCAACGATCTGGCGTTTGACGACTTCATCGGCTAACTCCGACGGCGTCCAATGACTGATCGGGCGGGCACTTTTAGCTGTCGCTTCACAGGCGACGGCGACGATCTGCACGATCTGTTCGGCGGTGAAGGTCGGCGGCGTTCCACGACGCGGCAGATCGCTTAGGCTGGCGACGATCAGTTCGCGCATCTGCTTGTCGCTTTGGTTGGCGACTTCGGCCTGCTGTAGTTTGGGCAGCAGAGCAAGCCAGCGATTGCGCCACTTACGTACCACGGCGCGATCCATTTGGTGCTGACGGGCGAGTTCGTTATTACCGACGCCAGTGGCCATCGCCAACATCATCAAGGCACGAACGACCAGCCGGTATTCTGTGCTGCGTTGCCTGGCGATTTCTTCAACTATCTTTCGCGATCTCTCTGAGAGATCAATCTTCGGGGAAGTTTGGTTTGGCATCTGTCGCTCCCAGCCCTTGATGTAGATTGCTTCAGATGCTGATTCTACCATTCAAAGAACAAGGTGGAGAATTTCAGAAAGGCTCCACTAGTTTCATTTCAGATGCTGCTGGAGATGAACCCAATCTCTTCTCTGATAATGGGCTGGGCGGTGATGCTGGTCGCGATGATGTCGCCGACGTTGATTACACCGTTTAACCACATCTTCAACTGCAGCTTCAAGCGTCGCCGTGCTCGGTCCGTGACTCTATTCGTATTCGGTTATGCTGCGATTTGGATGGCGGCGGGCGGCGTGCTGATTGCAGCAACGCTTATGCTGAAACTGCTTGCGCCGCAATCATATCTGCCGGCGGTCGGAGTGGGGATTATTGCCATCGTGTGGCAGTGTTCGCCCATAAAACAGCGTTGTCTTAATCGCAGCCATAATCATAGTGCACTGGCAGCGTTTGGCGGCGCCGCAGATCGGGACGCCCTACGTTTCGGGATTACGCACGGGGTTTGGTGCGTCGGATCCTGTTGGGCATTGATGCTACTCCCTATGCTACTGCTACAAGGGCATGTTGCTGCGATGGCTGTTGTAACCTGCTTGATGATCAGCGAACGTCTGGAACGACCATGACCGCTGAGTTGGCGTCTGCGGTTTCCCAGCAAGCTTATGCGGATTGTGATCGCCCAGACTCGGATACGATTGCAAAGTTTGCCGTCAGGTATTAGACCATCTCTGGCAGTGTTGCGAAAATTATTTTAGAGTGCAAAAGCTAACACTCTTCTCTTCCTTACGCGGCGATCTTAACGCGGTATTGGGCCTTACCGCTCATTCCAACGGACGCGCTCCAATGTTTCGTGTTCTATCAACTACAAGAGCACCGCTGAATGCGTAGGTAGGCCCGAGCGATGCCCCCCAAAACGCTGATGTTGAGAATTCAGAGCAAATTTGATTCTTTCAAGCAAATTGACCGAGATCAATGTATTATCTGGAATATCCTTCGTAGAATCATTCTTCTTAAGCTCAGATACTTAGGAGTTGCGCTCTTAGTGATCACCAGTTGTTTGAAAAACCTTTTCAATTCTAAGGAAGGAGAACACCATGAACCGAATATCTTCCTGGGTAGTAGAAGTTCGCCTTGCATCAATTTTTCGAGGCTGCATCATTCTTGGTCTGGTCCTCAGTTCAGGCCTGGCCCGAGGTCAGTCATTGTCGTTCAACAACCATGTTCATCTGACGAATGATTCGCCAGAACCTCAGAATGCCCCTATGCCGCATCTTTCTTCAGGGGCGCAAGAAGCGGCTAGAGAGATTGGAGTTGTTCAACTATTGGAACATCTCTATCGCCTGCCTGAGTCGCAACGTTGCGCAGGACCTTCAGCGACTCTGGAGGCGTTTATGTTGAGGCAAGAGATAACTGAAGCAGTGCTCGCTACATCGCTTGATGTAGACAGGGTCTCTGCTGAAATCGACGATGAAATAGCTCAGATCACCGCTATTCGCAATGACCTCAAATCACGCCGGGATCGCGCACTTAAAATCGACAATATTGCTGACATAATCACCAATGGTGGTATAGGTTTAATTGGTTCCTTTCTCGCGCTCAGGGAGAGCACAGCAAAGAGCGGCGACCTTGTTAGTGCCTTTGCTGGTGGGGCTTCGACCCTCCTCTCTATCATCGGTATTCGCAAGGAGCGCGGTGGGGAAACATCATTTGATGCCAGAACTAACATGCTTGCCAAACTCTTTGATCGCCCATTGAAGCGACACAGCGATTTTCCAGAAGGGGTCTGGAGTTATCTCAACACCCAGCCACCTTCTGAGCAAGGAAAGGGGGCGCGGATAGCAGAGTTGAAAACCGAATGGATCAAAGCCGATCTGATAGATAACACTCCCAAGGGTCAGAGAAAGATCGATCTGTTGACCGATAGTGGTAATCAGCCAGCCAAATTGTCGATAGATTTGCTAAAGGACCGTATAACAATGCTCGCAGACTTACGATCACAAATTTTCCTGATGAAGCACGATCTGAGCAAGCTTATACAGGGTATCAGGTGCCCTAGCGAGTGAGGGACTCCTGCAAATGATTGTATGCTTTTTAGGTCTTTAAGTGCAGTGGCGATTCGATATCTAGCATTGATTTTCTCTGGTTACCAGGCTTTGATAAAAAGGCCATCTGGTCAATCGCAAACAAGTACAGCGGTAGATTGAAATGTCTTTGGCATATTTTTCATATGTTAGTGGTAGCTTTTTGATATCTACCTAAAATTCAAAAGGAGTCACATTATCATGATCTCTAAAATGCAGTTACTAAACCAGTTGCACAGCCTACGTCATACGGGCTTCGCCACCAAACTTGAACAACACGCAACAACACACGGTTTCCCGACATCATTCTTCTTTGCGATTGCAAGTCGTGAAACAAACTGTCTCAATATACTGGGGGATCCTCAGCACGGCGAATTTCACGGTGTAGGAATAATTCAAATTGATACTCAACATCCGATCGCACGTCAGGCGCGCGACAGCGGCTCTTGGCGGACCAATCCGGATCCACTTATTGAGTTTGGCGCCCGGTTGCTAGAGGACAATATCAAGCGGACAGCGGTGAGATTCCCTAATCTCAATCAGCAGCAGCAATTAAAGATTGCCTCAAGCGGGTACAATTGTGGTATCACAAGTGCAATTGATGGCGCACTTCATGGAGACAGTGATCTTCATACGACAGGACATAACTATGGTCGAGATGTCATCACGAGAATGACTATCTTTGAAGAACTGATCGCTGAGGAGAATTAGGAGTAGACTTTATCAAAGTCAGCCTCGGGCTTCATTCACTTGCTTTGGACGTCATTTCTCAAGTTACGCCTCTCGTTATTCAGCACAGAGACCGGGCTCCTGCGAAAGATCAACTCAAGAAACTCCCCGGGAGGCCTCGACTCTGTTCGTATTGTTCCAGATGAATGCTTGGTGCGAGGGCTTGCTTGTAATATCGACCACACCATCACAACCACTTGCCAAAGACCGAAGGCTAACCGCTCATTCCAGCGGACGCGCATTCCACTTCCAACTTATCCCTTAGCTACCGGCGCGTCGCTGAATTCGGAGTTAGGCTACTCTGAGATGTGCTTCCGAATTTTAGACTTGTCATTTCATTCAATCTTATGAGCGTATTTGACATTTTGACAAACATAGCATAGAAAAGAACCTCACACGTAACTCACTTTTTGACTTTGTAAAAATGAAGGTTTAAATTAGTCTGATATTTCTTCAGGAGAATCCATTATGAACAAAATTGGCTCAAATTCTGACCTGGCTAAATACATGCATCGCCGGAACTTTCTAAAGACCGTAGTGTTGGGTGGAGGCGCCAGCCTCTTCTCATTTACCTGGGGCTCTAGTACTTCTCTAAGTGCCGGCCAAACTGACGCCCTGTTACTTTCCTGCATGGATTACCGGTTAGTTGATTACACGTTGCACTACATGGTTGGGCGAGGTCTAAGAGACAAATATGACCACGTGGTTCTAGCAGGAGCTTCCTTGGGAGCGATTACCGACAAGTACCCTGAATGGAACAAAACCTTCTGGGATCACCTCGGTCTAGCAATAAAGCTACACAGTATACACAAAGTAATGGTTTTGGATCATCGAGACTGTGGTGCGTATAAACTCATTTTGGGGGAAGAATGCTGCAATAATCGGGAAAGAGAAACAAAAGCACATAGGACGCAGCTTCAGAGTTTGGGGAAAAGTATAAGCAAGAAATATTCAGACCTTGAGGTAGAGTTACTATTAATGGATCTGAATGGAGTGGTAGAAAAAATCTAAAGAGAAGCACAATGTCAGCGGGGAGATCTTCAAGAGGTGACTTAGCCTTGCTGCTCATTCCCGCGGACGCGCATTCCAATGCTTCAGTTTCCCATTACCTACAGCGGGCCGCTTTGTGCCTCAATTTGGCTCTCTCGGAAGTAGCCAAAACATTGGTTTGGTAACTACCATTCAAATCCATACTCCATGCTCGTTTTACCATCTTCAATTGAATCTAAAGTCTATTCCTCGTAAGCTTCCTCTTGCTTCCCTTTTCCTCTTCATTCTGAGTCAATCATTTTGGAGGTTTTATGAACGATCTTAATCAAGTTGCTCCTGCCTTCCTTGAAATGGCACATCGTATTGTCTGGTGCAGCGCGGCTACGGTGGATGCCAATGGTAGACCTCGCTCTCGCATCCTTCACCCGATCTGGCAGTGGGATGGCTCTTCACTCGTCGGCTGGGTAGCAACTTCTCCTACTCCTCTCAAACGTGCTCACCTCAGTTACAGTCCTTATATGTCGTTAAACTATTGGGCTTCCTCCCATGATACTTGTGTTGCTGAATGTCGAGCAACCTGGGCTTTCGACGAACAGACGCGCAGGATGGTATGGAATCTCTTTTCCCACACCCCAGAGCCTGTGGGGTATGACCCGGCGATCATTCCTGGATGGGAGAACCCGACCTCGGAAACATTTGTTGCCCTGCGATTAGAGCCCTGGCGGCTGCGGGTGTTTCCCGGCAGTGTATTGATGGGACAAGGAGGAAATGTGCTAAGGTGGCAAGCCTAAGAGCAATGCCCCAAATGCCCCACAAGCAAGTCCATTGGATTGATCTGTTGAACATAGCGCGAATACTTGGAAATTAAGCACAGTGACTCGCAGTGGAGGGGTTAACGAAGATCATAAAATGGAGATTTATTATGTACTATAATCGCCGCCGGTTTTTGACCAGCACGACAAGCCTTCTGTTTTCGACATCGATATTAGTTCCCCCCATCTTCCAGGAGAAAAAAGGAACGCGGCTTATCTTGCTTGGCACAAAGGGCGGGCCAACTGTTGGCGGTGAACTCCGTAAGAATCCCGCGACGCTGCTATTGATCAACGGCACGCCGTACGTCGTTGACTGCGGATATGGCGTCTCGCGGCAACTCATCGCTGCTGGTGTGCCTCTTAACAAGCTGCGCTATATCTTTATTACCCATCATCACTCCGATCATACCCTGGAGTATGGAACTCTAGTCTATAACGCGTGGGCTACGGATTTACCGTTCCGTGTGGAAGCCTTTGGGCCGCCTGGGTTGGAGGAGATGACGCAAACTTTCTTCAACTACATGAAATTTGACATTGATACTCGGATAACAGACGAGGGTAAACCCGACCTGCGCAAGTTTGTTTTAGCTCACGATTTCGATAGGCCCGGTGTAGTGATGCAAAACGATGATGTAAGGGTAAGCGCGGGTCTAGTACGACACCCGCCAATCAAACAATCTTATGCGTATAGGTTCGACGCTAAGGATCGTTCGGTGGTCATATCTGGTGATACAACCTATTCGCCGGAGCTTGCCGACTTCGCCAAAGATGCCGATGTGCTCGTACACGAAGTGATGTATTTGCCAGGTATCGAAAGTCTGATGAAGCGCGTGCCGAACGCGGCACAGTTGCGAGAGCATCTATTGGCGAGCCATAGCAGCCCTGAAGATGTCGGTAAGGTAGCTGCTCAGGCTAGGGTTAAGACGGTTGTGCTCTCTCACTTTGTTCCTGGTAATGATCCATCGATCACAGATGAGCAGTGGGCGAAAGGAGTACGTAAGCATTTCAGAGGTCAAATCATCGTTGGCAAAGATTTGATGGAAATTTAGATCAGGTCCCGTACCGTGAAGAAATACAATAAACGGATCAGGTATTAGCTGATCACTATAGCGATGAATAGATTGATTTTCAGTGAAGCTATTGATTCCAGCGCGCCAGTTGTCGGAAATCATGATTTAAGCCGTGTCCTAATTGTAGAAGGCACTTCGGGTATTGGCAAATCAACCCTGATCGATCTGCTTGTGCGTCGTTTTATTGACGAAAGACCTGCTCGCAAACTCCGAACATTTTTGCACCTTACCCAAGCCCATACTTATGGTCCTTTGGCAGTAGATGAGGATCAAAATACTCTGACCAAAGATCAAAACCTCCGCCACCTTGATAATGTTGTTTCGATTCTCGAATGGCATGTGTTAGCCCTTACAGCCGAAACAAAGGTAAAATTTTTTGCCGTTGTTGACACGCTCCACCTTACCCATTGCCACCGGCCGGGCCTACTAAATTGGGAAGACGTTTCGGGGCTTGATTCTCGATTGGCTAGTTTAGGCGCAAGACTTTTGTACCTACAGGCAAATTCACAAACTATATGGGAGCGAGGGATCATTCCTCGCCGTGATCAAGAGTTCATATTGGGGTATGCGAATCCTAAATTTGGTAACACATTGGAAGAGATTCACCAATACTTCGTAGCTGAGCAGGAGCGGATGCGACAACTTCTTTCAGGTACAAGTATGAAGTATCTTGAAATGGATGCAGATGTTGACCTGAGTTCGAGAGTAGAAGAGGCCTACGAGTTCTGGCAATCTTAACAGGACCAAAGGAAGTTGGTCGCCGAGCAGACGGCACCGGCATTGCGACAGGGCCGGCTGAAGGCTATGAGGGGCTGCTTCTATATACCGCAAACGGGTATGTATCTGTCTTGGTGCTCGTTCTGAGAGACCGAAACGGGATGGAGGGTAGCGCTAACCGCGAAGAACTACTTGCCTACCATCTCAAAACTCGACTCGCCAGGCTTAAACCACTGTGAGGTTCCCGCTAAACATGATAATGTGATTCCTACAATGTTTAAATATTTGCGGCACGTAAGATCTGTCTATTTTAGGTGCACCTGGGAGATCCGGGTTGTATCAAGTGTCGCGGCGTGCTTATGCGTGCTTGCGGTAGCGGGTACTCTCGCAAGTCTGTTCCCTTTACCCGTCTGCGCACAGCAGACTGCACCATCGACACCGGTCGTGGTCCAACCTGGTGCGCCGGGGAAACCGACGCGGACTCTTCCCCCGACGACGAGAGCTAAACTCCCGCCAGCCTCCCCGGCAGATGTGCAGTTCATGCAAGGTATGATTATGCATCACGCTCAGGCAGTTGAGATGACCGCTCTGATCGAATCGCATACCGAGAACAAGAACCTGAGGTCGCTAGGTGCGCGAATCAGCAGATCGCAGTCGGACGAGATAAAGTTTATGAAACGGTGGCTGGCTTCCCGTGGACAGCCAGTTTCACTGGCGATGCCTGACATGCCACACATGCATATGTCGCACGGGTCGATGATGCTTATGCCCGGGATGCTTACCACGGAGCAGATGGAAGCACTCAGGAAAGCAGGAGGCGAAGAGTTCGACCGTCTGTTTCTAACAGGCATGATTCAGCACCACGGAGGCGCTTTGACAATGGTGAAAGACTTGTTCAACACCGCGGGCGCAGGACAGGACGCTGAATTGTTCAACTTCGCAACTGATGTGGATAGCGGACAGCGCGCCGAAATCCGAATCATGGAACGCATGCTAAAGAAAAACCCTTAGAGGATAAGCGATGAATCGAATACATAAGATGGCCTTCCGTTTACTCGTAGCCTCCCTAGTTTTGTTCTGTTTTGTCGGCCAGATGCAGGCCCAAACGCCTTCGCCTCAGGAGTCATCGAAGCCGGCAGAAGCTAAACCCGATCAAAAGAAAGCAGAAGAAGATCCGTTTGCGCCTGAGCCTGCGCCACCGCTTCCCGCCGGAATGACCGGCTCAGATACCAACGACCCGCGAGCCAAGCTGAAACCGGGATTATTCGACGCAGGAGAAGCATCGCTGGGCATGAAGCACCTCCTGCTCCTCAAAAAACCAGGTCCGTTTCAACTCGACTTTGATCCTGATAATCCAAGAGTTCAGAAGACCTTAGGTCTGCTCGGCGTTGCCGAGCCCGCGAAGATGCCCAAGTCGCTGCAATTGGTTATTGCTCAACTGGCGTTTGCAAACTCGGACCTCGCCTTCCAGGGACACTACCTGTTCCAGGGTAATTTTTATGGCGTCAATATCTATGACATCTCCAATCCCGATAAAGCCCAGTTGTTGACTTCGATGATTTGTCCGGGTGGACAGGGGGATGTGTCGGTTTACAAGAATTTGATGTTTATGTCGGTCGAGCAGCCAAATGGCCGCCTCGATTGCGGCGCACAGGGATTTCCACCTGCACCTCCGCAGCCCCCCGGCCAGGAGAAAAAGCCAACTATCCCCGCACCGCAAAAAGACCGATTCCGCGGCGTGAGGATTTTCGATATATCCGACATTAGAAGCCCTAAGCAGGTAGCTGCAGTGCAAACTTGTCGCGGCTCGCACACGCATACGCTGGTCGTCGATCCGAAGGATAAGAACAACGTCTACATCTATGTATCGGGCACTTCGTTCGTGCGTCAAAATGAAGAGTTGGCCGGGTGCTCGGGTGAAGCACCGGATAAAGACCCGAACACGTCGCTGTTTCGCATTGATGTGATCAAAGTGCCGCTGGCTGCGCCGCAGGATGCACGAGTGGTGTCCAGTCCTCGTGTGTTTATCGACCCCCGTACAGGCGCAATCAACGGCTTGAACAACGGAGGCACCCACGGCAAAGACGGCGAGGAGAAGGCAACCGACACCAATCAGTGCCACGACATCACTGTCTATTCAGCGATTGGGTTGGCCGCGGGGGCCTGCTCCGGAAATGGAATCGTGCTGGACATAAAAGATCCCGTGCATCCAAAACGTCTGGACGCCGTGAACGATCCGAACTACTCATATTGGCACTCGGCCTCGTTTTCGAACGATGGTAAGAAGATCGTGTTCACCGATGAGTGGGGAGGCGGACTGGGCGCCCGTTGCCGCGCCAACGATCCTAACAAATGGGGCGCTGATGCGGTGTTTCATTTGAAGGACAACAAGCTGAGTTTCGCAAGTTACTACAAGTTGCCGGCAGCACAGGGCGACACCGAGAATTGTGTTGCACATAACGGTTCTCTCATTCCAGTTCCCGGCCGGGATATAGAAGTGCAAGCCTGGTACCAGGGTGGCATCTCTGTTATGGACTTTACCGACGCGGACCATCCGGTTGAAATTGCCTATTTCGATCGTGGGCCAATCGATCCACATATGCTCGTACTGGGAGGCGACTGGTCTGCCTACTGGTACAACGGCCACATCTATGCTTCAGAGATCGCTCGCGGGCTGGACATTTTTGACCTAACCCCAACTGAGTTTTTGACTCAGAATGAGATCGATGCTGCGAAAACGGTGCGAGTGGCCGAGTTCAACGTGCAGAACCAGCAAAGGATCGAGTGGCCGGCTCAGTTGGTTGTAGCCAAGGCATATCTGGATCAGTTGGAGCGATCACAGGCCCTGCCAGAGAAGCAAATCGCCGCCGTGCGGATGGAGATTCAAAGCGCAGAGAATTCAAATCTGGATCGACCAGCACTCGCAAAACTTCGGGGCTTGGCGCGATCGCTGAAAGAAAGCGCTGGAATGACCAAGAATACAGTAGACGCGAAGCGATTGCAGGCCCTGGCGGAAATCCTACAGCGGCCCGCAAAGTGAGCCGCAGGCAGAAGATGCCGCATCAGGATGACTTCGTGGTGTTGCGCGCGTTCGGAGTCATCCTTAGATAAACCTGGGTGGCACTATGAGTAGCCAACAAAGCTGTCTTCTCCCACGAGTTTGCACCCTCCCAAATGATAATAGCTTGACTTCCTGATGAATTCGTCGTTAGGCTCCCTTCCCTGATTACTCGCGGTCAGGTAAATCCAATCAAGCACGTCATCGCCATTTTTCAGATCAACAGGGGAGAATATGAGCCCCGTTTATTCTTGGAGGAGCATGACTTCAATAGATAGTAATAACTCAATCAACTTCACAGCGAGACTTGCCGGGTTCCTTTATCTCTTAATGTCCCCTTTCGCTTTCTTCACCTTATTTGTACACTTCAATCTTTTTGTGCCCCACAATGCCTCAGCTACAGCCAATAATATTTTGGCTTCTCAATCGCTATTTCGTAGCGGTATTGTTAGCTGGCTTATATGCCAGACAATCTTTATTTTGTTGCTCCTACCTTTATTTAACTTGTTCAAACCTGTTAACACAAACCTTGCCTTGCTAATGGTCATATTTGCTCTCATCAGCGTTCCTATCTCATTTATTAACGAGCTCAACCAATTTGCTGCCCTGATACTTTTGAACAACGCTTACTTTTCTAGCGCATTCGAAGTAGATCAGTTGCATGCCCAAGTGATGTTCTTTCTCCAGTTGCACGAACACGGTTTTCATATCGTCCATATATTTTGGGGCCTTTGGTTGTTTCCGCTTGGTTATTTGATATTTAAGTCTGGCTTCCTTCCCAAAATTCTTGGCATATTGTTGATAATTGGAGGATTGGGCTATCTTATAGATTTTATTACCTTCGTAGTTTTTCCCAACTTCGATGCAACAATCACTCAGTTTACATTTATTGGAGAATTCTTACTTCCCTTGTGGCTATTGATTAAGGGGGTAAACGTAGAGCAGTGGGAAAGATGGACACTTGAATATAGACCATCCAGAAGAGATAGAGAGTTTGATGCTTTGGCCAATACTGAGTAAAGGCGCGACGCTGAATTCGGCGTTAGGCTCGCTGATTGCCATTTATTAACATCTGATTTACAGTATCGCTGTGATCGCAAATCGAAATAATTCCAATCAGTCACTATTTGATCTCTAATCCGCGCTAATCCGCCTGATCCGAGTCATCCGCGGCCTATTTCAATTCACCGTGCATTCAATTTAACCTGGCAAAACGCCTGACGCATGTTGCCCGCAATTCAAAAACTGAATGACCCTGAATCAACCTCTTGGTTGAAGGACATTTCGAAGCGCGCTCAACCGGGGGGTTAGATGCGTCTGGAAAATATTGGATAGTTAAAATATGATTTTGAAATGACAACTATAGGAACTGTAGAAAGTTTATGGCGTTATCCGGTTAAAAGTATGCGCGGCCAGGAAATTCCCGAAGTTTTTATGGGATTTTCGGGAATCTATGGCGACCGATGCTACGCTTTCAAAAATTCTGCTGCTCGCAAAGGCTTTCCTTATTTGAACGCAAATGTGCAGCAACAAATGCTGCTTTATCGTCCGCAATTCCGTCACCCGGAACGAGCATCAAAACCGCCGAATTTGGCTGAAGCGGATAGCATCGCGCCCGGCGTCACTCCTGCAAATGGTGATGCGGAGGATATGGCATTAGACATTGTTACGCCCTCAGGTGAACTCATTTCCGTTGATGATCCAGCACTTATAAAACTACTTGGCGCAGGAATCAGCGAAAAGAATCAACTAACACTCGTGCGATCAGACCGAGCTTTAACTGATTGCCGTCCGGTTTCAGTAATCAGCGTGTCAACCGTTCGGCAGGTTGAATCGGAATTGGGTATGCCGATTGATAAGCGGCGTTTTCGGGCAAACATCTATTTCAATTTCGCGTCTGAGAGCGGCGGATTTGCCGAAGATAATTTTGTCGGTCGCCGTCTGCGTATCGGTTCAAAGGCGATAATAATGGTTCTTGAGCGTGACCCGCGCTGTAAGATGATTTCGCTCGACCCGGACACCGGTGAACACAACCCTGAAATTTTACGGATGGTCGCCCAAGCCCACGGTAATTTAGCCGGTGTTTACTGTGCTGTGTTGGTCGAAGGCATATTGAAAAAAGGGGACTTAATCGAACTGATCGCCGATTGATTTTTCGATTATCGTTTGTGGCTTTCTTTTGACAGTATTTGAATGTAAACAGAGGCACATCTAACAATTCATTCAACCCCACCGCCCTCAGATTGCCATTCATAAACATTCTTTGGGTTCATTCATGTTGCCGCTTGCGGCGGGCGGCGGGTTAATACGGGTGTTAGGCATCCAGGGTTCGCTACCGAGGTAGAGTAATGGAAACAAAATGGCTCCCGGTATGGCCGAAGAAGAAATTGCTAATCATAGTGCCCATACTTCCCATACTGATCCTCACTGCGTTTCTTCTCTCAGGCCCTGTCCTTTTACAGACTTACTTATTTGCTGATCTATTTGGCAACTTATCCGACCCTCCCCTGATAATTATGAGCCCTCTCAGGAATAAAGACCCCGAAATGATAGCCAATTCTTTTCTTAACCAACTCCAGACCCTCGAACCATCAACTATACTCCGCTCTGTCATCAAGAATGATGCGGACTTTGAGCATATATGTCTTATGGAAAAAGAACATCGTTTGAAGACCTGGTCTGACTACACCCGCGAAGACAGAGGTGATGAAGTCGTTCTGACGTACTGGCCGCTTCGTGAGAGTTACCTTGATGGATTTGCCCCTCCCATTATTATCAAAGTGGGCAAAGTTGGGAATGATCTAAGAGTGATTTTCTACAATGCATTATATTGAAGAACCCTCCTAACCACTCATGCCAGCGGACGCGCTTTCCAACATTTCGTGTTCCACCAGTTCCCTGCGCGCAGATGAATCCGTCGTTAGGCTTTCTTCCATTTGTGCCAAGGTTCTGGCTTATTTACACTTGATCTGCATACTCAACATCAAGATAGCCTCTTCAATTCTCGATGGGTCTGCAATCTGCCTTCTTATAGTCAGATTGCCTCTGGCTTGACTATATAAGCGACCAGTCCTCCTACCTCCGCTCGCTCCGCCTGAGCCTTGACCTTTCCTTGCAGTGTCTCAAGTGTTGCTTTTGCTCGGCGACGGTCCATACAGTAATCAATATCCCTTTAATTCATGTGATTTTTCCTGATGACTGCAACCTATTGCTCACCTGTAGCACTGACTGGGTGGTTCATCTCATATAGGGGGAATTATGGAGACTTTCTGGCAGGACCTGCGTTATGGCTTGAGGATTTTGCTAAAACAGAAAGGAGTAACGGCGACCGCCTTGCTCTCATTGGCGCTCGGCATTGGCGCAAACACGGCTCTCTTCAGCATAGTTGATGCGATGCTGTTGAAAACGCTCCCCGTTAAAGAACCGGAGCGGCTGGTGCTTTTCCGATCTGTCTCCCCACACGAATTTAGTCCCGGCAGCTATGGTGGCTATTGGGACCTCGATCCGGCGACAGGGCAAAATGTTATGACATCCTTCCCTTACCAAAGCTACTCGCGGATGCGCGAGCAGCAGAGCGTGCTGTCGGACCTCTTCGCTTTTGGAGATGTCAGTCTGAATGTGAACGCCGACGGGCAGGCCGACGTAGCCAAAGGGCAGGCTGTATCAGGCAACTATTACGCCGGGCTGGGTGTCTAGGCGATACTTGGCCGTACACTTACCGATGAAGATGATCGGGCAGGAGCCAGTCCTGTTGCCGTACTCAGCTACCGTTACTGGCAAAGTCGCTTCGGCGGCGACGTTGCGGTAATAGGCAAACAGGTCAACTTGAACAATGTCGCCTTCACGATCATCGGAGTCACGCCGCCGGGCTTTGAAGGAACAATGCAAGTCGGCTCGACCGAGGACGTAACGATCCCTATTGCATGGGAGCCGCAACTCTATGTAGACCCCAAAAGTTCGCGGATGTACGGTGCGGGCCAATGGTGGTTGCGACTGATGGGGAGATTGAAACCGGGAGCGACGCCCGAACAGGCAAAGGCCCAGTTGGAAAATGCGTTTCAACAATCCGTCATCGAGCATCGAGGCGCACGGCAGGCCCAGGCGCGAGCTTCAGGCGGGAATCCAATCAATGATTTAGACTCAAAGGATTATCCGAGCCTCTTTCTCGACCCCGGCGGGCGGGGCGAAATGAATGAGCGGCGGCATTACGCGCCATCGCTTTATCTATTGCTCGGCGTTGTCGCGCTGGTGCTGCTGATTGCGTGTGCGAACGTGGCAAACCTTTTACTGTCACGGTCGGCGGCGCGACACAAAGAGATCGGCCTTCGGCTGGCACTTGGCGCGAGTCGCTGGCGGCTGGTTCGACAGATGTTGACGGAAAGCGTGCTACTGGCAAGTCTGGGCGGGGCAATCGGTATTGCCTTCGCGGTCTGGATCAAGGACGGATTGCTGGCTGTGAGTGATTGGGGCGGAAGAGGGATGAGCGCACTGGAGCCACAACTCGACTGGCGCGTGCTGGGGTTCACTATGGGGCTGTCGTTGTTGACGGGGATTATCTTTGGTCTCGTGCCAGCGTGGCGTCTAACAAATGTAGATTTAACTTTAGCGATCAAAGGGAGCGGACGAGTTTCGAGCCTGGCATCGCGTTCGTTGCTGAGTCGTGGGCTGGTAGTTTCACAAGTGGCGCTATCATTACTGCTTATGGTTGGCGCGGGGCTGTTTGTGCGGACACTGCTCAATCTGAAACGTGTGGACCCGGGCTTCAATACACACAATCTGCTGTTGTTCACCGTCCGGCCAGGATTGCTTGGCTACAAGGACGAAAGAGTGACGCAAATATTTGAGCAATTAGCCGAACACATCGAAGCACAGCCGGGCGTACAAAAGGTTACCTTTTCTGGTGTTCCATTACTTGCAAGGATTCAAAGCACACGTAGCGTCTATTTGCGTAACGCGCTGACTGCCGTGCCCGATGCAGAAGGGAAAATCAAACCAAGCGGGCAGTGCAAAATTAATCACTTGCGCGGAAATTTTCTGGAAGTGATGGATATTCCACTCCTAGCCGGACGTGCGCTGAACGCGCGCGACGACGCGAGTGCGCCAGAAGTAGTGATCGTCAACCAGACCTTCGCCAGCCAGTTTTTCCCCAATGAAAACCCCATTGGCAAACGCTTCACCTTCAATTCTAGTAAACCCGACGAATTCGAGATTGTTGGCCTCGCCAGGGATGCAAAATACACGAAGCAACGGGACGAGATTTCCCCAACTGCTTATGTGCCGTGGCAGCAATGGCTAAGCGCAATGGAAGGTAAAGCAACTTTTGAGGTACGCACCGCAGGTGAGCCTACCAGCGTTATTACAGCGATTCGCCAAGCCGTGCGCGAGGTAGATAGCGATCTGTCGCTTGCTGACGTTCGCACCCAGATCGAACAAGCCGATCAGACGCTGGCAATGGAACGATTGTTAGCCAAGTTGATGACGTTGTTCGGGTTGCTCTCTCAGCAACTCGCTGCGATAGGGTTGTTCGGGATAATGGCGTATTCGGTTTCGCAACGCACGCGCGAAATTGGGATTCGCATGGCAGTCGGGGCAAATCGCGGCGACGTATTAAAGATGGTTTTGCGGCAGGGGATGACACTTGCCTTTCTAGGCCTCGTGTTGGGGTTGACTTGTGCGTATGTGTTGACAAAGTATCTGGAAAGCTGGATGAATCTATCGCAGATGTTTTATGGTGTACCTCTTTTCGATCCGTTAACCTATAGCCTGATTACCGTATTGCTTATGCTAGTGGCGATGCTGGCCTGTTTGATACCAGCATGGCGAGCAGCGAAAGTTGACCCTAATGTGGCGCTTCGCTACGAGTAATACCAAATCTATTCAGAAGATGAGGTTTGACACTCGAATTCGTAAATTCATAAAGATTTTCAACATGCTGGTTAGAATACTTGAAATAGGCCGGGACGGACGCGGATCAGACGGATTTTCGCGGATTAAACCTATCCAACCTGCAACGATAGATCGAAGCTGCCTATGTTGCGATCGACAATAGAGCAGATACAGCGCAACAAACAATCCAGTTCGATTGTGTCCGATGGAGGGAATCCTGGTCCCGCCCAGAGCTATCCCTAGGCTCCGGCGAGTGTGACCCCTTGCGCATTTGCATGGGGTGAGTAATGCCGTTCCTTGAACCCCTTGGCCATCAGCCATAGTGCCACTGCCACGTGGATCGGAGCCAAAGGCATCGCCAACTCTGTCACAGTGTGATAACCCAAAAACCCCAGTAATGTGACCCCTATGAACTGAAGCAATATCCCAATCAGTCCAAGAACAGCCAATACACGCGGAATCAGAGCGAAGCGCCACAGCACCATGTAGAACAGAAAAATCCAACCGCCGAAGCCAAGCAGTTGCGAATAATGAGCCCACCGCCGTGTCACGGCGACCGCTGCTCCAAGGGCTTGGGAAAGCCCTGCATCCGAAGCGCCTGCCTTTGTGTACTCCTGGCTCACAGATAACATAGACATCACAGTGACGTTATGGACAGCGTCCAGCGTACAACTGACCACGCACACAGCCAGAAACCAGAGCGCCATCGTCTCGCTGTACTGCTGAACGACCGGCCAGGCTGCAATGGCGATGCCGACTGTAAGCACGCCGCCAACGAACGAGAGAAACACAGCCGCGCGTATCTGAAAAGAACTCTCCGCCGCAGTTGAAAGGAAGGCAGGGGACCCCGTCATCAAGGGCCGCAGCAAGACGAAGGGCAGCGTTAGTCCCGCAGCCAACTGTAACAACAACAAGATGCCGGTAGTTTGGCCGATTCTCTTGGCAGTTCTCATTCTTACCTCCTAAGAATGGCTAGTTGCCGGGATCGCACATGTGCCGGTTGAGCACTTAACTGTACGGAAGAGTGATCGGAAAGTTCAGCGAAGCTTTCTGGTGCAGCCTAAACCTTAGGCGATTCGTAGATAAACATTGCCCACTGCATAGCTTGTCATTACCCAAATTTATTCGTTTATGGGTGGTGAAGTTGCAACAGCTTTAATTGCCGCATTTGGAGCGATGTCAATCGAGAGCCAAATAGCTTGGGTTTTGAACCTGACCCATGCTAAATCCTTTAGATTCGCATCGAATTCTCCCAAGTGAAAAGATTTGGGTAATGACAAGGTTTGCCGAGATGCCTGGCAGGCCCGCTATAGTACTGAAAAACAATCCCATTCAGTCTTATTTGACAAGGATTGACCGCCTGACTGCTCATTTTAGCGGACCTTACATGCCAACGATTCAATATCCCGCTGCTACTAGGGCGTCGCTGAATTCGTCGTTTGACGCCTGTGACACTCGCCGTCTTCAAGTTTTCATTTGCAGGGTTATGCGCTTTCGAACGTAGAGGAACTCTCACCCTACACAGCGTCCACGAAAGTGATCAATGCAGGCCATTCCATTCCTGGCCGTAACCGTCTTAGGCTCAATCTTCCATATCCGCTAAGCGACAAATGAATCCCCATCCACCGCCGAGTTCGCTCACCGCCAACATCAGTTCATTGCTCCCCTTCTTCAACTGGAGGTAGACAGCATCGTTCTCCGGGTTAACGATGCCAAGGAACCCGGGGTCGCGAAAGTTCTGGGCGCTTCGGCCACGGTAGAGAATCTTGCCATTCAGGAACACGCTGACGTCGTCGCTATAACCGATGTAGAGCTTTTTCACCTGGTCCCGGTCGGAATCAATTATGGTCCGGGCATAGATGGCTTTCATCCCCGGCTGGGGTTCCAATCGCTTCGAAAAGTCGTTTGCAAATGAGACTCTCAGGTGCGGGGCCTCACGATATCGATATATGACCACAAAGCCGGGCGGTTCTGCCTCCACCTCCTGCCAACTTCTTACATCGCTATCGGAGGGTGGGAGCGGACGTTCAAGATTACACGCGAGCCCATCGTATGAGGGGGATAAGGTCCACTTAACCAGGGTGCCCGGAGGTATCGGCGGCAGGTGTCGCGACCAGGGCGCATCGGGCGTCGTCCGTATTTCGAAATTCGAGAAATAGGTTGCTCCCGTCAGGACCGTCATGGCCACCTGACCTTTCTGAACACCGCTTTTCAGATCATTCATTACAAGCACGGGCTTATCCATCTTCTCTACATAGAACCTTGCCTGCGCCCCCACCACCTCCAGACGCAGGTGGAACCAGACATCTTTGGGGATATCGACCGCGCCGGTGAAGCCTGGCCCATTATAGATTTGCCAGTTAAGGCCGGTGTTGAGAACCGGCGTATACTGTATGGCATCGGGAAGCCCGGATTTGTGCTGGCGGAGATAGATCCATTCCGAGTTGGCGCCGTCATTGGCGATCCGAAACTGAATGCCGAAGAACCCGCGGATTGCAGGGGTCGCGACATCCACATCGACAACGCCGTCTCGCATTTCAAAGTCCTTCAAAACCGCCGCTCCACCATCGATCAACAAGCATTTTCGTCCTCGATATTCAGCTGCCTTCGCTTGTCCTTCTAGATCCCAGCGCTGGGAATCTGCGGGAACGGAGAGCGTCTGAGGCGTCTGGGAATGGGCAATAGACTCAGACAGCACCCTGGGCGTCGCTGAAGAGGTCTTTAGAGCGACAGAAAAATTGAGACCTATCAGCGCCACAACCAACCACGCTCTGACCGAAGCAGAACCCAATAGGCAAAGTGCTTTACTTCGCGTCATCATTTCAAATTTATATCCTTCCGTTGAGAATCGAGAGAGAACAAGATAACCACAACCAACACTTGCAAATTTTGTTTTCAAAACGACAATGGCGCAAGCCAACGATACCACATTTGGAGCCACTCATCGGCGTTGAAACATAATGTATTCCTTTGATCGAAAACACCGTTTTGTGACTAAACGGCCCGATGTTGTGACGAACCGGAGGCTTCCTTGATAGCGGGACATGATATATGGGTATGTATGGAAAGCAATTCAGGTTTTTCTGTAGGTTGCTCATCTCAATTGAATTCCAATCCAATTGATCGTAGAATCCCTTCTCTTTTGGGACGGTATTTCTCAAATTGGCTGAAGTGTTATTCGCAGTCTTCATATAGTGAGGTATCACGATGAATAACAGGAAGAAAGATTTGAAAGAACAGTATAAACTAACACCCACATCCATGGGCATCTACCAAATTCGCAACCTCACAAATGGCAGAATTTTCGTTGGGGCCGCCCTTAATCTACCCGGTATTCTCACCAGCAATAAGCTTCAATTAAGATCGGGAAACCACCCGAATAAGAGGCTCCAAGCCGAGTGGAATGAATTCGGCAGCGAATGCTTTGCATTTGAAGTACTGGATGAACTGACAGCAACACAAGGAGCGGGCCATGACTACCGAGGAGATCTAGCCTTCTTAGAGGAGTTATGGCTGGAAAAATTGCAGCCTTACAGTGATCGGGGTTATAACGAAAAGAGGAGAGGCCGAGAAGAGAGGCTGAGAGAGATGGCGCAAAGGAGGTTGGGTAAACAATGAGAAGCATTTCACAGGTTGCGTAATGTGTCGCGCAAACCGAGTCTGGTTGCTCAGTCCAACCGACGCGCATGCCAGATTCTCGTGTTCCATCTATTGAAACGCATAGGGGGCCGCAGCACGCCACTGAATCCGGCATTTCTCACCATAACCTGCACAGTTGAACTCTCTACTCAATCAATCATAGTATGTCGATAGGTGGAAATTGCTTATGTTTTGTCCAGGGTGTGGCACTCAAAACGATCTTAACCATAGATATTGCCGACAGTGTGGACAGGCTCTCTCCGATGTTCATCTTGCTGTCATCGGGAACACCGATCAATCGCTTGAAAGGCTGAAAAACAGTCAAGAGTGGATAAATGCCGGCAGTGGCACGATTGTCGTTTTTACATTGATTGGGGTAGCTTTAACCATTTTAGGCTTTTCTATCAATGAGCCTGTGCTGATCAACATTGCCTTAATCAACATGATACTTGGTTCGATTATAGGGATTCCTTTGGTCTATCTTGGCAGGGTTAACCTGAAGCGGGCTGCCCGCTTATTATCGAAACGAGAAGGGGAAGCCAATCATTCAAGCCTTAACCAAAAGCAAGAACCAGAGACCCTGTTAACATCGGGGCTTGACTCAGAATCGAATAGGATGCTGAATCCTGTCTCGGTAACTGAGCATACTACGCAAAATTTGCAGGATCGCGAACCTACATAGTTCTGTGATCAATTCTCTTCTGAGTCATAACCCTGTACCCGAAATACACCCATTTATGATTCCAGCTTCGCATCCATAGTTATTTTTGCATTCAACAGCCGCGATATTGGACATCCTTGCTTCGCATTGTTGGCTGCCGTTTCAAAAGCCTCAGGGCTTGCTCCGGGAACATTTGCTTTCACATCCAGATGGACTTCGGTGATGGTAAAACCTGCCTCTGTCTTGTCCAAAGTTACGGTGGCTGTCGTGTTGATACTATCTGCAACCAGCCCCGCCTGACCCAGTTGCCCCGAAAGAGCCATCGAAAAACAGCCGGCGTGGGCTGCTCCGATTAACTCTTCGGGGTTTGTGCCAATCCCATCCTCAAATCTGGTGCTGAAGGAATACTGAGTGCTGGAAAGTACCCCGCTATCAGTAGATATAGCCCCTTTTCCGCTCTTGAGATCACCCTGCCAAACCGCAGAAGCTTTTCGTTTCATCATACCCTCCTAAAAATAAAATAACTGCCGACAAGAAAGCATATCATCCAAAAGCCTATTGAGGCGAAGTGATACGGAGAGTAGGATAATATGTCGTCTCGTCAATTTGTAATATGACATCCCGAGTTTTGTCGCATTTCGTCTTGGCGTAAGAACAGCTTCCCTCACGGGTTTAACATCAATCGGGTTATTTATTTCGCAGGGTTGGGAATTATGGCTATAGAAGAACACTTGAATATTTTGAAGCAGGGCGTTGTGGCATGGAATCAATGGATCAAGACAAACAGGGGGATACGGCCCGATCTTCGTGATGCTGATCTCAGTGGCCTCAATCTTTCCAGCATCAATCTTAAGGAAGCCTGGCTAAAGGGTGCGAATCTCACAAAAGCCAATCTACAGAAAGCCAAACTTGACAACGCCTACATGAGGAACGCAAATCTCAGCCGTGCGAACCTCACAGAAGCGTCTCTTTCAGGGACCAATTTGAGACACGCCATATTACAGAAGGCAAAACTCAGACGTGCCTATCTTAGAAGGGTAGACTTCAGTTACGCTGATTTGAGTGGCGCAGACCTGAGCGAATCAGTTCTTGAGTATTCCAGATTCGTAGACACCAATCTGAAGAATGCGAATATCAAGTCCTGTTTCATCTATGGAGCCTCGGTTTGGAATATACAGGGCATCCCCAAAGACCAATCCAACCTGATTATTACTCCACGCCCGTTGAAGAGCGCCGCACGCAATGAGCCAACGATCAAAGTAGATAATCTCGAACTGGCTCAATTCATCTATCTGCTTTTGAATTATGGAAAGCTTCGTGATGTTTTGAATTCCATTACGAAAAAAGGGGTACTGATTCTGGGACGTTTCGGAGGAGGCGGGCTTGATGTTTTGCATTCGATTGCTTCTAAGTTGAGAGAGATGGAGTATCTGCCGATCATCTTTGACTTTGATAGACCGGAGGACAGAAATTATACGGAAACGATCAAGACACTGGTGGGGTTATCTCGATTTGTCATCGTTGATCTAAGCGGCCCCTCAGTCCCACAGGAACTCTACGCAACGGTTCCTCATTTTAAGGTGCCGTTTATACCTATAATTGAAAAAGGCAGACATCCATATTCATTATTCATAGAACTCTTTGAGAATGACCATGTCTTACGGCCGATAATTGAGTTTGAAAGCATAAAGGACCTGGTTGAGTTAATACCATCTAAAATCATTGCTCCTGCGGAAGAGAAACAGAAGGCGAGACAGAAACTCTTAAGCGAATTGTTCGATTCGTAATTGAACTCTTTGCAGGAAAGCAGAAAATCCCATCCATCTCGATTCGAAAGGAGAGCATGGTGATAAATTCCCGCTCACAAAAAAAGATAGACGATTCTCATTTCGTCCCCTACTCCTAAGAGTTTTATGATGTCATCGGAGATGCCCCAAGTTTCTTCAAGGTCATTGATACGAATGCCCATGAAGGGCATGTATACGTCAAAGATGAGGATGCCCTCTACTTTACGACAGTCCCGCAAAATACAAGTATTCCTCTTTCGGGATTCAAAGAGGTGGCTATAAAGTGGTAAGTCCCGGGATTCCCGACGGCATGAAACTGGACTCGGCGGGCCGCGTCTACAGTTCATCGGCAAGCGGGCTGTTAGTATATAATGCCTCCGGCGATTTGGTTGGAGAGATACTGGCACCGGGAGTAGCCAATTTCACATTTGGCGGTCCTGAAAACTAATGTCATCTACATGATGGCCGATACGGTGATATGGGCAGCAGAAATCAAGGCCGTCGGCGCAACTCGGCCACAAACTGCTTAACCGCTTTTTCGGGCAGATGCTTATATAGAAGAAGCGGGCCGCTGATTTTGTTCTCAGTCGGCTCACTGCCGGATGCCAAAGTAATGGTATATGGATAGCCACGCGGAATAAGTCACGACGCAAACGCCTTAAGAGTGAATACGGGTAACGATGGAAACAAGAATTTATCTTGGCGATTGCCTGGAAAAAGCTAGAGAGTTGCCCGCCGATAGCGTGGACCTGATCTATCTCGATCCTCCATTCTTCACTCAAAGGATACATAAACTCGGCACAAGAGATCGGGAAAGGGAGTTCCAGTTCAGTGACCTATGGACATCCGAAGACGACTATGGAGAGTTTCTCCACTCAAGATTAGAGGAATTTTATCGAATACTGGCTTCGACCGGCTCTGTTTTCTTTCATTGCGATCACAATGCATCGCATATCGCGCGTCACATTCTTGATAAGATATTCGGAAAGGAGATGTTTCGGGCCGAAATCATCTGGCATTACAAAAGGTGGTCCAATTCACAAAAAAATCTTTTGCCGTCTCATCAGAACATCTATTTTTACTCCAAATCGCCCGCCTACAAATTTAATCAGATTCTTCAAGAATATTCCTCCTCGACAAATGTAGACCAGTTGCTTCAAAAAAGAAGCAGAGACAAATTTGGAAAGTCAGTTTATGCAAAAGATCACAACGGCAAGCCAATCACAAACGGTCTTAAGAAGGGTGTGCCGCTTGGTGATGTCTGGGATATCCCGCTTCTCAACCCTAAAGCAAAAGAGCGAACCGGATATCCAACTCAGAAACCAGTGCTCTTGCTCGAAAGAATCATTCAAATCTCAACAGACCAGAATGACTGGGTCCTCGATCCGTTTTGTGGGAGCGGCACTACTCTTGTTGCCTCACAATTCTTGAAACGCAATTCAATCGGTATAGATATTTCCCCCGAAGCGATTGAAGTCACGAATTCGCGGATCAGAAATCCCACAAGGACCGATTCTCATCTGCTCAATAAAGGGAGAGATGCTTTTCAGAATGTTGACCGTGAGGCGCTTGAATACCTAAAGGGGCTTGATGTAATTCCTGTTCAGCGCAATAGCGGGATTGATGCCCTCCTGAGATCTGAATTTGCTGGAGGGCCTGTTCCAATTCGCGTCCAGCGAGCGGGGGAATCGCTTATGGAAGCAGGCTACGCGCTTTATAAAGCGGCAAGAAGCAAGAACGCTTCGGCTATGATTCTCATTGTGATAAAGCACCAACCGGGAATTGAAAACATTGATTCCCTGCCCCCGGGCGTCTTCGTCGTTGATTCCACAAGCAACGCTGTTGAAAAACTTTTGATAAAGCTACGCCGAGAACTACGAGCGGCAGGCGTTGAAGACTGAAGCGATGACAGACTAAAACTGAGGTTGGTTGCACCCGGCAGGCTACATTGATAGAATCTTTACAGGCTGGCGCAGTAAAACCAGCGGACATTCCATCCTCTGTAGCGTTCAGCCATCCTCGTGAGTTTCTAAACCGACCGAAAATGGATCCTGCAAAGTGACTCCCGAGGTATCATACGAACCGTCTGGGTCCGGGTAAATAAGAAGGGAGTTTTAGTTATGTTATACCGCAAAGAATTCTCAATGCGAATCATTGCCGTGCTGGTCGCCTTGATGATTTTTGCCGGGCCTGCATCTGCACTTGGCGCTGACAGCAATGATAAAGAGACCAAACCGCTTAAAGAGAAAGAGAACCCTCTTCTCATCGGCAAGCGGCAAATTAATAAAGGCAGCATAAATTTTTACTCGCTCGAAAAGGAGCGAAAACTGGGCCAGGAACTTGCCTCGGAGGTTGATCGAACTGCCAAATTCATCACAGATCCCGTGATCACCGAGTACATAAATCGAGTGGGCCAGAACATTGCCCTGCATTCGGACGGGCAGATGCCTTTTACAATCAAGGTTATAGACTCATCTGATGTAAATGCGTTTGCGCTGCCGGGTGGATTCCTCTATGTCAACACCGGGCTGATACTTGCCGCAGACAGTGAAGCCGAGATTGCCGGGGTGATGGCCCACGAAATAGCTCATGTAACCGCGCGGCACGGCGTAGAGCAGGCATCTAAAGGGAGGCTATTACAGTTCCTCTCGATCCCCTTGATTTTTGTAGGCGGTCCCGTAGGCGTGATTGTGCAGAACGCAGCCAATATTCTTGTGCCTCTGACATTTTTGAAATTCAGTCGGGGGGCCGAAGAGGAGGCGGATCGTCTCGGTCTGCAATACCTCTGGGCATCGGGCTACGACCCAACGGAGATGCTGAATTTCTTTGAGAAACTAAAGTCCAGAGAAAAAGATGATCCCGGCACTCTGGCAAAAGTTTTCAGCACACATCCGACAACAAAAAAGCGACTGGAGAAGGCCCGCAGCCTTCTGGCCCGCTTCCCGGAGCGTGATGAATACACCATCTCCACATCAGAATTCAGTCGGGTAAAAGACAGGCTCCTCCATTTGACCAACCAGCGGGTGCTCGATGGAAGCGGTCGAGGGCCAACGCTTAAGCGAAAGCCCCCCACACTAAAACGTGGCGATTCCGGCTCCGATGATTCGGTGAAAAATCCGCCTACATTGAAGCGCAAGCCCGATAGCGGCAATTGATACGATACGCCCCCGCCAGATCGGTGGCCGGTTGATTCGGTTCCTTTATGCTTAGGACACTGATCGCCGCTCACCGGCCACTGCTTTCATCTGGCGAACAGGTTTGAATGAAACTTCGCAAGGCTTCCAGATAAGACTTTCCACCGACCAGATACGTAGAATTGTGAGGCGCATTCTTCACTTCATAAAAACGTTTTGGTTCAGGCGCGGCTTCGAAGAGTTTCCGCCCAAGCGCATAAGGAACCACCTCGTCGGCCGGACTGTGGACGAAAAGCTTTGGACATCGGACGGCTGTGATCTTATCAATGGAATTCATCTTCGAGTGAAGCAATATACTCGGAAAGAAAGGCAGGATGGTCCGAGCCATATCGGCTGCGGACGTAAAGCTCGATTGCACGATCAAACCGGCGGGGCTTACTTTTCCGGCAAGGTCTATCGCTGGAACCCCGCCGAGCGACTTCCCAAAGATGATTATTTTATTCGAGCTTATGCCCCGCTCACTTACCAGGAAATTCCATGCGGCGCGGGCATCCAGATACAGGCCCTTCTCCGAAGGAGCGCCTTCGCTTTTGCCGTAGCCGCGATAATCGATGATGAAAATCTGTGCAGGTAAAGCCATCAACACTCTTATCATTTCGTAACGGTAGGTCAGGTTTCCCGCATTTCCGTGGAGAAAAAGCAAGACCATTTTTGAAGGCAATTCAATAAGCGCGCCGCCTTCGCTCTTAAGAGGCGTACAGTACCAGCCGTGTAGCGATACCCCGTCTTCGGTGGTAATAAAACAATCCTCTATTTTGGGAATTATGTCGCCATCGCGCAAAGGTATTCGGCTTGTGTCCCAGAGGCCATCAGGATACTTTGTCGGGAAAAAGATAAATCGGTCTTCCAACAGCATCAAGGCTATCACCAGACCCGCGCAAAGCAAAAGTGATAATCGCGCGATCCGCCAGCCGAAATTGGTGTTGTGGCAGAGATTCTTTAGAAACTTCTTCACTCGCCCCACCTCTTCCAGTCTTTAACGCCCGATCAGTTTTTGAGTTGCGACCAATTGGCGAAAAAAATTAATCGCCTACGCTTGGTTAGCCAGAACACGCTTCCGATCTTTACAATCCTTGACCAGCATCAGGGCAATATGGTACGCATGGCTATTCAATATTATGTGGGTTGATTCGAATCTTTACTTTAGCACCGGGAGGATCTCAAAATGCGACGTAAGCTTTACATCTCAGGGCTTTTGCTTCTAATGACCGGGGGCCTCTTGTTTGCCCCGATCTATTCGACCGGAGCAACTGATTCAAATAATTCTCAGGGCAAGTCCGGCTCTTCACCCTCGCCAAAGCCGGCTTCTTCTTTACCACTTACGGTGAGCGTAAGGATGGTGGGACCGGATCAGGCCGCTATGGATGAGGCAAGAGATAGAGCCGTCAATGCCCCGTCAGTGCAGAGATATTTGATCGGGAACAAGTATCGCATAGTAGGATTCGAGTTGATAAACCCAGAATTCAAAGGCAAAGGCGATCCGCCGCCGCCTGAGCTATTCCGCGAAACCATCTATGATTACACCAATAGCAGGACGATCATTGTCGATGGTAGTTTCAAGAAGGCCGATCTTTCGGTCGCTTTGACAAATGATCAACCGCTGCCAAGCGAAGAAGAATTTCAGGCCGCTATAGAGATCGCAAAAAGAGACCCGCAGATCGGTGCCGCAATACGCGACGGCAAGCTGGTTCCCTACCACTCGATGCCGCCGATAATTGAAACAGCGGGTTCCGGCGACCATACAGGGCGAACACTCACAGTCGGATTGAGACCCACGACTCCTGATTTTAACAACGAGATAATCGCCGTAAATATGCTCAAGGAAACAGTAGTCAGATTTTCAAAGGGCAGCCCCGACCTATCGCTTGCTGCTCCGACCGCTTGCGGCGTACCGAGCGCCGGGCAAACCTCAACTGGCAGGGGCGTGGCGGGAACCTATGAGGTAGTTATAAATCAAGGCCAGACGGAAATCTGGCGATTTACGGCCACGCGGCCTTCGGCTTCTTCCGGGACACGCGCATCGGGGATCGAATTGAATAATGTGACCTACAAAGGCAAAAAGGTTCTCAATCGCGCTCACGCGCCGATCCTCAATGTCCAGTATACTCCGAGTTTATGCGGACCCTACCGCGACTGGCAATATCAGGAAGGTATGCTTGTTGCCAACGGTACGGATGTCGCGCCGGGGTTCCGTCTCTGCGACACTCCTCCTCAGACGATTCTCGACAACGGCACCGACACCGGCAATTTCCTCGGTGTCGCGGTTTATATCTCAGGGCCGGAAGTGCAACTGATAAGCGAGATGCAGGCAGGGTGGTATCGCTACATCAGCGAGTGGCGTTTTCACCAAGACGGCACAATCCGCCCCCGCTTCGGATTTGACGGCGTGACCAATTCCTGCATTTGCAACATACACCACCATCATGTGTACTGGAGATTCGATTTCGACATAGATACATCGGCAAACAACATCGTCTATGAAGACAACCTCCGCTCCTGGCCCAATCCTCTGACTACGGAAATCAAGCGAATAAGAGACACTTCGTGGGTTCGCAGGTGGTATATCCAAAATGTCGCTTCGGGGGACACATATGCCATTGTGCCGGGGGACGGGGACGGGAAGGCCGATACATACGCTCGCGGCGATGTATGGGTGCTTCAATATCACAGCAATGAACTCGATGACGGGCACAATTCTACAAGCTCTAACACCGAGGCCGATCTGGATCAGTTCGTAACCGGCGAATCGGTGCAGAATCAGGACATCGTCGTCTGGTACGCCGCGCATTTTATCCACGACGAACTGGGTGGCACGGCTATTCACATAGTCGGCCCCGATCTTATAAAGGTCGCCTGGTAAGATTGCGACATTCTCCTTTCGACCCTGAAAGAGCATTGAGCCGCAACTCAATGCTCTTTCTTTTTCTGCCTTTCATAGCCCTCCTTCATACTCGCCGACTGTGCAGATTGAGCGATTCGTATGCTATAAAGTAAGAAGAGTGGGAAAGATCATCGAACAGATAGAAATGCTTGAAGAGCGCGAGCGATTGCGCAGGTCGGGCAAGCAACTCGTTTTCACAAACGGCTGTTTTGACCTCCTGCATTCAGGGCACGTCCGCTATCTGAAGCACGCACGCTCGCTCGGTGATGCGCTTGTGGTAGCGCTCAACAGCGACGCTTCTGTCCGCGCGCTCAAGGGACCGGGACGCCCAATCCTCGATGAGAATGAACGGGCCGAAGTAATGGCGGCGCTCGAAGCGGTAGACTATGTAATAGTCTTTGACGAAGAGACCCCGCAGCAGGTGATTGCGCGCTTGCTGCCCGATGTGCTCGTCAAAGGGGGTGACTGGGCCCTGGACGAGATCATAGGTCGGCGGGAAGTCGAAGCCGAAGGTGGAATGGTCCTTTCCCTCCCCTATATAGAAGGATCGTCCACGACCGGCATCATCGAAAGGATTCTTAACAGCAGGCAGAAAGAGCGATGAAGAACATCATAGTCGGAACCGCCGGCCATATAGATCACGGGAAAACAGCGCTCGTAAAGGCGCTGACGGGCATTGACGCCGACCGGCTCAAAGAAGAAAAACAGCGCGGAATAACCATAGACATAGGTTTTGCCGACCTCTCGATTGGCGATTTCCGTTTCGGTTTCGTAGATGTTCCGGGCCACGAACGCTTTGTAAAGAATATGCTTGCCGGCGCTCACGGGATTGATCTTGTGATGCTTGTCGTCGGAGCAGACGAATCAATAATGCCGCAAACCCGCGAGCATTTCGATATTTGCAGACTGCTCGAAGTGAAATCGGGTCTGGTCGCGCTTACAAAAGCCGATCTTGTCGATGAGGAATTGCTTGAACTCGCTCGCGCAGAGGTTGAGGATTTCGTAAGAGGCTCGTTTCTCGAAGAGGCTCAAATCATCGCGGTCAGTTCACGCACGGGTCAGGGGATTGAAGAACTAAAAAACGCTCTGGTAGAGATCGCCTCGTCGATTTCGCCAAAGACCGCAACGGCGGTCCCGCGCCTCCCCGTTGATCGAGATTTTTCCATAAAAGGATTTGGCACCGTTGTCACCGGATCGCTCATCGCAGGCGCTCTTAAAGTCGGGGATGAACTCGAAGTCCTCCCCGAAGGCGTGCGAACGCGAATCCGAAACCTGCAAGTCCACGGTGAAAATACCGACCGCGCACTCGCCGGGCAACGCACAGCCGTAAACCTCCAGGGTGTAGGCGTTGAACAGGTCCCGCGCGGGAGCGTGCTTGCCCCTGCCGGACGCCTTCGCCCCACATCCATGATAGATGCGCGGCTTCACCTGCTCGCAAGCGCCCCGCGCCCGCTCACAAACCGGGCACGAGTGCGACTCCACCACGGCACGGCGGAGGTCATGGCCCGCGTCGTCATCCTTGCCGATGCGGATCAGTCCAATGCCCTTGAGCCGGGAGACAATCGCATAGTGCAACTCAGACTCGAAGGGCAGATAGTTGCCCTGCCTACCGACCGTTTCATCATAAGGAGCTATTCCCCACAGGTGACTATCGGGGGCGGCATCATAATAGACGCTTTGCCGGAAAAGCATCGCATACGCGACCGGGAGGCCCGCGACCGGCTTTGTGCCCTCGAAAAGAGTTCCCCAACAGACCGCGCTGCCAATTTCATAGAGATGGCAGGCGCTCGCGCAATGAGCGGGGCCGAAATTGCAGCCCGAACCGGCGCGACCGACGAACAGATCGCGGACTTTGCAAACGAACTTATAAAAAGCGGGCAAGCAATCGAAGTATCCAATTCGCCCCTGATTCTGATCTCCTCAACAACATACAAGATGCTGGCCGACCGCGTAGTCACCTTGCTTTCCGAACATCACAAGCGAGAGCCGCTCGCGCTCGGGCTTGGGCGCGAGGAAGTACGCGAGCGCGTTTCAGTCAATCTGATGCCGGAGGTCTTCCGCACAGTTATTACCCGCCTGTCGGATGAAAAAAGAGTAACGGCAGAACGCGATCTTCTGCGGCTGTCATCGCACAGCCCTGCTCTCAGTCGCGAACACGAAGCCGCAAAACAGGCCCTGGAAGCCGCTTTCAAGGCGTCCGGCCTTCAGGCGGAGTCTCTGGATGATACGGCGGCGAGACTCAAGATACCCCTTGATAAGGCTCGAAAACTTTACAACCTGCTTTCATCCGAGGCCAAAGTCTTGCGGATTGGCGATCTGGTCTATCACACGGATTCAATCGAGGATTTGAAAGCAAGATTGCGAGCGCAAAAGGAGATCAATTCAAGGATGGATGTAGCGGTCTTCAAAAACATAACTGGTGGTCTTACGCGAAAGTACGCCATTCCGCTACTCGAATATCTGGACCGCGAGCGCATCACTCGCCGCATCGGCAACGAGCGGGAAATACTCTGATGCCGAGATGTTACACATCTCACGCGGTCTGATTCAGATGCGCGTCTTTTACCGGCGAGAGTTCTCGCGCGAGCTTTTCCCATTCTTCGAGCGGGACGCTGCAAAAGGCTTCGACAATTTGTGGATCAAACTGTTTACCTGCGCCGGTCTTAAGCTCGTCACAGGCTTCCTGGAAGCTCCGAGGTTTGTCGTAGAGCCGATCCGAAGTGATCGCATCAACCGCATCTGCCACGGCGAATACCCGAGCCTTCAAATCTATGTCAGTGCCCGAGAGCCCCGCCGGATAGCCGCCCCCGTCCCATCGCTCGTGATGTTGCGCCACTACGGGAAGCGCCTCGCTCAGATAGGGGATCCCTTCGATAATCTTTGCGCCTTTCAGAGGGTGTTTCTTCATCTCTTGCCACTCGTCGGCGGTAAGCCCCATGGGTTTGAGCAAGATGCGGTCTTCGACACCTATCTTTCCTATATCATGAAAGAGCGCGCCGAGCGCCAGCGCCTTCATCTGTTCATCATCCATTCCGAGATGGCTGGCAAGCTTCAGGCTGTAGGCCACGACCCTGTCTGAGTGTCCCCGGGTTTCGATATTTCGAGTCTCAAGCACCGTCGCAAGCGCGCTAATCGTCGAGTGATAAACCGATTCGAGATCAGAGAGCGCTTTGCTCAGGCTTTGATTCAGGTTTTCAAGTTCGGAAACATAGGCGGCCATGCGCCGCTCATTATGTTGCGCGGTGCGGGCTATTATGTGATGGCTTAACGCGCGTTTTACGCTCAACTCTACGTGTTCCGGGTCAAAGGGTTTGATTATGTAATCGAACGCCCCCATCCTCATCGCTTTGATCGCGCTCTGTATCCCCGTGACGCCACTGACTACAATGACGGGGGTAGTTGGCGACAGGGAGGCAACACCGCTTATTATCGAATACCCATCGATGTTTGGCATCATTAGATCGGCCAGCACCACTGAATAATGACGCTTCCTGATCTTTTCCATCGCCTGCTCACCGGCATAAGCCGCATCGCAACTATAAAATTGCGAAAGGAAGGCAGCCAGCATGTCGCAAGTGTCGCGGTTATCATCAATAATCAGGACTGCGGCCCTGTCCGGGTCTGATCTCTTTTCCTGTAGTGATTTTTGATCAATAGATTGGGCCATAATACTCCATCAATCGGACTGGCGTCCTTATCAGCGTTCAGGGGCGAGAACATTTTTTTGTCGGCTCTGTGAATCGGCAGCCTCGAATGTCACGAGCCCGTCTTTTGTTCTTTCATTCGTCCAGTAGCCTCATTGTACACAATTGAGAGGGTGGTTTCCATACTAATTCCTGAGCAGGACAACGCTTATCGACCATTTCAGCAGGGTTACAACAAAAGCTTGACTGACCCTGTCGCGGGGCAATATAACTATCTGTCCGTTCAAGAGGAAACCGTATGGCAACCAGCCGCGAACAAACGACATTAAACGCATTGACACCAAAAGCATCTGAAATGGCCGGCGAGACCGAGGCAAAATCAACCGAGGGACCCTGGGACTCGACCCGTGAGGTCGAAAGATTCTTTGATCTGATACTGGATGAACTGCGGGCCCTGCGAACCCGTGCCGAGGTAGAAGCTATAGAACGCGCGGCCGATCTCATCCTGGAGAGTGAATCGCGGGGTGGACGGGTTCACGTAACCGGCATAGGCAAATCCGAGCACGTAGCCCGCTACGTTGCCTCGTTGCTATCGAGTACCGGGACTCCTGCCTACTTTCTACACGCTACCGAATGTATACACGGATCGGCTGGTCAGGTCCGGCAGGAGGATATAACGATCGCCGTATCCAACAGCGGTTCAACCCCCGAGTTGATGGCGGCAGTCGAAACACTTCACTCTATCGGCACAAAAATAATAGGGGTTTCCGGCAACCGGGAATCGCCGCTGGCCAAAGCCTCAGATGTATTGCTTATAGTAGATATAGCCGGTGAGGGCGGGTTGATAGACATCGTCCCACGGGCGAGCATACTGGCAAAGATTTACATACTCTGCGGTCTTTCAATCTCCCTTGAATCTCGAAAGGGGCTCACACGCGAGCAGTATGCCAAATGGCATCCCGGCGGCGCGCTTGGAAGACTCGCTCGCGGAGAATGAACAGTAGGCAGTAGGCAGTTTTTTAAGTATAGGTATCGCTTTCTATCCAACTTTCTGACTAGAGAAGTTGAAATAGGCCGCGGATGACGCGGATGCGACGGATTTACGCGGATCTGATCATGGCTTCAAAAAACTGCCTACTGCCTACTGCCTACTGCTTACTGCTCACTGTTCACTGCCCGGATGCGACGATATCGAATGAAAACTTCAGCTCGTCTTTGACCTTGATTGTGCCGGCCGCCGCAGTAACCTGCTCGATGTTATAATCGGACTGCTTCAAAGGGAAATCTCCATGCGCGCGGAGGTTATTTCCCTCCTGTGTCAGGGTCGCGCTTATAAAGCCGCTTTGCGTGACTCCGTGCAGAGTCAGGTTGCCAAATATCTTTGCGCGGTACTGGCCTTCGGCGATCTTGTCCAGGTCGATCTTTGTGCTCTTGAAAACAATGTCGGGGTACCTGGAGGTTTCAAGGACCTTCTGCCGCATCTTCTGTTCGATCTCCTGCTTATCGCTGGCGCTGACTTTATCTGTGAGAGAAAGCGAGTCGGCCTTGATGGTCATTTGAAATGAGGCCGGCTGTAGCGTCCCCGGCGTAAGCCGCGCTTCCCCCGAAAAATCGCGTATCGAAATGACGTGATCATGGGCAAAACCTGAGAGGAAACCGCCTACGAATACTTTTACCAGGAAACGACTCCTGGCGGCATCCAATCTGTAGCTGCCGCCAAGAGGGGCTGACGCAAGCATCTCGGATGAAACAACTTCCGGGTCGGGTGAGACCGCTTCGATATGAAGGGGTGGGAATGAAATTGTTAGTATGATCGTCACAAGCAGCCCGCGAATTAAAACGCTAAACTTATCCATAAATGTTACATCTCCTAAACTTATTTCGGTCCCTCTGTCGGACCTGGCTCATATCGGCAATCCTTTTCGTGCGCTGGTCTTACGAACACCGCTACCCTTATGATGCCGAGCCTCATATAAATAGACGCCCGGATTCGGGGAAAGATACATGTGAAGGTTTTTAAACTTCAGGAATTTGAGGAAAGCACTGTTCCGGTCACGATGATGACACGGGCGGGAAATTGCATTGTGCCTTGCGGGAAAAATTCTTTTGCCGAGTCGCGCACCTCCTGCGCAACGCTGATCAATTGCTTTTCTGACAGACGGGCTACTTTAGCCCGCAGTGTGTCGCTCATCTCGACGCGCAGAGGCCAGAACTCTTCGAGAGTGACAGGCGCTTCCATGTGGAAATCCACTATCCGTTCAGTCACCGTGGTTGCGCCCGCCTTTTGCATAAAAGGGCCGATCAATCCGGGGCGGTCGAATCGGAAGGCTCCCGGCGCATCGGGAGCCTCCTCGACAGGCTCGATATAATGAGCCATCACATCTGTGACGATGCGAAAAAACGGATTGAAATCGTTGCTCTGCCAGGCCGCGACCGATACTCTGCCTCCTGGCTTTGTGACTCTCAGCATCTCGCTCAGCGCACAGTCGGGATCAGTGAAAAACATGATCCCAAGCCTCGAGACTGTTGCATTGAACGTATCAGAGTCGAAGGGTAGCGACTCGGCCAGGCATTGTTGAAATCTTACGTTTGACAACTGTCGGCGGCTGGCTTCGCGTTCCGCCGCATCGAGCATCGGACGGACGGCATCGGTGCAGACTACTCGTCCCGACTCCCCGACCATCTGAGCTATTGTCAGCGAAGGCTCACCCGCCCCACCGGCTATATCCAGGACGATATCACCGGTTGAGATGCACGATTCTTGAATCAAAGCGCGGGTGATCGGCGAAAGCATGCGCGTGATCGGACGGCGGTGTTTTTCCCAATAGAAGGCCGATTCGCTCCAGGCCCGCAAGATGTCGTCTGATTGATCGGGGTTCATATCGTATAGAACTATCTTAGCCGATTTTATGAATCCCGGACAATCGGCAAATTGGCGACCGCCTGACTCTGAAGAAAAAAAGGCCCGTCTCTCACTCCCCCCAGATGCTGCGAGACGGGCGCTCCTGCTCCATAAATGTCGGAGCAAGTCTAATCCTTTATCTTTTCACCTATTTTTTTGACACCCTTACCAACCTTTTCCGCTCCCTTTTTGGCTCCCTTACCAATTGCCTTTCCCACATCCTTGCTCGTATCAACGGTCTTGTCGGCTACATCCTCAGATTTATCGCCAACCTCTTCACCTACGTGTTTTGTCGTATCCCATGTCTTGTTTGCCGCATCAGCGATGGTATTAGCCGTGGCATCCATAATATCTTCTACGGTGCTCTTGTCTTCAATATCGACATTGCGATCATCGCGAAATTCAACCCGGGCTGTCTGTTCGCCGTTTGGCCGCGTGGTCCGTGTTACGCGAGCCACTTCGCCTGTCTTGAACGTTCTGACTTCGGTCTTGGTCCCGTCAGGTGACTGGGTCACAGCGACGGTCGAACCGTCTTCCTTCTCAACCTCTTTTGCATCGGTTCCGGCGTATGGTTTGTTCAGATGATCCTCATCGGTAGCGCATCCGATCACACTAAAAATCAGCACGCTTATTAGAATCACGATTGCGAGTCTCACTGGCTTCATGGCACATCCATCCTCTCTTAAAATCTGGTTCAATATTGCGAAAATTAGAGTGGCAAGAGGCGTGCCAGTCGGCCGGGGCGCTGAAAAATCGCCGTATTTGCGGGGGATTACACAAAGATCACGCGCAGAAGGGCGGAAAGGTAGGAGGTGGCAAGTATTAAATCCGCACGCGAAGGAAATTACTGCGTATCAAACTTTGACAGTGGGCTCTTTGCTTCAAGACTATTCGAATTTCTTAAAGACGAGCGCAGAGTTTTTCGAGCCGAACGCGATGCAATTGCACAGTGCCGCATCGATTCGCATTTCGCGGCCTACGTTTGGGACATAATCCAGTTCACATTCAGGATCGGGCGTTTCCACGTTTATAGTCGGAGGAGCAAAATTGTTCTTCATAGCCATCAATGTTGCTACAACTCCGGCCGCGCCCGAAGCTCCCTGCGGATGACCAACCATTGATTTTGTAGAGCTAGCCGGTATTTCGCGGGCCCTATCGCCAAAAGCGATGCGTACGGCGGCCGACTCCGTTCGGTCATTGATTCTGGTTGCAGTGCCGTGGAGGTTGAGATAATCGATCTGGTCTATGGTGAGTCCGGCGTTTTCCACCGCTCTTCTCATAGCTCGCGCCGCGTCGTGACCCGTGGGCGATATCTGGACTCTATGATAGGCATCACAGGTGGAATAATAGCCTGCGACCTCGGCGTAAATCTTAGCGCCGCGATTTAGCGCGTGTTCCATCTCTTCGAAGATCAGAATCCATGCGCCCTCGCCCAGTACGAACCCATCTCTATCTCCGTTGAAAGGCCGCGAGGCGCGCTGTGGCTCATCATTCCATTTGGTAGTGACCGTGCCCATACGACAGAAAGCGGTCATAAGACCAAAGGTAATGCAGGCTTCGACGCCGCCTGTCACGATGGTTTCCACCTGCCCCAGACGGATCATATTCATGGCATAACCCATGGCATCGGTCGAGCTCGTGCACCCGGTTGAAACCACATGGCTCATGCCGTGCAGTCTGAAAGCCATATTGATTTCGCTTGAGAGCATTCCTACGAAGGATGCGACGATGGAGTAAGGACTGACTCGCCTGTAAGCGGCCTGATGATCGCCCTTGTCGTAATATTGCTTGTATTGACGTTCGGCAAACTCGATTCCACCCGCTCCTGTGCCTACGATCACGCCGATATTTTCGCGCTCTTCGGGCGTGAGCGATTCCAGATCAATCCCGGCATCCTGTGACGCTTCTTCCGCCGCATAGAACGCCATAGGAACAGCGCGCTGCACGCGATCTTTGTCCTTCTTGGTGACGTAGCGGTCAAAGTCGAAATCCTTTACTTCGGCTGCGACCTTGCAGGAGAGATCGGAAGCATCGAAAAGAGTGATCGGCCCGGTGCCGCTCTTACCACTGGCTGTCGCTTTCCAGTAAGCCTCACGACCAATACCATTCGGGCTCACCGCTCCCATTCCGGTCACTACAACGCGCTTCAAAGTCATCGTTTCCCTCCTCCGATTAATAATGTTCGACTTTTTACCGAGGCCAACTATCCTGATTCTACCCTAAAAGGACCGCTTATTGCCATTCCAGATGGTCAAGGCAAAGAATTCAGAATTGCCACAGAGGCATAGAAGCACAGCGAAATGAAGAGAAAACAGACTCTTTTGCTTTGTTCACTGCGACAAATTAGCTCTCTTTTCAAGCTCACTTCTGCCCGGTCAAGCTTATAAGCAGAGACCTCGCAATCTCGCGGTCTCTCTGATTTTCAAATTCCCATTCGGGGTCAATATCGGTCCTGACCACCTGCTCCAACATGCGAATGGCGCGGGCACGATCTCCGTATTCGAACTCACGTTCAAAGGCATAGAGCAGGGTAACAGTATTATCTGGAGCAATCCTGAGTGCGCGGTCAAAGCATTCGCGGCTTCGCCTCCGGCTCCCGCCAAGCAACCGGGGCGCTTTATGTTCCAGGCGGCCCAGGACGCGCAACGGCCCCGCTCCGTGATATGCATCTGAGATTGCGACGGCTCGCCGCAACTCATTGCGAGCGCGCATGAGCGCCAGTGCCGCTCTCCAGCCCCCATCGCTTTCCGCAAACAGGGCCAGGTTTACACCGAGCCAGAAATGCCCTTCTACTCGTTCAGGCGATAGTCTGGCGGCCCTTTTACCCGCGCCGATGGCGGCGGCGTGCAATTGCCGCTTTGAACCGGCGGAATCTGCCTCCTGCCCGAGAAAAAACAGCGCGCGCGCAAGTCTCCATTGCACTTCGAATCGCTCGGCTCCATCCAGGGCCCCAGACATAAGCTTTACAGATTCTCTAACCGAATCAATACTTGACCGCCCTCGGTACAGTTCGTCAGCTCGATTAATCAATGCAAATATATCGTCCTGCATGAGCTTGAGGGCAAAGAATAGAGAGCTAAGAGTTAAGAGCCAGGAGTCAAGAGCGAGGAGCTAAGAGTCCTTAACACCTTGCTCTATACAATCTGCCAGTTCCCTATCTGGTAGCAATTTTCTTCAGATGCTCTTGCGTAAAGAGTGAATCCGCCGGGGCCGTGTCATATTTCGCGCTCAAGGTTTTGAAACGAATTTTCTTGTTTCGCGCTACATTGTCCACGTGCCAATCCATTCGGGTCCAGTAATTGTCAACCTGTTTCATCTCGTCCACTCTCATGCGACGGATGAGGTCGTTCTGACTGTCGTAAAAGTCCGCGCCCAGAGCCGTATAATTGTCTTCAGAAATCATGAGATCAATACGCGGAAACTTCGATTCCGCGCCTTCCTTCAGCTTGCCCTGCATGCGATAAACGGGCAACGAACCTACTTTATCTTCTCCGGCAAGAGTGAAGTCATATTTTTCAGCCTGACCGTAGGCAAGCTCCTGAAGAGTCATGCCAAAAAGCGAATCTTCGCTTGCCGGGTCGGTCACTGTGACAAAGTTATTGGTGCTCTGAGCGTAGCGTGTAGCGCTCACATCCCCTCTGGGGCTAAATTTAATCAAGGCCGAGCGGTCGCTTTCAATCGGCGGCGCAGTAAACTCGATCAGCATCAGTTGAGTGCCGTCAGCCTGCTTTTTTTCGTAAGTAGTCATCTGGATTTCTCGACTGCTCCCGTTTGAATCCACGATCTGTACCTGCATTTCGATAGTGCTGCCGGGCGGGGCAGGCAGCGAGCGGTAATGCTGCATGATCTCTTCGGAAGACGCTTGATTTGCGGCTTTCTTATCCCCAGAAGATGTATTCCCAATGTTTTCGGTATTCGACCCACAGGCAAACGATGCAATCGACAGCGCACACAAACCTGCCAGGGCCAGCAGGTTCTTCAGCCTCTCTTTTGAGGCTGATTTCACAATCCTTTTTTTCATATTTTAAATCACCATTTTTGATCTACTCACTATCGCTCAATCCACAACTTTCTCTACACCCGTAAATTCTTTTTCTGACATCCGGTCTTCTGGCGGTTGAGAATCGCCCAGCGTGACATGAGAAAAAAGTCTCGATCTCATCAGAACCGGCAGAAATATAAGATCGGCAGCCAGACAGGCAATTATGGTCACCGCCCACAGCATCCCCGCAATGCGGACCGGGATAAACGAGGATAACATGAAGATCAGGAAAGCGGCCACCAGCATCAAATTCGCCAGCACCATCGGTTTACCCGTCCTGAGTACGGTGAGCCACATCGCCCAGCCTTCGGTATCCTCCGAATGTGCGCTTTCGAAAACCGCCTGTCTGTACCGGCGAATCATGTGCACCGCGTTGTCTACTGCCAGTCCAAGTACGGAACTCGCTACGAGGCTCGTAGTGATGTCAAGAGTATAGCCGGACCAGCCGAGAAAGCCGAAGAAGCAGACTATCGGAAGAAGATTTGGGATCAGCGCGAGCAGCCCTGTTGCAAACGACCTGAACAGGAAGGCCATCATCAGGTAAATCGAAACCAGCGCAATTCCAAGACTCCAGGATTGCGATGCTGCCACAGCATCCGAGGCATCGTTTAACAGAACTATCGACCCTGTGACGCGAGCCGTGATCGAAGAACCGAGATTCGCTCGGGACCATACCAGCAACTTGTCGGTCAGCGCCCGGAGCTTGTTTGAGTCAAACAGATTAGTGTTTAAGACAACAAGCGCTCGCGCTCGATCCGGGCTTACAAGCCGCGAAAGCGACTCGTCTTGAGAAAGGTAATCGTCATAAATGGCCTTGAGCCTCGCAGGGTCTTTGGGCAATTGCTCCCGGCTTTCGGGCGAGGAATCGAGCCTGCTGTTTAATCTTTTGATGATATCGGTGACTGAAAGAACCGCATCAACGCCTTCCTGATTCGAAGCAAACTCTTCAAGCGCTTCCACTCTCTCTAAAAAGGCCGGGTCCGTGGCCGCCCCTTCCGACCCGGTCACAACTATCTGAACCGGAGCAGCGCCTGCCAGCCGCTCGTGAAGTTTGTCGGCCGCCTGAACCGTCTCGCTCGAATCGGGAAATATCTTCAGATAATCCGTATTCACCCTAAGCCAGTAAGCGCCAGCCCCTGTGACACATGTAATCACAAAGGCCGCGATCAAAACCCCTCGCCCGCGAAACATTATCCAGGCGGTGATGTTTCGCAGTATGGGGTTTAACCATGTAGCATAATCTTTCTCTCCCGAGTGGCCACGCATCAGCGCATCGCGAGGAAGCAGTGTAAGCACAGCCGGTATAAAAGCAAGCGACAGGACAAGCATGAAAAATACGCCAAGAGACTCGAACATCCCCATATCGCGTACCGTCGGGACGGGGCTCGACCCGAGCGCCCCAAAGCCTGCCATCGTCGTCGTCCCTGATACGAGAACCGCCGGGCCTATGAATTTGAGCCCCTCAAGCCAGGACTCGCGCCTCGCTGCTGAATCGGTCTCTTGCCCTAATCGAACCATCGATATGCGATACTGGTTCAGCATGTGAAAGAGATAAGAACTGCCTACGGCCATCAGTGTTGTCGGCAGCGACAGCGTAGCGAAGGTGATGGGATAGCCGAGCAACCTCATAAGTCCGATTGTCCATATCAGACCTATTACAAGAGCCGCCATTGGGAGTGCGGCCCCCCAGAAACTGCGAAAGGCGACAAGAAAGACGAGAAATGAAAGAATCAAGGCTATGGGCGAAAGCACCAGCATATCACGCACCATGCTGCGTACTCCTCGCGCATCGAGGATCGGCACACCACACACCATATTATCGTACTGACCCGCCACTTCCCTGACCACCTCTTCCACCCGTCCGGCAGTCGCGCGAGATTCCGCCTCGTCAAGCGGCGCAAGGAAGATATTAACGGCGGCCGTCCGCCCGTCTGCCGAGATGTAGTGCTTTACATATAGCGGGTCTGCGGTGATCTCTTGTCTGATCTGGCGCAGTTGCTCCGGCGTGGCACCACGAGGGATCAGCTTTTCTACAACCACCCCCCGATCATCTCTGCGAACCGATTTTATGTTGGTAAGACTCAGAGTGTCGGTGACACCTTTGACGGCGGCGAGGCGAGTGGTGAGGCGACCGAGGTCGGCAATAAAGTCGGGTGTGAATACATCGTCCGTCGTAAGCCCCACGACGATGACCCGGTCATCTCCGAAGGTCGAACGAATCTCGTTAAAGAATTGTAGTTCCTTGTCGTGTCGGGTAAGAGTCTCGGGAGAACCGTTAAAGACTACGCCTCGCGTGGCCATTACGGCGGCCAACCAGATGGTTATCGCCAGGGTGGCGGCTATCACTATTTTCGGACGACTGACAACGAGCTTTCCTATTCTATTCATCCTAAAAAAGTTGCAGTGTCGAGCTTTATAGTTGCCTGAGCGTCCGACTATACGCGATAGAAGTAAAGCGCGTCAAATCGCGGGCCAGCCTGTGTGCAGGTCTGGAAATATCCGAAAGCCGCTATTCTTGAGTCGGGTTTTCTTCTTTGTTATACTCGATAGTGTAGTTTCATGCCTCACCGGGGCAATTGTCAAATCAGGATGCCAATTTTATCTCGCGTCGTTGCGCGGATCGAAAAGGTCGAATATACGATGGACGAATTGGTGCTTCACCCGAACGCTTTAGCCAGAATCGGCCATCGGCTTATAAAAATAGGGCGTCAGGAAGCTTTTTTGAACGACAATGCCCGGCTCGCGCCGGGTTGGTTTGCCAGGTTAGAACCTTCGTCCCACGAAACGAAAATACATCCCTGCGTCCCCTTCGCAGAGACCGCCCCTCAGACATTAGAGACCGAAGCTGCTGATGACTTTCGGGCCGACACCTTTTTTCGCTCCATGAAGGTACTCTTAGCTCCCCTGTAAAATTGAAATGCACCCTGAAAGGGCTTGCTCTGTCACGGTAATTTTCTTTATGCTCAGAAACAGGAAGTAAGACAAGAAATGGTTGATCTAGAAATCTATACGGACAAATTCTCAGAAAGCGGCCGTCGGCTTATTCGCAAATCCTACGAAGAGGCCAGAGCGAGGGATCACAATCAACTCGCCCCGGAGCACGTGCTCGTAGGGCTGGCCGAAGTGGAACGTCCATTTTTCAACGAGGTGATGCAAAGCCTCAATCTCGATCCCCAGGTTGTGTTGCAGGCGATTGAGACAAAACTCGGCCAGCGAGATTATTTCGGACGCGGCATAAAGATGTCGGAGTCGCTCAGGACTCTGCTGTCAAATTCGCTCAAGCACGCGCACGAACGTGGCCGCAGGTTGATCGAATCAACAGACATTTTCGTCGCGCTTTTCAAAGACGTGCACAGCTTCCCAGCCGAACTGCTCAAACGGTTAGGCGCTGACCGGGAGATGGTGATGCAAAAGATTCAGACCCGCGTACGCAGCCACGAAGAGAAGGAGGAGCGCTATCGCCGTCGCTATGAGCTTCCGCCTTACCTGAAACACTTCGGAGTCAGCCTCAACAAGCTTGCTCGTCAAGACAAACTTCCGCCTGTCATCGGTCGAGGCGAAGAGATTCGTCAGATGATCGAAATTCTCTGTCATCGCGAACGCGCAAACTCGCCTATGCTTGTCGGCGAAGCCGGGGTCGGGAAGACCGCTGTCGTCGAGGGTCTGGCCCGCAAGATCGAGCTTGAGCCTGATTCGATACCTCAACGCCTCCGCAATTCCCACGTAGTGCAGTTGCAAATGTCCGGCATCGTCGCAGGCACGATGCTTCGCGGCATGTTTGAAGAGCGTATTCAGGGCATAATAAACGAAGTCAAGGAACGCGATAATCTCATTCTCTTCATAGACGAAGCCCATACGATAATCGGCGCAGGATCGGCTCTGGGAGCCAGTTCCGATGCCGCCAATATGTTCAAGTCGGCGCTTGCTCGCGGCGAGATTCGTATAGTCGGCGCGACTACGATGACCGAGTACAAAGAGTATATCGCGGAAGACGAAGCTCTTGCCCGCCGGTTCCGCCTCGTAAAAGTGGACGAGCCATCCGTTGAAGACACCCGAAAGATTATCGTCGGCGTGCGACCGAGGCTCGAACGCAATTATTCCGTTACTATCTCTGATGAAGCCATCGAAACGGCTCTCGAAATGGCCCCTCGTTATGTCAGAAACCTGCATCTGCCCGACAAGGTAATCGGCTGGCTCGACACCGCCGCCGTAAAGGTCGAGATCAATCAACCGGAGCTTGGCGAAGTACGGTCCGAGCACATCATCGACGTAATCAGCCAGGAATCTCGCATCCCGCGTGACATGATCTTCCGCGATACAAACGACCGCTTCGTCCATATGGAAGAGGCTCTCTCATCACGGGTAGTCGGGCAGAAGGACGCTATCAAGGCGGTGGCCCGGAGGCTCAGACTCAACAAGGGACCGCTTAAAGAGAATTTTTATAAGCCCGACGGTGTGCTCTTGTTCTTGGGCCCCACGGGTGTCGGCAAGACCGAACTTGCCAAATCTGTGGCGGAATTTATGTTTGGCGATGACGACAAGATGGTTCGCATAGACATGTCCGAATATCAGGACGGGACCATCGCCGTTGAAAAGCTCATCGGCATGCCACGCGGAATAGTTGGAAGCGAGCGCGGCGGCATCCTCACCGAGCGACTCCGCGATAATCCTTATACTGTGCTGCTGCTCGATGAAATCGAAAAGGCGTCGCCTTACCTGCTCAACCTCTTCTTGCAGGCGTTTGATGAGGGCTGGATCACGGACGGGCGCGGCAAAAAGGTTTATCTCTCAGACGCGATCATCATAATGACATCGAACCTCGGATCGGACAGCTTTAAAAAGTATATGAAGCCGCTCGGATTTGGGACCAAAACGCTTGCCGATATAAAGGCCATAAATCGCGAAGTCATCAAAGCGGCCGAAGACAGGTTCTCGCCTGAGTTCCGCAACCGCATAGACGAAATAGTAGTCTTTTCGCCGCTCACTCAGGATGAAGTCAAGGAGATAGCTGTGATTTATCTGAGGAAGATCACCCGCCAGATGAAACATAGCGGTAAAAAGATCGTCGTCACCGAAGCCGCTCTCACACACCTCGTAGAGAAGGGCTTCAGCCCGGCTTACGGCGCTCGCTTCCTCAAGCGCACGATTGACGAGCTTGTCAAAGTGCCGCTTACGACGATGTGGAAAGATGCCGACAACTTCCTGGTCGATTTCCAGAACGATGAGCTAAAGATCATCAAAAACTGAATGTATCGGACTCGTTTAATAACGGCCCGGGAAAGCGGCGCATATGTTTTTGTGCCGCTTTCTTTTTGACTCGGTATCGAGCAAAATCAACATCGGAGGGACGATCTTGAGACCACTCAGCTTTGCAATCACATTACTCCTGATCACACTCACCACGCAGGCAGCAGTGCCCGCTCAAGAGGATAAAGACGACGGGCAGCAGAAGGCGGAAGCGCTGATCCAGAAAGCGATTCGGGCGCGAGGCGGGGATGCTTATCTGACAGTGCGCTCGATCATTGGTGAAGGCCAGTACACTCCCTATCAAAAAGGCGTCTCAACACTCCCTCAGAGTTTTACGGATTATATAGTTTATCCGAGTACCGAGCGTACGGATTTCGGCAAAGGCAAGCAGAAATATATTCAGACCAATCGCGGAAATGAAGGATGGATTTACGACGGGCAGCAGAAGGCTATCCGAGAACAGACCGAAGATCAGGTCAAGAACTTCCAGCATGGTATGCGCCACGACCTGGATAATCTGCTGAGACGCGAGTGGAAAGAGCCGGGCGCAAAACTCGTCTACATCGGTCGCCGCGAAGTCTGGCACAACACGTTTTCTGAGGCCATTCGTTTAGAGTTTGCCGAAGGCGAATCGGTGACTCTTCATTTCGATACCCGCGAAGACCTGCCCTTGATGATCGAGTTTAAAACCGTAGGCGAGGAAGGAACTACAAACGACCAGATAAGGTACTACAGATGGATAGACTATAACGGAGTCAGGTTCCCAACCATTCAAGACACATACCGCGAGGGGCAGCAATCGAGTCGAGTCAATTACGAATCGGTGAAAGTCAACCCGAGCCTGCCCGATAAATTGTTTGATAAGCCCGCCGATATAAAAGAAGTGAAATAGCAATAAAGCGTGATCCGTGATCCGTGATATTTATGGGATCTGCCTGTCAATGACAAATTGCAAGTCAGGTGAATCACGAATCACGAATCACGCTTCACGAATTACGTATCACTCTTCACGCATCACGCCACGGTCACTTCCTTAGCCAGATAGACATCCTGTATAGCGTTTAGAATCTCTACGCCGTCGGCCATCGGTTTCTGGAAGGCTTTTCGGCCTGAAATCAACCCCGTGCCGCCCGCGCGTTTGTTTATGACCGCTGTCCTCACTGCCTGTTGAATATCGTTTTCGCCCGATGCGCCTCCAGAGTTTATCAAACCGGCTCGCCCCATATAACAGTTAGCCACCTGATAGCGAGTCAGATCAATTGGATGATCGGTTGTCAGTTCGGAATAGACCTTCTTGTGAGTCTTGCCGAATTTCAGCGCGTTGTATCCGCCGTTATTCTCCGGCAGTTTCTGCTTTATTATGTCAGCCTCAAGCGTGACCCCAAGATGATTCGCCTGTCCCGTGAGGTCGGCAGCAGCGTGGTAATCCGCCTCTTTCGTTTTGAAATCGGAATTGCGCAGATAGCACCACAGCACGGTAAACATCCCCAGTTCGTGCGCCGCCGCAAATACCTGGCTGATCTCCTGAATCTGCCGCTTAGAGCCCTCCGAACCGAAATAAACGGTAGCTCCTACTCCTACGCAGCCCTGCTCGAATGCCTGCTCTATCGAGGCGAAAAGTATTTGATCGTAGGAGTTTGGGTAGGAAAGAAATTCGTTGTGATTGATCTTGAGAATAAACGGTATCTTGTGCGCATACTTGCGAGCGACGGAGCCGAGTACGCCCAGTGTCGAGGCCACCGCGTTACAGCCTCCTTCAATAGCCAGACGCGCGATGTTTTCCGGGTCGAAATACTCGGGATTTGGGGCAAATGAAGCCCCTGCCGAATGCTCTATGCCCTGGTCTACCGGGAGAATCGATACGTAACCTGTACCGGAGAGCCGTCCGTGATTGAAGAGCGCCGAGAGATTCCTGAGCACTGTGGGCGAGCGATCCGTAGCGACCCAGACGCGGTCAATAAAATCCGGCCCCGGCAGGTGCAGCGATTCTTTTGCGATTGTCCGGCTCTGATAGGTGAGCAACGCTTCGGCCTCGTCGCCAAGTATCTCTTCTATTTTCCTGATCATTTATTCCTCCTGTGAATTTATTGCGGGTTTAAATAGCATTTATGTCAGCCTCTAATTCTATTCATCGCAAATTGGTTGGTCAACTTCAACGAAAGTTGAAATTGATTCTGCTCGTCAACCGGATGTGCTATACTGACAGCCCTGCCAGGCTACTGGTCAATACTTCGGTTGGAATTTTCTGAAACCTCAAGGAGGGCATAAGAGATGGCGCAAAAGATGGAGCCTAAGAAAGTGCGAATGACTCGCGGCAAGTTTAATGGAATCCAGGCTGTTGCCGATGAAAACGGCGTTATTTCCGCTGCGGCGATGGATCAACGCGGCTCGCTGAAAAAGGCGATAGCAAAGGCAAAAGGCAGCGACGCGTCAGACGCGGAACTCACGGAATTTAAGGTGATAGGGACACGCGAGTTGACACCTTATGCCTCGGCGATCCTGATGGACCCGGAGTATGGACTCGACGCGGTCAAGGCGAAAGCTCCAAACGCAGGCGTGTTGCTGGCCTATGAAAAGACCGGCTATGACGCCAATACTCGAGGTCGGCTGCCCGACCTTCTGCCAAACTGGTCGGTGGCTCGCCTGATCGCGGCGGGCGCAGACGCCATAAAGATTTTGCTTTACTACAACCCGGACGACCCCGCCGAAATCAACGACATAAAGCATGCCTTTATCGAGAGGATCGGGGCCGAATGCCTCGCCTATGACGTGCCATTCTTTCTCGAACCGATCTGCTACAGCGAAGAGATTCCCGACGATAAGAGTCTCGAATTTGCGCGCATAAAACCCGATCTTGTGATCCGCTACATGACGGAATTTTCCAAGCCTCAATATGGTGTGGATATCCTCAAGGTAGAAGTCCCGATCAACATCAAGTATGTCGAAGATACTCCGGCTTTTTCCGGCACTGCCGCTTACACGCGTGAAGAGGCGAAGGAACTGTTTCGCAAGGCCGAGGCGGTCGCGGGCAAGCCTTTTATCTATCTTTCGGCGGGCGTGACCGATGATATTTTCCGCGCGACTCTCGAGCTTGCGGCGGAAGCGGGCGTAGGCTTTTCAGGCGTGCTTTGCGGGCGCGCTACGTGGCAGGATGGAGTGCCCGTCTACGGTGCTCAAGGTCCGGCGGCCTTTGAAGAGTGGCTCAGGGATAGAGGCAGAAAGAATGTCGAGGCGCTAAACGAAGTCCTCGCAAAGGGCGCAAAACCCTGGTACGAATTCTATGGCGGACTGGAAAATATAGAGATTATTGACGGGCCGGAACCGCTTACGCCGCGCGGGTGACTCCGCTTAAGACCTTAAAAATAAGGGCGCGGTCATATCGAGCCGCGCCCTTGTAATGAGGATCCGTGATTCCATTCAATATGTACAGAGAACTCTTTAGCCTTAAAAGTACATTCCTTCCCACCCATTCACATCAATTCTCAAATGTCTGATTTAAAATCTGAGATTTCAGATACTTTCAGGGCTTGTGGTAGATGTTGTCTATCTTTTTGCGGCCCTCTTCGATGCCTTTTTCAGCTTCGCGGTGTGGCTTCTTCCGGCCCTCATCGACGCCGTTTTCAATTTCGTGAGGGGCCTTCTTAGGTTTGTCGCGAGGGTCATCAGGCTGCCCTTCCGGCCATTGATCATCGGGCAGTGGAGGAGTGAGCGGGGGCTCTTCCCCGCTATGTTCGTGACACGGGGTTTCGGGTTGAGTCCCCTGTATGAAATATTCTGTTCGACGCGCGGGGCAGGATTCCGTGGCAAGCTCACCTGTGGTCGGGTCTATATCTTCGCTCACGATGTTGTCTGGTTTCGGGAAACTATCACCGCCGAGATCGGGCCTCAAGGCCAGCGCGTCCTTCATAAAGGCCGTCCAGATTGGCAGGGCAGATTTGGCACCCTCAAGCCCAAGCTCGGTGTTGTCGTCAAACCCCACCCAGACGACGCAAACCAGATTCGGAGTATACCCGGCAAACCACCCGTCGCGCGAAGTCCCGGTCTTGCCCGCGGCTGTTGCGTTGAACCCCATCGCTCTGGCGCGCGCAGCCGTGCCCTTGTTCAGGACATCCTGCATTATATTGGTCATGAGCCAGCTTATTTCCGGCCTCAGTACGGAGCGTGAATCGGGCCGTGGTTCAGTGATGCTCACACCGTCAGAATTTGTCACCCGTTTGATCGCGGAGGGCTCGGAGAGATTCCCCCCGTTTGCAAACGCCGTGTAAGCCGAAGCAACCTCGATCGGTGTGGCCTCGGCTGTTCCAAGCGCGAGGGCGGGAAAGGCTTGAGTTCGCGGAAGGCCAAGCTTCTCCGCCATCCGCGCTATCTTTGAGTAACCGACCTTTTCAGCTATGCGAACCGTCACTACGTTGAGCGAATGCACAAGCGCGTCGCGCAGCGTGACATCCCGGTTTGAATAGACTTTACCGTAATTATCCGGGGCGTATGTCTGACCGCGACCATAATAAAAAGTCTCCGGCGCATCCATAAAGACCGAGGCCGGCGTGATGACATCTTCACTTGAATTGGCTTCAAATCCTGTGTTGAGAGCCGTCGCATAGACTATGGACTTAAAGACCGAGCCGGGCTGACGGTTTGCGTCCACGGCGCGATTCAACTGGCTCAGACTATAATCACGGCCTCCCACCATAGCCACTATCTCGCCCGTTTTTGCGTTGAGCGCCACGAGCGCGGCCTGAAGAGTCCCCGGGGGAAGCGGGTCTTTCTTACGCTTTGCGAAAATTTTATCAAGATCGGCAAGAGTTTGAGTTACAGCCTTATCAGCCACACGCTGCAAGTCCATATCAATCGTCGTGTAGACGCGGTATGACTGGCGCGAAAGGTCCCGCGACGCGAGATCGGAGGTCATCTGCTGCTGCAAATAGTCTACGAAATACGGTGCATCTCCGTTTAGCGCGCTACGTCTCGGCTGAATCTTCAGTTCCGTGGCCTTCGCCCGTTCGGCGTCGGCAGGCGTGATGTACCCGGCCTCGGCCATCGAGTCCAACACCTGATTGCGGCGCGCTCTGGCTCTCTGTAGATCTCTGTACGGCGAATAAAGGCTTGGCCCGCGAATCATCCCCGCAAGAAATGCCGATTCCTGTAGATTCAAATTCACCACATCTTTGTTGAAATAGATCGAAGAGGCTTCACCCACCCCGTTTATCGAGTAATCGCCCGACTGCCCCATGTAAACTTCATTCGAGTAGAGTTGAAAGATCTCTTCTTTCGAGAGCTTGGTTTCAAGCACAAGGGCGATCATCATCTCCTGCAATTTGCGCTTGTAGGTTCGCTCAGGCGTCAGGAAGAAGTTCTTCACCAGTTGTTGAGTGATCGAGGAGCCGCCCTGCTGAATCTCGTTCTCTTCGACATTGCGCCAGAGGGCGCGAGCTATCCCACGATAATTTATCCCCGAATGCTCGTAAAATTGCCGATCTTCAATAGCAACCACGCCGTTGACGAAATCTTTTGGCAGGTCTTTGAATGATACGAGCTTTTGCTTCTGGTGTTTGTCGCTCGAAATCGAAGTGAGCATCTCGGGTTCAAGCAGCGTGCTGTCGAGATTGCGTTTTGTATCGAGATCGGTGATCTTCGTTATCCCGCCCTTTGGTCCAAAGGCCACGGTGATATTCGGAAATTGCCGGGCGCCGTTTATAACCGCTTCGCTGCTTGAATGAATATCAATCGTGTTGCCGTCTATCTCATAGCGTCCGCGCTTCGAATCGGCATCCTTCGTTGAAGAGACATAGCCTATGCCGTCGAGGTAGCTCTTGAGCGAGGCGAGCGTCATCCCCTGTTTGACACTGATCGTGCGAGGCGCGGCAAAGATGCCCGTCGTCCGCACGATTACGTCGCCGCGCAGCCGGGCATCTATCATCCTCGAATACTTGAAGTAAAAAAATGAGAAGATGGAAACGAAGATCAGCGCCAGAATCCCCAGTATGGCCAGCTTCATAGGAGAGAAGATGCGCCGGAGAAGGCTCGGGCGTTCTTCCCTTCTGATGACCTGTGTCTTGGGTTTTCTGGTAGCGGTCGCCAAAGCTCTAAAAACACTTCCCTTTCCAATCAATTCGAGCGGTTAGATTCCCGCCGGCTCGATTTGGTTTGTTTGAACTCAAATCGCGCGCCTGATTGCGTTGGGAGCCAATAAAGACTCTATCACTCAGAAAGGGGCTAAAACAAGAAGGGCTATTGAATCAGGGTTGGCCGTCAGGAGGCAATCGACTTAAGCCTTTGCAGGCGCTCTTCGGCGGCCGTAAGAGTCTCATCCTTTTTGCAAAAAGTGAATCGCACCTGTGAGCGACCCAGATGCGGCTCGTGATAGAAACTGCTCCCCGGAACGACCGCCACCCCGATTTCCTTTACAAGAAAATGAGCGAATTTCACATCATCATCGTAACCAAAAACGCTGATGTCGGTCATAATATAGTAAGCGCCGTCTGGATCGAAACACTTGAACCCGACATCTTTCAACACAGAAAGCAAACGCGAGCGGCGAATAGAATAATCGGATTGGAGCTTTTCATAATAAGTCCGGGGCAGGCGAAGCGCGTGCGCGCCCGCTTCCTGCAACGGGGCCGCCGCGCCTACGGTCAGAAAATCATGCACCTTGCGAATGGCCTGCGTAATTTCAGGCGGCGCGATGGTATAGCCGACTCTCCAGCCGGTGACGCTGTAAGTCTTCGACAGACCATTAATCGTTATGGTTCGGTCGCGCATGCCGTCGAGCGTCGCAATAGCCAGATGTTTCTTGTCGTTGAAGAGTATGTGTTCGTAAATCTCGTCGGTGATCGCGATGACGTTCCACTCCTGGCAGAGCGAGGCAATGTATTCAAGCTCTTCGCGGGAAAACACCTTCCCGGTAGGATTATTAGGCGTATTGATGATGATCGCCTTTGTGTTGTCATTAAAGGCGGAGCGAAGCTCATCGGGGTCGTATGACCAGTCGGGCGCGCTGAGAGTGACATAACGCGGAATTGCGCCTGAGAGAATCGCGTCGGGGCCGTAGTTCTCATAAAACGGTTCGAAGACCACAACCTCATCGCCGGGATTTACGATTGCCATCAGCGCCGCGATCATGGCTTCGGTCGACCCGCATGTGACCGTCAGTTCGCGTTCGGGATCGACCTCAAGGCCGAGATACCACGAGCTTTTTTCGGCGATGGCATCACGGAAATTCTTTGCTCCCCATGTGATTGCGTACTGATTTATGTCGGCTTGAATGGCATCACAGGCGGCGAGTTTGATACTTTCGGGGGCTGAAAAATCCGGGAAGCCCTGCGACAGATTCACAGCCTCGTAGAGGTGGGCCTGACGCGTCATATCTCGAATGACCGATTCCGTAAATTGCTCTGCTTTTTGCGAGATAATCCTTTTTGGCATTTGTGGCCTCTGAGACAAGAAAGATTAGACAGGATTTACAGGATACACAAGCCGGATTTTCAAGTATTCAGAGATCGCGATCAAAACCGTATCATCGCTCGTCTATCTCCTGTTGCAATATCTGAATTATCGACTCAGCCGCCGAGGCCAGCTCGCCTTCCGGGTCGAGCCTGATGTAATTGCGATATGCCTCAATGGCCTCTTTGTTTCTCTTTTCACCTTCGAGAATCTCGGCCAACTGATAATAAAGGATTGGCTCGGTATCCATATCCTGAATCAGACCCGCGCGATAATGCCTGACGGCAAGGTCCACTTCTCCGGCTTCCTTATAGGCGATGCCTATACCGATATTCGCCTCGAAGGAATCATTTCGCGCCAGTTGGAGCGCCTTTTTGTATTCGGCTATTGCTTCATCATAAAGCCCCTGAGAACGCCGCAGATTGGCAAGAATAGTATGAGCTTCGGGCGAAGGCCGAGGCATCTCTTTCATCGCCGCTTTGATCTGCTTTTCAGCTTCCTCAAAATCCTGAATCGTTGTCAGGCTTCGCGTCATGGCTAAACGAACAACGGGAAAGGCCGATCTTATCGCGAGCGCCTGTCGGTATTCCTCAAGCGCGTCTTTGTTCTGTCCCTTATCGCGCAAGGCATCGCCCCTTTGATAATGCAGAATCGCTTCATCACTCTCCGGCTTCTGTGTAACATTTAGCGCACTGGTCTTCCCTGCCGCAATGACTATTCGGCCCTGCCAGTCCACAAATCCGACCGTACGAACCCTGACAGGATAAGCTCCGGCCTTGACTCGCGGGAGGTTAAGTTCTCCGGCGTCGTTTGTAACTCCGTGCCTCACGTTGTTTATAAAGACTACCGAGCCGGGATGGCTCGTAGTGATCTTGACGGCCCCCGTGGCTGAGGAAGCCGCCCGCTTTTGCGCCATCCCTTCAACAAAGACGCAAAACAAAAAGGCGGTAACGGATAGACTGATGGCCGATGCGCAGAGTTTAGAAACGCTGTATCGCTTTGTCAGATTCATGTCCATAAGACTAACACCCTGTTATTTATACAAGCGCCTGTAGTTGGCTGAATAGCGCAGCACACCCTGAACATAGCCGCGAGTCTCGCGGAAAGGAATTGATTCGATCCAATCTTCTATGTCCATTGATCCGCGCTCGGCAATCCATCGTTTTGCGCGACCCGGCCCCGCATTATAGGCAGCCGCCGCATATTCAATCCGCCCGAATTGCCCGAGCATTTGCGCCAGATAATTCATGCCCAGCTTGATATTGATCGCAGGGGTGTAGAGATCGGCGGTTGAGATACTGCCTGTTCCCGCCCGTTTTGCTACCAGCCGCCCGGTTGCGGGCATCAGTTGCATCAATCCTCGCGCGCCTACCCGTGATATGGCGTTGGGATTAAAAACGCTCTCCTGACGAATCAACCCCGCCGCCATGTACGGGTCTATCCCGTACCGCTTCGCCTCCTGCTTGATCGTCTCCCATCCCACCATAGGGAAGAAAATCTCCCACGCCTCGCGGGGCAATTCAGATTCATCATAAGAGTAGATATCTGGATACCCATGACGCAAAACCAGGGTCGCCTGAAACTTGTCGCCGCGACGAGAATAGTTTTGAGCGAGTCGAAGGTTTAATCTTGGCGAATCGGGTGCGCGCTCGAGCGCCTTGTTCAACTCCTTAACGGCCTGTTCGTTCAACCCGATCATCTCAAGATCATCGGCTCTGGCCACGCGGTCGGATTCCGATCCGTCGGCTGTTTCTTGAATCTTTTCAACATGGAGCGCATTCCGGCGGATTTGCTCAAGCTCGGGCCATTTTTTAGCGTCTTCCGGTTTGAGCCGTGAATCGCTCGCTCGCAGGGCTGATGCTCGCAGCCCCGCGACGTAGCCGTGATAGCCGAAGCGATAGCGCTCTATGGCTATGTCATAGAGCGCTAGAGCACGCGACTTGTTACCCATTCGCTCTTCGGATTTGCCAGCCCAGAACGCGGCTTCGCCTATGAATTTTGTGTCCGGGTAGCGATAGTTTGCCAGATGCTGCTCAAGCAGGCTTGCCGCCTCGGAATACTTTCGATCCTGATAGGCTTCCCATCCCAGATCATAAGAAGCCTCTGGAGCGTATTCGCCTTTCGGATAAGTTGCAACCAGTTGCCTGTAACGGGCCGAGGCTTCGGTTTCACGATCCTGTTTGTCATAATAACTGGCCAGATTGTAAAGCGCCTCTTCGGTCCTCCGGCTCTTTGGATACTGACGCAACATGCGGTCAACTATGGCCGAAGATTCAGATGCGCGATTGGAGCTTCTGAGGGCTTCAGCCTGATAATAGAGAGATTCGGCCTGTACATCGGCATTGCGGCTGTTGACCTTTGCAAGCGGCAACACGGCCTGGGCGGGCTTCTTGCTGCCCACAAGGCTGATACCATAACGCAACTGCACCTCTTCGAGCCGCTCGGCATCGGGGAACCGCGCCAACAAATCTTCGTAGGCCTGCGAGGCGTCCCCGTACTGCCTGGCCATGAAGAGCGCATCAGCCCGCCCTCGCTCTTCGTCAAAAGAGCCGGGATTTGTTTTCGGGTCTGCGCCCAATGCGGCAAGCCGGGTTTCGGCCTTTACCCGCGCAGTTGTGGCAGGCAGTTTGTAATAGAGGTAACGGTACAGATTTAAGGCTTTGTCATTCTCTCCCTTAAATTCCAGCGCCTGTGCCTTTACATAAATTGCATCTGCATCATCTGCCCCAGCCAGTTCGCTCACCTCTTTGATAGCGCTGTTCGGATCTCCATTTGCGAGCGCGGTCGAGGCTGCCTTGAGTTTTGAATCGCGCGCCATAATTGAATCGGGGTGCTTCGTATAAAGTATCCCGTAATCGCGCAACGCATCGGAATTTGCGCCTGAGGCAAGCTCGCTTTCGGCACGATAAAATAGAGTGTAATCGCCCAGACTCGAGTTTGCGCCCACCGCGCGTGAGTCGAGCGCATCTATGGCCGCAGAATAATTTTGAGCCGAATAATACAGATAGCCCCGCAGGAACCGGGCAAGCGAGGCCGTTCGCGTACGTGGATACTTCGCCTCGATGCGACCTAACTCTTCGGCAGAAGGCTTGCCCGATGAATTTGCTACCAGCATTCTTAGCTCTGCCAGCCCCCGCTCCGGGTCGCCCGGATTGCGCTGGCACGAGCCGGTTCCCGGCATAATCATATAAACAAGCAGAATCAATAACGGTAGAGCCATGAAGACGGATCGCCTGGCCAGACTCATAGAGTTAATCAGATTGCGGAGATAATTAAACATAGACGGTTCCCCATACATTTTTGCCTGCTGGTGAATAGAATTCAAAGGGGCTGATGAAATTATTATCTAAGAGGTTGGCTGACGCAAAAGGAAAGGAGAGAAAAAAGGGATGAGAGATGAGGGATGAGGGATGAAAAAGAGTTTAAGATTACAGTCTGATGAGTTGGTTCGACCTGTTGCTGAATTGTTTTCCCGCTGTCCTTTTCATCCCTCATCCCTCATCCCTCATCCCTTAGATCACACTCTGACCGTTGGTCCGGGAGAGTCGGAGCCGAGTTTGGCCGGGTCGCCTTCGGCAAGCGTGTTTACAAGTTCATCATAAAAGTAGTCGAATTTGGCCGCGACCGTGGGCGTAACTCGCTTCTCATACATCTGGCGGCTACGGTCTATGTCTTCCTTCAGCCGGTCGTAAAGATCATTATGGCGTCGCCCATCAGAAACCTTCTGCTCGTTATAAAGTTTTATCTCGCTTACGAGCAAACGGGCAAACCGTCGAGCCTCGTTGTGAAGTCTCTTTTCCTCTTCACTTTGCGGATTAGCAGCATCCAACCCATTGGCGGCGACCGGCGGAGCCGGAGGTGGCGCGGGCTGTGTATTCGTATGGAAAGCAAAACCTTGCGGCTCTTCGGCGGGCGAAGGTGGCGCGGGCTCGGCCGCCGGCCTGAAATATGTAGGAGATCCATAGGCTGATGGCTGGGCTTCGCTTGCGACTGCGGGTTGAGGCTGTGGAGCCGGTTCTGAGGGCGGGTTAAGCGCGCCACTCGTCGAAGCCTGTTGCGCAGCCTGAGAAGGTGTATCTCCTCTTTGCTCGGATGCGGCAGGTTGAGCGAGCGTTCCCGTAGACCCGGCTTGCCGGACGGGTGGTTTTGCGCCTTCCAAAACGCGAGCCCTCAACGAAACCAGTTCCACTACAAGCCCCGAGGTGTAAACCAATAATTCAATAGCCTCAACATTAATCGCCCCTTCGTGGCGATCCGCCGAGTCGGCGTAAAGTACGGCCGCAGTTTTGCCGCGCACCTTTAGCGGAACAGCGAGCACGCGTTCCGGGCGGACATCCCCCAGATGAGTGAAAATGGAAGAATTGTCAACCTGCTGATCCGGCGGTCCGTAAAATGTCTGTTTTGAGTCAAGCCCGGCGCGCAATGCAGTGTCTGCCTGCAAGGATATGGAGAGGCCCCGGATCGAGTTATTGTTTACACCGTTATCGAAGCCGCGTGCAGCCCAGGCAAGCGCATTCTGCCCCTTGACTACAAACAACACAACACGAGGAGCGAAGTTTTCGGCGCGGGCAACCAGCGCGTTAAGCACATCGGCCTGGGTGCGCTGCTCGTCCAGTTCGGCAACTGAATCTTTCAACAATGCTATATCGGCTCCAAGCCGGACGCTTTCAGTGCTGGCCGTATCAATTTGCGCAGTCACCTCCGCTGTGATTTTTGCCAGCGCCTCATCGCCGTCCGGCAAGGTAGCAGTTGCGTCGGTTCGTTCCAGTAATTTCGTGAACGATTCGTTGACCTCACGCTGCAAATGGCTTATGTCTGTCTCAAGAATGCTGAGACGAGAGCGCACGAGTTCTTCTATCTGTCGGCGCAGCCGAATCTCTTGCTCATTCTCCACCTGGAATCCTCCCTATCAATCGCGAAATGGTTGATGCCGCCGGGGCTAAAAGGCTTGTCTTCGCGTAAGGCGATTATCACTCACCATTTAGCGCTTGTCAATAATAGGTAAAAAAGCTTTGTCTGCCCTCGGGGCTTCGCTCCCGGCCACATACAGGTTCAGACGGTTGATAAAAGCGGACAAGCGCGAATACAATTCGGCATCGAGTAAATGTGAATTCGTATTGACATGGATCGTACTCCAAAGGCCCTGATGGAGGGAAAGCATGCCTGCAAATGATTACCATTTCATCACTGAATGGCGAGTCGAGGGAATTGTCAATGAGGTAGCCGATGTGTTGAAAAACGCCACAGACCTGCCTCGGTGGTGGCCTTCGGTCTATCTCGATGTAAAAGAATTGGAGCCGGGAGATGAAGAAGGTGTAGGCAAGGTCGTCGCTCTCTATACAAAAGGATGGCTTCCCTACACCCTTCGCTGGCAGTTTCGAGTAACTGAATCGCGCTATCCACATGGTTTCACCCTCGATGCATGGGGGGACTTCAACGGGCGGGGCATCTGGACATTCGAACAGGATGGACCTTATGTAAATGTGATCTATGACTGGAAGATTCGCGCCGACAAGGTTCTGCTGAGCGCCCTTTCTTTCCTGATGAAGCCCATATTTTCCGCCAACCATCGCTGGGCTATGGAGAAAGGCGAGCAAAGCCTGAAATTGGAGATAGCACGTCGACACGCCTCAACTCCGGAAGAGAGAGCAAGCATTCCGCCTCCCCCCGGCCCGACCTTTCCACACAATCGCAGAGGGGCGAAGGGTGATGCGTGATCGGTGATGCGTGATTTACTTGATTTGCAATTTATCTTTATCAAACAGGTTTACATATAGTCACGAATCACGAATCACGCATCACGTAAAAAGGTTGACCGAGCGTTACCTATATGATAAATCGCTGAAAGCAGCGCATAACTAACCTGTGTGAACAAGCGGTACTTCATTTCCCGAGGTTGGAGGGGTCAGGATGATAACTGAAAAAGAGATTTCGATTCGCCCGGATTCTCAAGCCAAAACCATGCCGCCGATCTTCCCTACCAATTCGGTAGAGTTTATCAATGCTCTCGCGCATTACTATCGCGGAGAGCTATCACGAATGATGAGCTGGCGCGACCGGCTCGACCGGACTACAAACTGGGCCATCGGTGCGGTTGCCGCGATGCTCTCAATCTCGCTATCCTCGCCGCAGGCACATCATGGCGTGCTGTTGTTTGCTATGTTGCTGGTCTTACTGCTGCTCGGGATCGAATCGCGCCGGTATCGCTTCTTTCACGTCTATCGCAGTCGCGTTCGGCTGATAGAGCGCAATTACTATACCCGCATATTCTCTCCGCGTGAATCCGTTGACCCCACTCACTGGATGAATAAACTCGGAGAGGACCTGCGACTGCCGCAATTCTCTTTGAGCCTGTCGCAGGCAATGGCCCGCAGACTGCGTCGTAACTATTTTTGGATGTTCCTGATCCTGCTGCTGGCGTGGTTTCTCAAAACAACTACGGTCATCCTTCAGCCAAAGAGCGGCGAAACCGAGTTTATCCATTCAACAACCGAATTGTTCAAAAACGCCGCCATAGGCTATCTGCCCGGCTGGCTCGTCATGGCTAGCGTTCTATCTTTCTTTGCCTGGATGATTTACATAATGATTGTGCACAGAGAGAGCACGGGAGAACTGGCCTACGGCGACGTACACGTTTGACCTCCGCTGAATGCCCTTCGATCAGTAAATCCAATTAGCAATAAAGGGTGTTGCAACACTCTTTCTTTTATGCTATAACATAAGCCATGGGAGATGGATTAAAGAAGCGAATAAAGCAGGAGCAGTTCGAAAGTCCGCTACAGGAGGCTATACTCAACCTGCTGGTAGCTGCCGGGCACCTCCGCGATCGCCTTGAACAAGTATGCGCAAAATTTGACATCACTCATCAGCAATATAACGTCTTGCGAATATTAAAAGGAAAGTACCCCGAAGGGTATGCGCGCTGCGACATATCAGAAAGAATGGTCGAAAAAGCCCCGGATGTTACAAGGTTGATTGATCGCCTGGAATCTCAAGGGCTTGTTGAAAGAAAACGCTCGGATGAGGATAGGAGGCTTGCAATCACTCGAATTACACAACAGGGACTCGATCTGCTTGAGAGCATGGCTCCCTCTCTAAAAGAGATTAACGATTATTTCGGCGAGAGAATCTCTCTAAAAGATCGCCGCGATCTTTCACGCATCTGTGAGGGCCTTTACTCCGAGGAGTTCTAGCTTTTTTTTGAAACATTATGTGTTATCACACGTATAATCCAATTGAAATGATAATCTGGAGGTAAGAGGGATGAAAAGGAATTTGCTGAGAATTGGGCGAGCGCTTGTAGCGCTCATATTCATTGTTTCGGGGCTAGGGAAGATAGCAGGGTTTGAGGCCACCAGAGAGATGATGGCCGGGGTAGGCTTTCCGATGCCGGGGCTTTTTCTGGTCGGAGCAATACTGATCGAAGTGATCGGGGGGCTGGCCCTTTTTTTTGGATACAGGGTTCAGTGGGCAGCCGGGCTGTTGATCATTTTTCTTGTGCTTGCGACGCTGATCTTTCACATCCCGTATCTGGGAGATCAGGCACAATCACAGATGCAGACGGTTCAGGTGCTAAAGAATCTGGCAATCCTCGGGGCTTTGATCAGTTTCATGACACGTGAAAACGAAGCTTTGCCGGCCGCGCTAGCCGGTACCGGCGCGCACTGACACGGATTTGAGGGAATGGATAAGGAGGTTGAAATGTTCAACATAATAAGGAACGAAGACCGTTACCACTTTCAAAGCGACTGGCTTTCGACATACTGGCATTTCAGTTTCGATCATTATTACGATCCGGCAAACATGGGTTTCGGGCCGCTAAGGGTCTTCAATGATGATGTGGTACAACCCGCTTCGGGCTTCCCCATGCATGGGCATAGAGAGATGGAAATCATCACCTATGTCTTGAAAGGCGAGCTTGAACACAAAGACAGCACAGGCGGTTACGGACGGATCGGGCCCGGCGAGGTTCAAAGGATGAGCGCGGGAACAGGCATCCGCCATTCTGAATACAACGCTTCAAAAGAGAACCCCGTCCACTTGCTGCAAGTATGGTTCATGCCGTCGGTAAGCGGGCTTGAACCGGGCTATGAGCAAAAACTCTTCGATAAAGAGCAGCGCACGGGCAGATTCCTTGCGGTCGCAACGGGTCAGGATATGCCCGGCACGCTGAAGGTTCACCAGGACCTTACCTTCTATGTGGCAAATCTCCGGCCCGGCGATAAAGTAAATCACAACCTGCGCGCAGGCAGAAGGGCATATCTTTTCGTAGTAGATGGTGAGGTAGAGGTGAACGGTAATCGGATTGTGAGCGGCGATCAGGCAAGGATTGAAGGCGAACAGGAATTGAGGTTTTCAGCAGTGAAAGACTCGGAATTGATCCTGATAGACCTTCCTTGATTGAGCGTTTTTTTTGACAGGGTCGACAGGATTTCTTAAGGATAAAACAGGTTTCTCGTTTAATCCCAAAGAATCCCGCCAATCCTGTCAAAGCCTTTTTCACACATCACGCGGGCGACATGTGGCCGAAATCGCTCGCAAGCTTGCGCACAAATGAGACTACGCCGTATTGTTACTATTCAGGTCATATTTTTGGCCCGGCTATATGATGACAGGAAAGGTAGTCCTCCATTATAGAATAGGTGAGCAACTCGGCGTGGGTGGCATGGGAGAGGTTTACCGCGCCGAAGACACCCGACTCGGACGCCCGGTGGCGCTCAAGTTTTTACCCGCTTCCTATCAATATGACATAGACCGGCGCGAGAGGTTTTATCGAGAAGCCCGCGCAGCTTCTGCGCTTCGTTCACCAAACATAGCGGCCATTTACGATATAGGCGAACACGAAGGGGCAAGCTTTATCGTAATGGAGCTTGTTGAAGGCGAATTGCTCTCCTTTAAATTAAAGCAGGGGCCGCTCCCAATCTGCGATACGATAGATATTGCCAGACAGATAGCCGATGCGCTTGATGAAGCGCACTCGCAAAGCATCATTCACAGAGACATAAAAAGCGCAAACATAATGATCACAGGGCGCGGGCTGGTCAAGGTACTCGACTTTGGGCTGGCCAAGGTCGCGAGGGTTGCAAATTCTGCAAAGGGCGAAAGAGATGACGACAGCGCCGGACCTACGGTCAGGCTTGGGCAGGAGACCTCAACAGGGATCGTGATGGGAACGGTCGGTTACATGTCGCCCGAGCAGGCGCTTGGTCGCAATGTTGATAATCGCTCCGACCTCTTCTCTCTCGGCGTGGTCTGCTATGAAATGCTGACCGGCAGATTGCCCTTCATGGGGGACAGCGCTACGGAGATCATAGATCAGATCGTGAATCGGGAGCCTCCGGCGGTGGCGCGCTTCAATTACAGCGTTATGCCCGAGCTTGAGAGAATACTGCGTAAAGCCCTCGAAAAGGACCCGCAGTTCCGCTATCAGACGGCTCATGATATACAGATCGATCTGCGGAATTTGCGACGCGACCTTGAAGCCAAAGACATAGTTCAGGCCAAGAGCCAGGCCCTTGAGGATCGTTTGCCCACCGTGGCGCTATCGGATTCCTCAATACTCACGACCGGCGGAATGGCCCAGCAAAAGATCAAAAACGGCGTTGCGGTTATGACCTTTTCAAACATCACAAAAGAGGCGGCTGACGATTGGATAGGCTCAGGGATAGCCGAGACCGTAACAGGCGATTTGAAGAGCGTAAAGGGAGTCTCTGTCATAGGGCGCGAGCGCGTATTTGAAGCTCTCAATAACCTCGGCTCGGGCCAGTTACTGGACCTTGATGAAAAATTCGCCATTGATATAGGCCGCAGACTTGGTGCGTCTTATATAATCAGCGGCGGCTATCAACGGCTGGTGGAGATGATTCGCATAACGGCCCGCGTAGTGGAAGTGGATACGGGCGCATTGATCAGGTCAGTAAAGATAGACGGGAAAGTGGCGGAGATATTCGACCTGCAAGACCGAATAGTTTACGAACTGAGCAAGGGGTTGAATCTTCAGCTCGACACGGCCCAGATTTCCGAGATCGAGCGAGATGAGACGCAATCGGTTGAAGCCTACGAACATTACTCACGAGGAATGATGAATCTCCGCATGGCGAGCCGCGATTCGCTCGACCGTGCCATAATTCTTTTTGAGCAGGCCACCGGCCTTGATCCAAATTATGCACGTGCATGGGCGGCGCTTGGCGCGGCTTATGATCTCAAGGGCGAGTTTCTAACTATTCCCGAGCTTTCTTATAAGGCTATCGAGTTTGAGAAGAAAGCTATCGAATTAAACCCGATGCTTGCTCAGGCGCACAGATGGATAGGCGGCGCGTACAGCAACATTGGCAAGTATGATGAGGCGATAGAAGCTATCAAGGAAGCGGTGCGTCTGGAACCCGACAATTTTGGCAGCCACGCCTCGCTCGCTCGCACATACTGGCTGGGTAAGGGGATGCTCGATGAGGCTGTCGGAGAATTTCGCCACGCCATCTCGCTCAATGCTCAAGCGGGTTATGCATATCTCCAGCTGGGATTCCTTTATACATTGAAAGAGGATTTCGAGCGTGCAGAGACCATGTGCAAACGAGCCATCGAGTTGCAGGAAAAACTCATTTCAGGCAAGGAGGGGTTGCAGGTCGTGGGCGCGCACACACGGCTTGGCTATGTTTATTACTGTCAGAGGCGATATGACGATGCCATTCGCGAGTACAGGCGAGAGCTTGATTTTCTCACGATGACCGATCACGCCCTGCGCGAGCGCACGATGATCGAGCTAAATCAAAAGCTCGGCTCGGCGCTTCTGAGGAGAGGTGAAACGGAGGAGGCAGAACGCCACTTCAACCTAGCCATAAAGAAATTCGATGAGCGGGTTTCAAAAGGTGCCGACGATCCCGCGACAAAGTATTACATGGCCTGTCTTTACGCGCTGAAGGGGGACCGGGAGCGAGCAATAAAATATTTTGAAGAGACGCTTGAACGGCTGCGCGACATCAACATCGTCCGTGCGCGGAAGGACCCGGATTTCGAGACCCTTCGAGACGATCCCAAATTCCTCAAACTCATTGCTTGACAGGCATCCTTTTACAATTTGCTCTAAATCGAAATGCAAGAGATTGGTACAAATGAATCTGCCTTTCATTCAAATTCATTTGTACCAATCTCTTGCATTTCGATTTAGTCTGGAAAATATTTTCCCGCTCGCATTCATCTGAGATTTCAAATCTCATATCCGGGGCCGACATCTTCAAGGCCGAGCAAAGACTATCGGCTGGGCGGAGCTAATTCCCTTCCCTTCCTGAATAACTATCTCTTGATTGGCACCAACATCGGACAGATTATCCACCTTTCCTGAAGGCCATGCCACCTCTATCGAAGCGATCTTGTCTGCTTTGCCGAGTCCGAAGGTCAAAGGCAATTCGCTCGTCGAGGCATAGCTCGACCCGGTCTTCACTACCTGCCACAACTTTACCCCGCTTGTGAGCTTCAACGTGACCTTTGCGCCTATCCCGTCGCGATTCGACTGAGTGCCCACGGTCTTTATTCGAAGCAGATTGTTCTGGTTTCCTCCGTCGTTTCGAATCAAACGGGCCGGTCCGTTGTTAGTAGAGATAAGGAGGTCCTGGTCTCCGTCATTATCGAAATCGCCATAGGCCGCGCCTCGCGATACCATAGCGACCTGAAGCGCCTGCCCGAGTTTCGGTGCCATCTCTTCAAATTTTTTCTTACCGAGATTGCGGAACAGATGAGGCGGCTCGGCATACTTTACCTTTGGCTGCACCTTGTTTATGTCGTCGGATACATGGCCGTTTGCGGCAAAGATGTCGGGCAATCCGTCCAGATCGTAATCGAAAAAGAAGCAGGCGAAAGAGAGCGTCAAAAGCGACGACTGGCCTATGGCCGAAGTCGGGGCCTCGTCTATAAACAACCCCGTCCCCTCGTTGTGATAAAGCGCCATCATCTCGTTTGAAAAATTGCCGATGATAAGCCCCTGTCGGCCCGATCCGTCGTAATCGGCCGCGTCAACTCCCATGCCTGCGCGGGCGGCCCCTGTCTCGCTGAAGGCGACTCCCGCCGTCATCGCCTCATCCGTAAATGTGCCGTCGCCCTTGTTTCTGTAAAGCTTGTTCGGCTGAGTGTCGTTGGCCACAAACAGGTCGGTCCAGCCGTCGCCGTCATAATCGATCAGAGCCACGCCCAGAGACTTCGAGCTTGGATCTTTCAGCCCGGCGCGTTCGGTAGCGTTCTCAAACGTCCCGTCGCCCTTGTTGTGGTAAAGCGTAGAGCTTTGTCCCTTGTAGGACTCGGGCGTGCAATATGACTTGTTCTTGCCGTCGAGCGTGCAGACAAGGTCTTTTTCAATCGTCCACTCGACATAGTTGCAGACAAACAGATCGAGTTTGCCGTCCTTGTCATAATCGAAAAAGGCCGCGCTTGTCGAAAAGCCGGGGTCCGCGACACCTGCCTTTGCGCCCACCTCAAGAAAACGGCGTCCGCCCTCGTTATGAAAGAGGCGATTGGCTCCGAGACAGGTGATATAAATGTCGTCGAAACCGTCATTATCATAATCGGCCACGCTACAGCCTATCCCGTACATCTCTACGCCGAGCCCGGCTTCTTTCGTCACATCGGTAAAAGTGCCGTTGCGGTTGTTGTGATAAAGAGCCGGGAAAGATTGCGCTCCCTTATGATCAGGCCAGTTCATCGAATTCACGAGCAGGATGTCCTGCCAGCCGTCTGCGTCGTAATCGAGAAAGGCACAGCCAGACCCTACGGTTTCCGGCAGGTACTTCTTTCCATAAGCGCCGTTGTTGTGTTTGAATCGAATGCCTGCCTGCGAGGTTACATCGGTAAACTCGATGGGTCCCGTGTAGCGCGCGGCATCCGTTGGCGCGAGGGCTTCTACCTGCTGCGGTTGTTGTTCCGAGGCGTCAGCAGAACTTGCTTCCTGCTTCGCCCCTCCGTTTGTCGGAGTGTCGTCGGCCGTCGGAGCCTTTACGCATCCGAAAAGAGATAACGGCAATATGATTAAGAGGAATATGCTGATTAGCTTCTTTTGCATATGATTCACCTTGATTGAACGTAGGTCTTGCCGGGCTTTTTCGGCCTCTGCGCCTGATACCCGGGGGTCTGTTTGCGAGCCGAGTCAAGAGCAGACTGATGCTCGTGAATCTGCTGCCGCTCGTTGTTGTCTTCGGGATGAAGCTTGCGATAGGGACCGGTTATAAACTGCGCCGTTTCGTCGGCCTTGAATCGCTTGTAAAGCGTCTGTTCGCTTGCGGCAAGCTCGGAATTGCCGAGCCCCTGATAACAGAGCATCAGATTATAATGCGCCTGCAAGTCTTCCGGGTCTATTTTGAGAACCTTCTTAAACTCCTCGATTGACTCTTTATACTGGCGTTTGAGAAAGAGTATGCGCCCTATCTGATTCACAACCACTCGATCACGCGGATACTGAGCGGCGGCAAATCGCAGATGATCCAGCGCCTCATCGTATCGCCCCATTGGCTTGATCGCCATCGCCAGGAAGAAGTGAGTCTTCGCCAGTTGGGGATTGACTTCGAGCGCCTTTCGAAGCACCCCTTCTGCCGCCTGCATATTTCCTTCCTGGATTCGCGCGCGGGCTATGTTGACCCATCCGTCCGCATACTCGGGCTCCATCTCGGTCACTTTCAAAAAGGCCGCCTCGGCTCCCTTGATGTCGCCCTGTAAAAGCAAGCCTATCCCGTAATCGTTCCATCGCTCGCGGACCGACCTGTCCAGATACGGCTTTGTTTCAGGCACGGGCGCATCTTTTGGAAGGACCGTCAAAGAAGCCTCGTTATAAGCCATCACGGTAATCGGGATATTGGGTATCGCTTTGATCTTGCCCGATACGTTCGAAGTGTCCCCCGTAAATACCCATCGCCCGTCATCGTATCCCGGACCAATCGCGTACCCCGTGTGTTCAGGGTCGCGCACCCCTGCAAAGGCCCATTGCGTGTTCCACCAGGAGAATTTGCGATAATTGACCTTCGCCCTGAGATAGATTTTATCGCCGCAGTTTTCAGGAATGTTTAACCGATAATGGATCGTGTCGGCCGCGCCGGGCGGAATCAATCTGACGTAAGCGACCGAACGCGTGGCCCAGGCATTGCGTTTGTTTATTACGTTGCCGTGCTCGTCAAGCATTCGGCTTCGATAAAAATGCGCCCCCTCATCGACCGGCCCGCGTCCACCGTCTTCGACCATCCCGCTGTGAAATATCGGCTGCCCACGGTCGTCGAATGCTTCCAGCTCTACCCACACGTCAAAGGCGTCAACTGTTCCTCCGGGAAAGAAATGGCCGACCTTGCGAGTTCGCAAAACCACTTCAACACGAACCGATTCGCCTCGTCTTACCGCCGCATCTACTTTGCCCAGCGGGCCTACAACCTCGACCGGCTTCGAGATGAGCGCCTGTTGCGCCCCAAAATTCATAGACTCTTCGCCCACTCCGAATGTGCTTGCTATTCGCGGCTCTTCCTGAGACTGATTCTTCCTTGCGACAGGCTCTTCGGGCGCATCCGTGCGGGCAAATCCGAAAATATCAATCGAGACCTGATTATCCTTCAGAAAATCCTGAATTACCTTTATCTGCGTCTCGTCCTGATTGACAAACGGCACAGCAGTGTTTGCTCCGGGGAATCGGTGCGAATGCACTTTCCCGTCAGTGGCTGCCGGGTCGTTTGCCTCTACGAGCGGCATGTGACAATCGGCGCATTTTTGCGGCTTGGGCGGGTAGTAGAACGAGCGAGCGCCTTCGCCCGATACGCCCGAAGCCTGCCAGTTGTCGTATTCGTTAAATCCGCGAAACCAGCGATAACCGTTGACGGGCACATCAAGGTGGACCTTGTGACAGGACGAGCAGAATTCCGGCGTCTGATCCGTATGAAACTCCTTCAGGAAAGTAGCCTTGTGCGGCTGCGGGTCAATAAACAGGAGCTTGTCGTGCATCCACTGGAGGTACTTGTTCTTGCTCACGGCCAGATCGTGGAGCGGCGGGTATTCGATAGTGAAATCGGCCTGTCCCATCGTGCTCTTGACGTGGACGATTGAATGGCAGGAAGTACAACTCAAACCGTTTTGCGCTTCGGGCGTATTGATCTGCTCTTTTATAGGCTTATCAAACCGCCCGTTGAAAAAGACCGCGTGGTCGTGGCAGCCCGCACACCATTTCGACGGCTGTGTGCCTATTGTGTCCTGCATGTACTCGACAGATTTCCGGTACCACTGATTGTTAAAGGAGGCAAAATGGTGAGCCGACGAGTTCCATTGATCGTAAATCGCCTTATGACACCTGGCGCAGTCTTCGCTCGTCATGAAGAAAGTAGAAGGGATGGTGCCTCCGACATTCGTCTCGGCCGAGGACGGAAAGAACGGCTTGCCGGGGCCGCCGCCCTCTCCTTCCATCGTAGGCGGCGGGCTATCGGGATTGATGACCCTCCCGCGCGATGGCATTGCATAATGGTTGAAAGCCGTCGTAGCGACCGGAAAAATGAAAATGAAGATGACAATGCACAGATAAACCAGCCGCCTCTGGCTTGACGCGATATAGCTGCGTGTGTGCGAGAAGATATAGATCAAAAGTGGGATAGACCCCGCAACAGCCAGAGCTATGTGAGCATAAAGCACCCACCTGTACTGCTTTATCGACCCGTACTTCATTATAAACATGCCGAGCGCAGTGCTTATTGCCAGAGCCCCGGCCCCGATTTTCACAAAGAGCGGGAACTCGGCAAAACGCCTGAAGAAATAGAGCGCAAACAAAAGGGCCAGCCCAAGCCCCAGGCCCATGTGAAAGACTACGTTTCCGAAGTAGAAAAGCGTAGGGTCGGCATAAGCGGCGAGGTACGAGCTATTTACGAGCAGGATGAAGAAACCTATGACCAGTAATTTCGCAGTCATATTGCCGGCATTGCGGGAAATCATTTTTTCCTCCGGTTGTCCGATCAGACCTCGGATACAACAAGGCACTTGAAATCAATATTTATTGTCTTGCGATTTTGAACTTGCCTGTCGGCATCCCTTTGAGCGGGGCCTATTATAAAGGAAAGCCCTCCAAAGATAAACCTCAGTTCGCGCATCTGTTGTTTCCCTTCTTGCATTCTCAGTGCCGATTAACTTTCAGAAATGGCCCTGCGCATTTCTCGCCTTTTTGCGAAGCGCACAAAGTACGCAAGGTTATTTCATAAAGCAATTGGTGGTTTCCTGCCGTAGAGCAGGTAAATCTGAGAAAAAAAATGGCTCTGTGCATTCTCAAACTTTTTGGTTATTATTTTGCTGTCCGTTTGTAAGATAACACTCCAGGTGCGAGCTCTACTTGAACACTGATGCGCCTCAATAAACGCATTCCCGTTCGAGCCTGACTCTTCTACTTTTTTCGCGTTCGTTTGGCCGTCAGATCAGGAGGAAACCAGGAATGTCCATCCCCTCATTCTCGGGTGATAAGATATGGTGCCCGCTCTGTAATAGTTTTCTCAAATTCATCCAGGTACGGAGCGCCGCAAAGCTCATAGACGTTCATAGAAGAACCATCCATCGGTACATAGAAGATGGGAGAGTCTATGCAATCAAAGTGGCAGGGACAAGCTACCGCGTTTGTTGTGGATGCCTGTTGTCGCCAGAAACCCGCCCTCTCGAAAACCTTCGCAAAAAAAGTGTGACAAAGCGGGACATTGAGGGTTGAACCGAGTGTAATGTTCGATATATTATGCTTGAGCCGAATCAGGGGTTCCGATCTGCTCGATAGTGGCCAGCGGCCTGGATTGAATAATATACTCCCCCACCCAGCATTGGGGGCTTATTCACCTTGAATAGCTTGATGTTCTGCGGGTCTTAGGTTCCCAGGGAATCTGTCTCGCGTAAAGAGACCCCTAAAGACCCGGGGAGGCACATGAAAATATCGGCCAGAACATTTTTCCTCCTGCTTCTCACCTTTGCATCCTTGCCGGGATTTGCTCAACACGAGTTTGCTCAGACGCAAAAAAATCCGGGTAACACGCTATCTGACGGTAAGACCGTCGTCGCATCATTGAACGACAGGCATATAACCAAAGAAGAGGTTGATGGATTGATTGGTTCTCAACTATTCGAACTGCAGGAAAAGATATACAACCTGCGCAAGGCCGCTATCGACAAACTGTTAACAGGAATCCTCCTGGAGGAGGAGGCCAGGTCAAGAGGAATAACAGTTGAAGAGCTACAGCGCCAATTTATACCGGAAAACCCTCCAATCGAACCCGACCGCATAGACGAAGCATATCTCGAAAATGCCGGAGCTGTGAGCGGGATGAATGAGGCTGAGGCAAGACAGAGAATCAAACTGGATCTTGAAGCACAACTCAAAATGAAGGAGTATAAGGCTGCCATAGATAGCCTCAGAAACAAGGCCCGCATCACTATCTTTATTACTGCCCCTATCGCTCCCAGGATGAGTCTTAGCCCTGATGGACCCGTTAGAGGAAACAAAGATGCAGCGATAACCATCATTGAGTTTTCAGACTTCCAATGCCCTTATTGCAAACAGGCGACCGCCATACTCGATCAGGTTTTGCAAAGTTATGACGGTGAGGTAAGACTCGTCTTTAAGCATATGCCCCTGGGAATCCACCCGGAGGCCCTCAACGCCGCCAGGGCCGCCTACTGCGCCGACCGACAGGGGCAATTTTGGGGCTATCATGATCGCCTTTTCGAGTCAGGGCAACTCGATATCGAATCGCTCAGACAGCAGGCCGTCCGTATTGGACTGAAGACTACTGAATTCGACAGATGCCTGGAATCAGACGGCAGTCGCGCCGCAGTTTTAGCGGATATGTTGCAGGCAAAACGGGCTAACGTGCAGGGAACTCCCAGTTTCTTTGTGAACGGGAGACTTTTAAGGGGGGCCAGGGGCATAGAAGATTTCAAGAAAGTGATTGATGAAGAACTTGAAAGAACAAGAAAGGAAAACCGAACTAAAGTAAATGGGGCTCCAAAATAGCCGCTGGAAATTAGCTATCTGCGGCGGCCCGGTGGTGGGAATTTCCGGTGGTGGGAATTTATTGATCTTAACCGAAAGAATAAGTGAGGTGCAAAATTGAAGACTCTGAAAATTGCAGCGATAATGATGGCAGGTTCTTTTATGTTTCAGGCGCAGGCTTCAAGAGCTATATTCGCACAACAGCAGAATCTCCATCGTGTTGTGATCACTTCTAGAGGGGCAGATATACAGGCCAACGCTCCTGATTTTGCTCTTCTAATTCGCGCCTATGGGAAACTGGCTAAGTTCATCAAGGCCGGTAATGCACGTACGACCTCAGGCGGGCAAAACAGGAAACAAATCGAGGCTGACGACATAAGATTTGAGATATGGAACGTGCACACAGGCCCTGTTGAAGAGATTTACGACAGACCTTATGGCCAGTTGGTGACAAAACCGAGCGGTAATATACTTCAGATCGTACCTGGCACAGTCAGTCGAAACGGGAGGCCTGCCCGGGTGCTCTATCAGGCAGCATGGGCGGCTAATGAGTTACCAGAGGTTCCCACCGAAGACTGGGATAAGATAACCGTGAGAAAGGTTCTCGCCGGGATGGAAAAGGAAATGCCTCCTGCGAAAACCTACACCTCTTATGAAGTTAGAATTCAATTCAAGGGGCAAGCGCGAAGTTACGCTGCGGTAGCGTTTCATCACAAGGCGCTTTCGGATTCTGATGCCCCGATAATCAGTTTTACAGATAACATTGTCGGTCAATCGGCTTTAACAAGGGCTTATCTTGAAACGCTTCCGGCTGTTGAATGATCGAATCGTCCTCTCGATTTCAGACAACCCGGATGCCGCAGGGTCACATTATGCCTGTCTCCGCAGTGTGGAAACGGCGGTGATGTTGCTCAGAAACTCCGAGTATCGCAGGTGATCTATTGGTTGCGTCCACAGGCGGAGACATATAAGTATAAATTTGAGCCGGGCGCTCTGGTTCATCCGTCCTCATCCCTGTTCATCAGGCGTTGCAGGATAAGTGTTGTTTTTTGACTGCTGTCCAAACCTCGCAAGTTCAGACCGGATAAGAAGCCGAGTTGTTATATCTGGTCTATAAGACAACCTATTCCCCCATCACCCAGGTTCAAGGAGAAATTAACATGAAAAGAATAGCAAGAGCATTTTGGGTAACCATATGTGTGTTTTCAGTGATCAGTTTCTCTTCTACAATAAGCATTGCATCCGGCGACACAGACGGAGACAAGGAAACTTCGATTCGGAAAGCTTATGAAAGGCTGAGCTTGTATAATACGGCTGCCAACCGTGAAATCTCTGCGGAGAGGGAGATAGCCTATACTCCAGAAACCGATCTAAAGTTTGAGTTATCCAATTTTCAGACTGGCCCGATTGAAGATATTGCCGCAAGGCCCATCGGTGCGCTCGTTACGAGACCCTCGGGAGATGTCATCGAGGTAACAACTCATGAACACAGTTACCAGGGAGGTCCTTCGCATGTCATTTATGAAGCGAAGTGGATCACAAGTGAATATAATGCAAGTCAGGTTGAAGATTGGGACAACACATCCATAAATCAGGTACTGGGACTGACAGGCAATTCGGACGCAAACGAATATGTATCCTATGAGGTTCGAATGTGGTTTGAGGGCAAAGCTCGAAGCTATCAGGCAATGGCTCTTTATTCCACTATCCCACAATCCGGGGTGAAGCCAAAGGTGCTCCTGTTGGATAACATAATAGGAGTGCCCGCCATAAATCAGGTTTTATCCGAGGAGCGCCCACCAATGAGGGCCCCCTGGTTTAAGTATGTTAAGAGCAAACAATACGGCGAGTATCTCCAGGCATTTCAGCAGGCTGACGGAGACTACGCAAGGGCTAACGAAATTGTGAAGCCCTCCGAAGGGGCCGGAGGTGAGTATTGGGAACCCGAAGAGATGGAATCCCACGGCGAAGTCCCCCCATCATTTGCACAATGCCCGCCGCAGACTTTTTTGGGGCCTCTGACAGGAAGGTCTCGTGGCGGCACCGAGTATCATACCTTTGGACAGCACAAAGTTGAGAGCCAGATGCAAGGAAGATGTGAAGACGATGAAACATGTCAGACCACCTGCATGGTTCAATTGTTGAGTACGAATCTCAAAGACACCGGCCTTGCCCTCACCTGTCATGCATTTGGGCAAAATGTAAAATACGACGACGCGAGCGGTTATAGACCCTTAAGTTGTAAAGCGACCTATGGCGCTGCCGTCAAGGCATGCCTTTTTTGCCTATGCAACGTTACCGTTGAGATTTTGGGGACAACGGTTGTATCAGATGGATTCTGGAACTTTGACCAGAGTGTATCCTATGACTGTTGTCATCATTGACGAACTTTAGGCATTCTGTCCTAACTCGAAATGTTCGATAAATTTAACGCTGCCGTGATGTGCCTTCGGAGCGCATCACGGCATTTGACCGACCTCCATCTATAAACCAATTCATCAAACCAGTTCATTCCGCAGGACGCTTGCACCAACGAGGCTCCCGGAGAAATTGCGCCATATTCTTTCCCGCATCCTCTGCCCCACGATTATTGCCCGGTTTGGTCATATCTTCCTCCATCAACCAATATCGGAGTCCTGGACCAGAGGATTATCCGCCCGATAATCTCGATTGAGAGTTGCAAATCTCGCAGAGTTGCAATGTTTCCATTCATCGCGAGTACGCATTTCCCACAACTCTATGATTGATTACTCCTGAAAGCCTGCTTTTTGCTACTATAATGCATGGCCCCTGAATTGCCGATATTGGTTTTGATATGAATAACGATGGATTTGTGACCAAAATGCAAACACTATCCCGGCTGCCGGCCACTCGTTTCCTGGCTGTCATCCTCATCATCGGCACGCTGGGATTTTCTGATGCTCTGGCTGTGCAGAAGAAGTCAAGGAAAACAAAGATCGTTCAGAAAACAAAGCGGCTGACCAGGCAAGAGATTCAGGATGCCGAGCAAAGGCTAGCCGATCTGGGATACTGGACCGGGCCGATTGACGGCAAATTCGACGCAGATTCAAGGGACGCTTTGATAGCCTTTCAGAAGGTCGAAAGACGCGAGCCAACCGGTCGACTGACATTAGAAGAACTGACCGCACTAAATGAGGCCAAAAGGCCAAAACCTCGCGATGCAAGCTACGGCCACGTGGAAGTGGATCTGAGTCGCCAGGTTCTTTTCGTCGTGGATGAAAACGGCGAGGTATCGAAAGTGCTGCCCGTTTCTTCCGGCAGTGGAGAAGAATTTACATCCGAAGGCTGGACCCGCGATGCCATAACTCCCGTAGGTCGATTCAAAGTACACAATAAGATTGACGGCTGGCATAAGGCTCCGCTCGGGATGTTGTATTACCCGGTATATTACCTTGGCGGGATAGCAGTGCATGGCAGCAATTCGGTCCCCGTACATCCAGCGAGCCACGGGTGCGTTCGAATCCCCGTGTTCGCCGCAAAAGAGTTCAACGAAATGACGGCGATAGGAACCTGGATAATCGTCTACGATGACCAAACCACGAATATGCCGATGGGCGAGCCGGGACCGTAGGTGCAAAAAATAATGCCCGCCTCCTAAAAGGAAGCGGGCATATGAGAGAGTTCTGTTTACCAGTTTACCATTGAACGCCGACAGCAAATCGAGCTTCGCGCGGTGCCTGGAAGTTGCTCGCCTTTCCAAAGCGCGGGTCAACCGCCAGTCCCTGTGCCGCTATTCTCTGCTGCCAATCTCCATTCGAGTTGATGAAGATCGGGAATGCTACATCAAACGAATCATTCGCATTTCCGTACTGCACTACCTGGCCCGGTGCCAGATAGTTGGCAAATATGTTCGTCACATTTCTCTCATCAAACAGGTTGAATACGTTCATCGAGAAACGCAGCTTCACGTTCTCCGTCAGCTTGATCAGGTGATTGACCACCAGATCTGTCTGCGTAAAGGTCTCTGTTCTCCCCAGATCGCCTCGGCCTTCCGGGTAGATCTCCGCTCCGCCCCCTCCGACGTGCTCCGATAGGATCGTCGAGATCGGCGTGCCTTGATAGATCAACTGAGTTCCTCCTACATCCGTAGTCATTCCCCAGTAGTGGAACTGATAGCTGGCAAATGCCTTGAACGTGTTGGGTCGATCCGTTGCCAACCGGCCGAGTACCTGATTCCCGTGTGTATCGTACACAAGCTCAGGAAGGTCGAAGTAGCGGTTTACGTTCGGGCTTGTTCGTCCATTTCCTGCTGCGTCGACTTCGTCCGAGCTTGCAAGCCCGGAGTAGTTTCCATACAGCTTGCTGTAGGTGTACGACAGATTCGCGTACCAGTTGTTTGTGAACCTCTTGTCGAGCCTCAACTCAAGCCCTGTATACTCGCGTACAGCCTTCGGCGTCGCTGGATTGAAGTCCGTTATCGACACTCCAAATCCCGGGTTGCCTATCGTGTACACTTCGTTGCCCGCCGCGTCGAGTCCGCCGATGTCTTCTATCGTTCGGTCAAGTTTTTTGCGGGTAAGCCGCGCACTCGCCACAAGGTTTGTGCCCAGCGCATAGTCGCCGCCTACAGTGTACTCACGCTCTCTGGTAGGTTTGAGGTTCGGGTCAATCGTGGGCCGCTCACCGGCAAGCACTACGTTTGACGGTACGCGGAAATCAAGCGGTCCGTCAATGATGTTGCCCGGTGTGTTGCCGAGATTGATGCTTGTGAAGTCCGGCGTGTTCAACTCGTACCAGGTTCTGATGAAGTGATCGCCGCCAAACGAGCCGCGTGGAAGCTCATACTTCATCGTGTCATAGAATATTGAGAAGCTGCCGTAGACTTTCAGCTTTCCGGTTCCGAATACATCCCAGGCCAATCCGACTCTCGGCGCGATCTTGTCGCCCCAGCCAAAATCAATCGGCTTGGTCGAAATCTGCGCGTCGGCTGGAATGGTCGGGTGGAAACGGGTGTCAATCGGGAATGCGGGCAGGAACTCATTCTCAATGCGGAGACCGATGTTTGCGGTCAAGCGAGGATGAATCTGCCACTGATCCTGAACGAAGAAACCCTGGTTCTTGCTGTTGACATCGCCTTCGGTTCCGAAGTCGGTCACGCGATAGTAACCATAAGTTCCTGATTCGCCCAGATAGGTCCGGCCAAAGTAGAAGTTGATGATCCCGCCCTGATAGGCCTCGTTGACCTTGTTGCTGAGGCGGTTGACCTGATAGCCACCCTTGAAGGTGTGCTGCTGGCCGAGGAACCTCGTGATGTATGTGGCATCAAAGTTGAGGTTTGTACGGCGAGTGATGTTAAAGGCCGTCGAAAAGTTGGTCTGTATGATCGGTGTGCCCGTCGTTGTCGATCCGGCAGCGCATCCGCTCAACGGAGGTGCACACGCTACAGATATCGTGTAGAGCGGTACCCCTACGGGAATGTCATAGTTGGTGCCTTTGTCGTTGAGATAGGTGTGGCCGCCTCGGAAGCTCAGGATCAGGTGATCCGTCGCCGAATAGTTCGCTCCGAATGCTGCCTGCCACGACGGCACGAATCCGCCCTTCTCACCCAGTCGGATGTCATTGAAAGAGGTTGAACTGCTAACTTCCTGAGCCAACAACGACCCTTCCGTCTTAACAGGGCTGTTGATAAAGTTGCCGTATACCGAAAGCCTGTCGCTTGCGGCCCAGTCAAGCCGCCCCAGGAAGTAGTCGATTTTCTCTCTTTGTGTGATAAAGCGGGTGTCAAGCGAATCTACGCCCACGCCCGGGTTGACACGGATTAGATCGGTGCGCCGAGTCGTTTTTGTGTACTGTGGCGCATAGCTCGTGTAGAACCATACGTGATCCTTGAGGATAGGACCTCCGATGTTGATGATCGGGCTGAAAAATCGTGTCTTGTCCTTCCCGTCCCGGTTCTCGAAATAATCGAATGTGTCCTGATTTTCCGGCGCTAGCCGCAGTGTCGGGTTGTCTTCGGCTCGGAACGTGTCAGACGTGTACTCGAATCGCAGTTCCCCGTGGAAGTCATTCGTCCCACCTCTGGTCACTACGTTTACAACTCCGCCTGTCGCTCCGCCGTACTCTGCTTCGTAGCCCGCGCTCTTTACCTGAAGTTCCTTTACGAAATCGTTCGGAATGTTCTTGGTTCGGCCAAGAGTTCCGTCTTCGATTCTGGTAACTTCCACGCCGTCTACGATAAAGGTGTTCTCGGCCCCAGATGCTCCATCAATCTGGAATCCGCCGGTCTTGCTCTCTGCGCGGGTTCCGGGAGCTACCTGGATCAGCGAAGAGAAGTTGAGCGTCTTCGGTATGACGTTGATCTCTTGCTGGGTCACGTTTGTAGCCGTCTTTGTAGAGGTCACGTCCACCAGCGGCTCGTCGGCTGCCGTGATCGTCACTTCTTCTCCACTTACAGCAACTTCCATGTCGAAGTTTACCTGCAAGGTCTTCCCGAGCTCGACAGGCACCTTCTCGCGCTTGACCGACTTAAAGCCGGTGCCCGATGCCGTAACTACATATACACCCGGCGGCAATGACGAGATGGTGTAGTTGCCAGCAGAGTCGGATGTGGTCTTAAAGGTTTGTCTATCACTCGTAGCAGTGATGGAAGCATCGGGGATGACTGCTCCGGCCGGGTCCTTGACCGTCCCCTGAATGCTACCGGAAATCTCCTGAGAAGAGGCCAGGGCTGAAAATGCAGAGCCGGGGCCGATCAGGAGAGCGATGAGCATGAGAAAGCTGCTCACCTTACGGAAAGAACCTTTTATCGATAGGATTCTATTCACGGATTCTCCTCCAAAAAATAAAATGCTTTTGCAAAGCCTATTGTCAGGAAAGCTATAGCTTGCCTACTAATACAAGCAATTGCGCTGTTCCCACCTTATTCAATCGAAAGCCAAAAGATACCGAAAATTTCAAAAATTTGAACTTTCAGTTTAAAGTTTTGATTTTCATCATTTTGCGTTCGATTGAGTTTGCCAATTCAACCTTTATCAGTAGCAAAGTGAGGGCCAGAGGGTGGGTTATACGGGCACGATTCGGGCAATTCCCTTTCGGTTCTAAACAAAAGTTTTTTTCTCAGTGAAAAAAAGCCGAACTATGTGAAGGCGAATCGATATGAAATTATCCAAGTATTTGTAGATTATCCATGATTTCGGAGAAGGGCCATTTACAGCGTTTTAGGCTGAATCGCGAGGGAATTCATTTTTTTGGAATCGTGTAATTGAGGATACAATTATTGTAAATGTAGGGTTTAGCTAGAAGTGGATTGAGATATTGCATCTAAATTTATCTTGTACCGCTTTATCATATTGTGAAGGGTGGTCTGGTTGATCCCGAGCATTTTTGCCGCATCCTTCTGTTTTCCATTTGCCTGTTGGAGCGCCCGATGAATCAGGTCGATTTCAAAGCGACTGACTTCATCATAAAAACTTATGCTCCGCTCCATTTCGAGCTTAACACTTGGTCCCTCAGGTGCGTTCATCTTATCCATCATGTCAGCGGCTGCCGTCAAAGCTGCCGACATCTCTTTTAGGAGTTTGACTCTGATGCTAACAGAGCTGTCTTCGAGGGCATCGCTCTTTGTAAGAACAGGCATGGCGGAGTCCGTATTCTTATGACTATTCAATCCCGCTTTCTTCTCTTCGGAGAGGCTGCGAACGATTGATTGCATTCTTCCGCCGCCGACCATCGAACCGACTATCTCCACTTCAAATGGAGCCCCATCCTTGCCGCGTAACCGGCGAATCTTTCGGACGGTCTTTCCCGTGAGCAAATCCGAGAAGTCTGCCGGGTCATGAGCGAGGTCTTCGAACGGGATAAGGTCTTCGGCGCCGAGCCGGAGCAATTCCTCTCGCGTGTACCCAAGCATTTCGCAGGCTCTTGGGTTCACATCCGTGAAATTCCCTCTCTCATCGAATACGAAAACGGCATCCGAAGATTGCTGCATCAACATTCGGTACTTCATTTCGATCTCATTTATCGTCGTCTCAGCGTGCTGGTAATCGGACACATCAATAACGAGGACCGCCAGACCATTGAGCGCACCGCTTATGGAACGTAAAGGAAGAAACGAGCAGGACCATTGATGAGCAACTCCCGGTTCCAACTTTGCCTCGCCGGTTATTTTCACATCAAATAAGGCCTCGCCGGTTGAAACGACGCTCTGCAAGGCGTGCTCGACAAGCGGAGATTCATAAGGAAGTATATCGCTGAGATTCTTCCCAAGGTGATCGCCCGCAGGCAGACCGCTCATTCTGGCAAGCTCCTCATTGATTCTGAAATATCGAAAATCCGTATCTATGATGGCAAGCCCGACCGGCATTATAGTGAACAGTGAATTAAAGCGTTCCTGCAACAGGTGTAATTCTTTTTGAAGTGCTTCTCTTTCGGCAGCCTCACCGGCCAGTAATGCTTTTAAGTTTGCGGTTTCGTCATCTCTCTGCTTTTTGGTCATAAAATCTGCCATAAGCCCAGTATATTTCTATGTACGTATCTCTGTTGCGTCCCGTTACTATATTTTTACCTTCACCCCCCCCAATTGGTTCCATTATTTTTATGCCAGCATTTTTATGCCAGGGTTTCAAGACTGACCAGGACAAGGTTTGGTTGCCCGCGAACTGTATGCAAAACGGGCAAGAGATATTTAAGCCGGTTTTTCAGATTATGACGAGCCCGCTGTCAAGCATCTCAAGGCATAGGCAGAGTGATGGGGTTATATTCAATCAGGAGTTTTCCCGTATTCGTATGACATCTACCGAGCAGTGCGCGTGCATGGCTACGGCTTCGGAAACGCTTCCCATAAACAGACGCAGAAATCCGCGCCGCCCGTGCGAACCTATAACTATCAAATCTGCGCCCCACTGTTTTGCATCGTCGATGATGCGCTCTTTGGGGCTTCCCAAAAGTACAACCCCCGAGGCTTTCAAACCACTGTCGGCAATCAGCTTTCTCGAAGTCTCCACATCCTTTTCGGCCACGGTTAATTCCGCTCGTGAAAGGTTATCCGGGTTAGATGAGCCCCCTTGCTTTTCAATCGTCTGAGCCACGCAAAGGACTCTTACCTCGCTTGCTTCGGGCCAGGGGCGGTCGGCAACGGATCGCGCCGCCGCAATTGAGTTTCGAGACCCGTCCGTGCAAAGAAGAATCTTTATCCCGAATGATTCCCGGGCTTGCTGATTGCGGTCATAACGACGCACGATTCCTACCGAACAGGGGGCGCGCCTGACGACATCAAGGGCGACACTGCCAAGAAGGAAGCGGGTAATGCCGCTCTGCCCCTCCGAGCCTACTATGATGAAATCGGCCCCCCACTGACCCGCAAATTCAATAATAGACGTGGGCGGGTATCCTTCCGTGATCGCAATGCCTGTCTTGAGTCCGGCAAGCGCGAGCCGGTCGGTTGCCGAAGAGAGCAGAGTGCGAGCGGCTTCGGCATCGGCTTCGTCAACGGGACGGCCCCCGCCAAGCCCCGAAGGCAGGGCAAACAGATCGAGAACCGTGAGGGTGCGAAATTCCGACCCCTCGGGCCAGGACCGGCGGACGATTTCGCTTATGACAGTCTCTGCTGACTCGGAAGAATCTATGGCGATGACTATCTTCATGACTTATGCCTTTCAGATCGGCGCGGATGTTATCCACTTTCTTCCCAACCATTCTAATGAAACTCTATTCAAATCACACGCGCAGTCTCTCACAACAGAGGTTTTTAATCTTCTCTCTGTGTCTGCGGTGTCTCCGTGGCAGAGCTTAACTCTTCTGAATCGCTGGAATGATTCGCATCCGAGAGGCTATAATCCGTTGGCAATAAATATTTCTCGTCCGAGAGCCGCACTCGATGGATGATACGCTGCTAATCAAGGGCGCGACCATTATCACGCTCGACCAGGAAGATAATATATTCGTGGGCGATGTGCTCATCGAAGCGGGATGGATTACCCGACTCACCAGATCAAATCCGAATTCACCTGAGAAAAGCGCGAGCAAAGAAGCCGACATCGTGATTGACGGCCGAGGCCGCGCGCTTGTTCCGGGTTTTGTGCAGACACACATTCACCTCTGCCAGACGCTTTTTCGCGGCGCGGCAGACGACCTTGCGCTGATTGACTGGCTGAAGAGACGCATCTGGCCGATGGAAGCGGCGCATACACCTGATTCGCTATATGCGTCTGCCCGTCTCGGTATAAGCGAGATGATTCGCGGAGGCACTACCTGCGCGCTCACGATGGAGACGGTCCATCACACGGAAGCGGTATTTCAAGCCGTAGATGAATCGGGCTTTCGCGCAACCGTGGGCAAATGCATGATGGATAAGGGCGAGGGTGTGCCCGAGGGGCTGATCGAAACAATGTCGGATTCAATCGCCGAGTCCATCGCTCTGCTCGAAAGATGGCACGACCGCGCCGAAGGGCGCATACGTTACGCATTCGCGCCTCGATTCGCCGTCAGTTGCACACGCCCCCTGCTTGAGCGTGTAGCCGCTCTTTCCAGGGAAAGGGGCGTGATGGTGCATACTCACGCCTCGGAAAATCGCGATGAAATTCGGATGATTGAAACCGAAACGGGGCGGCGCAACATCGAATATCTTCACGATGTAGGGCTTACGGCCCCGCATGTTTTGCTCGCGCACTGCGTCTGGCTCGACCAGAGAGAGATGGAAATACTCAGGCAAACCGGCACGCACGTAGCCCACTGTCCTTCTTCAAATCTCAAACTCGGTTCGGGGTTTGCACCCGTCGCAGAGATGATCGAGCGCGGCATCTCGGTCTCGCTTGGCGCAGATGGCGCGCCCTGTAACAACCGGCTCGATATGTTTACCGAGATGCGTACGGCGGCGCTGATTCAAAAGGCATTGCGCGGGCCTGAAGTCATACCCGCACCCGTGGCGCTCAGGATGGCTACGATTGAAGGCGCGCGCGCGCTCGGTCTTTCAGACCGTATTGGCAGCATCGAAACCGGCAAGCGGGCTGACTTGACCCTCATCAATTTGAACAGACTTCATGCCACTCCTTCGAGCGACCCCGTTTCGGCAATCGTGTATTCGGCCACCGCAAGCGATGTTGAAACTGTCTTGATTGACGGGCGTGTCGTGATGCGCGACCGCGAGTTGAAGACTATGAGCGAAGCGCAGGTCCTGGCTGACGCCCGAAACGAAGGTGAATGGATGGGAAGAGTAGTTAGAGGTTAGTCGCTTTATGAAATGCGCTTTCGGGTGTTATTCTAACTTACTGCCTTATCCGCAGAATTCAAATGCTTGATACCGACGCGCGGACCGCGCCTGGCACCCTTTGGCAATCGGTCCTCGATCATCATTACTAATGGAGGTTTTATGAAGATCCGTTCTCACCACTTGATTTCAGTGGTACTGGTCGTAATGCTCTCGCTCACAGCATTCACGAAAGCCAGCGCCGCCGGAGGCAAAGACAGCCTTTTTGTGCCCGTCACCTACTACAAGCTGCCAAACGGGCTGAGGGTAGTGCTTTCGCCCGATCACACGGCCCCGACTGTGGCCGTTGCGGTCTATTACAATATAGGATTTCGCATCGAACCAAGAGACCGCACGGGGTTTGCCCATCTGTTCGAGCACATGATGTTTCAGGGATCAAAAAATCTCGGCAAGATGGAGTTTATTCGACTTGTCCAGCAAAACGGCGGGATATTGAACGGCTCTACGCGGTTCGATTTTACAAACTATTTCGAGATCATGCCCGCTCACAAACTTGAGACTGCGCTCTGGGCCGAGGCTGACCGCATGCGCGGGCTTGCCATCACGCAGGAAAACCTGACCAATCAGCAGGGCGTGGTCGGCAACGAAGTAAAGGTCAATGTGATCAACCGTCCATACGGCGGGTTCCCCTGGCTCGACATGCCGCAGTATGCCAACACCAACTGGTACAACGCGCACAATTTTTACGGCGATTTGAAAGACATAGAAGCCGCCACGCTCGAAGACGTAAAGAGTTTCTTCAGCACCTATTATGCGCCAAACAACGCATCGCTTGTTGTTGTCGGAGATTTCGAACCGGCAGAAGCCCGAAAGTGGGTCGAAACTTATTTCGCAGGCATCTCTTCGGCGAAGCTTCCTGCCCAGCCCGATCTGACCGAGCCTCGCCAGGAAAAAGAGAAACGAGAGGTCAAGAAAGACCCGCTCGCCAAACGGCCTGCGCTCGCCTTTGCCTATCATATGCCGGCGCGCAACACGCCCGAATACTACGCGCTTGGATTGCTCGATCAGATACTGTTACAGGGCGACGACTCTCTGCTTTACCAGGAGCTTGTGAAACAGCGCGGAATAACGGGCGGGCTTGGGGGCGGAATAAACCTGCTCGGCAATATGTTCAACTATAACGGGCCGATGCTCTGGATAGGCAATCTGTTTTACGACAACAACGTGTCGGCAGACCAGATCATCTCGGCCGTAGACACTGTCATCGAAAAGGTTCAGGCAAAGCCGATTGACGGGCAGACGCTTGATCGGGCCTTAGTAAAAGTGCGCTCGGACCTCTATGACCAGATGACTTCGACATTCGGATTTGGTCGCGCCGATTTACTGGCGAGCCTGGCTTTGTTTGATAACAATCCCGGGCGCATAAACACGCTCGAATCCGAGTTCCGCAAGGTCACGCCGGAGTTGATTCAGAAGACGGCGCGCGAGTATCTTCGCCCGACCAATCGCACCGTTCTGGTAATCGAACCCGAGAGCGGCAAATGATCCGCCCTGCCTAAAATGGAGATTGATATGCATTTCAAGAAGCTTTTTATCGCAATATGCGCGCTCACGATTTCACTCGGCCCTGCTACGATTTTTGGACAGGAGACCCAAAAAGAGAAACCACCCGAGGGCGGCAAGCCCAAACCTTTCACCATACCGCCGCACCAGACCTTCTCTCTCAAAAACGGCCTGAAGGTCACGCTGGTGCCTTACGGGGCGGTGCCCAAGGTGACTATCAGCGCGGTCATCCGTTCGGGCAATATCAATGAAGAGGCCGATCAGGTATGGCTCGCCGATCTGACCGGCGAAATTCTAAAGGAAGGAACCGCCACCGAAAGCGCCGAAGATCTGGCAAAGCAAACCGCCAGCATGGGCGGCAGCCTAAACGTCAACACCGGAGTAGACCAGACAACCATCGCTACGGATGTTCTTTCGGAGTTTGGCCCGGCAGCCGTAAAGCTGATCGCGGATGTCGTAGAGCACCCGCTGCTCCCGGCTTCCGAAGTTGATCGCCTGAAGAAGGATTTCATAAGGCAGCTAACCATTTCGCGGTCGCAGCCCCGCCCTCTGGCAAACGAACGGTTCCTCAAGGCGCTCTATCCCAATCATCCCTACGGCAGGATTTACCCTACCGAAGAGATGATCTCCAGCTACACGATTGATGATGTGAAGAAGTTTTACAAGGCAAACTTTGGAGCCGACCGCACGCACATCTATGTCGCGGGTCGGTTCGACGCCGCTGAGATGAAGAAGGCCATCACGCAGTCTTTTGAAGGATGGGAAAAAGGCCCGGCTCCTGTCATGAACGTTCCAAAGCCTGTCATGCAAAAAGCCATCTATCTCATAGATCGGCCCGGCGCAGCGCAATCGACCGTCTATCTGGGGCTGCCCGTCATGGATCCGACCAACCCCGATTATGTTGCGTTCCAGGTAGCCAATTCATTGCTGGGCGGTTCTTTTGCATCGCGCATCACCTCAAACATTCGCGAGCAAAAAGGCTACACTTATTCGCCAAACAGTCAGGTCTCTACTCGCTATCGCGATGCCTACTGGGTAGAGATTGCCGACGTTACGACTGCCGTGACGGGTCCGGCAATAAAGGAAATTTTCAAAGAGATTGATCGGCTGCAAAACGAGCCTCCATCCGACCAGGAGTTGCAGGGGATCAAGAATTTTCTTGCCGGTGTCTTTGTTTTGCAGAACTCATCGCGACAGGGACTTATCAGCCAGCTTGCCTTCCTTGACCTGCACGGGCTGGAGGAGAAGTATCTGACCAACTATGTGCAAAATGTCTATGCCGTCACTCCGAAACAGGTGCAAGAGATGGTTTCAAAGTACCTGCCGGATGAGAAGATGACTCTGGTAGTGGTCGGAGACAAGGGCAAAGTCGAAGAGCAGGTTTCGGCTTTCGGAAAGATCAACAACTGAACCAGTGGATGCAGGTAACAATCAGGCGTATACGGGCGGGAAGGACTCGCCTGTATACGCCTTCAATCCCTTGCCCGGCTCGCATTCGGGCAAGAAAACTCAATTCGAGAGGAGCACTGAATGAGTACCGGCGATCTTAAGAGAAGCTTTTTTGAAAATGTAATATACTATTTTGACAAAGCCGCAGCTCACACCCAGCACCCCAAGGACCTGCTCGACCAGATAAAGAGATGCAACAGCATATACTTTTTTGAATTCCCCGTACGCACACGCCGGGGATTCGAAGTAATCTCCGGCTGGCGAGTCGAACATTCTCACCATAAGCTTCCGGTCAAGGGTGGAATTCGCTATATCGAAGAGGCTAATGAAGATGAAGTGAAGGCGCTTGCGGCGCTGATGACTTTCAAATGCGCGATAGTTGATGTGCCCTTTGGCGGGGCGAAAGGCGCGGTCAGGATCAACCCCAGGAACTACACTGTAGAAGAGTTGGAGCAGATTACACGACGCTATACAGCCGAGTTGATCAAGAAGAATTTCATAGGCCCGGGCGTGGACGTTCCCGCGCCCGATTATGGAACCGGGGCAAGAGAGATGGCCTGGATCGCAGACACCTATGCCGCGTTCAATCCGGGGCAAATAGATGCGCTCGCCTGCGTGACGGGCAAGAACATTTCGCAGGGCGGCATTCGTGGAAGACTCGAAGCGACGGGTCGCGGAGTCTTTTATGGTCTGCGACAGGCCTGCGAATTTGAAGATGATATGCGCGAGCTTGGACTCACAAAGGGGCTTGAAGGCAAGCGGGTCGTGGTTCAGGGGCTTGGCAATGTGGGGTATTACGCCGCTCTATTCTGCCAGAACGGCGGCTGCACACTTGTGGGGCTGGCCGAGTACGAAGGCGCTATTCATAATCCGAACGGCCTGGACCTCGAGGCCGTGGTGAAGCACCGCAAGGAGACCGGCTCTATACTCAATTTTCCAGGCGCGGAGAACCTCGCCAACAGTCGCGACGCGCTTGAACTGGATTGCGACATACTGATACCGGCGGCACTTGAAAACCAGATCACAAGAGAGAACGCCCCTCGTGTCAGGGCTAAGATCATTGCCGAGGCAGCCAACGGTCCAACAACCGCAAACGCAGAAGAGATTCTGTCTGAAAAAGGGGTACTCGTGATACCCGATATGTTCCTGAATGCCGGGGGCGTGACGGTCTCTTACTTCGAATGGTTAAAGAACCTCTCGCACGTTCGCTTTGGCAGGATGGGCAAGCGGTTCGAGCAGACCACTTTTGAAAACATAATCCATCTGGTCGAAACGGCAACCGGCAAGAGCCTTTCGGAAAACGAAATGAAGACCATAGCTCACGGCGCGGACGAGATTGATCTGGTAAATTCCGGGTTGGAAGAGACGATGATCAACGCCTATTGCCAGATTCGCGATATACTGAAAGAAGACCCGCGAATAGAGACGCTAAGATCCGCCGCCTTTATCAACGCGATCAACAAGATAGTTACCTGTTACGCGGAGCTTGGCATATTCCCGTAAGGAGAGCGATATGCAGACAGTGGTACAGGTGATCTGTTCGGGCAACGCTTCTCTTCGCGAAGCGATTGTGCGAGACAAGAAGAATCTAAAGAAGTTCAAGCTGATGGTATCGAGCGAGAAGGTTCAGGGGCGAAACCCCGGGTGGGCCAAGCTTCACAGCACCGATTACGAGACTCCGGGCGCGTTGAATATCATCTGGTACGGCGCGTCAAACATCCTTATCGGCAGGGTCGTCACCCGAAGCGGAAACACGCCCGATGACCTGATAGGCACTTTCATAAGTTATCTGCTGGCCCGGTATCGAAGACGAATCAGGGCTATCCATGTCTTGCCCGATTGAATTATTGCACCATCTTGTCAGAGGCTCATTTGACAGTGAGGCAATGGGAATAGGTCGGGACGGACGCGGATGCGACGGATTTTCACGGATTAGCTCATACAATGTCAGATCCGCGTAAATCCGCCGCATCCGCGTCCGTCCCGGCCTATTTCAACTTACCCTACTTTGGAGTTTCGTTTGTTACAATCTTGTGCATTTCGATTTAGTTTTGAGGAGAACGAATGGTCCCCATTTACACTCACTTGCGAGCGGTGACGATTGGCTGGTAGTAGCCGCTCTCATCGGGCAAATACCATCTCACATCTGACAGACCTGCTAGACTGAGAATTCGGCTCAACTCTTCACGCGACAGGGCTCTGTAATGAGTGGTGAAGTGTGAGGTCTTCCACGCCCCTTCAACCTCGGTAAGGATGAATTGCCGAACCTGATACGAGCGACCGTCTTCCGCCCAATCCCACACCTGAAAGACTATGCGCCTGCCCTGCGGATCATCGAAGGCACGAGGGAGGGTCGCCTGCGGCCTCTCTTCACGAAGCCGGTCATAGTCGCGTATGCTTGCCAGAAACAGCCCGCCCCCGCGCAGTTTGTCTACCACATTCTTAACCGCCAGAATCAGATCGTCATCATCAAGTAGATGAGGCAAGGAATTGTCACAGGAAATGACTATATCAAATAAACCATCGACCCTCTTTGTCAGCTCGCGCATATCACAAACATCAAAAGAGATTGAAACGCCAGCCGTATCAGCCTCACGCCTTGCCCGCTCCACTGCCGCAGGGCTCAAATCCGTAGCGTGGACCAGATAGCCTCGACTTGCCAGACCAATGGCCTGGGTTCCTATGCCGCAGGAACAATCGAGCAATGAAAGCCCGCTGCCATTCACCTGCGACCGGATCAGTTTATCAAGTATCTCGGCCTGCCATTGAACACCCTTGTGCCAGTCAGCAAAGATCAGATGATACTCTGCTGCCATCTCATCATAAAATTTCAGGACCGAATCGCTCATCGTGCTTACTTTGCTTCGACATCCGTCACAAAATCCCTGATTGCGGAAGCGACAAGCGCGGGCTGTTCCGTGGCGCTCATATGCGCGGCATTCGGAATAATAACGAGTCGCGCATCTGGTATTTTTTCGACAAGCAACTCGGATCGGTCAAGCGGTGTCGCGATGTCATTGTCACCGACCATAACAAGGGCGGGCACAGAAATCCGGCCAAGTTCGTCCGTTATATCATCTCTGTTAAAGACGGCGAGCGCGGCCTGATAGATGCCCTCCGGGTCACGGTCTTCCTGTAATTTTTCGCGGTAGGCCGCAATCAACTCCGGGTGATCGGCGTAGGTAGAAGGCGCAAAGTAAAACTGCAAAACCGTATCGGCAACCATAGCAGCCATGCCTGCCCGCAGTGCCCCCGCGAGTTGAAAATAATTCTCGCGCCGCTCTTCCATCTCAGGCCGCGAAGAGGTATCCATCAAGGTAAGAGATTTGACCTTTTCCGGGTGCGAGAGGGCCAGCCGCATGCCGAGCATTCCGCCCATTGAAAGCCCTGCCCAGTGAACCGATTTCAGATCAAGTGCGTCAAGCAGGGCGCTGCAATCTTCGGCCATGTTCTCAAGCGTCAAGGTGGCGCGGTGGCCGCTTTCGCCGTGACCATGCTGATCCAGATTGATGATGTGAAACCCATCTGCCAGTTCAGCCACGACCTCTGAAAACATATCGCGCGCCCAAAGCAAACTGTGAGTAAAGACGATAGTGGGATTCGAACGTTCGCCCACTTCATCATAAGCAAACTCAATATCATTGACCGTAATCTTAGCCATCTATTCTCCTCTCTTTCATACTCATCGCCTTAACAGACGGGTGAATCTTCCTACCACCGACTTAGCCTCGGGCAACTTCATCGCGGCAGTTATGCCAAAATATAGAAGGCCGTACGACCCGAGGACAAGAGCGGCGACGATGATCGGATGACGCGGCCCGACGGCCAGCTTTACTCCCCACGCTAACGCCGCGCCCACCGCTGCCGCAGTCCAGAGCCGGAACACAAATACAGGCGGCAGCCCGGTCTTTCCTATCTTCCGATTTAGCGAACGGCGCAACAGCGCGAACTCAACCCATCCGGCAATACCGGCTGAAATCGTCAGTCCCGCCACTCCCCACCTCTGGTCGATGCCAAACGCGACAGGCGCTGGTATCGCAAGCAAATAACCAAGCGCAATGGTCAAGCCTACGCGAACGATGGCGAAATACAGGGGAGTGCGCGTATCGCTCAGAGCGTAAAAGGTCGAGGCATAGAGGCGACCCAGAGTTGACGCGAGCAACCCGACTGCCGAGCCTGCCAGAATTCCCCAGACATAAATGACATCATCGCGTGTGAACCGGCCTGATTGATAGATCGCGGCGGTGATTACATCTCCAAGCGCGAGAAAGGCCATCGCCGAAGGGATTATGAAAAAGGCTATCTGCCGCAGCCCCGAATTCAAACGGCGCTTAAGGTATCCGGCTATCTCCTCCTGGTTTCCAACGGCCCGCGACATCGCCGGAAGTTCCGCAGCCGATACGGCCATGCCAAACAGGCTTACCGGCAGCGTGTAGAGCGTCTGCGCGTAACTCAAAGCAGCGACCGCCCCCGTAGGCAACAGACTTGCTAGCAGCGCGTCAACGTATGCGCTTATCTGCACGACGCCGCGACTGAAAAAGACCGGCACGAAATTCTTTATCACGGTTCTTACGCTTGCCAGATGCAATCCGAGCGAAAAATGCAATCTTTTAATCAGGCTAAAGACAAACGGCAACTGCACTCCAAACTGTAGTGCGCTTCCGACAACCGATCCCCACGCGACGGCTTCGGCCAGCGGATACTGAGTCATGCGACCGCCAAAGCCCACAAGCGAGGCGATCATCACAAGGTTCCAGATAACCGGCGCTACGTATGAGAGAAAGAATTTATGATGGCTGTTTAAGATTCCCAGACACCAAGCTGAAAATACCAGCAATCCCGCGCCGGGAAATAATATCTTGACCAGTTGAATAGTCAGTTCCCGTTTTTCGCCTTCAAACCCGGGCGCGATTGTGTCGATCAAATAGGGCGTGGCCAGCACTCCCACGAGCACAAGAAAGGACATCGTGAGCGCGAGCAGCGAGGCAATCGCCCCGGCTACGCGGCCCGCTTCTTCTTCGTTGTCGCGGGCGAGCAGCCCGGCATAAACGGGTATGAATGAAGCCGAAAGCACCCCTTCGCCAAACAGGTTTTGAAGAAAGTTTGGAATCCTGAATGCGGCCTTGAATGCATCGGCGGCATCGGAGTTGCCGAAGTAGTGAGCAAAGAAGCGATCACGGACAAGCCCGGCGATTCGGCTCAGGAATATGCCAGCCGCTACCAGAAACGCAGACTTCCCCGCGCTCGGTCCGGCCTTTGAAGTTGCTTTGGTAGAAGGATTTTCAGTGGGTGAATGCATATATGTCTGTCGTCTGATCAACCCGTATCCTACCACAAGCAGGACTATTACAAGGTAGCTTGACATGTAATGTAGGGGCGATTGGCGCATGATGTTCTTCGCACGGCGCGGGCTTGTCCCTGCCCGGATTGGCCGAAGGCCAATGACAATCATCGCGCTAACGCGCGATCCGGGCAGGGACAAGCCCTGCCCCTACATTTTACTTGATTCCGTAACAACCCTATTACCAGGCTGATTGACACTGTTTTTGTCGTATCCCTATAATCTGCTACTATTTTAGGAGGCAGCGTAAAATAGAAAAGTATTGGAGAGCTTGATGTCAAACAAGCAGGAGAGTATTGGAAGCTTATTTCCATTAGATTTTAACGACCAAATACTTGAGCGGCGTCGTTCGCTCGAAGAGATAATTCAACTGGGCTTTGACCCCTATTCACACAAGTTCGACCGCACTCATACGATTAGTCGTCTTGTCGAATTATATTCCTCAAAATCCGCCGAAGAACTCGAATCCGAGCGCCCTCGCGTTCGAGCCGCCGGACGCATTCACGCCATCAACAAGATGGGCAAGGCCGCTTTCATCCGCTTCACGGACGGGCGAGAAATATTGCAGATTTACATCAAGTCGAACGAGGTGGACGAGCGCACATGGTCGCTTTTCAAACTGCTTCACCTGGGCGACATAATCGGCACCGAAGGGCGGTTGTTTCGCACCCGCACGGGCGAGCTTTCGATCCATGCCGACTCGCTCACATTCTTAGCGAAGGCGCTCTTGCCGCCGCCGGACAAGTATTACGGGCTGGCCGACATCGAGACGCGCTATCGCCAGCGTTACGCCGATCTGATAGCTAACCGCGACGTGCGGATGGTGTTTGAAAAGCGCGCAGAGGTGATTCGCCGGATACGGAGTTTTTTTGATGAGCGCGGGTATGTAGAGGTGGAAACACCTATGCTTACGCCACTGCCCACGGGCGCGGCGGCAAGACCCTTTATCACACATCACAACGCGCTCGACATCCCGCTCTACGCCCGCATCGCGCCCGAACTTTATTTAAAGCGCCTGATCGTCGCAGGCTTTGAGAAGGTCTACGAGATAAACCGCAATTTTAGAAACGAGGGGTTGTCTACGCGTCACAATCCCGAATTCACGATGCTTGAATGGTACGAAGCCTATTCTGATTATGAGAATCTGATCGAGATGACCGAGACCTTGATCGCGGACCTCGTGGAAAAGGTGCGGGGACAAGAGGTAATCCAATACGGCGAGCGCGAAATCAACTTCAAACGCCCGTGGGCGAGACTGACCATGACTGACGCGGTGATACATTACTGGCCCGATGTCGATACGCGTCCGACACGCGAAGCGATTTCGACCGCCGAAGGCATGCTCAACGCTATCGAAGAGTCAAACATAGAGAGTCTCAAATCTCAGATTTCAAATCTCAGAACACTCAGCTACGGCTATCTGCTTGGCGAAGTGTTCGAGCACGTGGCCGAACCTCACCTGATGGACCCCGTTTTCATCACGGAGTTTCCAACCGAGCTTTCTCCCCTCTCCAAGCAGAGCGAAGCGAATCCCGCCTTTGTGGATCGCTTCGAGCTTTACATCGCAGGGATGGAGATAGCAAACGGGTTCTGCGAGATCAATGACCCCGTGGACCAGCGCCGGAGGTTCGAGGCGCAGATGCAATTGCGCGAGCGAGGCGACGAAGAAGCCATGCTCATTGACGACGATTATATTCGAGCCCTCTCTTTCGGGATGCCGCCGACGGCCGGAGAAGGAATAGGCATAGATCGTCTGGTGATGGTTTTGACCGATCAGAAATCCATACGCGATGTAATTCTCTTCCCTCATATGCGGCCCGAAAAATCGGGCAGCGCGCAAATTCATGCCGACAGTGAGGCAAAAGCAACGGCGGTCGTTTCGCAGAATGAAACTACTGACCACTGACCACCGACCACTGCCTATGCCTTACGAACTTTTCATCGCACTCAGATACCTGCGAGCCAAGCGCAAGCAGGTAATGATCTCTGTAATCACGGTCATTGCCGTGGCGGCGGTTGCGGCGGGCGTCGCTTCTCTAATTACCGTGCTGGCGATGATGACAGGCTTTCGCGAGGATTTTCAGACAAAGATTCTATCCGGGACCGCGCACCTTAATCTTATGCGCAAGGACGGGCGCTCAATCGAGAATTATCAGGACCTTGTAAAACAGATTCATACGCTGCCCCATATCCGAGGCGCTTACGCCACGCTCTACCAACGAGTGCTTTTGCAGGGAACCCAGAATACGGATGGCGCTATATTGAAAGGCGTAGAGATGACCGCGCCAGGCGAGGCGAACGAGGTTTTCCAATTCACAAAAGAGGGCGACCCGCACTCGCTCAGCCAGCCGGAAACAGACAAGGAAACAGGCGCTACGATTGACAACATGATCGTAGGCAGCGAGTTGGCCGAAACAATTGGCCTGCGTGTAGGCGACATCGCTACGGTAATCTCGCCGCAGGGGCATCTTACACCCGTTGGCATGGCTCCGCGCTATCGCGATTTCAAGGTAGCGGGCATTTTTCAATCCGGCCTGAGCGATTACGACGCTACGTGGGCATACATATCGCTTGCGGCGGCACAGCGGCTTTCAGGCAGAGAAGACGTGGCCGAGCTTGTTCAAATCAAAGTAGACGATGTCAACAACGTAAAAGAGATCGGGCGCGAAGTCTTGCAAGCGGTGGGCGACCAGTACAGAGTGCAGGACTGGCAGGAGTTGAACGCGCCCATTTACACGGCGCTCAGTTATGAAAAACTGCTGACAGGCATCGCGCTCCTTATCGTGATAGGCATTGCCGCGCTCAACATTATCACGGTCCTGATTATGATCGTGATGGAGAAACACCGCGACATCGCCATCTTGAAATCGATGGGTGCTACCAGTCGCAGCGTGATGTTTCTGTTCATGATTCAGGGATTGCTCATAGGCGTGACCGGGATAATCATCGGCATCGCCGTTGGCTGGGGCTTTTCCTATTTTGCAAATGCCAGGCAATTGATCAAGCTTCCGCCCGGCGCTTATGCGCTCGATTATCTGCCTTTTCACACAAGCGCAGGCGACATCCTTATAGTAGCCTCCGTCACGCTCCTGATAAGCTTTCTATCAACCGTCTATCCTTCGTGGAGCGCGGCCCGGTTGAACCCGGTGGAGGGACTTCGCTATGAGTAAATCGGGGGTCGGGGGCCAGGGGTCGGGGGCCGGGGATGAAGCAGGAGACGGGAACCGTCTGTCGGGCAATGACGTAGCGGACGATATTAACCGGCCCCCGGCAAAACTCCGGCCCTTTTTAAGCGCCGAACGCATAGCAAAGGTATATAAATCGGGTCAAAATCGAGTGGTTGTGTTTGAGGGATTGAGCCTGGAATTGGCCGAAGGAGAGATGGTTGCGATAGTCGGTCCGTCGGGCGCTGGAAAATCGACCTTATTGCACATCTTAGGTGGATTGGATAAGCCGGATGACGGAATCGTCAAACTGGGCGAGTTTGACATTTTCAAACTCGCTGATGTAGACTTGGCTCGGTTTCGTAATAAGGAGATTGGGTTCATTTTCCAATTTCACCATCTGCTGCCAGAATTCACCGCTCTTGAAAATGCGATGATGCCGCTGCTGATCTCAAGGAGTTCACATCGAGCAGCCAGCCGTCGCGCCGAAAATATGCTCGCAAGCGTCGGCCTTGCCGACAGGGCAACGCATCGTCCGGGCGAGCTTTCAGGGGGTGAACAGGCGCGGGTGGCGCTGGCAAGGGCGCTGGTAGCCGGGCCCAAAGTATTGCTGGCGGACGAGCCGACGGGTGATCTCGACAGCAAAACCAGTGAAAGCATTCATAACCTGCTCAAGGAGATTCATAGATCGCAAGGGCTGACATCGGTGATTGTGACCCACAACGAACGTTTAGCTTCTATTTGCGACCGTGTGCTGCACCTTGAGGATGGTCGGTTGCGTGACGGTTGAATTCAATATTGGAAGCCAAACATGTTCGAACGATATACCGAGAAAGCGCGCCGCGTAATCTTCTTCGCCAGATATGAAGCAAGCCAGTTCGGGGCGCACGCCATCGAGGCCGAGCATATTCTGCTCGGTCTGCTTCGCGAAGACAAACAGTTAGCTCAGAAATTCTTCCGCTCTCCACACTCTACAGTAGAATCGATCCGCAAGGAGATCGAAGGCCGCACGGTGTTGCGCGAAAAGGTCTCTGCTTCGGTTGATCTGCCTCTGTCTCAGAGCGCGAAGCGCGTACTCAGTTACGCCGCGGATGAAAGCGAGCGATTGCAACATCGCTACATTGGAACGGAACATCTGCTTCTGGGCATTCTGCGCGAAGAGAAATCGCCTGCCGCGACCATTCTATATGAGCGAGGGCTGCGCCTTTCTCAAATACGCGAAGACCTCTTGCGCGCTCAGCACAATGAACGCGCGATAGCTCATAAAAAAGAGGTCCCGCACCTTGCCGAATTCAGCCGCGATCTTACCGAAGCCGCCGTCGCCGATCAGCTTGACCCGCTCATCGGTCGCGAATTTGAAATCGAGCGCCTGATTCAGATTCTTTGCCGCCGTACAAAGAATAATCCCGTGCTGATTGGCGAACCGGGTGTCGGAAAGACCGCAATCATAGAAGGGCTGGCTCAGAGGATTGTCACAGGCGATGTGCCTCCTTTTCTTCGCGACAAAAGGCTGCTTGCGCTCGACCTGTCGCTTATCGTAGCCGGGACTAAATACCGGGGTCAGTTCGAAGAACGGCTGAAGACTATAATGCGCGAGTTGATCGACAACCCGCATTACATCGTCTTCATAGACGAATTGCACACCCTGGTAGGCGCAGGATCGGCCGAAGGGTCGCTTGATGCCGCCAATATCTTGAAACCGGCGCTCTCGCGCGGCGAGATTCAATGCATAGGCGCGTCCACGCCTACGGAATTTCGAAAGACCATCGAAAAAGATCGCTCGCTCGAACGACGCTTCCAGACCGTAAAGGTTCCGGCTCCGACCGAAGAAGAGACCATAAAGATACTTGAAGGGGTAAAGGAAAGATACGAGGCTTTCCATCAGGTGCGATACACACAAGAGGCCCTTGAGGCCGCCGTCTTTCAATCATCCCGCTATATTTCGGATCGATTCCTGCCCGACAAGGCCATCGATGTGCTCGACGAAGCAGGTGCGAGAGTGAAGTTGCGCGAAGCTCACATGCCGCCCGATATTATCGACAGCGAAGGCCGATTGCGCCGCCATACGGCGAATTTCGAGCGCGCCACAGCCGAACGCGATTACGAGCGCGCAAAGTTCTTCAAGCAGAAAGAGCAGGAAGAACTTGGCAGGCTTGCGATCTTGCGCGAGTCTTACAATATCGACGAGGGACTGCCCTCGGAGGTAGGCCGCGAAGATGTTGAAGAGGTGATTTCGCGCTGGACAGGAATTCCTTTGACCTCGCTAAAAGAAGAAGAGACGGCAAAGCTGCTGCGTACGGAAGAGGAACTGCACAAACGTATCATCAGTCAGGACCGCGCAATTTCGGCGCTTTCGCGTGCGATTCGCCGCTCCCGCGCTGGGCTGAAGAATCCGAACCGGCCCGTGGGCTCTTTCCTCTTCCTCGGCCCCACGGGCGTAGGCAAAACCGAGGTTGCCAGATCGCTCGCGGAATTCCTCTTCGGGTCCGAACGCGCTCTTATCCGCTTCGACATGTCTGAGTACATGGAAAAGCACGCCGTGTCAAAGCTCATCGGCAGCCCGCCCGGCTACGTAGGCCACGAAGAAGGCGGGCAGATGACCGAAAAGATCAAGCGAAACCCCTACTCGGTCCTGCTGCTTGACGAGATCGAAAAGGCACACCCCGACCTCTTCAATATTCTGCTTCAGGTGCTTGAAGACGGAACATTGACCGATTCGCTCGGCAATTCGATTGATTTTAAAAACACCATCCTGATCATGACTTCAAACATAGGCGCGCGCTTTATACAAAAGCGCGGGCATCTCGGGTTCCAGGCGGCGCAGCGGTCTCAACAATCGACCGTTGAAGAAGGCGTGATGCAGGCGGTCAAGCAGACGTTCAACCCGGAATTCATAAACAGGCTTGATGAGATCATCGTTTTCGAGCCGCTTACCGATTCCGATCTGTTCGAAATCGTGGGCCTCTTGATAGCCCAGCTCAACCGCACATTGATCCGACGCAAGCTTCAGGTGCAGATGACCGAAGATGCCCGCCAGTGGATTGTCGATCAGACATGTACGGATCGCAGCTACGGCGCCCGCCCGCTTCGTCGAGCGCTTCAAAAATATGTCGAAGACCCACTTTCGGAGGCCCTTATTGGCGGACGATTCAGCGAAGCCTCGGTTATTGAAATCTATCTGGAAGGCGATATGCTTGGATACCGCCCCGTTGAACTTGAAGAGCTTGGCGATGCGTTGCTCGTACAGTGAATCGTGATGCGTGATGCGTGATGCGTGATCTTCGGGCCGATGGCCGTTTAAGGTCGCATCGCTTATCTCACGAATCACCATTCACGATTCACGATTCATCAATCGCTGTTCAACTAAATCAAATCAATGCTGAAGATATCTTTGTTGCTGCTTGGTGGAGCTTTTGGAACCGGGCTCAGATATTTCTTTTCAAGCTTCATCTATTCGTTGATCAAAGAGCCGACCTTTCCTTATGCAAATCTGATCATCAACGTATCGGGAAGCTTTATTATAGGTTTTCTCGCCGAATCATTTGAAACAAGGTATCTTGTTTCTCCCGCCGTGCGCGTGGCGTTGCTTACGGGCGTGCTTGGCGGCTACACGACATTCTCAAGTTTTTCGCTTGAAACCTTTTCGATGTTGCGCGACGGCGAGGTCTGGCTCGCGGCGTTGAATGCTTTCGGCAGCGTATTGCTGGGGCTTGCGGCCGTCTGGGTTGGAGTTCGACTGGCCCAGGCCTTTTAGTCTGAGAGGTAGTAATGAAAACTCTCGAAGAGGGACAGCTTCTGCGCATTTTCATAGGCGAATCCGACAGTTGGGAGGGGAAACCGCTCTATGAAGCAATAATCCTGAAGGCCAGAGAACGAGGCATAGCCGGGGCGACTATGCTGCGGGGATTGATGGGGTATGGTGCGGCCAGCCAGATACATACCGCGAGAATACTTCGCCTTTCCGAAGACCTGCCTATTATTGTAGAGATAATTGACAGCGCGGAAAACATCTCTGCGCTGCTGCCCGAAATCGAGCTAATGGTCACGGAAGGGCTCATAACGCTTGAGAAAGTGCGAATGCTCCAGCAGCGTGGATCGAGCGAGACCGGTCAGTAAGCCGGAACACTCACACTCCCTTGACCGCTAGCCCATCTGTTTGCGAAAGCGCCACGCGCTTATAGCCATCAGCAAGACGGCGAACCCGAGCAGCGCCAGAAGGTTCGGGTACAGGGTCTCTACCCCTGCTCCTTTCAGCATTATTCCACGCGCTATAGTGGCGAAGTGTCGCACAGGGTTTATCACCGTTAATGGTTGCATCCAGTCCGGCATGGCTTCAATCGGAGTAGTCGCGCCCGACAATATCGCTATCGGCGGATTGATGAAAAAACTCATCAATTGCGCCTGTTGCTGTGACCGCGAAAATGTCGCCAGGAATGTCCCCAGCCCAATCCCGGCAAGTACGCAAAGCGCCCCCGCCAAATAGAGCAGCAAGAGGCTGCCGCGAACCGGCACGTCAAAGACCAGCCAGCCTACAGCTACGGCTAAAAACACATCGGCAGAGAGCAGGAGAAAAATCGGCATCATCTTTGCCGCAGTAATCTCGCCCGCCGTCGCCGGAGTCATCAGCAGTTGCTCGACCGTCCCGACCTCTTTTTCTTTTACCATCGAACCTGCCGCGACCAGCGATCCGTTCAGGACGAGAAGGATGCCAAGCACGCCAGTCATCATGAACCACGAACTCTCCATACCGGGATTGAAAAGCAGCGCCACACGAGCCGTTACATCCCCTGATGTGCCTGGCCCTGACGAGCCCTGCCCCAACGCGACTCCAATCGATGTCTGCCCGGAGCCTACAGCCGCACCTTGATTAAACGAGGCGATTATGCGCTGGCCGTACCCGGCTGCAATCCCCGCTGTGTTTGAGTTGACCCCGTCAAGCAGCAGCTGTACCTCCGCCGTTTCGCGCCGCTCGCGACGGCGGTCAAAATCCGTTGGTATTATCAACCCCGCATCCAGTTTGCCCGCGCTTAACTCTCGGCCCAATTCTTCCTGCGAAGCGAAATAGCCTTCTATCTGAAACGATCTGTTTTCGGTAAAGGCGGAAATCAGGTCGCGGCTCACCGAGGTGCGGCTTTGATCCACAACGCCCAGCCGGAGCCCCGTAACATCAGGGTTCAAAGCAAGCCCAAAGATGACGAGTTGTACAGTAGGCGGAATCAACATCATCGAGATCAACTGATGATCCCGCTTGATATGACTCAACTCCTTTATGATAAGCGCAAAGATGCGCAGCCCGCGAATTTTGTCGATCAATCTTTTCATAATTCAACCTGCATCCTTCTTATGCGTACCCACGCCAATGAAAGAAAACCTGCGCCCAACACCGCGAGCGCCGCTACAGACTGCCACACACCCGACCAGGAACCTCCGCGCACAAAGGCATCTCGCGCGATCTCGATGTAGTAGCGCGCGGGTACGAAATAGGCGATCCAGCGAATGCCTGCCGGTATATTTGAAAGAGGGAACATGAAGCCTGAGATCAGAAACGAAAGCATGAAGCAAACCAGCGCGACGACTTGAATGGTGCTTGCCTGATCCGACATGGCCGCGCCCGCCATCGTTCCGAAACTAACGCAACAGAAGAGGTAGATTATCGTGCCTATGATGAAAGGCGTAATGTCTCCGGCGAAACTGAGTCCAAACAACTTGATGCCGAACGTGACCACAAGCACCCACTCGGCCAGCGCGATTATGAAGTATGCGAAGGTCTTTCCCAGCAGGTATTCGTGTGCCGTGATGCTTGAGACATACACCTGTAGGATAGTCTTTTGCTCTGTCTCGCGCGACATCGCAAGCGCGGCCAGCAGCGGCGGAAAGAGTGCCAGAACGAGAGCGATCACACCCGGCCCGATATATTTGTCTGTATCGAGACCGGGATTGAACCAGTGCCGCGTCTCCGCTTTGATCGCGGGTTTAACCAGTGATTCATTGGCCCCGAGCTTTTGAGAAAAAGCCTGAGTTATGGCAGAGGCGTTGCCGCGCAGTATGTTTGCCGTGTTGGTGTCTGTCGCATCTATCAGCCATTGCACCTCCGCGTGCCCTCCGCGTGCGATGTCGCGCCCGAAATCGGCAGGGATAATAACAACCACTCGCGCTGCCTCGGCGGCCAGGGCCTGTTCAGCATTCATATGCGCAGGCAGGGGCACTACGCGGAATGTTATCGAATTGGCAAGCGTTTCAACATATTCTCGTGAGCGGGGCGAAGCATCATAATCCTGAACAACGGCAGTCACCCCGGTGACTGAAAAAGCGATAGCCTTGCCGTAGAGCACAAGTAGAATGAGCGGCAGCAACAGGGCCAGGGCAACAGTCAGCCGGTCGCGAGATACCTGCGTCAATTCCTTGCGCGCCTGCGCGATAATGCGTTTCATAGTCTTTCCCTCAATCTTCCGAAGCGCTTTTGCCTTCCTTGCGCGCCTGTTCAACCGTGGCGATAAATACATCTTCGAGCGAAAACCGCTCTTCATAGGCCTTCATCACCCGAATGCCTTCCCCTTCCAGGCGGCTCGTCAGTTGCCGTATGCCTGTCAATACGTCCGTATCCAAAATGACGTGCAGGCGATCACCAAACAGCGCGACGCGCCATCTTTCCATTTCGGCTTCCAGCAGATTCGCAGCCCGTTGCGGGTGGTCTGTGATCAACTCTATGAGGTGGCCCCGTTGCGCGGCCTTTACCTCAGAAGGCGCTCCTTCGGCGATCAATTCGCCAGCGACCATCAGACCCAGCCTGTTGCATTGCTCGGCTTCTTCGAGGTAATGCGTGGTCACAAGGATAGCCACCCCTCGATCTGCCAGCGTGTTGATCATCTTCCAGAAAGCGCGTCGTGCAAGCGGATCAACGCCCGATGTCGGTTCGTCAAGAAAGACAACACTCGGCTCGTGCATGATAGCCGCGCCAAAGGCTACGCGCTGTTTCCATCCACCCGGCAGCGCACCCGTGACCGTATTGCCCCGGTTGCCGAGGCCGGAGAATTCCAGTACCCACCGCTTCTTCTTTTCGCGCTGGTCAGCCGGGATTCCGTACACTCCCGCAAAGAAGTTCAGGTTTTCATCTATGGTCAGATCATCGTAGAGCGAGAATTTTTGAGACATATAACCGATGCGCTGACGAACAAAGGCCGAGCGCAGACTTCCATGCTCGCCTGCTAGTTCCATTGCCCCGCTCGAAGGCGAAATAAGCCCGCAGAGCATCTTTATCGTAGTGGTCTTCCCCGCCCCGTTTGCGCCAAGCAACCCGTAGATTTCGCCGTAACGAACCTCGATGTTTATGCCCTTTACCGCGTGAAAACTTCCAAACGATTTTTTCAAGTCTTTTGCGCCGATTGCGATGGCGTCCTCATCCCGCTCGCGAAACTCTCGAATAAACGGGTACCCGGGCGTCTTCATTTCGCCACCCATTTCGCGCAGGACCGATACAAAAGTGTTCTCAAGCGTAGGGGCTGCCACGCGCACATCTTCGACCCCGATACCATTATTGGCGAGCGCAGCGCGTGTCATCTGCTCGGCAATTTTCGTGTCTCTCACCATCAGGTCGAGCCGGTCGCCGAATCGCTGCACATCGGAAATCCCCGTCGTTTCACTAAGAACCTCCTCGGCTCGACCGAGGTCGGTTGCGCGAATCTCCATTCGATCAAGCCCCTGACTGCGGCGGAGTTGATCGGGAGTTCCGATTTGACGAATCTGCCCGTCATACATCAGCGCGACTCTGTGACATCGCTCGGCCTCATCAAGATAGGGGGTCGCAACTATTATCGTCATCCCCTCGTTTGAAAGGCCCGCGAGCGTTCCCCAGAATTCGCGCCGCGATACGGGATCAACGCCTGTAGTCGGCTCATCGAGCAGAAGGAGACGAGGCTCGGTAATCAGCGCGCAGGCGAGCGCGAGTTTCTGTTTCATCCCGCCGCTCAACCTTCCCGCGAGGCGGTCCCTGAACCTGTCCATATCAAACAGCTTCAGATAGCGATCTCCGCGCCTCTTGATCTCTCCGACTTCCAGCCGTCGAAGCTCGCCCATGTAGCGGAGGTTTTCGCTCACGCTCAGATCGGGGTAAAGGCTGAAGCTTTGCGTCAGGTAGCCGATCTTGTCTCTGGCATCGCGTGACTTGTGGCCGAAGACGATAGCCTCGCCACCTGTCGCCTGCATTACGCCGCCAAGGATTTGAAATACGGATGTCTTCCCGGCTCCGTCGGGTCCGATCAAGCCAAAGATTTCTCCCCGCTTAACCTCAAGGTCGATACCGCGCACGGCTTCGACACCGCCGTATTCTTTCCGCAAATTGCGAATAGTTATGGCAAACCCAGACCCGTTTTCTAATTCGAGTTTCTTGCCTGTCGATGGTAGAGAACGCGAATCAAACACCTCGCTGGTAGAACTCTGTACTGCGTTCATCATCTACCTCCATTTACTTTCTTGCAGTTTCGACCCACTGGTCGCCGATAGTCAGCACCTCACCGTCGGCGGGCATTCCTGGTTTGGCAAAGCCTTGCGGGCTCTTGAGTTGAAGTTTTACGCCGACCACCTGTTTTACTCGATCATCACGAAAATATGTATTCTCAGGCGTAAAGGAGGCTTGCGGGTCAATGCGAGAGACAACGGCGTCAAGCGGCTGTCTCGAATTCGAGTCAAGATAGACCCTCGCCGATTGACCCACGCGAACGCGACCTATCTCGCCTTCGGGGATAAAGCCTCGCAGGTAGACTTGATTGAAATCTATCAGCGTCAATATAGGAGCCCCTGCTGCGACTACTTCACCCGGCTCTGCTGCGCGAGTGGCGACCACACCATCAAAGGGAGCGGTGATCTGCAAATCCCGGCGATTTGCCTCGGCCTCCTGAAGCCGCGCGCGAGCCTGATCGGCTTCGGCCTGAGCGGATGCGACGACAGATTGCGCCTGGCGAATTTGTTGTTCGATAGTGGCGGCTTCGGCCGCATGAATTGCCGGGTTCTCAAGATTGGCCCTTGCCGCTACAAGCACCCCGCGCGCAGCCTCAACCTGACGCTCGGCGGCTGCAACCGCGGCTACCTGCGTTTCAGCAACGGTGGTTGCCTGCCTCCCTTCTCGATCCGAGACAACACCCTGACGAGCAAGCGCGGTGAAGCGTTCCCTGTCATACTTTGCCTGCTCATATTTTGCGCGAGCCTGAGCAAGCGAGGCTTCGGCAGCTGCTACCTGCGCAGAAGCCTCGCTGACGCGCCCAAGTGCGTCTGCCCGCGATTGAGTCACGGTCAACAGGCTCTGCGAAAGCTGCGCCTGGAGCACGCTGATCGCCTGCTGTGCTTCGAGAACTCTTGCTTCTGATTGTTCGACGGCCGAACGCTCTTGCGCCTCTCTTGCCTTGATCTGATCGTCATCGAGAACGGCGATTACCTGACCCGCCTTTACCGGGTCGCCTTCCCGCACGGTTATTTCCCGGATGCGTCCCTGTGTTTTTGCAGCCACTGCCGCGTCGTCGCTCTCAATGCGACCGCTAAGTGTAATAATCCCTTCGGGCCGAGCAGGTCCACGCAGAAAAAACCACCACGCGGACGCGCCCGCTATAAGAATCAGAGCCGGAATTGCTATCTTTCCAATACGACTTTTTGTGGGTTTCATAGTTACTCCATTTGAGTCAGTTGATGTTTGAGTTTTCATCCGAGCAATCAGCATCTCGAACGGCTTGTCGAGCGCGCCCGCCAGCTTGAAGCTCAGCCCTTACTGAATGTCGATCTGTCTCGAAGCAGTCCTTGCCGACATATATGCATCAAGAGGCGACAGCAGAATAATCAGCAGCCACATAGGAACGGCTACAAGCAGAGCGAGAGCAATTCCTCCAAATCGATTAAGGCGAAGCGACGCGGTTTTACTTGCCACATCGCGGTTGAGCGCGTTAAGAAGCAGACCGGAGAGCGATTGATGTATCTGCAAATCGCTTTGCAAGGTCCTGGTTTCGAAATCACTACCGCCGGGATTATTTATTGCTGTCACAGGTTTGTCGCTTTGATGAGCGCCGCACAGGCGACAAAAGTTGTCTGTTGCAGACATCTGTCTGTTGCAACTGTCGCATTGCCTGATGACAATCGTTTTTGCCATGCGCGCGCAAGTCATCATTAATACCTCACTTGATTTTCGCTAACCCTGTTTGTTGTCACTTCCCCGTGACAGGGGGCTATTGGGCAAATGCTTTGCCACACCCCTTCCGCGCCTGCGCGTGGCCACCTAAAGCGTTGAAGTAACAGGGTTAATAAGGTTTGACGGGGCTTATCAATACGAATTGATGGTCAGCTCAACTGCCGGGATTTTGGCAGGTGCCAACTGCCGGTGCCGGTATATGGGCACTCGATTTTCAGATACCTCAATCGTGGTAGGAAAAAACCATTCGATCTCGGGATTTTTTTTCTTGCGTCGATACTGCATAGTGTAGTTTGACTGAGGTGATGGCGACGCTTGCAAAGCCATATCAAACCGCAAGAGATCGGGACAAATGAGTTTGAACGAAGCCTGTGTTGCGGTCGGAGGATACGGATTACAAACCGATGACGGAGGTGATACACTTTTTGCCATGGCTGATATGACTCCACTATTACCGACAGGACCTTCGCGCGCCGAAGAGATGTCTCCGACTTTGACACCGGCTCAGATCGCGCGGATCGCAAAACATGGCCGCAAGCGGAAGATTGAGCCAGGCGAGGTCCTTTCTGAAGCGGGTGAACAGGCCACGCGGTTCTTTGTCGTCATCGAAGGCCGGATCGACATCGTCCGATTCTCTTGCGAAATCGAGGAACTCGTTCTCTCATATGGCCCCGGCATGTTTACCGGAGAAGTTAACCTGCTTTCGGGTCGGCGCGGGTTGGCTCGCATTCAGGCGGGTGACTCGGGCGAAGTGATCGAAGTTGATCGCGAACAGTTGCTCGGGCTCGTCCAGACCGACAGCGAGTTGAGCGATATTTTGATGCGGGCTTTTATCCTTCGCAGGGTGGAATTGATAGCGCGCGGATTCGGAGATGTAGTGCTGGTCGGTTCGGTCCATTGCGCGGGGACGCTTCGCATAAAAGAGTTTCTTACGCGCAACGGCCATCCCTACTCGTTTGTCGATCTTGACGTTGATACAGGCGTTCAAGCCTTGCTGGACCACTTCCACGTAGGCGTTGAGGACGTGCCGGTTTTGATCTGTCGAGGCGAAGTCGTACTTCGCAACCCGACCAACCAGCAGATCGCCGACTGCCTCGGTTTTAACGACGCGATTGACCAGACACATGTCCGCGACCTTGTGATTGTCGGGGCCGGTCCTTCGGGGTTGGCGGCGGCTGTCTACGGCGCGTCGGAAGGGCTGGATGTCCTCGTACTTGAAGCCGACTCGCCGGGGGGGCAGGCCGGTTCCAGTTCGAAGATCGAAAATTATCTTGGATTTCCCACGGGCGTGTCTGGTCAGGAACTCGCCGCTCGGGCTTATACACAGGCGCAAAAATTCGGGGCGCAGGTGATTATCGCCAGAGGGGCTAAGGAATTGAAATGCGAAAGAAGGCCCTACACAATCGAGATAGACAACGGCCCCCGCGTGCCCGCTCGCGCGATTATCATCGCAACCGGCGCAGAGTATCGCAGGTTGTCGCTCGATAACCTGTCTCAGTTTGAAGGCGCGGGAGTGTATTACGGCGCAACATTCATCGAGGCGCAGCTATGCAAGGGGGAAGAGGTAGTAGTCGTAGGCGGAGGCAATTCGGCAGGACAAGCGGCGGTATTTCTCTCTCAAACCGCCAGACGCGTACATCTGCTTGTCAGGTCGGATGGCCTGGCCGATTCGATGTCGCGTTATCTGATTCGTCGGATCGAAGACAATCCGGCAATAACCCTGCTTTCCCAAACAGAGATCACATCTCTTGAAGGAAACGGCCATCTGGAACGCGTCTGCTGGCGCAACAATCATACGGGGGAGACCCAGACCCGCGATTTAAGCCACATCTTTATAATGGCGGGCGCAATTCCCAACACACACTGGCTGGACGGATGCCTGGCACTAGATGCGAACGGCTTTATAAAGACTGGACCTGACCTGTCGCACGACGATCTGGTCGCCGCCGCCTGGCCCCTTCCCCGACCGCCCTATCTGCTCGAAACCAGCCTGCCCGGAGTCTTTGCCGTCGGCGACGTGCGTGGTGGGAGCATCAAGCGCGTGGCGTCAGCCGTCGGCGAGGGATCAATCGCCGTCGCCTTTGTACATCGAGTGCTGCACGAATAAAAGGAGGAAGCTGTGCCCGATCAAATCTGTTCTCATATAGATGCGCTTACCGATGTCAAACACGCGAAGCGTCATGAGTGCGAAGAGTGCGTGAAGATAGGCGCGCGATGGGTCCACCTGCGGACCTGTCAGGAGTGCGAAAAGACGTTGTGCTGCGACAGTTCACCTAACCAGCACGCAAGCCGACACGCGCGAGCCGAGAAGCATCCGGTGATCGCCTCGGCAGAGCCGGGGGAGCGATGGTTGTATTGTTACCCGGATGATGCTTTCGCCGAGTATTGAACCTTCCTTTGAAACTCTTACTCCTGGCTGACGCATCAGAGAGAAAGGTCAGTCGGAAGGACAACCCTGTTGAGCATCACCGTCAAACAACCTTGTGATGCGGGAGCGATTTTATCTCCGAAGGCCAGCGCCCCCTGTTCACCTGCATCCGGGCCGTGGGTTCTGGCCGCGACTATTCTCGGCTCGAGCATGGCCTTTATCGATGGGACGGTTGTCAATGTAGCGCTCCCCGCGCTACAGGCAAATCTAAATGCGACGGCCGTTGACGTGCAATGGGTAGTTGAATCCTACGCACTTTTACTGGCTTCTCTGCTTCTGATCGGCGGTTCGCTTGGTGACATTTACGGGCGAAAGCGCGTATACGCGACAGGCGTATTTCTCTTCGCGGCGGCTTCAACCTGGTGCGGCTTTGCGCCAAATGTGAGCCAGTTGATTTTCGCGCGAGCGGTGCAGGGGATAGGCTCCGCGCTCGTAGTGCCGGGAAGCCTCGCTATAATCAGCGCTTCGTTCAGAGAGAAGGACAGGGGCCGCGCCATAGGTACGTGGTCGGGCTTCACGGCCATCACGGCCGCTGCGGGGCCTGTGCTTGGCGGCTGGTTGATAGAGCATGCATCCTGGCGATGGGTATTCTTTATCAACCTTCCTCTTGCCTTGATAGTCTTAATCATAACGTTCCGGCACGTGCCTGAGAGCCGGAATCCAAAGGCGACAGCGGGGCCGGATTGGGCCGGGGCAGGGCTTGCGGCCATCGGGCTCGGCGGATTGATTTATGGCCTTATCGAATCATCAAACAGAGGTTGGAAAGAACCCCTTGTGATTGCAACTCTCCTGATGGGGCTTCTGGTGCTGGCGTTATTTTTTGTGATCGAGGCGCGAAGGCGAGCGCCCCTTCTCCCTCTCGATCTGTTTCGCTCTCGCAATTTTTCCGGGGCAAACCTGCTGACGCTTTTTCTTTATAGCGCATTGAACGGGGCGCTTTTCTTTCTTCCTTTGAATCTGATACAGGTGCAGGGCTACACGGCGACGAGTGCCGGGGCCGCCATGCTGCCGTTCATCCTCCTCATGTTTCTCTTGTCCAGGTGGTCGGGCGGGCTTGTGGGGCGAGTCGGCGCGAGGCTGCCTCTCGTAATCGGACCTGTCATAACGGGAATCGGTTTCGCGCTCTTTGCCCTGCCGTCAATCGGCGGCAACTACTGGACAATGTGGTTTCCGGCGGTCGTCGTGATGGGGCTGGGAATGGCAATAAGCGTTGCGCCGCTTACGACGACGGTGATGAACGCGGTAGGTGAAGAACAGGCAGGGATCGCTTCGGGGGTGAATAACGCGGTCTCTCGCGTAGCGGCGGTCCTTGCAATCGCGGTGTTTGGCATTATTATGCTCGGGGCCTTCAACCATAATCTTGACAGGCGGTTGACGGCTTTCAATCTTACTCCCGAACTCAGACAGAAGCTCGAAGATCAACTTATAAGACTTGCGGCAGCCCGTGTCCCGGATGAAATAGATGCGGGAACAAAAACGGAGATCGAACGATCCATAGACGAATCATTCGTAGCCGGGTTTCGGCTTGTTATGTTTGTGGCCTCCGGTCTGGCGCTTGCGAGCGCGGCCTGCTCGTTGTTGATAATAAGAGATAAGCCAGAGACAGTCCCAAAGCCAGACCTGTGACAGAGGCGGAATCAACCCCTGTCCACAAATTTGTACAGGGCTTCATTATATCGGTCGCCGGTTTTTGGAAAGGCGATCAGCAGTTCTTCGAGACGCCCGAAATCGGCGGTCGTTAATTCAACATCAACCGCACAGGCATTTTCCAACAGGTATTTTCTTCGCTTGGTTCCCGGAATCGGTATGATGTTTTCTCCCTGCGCCAGTACCCACGCCAGAGCCAGTTGCGCGGGAGTGCAGTCTTTCGTTTTTGCTATCTCAGCAAACCCCTCCGAAAGACGTTTGTTGTTCTCGGCATATTCGCCCTGATAACGCGGGAGTGATTTACGCATATCATTGGTTTCCAGAGAATTCACATCAACCGTATTGGTTATCAGACCTCTAGCGAGCGGACTGAATGGAACAAAGGAGATGCCGAGCGACGCGCACAGCGGCAGTATCTCTTCTTCAACCTCTCTTGTCAGCAGAGAGTATTCGCTCTGGAGCGCGCTTATGGGATGCACCGAATGAGCTTTGCGGATCGATGCAGGAGCAGCCTCCGATAACCCTATAAAACGCACCTTGCCCTCTCTTACCAGATCGGCCATCGCACCGACCGTCTCTTCAATCGGAGTGTTCGGATCTATCCTATGCAGATAGTAGAGATCAATCACATCGGTTTGTAACCTTCTCAGGCTGCCTTCGACGGCGGTTTTCACATAGGCAGGTGAACCGTCTACACCTGAAAATGTGCCATCGGGGCCCGTCACAAAGCCAAATTTTGTAGCGATAAAAACCTTGCTGCGATTGGGCTTCAGCACTCTTGAAACCAGCGTTTCATTTCTACCACCGGCATACACATCGGCGGTGTCCCAAAAGTTGACGCCGATATCGAGAGCCTTTTCCATTGTGGCTAGAGACTCCTGATCATCAGGTTTACCATAACCATGATTCATGCCCATGCATCCGAGACCTATGGCTGAAAGCTTCTCTTCTGTATTTCCTAATCTTCTGAATTTCATGATTTTATTCTAAACCATTCCGACCATCATTCGGAATTTCGAAATTATGTTCCCAACCATTCTCGTGCTAATATGCGGGTAGATAATAGCCTCAAGGAGGGACGTCAGGCATGGGTAATTCTTTATGGCCCGCGCTGCCACTGGCTGAGTGGCAGGATACGTATGCAACGCTGCACATGTGGACACAGATAGTCGGAAAGATTCGCCTGGCGCAAACGCCGCTCGTCAACCACTGGTGGAACGTGCCGCTGTATGTGACCGCGCGCGGGCTTACGACTTCGGCAATGCCCTATAAAGATCGGTCCTTCGAAATTGATTTCGACTTCATAGACCATAGACTTCTCATCAAGAGCAATGACGGGGCTACGGAAACTATCGCGCTGGTTCCCCGCTCCGTGGCCGATTTTTATAAAGAGGTCATGCAGAGACTGGGCAACCTGCAAATAGAGGTAAAGATATGGCCGGTTCCGGTTGAAGTAGAAAACCCGATCCCTTTCGAGCAGGATCATCAGAACGCCTCTTACGACCCCGAGTATGCAAACAGGTTCTGGCGCATTCTTGTGCGAACAGATGAGGTGTTTACACGATTTCGCTCGCGATTCATAGGAAAATGCAGCCCCGTACATTTCTTCTGGGGGAGTTTTGATCTGGCCGTGACGCGATTCTCGGGGCGGCGAGCGCCTGAGCGCGAAGGGGTAGACCTGATCACGCGAGAAGCGTACTCGCACGAGGTGATCAGCCACGGCTTCTGGCCGGGCGTGCGCGGCTCAGGGTCGGCTGAACGCGATAACTCGGATGGCTTACTCCACGAACCGGCCTTTTACTCTTACACTGCTCCTGAGCCTGCCGGTCTAAATCGAGAGCCGGTCCGCCCCGGTGAGGCTTACTACAGCGAGACCATGAAAGAGTTTATCCTGACTTATAACGATGTCCGTAATGCGGCCTCACCCGAAACTGCATTGATGGAATTTCTCGAAAGCACATACGAAGCAGGGGCAAAACTCGCAAAATGGGACCGCGCAGAATTGGAGCAGTGAAAATAGAGAGCCCAATCACCCCGCAAGAGATCGGTGCATTTGAGCTTGGATGAAAGGCGGATCGGAATAGGCCACGGATGAACGCGGATCGGGCGGATTTTCGCGGATCAGGTCAAATAATGTCTATTCCGTATTAATCCGTCGCATTCGCGCTCACCCGTGGCCTAATTTCATTTCCTTTCATGAATCAGTCGGACGCTATCACATCCTGAACATATTTTTTGAAAGGCTCCGGGTATATTCTCTTTCGCTCTCGTTGCCGCTTGAGCATTTCTTCGAGTTCTTCCTGCACCTTTTTGAGTTCGGGAGATTTACGTGATCGCCTGGCCAGATTGTCCTCTTCGAGAGGGTCCTCGGTGACGTTGTACATCTCGAATTCAGGTTTAACAGGTTTGGTCTTTGTGATGGTCTTGCCCTTGACGGTCACAGTGTCGGACTGAAACGGGGAGGACCAGAACTGTGGATTGTCAAAGTAGCGGGTATACTTCCAGAGTTGCCCGCCTTCGGCTGTCGGAAGAACAGCAAAGACCGATTCTAAATGGTCCGGCTCGATGACCGCATCATAAGGCTTCCCGGTGAGCGGGTTTGTCTGGTTCAAACCCTTACTCGGCTCGTCATCAGTCATGAAATAAAGCGGCGCGCCGTTACGGTCGGCACCTGCTTTGCCCGTGACAACAGGTGAGAGGTCACGCCCTACAAGGCGTCTGACCTCGTTATGATCGTCTCTCAATATCTTCTGAACCCTCTTGAGGTCGATTCCGGCAAGTCCCAAAAGCGTCGGTATAACATCCACATGACTGGTTAACATCTCAGTGGACCGAGGCTCTTTAAAAAGTAAGGGATTAGAGATTATCAACGGTACGTGTACCGCCTCTTCGTATGCGGAATGCCATTTCTGGTGCATATTGCCGTGAGCGCCCAGCATCTCGCCATGATCAGAGGTAAAAATCACAATCGTGTTTTCATAGAAATCAGAGTTTTGCAGCCTCTTGAAAACTGTCGAGATGTGGCGATCCACTTCCTTTTGGAGGTAGTAGTAAAACTGGCGATAAATCTCGACGGTAGGCTGCGGCATGAGCATTTTAGGATAAGTGTCAACATAGCTCTGCTGACAGCGAGGCTTGGTGTCAAGCTTTTCACCTTCGGTAGGCGGAGGCGGGATATCGGGGACAACTCCCCTTGTGTAGGGATATCCAAATCTCTCCCATGCCAGCCCGAACAGGACGAGGTCATGAGGGTTGACGAATGAGTTGACGATGAGCCAGGGGCTCGCTTCCGGCCCGGCTTTCTTATGCTCGGCTTCGAGTTCGTCAAGAACTTGTAAGGTCTGTTTTGCAAACCCCGGGTCACGGTTTGTCCCGCAGTTTTGCTGTAAGTTCCCGTGCGGCTCGGGGCCTATCCATCCGGTGAATCCATAATCATTAAGCCGGTTGGCGCTTAGATAGAGGTCTATGATGCGCGGGACCGGCCGGGGAACTATCTTTCCGTTCTTGCCTGTAAACACTTCATAGCTTTCAAGCGCGTCATGACTTCCCGGAAGAATGATGTCGGCGTGTGAGACGTGCCACTTTCCTTTATAGAAGGTGCGATACCCGGCGGCGCGGAAGTAATCCCCCATCGTGGGCACGCTGCTGGCGTCCAGCCAGAATACGTCCGGGTCAAAGGAACCCTTGGCAGCGCCGGTCGTCTGAGAGACCCCATGCAGCGAAGGATACTGGCCCGTATAAAACGAGGCCCGACTTGGGGAACAGGCTGTAGCAGCGGCATAATGCCTGTGAAACTCTATCCCCTCCTTGCGCATGGCCTCTTGCGCCTTAAGGTTCTTTTTGCGAAATGCTTTTACGGCCTCAGTCTCATAGACCGGGGGGTAACGCTCTTCATCTACCATGAAAATCAGAAAGTTCGGCTTCTTACCCTTAAGCATTCTTATCTATCCTCCTTTTGCATATGAAATGTAATCCAAACAACGGAGGCATTCTATAATGAAACAATAATTACTTCAAATCACATTTTTTTCAGCACGGATAAAGAGGCAGAGAGAGCCATACGCCAATGTGCATCAGGGGCAATGCACCACACGTTTGTACTCATCGCAGGCGGGGGAAATAACCAGAAGACTTAAAATCCAGTATATTTTAATTCTGAAGGAAGGCTCGCAGGGCGCGGGAATATAGAAGAGAAGAGGTATATGCCAGACCAGCGCGACAGACTAAATAGATGATCCGATAAATAAAAAATGAAGCGTGCTTGGGCGGCCCACCGTCAGATGGGCACACTTCACCCTTTGCAGTCTGCTTACATAAGGATTCGGTTGAGATGTACCAATCCGACTACTGCCGACGCTACCATCGGGAACAACCCCATTGCCAGCCGATACTTCTCTCTCATGATCTTGAATCCTTTCACTCTTCTTATGCCGTGTTCTACATGTACCCTCACTCGCGCCTTCGCTCGATTCTCCTCTCGCTCATCATCACTTAGCTCACCTCCTTTCGGCTTCTTGTGTGGTACTTCGATTCCCTCTGTGCCCTGATATCCCAAATCCCCTTGCTTGCTCGCTTCTCGATATTTCTCCCCCACTCCACTGGCTTCATATACTCGCTTATCCGATGCTGGCCCGCGATGCCCTCCACTGATACCCAGCACTTCTCCCTTTCGATCACTCTCTACTTGGCTCTTGAGCGTGTGGCATTTCTTTTTACCAGAATATACCCGTTTTTGACGTTCATAATTGGAGGGGCGGGGTATTGGCGTCTCAAAACTGTCGATGAGAATTCGGTCAATCTCTTGGATTTTGAGGCTCGGTTCCTGACCTCGAAACCTCTTCTGTGCCTCAAAGCGATTGGAGGGAAAGAGTTCTCTGAGCAAGGGGACAATCTCGTGAAAGAGATTCTCGGAGGTGTCGGCGCTAACACCAAACAACGCTGCGACAACGCGCGTGAGCGAGGTTGTGACGCAGGTAGATGAGAACGAGCAAGACCTCCTGAGAAGGAGTGAGTTTGGGTTTTCTACCGCCACCGAGAGCGCGTTTGCGATCAGGGCGAAGAAGTTTGGCCTGTTGACGGAGATGAACCAAGACCGGCACGGTAGTAGACAACAATTGTTGAAGGGCGTTTGTCGTCATGCGGGTCAAGGCGCGGAGTCTTGCAGGTTTGAGATTGTTGATTTGTTCGATTGTCATGCGAATAGTTTACCAAAGTCCTTCTTATTCCTCGGATCATCTATTCCCCCTGCCGGGTTCGTAAGGGACTTTCACCCTCAAGTGAGTGCGCCCTGCCGGGCGCACTAAGAAAAAGCGAAGGGCTGCCCTGAGGGTGGCCCTTCGCCCCTGTTGAGTCAACATGAAATGATCTGAAATATTGGGCTAAATGCTGCTCGCCCGCCGTCGCCAGGATGCCGCTGAGGCTGAAAAGGCATCTCTCGATTTTGCGACCTCCTGCTCTGCTTCCAATATAGCCTGTTCGGACCTTGGCGCTCGCTCATCCCTTACAAGGGCTCGGCTGCGCCCATACTCTGACAGAAAGTCGAGATTGCCCGGCACAAACGCAAGCCATTTTGACATCAGTGATTGCCCGGCTCGCTCGGCGTTGAACAACAACCAGGTGAATTCGAATCGGCCCGGGACGACAAAGCTGTGATGAGCCTCAAGCATCATTGCCAGCGGCACATTTATTCCTCTAAACGGCTTGAGTACGGCAAGCTGGGTATAACGCGCCACACGTGCATCGGGGTCAAATGCCATTCCGAAACTTTCGTGCAGGGCCTGATTACCACTCGTATCCACTACGCTGAGCGCAGCAACGGCGTCCCCCTTACGTCCCGCTCGGGCAAGCAGGTGCAGGTGGTTCGGGTTTTCGAGCGCGCTCAGATAAGTGACCGATATACCCATCTCCCGCTCGAATACCTGCTGCCGTATGCGCATGATCGCTTCTTCATCATCAATGGTCGTGGCTCTTTCAATTACTATTTCCATAAGAATCTCTCCTGAAAGCGAAAAGAAATGCGGGCCAGCTACGATCCATGCAATCCTCGTTTCACTTCAATATGTAAAACTATTCTTTTTATTTCATCCTCGATCCTTTGGTCTCTGGAGCCTGAGCCTCAGGTCGGATTTGCCTTCCCCCCGTGTAGCAAACCTGTATGCTATACCCTTCCAAGGCCCGGAAGCCAGCCATATTGGGAGCCGGCTCCCGATTTCCTGACCGCCGATCAGGGTTCTTTGTCACATCGGGTAGTGACACAAAGCACTGATTCTCCATCTCTGAGGGTGTATTCTCGCATCAGGGTTCCAGAAATGGGGCCGGTCTCCATCGGATTGATCCCTTCACAGCAGATAGGAGCAATGGGAGGCTGGTCTCTCTGAATGGTTCGTTTGACTCCTTCACTCTCCTTGCGGAGTCCGGTCCCAGTCTGGGGCTGACAGCCTGTGATCTCACTCTCTACTTTGAGGCTGTCAGCCACTTCCCCGTTATTTCTCTGTCTGCCAATTGGGTATATCTTCGCAATCTTCTGCGGAAAAATTCTCGACACGTGCTCCGGTCAAAGGCTGACCCGGAATAACTCTTAACACCTGACCTGCAAGCGCGTACACCCATCAAGTGATTTGTTTTCAATGAGAAACAGACACTCCGAGCAGACGTCTACGCAATTTGACCACCCCCAATAACTTTGTGAACGAGAATTGCGACAGGTTATTGAGCCGGACAGATTATAACGCTTTGCCTCAGAAAGTATCATCAGTTCGGCCAAACGAGGGGTACAAGAAAATGGCAACCTTGAGAAATTCGATTCAATCCGACGGACCGTTTCCAGCAGACCGAAAACCGGCAGATGAGATGGGCGCGAAGAATGAAGCCTCGGTCATTGACCGTGTATTCCACATGCTCAGTTCGGTGCGCTTCGGTCTCATAATGCTGATGTTGCTGCTGGTCTGCTGCATAATCGGTATGATCATAGTGCAACAAAACGTGCAGGGCTTTCGCGAATACTACGAGAGCCTTACTCCTTCTCAGAGGCTCCTTTACAGCAAACTCGATTTTTTTGATATTTATCATTCCTGGTATTTCACACTGCTGCTTGCTGTCACAGCCCTGAATATTATTCTCTCTTCCATAGACCGATTCCCCACCGCCTGGCGATATTTTCGCGACCCCAAATTGCTGGCTTCGCCTCAGTTCATCCGCGCACAGATGTTTAGCAGTACTACGCAGATGAATGACTCTTCTGAGAGAGTCGCCGAAAGCGTTGCAAAAGTCTGGTCGGGACGCGGGCTGCGCGCTCGCATAAACCGGGATGGTGATCGGATAACGGTATTTGCACAGCGAAATCTGTGGAATCGGCTGGGGGCATACTTCGTACACGTAGCCCTGCTGACGATCTTCGTAGGAGGTTTCCTAACGAGCCGCTACGGAGTAGGCGGCGTAATGGAAATAGCACCGGGGCAGAGCATCAATTCTTTCACAAAGTTTGCGACCGAAATCGAAGGCGAACAGGCGAGTAATGTCCAACTGCCCTTCACTGTAGAATGTACCGACCTTCAGCAGCAATTGATAAAACCCGAAGCCGGGCTGGACGTGATGAATACGATTGATTGGCTCAGCTTCGTCAAGATACGAGACGGGGCGACCGAAGAGGCAGCCCTTGTCCACCTGAACGCACCATTCGATTACCGGGGCTATCGATTCTTTCAATCGAGCTTCGAGCCTCGCGGCAACGCCAGACAGATTACCGTGCGCTTCGAGCCAGTGGGAGGCGGGCAGCCGCGAGAGGTCACAATTGAGCGGAACTCAACGGCTGATGTTGAAGGCATAGGGCAAATCGCCTACACCAATTTTTACCCCGATTTCACGATGATCGGGGGGAAGCCCGCCACGCAAAGCGACGATTACTCAAATCCCGTGGCCGAACTTCGCATCACCGCGCCTGACGGCAAAGAGCGCAAAGCGCTGGCTTTCAACAATGAGATGGCCAGTCAGAGACCCAAGACAGGCAATCAGCAAAAAGAGAGCGCCTGGCTTTTGCCCGATGCCAGCCTGATCTTGAAGGATTTCGAAAAGGTCGCCACATCGCATACTCTGACGGTTCAATATGACCCTGGAAGACTTCCAGTTTATACAGGGTTCGTACTGCTTTTTATTTCATTGTGCGGCGTCTTTTTCTTTTCCCACCAGCGCGTATGGGCCGTCATCGTGCCCGATGGAAACTCCGCGAAGATTTTCTTCGGGGGCAACACCAATCGTAATCGGCCCGCCTTTGAAGGACGTTTCAACTCACTCGTTCAATCTGTTATCGCAGGAAGGAGCAACCGATGAGCAGAGCAATCAAACAAGTTAACCCGGCTATGGTGGAATTCGATTTGACCTTGCCGGAAAAGATAAAGGGGATAATGCCGGTCATAGCGCCGATGGCCCTTGCCATAACTTTTATACTGACCCGTTTATATATCGGCCCGAGAGGATTCTTACACGAAGGCGATCTTACGGTGCTGGCCCTTATCGCGTATATAAGCGCGGCGGTAATTCTCGTCACTAATCTGTTTGTAAAAGAAAAAATACTCTTTCGCCTCGGACTGATAAGCGTGGGGCTGGGCGTGTGCTTTAATTTTTCAGGATGGATGATCCGATGGATCGAGGCGGGGGATGCCGAGGGATGGAAAGCAGGGATAAACGGAGTATGGCGGTACTTTCCTCTTGATAATCTTTATCCGCTGACACTCGGATTCTGTTTCGGCGCGGCAATCACAACACTTGTCATCATCAGGAATCGCAAGTTCGAATTTGTCGGCGCGTTATCCATGCCGATAATAACAGTCATCCTGACGCTTGCCCTGCTGCTTGGAAACAACATCAGCACTCTGCCGCCAATTCTCGATAGCTACTGGCGGCCCATTCACGTTTCGGTAGCGACGATAGGTTATGGCGTGTGTCTGGTCAGTTTCGGACTTGCCTTCGCATATCTGCTGAAGGATGGCGTCAGTTCAGAATCTATAGCCATTGCCGTGGGCTTATTCGGACTGCTCGTCTATGGAACGGTGGGACGGTTTGCGGTCCCTTTTCACGCGGATTACGGTGTCTCTGTGTTCGTGGAAAAGAATTCGCTTCCCCTGCGCGCAAGCATGCCCGGAGTCGGACCTCTCATGGCGCTGACGCTGGCGGTCATTCTCGGTTCGGTTATTTTGTTTGTGGTCAATCATTTCAAGAGCGACGAAAAGGCCAGGAAATTGGGATGGAGACTTTTTAGGATCGCGGCCCTGTTGCAAGCAATCGTTTTGGTGACTCTCTTCTATCAGGTGGCAAAGACCGATAACCTGGCATCGCGTATCCCTCAGCGAGAGTACGCCGGGTTTGGGCAATGGATGGGCAAACAGATGCAGATGCCTGTTTCGGCAGACAGACAGGTAGAGCTTGCCCGAGGCTGGATCGCTGAAAACTCTGCCAGTCTGAAAGTAGGGTTGAAGTCCAACCCGGTTGAGATTGGCGGTTTGCTTGGCCTGTTTGTGGCCCTGTTACTGGTTTCGATATTCTCGTGGAAACGTAAAGAATTGATGGCGGCTCTGCCTCCGCTTCAAAACATTGATGCTATGCTTTACAAAACCGTGGGTGTTGCCTTCCCGCTTCTCTCACTCCTGTTAATCACAGGCGCAGTTTGGGCAAACGAGTCCTGGGGTCGGTATTGGGGATGGGATTCCAAAGAAGTTGGCGCGCTCGTCGCCTGGATGGCCTATGCCGGGTTCCTGCACACGAGAATCGCCCACAACTGGCGAGGGCGGCGTAGCGCCTACTTTGCGTTGCTCGGATTCGCGCTTGTGATCTTTACCTGGTTGGGTGTCAGTTATCTGTTGCCAGGTCTTCATTCATACGCATAGGCAAGACACCAAAACGCAATAATCATTGTCACTTCTATGAGGTGCCTTTCGGGGCGGGATGCCAGACCCGCCCTATTTTTTGTCCTCGAACCACAGGGCTCAGAATCGTAATTATCGCTTCCCTTCCGGTTGTGAGTAGAATCCCGCAGACGTCTGCGGGATTCTACTCACAACCAGTAATTCAGAATTCCCCAACAGGTGCCGCAAGTTGGGATTATCGAATTCGGACGGTCGCCTCTAATTTCTAAATAGTCAGTATTGCAACACTTAGCAACCCGTTCAAAGAAATCATTCTTCCTTTGAATGGAGTCAGCGATTTGAGAACGCTGTTTGCCTAATATGCTGACAGAGGACCGAAATGCGGCAGGTGACTGGTATCACAGGTCGCCTTGATCGTCCTCAAAGGCTTCTCAAGCTCGCAAAAAATAATAAAGAGACTGGTCCGAAGCGGAGGGGTAATTAGATGAACCAGGCAAAGACAATCAAAGCGGCGTTAGTGATAGGGTGGTTTCTTGTGGCTCTCGCGTGGGCAGCCTCAAATACCTTTTCGAAGCCCGCTGTTCCCGACAGGACGACGACAGGAAAACAAGAACCTGCGCAAGCCGAAGGATATGTAGGCAGTGAGACTTGCAAGGATTGCCACGCCGGACAGTTTAACAGCTACTTCAAGACTGCACACGCGAGGGTCGAACAACTATCGAACCTGCCCCCCGACAAGCACGGCTGTGAAGCCTGCCACGGACCCGGGAAGGCGCACGTTGAGGCCGGAGGCGACAAGGCACTAATAAAGACCTTTTCGAATATCTCGTCCAAGGATATTTCAGAGACCTGTCTCAGTTGCCATTCGAGCAAGGAAGAGCACAACAATTACAGACGCGGCGAGCACGGACGAAACGACGTAGGCTGTACCGATTGCCACGCTCCGCATTCAACCGATGTCTCTCCGCTGAAGCTGCTCGCGAAGACCGAGCCTCAGTTGTGTCTCGACTGCCACAGTGAGATGAAGGCGCAATTTTCTCAGCCCTTCCATCACAAGGTCATCGAGGGCGCTATAAAGTGCAGCGATTGTCATAATCCGCATGGCGGATTCGAGACGAAGCAAGCGCGTTTATCAACAGGCACCGATGCTGCCTGCGTCAAGTGTCATTCAGATAAGCAGGGACCGTTTGTTTTCGAGCACGCGCCTTTGAAGGTAGAAGGCTGCACAGCCTGTCATACACCGCACGGGGCTACGAATCCGAAGCTGCTCAAACGCAACAACGTAAGCCAGCTTTGCCTTGAATGCCACAGCGACATTGGTTCTATAGGAGCGCCAAACACCCCAAGTTTCCATAACCTTGCAACTGCGAGATTTCAGAGTTGCACGACCTGCCACGCGAAGATTCACGGGTCCCAGACCCATCAGTTCTTCTTCCGTTAATGGTAAAGAGATGAGATCAGGAAGGCATTTGACAGTCGTGGAGGAAAGACGATGAAGACAAGAGTTGCATTCAGCCTGCTTATATTGCTGGGGCTGGCCTTTGGGGCAGAAAACATCCTGGCTCAACAGAACCCTGCCGAAGGTGACAAAACAAACCAGGCGGCGCAAGACAAGGCAAAGAACCCCTGGGGCTATTCTGTGACATCGAGTGTCGAGGTAGGCGTGCGGGGGGTTAGCGTTAACGGCGACGCGGATAAATTCCGTAGCGACTTGAACTATGAGCCGGGGGTCAGGCTTTTCAACTCAAGCCTGCTTATGCAATCGAAAAATAATGACGGACTCTTGTTCGACACGCTTTTGATCAATTCCTTTGGCTGGGGCGGAGACCCAAATCAATACGTACGTGTCAACGCTGAAAAGACCAAGGTATATCGCTTTGACGGAAATTATCGCAGGATTGATTACTTCAACAGTCTGAGAAATTTTGCTCTGAACCAGCACATCTCGAACACTCAGTATCAGGTGGGCGATTTCAATGTGACTCTGTTGCCCGCAAACGAAAGGATCAGGTTCAATCTCGGTTATGCGCTTGATAGAAACAAGGGCGACGCGGTCACGACCTATGATTACTCGCGTGACGAGTTTCCGATTCTCGCGCCGACCAGATACGAGGCAAACGATTATCGGTTTGGAGTCGATGCAAAGGTTTCAATTATCGATATATCGTTCCTACAGGGATTCAGATACTTTAAGGAAGATACTACCTATCTGGTAGACACGCCCCAGCCAGGAAACACACCGACAAACTTCTCTGAGATCGACACTTTTCAACGCGATATGCCCGTTCGTGGTCGCGTCCCTTATTCAAGGTTGAGCGTTCATTCTCTTATAAAGAATAGGGTGGATGTCACAGGTCGCATCCTCTATTCGAGCGCGACTACGAATTTTCATTTCAACGAAAGGCTATCTGGAACCGATGTCAGCAATAACAAAATATTACTCGACCAGTTCATAGCCAACGGGGATACAAAGCGGCCCAGCACGCTTGGCGATCTTGGCGTGACGGTCTTTGCGACCAGAAAACTCAGGCTTTCTGACACTCTGAGAGTCTACACATTTCAGATAAATGGAGGGCGGGCGCTTTCGGAAGCGTTGTTCCGCACGCGCCCGACGCCGTTTGGCGATTCCCCGCTTCCCGTGCTCCTGCTCGATGAGTTGGCCTTTAACGTGACCAGCTATCGCCGCTATCAAAATACGGTAGAGGGGGATTATGAATTCAACTCCAGGTTGGCTCTCCATTTCGGTTACAGATACTCAAACAGACACATCGAGCAGGAATCCCTTACCGAAATCCCGGACGCTCTGCCGGGTGAGCCGGAAGAACCCGAGATATTTGACAATACAGCGCACGCCGGTTTCGTAGGTTTTAAGGCGCGGCCATTAAAGGTATGGTCGCTTTATTTCGATCTTGAAAAAGGCACTACCGATAATGTCTTCACACGTGTGGACAATTACAATTACACAAATGTCCGGCTAAGAAGCATTATCAAGCCCGTCAAGACACTCGCAATAAACACGTCGCTTGTGACAAAGGATAACAATAACCCGACATTGACTCCTGAATTCCCGTTCCGCGACTTTGGCGTAGACATAAACAGCCGCATATATACTGGGTCGGTTGACTGGACGCCAAATGAAAAATTCTTCTTGAGTTCCGGCTATACATATACTCGTCTGACCAGCCAGGCTCAGGTGATCTTCTTCTCGAATTTCCAACAACTCGACGGGTTGAGCCGGTACTTTTTCAGAGACCATTTCGGGTTCATCAATACTTCGATCCAGCTTCACCCGCGAGCTACGCTGTTTGCCGGTTACTTTATAAGCAAGGATAACGGGGCGGGTGATAGAAAGCCCGTCTCGGCGGCGGAGTTGATCGGATCGTACCCTCTGCAATTCCAATCACCCGAATTTCGACTCTCAATCAGGCTTACGAAAAACATTGATTGGATAGCGGGTTATCGCTGGTACGACTACAAAGAAGACTTTCCAAATCTTCAGAAATACAACGCGCACCTTCCCTATATGTCGGTCAAGATCAGTTTCGACAGGGGCAAGGGCGAATAAAGAGGTAATGAATTGATGACAGCCCTCAGGGCAGAAGTTCTGCAATAAGCGGAGGCAAAATGTTCGCAAACCAAAAACATGGTAGGAGAAAGAGAGCGGCAGACAGCACATACCTGTTGTTTCGATCTGTTGCTCATAAGACCCCTGGCATGTTCGGAGGTGAGTTGATGCATGTGATAGCTGGAAATCAATCTTTGTGGGATGTGCTGAAATCCGGCTGGTAATAAGAGGCCGGTCGCCACATCCCCCATAAAGGATTTCATTGGCCGGAGAGGTGGCAATTATGGAACGCAAATTTATCCAGAGCTTATTCATAGCGGTTTTTCTGGTTGGGCTGATGATGCTTGCCGGAACTACCAGAGCACAAACCCCGACTCCATCTGCATACGACAGACCGGATTACAATTACTCGGAGTCAAGCAGTTGCACTCGCTGCCACTTCCTGCGTGGCGCGGGCGGCGACCATAATCTTGAAGCGGTGGGGATAATGTATGATGACACCGCGCAAAAATTCTTCTTAACAGGCAGCGGCTGGCGCGCCTCCAGACACTCGCAGACAAATTATAGGTCCACGCAAAACACATACTGCGCGAAGTGCCATTCACCGCTCCAGGCAAAACCCGAGGCATCTTTCAAGAAAGGCAAATTCAAGGATACTGAACAGATACCCGACGGGCAGGTTGAAGGCGTCACCTGTGGTACCTGCCATCCCGATCACAACTCTGCCGTTGTGCTTGGCCGACGGCTGGGCGTCTATAAATTCGGGATGGACAGGGCGACGCCCGAAGCATACGATGTGGTTCCTCACGGGCAGGAAGATCAGCTCTGCCTGAATTGCCACGTGAGCCGACACAATGAAGACAGCCCGGCATTCAAGGTGATGTACGATGTGGGAGTCAGGTGCATAGATTGCCACATGGCCCCGTATGGCTATGTTCTCGGCACCGAGATCGAGAAACGATTCCATGATTTCAATGTGGCAAAGAATCTTCCGTACTCCTGCGGGGTTCAGGGCGCGCTTGTTTCCTGTCATCCGGGGATGACGGTCGAGGGGACGCTGAATTTTATCCCCCTGATGAAGAAACAACACAAGGATTGGTGGCCGGGGAAAATGAAGGCGTTGAGTCTGGCCACTGCCGACGATTACATGGCTCTCTGGCAGAAGGTGGAAGCAGAGACCGCTTTTGAGAAATGATCTGATGAAAATGAACTTCTGACTGAGTGAGGATTGCCTCAGAGAAAGGAGTCTAAAACAGGATGAAAGCGGGGTCGACCACTGAGTCGGCCCCGCTTTTTTGTTTCAGGTGAGCCATCTTTTTTCATATAGCAACCCGCTCGTCTCTTATGATAGGCTTGCGACAACCGGGTCGAATTCAATTCTTCAGGGTAACAAATTATGACAGCAACACACCCGCTCTTTAGAGGATGGATCGTAGTAGGCTGGACGGCAATTTTGATGACCGTCATCGTGGGTGGACTTCTGGCCGCTCAGGGATTTACTGAGGCTGGACTTCACTTGATTATCAGAACGACGGCTCAAACATCTTTCCTCTTATTCCTTGCCGCCTTCTCGGCCTCCGCTCTCCATTCTCAATGGCCTGCACCCTCTACAAAATGGCTCCGCGCCAACCGCCGCTATGTGGGCGTCTCATTCGCCGTTTCACATACCTACCATCTGGCAGCAATCATCTCGCTCGCAATCATTACAAAGGGTGAGGCTATGGCAAATACTTCGACGGTTACGCTCGTTGCCGGAGCGATAGGCTATATCTTCCTCGCCGCCATGGTCGCCACATCTTTCGACCAGACGGCGCGTCGGCTTGGCGCGCGAGCATGGAGGAGACTTCACACCACCGGCATGTACTACCTCTGGGGAGTGTTTATGTTTAGTTATGGAGGGCGGGCCGCAGTGTCGCTCAAATATTTACCGCTGGCCCTTTTGCTTATTGCCGCGCTTGCGCTTCGCGTGATCGCAAGAAAGACGCCTGAGAAAAAGGCTCTGGCAGCAGGGCAAGGTCTCAACTGATCAATCGATTGTGATACATTCTTGCGCCTGCAAGAGACGCAATTGCCTCCCTGTTATTCATCGTTTTCTTCCCACCTATTCATTTTTCACCTTTCCCTTGACAAACTACAAGAGAAGTCTTAATATGAGCACCTGTAGATAATCTAGGGAAGGAAAAGAAATGGCAAAACAGAAATCAGATCTCTTACAGGGCACGCTCGACATGTTGATTTTGAAGACGCTTGCGCTCGAACCCATGCACGGATGGGGCATAGCGCAAAGAATTCAGCAGATATCGGAGGGGGTGCTGGTTATCAACCAGGGGTCGCTTTACCCGGCGGTTTACCGCCTCGAACAGCAGGGATGGGTTGAGTCCGAATGGGGTAATTCGGAAAACAATCGCCAGGCAAAGTATTACAGGCTGACTCGCGCGGGTCGAAAGCAGTTGGCTGAGGAAACCGAGAACTGGGAACGTCTCTCAACAGCCGTCACTCAAATCCTTCATACAACCTGAACGGAGGTCCTAAATCATGCTCGGAAGACTTTTTCGTCGGGCGCGCACGCTCGTTCAACGCGACAGGATGGAGCGAGAACTCGATCAGGAGTTGCGCTTTCATATCGAAATGGAAATAGAGAAGAATATCAGCAGAGGGATGAGCCCGGCTGATGCGCGAATGTTGGCTCTCCGCGCATTCGGCGGGGTAGAAAAATACAAGGATGAATGCCGCGATGCGAGAGGAATAAGTATTTTCGAAACTCTCTGGCAGGACATCAGATTCGGCTCTCGCATGTTGATAAAGAATCCGGGGTTCACTCTCGTAGCCGTCCTCGTACTCGCTCTCGGGATAGGCGCAAATACTGCGATATTCAGCGTCGTCTATGGAGTATTGCTGCGTCCCCTGCCCTACACGGATGGTAGCCGACTGGTTGTGCTTCATCAGCAGGCACCCCTGGCAAACGTTGATGATATGGGTTTCTCTGTAAAAGAGATAAACGATTATCAGGAGCAGAATCAATCGCTCGAAGACCTTGTTGAATACCACTCAATGTCCTTCTTACTGCTTGGACGCGGTGAACCCGACCGTGTGCAGACCGGGGTCGTTTCAACAAATTTCTTTGATGTTCTTGGAGTAAAGCCACTTCTTGGCAGGACCTTCCTGCCTTCCGACAACGAACACGGTGCGCCGGCGGTTCTTGTGCTCAGTTATGAATACTGGCAGCGCAGCTTTCACGGCGACGAGTCAATAGTCGGCGAAAGCTTCAAGATGAATGACCGTCCGCACCTGGTCATAGGCGTGCTGCCCTCGGTGCCGCAGTACCCGGAAGAAAACGATGTTTACATGCCGACATCGGCCTGTCCCACCCGTTCATCCGACCGCATGATAGCCAATCGTCGAGGGCGTATGATGCAGGCATTCGCGCGTTTGAAACCGGGGGTCAGTGTTGAAGCCGCCCGGACTGATGTCTCAACGATTGCCGGACGGTTGCAGAAAGAGTACCCGGAGTTTTACCCGGAAAACATAGGGTTTGGAGCCACTATGGCTCCGCTCAGAGAAGAGTTGACCAAACAGGCGCGGCCCACGCTGCTGATACTGCTTGCGACGGTGAGTATGGTCTTGTTGCTGGCCTGTGCCAACGTCGCAAATCTTACGCTTGCTCGCCTGATGGGGCGAGAAAAGGAGATGGCTGTTCGGACGGCTCTGGGGGCCGGTCGAGGCCGTTTGATCAGACAATTGTTGACTGAAAGCACAATGCTCTCACTTGCAGGCGGCGCGCTGGGTCTGTTCTTTGCTGCATGGGGGCTCGATTTGCTGGTGGCATTTGTCGCGCGTTTTACGACGCGGGCGGCTGAGATACATATTGACGGGTCTGTGTTGCTGTTTACGTTAATCGTCTCGATAGGGACAGGGCTTCTGTTTGGACTGGTCCCTGCTTTCACATCCGAGCAAAAGCTGACATCGGCGCTAAAGGAAGGAGGCGGTCGCTCTACGTTTAGCCGCAGCCGCCAGCGATTGAGAAGCCTGCTGATAGTCTTTCAGGTAGCGATCTCCTTCATGCTATTGATAGGCGCTGGATTGATGGTGCGGAGCCTTGTAAAGCTCCAGCATGTTGATCCGGGCTTCAAACCTGAAAAGGTGCTGTCGCTGAGAGTAAACGCGAACTGGTCGAAATATACGGAAGATGATCAATACAGAAACTACTACCGCCGATTGCTCGATAAAATCGAATCCAGACCCGACGTGCTTTCGGCCGCCGTCTCTTCGTCTTCGCCTCTGAGCAAAGCGGCGCTTACCTATGGCCCATATAATCGCGATTTCCAGATTCAGAATGTCCCGCTTGCTGAGGGAGAACTCGCGCCAAAATGTGATTATCAAACGGTCAGTCCGAAGTTCTTCGATACGCTCGGGATACCTCTCATAGAGGGACGGTTGCTTACGGCTTCGGATAATGCCGAATCGGTTGACGTTGCGGTTATCAATCAGTCGATGGCAAACCATGTGTGGGGCAGCGAAAGCCCTATTGACAGACGAATCTCGCTCGACAAGGGGGAGCACTGGATACAGATAGTCGGGATTGTTGGGGATGTGAAACGATACGGGCTTGACAGCAAGACAACCGACGAGATTTATCGTCCGCTTGAGCAGAATCCTAACGGCGGACGCCTGTTAATTCGAACCATCGCCGACCCCACCAGTCTTGCTCGTGAAATACGACAGGCCATACACGAGATTGATTCCGAGACGGCCGTATCGGATATTGTGACGCTTGAGCAGGCAAGAAGCGAATCGCTCGGTTCTCCACGCCTGACGGCTATCCTCCTGGGTTTGTTTGCCGCGCTTGCGCTCATAATAACGGCAACCGGATTGGCCGGCGTCATGGCTTTGAGCGTCAGACAGCGTTCTCACGAGATAGGGATTCGAATGGCTCTGGGCGCATCTCAGGGAAAGGTCTTATGGATGATGCTGCGACAGGGAATGGGTCTGGTCGTGACGGGGCTGGCGCTTGGTCTGACCGGGTCGCTTGCGCTTGCGCACCTTATGGCCGGGCTTTTATTCGGCATAGAGCCTACCGATTCACTGACATACTTTGCAGTATCGCTCGTACTTGTTCTGGCCGCAACCACAGCGTGTCTGGTTCCCGCTCGGCGAGCTACGAGCATTGATCCGATGGTGGCGCTTAGAAGCGAATAATCTCGCTAAGAGAAGAAGAGGACTGAATATGATTAAGCGTTGTCGATACTTGATCTTTGTGGTGGTCGCGGTCTGGGCAGTAGCGGCTGCCCAGGATAAACCTCATATTTATAACCTCAATCGTGTAAGCGATAAGGTTTGGACTGGCGGCCAGGTCTCTGTAGATGGTCTTGACGATCTGAAGAAGGAAGGCGTAAGAGCCATCATCAACCTGCGTCCGCCAGAGGAATATGATGGTCAAAATGAAGAGGCCCGAGCCACGGCTCTAGGGCTGAAGTATTTCAATATCCCTGTGAATTTTCGCGAGCCGAAAGAAGACCAGGCTACCGAATTCTTAAAGATCACGGATGACATGAAAAACTATCCCGTCTTTATTCACTGCGCGGTAGGCATCAGGGTTGGAGCGTTCTGGATGATTCGACGGGTGCTGCGGGACGGTTGGACTATTGAGGCAGCCGAGCAGGAAGCGGCTAAGATAGGCCTGCGTCGCACTCCGCACCTGCGCGAGTTCGCCGTAAACTATATCGAGAGCCACAGAAAAAAATGACCTCCGGCATATGCTCGATGGCCTGATCTTAGAGATGGAAGAACCATTGGCCCGGCAGGGACGCAACTCACGGAAGAAGGCTCTTCGGTTAATCTCGCGTCTTTACCGGGCCAATTATAAATGTCTATTTTCTCGCCTGCATCCTGTTATAGAGCAGGTCAAGCTCTTTTTGCAATTGCATGTACTCGGCGTTTATGCGCTCGACATCGCGCCGCTTTTTGACTATTGCCGCGTGACTGCCCGTACGAAGGCTTCTTCTTGCCGGCGTCTGGGTCGCTCGCATAGCTTCACGATACTCTTTCAGCACCCGCTTTACTTCCTCGGCGCGCTCCTTTACCCGGTGCTCCAGTTCGGCCGCGCGCTTTTTCAAGCTCTTTGGCACCTATAGAATCCTCTCCTGGGGCTAATTCAGGATACCCGGTGAGGCGTCGGGCAGGATGCGACTACAGGCTGAAGTGACACTTTAACTTTCCTGTTGCAACAGACTGATAATTTATGGTATTGTGCGTCGCGTGTGAGGATCTCCGCGCCCTGGTTCCACCCACGGCGCGGAAACTCGGTCGATGGTGCGCGGGAAAGAATCACTCTGTAGAGCCTGGCCGGCATCAGAGGTTTTCTTATAGGATGCCGCGCACCATTTTTATACTCTGAACGGGTTCCAGGTGTCAACAAATTAAATCTCGAAAACACCACGTCTCCTGACCCGACTTTGAGCAGGAAGGTAAGTTCTCACAGTGTTTTCAGAAGAAGCCCTCTCGCTTATACTCTATGAAGCCGACCGCATAATAGGTGATGCGCAACTGTTGCTCGACAAGGCTCTTGTAACAGGGCAGCAGGACCTTGTTGAAGCGGCGCAAAATAACCTCCGGCAAGTGATAGAAAACCGGGACCGCCTCAACAGCGTCTTCGCGCTCAGACCCTCTCTTGCCAAAGCAAACGGCTGAGATAATTCCATAAACAGACCTCTTTGTGGCCGGGAATCAAACACCCGAAGATATACCATGCATCAAAACTGCTCATCCGCATCAATTGCCAGGTCTTGATATTTCTTCTTTTAACACCTGCCTTCTTTATGTATTAGCCCATTACGGCCCAATCCCGGCTCAGGTACTCGATTGGTACAATGAGTGCATTTCAATCGGTGTTGACGCTTGCCAAAGCTGAAAAAGAGACAGAACACAAAATCAAGAATAAACAGAGGTAGAGAAAATGAGGGCTTTGACAACCATTTTTATCCTGATGTGCCTGATAGTTCCAGCACTGGCTGGGAAAGATGATAACCATGCGATAGAGGAGACAGGCTCGAAAGCCTGCACGGGTGTGAGCCACGCTCACCAATACAGCGATCTTAGGATTGCCGCCGTCGAGGTTTCAAAAGTGGATGAATGCGGGTTTAGTTTCGCAGATCTTGAGCAACAGACCGTAGGCCTGGATAATCATCTTGATTTCAGCAGCGATTTCAGAGTTCTTCAGATTGATAAGGGAGACCAGGGATCGCAAATCATGCAGACTCTCGAAATGAATAAGAAAGTGTTCAAGCGTGGTATTCGAGGGGTCGCCGCATATTGCTCGGCCTGCAAGACGGTCTTTACCTTCCGTCCATTTGCTCCCGGCGAGGTGACGACTACTTATGCCTCCAATCGATAAAGACGGGCACGCCCATCGGCTCGGTTTTTGAATAAGCCGCAAGCCGTTTGAGCTTGCATCCTCTCGCTGGCAACCTATCGGTAAGGTCTCTATAATTTTAGTATGAAAGATGAAGAGACCAGACCAACGCGCATAATCATAATCGGTGCCGGATTCGGAGGACTCTACACGACGCTTGAGCTTGAGAAGGTTCTGAAACGTGTGGAGGGAGTTGAAATCTTTCTTCTCAACGATGAGAACTTTTTTCTATTCACTCCGATGTTGCCGGAGGCAGGCGCAAGCAGTTTAGGAACCCGCCACATTGTAAGCCCTCTGCGTAAATTGCTAAAGCGGGCTCATTTTGCCGAGGTTGCAATCGAGGACATAGATTTCGATTCGCAGGTGGTTTATGCCCGTCATTCGTTGACCGGGCAGACTCGGAAATTTGATTACGACCGGCTCGTAATCACTCTCGGCGGCGTGACCAATTACTTCAATATCCCCGGCGCAAAAGAGTATTCCCACCCGTTCAAATCCCTCGGCGATGCTATCTATATCCGCAATCACACGATTGACAAGCTGGAAGAAGCGGCGGTCGAACCCGAGCGAGCCCGTGAACTGCTCACATTCGTAATCGTCGGCGGCGGGCTTACCGGCGTAGAGGTGGCGGGAGCCTTAAACGACTTTGTGCGGGAGGCGGCTAAATTTTATCCTGAAATAGACCGCAGCCTGATTCGCGTGATGCTGATCGAAGCCCTGCCTCGCTTGCTGCCTGAAATGAACGAGGCCCTTGCCGCCTTCGCCGAAAAGGTGCTCAATGAGCGAGGCGTCGAGGTTCATACGAGCACAAGCGTGACCGGCGTCAGCGAAGGCGGGCTCGAGATATCTACGAAAGAGAGTATCTCGACTCAGACGCTAATCTGGGCGGCCGGGGTGGCGCCAAATCCCTTGATTGCCCATCTTGATGTGGCAAGGGACAAACGCGGAAGAATACAGGTCAACGAGTATCTGGAAGTCGAGGGCAAACCTAATGTTTGGGCGCTTGGCGACTGCGCCAATATACCCGACCCAAAGACCGGCAAACCACGGCCGCCAACAGCACAACACGCTGTAAGGGAAGGCCGACGAGCAGCGCGCAATGTCGCTGCGTCTCTGGGGTTGGGAGAGCGGGAGCCGTTTGAATACAGAACCATGGGGCAGATGGCCATCGTAGGCGAGCGCACAGGAGTTGCCGATATTATGGGACATCTCTTCTCAGGCATCATCGCGTGGTTTTTGTGGCGCACTTATTACCTGATGCAGGTTCCACAACTTGAGAAACGTATTCGTGTAGTGCTGGATTGGACGCTCGACCTTTTCTTTGAGCGTGACCTTGTACAACTTGCTGTATCAAGGGAACGGCGGCTTGTCGCTCCTTCCAAATCCGAAATCTATTCTGCGATGGCGAAGTCCACAGATAGATAGTAAAAAGCCGTTTTCAGCCCTTTTGAAGCCGCTCAAGTCACGCAATCGGCGTCGAGTCTTCACCGGGTCTTACAAGGGTAAGCCGGGTGGTTGGTGAAGTGATAAGACGCTCGATGCCGGTTGGTTTTTCGATATAGATAAGTACGCGCCTGCCTGTCCTGATTCCTGAAAGATCCGACGTATTCTCCTTGCCTCGCTCACCTGCCGACTCAATCAGATAGGCATCCACCTGTCGTATGCCCACGGCACCCCCGGTCAGACGGCCAAGCCTGCTGCTCGGATCGGTAACTATAAAACGATACACACTGTTGGCGGTCTCTATGATGACCCGGTCGTTTGGCATCAAGCTGTCGAATGCAATATGCCCCGCAATATCCCGATTGAAGATTGGGTGGGACCCGCTTTCGATTCCGCTACTGCATTGCATCGTGTTCATGTCCTTCATCCGTCCTTTTCTTGATCCGCCCTACATACCTATAGCCCCGGAGCGAACCATTGGGCTCGCTCCGGGGTGCGAAGTGTCTCACCTGTGACAGTCCCCCCATCTGAAACCTAACTGTCGGTAAGACACAGGGCAACTGTTCCGCTCTCAGTGCCACTCTCTCAAACCAACGCCATTAGACCACGGATCAGAAAAGTTGACATCGGACTACAATCCCTTTTTTTCGGCCATCGCTGACTATTTTTATGATTTGAAAAATGGGAGGACAGATCCGGTTGATTGGCACAATTGTGCCGCAACCGGGGGGGGATTATTTCTGAGGAGGCGAGGCGAGGTCGTGCCTGTAGGCGTAGATCATGAGTTCTACGCGGTCAGACAGGTCGAGCTTGCCGAATATCGATGTGAGGTGATGGCGGACGGTTATGTCACTGATGAAGAGACGCTCTGCAATCTCTTTGTTCTTTAATCCTTCGCCAACAAGCCCGACCACTTCCCGCTCGCGTTTTGTCAGTGTGGTAATCTTCTCCGCCTCGGGGTCGGCTTTCTTGCTTTTTTTAGAGCGGGAAACCTGATTCAAAACACCAGCCATTGTCGAAGGATCGAGCCACGCATCACCGGAGTGAACTCTCTCGATAGCCTTGATGAGCACCTCTGCGGCCTTCACTTTTGGAACGAGCCCCATCGCGCCCAGGAGGACGGCCTCTCGATGCGCCTCCGGGTCTCGCGACCCGGTCAGAATTATCACTTTTGGAGAAGATGGAACAGCCAGCAAATCTGAAATTATTTCCATTCCGTTATCCTCTCCGAGATCCAGGTCGAGAAGGATTATGTCGGGCTGTGCGCTGTTTGCGATTGTGAGCGCTTCCTCTCGATTACCCGCTTCACCCGCGATTGCCATCCCCTGCTGGCTTTGAATGATCATCCGCAAGCCTGCCCGTACGACCAGATGGTCGTCCACAAGCAGAACACTGATCGGTTTCATATTGGCTTCGGGCATTCAACTCCTTCAGAGAGGCGCGGCACTGCTCGGTTCAAGTCGCTTCGGGCCATCCTGATTTTACTTCAAAGAGCAATTGATGAGCAATTTTTATTCGGAAAGGGAGCAAAATACGCTAAGATTTATCACTATCCAACATGGAAGCCTGGCCGGAAGACTGTTACTATGATGGACGCCCAGCCTGCAATGCGTCGTGATACCGCCCGCTCAAGGAAAGAAAATGAAAACAATCGTTTTTTTCTCAGTTCTCGTTTTGATTTGCCTGTGCGTGCAAGCGAATTCTTTACAAACAAGACAGGAAGAGAGCCTTTCCTCTAATGTCCTTGTTCGTCAGGTAACATTAAAGGAACCCTTCTATCCAACAGCCGGTTCCGCCTTTGTCAGTTCGCTGGCAAGTGCTGGCGTTGCGGGAGGGATAGTCAGGATTCTTGATTGCGGAGAAGAGCCCCGAGATGGGATGGGATACTTACCCCCATGCTATCTTCAGGAAATGCTCGACAGGATAGTCGGGCTAGCTCCCGATTACCACTGGGAGATTCAAGATGAGGTGGTGAATTTCCTGCCAATACAGGATGAACCGCCCTTGCTCAAGGTCCGGGTTAATAGTTTCACACTGAAGGATGCGCCATCAGTAGATGTTGCGCTAAACAAACTCTATTCGCTTCCGCAGGTGAAAAAGGCGGTCAACGATCTTCAACTGACCTATGGGGTGGTTATTATTTCCAGGTTGAGCACTCCTAATGCCGCCCCTCCGAAGTACACCATAGAATGCAATGATGTAACGGTGCGCGAAGTCCTCAACGCCATTGCGCGTGCTCACGGTCGAGCCGTCTGGGAATATAAAGAGCGCCGGTGTAATGGAAAAACTGTGCTCACAATTCAATTCATTGTTCAATAGTTGGCCGCGAGCCCAATTGCAGATTAATTTAAACGAAAGGCGAGTGGGAATAGGCCGCATCCGCGTCCGTCCCGGCCTATTTTCAGTTCCCTTCTCTGCATTTTGGAAAACTAAATGGCCCTGCTAACAGGTCTACTCAGATACCTATTAGTGCGCTTCCTGCTTTCAAAATGCGTCTCTGGCCGTGTAGAATATCTCTCTATTATGGCGGCCACGATAAAGCCCTTTAAGATCGGAGACATTGAGATCGGCAACGGAGAGTTGTTTCTGATTGCCGGGCCTTGTGTTGTCGAAAGCGAATCGCATGCGCTCAAAATGGCTGCATCCATCCGCGCTGTTACAGATCGGCTCGGCATTCCCTACATCTATAAATCGTCCTATGACAAGGCCAACCGCACCTCTGTGCATTCGCATCGCGGTCCCGGAATGGAAGAAGCGCTTCAGATACTGGCGCGCGTGCGAAGGGATGTCGGGCTTCCGATTTTAACGGATGTGCACGATGTGAGTCAGGTTCAAGCCGCCGCCGAGGTTGCCGATGTCTTGCAGATTCCCGCGTTTCTTTGCCGACAAACAGACCTGATACTCGAAGCGGCCCGCTCAGGCCGGGCTGTAAACATCAAGAAGGGGCAGTTTCTGGCCCCCAACGATATGAAGAACGCCATCGAGAAGGCGACATCACAGGGGAATCACTCGGTAATTGTCACCGAGCGCGGCACAAGCTTTGGCTATAACAATCTTGTAGTCGATTTTCGCGGCTTTCCCATAATGAGGGAATTCGGCTACCCGGTGGTCTATGATGTGACGCACAGTCTTCAGAGGCCGGGAGGGCTCGGAAACAGCAGCGGAGGCGATTCCCAGTTCATTGAATACATGGCACGCGCAGGCGTGGCCTGCGGAGTGGACGGCGTTTTCATGGAGGTGCATGATAACCCGGCTGAGGCTAAATCGGATGGACCCAACAGCCTGCCGCTCGAACGCCTCGCCCCCTTGCTTGAAAGGATCAAGGCCATTCACCAGCTTGTGCGAGAAGATTTATAGCAGCGCCCGTGCTTGTATCCTCAATATATTTGTTTGGGCAGCAGTCTTTTTCTGCCCCTAAGCTTTCATCAAGGAATTTTTGCCGTAATGTTGAAAAAGTTTTTGTTCGCCCTTTTGATCACGTCATCGGTTGTCGCCACGGCGACGGCTCAGGAAGTCGAAGTTGATCGGTACAATATTACCGCTCGAATAGATTTAAACACGTCAACGCTTGAAACCAGGGCTGCGCTCACAGTTTCTAATCTCGGCCAGACACCAAAATCAAGACTCTACTTCAGACTGAATAAACTCGCCAAGGTCACATCGGCCACTGTCAACGGGGCCTCCGCAAAAGTGGATACAAGCGATGATCGACGCGTGACCGCTCTCTCTCAGGTGATAGTCACACCCGCAAGCCCGCTCGCCCCCGGAGCAAAGGCTACTGTCGAGATCAGCTACAATATTCAGGTACCGGAATCTACGGTACTTACGGCGGTTGATCCGGGCGAAGTAGTTATGACGCCCGATTCCGTGTGGTTTCCAATGCCTTCGACAATGTTTACTATCTATGGGGCAACGACAGCCCCCTTTACCTTGACCGTAACCGCTCCTTCGGGAATGAGGGCGGCATCCTCGGGCGCGTTCAAAAGTGAAGGCCAAAATATTTCGTTCGATCAAACTCTTAATTCACTTCCCTTCCTTATAGCCAGCGGTTTCGATCAACCGGAAAGCTCAGATCAAGGCGGCGTCAAGCTTGGTATCTTCGTGCAGCAGTCAGCCGATGCCGCAGAGACCGCAAAAGCCAACCCCGCAAGCACTCTCGCTCGCGAGCAGGTCGCGCGACTCAGAGATGAGAGCGGACATATCATAGCTTTTCTCACAAAGACACTCGGGCCTCCGCCAACAGGCGCGACCTTTAATATCATCTCGTCAGCCCGACTTGGCTCACTGGCCGTTTCTGGCGCTGTAGTTTTAAGCGAACGCGTGTTTCGCCAGTCAACGCTCGATGCCGGAACCATCGAATTGTTAGCCGATGCGATTGCGCGCTCGTGGATAGATGGGCGCGTTCGTCTGCGAGGTCAGGAGGCTCAAACCGACGACTCCGGTCGCCAGTCTCAAACCGCTCGCAGCTCCGCTCTTTTACGCGATTCTCTTCCGCGTTACCTCGCGGCCCTTTATATCGAGGATCATTACGGCAAGGAGGCGGGACAATTATCCTTCGCTCGAATGCGGTGGAGTTATACGCCGATAGCCCAGGCCCATCGAGATGCCGAAATGGACATTCAGACGCCTCTGTTCCCTAGCTATGCGTCTGCGGTTTTCTCAAAAGGCCCGCTTGTGTTGAGGCTTCTGGCTCAGGCAGGTGGTCGCGAGAAGTTAATCGGCGCGGTCAAACAGGTGTTTGCCGGGCCGCAAACAAAGGTCGTCAACATCGAAGATTTTCATGATGCGCTCGTAAAGGCGACTGGCCCCGATGTAGCAAAGCTCTATGAGCAGTGGGTCAACACAATAGTTGAGCCGGATATTTTAATAGGCATACCCCTTCCCGGAGACAGTCCCGGCACACAAAAGGTCAATCTGCGCAACCTCGGCACTGGAGATTTAATTGTGCCGGTGCTTGCGGTCACAGCTTCGGGCAAACAATTAACGGCGAATGCCTCCGTTCCGTCCGAAGATATAGCATCCATAAATTTTCAAACCTCTGAGAAGATTTCATGGGTCGAAGCGGACCCGGAAAAGCTACTAATCCAAACCGACTATGACAACGACAGAAAACCTGTGCAGTTATCGGAACAGACTGTTCTGGCCGAAAGCATCGCCGCCTTTAACAAAGGGGATTACAAGGATGCCGAAAGCAAGCTGAGAGAAGGCATAAAAAATTATCCCGACAACCCGATGCTGCACGCCTGGTTTGCGAGGGCGCTTGCGGCTTCAAACAAGCCGGACGAGGCCGCCACAGAAGCGAACGCCGCGATAAAGATTACGCCTCCGATGGGTGCGGCTCTGACCTGGGCGCACATATCTCTGGGACAGATCGCCATGACAAAAGCCCAGCCTGCTCAGGCAGTCGAATACCTGCGGCGAGCAGTCGCCGAAGCTGTCGAGGCTCCTGCTCAGTATGCATCACGTCAAGAACTGATAAAGGCAGAACGGGCTGCCAACATCACTCCGCAAGTCGAAGAATCGCTGCGGACTTTTATAGCTCGACTCGATACCTTGATGAAGCAGCCATCTTCGGACGAACTCTTCAAACTCATAAGTCGAAATAACATGAAGCAATTCGTACAGAGAGTGGCCGTCACTCCCCCCACTGCATGGACGACCGAAATCCTTCGCGTAGAATACCCCGATGCCAATCACGCAATCCTCGACGTAGGCCTGAAGGTAACAGCCGGTAACAGAAACCAATCCGGCACGGCTGTTTACATTCTTCACCGCGCGGGTTCCGGCTGGATGCTGGATGATGTGCAGTTGTTTAATGTCAATTAGATGAAAAAAAACTCGGGCGCAATACTACTCGTTATCGCATTCTTTCTCATCCTGGTTGCGCTCAATTTCTTCTTTTTTGTAGAGACGGGCGCACCCAAAGAGGATGAGCGTACCGGTAGCCGATCTTCTTACAGTTCTACTCCTTACGGCACGCTCGCCTACTACACCCTGCTCGAAGAGAACGGATATCCGGTAATACGCCTCAAAGTTCCTTTCACCGACCTCAAGAAACATCCTGAGATTGACACACTGATTATGATCTCTGTTCCGAATCAATCAAATCCCGAGGCAGACGAGTACAAGAGTCTGACCGAATGGGTTGAGGCGGGAGGGCGGCTAATAATCATTGACCGCGAAATCGTTCTCGACTTCGATCAGGCGCAGGTGGCTACGCAGTGGGGCGGCTTTAAAACCGATGTGCGACCAATGCAACCGTCGCTTCTTACATTGGGGGTGAAAAATATTGAGCTGACCGAATATGCCACCCGGCTAAAGATTGAAAACGGCTCGGTTACCTACCATCTCGGATACGATGAAGGAGTGGTGCTGGCGGATATGAATTTAGGCGAAGGCCGCATAGTAATGCTCACAGAGCCCTTCATAGTAGCCAACAACGGAATTTCACACGCCGATAATGTGACCCTCGCGTTAAATCTGGTGGCGGGCGGCGGCGGCGGAGAGATCGCATTCGATGAATATCACCATGGCTACGGCGCATCGTCCTCGGGCGGCTTGATGGACTATTTTCGAGGCACACCCGTTCCGTGGATGATGGCTCAGGCAGGGCTGATGATTTTGCTGATCGTCTACACCTACGGTCGCAGATTCACCCGCCCGATCCCGTTAAGACGCGAAAGGCGGACTACAAATCTGGAATTCGTCTCTTCGATGGGGAACATAGCCATGCTTGCCAACGCCACCGATCTTGCTATGCAGGGGATTTACACGGAATTCAGGAAACGATTGTGCCGGTACTGCGGGCTTCCATCAAAGGTGGAGACGAGCAAACTCGCGGCAACAGCAGCCAGACGCTCGACGGTTGACGAAAGGGTTTTGAGAGATTTGCTTATGCGATGTGAACGGGTCGAGCGCGGCGCGCCTACGGGCGATGCCGAATTGCTGCGTCTGGTTTCGCGGATTCGCGAGATTGAAACCGCTCTTAAGCTTTGAGGGAAAGTTCTTTTGATTCGTGATTCGTGATCCGTGATTTTTTTCAGGAAGGCCCCAATTAAAAGGTCCTTGCAAGTCCGGTAAATCACACATCACGTTTCACGCATCACCCTAAACTTAGCGCTCAACGGCCACGGCAACCGCATTGCCTCCGCCAAGACACAGTGCCGCAAGCCCGCGCCGCACGTCGCGCCGCTGCATCTCGTAAAGCAATGTCACAAGAAGTCGCGCACCGCTGGCTCCAATTGGATGCCCAAGCGCGACAGCGCCACCGTTCACATTCAACCTGGCAGGGTCCAGCCCTAACTCGCGTGTGATGGCAACGGCCTGTACGGCGAAGGCTTCGTTTAACTCTATCAAATCAACATCGGAAAGATTCCAGCCTGCGCGCTCAAGCGTCTTTTGGATTGCAATGACCGGGGCCATCATCACAAGTTTAGGCTCTATGCCGCTTGAAGCCTGCGCGATTATCCGAGCCATCGGATTCCGTCCCAGCCTTCGGGCAGTCTCAGACGATGTGACGACGACGGCAGCGGCTCCGTCATTAACGGGAGGCGCGTTTCCTGCCGTCACTGTCCCGCCTTCTTTGAAGGCCGGTTTTAATCGAGCGAGCGCCTCAAGCGTTGTATCCTCCCTCGGAGTTTCGTCCTGACGGATTATGAGAGACGGGCCCTTTTTCTGAGGAATCTCAACAGGCACTATCTCATCATCAAATCGCCCCTCCTTCATCGCCGCTACTGCCTTGCGGTGCGAGTTCAGCGCGTACTCGTCCTGTTCTTCACGCGATACGTCGTAGCGTTCGGCGACGACTTCTCCTGTGCACCCCATATGCCAGTCATCAAAGGCGCACCACAGACCGTCTCCAATCATCGAGTCAATCAACTCGCCATTGCCGAGCCTGTAACCCTCCCGCGCACCCTTTAGCAGGTACGGCGCGTTTGTCATTGATTCCATGCCGCCTGCGACCGCCAGTTCGATCTCCCCAACCTTGATCCCGTTTGAGGCAAGCATCACTGCTCTCAATCCCGACCCACACACCTTATTTATAGTCAACGCCGACACGGCATCGGGAATGCCTGCGCGCAAGGCAACCTGACGAGCGGGGTTCTGCCCGTTGCCTGCCTGCACTACGTTCCCCATGATGACTTCCTGGACTTCGGCAGAATCAATTCCCGCCCTCTCGATTGCGGCTCGCGCGGCTATGACGCCAAGGTCTATGGCGCTGAAACTCTTGAGCGCCCCCATAAGCTTTCCAACCGGCGTCCTCGCCCCTGATAGTATTACCGTATCTTTCATGACATTTACCTCCAAAACATCGCGAGCCATTATCAAATATTTTCCAAATGCCCGAAATTCGATTATAGGAGTGGGGACCGGCCCGCGCAAGAACCGCTCCATTTGTCAAACCCGGGTCTCGGTGATAAACTTCAAAGACTCTTGGAACGACTAAAACCGAACAGGAGTATAACTAACGAATGCAGTCACTTATTTTGGCGGGCGGAAAAGGCACGCGCCTCAGACCGCTCACAATGCATACCCCAAAGCCGATAGTGCCCATTGCCAATCACCCTTTCCTGCAATACCAGTTGGAATTGCTCAGGCGGGCTGACATACGCGACGTTATACTGTCGCTCTCGTATCAACCACAGAAGATCGAAGACAAATTTACCGACGGCACCGACCACAACGTGAGGATAAGCTACACGGTTGAGGCTTCTCCGTTAGGCACGGCAGGAGCTTACCGCAACGCGGCCGGGTTGATACGCGAGACCACTGTCGTCTTTAACGGCGATGTGCTCACTGACATAGACCTCAGCGATGTGATCAAGTACCACAGGGAGCGCAATGCTGTGGCCACTATTGTTCTGACGCCTGTCGCAAATCCCACGGCTTATGGGCTGGTCGAAACCAGGGAAGATGGACGGGTGCAGCGCTTTCTTGAAAAGCCGTCTCCCGATGAAGTGACCTGTGACACGATCAATGCGGGGATTTACGTGCTCGAACCGGGAGTGCTCGACCTTATACCTGAAGGCGAGCAATTTATGTTCGAATATGGTGTCTTCCCCAGGCTTCTTGAAAAGGGCGATCCCTTCTTTGGCTATATATGGCGCGGTTATTGGAGAGATATAGGGACATCAGCAAGTTATCTCCAGGCGAATCTCGATGTGATCAATGGCCGCATCAATCTGCTTGATTCGCTTGGCGGCACTCGCGGCGAGAAATTTGACGAAACGGCTGAAATTGATTCGATCTCGGTCGTTGATCCAAGCTGCACAGTAAAGGCGGGCGCTCAAATCATCAACTCGGTGATAAGCCGCAATTGTTATATCGAAGAGCGCGCGCGAATCGAAAACTCGGTCGTCCGAGGAGGCACCCGAATTGGCCAGGGCGCTACGGTAACAGATGCGATTGTGGGAAAAAGCTGTCACATCGGGCGGGTGGTCACAGTAGCAAGCAGAGCCGTTCTCGGAGATAAATCGGTTCTCACCGATTACAGCCAAATTGGCGACGCACAGTAGACTGAACCCGACAGGTGACTGGTGACAGGTTAGAGGGAGTAAGGCCGATGGATGACAAAACCCTGTCGCCTGGACGTATCCTTATTCGAGTGCCAAACTGGGTAGGCGATGCGGTAATGGCTGTTCCCGCATTGAGAGAATTTCGCCGCATCTTTGCTTCTTCACGAATCACGCTTCTCGCAAGACCCTGGGTGGCCGGGCTGTTCGATGGCGAAGCCCTCTCAGATGATGTCGTCATTATTGAAGACGCGCGAGGCTTCAAAAGAAGCGCAAGGCAATTCCTGAGCACAGCCCGACGACTCCGCCGGGAACGATACGACCTTGCCATACTCCTTCAAAACGCATTTGGCGCGGCACTGCTCGCACGCGCTGCCGGAGCACGCACCATCGCGGGTTATCCAACCGATGGGCGGCGGGCGTTGCTTGATCACATCATTCAATTCGATCCTGAGTACAAGTCTAAACATCAGGTCTGCTACTACCTGAATATCGCATCACAACTTGAAGAGAAGCTCTTTGGCGCAAGCCGCATTGAATGTAAAAACGCAAATCCCAATCTGATCGTTACCGAAGAACAAAAGCGGCGGGCGCGTACAAAAATCAAAGGGCAGGCCATTGGTGCGGGATGGCCTGAACCGCCCGCGCCTTTAAGGATTGTTGTCATAAATCCGGGCGCGACAAACAGCCGCGCAAAGCAGTGGCCGGCTGAGAGGTTTGCCGAAGCGGCTGACAATCTTTATGAACGGGACGGCTTTCAAGCGGTGATAGTCGGAGCGGGCCGAGATGTCGAAGTCGCCGAAAAAGTGAGGCGGCTTATGCGCTCAAAGGCCGCGCAACTCGCGGGTCAAACAGAGATTTCGGAACTCAAAGCCGTACTTGCCTGCGCTTCTCTTGTGATTTCGAATGATACCGGAACGGCTCACGTCTCTGCCGCGCTCGGCATCCCTACAGTCGTAGTCTTCGGGCCAACCGAACATATCTCTACACGCCCCCTCTCCGATACATCTGTCGTGGTTCGCCACGATGTCGAGTGCTCGCCCTGCATGCTCCGAGATTGCCCCATAGACCATAGATGCATGACCGGCGTGCAGGTGAGCGATGTTTATCGCGCGGCTCAAAGCCTGCTTGCAAGCGCCGCGAGATAGACGGGACCAGTGAAATCAAATTGATTTGGAAAGTTCTCAATCAAACAGCGCATCATAAATAGCGCGTATCGTTGCGGTGTGGTTTGAGTACTCCGCCTCAAGCCGGGCAATCGAATCCACATCAAGGGCGCGAGCAATGTCTCGCATCGCAGTGTTTGAATCCGGGAACACAGGTCCGGGACGTTCAAGCAACAGTCTAATCCAGTGATCTATTTTTCTGAGGAATGAATAGCCTTCAACGAGAACACTTGAAGATTCCAGATCGAGCGAGCCTACCTCTCCAAGGTGGGCTATTAATCGGGTTGTGCCGCGCTCTGTGGGATAAGAGATTCGGTCGCGGAGTTGCAAATACCTAGTTATAAAATAGACATCCGTCATTCCCCCCCGGCCCCACTTGATGTTTCGCGGGTTTGAACTGGCCTTCTCTTTTTCGAGCCGTGCCCTCATCAACGAGAGTTCTTCTTTTAATGAGTCATAGCGCGATGCGCTATTAAAAATGGCCTCACAGATCGAGGTCCGCGCTCGCCGGCCGAACTCTGGATTACCAGCCGCCTCTCGCACTTTCAAGTAGGCGGAAAGTTCCCAGGCAGAGGCTCGCTCCGAAAGGTACAAGATCAGGCTGCTCAACCCTTGAGCCAGAGGACCGCTTTTCCCATCCGGTCTTAGCCTCAAGTCCACCCGATACAAAAACCCTTCGCGTGTAACCGTTGAAAGAATTCTGACGAGATGTGTAGTCAGGTCCGCAAAAAACTCCTGTGGCGAGCCAAAGACTGACGCCGAGCGTTTCTCATCAACGCCTTCGATGCGGGGCGGCCACTCGGCCTGATCATCATAGACTATGAGAAGATCCATATCCGAGCCGTGGTCCATACCGCTGTGACCGAGCCTGCCAAGCGCGAGGATCGCAAAAGGCAATTTCGAAGTATCCGCCCCAAATATGCCAAGCGATTTGAGCGCAATCTCCGTAGCGATATGTAGAGTCGCTTCAGCCAGCGCCGTCTGTTCCAGATTGCTTTCGCGCAGGCGGACCAGATAAGGGGCCGGGGGTCGGGGGTAGGGGGCCGGGGTGAAACCGGGCGTGATGAACTTTTCATTCGAATCAGAATTTGAGATAGAAGCGGAATTAACAAGGTCGTGGCCTGAATCCGAACCGGCCCCCGGCCCCCGGCCCCTGGCCCCCATCATATCTCGGCTGCCAATTTCGATGACCTGCCGATGCCAGCTCCGACGCAGGGCATCGGCCTCAGAACCCGGATTTTCCGAGCCTAAGACAGATGCTTTCATTATCTCGAAAAACCCTTTTGTCGTTAGCGTCTTCTTCTCTTCTACCAATACAGACGCGAGGGAGGGGCGTGAAATCATCAGGTGCGACAGATAGGGGCTACTCAGGAGGGAGAGCAATTTTTCGAGGAATGTCGTAGAGTGCGAGTAAGAAAAGATCCATCCGGCAGCTTCTGCATAATCACGTTCATAGGTTGCAAGTGATCCCGCCCAGAATTCGAGGTTGCGTAGCGACCGCGCTGGATTTATCGCCAGCTGTAGGGCTGACATTATCATCTCTTTTATGGAATCCCGGGGGGCGGCCCGATGTCGAGCATTCTTACCATTAGCAGAGTCGAATGCGTCAACTATATTGCCGAGAGTCTTTGAGGCGTGGTTTATGAGCCTGCCGGTTTCATCACCCAGCCTGCTCTCTTTTGCCTCTTGCACGGCGACAGGTTGAGGTTCGCTTTCCCCGGAGTTTTCACCAAGGACTCGATCAAAGATGGCGCGTACTGAGGCCGTATGCGCTCTCAAGTCTTTTAAGAAACTCGCTCCCGGGTCGGGTTCGTTCAAATATCCACATCTACGAGCTACGAGATCAAGACGCTCGCGCCCTACGGGCAGCCTGTGCGTCTGCGCCCCGTGCTCCATCTGCAATCGATGTTCAACAGTCCTTAGAAAAGAGTAGGCCGATGAGAGACTCGAACGCTCCGATTCGGAGATATAGTTTTTTTCGGCGAGACGGGCCAGAACTATCAGGGTTTGCGCCGAACGCACCCAGGGCTCGCGCCCTCCGTGAAGGAGTTGGAGCGCCTGTGCGATGAACTCTATCTCTCTTATCCCTCCGCGCCCAAGCTTGACATTATATCCTCCGGCTCGCTGAGCCTCTTGACGGTCTATCTTTTCCTTTGCCCTTCTGACATTTCGCAAGGCATCGGGCAGCGCCTTTATTTTGAAAACATCATCACGGACAAGATCGAGGAATTCGGTTACCACCCGTTCATTTCCCGCCGAGGCGCGCGCGCGGATTAGAGCCTGCCGTTCCCAGCCCTGAGCCTTATTGCGATAATACTCCGCCGCCTGTTTGATCTCCCATACCAGATCGCCATCACGGCCGTAGGGCCGCAGCCTCAAATCAATTCGGTAAACCGGCCCCTCCCCGGCATTGCTGCCTATCATCTGAACTACTCTCTCGGCCAGGCTTGTAAAAAACTCTCTGTTGTTTACCACGGAGTCGGGACGTCTGCCGTCTCCAGCCGTTTCGCCCGCGCCAAGAAAGAGAAAAAACAGGTCAATGTCGGAAGCGTAGTTCAGTTCGCGGCAGCCGAGTTTGCCAAGCGCCACGATAGCGAATTCCGCTGGAACGATACGACCGCGCTCATCGCGCGTGGATGGAGCGCCAAAAAGATTTGCGGAATCCTGATAAGCCAGCCCAAGCGAATGGTCGAGTATTACATCTGCAAGGTTGGATAGCTCTTCGGTGACCTCAGTAAGGGTGGCGATCCCAAGACAGTCGCGGAGATATATCCTTAATAGCTCCCTCTGCTTAAAGAGGGCAAGACGAGTGCGGGGGTTGCTCTCAAGGCTTCGCGTGACGAAGCGGGCAAGTTCTTCGGATAACTGCTCATTGGATTTCACCTTATCAAGGTCGCGTTCGGCCTCGCGCTTGAGCCAGCCTATGTCATCGGGATGGCGTAAGAGGTGCTCGGCAAGAAAAGGGCTATAAGATGCTATCGTGAGCAGGCGCGACAGCAGTAGGGGTTCACGCCGGTATCGCCTTGCGCGCTCGGGCCACTGGCTCTCCATTCGGCTTAAGAAGGTAACAGCGCCATCGGGATCAGGAAGCGTTCGAACGAATGTATCAATGTCATTGGGTTCCGACTTTGACATCCTGCCCCTACTCTAGCATACACAGTAGCGGGCTGCGACCACCGAGAGCACAGCGTGCTGGTTCTGGCCCGATAATCTTCTTTTTTGGATAAAATTCGCAATACGGGTGCATTGCGACAAGCGGGCCGGATATCTTTAATCGAAGTAATATTTTAAGTTTTCGTTACAGTGCAGGTGCATACTTGCTTTTTCCTCGTATCTAACTGTATCATTAAAAGCTTGCCAGACAAGTGGGTTTGCGCCCACTTTTTTTCTTAGCGAGCATGATTGATTTGGATCGAGAAGCAATTGGTAAATTGATTGAGCGTGTAACGGATCGCGAGGGACTCGAACTGGTTCACTGGGAAACGGTTGGTCCGCGCAACAATTTTGTTTTGCGCATTTATATCGATAAACCGGGCGGCGTGAATCACGGAGATTGCGAAACGGTAAGCCATCAGGTAGGCACACTGCTCGACGTTGAAGACTTGATTCCGCACAGGTACCTGCTTGAAGTCTCTTCTCCGGGTATCGAGCGGGGCCTCTACAAACGCGCCGATTACGAGCGATTCGCCGGGAGCCGCATCAGGCTCACAGCGGCCGAACCTATTGACGGTCAGCGAAAGTTTCGCGGGCTGCTCAAGGGAATAGACCAGGATTTGGTCACACTTGAACTTGAAGGCACAAGATTAGTCGAAATACCTTACGAGAAGATCGTAAAGGCAAATATCGAATTTGAATTCTAGTATGGATTTGAGATTTCAGATCTCAATTTTTGAGATTGATTCGGAGCTAAAGAGCATATGTCCACGAGTCCGATTCCACAGACTATCGAGATTTTGAGTCGCGAGAAGAATATTGACCCAAACGTTATAATCTCGGCCATCGAGGATGCGGTTGTTACTGCTGCTCGCAAGCAGTTCAAATCTACCGAAGACCTGAGAGCGCGCTATAACCCCGAAAACGGGGATGTAGAGCTATTCGCCCTGATGACGGTTGTGGATGAGGTCCAGGACCCCGCCCTTGAGATCAGTCTCGCAGATGTCGAAGAGATGGGTGTAGAGGGCGCAGAGGTAGGCGACCAGCTGGAATTCCCCAAGCCTCGCGAAGAACTGGGCCGCATCGCCGCTCAGACCGCAAAGCAGATAATATTTCAGAAGGTCCGCGAGGCCGAACGGAACAATGTATACGACGAATATATCGGACGCCTCGGCGAACTTGTTCACGGATTTATAAAGCGGTTCGAGGGCGGACGCATCATCGTTGATCTCGGCAAAATCGAAGCGGTGCTGCCAAAGATGCAACAATCGCGCGCAGAAGGGTTCAGCCAGGGCGAACGGGTCCGCGTGGTTATAAACACGGTTTCAAAGGAGACAAAAGGCCCCCAGGTTGAGGTGTCGCGCACTTCCCCCGAATTGCTCAAACGGCTCTTCGAGATGGAAGTCCCGGAAATCTACGACGGCACGGTACAGATCAAGGCGGCGGTTCGTGAACCGGGCGACCGGGCGAAGATTGCCGTCATTTCTACCGAGCGCGATGTCGATCCCGTAGGCGCGTGCGTGGGAATGAAGGGCTCGCGCGTACAGGCTATAATTCGCGAACTGCGCGGCGAGCGCATCGATATTATCGAATGGAGCGAAGACCCGGCCGTCTTTGCGGCAAACGCTCTTTCGCCCGCCAAGGTTTCAAAGGTAGAAATCAACAGCTTTGAAGAGAAGAAGCTGACCGTGACAGTACCCGAAGATCAGCTTTCGCTCGCGATAGGCAAGAAGGGGCAAAACGTACGACTCGCGGCGAAACTGGTAGGCTGGCATATAGACATCCGCAGCGCCGAAGAAGCGGCACGCGCCGCCGCAGCGCAACTTGAAGCGGTGATGGCCGGTGGCGAAGCCACTCTGACCGACATCCGTGAGAGTCTCGCGCTCGATCAGATCACGGCGGAGCGGTTGAAAGATCGCGGCATCGAAACGATTGAACAGCTTTCAACCATAACGGTTGACGAACTCGTTGAAGCGATAGATGTCAGTTTCGATCAGGCAAACGAGATACTTGAAAGAGCGCAGCGAGTGCTTGCTCAAAAACATATGCGCGAGGTTCAGGCAGCGCGCGATGCAGAACAGACTCCCGCCGCCTCGCCCGAAGAAGAATCCGTCGAACAGTCTACCGACGAACAGGCTACCGAGGCCGGTGAGGTCGAAGAGGAAAAATATACGACTAACCCGCTTGAGATGCCCGAAGAGGCCGAGGGCGAAGACATTTCGGGCGATGACTCCTCTGAGCCGGAGCCGATGCGCGCCGATACCTCCGCTGTACCGGATTTTGATACGATGAGTCCAAGCGAGGCCCAGATTCAGGAGCTTGCGGCAGGGGAACCCACCGAGGATACCGAGGTGGTTGAGGAAGCGTTTGAGCCGATGCCAGTCAGCGGCCTTGAAGCACAGGCCCCCGGCGCGGAAGTCATTCCCGACCGCGACGCGTCAATAGATGAAGTTGCCATCTCGTCAGGCGAAACGGAATCCGTCGAAGAAAATGGCGGTGAGATAAAAGAAGCACAGGAAAGCAACACGACAGAAAGCGAAGAAAGCCCGTCGGAGGCAGCCGAAGCTGAGACGGGGCAGGAAGAGACAGATCAGTTGCCGCCGGAAGTTTTTGGTGGTGTTGATTCGGAGTCAAAGGGAGAGGAAGAAGATGAAGGCAAGGAGCAGGAGTAAGTGATTCGCGATATGTGATGCGTGATTAAGAGATAAGCTTTTGCAGATTAACGGCTAATTCCTCTCACTCACGCATCAGTCTTCACGAATCAATAAGGTCTGCTTCGGGCATTCGGATTAAATATGGTGACAGGGCAAAAAATTAGGATTTACGATCTGGCGAAGGAATTAAAGCTCGAAAACAAGCGCGTCATCGACGATGCACGGCGCGAGGGTATAGATGTGAGTGTGCCTTCAAACACGATTCCCTTAGAAGTAGCCGAGCGAATTCGCACAAAGTACTTTCCCAAAAAGGCCGCGCCTTCCGCAGGCCCGCGCCTGGTCAAGGTTGTAAAGCGACCAAAACAGGATCAGGCCGCAACCGACGATGGCCACTCGGAAGAGAGCCAGGAAGAGATAGCACCGGCTCCTGTCGTGAGGCCCAAAGAGAGTGCGCCGAAAGTGGAGCCCGAACCGGCAAGACCCGAAATCGCCAAACCGAAGGTCATCAAATTGAAGGCTGCTCCCGCGCCTCCGGTTGCTGCTGCCGAGGCAACAGCGCCTGCCGAAGAACCCGAAGCCGATGAAACACCTGTCGAACCGATCCAAACAGAAATGAATATACCACCCACTGAACCCGTGGCCGAGAAACAACCGGCCGCACTTCCGAAACCCGCGCCCGTTGTGCCGGACCAGCAGAGGTCGCGCACACAGGTGCGTGTATTGCGCCCGCAACCAGGCGTCACAATGCCGCCGCCGCCTTCCAGAGTCAGCGCTTCTTCACCGGGGAGAGCCGGGCTACGCCCTGCGGCTTCGACGGGGGCTGTCTCCCCTGACGGAGAAACCCCAAAACAGGCTCCGAGAACTACTTATATCCCACAGGACACGGGGCGAGGACGAAAGGGCAGGCGCAGAGGCAAGCGTCATCAACCCGAGGTCGGGCGTGAAGAAGGCAAACAACTGGAAGTTCCGCGTCATATGCGCGGTCCGGGAACCGTAGTGCATCCAAAACAGAAGCCGGTTTTCTCTGAGCTTAAACCGATAAAGCTTATCGAAGGAACTACTCTAAAAGAGTTCTCCGAAAAGCTTGATGTAAAACCAAAGGATGTAGTGCAGGAATTACTGCGCAGGGGCGTTATGGCGACCATCAATCAAACTCTCAATGTAGAGATAGCCCAGGAAGTGGGCAAGGAGTTTGGGTTTGATGTCAGCTTCGCCCCCTTTGAAGAGATGATCAGCCTCGCCGAAGAGGAAAAGATGATCGAATCGGGCGAGGAAGAAGTCATGCCTCGCGCCCCTGTCGTCACCGTTATGGGGCACGTAGATCACGGCAAGACATCACTGCTCGATGCCATTCGATTTACTCACGTGGCCGAAGGCGAGGCCGGTGGAATCACTCAACACATTGGCGCATATTCGGTAGACGTGCCGGACCCGGATGATCCTGAACAGAAACGCAATATAGTCTTTCTCGACACACCCGGTCACGAAGCCTTTACGATGATGCGTGCCAGAGGCGCTCGCGTCACAGATGTCGTCGTGCTGGTCGTCGCCGCAGATGACGGGGTTATGCCGCAAACTATCGAGGCAATAGATCACGCGCAAGCGGCGGAAGTGCCTATTATTGTAGCCATAAACAAGATTGACAAACCCGACGCAAACCCCGACCGCGTGAAACAGGAACTTGCTGATCGCGGCTTGCTCTGGGACGGATGGGGTGGCCAGACCGTGATGGTAGAAGTTTCTGCCAAGCAAAAACATAACCTCGACGGTCTGCTGGAGATGATCATCCTGACAAGCGATCTGCTGGAGTTGAAAGCCAACCCCGACCGCATCGCATCAGGCGTAGTCATAGAGGCGAAGCTTGATCGCGGACGAGGCTCTGTGGCCTCTGTTCTCGTTCAACAGGGTTCGCTCCGAATCGGAGACCCGTTTATCGTTGGCCAGGTATTTGGTCGCGTACGCGCAATGTTTGATGACCTTGGCCATAACGTTGAGGAAGTCGGTCCCTCGACCCCGGTCGAAGTCCTCGGATTACAGGGCGTTCCGCAGGCGGGCGATCAGTTTCAAGTGGTGAAAGACCCGACACAGGCTCAACATATCGCAAGCCAGCGCCAGATGGCTGCACGTCAGGCAGCTATCGCGCGCACAGCGGCTCGCGGGCTTGAGCAGCTCTTCAGCGACCAGAAACAGGTCAAGGAACTGCTCGTTATCCTAAAGGGGGACGTGCAGGGGTCGGTCGAAGCCGTCCGCGATGCGCTTAATAAGCTCTCAACCGAGCGCGTAAAGATTCGTATCATTCGTTCCGGCGTAGGCGCTATCACGGAATCCGACGTTATGCTGGCCGCGGCATCCTCAAAGGACATGAATCGCGCCTCGGTAATTATCGGGTTTAACGTGAGACCCGAATCGCGTGCGCGAGAGATTGCCGAAATCGAAGGGGTGGATATCCGTCTGCATACGATTATTTACAAAGTCGAAGAAGAGATCCGCAACGCTATGCTCGGACTGCTTGAAGCCACCAAACGCGAGGTCATACTCGGCCACGCCGAAGTGCGACAGGTCTTCCGCGTTCCTCGTATAGGGCAGGTTGCGGGTTCGTATGTGACAGACGGCACGGTCAAACGTACAACGGCCCGCATCCTCCGCGACAACGTAGTGATACACGAAGGGCGTATTGATTCGCTCAGACGCATCAAGGAAGATGTCGGCGAAGTCAAGCAGGGGTTTGAGTGTGGAATACTTCTGGAGCGATTCCAGGATGTGAAGGTTGGGGACGTAATCGAGGCGTATACGACTGAAGAGGTGGCCCCTACTCAGTTATAGGCGTTCCGATTCAGAATTCGAGTCGCCCTAAATGTCTTGTCCCTGTGAGCAAGGTCTGAAAGTTGCAAATTTGGGTAAAGCGGGCTAATATCAAGGGTTCAAATAAGACCGGAACAGGCAACTGAATTGAGCATACAGGGAAGAAGACCAGAACGAATAGCCGAACAGATCAGGGAAGAGGTCACAATGATTATCGACGGCGACCTTGAAGACCCCAGAGTAGGTTCGGTAACGGTAACTGAGGTAAAGGTATCTCAAGACCTTCGCAACGCGAAAATATATGTGAGCATCCTCGGCACAAAAGAGGAGGCCGCCGAATCGCTTGAGGCGCTCAAACACGCGGCGGGTTTCATAAGGCGAATGCTGGGCGCGGTAATGAGGATAAAGTATACGCCGGAACTGCAATTCGTATACGACGATACGGACGAAAAAGCGACACGGATCGAGGAATTATTAAAGGAGGAGGTTGTAAAGGCGCAGGAACGCGAGCGTAATGAGGAACAGGATCAGGAACCGCTCGAACCGGGTACCTGATTAAGCTCTACCATCAAACACAAGGTAGAATAAACTTCCTAAGAGAACACATAACGCGCTCGAATCTTCGCCGGTGGGTAAGACTATGCTCAGTGAAGTAGTTCAGCTTATCGAACGGAAGCAGTATTTCATGATCACTTCTCATATCCGGCCCGATGGTGACGGTCTTGGAAGCGGACTTGCCCTTTACTGGATGCTCAAAAGCCTGGGCAAGCACGCCGATGTAGTATTGAGCGACCGCGTACCGCCCGCATACATGATCTTACCGGGAGCGGATCGCGTTATCGTACAACCGGATGTGACCGAAAAATATGACGCGGCCTTTATTATCGAATGCAGTGACGTGAATCGCCCCGGCCTTCCCGGTCTAAACAATCAATTCGTCGTAAACATAGATCATCACTCCACAACCGAGGCATTCGGCGACATCAACTGGATTGACTCCACGGCGGCAGCCGTCGGGGAGATGATCTATAACCTTTGCAAAGCGCTCGGGGTAGAGGTAACAAAAGAGATAGCCGATTGCATCTACACGGCGTTGCTTACGGATACGGGCAGCTTTCATTTTTCAAACACTACAGAAAGAACCTTAAAAATTGCCTCGGAACTGGTGCGGCGCGGAGTTGAGCCCGCGAAGATTTCCGAGGCGTTGTTCTATTCAAATCCGTTCTCAAAAATACTTCTGCTGGGGCTTGTGCTTTCGACCATCGAGCGTGACGAATCGGGGAGGATCGCGTGGGTCACGCTCGACCGTGAATTGATGTATGCGGCCGACGCCGCCGAAGAAGACGCCGACGGAATAGTCAATCACGCTCTCTCGGTTGGCGAAGTCGAAGCTGTAGCCTTCTTTAAGGAGCTTTCACCCGGCATCTACAGAATAAGTCTGAGGTCAAAAGGCAAAAACAACGTGGCAAAGGTGGCAGAGACTTTTGGCGGGGGGGGGCATAGAAATGCCGCTGGATGTCGTATCGAGGGCAGCCTTGAAGATGTTAAACGCCGTGTGATCGAAGGATTACAGGCCGCGATAGGAGTCGCGCCCGTCTCCGCCTGAGAGGGTGTGAAATTATCTTTTCAATGAATACCTGCCCGGCCCTTTGGTGAATCTATTGGGTGAGAGCCTCCCATTTGACTCTCAACTCTTCCATGACTTCAATGAAACGTGGCTCTTCACGCAGGGGCCCCCAGTTTGGGTTGGCCATGAACCAGGGATAATTCTCGTTACCCATCGAGATGGCCCGCTTGATCCATTCAATCGCTTCATCTGTCATAGCGTCCAGTGCATAAAGCGATGCCAGCCAGTAAGCGATATCCTGATCTGCCAGCGCGCTTGCGATCACGCGCTTCCCTATCAGCCCGAAAGCCCTCTCGCGCTCGCCGCGAGACAGATAACAATACGCAAGCAGGACGTTGTGAGCGTGTATATCCGGGTTTTTCTGCACGACATCTTCGAGCACCATCGTGGCTTTTTCGATCTCGCCTCTGTAATAATCGAGGACTCCGCTACGAGACCGTAACCCCGGGTGATTTGGCTCAAACATAAGCCCCATTGCTATCTCGGCTTCTGCCTTCTCGTAATCCTGCTGGTAAATAAAGATTCGAGTCCGATTGAAACTGGCATAGACGACTTCGGTAGGGTTGATCGAAAGAAAACGGTCCCATTCACGGAGCGCGCGTACATACTGTCCTGAGAGACGATAAACATAGGCCGCCGTCGAGTGCACCGAGGGCTCGTTGGGAGCCCTCCGCAGCAGTCTGCGAATATCTTTCCGTGCCTTCTCGGACTGCCCGTTTATAAGGTCGATGTATACAAGCCTGACGCGCGGCTCGACGAGTTTCGGATCGATTGTCAGCGCCGTATCAAATGCCTCTTTTGCCTTTTGATCATACTCGACCCCCCCGATGCCTTTCAGTACATAGTTGAGAAAGCAAAGCCCCAATCCGCTATATGCAAGCGCAAAATCCTGATCGAGTTCTATCGCCTTCTTGAACAGGGTGACTGCCATCTTCAAATCAACTACATCGAGCGTCTGGGTAAGGAACTTGTACAGGATGGTTCGCCCTCGCAGGTAGTGCTCATAGGCTTCGGCGTTTTGCGTAGGCGATTTGATCAAACGTTCCTGCTCGGTCGAAGAGGTTCGGACCCTAAGTCCTTCGACAATCTGTCGAGTGATTTTGTCCTGGACGCTGATTATATCCCTGGCATCAACATCTATCTTTTCGCTCCAAAGGATTTCACCCGATATCACATCAAGCAGTTGCGGAGTGACGCGGAAACGGTCGCCTGCTTTTATATAACCGCCTACGAGCACTGAATCCACGGCAAGCTGGTTTCCTACATCTCGCGGGTCTACGTCCTTATTCTGGTACTGGATAATGTAGGAAGAAGGACGGACAATCAAATCGCGCAACTGGGCAAGTTCGGTAATCACGCTGTCGGCCAGACTGAAACTGTAAAAATCGTTTTCGGGATTGCCGGAAAGGTTTTTGAAAGGGAGGATCGCAATGGCCTTCTTATCACGCGATTGCCACAGTGAAGGCGTTATGTCGGGCGTCGCCGACGGGGTGCCGCTCGAATCTTCTTTGGCAAGAGAGCCGGTGTTAAAGGTGCGCTGAACCCAGTGAGTCATCTTGTCGAGAAACCCTTTTGGTTTCGGAGGCATCCGCGAAGCATGGAGGCTTGCGGCCTTGTCGGTCGGGATGACGCCTTTTTCGTTATAGTGCGTGCGGACCATTGCGCGCAAATCTTCCAGCATCTGGTCGGCGGTTTGATACCTGGCAGACGGGTTCTTGCCCATCGCCTTCAAAACGATCTGCTGGAATTTCACGGGCACATCTTCATTGAATGGAGGCGGGTCGTCGTGCACAACGGCGTGCATCACGTCTACGGACGACTTGGCCTTGAACGGAAGCCGCCCGTTTACCATCTCGTACATCACCACGCCAAGCGAAAAAATGTCGGAACGGGAATCGGCGCGCTCCCCTTTGGCCTGTTCCGGCGACATGTAGCTTGCCGTGCCAAAGGGTGAGCCTACCTGTGTCAACTCGACAGATCCGCCCGCTTCCCCGCCCGCTCGCTGATCGGTCGTTTTCATCAGCTTGGCCAGCCCGAAATCGAGTATCTTCACCTGATTCCGCTCATTGAGCATGATATTTGAGGATTTGATATCGCGATGGATCACGTTGCGGTGATGGGCTTCTGCAAGGGCGTCGGCGAGTTGTAAAGAGAATTCCAGGGCCTGATCAATCGGGAGAGGTCGCCCCCCGATGTACTTCTTCAATGTCTTCCCGTCGACATACTGCATGACAAAGAAGAGCAGGTCTTCGACTTCGTTGATCTCATATACAGCGCAGATATTCGGGTGGTCTATGGCTGAGGCGGCGCGAGCTTCTCTAAGAAACCGGGCTCGCGCCTTATCGTCGCCAACAAGATCGGCGGCAAGCACCTTGACGGCCACACTTCTATGCAGCTTCGTATCTTCGGCCTTGTATACTATCCCCATCCCGCCTTTGCCAATCTCTTTGAGAATGCGGTAATGAAGTATAGTTTTTCCAACCATGTGTTTGAACCTGAGCGCAGTTTGGGCGCAGAAGCCGATTCCAATTCACAAAGTCAAACAACCGCCCGGGAATCGTATTCCTCATCGTTATTATACACAGCCCCGTAGCGGTCGGAAAGCCGAAGCATTATCTCGGCCGGAGCCATTCAGTTCTTGAGTTGAGGGTAATTAGGCGGAAAAAATATTAAAGGTTGATTTGACGCAATGGCGAGTTGATTCCCTTTATCCCTTTCTACATATTGGAAAACTGAATGACCCTGAATCTCGGCAGGGACAATTTGAGAATTAGATGACCCTGATCTTGTAGGTTCTGTTGCTGGTCAGTTACAATAATATCTTTGCTTAATATACAAATTCGCTACCATGATACCCAGGGAAAGATGGCAATTAATAAGATTACAGTGCGCGGAGCCAGACAACACAACCTCAAGGATGTCAGCCTGGAGATACCCCGAAACCGCCTGACGGTTGTCACTGGCCTTTCGGGGTCAGGCAAATCGAGTCTCGCCTTTGACACAATCTATGCCGAGGGCCAGCGCCGGTATGTGGAATCATTATCAGCTTATGCCCGCCAGTTTCTCGATCAACTTGAGAAGCCCGATGTTGATGCGATTGAAGGGCTGTCGCCCGCCATTTCCATCGAGCAGAAGACTACCAACCGCAGTCCCCGCTCAACCGTAGGCACGGTCACGGAAATCTATGATTACCTGCGGCTGCTCTTCTCTTCGATAGGCCAGCCACACTGTTATAGCTGCGGGCGGCCCATTTCGCGACAATCCATCGACCAGATCGTGCAGCAGTTGAACCACCTGCCCGAAGGCGAACGCGTTATGATACTCGCGCCCCTCGTCCGTGGACGCAAGGGTGAATTCAAGACCGACCTTGATAAGTTGTCCCGTTCCGGTTTCACTCGCGCCCGGATTGACGGCGAGATACGACAACTCGATGAAGAGATCAAACTCGACAGGCGACGAAATCATACTATAGAAGTCGTGATTGATCGGTTGCTGGTCAAGCCGGGGGTTCAAAAACGACTGGAGGAGGGCGTGCAGCTTGCCGTAAAGCTGACCGGCGGACTCGTGATGATCTCGGTCGTAGACGGCGAGGAGCGCCTTTACTCCGAGAGAATGGCCTGCCCCGAATGCGGAATCTCCGTTCCCGCGCTCGAACCTCGCTCGTTCTCTTTCAATTCCGTTTACGGAGCCTGCCCGACCTGTCATGGACTCGGCACACGGGCCGAAGTTGACCCGGCAAAGATAGTTCCCGACCCAATCCTTCCCATAAAAGATCAAAACCCTTTCCCTGCCGACAGGGCGATCAGCAATTATTTGCGCGATGTGATGAAGGCAATTGCAACCCAGTATGATTTGTCCACAAATTCGCCTTTCTCTGACCTGCCGCAAAAGGCGCAGGACGCATTTTTTCAGGGGACAAAAGAGAAACTCACCCTTCGCTATGGAGCATATGAGTATAATGCCGAATGGAAGGGAGCCATCGCCTATCTGCGAAACCGCGTTGACCAGATGAAAACCGAATCGGCCGTGGATGCATTTGAGGCGCTGGTATCTCAGGTCATCTGCCCGCAATGCAACGGCCATCGGTTGCAACCTGCCTCGCTGGCCGTTCGAGTGGCGGGTCGAACTATTGCCGAGTACACCGCGCTGCCGATCTCTGAGTCGGTAAAGGTCTTCAAAAAAATAGAACTCGACGCCCGCGAAGAAAGGATAGCCGGGCTCATCCTTCGCGAGATTCAACAACGACTGAGTTTTCTCGAAACTGTCGGGCTTGGCTACATAACGCTTGATCGAGCCTCGGCAACCCTTTCGGGCGGCGAAGGCCAGAGGATAAGACTGGCAACGCAGATAGGGTCGCAATTGCGCGGCGTGCTTTATGTGCTCGATGAGCCTTCGATAGGACTTCACCCCCGCGATAATCTCAAACTGCTCGAAACGCTCGAACACCTGCGCGATCTCGGGAATACGGTTCTTGTCGTAGAGCACGACGAGGAGACAATACGTCGAGCCGATCACGTGATTGATCTCGGACCCGGCGCAGGCGCTCACGGCGGCGAACTGGTAGCGGAAGGGACACCAGAACAGGTCACGGCAACCCCGGGCTCGATTACGGGCCAGTATCTGTCCGGCAAGATGACTATTCCCGTCCCCGAGGAGCGAAGACAATCTAACGGAAAAGCTATAAAGGTTCTGGGTGCACAGGCCAATAATCTGAAAAATATCGATGTAGCATTTCCTCTGGGACTCTTCCTTGTTGTGACCGGCGTTTCCGGTTCCGGCAAATCAACGCTTGTTGAAGACATTCTCTATCACAGTCTTGCAAAACGAATCTACAAGAGCCTGACCGAACCGGGAGAACATCAGGCGGTCGAGGGTCTGGAATACATTGACAAGGTAATAGAGATCGACCAGTCGCCCATCGGACGCACTCCGAGATCGAATCCTGCGACATATACGGGGGTCTTCACACCCATTCGTGAACTATACGCGATGCTTCCCGAATCGCGCGAACGAGGGTACAAACCGGGTCGTTTCTCGTTCAACGTGAAGGGCGGCAGGTGCGAGACCTGTCAGGGCGAGGGCCTTAAACGCATCGAGATGAACTTTCTGCCTGACGTGTATGTTCTGTGCGATGTTTGCCGGGGCGCTCGATATAACCGCGAAACCCTCTCGGTGCGTTATAAGGGGCTCTCAATCGCTGACCTGCTCGACAAAACCGTTGAGGAAGCCCTCCCCGTACTCGAAAACATTCCGCAGATAAACAATAAATTGCAGACGCTTATTGATGTGGGATTGAGCTACATAAAGCTTGGCCAGTCGGCGACCACGCTTTCAGGAGGCGAGGCGCAGCGAATAAAGCTTGCCAAAGAATTGTCAAAGCGCGCCACGGGGCGCACGCTTTATATACTCGATGAACCAACTACAGGGCTTCATTTCGAAGATGTTCGCAAGCTGCTTGATGTGCTTCACAAGCTGGTATCACGCGGCAACACGGTGCTTGTGGTCGAGCACAACCTCGATGTGATCAAGAGCGCCGACTGGATAATCGATCTCGGCCCGGAGGGCGGCGAGCACGGCGGTCGCGTGGTCGCCGAAGGCACGCCGGAGGATGTCGCGCGATGCCGCCGGTCCTACACCGGGCAGGCTCTGCGCCCGGTCTTGAACGGACATAGTAAAACCAGATGAGGATAATGCAGGGCCATTGCCGGATCGCAGCAACCCGCCTTGTTTTTTGCGATCTCAGAAAATAGACTACGCGGAATATATGATTGAACGCATACAGCAGATGGCTCGTGAGAGCGGCGAGGTCAAACGTGACTTCTTCCAGTCTCAATCATACCTGGTTGAGCAGGCGGCTCGTACTTTGATCGAAGCCATTTCAAGAGGCGGAAAGGTTCTGGTCTTTGGCAATGGAGGCTCGGCGGCAGATGCTCAACACATCGCAGCGGAACTGGTCAATCGCCTGAATCACGACCGACCGCCCATTGCTGCAATCGCTTTGACAACCGATACTTCGATCCTCACTTCAATCGGCAATGATACCTCTTTCGATGAACTGTTCGCCCGTCAGGTGCGCGCGCTCGGTCGCCCGGAAGATGTGGCTCTTGCCATCTCTACCAGCGGCAACTCTCCAAACGTTCTGCTCGCCGTAGAAGCCGCGCGTGCGATTGGCATAAGGACAATCGGGCTTGCCGGGCGTGATGGTGGACAGCTTGCCGGACTTGTTGACGTAGCTCTCGTCGTAGGATCAAAGTCTACACAACGCATTCAGGAGACACATATTACAATCGGACATATCCTTTGCGAACTGATCGAGGATGCGCTTTATCCGGCAGAGGAGCGGGGTTGAGCGATGGCGCGATATGACGAAAAACCGATTGACCTCTCGGGGATTTCCACCTATCCCCTCGCTTCTCGCCCAAGTAAAGTGACCGTAAGTGACTTCGCCAAACCTTCGACGGCAAACCAGACAACAAGAGAATTCCTGGGTAGTCTGCCGAACATCCTTGCCGCGCGTGACCTGCTTGAGCTGGCCCGAGCTATCGTGCGAGCAAAGCAAAGCGGGAAAGCGATAATCATCGGAATGGGAGGACACGTCATAAAGACAGGCGTCGGGCCTGTTTTGATTGATCTGATGAAGCGCGGATTTGTTACCGCATTTGTTATGAACGGCTCGGCTATGATTCACGATTTCGAGATAGCGATAACCGGCGCGACATCCGAAGACGTGGATGCGACATTGGGCTCAGGCGGTTTTGGGATGGCCGAAGAAACCGGCCGTAATATCAATGAGGCAATCAATTCAGGGGCAGGCGACCAGATAGGCATGGGCGAAAGTATAGGCCGAAAACTTCACCAGATGGCTCCGCCCTTTGCCGACAAATCTGTGCTTTATTCAGCCTATGAATCTCGAATTCCGGTTACCGTTCACGTGGCGATTGGAACCGACATCATTCACATCCACCCGTCGGTTGACGGAGCATCCGCCGGTCAGACATCGCACCAGGACTTCCGACTTCTCTGCTCACTTGTCCGAGGCCTCGATGGCGGAGGCGTCTATTTGAACCTGGGCTCGGCTGTGGTCCTGCCCGAGGTCTTTTTGAAGACAGTAACCGTTGTGCGCAACCTGGGACACGGGCTGGAAAATTTCACAACGGCAAACTTTGATTTCATCCAGCATTATCGACCAGTGACAAACGTAGTACGCAGGCCGGTGGCCGGTAGCGGAAGAGGATTTTCATTTACAGGCCATCACGAATTGATGATTCCACTCCTTGCAGCCGCAGTTCTCTCTGAGTCGGAAATCTCTCCAGATAAATGAGAGTTCAGTTTTGATGATTCAGGATGCAATTCACACTGGACAAGAGTCAAAACAGCACGCTCTTTGAGCAGGCCCGCGAACAGTTGATCACGGCCTTGCACGTGGGAAAGCTTAAGGCTGGCGACCGCTTGCCGAGCGTGCGACAACTGGCAAAACACAACAGCGTGAATCACAAGACCGCGTTCGCAATCTATCAAAGATTGAGCGCAGACGGTTACATCGAGCTTCGCACAGGTTCCGGGGCCTTTGTATCCAAAGTAGAACAGGGAGACCTGGATCAGATTTACTGCCTCTCGATACTACGGTTGATAAGGTCGAGTATCGCGCAGGCAGATCAACTGAAACTTGACCCCGATAAGTTCTCGCGGCTTCTGCGAAACTTTGTCAATCAATCCGATCTGGGCAGCATTCAGGTCGCCGTGGTCGAATGCAACGAAGAACAGGTCAATCTCTTCACCGAAGAGATAAGATGCCGTCTTGGTTTGCGGGTTTTTCCCCTTTTGATCGAGCGGCTGAAGAAATCCGACAACCGGCTGTCGAAATTTCTATCACGCATGGACCTGTTTATTACAACCGGGTATCACTTTTCTGAGGTTAAAGAAATTATCTCTCCATACGGCAAAAAGATACTCGAACTTCGCTTGAACCCGGCCTTTCTGACGGGGCTGATCGCGGCCGCCCGCAGGGGGAAAGTGCTTATGATCGTGTCGAATAAGAGTTATTTCCCGGCCTTTCGCCAGGCCTTATTGAGCACAGGAACACCTGCACCTGTCGTAAATAATCTGACCCCGATTGATGACTCTAACCTGAATCAAATCCGGGCCGCGATTTCTGATGCCAGCTTCGCCTATATATCCCCGATCTGCCGCCCCCAGGTCCGCACCGTCATCCCACAGGGCATTGAAGAGATTCGCGTTGATACTACCTTATCGGAAGAATCGCTTGACCTCCTCCAGGCTTTCACCCTTCTCCACACCCTGTAAGACGCGTCACCTTTCGCCTTAGAGACATATCTTACTGGAACAGTTTCTATCAACCATTAAAATTGTTCCATTTGCCTGGAACGATTTCCATGTTATGCTCTTGCCGCTTGAATAAATAGAAGCCAGTGGAAGCCGAAATAGTCCGGCCTGATAGCTGTTTTTCAGGCCGGCAAAAGACAGGGAGATGTGTGCTCATTCACTTTTCCTGTCATTCGGCAATCTGGCCAGAACTCGGGCCACTTGGCCGAGGACCCGGTTGATTGCCTCATTGACCATTCCAATATTTACGCTCACAAGAAAGGAGACGTTATGATCAGGAGACTGACTTGCTTTGCAATGACTCTCTTATTACTGAGTAGCGCGGTGCCTGTCTTTGCACAGGAAGGCACATCGGTGCTCAGGAGCACAATTACCGATTCTACCGGTGCAGTAGTAGCAGGCGCTCAGGTTTCCATCGCCAACCAGGCGACGGGGCTCAATCGTCGCTCTGCAAAGACGAATGATGAGGGAATAGCGATTTTCCCGTCGCTCATTCCCGGAAAGTATCGCGTCACGGTAGAGTCGCAGGGGTTTAAGACCACTGTGCGCGAAGGCGTAGGGCTTGAGGTTGGAGAGACACAGGACCTAAAAGTATCACTCGAAGTAGGGGCAACAGATGAAACAGTAAACATATCTGGAGACGCGCCTATAATCGAGACATCCTCAAAGGAGATCGGCGGTCATATCGGCGAACAGGAGTTGATCGAGTTGCCCTCGATCAATCGAAATTTCATTGGTTTTGTCGGGTTGCTTCCAGGCGTGGTTCCCTTTATCAGCACGGAATCATTCGGGTCAGATTCCGTGAGCGTAAACGGGCAGGACCCGCGTTTCAACAACTACCTGCTTGACGGGTCAAACAACAACGACGATGTCATAGGACAGCGGGCAGGCGCGCAGACTCGCACGGCACTCGAATCCGTGCAGGAATTTCAGGTTCTCACAAATCAGTTTGATGCCGAGTTCGGACGCACATCCGGGGCAATAATCAACGCGATTACCAAGTCGGGCACAAATCAGTTTCACGGCAGCGGATATGGCTTCTTTCAGGATAATTCCCTGAATTCCAGCGACAGGTTTGCGATTCTCAATGAACTGGAAGAGCCTGATACCAACATGAAACAGTATGGTTTCACAATAGGCGGCCCGATCAAACGAGACCTGGCTCATTTCTTCTTTGGACTGGAACGGACCAGAATCGCGGAAGGAATAATCATCGACATCCCGGCAGCGCCACAATTCAACGCCACCACGACCGAAGATACAAAGGCGCTCAACACGACACTGCGCTTCGACACGCAGCCGTCTAAAAATAATCAGATCGCTTTTCGATGGTTGAGAGAAAGCTCTCCGCAATTTAACCAGATCATTGGAGCGGTTACGCTGGATGCGGCACGTGAAGAGGCCGACGTGGACCAGACCTATGTGGGAAGCTGGACAGCTATCTTTAGCCCCACGATTGTCAATGATGTGCGTGTATCATTCACGCGAGAGAACGTAGCATTCGCAAACCCCGGTTTCAATTCCGGGAAGTCTATGGCGGAACTTCCGCCGACTCTGGCCTTTCTTTCCTTTTCGGCTCAACAGAGCAACGTCGCGCAAGCCCGTATCAATAATTCCTATCGCATAGCCGATACGGTCTCTTTGATTCGGGGACCGCACTCACTGAAGTTTGGGTTCGATTATAACTATGTCACGGCCGACAATCTCGATGAGGGATTCCTGAACGGCCAGTTCAATTTTCCCACAAACCTTCCGTTCGATGCGGGCGATCCAAGGACCTACCCGGAAAGACTCTTTATTCGAGTGGGTGGTCCTCTAAAGTTTGTTCTGGTCAATCACAACCCGAGCGCATTTGCTCAGGATAACTGGAAAGTATCCAACAAGCTGATGCTCAATCTCGGCGTGCGATACGATGATGAAACGATTTCGAAGGACAATAACAATTTCTCGCCCAGGCTTGGATTCGCTTTTGACCCGACAGGCGACGGCAAGACGGTTATCCGTGGAGGATACGGCTGGTTTTTTCAAAACACACCTTTCGAGTTGATAACCGCCTTTCGCACAAACGGGCCTTTCTCAAGCTCATTCATTCAGGCGTTCCCAGGAAGTTCGTTTGACCCTGGCCCGAGGGCCGGGCGATTGCCCACAGACCCGACTCTCAGAAACGGCCCCACTGTGGATCGCAATCTGATAAATACACTTGTCGGGACAGGGGCGCTGCTTCCAAACACATCGCCTTTCTTTGATACGACAGACCGAAAGATGCCCTATGTGCGTTCGGTATCATTTGGTTTCCAGCGCGAACTGATGGCCAACACCGCCGTTACGGTTGATTACATTCATCAGGACGGGGTAGATCAGTTTGTGCAGGTACAATTGAACCCGGGAACGCGAGCTACCACAAGCGCTTCATCGCCGATTGTTCGGAGATTTGCTACGCTCGGCGAAGTGGTTCAAAACAGCTTTGCTTCATTAGACACCGCCCCGTTTGCCAATCTTCCTTTTGAATTGGTGAGGGCAGTAAATCCTCAGACTCGCCTCAACTTAGGAGAGACCAATTATGACGCTCTTCAAATCTCTCTGGATAAGCGATACAGCCACGGATTTCAATTGAAGGGGTCTTACACGCTGGCAAAGAGCCGGGGTAATATCGGCGCGAACGGAGCACCGGCGGCAAACTTCCAACTGCTGGATGACCCGCGTCTTGAACTAAACGAAGGGCCTACGGATTTCGACATCCGGCACAATTTCGTCTTCAGCGGATTGTGGCAGGTTCCTCACACTCGCGGGTTGGTCATCAGCACGATAATGAGGGCGCTGTCAGGTTCTCCATTCACGATTCTGGATACGACCGTGGACCCGGATCAAAACGGCATCACCTTCGATCCGCTTCCGGCCGGGAGCTTTTCCAGTTCTCGTAGTTTCAAGAACGGCGAAACGCTCGATTTCGCATTCGAGAATGATGGAGGACGCAACGGCGCGCGAGGACCAAAATACCTCTCCGTTGATCTGCGGTTGGCCTATAAGTACAACTTTACTGAGCGTGTAAAGGCCGGGTTTACCTTTGAGGTGTTCAACCTCACCAATCGGACAAATTTCGATGGGGCCACGATCAGCGGCAACTTCTTTAACGGAGGTAACGCGAATTTCCTGATCCCCACAGGGTCGAGGGGGCCTCGGATATTACAACTCGGTTTCCGGGTAAGTTTCTAAATCACTCCGCAAGAGATTGGTACAAATGAGTGTGAATGGAATGCATCTCGGAATAGGCCGGGACGGACGCGGATCGGGCGGGTTTTCGCGGATTGGCTCAAACTAGGTCAGATCCGCGCTGATCCGCCCGATCCGCGTCCGTCCCGGCCTATTCACATTTTCCTATGCTAAAGTTTGGAAAACTGAATGCCCCTGCCCTGACGACCAGTTTCTTGTTGAAAAACTCACCTCCGATTGATAGATCAAACAAAGCTGGTCTATGATTGCCTTTGCAAATTTCTTTATTGGAGAGGCTATTTTCATGAGATATAAGCTGTCGGTCATCGTAATCCTTGCCAGTTCTTTTCTGTTCAACCTCTCGCCTTCAGCGCAATCAAATGGTTCATCAATCGACAAAACATCCGTCCGCCAGGTGGCGATAACTATTGATGATCTGCCTTTTGTTTCGGCTTCACCTCTGGATGAAGTGACCCTGAGACATTTGACTGCCAAACTCTTGAAGGCCGCTACATCGAACGGTGTCCCGGTTACAGGGTTTGTGAATGAAAACAAGCTTGAGCGTGAAGGCAAGCTTGATCCATCCCGGGTTGATCTGTTGAGAATGTGGCTTGATGCGGGACTGGATTTAGGCAACCACACTTTCTCGCACATAGACTTTAACAAGACTCCTCTCGAAGAGTTTGAGCAGGATGTGATCCGTGGAGAGACGGTGACGAAACATCTGCTCGCTGATAAAGGGAAACAACTCCGCTATTTTCGCCATCCATTTCTACACACGGGAAAGGACCTTGAGACAAAAAAAGCCTTCGAAGATTTTCTGGCGGAGCGAGGATACACGATAGCCCCTGTCACTGTAGACACATCAGATTGGATATTCGCGCGAGCCTACGACAAAGCGGCCCTTAACGGTGACGCAAAGACGATGAAGAGCATCGGCGATGCATACATCCCATATATGGACCAGAAATTTGCGTATTACGAATCGCAATCGAATAAACTGCTTGGCAGTGAGATAAGGCAAATACTCCTGATTCATGCCAACACTCTCAATGCCGATCATCTCGGTGACCTTATCGAAATACTCAAGAGACGCGGGTACAGGTTTATCAGTCTTGAAGAGGCGTTAAAGGACGACGCCTACAAAACACCCGACACGTTCATAAGTTCCGCAGGCATTTCCTGGCTTCACAGATGGGCCTATGTTAAAGGACACAGGGGAGAATATTTTAAAGGCGAACCGACTGTACCTGAGTTCGTAATGAAACTGGCCGGAGTCACATCCGAATAGACGCCCCGTTGCGTTCACTGGCCACGAGGCATCTATTCGAGACTGTCGAAGTCATCCGGTATTCCGATTAATTCGAGTTAATCAATCGGTCGAATGGGGCCTTCCGTGCGACCAAGCGTCTTTGGCGAATCGGCTTCAGGGTCATCGGGGGGAGAGACTAGGTTGCCCGAGGAGGGTTGCGGCACAGTGGCGTTTGACTGCGCTTCGCTTCCGCCAATTCCCTGTTTATAACGAGCCAGTAACTCATCGGCCGCCGCGCGAGCGCGTTGAGTTTCAAGCTCATGATCGGCCGCCGCAATCTCTGCATCCGCAGATGAAATCGCCGACCTGTTCAAGCGAGCGCGCATTTCATCGAGGGTAGAGGCCGGGTCCATCGGATCGAATGGCGATTGAATCCCGGCAATGTTCTCCCGCATCGATGTGAGGTGAGTTTCAGCGGCAAGCTCTTCGCCCATTCTCCGTCGTTCCTCGCGCAGAGATGCCGCCCGAGCAGCCGAGGAATTGGCTTCGCTGATCTGCTTTTTCAACAGATCGCGGTGGTTGGAAAGCGTGACCAATTGATTTACTGCATTGGTGGCGGCGGATTCATTACCCTGGTCACGGGCCATCCGCTCTCGTTCGGCCACACCGATTATCTTCAACTCCACTTCGGCCAGTTCTTTTTCAAACATCTTTATCGAAGCCCGCGTCTGAACCTCCAGCTCATTCAGCCGCGCCATCTCTGCCCGCGTGATCGCCCGCACATCCTTATCGGGTCCGCTCGCGCGGTTTATCATATCGTCGAGATAAGAGTTGATCAGTCGTTTAGTGCGTTCCCACATCCCTTTGCCTCTGTCCTCAATTATTATACCCGCGCGCGGAGACGGTCAATGTTGAGAATCGCGTTCGGGTGCGTCCTGCTGGATCGGTCTGGGGCCGGGCGAAGCCTGTTGGATGACCGGCAGGGTCAAAGGCTTTACAAATTTTATGCGAAAGACCGCGCCGGGCTGAACCCGCACTTCGCCGCCCTTTGTCAGTAAAACACCGCCAAGCAGGCTCCCTAATATCATAGCGCCACCGGCAGCCGCAGGGCCTCCGACCAGTACGGTCCCGATACCCGCTGCGCCTCCTATCGTCCCGGCGTCTCTAGTATTTTCGACGGTTCTCTTACCGCTGCGCTTGCCCTTTACTTTCCCTTCGTCATCGGCCTTTAGTTTATCGTCGTTATCCCAATCGTCAATAGAGGTCAGCACAACCGACACATTCTCCTCACCCCAGGGCATGGCAACTTTCTCAAAAATGATAGAGAGTTTCCCGTTCTTCTGCCCCCGCCCGGCGGGTGCTACCTCGGTTATTCGACCGTGGAATTCGGTTCCTCGGGGCAAAACCAGTTTATTGTCTACATAGATCGGGTCATTTAGAACTGCCGTTATCGTATCGCCTACTTCGTTCAGCTTGGAACTGAGTTGTGTTTGGAGAACCAGACGCGCTTTGGTTTCGGGTTCGATTGTGGCTTCGTTGGCTGCCTGGGACCAGGCGGGCGCAACGCTACTAATTTGAATCGCGCAAAGCATGATTGCGCAAATAACCTTTCTCATATTTCACCTCCTGAATCAGGCAGCCGAGTGACGCTGGTAGATATTAAAACAGGCTTCCCACCCGGTCAAGATGGCGCGACGGCTTAAACAGGATACCGATTCCTGATGAGCTTTCAACCTATGGCTTGTTTGATAGTCGAAGCCAGGCGGTTGGCCTGCTCTTCAATTGTCGTCTGGTCTTCGCCTTCTATCATGACGCGAGCTAGATTCTCTGTCCCCGAATACCGAACGAGCAAGCGCCCGCGACCTTGCATCTCTTCTTCAAATTGCGAGATTTCATTGCTCACCTTAGGCAAACTCTCGATTGGCGGCTTCGAGCGCACCGGGACATTTATGAGAACCTGCGGAAATCGTTTCATCTCTGCCGCAAGGTCGTCAAGCCTGCGCCCGGATTCCACTACCGCGCGCAAGACTTCGATCCCCGTAATCAGCCCATCGCCCGCGAGCGATATATCAGGGAAAATAATGTGGCCCGACTGCTCTCCCCCGAGTTTCCCTCCTCGCCTCAACAAATCATCCAGTACGTTTCTGTCACCCACCTGAGCCCTAATCATCTCGATCTCATTTTCCCGCAGAGCGATCTCAAGCCCTATATTGCTCATCACTGTGGCAACAACCAGATTGCCGGAAAGCAGACCGCGCGATTGCAAATTCCTTGCAAGGATCAGAAGCATCTGATCGCCGTCGATGACTTTTCCGCTCGAATCTATAAAGAGAGCCCTGTCGGCATCTCCATCAAAGGCGATCCCCATCTGAAGGCCGTTCTCAAGTACGAAGTTTTGAAGTAATTCCAGATGCGTGGAACCGCAACCCTCGTTTATGTTACGCCCATCGGGTGATACCGCGATTGCGCTGACCACGGCGCCCAGTCGCTCGAACAGTGGAGGAGCTATCGCGGAAGCCGCCCCGTTGGCGCAATCCAACCCGAGCCGCAACCCGCTGAGGTCTAGCCCGCGACCTATCTCATCCGCAAGGTAATCCAGATACATTCCGCAATACTCGTTTTGACAATTCTCCAGGTCTTCCTGTGGCGCAAGAGTGGCAGCATCCGTGATTCCCTGTTTATTGGAAGTATCCAAATGCTCGGCGAGAAATGCTTCGATTTTGCGCTCAATCTGATCTGCCAATTTTTCCCCGGTCGGAGTAAAGACTTTGATTCCATTGTCGCGGTAAGGATTGTGTGAGGCAGAAATGACTATGCCCGCGTCGAAGCGCTCGCTTCGGGTAATAAAGGCGATACCGGGCGTGGTGATAATCCCGGCAGATTTCAACTTTGCCCCGGCAGCGAAAATGCCTCGCGCAAGGAGTCGCTCAATTTGAGGCCCCGACTCGCGGGTGTCGCGCCCAATTATAATTTGGGGCGAGTGCCCGAGGCTTTCAGACAGGATCACGGCTATCGACCGCCCTATCATTTCTACGGTTGCATCGTCGAGCGGGAACTCGCCCGCCACTCCTCTGATTCCGTCGGTTCCAAACAGTTTTTGCGCCTCGCCTGTCGGCATTTATGCATCTCTCCTTATAGGGGATTTCAATGACCAGCACACCGGGCCCGGGAACTGGTCGGTATTTGAGTTTCAGCCTGAAGGCAAAGTCATCGCACCCTGATATATTCAGGGCTTATCGAACGAACCTGTACCTTGTCCTGAAACCTCGATAGAGAAACTCTTGGGGAGATTTCGTGCCATCTGTCCGAGCTTCCAGGGTAATCAACAGTGGCAATGATATCGTCGCTTGTGAGCCGGTCAACCCCGGATTGTGCGCCGTATACCTTCACATTTATGAATCTTGGAACAATCCTGGCCGAAGACGGGCCGCCATTTAGAGTGACAAGAACATTTTCTATAGTGCGTTCCTTTTGCGCCTCGCGGATGTCTACATTCAACTGCACTTTGCGATGTATCTCATCGCTGATATTCACGTTTGGAGAGCCTATATCGATTGCAACATTCTGGCTGAAACCCTGTGTCCTTCCTTCGAGGCTGACCGTCTCGGTCGTTACCATAATGATGTCCTTCACCTGACTTTGCGCCCCAAAAATGCGTACGCTCGGAGGTTGAATAGACCAGGTATATTCATAGCCGGGTGGCAATTCCCCTGCAAAACGAGGCACAACCGCAACCTCGCGTTCAACCACGTTTTCGACAGTGATGCGTATATTGCGCGGGTCTACGCTTGCCTCTTTTATGCTGGCCGGTAGCCGTGTGCGCTCGAGTCTTAAGGGGATGACACGGACACCCGGTTCAATTCCGGAAAGATCTGCCAGTACATTCAAATCACTGGCGCGAACCGAATCGAGCACATCGCGAGGCCCTCGCATATAAATTCTGGCGTATGGATTGTCGGCATTGGTGACTGTCATTACGCGAGGATCGGGCACATTGCGGAATTCGATAGGCACATTCGGAACGGTGATCTGACCGACCGGGCGCGAGGCTACAGACAACCACAGGACGGCAGTAATGAAAAGCGCCAGTACCTTCAAGCCGGTATTCTCTAGAACATAATCACGCGCATATTCAGACAGCTGATTCCGATATTGGCGCATCTTATCCATCTTAAATCGGCTACTTCACATAGGTTTCGGTTATCCGTTCGCTAGAAGCATCTGAGGCAGGTTTTCCCACCCGGCGGGGGGGTCGCTTCGGCCTCACTACTTCACGGAATGAGCGGATGGGATCGATTGCATCCCTGATAAGCTCACGCAGGCGCGAACTGTTCAAATATCGCGTGATCTCGCCCTTCTCGACAAAGGAGATCACGCCGGTTTCTTCGCTCACAACCACTGCCACAGCGTCCGTATCTTCGGTGACACCGATTGCCGCCCTGTGACGGGTTCCTAGCTCTTTTGAAAGTTTCGGATTCAGCGTTAGAGGAAGGAAGCAACTCGCAGCCGCCAACTTATAATCACGGACAATAACCGCACCGTCGTGCAGGGGCGTGTGCGTGTCGAAAATGGTCACGAGCAGATCGTATGACAGGCTGGCCCCGAGCGCCACGCCCGTATCGATGTAGTTTTGCAGCCCTACATTTCTCTCTAAAACAATCAGCGCCCCGATTCTGCGCGAGGAGAGGGTCATCGCGGCAAGCACTATCTCGTCATACGCCTCGTGACCCAGTTTTGAGCGACCGAATCTTAACGGGCTTCTCAAATTAGAGCCCACTCTCATCAAAGCGGAGCGAATTTCAGGGGCGAAAATGACCAGTATCGCAAATCCGAAATAGAGCAGCATATTTCGCATTACGAACTGTAAAGTCTCCAGCCCGAAATAGACCGACATCTGATACAGGAGACCTACACCGAGCAGACCCATCGCCATTTGCACGGCGCGAGTCCCTCTGACAAGCTTCAAAAGGCCATAAATGATTGCCCACACCACCAGGAAATCAACAAGGTCGGTCGGGCGAAGCTGCTCGAAGAATCTAAGCAATTCGGTCGATCGAGTCATCTGGTAGTCGCTGCTCCCTGCTTTCCTCTTTACACAACCGGGTGTCGGTCAAGTCCGCCCTACTGGCTGCTTGTACCGTCATAGATGCGACATTGGTTGAAAAGTGTTGCCGCGCGAAGATACTGGTTGGCGATTTATCTTGAGAACACCGAGTCGTAAAAAACATCTCTCATCTCAATCGTATCTTAACCAGAAGCCTCCAACTTTATGGTAGCCCTCAGGTCCGGCAGAATCAAGTAGTTAGCTTCGAAAGGCTCTCGTTTGAGACATTTTATGTTATTTGGACTTACAAAATCTGTTTGGCAAGTGTAGCGCGATGATATTCAATACCCTGCTGACCGCTATAAACCCGCGCCGTAGCCAGCGGTTTGTCAAGCCACATCCATTTAAAGACTTGCAGATATGACGGATTATTGTAAGAATACACTCTAGCCTCATAGCTGTACGCTTTCGCCTCACAAGAAAAGCCCCTCGTTATACAGGCTGCCCGTTCGGCTGAGTAAAAAGACCATTAACGTATGGTATGCGAATTGCTCCTCAAACAGGAGAAGAGCAAAAACAAATGAAAGAGGTAACAAGCTAATGACGATAAGATTAGTTAAACGAAATCAGGAAACAAAAGCCAAGAAAGAGAATATTGAGACTCCATCTCCAAACCGATTGTTGGAATCCACTCAGGCGTGGGTTGAGGAATATAGAGCTAAGAAAGCCAGAAACAATGCAGCTCTACTGGCGATTGTAAGAAGCAATTAAGTAACCCGAAGCCCGGTCTATCGCTCAATATCCATCGGCACGACCGGCGATTCAGGGAAAGTCCTTCAAGCATCTGGCTACCAGTCGCACCCTATATTTAGAATTAATCTCGCGTTTGCAATCAAACTATTTGAGGCGGATTCTGCCCAAATCGTATACCGGAGCTTTGACATTTGTAATACGTTTCCCTGAGTATGGATTCACAAAAGGGTTCAATGTGACTGTTCAGGTTGCAACAAGACCATCAGATTGGAAAGAGCGATCCAACACGCAGTAGGCTTCAGGGGTGGGCTTCAGACCTTAATGCGTGTGGGGACCGCGCGCAAAACATCGAGAACGGCATCAAGTATGCGATCCGCCGCTTCTCGCTTTGTAAGCAAGGGCAATTCAGTTTCGCCCTGAGGCGAGACAAGAATTATTCTGTTTGTATCAACATCGAACCCGGCATCGATGGCCGATACATCGTTGGCAACAATCAGGTCGGCGCTTTTTTCTACCAGCTTTTTTCGTGCATTTGAAATGACGTTTTGAGTCTCAGCCGCAAACCCGACTATAACCCGCGAGCCCTTCTCTCTTCCCACAGTTGCGAGGATGTCAGTGGTTTGTTCAAGCTCAAGGATAAATCTGTCGCCGTTCTTTTTGATCTTCTGGTCTGCGGTTTGGACCGGGCGATAATCTGCCACAGCGGCGGCCATAATTACGACGCTTGCATCAATCAGGTTATCCATAACAGCCGAAAACATCTCTGTCGCCGAACGCACTCTTATCACACGCGAGCCCGCTGGAGGCTCGATTGAAACAGGGCCCGTTATAAGTGTTACTTTTGCCCCTCGCCCGAGGGCCGCCTCTGCCAGCGAGTATCCCATCTTGCCCGATGACTTATTCGTTATTCCTCGCACCGGGTCTATGGCTTCATAAGTAGGGCCTGCGGTAATCAGCACATGCTCGTTGTTGAAATCCCCTGCACTCTCTTCGGATGCGAGTCGAAGCCGGTCGCCTCCAAGCAGGTCGAAGACGCGCTCGACAATCACGGAGGGTTCGGCCAGACGCCCCGCCCCAACGGTGCGGCAGGCCAGGTAGCCTTCTTCCGGGTCAACGATTGCGACACCGCGTTCTCTGAGTCTGCGCACGTTCTCCTGTGTCGCAGGGTGCGCCCACATTTCCACGTTCATGGCGGGCGCAACCATCACTTGCGAGGTCGTTGAAATGTAGAGTGTCGAGAGAAAATCGTCCGCAATCCCGCTTGCAAACTTGGCAAGAGCATTAGCGGTCGCAGGAGCTACCAGCAGGAGATCACAGGATTGCGCTATCTGGATGTGCTTTATCTCAGGGTCGTCCGTAGGCGAAAACATGTCCGTGATGACGGGCAGACCCGAGATGGATTGAAAAGTCAGCGGGCCGACGAAATTTGTTGCGTGCCCTGTCATCACTACCTGCACCTGAGCGCCGCCCTTTTGCAGCCCGCGCAATATCTCGACGGCCTTATATGCGGCAATGCAGCCGGTGACTCCGAGCGCAACCTTCATGGCCTCACCTCTATACCCTGGTATTTTGTTTCGCACAACCTTAAGAATTCATTGCAGGAGCAGCCCAAAAGGCCGCACCTTCCTGTAAGAGGGTGCCGGTATCTCTCTATTTATTCTTTGACATCCTCTTCCTTCATCGTAGGCTGATATTGCACCAGCCCGCGCCGGACCTCTTCGAGGGCCACCCGCGTAGGCTTTTTGGCCAGTGATTCCAGGCGGGGCCTGGCACCTTTTTGTATCTGCTTGCTCCGCTTCGCGGCAAGCAATACCAGCCTGTACTTGCTGTCAACTTCGCTTGTCCAGCCGGGTTCATTTTTCTCATCAGGCATGAAGTGATTCTCCTCCAAATGTAGCAATAATCTCTTGCGCAATATGGCGCTGGCGCTCGAGGCGCTGGCGCTCCGCAATAATAATAGCCTCAAGCGCGGCAGAAGCGCGATTGATATCATCATTAATGATGACAAACTTGTAATCTTCAAAGAGCCGGACTTCGCCAACCGCGTTCTTGAGACGGTGTTCGAGGTCAGCCGGATCGTTTAGATTGCGCGCTCGAAGCCGTGACTCCAATACCTCAAGCGACGGCGGCAATATAAAGACGAAAACTGCCTCAGGCATCCTCTGTCTGATCTGCCTGGCCCCCTGCACATCCAGATCAAGGATGACATCGTCACCTTTTTGAAGGGTCTGCTCAACGATTTGAGAGGGAGTCCCGTAATAACTTCCGTGGACCTCGGCGCACTCAAGAAACTCCCCTCTGTCAGTCATTGCCAGAAATTCCGCCTCATCTACAAAATAATAATCTACTCCATGCTTTTCGATTCCGCGAGCCTTGCGCGTAGTGCAGGATATCGAATAACGCAATCTATCAAGCCGGCCCAAAACTATTTCGACTAGCGTAGACTTGCCCGACCCGGATGGAGCCGACACGACTATCAGGTTGCCCCGATTCGGAGGCGCGCTCCCCTGCTCGACACTTTCTTTTGAAGTAATACCCGCGCCTTTCATACTGTCGCCTTCACTCAACATTCTGGACTTGTTCCCTGATCTTTTCTACTTCGGTCTTAATAACGATGGCAGCATCGCTAATAGACAGATCGCCCGATTTCGAAAGAATCGTATTTGCCTCCCTGTTCATCTCTTGCAGGATGAAATCAAGCCGTTTGCCCATCTCCTCATCCCCGTCCAGCGAATCGCGCATCTGCGTAATATGACTCTTGAGTCTCGCAATCTCCTCGCTAATATCGCTGCGGTCCGCAAGCATCACGGCCTCCTGTGCGAGCCTGGCCTCGTCCACAGCCCCGTTTGCATTCAAATCCTGAATCCGCTTCATCAACTTCTCTCTGTAGATGCCCGGCAGTCGTTCAGCCTCCTTCTCAATAGTCGGGATATGAGCCTCGATGGCATCTAGCCGGTATTTCAACTCCTGGGCAAGCTCGTTGCCCTCTGTGATTCGCATTTCAGTCAGGGTGATAAGCGCCTCAGACATCGCGGCGATCAGGCCAGTTATCAGTTGTTCATCCAGTTGATCAGAATCCTGAGATATCTGTATCGCCCCCGGCAGTTTCGCTATCAATTCCAGCGTCGGTTCATCCAGAAGGTTGTACTCCTGCTTTAGCTCGGAGAGCGCTGAGAAATAACCGGAAATGAGCGGGCGATTGAGGCTGAATGAGGCCTGCTTCATCTGTTCTATCGAGATGGTTACGTCTACCCGCCCGCGTTTGAGCACGGCCTGAATCTGCTTTTTGATAGTGACTTCGAGGCTTGCCAGTTCTTGCGGCAGCCGTGCGTGAATGTCGAGAAAGCGGTTATTGACGGTGCGAATATCTACCCGAACCTTGAAGGCGTCTCCGCTTGCGCTTCCCTGTCCGAACCCTGTCATACTCTTTATCATAAGCCTAAAACGAAGGGCAACCAGTCGGATTAAGGGTCTTTATCCCCTGATCCTATCCTTAGCCCCTGGTTCCTCATCCTTTCTCTTCGCCGACTGCGATCACCTCATCTGAAAATTGTAGCTCGTAAAGGTCTTTATAAATCCCGCCCCGCGCCATCAACTCATCGTGGGTACCCGAGTCTATGACACGTCCGCGCGACAGCACAACTATCTGATCGGCGCGGTGAATGGTCGTCAGCCGGTGCGCAATTACGATGGTCGTGCGCCCCTGCATGAGGTTGGAAAGCGCGTGCTGGACCAGCCTCTCAGATTGCGTATCGAGCGCCGATGTGGCCTCATCGAGAATCAGTATTGGCGCATCTTTTAAGAGCGCCCGCGCAATCGCCAGCCGCTGGCGTTCCCCTCCCGAGAGCTTTACACCACGCTCGCCAATCAACGTATCATATCCGCCACGCTCAATTATAAAGTCGTGCGCGTAGGCGGCGCGAGCGGCATCCTCTATACGGGCGCGATCAAAATCAGGCCGCCCATAGGCTATGTTGTTTATTATCGAATCGTTAAATAATATAACATCCTGCGAAACAAGCGCGATTTGAGAGCGGAGGCTAGCAAGCTTACTGTCCTGGATATTAACGCCGTCGATCAGAATTTCGCCGTCTGTGGGATCGTAAAACCGCATCAGGAGGTTTGTGATCGTAGTCTTGCCCGCGCCCGACAGTCCCACAAGCGCGACCACCTCGCCCCGTCGCACATCCAGATTGATCCCATTCAGCACCCAGTCGGATGAATCATTATACTTGAAAGAAACCTCTGAGAATTTGATCGCGTCTTTGAGCGGACCAAGTTCAATAGCATTCTCGCGGTCGCTCTTTTCGGTGTGGGTATCGAGCAGTGAATATATGCGATTTACTGCCGCAAATGATTGCTGGAAAAAATTCTGAATCCGCGAAAGCCTTCGGAGCGGGTCATACATCTGGAGCATCGCCACGATATAGGCCGCAAATGTACCGACAGTCATCGCGCCGGACTCTATCTCTTTCTTGGCATATAGGACAAAACCCGCGGCTATCAAAACACCCACAAGCTCAAGAATGGGCGATGAAAGATAGACGACTCCTGCTGCGCGGACCTGTGTTCTCGCAAGGTAAACCAGTGCCTTGCGAAAGCGACGCTGTTCGAAAGCCTCGGTTCCGAATGCCTTTACGATCCTGTGACCCGATATAGTCTCTTGCGCTATGTCGAGAACATCCTCCGTTCCCAGTTGAGTAGAGTGAGCGATGCGGCGCAGTTTGCGCCCAAAATTAACGGTCAGGAAATAGATTATCGGGCCTACGATCAAGACCGCCAGTGTCAACCGCCAGTTCAGCATGAAGACCAGGGCAAACAGAGAAATAAAGACCAGGCTTTCGCGCAACAGATCGGCCAGCAATGTTGATACAGAGGTCTGAACGCGTTCGGCATCGCTAATTATATGAGTGGTCAAAGAGTTTGTCGGATGATCGGTAAAGAACTCGCTGGATTGTTGGAGCACATGCTCATACAATCGCTGCCGGAGATCCACGACTACGCCGACGCCTATGCGCCACATCAGGATATTGGAAAGATACTCCGAAGCTCCTCGAATAAAGGTAAAAAGTACCAGCAGGAATGCGATAATAGGCAATGCGTTGGTTCCCGCCGGAAGATAGGACCGAACGTCAATCCGGGCAGCAAGACCCGTGCTTGTCGCCTGGGCCGTCGCGGGCAGTTCATCTATCATGGATTTGAGAAGCGCCGTCCGGCTCGCTTCAAAGACTCCGACAATGACCATTAGAAAAAAGGCTACCGCAAATAGCTTCGCATAAGGCCTTACATTCTTAAGTATGATACGGAATTCTTTCATTATGGACAGTCCGAAGGGCGCGACCGCATTTACAATATATTATTTGACCGGTTTATTCGCGTTCTGTTTCCTTTGTTCTATCTCAGCTCGGTTTTTCCGCTTCGTATGTGTTTATCAGCAATTGTGACCTGAAAGCGACCGAGTATTGTTGCATGGGGAGTTGAAAGAGGCAAGCCGCCGCCCTCTAGGCCGTCAGATGCATCACGTTTCCATGGAATTGAGTCTGTGGGAATTGAGTCTGTGGGAATTGAGTCTGCGCCACCTTCCTCAATTCTTCACGGACCCGTTCTACCTATCTCCTGAGTGAGATGCTCTAACTTGAGGCGGTCGAGCTTTTCAATTGGTAGCGAGCAGAATAGATCAATGCGGCGTTGGAGTAGATGTGCGGTTTGCTTGAAGACTCGATATATTTCCTCATCGCTTCCTGTAGCTAGCGCGGGGTCAGGCAGTCCCCAATGGGCGATAATGGGCTGACCGGGCCAGACGGGGCAGGATTCGCGCGCGTTGTCGCAAACCGTAATTACAAAATCAAATTCTATATCCTCATACTCCTCCCAGGGCTTGCTCCGGGCATCGCCCGGGTCTATGTGATATAGCTCCTTCAACACCTTAATCGCGTAAGGATTGACTTTGCCTGTAGGGAAACTACCCGCGCTATAAACCTCGAAGCGGCCCTGACCAGTCCTCTCAAGCAGAAACTCGGCAAGAATGCTACGGGCCGAGTTGCCGGTACAGAGAAATAAAACACGCTTTCGTTCACTCATTCTTGTCCTCACCTTCAAGCTTGATGTTAGCCGCTCTCGATGACAATCTACTATGTAGTGTTTTCTTTAACTTTCTCCCTTTACATACGTCTATCCGGATATGTTAGCAGTATAAAATTGCCAGTCACATAATGCAAGGCATATATGTTTTTGCTAGAATATAAAACTATGAGCAAAGAGAATGGGAAATTTAGTATGGACAAGCTGCTTCGTGCTCTTGCTGATCGGACACGCCTACGCTTACTCAATCTATTAGGGGAGGACGAGGTATGTGTCTGTTTCTTCGTTGAGATACTTGGGGAGAGCCAGCCAAAAATATCGCGCCACCTGGCCTATTTGCGGCGAGCAGGAATCGTTGCAAGTCGACGTGAAGGCAAATGGATTCACTATCGCATCGTAAATCCGCCGAATCCGCACGCTGTGAGAATTCTCAGCGAGGTTCGGGCTTGTTTGGCTGAAGATAAAGGTATGCAGCGCGAGCGCGAGCGTCTGGTGAGGGTTTTTTGTGCGCCAGATCCTCCCTTCCAACTACAAGGAGCACCCCGACCTGCGAATTATCTATCTGCCTAACAGGCTTATGTTGCCGTCGCCGCACGCATAGTAAGCATTGAAACGCCAATCCTTTCACGCAGTATTACTTAGCGTAATACCCCTTGCGTGCGCGAACAGCCGCATCAGGGCGCTTCACGTGGACTCGAACCCGGCGAAATGTTCCATCACGCTGAGGATTGGTCGAATAGTACCCCACGCTATAAACCGTGCGAATAGCCGCGCCTACTTTCTTATACACGCCCGAGAGGTCGCTTGCTTTTTCAGCTCGGAACAATTGGCCGCCTGTCAATTGGGATATTTGCTCAAGCTGATCCTGCGCGATGATGTAGGCTTCCGAAGACGAATTACCTCGCTCGAAGACTTCTTCGTATTCAGTGTCGAGATATATCGGAAAGACGAGCACGTCTGATTCTTCGAGCCGCCGGGCGAGTTGATTGTAGGAAACACGTGTCGGGGCGGGGTTGTACCTGTCTAGCGAGCTATCAACTCCGTCCGTCATTACTACGATGGCGTTTCGCTGGCCCTGAGTCCCTTTCAGCGTATCGGCCACGGCCCACCACATCGCCTCATAAAAGGCCGTGCCACCGGCAGGTCTCTCGATCCCTCTTATTCTTTCGCGCAACATCTTCCTGTCAGAGGTCAGAGGAGATATTACCTCGATTTGATGCGTAAACGCGATCACGGCGACTCTGTCTTCGGAACCCAGGACATCCAGAAAACGCAGGGCAGCTTCCTTGACCACGTCGAGCTTGTCCTGTATCGAACCTGAAAGATCAAGCAGCAGCACCAGATTAAAAGGCGCGGTTGTCGGGGCGAAATACTCAACCGTTTGTAACTGATTGTTCTCTAGAATCTCGAAATCTTCCTTCTTCAGATTTTGCAGTGAGAACCCTGATCGGTCGCTGACGCTCACATTCAGATTTACAAGCGAGGCATTGAGCCTGATGGCTCCTGCATCTCCCTCATCCTCATCGGCGGTTTCTGAAGAGGATGTGGCAGTAGGCTTGCCTCCCGTGTCACTCCGGCGGAGAACCGGAGGCGCATCTGGTCGGGGGTTATTTGACGCAATGGAAGGGAAGGAATCATCTCGATCATTTGAGGCCGGGTAACTGGAACCTGAACCCTGATTTGCAGCATAAGGATCATCGGGATTCTGTGCACTCCGGCTTCCTCTTGAATTCCCCGCAGATCGTCCGGGCCAGATACTGGAATCGTTGCCCTTCACACCCTGCCCCGATGGCTGCCGGTTCATCGGGTTGTTCATGTCGGTAGAGTCGCCGAGCGGCCTCCCGGATGGAATAATTCTTACCTTTAGGCCGGAGGACCCGCTGCTCGTGTCTTTTTGCTGGCGTGGGCGGATAAACGGACCTCCCCGGTATGTAGTGTTGGATTGTGTGCTTTGATCGTTTCCGGCAAAGACTACGGAGCCGTTCCCGGAAGAGGGCTGTCTGTTTGATTGCTGAGAGTTTTGCGAATCGGGGTCCGGCTGATCATAATCATTGTCGTTTGAGTCATAGGTCGTGTTGCCCGGGTCAGGTGCGTTACTCAGCGGTCTGTTTGATGGAATTATCCTGACTCTCGCTCCGCTCGATCCCGCGCTGGTATTTCTCTCTTCGCGGGGCCTTACGAGAGGGCCGCTTCGATATGTAGTGTTGCTTTGCGTGCTCTGATCGCTTCCGCCAAATACAACAGTGCCTCCGCCGTAAGGCGAAGAGGCATTTGGTTGGGAACGGCGAGCGGGTGACTGCGCCTGCTGGTTGTAAGGATCAGGGTCATAGCCCTGACTGCGTCTGTCCTGTTGCTGCTCATAGGGTTGATTTGATGATACTGAATCAACAGGCTCTCGGGCAGATTGTTGAGTATCAGGGCTTCCTGAGTTTGCGGCCACTGTGTTGCGGTTTTGATTTACAATTCGGGATATATTTGATGAATTCGGCCCGGGCGAAAGCGTAATATTTCCGGTCTGACTGATCAGCGTGATCTGAGAGGCCCCGCTTCCAAGCCGCCCTTGAAGACTTCGAGTACCGGCACGTTCCAGACCTTCGAGCGAAACCGTAGACCGAACTGTTCCCTTCACAGATTCCAGGGCAATCTGCGCGTCGTCATTTTTTGGTAGCTGATAATCTATGTTGCCGCCCGTGGTCTGCACGACCGCGCTTTGAAGAGGCCCGCTCACTTCGACAGGGAGTGCGCCTCCCGTCAGTTGAAGATGTGCGGTAGCAGGAGCATATATCAAAAGATCAATGCGTCCGGGTAAACCTGTCTGGCGGCATTGGATAAAAAGGGAATTCTGAGCACCCATCATCATCACCTCGGTGGGTTGAAGCTGAGCGCCATCCCGACCCTTTTTCTCAGCCACGACTCTTACAGTCTGATTTCCCCATGCCTGTACACGGGTCGCACCGAGCGGATTCTCAACCTTTACGATGCCACCGGGATCAAGAGTGAAAGACTCAACACGCATGGCCGCGTTTTGAGCGAGCAGGGTTGGAGTCAGTGTTGCAAAAGCAAAGACAAGCAACAAAGCAAGGGCTATGCTGATTGAAAACGGGCGCTTTTGTAATTCAGACGACTTTGCAATGGGGGCTTTTGATTTCATGACCTACCTCCGCGTGTTCAAAAGGAAAACTCGAACTGATCGCAACCGAAACGTCCAAATTTCGCGGCCACGATGTAAAATGAGCGTGCCTAGATTTTCTTATATGCGTGAAATGTAGTCAAACACAGGGATTGTACCCCATTCGGGGCAGGCTGGCGGAGTGAGAAGATGAATCGTGATGCGTGATGCGTGATGCGTGAGAGGTAAAGGGGGCATCTCCCAATTGAATTGTTAATGATCTCAAAATCACGGATCACGATTCACGCATCACGATTCACTTCTTACGTTCCGGTTCGAGTTTCCAGGTCGTGGGCGTTATAACCTTTACGGTGGCGCACTGCTATGTCGTCGCGACCGCGCACTCGAATGCGAAGCTGGCGATAGCCACCGTTTGAAAGCGGGTTCGTTGGATAGTAACTGACTACATAGACGTGTCGAAGCTCTTCGGCTATCCGGGAGGCAAGCCGTCTCAGGTCGCTTATCTGTTGAGCATCGTAGACCGGCCCGCCGCCCGCAGTGGTTATGTCCTGCATGAAATCGCCGTTTCGGCCGCGTCTGGGCCATCTCTGAACGGAGACTGCCGATGTCGCTCCGGTTACGGCTGTCAGATTTGAACCTGTGAACGGGCCTCGCCTTCGACCACCCGGCCAGGGCCACGGGAACGGGAGCGGAATGGGCATACGGGGAAAGGGATCTCTTGTCGTAGGCCAGCGATTTCTATTCATCCCCGTCCCCGGATACCTCAATCCGTAAACAAGCACGTCTGATTCTGTGACTATGTCTATCGCATCGTCATAGCTCGCCTGCTCGCTCGTAGTATCTTCTCCGTCCGAGAAGAGTATCATCGCTTTGCGGCCTTCTACGTTATTCAATCTGCGCCTGACCGTCTCGTACACCGCATCATAGACGCTCGTACCCGACGCTGTAGTTGTTTGGCGTATGGCCCATTCAAGCTGGCGTCGATCATTTGTAAACCCTGTGTGAAAGTGGATGTATCTGTCAAAAGATATCACCATCACCTGATCCTGAGGGCGCAATTGCCGCACAAATTCGATAGCCGCGTCCTGAATATCTTCGAGACTTCCCTGCACGCTCGGGCTCACATCCAGCAGCAATGCCACTTTGAAGGGAACTTCCTCATCCCCGAAAAAGGCAATCTCCTGCTGTTTTCCGTCTTCATATAGCTCGAAGTCTCGCTGGGAAAGCTGCGGCACATATCGGCCCGAACGGTCGCTTACGAGCACAGGTATATTCACAAGCGTGGCAGCCAGCTTTATCGGCTCGTCCCCATTCACCTGGCCCTGCCTGGATTGGGAAGTCTGGGCGGAATTATCCTGCTGATCGCCGGGGTCTTGATCGTCAGGCTCCTGTTGAGACTGCCCCCTGGATGGCCGTTGCAGCACCGGGGGCCGTTGTTTGCCTCGACTGTCATCGTATCCACCTAAATTGGGGGGCTGACGGCTGCTTGTATCCGTATCAGGTTGTCGTGAAGTTTGAGGCACAGGTTGCGGCTGTCGCGGGATCTGCCTACCGGCCTGTTCCTGACGAGATGGCTGCTGAGTCTGCTGAGAGGGGTATCTGGTAGCAGGCTGAGCGGCAGGCTGATTGCCTGTAGTCGTTCCGAGAGGCGGTCGGTCGAAAGGGGCAGGCTCTTTATGTCCTCGATCTGCTTCGGAGGATTGTCGTGCCTGTGGATTTTGCGGCTGCCCTCTTCCCGAATCATCCTTTTGAGGAGCGGGGGCATCCTGCCAGTCGCCTGCGCCCGAAGATTGAGAATCTTCCTGTGGGTCGGGTTCCAGATCAGTTTCGGCCCCATTATTCTGAACCGTCTGACGGCTGCCTTGATCCCCTCTTTTCTCAGTTGTGGGTGGTGCAACTCTTGACCCGTTTTTGCCACGACGTTGCCGCGACCCGGCAGATTGCTGCGCGGAACTGGCCCTTGTCGAAGCCAGAGGGAAGGCCGTAAGAATCGTGGCTGCCATTAACATAGCCGCGACTAAAGGTGCGAATGATCTGGGGCGCATCTTAATAAGCTCCGTTCTTTTTGTGCTTGTTGCGAGACTGGCTCGCGGGCCGATATTCCGGCAACTGTCCAGACTATCCCCCACATCGCTCATCCTCAAGATTTGGATGTTTTCAAGACTCGATTTCGTGGCCTGACATGTTTTTTTCTTTTGAGGGGTTTAATCCCCAAGCCTCGGAAGCTTGCAAAGTCCGTCGAGCCAATGTAAAAAACAGTTTGACCGCAATTTTAGAAATGGAACTAAAAATGGAGAATTTAAAAGAGCTGACTAGCATCGAAGACCTGAACCAGATGCTAGATGACTCCGCAAAACACCCTGTCCTGTTGTTTAAGCACAGCCTTACGTGTCCTATCAGCGCACGCGCTTTCCGGCAATTAAAGTCGCATCTTGAAGAACCAAATCACAGCGTAGAATATAACCTTATAACGGTACAAAACGCACGCGCTGTTTCGAGTGAAGCAGAAACAAGGCTTGGCATCCGGCACGAAACGCCGCAGGCAATTTTGATACTCGACGGAAAGCCGGTCTGGCACACTTCTCATTTTTCTATAACGGCAGAGGCTATTGAAGAAGCTATTCGCGATCAGGGATTATAACCATACGCTTCGATTCATTTATTAAATCTATAACCCGGCTCTCTCGTGCTGACTCCGGTGATTCTTGGCTTCAAGCTTCTGGCGCAGACCGCTCAGGCTCTCTTTTAACGTGTCAAGCATGCGCGGCTGGGCCATACGTTTCTTCATAAAACCGAGCATCCCGCCAAGCATATCTACCTGCATGCGTAAGGTGTAGGCAACGAGCGTTCTTGGACGGCTCTGATTGTCGGAGAACGGCATCAACTCTGCCACTGAAAGGCCCGCATTTGTGTAATGGCTTGAGTAGATTTGTTTTGAGGCGATATAGACCCGCTCGCCGTCTTTATGAATCGTCACCTGCACAATGTTTATGACTGGTTTGAGGCTGCCAAATTTCTGTTTTGCCCAGTAGATAAAAGATTCGCTGTCGGGCAGTGTGGCATCCGGGTAATTCTCAAGGAAATTATAGAGGTGAGGGCAATGGCCGGATGTTTTTATCTGTTCACCGGCAATTGTGGCAAAAGACGCCCCCGCATCTACCGGATCATCCTTATCAACAAAGATGCCAAGCGCCTGTTTGCCTTTCGACTGATAGGACTTTACTCGTTCAAGCAGAAGGGTCTTGTATGCTTCGGCGACTCTCTTCTTCGTTGCAGGGGTTAACCCTTTTACCGAACCGAGGCTCGCCCGGAGTTTTGCAATCTCGGACTCTGAGAGTTTCACATCCGAATCGCCTACCTTGCATTTCAACAACCCCCGCAGATCATCCGTTTCGATGGTGAGCGGTTCAAGGTCGGCAAGCGCTGGGGCGGCGCCGAAACGCCCTACCTCGAGGATATGCGGGTTTTGCTGGAATATCTCGAGCGTGCGAAAGGAATCGAGAAAAATCTCTATGGGGGCATCTGCCAGCACGGCTCCAAAACCGGCCATCTCAGTCGATTCACTTGTTGACAGAGAGTGAACGACTACCCCGGACTGCTTCAAAGATTGCAAGTCGCCGGACCCTAATTTAAGGTGCGAGATTTGAGTTGCCTCAAGCGGCTGGCTTTCGCCCGGGACGTCCGGGTGGGCCACAGACATTGAAGCGCATCCGAGAATTATGGCCAGAAAAATTGAGAGTCTGCTTTTCATATATGTTTCCCTTCCGCTAGATATCACTGACTACTGGCGGTGTCGGCCAATTAACCTACAAAACCCGTGCCATCAGAACAGGTCCGGTCTTGAGCATTTCTAAAAAATCTCGAAGCCGCGAATCATTGAAAAAACCGGCTCTTTTCGTGGGTTTTGTTTCGCAAAGTGTCCGCCGCTGATATAGCGGGATAAAGATAATCCGAATTACTTTGATACTCTCATGGATAGACTGAGCAGTTACAGTACATTCTCTCTATAAATATCTTTTTGCCGATATGCTTATGAAGCGGTGGGAATGGGGGTCTAATCGAGTTTGCCTAGCCTGCTATGGCAGTCTGGTATGAATCAGCAGAAAGCCTTTTTCTATTTGCCTTCAGGGTGCGTCTGGGCATTTGATTATTGCTTGCGGGAGCGGTGGTCAGATCGGTCACAAGCCCTCTGCCAATTAGCCTCAGTACAAGCTCAAGACAGAAAAAACTGATTCCAAGAGTTATTGCCGCTATGCCTGCGAGAAAAATCAACGGGGTTATGATTGCTAACATTCTCTTTTCACCTCCTCCTATTTCAAGGGCAACCAACGTGCCAGCCGGAATTGCCCTCAAACGGCCTGTTGGACTCAATTAAATTGAGGTCACATCTTATAAGTGCGTACAGTTGCCCGAGTCTTATGTTTGGTATAGGTACAAATTGAGTTGAAAGGAGCCTTGACCCGTGTCCCGTCCATTCCAGATAATCATCCTCTATCGTGATAGTGACCAAATTGAGACCTCATACGGATAAAATACTGCTGGCAGCCATTTTCCTTTTTTTATCCGCCTCGACCATCGCATGGACGCTTGCCGATAAGACGCCTCCCGCCTGGGACCCGGCTGACCATATAAGCACGGGATATGATTATTATCGCCCGCTGGCGCATCTGGATTTCCGTGGTTTTGGGGAGTCATTTTTCAGCGAACACAGGTATTACGCTCCTCTTGTCCATCTGGTAACCGCGTCTCTCTTTTTGCTGTTTGGCGCGTCGAAATTGATGGGAATAGGTGTGAACATCATCTCTCTTGCAGTCCTTCTCGCCTCGACCGCCTGGATAGCTCGGATGCTTTACACGCGAAACGGTGACGCCCCGACGGATCGAGCTTCGAAGGGGCCAACGGGTTCAGGGCTTGCCGTAGGAGTTGTCGCTGCGCTGCTTGCCGCATCTTATCACTTTCCCGCGTGGCTCCTGCACGATGCCTTTATTGATTTCCCCCTGATTGCGATTGTCACCGCAGGATTCGGCTTTCTGATTCAAGCGGGCGATTTCAAGAATAGACGCCATGCCCTCCTTTTCGGCGTAGTGGCGGGGCTTGGAATGCTCACAAAACAGACGTTCGCCTTTTTCCTGTTCCTGCCTGCGATCTATGTCTCTCTTCGCATCCTGCTATCGCGCGACCGGCGGGCGATTGCAAATCTATTCTTAGCCGCAGTTGTTACCTTTGCCATCTCTGCGATCTACTATTTACCTCATCTACAGGACGTGCTTGCGATATACAGAGTCAACCGCGAGGCTGCGATCAGCGAAAACGAAGCGCCGCTGTTCGGCTTTGTGTCGAATGTTTATTACTCTTATGGGTTGATTGCCTTGCAGATGCAATTGCCTCTGGGTCTTCTGTTTATAGGAGGTTTGATTTATTCGCTTGCGCGCAGGCGAAAGGAATCAATGATGCTCTACCTGTGGCTGTTGAGCGGAATAGGCACATTCACATTAATTGCAAACAAGGATATGCGTTACACGGTCCCGGTTCTGCCTGCCGCCGCATTGATTTCAGTCTGCTGGCTTGGCTCGCTTTTTGCCGGGAAGACGGCTACGCGCTTGAGGCGCTCTGCCGTTACCGTTATAGTCGCGTGGGCATTTTTGAGTTTTTTCAACGCGCAATGGCCGCGCCCCGGCAGAGGCTATGCGTTAGACTTTCCAAAATTTCAGGTGATGATTTTCGACCGCAATTATTACGGATTTGACAGACATCCATTGCCGGATGATTGGGCGGTCCCCGAATTGATCCGCGCTGTCGCAGAATACAAGGAGGACGACGATTCCCTGCCCTCAGACCAGGCCCGGGCTTTAGAGAGTCAAACCCGGAAACGCCGACGACCCACGCCGGAAGAGACCGTTTCGCCTCCGACTCGACCTACCAGCTCCGGGAACAATCCAAACGGGCCGACCCTCGGCGTGGTAGTAAATCTCGTCACATTGAACCCTTCAAGCATTGCGCTTTATGCCCGCCTGCTTGCTCCCGAAAGAGCCGGGCCGCCTCTGATAAACGTGGACTGGCTCGTAGTAGACGCGGCGCGCGACCGGATAGGCGACAGCGAATTTCTGCTTGTGCGTACGGGGCTTGATCACGCCGACTATGTCGCGCCTGTCGAAAGATATGCCCAGGCCTTGATACTCAATAATCCTGATCGATTTAGGCAGCTTGCATCATTTCCTATCCCGCTTGAGGGCGCGGAAGTCGTACTATATCGCTGCCTGAAGTGAAACAATGTCAAACCTTTTCCCTGCGCTTTCCGACTTCACCAGAAAAGAACGGCTGATCGTTGACCGCTATCGTACTTCCGCAGAGGTTCAGAGCTATCTGCGCACAATCCCTTATAACCGTGAGCTTGAAAAGCCTACGTGTCTCTCATTTCGCAGCGTCCTTAGCAAAAATAAGGCTCATTGTCTGGAGGGCGCGCTCGTAGCCGCCGTCATACTCGAACAACACGGATACCCGCCTATGCTTGTCAGCCTGGAATCGCAAGACCTGCTCGATCATGTCCTGTTCCTTTTCAAGGAGGGAAATCGCTATGGCTCGGTCGCCCGCTCGCGCGATCTCGGGCTGCACGGACGAATGCCCGTCTTCCGAACCGTTCGCGATCTGGTTATGAGTTATTTCGATCCTTATATTGACAAGACGGGGCGAATTACGGGATATGCGGTCGCCGATCTTCGCGATCTGGGAAACTACGACTGGAGGTTTTCTGAGCGCAATGTCTGGAAAGTAGAGCGTCACTTGCAGGAAATCCCGCATCGAGAGATTCGCTCATCCGACGCGAGATATGAAAAATGGAGACGCCGCTACACAAGATTCAAAAAGAGATACCCTGATCGCCCGCTTGAATACTTCCCTTCCCGGCACCTGTGGCTCCTCTAAATCTCACGCTCAATTCTATCGTTGAAATATCAGCAGGACTGCATTTATCGAGTTGAACAGCATATGCACCCCCACGCAGGGCAGAAGCGATTCGGTCCTTGCGCGAATGATCGTAAGGGTAAAACTCAGTATGGTAAGCCCTATCAAACCGGCCCATGCACCCCAATACTGAGGCACATGAACGCCTACGAACAGCAATGAGATAATCACTATCGTCGTGTTGACACCGATTCGGCCCCGAAGGCCAGTAAATAAGACGCCTCTGTAAACGGCCTCCTCCGTTATCGGTGCTGTGAAGACCGCAAGAAACGCAACCGCATATCTGACCCCCCGAGAGGTCTTGAGCAGTATATCGAATGCCGTCTCTTTATCGGGTGGGAGTATGCTGCCAAGTATGAAGAGTATGGCAATCACCGAAGCGACTATTCCGCCGATGTAGAGCATTTTTGAGGCAGTAGAGCGTCCGTTCCAGTACCAGTCCAGGCTCTCAAGAAAAGGGCGTTTCCCCATCCCCGTAACGACCATCCAGATAAAGCCCAGCGTAAGTAGATGAGCAACCATCGTTGACAGTACCTGTACCAGAATTACTGGAGGAGAACTGACCCACTGCAATAGAGCGGTCTCCTCGGTCAGGCTGGGTACGGGCTTACCCATAAAAAGAAGTAGGATGAACCAGAGGATTACCGCGACAATAGGTATAATCAGCAGAGTGCCTACGCTAAATAGCCAGACGCCTATCGCCGCCGGGATCGACCAGCGCGGGCGGTTTGGTTCTACAGGAGGGGCGATCTGAGGCTGAAATCCGGCATAATCAACATTTTCCGCCATATTTTCCCTTTCGGAGGACGAATCAGATTCAGTTTAGCGACTGCCAGATTGCACGGTCAAGTTCACCGCATTTTCGTAATAGCGCAGAATAGCCACAGAGGCACAAAGACAAAGAGAATAAAGGAAAAGCCTCTGTGCCTCTGTGGCTCCGTGGCTCATCCTCTTTCTGAACAGATACCGATCTCATGTATCTCAATTCAAGTTTGACGCGATCACCTCGCGAGTTCTTTGGATCAAACCCGGGAGGTTCTCTTGATACTTGCCAGGATCAATGGCCGCGCTCAAAATCACATCGACTCTCCCGGGGCGCGGGGCCAGCGACCCCTTCGGTAATCGTTCGTGCGTGCCCCGAATCGCTACCGGCACTACGGGAACTCCTGCGAGGAGAGCAATCTTGAATGCGCCCTGTTTGAACTCTTTGAGTCTCCCATCTTCGGACCTTGTTCCTTCTGGAAAGAGCGCCAGCGATTTACCCGCCTGCACGCCCTCGACTATGCGCTTGATGCTGCGCATTGTTCTTCGCGGGTCGGCCCTGTCTACGGGGAAGTGTCCCGCCGTACGCAGGTACCAGCCAAGAAAAGGCACCGAAAACAGCTCTTTTTTTGCCATTATATAAAACCTGCGAGGCAGGTAGCCAAATAGCGCAGGGATGTCTATCAGGCTTGTGTGGTTTGCCATGTAAATATAGTTTTGATCGGGACGAAGATTCTCAATCCCATGTACTTCGATGCGAGCGCCGATTGTCCACGCAATCAACCGGCACCACCATCTGGCGCACCAGAATTGCAGATTTCCAGTCTTATCGAACGGCCAGAGTATGAGTGAGAGCGTGCCCATCACTATGGTATAGAAATACCAGAGCAGATTGGCGATTGGAGCATAGCAATAGACCAGGATGATTTTTAGCTTCCGCAACGATTACCCGTTCCCTGTCGCGCCAGTAGTCGAGCGCCAGTAGTCGAGCCTTGTTCACTTGCGTCACGCGTCATCGATTCGATCAGCAAGAGTGTGATTATGGTCTTTGCATCATCAATCTCGCCTGAACGAACCCTCGCGATGGCTTCGGCAAGAGGCATGCGCTCAACTTCGATCTCCTCGTCATCATCGAGGTTTTGAGCAGACGGCTCAAGCCCGGTCGCAAGATAAACATATATTCGCTCCTCGCAATACCCCGGCGCGACATTGAATTCAGCGAGCTTGCGAAACTCGGCGGCGCGCATTCCAATCTCCTCTTCAAGCTCGCGCCGCGCGGCCTGTTCCGGCGTGTCTCCGGGTTCGATGCGCCCGGCTGCGATCTCAAGCGAATACTTGCCCAGAGGGTAGCGCCACTGCCGGACAAGCGCCACCGAACCGTCTTCAAAGAGCGGCAAAGCACCCGCGCCGCCGTTGTGGTGGACTACTTCGATTGTAACTTCTCCCCTGGCAGCCGATTGATACCGGCTCAAAGAGAGATCTAAAACCTTGCCTTGAAAAATGTAATCCCGCTTTATGAGTTCGTGAGCCATCTTTGAGAATCATCCTCCTCTTCTGCGAGAAGTCTTTTTACCTCGCCAACAAGAAACAAGGACCCGGCCACAAGTATCAAGCCGTCAAGAGGTGTCACGCTCCGCGCCCACGAGAGCGCCTGCCTTACGCTTTCGGTAAAGACAACATTGCGCGACGAAGCAAGCGCCGACTTCCCCATCCGCGCATTGCTTGCGGCGCGACGGTCGTTTACGCGAGTCAAGACAATGGTCGTGGCAGTGGGGAAGAGTTCGGTCGCTATGCCTTCGATGTTCTTGTCAGCCATAACGCCAAAGATCAACGTGATGTGGCCCTGCCAGGATTCATCGAGATAAGCCTTCAGGCTCCGGGCCCCGGCTACATTATGCGCTCCATCAAGCAGGATAGGCGGACGGTCTTCGACCAATTCCAGACGCCCCGGCCAGGTGATTTCTCTGAGACCCGTGACGATTGCCTCGCGCGGTATCTCGATCCCAAGCTCGGTCAAAAGCTCCGCCGTCTCGATTGCCGCCGAAGCATTCTCTACCTGATGACGGCCCCTGAGCCCGAGCATCAACCTGCTATAGCTCGTGTGCGAGGATTCGTAATCGAAGCTCATCCGGCCCAGATCGTTCACAGACGAATCCGTCGCTTCGTTTGCGAAGACGGGGAGGACACTTACTTCGAGGCAACGACGCATCAATACTTCGGTAGCCTCTTTGTGCTTCTGGCGTCCGATCACCGCCCGGCGTCCCGGCTTGATAATAGCCGCTTTCTCAGAGGCGATCTCTGTGATCGTGTTGCCGAGAATGTTTTGATGATCAAAATCTATCGAGGTGACGACTGACACGATTGCATCGACTGCGTTCGTAGCATCGAGCCTTCCGCCAAGACCTACCTCCAGAACCGCCAGATCGACCGCGCTGTCCGAGAAATGCAGGAGCGCAATCGCCGTTACCTGCTCAAAAAAAGTCGGCATCCATTCGAGCTTGCCCTCAGCAAGCAGCGATTCGGATGCGACACGGACACGGGTCGCGAGGCGGGCAAACTCTTCTTCCGAGATTTCATTCCCACCCGTTCTTATGCGTTCTTCGATCCTTATCAGATGCGGAGATGTATAAAGCGCCACCCGGTATTCGGCCTGCCGCGCAATGGATTCGATCATAGCCGCTACCGAGCCTTTGCCGTTTGTTCCCGCGACCAGGATCGAGCGAAACGACTGGTCGGGCCGACCAAGCGCCTCAAGCAGCAATGTGACGCTTTCCAGTCCGAATTTCGCCGCGAGCACTTCGTGGCCCAGACCGTAGAGATAATTGAGCGATTGAGAGTAATCCATATTCAGAATTATTGAAGCGCAAATAGAAGGCGGATGACTCGAACATCTCAGAATGGCGCAGATAAAATCTGCGCTACTTGAGTCCGCGTCACCCGCATTCGGTTCAATCTGCCTGTCCGGCGCGCCGGGCTGGTTCAGACCTGTAGGCTCTTTTTCAAGCTTCTCATCCGGTCGTCAATGCTCTTTTTTGTTTCCATTCCCGCTCATGAAATTGAGCGAAGAGACCAGAAAATCCTTCATGTCCTTGCGCGGAACCACCTGGTCAAGCATGCCATGTGTGAGCAGGAATTCCGCCCGCTGAAATCCCTCGGGGAGCTTTTGCCTGATCGTCTGCTCGATTACGCGAGGGCCTGCAAATCCTATCAGCGCGCCGGGTTCGGCTATGTTCAAATCACCCAGCATAGCAAAGCTCGCGGTCACGCCCCCGGTCGTAGGGTCCGTCAATACCGAGATAAATGGCATACCCGCCTCATCAAGCCGCGCGAGCGCCGCAGATATTTTAGCCATCTGCATCAACGAAATGACGCCCTCCTGCATTCGCGCTCCGCCGGAGGCGGAAAAGATTATCAGCGCCGATTTCGATTCAACGGCGCGCTCTATGGCGCGTGTTATCTTCTCTCCCACAACCGCGCCGAGCGAACCGCCTACAAAGGACAATTCCATTGAGCATATCGTAACAGGATGTCCGCCAACCTTACCCTCGCCCGTTATGAGCGCATCAAGCAGACCCGTGCTTTTGCGCATACTCTCCAAACGGTCCTTATAGCCTTTTGTATCCACAAACCGCAAGGGGTCTGTCGAAATCAGATCAGCATCGAACTCGGTCCAGCTTGCCCCGTCGAAGTTCATTCTCAATCGCTCGATAGCCTTGATGCGCATATGATAATCGCACTTGGGGCAGACATTGAGATTCTCTTCAATATCGCGCTTGAAAAGCATCTGCTCGCACCCCGGGCACTTGATAAACAGCCCTTCGGTGCGGACCGTGCGCTCTTCATTCGTATCGGATTGCTTGGCGGTATCTTTTTTTCTAAACCAGCTCATTGTATGGGGGTCGGGGGTCGGGGGCCGGGGTCGGGAACAGGCATCCGGCAACGAATCCCTGGCCCCTGGCCCCCGGCCCCCGGCCCTTACCTGTTCCTTTTACTAAAATCGGTCATCTTCTCAGGAATACCCGAGCGGTGATTGATCACTCTGGCCAGGATGAACAAGAGGTCGGACAACCGGTTGAGATAGACTATTGTAAGAGGGTTTATCTCTTCGGTCTCCGAGAGCCCGACGACACGGCGTTCGGCCCTGCGCGTCACAGCGCGGGCCAGATGCAGCGTTGCGCCAGCTTCTGAGCCGCCGGGCAGGATAAATTCTTTGAGCGGGGCAAGCTGCGCCAGATAACGATCCGCCAGTTCCTCAAGCGAAGTAACAAAACGCTCGTCCACGCGAGGCACTTCTATGTCTGAGAGGCTCGCCAGATCTGCGCCTACTGTAAACAGATCGTTTTGGATGAGGCCCAGGATTTCATCAATTTCAAGGTCTTTCAACCTGGAGCGCGCCTGACCGATGAGCGAGTTCAACTCGTCAACATCGCCATAGGCTTCGACGCGCGGGCTTGCCTTGCTCACTCTCGCGCCGCCGACAAGACCTGTTTCGCCTTTGTCTCCGGTCTTTGTGTAGACCTTTGAAATTCTCATCCCATCTCCCTTTTGAATAGCTGTCAATTCTAGGCTCCCGGGTTCGGGTTGTCAAAGCAGTCATAGAAGCAGGGCCCAATAAACGTCGCTCGCAAACCTGATCCTGCGGTTGCGCGAGGTTGGAAACTCAGCTACTCTGGCGTATCTCAGGTTGGTGAGGGATTGTATAGATGGCAAAGATCACTGTCGGGATACTGGGGCTTGGCACAGTCGGGACCGGAGTAGTAAAACTGCTGGCCGATGACCCGCGTTTCAAGGTCAAATGGGTCGCAGTTCGTGATAAATCAAAGGCTCGAAGGGTTGACATCTCTTCGGTGCGCGTGACCGACCAGCCTTTCGATTTAGTAAACGACCCGGAAGTGGAGATAGTCATCGAAGTCGCGGGAGGCATCTCCCCGATCTACGATTTGATCAAACAGGCAATCGAACAGGGCAAACACATTGTCACGGCCAACAAGGAGGTCATCGCCCGTCACGGGGCCGAGATATTCCAGCTTGCGCATAGAAAGAATGTAACGGTCTTGTTTGAAGCCGCCGTTGGCGGCGGCATACCTTTGATTTCGACCATTCAGCGCGGTCTTCAGGCCAATCAGATTTCAAGAGTAGCCGGTATTCTAAACGGCACTACAAACTACATCCTGACGGCGATGGACGACCACGGACAGAGCTTCAATGATGCGCTCGCCGACGCGCAACGTCTCGGTTTCGCCGAATCCGACCCGACAAATGATGTAGAAGGTTTCGATGTCGCCTATAAGATTACGATCCTCGCATCGCTTGCATTTGGCGGATTCGTCGAAGCCGATTCCGTCTATCGGCAGGGCATAACCCGGATAACGGATGCCGATATAGCGATAGCGCGCGAGTTCGGTTATAGAATAAAAATGATAGGTCTGGCTAGCCGTGGCAACGGATGTTTAGATGTGCGCGCGCATCCGATGCTTGTTCCCGCGCATCATCCGCTGGGCTCGGTCGAAGGCGCAAACAATGCCATCTTTATCAGCGGTAGCGCCGTCGGCGAGGTGATGCTCGTAGGTCCCGGCGCGGGCGAAATGCCTACCGCAAGCGCCGTCGTGGGCGATCTGATCAGCCTTGCAAGCGCGCTCCGCCTCCCCGATTTCGCGCCATATTTTCAACCCTCGATTGTTGAGCACGAGTTGCCGCTCTGCTCAATCGAAGACGCTCAAAGCGCCTATTACGTCAGGCTTGAAACCAATGACTCACCCGGCGTAATTGGCAATATAGGCCACGCGCTCGGCGGGCACGAGGTGAGCCTGCACAGTCTTGTACAGCGGGGCGTGAACGAAGACGGCGCGGCCACGATCATTTTGCTTACTCATCGCGCAAGCGAGCGAAATATGGCCCGGGCCTTGAAAGAGATCGAAGCCCAGGCGACTACGAAACAGATCGGTATCGCCCTTCGAGTCTTTGAATGAAGGGGCGATGCAACTATTTATGATAGTTCGGGAATTATGATAGTTCAGAAATTTGGCGGCACCTCGGTCAAGTCCGTCGCCCGCATAAAGAACGTGGCCGGGATAGTTGCCCGCGCGGCTGAAAATGAACGGGTGGTTGTCGTGGTCTCGGCAATGGGCGACACGACCGATTACCTTGTGAAGCTTGCGCGGCAGACCAGCAGGTCTCCAAATCATCGAGAGCTTGACGCGCTGCTTGCCACAGGCGAACAGATTTCGATTGCGCTCGTTGCAATGGCCCTAAACGAGAGGGGAGTCAAATCTATTTCACTGACAGGCAGCCAGCTTGGCATCATCACCGAAGGCGTACACACCGCCGCTCGTATCGTAGACATAAAGACAGACCGGATTCGGCATTATCTGGATGACGGCTTTATTGTTGTAGCGGCCGGTTTTCAGGGCACCACGCCCGAAGGTCACATTACTACTCTGGGCCGGGGCGGCTCCGACACTACGGCCGTTGCGCTCGCCGCCGCGCTTTGCGCCGCCCGCTGCGACATCTACACCGATGTGAGCGGCGTCTACACGGCAGATCCGAACGTAGTCAGTACGGCGCGTCTTCTCGATGAGATATCTTATGAAGAGATGCTCGAAATGGCGCGTGTCGGCGCGAAAGTCCTGCACCCTCGCGCCGTCGAGCTTGCGCGAAAGCACAATCTGCCCTTGAGAGTCAGGAATACTTTCGACCCCGATCATCCGGGCACCCTGCTAAAAGGAGCTGACAAAATGGAAATCTACCGGCCCGTGAGCGGCGTCAACGTAGACAACAACCAGGCGCGACTGGCTATCTTGAAAGTGCCTGACAGGCCAGGTATAGCGGGCGAAGTCTTTGGCGCGCTGGCCGAACACGACATAGGCGTGGACATGATAATTCAGGCATTCCACGAAGACCGTTCGGTTAATGACATTACCTTTGTCGTCAGGCGCGAAGATCTCGACGCGGCCAGAGGGTCTCTTGAAGAGATAGCCGCTCGCATAGGCGCAGAAGGCGTGCTCTGTGATCAGGATGTTGCAAAGGTGAGCATAGTCGGCGCGGCACTTATGGATCACCCGCGTGTGGCTTCAAAGATGTTTTCGGCGCTCGGGGAAGCGGGCATCAATATAAAGATGATCTCGACCTCCGACATTCGCATAAGCTGCGCCGTAAGCGAGCGTGATGCTGAAAGAGCCGTACAGATCGTTCACGACCTTTTCCATCTGGATGAAGAGAGTGTATGAGTACTTCCGCAAGAGATTGGTAGAAATGAAATTGAATGAAAGGAAGTTTGGAATAGGCCGCGGATGCGGCGGATTCACGCGGATATGACAATTTATGATCTAATCCGCGAAGGTCCGCCACATCCGCGCCCGTCCCGGCCTATTTTTGATTACCCTGCTTTGGAGCTTCTTTTGTACCAATCTCTTGCATTTCGATCTAGAAAGTGAGACATGCTTTCTTCCCAACCATTCATATTCGGAGCGTTAGATGAAACTTGCCGCGATTGATATCGGTTCAAATTCGATCCATCTGGTAGTCGTGCAAGCCGAGCAGGGCCGCCATATGGAAATTATTGACCGGGAAAAAGAGATGGCCCGCCTCGGCGCAGGGACTCTGCGCGAGCACAGGCTGTCGGAAGAGACTATTGCCCGCGCTGTAACAACGCTCCGCCGGTTCAAACAGATTGCTGAATCCAACTCAGCGCAGCCTATCATTGCCACCGCTACATCGGCGGTGCGGGAATCGGTCAATGCTTACGAATTTCTTGAGGCCGTGAGAAAAAAAGTCGGCCTGAACGTTCAATTGCTGCCCGGCGTTGAAGAGGCGCGACTGATCGCGCTCGCCGTCTCGGAAGTCACAGATTTCGACGGTCGCCGCGCTCTGATTATCGACATCGGCGGAGGCTCTACCGAATTCATCATTACCGACGGGCGCACACCTGAATTGCTTATGTCCGTGCGGTTGGGCGCAGTCAGGCTTTCTGAGAAATTCATCACTACTGACCCTATTTCAAAGGGAGAGCGCGAACGCCTTGTGACAACGATTAGAGCCGACCTGACGCGAGTCGCCTGGGAGATCAAGAATACGGGATTCGATTTCGTAGTGGGGACATCGGGGACAATCCTGAATCTGGCGGATATGGTTTCGCGCAACGAAGAGGAAGCCGACAGCGAGGGCGCATCGGGATTTGATTCTTTCATCCATACAATCGGATATGATCGACTGGTAGAAATGAACCAGAAATTGAGCGGCATGACGCTAAGAAAGCGCCGACGCGTGCCGGGACTTGAAAAGGGTCGCGCAGACATTATTGTAGCGGGCGGGCTTCTGCTTGAGACGATACTCTCCGAATTGGGGATACAGAGGATCACAAGCTGTGACTGGTCTTTGAGAGAAGGCGTTATACTCGATTACATCAGAAAACACTCTCCCGATCATCAAGGAGCCGGACCTCTGACGGAGTCTGTTCTGACAACTCCGGGTGGGCCAAGCCGACAATTGATGGATCAGATCATCGACGGCTCGGCAAGCGACGTTCGGACCAGGTCTGTGCTGTCGCTTGCGAGGCGATATGATTATGATGCGAAACATTCGCATCACATAGCGCGACTTGCGGCAAAGATTTTCGATGATACCGTAACGCTCCACGGCATGGGCGAACAGGAGCGCAAGATGCTGCTTTACGCCGCGATTCTTCACGACATCGGCTATCATATCGCCCCGGGCAACCATCATCGTCATAGCCTTTATCTGATAAAGAACTCCGAGATGCCTGGATTTACCGGAAATGAAATCGCGTTACTTGCCACGATAGTCAGGTATCATCGCGGTTCGCTCCCCAGAAAGACCGATGACATTCGCCTTATCCACGATCACGATGATTTCTGGATGCTTAGAAGAGCAAATCGAAAACGGGCGCTTAAACTCGCCTCCATCCTCCAGATCGCCGATGGACTCGACCGCTCCTACAGTCAGAAGGTGAGCGGAGTCGCCTGCGATGTAAAAGGACGAAAGATTACCTTTAATGTCGAATGCTTTGACGAATGCGATCTTGAAATATGGTCTGCCGAACGAAAGGCCCGATGGTTTGCCGAAATATTCCGCGCCCGAGTCAAATTCAAGCGTTCGATGGCGAAAGCTGCCCTTAAAGATTCGCCTGAACAGATGCATTTGTCTTGAGAGATGAGCGTTCTTCGGGATTTGAACCGTTCGCTCTATATTTTGCCTTAACAATAATGCCTTAAATCGCTGTATGTGCTGTGTTTTTGGAATCAAGTTTATTGACACTGAAGCCGTAAATGCATAACATAGTCCAGACGCGATTGTAGAATCAGGCAATCGTCGGAAGATGTTGCGAGGTTTTTGGTGGATGCTTGGCCGCGCGATAAATACTGCGACCAGGGGACCAATCCCGGCATGACCAAAGCTGATCTCGCAAGAAGAATCTCAGAGAAACATGGGAATATCACCAGACGCGAGGCTTTACGTCTGGTCAATCTGGTATTTGATCTCATCAAGCTGCGATTACAGGAAGGCGAGAGCTTGCACATAGTCGGGTTCGGCACATTTGAGGTGATCTCTCGCAAACCGAGAACCGGGCGAAACCCTATCACTGGCGAGCCCATCGAATTGCCCGGTCATCGCGCTCTGGTTTTCCGGCCTTCGCGCTCCCTGAGATCGGTTTGACGAGCCTGCGAGGAGTTCATAGCTTGTCTTCGAGACCACTATGGAAGTGAGATCAAGAATCCCGGAAAAGCTCTTCTTCCGAATCGGAGAGGTCTGCGAATTGATAAAGGTGCAGCCGCATGTTCTCCGCTACTGGGAGACGGAGTTCCCCATGCTCGCTCCCCAGAAAAACCGCGCAGGCCAGCGCGTATATCGCCGCAAGGATGTCGAGATGGTGATGCGGATACGCGATCTTCTTTATGAAGAAAAGTTCACCATAGCCGGCGCGAAGAAGAAATTGATGGATGAAATACGCGGAGGTTCCCCGCGTTCGAAGACATCACCAAAAGAGACCCCGGCAAAAGAGACGCAAGCAGACCAGCCCGAACAACCCATGACAGCAAAACCCGCCGAAGCCACCGAAGAAGCAGCCAGACCGGTCGAAACCAGCCCCTCACAGGCAATTGAACCGCCAGTTGGGTCTTCCGTTGAGTCTCCCACTCCCGCCCTTCCTCCCAGATCGCAGAGGGCCATAAGAATGATAAAACGCGATCTTGAGGAGTTGTTGACAATGCTCAACACGGATGCTAGCATCAGGAGTTGATCACGGCAGAATATAGCCGACCGTATCGGGACGTGGCGCAGCCTGGTAGCGCGCTTCCTTGGGGTGGAAGAGGTCGCTGGTTCAAATCCAGTCGTCCCGACCAAGATTCTCAACCCAGAACATAAGACCAAAGACGAAAAACCCTCGGTTTGGATTAGGGGCTTCGGTCTGGTAAGCTTGGTTCTGGGTCTAATTATTTATGCCAAAGATACTTGTAACAAACGATGACGGGATACATTCGGCAGGTATTGTCGCGCTCGCCGAATCGCTTCAAACCATAGGCGATGTGGTTGTTGTCGCGCCCGCGCACGAGATGAGCGCGGCTTCACACTCGCTTACATTGATGCGCCCTCTGAGAGTACAAAAGATCGATGACGCGCATTATTCGATAGATGGAACTCCGACCGATTGCGTCACGATGGCGATGAACCTGATACTCAAAGAGGACCCGCCCGATCTTGTGGTTTCGGGAATAAACAAGGGCGGCAATCTCGGCGATGATGTGACCTATTCGGGAACCGTCGCGGGCGCGCTGGAAGCCTCTATCTACGGATTGCCGGGAATCGCAATAAGCCTCGTTCAACGAACCAATTTTGATTTTACCCACGCAGCGGAATTGGCTCGAGAACTTGCGCGCCGCGTCCTCGGAGACGGGCTTCCTCGCGGCACGCTGCTAAATGTCAATGTGCCGCCCGGCCCTATCCGCGAAGTGATTATTACGAGACAGGGCAACAAGATTATCCGCCCGACCATCATCGAAGGCACCGATCCGCGCCAGCGCCAGTATTACTGGATCGGTGAAGAAGCGTTCACCTGGAACGAGGAAGAAGGCACTGATTACGAAGCAGTGCGCCACGGCAATGTTTCAATCACCCCGCTCCGCAACGACCTTACCGATTATCGTATGCTCGATGACATCAGGTCGAGGGATTGGGATATAACACTGGAAATACAATCGAAATGAGATCGCCTCGCCTAAATGAAGTGTACCCCGGAGCCAATCTTTATCAATCACAACGCGCTCGCATGGTAGATTTGCTCAGACAACGCGGCATCCGAGACGAGCGCGTGCTTGAGGCGATGCTCGCTATCCCCCGACATACGTTTGTTCCAGAGGCGCTTGAAGCAAAGGCTTACGGCGATCACGCGCTGCCCATAGGGCAGTTCCAGACCATATCCCAGCCCTACATGGTCGCTCGAATGACGGAACTGATCGAAGTAGACAAAAACTCGACTGTGCTGGAAATCGGGGCCGGGTGCGGGTATCAGACTTCGGTGCTTTCAAGCGTAGCCGGGCGCGTCTTTGCCATAGAGCGAATCAGTGATCTGGCGCGAACTGCACAGGCAAACATCAGGCAACTGGGCTGTTATAACGCTACGGTTAAATGGTTCGACGGAACTATAGGCTGGAGCGACCACGCCCCCTACGATGCGATTCTCGTGGCCGCCGGAAGCCCTAAAATCCCTGAGCCCCTCGTTGCTCAACTCGCTGTTGGCGGCAGGCTGGTTATTCCAATAGGCGATGAAGAGAAACAGACGCTTGTGCGTGTGATAAGAACGGAAAGGGGGACCATCCGCGAAGAACACGGCCTGTGCCAGTTCGTCAAATTGATAGGCCGTCACGGCTGGGAACCTTGAAACGTTTCTTCTCCGATCACCGTGTCAACTACTCATTGATTTTTACATGTTTGAGGCTATATGGAATGGATTAGCTACTTCATAGACCTGTTTCTACATCTGGATAAACATTTGAATGAAGTGATTCAGGATTATGGCATCTGGACTTATCTGATACTGTTTCTGATTATCTTCTGCGAGACCGGCCTCGTTGTAACACCAATACTGCCGGGCGATTCGCTTCTTTTTGCGGCGGGCGCTCTCTCAGCCACTACGGGCAGCCCGCTCAATCCCGTGGTGCTCTTCCTGCTCCTGTCGGTCGCGGCCATCCTCGGCGACACCGTTAATTACTGGATAGGCGCATACGTTGGGCCAAAGGTGTTTCAAAAAGAGAAAGTCCGATTCTTCAAAAAAGAGTACCTTGTGCGCACTCACGAGTTTTATGAAAAACACGGTGGAAAGACCATCATTATAGCCCGATTCATCCCGATTATTCGCACCTTCGCTCCATTCGTCGCCGGAATCGGCAGCATGACTTACTGGCACTTTATCGGCTTTAACATAGCAGGGGGATTACTCTGGGTAGCAGTTACCATTTTTTCAGGCTATCTGTTTGGCAACATCCCTTTTGTGAAGAACAATTTTTCTATTGTTATAATAGCAATCGTTTTTATCTCAGTTTTGCCCGGCATAATCGAATATATCCGCCAGCGAAGCAGAGGTTCTGAGCGAGACGGCATAGCTCAGGATGAAAAACAGACCAATCAGGTCATTGACTCGGCAAGCAAATAAACCGGGCAATTTAGGTCTTAGATTTACCTGCCGAGATCGTAGAAACCTATTGACCTTTGGCGGATCGCGCACCGAGACTGAGATTTCAAATCTCTGATCTCAAATAGCCCCAAATCTTAAACGGAGGCAGAGGTAATGCCTATAATTGCAGCCGCAGAAGCTGCCAGCAGTGGTCCAGAGACTCATTCAGCCATAACCATTTTCATAATCCTGCTTCTGATCGCGGCTGTTGTGGCGATGGCCACCAAATGGATAAATGTTCCATACACGCTGGCGCTCGTCATCATAGGGCTGCTGATCAGCCCTATGCACTTCATCCCAGCCGTGCATATCTCGCCGGCCTTGATCTTGCTTATATTTCTGCCTGCCCTTCTGTTTGAAGCAGCCTGGAATCTCAAACTCGATCACCTGCGCGAGAATATTTTTCCCATTATGACGCTAGCCATCTGGGGAGTCTGCACCTCAGTCGGTGTCATAGGGTTGATCCTGCATCTCGGCATAGGGCTCTCCTGGTCGCTTGCCCTGCTTTACGGAGCTATGATCTCGGCAACCGATCCTGTCTCGGTGCTTGCCCTGTTTAAGAAACTAGGAGCGCCAAAACGGCTGAACACAATCGTAGAAGGGGAAAGCCTCTTCAACGACGGCACGGCTGTCGTCGTATTCAAAATCATTCTGGGCATAATAATCGGCACTACGGCGGGCTCGACAGGAACGATTGTTTTAGGCTCTTTGCGTGAGTTTGCGCTGGTAGTATTTGGCGGGCTTGCGGTTGGCGCGGCGGTCGGGATGATAGCCTCAATAGTGACGGCCTATTTTGACGACCATCTTCTTGAGATCATGTTGACGACCATCGCTGCATACGGCTCGTTTCTGCTCGCCGAAGAATTGCTGCACGTTTCCCCCGTAATAGCAGTTCTTGTGGCCGGGTTGATAATAGGAAATTACGGGCGCGAAAAGGGGATGTCGCCAACAACTCAGATCGCAGTCAATTCGTTCTGGGAGTTCGCGGCATTCGTAGTTAACTCGCTGGTCTTTTTGTTGATCGGGTTGGAGGTTCAGATTTCGATGCTGGCCGAGAATGCCTGGCCGATAGCCTGGGCGGTGCTTGCAATGCTTGCGGCTCGGATGGTGGCGATTTACACGCTAGTTCCGCTCGCGAACCGATTCTCTCATCCGGTGCCGTTCAGATGGCAGCACGTTTTATTCTGGGGAGGGCTTCGCGGGTCTCTGTCGATGGCTCTCGTACTCAGCCTGCCAACTGAAATCCCGGGTAGGCCTCAACTTGTTGTGTTGATATTCGGCACTGTCATCTTCAGCCTTCTCGCACAGGGTTTGACTATCTCGCCACTTCTCAGATGGCTCGGAATCACAAAAGCCGAGCCGGAATGCAACCGGTATGAATATTTGCACGGACAACTCCTGACCGAAGCAGCCGCCCTGACAGAACTCGACAATCTTCATCATCGCGGTTTGATAACGGCGCGGGTCTTCGACGGGTTGCAAAAGGAATTGTCCGAGGATTATCAGGAGTTGAACAAAAAGCTGGCGCTACTCGGCGCAGAAGAGAGAGAAGTCGAGCAGGATCAGCAGAAGCGAATCAGGCTTCATCTGCTTAATATAAGAAAGGCCCGTCTCAACGAACTCCTCAGAGAAGGCGTCATATCCGAAGCTGCCTACAACGAATTAAACGAGCACGTGGACGATGAGATGGCCCGACTCCATTCTGACGTAGATTTGCCGGAACTTATTTCTGAGATCGCCGAACACGAAAAAACAATGGACATAGCCAACGATATCGAAGAGGGCTCAACCTAAAAGGCAGGACCGTTCGGTATTCCAACCTCTAAAACTGAGAGATTGAAATAGGCCAGGATGGACGCGGATCGGGCGGATTTACGCGGATCTAACCTTAGCTGGTTTAATTCCTAACCCATAAAGGAGATGAGGGGCAAACCGAAACGATCTCCGGTTCATCCCTCATCCCTCATCCCTCATCCCTCACTTATTGGGTTGCGGAGTAACGCGCAGGTATGGCTTCAGAGTCTTCCAGCCTGCCGGGAATTTGGCCTTCGCATCTTCGTCGGAAATAGCGGGCACGATAATGCAATCGTCGCCGTCTTTCCAGTTTACCGGCGTAGCCACGCTATGATTTGCCGTTAGCTGCAAAGAATCAATCACGCGCAGAATCTCGTCAAAGTTGCGGCCCGTGCTGGCCGGGTAGGTTATCATCAGCTTCACCTTTTTATCAGGGCCAATGACGTAGACGGAACGCACCGTCAGCGTATCGTTGGCATTCGGGTGAATCATGTCATAGAGGTCCGATACTTTCCTGTCGCTGTCTGCGATTACAGGGAAATTCAAAGCCGTTCCCTGTGTCTCTTCAATGTCTGCGGCCCATCTCTTGTGCGAATCTACAGGGTCTACGCTGAGACCGATTACTTTAACGTTGCGTTTGTCAAACTCCGGTTTCTGCCGCGCAACTTCGCCAAGCTCGGTCGTGCAGACAGGAGTAAAATCCTTCGGGTGAGAGAACAAAATTGCCCAGCTATCGCCAAGCCATTCGTGGAAACTGACCGGGCCTTCTGTAGTCTCTGCGGTAAAGTCAGGTGCGGTATCGCCTAAACGAATCGCCATCGTCTTTCTCCTTTCACTGCCTTGTTTTTCTAAAGGGAATCTACTTGCCGCCTGGCAAGAGAGAATGAATGCCGACACTTTTTGTCCATGAATCAGGTAACAATGGGGCGCTTCATTCCGAACCGGGTGAGCGGTCCTCTATTTGATTTGCTCGCCATGCCTCAACCTTAATCCCAGCCCTCTTGATTTGTCAATCCGGGTTAGGGTTTACGAACCGGAAAGGCGGGAGCTAAATCCGAAAGGGTCTCGTTCGGCAAGTAAACGACTCGTTCGAGAAACAACCCCGATGGCGGGGCCGTGTGCCGGGCCACATCAAAAACTCGTTTTTCCTTCCCGTCAGGCTCAAGCAGGGCGGCGAAATCGTCTGCGCTCAATGCGCCTCTCCCAACTTCAACGAGTGTGCCTACGATTCGTCGAACCATCTTCCATAAGAAATGCGAAGCCTCGATCCGAAAGAGCAAAAGGTTTCCGTCCTCTGCAAGCACCGTCTGATTTACCCTCACCAACGTAGACGCTTCTCCCTCGCGGTGTTCGGAAAAAATCTTGAAGTCATGCATCCCAATCAGTGCCTGCGAGGCCAAAAGCATCTGTTGCATATCGAGCCTATCTCTGACCCACCATACAAATCGTTTTGCAAATGCAGTGCGGCGAGTCGAAATCTGGTAAAGATAACAACGTCTGAGCGCGTCCCTTCGAGGATCAAAATTCGGATTGGCCTCTTCGGCTTTCAGTATATCGATGTCGGCAGGCAAACGGTCATTCAGGTTTCGTACCAGATCGCTCCCGCGTACGCTCTTCTTAAATCGCAGTCGGGCTACCTGCGCCAATGCGTGCACGCCGGAATCGGTCCTGCCCGCGCCCGAAACGTCGACCGGCCCTCCAAGAAAATCTATCGAGGCCCGGCGCAGTTCTCCCGCAACGGTCCGGGCGTTTTTCTGCTCCTGCCATCCGTGATAACGCGTCCCCTCATACTCAACAGTTACTTTCCAGGTAGGCAATTTTTGGTTCTCCAGGACTCAGCTTGCTTGATCATCCCCTTTATGTCAATCGAAATGGCCCTCTTTTTCACTCGCGCTTATTAGAAAGTGGTTGACAGAACCAATTTGCCAGTATAATATAAGTCTTGTTTGAATTTTCCTGTTATATCTCACCATTATGCGATTTGATCAGATAGATTATAATATTCTAGACCTGTTACAGCAGGACGCTCGAATGACCCAGATGGAGATAGCAACCGAGGTGGGTTTATCGCAGCCAGCCGTGGCCGAGCGGATGCGCAAGCTCGAACATCACGGCATAATCACGGGTTACGCGGCGCAGGTCAATGCGCGACTACTCGGGAAAGGTATCACTGCCTTTATCGGCGTAGCCATAGAGCATCCAAGTTACAGCAAGGAATTTTCGGAAAAGATATTAGAGATACCCGATATCCTGGAATGCCACAGGGTAACGGGGAATGATTCTTATCTGCTGAAGGTAAAATCTGAAACGACGGAGAGTCTGGACAGGCTCATCTCCGGGGTGCGTTCGATTCCGGGTGTAACCCGAACGCTGACAACCATAGTCTTATCGTCGGTCAAGGAGGGAATGCGTGTTGAGCCGATAATAAAGCTCGAAGACCAGAATAAGAAACCTAATACGGGCTAGCCGTTGGGTCAGTCCACAGCCTGAAAAAGGAGCAAATTGATGGAAGCACGAAAGATGATTCAGAATGTAAGGAATATTTCGGAACCTGCGAAAGTGGCTGAAAAGATTAGCCGGGCTCCGGGATACCGCTTTGCGCGAAGAGTATCGAAGACGAGAGCCTCTGCTGTTCGCGAAATTCTGAAGGTCACCGAGAGGCCGGACATCATCTCTTTTGCAGGCGGATTGCCTGCGCCGGAGCTTTTTCCTGTGGAGCAACTCGGCAAAGCACACGCCGATATTTTCCGAGAAGAGGGCGCGGCGGCTATGCAATACAGCACGACCGAAGGCTGGCGACCGCTCAGAGAGTGGATTGCCGGGCGATTGCAGACAAGAGGCATAAAGGCCAATGCCGATCAGGTGCTGATTACAAGCGGTTCGCAACAGGGCATCAATCTGATGTCAAAGATTTTTATCGAGCCGGGCGACGCGGTTGTAGTAGAAAATCCATGTTATCTTGCCGCTTTACAGGCATTCAACAGCTTCGAGGCTTCCTTTGTCACCCTTGAGAGCGACGGCTCCGGGATGCGACTGGATCATCTTGAAAACGCGATTGCCGAAACAAGCCCCAAATTTATTTATGTGGTCTCGAATTTTCATAATCCGAAAGGAACTACCCTATCGCTTGAGAGAAGAAAGCAATTAATCGAGATTTCGAGGCGGTATCGAGTTCCAATTCTTGAGGATGACCCATACGGCGAACTGAGGTATTCGGGAGAGCGGATCACCCCGCTTGCCGCTCTCGATAAAGACGAACTTGTAGTCTACCTTAGCACATTCTCGAAAACCCTGAGCCCCGGCATGCGGATTGGATGGGCCTACGCGCCGAAAGGAATCTTTCAGGCTATGGTCTCCACAAAGCAGGCCACCGACCTTCACACAAGCACCATACAGCAGAGGGCGGCGGCACGGATGCTTTCCTCATTCGATTTCGATTCTCATCTCGAACGGCTTCGTACGGTATACGGCGAGCGTTGTCGAGCGATGCTTAAAGCAATGGAAAAATATTTCCCGACAGAGGTCAGATGGACAAAACCAAACGGGGGAATGTTTATCTGGGTAGAGTTGCCCGAATCTCTAAATGGAGAAGCGATTCTTGCGGAGGCGCTTGAGGACCACGTAGCCTTTGTGCCCGGCAGTGCTTTCTTTGCCCGAGCCCGGTGCGAGAATTTCATCAGGCTCAATTTTTCAAATCGCCCGCCCGATATTATCGAAGAAGGTATCAGGCGAATAGGCAATCTGCTGAAAAGGAAGATTCAATGAAGCCAGCAAAATTCATTATCGCCGATGTGTTCACCGAAAAGCTTTTCGGTGGTAATCAGCTAGCCGTTTTCACCGACGGTCGGGGTATTGATGACGCCACGATGCAAGACATCGCGCGCGAGATGAACTATTCGGAGACCACCTTTATCCTTCCAGCCGAAAGCGGAGGCGATTACCGCGTAAGGATTTTCACGCCTATGCGCGAGCTTCCCTTCGCAGGCCATCCGCTTGTGGGCTCGGCTCATGTGCTTGTATCCGAGCGCATGAAAGAGTGGACCATACCGGGTACTTCGATCACGCTCGAAACCGGCGTTGGAAACATCCTGGCCGAAGTGAAGATTGAAGATGATCGAGCGGGTCACACGACGATGACTCAACCTCTGCCGACTGTTAAGGGGCAATTTACCGACACGGCCAGGCTCGCTCGGGCGCTGACGCTTGCGCCTTCCGACATTGAAGGAACCGGCTTCCCGGTCGAAGCTATTTATAACGGAATTACGGTCTTAATCGTGCCTGTCGCAACTCTTCAAGCCGTCGAAACAATAAAGCTCGAATCAAGTGCGCTCGGAGGGATCAGCGAAGAAATGGGAGCCGATACCGTTCTGGTCTTCGCCTCCGAAACGCTTCGGGAATCGAGCACAGTTCATTGCCGGGTTTTCGCACCCGCCGCAGGGGTCGCGGAAGACGCGGCCACAGGCTCCGCAAACGGGCCGTTAGGGTTTTATCTCGTCCGACATGGAATCGTCGAGCCAAAGCCTGTGACCCAAATCATCAGCGAACAGGGATTCGAGATGAAACGGCCAAGCATCCTGCACATCGAAGTTAAGATGGACCCCAACTCAAAAGATATTACAGGCATCCGTGTTGGCGGCGGCGTTGTCATCTCCGGTCGGGGCGAAATTCTGCTTTCATAGCCTCTTTGCTTTTTGTCATCCGGTCATTACCATATCAAATGGAGGTAGAGATGACTGCAAGCGATATTGTGACGCTCTACGATTACGGGTACTGGGCCAATCGCAAGCTGATGGCTACGATCAGCCGCCTGAGCGAGGAAGAGTTCACAGGCAAGCCCCTCGGGGCAGACAAATCGATTCGGACTCTGCTTGTGCACATATTAAGCGCCGAGTGGGGCTGGTTTGCCCGGTGCGGCGGTCCTGAACGCGACCAACGTCTGCTGCCCGAAGACTTCCCTTCCCTGGAATCAATTCAAAAGCAATGGAGCAAGATTGAAACCAGCCTGCGCAGCTTTCTTTCAGAGCTTGAGGACAGCGACCTCAACCGCGTTGTAACATACGCGCTTGATGAAAAGGAGAACCTCGAGATGCCGCTTGGCGAGATATTACAACACGCGGCAAATCATGCGGTGCATCACAGGGGGCAAATAAGTTTGATGCTCAGAACTCTCGGTTATAATCCGGAGGGAATAGATATACTTCTGTACTATGGCGAAAAACGTGGCACCCCGGTATGGTAATGTGTTTCTGGAGTGGGATTATTGCGGCGAAATTTTTTGATTGGAGTAAAGAAGATGGCTGACAACTTGATTCGATTGAAGACGGGACTGGCTGAGATGCTGAAAGGCGGAGTCATAATGGATGTGACCGATGCCGATCAATCACGCATAGCCGAAGAAGCCGGGGCCGTGGCAGTAATGGCGCTTGAACGGGTTCCCGCCGATATTCGCGCAGAAGGCGGTGTAGCTCGGATGGCATCTCCAAGAAAGATTCGAGAGATCATGAAGGCGGTCTCCATCCCCGTGATGGCAAAGGTTCGAATCGGTCATTTCGTCGAGGCGCAGGTGCTTGAAGCGATGGGCGTTGATTTCATAGATGAGAGCGAAGTGCTGACCCCTGCCGACGAAGAACATCACGTGGACAAGCATAAGTTCAAGGTTCCATTCGTCTGCGGCGCTCGAAACCTCGGAGAGGCTTTGCGCCGGATAGGTGAAGGCGCGGCGATGATTCGCACAAAAGGCGAGGCAGGATCGGGAAACATTGTCGAAGCGGTGCGACATCTTCGGCGAATCACTCACGAAATCAAGCGCCTTACTATACTTGGCGATGAGGAGTTGATGGCAGAGGCCAAGAATCTCGGAGCCCCTTACGAGATCGTGAGAATGGTGGCCCGCGAGGGGCGATTGCCGGTCCCGAATTTCGCAGCGGGCGGAGTGGCCACACCAGCCGATGCTGCTCTCTGCATGCAGCTTGGCGCGGAATCGGTCTTCGTAGGCTCGGGGATATTCAAGTCATCGGACCCGGCGGTGCGCGCCCGCGCAATCGTCAAAGCGACCACGCATTATAACGATCCGAAAGCGGTCCTCGAAGCAAGCGAGGAGCTTGGCGAGGCGATGCGCGGGCTCGATGTTTCAAAGCTTGAAGACAGCGAGCTATTGCAAACTCGCGGATGGTGAACCGATTTTAGATTTTGGATTTTAGATTTTGGATTTTAGATTTTGGATTGTTAGTAATGGATTAAAGACTTTGATTTGATACCCAATCCAGAATCTAAATCAGCGAAGTGCATGTCGCGCCACGAAAATCCAAAATCTAAAATCTAAAATCCAAAATATGAAGATTGGTGTAGTCGCAATACAGGGAGATTTTGCAGCGCATGGGCGGATGCTTTCGCGGCTAGGTGTAGACGTAGCGGAGGTGCGCCGCGCAAGCGATCTCGATGGTGTAGAAGGCTTGATTTTACCGGGGGGAGAAAGCTCTACGATGCTGAAGTTCCTCGCGGCCGAAGATTTGGAACAGCCTATAAAGGAACTGGCCGGGGCCGGAAAGCCCGTCTTTGGAACGTGCGCGGGGGCGATCCTGCTTGCCCGCGAGGCGATCAACCCGTCACAGCATTCGATGGACTTGATCGACATCACCGTGGCTCGTAATGCCTATGGCAGACAGGTAGACAGCTTTATCGGCGAAGTGGAAACCGTGATAAAGGGCGGCCCGCTCGAAGCCGTATTCATTCGCGCGCCGAGGATCGAGCGAGTCGGCCCGGAGGTCGAAGTGCTGGCAAGAAATGAAGGCGAGCCGGTTTTCGTCAGACAGGCCAATATACTGGCAGCAACCTTTCATCCTGAACTCTCGGATGACGAGCGAGCACACAGGTTGTTTGTCGAACTGGCACAAAGAGTCTGATCGTCTTATTCTCAGAAGAAAAGTGTGGAAATACGTGATTACAGCGCCAGTGATTTTGAAACACTCTACGAGATCGACCACGAGGCTTTTTCAGAGGATATCGCATATTCTCACCTTGAGTTGCAATACTATCTGCGGTCGAGAAAATGCCGCACGCTGATCGCCGAAGACGATAAAGAGATAATCGGCTTTGTTATCGCCTGCTCCGAACCTCGCAAACTTGGACATATCATAACTATTGATGTCACACCTCATCGCCAGCGGCAGCACATAGGCAGCCGTTTGCTTTCAGAAATAGAATCCTGGCTATGGGAAAAAGGAGCGCAGGCGATCTATCTGGAAACGCCCGTCGATGATCTTGGAGCGCGAGGTTTTTACGACAGGCACGGGTATTTTATCCTCGATCGTATCGAAGGCTATTACACCGATACGCTCGATGCCTTCGTCATGATGAAGACTACAAAGAGGTCGAATCCCGCGTAAAGTGGCGCAGGTTCGATGCGTTGATCACCTGGATACGCCCGAACGCTTCAGCTATCCTTCATGTCACAATGTATCAGGCAAATTCGAATGAACATTTGACGCCTACTCAGACCATAGAGTCCGCTCATCCCGATATTATTGCATTCACTCGCCAGCATGCCGGAGATTCTCAAACGAGCATCGAGCAGGCGGTGAGGCTCTATTACGCGGTGAGGGATGGCGTTCGATACGATCCTTATAGAATCGCCCTCACAATTCCGGGGATGAAGGCGAGCGCGACACTCGCTCATAAGCATGGATGGTGCGTTTCAAAGGCCGTACTGCTCGCAGCGTGTTGCAGGTCAACCGGCATCCCGGCCAGGCTCGGATTCGCCGATGTCAGGAATCATCTCTCCACCGAACGGCTGAGACGACGAATGGCAACCGATATATTTTTCTGGCACGGGTATACAGAGATGTTTCTGGGCGAGAAATGGGTAAAGGCGACCCCGGCATTCAACATCGAATTATGCGAAAAATTCCGCCTGCTGCCGTTGGAATTTGACGGTCGCAGCGACTCGCTTTACCATCCATTTGATGCGGACGGGCATCGGCACATGGAGTATGTAAATCATCGCGGCGTATATTCAGATTTGCCGCTCGATGAAATCATCGCGACCTTTGAACAGGAATACAAATTCGCCCGATCAAGGTCCGAACTTGATGAAGCAAGCTTTGATGCCGATGTCGTAAGAGAAACGGAAAGCAGGGTGGGTCTGTGATTGCAGGTGTCAGTGATTAGCGCAGTACAGCAGAAAACCATATATCAAAGGAGCCCTTCGTCCATGAATCATTTGATTGATCGTCGCAAATTCTTGAAGATTTCTGCCCAGACTACAACGGGTCTTGCGCTTGCCGGACTGGCCGGCGAGGCGTTTACGTCTGGAAAAGCCAAACCGTTGTTTCAGATTTCACTGGCTGAATGGTCATTCCACAAGGCGTTGTTTTCAAAGCAGATGGATAACCTCGACTTTGCAAAAGTGGCCAAACAGGACTACGGCATTGATGCGGTCGAGTACGTCAATCAGTTCTTTCCAGACAAGGCCACCGATAAAACTTATCTGGCCGAACTGAAAAAACGCGCTAAAGACAACGGAGTCGAGAGCCGCCTGATAATGATTGACGGCGAGGGCGCGCTCGGCGACCCCGATGAGATGAAACGCACCCGCGCTGTCGAGAACCATTACAAATGGGTAGATGCGGCCAAATACCTCGGGTGCTTCTGCATTCGCGTCAACGCTCAAAGCTCCGGTCCTTATGAGGAGCAGATAAAGCTTGCGGCCGACGGGCTCAGAAGGCTCACCGAGTTCGGCGCAAAGCAAAAGATCAGCGTTATCGTAGAGAACCACGGAGGGTTGTCATCGAATGGAGAATGGCTCGCGGCTGTGATGAAGAGGGTAAATCATCCGCGATGTGGAACCCTGCCCGACTTCGGCAATTTTGAACTTGGCGACGGAAAAGAGTACGACCGATACAAAGGGGTCAAAGAGATGATGCCCTTTGCAAAAGCCGTCAGCGCGAAATCGTTCGATTTTGACGAACAGGGAAACGAAACACTTATAGACTATCCGCGAATGATGAAAATAGTTATGGACGCGGGCTTTCACAGCTACGTAGGGATCGAATACGAAGGAGACAGAATGAGCGAACCGGATGGGGTTCGGGCCACAAAGAGGCTGCTTGAACGCATACGCAACGAGATGGCCTGAATCCGAGATTGCACAACATCCGGCTAAATCGGAATCAAATGCTGGAGGAAAGAATGATGAAGTCCATACGAATAGTCTCTGTCATGCTACTGGTTCAGATCGCAGTTTTTGCCCAGAGCGCGGAGGACGTGATCAAGACAAAGACTGATAAGTTCACCAAAGCGATTGTTTCGAAGGACCTCTCGATTCTCGATGATGTTTTCGAGAAGGATGCAGATAATATCTATTACGATATTAACGAGGGCCCCCTTCGCGGATTTGACAGACTGAAGCGCGTTTGGAGCGCCGCCACGAGTAACTACACCATCTCTCGATTCGAATTCAATGATGATATGAAGGTGATAGTTGACGGTGATCACGCGGTGCAAACCGGAACATGGATTCAGACCCAGGTAAACAAGTCGGGCCAGAGCCGTGACATAAAGGGCCGGGCCACTGTGCTATGGCGCAAACGCGATGGAGAGTGGCGCGTGTGGCATTATCACGCCTCGATCACACCCGCTCGAATGCAAAGATAAGCGGGCATCCAAACATCGAAGGGAGATAATCGGGTATGACGGAAGCAGAGGTATTAAAAGAGCTTGAGGCTCTTGGCACTGAGCAAAACAGAAAAGTATACAGGCGGCATGGAGTGGAAGACGATATTTTTGGAGTCAGTTACGCCAACCTCGGAAAGCTCAAAAAGAAGATCAAGACCGATCACGATCTCGCGATCAGGCTCTGGGCGAGCGCAAATCACGATGCCCGCATATTTGCCACGATGATTGCGGACCCTTCTCTGCTCGACAACCGGGTGTTGGATAGCTGGGTAAAGGACCTTGGTAATTACGTGCTGACGGATGCCTTCGCTAATCTGGCCGGTCAATCTCCGCTCGCGCAAAAGAAAATGGAGAAATGGACCACATCCCCAAAGGAATGGATTGGGAGCGCAGGATGGGTGTTGCTTTCGACGCTCGCGCGCAACGAAAGCGATTTGCCGGACTCTTATTTTGAGCCTTACCTGGAAACGATTGAGCACGACATACATTCCAGCAAAAACAGGGTGAAGCACACCATGAACGCCGCGCTGATCGCTATAGGCTCCCGCAACACAGGGCTTGAGAAGAAGGCCCTTGCTACGGCCGGAAGAATCGGAAAGATTGAAATTGATCACGGAGATACCGGCTGTAAGACGCCGGACGTGGCAGAATACATCAGGAAAATTAAGGAACGAAAAAGCCGTAGCCGGAAGGCAGGCTAAGAGGAAAACATTTTGATGAACAAGAATACCGAAGTCGCAACTCTGGGCGGGGGATGTTTCTGGTGCCTTGAGGCTGTATTTCAAGATTTGCGTGGCGTTGAAGAGGTCGTATCCGGGTATGCAGGAGGCTCGGTTCCCAACCCGTCTTATCAGGAGGTATGCGGAGGAAGAACCGGGCATGCCGAGGTCGTGCAGGTTACTTTCGACCCGGAGGTCATCTCGTACAGGGAAGTTCTCGAAGCCTTTTTCGCCATCCACGATCCGACAACCTTGAATCGCCAGGGGGCGGATGTCGGACCGCAATACAGGTCCGTGATCTTTTATCACTCGCCCGAGCAGAAGGCAGTCGCCGAACAGTTAATTCGAGAACTGAGCGAAGAAGGAATCTGGGGAAGCCCTATAGTGACAGAGATAACTGCCGCCCCGGCCTTTTATGCAGCCGAGCAGTATCATCAGCGATACTTCGAAAATAACCCGAATCAGCCGTACTGTCAGGCTGTAGTCGCTCCGAAGGTAGCAAAGTTTCGCAAACACCATCTGGAGAAACTCAAGAGATAAGCCTCTTGACAACATCTATTTGAGATTCGAGCCTTGAAATCTCAGATCAGTTGAGCAGACCAGACTACAAGAGGCCGCAAAGACGCGAGGAGGCAACAAGATTCTGCATCTTTGCGGCCCAGGGCCATTCAGTTTTTGAATTGCGAGCAACATGCGTCAGACGGTTTGGCAAGTTATATTGAATGCAAGGCGAATTGAAATAGGCCGGGACGGACGCGGATCGGGCGGATCTACGCGGATCTGACAATATATGATTTAATCCGCGAAAATCCGCCGCATCCGCGTCCGTCCCGGCCTATTCCCCTTTTCCTATGCTACATTTTGGAAAACTGAATGGCCCTGCTTTGCGGCCTCTTTGCTTGCCCGTTTTTTAGCGATCATTCGCGCTCGAGTTTGCCTGCTGTTATTATCTAAGTATGTGGATGCCAATCTCAAGAAAGAATAATAGGGAAAATGATCGAAGACCTCTGGTACAAAAACATTGTCATCTACAGTCTGGACCTTGAAACATTCATGGATTCGAACGGAGACGGGATCGGCGATTTCGAAGGTCTGATGCGCCGTCTCGATTACCTTCACTCACTTGGCGTGGGTGCCATCTGGCTTGCCCCCTTCCAACCTACACCCAATCGAGACAACGGATATGACATCTCCGATTACTTTGGCGTAGACCCCTGTCATGGCTCTGCGGGCGACTTTGTAGAATTCATGCATCAGGCGCATAAACGCGGGATGAACGTAATCATTGACCTTGTAGTCAATCACACCTCTGATGAACATCCGTGGTTTCAGGAGGCGCGAGTTGATAAGGACTCAAAGTTCCGCGATTGGTATGTGTGGTCAAAAAAGAAACCGGCCGATTGGAATAAGGGCATGGTCTTCCCTGGAGTCCAGGACGCGACGTGGACCTATGACAAGAAAGCCCGCGAGTATTACTATCACCGCTTTTACGATTTCCAGCCCGATCTCAACATGGATAATCCCGAGGTCAGGACAGAAATCAGGCGAATCATGGGATACTGGCTCGAACTTGGCGTATCCGGATTTCGCGTAGACGCGGTTCCATTTATGATCGAAAGTTTCCCGCCGGGCAAGACAAAGCCTAAATTGAAATTCGAGTACCTGACAGAGATGAGGGCTTTTTTACAGTGGAGACGCGGTGATGCCATTATGCTTGGAGAGGCTAACGTATTGCCGAAAGAGACAGCAAAATACTTCGGCGAATCGGGTGACGGCATTCACATGATGTTTAACTTTTACGTAAATCAGCATCTCTTTTATGCTCTCGCAACAGGCGATGTCCGACCGCTCATAAAAGCCTTAGAGGCCACAAAGGATATTCCACATTCGGCGCAGTGGGCGCAATTCCTGCGCAACCACGATGAACTCGACCTCGGTCGACTCACCGAAAAGCAAAGAGAGAAGGTCTTTGCGAGGTTTGGACCCGAGAAGAATATGCAGCTTTACAATCGCGGGATTCGCAGGCGGCTGGCCCCGATGCTCGGAACGCAGCGTCATATCGAGCTTGCATACAGTGTGCTTTTCTCGCTTCCCGGCACACCGGTCATCCGCTATGGCGACGAGATAGGAATGGGCGATGATCTAAGCCTCAAGGAACGCGATGCCGTGCGCACGCCTATGCAGTGGTCGAATGAGCCGCAGGCGGGGTTTTCGCTCTCGGAAAAGACCGTTCACCCTGTCATCAACAATGGACCGTATAGTTGCGAAGAGGTAAATGTAGAGACGCAGAGGCGGGACCCGAATTCCCTTCTCAACTGGATGACCAGCATGATTCGATTGCGGAAAGAATGCCCCGAGATCGGGTGGGGAGACTGGACGATAATGGAGACCGGGTCAGAAAGCGTACTTGCAATCCGTTTTGACTGGAGAAGAAATTCGTTGATCGTGATCCACAACTTCGACGAAAAACCTCATGAAGTGGTTATCAAGCCGGGCCGCGAAGGCGGTGAGAAACTGGTCAATCTATTGATCGAAGATCAGAGCGATGCGGAGAAGGACGGCACGCACAGGATCAGCCTCGAAGGGTACGGATATCGCTGGTATCGCATCGGAGGACTGAATCACATCCTGCACAGAGAGAAGGCATAAGTAGTAATTTCGAGGCCAGGATTTCATCATTCGTGGTAGGATACCGACATGATCGAAAGAGGGGCTTGTATCATACGTTTTGGCGCTACGAAGGATGCATCTACGCTTGCTGAGATTGGCGCGCGCACTTTTTATGATACCTTTGCCGCCAATAATACGCCCGAAGATATGTCTGCCTATATCGCCGAATCGTTTGGTGAAGCTGTCCAATATCAAGAACTCTCGGACCCTGAAACAAGATTTTTGATTGCCGAAATTGATGGGGTCATGGCGGGATATGCAAAGCTGCAACTGGATGCTTATACATCGTGTTCAAATGGTCTAAACCAGGTTGAACTCGCCCGATTGTATGTAGTTCAGGGGTTGATCGGGAAGGGGGTAGGAGCAGCCTTGATGGAAAAATGCATCACAGAAATGCCGCAAGCAGGGTTCGAGACAATGTGGCTTGGTGTATGGGAACAAAACATACGGGCAAAGCAGTTTTACGAAAAATGGGGATTTCGTGTAATCGGAGAGCAGACATTTCAACTGGGAGCGGATTTGCAGAGGGACCTGGTTATGGAAAGAACTCTGTAAGGATAACTTATCGGGAATCGGGAGTAAGCACGAATGCCAAAGATTCTACAAAACCATTATGTCCTGGCCGTTCACGACCTGAAAGGATCAGCGCAATTTTTCCTCGATCTCGGTTTCGAGGTGACATCTGAGCCGCCCGGCTGGATATTCGTTAAAAAAGATAATTGCATGATAATGCTCGGTGAGTGCCGCGATGATGCGCCCCCAGGCGAGTTGGGGTCTCATAGTTATTTTGGCTATCTGCGCGTAGACGATGCAGACGCTTATTACAATGAGGTAAGGGCAAAAGGTATCAACATCCTGTCACCGATTGCGAACAAGCCCTGGGGTATGCGTGAGTTTTCGCTGGCAACGCCCGAGGGACACAGGATCAATATCGGCCAATGGATCGGTGAATAAAATGACTTATGGTTAGCGTTTGGCTGGAAGCCTTGCAAGACCCTCATTCATCGCGAAATATGATTCCGGGTCTTTGATTCAGTTTGCCTGACTTTTACCTTGCGGATAACATTCACGTGAGGCTTTATGGAACCGATTCTCTTTTGCCCACAATGCGGCTCTCAAAATAATAGCGGCAAATTCTGTAGAAGGTGCGGTACAAATCTGGTCATTGTCTCAGAGGCTATCTCAAAATCTCAGCCTGATCACCTGGCATCAACCTACGCAAGCGGCGGAAGCACTATTCGCGTCTTCAGCGGGGCGAATATTACGAATCGTGGTAAAGACCTCAACGGCCATACTACGTTGGCGCTCTTCGGGGGGATAAAAATAGACCTCACCGCAGCGCCTTTGCCGGACGGGGAAATCGTGTTAAATGTAATTTCGATTTTCGGGGGGACTGAGATTGTAGTGCCGGAAGATGTGGGCCTGCAAATAACGGGTATTACAATTTGCGGAGGGTTTGAAATAAGTAAAGAGGACGCCTCGGGCGGCCTTTTTCACGAGAATGATTATTATGAACCCGATTATGAGCAGATGCCCCAGAGAATACACATAAAGGCGACGACATTGTTTGGAGGGTTCGAAGTAAAGAGAAAGCCCCCCAACAGGTGGTAGCGATGATAATTTTTTTAGTTGTCGATACTTTGAATTGCTGACCAACCGTCTACATAAAGCGTGTAGTCAGAAAGAGGGTCAGCACAAAGACTGAAACCCTGGCACAGATGCATCTCTCCTGATCTTCATTTCATGAATCATTTCTTTTCATCCGGGCTCAACTTGTTCTTGAGCCGGGTTATCTGCTCAGGGTTTTCAGTAATTGAGAGAGCTTTTTGCCAGGCCTGTTTGGCCTCCTCTTTTTTCCCTGTCCGATCGAGGATGTCGCCGCTATGCTCATACATAGTAGGGGACTTGCCTCCAACTTTCATAGCTTGATTTATATACTTTTCGGCTTCTGCGAGTTTACCCAGCTTGAAGTATACCCACCCAAGGCTGTCGAGAAATGACGGATTTTCAGGTTCGGCGTCAACGGCTTTTCTTATCATAACCAGCGCCTCATCCAGCTTCTCATTTCTCTCTACCATAATGTAGCCCAGATTGTTTAGCCCCCAGGGGTTATCAGGCTCAACCCGCAACACTTCCCGGTATTGCGTCTCAGCCTCAGCCGTCTTCCCGATATGCGAAAGATAAGAGCCCAGCCCGAGTCTCAATCTGGCATCCTCAGGCGCAAGCTTCACAGCTTTTCTTATCAGAGCCTCTGCATCCTGCTCCTTCTTCTGAAGTATCAGCACACCGGCCAGACCCATGTATACCCCGGGTATGTCGGACCTTAGCTTTAGCGATTGCCTGTATGCCGCCTCAGCTTCCGCGAACTGAGCCATATGGGCATAGACATCTCCAAGATTGGCAAATGCATATGAGTTCTCAGGGTCGAGTTTGATCGCTTTCTTTATGGTAACAACTGCCTCGTCGTAACGAGCCAGATCGTGATAAATCGAGGCCAGACGCACAAAACCATCTGAATAATCGGGCTTTAACTTAACGGCTTCTTCCATCGCTTCACGAGCTTCATCATAACGATGCAGCCGCAAATAACTCATCCCCAGTTCACTGTATACCTTGTGCCTTTGCCAATATTTCGCGTCTGCTTCAAGCGCCTGATTGTATGCATAGATCGCATCCTCAAATTTTTGTTGCAGCAAATAAACCCACCCGAGGTTGTGATATGCGATGGCTGATTTGGGATCGATCCTGGTTGATTCAAGCAGAGCGGCGATGGCGTCTTCGTATCGTTTTAACTGTATTAGACTCCATCCAAGCGTATTGTAGTAGGCTGAGTTATCCGGGTGGAGTTCGATCAACCGCGTGAGTATTTCAACCTCTTCGGCGTATCGCTTACGTTTACTCAGCGCCGTTGACAGTAGATCGAGGATTTCCGTGGAATCGGGGAGTACAATAATCGCCTGATTGTAGGTCTCTATCTCATCGTCCACGCGACCGGATTCGCTATAAAGGGCTCCCAGATTTATATATGCCTGCTGATAATCGGGCTTTATCTGAATGGCTACCTTATACTCTTTTATCGCCTCCTCATACTCATCCTCTTCCTCATAAGCCCGAGCGAGCCAGTTATGCGCCTCCGGGGAGTATGGATTGGAAAGGGCGGCTTCCTTCGCCTTCTCTAAATCGTCTTTCCCGCTGTTGTAATTCTCTTTCAGGTCAAAAGAAATAACTATATTCCCAACAACCCTGACGGCCTTTCCATCGACAAGCTGCGGTCTGAACTTCCATTCGCGCGCTGCTTTGACGGCGGCCTCTTTTAGCAGCGGGTGCCCCCTTTGCGCAATCGCCTTTGTAACGTTTCCTTCCTTATCAAGAGTCACCTCAACCCAAATTTCTCCTTCAACCCCGGCGGCGGCGGCGAGAGGCGGATACACAGGATCAACTTTCGTTATGACAAAAGCCTGTAGTCCGATGCCAACTTTAACTGTCTGATCAGCCTCCTGGACAGGGTTCGATTTTTGATAACTCTTTGCCTGCACATTCGCAAACAGACACAGGGCGATTACAAGTATTAGAAATAGTCTCGGGCGCATGACCGGGTTCTGCATCTTTCCTCCTGTAGTTTTGTTGATCGCGGGACGAAGGTAAATCCTACAATAGAACCCGATCAGATGCAAATTTGACTGTAAAATCCTTTTGTTTTCATGGCGCGACTTGACATTACAGGTTGAGCGCGATATTCAAGGAATGCTCGTCGAAATCATACGAATGCGGTTTAAGATATGCGAACAAAATTAAAGTCTACCGTTGTGCTCGTTTCGGTTGTGCTGTTCTTATTTGCTTACCTCAACCTCTCTGCCACGATTACGAAAGATGCCCGCGCCGGACATCTTCAAGCAAAAGAGCCAGGTGGTCAGGCAGCCACGCAGTCAAAAAAGCTCGACCCTGCCGCCTGGGGAAGCAATCATGCAGGCAAACCTGTGCCCGAATACATCCACGGAGATGAATGCCTCTTCTGCCATCGTAACGACATAGGCCCCGGCTGGCAGAAGAACGCCCACGGCATAACAGTGCGCCAGCGTGAGGATGCGCCGGAGCTTATGGCTTTACTGAAGACACAACCCGGTCTGGCGAGTCTTGCCCCCCAAATCGAGTATTTCATGGGAAGCAGGCATCGCGTTAGATTTCTAAAGAAAGAGGGCTACGGCAAGTTCGCGATCCTCAACACACAGGCAGAGCCTGCCACAGACGGGCAAGCTCCGAAATGGATTGATTTGAAAGACCCCTCCTGGGACAAGGATCGTTTTGCCAATCGTTGCGCGGGCTGTCATACGACTGGCATCGACGCGGAAACAAAAGCATTCTCGGCCTTCGGGATAGACTGCTATGCCTGTCACGGAGTCGTAGACCTGAATCATTCGGCCGACACGTCGCTCATCTTCCTCTCGAAGAAGCGACGCAAGGATGAGCTTGCCATAACCTCAACCTGCGCTCAGTGCCATATTCGCATAGGGAAGTCACGATCAACAGGCTTGCCTTATCCAAATAATTTTGTTGCCGGTGACAACCTCTTTCAAGATTTCGAGGTGGATTTTTCGAGGGCCGATGATGAGACACTCAATCCCGGAGACCGGCATATCCTGCAAAATGTGCGGGACATAGTGGTGAACGGGTCGGAGTTTCCTACCTGTATCACCTGCCACGATCTTCACAAGCAGACAAGCTTCAAGCACCGCCGAGCGCCACGAACGGCAATCTGCGCGGATTGTCACGAAGCCGAAGGGACTATAAAAGGCAGCAAACCCTTCACGGTTCACAGCGGGTTGTGCGAATACTGAGAGGTGATGTGTGATACGTGATGCGTGATTCGTGAACTATAAGCAGTTTTACTTCTAACAGGGTATGTCACGCATCACGCATCACGCATCACGCATCAGCACCAATACCTGTCGAACGGGCGCGATTACGATACTCTATCGCCTGCCCTATGACCCTTCGATATTCTGTGACATCGACATCCCGCTCACAGCAAAGCAACATGAGATTGCCGTCGTCGCGGAAGTTTCCGTCCCACTCGATGACCTGCTCATCGCTCCAATCCGGGGTATAGCCCCGCATCTTTTCGTCGGGCATGCGGTCGAAATAGGCGCGCAGATTTATCCCGGTCTCATCCAGCGGTTCGTCAGTAGGCTCCTGCTCAAAATTCCAGATAGGTTGTTCCATATCCCTTTTACTCTTTGACTGGCCGACAAAACCATGGGTCGAGTCACTGCAAAGGGGCTGGCAAGATCGAACGATCTCGCCAGCCCTGAACTCGAATTCCTCGATTAATCGTCGGCTCTTACCCACCCATAGGCAGCGTTGCTTCTCTGGCCGCCCCTCTCAAGATAAGCGGTCTTCAGTCTTTCCAGCGTGTCTGCCGGAAATGCCTTGCGCTTCTCTTTCACGTTTACTTTGTAGATTCGCGCCGCATTCAAACCGAATATCTTTGCTTTATCTTCCTTTGTCAGCTTTTTGTAGCCAAACTTCTCGCACAACTCATCGCTGATCTGGAAGCGCTTAAATGCGTCGATTGCCCACTGAGGCGAGCCCCACCACAGACAGTCCGTCCCCCAGACAACGTGATCCGCGCCGTAATTTTTTATGTTCTTGCCTATGCCGTGCATGGCCATCACAGGGTCGGCGACCACAAGGACGTTAAAGAAGCTGCCTATCTCGCAATATACGTTGTTCATCTTCGGGTTTCGCTTCTTTATGTCCATAAGGATAGAGTGCCATTCGAAATCACCCGTAGTCGGATCGTACTTGTCGCTCTCTTTCCAATCCGGCTCGTTCGGGCCGTGCTGTATCGCCGAATGATAAACGACAAAGGTAAAATCCGGGTTTCGGAGCGCGGCCTTTTCAACATCCTTCGGGTTTGCCAGGTGGCCGAGTGTTCGTGACTGGTATGAGTATCCCTTGTGCACGCTTATGGTCTTCATACCGCGCTTGCGCGATTCTTCGATAAACCACTGCGCGTTGTCATCATCCATCTGGAATCCGTTCCCCGACCTCCCGGGATCGGTGTGGCAATACCATTTCCAGGAATCGATCTTGTAGAGATTCAACTCTCGCTCCATCTGTTCGATTGTAGCCGCCTTGTTCATCGAGTTGGTCGCCTTGTCCCAGTAATGATTCGGCGCGAGATTGCCCTGACAAAGCACGCGATGCGAACCGGACAGGTCATTCAATTCCTTCTTCTTTTCCGCCATAAGCCAGCTTGGCAGGATTCCCCCGTATGGCGTGCGCGCTTTGCCTTCGAGCACTTTACCGTCCTGGTCCTTCTGGAGTTCCATACCGGGCACGCCTGATATGACCAGCATCTCGGTTTCACTGTCAAAGAACATCTCTTTTACGAAATTACGAAAGCTATAGGATTCAACATCGTTCTTGAGGTTAAATCCCATGTTCTTGACAAATTCCATGTCCCTGAAAGGCAGCGCGATTCCGTTTGTGAAATGTGACTGCACGTCGAGGACGAAGTACTCGCCTTTTGGGAATTTTTCTTCGATTGCGGCCAGTTCAAAGGTTTCTGCCTCATCAACATCCCAAACCTTGCCAAATACCTTATTCTGAGCCAGAAAGCATGTCGCAAGCCCCATGGCACTTGCCATAAAGGTACGCCGGTCCATGCCGAGTTTCTTCGAGCGATGATCGGCCATCTCGCCTATCAGGTTTTCGACCTTCTTCTGTTGGAGGTTCTGCGGGCGCGGAGTGAACTCTTCATTTGAGACCACCTGAGTCGGCATCGGCGAATCAACGCCTTTTCTAATATCTCGAAGCGCTTTTCGAATCCACATATAACTCTTTCCTTTCAAAAGATAAAAATACCGGGCGTCATCTGCAAACCAGCCAACAGGCCATTCCGAGGCCCGGCAGCCTGTCTACTTAACTGACAGGCTAAATGTTCGGGTCCGAACTCCACTATTCATTTGCAGATTTGTTGAGCAGTTTATACCATCACCGGGCAATTTGCACGTGGAGATTGGCAGCAATCAGGAGTCTGCCGCCGCCATTCAAGAGAGGATTATGTCTTCCCTTACCCGACCGACAAGGTTCGCAACCGCATCAATCAGGGACCGCATTTCTACAGGCTTCGACAGGTAATCCTGATAGCCGGAGGAGAGCAGCCGCAAACGATCCTCGGGTCTCGCATACCCTGTAAGCGCGATTGCGGGAATATTCCCTCCTCGGTCCGGCTCGCGCGCCCTGACCCGATCTATTAGAGAATAGCCATCCTCGTAAGGCATCCCTATATCGGATACAAGGATTTCGGGAACCCACTGGTCAAATATTTTTAGCGCCTCGTCCGTCGATCCTGACACTCTGACTTCCGCGCCGTGTTGCGCCAGTATCGCCTCGAGCATTTCGCGAGCATCCTGCTCGTCGTCAATGATCAGCACGCGAACTCCTCTCAAGACCGATTCAGGAGCCAGCGTCGTTTTGTTCTTCCCGGATGAATGAACGTCCTGCTCAGGGCTCAACACCGACTCACTCGTTTGAGGCGCAGGAGCGTCGGTGGCAATCGAGGGAATCAGGGGCAATCTTACGATAAAGGTTGCGCCATGCCCCTCTCCCGGGCTCGCAGCGTGAACCGTTCCGCCGTGAATTTCGACCAGATGCCGTACGATTGCCAGCCCCAGGCCAAGCCCGCTGTGCTGGCGAGTGCTTGTGCTGTCGGCCTGACGAAACCGATCAAATACAAAAGGGAGAAACTCCGCGCTGATTCCGCTGCCGGTATCACTGACCGCTATCTCGACCATCGAATCAACCCGCGAGAGTCGGACCCGGACAGTCCCATCTTTAGGCGTGAATTTTATGGCATTTGAAACCAGGTTCCATACGATCTGTTGCAGGCGGTTTGGGTCGCCCGAGACCAGACATGTATCGGGATCAAGCGATGATTCCAGTCGAATGGACCTGGCCTCGGCGGCAAGCCGCATGGCATCGAGCGCCGATTCTATTACGGGCACCAGATTGACCGGCACAACCGTCACGTTGAGCTTCCCGGAAATGATGCGGGATACATCCAGTATATCTTCTATTATCTTCGTCTGAACTTTCACATTGCGGTCAATAATCTCAAGCCCATGCGCGTAGGACTCGGGGTTGAGCTTCTTTGAACGCATGATCTGCACCCATCCGGCGATGGCGTTTAGAGGCGTTCGTAATTCGTGAGAGACTGTTGCGAGAAACTCATCCTTGCTGCGGTTTGCAGCCTCGGCCTCCTTGCGGGCGGCCTTTTCACGTCCGAGTAACCTGACAAGCTGTTCTTCACGTGCGATTCGCTCGGTTACGTCGTCAATGATCGTGATCGTGCCTACAATGTTCTCATGTTCTATCAACGGAGCGATGCGGGCGCTTTGCTGCATAAAACGGAACGATGTCTCATCAATCTGGGGCTTCATCGGCAGCAAATAACGGTGGAGGCGATGTGAGAGCAGCCTTATCTGACCGGCAAGCGCGTCTCTATAGTATTGGTCCAAACCGCGCTCTACAAGTTCAGGAAACTCTTGAAGAAGGTTGCGACCGATCAGATTGGACGCAGTATGACCGCTGCGGATTTCCAGCCAGTGATTCCATCCGCATATGGTCAACTCGGCATCGGTCATGAAAATGCCCTGCGCCGAAAGCTCGTTCATCCAGCGCAGCGCAGCTTCGTTTAACATTTCCCTCCCTCCGACTAACACAATCCTTCTATCATAATCTCTCAGGATTTCCTCAAGATCATTTATATCCACTCAAGGTAAAAATGGCGTTTGATGAACTCCGCATACGGTTCAGGTTCCCTGTCTCTCTTCCCACTTTTCGACTTCCTGAATCAGGCGATCAAGGCTTACCACGCTCAAGGCTATAACAAGATAACCGCTTATGGCGCTTTCCCGTACGCGAAAGGCCGTATAAACGACAAGCGCATAGCGGAGCTCTTCTTTCTCTATGACGAGCGACCTGACCAGTTGCCCAAGAGTCTCCATGTGCAGGCGTGGAACCGAAAAAGAGACTCTCACTTCAAGCAAATTACCGAATACGCCAAGACAGGCATTTAATAAAATATTGCCTACCTCGGTCAGCACTTCCCGCGCCGACTCATTCAATCGGCCCGATTGCACCGCTTCATCGGTCAGCACATCTATGAGCTTGACTGCGCCATCATAATTGAGCACCAGCAGGGCGTCTCCGGTCAATGGCCCCGTGAAGACCTGATGCACGCTGGCAAGTTCGGCAGGTAAAAATTCAGAGAGCCTGTTCGATAATTCACTGACCGGATAGATCGCGACCATTGGCACATCGAGCACTACGCGGTGCCCGGTCAACTCCGAAAGCGAGGCTGCCGTACGAGAAAAGGCTATGTTGATCAATTCGGTCAAGGCATCATTTTGACGCTCAGTTAGTTCCATCTGCGTCCTCCTGAAGTACCTTGTTCACAATGTTCAACACCTTGTCACCGGTAAAAGGCTTGTTGATAAAGGCGGCAGCGCCCCCTTCTTCGACCATTTCGCGGGTAGAGCTTTGAATATCGGCGCTCGCAACTATGACGCGCGCGCGCGGGTCCAGTTCGCGCAGCTTGTTCAGCACGTCTATTCCATACATTCCGCTCATCGTAAGGTCAAGGAAAACCAGATCCGGTCTGTCAAGAAAATAGAGTTCGAGCGCAATAATTCCCTCTTGCGCCTCGGTGATTTGATGTCCGGCAGGTTCGAGGATTTTTCGCAGTGTCCTGCGCGACATCGCGGAATCGTCCACTACAAGGATCTTCGCCATCATATCACCTCAAGGATTGACTCTGCCATTTTATCGAGAGTTACGCTCCTGTCGCTCAAGCCAGCCTCAACTACAGAGAGCGGCATTCCATAGACTATACAGGACTGTTCGGCCTCGGTCAGAATAAACCCTCCCTGCGATTTTATCCATGCCGCGCCCTGTTTTCCATCCGATCCCATCCCCGTCATCACCACACCTAGAGTACGGCTGGCAAACAGTTCGGCCGCCGACCTGAAAAGCACATCCACCGACGGGCGGTGCGGAGTGTCGAAAGGACGTGCATCCAGATGAGCCGTGACCGTGGAGTCCCCCTGACGGAGCATGGTCAGATGGCGTCCGGCAGGCGCAATCAACGCCCTTCCCGCCTCGATCACATCCCCCTGGCGCGCTTCGCTTACTCTTAGTTGTGACATCTCGTTGAGTTTTTGCGCGTACATTTCGGTATATCCGACAGGCATATGCATAACTATCAGGAGCGGGATTGAAAGATCGGCGGGGAGTCGGGGAACCAGATACTTGAGCGCCTGCGGGCCGCCGGTTGATATCCCTAGAACCACGATATCGAAAAGCCCTTTGCGTTCCGGCGCAGCCGGGGCGGCAATTCTGGGGCCGGGCGCAATCGTAGTCTGCATCCGGGCCATATGAACCTTCGAGGCTGCCTTTACCTTTTCGACCAGTTCGTCGTTTACTTCAAATATCTTTTCCGTAGCAAGCGCCGTGGGTTTCTGCACAAAATCGACCGCACCTGCATCAAGCGCATCCAGGGTCAGTTCGCTCCCTTCATTGGCAATGCTGACGATAATGATCGGAAGCGGGCGGCGCGACATCTGCTCTCGCACAAAGCCAACCCCGTCCATCACGGGCATTATTAAATCGCAGGTGACGACATCCGGGCGCAGTTTTTCAACCATCTCAAGTGCTTCCTCTCCGTCACGCGCTGCGCCCACAACCTCAATGAAAGGGCTGCGAGAAAGCATCTGTTTTATGACCTTTCGCACGTATGCCGAATCATCAACAACTAGAACCTTTACCAATTGATCCATAATAATCCTGTAAACCTTGTTAATCGCGGGCTAATTATCTCTCGTTCATCACCCGTCACGCTTTTCTTCATCTGTACCAAACATACAAGCTCTGATTTAGCTCTTTACATACACAAACGCTCCGCCGATCTCTTGAAATTGAAACGCCGATGTCAATCTCAGCAATGATTCCGATGCGGCGACAAACAGGTATCCCGGCCGGGGCATACGGTCGGCAAAAAATCTTACGGCCCTTTGTATCGTGTCATCTGAGAAATAGATAAACACATTACGGCAGAAGATGAACGGCGCGGTCGCAAAACTCCTGATTTCGGATTCTTCCATCAAATTGGCATTCGCCCATCTGATCTTTGCATGCAGATCAGGCGCGACTCGCCACTTCCCCTGCTCCTCGGTGAAGTATTTTTCGCGCAGGTTTTGCGGAAGATTTCTGAACGAGCGGTCACGGTAAAGACCGCATCGCGCCCGCTCTATTGCTGCCACGCTTGCATCGCTCGCAGAGATTTCAATCGCGACACGGTCGAACCAGCCCTTTTCGTTGAGAGCCATCGCTATGCTCAACGGTTCTTCACCCGTGGCGCAGGCGGCGCTCCAGATTCGCAAAGGCTTCTGATTGCCGGATGAAAGATAGTTCGGAACCAGTTCATTGACAAGCGCGTGAATCTGATCCATCTCCCTCCAGAAAAAGGTCTCCTGGACCGAAAGCGCATCGAGAACGCGTTTCCATTCTCGTTCTGCCTCGACATCGTATTTTAGCAAATAGTAATAATCCAGAAATGATTTGAATCCACGTTCGACAACCAGAGGAGAGAGCTTATCCGAGAGCAGATCGCTCTTGCCGTTTTCGTAAAACAACCCCGTCCGCTCGTGAATCAAATCACGAATGAGCGCGAACGCGCTATCGCTCAACCCTAATGTTTCTGCGTAGAAAGTCATAAGAAATCAGTATGCAGTAAGCAGTAGGCAGCAGGCAGTGCAGAAATCGGATGTCTTGATGTCAGCACTTCTCTGATAAGCGAAAATCCTTTGCATCTGCGTAATCCTTTAATTATTACTGCTGCGATAATCGCGCAGCCCATTATTTACTGGCGAGCGTCCCTTCAAAACTGCCTACTTTTTCAATGCTTTTTGCGCGGCGCGGCGCACAGATACGTCCGGGTCTGTGCGAAACAGCCGAAGGAGAGTCCTTTCGTCTGTGCGGTTTCCCAGGTGGGCCAGCGCGTTTATCGCTGCCAGTCGGACAGTCGGGTCCTCATCACCAAGAGCCTTGTTTAGCTGCTCGGAGGCAAGCGGATGTTTCATCCGCCCTAACACATCCACTACGGCTCGTCGCGCGCCCGGTTGCACGTGCGTCAGCCCCTGGCCTACGAGGGCGATCTTCTGATGGCTGAGTTGCGAAAGGGCTTCGATGCTTGCCTCCCGGCGCGTGGAATCCGCCGTTAGATTGATTAGCGCGGCGACTGCTTCGGGCGTAGCCAAATGCGCCAGGGCATCAATAGCGGCCTGCGCGATGTTTGAGTCAGGGTCGGCAGCCGCTGTCCACTGTAAGGCATTTATTACTTCTCTTTCGCCGCGCAACCCAAGCGCGTTTATAGCCTCGATTCGCCGCCCGGCTTCCGACGATTTCAGAGCCTCAAACAAGGGAGGAAGCGCGCTCGAATGGCTGATCTTTCCAAGCGATCTCATTGCCGCGCGCGCAAGATCGGAATCCGGGCTTTCGACAAACGATTCAAGAACGGCTACGGTTTGCCGCTCATTGATCTTTCCAAGCGAATCAATAGCCGCGATTCTTACCTGGCTTGCGGCATCTGTCCTGGCCAGTTCGGCCAGCGGCTCAAGGCTCTCGCTGTACCCGTGATGACCTATCGAGCGAACGGCGAAGTATCGCACCCACGAGTCGGAATCGCTCAGGGCCGCAAGCAAAGAGGGCCACGCGGCTTCGGACTCAACCTGCGCGAATGCGCCTGCGGCTGTGGCACGTACCCGGGGAACGCCATTCTCTATCGCATCAACCAGCGTAGGAATAACCCGATCATCTTCGAGAAATGGGATGTGTTCAATTGCGGCGCAGCGTACGCTTTCCTCCTCATCCAGACAGCGTTCAATAAGCAAATCCGCGCATTCGGCATAACCGAAATACCCCGCGATTCTAACGGCAGATTCACGAATACGCGGATCGGGATCATTCAATAGTTGTACCGCCCGGCTGCTCATATCGGGGTGTCCAAGAGAGTTTATAGCCGCGATGGCGGCCTGTCGCACCGAGGCATCATTGTGGCCAAGCAGATCGAGCAATACTTCGAAAGCGCGTCGGTCCCCGATCTTTCCGAGCGCACCCGAGGCTACTATTGCAAGTTCATCATCCTCGGTCAGCGCCTTAACGAGCGCCGGGACGGCCTGCGCATCGCCGATACGTCCGAGCGCGATGACAGCGGCCTTGCGCGTAGCGGGGTCTTCGGCATCAAGTTGCTCAATCAGCAACCGGGTCACGCGCTCGCCATAACGCACGAGAGCCTCTACGACTTCCTTGCGAGCCGTTGACTGGCCGAGCAAACCGACGAGAGCGCGTTCAACGGCCTCCCCTTCCAGCCACCCTATTACCAGCGCAAGCGCCCGCAGGTCGTCGCCCGACGTATCATCCATCGCCTTGAGCAGATTTTTTACCCCTACCTCATCGATTGCTTTGCGAGCGAGTTCGGCAATGTAGGGGCCTTCCTGATAGGACCTTTCGTAGCGGTCATACAATGCGGCGAGCGCGCCTGCCACGACCAGCGCGGGCCCGCCCTCGGTGTTGAGAATCGAGGCCAGCGGGGCAACGACCTCTTCGTCTCCCAGATGACCAAGCGCTTCGGAGGCGGGAGAGCGCAATAATTCATCCTTTAACAAAGGGACCAGTCGCGGGGCGATCTCAGACGCGCCGATAGCCACGAGAGCATCGAGCGCGGGAAAAGCAAGAAAGAAATCCCCCGACTCGGCCATTGTAGCTATTGCGTCTGCCGCCTCAAGAGCGCGAAACTTTCCGAGCGCCTCTATGGCGTGATAACGAACATTCACGCTCTCATCGGCAAGCGCCCCGATCAGAACGGGAATTGCGCGGGGGTCGTGCTGGTCTCCAAGCGCGTGCGTGGCATAGATTCGCAGATCAACATCCTGATCACTCAGGAAATTTGAAAGCGGCTCAATGGCATCGACACCGCTCAGGGCGAGAACCTGTAGCGCGCTGTTGAGAACGCTCGGGTCGCGGTGCTGATCGCGCAAGGCCCGCACGAGTATGTCCACCTCTTCCACCCCGGCCTTGCGAGCAAGCCCGTCAACTACGGTCCTGCGAACCCGCCAGCTTTCATCGCCAAGCGAGCCCGCCAGTTCCTGAGATGATGAGCGCGCTTCTTCCTCGGCGAGAAGCTGCGCCGCCCGAAGTCGCGTAGGCTCATCCTCGCTCGAAAGCTGCTCGGCAAGATCGCGCTCGTGGTCAAGGCGAGCGGTGACATCTTCAATCGTCACGATTGTGCCGACTACCGCTTCGTTTTCGCGCAGGGGAGAGATCGTTACGCGCTGCTGCATTTTGTCGAAGCGCTTTGAAGGCTTCCCGGGAGCGCAGGGAATCAGATAATGGTGAAAGGCTGGTGAAAGTATCTCGACGATGCCCCGCACAATCACACGCTCGAATCGAGCAAGCATTCCGCGCGATTCGAGGTCCGGGAAGAGAGATTGAATCGGTTTCCCGCACGCATCCTCCGTGACGATGCCTGTGACAGTAATCAGCCATCCATCCCAGGAGCGTATGACAAGGTTTGCATCTGTCGTGAAAATACCTACCGTTTGCTCGATAAAGGACATAGTGGCCCCAGAAATAATTCAACCCTCGGATTCTTTGATCCACTTCAAACAGAGTCGCCCGAAAGACGCGGCTACTTCCCGGATTTCTTTTTGCCTTTTTTGCCGCCGCGCCCGTTACCTGAAAGCGTCTCAACAATGGAATTCAAGGCCTGTGCTCGTTCGAGCAGGCTTTCTGTTCCGCGAAGTGTCTCTTTGACTCCCCTGGCGTTGCGTTCGGTGATCTGACGAATATCGGAAAGCCCGGCAAATATCGCGTCCGAAGCGACGAGGTTTTCGCGGCTTGTTCGCGTGACCATGCCGATCTGCTTGGATACGTTTCGCGAGGCATCGGACAACTCCTTTACGGCTCGCGTCTGTTCGCTCATGGCCTTTGCTATCTGATCGGTTTGCACTCGCATGTTCTCAGTCGAAGCCGATATTTGCCCGGCTGCGCTGGCCTGCTCCCTCATGGCATTGCTTATATTTTTTATCATCGCGGCAAGTCGTTGTGCCTCTGTTGAGACTTGATCGCTTGCGCTTGTTTGCTCCGAAAGCGCCCGCGAGGATGAGATTGCGCCTCGTCGCATGGATTCGACCGCCTGAGAAATCTGCCCGGCTGCGCTGGCCTGTTCCGAAGAGGCATTGCGCACCTGAAGGGCTATCGAAGTCGTGCTTTGAGCGGCCTTGATAAGCTCGCGCGCGGCTCGTCCCTGCTCGTTCATCGCTTGAGAGACCTGCTGGGCCGTCTTTCGCATCGCCGAGGTCGCCTGGACTATTGTCTCTATGGTCTTGGCCTGTTCGGCAGTTGCATGAGCCACCTGTTTGGATTGGGTAGCGGTCTGGGTGATAGCGGTTACCACGGTTTGCCCCGCGCTCAATTGCTCATCGCTTGCGCGGGCGATTTGAGAGACGATCCTTGTCGTTTCCTCAACGCCTGAGAGTATCTTCCTCAATCCGGCAGCCCCTTCTTCGGCCAGGCGGCTGCTTTCATCAGCTACGCGAAGCCCGTCATTTGAGGAAGTCACCGCCTCCTGAGCCACATCCTGCAATGCCTTTATGATCGCGCCGATGTCTGCGGTCGCGCGGGCCGAGCGGTCTGCCAGGTTGCGAATCTCTTCGGCCACCACGCTGAAGCCACGTCCCGCTTCCCCTGCGCGGGCTGCCTCTATTGAGGCGTTGAGCGATAACAAATTTGTGCGTTCGGCAATCAGGTTGATCGTGTCCACGATGCTTGTAATCTCGCTTGCGCGGCGGCCCATCTCTCGAATCACGGTTGCCGATTGCGCCATAGAATCTCGAACCCGTCCCAGCCCCTGAATCGACCTCTGCACGGTTGCGCCCCCTTCTTCGGCATCACGCGCCATGCGAGCGGTAGTCTCATCCGCCTTCTTGACGAGAGCCACGACCGAGTGAGTAGAGCGATCCATCTGTTCGGCGCTGGATGCCGCGCCGACTGCCGCCTCGGTGATCTTTTCGGCATTTTGCGCCACGCCCTGAATCGAACGCGCCATCTCTTCAATCGAACTGGAAAGCTGCTCGACCGAGCTCGCAAGATTTTCGGCTATCGCTGTCACCTCTTCGATGGACGCGCCCATCTCGTTTACTGATGATGCGGTCTGTTCGGCGGCGGCGCTCAGATCATCGGCATTCGACGAGATGCCTTGAATCGACCGCGTCATCTCTTCGATAGCGGAGGCGCTCTCGTCAACCGAAGCGGCGAGCGCGAGGGTGTCGTCGTTCACGCTCTTTATCGATCCGGCGATTTCGTGCATCGAGGCTGTAACCTGCTCGCTCGATACGGCCATCTCTTCGGTAGTTGTCGCCACGCTCTGGATCGAAGAGATATTTTCCTTTATAGAGGTTGCCGTCTGCACTACCGACGAACCGAGACTCACGGTGTTTGCTGTGATCTGCTCGATAGAGGCGGCCAGTTCAGTTGCGGTGGAGGCGAGTTGTTCGCTTGAGGCGGCGACCGATTCGGCCTGCGCTGTGATCTCTTTCAAGGAAGCAGCCATCTGATTGGCGGTACTCACCGCCCCGTCGAGAGAGCGAATCTGGGTTTCCGCGCCCTCAGCAACCCGGTCGGCAGTGCTCGATATTTCACTGGCGGCGCTCACTATCTGCTCCGTCTCTTCGCGCACGCGCTTTATTCCTTTTGCCGATCCTGCGTCTTCGCGGCCCAATTGAGCTGCCATTAGAATTTCCTCCCGGTTATGTAGTTTCCGGCACGACCAGAGCGGTATCTGCCAGATCAATTATCTCTTCCACATTCAGTATCAAGACTATCCGTTGGGTGAGCGTCGCTATACTCTCAAGGTACTTCCCCTTAAGCCCGGAGATTGCCTCGCCGGGCGGTTGGATCGCGTTTGCGGGGATAGAGACGAATTCGCGGGCGGAATCGACTATCAGACCTATCACGCGGTTCTCGACGGTTACGATGATCAAACGTGTTCGCAGGTCATAGGCAATCTTCTCAAATCCGAATCTGACGCGGAGGTTGATCGCTGGAATGACCTGCCCGCGCGAAAAGATCACACCTTCGACGGCTGACGGCGCGTTTGGGACCGGCGTTATATGCTCTACCAGTTCCACTTTCTGCACCGCCTGGCTTCGCACGCCGTAGGTAGTGCCGGCCAGTTCAAAAAGGATGAAAGATTCCGATGAGGTTTGACTGGTCGCTTCTGTCTCTACCATGAGTAATCTCGCAAATAAAGAAGGTTTTACGGCAATCCGGTTTCGACTATCCCGCTTGTTCGATTTAAGGGTCGCATCATTGCAGCGGCCGGGCGTATTCGAGTCAGCGCCGCCGCATCCAGAATCAGCACAACACGGCCATCGCCAAGTTCGGTTGCACCCGCAAAACCCGGTATTTGTATCAACGGGTCGTTTATGGCTCGAACTACGATCTCGCGCTGGCCCAGTATGCGATCCACGGCGATGGCAACGGCGTTTAATCCCTTACCGACGACGAAAGCATGAAAGGCTCGATCATATTCTTTGTCAAGACCGAAGAGGCGAGAGAGGCGAATAATAGGAAGAACGCCTCCGCGATGGGTGATGACCTCGTTGTTTTCAAATGCCTTCACCGATGCGGAATCAATTTCGATGACTTCACTGGCTGAAGATTGCGGGACGGCAAATCTCTGACCGCCTGCCGAAACGATGAGCGCATCGGCAATAGCGAGCGTGATCGGCAACTGTATGGTAAAGCGAGTGCCACGCCCTTCCTGCGAGTCCAGGGTGAGCGCCCCGCCCAGACCCAGTACGCTCCTTTGCACCACGGCCATCCCCACTCCGCGACCGCTTGCCCGATCCGCTTCTTCGCGGGTTGAAAAGCCCGGCGAGCAGATCAGATCGAGAAGGGCCCGATCATCAAGGCTTGTGTTTTCTCCGATGAGACCCATTCCTTTTGCTCGCTCGGCGACCCGGTTTCGGTCAATGCCACGCCCGTCGTCTTCAACTTCGATCATCACCATCTCGGCCGAGGTATAGGCGCGCAAAACAATATTGCCTTCCAGCGGCTTGCCCAGTTGCTGGCGCTCGCCGGGCGATTCAAGACCGTGGCTGATTGCATTTCGTACCAGGTGAAGAAGCGGGTCCATCATCCGCTCTATCAAGAGCTTGTCAATCTCTGTCTCCTGTCCTCTCAGTTCAAGCCTGACGCCTTTCTGATATTCGCGCGACAGATCACGCACGACAAACCGCATCCGCTCGAATATCTCGCCCACGGGCACCATCCGCACACGCATAACCCCTTCGCGCAAATCACGAAGCTGGCGCCCCATAACCTGGTTTGTCTCGAACAGAGCGCGCCAGCGCGGGGCAGGAATCTCCGTCTCGGCATCCTTCAGCGTATCTTCAAGACGGGCGCGGCTGATGACAAGATCTCCAACCATTCGCATCAAATCGTCGAGCCTCGATAGATTTACCCGCACTACATTCGAGGGGGCGAAGACTTGCGAACCCTTGTGCGAGGCCGACTCCGGTTTGTCGGGGTTGGGAAGTGTTTCAGGGACCGGGACGGGCTCGTCGAAGAGTTCGAAAGTCACCCCTTCTTCGCCCAGAGATGCGAATGAGGATTCATCTGCGCGGCTCGATACTATAAACTCAAAAGCGATGCCGCCTCCGGCAAGAACGCGCGGAGAACTGCTTCTCAATTCCCCCGCTTCCTGCAACCGCGCGCGGATGGAATTGACATTGACCCCGCGTTCGGCAAGCTGCGGCGTAGGTATGAATTCAAAACGCCAGACCTTCGCAGCATCATGTTCTATAGCTTCAGTCGGCTTATGACCCACTGAGGCTATCGGATCGGCGGTAGCAATTGGAGAATTCGAGTTATCGTTTTGCTCGTATTGTGAAATTATCGATTGAAGCTCGGAGATCACGGCAGCGATGTCGGGCATCGGCTGCTGCTCTCGCCGCGCGGAAATGACCTGCTCAAGCATCTTTGTGCCCGAGATTAGCCCTTCCAATCCCTCCTCCGTAAGCCGCGCCTCTCCCTGACGCAGGATCCGAAGATAGGACTCCATCTCGTGCGCAAGCCGTTCGGCCTCACGTACTCCGACCATCCCCGATATTCCCTTTAGTGAATGGAACGAGCGAAAGAGTTCTTCGAGCAGATCGCGGTCAATCGGTTCTTTATTGACGAAGCGTTCGAGCGCGAGCAGATCGCGCCTCAGCGCGGTCAGATGTTCTTCGCTCTCGGCGAAAAAATCGTCGAGGAATTCGGCAAAAAAACCTTCGTTGGTTTCTTGTTCAGAGATAGACAAGGCGGTGTCCTTATACTTTCCCGTTCAATAATTCGAGCACCTGTCCGGCAAGCGCATGCGGAAGAAACGGCTTGGTCAAATAGCAGGTCGCTCCGGCGGCTATCGCATCCGAGCGGCTGGCGTCGTCGCCTCGCGTGGTGAGCACAATTATAGGCACGTTACGATAAAGCGTGTGTTTGCGAACGAATCCAACGACTTCAAGCCCGTGCATATCAGGCATATTCAAATCGAGGACGATCAAATCCACCGGGGCGAGCGCGAGATGTTCTATGGCTTCGAGTCCGCTTGAGGCCTCGTCAAATTTTGCCTCTGCAAGATTTCGCAGTGACGCAATTACCATCCGCCTCATTGTAGGTGAATCATCTACTACCAGAATCCTGCTCATATACCATTAGCTCTTAAGCGCAAATCAATCTCAAGCCTCCTCACGATCTCTTCCCACATCAGGGAAACAATTCTAGCACACCTTTAGCTTTTCCCGTCATGTTTGCAAAACTCAGGGTTATTCACCGATTTTACGCGATGAAGAACCTGGATATTAATTTGACAGTCGTTTCAGCCCGATAAATCGGGCTTACCCGCAGGGCGCATAGGCCGGCGCTTTTAGCGCCGGTTGAGTCGTTAGCGATTTATCTAAAGGGCGCTTTAGCGTCCTTCTCCTCCGGGCTTTAGCCATCCTTTGGCTAAAGCCTGACAAGTAAGCCCGTTGAAACGGGCTCAATAGAGCCCGCAGCCTATAAAACCAGTCCTAAAAAGGACTGGCCTAATTGCCCTTCGGGGAAGCCGCCTGAAGGCGGCTCAGGATTTGTCAATCTCAAATCCTAATCTTGATTTGCGTAACATCAGTTATTCATAAGGATTGAGAAGGAAATTTCCCGCAAGCTTTTGAGGTCGGACGGTTCTTTAGTTGAAGAAAGAGACTATCTAGCTGAGCGGTTTCGCTCTCATTCAAGTTCCGACTCGTGCAAAATTCAAAGGCGTCAGACCACAAATAATAAGGCGGAGGTGCATCTATGAAGACCCGAAAGCTCGATAGATTAACTATTCCAAAACCCTGTTCCTCGGATTGGAAAATGATGCTGGGTGATGAGAAAAAGCGTTTTTGTTCCGAATGCAACAAGTATGTCTATGACATATCGAAATTGACCCGGACGCAGGCCGAAGCCCTTGTGGCCTCAAAGCAAGGCCAGCTTTGCGCGCGGCTGACCCGGCAGCCTGACGGCAAGGTAATTACTGAGGATATGCGGCCCGGTGTGCAATTGCTCGGTCGCAGAGCTTCCCCAATTGCAAGCGCGGTCATTACAGCCATCCTGGGACTCAACTCCGGCGCGCTTGCATACTCCTCAGCTCATCCTTCGGAGCCCGTTCCCACCCATTCATATGGTGAAAGGGGAGATAAGGAGCGGGCTGACCCGCAAAATCCTCTGGCCTCTCTCTCGGGGACTATCCAGGACCCGTCAGGCGCAGTGATCCCAAACTGTAACATTACGCTCAAGAATCTGATCACGGGCGATGAGCAAAAAACCACATCATCTGAATCGGGAGAGTATCGTTTTTTCCTGATCGAGCCGGGCCGGTACACTCTTATTGCCGCAGCCCAGGGCTTTAGCGTGTTTACCCTTGAAGAAATAGCACTGGTAGCAGGGGAAGAACGCCGCATTGATGTATCAATGGATTTATTGATGGCGACGATGGGCGGCGCTATTGTGGCTCAACCCGAACCGTTGCGCGCGCTATATGATGGAAGCGATCTGGTAGTGATCGCTCGCGTCGGCAAATCGACTCGGATGGGGAATGAAAAAGACGCGACGGTGCGAACCGAACTTCACGTTCTCTCGACGCTCAAAGGAGATTCCTCGGAACAGGTGATACATCTCGATGATCTGAGCTACTATGATGAAAATCCAAGGTTCAATAAAGGCGACAATCTGCTTCTGTTTCTTGAAAGCCGTCAGACCGAAGAAGAGGAAGGGGTAGAGAGCGGCTATGAATTAAAGGGTTACTCACGCGGGGCCAGAAAGCTTTCCGAATCAGACATGGATGTCTATCGCCGTCGAATAGAGGAACTCAATGCCATTGAGAAACAGGATGGGTCAAAGACCGAAGCCCTGGTCGAGTGGCTTGTACGCTGTGTCGAAGAACAAGCGACAAGGTGGGAAGGAGGCTTTGAGCTTGAGGCGAGCAACTCCAAACTGTGTGGCTCTGGAAGTGGAGCCAATAGAACTTCCGTCCTGATCGATGAAGTGGGGAGTTTCAATTTCGCGGCCCTGCTCACCCCTGAACAAAAAGACCGCATCACGGCGACCCTCTTCAATGTGGACCAGATTACGGAAGATGAGTTGCCGCTTGTAGAGATAATCGCAACATGGAACGACCCGAGATTTCTTCCATTCCTGATGGCGCAACTTCGCCTTATGCAAGCAGACCCGCCCCCCTTAGCAGAATCTCTATTGCAGACCGTAGCGGACGCGCTCGATGATGAAGATGTCACCCGCTTAGCCGATCAATACCTCCAAAACTCGACTTACGATGATGAGGAAGATGATGCGGGGGAAGAGGGCGAGGCATCAGATCAAACTCAACGGGAAGCTTCCGCATCACTTCAGGCTTCACAAATTCGCAGCAAAATGCTTGGAGACTTTCTGGTAGTCGCACAAAGCAAGATCAAAGACTGAAGCGTGAAATACCTCTCTGATCTCCCCTGAATTGTCTGTCTTGTGAGGGTCTCCCGGCGACCCTCACATCTCTTCAACAAACATTGTTTGCCCGACTAAACTATTTTTCAATTTACGATCCCGTAATCGAATAATCCCATATCGTGTAGAGAGAGTCCTATGCTTTATGGGACCGAGCTTTAGAATCAAGGGGATAGCGGTCTTCTATTCTGGCACAGGAGTTGAAGTTGGTTTATTACGTTGAAGGCCCGTGCATAAAGGGAGAAACATTATGGAAAACCATTTTACACTGACAAGTGCCGCAAACGATAACAGATCAATCCTCTGCATAGATGACGATCAAGACATGCGTGACAGGCTTGCCGCGCTGCTGGAAATGGCGAATTTCAAAGTCTCGTTGGCCAAATCCGTAAGTGAAGCATTGACACTCGCAAAGCAGGGCAGGTTTGACCTGATACTTTTGGATTCGTATTTATCGGATGGCAGGACCCTTTGCAGACAAATCCGCGAATTCGATCAGCGCACGCCCATCCTTTACTATACGGGCGAGGCTCGATATGCATGATGGCGGGCCAAGAGGCATTCTACATCTGGAGTTAGCGCAGGCAATTCTTAAAGAAAAGCTTTGGGCACTTTGCGAGAAACGGTCTTTCGCAAAGTGCCCAAAGCTTTTCATCAAACAAGATGAACTGCCCTAATGATCCTGACATGCGTTATCCACTCAATCCTGGCCGGGGCCTTCTTTGTGCGGCCAATCTAATGTGATAGTATCCCACAAGTTCTCAAACACAATTTGACCGGAACCAGAGCCTGTGACCAGCGGCAGCCGCGATGCTCGCGGATGTTTGCTCGCTCTGGGGGTGCCCTGAACGAATCTCTATTTCACACGAGTGACGGGCCAGGGCTAACGAGCCTTATCGGCTAGAGAAGGAGTCTGACCATGAAGGAATCAAAGAAGGTTCAACCTAAAGATAAATCGCGTAGAGATTTCGTCAAGATGGCAACTGCAGGAACCCTTGCAGCGGGGTCAGCCTCGATTATTACAACGCGAGCACATGGCTCCCCCAAGACTTTTGTACTGAAGCCGGAAGAGGAGTCAAACAGACAGGTGTCGGCCAATGATCGCATTCGGATCGCGTTAGTAGGCGCAGGGGGTATGGGATTCGGAGATACGGAAACGGCATTGCGGGTCAAGGGCGTAGAAATGGTCGCGGCGGCAGACATCTATGATGGTCGATTGATCCGCGCGAAAGAGGTTTTCGGCAAAGACATTTTCACAACGCGTGATTACCGTGAAATACTGGCTCGGCCCGATATTGACGCCTTGATCGTCGCTACGCCCGATCACTGGCATTCTCAAATCTCTATTGACGCGATGAAGGCGGGCAAGGATGTATATTGCGAAAAGCCTATGGTTCAAAAGGTCAGCGAGGGCTGGCCGGTAATCGAAGCGCAAAAACAGACCGGGAGGGTCTTTCAGGTAGGCAGCCAGTTTGTCAGTTCAGTCATTTACAAAAAGGCTAAGGAACTGATCTCTTCCGGCGCAATCGGGGACCTCAATCTCGTAGACGGGTCGCTATCACGGCGATCCGCCCTGAGCGCATGGCAGTACCCGATTCCGCCCGATGCTTCACCCGAAAACATCGACTGGGATCGCTTCCTCGGGCAGGCTCCCAAAGTCCCATTTGAGCCGATTCGACTCTTCCGTTGGCGCAACTACCGCGATTACGGGACAGGGATCGGCGGCGACCTTTTTGTGCATCAGTTCTCAAGCCTTCATTACGCCACGGGGTCAAAAGGCCCGTCACGCGTCTTTGCCACGGGGGGCATCAGATTCTGGAATGACGGGCGCGACGTGCCCGACATCCTGCTCGGTCTTTTCGATTATCCGAAGACGGAGACGCATCCGGCGTTTAATGTCAATCTTCGCGTAAATTTCGTGGATGGAGGAATAGATCGTACCGGGTGGGGCGGCCCCTGGCTCTACCGCTTCGTAGGCAGCGAAGCAGTGCTTGAGATCGGAGGCGACGGTCTGACCCTTGTACGCAGACCGGCGGCCAGAGCGCCCGATCCGCCCTACGGCGTCTTCCCCGAAGCCTTGCAGGAGCGGATGATAAAGGAGTTCAACGAAAAATACCCACAGGGCGAGCCTGAAATCAGAACCGTCAACGATGAAAGATACCTGGAGCCACACGATTACGACGCGCGGCTTGAACATTTCAAGAACTTCTTCCGGGCGATGCGCACCCGCGAGAAGATTGTTGAAGATTCTGAGTTTGGATTCCGGGCCGCGGCTCCCGCTCTGCTTGCCAACATCAGTTATTTCGAAAATCGAATTGGCGAGTGGGATCCCGAGACGATGAGACTGAAGGAGATGGCAAAGCGATAAACCGGATCAAGAGACAGTTCGGCAAAGAGACTTGCCACAAATACACCGAGCCACATAGAATTCCTTCTGTTTTCAGGTATTTTTTGTGACCCTCGTGTAAGAGAAGGAGTTGAATTAACACTATGTCGCAAGCAAAAATCGCATCCGTAAAAGACAGGGTTTCGCAGGAAGAATGGCAGGCTCGCATTGATCTGGCCGCTGCCTATCGGCTCGTAGCCCATTATGGCTGGGACGATCTGGTTTTTACTCACATATCGTCCCGCGTGCCCGGCCCTGAACACCATTTTCTTATCAATCCATACGGGTTGATGTTTGACGAGATCACGGCGTCAAGTCTTGTTAAGGTTGACCTGGAAGGCAAAATCGTCTTGGAGACTCCCTACCAGATCAATCCCGCCGGGTTCACAATCCACAGCGCCGTCCACGCGGCACGCGAAGACGCTCTCTGCGTCCTTCATCTTCACACGGTTCACGGCGTAGCCGTCTCCGCGCAGAAAGATGGATTGCTGCCGATCTCACAACATTCCATGTTTCCCCTGGCCTCGATTGGCTATCACGATTATGAAGGGCTGGCTCTGAACAAAGAGGAAAAACCCCGACTCGTGGCGGACCTCGGAACCAATATCCATTTGATTTTGAAGAATCACGGCCTGCTGACCGTAGGCCCCTCACCCGCTGACGCATTCCTTGCGATGTACAACTTGCAACGCTCCTGCGAGATTCAGATTCTCGCTCAATCGGGCGGCTCGGAACTCGTGTCAATTCCGCGTCCGATCCTAGACGGAGTAGCCTCGCAGCTTCAGGCAGTAACAAAGGGGCTGGGCGCGGGGCTTGTATGGCCGGGTCTGCTGCGCAAACTTGACAGGATTGACCCTTCATTCCGGGATTAGAATCTATTTTATTGACAGGATTAACAGGGATAGAAATCTTGTCGAATCTCCTGTTAATCCTGTCAATAAATGCCCTGCTACTTTTTCAGAAGTATGATTCGTATTCTGCCATTTATCCTTGTCACTGGATTGGTATTTCCTCAAAAGAGCGGCGCTTTCAGGCCTCTGAGCGCCGCCCTGAACCAGACCCAATCTACCCCTTCGAAAGAGGACCGGCCTCTTCTGAGACCCGAATCGATTTCCCCTTATTTTATCGAATGGTATATGGACCTGCACGAAGGCGTTGATCTGAAGCAGATATGGCATTCGCTCGGAATAAAGCGCCCCGGCAGTAAACCAATCAGATGCGGTGATGACTGTCTCACTGATACCTTCGACATAGCGATTGAAGGCGAACCGCAGGGGGATACAGTCGCACTCGAGATTTCATTGGAGAGCAGCGATTTCTATCAGTACATTATTTTCAAGAAACAGGTCGTTGATTCACCCGGCGGCGCAAAGTGGGAGTGCATCGGCGCTATCGACTCTGAGAGCCAGACGGCTCATCCGCCTACGTATCGCATCGAGCGCGGAGATGGCCGAACATGGTTTGTTTTGCGCGAGCAATTGGAGAGCCAGTCAGGTGCGAAAGTCTTCGGCGAGGTATGGTATGAAATAGCCGGTCGAGAGGTGAAGAGAGTCTTATCATATCCAATCGAAGGGCAAATAGAGGGTTGTAATCGGCCACTCGGGCGCTCCTACAAATCAATAGTTTCCCGTCACGGGCTCGTGAATGGGAGGTACACGGTTCCGGTTCAATTCCTGATTACGTATAACCTCCCGGATTGCGACAGGCCGGAATATGCTCCCGCGCTCTTTGCGAAGGGGCAGAAGGCCTCCTTTGTCTGGAGCGAAGAAAAACAACGATTCATTCTCGATAAAGCAGAATCCGAAATAACGGATGAAGAATTGAATAATGTTTATGGTGGCGAAAGCCTGAGTAAAGGGCAGGTCGTAGAATATAATTTTCAGGAGCTTTTAGAGATCGCAAAAAGCGGCAGCCCCGAAAAGCGCGAGTGGCTAAAACAGTTTCTTACCGGCGTCGAGCCGAGCAGGATCAAAACAACTCTGCAACAGGCTCTCAGTAAGATTTGAGATTTGAAATATCGGGTGTCACAACCGACTACGATTTCTTAACAAGCAATTTGTATATGGTCGGATATTGATTCTTCTCGTCTCCGGGGTGAAAAGTAGACTCCTTCTCAATCCAACCATTCATATCCCATTCGGGGAAAAAAGTGTCGGCATCGACTCTTGCAAGCACCTGAGTCAAATACAACCGATCAGCTACTCCAAGCGTCAGGGCATAAATTTCAGCGCCTCCGCAAATAAAGACCTCGCTTTCGCCTCTTTCGCGCGCCAGATTGACAGCCTCTTCTACCGAGTGAACTATGAAACAGCCTTCGGCTTTAAATTCTTGATCTCTGGTTACGATTACCGTCTGTCTCCCCGGCAGTGGCTTGCCGATGGATTCAAATGTTTTCCTGCCGACTATAATGTGGTGCCCCATTGTCAGTTCGCGAAACCTTTTCAGATCCGAAGAGAGTCGCCAGGGCAGGGTGTTTCCCTTCCCTATTCCTCGCTCCTCATCCATTGCGACGATCAGGGAAACTATCAAACCGCCACCTCCGCCTTTATATGCGGATGTGCCTCGTAGCCGACTAGCTCGAAATCTTCATAGTCGAAATCAAAGATTGATTTCACATCCGGGTTGATCTTCATCTGCGGAAGATCATAGGGTTTGCGCGAAAGCTGAAGCCTTGCCTGTTCCAGATGATTCACATAAAGGTGCGCGTCTCCGAGTGTGTGGATAAAGTCTCCGTACTTCAATTCGCACACCCGGGCGATCATCATCGTGAGCAATGCGTATGAGGCTATGTTGAACGGGACGCCCAGAAAGACATCCGCGGACCTTTGATACAACTGACAGGAGAGCCTGCCTTCGGCAACATAGAACTGAAACATAGTGTGGCAGGGCGGAAGCGCCATTCGCTCAATTTCGCCTACGTTCCACGCGCTGACGATCAGCCGTCGGGAATCGGGATCTGTTTTTATTTGATGTATGAGTTCGGAAATCTGATCTCTCGTCTGACCATCAGAGGTTTTCCAAGACCTCCATTGAGCGCCGTAAACCGGACCCAGATCACCCTGCTCGTCAGCCCATTCATTCCAGATATTCACGCCATGATCTCGAAGATAGTTGATGTTTGTATCGCCACGCAAAAACCACAGCAACTCGTAGATGATCGATTTTGTGTGGAGTCGCTTTGTAGTAACCAGGGGGAATCCCCTGTTGAGATCGAAGCGCATCTGATAGCCAAAGACTGACAGCGTTCCTGTCCCCGTGCGGTCTTCTTTTCTAACCCCGTCATCGAGAATATGTCTCATCAAATCCAGATATTGCCGCATGGTCAAACTCCTAAAGTACGTGGTGTGGATTCTCTTCCCTATCAAGGAGAAAGCCGCTCGATAATCCAGTTTCCGTCTTCAAGACGAGTATACCTGAATCTGTCGTGAAGCCGGCCCGGCCGGTTCTGCCAGAATTCGAGCACGTCGGGCGCGAGCCTGTAGCCTCCCCAGAAGGGAGGCAACGGTACCTCTTCATCAGGGTATTCTGCTTCAAGGTCTCGCATAGCCTCTTCGAGCAGGGCGCGGTTTTCTATTACCCGGCTCTGCTTCGAGGCCCACGCAGCAAGGCGGCTCTCTTTCGGGCGAGTCTTGAAATAGGTTTCCGATTCTTCTTTTGACACCCGGCTCACACGCCCTTCTATGCGAATCTGGCGATCCAGTTCCGCCCAATAAAATACAAGAGCCGCCCTCGGGTTCTGATCAAGATCGGAAGCCTTGCGGCTCTCATAGTTTGTGAAAAAAACGAACCCGCGTTCGTCAAATCCCTTTAGCAGCACCATCCGCGCCGAAGGCTTGCCCGCAGGCGATGCCGTGGCCAGAGTCATAGCGTCCGGCAACTTTGACACAACAGCCTCAGCCCTTGCAAACCACTCCCCGAACTGCTCAAAAGGGTTCGCCGCCATTTGCTCTCTTCGCAACCCCGCTTCTTGTCCTTCGTCGTAATCAACCATCCCCTTTATCTCTTCTCTCTTGTTTCGGTGTCGGAAACTTTTCAATGCTGTTCAATAGCCGCTTCAACCTCTTCGACTGGCAGTATCTGGCGCAATATATTCGGATTGATCGCCACCAGAAAACCTCGCTTGCCGCCGTTGATGTATATTTTCTCAAGATCAAATACCGAACGCTCAACATAAACGGGCAGCGCCTTGCGCGTCCCGAAGGGGCTTGTCCCGCCCACCATGTACCCCGTATGCTTTTGCGCTGTCGAAGGCTCGCAAGGCGTTACGCTTTTTGAGCCAATCGCTCGCGCAAGCGCCTTCGTAGAAACCTCGCGATCACCGTGCATTAGCACTAGAAGCGGGTCTCGCATCTCGGTCTCCATCACAAGCGTTTTGATGACATTGTGTTCAGGCACGCCAAGCGAGGCCGCCGATACCCTGGTGCCGCCGCGTTCTTCGTAGTCGTACAGGCACGGTTCAAAGCTGATCTTCTTTTGCCGCAGCATTCTGATGGCCGGGGTAACCGGATAATCACCCTTCTGCATGCAATTCCCCTCTTCGAGCAAATCCTAGCAGCAACCAACCTGATTGCATAGCGGACAATTGTAGGTCGTCCATCCGCAACAAATTTGAGATTTGAAAGCTCCAAATGATGCGCCCTGTTGGCAATGGACAACAGACCACTGACTACAGACAAACTTTCCACTATAATCACTGCTCTGTGAACTACACTCAAGAAATCTCAGCAAAGTTAAGCGTGCGTCCGGCCCAGGTTGCAGCCGCCATCGAATTGCTCGATACGGGTAACACTCTGCCTTTTATCGCCCGCTATCGCAAAGAAGCAACTGGCGGGCTGGATGAAGAACAGTTAAGACAGTTGATCGCGCTGCTCGATCATCTGCGCGCGCTCGATGAGCGCCGACAGACTATCCTCGCCTCGATTGAGGAACAGGGCAAGCTCACGCCCGAGCTTCGTCGTCAGTTGATTGAGGCCGATACGCGAACTGCCCTCGAAGACCTTTATCTGCCCTACAAACCCAAACGCCGCACACGCGCAAGCATCGCCCGCGAGAAGGGACTGGAACCACTGGCCGAACTCATACAGAAACAACCCGTCACTCGCCTGAGCGAAAAAGAACTGGCCGCGCCGTTTGTAAAGGGAGAGGTCGCAAACACAGACGATGCGCTCGCGGGCGCACGCGACATCGTAGCCGAAAACATAAGCGACAGCGCGGGCGTTCGTCATCGGGTACGCGAAAAGGCCTTTCGTTGGGGATCGTTGCGGTGCAGGAAGATTCCCTCTGCCAAAGACGAACGCGCGGTCTTTGAAATTTATTATGAATTCGATTGTCGCATTGATCGTTTGCGGCCTCACCAGATTCTTGCAATAAATCGCGGCGAGAGTGAAAAGGTTCTTCGCGTTCACATGGAGATTCCCGAACGCGACTGGCAACAGGCTATCTCTTCGGAGTTCCGCCCCGATAATCGCTCGCCGCTGGCAGAGCAGATGGAGATGGCCATAGATGATTCGGCATCGAGACTGCTTTTGCCCGCGATAGAGCGCGAAGTACGGCGTGATCTTTCCGAGCGCGCAGAGGCTCACGCAATCGACGTTTTCGCAAACAATCTTCGCGGCCTTTTGAGCCAGCCGCCAATGGTCGGCCACACGGTTATGGGGATTGATCCGGGTTTTCGCACGGGCTGCAAAGTGGCTGTGATCGACCCCACGGGCAAGGTTTTGGATTCCATCACCACCTATCCGCATCAACCGCAAAAGCAGTGGAACGCCTCACTCGATGTTCTCACAGGGCTGGTAAAACGATTTGGTGTTTCGTTGATCTCAATAGGCAACGGGACCGCTTCGCGCGAAACCGAACAACTCGTCGCCGAACTCATTCGTATCAACTCACCAGTCAAAGGCGAGGCCCTACATTACCTTACCGTGAACGAAGCAGGGGCAAGCGTCTATAGCGCAAGCCCTCTTGCCCGCGCCGAATTGCCCGATCTGGACGTCTCTATGCGCGGGGCAGTTTCAATCGCAAGGCGAGTGCAGGACCCTCTTGCCGAACTCGTAAAGATCGAACCGAAGGCGATTGGTGTGGGCCTCTATCAGCACGATATCAATCAATCTGAGCTTGCCTCTGCGCTTTCCGGCGTTGTCGAAAGCGCGGTGAATCAGATAGGCGTGGAAGTAAACACGGCATCGCCTTCGCTGTTGTCCTATGTTGCGGGAATAGGGCCGAAGCTGGCGGAACGCATCGTTGCATACCGGGACGAGAACGGGCCTTTTCCGAGCCGCAAAACGATCATTAAGGTGCCGGGTCTTGGCCCGAAAGCATTCGAGCAGGCGGCCGGTTTCCTGCGTATCCGCGATGGGGAAAACCCTCTCGACCGAAGCGCAATCCACCCGGAAAGCTACAGTGTCGCAAGCAATATCTTGAAGCGCGCGGGGTTGAGCCTGCGAGCCGACCCGGCCTTGCGTGAGGCTGCGATTGAAAGACTGCAATCCGAACGACCTATCGAAGAAATAGCCGCCGAGATGAGAACAGGCGTCCCGACTTTAAGCGATATCTTCGAACAACTGATCCGACCGGGCCGCGACCCCCGCCAGGATTTGCCCGCGCCGATACTGCGAAGCGATGTGCTTTCAATGGATGACCTCCAGCCGATGATGAGACTAAACGGGACGGTCCGCAACGTAGTAGATTTCGGCGCGTTTGTAGATATCGGCGTAAAGCAGGACGGCCTGCTGCATCGCAGCCAGGTTCCGAGAGACGTATCGCTCAGTGTGGGCGATGTGATCGAAGTTATCATCTTGCAGGTAGAGGCGGGGCGGGGCCGCATCTCGCTGGGCTGGCCCGGGTGAGGCTGTTATCTGTCGTATCGGCGCAATCCTATGAGTTTCATTGCTCGTGGAATTTCTGAATTCTGCATGAACCAGCGCCATACGTTGCCCGTCCGCAAATTCTCGGCGCTCAATAATGTGATGCCTATATCAATGCCTATCACATCAGGGTTTACCCATCCCGTATTAGGATTGAAAGCATCCGTGAATCCATAACGGCCATAGATGCGATCTCCAAATCGTTCACGCATGGCTTGCAATGCCGGGATACAGATATCGGGCGTGAACATCAGAGAACCGCCTGCGGCGCACGGAACAACCGTCCCGTCAATGGCCGGGTTTCGCGGAGGCCCGCCCCATGCTAGATAACCGTGCGCGCTGTCGGAGGCTGTGATGCCCCAGATATTTTCAGAATAGCCGGGGAATTCGTCAGACAGGTCCAGGCAGAATTGTCTGTGTGCGCGAGTCGCTATTATCGAGTTTTGGAAATAATCGGTAAACGGCGGCTTTTGCTCTCGGCGGTTACGATAATCTATCCACGCATGCGAGTACTGATGGATAAAGAGCGGCGCACCGCTGCTCAGATAAGTAAAGCCCGCGTAGTTGATCCATTCGTGGTACCAGGCATACCACGCGTTTTTGTTTATCGGATGAGTAGGCGACGCGATTGCAAGCAGGTATATGATCTTGTCTTCGCTATAGGTGTCCCAGTAAGACTTTATAAAACCGGATTCGGGGTACCAGCCGTGACACAGCAGCGCCGGGTGCCCGTTCTGCATCCACTGAAAATCCACACGTTCATATATCTCGGTCGCAAACCGGCGAATCTCCCTGTCATTTCGGAACCTCTGACGCGCTGTAAGCACACCCCCAAGCAGGAGCGCCGTGTCAATCGAAGAGACTTCGCTTTGCCATCTCCTCTCTCCAGTCACCGAATCCATCCAGTGATAAAACCATCCGTGTTCGTGCGCAGCGCGTTCGGCAAAGAATCGCAAAGTGGCGCGCACCCTTTCACGGATTTCCGATTCCGGCTGCCAGCCACGCTCCGCGGCTATTGAAAGCGCGGTCAACCCAAACCCGGTCGCGGCTATGCTCGCTACCGTTCGATGATTCTCATCCGAAGGCTGACCGTCGGTCTTTGATCTGTCCAGTACGAGACCGGTATTGGGATCGCCTTGCTCCCAAAAATATAGGAACGCGCGTTTTGATAAGTCCTCTCAGAAATGCCTCGTCATCGGGTGACAATGCATGTTGAGTTGGGGTTGAGAAAATGTCGATTGCTAAAGCGAAGATGAGCGAAGTGATGATGATAATCCTGAGCAAAACCAGGACACTTGAAATAGGCCGGGACGGACGCGGATCGGGCGGATTTACGCGGATTAGACCAATTAGAGACCGATCCGTGTAGATCCGTCGCATCCGCGTCATCCGTGGTCTATTCCTGTTTCCCTTACCAAAAAATACTGATCTATCAGCTTCCTGCGGCATGAATCATTTCTCGATCACTTCAAAGCCACCAGTTATTCCATCGACTGAGTTTGTGCCTACGGTAACATTGAACTTGCCGGGCTCGACCATAAATTTCATCTCTCGATTGAGAAAGCCCAGTTCTTTGGGCGCGAGCGTAAACTGAATTCGCCGCTTCTCTCCCGCCTTGAGCGTCACTCGCTCGAACCCTCGCAATTCCTTCACTGGTCGGGTCACGCTCGCTGCTTCGTCTTGAAGATAGAGTTGCACAACCTCATCGCCTGCGCGCTTACCCGTATTCTCGATTTCAACGCTCACCGTCACGCTTCCATTTGGGGCGATGGTTTGCGCGCTTAGTCGCAGGTCAGAAAGCTTGAACTGTGTATAGCTCAGACCATACCCGAAAGGATAGAGAGGCGTCACCGGCACATCGAGATACTTGGATGTGTATTTGTTGTTTGGATCAGGCGGACGGCCTGTGTTCTTGTGAGCATAATAGAGTGGCAACTGCCCCACGGCTCGCGGGAAAGTCACGGGCAATTTCCCGCCGGGATTTACATCGCCAAACAACACATCGGCAATGGCGTTGCCCGCCTGTGTACCGGCAAACCATGTTTCGAGGATTGCCGGGGTATTCTCTGCAATCCAGTTTATCGTCAGCGGTCGCCCGTTCATCAAGACTACAACGACAGGCTTCCCCGTAGCCTTTATTGCCTTGACCAGATCAAGCTGGCGGCCCGGCAAATCGAGCGAGGCCCGTGATGAAGCTTCGCCGCTCATCGCGGCCGATTCGCCTACGGCAAGAATAGCCACATCGGATTCGCGAGCAACCCGAACGGCTTCGTCAAAACCCGCGTCGGAATCGCCGGTAAATTCGCATCCTTTTGCAAAAGTGACCTTTGTAGTCGCGGGAACTTTTGCCTTGATTCCGGCCAGAAGAGTTACGGCATCCTCCTTCCTTCCATCGCCGGTCCACGACCCCATCATGTTTTCCTGATCGTCACCGAGCGGACCTATCACGGCTATCGAACGGACGTTTTTGCTAAGAGGTAGAGTCTCGCCCTCGTTCTTTAAGAGCACCATCGAGCGCCCGGCGATCTCGCGCGCGGCTGCCAGGTTCTCACGGCTCAGGATGACCCTGCTCTCTCGCGCTTCATCGGTGTAGGGATTGTCGAAAAGGCCCAGGCGAAATTTGATCCTCAAGACTCGCCTAACGGCTTCATCAATTGTAGCCATTGAGACCTTACCCCGCTTGATCTGCTCGGGCAAAGTAGTGTTATAGAGACGGCTGACCATCTCCATATCGACGCCCGCGTTGATCGCGTAGGTGGCCGCTTCACTTCCGTCGGCGGCAAGTTTATGGTTTATGAGTTCCCTCACCGACTCGTAATCGCTCACAACGATGCCGTCAAATTTCCACTCGTTTCTAAGCACCTCGGTCAGCGTGAAAGGGTTTGCCGAAGCGGGCACACCGTTCAGATCGTTGAATGCGCTCATAAAGGTTGCGACACCCGCATCAACGGCCGCCTTAAACGGGGGAAAATAGACTTCGCGCAATCTCCGCTCCGACATGTCTACTGTGTTGTAATCGCGTCCGGCCTCCGCCGCGCCGTATGCGACCCAGTGCTTCGCACAGGCGAGCACTCTTTCAGGATCGCTGTAATCCGCTCCCTGAAAACCCCGCACCTGCGCTCGCGCCATCGCGGCTCCAAGATAGGGGTCTTCGCCTGCGCCTTCGACGATGCGCCCCCATCGGGCGTCACGGGCAATGTCTACCATAGGCGCAAATGTCCAGCGTACGCCCGCCGCCGAAGCCTCCGCAGCCGCGATTTGAGCCGCGCGCTCTACTGCCGCCGGGTCCCAGCTACTGGCCGAGCCAAGCGGGACGGGGAAGACAGTCCTGTACCCGTGAATCACATCGAAGGCAAACAGAAAAGGTATTTTCAAACGCGACTCTTCGACCGCTATTCGCTGAAGTTCGTTTGTCTTCTTTGCGCCGCGCACGTTTAGTGTGGAACCGAGCAAGCCCTTGCGGATGAGATCGGGATGTTCGGGTCGATAATTGCCGTTTGCCTCGCCGTCCAACTGCTGAAGCTGTCCCAGCTTTTCTTCGAGCGTCATCCGTGCAAGCAATTCATTTATCTTTTTTTCCACATCCGGCTTTGATTGCAGCGATGCGGACCGAGGCAGCGCAACCACAATCAGAATCAACAATGCAATCGTAATAGATCGAAAAACTAAGGGGGAATCCGTCCTCATAGTTAAGGCCCTTTTTAAGTGAGGCGTGATGCGTTCACGTGAAGCATGATGCGTGATGCGTGATTTAGCAGGCTTGCAATTTATCTTTAACAGGCGATCTGCCTGAAAGTCACGAATCACGAATCACGCTTCACGCTTCACGCTTCACGGTTTAGAAACTGAACCGCGCCTGAAACTCTATAACGCGGCCTGACAATCCGGCATTAGCGCGGCCGAAATTGGGGCTCTCTATTCTAGCCTCAGCAGATCCGAACCCGAATGGTGTGAGGTTCAGGCTGTTGAAAGCGTTGAAGAAATTGGCGCGAATTTCGAGATTCGCACCTTCACCAAGCCCCAGATAATTGGGAAGACCTGTCTGCTTTACGAGGCTGAAGTCGACTGCGGAATACTTCGGCCCCCGGAATGAGTTGCGCCCGATGCCCGGGCGACCCGTCGCGCTAATATCAAAGTATTGAGTGCCCCCGCCGGGGAAGTTCCCACCCACTCTGATAAAAGCATCATCGCTGCTATCGTCGAGCGCCCCTCCGAAATACCGTATCGGTCGGCTTGGCGAAAGCGAAGGCCCGCCCGGCGTGCTTACGGCAAGCCCGGTCACAGGCGTCCACGGAAATCCTGTGTGCGCCGTAAAGACGCCGTTTAGCTGCCACCCGCCAAATGCCCGCCCGATCCAGTCTTTGCGACCCCGAAAGATGGGCAGATCCCACAACCCCGAAAGGTTGAAATAATGCGTGACATCGAAATCCGAAGGGCCGCGCTCCGTGCTCTGATCCTGTGGAAATGTCTGGTTCGTAGGCGCTCCCGGTCCTCCGTACGAGAGCGTGTCAATGCTCTTGCTCCATCTGTAATTGGCGTTGAACTGGAAGCCCTCGCCGAATTTCCTCTGTAATCCGAGCAGCATCGCGTTGAAACTCGAGTTCACGTCATCGGTAGGGAAGTAGACGGCAAAGAACTTCGGATTATTTGCGTAGAGGAAATTCTCATTCACGATGCGGATCAGCTTATGCGCGGCGCTCCCCTGATACCCGACCGAACCGGCCAATCGGAAAGGCATCTGGAACTGGACTTCGAGCGAGTAGAGGTGAGCGTAGGAATCTCTCAAGTCCGGCTCGGCTCCGTAAATCTCCGCTGCGCCTACAGCCGGGCCTCCCGATACAGGATCAATCCCCTGCGCGAGCACAGGGTTTATCGGGAAACTGAACGGCGAATTGCTCGACCCGAGCGCAAACAGTATCTGCCCGTTTACAAAAGGCGAGCCGAAATCGGTTGGGGCGGTCCCACAGCAAATGTTGTAGCGTGTGAAGAACGGAGGATTGCCTCGCGTGTTTGTGAACAACACGTTTGGTATTCGGTTGTAGGCAAGCCCGTATCCGCCGCGAACTACAACTCTATCCTCGAACCTCTTTGGGCTCCAGGCAAACCCGAGTCGCGGAGCGAAGTTGTTTCGATCAGGGTTGTACAGTCGGTCAGATACTTCCACGCGCGATGACTGCAAATCGCCGGGCGCAGGGAATACGAGGTTCGCGATGCGGCCCCGCTTCTCCGTAAGCGGAGAGAAATACTCGTAACGCAGTCCTAAATTTAGTGTAAAGTTTGGCTTGATCTTCCAGTCGTTCTGGACAAAGCCCGCGTAATAGCTCGTCCGAAAATATCGTTGAGCATCGGCTGGTTCGCCCGTCCGGGGATCAAGGTTTATGGCTTCAAAGATCGGGGTGCCGTTTGCGAGATTGAACAGACCCGAGAATGAAAAGAGCGGGCGAGCACCGCCGACAAGCGCGTTGTTGTCCTGTTCTTTCCTGATAACAACACCAAACTTCAAGGCCTTGTTTCCAATCACCCAGCTTAAGACATCGTTGAACTCATAGGTGTTCTGCGCGAATATTCCCGGTGTGCCTTCTGAGCGGTCGGCCCCGAATCTGATGCGATCAAACGGCAACCCTTCCACCTCTATGCGCGGTATGCCGAAATTCACATCCGAGTTTGTCTGGACCTGATTTGTCCCAAAGCGCGTGAAGTTGAACCGCGCTTCGTTAAGAATCGTGGGCGCGATGATACGAGTAAAGTTCGCCATCGCGGCAGAACTGAGCGGCTGAAAATTCAAATCCGCAAGCGGGCGCGCTCGTCCCGCCGCATCGCTCGAAACGTTGTTGAGCTTGGTGAAATACGTGCTCGCGGCAAACGAACTGTTTCCCCGGCTGTAGTCAATACGGGTGTTGTATTGATTGCCGCTTTGCGAAACAGGATTTGCGATGCGGGCAAACAGGATGTCGGGGATGCCATCAAACCCTCCCCCGGTGGGGTTTCCGAGGCTGACATACTGACCAGTTGCGCCGGTAAGCGAACCTATATCGAGCCCGCCCGGAACTACGCGGCAACGGTTTGGGTCATTGCCAAAGACCGAGCAATCGGAAGGCAGAACGCTTATGATGCGAGGCTCTACGCCGGGCGTCTGGAAAATCTGAGCAACCGCGCTGCCGGGTCTCTGATTTATCACAAGTTGCCTGTATTCGGGAGTCTCTATATAGGAATCAAAGGTGTTATTGGTTTTGTTTCGCAGCCCTTCATAGGAGAAGAAAAAGAAGAGCTTCTCTTTGAGGATAGGTCCGCCGAGGCTTCCGCCAAACTGACGGAAGCGGTTTTCCACACGCGTGGGCGGCGCGTTTATCAGGGGGTTGCCCGTCACGCCTCCGTATTTGTTAAAGGCATTCAAGGCCGGGTCGTTGTATTTGAAAAGTGCGCTTCCATGAAATTCGTTGGTTCCATTCTGGGAAACCACCTTTATCTGCGCGCCTGAATTTCGCCCGTCCTCAGCCGAATATGAGCTTGATATTACGCGAATCTCTTTGACAGATTCCTGATTGGGAGTAACAACAGCCGCGCCGCCAAATCCGAGGCTGTTGACGCTGACTCCGTCTATTTGATAGTTGTTTGCCGAAACCCTCTGGCCGTTGGCGCTGATCGGGACCTGGTTTTCGGTTTGAAAAATTGACAGGTTCGATCCGCCCGGTCCCGTCGTATTGGGCAGATTGACCGCCTGCCCGCTTCCATTGCGCGCACCGCTGCCGAACACGCCGGGGGTAAGTCTGAGCAGTTCATAAGGGCTGCGACCTACCTGCGGAATGCGGCGGATCTCATCATTTGTGATGGCTCCGGTTATGTTTGCCGATTCGGTTTGAAGCGGCTGAGTCGTATCGGCCGTGATCGTCACGGTTTCAGAGACTTCGCCCGCCTCAAGCGCAAGGTCCACGCCCTGCGGCGCTTCGGCGCGAAGTACAATGTTTTCAAGGGTCTTTTTTCTAAACCCCGCAAGCTCGGCGCTGACGGTATAAGTGCCGGGCGGAAGCCCCGTGACTCGATAAAACCCGTTATCACTCGTAGTGACCGATTGTTGCTTGTTTGTCTCCTGATTTGTTACCGTGACGGTAGCGCCGGAAACTACGGCCCCGGCATTATCGGTAACCGTCCCCTGTATGCTCGCGTTGAACTGGGCGCTTGCGGTAGCGGCAAGCCAGAGCGCGATCATTGCGCAGGCTGTGATATGTATTAGAAATGAGCGTGTTCTATTCATTTGCTGTAACCTCCTACTCCTGAAGTCCATTCCCACAAATGAGTTCGAGAGATTTTGTCGGACTGTTCCTTACATCAGGTAAGATCAGGGCGGCAACTCTGTATGGGCGAGGCTAACGCTGTCAAAATTGGGGGAGAAGGCGAAAAGCTTTTCCTCAATCAGCGCAGACTACTCGATGGCATCCCCGCAGAACTTTATTCTGAAACACTCGAACAAGCGTAGTATCAACGATTTAATGCAGCTATCCCGGTTATACCACCGGGTCTCGAGAGTGTCAAGGTGGCACCTCTCCGCCCTGCAAACCCGGCTTGATTTGAATAATGCAATGTGAGAAACTCCCGCCATGCTGCACAAGACATGTCGGCGTAATAGATAAAAGGACGGGTGTGCACACCTGTCGCCAGTATGTCAGCTATCATACAGAGTTTTTTGAAGTTTCGTTTCGGGCGCGGCAATAATTTCAGTTAAGGGAGAGAGACTATGACAATGATGCTCTTGCTGTTTCAGGCCGGGACAACTCAACTCGTGACGATAGATTATGTCGTACTGGGGCTCTATTTCATCATAATCTTTGCCATCGGCTACTATTTCGCCCGCAAGGAACGCAACTCGGCCGACTATTTCCTGGCAAGTCGGGATGTCGCCTGGTGGGCAATCGGCGCATCGCTGTTCGCCTCAAACATCGGCAGCGAGCACTTCATCGGGCTTGCCGGGACGGGTGCGGCATCCGGGCTTGCTGTAGGCCATTTTGAGTGGCTGGCATCTTTGATCCTTCTCATCCTCGGCTGGGTATTCATTCCCTTCTATCTCCGCTCAAACGTCTACACGATGCCCGAGTTTCTGGAACGCCGCTACAACCGGGCGTGCCGCACTTATCTGGCGACTATTTCGATAATCGCATACATCTTTACAAAGATAGCGGTTGCCATCTTTGCAGGGGCGATAGTATTAAAGGCCGTGTTGGGGTGGAGCATGTGGCAGAGCGCGCTGGCGCTGGTTCTGGCCACTGGCATCTATACGGTCGCCGGAGGACTCGCGGCTGTCATTTACACCGAAGTGATTCAGACCGTCATATTGATTGCGGGCGCGCTCGGGTTGATGTTTATCGGGCTTGATAAAGTAGGCGGCTGGTCGGGGCTGCATGCATCCGTGCCCGAGGGTTTCTTTCACATGATGAAGCCCTCGACCGATGCGGAATTCCCCTGGACCGGCATCTTTTTCGGCGCGCCGATACTGGGCATATGGTACTGGTGTACGGATCAGGTAATCGTTCAGCGAGTGCTTTCGGCAAAAGACGTGGCCAATGCCAAAGGCGGAACCGTGCTTGCCGGATTTTTGAAGATTCTCCCTGTCTTCATGTTGATTGTACCCGGAATGATTGCGCGCTCTTTGTACCCGGCAGAGATGCAGGCCGATTCGAACGCGGCATTTCCTACCCTGGTTGTTCGCCTTTTGCCAGCCGGATTGACAGGCATTATGGTGGCCGCGATGCTTGCGGCGCTGATGTCGAGCCTCGCATCCGTATTCAATTCCAGTTCCACGATCTTCACTATGGACTTTTATAAAAAGTTCAGCCCCGACGCCTCCGAACGGCAACTCGTACTCGTAGGCCGTCTGGCCACGGTAATCATGGTAATTCTCGGCCTCCTGTGGATCCCCTTCATGGGCCGGATAAGTTCGCAGCTATACGTTTACCTTCAAAGCGTTCAAGCCTACGTCTCGCCGCCGATAGCAGCGGTCTTCCTGCTTGGCGTATTCTGGAAACGCATAAACGGAGAGGGGGCTATAACCTCGCTTCTCGTAGGCTTCGTGCTCGGTGCGCTCCGCTTTCTGCTTGAAATCGGCTATGCCGGGGAAAAACCGGGCGGCTTCGTAGGTTTTTATATCGGCATCAACTTCCTGCATTTTGCGGTATTGATGTTTGTCATCTGCATAATCGTACTTGTTGTGGTTTCGCTGATGACGCCCGCGCCATCAGACCGTAAAGTAGCGGGGCTGACCTGGCAGACCGTGAGCGAAAAGATTGACACGGGCGCTGCGGCAGCGCCCGGCGAGGTTGAATTGCCCACCGAGCCGGGTTCGGAAACGGTCAGGCGGATGGTCACAATCTTTGCCCTTTTGCTGATAGTCACGATGATCTGTCTGTGGATTTACTTCCGCTAAGGCGGGGGGGCCGATGAATGAAGAGAAGATTTCTTGACAGGATTGACTGTATGTTAATCCCGGGGCCATTCAGTTTTTGAATTGCGGGCAACATGCGTTAGGCGTTTTGGCAAGTTAAATTGAATGCAAGGCGAATTGAAATAGGCCGTCCCGGCCTATTCCCCTTTTCCTATGCTACATTTTGGAAAACTGAATGGTCTTGATGTTAATCCTGTCAGATGTCTTTCTCGCCCGAAGAATGAGTTTGACTTTCCATCCCGCCATCCGTATTATGGTTGCCAATATGAAGAACACAGATTCTCACAATTTTGTCGCCGCCAAAGCGCGAATTAGCCTGTAGGCGTTCTTAGAATCTCTCTTTAGAGTCTCTCTTTAGAGTTCCCTCTCAAGCGCGCCGCAGTCTCCGCTTTCGAGCGCATCCCGCATATTTGCGGTGTGCTTCCCATCCAGTTCAAAAATCCGTTACATAGCGGTCTAATGAGGATTTTAGTAATGAGTAAACCTCTTGAAATTAACTCCGATCTGGAGAAACAAGGTTGGGCGAGGAGCCATTTTGCAGGCCTGTGGCGAGACCTGCGCGAGGCCGTGCGGGGCTCACAACAGGATTTCACCGAAGGCAGTATCGGGCGGGCGATCACGCTGCTGGCCATCCCCATGGTCCTTGAAATGTCTATGGAATCGCTTTTCGGCGTCGTCGATGTATTCTTCGTCGCAAGGCTCGGCGCTGACGCTATCGCAACAGTAGGTCTGACCGAGTCTCTTGTCACACTGGTTTTCGGCGTGGCCCTGGGGTTGAGCATGGCCACTACTGCAATGGTCGCTCGACGCATAGGCGAAAAGAACCCCGAAGCCGCTTCGATTGCAGCATTTCAGGCAATAGTGGCTGGCATCGCCATTTCAGTGCCTATTGGAATTGTAGGATTCAGCTACACACCCGCGCTGTTTAAATTGATGGGAGCCGGTCCGGGCATAATCGAGACCGGCACTGGCTACGGCATGGTCATGATCGGCACCAACGTAGTGATTATGCTGCTGTTTTTGATAAACGGGATATTTCGCGGAGCCGGAGACGCAGCGATTGCAATGCGTGTATTGTGGCTGTCGAACCTGCTTAATCTAGTGCTTGACCCCTGCTTGATCTTTGGATTCGGCCCGTTCCCGAAAATGGGCGTGACGGGCGCGGCCGTGGCTACGAGCATAGGGCGCGGCGCGGGTGTTATTTACGCGCTGTCTGTATTGTTGAGCGGGCGCGGGCGAGTAAATATTGGTCGCGCGCAATTGAGGCTGAACTTTAAGGTGATGGGACAGTTGCTGCGCGTCTCGCTTGGCGGGATGTTTCAGTTCCTGGTCGCAACGGCAAGCTGGCTCGGGCTTGTTCGCATAGTCGCCGTCTTTGGTGGCGCGGCTCTTGCCGGGTACACGATAGCCCTGCGAATGATCGTCTTCGCCATTCTCCCCTCGTGGGGAATGAGCAACGCGGCGGCAACACTCGTAGGCCAGAACCTCGGCGCGGGCAAACCGGCGCGGGCCGAACGTTCGGTGTGGCTGACCGGATTGAGCAATATGATCTTTCTGGGCGGCGTAACGATTGTCTTTATCGTTTTTGCTGACCCGCTGGTCCGCCTCTTCACCGATGACCCAGAGGTTCTGCCCTACGGTGTGGCATGCCTGCGCTTCATCAGCTACGGCTATATCTTTTACGCATACGGGATGGTGATGGTGCAGGCGTTTAACGGAGCGGGCGATACGATGACTCCCACTTTTATCAATCTGGGCTGTTACTGGCTGTTTCAGATTCCCCTCGCCTACTGGCTCGCGCTGCAAACGGATATGGGAGCAAGAGGAGTCTTTCTGGCTATAACGATTTCCGAATCGTTGTTGGCCGTCGTATCGGTTATGATCTTTCGTCGAGGCCGGTGGAAGGAGCAAAGGATATAGGAAGCCTTTGAGTTGATTCAAAAAATCTTTGACAGGATTAACAAGATTTTCGAAGGATGGTTGGGAACATCCTGTTGATCCTGTCAAAGTAATCTTTATTTCCGACGCGCACCGCTGATCATGTTAATCACCTGCATAAAACCAAACCTCTCCCGGAACCAGGCAAATGAAAAATTTAAGAAGCCTGCCCGGCAATTGAGGCGCGGGGGATTATCGGTTTCACTCGAGTTTTATATTCCGTACCGCCTCTTTCAAGTTACGATCAAAAACGGGGGCCATAGCGCCAACAGGTTTGTAGCTATAGATTCCGTGACCGGACAACTCGATCTTTACGGTTTCGATTGTCCCCCGGCTCAGGCTGATCGCCAGACGATTGAGAGCGAACAGGTTCTACCAGCCAGGATAAACGAAGAAACCGCTTTTGAAATCGTGGAAGAAAAGATGAAGCGTGAAATGTATCTGAAGGGCTTCTTCAAGATAAAGGGGCTCGAAGTGACGGGCCGCTTCCTCGAAACATTTTATCTGCCTTACTATGTAGGACTGTACAAACGCAATGAACGGGTGGGAATCGAGGTCCTCAACGCGCTCAGGGGGCAATTTGAAGGGGCAAAGGTGCGCGAGGTCATTAGCGAATGGTTTCTGTCTTCGCGCAAATCTGAAAGTGATGCGTGATTCGTGATGAGTAACTTCGAGGCGTATTGTTTGTAACGAGCATGCTCCATATTTCACGAATCACGCATCGCGCATCACCATGGCCATTCATCTCGGCTTCTTGCATGCGTCGAATTAGAACCTCTTGGCCAGAAGATTGGCGACCCTGTTAAGCAGTCGCTCATCTTCATCAGAAAAGATATTCTCACGGTCGCTGTCAATATCAATCTGGCCGAATATCTCTTCTCCCCGTCTGATGAGGACGACTATCTCTGCGCGGGTCTCAAGACTGCAAGCAAGATAGTTTTCGAGTTCTCTGACATCGCCTATGATCTGATTGGCGCGCTCGGCCACTGCCGTGCCGCATACCCCCGTGCCTACTGCGATGCGGGTGTGATCGGTCGGCTTGCCGATGTAGTTATGCAAAACGAGAGTATCGTCTTCGAGCAGGTAGATGCCAACCCAGTCATAGTGATCGCGCTCTTTTTTCAGGATGCTGACCGCATCTCGCAAGACATCATCGCGCGAGCCGTCGCTTTCCACGACCTGCTCAATTTTGTCAACTATCTGCTCTTCTGTCGCCATCTTTTTACCTCTCAAACGAAAATTGACTCAATTCGAGGATATTGACAGGGCGAGAGTATTGCAAGGCGCGTTGACTGCAAGCCTCTCAGACGGAATAATAGAAGCTTCGGTTTGATTCGCGCGCGGGAAATAGAGCGATGGACGCCAATATCAAGCTGATTCTAATGAGAGAGGAGATTTCTGTATGTCGCAATTAACGGATAAATATGGTGATGTTTACATCCTGGCTGAAAAGCTTGGATGCACGAATCTGAATGCCAGCGAGGAAAACGGTCACATGACGATCAGCGGGAACTGCCCTACAAAGTATGTGGCCAATCAGGTGTGGGACAAGGCCAAGGAGATTGACCCCGGCCTCGACGACGGCGACCTGACGCTGAATCTTTCCGCCGAGCGATCAGACATCTACGGCGAATACGAAGTCAAATCCGGGGACACGCTTTCGGGCATAGCTCAGAAAGTCACTCAAGGTAAACTCAGTTATCAACAGATATTCGAGGCTAACCGTGATGTGCTTTCCGACCCAAACAAGATACAACCCGGCCAGAAGCTCAAAATTCCCAACCACTGATCTGCAAACCTCTGAATCACCGGGAGGGCAGTTGCGTGTCTCGCGCTGCCCTTCCCCATAAACCATCAAGGATGATCGAAACAATCGCCACAGTAGAAAGCAACCTGGAGATCACCCCGGGTTATCGGCTTCTTTTATTGGGCTTTGATGAAGATATTCATGCGCGCGCAGGTCAGTTCGCCATGCTGCGGGCGCGGGCGGGATTTGAACCGCTTCTGAGGCGGGCTCTGGCCGTTTATAGAGTTTACGGGCCTCGACGATTGAGCTTTCTTTATCAGGTGCTTGGTCGGGGGACAGAGGCGCTGTCGCTTGCCGGACCGGATAGCAGGGTCGAGGCTCTTGCGCCGCTCGGCAATAGCTGGCCGCTGGGAGAAGCGGGTGCATCGGTCCGGGGTGAGAGCCCCCCCTCCGGTCGCGCAATCGTGGTAGCAGGCGGTATCGGTTCGGCCTCCGTTCTCATGCTCTGTGAAGAACTGGAAAAGAGAGCGCGCGACACACAGGTCTTCTTTGGCGCGGCAAATGAGCGTGTAGCAGAAGGCTGCGGGCTTGCGGATTTTCGCGCGCTCAAACTTCCGCTTACTATTACTACTGATGACGGCAGCCTCGGCGAACGCGGATTTGTTACGGCTCCGCTCGAGCGGTACCTGCGCGAAGGCGGCGGAAAAGACGCTACTGTTTACGCCTGCGGCCCCTGGGTGATGATGAGACGCGTGGCCGAAATAGCCAAAGGATTCGGTGTGAGTTGTCTGGTATCGCTTGAGGCTCCGATGGGCTGCGGTTTTGGAGTGTGCGTGGGCTGCGTGGTTGCGGTAAAGACCGAAGGACCGCTCGGCTATGGCTCTTACAGGCGCGTCTGCATAGACGGCTCAATCTTTCCCGCTGAGAAGATCAGTTGGGAGATCAATGCGATGGCGCATTGATCTGCGAATCAAAATATGACTGGTCACGACCCGCGACTTGCGGTAGAAATAGCCGGTATTCGTTTCAACAATCCCGTCATGGGCGCGTCGGGTACGTTTGGCTATGGTCTGGAATTCGCCGATTTTATCGACCTCAACCGGCTCGGCGGATTCTCTACCAAGGGGCTGTCGGCCCGTCCTCTGCCCGGTAATCCTCCCCCTCGCATAGTCGAAACACACGGCGGGATGCTAAACGCCATCGGCCTGCAAAACATCGGCGCTCGCGCCTTCGTTGAAGAAAAACTCCCTCTGCTCAAAGGATATGATACGCGAATAATCGCCAACGTCTTCGGCTACTCGGATGAGGATTATCTGGAGGCTATCGCGATGCTCAACGACGGCGAAGGTATCAGCGCATACGAGTTGAACATCTCTTGCCCGAATGTCAAGGAAGGCGGCATTGTAATCGGGAACTCGCCTCTGGCTGCCGCTCGGCTCACCGAAAAAGCCCGCCGCGCATCCCTGCGGCCCCTGATAGTAAAACTCTCACCCAATGTTACAGATATTACCGAGCTTGCCCGCGCCATTGCATCGGCAGGCGCTGATTCGCTTTCGCTTATCAACACTCTGATCGGGATGTCTGTAGACGTTTTCACCCGGCGACCGAGATTGAGTTATGGGACAGGGGGTCTTTCAGGGCCTGCCGTCCGTCCGATAGCCGTCCGCATGGTTTACGAAGTCCGTAACGCGGTTGACATACCGCTAATCGGAATCGGAGGTATTCAATCCGCGATGGATGCGCTGGAGTTTATCATCGCAGGGGCGACGGCCATACAGATAGGGACGGCAAATTATTATGACCCACGCGTGACGATGAAGGTGATAGAAGGTCTGTCGCAATATTGCGACAAGATGAAGGTAGAGAATATAGGGACACTTTGCGGTTCGCTCGTAAGAGGGTAAGAAGGAAAGGGTCAGTTGATTCTCAGAAAAGGTATTGGGCACTTTGCGTATTTGCGGCTTTGCGCGTACTTATTTCTCGCGGAGACGCAAAGCATGTAAAGATCAGTCAAAGGCGTTCCAACGAAAAATCGTCAAACCACAACCGTCCAAACGCCCTGCACAGGGCCGCCTTGCAGTCTTGCCGTATGATAGCGATTCTCACTGCATTTGTGGTTTCACCTGTTTTGAACTCCAGAGTGTAATCTTCCCACCCGATTGTGCCCTGTGGCATCTGTGGTGACTGCCCAAGGGTTTTCTCTCCGTTCGCCGCGTCTGTTACGGTGACATAGATCGAGCCGCCTATCACTACATCCTGGCAGCGCGCTGCGAATTTCAGCCTGTATTTGGTCCCCGGCTCCACAAGCACAAGTTGCGAAACCAGAGGAATCGAAAGCGGCGAATCACCATCAAATTCAAGGCGAAGGCTGCGAGCCCCGCCGTGAGGGGCAAGCGCATCTTGAACGGCTCGGAAGGCCCCGAGGTTTTCACCTATCTGCCAATCGAATCCAGACTTTTCAAATCTGGTTCTGCCTTCAAAACCGGCTTCGGAGATGCGGGCGATGCCTGATTGCCTCTCGCCTTGTTTTGCGCCCTGCAAGGTCTGCCAGACCTCATAAGCTTCGTTAAACCTCCTGGCAGAAAGAAGCGCGGCAAGCAGATTGCGCCGATCTTCTATGGTTTCAGTTTCAGTGAGGTTAAACAGTTCAAATGCTTCAGCGGTCTTCTCGTGTGTGAGGAAGGAACGGGCCAGCGCCAGTCGGGCTGCTTCCGTCTGAGGCTGTATCGCCCGCAGGATTGCCTGAGCATCGCCGCCGAAAATATCCCAGGCAAACCCTATGATCGGCGGAAACAGATCGGGGTCACTTGCCGATGCAAGGCGAAGCTCTGAGAAGGCCTGATCATACTGCCCTGTGCTGAGCAGCAACATCCCGTATTCCCATCTGGGTTGTCCAAAGTAAGGCGCAAGGCGCGCGGCTTCGATAAAGGCTGTGGTTGCCTGGTCAAAATCTCCCTGTTGCATTCGAGCCAGTCCCAAACTCGACCACAATTGATAATCGTGCGGTCGCAGGGCTACAGCCTGCCTGTATTCTTCGACCGCTTCGGTGAGCATGTCTTGATTCAAAAAAGCTATTGCGCGGGCGCGGTGTGCCAGAGGGTCTGTCGGGGCCAGGGCGACGGCTCGATTGGCGGCCTCAAGCGAGCCTTCCTCCACGGCGTGGTATGACCATCGGCGCGATTGTCCTTCACGCCAGACGATCCAGATACAAAAAAGGCAGATAAACAATCCGACAGCCGCCGCCGCGTAGCGAACAGGACCGGGGTTCGATTCAGGTTGAAGAGCCGTGTCTGCGCCATCTGCCGGGGATGAAACTTTTTGACCGCTGTCGCTCTGGATATTCACGGTGGCGATTACGATCAAAGCAACAAAGACAAAGCCGTTTGCAAGATTATGAAGTCCGAAATCAAAGATACTGTGAATGGCTGTACCTACGATCCCTGCCAGAGCGCCATAACAGGCCGCGCGGCGAAATGTGCTTCTGGATTGCAAGGTCTTTCGCGCTCGACTAACAAATAGAACTGCGAACCACAATCCAAGACCGATGCCTATCACCCCTCCACTTGCAAACATCTCCAGATAATCATTATGGGCTTCCTGCGGTACCACCTTTCCCGAGGCATCGAAATACTCTGTAATGGCGATCCCGAAACTTCCAAAGCCCGAACCTGCAACCGGATTGGCTTTTATCAAATTCCAGGTTGTGCGCCAGTAATCAAGGCGGCTCTTATAGTTTCGATTCTCGATTCTGTCTGAACTTACTTCACCGGGCAAAGTCTTCAGACGTTCGACCACAGGGTCGCCTCCCATCCAGATGATAGTAAGAAAGGTGGCCAGCATTAGCAGGGAAATAAGCGCAGCACGCACAAGTATCGACCGGCTGAGGCGAACAAACAACCCGGCCAGCCCGGTCGGGCTATCCGCAACATTGCGCCGGGAATGAACAAAACTAAAGAGTAAGGTGATGAATAAGAGTTGTCCGAGAAGGCTCAGAATGCCGCCGCGCGAGTTTGACAGCACAAGGGCTAACCAGATTACCGCTCCCGAATAGATATAGATAAAAAGGCTGCGGCCTCGATTGCGCTTTTCGCCTTTCCCTGCGATCAGACCTAGCGCAAGGCCAAGCCCCATCTCCATCAGAAACGCAAAATGATTCCGGTTGATGAACTGACCATACCCCTCAGAAGGCTGAAGTGCGGGCAGCAAAAAACCCTGTGTCTTGCTGTGACCAAGCTGCCGCACTATGCCAAAAACGGCGCTTAAGAGACATACTCCCAGGACCGTCAAGATCAGCGCGCGTAATCTTAACCGATTCGTCGTGTAGCGGAACAATATCCCCAGGGCGAGAATCAAGGCAAAAAGATGAAAGGCAACCAGACGTGTTTCATACGCGTTCAAGCTCAGCGTGCGCAGGCTTTCTATTCCCTGGGTTTCAATACTTCCAAACGGGATAGTTTGAGCAAAGACGAAGACAAGAAGAAGAATAAGCGGAAGCAGCAGACGAAGGTGTTTCGCTTCCCGTCTCGCGCTGAGAAGCCATTCAATCCCTGAGAGCGCCGCAAGCGCAAAGATCGCGCATTCAAATGACGCCTTCCACCATTCTTCGGCCGAGCCATAAGGAGCGGCGACAAGAGGCATAAGCGCGAGCATTGAGAAAAAAACTATCCGGTCCAGCAAACGCGCCGCTCGAAACGGGAGCGGCGCGTTGCCGTCTTTCTTGCCGGACGGCAATCTCCTTTCATTGCTCGCAACAGCTATGTTTACTTCCTCAATTGCCAAGGCGCATTCTAAAATTCGGAGGTTTCTTTGATTTTTTTTGCGCGAAGTAGGTCGTTGTTAAACAAGAAAGACACAAAGAACCTCAAAGCCCTTATGGCTTCCATTAAGGTTTCTTTGTGTCCTTCATTTTCAGCCCTGCCTGTTTAACAGAGCAATCAATCGTGAGTCGCTACGAATTGCCTCCCGTCACTGACTATCTGACGCGGTCGTGTACAAATCGCAGCGCCGGATTTATCAAAAATCTGCAGGGGCCGCACCGGACAATAATCCATGAACTATGTATACTGCGCTGTCCGAAGCAAACTCTCCCAATCCGGGCATTTAATATTCGAATCTGATTACAGATGCCTGCCCTGTCAGATTAATGATGCTATCTGGGAACGGTCATAGACGGATTCCCCGGAGTGCATGTGCATCTGAATGTGGCAAAGCCGCAAGTTTGACCACCACTAATAGATGTATTGCACGTACCTGAATCGCATGTCGGCGAGCAGTTAGGTGCGCATCTGTTTTGGGCAATCGTCATCGCGTTTATCCTGGCCTGAGTGCATGCCGCAGCGGCAGTACTGGAACAGGCCACACCGTTGGCTATAAATTGGTTGGGACAGGTTACAGCTTTAGCACGCCCAGGCAATGCAAGAGTCACAGCGCTACCGGCAACTGCGCCGAACATCAATTTGAGCGCCTGCCGCCTTGGAACCTGACTCGCTACGATACGAGATATTTTATCAAACAGCTCGGCCATTAACTTTCTCCTTTCCTACAGCCAGTCCTTCTCGAGCCAGCATTAAAATTTCCGCTGCCCCGGTTGCAACATCCCTTGCCAATATACCGTCTTCATTAATCAGAAAGGCGACGGGAGTGGCGAATATACCATACTCTTTTGACAACTTCCACTTTTGTTGAACAACAACAGGAAAATCAAAATGAAATTTTTCTGCCTTCTGCCGGTTCTGCTCCAGGTCGCCGCGCCCAACCATGACGATGACCATAGAGCTATCGCGCCGTTGAGCATATAGGCGAACCAGATCGGGCGCAAGCTGATCGCACGGGCCGCAATTCGGATCAGAAAAAACCAGTAACACACGCTTCCCCTTAAACTGTTCGAGAGTGACAGTGCCACCATCCAGATCAGGCAGTTCAAACCCGGGGGCGATTGTTCCAGCCTTGAGCCCGCTTCGCTCGATACGGCTCTCTTCGAGTGGGCGAAAACCCTTCAACCCCTTCTTGTCGGATTTGCCCGAGGCCGCTTCGCGCGCCAGGTTCAAAACCTCGTCAGACCCTATCGCCAGAGGGCGGGATATCCTCCCCTTTTCATCGAGCAGATAGGCAACCGGAGTACCCAACTCCTGAAATGAACCGAGCGACTCAGACTCATCCATAAGGAGAATTGGACATTCAAGACCGTACTCTTCGGCAAATGAGCGATTTGAGGCCGCATCCTGATAACTCACCATCAACATCTGCACTTTGCGGTCGCTCAAAGCCGGTTGTAATTGAGCCAAATCCGGCCCAATCAGATCGCAAAATCCGCAAACGGGACTCCAGTGAATCAGCAGTACCTGTTTGCCTAGAAACCCCTCGAGCGACACCATCCTTCCGTCGAGATCAGGAAACTCAAAAGGGGTAAAACTTGTTCCTATCTCCAACCCCGATCTGGCGGATGACATACCCTCTAGCTGAACATTCGCAGTAAAGATGCCGGTATTTCCCTGTCCAAGCCTTTGCTCTATCTCATCTAAACGGAGCAATATCCGCCCCTGCTGCTTGATCATCTGGTAGAAAACAACCCACAGGCTCAATAAAATAAGCCCCAATATAGCTACGCCGATTGCTAAAAGCCCCACATCCATGCCAGATCATTTTCCCTAAATAAAGATTGTCTGCTAACCCGGATTACCGCCCATCCAAACAATTCGACCAGTCAATCAATGATTCGCTTGCCTTTACGACCCGGCCTGAAATGACCTTGAATCATTCAACGGCCAAAAAATTAGATATTAATACTTGGAAAAATCCCGGATTTGACCCAACGACTAAATGAAACCCACTATGACGCGTCTCGGATTATACCATTCTGTATTACCATTACAACCAGTTTTTGCTCCATTGCAGGAAATTGCTTAATCTTTTTTTCCGGCATTTTAACTCCCGTAAGCCTTCCTCATTAAAACTTCCCTCAGCACTCGCAAGAAATGTTGAAACGCTTTGTTTAAAGCATTTACTACTCTCTCTGCAATGCAACATTAAAAAATCTGCATATTTTTATAAAAAATACTTGACAGAAAAACACTCAGATTTTATCATAAATCATCATACGATAATGACAGCCAGTGAGAGTGAGATTAAACCGAGGTTATTCTCAAGGCCTGGCATAGAAGAGAAATTTCTTTGATAGGAGGAAAAGATCATGGCAGTAGCTGGAATACAGAGATCTCCAATGCGAGGTTATCGCAGTCTGAGAGGCATAGACCCTTTTCGGGAATTGTTCGACCTGCAACGAAACATCAATGAGTTATTCGAGGGAAGCCTTGGAAAGACAACCGGGGAGAGCACGGCTCTAAATACCTGGACCCCGTCAGTAGACATATACGAGGATGAGAATTCATTTCTGATCAAGGTTGATCTGCCGGAGATCAACAAAGAGGATGTCAAGGTCAATCTCGATAATAACGTGCTGTCGATATCAGGCGAGCGAAGGCTGGAAAACGAAGACCGGCGCGAAGGCTATCACCGCGTTGAGCGCGTTTACGGCCAGTTCTATAGATCGTTCACTCTGCCGTCAAATGTCAATATTGAGTCGATAAACGCGGCGTTCAAGGATGGAGTGCTCCGTCTGAGGCTCCCAAAGAAAGAAGAAGCAAAACCGAAGCAGATCGAAGTCACAGTTGACTGACGCGGTCTAAATCATTCAGATCGAAAAGTTTTCTCCCTCTTTGCGAATCAAGCCGCAGCGGACACATATGCGCTGCGGCTTTTCTTTACAGGGCCTTACAATTCTCATATTGATCTGCTGCTGAGATCACAGGAAACCACCTATTGCTTTCAGGAAAAGCCTGGCGTCCTTTGAGTGCTTAGGGTACGCGGGCGGGTTTGCGAGAAACAGGTTCCAAAGCCGCTTAGCAGGCCAAGTATTTTTATCGAGTAATCAGTGATTGGCTCTGATCTCGGGAATATCAATCTGAGAATAGAATGAGACGTAAATGGCGGGCGATTTTAGTCTCTGCAATCGGGTGGTTTTCAACTTGTCAACCACATCCAACCTGTGTAAATGTAAGAGCAGACTCAGCCCGGTATTGCAGGTGTACTTATTCCCCCACGGGCAATCGGTATTATTGATATTTGTTTGAAGATTCCGGCAGATGGGAGTATGTTCTATGCCCCCGAAAGGCAAAGATCAAAGCATAAGGAGCGACATGAAAAGTTCTGCGCAACTCGAGCGACGGCGGTTCGAGCGAGCGCCAATGACGGCGCAGGTCGAATACGAGCTTACAAACAGCAGCAGCGGCCCCTCTCGCGTTAGAAGGAACATGGCCAATATAAGCACCGGCGGACTGTTTATTTCCACAGACGAGCCTATTCGCGCAGGAACCCGCATGGTCGTGCGGTTTGAATTGCCCAACAAGCACAGGGTTATCGCCGTTTCGCGGGTCTGTTACACAAAAAAAGGGCAGGGGCTTGGCGTGGAGTTTTTGAGCCTAGATGATGAAGATCGCGAAGAGATTGAGACATATATTGCCATCCTTGCCGCAAAATCATTCTCGGGAATTTGACATCCAATGCATCAGATTTTTCAGGATGTGGCTCTTATTCGGTCATCTTGAAAGATGGTCTTGTAAATCACATGCCCTGTGCTATAATCGAACCGCCTAAGCTTCTGCCCCCCGTAAAAGGTGCCTTTTCAAGGACATCGATTGAAAACTCAGAAGATTGACCGGCTTGAAAAACGCTTGTGCCGTCTTCAGACCGGGCGCAGTAGCTTTCCATTGGATTTGACATTAAGTCACAGGTCAGAAGGGTACAGACATGAACACTGAGGCAAAATACCAGGTTTGCCCTTTATGCAAGACTCCTGCTTCGGTTGATAACCGCCTTGCTTCCACCCCTACCAGGTTGTGTGAAGAATGTAGGGCGCTTGTGTGCCGTATGCTCCCCGGAGCACATGTTCTGGCGGATTCGTCTACTCTCACTTTTTCGGATATCGAGCCTGCCGCAATCGGAATCACGGCCCACTCCGAAGATGTATCTGCCGATACGGACGAGCAACCACTTTTCCAGGAATACAATAATGAGGCCGAACCTGAGCCGATCTTTTACGCGAGCGAAGGGCCGCAAATAAGCCAGGATGAGACTGTCTCAAGCGATGTCTTCCGCACTCCGCCGGACGATCTTTCGCCGGTCGGGTACGGTCAGGGGGAGACGGTCGAAAATTCTCCACTCCTCGACACTCAAACCGAGGCCGCCCGTTCCGACATGATTGTGACCGATCAAGCTCAAGGGGTTGACCCCTGGGAAGACCCGCTGCCTGCCTGGGATTATTCTCGCAATGAGTATCCGATCTTGTTAAACCCATCGTCGAAGTCAAAATCTGCCCGGGTCTGGATAGTAGGAGCGATCATATTGCTACTGGCTTTGATAGCCGTTGGCTATTCGCTGCTTTCCTACTCTGACAGCGGCGAAGAGACGACCCGGACGGCGGTCACACCCGATGATGCGAAAAATGCGCTGATCACTCACGCCGAAGTACAAAATACTCCTCAGCCCGAAGACACGGCTGCCGCTCATAAAGCGATGGCGACCCCGCCAGAGGGTGCTACTCAACCCGAAAACGCGAAAAATCCATCTGTAGAGACGGATCAAAAAGATATTTCTGCGAAGGGAAATTACTCTCTGCAGGCGATGTCCTCAAAGGATGAAAAAGAGGCAAACCAGCTTGCAGAGCGTTTGAAAACCGCTGGCGTTCCCGCCTACGTCACAAGCGCGGAGATCGGAACACGGGGAAGATGGTACAGGGTGCGTGTAGGTCGATTTGTCAGCCAGGAAGAAGCAAAACGGTTTGCCGCAGAGTATGAGACACGCGTAAAGTCCGGGAACGTAGGCGCCAAATTTATTATTTGTAATTACGAGAAGCCTTAGCCAGCGAGCATGAGGACTCTGAAGAGATGTCCGAGTTCAAACCGCAGAACATCAGGTATGCAAAGCTCGTTGACCGGTATTCCAGATTTATAGAATCGCCGGTCCAGCGGCTGAAGTTTCTAAATAGCGCGTTGAAGGCAGAGCCGCCCTCCGGTTTGATGATGCGGATTCCACTGCTCGGGTCACTGCCTGAACGAATGAAGTTGATTGTCGAGCTATCGAGGGTTTTGCCGATAACCCAGCGAGCGCCACTCGCCTTTCGCCTGACTTCCCTGCTCTACAAAATCCGGTACGCGCTCTATGCTTTATGCGCGGTCTTTGCCATCTCAGCCTTCCTCGGACTGATTTACACGGGTTCAAGGCTTGTGAGCAGCCTTGCCAGCAGGACCGAGGCGCAGATAATACCGCCCGCAGAGTCGTCTCCCCTTGTCGGGCCGGATGGTGTGAAGGCGGTCGAGGCGATTGGGACAGAAGCGGGTATCACTCTTGAAAAGGTCTGGCTTGCCGAATCGGGCGAGGGCTACGAGTTTTACAGCAACGGCGCTCGCGTGCTGACGGAGTTTGAAACCATCGGGCCTGAACGCAATTTCTACAGGTTCTCTTTACAGGCGCTCAATAAGGGGTCGGACGAAGCCGAAACGCTTTCAAAGCCTGTCGGGATACTCTATCACGTATCGGAAAGCGATCTGCTTCCGTTTGCCGATCATTACAACGCATCTTTGAAAACCAGATCACGCGCCCTGCTTGAATACGTGCGCGAAAACAGACTCTATAACTACCTCATAGACAGGTTCGGAAGAACCTATCGCATCGTCGGAGACGAGTACACCGCCAACCACGCGGGCAATTCGGTCTGGAGCGACGGCGAGAGCGTTTATGTAAACCTCAGCCCCAGCTTTATAGGAGTCTGTTTTGAAGGCCAGTCGAAAGCGGGCGAAGCACTGGGGGCCGACGGCATAAACGAAGCGCAGATATATGCGGCGCGGGTGCTGACGGCGGTCCTGCGCTCGCGGTACGCGATAGAAGATACAAACTGTGTGACTCACGGACTGGTCTCGGTAAATCCATCGAATAATTTGATGGGTTATCACACGGACTGGGTTTCGAATTTCCCATTCGAAGCTCTGGGCCTAAAAGACAAATACAAGTCTGAGCTTATAGCCATTTCTCATCTGGGGTTTGCTTACGATCAGGCATACATTCAGGCAGCAGGTGGGAAGAAATGGGAAGGATTGGATCAAGCAGATGCAAGACTTGAAGCCGCAGCGAAAGGCGAGGGCAAGACGGTCGAACAGGAGCGTCGCGCTCAACAACAGATCTATCAACTCGTTTATAATAAAGAACGCGGGCTTGAAAGTAAGTGATATGTGGTAAGTGATGCGTAATATAGAGGGCTTGCAGGTAGACTTTAACAGGCGGCCATCACGGATCACACATCACAAATCACGAATCACGGTTTGTTATGAACAAGAGGGATTTAATCAACGAGGCCGCAAGACGCACAGGACTATCGCGCCGGGCGGCTTCGCGCGGCGTACACTCAACGCTTGAGACGATCAAGAATGAGTTAAGTGCTGACAACGTCATCAATATACGCGGGCTGGGCCGCCTGTCCTTAAAACCGAAAAAGCAGGGCTTCTTGCCCGCCGCAGCAGCTGGGCTTCCCCCGAAACCGATTCCGGCAGGCAAGGCTGTTAGATTGAAGGCAACTCGACACATAGTTGCGAGCCTGAACACCGAGCCCCTCAAGCTCGAATTGAACGAGAGAAATTTTGGAGGAGAAATGAACAAGAAAGAAGAGAAAGAAAACGCAAATGATGAGGCCGCGAAGAGTGAAGGCTCGGCCCTGGGTCTCGATGTAGGAACCAGCCGCCTGGTGCTGGCAAACGGTCAGGCAGACAAGATCAATACCCGTACCGAGCTGAACGCGTTTATCACGGTTCCCTACTCGAAGTTTACCGAAAACATACTCAAACAAAACAAGGTCACCTATCAACTCAACGGCAATCAGCGCCTGCAAATTTACGGTAACGAAGCCGAACGCTTCGCAAGCTTCTTCAACTCGGAAGTCCACCGCCCGATGCTCAACGGCACGATAAACCCCAAAGAGGAGTATTCACTCTCCGTCATGCAGGCCATCGTTCAACAACTGCTGAAGAAGAGCAAAAACGACGACAATCTGGTCTTCAGCGTGCCCGGCCCGCTGCGCGAATCGGGTTCGACCGATCTGGTCTATCACGAGGCCATGCTCAAAGATCTATTTCAGGGCATGGGCTATAATGCCAGAGCGATCAACGAAGGACTGGCCGTCGTTTTTGCCGAGCTTGAACAAGAGAATTTCAGCGGCATTGGCGTTAGCTGCGGCGGCGGCATGTGCAATGTCTGTCTGGCTTTCATGTCCATACCCGTGACGACATACTCCATAGCCAAAGCGGGCGACTACATAGATCAGAGCGTGGCATCTGTGACGGGTGAGGTGGCCACTCGAATCCGCGTCATCAAGGAAGAGAGTCTCGATCTTTCGCGCCAGCCCAGGGACAAATACGAGGGGGCGCTGCACGTCTACTATGACAATGTGATCGTTTCGCTTGTTGAATCGCTCAGAAACTCGCTTGCAGAGACAAAGAATCTGCCTCGAATCGAGAAGGCTATTCCCATAGTTCTAAGTGGCGGAACGGCAAAGCCCAAAGGCTTTCTCGATAAGTTCCGCCAGACGCTTGAACGCGACGGATTCCCTCTCGCGATTTCAGAGGTTCGTATGGCCGAAGAGCCTTTGACCGCGACTGCCCGTGGGTGCCTTCTCGCGGCGATGTATGACGCTTAGCGCCGGACTCGAAAGATAACCGACGGTCGCCAGTCTCTATAACAGGTTCTCGCAACGAATTTGTAATCATGCTGGCGAACCCTTCCCTGGCCTCGAATCATCCTACAGGGCGAGGTCATAAAAAGTGTTCTCCTTTTGTTGAAAGCCTCGATTTTTCGGGGCTTTTTTATTTTTTGAGCCTTGTGGTGCGGAGAGCTTGCGAGTTTGGAGTTTACGATCAGAAGAGGAAGGAATTTGTTTTGAGCATTATAGACCGCAGACGTTTCAGGCGAATTGCCTTGCTTAGGCCTGTCACTTACCTGAACGTCACAAACCCGGAACCGGCGAGTCGGCTACTCGATATTAGCCCGGGCGGAGCTTACATCGAATATCCCGTGGCGAACGAGGGCAGCGTAGTTGAAATGGAGTTCGCTCTGACCCCCGGACATAGAATTAAAGTAACGGCCCTGATTCGTTATGTTGTCCCCGACAAAGGTATGGGGGTCGAGTTTATAAGCATCGACGACAGAGACATGAATTTGATTGCAGAACTCGTAGGAGCCTGACGAGACGAACTGGCCCTGTTGGCCCGGAGGGCTGCGCTTTGAATAGAAGCGCGTTAGATGATAGAATGAGAGGGCAACAACAACAAGCAAATACACTATTAACCTGGGAGTAATGATATGAAAGTATGTCCAGAGTGTAACGAATCTTTTGCAGACGACTTCAAGTTTTGCGATCTGGATGGCGCGCGGCTGAACCGCGACGGCGTCTCTTCCATTCGCGACCCGAATAAATTATGGTCAATGCTTGGAGTAGGATTGCTGCTTGGAGCGCTCGTCATTTCGGCTATAACCATATTCTCACTACCCAGAGCAGAAATTTCCCCGGCAACGTCATCTACGCCGCCAGCGCCGATTTCGAATCCAAACGCGAGCGCAAGCGCCGAGCCCTCTTCCACGGAACAGGCTGTCGATTCAAACACCGATTCTCAGATGCTCGCCGAAGATACGACTTTGGTCGAGCCTAAGAAAGAAAAGGTCGTACCCAATACTATAGACGAGAATGCCAACACCGCCTCGAAGTCTCCGAAAGCCGCCGCAATGGAAGAGGAAGAGAAAGAGAAGGCCCTCGACCCGAGCAATGATCCGGCCCTTGTTCCTCCCGTGCCGAAAAAACCTCAACCATCCACCGATGTGAAGACCGTGAGCGATACGCGAGATTCCGATGCGAAGTCGGGTGATCCGACAGCCGATGCCAAGAAGGACGACAGACGCGAATCAGCCAGGATGAAGGCCGACGCAAAAGATGCGGCCAGCAAGAAAAAAGATGATGACAAGAAAGACAAGAAGAAGAAAGGCGGGTTCCTTCGCGTCTTCAAGAAAATCTTCGGCAAAGATGATAATTAAAACAAGAACTCAGACAAAATTTCCAGACACGCAAAAGCCTCTCGGTGAGAGGCTTTTTTGATTGCCGAAATCTGACTCCAGACCGGGAATTGCCTCTATCCTCACGCCCTGCTTCTTTGCGACTGTCATTCGGGTTTACAGATGGCTTCGGTAAAGTTATAACCATGTAGGCGAGTAAAGATTCGCCCGGTCTTTTCCCTTTTCAATTTAGAGGTAATTATTTATGCAGATGCCACGCACTATCGGCGAGTTGAGAAGCAGCGAATTCAGTCCCGCGCGGCTTTCAAAACGCTCGATCAAAGACGAGATGCGCGAAAATCTCATAGCCAGACTCCGGCTGGGCGAAAAGATATTTCCCGGCATCGTCGGTTATGACGATACGGTCACACCTCAGATTATAAACGCCCTGCTGTCGCGTCATAACTTTATCCTGCTCGGGCTTCGCGGTCAGGCCAAGAGCCGCATACTGCGCGAGCTTGTGAATCTGCTTGATGAAGCGATTCCCGTGATCGAAGGATGCGAGATAAACGATAACCCTTATGCGCCTATCTGCAAAGCGTGCCGGTTAAAGCTCGAATCCACAGGCGATGATACGCCCGTCACGTTTATCCCACGCCAGATGAGGTATGTCGAGAAGCTCGCTACCCCGGATGTGACCATCGCCGATTTGATAGGCGATCTCGATCCTATCAAGGCGGCGCGGGGAGGACATCTGCTTTCCGATGAATTGACTATTCATTACGGGTTGCTACCGCGAGCCAATCGCGGCATTTTCGCTATCAACGAGCTGCCTGACCTTGCCGGTAAAGTTCAGGTAGGGCTTTTCAACATCATGCAGGAAGGCGATGTTCAGATAAAAGGCTACCCCATAAGGATGCCGCTCGATCTGGTGCTTGTATTTTCGGCCAACCCGGAAGACTACACCGCTCGCGGCAAGATCATCACTCCGCTCAAGGATCGAATCGGCTCTGAGATCAGCACCCATTATCCGGCGACTGTTGAAGAAGGAATCGAGATAACTCGTCAGGAGGCGTGGCTTGGGCGCGACACCGAAAAGATAAACCTGCCCGAGTTTATAATGCGTGTTGTCGAGCAGATCGCCTTTGAAGCGCGCTCGGATCAGCGGGTGGACAAGCGGTCCGGCGTGAGTCAGAGGCTCCCAATTTCGGTGTTAGAAAACGTGGTTTCAAATGCCGAGCGAAGAAGACTCATCACCGAAGAACCCGCGATAGTGCCTCGCATCAGCGACATATATGCCGCGTTGCCCTCGATTACGGGAAAGCTCGAACTCGAATATGAAGGCGAGCAACACGGCGCAACGGCGGTCGCCCGCGAATTGATAAAGACCGCCGTTGGAAAGACGTTTGAAGATTATTTTGATCATATAGATTGCTCGAAGGTTATCACGTGGTTCAACGACGGCGGGACGCTCCAGGTGAGCGATCTGGACAGTTCCGACCTTTGCTTAAAATCCTTTCGCCGCGTCGATGGATTGCTGAGCGCGGCGGCCCAATCCGGTCTTTCCGACAAATCCCAGCCTGCGCTTATGGTCTCTGTCTGCGAGATGATCCTTGAAGGTCTACACGCGCAAAAAAAGATCAGCCGCAGCGAGGAGCGCGGCTACGCGGCGGCAAGGCAGGAGACTCGCAGCCGCACATACGACAGCTTTAATCGCTCGCGAAGAATAAATTGAACCTATACCTGAAAAGAAAGGAAGCACCAGAATGCCGATAGCCTGGCACGCACCATATGAGATGCTGAAACCCGAAACCCGTGACATGTCACGGGCTATCCACTCGCTCATGGAAGAGCTTGAGGCGATGGATTGGTACTCTCAGCGAATGGATGTGACCGATGACGATGAATTACGCCGTCTCCTCGGTCATAACGCCAAGGAAGAGAAAGAGCACGCCGCTATGCTGCTTGAATGGATTCGACGCCGTGACCCTCAATGGGACGTGTATCTGCGAACCTATCTATTCTCTTCGGGCGACCTGTTGACTGTAGAAGAACGAGCAACAGACGGAGGTGATTCGCCCTCACCCCAACAATCTGAGCCGCCCTCTTCAAGCCCGGTTCCCGAATCGGCGAGACACGCATTCACGGTCGGCAGTCTGCGATCAAGAAAATGATGAGTGATTCGTGATTCGTGATTCGTGACTTTGAGTCAGGTCGCCTGTTGATGAAATTCGGCAAGCCTGCCGGATCACGAATCACGCATTACGCATCACTCCCGCATCACGGATCTCGCTTCAAATAGTGAATCATCATGGCTTATACGAAGTATTCAAAATGGGAAGGCATAGACTGGGAATCGTTCCGTCTCGAAGACCTGCTTGAACGGCTCGCAGATTTTCTTCTTCAGAGCGGATATGAGGACTACTATTCTCGTTATTGGAACGACCGCGAGAATTCGCTTGAATCGCTGCGCGAACAGATTATGCGGGCGCTCCTGGAAGGGGGCCTGCTGTCGGAAGAGGAGATCGCGCAGATGAGCGATGCGGACGGGCGGTTGAATGCCAAACGTATGCAAGAGCTTGTGGATCGTTTGATCGAACGGCTCATCGAAGAAGGCTATCTCACATTGAGCGAAGAATCGCAACCTCAGAAAACAGGCCCGACCTCCGAGGGCGGGCAGGTAGGCCGTGGCGCCGAGTCAAGCATCAAGTTCGAGCTTACCGATAAAGGGCTTGATTTTCTCGGCTACAAGACTCTAAAGGAATTGATAGCCTCGCTCGGCAAATCTTCATTTGGTCGTCACGATACCAACTATCTTTCAACCGGAATTGAAGCGAATGAGGTCTCGCGCCGGTACGAGTTTGGCGACACGCTGAACCTCGACGTGAATGCCACATTGAAATCGGCTATTCAACGCGAGGGTCTGGGTGTCCCGCTTAATCTTGAATACTCCGATTTGATGGTACATCAGACAGAGTATCAAAGCTCCTGCGCCACCGTTCTGATGCTCGATTGCTCGCATTCGATGATCCTCTATGGAGAAGACCGCTTTACGCCTGCAAAGCGCGTCTCGCTCGCTCTGACACATTTGATCAGGACTCAGTTTCCCGGCGATTCACTTCGCGTAGTCCTTTTTCACGATTCAGCCGAAGAGATACCTCTTTCTACGCTTGCGCGCGCTCAGGTAGGCCCTTATCACACGAACACGCGTGAGGGACTTAGACTGGCTCGCCGCATCCTTATGTCGCAACGTAAAGACATGCGACAGATCATCATGATAACCGACGGGAAACCTTCGGCCCTCACCCTTGAAGACGGACATATCTACAAGAACTCAATGGGGCTGGACCCGCAAATCCTGCAAGAGACATTCAAAGAAGTAGCCTTGTGCCGCCGCAGCGGGATTATGATAAATACCTTCATGCTGGCCGATGATTACTATCTGGTTGATTTTGTAAGGAAAGTCACTGAAATCTGTCGAGGCAAGGCTTATTTCACGACCACTCTCACGCTTGGCCAGTACATTTTGATGGACTACGTTCGAAGACGCACAAGAGAGATACACTGACTCCGGTGACCTGTTTCCCTCCGCTTTATTGAATCTCAAATTGAAAATTTCTCTCGAAATCGGCTGAATACCGCCAATATTTGCAAAAATGGCCTCCTCTTGCTGGCACACAGATTGCGTTTAATATCTCATGCTTGAATGGGCGAGATGATGCAAGGAGGGGCAGAATTACAGCGTTTTGCGGGGTTCGATTCTGTCTGCAAGCGGTAGAGTACCATGTTGAGGAAACTGCTCATAGTTGAAGATAATGACGATGCCAGAGAGATGCTGGCTACGCTATTGAGCATGGAAGGTTATGATGTCATTACCGCCGAAGATGGTCGTGAGGGACTTGACCGCGCAGTTGTCGAACAACCAGACCTGATCGTTACCGACATAAATATGCCTGAGATGAACGGCGTAGAGATGATAAAGGAATTGCGCTCGCATGAGAGTTTTAACTGTGTCCCGATTGTCGTAATGACTGCCTACAGCGAGCGCGTCGCAGGAATGGCTATAGAAGCGGGCGCTGATAAAGCGATGTTCAAACCTTTTGACTTCGACACTCTTGTCGGGGACCTGATGAATGTTTGTAATTCTTACCGGTGCAGGGATTCGAGCAGATCAAACCACGCACACTCGGTCGGGTGACTAATCTTTAACTTTGACTCCCACCTCCTCCACCATTCAGTCAAGGAAATGTATAAGACTCGTTAAAACCACCTATTTGATGTCTCGAAAATTGATATCGAGCACGGGATACTCTTTCCAATCCTTATAGTCATAATGCCACCATTCGGGCGCATATACGGCAAACCCTTCGGCTTCCATGGCATCTCGCAACACGCGCCGCAGATGTCGCGACTGGTCGCTGCCCCCGGCATATTCGATATGAGAGCGTTCAGACATCTCGTCATACTCGCTCGGCATCTGGACCGCTTTGCCGGTTTTCAGGTCGAACAGAGTCAGGTCAACAGCGCATCCGCGATTATGACGAGACCCTTGCGCCGGGTTGGCTACAAAATCCTTTTTGTCATCCGGTGTGGCATCCCAAAATATTTTGGTCACGCTCCAGGGCCGGTAACCATCGAATATCAGTAATCCATATCCCTGTTTCCTGAGCGAGCGATTTGCGCGAGCAAGCGCCTGCGCCGCCGGACGCTGTAGAAAGGCTCGCGCCTGTTCATAGACCGGACGGCCCAGGAAATTATTAGAAGTGGCATACCTTATATCGAGGCGGATTGAGGGATCGACTTTGATCAATTCGACTAGATCGGGTTTGCGAGGCTTTCCCTTTTCTTCCGGCGGTTCCTGCGCATACATTGTGATTGAATTAGCCATAAGAAAAAAAATAATGCCAGATGCGAGGTCAGGGAAGATATTTTTCAAACCATTTCTCCCGGGATTCTCAAATACGGCCTGCATCAAAGCACGGACAGTAGCTTTTCCAGTATCAACTGTTTTGGCGCTACGCCCACGATGCGATCAACCTCGCGACCATCTCTTATTATCAGGAGGGTGGGAATGCTGCGGACGCCGAATCGCGAGGCGGTCACAGGGCTCTCATCAACATTCAGCTTTCCAACAATCACGCGCCCGGAAAGCTCTGTCGCCAACTGGTCAATAATGGGCGCAAGCATTCGACAGGGACCACACCACGCGGCCCACATATCCAGAAGGACCGGGAGCGATGCGCCTGCGACCTCGGTTTCGTAGTTTGCGTCTGTTACTGTCACGGGGCCGGTTCTCATTGTAAGCGGCTGTTTACAGCGCCCACAGACGGGCTGGACTCGTTCGTTCAATTTTTCAACCGGGACGCGATTTGTAGCGCCACAGTTCTGGCAGCGAATCAATTGCGCTTCCGTAGCCTTGCTCATAATTTCTACACCTCTTACGACTCTGACCCGCTTCGTCCTGTGATATTGGGCGGGGCATTTTAGACGCGGAGGGGATCATTTTCTCATCCCCTTGATCAGATCGCGCGCATCAAATTCGGATTGGGCGGCAAGCTTTTCAAACAGGCTCTTCTCTTCATCGGTCAGGATGGGCGGGTTGACTATCTTGAGCTTTACATAGAGATCACCGCGTCCGCCTTTTCGTTTGTTCAATCCCTGCCCACGGAGCCTGAGTTTCTGACCGCCTTGCGAGTTTGCGGGAACTTTCATCTCGACCGGGCCATTTAGCGTAGGCACATTCACCCTTGCGCCCAGCGCCGCTTCCCAGGGGGCTACGGGCAGATCAAGCTGTATATCATCATCACCCGCGATTGCAAAAAGAGGGTGGGGTTCGAGCCTCACGCGCAAAAACAGATCGCCCGAGGGCGCGCCGCCGCTCCCCGGCTCCCCCTGCCCCGCAAGCCTGATAATCGAGCCTTCACGCACACCCGGCGGGATATTAACGTCGAGTGATTTCTGGCGAGCGACCAGCCCTGCCCCGCGACAGGTCGGGCAAACTCTCCCGTCTATTACGCCTGTCCCTCCACAGGTCGGGCATCGCTCGGTGGCCTGAAAAGCTATGTTGCGCGTGCCGCCGGAGTTTGCATCTTCGAGTGACAGCCCGATCTCGGCTTCGATATCCTGCCCGCGCATAGACATTTGCTGCCCCGCGCGAGTCGCGCCCCTGCCCCCAAAAAGCGTTTCAAAAAAATCGCTGAACCCGCCGCCGCCCCGACCGCCACCGAATATGTCGCCAAAGTCACCATAATCTACGCGTACATTCCCCCCCCAGCCAGGGGGCGGTGTGAATTCTGCGCCAGCCTTCCAATTCGCCCCAAGCTCGTCATATCGCTTGCGATTCTCCGGGTTTGAGAGCACCTCATAGGCTTCGTTTAGCTCCTTAAAATTCTCCTCCGCATTTTTGTCGCCCGGATTTACATCAGGATGATACTTGCGCGCCAGCCTGCGATAAGCCTTTTTGATTTCGGTGTCGGTCGCGGTCCGAGCCACACCGAGAATTTCATAGTAATCTTTGAATTTCACTGCCATATCAATCTATCCTGACCCGCAATCCGATCATTTCCACCTTCCTCTATCCCAGCGCCCGATATGATCTGAAACCTATCATAAGTAATTTAGAGTTGGCTTGCCAGCCTCCAACTCTTCCCCCGGAACGGACCAGTTGCCGACAGCGCCATTAGAACGAAGTTTAGCCACAGATCAACACTGTATCGCGTTGAGCTGTGGCTTGACCCGGATAGATTTTGCACCCTTCGACTCTAGGCTACTTTTTGAATTTCTTTTTCTGTCACATCCTCAACCGTTTCTTTGGCTACCTGCTCGGCAGTACGCGAAGCAACCTCCTTGGTCTTGTCGTCGTCGTCTTTAAGACCCACTTTCTTATATTTCTTTGCGATCTCTTCCAACTGCTCATCAGTCAAAGATTCAATGTCAATCATATCGTTGTGGGCTTCCTTGACGGCAGAAATCAGTTCATCCAGTTTCAGTTGCATCGCCTTGCCATCCCGGTTCTGGGTATTTTGTATGAGAAAGACCATCAAGAAGGTGACTATCGTTGTTCCGGTATTGATAACAAGTTGCCACGTGTCGGAATAGTGAAACAACGGGCCGGTAACGGCCCAGACTGCAATGACCAGCGCTGCGCTCAGAAAGGCCCAGGAAGTGCCCATGATTTTGGCTGTTTTGGTTGCAAACGATGTAAAAAACTTTTGCATTTATCCTCCACCGCGATCCGATTTCGTCGGATTTTGATACAAATTTCTCTCCCTGCCGTCTTAACCGGATGCAGATTCTCCGGTTAGGAAGCGGAGCATGAAAACAAGGAGCAAGGTTGATGCCATTTGTAATCAGGTCTGTCAATAGATCGGAGAGAGGAAATATTTCAGGATAAATCGGGCGACTGCCCCGGGTTGGTTTGCTGGAACAATTAAGAGAGAAACCTCCGCTGTAATCGGGAGCCAAAAATGAACTCAGCCATTGAAGAGGCATTCAAGGATACACAGTGGAAGACTGACGAGAGCGGCGCTCAACTCTGATCGCAGATTTGGCCGTAGCCCGCCGATACTTATTTGGCGGGCTACCCTTTCCGCTGCACTATTCTTTTCTTCTGGTATAGGTTCCATCAAAGGCGACGGTCCAGGTCTTGCCGCCATCCGATGATTGCTCCCAGAGCTGGCGCACCTGGTCAGGCCCCTGATTGAAGAAGGTCAGGCGATTTGAGAGCTTGTTGCCGTCAGGTGCGAGTGACTCTCCCTGTAGCCGCATCTGATTGTCTTTGAAATCACCAAAGAGTTCCAACACGCTGCCGGAATTATCGACCCAGGTTTGCTGCCACTTGCCCTTCGCCGTGTTGTAGATGTTGAAGCTCTTTCCGATGGCTCCCCCACGTCCGGTCCAGTTCTCAAAGATGACGCAGTCTCCGAGGATGAGTTGAACGCTGCTTGTTCCTACAAGCGCACCCTGAGGGTTCTTTACATCCCATTCGCCCTTCCAGAAGTCGAACTGCCGTGATTCGGGTTTGTAGGCGCAGGGTCTTGCGTTTCTATCGGCCTTCGTAAGAACCTCATTGAAACGCGGGTCTTCGCGCAGGTTATCGAAATCGGTGTCGGATTTTAGCTGAGCGACCTGCCCATAGCCGCTTTGCACCAACTTATCGAGCGCCTCGAATGCCTTATCCTTGTCCTTTGTCATCGAGTACCCGCAGGCAATATTGTATTTCGAAAGCTGGGGAGCGAATCCGACAGCATCGGCCCGCTGGAAGGCCGGGATCGCCTCTTCGAATTTGCCCATCGAATGAAGCGAATAGCCTAGCCGAAACCAGGCCATACCGTTCTTTTCATCCTTCGCCACGATGGCTTCATAGGCCCTGGCCGAGGCGGGCCAGTCCTTAGCTTGAAACAACTGGTCGGCCTGTTGCAACTCAGGCGATGCGGCCTTCATCTGCGCGTAGTTTGTTTGCGCGCCCGCCAACAGAATCAGAGCGATGAGACAGATGGTGGTTAGAGCGTGTGTTCTCATTTCTAGTGTTTCCTCCTACCTCTGCGTAATGCGTTCACGTGATGCGAGATGCGTGACTTACAGGTTACCACCTTATGATAAGGTTTTGGCTGACTTCATAAATCACGGATCACTTCTCACGCATCACGCGAGCGCATCACGTTACAAAATCGGAACTGCCGCGACGCTGAGATTACCTGTATATCAGGTTTCCGTGTTGAGCCTTGCGTTCTCAGCGCCGGGGCAGTTCGTGCTCTTCCTTGATTTACATGGTTGCAGCAAGTTTACTACTGACAAATGTCAATGTGGTCAAGACCTTGTAAAATCGGGTTAAATTTGTCAAAAAGATGTAAAAGACCCTAACATTCATAAAGACCTGATTTGGCAATCTGGTGTATAGTACGGCTCAAGCAAAGGAATGGTAGTGGTGACGAAGATTCGAAACTTTTTAAAGCGACATATTCTATGGGCAGGGTTCGCTGCGGCGGCTGTGCCTCTGCTCATTATATTCGCATTGCAGTACAGATCGCTTGCGGCGCTTGAGAAGAGTTTGCCCATTGCGCGCCGCGACTATATGCGAAACTATCTGGTTGATGTGGCCTCGGAGACAGAGCGGTTTTACAGGGCAAGCGCAGAGCATACCCTGAATGTGCCGCCCTCAGCTTTCAACCACTGGAACCGGGACATGCCGAACCTGTCTGAGGCCACAAAATATTTCGATAACAACGGCTTCAAAGGCGCAAGGCGAATTTTTCTGGCATTTACCGGCCAATATCCGGGGGGCGAGTCCTATGTAGCCGTGGTGTTTTACGACCCCTCGGGCGATCCGAAACTTCATCGCGAGATGGGATCACGTGACTGGCGCGCAGCACACGCGGCCTGCGCTTCCTGGCTGGTTCACAACCTTACAAAGACGATACCCGAATCGCCCGGCCTGACTGTGGATGAACGCGACCCCGAAGCCAGAATAATCGTCAAACCCATCATCGATGAAACTACCCATATGGTCGCAGGCGTTGCCGGAATGATACTCGATTCGACTTATTTCAAAGCGGAGTTTCTACCCGGCGCGATAAAAGAGTCGCTGCCCGGAGCCTTTGCCGGCGATTACCAGGATGCGGTGATAGCATTGCGCGATGAAGGCAGCAATCTGATCTTTACAAACCAGAAGATCGAAAACCCGCAGGACGAGGTTTCGGCCCGGTTGCCCTTCGTCTTTACCGACTGGCGACTGGGCATGGGCATGCTCCACATGACAGAAGAGGAATGGGCGAAGCAGCTATTCGGCTTCAACCTGTCGCTCTCAATATTGATGACGGTGCTTGTGATAGGAGGGATCGCAATGGCGCTCAAGACGGCTTCGCGCGAGATGAAGGTCTCGCAGATGAAGGCTGACTTCGTCTCGAATGTCTCTCACGAGTTGCGCACTCCACTGGCCTCGATCAGAGTGTTCGGCGAATTCCTGAGACTGGGCCGCGTCAAAGAACCTGAAAAGGTCCGCGAATACGGCGAATATATCGAGACCGAAAGTCGACGCCTGACACAGTTGATAAACAATATCCTCGATTTTTCCCGCATCGAATCGGGCCATAAGACCTACCAGTTCGAACGGGCCAATGTGTCGGAAGTAGTGACCGATACGCTGCGGGCATTTGAAGTGCGGCTAAACCAATCCGGGTTTGAAATAGAATACGATTGCCCCGCCCGCCCACTTTCGCCCGCTCGAATTGATCCCGACGCCATAGCTCAGGCATTCATAAACCTGCTCGATAACGCCTTTAAGTATTCGGGAACCGCAAATCGAATCGAAGTGAAACTTGGCGAAAAAGACGGCTTTATTACTGTTTCTGTGACCGACCACGGCGTAGGCGTCCCGCGTGAGGAGAGAGAAAAAATCTTTGAAAAGTTTTATCGCGTCAGTACCGGGCTTGTGCACGATGTAAAGGGAAGCGGGCTGGGGCTTGCCATTGTCAAACATATCGTAGACGCGCATCAGGGCAGGCTGACTCTTGTCAGCAAACAGGGAGCCGGTTCCACTTTTACAATTCATCTCCCGGTCGCCGATGATACAACCGCTACGCCACAAGGCTCTCAACCGGCAGGCGGACACGGTGGTTCTTTCCCTCTCAATACTGTAACAAGCGACAGGTGAGAGTGATTCGTGATTCGTGATTCGTGATTTACACGGATTGCGATACATCATAAACAAGCGATCTGACTCAAAGTCACGCATCACAAATCACACATCTCGAATCACTCTCGTGGCCGAACTTGTTAAATCAACCCCGCTGTGTTCCAATCCTTGACCATGCACCGGACACACCTCTAAGGAGCCACGAATCAATATGAATCCCTGGCGTGGATTGGGCAGCCTGCCCAGAGAGATTTGGGTATTGTTTACCGTCACGCTCATCAATCGGGCAGGGACGATGGCGCTTCCCTTCCTCGTTCTCTACCTCACTCGCAGTCTGGGTTTTTCTCCGGGCCGCGCCGGGCTTACGCTTACAACCTACGGCATAGGCGCGCTTTTGACCGCGCCGCTTTCAGGACACCTTTCCGACCGCATCGGGGCGCTGCGGATAATGAAGTTCTCGTTATTTCTTTCCGGTATAACCCTGTTCATATTCCCACTGGCCAAAAGCCATAGCGCGATACTCGTACTCGCCTTCTTCTGGGCCATCATCAACGAGGGATTTCGTCCCGCAAGCATGGCTACCATCAGCGGCCTCGTAAGACCCGAGCAGCGCAAGTCGGCGTTTGCCGTCAACCGGCTCGCGGTCAATCTCGGGATGAGCATAGGCCCTGCGCTCGGAGGCGTTCTTGCAACCGTCTCATTTCCGGCCCTGTTCATATTCGATGGGACTACATCTCTTATTGCGGGCATATTTCTCGCCTTGCTGCCGTGGCGCAGTAAGGCAAAGGCGGAAGTCTCCGCCAACAGCGGTGAAACAGACAAACAAGTGCAGATCAAAAGCCGGGGAGCCTTTCGCGACCTGCGGCTGCTCTATTTTCTGGCCGGGATAATTCCGGTTCAGATGGTCTTTTTTCAGACAAACGCCTCGATGCCGCTTTTTCTGGTGGGAGAGCTACAGATGCCGGAATCTGTCTACGGCATGTTGTTTACGATAAACACCGTTCTGATAATTCTTATAGAAGTCCCCCTGAACACGATGATGGCCGCGTGGTCTCACAGGCTGTCGATGGCGTTGGGCGCGTTGCTTTGCGGGGCGGGATTTGGGGCACTCATTTTCACCCCCTCGACTCTCGGCGTAGCCGCGACGGTCGTCGTCTGGACCTTTGGAGAGATGATCCTCTTTCCCGGCGGTTCGGCCTATGTTGCAGACATCGCTCCCGAACATAGGCAAGGAGAATATATGGGCCTTTATGTGATGACATTTGCGATTGCCTTCGCCCTGGGTCCGTGGATAGGGACCGAGGTTTACGGGCGATTCGGAGCCTCGGTCCTGTGGGCGGGCGCGTTAGCCTGTGGTATCCTGTCGGCCCTGCTACTTGGGACCGCGTCTTCTGCAAATCAGCCAAAAACTGCTCAAAGCGGCTCAGCCGGGGCGGGTGAAGCGTGAAATTTTGTGGAACTCTTTTGCTCGTCCGTGTGCATAAGGTAATGGCTGTCTGATTCGTGCCGCTCGGTTAAATTTATGATTGAAGCGCCAGGAAAATTGAACGATGAACTGTTGCTGTCACGAATGATGACCGGTGACGCGCAGGCTTTTGAGGAGCTTTACGAACGGCGGCAGGGCGCGATTTACCGATTCGCTTTGCGGATGAGCGGGTCAGAGGCGGTCGCAGAGGATGTTACGCAGGAAGTCTTCATGGCTTTGATCAACGACGGCAATCAGTATGACCCGGCGCGAGGAGCGGTCTCTGCCTATCTGTTTGGAATCGCCCGACACAAAGTCCTGCGCCGGCTGCAAAAGGACCGGGCATTCGTCTCGATGAGTGACGAAACGGCGGAGGAAGAAACCACCCGTTCGGATGAAAAAATGATTTTGAATTGCGACCCGCTTACCGAGCTTACACGAAACGAGATAATCGAATCGGTGCGTGGAGCAATCCTCTCGCTTCCGGTCCATTACCGTGAAGTCATCATCCTGTGTAATCTTGAAGAGATGAATTACAGTGAAGCCGCCGATGCGCTCGGCTGCGCCGTGGGCACGGTGCGCTCCCGACTCCACAGGGCGCGCGCGCTATTGATCGAAAAGCTGCGCCTGGCGGGGCGGATGGATTCTTCTCTCAGCAACTCGATCCCGGCGAGGTATGTTTTATGAATTGCCAGATTTTCGAAACCGTAGTCGCGGAGCTTGCCTGCGATAATCTGATGGATGCGACATCGCGCAAGCGGGGGCTGGCACACGCGGGAAGTTGCGCGAGATGCGCGGCCCGTCTCGCCGATGAGCGGGCGCTCACCGATGCGCTCAATCTTGCGGCAAGCGCAGAAACAAGCCGTCCATCCGCCCGGGTAAAGAGCGCGCTCGTTTCTGCTTTTCACGAGATGAAAGAGGCTCGCGCCGACCTCGCCGCCTCTGCGTCTATGCCTGCAAATCCCCTGCCGCAGCGGAAACCCGCCCGGCTCTTCTGGGCAGCGGCAGTCATTCTGGCCTTGCTCGCGATCCCCGCGATCTGGAGTCTTATATCTTCCAGACACGCAAAACCAGACACGGCAAAGACCGGGGAAACAACAGCCTCGACGACTCAAGAGACAAAACAACCGGGAGTCGATCACTCAACCACTGATAAGAGTGAAAAGGTTGCGCAGGAAGATCAAAAGCCATCGAGAGACAACCGATTTGCGTCTCGGAAGCGGCGAAAACAAACCGAACCTCTGACGGCCACGACAAGACCCGCGTCAACAGAGAATCGCGATTCCCCCACGGAGTTAGTCACGGAATATATCCCTCTGACCTACGTAGCGAATTCGAAGGCGATTAAGAGCGGGCAGATAGTGCGCATAGAAGTATCTCGCTCCTCGCTGCTTGCGCTCGGGCTACCGATAAACGTGAACCGAATGAACGAAAGGGTAAAGGCCGATGTAATAATCAGCGATGACGGGTTGGCTCGCGCAATTCGCTTAGTTTATGACACGGGGAGTCAAAAAACCGATAACAATTAAACCGTTTCGCGGCGGAAGTATGCCGCCCGAATTTTTGGAATCTGGAGGAGTCAGCAATGAGAAAAAAGAAATCTTTTGTGATAATCGCAGCTTGCCTGCTCGTGGCGCAGTTGGTCGGAGTATCGGTCTTAGCGCAGGAGCGGCAACGGGCAAAGGTGCTGCCGGATGGTGGCGTATGGATACAAAAGTCCGAGGACGCGCAGGGTAATCCAGAGCGGGAGAGGGGTATCGTAGCCTTCAAGATGCTTTCATCCGATATGCGCTTTGGCGAAAGCATAGTCAAGGGAGCGCCCTATTCGGCAAAGGCCGTTATAGAGCAAAGCCAGACCCTTGCCGACGGCACTCAGATCAACCACTCATCCAGTATCCTGTTGTACCGCGACAGTGAAGGCCGAACCCGTCGTGATGAGACATTTGGCGCAATAGGCCCGATTGGCCCCAATATGGCCCCTTCGCGTGTGATTTTTATCAACGATACGGTGACCAGCACGCACTACTTTCTTGATCCGGGTAATCAAACAGCCCGAAAGATTACCTTGCCTGATGACGGTCCGCCTCCCGGCATGGCCATGCCCCGCTTTGAAATGAGGACCAGAATGCACGGGCCTGGGCCACAAGGACCTGGACCCTCTACCGATGCAGTACCGGATGGAGTGGGACCGGCTTCTGCGCCTGAGGAAAAGACCGAATCGCTCGGGACTCAAAATATCGAAGGCGTTGAGGCCGAAGGCACTCGCACTACGATCACGATCCCCACTGGCCAGATAGGCAATGATCGCCCGATTGAAATCGTAGACGAGCAGTGGTATAGCTCGGCGTTGCAGACCATCGTGCTCAGCAAACACAAAGACCCTCGCGTAGGCGAGCACACATATCGGCTGACGAATATTTCTCGCGCCGAACCCGATCATTCGCTCTTCGAGGTGCCGTCCACTTACAAAGTGGAAGAGCCCGATGGGCTGATGATAAGGCAAAGAAAACAGATGAGAGATTCGAAATCTCAGGACAATTAGGGCGGATTTCGCAGGAGCCAATAAGAAAGCCAGCCACGAAATTAACACGACCAAACACGGATATTTTGTGTGAAGCGCGTGTAATTCGTGGCTGATTCTCTGTTCAAATTTTTCTCGTTAAAGGAATCAAGCTAATAAAGTTGCTTGCACACCTCCGGTAAACTGAGACAAAATGGGCCGCACTGAAATGAAGATCAGCGCGACCCTCATCACGTTCAATGAAGAGCAGGCGATCCGGGATGCACTCGAATCGCTTTTCTGGGCGGATGAAATTATCGTAGTCGATTCGGAAAGCACAGATCGCACCGTAGAAATCGCCCGCCAGTTTACCGACCAAATCATCATACGGCCCTGGCCGGGATATGCGGCTCAGAAAACTTTTGCCGCCGCGCAGGCCAGCCACGATTGGGTCTTTAACCTCGACGCCGATGAGCGCGTTTCTGCCGATCTCGCGCGCGAGCTACAGAACATGAAACAGCAACCCGAACCTGCTGCCTCGGGGTTTGAGATGCCGCGCCGTACCTTTTATCTTGGTCGCTGGATAAGGCATTCCGGCTGGTACCCCGATTATAAGCTCAGACTCTACAACCGAAATCGTGGCAAATGGCGCGGCGAGTTTGTTCACGAATCGGTTGAAGTGGACGGCAATGTAGAGAAGTTGAACGGCGACATTCTGCACTACACCGTACGCAACGCATCTGACCATCACTTGAGGATAGACCGTTACACTACGCTCGCGGCCGAAGAGTTGCGCCAGAAAGGCAAGCGCGCGCGCGCGACATCAATCTTCATCTCACCCCTCACTACATTTATCCGCTCCTATATTTTCAAGCTTGGATTTCTTGACGGCCTTCCTGGGCTGGCAATCGCCTATTTCGCCGCCCATTACGCATTCCTCAAGAATCTGAAACTGTGGGAGCTTTGGAAGGATGAAGGATGAAATAAGGGATGAGGGATGAGGGATGAGGGATGAAAAGGACTGATGGGATTAATATTGGTAGCTGGACAACCGCATTAATCGAGATATTGGCCAGATTCTTTTTCATCCCTCATCCCTCATCCCTCATCCCTTCGTAGAGGGTTTCGATTTCGTCTATGATATGCTCGCGGCCGTAGCGGAGGTAAACATCGCGATGTGCTTGCGCGGCAAGCCGCTCTCGAAGGGGGGAGTCGGAGAGCAACCAGAGCAGTTTGTCTGCGAGCGACCCTGCGTCTCGCGGAGGGACCAGAAGCCCCGTCGCGTTCTCTTTGATGATCTGGCTGATGCCTCCGACATTCGTAGCAAGCACAGGACGTCTGGCCGCCATCGCTTCGATTGTGACCAGTGAAAACCCCTCGTCCCAAGAAGGCACGACCACTATATCAACGGCCGCCAGCAGTTCCGGTATATGATAAATTTGCCCCAGAAAACGGACCCTGTTAGAAAGCCCGAGCGACGTGGCGAGTGACATCAGGTGGTTTGTAAAGGGCCTGCCTTCACGGTTTTCCTGCCCCGCTATTAGGAACTCCACATCGCTGCGTATTTTGGCAATTCGCCCCGCAGCGCGGATAAACTCTTCCTGCCCCTTCTCGTGAGTGATCTGACCGATACAGGCTACGACAAGACCGGCGCGCAACTGAAACATGGCGCGCGCCGCGTCGCGTTCGATAGGCTGGAATCGCTCGGGGTCGATCCAGTTCGGAATAACCCGAACGCGTTCAGGCGGAAGCGCCAGCCGCTCGATCACGGAGGCGCGTACGCTTTCGGATACGGCTATGACGGCCCCGACATCTTCAAGCATCCAGCGATAGAGCCGATTTCGTTTGAGAGGCAGGTAATGATGCCGGGTCAAAACCAGCCTGGCATTTGGTGTCTTGCGGCAGGCGAGCGCAGCTACCAGATAATCTCTCCCCATGTGCGCGTGAACGATCTCTATGCCGTTTTCATTTACCAGATCGGTAATGGCTCTTGCCGATGGCAGGTCGAGCGAATTTCTAAGCGGCATCTCGTGCCAGGATGCAATCACGCCCGCAAGCGGCAAGCGAAGAGGGCTCCCGGGTCTGACCGCAAGATAGACGGCATGGCCCCGGCTTGAGAGTGCCTGTACGAGTCCTGCAACATGCACTTCGCCGCCGCCCATCCTGCTTGCGGAGCATACTTGAAGAATCTTCATAAACGAGAGACCGGATATCAGGCTAAAGCTTGACAATACCGCGCCGCGCTAATTTAATCCCAGATGAGCGGCGGTAGCAAATCAATTATGACTGGCTGCCTGCCTTTCAGGATCGCCCCCGATAGCTTTATCGAGCAAACGAGTAGCAAGAAAGGTGACGATGGAATACCTCCCGGATTACTTTATTGGGATTTCGATATTTCTATTTGGGTTGTTGATTGGCAGTTTCTTAAACGTAGTGATATACCGGCTGCCCAGACGAGAATCTATAGTCTTCCCAGGCTCTCACTGTCCCAACTGCGAGGCTGAGGTCAAGCCTTACGATAACATCCCCGTGCTGAGCTACATCATCCTGCGCGGGCGCTGCCGCAATTGCGGCGCAGGCATATCGCCCATCTATCCGGCTGTCGAACTGCTTGTCGCATTTCTCTATCTTGCGCTGTTTTTCAAGGTCAGGGGGCAGTTCCTACCGGATGAAAAATCTTTCTGGCCGATGTTGCTTGCCGATATAGTATTTGTCTCTCTGATCGTTCCACTGGTCTTTATCGATCTTCGCCACAAGCTGCTGTTGAACGCAATCACATACCCCGGCTTCTTTATTCTGCTAGCGCTTCGCGCAATCGCGCCCGATCCGATCATCATAGACCAGACCGCAAGAATGCTCGGGCTGAGTGCGTGGCCCGCGTGGGCGGTCTCTCTTGTAGGGTCAGCCCTTGGGGCACTGACGGGAGGCGGAAGCCTCTGGTTTGTCAGGTGGGCTTACTTTAGATTGCGCAGGGTTGAAGGGATGGGGTTGGGCGACGTAAAGATGATGCTGATGGTCGGGGTCTTCCTCGGGTGGCAACTCACCCTGCTTACGATCTTCCTGGCTTCGCTGCTCGGCTCGCTTGTTGGCATATTGCTGATAGCGGGCAAGGGCGGCAACATGAAACTGGAATTGCCGTTTGGTGTCTTTCTCGGCCCGGCGGCAATTATCGCCCTCTTTATCGGCCAGGGTTTGATTAAGTGGTACATCGGAATGTATACATAATTGAATGATGCGCGATGCGTGATGCGTGACTTTTATGGAGATTGCCTGTTATAGACAAATTGCAAGTCTGATAAATCACGAATCACGAATCACGAATCAGTCTCGCATCGCAGAATAAAAGGTATAGGCTATGAAAAAAAGCTGCGCTTTGTCACTCATTCTCTTGATCGTATCGATTGCGCCCGTTGCGCCGCGCGCTGACGAGCGCGAGCCGGTTCGCGCACGGCACGGCATGGTGGCATCTACGAGCGAAATAGCCTCGCGCGTCGGGATTGACATCATGAAGCGCGGCGGCAATGCCGTTGACGCGGCCGTAGCCGTAGGGCTTGCGCTCGCCGTTGTCTGGCCTTCGGCGGGGAATTTAGGCGGCGGCGGGTTTATGATGATTCGCCGTGCAGACGGGACATCGGAAGTGATCGATTACCGCGAGCGAGCCCCTCTTGCCGCAAGCCGCGATATGTATCTCGATAAAGAGGGCAACGTCATCAAAGACGCATCTACGGTTGGATACAGGGCGGTGGGCGTGCCCGGGTCGGTTGCGGGCTTTGCGCTCGCGCTCGAGCGTCACGGCAAGCTCAAATGGGCCGACGTGGTAGAGCCTGCGCTCGAGCTTGCAGCGGAAGGATTCACGGTCAACTACCACACGGCACGCAGCCTGACCGGAAGCCAAAGGCTTTTATCGAAATTCCCCGAAAGCCGGAGGATTTTCCTTCGCGACGGCAAGCCTTATGAAGAGGGCGAAAGTTTCAGACAGCCTGATCTTGCGGCTACGCTAACTAGATTGAAAGAGAACGGCCCGCGCGAATTTTACGAAGGCAAGACCGCCGAGATGATCGTCAAAGACATGAAAGAAAACGGCGGTTTGATTACGGCAAAGGACCTGGCCGAATACAAGCCCACGGTGCGAAAACCGCTGAGTGGAAATTATCGAGGGTACGAGATCATCACCATGCCGCCGCCCTCATCGGGCGGGGCCGCGCTGATCGAGATGCTGAACATGCTTGAGCATTACGACCTTAAAAAGATGGGCCACAACGCATCGGCTGAACTTCACGTACTGATAGAAGCGCAGCGACGGGCTTTTGCGGATCGGGCAGAATTTATGGGCGATGCCGATTTCGTCAAGGTTCCGCTCGAAGGGCTGGTATCAAGGAAATATGCCGCCGATCTTGTAAAGACTATCAAGAAAGACCGGGCGACTCCGAGCAGCGAAATCAAGGCGGGCAAGCCGACCGGCTATGAGTCACCGAATACGACTCACTTCACCGTGATCGACGGGGAAGGCAACGTGGTGTCGAATACCTACACGCTGAATAACAGTTACGGGTCGGGCGCGACCGCTCGCGGCACAGGCGTACTGCTCAACAATGAGATGGATGATTTTACATCCAAGCCGGGAGTGCCAAACGCCTACGGGCTGCTTCAGAGCGAGAACAACGCCATCCAGCCGAGCAAGCGCCCGCTTTCGGCGATGACCCCCACGATAGTTTTGAAAGACGGCAAAGTGGCTTTCGCCATAGGCAGTCCCGGCGGGCCTACGATCATCAACACGGTCCTACAGGTGATTATCAACGTTATTGATTTCGATATGAACATACAGCAGGCGATTGATGCGCCGCGATTTCATCACCAGTGGATGCCGGACGAAATCCGTTGGGAGCCCTACGGATTGAACAACGACACGCGGACGGCGATGGAAAAGATGGGTCACGTCTTTTCTGAAAGACCCGGTTACATGGGCGACGCCGAAGGCATAATGATAGAACCTGAAACCGGAATGAGATTGGGAGCTTCCGACCCCAGGCTTGGCGGCGTTCCCGTAGGCTACTGATTGATCATGACTATAGACGAACAGATCGCATACTTAAAAAAGGGCACGGTTGATTGCATCCCGGAAAACGAACTGCGCAGCAAGCTCGAACGCGCGGCAAAGACGGGGAAACCGTTAAGGGTCAAGGCAGGCTTCGACCCAACCGCGCCCGACCTGCACTTAGGCCACACGGTGTTGATCCGCAAGATGCGCCACTTTCAGCAACTCGGCCATCGGGTGATCTTTCTGATAGGCGATTTCACCGGGATGATAGGCGATCCGTCGGGCCGCTCGGCCACGCGCCCGCCGCTTACCACCGAACAGATAATCGAAAATGCCGAGACCTACAAGGAGCAAATATTCAAGTTGCTCGACCCCGAGTTGACCGAAATTCGTTTCAACAATGAGTGGATGTCAAAATTCAAGGCGGCCGATTTTATAAGACTCACTGCGGCGGCTACGGTGGCGCAATTGCTCGAACGCGATGATTTCAAGAAGCGGTTTGAGGCGTACACACCTATCAGCGTCCACGAGTTTCTCTACTCGTTTGTTCAAGGGTACGACTCGGTGGCGCTTGAGGCCGATGTCGAGCTTGGAGGCACGGATCAGAAATTCAACCTGTTGATGGCGCGACAGGTGCAGCGCGAATACGGCGTGAGCGAGCCTCAACTGATAATGACTACGCCGTTGCTTGAAGGGCTCGACGGCGTGCAGAAGATGTCAAAAAGCCTCGGTAATTACATAGGCATCACCGAGCCTGCGCGTGATATATTCGGCAAGGTCATGTCCATAAGCGATGATTTGATGTGGCGTTATTACGAGTTGCTGACCGATATGACACCACGCGAGGTCGAGGAATTGAAAGAGGCAACCAGCCGGGGCGAAAAACATCCGAGAGATTTGAAAGCCGCGCTCGGTCGCCGCATAGTAGCGGATTTCCACTCCGAGGCCGAAGCTCAGGAAGCGAGCGACGAATTTGATCGGATGTTTCGCGAGCATCAGGCTCCCACAGATATTCCTGTCTTAGAGAAATCCGTCGAGGCAGTCAGGCTTGTAAAACTTCTCGCTTCGGAAAACCTCGCTTCGTCTGTTTCAGAAGCCCAGAGATTCGTCGCACAAGGCAGCGTACGCATAGACGACGAGCGCATAAGCGACGTAAAGCACGAGGTAGGCGAAAGCGCAGGCGAGATATTGATTCAAGTCGGCAAGCGGAAGTATCTCCGCGTGGTTTTCAAATGAAGCAGGTTTTTTCCAGGGCCATTCAGTTTTCAAATTGTAGATAAGGAAAAAGGAAATAGGCCGCGGATGACGCGGATGCGACGGATTTTCGCGGATCTGACATTTTATGAGTTAATCCGCGTAGATCCGCCGCATCCGCGTCAACGGCATGATAAATCACGAATCACGATTCGCGAATCACCTGTGATAAAATGCTTATGTGGCAACGTTGAGCGATCAAAATCCGTATGAGTCTTTAATGCAAGAGCCAAAGTCAAAGCTGATCCAACCGGCTGCTAAAACCACAAGCCCCGGCGCACTTGTCCCGCTTGAAGGGGCTCCGGTACTCGCAGATTCTAAATCACAAGATACGCGAATGGGTGTGAAGGGCTATCTTCGGTTGCTGCGGATAATGCTCTCTCTTATGCTTTTCGCTGCTCGCGTCTTCGTCAATTCGCGGGGCTGGCTGGGAAAGAAGAAGACGCCTCCCGCAGACCTGCGACACAGCGAAGGCGCTATTCTCAGAGGCAAGCTGCTCCGCCTGGGGCCTACGTTTATCAAGATAGGTCAGACGCTCGCCACTCGCGCCGACATCCTCCCCGTCGAATACATTCAGGAACTTTCAAAGCTTCAGGATGAAGTGCCGCCCTTCCCTACCGTGGAGGCTCGCGCCATCGTCGTACGAGAGCTTGGCGCTCCTATCGAAGACATCTTCGCGAGCTTTGAGGACGCGCCCGTAGCGGCTGCGAGCCTCGGGCAGGTCTATCGAGCGACTCTTCAAACCGGGCAGACGGTCGCCGTTAAGGTGCAGCGACCCGACATCCGCGACCGCGTCGAATTCGACATCCTCGTGCTTCGCCGCGTGGCGAGAATTCTCGACCGCTACCCAAATTTGATTCGCGGCGTAGACTGGCAGGGCACGCTCACCGAATTCCACCAGACCATAAACGAGGAGATGGATTATCATCAGGAGATCAGCAACGCCGAGATGTTCAGAAAGAACTTCGCGGAGTGGAAACAGGTCTACGTGCCGACGATCTATCAGGTATTCTCGACCCGTCAGTTGATCGTGATGGAGTTTATCGAGGGGTTGAAGGTTACGGACACGGACGGGCTGAGAGCCGTGGGGCGCGACCCCCACGAAGTAGTAAAACTGCTTGCGCGAACATACCTCAAGCAACTGCTCGAAGACGGTTTCTTTCACGCCGATCCTCATCCGGGGAATCTGCGCGTGATGAGCGACGGGCGGCTGGCTTTCTTCGATTTCGGCATGGTAGGCCGCCTGCCTATCGAGCTTCAATCAAATCTGATAAACGCCTTCTTCCACATCGTCGAGCGGGATGTTCACGGGCTTGTAGAAGACATGGTGCGGCTTGGCTTTATAGAGTTATCGCCCGAAGAAGAGGACAGATTCAAACCGATTATCGAGAAGCTGTTCGACAGATATTTGAGCCGGAAGCTTGGTGACGTGCAGTTCAAGGAATTGATCTTTGATCTGGCGCATGTGATTTACGAGTTCCCTTTTCGAATACCGGCGAGTTTCACCTACATCGTGCGGGCCATCATGACGCTTGAAGGCATAGGCACGATGGTTGACCCGAATTTCAATTTCTTTGAGGTGGCGCGTCCTTACGCAAAAGGGTTCATGTTCAAACGCGAGGGGCGGTACCTGCGAACGCTGCTGGTCAATCAACTGGTTCGCGGCGAGTCGGGCAACATCGACTGGGGTAAAATGTGGAAGCTGGCAAAGATGGCTTTCAAATACTACGTGCGCGGCGAAAACAAGCTCTAATTTTATCAGACAGGATTTACAAGATTTTTGAAGTAAGAGCGCAAAATCCTGTTGATCCTGTAAATCCTGTCTAAATCTCGCGTCCTATTCCTCTATATCGAAGGAGATTGATTTCGCGACCGAGGTCGATTCGTTCATATTGAGATCGACTCGGTAAGTACCTACCGGGAACCCATTGGTTGGCTTTGTGATCGTGAAATCGATGTAGTTCTGCTCTCCCTCCAGGGTGACCGAAGTCTTTGCAATTTCGTAATTCGGTTCAACCCCCTCGGCCTTTTCGGCTATCCAGTGCGCGGTCACCTTAGTGCCGGGTGCAGGCCCTGTAAAGCGGACGCGGCAATAAATCTTTGCCGTGTCTGTGCCAACAGATTCGACAGCGTCTCCGCCCTCTTCCGTCGCAATTCTGACATCCGAAATCGTGGCGCTTGAGCTTCCCGTCGGGCTGGCGCTTGAAGGCGCACCGGCTCCGCTTCCGCCCGTGACGGTAAAGGTCAGAGTTTTATCGGGGGCCTTTTCTTTATCCGCCGTGGGGTTGAGGAATATGTCTACTTTGTAATCGCCTGGAGGGAGGCCGCCCGTTGGTGTCAATGTGAAATCAACGATGTTTTTCCCTTGTGTCTTGATTTCAGTTTCGTCAATGTGATGATTTGGCTCAAATCCCTGGACCTTCACCGCGGTCCATTTCGCTTTGACCCGCGTGTCATCCGGCGCATTGCCGATCTCTATGACCGCGTGTATAACGGGGTCGGTAGACTCGAATGTAGTCGTGGGGTTGACGGCTTCCTTATTGTCATTTACGGTCTTCGACATCTTCGCATCGGTTATATGCGCCGTAGAAAAATTGAAATTACAGGCACCGGCTATCAAGAAAAGAACCAAGATTGCCAGTGCTGATACTGATTGCTTTCCGCTCATCCGTTTTTCTCCTTTTTGATCTTCGCACACAGTTATGCTGCAAACCATATTGGGCAAGATCGTATGGGTCATCCGTGGCGTAGCATCCTAGCAAAAGCGCGTCCAGGTCCACAAGACAGGATTAACTAAATCGAAATGCACAAGCCTGGTACAAACGAAACTCCAAAGTAGTGTAATTAGAAATAGGCCGCGGATGACGCGGATCGGGCGGATCTACGCGGATCTGACCCTGTATGACCCAATCCGCGAAAATCCGCCCGATCCGCGTCATCCGCGGCCTATTCCGATCTGCCTTTCATTCAAACTCATTTGTACCAATCTCTTGCGGAGTGATTTAGATTCGATAGGATCAGACAAGATTCTTTTTAAATCCTGTCTAATCCATCCAAATCCTGTCAATCCTGTCTACTCGTATCGGAGCGCGGTCATCGGGTCCACTTTCGCCGCGCGGCGCGCAGGAATGAGCGTCGCTATGAAGGCTACGAGTGAAAGCAGGAGAGGAGTAGCGAGGAAGGTTATCAAATCGGTTGCGCTTACACCATAGAGCAGGCTCGACAGGAAGCGCGTCAGACCGAAAGCGGCAAGAAGGCCGATTGCCACTCCGATCAAGGCAAGCATCATGCCTTGCCTTACCACGAGTTTTAGCACATCCGAAGTTCGAGCGCCCAGCGCCATGCGAATTCCTATTTCATGAGTTCGCTGCGATACCGAATAAGTGATGACTCCGTATAGACCTACCGAAGCCAGCACAAGGGCGAGCATCCCCAGTATGCCTAGCAGTGTGGCTGCGATGCGTTGAGGGAAGACTGAGATGGCGAGATGATCGGTCATGGATTTTATCTCGTAGAGGGGCAGGTCGGGGTCCATCGCTCGCACTTCCTGGCGCACGGCGGGGAGCATCTCTTCGGGTGGCCCCGATGTGCGAATCTGAAGGACAACCTCCGAGCGATAGCTTTGCGCGATTGGCATATACATAAAAGGCTTCGGGTCTTCTCCGAGGAACTGGTACTTGCCGTCTCGGGCCACGCCAACGACTTCCAGTTTTGTATCGCCTATTCTTATCTGCGAGCCAAGCGGGTCACGGTCTCCCCAGTACCGTCTGGCCATTGTCTGATTGATGACCGCCACCCTGTTCGAATCCTTATTATCTTGCGCGGTAAACTCTCGACCCTCGGTAAGCGGGATGCCCATCGTGGCAAAATAATTCAAGCCGACATTGTTGGTAAAGATGTTTATCTCTTCGCCGGGTCGGGGTTGGTATCCGTCTATTTGCGCGTGTGAAGAGCTTGACCCGCCAAAGCCGAGCGGGACGCGATGGGCCACTGTAGCCGATTCCACGCCGGGCATAGCCTTAATTCTTTCTACCATCTGGTCGTGAAACAGCGTACCTCGCTCAGGCGTGTACCCGTTTGGGAAGAGGTCATAGCTAACAAGCAGCATGTTGTTTGGATTAAAACCGGGGTCGAGAGTCTGGCCGTTTTTCAGGCTCTTTAGGAACAGCCCCGCGCAAATCAACAGCAGAAGTGAAAGGGCTACTTGAAAGACCACCAGCAGATTGCGGAGCCGCGATCTTGCCTGCCCGCCCCCGCTTCGCCCGCCCGCGTCCTTGAGCGTGTTGATCAAATTCGGGTTGGATGTCTGAAGCGCCGGGGCGAGTCCGAAGATCAACCCTGTCAGGACTGAGACGACAAGTGTAAAGATAAGGATGCGACCGTCAAGGTCGGTCGCAAGCTTTACGGGGATATCGGTTGTAGGAGCAAAGGCCAGCAAGAGGCCCGCTCCCCAATAAGCTACAAGTAATCCGCCAAGCCCGCCTACAAGAGCGAGTAAGACACTTTCGGTCATCAACTGACGTATAAGCCGCAACCGACTGGCTCCAAGCGCCAGCCGAATGGCGATTTCCTTTCTGCGGCCCACGGCTTTCGACAGCAATAAATTGGCCACGTTGGCGCAGGCAATCAGAAGTACCAGCCCGACTACGGCGGTCATCACGAGCAGAACGGGTTTGAGAAGGAACCCTGCTCCCCACGGAGAGTTCCACAATGGATATAGCGCGGCGGTCATTCCTTCGTTCGAGCGAGGGTATTCCTGAGCAAGCTGACCGGCCACCGTGTTTATGCTCGACTCTGCCTGTGAGATAGTCACGCCGGGCTTTAATCGAGCCAGCGACTGCAACCAGCGATTCCCTCTCTGTTCAAGCAATTTGTCGCCCGGAACCACCTGTTGCTGCATCATCATCGGAACCCAGATATCGAGACCGAGACCTACAACCGTTCCTCCGAAATTTTCAGGAGCGATGCCGACGATAGTGAAGGGGTGGCCGTTTATCGTCACTGTTCGGTTCAGAAGGCCGGGATCGGAATTGAACCGGCGTTGCCACAATCCGTGGCTGATCACGGCCACGGCATGGCTGCCGGGATCGCGATCTTCTTCGGGCAAAAAGGTCCGACCGGGCGAGGCCGCGACTCCCAGCACGTCAAAGTAATTGCCCGACACAATCGCGCCATAAACGCGCTCGGCCCGTCCGCCGTCGCTCAGGCTCATGGCCTGCATGTCGAATGTGGTGACGCCTGAGAAAACTTCGTTATGGTCTCTGAAATCGACGAAGTCGGGGTAAGAACAACTGATGGGTGACCCGGAAGGCGACTTCGTAGCGAGTACGACCAGGCTGTCCGGGTCAGACACTCCCGGCAACGGGCGCAATAAAACGGCCTGTACCCAACTGAATATCGTAGTATTTGCCCCAATTCCAAGGGCAAGAGAAAGGACCGCGATGCCCGTCAGACCGGGATTTTTTAAGAGAGTGCGAAAGCCAAAACGGATGTCTTGAAGCAGGGTGTCAAACATGCAGCCCCCAGATGTCTAAAAGATTGTAGGTTCACTGCTGCATTACTAATCGGGAGGGGATTTGGTTCGATTATTTTTTCCTGACCTCCAAACCTCAAGTGTCAAATATCAAATCCAGAATCGAGATGCACAAGCCTGGTACAGACGAAACTCCAAAGTGGAGTGATGTAGAAATAGGCCACGGATGAACGCGGTTGCGACGGATTTTCACGGATCTGATTTTATATGAGCTAATCCGCGTAGATCCGCCGCATCCGCGTTCATCCGTGGTCCATTCCAATCTGACCTTCATTCAAATTCATTTGTACCAAACTTTTGCGGAGTGTTTTAGATCATTCGTATCTGAGAGCTTCCATCGGGTCTACCCTCGTAGCCCGTCGCGCAGGCACGAAACAGGCTGCAAGCGCCACTCCCGCCAATATCATCGGCACCATCACAAACGTCATCGGGTCTGTCGCGCTCACCCCAAACAGCAGGCTGCTCATCACTCGCGTCAACGCATAGGAGGCGGCTAGCCCTGACAGTATGCCGGTAAGTATCAGCGCCATCCCCTGCCCCACTACCAGTCGCAGGATGTCTCCGGTCTTCGCTCCCAGTGCCATCCTTATTCCGATCTCGTGCGTGCGTTGAGCCACCGTAAATGATACGAGTCCGTAGATCCCAACAATCGCCAGTATCAGCGCGACCGCGCCGAATGTGCCCATTAGAATCATGTTGAATCGCGGCTGCGCGATAGCGCCTGCCAGTACCTGTTCCAGCGTTGTTATCTCTGAGATGGGCTGGGTTGCATCTATCGCGCTTATTTCATCTCGAATCGCCGGGATGAGGGATGAAGGATCACCTGTAGTTCGTATCAGCGCCGTCATATCGGCCAGAGGAACCTGCCGCGCAGGCAAATAATATGCAGGCTCGATCTCGGCATCCAGACCCATAAACTTCGAGTCTCGCACGATGCCTACTATCTCGAATGAAGTAGGGACAGCCTTTCCCCAGAGGTTTGATGGAGTTGTGATCTGTACTCGCTTGCCAAGCGGGTCTTCGTCTGAAAAGTAGCGGCGAGCCAGGGCGTCGTTTATGATGATCACACCGGGGCGGTCGGTGTCATCCTGCTCGGTGAAGAGGCGGCCTCTTTCCAGTTCCATCCCAACCGTGCGGAAATAACCGGCGCTTACGGGGCGGAATCTGCCGGAGGGATGTTCACCCGGCTCAGGTTCGGGGCGCCCTTCGATTGAAAAACTGTCTATCCAGGTTGATTTCAACGGGTGGTCATAGGCCACGGCAGTGGATTCGACTCCCGGGATGCGGTTAACTCGTTCGAGGAATTCCGCATAGAAATCTCGAATCTGATACCAGTCGGCATACTTTGATTGAGGCAGGGTGAGATCAAACAGCAGGACCCCCTGCGCATTAAAGCCGGGGTTCACACGATTTAATTGCCAGAAACTCCTGATCAATAAACCGGCAGCCGTCACAAGAATGACCGCAAGGCTCACTTGAGCCACAACAAGAAGGCGACGAAACATCTGGCGGCTCGTCCCCGGTTGCAGGCTCCGCCCCCCCTCCTTGAGCGTCTCTACGAGATCGGGTCTGGAAGTTTGCAGGGCCGGCATCAATCCGAATACGAGACTGGAAAGGAGGGAGATAAGCAGGGTGAAGCCAAGCACGTTCGAATCAACCCTGACCTGATCGAGCCGGGGGATTTCCTGTGGGATGATCTTCAGCAAGAGGTCAATGCCAAATAGCGCGAGCCAGATGCCCGCAGCGCCCCCGACAAGCGCAAGTAACAGACCTTCCACAAAAAACTGGCGCACCAGCCGCAGTCTGCTCGCGCCAAGCGCCGCGCGAATCGCCACCTCTTTCTGGCGTCCCGTCATCCGCGCAAGCAGGAGACTCGCTATGTTGGCGCAGGCAATCAGCAACACTAACCCGACCGTGCCAAGCAGGATTAGCAGCGCCGGTCTCACGCTTCCAACCACCTCATCGACAAGCGGGCTGACCAGTATGCCTTCATTCCTGTCTTCCGGGTATTGCTGTTCAAGGCGGGCGGCGATCACATCCATTTCCGATTGCGCATCTTTAATAGTAACGCCCTGTTTGAGGCGACCAATGACCCCGAGTACGTGCGAATTGCGATTTGCGGCACGTTGTTCATTTAGCGTGAAAGGGATCAGATAATCCTGATGACTCGGCTGGAAAATTATCTGCGTGGATGTCATTGGCCACGTGGGATAAATACCTGCGGGCATCACTCCAACAACGGTGTAGCTGGTCCCATCCAACGTGATCGCCTTGCCGATAATATCGGGATCGGCTCCGAACCTTCGCACCCACAAACCGTGCCCAAGAATGATCACGCTGTTTCTGCCCGGCTGCCCCTCTTCGGCTGAGAATGCGCGACCCAGAATCGGTGAGAGTCCCAGCGTAGCAAAATAGTTTGTGCTGACCCGCGCGCCCAAAAGCATTTCGGGTTCACCACTGCCGGTCAGGTTCATGCCGGACGCGCCGAAAGTTGCTATGTTTTCAAAAAGGGTGCCCTGCCTTTGCCAGTCAAGATAATTCGCGGGCGTTACGCGCGATCTGTCCCCTCCCCGGTCGATCCTGGTTTCCCAGAGCGCAACAACCCGGTCAGGCTCCTTATATCCCAGAGGCTTGAGCAAGACCGCGTTGACTACGCTGAAGATCGCCGTGTTTATCCCGATCCCCAATGCCAGCGTCATTATTACCACGGCGGTGAATCCGGGATTTTTGACCAGCAACCGCATTCCGTACTTCACGTCCTGCCACAGATTGTCCATTTGATCTCCTAATCTCAGCGAGCGCATCTCAAATCTCGAATCTCAAATCCGAGATCATTCGTATCTGAGAGCTTCCATCGGGTCTATCCTCGTAGCGCGTCGCGCAGGCACGAAACAGGCTGCAAGCGCCACTCCCGTCAATATCATCGGCACCATCACAAACGTCATCGGGTCTGTCGCGCTCACCCCAAACAGCAGGCTGCTCATCACTCGCGTCAACGCATAGGAGGCGGCTAGCCCTGACAGTATGCCGGTAAGTATCAGCGCCATCCCCTGCCCCACTACCAGTCGCAGGATGTCTCCGGTCTTCGCTCCCAGTGCCATCCTTACTCCGATCTCGTGTGTGCGCTGCCTGACCGAATAAGAAATCACGCCGTATATTCCTATGCTTGCCAGAATCAGAGCTATCGCGGAAAACATGGCAACGAGCAGCATGTTGAAACGCCGATCCGAGACCGATTCTGAAATCAGGTCGGTCATCGGGGCCACGTTGTAAATGGTCAACTCTTTCTCAAGCCCAAGCATTTGTTGGCGAACATTGCTTACCAGGGCCGAAGGGTCCCCGGTTGTGCGAATCGCTATGAAAGGGCTGACCGGCGGCCCCTGTTTGAAATACATGTAGACTTCGGGGCGAGCCGCGACATCAAGCCCGAAATGATTGACATCGCCTACGACACCGACGATTGTCCACCACGGAGCATTCGGGTCGCCAAAAAACCTGATTCTTTTCCCGAGCGGGTCTTCACCCGGCCAGAACCTGCGCGCCGCCGATTCGGTGACAAGCCCGACCCTTGGCGAATCAGGCAAGTCTCGTTCTTCAAAGACGCGACCCTCCTTCAAGGGGATGCCCATCGCCTGAAAGTAATCCTTGCTTACACGGCGGAATTCGACTTCGGGACGCTCGCCTTCCGGGACGGGCTGGCCCTCGATTTCGAGTGTGGTCGTGACCCCATCCATATTGCCTAATGGAAGCCGCGTGGTCCCGCCCACGGCCTGTACTCCAGGCAGAGAGGCTATGCGTTCAAACAATTGATCGTAGAAGGCCGCTCTCCGTGCCGATTGTCTGTACTGTTCCTGTTCCGGCAGCATGATTTGCATCGTCAGGAGATTTTCCTGATTGAACCCCGGATTTACCTGCAACAGGCGAGAGAAGCTGCGTATCATAAGACCCGCGCCTATCAACAACACGAGCGCAAGGGCTACTTCAGACACCACGAGCAGGCTTCGCAGCCGGCCTCTGCCGCTCGCAAAACTCGTCCTCCCTCCTTCCTTGAGCGATTCGGTCAGGCTTGACTTTGAAAATTGCATCGCGGGGGCGAGGCCGAAAATGATTCCGGTCAATAGCGATATTATGAGCGTGAAGCCAAGCACCTGAGAGTCAATAACAATCTCATCGAGGCGAGGCAAATTCTTCGGGCTCAGCGCGCGAAGAAGGCTCACGCCCCATAGCGAAAGCAGCAAACCGGCCGCGCCGCCTACAAGAGAGAGGGTAACGCTTTCGGTCAAAAACTGCCGAATGAGTCGCAGGCGGGAAGCGCCAAGCGCGGTTCGGACCGCGATCTCTTTCTCCCGCGCTGCCGCTCGCGCTACCAGAAGGTTGGCCAGATTGGCGCAGGCAATCAGGAGCACGAAACCGACTACGCCAAACAGGACGAGCAGCGCGGGTCGAACCTTCCCTGTGATCTCTTTGTGAAGAGAGACGACATTGCCGCCAAGCCCCGTGTTTATCTCGGGGTATTGTTGCTCTAGCTGTCGAGTGATTGTAGCAACCTCCGTTCCGGCCTGATCAAAACTTGCGCCCGGAGCGAGATGTCCCACAACGGTCAGAAAGCGTACGGCTCGCCCTCGCGGAATAACCGGGTTAAGCTGCAACGGGAGCCAGAGGTCTACGTCTTCAAGGAAGTGAAACCCGCCGGGCATTACCCCGATGATAGTTGTCTTTCTGCTGTCGAGCGTTATCGTTTTGCCGCAAACATTCGGGTCTGCGCCAAAATGTCTAAGCCACAAACTATGGCTGATCAATGCGAGGTCTTCCTTGCCGGGTTTGTCTTCGGATTCTTGAAAAGCGCGGCCTAGAATCGGCCTTACGCCGAGCAGATCAAAGAAAGAGGCCGAGACCCAGAACCCTGTCACGTGTTCGGGCTCACCGTCGCCTGTGAGCCCGAAATTCCAGACCGGCGTAATCGCAGTCATCTCATCGAAACTCTGGCTCTGGTTACGGATATCTTCATAATTCGGGAAGGAAATGGGGTCGAGTTTCCCGCCTTCCTTGAAGTTTTCGTTCCGAACAATCGCAAGCCTCGACGGGTCTTTGAACGGGAGAGGCTTGAGCAGCACGCCATTTACTACGCTGAAGATCGCGGAGTTCGCGCCTATGCCAAGAGCAAGAGTCAGCACAGCGACAGAGGTGAAGCCGGGGTTCTTAACCATCATTCGGAACGCGTATCGGATGTCCTGCCAGAAATTTTGCATATTTCCTCCCGCCTCTATCTCAAATCTCATATCCGAGTTTATTCATATCTGAGAGCAACCATCGGGTCCACTTTCGTAGCGCGGCGGGCAGGAACATAACAGGCTACAAGGGCCACGACGATAAGCAATAAAGAGACCGCAATAAAGGTGACAGGATCGGTTGCGCTCACGCCGTAAAGCAGTACCGACAACACCCGCATCAAGGCAAGCGCCCCGGCAATTCCGCAAACGATTCCGGCCCCGGCAAAGCTCATGCCCTTGCCCAGTACGTTTCTTAGTATCGCGCCCTCGCCTGCGCCAAGCGCCATGCGGATGCCTATTTCGTGGGTCCGCTCAGTGACCGAGTAAGAGATAACACCGTATATTCCTACGAGGGCGAGCACCAGTCCCACAGCGGCAAAAATGACCAGAAGCAGCGTGTTGAATCGCTGTTGCGCGATTGAATTTGCGATCAACTCTTCGATTGGCGAAATTCTGTAGACCGGCTGATCGGGGTCTACGGCTGCGACTTCCCCGCGAATTGCGGAGGCCAGGCTCATCGGGTCGCCCGAAGCCCTTACAACAAAGTTTCCCCACCCCCAGGTTTGTTGACGATGTGGGACATACATCTCCGGCAACAGGTCGCGCGAAAGTCCAGAATGGCGCACATCGCCGACTATGCCTACGATCTCCCAGATAGCAGGCTCGTTATCGTCTACATTTACGCCCACGTTAGAGATTCGCTGGCCGATAGGGTTTTCATCCGGCCAGTAGCGACGGGCAAGCGTTTCATTGAGGATGACAGCGCCGATTCCGCCTTTTCTGTCCGCATCGGTGAACTCGCGGCCCTTCAATAAAGGAATACGCATTGTTTTGAAGTAACCCGGTGTCACACCGCGAAGACCGGCTTCGGGTTCCTGTCCGGGCAATGAAGGCCGTCCCTCAATCGTAAAACCCGTGTAAACATTATTTCCGCTAAAAGGTGCGGGCGTCACAAGGTCGGCAGATTTTACGCCGGGGAGAGCCCTTATACGATCGAGCACCTGTTGAAAGAACTCTATCCGCTGCTGGTCTTCCGGGAACTTCGTGCGCGAGGTCGAGATTCGCGCCATCAACACGTTCTCAGGATCGAAGCCGGGATTGACCTGTCTGAGCGTGAAGAAACTCTTTATCAATAATCCCGCGCCGATCAAGAGCATGAAGGCCAGAGCCACCTCAGAAACTACAAGCAAGCCGCGAAGGCGATGGCGTCCGGGACCGGCGGTGCTGCTGCGGCTTCCATCCTTGAGCGATTCATTCATATCGGGGTGCGATGCCTTAAGCGCAGGCATCAGACCAAAGATGATGCCCGTCAAAATCGAGGCCGTAAACGTAAAGGCGAGGACGCGAATATCAATCCCGACCGCGTTTATTTGCGGCAGATTTGCCGGCGCGAAAGAGATCAGGAAATCTTTCCCCCACGCGCCGATAAGCAATCCGAGCGCGCCGCCCGCAAGTCCAAGTATCAGGCTTTCCGTGAGCAGTTGCCGCACTATGCGCCATCGGCTCGCGCCCAGTGCCGTGCGGATGGCGATCTCTTTTTGACGTGACGAGGCTCTTGCAAGCAGCAGGTTCGCCACGTTCGAACAGGCGATCAGCAACACGAAGGCCACAGCGCCAAACAAGACCCACAGCGCGGGACGGACATCAGCGACAAGATCATCGTGTAATCCGACAAGCTCAATGCCGATGTCGGTATTTGTCTGGGGGTAGAGTTTTTCGAGGCTTGCGGCAAGATTGCGCATATCGGCCTGCGCCTGCTCGATTGTAACGCCGGGTTTCAAACGGGCTACTACCCGATTTGTCTTGGCTCCCCTCTCTTGCAGGTTGCCCCCTTCGAAGGCAATGGTTGTGAACACCTTCGCGTCGTCAACAGAGACCGGAAATTTAAATTCTGCGGGCAGGACGCCAATGATCGTGTAGGGCTCATCGCTAAGCATGAGGGTACGGCCAGGTACGGTTGTGTCCCCGGCAAACAATCGCTGCCATAGACCATAGCTCAAGACAACCAGCCGTTCTGAGCCGGGTTTGTCTTCGCCCGGAAGAAAGGTGCGGCCGAGTATCGGGCTTACCCGGAGAAGATCGAAAAAATTTGCCGATACGCTCCCGCTGTCGATCCGTTCGGCCTCTTTGAATCCTGTGAGAGTAAAACCGGTTGACCTGAAGGCCGCGACATCGTCAAAGACCTGGTTCTGCGCTCTCCAGTCTTCGTAATTCGGGAAAGAAGTCATGAAGCCGCCCTTGCCGATCTTTGTATCGAACTCAGAAGCGAGCACGAGACGATCGGCTTCAGCAAGCGGGAGAGGGCGCAGCAGGATCGCGTTTATCACGCTGAAGATTGCCGTGTTGGCCCCAATGCCTAAAGCCAGAGCGAGTACGGCGATCCCGGTGAATCCCGGTTTTTTCAGCAGAGTGCGAACAGCGTAGCGAATGTCTTGAATCAAACTCTCCATAGCCTTTTTCCCCTTAAATCTGTCAATGATGACTTCAATGATTGATTGACAGTGTTTCGATAATTGATCGCGAACGAAGGCGCTTTTCCCTGTGAAGGCTAAACCAAGCGGCGTGCCATAGGTGTTGACTACTCTTAAGTGAATCAATAGCTCAAGTTGGCGGGGTTTAATAAATCACGGGCGAGCATAACGGTGTTCGTTTCCTGGAAAGCCATTCCCAAAAACGGGCACGAATCAGTTTTCCCAATATCTTCAAAGGGGCGAATAGAAATAGGCCGGGACGGTCGCGGATGCGGCGGATCGACGCGGATCAGACCATATTTGAGCTAATCCGCGCTAATCCGTCACATCCGTCGAATCCGCGACCTAATCTCCACGATGCATTAATTGTCGGTCAGTTCAGGCGGCAACTGCTTGTCTACGCGAGGGCGGGCCGAGGCGTTGGCCAGTTCCCAGGCGGTGGCAAAGATTGTGCGCGCAACTTTCTGCATATAGTTGTAGTCAATCTTTTCGACCGAATCCGAGGGCTGATGATAGTCCTCGTGATCTCCGTCCATGTAAAAGATTATTGGGATGCCTTTTCGCGCATAGTTGAAATGATCGCTCCTGAAGAAGAAGTGATTCGGGTCATTCGGGGCATCATATCTGTAATTGAACCCCAGATTGAGATATGACTTGTTGACTCGCTCGCTCAATTCTCCGAGGTCCGTGCTCATCTTTTTTGACCCGATCAGATAAACTTCATTCGGTCCCGGCAAATCCTTGTTCGCGGGATTATTGTCGCCTTCCATCTTTCTTCGACCGATCATGTCAATGTTTAGTTGAGTCACGATCTGGTTTAGGGGGATTGTCGGATATTCGGTGAAGTATTGCGATCCCCACAGTCCCTTCTCTTCCCCCGCGTGCCAGATGAAAAGTATCGAGCGCTTTGGGCGCGGGCCGTGAGCGAATGCCTCTGCCATCGCAAGGACGGATACCGTTCCCGAACCATCATCATCGGCTCCGTTGTATATCGCGTCTCCATTGACGGGCGGTCCGATCCCTACGTGATCGTAGTGCGCGCCTATGGCTACGTATTCGCTCTTGAGCGCAGGATCACTGCCTTCAAGAACCGCCAGCACATTTTGAGTGTCTACCTGTTCGGATTTGACCGCGACAGTAAAGCTCAATCTCTTGTTTGGATTCAATTGAAACGGGGGCAGAAGATCATCAGCCGCCATGTGGTTGAAGACATCAGAAGCCCTTTGCTTCTCACCTTGAAAGAGTGCGGCCAGCATTTTTGGCGAAACGATTATCGAAGGAATAGTGGGCTGGGAATCGGTCTCAAATTTCTCGACCGACACCACGCCGTGTTCTATGCCCAACTTACGGGTCTGATTCCAGTTTGCGAGCAATTGAAAATCGGCGAGAATGATAGTTCCAACCGCGCCATGCTTCTGGGCATTCCTGCGAGGCGTTTCCCAGTCTTCGCCCTGTTTGCCCGTCAGGTCTTGAAATGTAACGCCTTTTGGGAACCCGTTACCGGCAATAATAACGATTTTGCCTTTCACATCTAAACCTTCAAAGGCATCCATTTTCTTCGACTTTATAAACCATCCGTGCCCGGCGTAAACGAGCGGCCCGCTGGCCGTCCCCGCGCCTGCCGCGCCAAAGGCTATCGAAGCCAGAAAGTCTTCGCCAAACGCAAAGCTCTGGTCTCCCATCTCGGGCATGAGTTCCGACGGGATCAACCGAGGCGCGCCGCAACGCGATTTTCTGAAAGTAAGTACCGTTGTCTCCGGCGGGCTTGAGCCCCCAGCGGGCAAGGTTTAAGGCGATAAACTTGGCCGCCGTATCAAGCCCCCGCGAGGGGGTGTCGCGCCCTTCCATCTCGTCGGATGCGATGAAGTAGAGATAGTCCCTTAACTGATCCGAAGTGATGGCATCCACGTTTCCAAACCGAGACTCGGACCGGGCAACGCCGCCTTTCTTGCTGCCGGGATGCGCAAACGTTCCAGCCTGTGGCACAAGCATGCCTAAGGCCAGAACAAGTACAAAAAAGATCTTTTTCATTTCTCCTCCATTCAGAATTGCTTCTCAAATAATATTGCCGCTGTGGGGTTAGCTTTCAGGCAGCCTTTTTCTCAGATTTGCTGCCGATGACAATACGCGCAAAATCTGCGATGTATGCGCGCAAACCTTTCTTTAACCTGCGGCTCGCGTCGGTGTTGACCTGTATTGCTATCGAAACTCCGTACTCGGGGAAATACTCCATCTCTGAAAGGTAGCCGGGGAACCAGCCTCCGTGACCGTAGCTCGTACCCCACTCGCTTCGTCTGACCTGAACGCCGAGTCCGTACCTGTCGCCTGGTCCTGTCTTAGCCTCGACCGACGTGACCAGTTGCCCCAGATAATACTTATTGAAGAGTTTGCCTTCATAGAGAGCCTTTGACCACCTCGCAAGGTCTTCGGCCGTTGAAGCGAAACCGCCCCCGGTCCATTCCATCTGGGGGTTGATTATGAACTTGCCGTCAATAATCGTCCGGCCTTCAAAGCCAAACGGGCTGTTTGGCATGGAATAACCGGGTATCAGCCCGGGTATCACCCGACTATCCGACGGCACGGTATGGTCAAGTTTTAGCGGCTTTAATATTCGCCTTGTAACTTCCGCGTAAAGCCTCTTTTTTGTGACCTTCTCAAAGATCACGCCTACCAGTATGTAATTGGTATCGGCATAGGACCACCCCTGCCCGGCGGGAAACAAAGGTTTTGCATCGAGTATAAAGGCGATGAGATCTTCGGGCTTCCATATCTTGTCGGGGTTGTCTTTCAGAGCCTTGTCGAAAGGTTTTGAGAGAACGTGTTCCGGGATGCCGCTCGTGTGATTCATCAACATTCGCAAGGTGATGTCTCTGGCATTGGGCAGGCGGTCGAACCAGGGCTCGTCTCCAAGCCATCGCTCTATCCTGTCATCGAGTTTGATTCGGCCTTCCCCGGCAAGTTGCAATACGACCGCTGAGACATAAGTCTTTCCTATGCTTCCGGCAAGCAACTTGTCGGTGGGCTTTAGCGGAATCTTGTTTTCGACATCGGCAAGCCCCGTCGATACTGAAAAGTGCCGTCCGTCCTTCAAGACTATCCCGACGGTCGCGCCCGGAAACTCGGCTCCGGCATGAAGTTCATCCAGCTTTTCCTGAACACTCCGGCGAAGTTGATCGAGCTTTTCGTCTCTGGGACGTGCGGGCCGTGCGACTGCTGAAGACAATAATAGAGCTATCGTCAGACCGGCAAGCCACGCTCGTTTGCCGGATAACAAGCTACGCATTTTCAATTTCTGATCTCCTCTCGATTGTTTCTTAAAGCTTTCTGTTGCATTCAAGTCGAAGAGCGTCTGCGGGCTCTTCCATCCGCGCGAAAACATCGGCTTTTCAGCATCTAACGTAAAGTCGCTGTGGTTTTCCGCAACTCTTTTTGCAAAAACTTGTAAAAAGCGTAAAAAAGTTGTCTCCCTCCATCCGTTGTGTTGCGGGATTTCGGTTCCTCATCGTGTTTGAACTCGTCCTACCCTCTTGCCGTTCGCGCTTCACCGAAATTTATCTCTAATACTATTGACGCCAAATTGTTGACGAGGATTCCTGCAAGGGGCTAGAATGATTCACCTCAGAGGCGCAATTGAAAGCCCGTTGAAATCGGTTCTCCGGGGGATGTGGCGGAACAGGCAGACGCGAAGGTCTCAAAAACCTTTGGGATAATCTCCCGTGTGGGTTCGATTCCCACCATCCCCACCAGCTTTTTTGCTTTACAAATCCTGCCCGCGGCCTCTTATGAAGAAGCAAGAAATAGATTTCAGTTCGATTCCAGCCCCGGCCATCTCAGAGATCACCTTAAAGATTTGCCTCAAGTGCGCGTTCGATTTTTTCACAAAACAACTGGGGTTTACGCCTCACACGGCCTACTCGGAGTTGAAAAAACACACACCCGAAGAAGCCGATTTTACGGGTGCGGCAACTATCCGGCCTCACTTTTTCGATAAAGAGAAACTCGCTCGCTGCCCGTACTGCAACGGGGCAAAAAACTGGTTTGCCGGGTTTCACGCCACGCGAATAGATGCCAATCCCTCATTCGAAAAGCAGAGAAAAAGGCTCTGGACCGCGCTAAGGAAAGAACCCGACCGTGTCGCGCTCTGGAAGAGCGAACGGACTCAGATGGAAATATTTTCCGACTGGCTCGACCGACTCAAACGCAGGATCGATTTCGCCGACGATAGATGGCTCATCACGGTTGCACTCGATTACGTAAAACGGTATGCGCCTTCAGGCGAAGGCTATGAAATAACGGACGATCAGGTGCAACGCGTACAGCTATCCAGACAACTCGACGGCCTCTGGAAATATGAAAATCAATGGCTTTATGTCACTCCCTCGATCTATGGCGATGCATTGATCGTGCAGCATTTGCTCTCGCGCTCACAGCAGGCGGGCGGGCGCACCTTCGAAGGGCGTCTGACGCTTCAGGAGTTGATAAATCGGCTCAGACGCGTCGGATATTTTCAGGTCAGAGAGGTTGAACCGGGAAGCGCATTCGAAATATTGGAGCAAACTATAGCCTCGATAGTTGCTTCAGGCCCAAACGCCGTGTACTATGCCGTAGATCGTAGCGATTACCTGAAAAAACTCAAATCAGTTTACGAAAAGAAGCGTGGACGATAATGAAGATCAAGTTTTTTTGCGCAACTATTCTGTTTTTTATGCCGCTCGTCGGACTCACTCAAGCACAGGATGCGACCCCGCCCGGTTTCACCATCTCGCTAAAGAACGGTAGCATGGTGCGAGGCCGCACGCTCACGCGTGATGAAGCGAGCGGGGCCTTGCGTCTGACTATGACGGAGACGGGAACGGGTGGACCAAAGAGCTACGCAATCATCGCCATGGACGACGCCGACAGCATTCGCGCCTCGACGACAGACGCGGATTCGATACTTGTAAAACTCTTTGGCGGAAGCGAGTTGCGATGCAAAGAGTTTGGCCTGAACGGCGATACGGTAACGGTCAAGCTTGGCACGGCGAGCCGCATAGATGTTCGATGGGACCAGATTCAATCAATCAGCTTCGCGCCCTAAAAGACCCGAGACCACCGATCTCAGGCTATCCCAAGCAAGACGGACGTGTGCAGGCGTGGTCTTGATATTTCCAATCGCCAGCCGCAATGTGTATTTCCCGTTCAGTTTGGTGTGTGAAAGAAATACCTTGCCCTCTCGATTGACCTCTTCCATCAATCGTTCATTCAACCAGTCGAGACGAGTTTCGATCTCATCTTCGGATGCGCCGTTCAGGTCGTAGGGCCTGGCCCGGAAACAGACGAGGCTGAACGGCGTCGGAGCCATCCGCTCAAAATCCGGGCTCGCGTCTACCCACCCGGCAAATTCGCGGGCCATCTCTATGTGATTGCGGATGCGCTCGGCAATTCCATCCACGCCAAAATAGCGCAGCACAAACCAGAGCTTTATGGCGCGAAAGCGGCGACCGAGTTGCGGTCCATAATCCATATAATTCTTCACTTCGCTTGAGTCATTCGAGCGCAAATACTCGGGGATCAGACTGAAAGCCTGACCGAGCACATCCATTCTGCGGCAAAAGAGCGCGCTGATGTCTATGGGAACAAAGAGCCATTTATGCGGGTTCATAACCAGCGAGTCGGCTCGCTCGCACCCGGCAAGCACCCATTTCATCTCGGGCAGTATCGCCGCCGGTCCGCCATAGGCGGCATCTACGTGGAGCCATAAACCTTCAAGCTCGCAAATTTCGGCTATCTGAGGCACGGGGTCTATACTGGTAGTCGAAGTGGTGCCCACGGTAGCGACCACGCAGAAGGGCCGCCATCCGGCCTCTCTGTCCTCTTGAATCGCGCGAGCGAGCGCAGCCGGGTCCATACGAAACTCGGAATCAGTAGCGATCTGCCTGACGCCTTCCTGTCCTATGCCAAGCGTGATCGCGGCTTTTTCCACAGAAGAATGGGCGTGTTCGGATGTATAAAGCCGCAGCCGTTGAAAGATCGGCTCAATGTCCGGGTCTTCGTTCTCGTCTTTATCTTCGGCATCGGCCCCCAGGAACGGGTAACCCGGAAAAGATTCGACATCTGCTTCAACCGGCGGCTGACTGATGGAGCCCAGCCCCTGCTCGCGCACCCGAAGCCCCGGCACGGCCTCGCGGGCCGCCGCGATGGCGCAAAGCGTAGAAATCGAAGCCGTGTCATAAATCACTCCCGAAAAATCCTCGGATAAACCTATCATCTGCCGCAGCCAGTTTAGCGTGACTTCTTCGAGTTCGGTCGCTGCCGGGGAGGTGCGCCACATCATGGCGTTTACGTTGAATGCGGCCGAGAACATCTCTCCCAGTATCCCCGGAGCCGATCCGCTTACGGCGAAATAGGCGAAAAACCCCGGATGATTCCAGTGAGTTACACCGGGCGGAATCAGGCGGTCAAAGTCGGCAAGGATTTTCTCCATACTTTCGCCCGATGAGGGCGCGCTTTCGGGAAGGGCTCGCTTGAGCGCCCCCGGCTCGACCTGTGAAAGCACCGGGTAGCGGTCCGTATGCGAAAGATAATCGGCTATCCAATCAACGACTTTGTGGCCAAAGTGACGAAACTCTTCCGAATCCATGTCACCCGGTGAGGCGGGTTTGTTTTCATTCATGCGAATGGTCCTTTAGCAGGAAAACTGGGGCTGACAAATCAAACCAGAGAAGGGGAAGTGATACGTGATACGCTCGATGATTCGTGATTCGTGACCTTCAGGCAGATAATTGTAAACCGCAGGCTACCTGCCATCACGCATCACGCGTCACGCATCATCACATCCTGTCTCACTCTCACATAATCAGCCTTGCGCTTGCAGGGCGTAAAACCTTCAGAGATTATCGTTTCTCGGAGCATGGTCTCGGTGGCCTTATGATTTGCCCCCGCCGGAGAGATTACATTCTCTTCGATCATCGTGCTTCCGATGTCGTTGGCCCCAAAATGCAAACCGAGACGGCCTATATCAAGCCCCTGCGTAAGCCATGAAACCTGCACATTCGGGATGTTATCCAGATAGAGCCTGCCGATTGCAAGCCATCTCAAGTATTCGCGCCCCTCAATACGATCTGGAAACACCTTGCCGATTGGCACATTATCGGGCTGAAGAGTCCAGGGAATAAAGGAGACAAAACCCGGGTTGCGGTCCTGAAGTTCGCGCAACTTTTCAAGGTGCATAAGGCGCTGATCGCGCGTCTCGCCCATCCCGAACATCATTGTCGCCGTCGTAGGTATTCCCATCGAATGGGCTACGTCCATAACGTTTAGCCATTCCGCGCTATCGCAGTGCGTTCTGCGCTTGCGGCGAATCTCATCTACGAGTATCTCTCCGCCGCCGCCCGGGATCGAATCTAGTCCCGCCTCTCGCAGCGCGGCGAGCACACCTTCGACGCCAAGCCCCGTAATCTTTGCGAAATGATCTATTTCAGGCGGAGAGAAACAATGCAGGTGAATGTTGTAACGCGACTTCAACTCGCGCAGCAAACCCGTGTAGTATTCGAGCGGCAAATCCGGGTGCAATCCGCCCTGCATCAAAACGCCGCTTCCACCCAGTTCGATCATCTCTTCGACCTTGCGGTAGATCGTCTCGTATTCGTGCACATAACCTTCGGGTGACCCGGGCTTTCGATAGAAGGCGCAAAAGGCGCAAACCGAGACGCAGACGTTCGAATAATTCACATTGCGGTCAACCACATAAGTAACCACATCGTCCGGGTGCAGCCGCTTTCGCAACTGGTCTGCCAGCCGACCGAGTTCATCGGTGGGCGCGGAGTCTTCAACCGCTTTCCACTCTTCAAAAGAGAGCCGCTCGCCCTCTTCGATTCGACTCAGCAATCCGTCCACATCTACTCTCTCGATTGTCTTTTCCATAAAGAAGCCTCGCCTGAGGATTATAACTAAATCCGGCGGAGGCGCAAAATTCCCGCAGTGAGAGTCGAGATTTACGACCGCGCTTCGACCGCCGCTATAAAGGCGCGCCAAATTCAAAGCCGAGCCTCGCTTACTGTCAAAGAACGTGGGCTGGACTTGGCACCCCGCGTATGATAAAGATTTCTATCGACATTGAGACCACGTTTTGCTCATCAGCCGGGCAACTTTTGGTTTTCGCCGATATTCGAATCTGTTACCAGAAGGCATAATGGATTTATACAGAAGCGTTCAAAATCTATCCCTGATAATACAGCCCGGCGACAGTTTCTTTCCTCTCGTTGATGCGATAGACAGCGCGACCCGCTCCATCAACATGACTATCTTTCGGATGGACGATCCCATAGTGCGCGATGCTTTGAGCTTTGCCGTATCGCGCAGAGTAAAGGTGCGCGCCCTGATAGCTCCCACATCGAAAGGGTGGACAAAACGCAATAAAAAACTTACCGATGAACTCAGCGCCCTCGGCATCGAGGTCAGGATTCCAAAATCGCGTAAGGAAAAGCTCAGCCGTTATCATTACAAAATGATGATGATCGACAATCATCAATCGCTGATACTGACTTTCAATCCTACGAAAAAGAATCTTCATTATGCCCGCGACTTTGGCCTCTTAATAAAAGACCAGGTGATAACGACCGAGTTAAACCGTCTCTTTGAGGCCGATTGGTCAGGAAAACCGTTTAAGCCTGCGGACCTTCCTCTTATCATAAGCCCTTATAACAGCCGGAAAAAATTACTCGCGCTTCTGAAGTCGGCCGAGCGCAGCATACGCATTATGGATGCAAAGCTACAGGATCAGGAGGTGATGGGCATGTTGCTGCGCAAGGCGGCCCTCGGGTGCGATGTCAAGATCATCAGCCGGGATTCGTACTTTGACGAGGTGGTCCCGAATTTCTATGTGAGACAGTTATCGCGTTACAAATTACATGCCAAGTGCATAGTCGTTGACGGGGTGCGTTTTTCCATAGGCAGTCAAAACCTGCGCAAAACGAGTCTGGACAGGCGCCGCGAGGTTGGCATAGTAGTCGAGGACCCGGCGGTCGCCCGCAAAATAGAGCGCGTATTTGACGAAGATTGGATACATGCTACAGACCTGAACGCGATTCTTGAAACCAGGGTCGGGTGATACGGCCTCCTTTGTGGAGAGAGGGTTTGAATTGTCGCAGGTGCCGCATAAAGATGGTCGTGATGAAACGCAGCTATCACAAGCAGCGCAAATGGGTCTGTCCCAAATGTGGCCGAACGCGTATGCAGACACAGAAGCCGCGTCCGCCCAAAGCCAGGAAAGGTGATTGAATATGAACCAGCGGAGAATAACAGAATATCGAAAAGGAGATGAAATAAGTTACGGGATGCCATCCGGCATGCTATACGGCACGGTAGTCAGGGTTCTTGGAGAAGGCGACACCTCGGCGGTCGAAGTCGAGTTCGAAGACGGTCGCAAAGAGATAAAGAAAGTTCGGGACCGCGCCCTGAGTCTACTCAGACGCGCCAGCGGCAAGAGCGAGGAAGAGGAACGCCATTCCGACCGCGACCGCTTGCGCGATTATGACATAGAGCGAATCCGCCGCAGCGACCAGCGCAGACGTTGACAGGGTTTACAGGATTTCATTTCAAAAGAACCTGGCTAACAAATGAGACAACGGGCTGTTGTGAAAGCTCGCAGGGTTGTATAAGACTAGATAAAAGATTCGTGCCAATCCGAAAATCGCAAATGCAATCGCAAACAGGCGAACGGCCCGGACCCTTGTTACCACCCGTTCAAATGCAAGCGCAGGCCCCCACCATTTAAGAACCACGCAAAGCGAACTCAGATATAAAAGCAAAGAGAATGCAAACAGCGGCGGCCCAATCAAATTGTAGGCGAAGGCCGCGCCAAGTTCCCCCTTCCCTATCGCGCAAAACGAATGCGTAAGACCGCAACCCGGACACGGAAGGCCCGTGAAATTCTTGAAACCGCAAAGAGTGAAATATTCGCCGTCAGCCGGTCGATAGATCAGGCTGATGATGTAGACAAGGCTGAGACCAACAAGCAAGACTATCGCAACTCGCCTTTTCTGACCCCAGATGGAGACATCAACCTGCCCTTCCGGGGCTAAATTCTGCTGATTTGTCCGGGCCGATGTGCTCATAACAATCTTCTGGCCAGCGCCTGACTGATCCCCCGATAAGCTCCTCCGGCAAAGCTGTCTATCAACTTTGCAAACTGCTCGGGATACTCCAACATAGGCAGGAAGCCCGAACCCGTTACAGTCGCAAGCTTCCCCGCCTGCATGCGTGAAAATATCTGGCGGGCAAGAACTGATCCGACTCTGTCTTTCTCTCCCGCCACTACCAGCATAGGAGAGTCGCTCTGCTCTATCAACTCTTCAAGCCGGGCGAAGGTAGCCGGGTCAGCCATAGAGAGCGCGGTTTCATAGGCCGCGCGCGGGCTGAGGTCTGCGAAATCATTAAACAGCCTGTCGCGCTCCGGTTGCGGTGCGCGGCGAAACCTCCAGCCAATTACGGTGCGGATAAAGGGAAATGCCGCGAGTTCGCGCAATGCAAGCGAGGCAGGCGTAAAAAGAGCCAGTTTTTTCACCTCTTTTTCGGAGATACCCGAACGCGGGCTGACCAGTACAAGGGCGCGCATATCCTGCGGATGAAGGCTAGCCAGAGCGGCTGTGACAAGTCCTCCTAACTCGTGTCCGATCAACACCGAATCGAAAAAATCGGCGTGAGTCAGTATGGAGTGCAAATCTTCGGCGTGGTCTTCGATGTCAAACCTCGCGTGGACGGATGCGGGTTGCGAGCGCCCGACGCCACGCGGATCGAAGATCAGACACCTGTATTTGCGCTCAAGCAATCGGACCACCGGTCGCCAGCATTCGCAACTCATTGCCCAGCCGCTTGAAAAAACAATAGGCGGTCCCGCGCCTGTGACCTCGTAATAAAGCGGCCCGTCTTTTGTTTTCAGAATTATCGACATAAATTTCTTTATCGCACCGATTACCTTAATCTGCAATCCGAAGCCGGTCAAGAACGACCGCTCGCCGCGCTCAAGTAGTATCTGTTCAGAAACGGGATAATAGCCACAGAGACACAAAGACACAGAGATTTCTTTTATATTCTTCTCTCTGTGGTTCTGTGGCTCTGTGGCTAATCTGAACTTCTCACCCCAGGAGAATTCTTGACACGCAGAGAGGCGACGGGTAAGATTCGCATTTCGCCTGTGAGGCGGAAAGCTGTCATGCAGTCAGCCGATGAAGATTTCATGCGCGAGGCCCTGGCGGAAGCCGAGACCGCGTTGCTGGAAGGTGAGGTCCCGGTAGGAGCGGTCATCACCCTCGAAGGCCGAATCATAGGCCGGGGTCATAACCGGGTTATAGGCAGAAATGACCCGACCGCTCACGCCGAAGTGATGGCGCTCAGAGATGCAGCGAGGCAGATCGGCAATTATCGGTTGACCGACGCTACGCTGTACTCGACTATCGAACCTTGCGCGATGTGCGCCGGAGCGATAGTCCACGCGCGAATTGCGCGGCTGGTATACGGGGCCCCGGACCCCAAGGCGGGAGCCGTAGAGACACATTTCGGCATCTGCACTGCGGATTTTTTGAACCATCGGGTGGGGGTAAAAGGGCGTGTCCTTGAGGACGAAAGCCGCTCGATGATACAATCTTTTTTTCGCCGGAAGCGGAAGGGCGACATTGCGGAGAGGTGCGAGAGTGGTTGAATCGGGCGGTCTCGAAAACCGTTGTACTCTAACGGGTACCGTGGGTTCGAATCCCACCCTCTCCGCCACCTGGATTTTAGATTTTAGATTTTAGATTTTGGATTCTTTGGGAAACTCGCTTTGAAATCCAAAATCTAAAATCCAAAATCTAAAATAGGGAGAGGTGCAGGAGTGGTTGAACTGGCAGCACTGGAAATGCTGTGTACGGGAAACCGTACCGTGGGTTCGAATCCCACCCTCTCCGCCACCACGCTTTGCTTGATCTCAGATTTGACATCTGAAATCTGAGAGATGGATTTCGAGATATTTGAAGAGTTTTGATTTGCCGGATCTCAAATGTCAGATGTCAAATCTGAGGTCCGTTTGACAGGCTCCGGTCGTTGCGCAATTGCGCGGCTGCAAACCCCGCCAGGCCGGGAACGGAGCAACGGTAGCGGTACGCGGATGTGCGTGGCTTCACCGGAGCCTGACCAGTCTTTCACCTTTGCAATGTCCACTTGCGACCTTCAAGCGGTAGTTCCTTTCATCTTGCAACTCGTGTGGCTACGGCTTAGACTGAATTGGAACGCGCCGCTCCGTGTCAGGGCGGCCCTTTAGTTTAATCCCGGAAACGGCTAGTCAATGTCTGATTCACAGGTCATAGCAAGAAAATTCAGGCCGAAGACCTTCGATCAGGTGATCGGGCAAGAGGCCATTACGCGCACCCTGAGCAATGCGCTCACCTCCGGGCGCATCCACCACGCATACCTCTTTACCGGCGCTCGCGGAGTCGGAAAGACAACAACCGCGCGCATCCTGGCGAAGGCGCTAAATTGTGTAAAGGGAATCACTATCGACCCGTGCGGAGAGTGCGCCTCATGCCTTGAGATCGCCGGGTCCAGGTCCATAGATGTGCTCGAAATTGATGCCGCATCGAATACGGGTGTAGATAACGTCCGCGAAGTTATTATCAATTCCATCCAGATCGCTCCGGCGCGCGACCGTTACAAGATTTTTATTATTGACGAGGTCCATCAATTATCAACGCCCGCCTTCAACGCGCTGCTAAAGACGCTCGAAGAGCCGCCTCCAAATGTGGCCTTTATCATGGCTACGACCGAACTGCACAAGGTACCGGAAACGATACTGTCGCGCTGTCAGGTATTTGAATTCCGTACGATTACGATAAAGAAGTTATTCGACCAGCTTCGACACATTGCCGATAACCTCGGAGTAAAGATAAGCGACGCGGCATTGCTCGCAATCGCGCGAGCGGGCGAAGGCTCTATGCGCGATGCCGAATCTGCGCTGGATCAGGTTATAAGTTTTGCCGGACTGGTTGTGAGCGACGATGACGTATCGGCGGCGCTCGGTCTTGTCGATATAGAGACATTAAATACGACCCTTCGCGCAATCGGCGAGCAGGACGCTTTGAGCGTCCTCAGAATCGTTGATGAAGTAGTCTCGCGCGGCTACGACTTGAGGAACTTCTGCCGCGAGATGATGACTCATATAAGGGCGCTGCTTGTCACAAAGATAGTTGGATTCGAACCCGAGCTGCTCCAACTGCCGCCGGGTGAAGGAGAGCAGATAGTCCGTCTCGCCGAGATGTTTTCCGAACAGGACCTCTTGCGTTTTTTTTCGATACTTACCCGAACCGAACAGGACATCAGGGTCTCTTCACAGCCGCGTCTTCAATTGGAAGTGGGGTTGATAAAGCTCGTTCATGCGGGCCGCCTGCATCTGCTGGAAGAGGCCCTCAATCAGATTCAGGAGCTAGGCTCTCGTCTTGGCGCTGGAGGGCAGATATCGGCGCGCGAGGTTCGTTCATCAGGGTACGCTCCGGCGCGGGAAAGCGCGAAGAGTTCCCCTCCACTTGCCCGCCCGGCTACGGGGCAGACCCCTACACCCGCAGACAAGATAAGCCTGCCGCCTTCGCGCCCTTCATCGAGCGCGGGTAAGCAAACCTCTGCAAGCGAGGCTCGACCGGCAGAAAGCTTGCCAACAGCGAGTCCGCGGAGGCGGGAACCACCTGCTCAAATGGAAGGGGCGCAACCGCCAAAGCCCGAGCCGCCTTCCGCGCCCCCGGGCTTTGATGAGCCGCCCGACATGTTTGAAGTCTCGTCACGCGAGGTTGATGAGTCAATGAAGGGTGAACCCGCTTCGGTTGCGAGCGGAGATGAGGTTGAGAGAATTAAGAATGCCATTGAGGCCCGAGGGAAGATGATGTTGTTTTCGATCCTCAATCAAGTCGAAAGCATGAAAGTGGATGGGGATATTCTTAGGATAGTATTTCCGGCGGTGGGGATTTTGTTTAAGAATAAGATTCAGTCCCGCGAGAATCAGAAATTTATAGAGGAGGTCAGCCGGGAAGTCCTCGGCCGTCCTCTGTCATTATCGGTGACAATCAGCGGACAGGCCTCTGCCGGGGAATCAGCGAAGAAGACCAGCAAGACGACAGCCAACAGAAAACACGTCGAGGATGATCCTAAAATTCGCGCCCTGGCTGATAAATTCCACGGCAGTATCGAGGTAGTAAAACCGGAAGGTTAAAACTCTACCCGCGATACTGTTTGCTTATTCGATTGTTACCGCGAGGAATTTGATAGAATACTTCAGCCAGGAACAGACACAGGAGGGTGAATCAGATATGAAATTGCCAGGTGGATTCGACATCAACCAGATGATGAAGCAGGCACAGGAAATGCAGGAAGAGATGCAACGCGAAATGCAGCAATTGCGCGTAGACGCCACCGCAGGTGGCGGCATAATCCACGTTAAGATGAACGGGGCCAAAGAACTCGTCGAGATCGTAATAGACCCGGAGGCCGTCAAGAATGGCGATGTCGAGATGTTACAAGACCTGATCGTCGCCGCCGTAAACGAAGCGGGGCGAAAAGTGGATGAAGGAATGAAGGGCAAATTAGGCTCGAAACTCGGCGGAATGGGTCTTCCAGACGGGTTGCTGTAAATTCGATTTCAGGGAGAGACATTCAGGCACCGCAAGCGGGTCGCAATCCGCCCGCGGTGCCTGAGCAGTAAAATAAATGCTCGATTACGCAGAACCCGTCACCAAACTCATTGATGAATTGAAACGGCTGCCCGGCATAGGTCACAAGTCCGCGCAGCGACTCGCCTTCTATATTCTCAGAGCCGGGCGCGAAGAGACCGAACGGTTGATTGATGCCATCAATGAGGTTAAAGAAAAGATAATAATCTGCTCGACGTGTAACAACATCACCGACGTAGACCCCTGTCGCTTTTGCACAAGCACTACGCGCGACCGGCGAATAATCCTTGTCGTAGAAGAGCCGTTTAATCTCGTCACCGTAGAAAGAACTCGCGAATATCGCGGGCTTTATCACGTCCTCCACGGGGCGCTTTCTCCGATCCGAGGCATCGGGCCGGATGAGTTGAAGCTCAAAAATCTTTTTGAAAGACTCAGAGGCGGAGAGGTAGAAGAGATCATTCTGGCAACAAACCCAAACACGGAAGGCGAAGCAACCGCAAACTACCTGTCAAAACTTCTCAGGCCGCTCGGCATGCGGATCACTCGAATCGCAATGGGCGTCCCCGTCGGCTCCGATCTCGAATACGCCGACGAAGTGACCATGCACAAGGCTCTCTCGAACCGACACGAAATATAGGAGTGGGGGTCAGGGGTCGGGGGCCAGGGGCCGGGGTTAACGCTTATTTCCCCACGGCATATAAAAATTTTTCTGGGTTCAAAATCGGCGACATCTGGAACCGGCCCCTGGCCCCCGGCCCCCGGCCCCTAGTAAGTATTGTCGCCCTTCATCATCACAGGGACGGTCTTTATCATAATCTTCAGGTCCAGCCACGGCGACCAGTTTTCGATATAAAAGACATCAAGGCGGACCATCTCTTCAAAGTGGAGACGATTTCTTCCGCTCACCTGCCACAGCCCGGTTATGCCCGGCTTGACGTGAAATCGCGCCCTGTGCCAGTCCTTGTAATGGCGCACTTCATAAGGGATGGGTGGGCGCGGGCCGACTATGCTCATCTGGCCTATCAGCACATTTAGCACCTGTGGCAACTCGTCTATCGAGTAGCGGCGCATCCAGCTACCTATCTTTGTCAGCCTCGGGTCATCTTTAACCTTGCCGTAGATGGGTTTTTCGGCAGAGCCTTGATTGACGTCTTCGCCCTTTATCATTCGCGCCATCAAATCACGATGCGCCCGGTCTTCTACACCGTCTTTCATCGAGCGAAACTTGATCATCAAAAACATCTTGCCGTCCATCCCCACGCGCTCCTGTCTGAGAAAGACCGGGCCGCGTGATTCGAGTCTTATCAGGATGGCAAGGGCCAGCCAGAATGGCCAGCTTACAAGGATGAGCAATATCGCCACGACGACATCCATCCCCCGCTTGAGCGCCTTTTGCGGTCCCCGCAGAGGCTCTTCAAACAGCTTTATCATCGGCAGCGTGCCGATGGTCGCTATCTCGGTCTTGCCCGGCAGACAATCGAAGAGGTTGGGAATCACTCTGTACTTGATGTGATGATTGCGCCCGCATTCCATCAATATTTCGAACATCTTCCTCGGGTTGATGCGAGTGTCTGTGACAAGTATCTCTTCAATGCCAAATCTTTTAACGAGATCGGGCAGGTCATCAAACTTCCCGAGCATCCTCACGTTGTAGCCTTCGAGCGAGGTGGCCGATTCGCGTGAGCCCACCGCGACAACCCCCACAAGCTTGTAACCGAGTCGCGGCTTTTCGGAAATCTCGGATATACACAACTGGGCCATCTCTCCGCTTCCAACTATGATTGTGGGAATCAGGTTGCGCTCGTTCGCGCGATAGATTATTTGAACGACGCGCACGACCGCTCTGATGGCCGTAAACACAAACAACGAGATCAGCCAGTCCAGAACAAAGACGAGACGTGAATAAGAAAAATCGAGATACTCGAGTTCACCATCCCGGTAAGAGAAGCCCTGCCGGAAAAGAAAGGCAAAAAGGACCAGCACCAGAAAGGCGAGGGTCGCGGCTTTGAAAATCAGGAAAAAATCTCCCGAAAACGAGAATTCCCCTCTCAGTCTGTAGAGGCCGTATCTCCGCAAGGCATAAATCTTTATCACCGGAGCAAGCAACAGGAGGCCGAAATAAGGCTCAAACTCCAGGGCGATGCCCAAAGGCAGAAACCCCGCATGAGACCATAGAAAGACGGGCGTTGAGTGGCGCAACTGGAATGACAGGATAAAAGCCAGAACTGAAAGGAAGAAATCCACCAGAACAAGCAAGGCTACGGGAATGACCGACCAGGCCAGACTGCGCGTCCGCGCAAGCGGATTTATTGAGTTGTCAGCTACTGTGGCTGCCGTATTAGACATCTGTATTTATTGAACCTCGCGAAAGGTAGAGACTCAAGGCATAAAGCATCCACGCTTGCGCCCATCTCATATAGGGAACCCTGATCGTATAAAAGCGGTGACGTTGAAAGTAGAAGAATCCGGCCTCATCTTGCAGGTTCGCGATGGCCCATCTGAGAGCCTGGCCGGCAAATTCTTCCGTCTGTGGCATCAGGTCGATCATCTCAACAAAAGTTATTATACTCTGCGCCGCGCTATGCGCGTCTATCGGATAAAGCTTGTCATGATAATATTTGGGGGTGTAGTCCGCAAGAAAGAAACTATCGCGGTAAAATTTATAGCCCCGCTCAAGGTTTTCACGCCAGCGGCTCTCTCCGAGGTATTCTATGATATGTCTTAGAGACACAAGGACAAATCCTGTGTGGAAACCATCAATCCAGGTTTGATTTCTGTCTTCGCCATAAGGCCACGATCCATCGGAAGCCTGTCTTGCGAGCGTATAGGAGACGGCCCGCCTCGCAGCGTCACGGTATTCCTCTTTTCCATTCCTGCTTGCGACGCGAGCAAGCAACTCAGCCGCAAGCAGGTTCACATTATGCACGCGGGACCTGTCAAGCGGCGTATAGCTAAAACAGTGCGCGTCCGCGTCCATAGCGCGATTGAGGCGGTCGAGTATAAATCTGCAACTGCTTTCGGCCACTTCTAGCGCCTCAGGGTTCCCGCTCATTTCAAACCAGTCGAGATAGGCTTTCGCGGCAAAGACCGTGCACACGACATTGGGCGTGCCTCGCGGGGCAAAGAATGCTCGCGATTGCCAGTCGAAATTATAGCCCCAGCAAGCTTCTTCATAATCCGCGCTTCGCAGCCTGTCGAGCGAATTGATCAAAAACTTAAGATCATCTTGCAGGTGGGCGGCGATTTCATTTGAGTGGTTGGAACCCGGAGTCCTGCCGTAGTGCCTTAGAAGGCGAAGGACGGCCCGCGATGAAAGGGCCACGCCTTTTGGGTTTAGTTCTTTTCTGATACCGAGGATCGGGCGAAGGTTTACGGGGCTTCGTTTTATCATCTGAATCAAGACGGTTCTGCCCAATTTGCTCCCGGCAGAGAGAGCGCCCGCGCCAAACGCATTCAACCCGTCATAGGGGTCATAACCCGCCCAGCCTTGCGCGCGGCAATACCGAATGAGTTTGCCAAGCGCCCGCTCGCACAGATTATCTGTATCGACCTCGGTGTACATTGATACGTGATGCGTGATACGTGATGCGTGATGCGTGATGCGTGATTTATGAAGTTTGTTGTGAGCTTATCGACAGGCAATTGCCTGAAAGTCACGCTTCACGTATCACGCTTAACGTTTCACATCACCTCGATGGGAATATCTATATTGATCGTTTGCGGACGTAAACATGCCTGATCATTGCACGCCTGCACGGTGAGCTTTGCCTTTAGCGTCTTTTGGCCTGTAGCCATGGAAGGCAGTGCGCGGGCAGTGAATTTTACTATTGTCTTGCCCTCGAAAACCGACATTGGCACATTTGAGAATTCGAATTTTTGCGATTTTGCTTTCGGGTAAATGATTTTGGAGATGGTAAATCCCGGCAGGCTTTCGAATTTTAATGCGGTTGGTATCAGGAATTTTTCAGCCGGGCGGTTGGAATTTATGTGATACCCATCTTCTATGTTGATCACGACCGCAAGCCCTGCCGAGGAGCCTTTCTTTATCTTATAAACCGATTCGGCGGGGCTGGCCTTTACAACTTTCGAAGATGTTTGCGCCAGCGCCGGGGCGCTCAAACAACCAAACAAGAGAAAAAATAATAGCCTGCTTAACTTCATCATACCTCCTTTAAATCAAATCTTTTGTAACCATAAGAAAAAGAGCATCCGAGCATCCGGTCTCTGCTACTTTGATATGATAAACGATTGAGCCGACAAGTTGCACGCTCGATTCAGGTCAACCGTCAGTGCAGATATATCTCGATGACGCGATTCTGAAGTTCGGGATCATAAATTACCGAGAGCAGATCGCCGTTGTTGACTTCCGCCGCTGTTATGGTCTCTTCGTCACGGGCCTCATCGGTAAGCAGGCCGAACAGATCTGTGCCGGAAGCACTCGCCGGAGCATTGCCTACGAGATCATTCTCTCGCGCCAGCACCGTCACTTCCGCAAAGTCTCTTGCGGGCCTGATCGTAATGAGCAATCTCTCTTTTCCGAGTCTCTCAATTTTGACTACTTCCCCACGGACGGCCAGGAGTTGTTTTGGAGCGGTTGCTTTTTGACTTTGAAGCGCAGATGTCTTTGTGGATAAAAGTAAGACCGCGAAAAGAAATAAAAGAGCCTTGAAGGTCTGCATGGTGGTTCGCTTCCCCGAGTTGATTTTGTTTTGAATCGCTAATAATCAAAACGGGGAGATCAGCGACTACGGTGTTTATACTACTACGCTATGACCCGGTCATCAAGCATCAGGAAGTAAGAAATGGGTGGGTGGAGGCTTACACATAGAGCTTTTGATTTGTTAGACTGTCGGCATTCAAATGCAATCTTGAGGAGGCTCATTTATGCCACGAATAGTCAGATGCGGGTTGATACAGGCGGCCAATGAAGTTTCTGCCGACAGCCCCGTTGAGCGCATTAAACAGGCGATGATTGACAAGCACATTCGCATGATCGGGGAGGCGGCCAGAGGCGGCGTGCAGATCATCTGTTTGCAGGAACTTTTTTATGGGCCTTACTTCCCTGCCGAACAGAATCCGCACTGGTACGAGATGGTCGAACGCATACCCGATGGTCCAACCACTCAACTGATGTGCGAGGTAGCGCGTCAACATCAGATGGTCATCGTTGTGCCTGTTTACGAAGAGGAGATGACGGGGGTCTACTATAACACGGCGGCTGTAATCGATGCGGACGGGAGGTATCTGGGCAAGTATCGCAAGACTCACATCCCGCACTGTCTGCCCGGTTTCTGGGAAAAATTCTATTTCACGCCCGGCAATCTGGGCTTTCCCGTCTTTGATACCCGGTATGCCCGCATAGGCGTTTACATTTGCTACGACCGTCACTTTCCCGAAGGCGCACGCGCGCTCGGGCTAAACGGCGCAGAGATAGTCTTCATCCCCTCGGCCACAACCAAAGGGCACGCCGATTACCTGTGGGAGTTGGAACAGAGAGCGCACGCCGTTGCAAACGGATACTTCGTAGGCACTATCAACCGAGTGGGAACGGAAGCGCCCTGGAACGTAGGCGAGTTTTTTGGTTCATCTTATTTTGCAAACCCGGACGGGCAGATACTGGCCAAAGGCAGCGAAGACAAAGACGAGACTGTAATAGCAGACCTCGACCTTGAAGAGATTCGCGCGGTGCGAACTCACTGGCAATTCTATCGCGACCGCCGTCCTGAAATGTATGGGCCGCTTTGCGGCGGGGGCCAGGGGCCGGGGGTCGGGGGCCGGTAAAATTTCAATGGACAAAAGGTTTTGCATAGATGAATGACGGATAGCCCCGCGATACCGCGTTATTTTCGGGGCTCGATCACTGGCCCCCGGCCCCCGGCCCCTGGCCCCTGATGCCGAAGGTATCTATCATTGCTCGGACGTCATCTCCGAGAGGGTAAAGCACGGGGCAGGTGCAGCCTGCGTCGATGTATTCCTGAACTTTGGCGCGGCATTCATCCGCCGTGCCCGAGGCCGTGATGAGTTGGACTACATCGTCCGGGACCAGCCGCATGGCCTCGCGTATCTGATGCTCCTGGGCGGGCCAGGAGAGCACGCGGTTTATCTCGTCCAGCAGGTCCTGGCTCACGCCGCTTGCTTTCATGATATGTGGTTGCTGGCCTAAATACTGAGTAACCAGTTGGCGTGCAGCGTCGAGCGCGCGTGCCCGGTCACAGTCAAGTGAGCAGACGATCAGTTGCGGGCGGTCAATATCAACCAGTGAGCGACCGGCTCGCTCGGCCCCCGATTGCAGATGCGTTATCGCTTCACGGTTGTAAGCAGGAGAGACGAGATAATTCAGCAGAACTCCATCCGCGATTTCGCCCGTCAATTCCATCATCTTCATGCCGGTAGCGCCTATGTAAATAGGCACTTCCTTTGGCGAGCGCGTACCGTGCACTATGTCTATCTCGACCTCTTCGACCTGAACGAATTCGCCCTTAAAAGTCACTTTTTCCATAGCGAGCAGGCGGCGAACAACATCTACGGTTTCGCGCATCGCCTGCATTGGCTTGCGGCGATTGACCCCGACCTTAGAGGCAAGAGGCTCCCACCAGACGCCAAGCCCGCAGAGTATACGGCCCGGCGCAAGATCATCGAGCGTAGAAAATGTCGCGGCAATCAGCGCAGCATTCCGCGTCCAGTTGTTTATCACGCCCGAACCAATTTTTATGCGCTCGGTCGTAGCGGCAAAGGCAGCCATGGGCACGATGGCATCACGCACAAGGCGCGATTCCGCCTGCCAGACCGCTTCAAACCCGCGCGATTCGGCGTACTGAACGTATTCGATTGCGTCACGGAGGGAATGCTTGTCCTGGAGGTAGAGAGCGACTCTGTTCATGCAGGCTCCTTTATAATTGTTTTTTTGCGAAACCTGAGTTTAGCGCATTTACATGATTATGAGAATGGAGCCCGATATAAGGAACGGCCCGTACAGGCTGGTTACAAACTCAGGGCGGGTCTATAATTCCTGTAAACACCGGCTCTTCCGGTGATCTTTTATTGGAAAAGAGAGGCTGATATGCTACCAATTCGTGGCCTGTATGAGATCGCAATTCGTGTCAAAGAACTTCAAAGAGCTGAGCCTTTTTACAGGGAAGTGCTCGGATTGGAAGAGGGGCTGAGGGACGAGAAAAGGAACTGGCTATTTTTGAGAGCCGGGGGGCAGGCAGGCATGGTCGTGCTACAGGAGGACAAGGGGGAGTGGCCCCTGCAACACCTCGCATTCACCGTTGATGCAGCCGATATCGAACGCGCCGCGTCAATGCTCAGAGAGCGTGGCGTAGACGTAGAGGGGCCGGTATATCACGAGTGGATGCCCGCGCTATCGCTCTACTTCAATGACCCGGACGGCCACGCGCTTGAACTCTGCGCACCCGCAAATAAAACATAATTGAGTGACAACGAGAGAATATGAAGACCCCTACACTTGTCCTTAAAAGAGGGCTGATCGTAGACGGCACGGGCAGACCCGGCATTATCGGCGATGTGGCGATTCGTGACCGCTACATCGTTGCGATAGACGCGCCGGGGGCGCTTGTCGGCGCTTACGAGATTGATTGCAAGAGCCTTGTCATCGCGCCCGGTTTTATTGACACCCACAGCCATTCGGATTTGCGTGTGTTGATCGAGCCGCAACTCCCAATGAAAGCGCGACAGGGCATCACGCTAGAAGTATTCGGACAGGACGGCATCTCGGTCGCGCCGATACTTGCGAAGGATAGAGAGCAGGTTTCGCGGCAGCTTGCGGGTCTGTTGGGGAGATTGGGGCGAGAGTGGAACTGGGAATCTACGGCTGAGTATCTGAAGGCAATCGAGGCGGCTTCTCCCGGGGTGGACTGCGCCTACCTGATCCCGCACGGGGCGATCAGGTTGCAAGCCTGCGGGATGGAAGACAGGCTTGCAACGCCCGACGAAATAGCGCTAATGCAATCGCTTATTCGTCAGGCGATGAGCGAAGGCGCTGTGGGTCTTTCCACGGGATTGATCTACCCGCCCTGTTGCTATGCCGATACGGCGGAGCTGGTCGAATTGTGCCGGACGGTGGCAGAGTTGGACGGGATATTCGTAGCCCACATGCGAAGCGAAAGCGATTATCTGGAAGACGCCGTGGCCGAAATGATCGAGATAGGCAAAGAGTCGGGCGTGCGGGTTCATATCTCTCATTTCAAGGCGGCCGGGCGCGAGAACTGGTCAAGAATCGGACGAGTGATCGAGATGATTCACGAAGCTCGTGGCGAGGGCATCAGGCTGACAGCCGATCAATATCCCTATATCGCAGGCTCTACGATGCTGGGCGCGATACTTCCCCCGTGGGCGCACGCGGGCGGCGTGGACGATACGATTGAACGGCTGGGAAGCGGGGCCGAGCGAGACCGCCTGAGAGCGGCACTGCTCGGCTCTGATCGTTCGGATTGGGACAATTTCTGGAAATGGTCGGGACCGGAAGGCATCATAATTTCCGACATACCATCCGGCAGGCATACTGATTATGTGGGAAAGAATCTGGCTCAGGCCGCGAGCTTACGTCAAAGGGCTGATCGGGTTAGCGAAGAAGAGGTGATTGAATTTGCCTTCAATCTGCTTGCCGAGGAACGGATGGGCGTAGCTATGATCTCCTTCAGTCAATCCGAAGAGATAGTCCGGCAGATAATGCGCGAGCCTTATGTCAACGTCTGCACGGATGGGTTGCTCGGAGGCAAGCCGCACCCTCGCGCATACGGGACCTACCCGCGCATTCTGGGCCGGTACTCGCGAGACGAGAGCGTGCTATCGCTTGAAGAGGCTGTGCGAAAGATGTCGGGTCTGGCGGCCGAAACTTTTCAGTTCAGACACTACGGCCGGGTTGCCGACGATGCTCGCGCAAACCTTGTGGTGTTCGACCCGGAACGCATTTCGGATCAAGCGACTTTTGACGATCCCAGGCAATACCCGTTAGGGATCAAACATGTAATAGTTGAAGGTCAGCCAAGTTTCTTTGATGAACCACCCGACGCGGGGAGAAGTGGCATCGTGGTGAGATCGAAATTGGCCGACTGATGAAGTGAATTAATCGTTCTCTTTCAGCTTTTCCAAGAGGGTCGATTTGAATGCTCGAACTTGCCTTGTCAATTCTGCATATGATGACGCGTATTTAGAAGTCTCACAAGGTGTTGCAAGCGATCGCGTTAAACCCCTGAAAGCATACAGCCCCGCAAGGACTTATAAGGAAATCATACAACCCGAACTGTTTTGTGAAGTTTTTCTCTTCGGAAAGATTACATAATGAGGTTGGTCTCTTCAAAATTGCTCTCTCCCAACCCCGTAAGGTCAAGGAGTACCTCGCGTTCCTTTTCGCGCGCCAGAATCTCGAAGGGTATCTCTAAATAGGCTTCCTCACTGGTCAGACCCAAACGTCTGTTTTGAAGGAAGTACTTCAGGTACTTGACGGCAAAGGTCCAGTTACCCTCTTGGCGGTATTGCCTACTGTGAGTGATCTCGTGCGCGAGCAGCGCGATGCCTTTCGCCGAGTGTATATCGTAATGTCCGGGCGCAAAGTAAAGGTTTTTGCCGAGCGTAAAGGCAGAGGGCTTGATTACGGCAAACCTGTTTACATACCAGGGCAGATGCTCGTGAATGCGAAGGCTTGTCAGGTCAAAATCAGGGAAGTGCGGGGCGATGAGTTTGGTGATTCGTCCCGGGAGCGGAAATGATGCGCAGGAATCGAACAATCGAATTACCTTTTGCCTTATATCCTTTGTATTTCGCGCCCGGCGCAACCCGAACGCGCTCGAATATTTGATTATCCTCTATTTGAAAAATTACAGCGTCTTTCCGATGAGCGCAAACATAGAACAACCACAGAGGCTGGAGAGGGATCAGCCCGACGCTTGCCAATCCTCTTCCGCCTCTGCGGTTGATTTCAATCTCTACCATCTATCTGAGAGATTCCACATCTATACCGAAACGAAGGATCTTCATATTGAGAGTAGTCGGCTTTATCTTGAGAAGTTGGGCCGCCTTGTATTGCACGCCCCCACACTGCTTCAAAGCAGCGCATATCAACGACACTTCAAACTCCTTGACCTCCTCCGCGAGATCGATTTCACCGGCGGGCAAACACGTCTGCTTGATATCTGCCGATTCAAGCATTCGCGAAGGCAAAAGCGACCGGTCAAGATAAAGCGGGCGCGACTGCTTGACCATGTTGTGGATCACCTTCTTAAGCTCACCGATATTGCCCGGCCAGTTGTATTTGCGAAAGAAAGACAAGGTTTCAAAAGAGAGTTCTCTAATCTCTTTTCCCAGTTGTTGACAGGTCTGTTGAACAAAGTATTTGCATAGCGGCTCGATATCAACCAGTCTCTGGCGGAGTGCCGGTATCGTTATCGAATCACTGACCGAGATGGATACCGATTCAGAGGCCGGGCCTGACTCCGAGCCAGGCTGGGAATTTTGAGAAGAGCCAAGGATTATGCGGATGTCAGCCGGTTCGAATCGCTCATCGCCCAGGCGATGAAACTCTCTATACTCGATCAACCGCGCAATCTTGGATTGCAGGGAGGGCGAGAAGGAAGAGAGACCATTGAGGAAAAGCGTTCCCCCTTGGGCCGATTCGACTACGCCCTTCTGCGTATAACTGCAACCTGACGAGAGAGTGCGGATAGAGCCGAACAGGGTCGCTTCAATCGAATCGGTGGGAACAGAATAAAACGACATTGCCACAAAAGGGCCGTCGCGGCGGGCGCTGCAACGATGCACCAGTCGGGCAATATATTCTTTGCCCGTTCCCTGCTCGCCTTCGAAGATGATCGGGTCATCGGTTGCAGCGTGTACCTCTATTGCTGCTCGCGTATCCTCAGCCCAGCGACTGATTCCTATCAACCGCTCCTTTATAAACGAAGCCGCATCTTCTCTGGTAAGGCGAAAAGGCTGCGATTCATTGCTCAAGAGAGTGCGCTTATAAACTTGCATTTGCGAAATCCCTCTCATTTTGATTTTTTTTGCCGACGGTCTGAGCCACCTGCACGAACGGGGGCTCCGACCATTACGATTATAGGCGGACTAATTTATTGGGCGAAGTTCAATGGGATGAGTGTGCAGGAATTTGTGGCGAATCGGCCTGCTCCGGGTATGAGTCTTGACTCGCAGGAGTAAAAAAGGGCGGCCCGAAGGCCGCCCATGCAACAAATTGAATTACCGGATCGACGATTTTCAGAAGCCGTAGCGGAGTTGAATCCGCCCGTAACGGCCTACCGGATTGCCGGTCGGGCCGATTATTCCGCCGTCGTTTAGCCCCGGGTTGTTAAAGAACGGGTTCAACACATCGCCATTGCTGTTGTCTGAGCCGATGGCGGGGTTGGCCCACGTGTAGTTCGGGTGATTGAAGACGTTGAAGAAATCAAAGCGCACTTCAAGTTTATGCCCTTCAAACGGCATCTTGAATGCTTTGTTCAGGCTCAGATCGAGCCGGTTGACTCTGGGAGCACGCAGCGTATTTCGACCCACAAGTCCCGTGCGGATAGAAGGATCGACCACGTAGCGTGCGCTGTTGAGGCTGATCGGATTTCCGTTGGCGTCAACGTAACCCGTAGGCGATGTGATTCCAAACTCACTATCGAGAATCGCCACGGAGTTTGCCGGAGCAGCCGGATTGCTGATGGCAGGGCGATCATTGAAGGCGTTCAAGTCACCGTTCAAATCGATTCCCTGTACGGAAACTATATCCACAGCGCCCGACTGTATCCTGTAGATGCCAGATACCGTCCAGAAGCCCGCGATCTGTCCGAGCAGACCCGTTTTCGGACCGGGAACGTCCCAGACCATTGATAGAACCGCTCGGTGAGGAACATCGAATGCGGATACGCTGCGGTCCACATCTCGATTAAACGGGTTTGATACGCGACTGCTTCCGCCCGTGGTGACAAAGACTTCGCTGAGGTTGTCTATTGATTTCGACCACGTGTAAGCAAACCGCGCAAGCAGACCTTTACTCAACCCGCGCTCGACCCTTGTTTGCAGCGAGTGATAATTTGAATCCCCGCCGTTTGTGCGAGCGACCACCGACCCGCGCGAAGAATTGGCGCGAACTCCGTTTGTCGCTATATTCAATTGCTCATTGATGAATTCCCTCGTAGCCCGCGTTCCTACGTAAGCCAGATCGAGAATCGTATTCCCGGGCAACTGGCGCTGGATTCCGAAATTCCACGTATGAATCTGCGGATTGACCAGATCAGGTACGATGGTGGTTATAGCGGCTCTCGGGTTGAGTACAGCCGTTGTCGGGAGCGAATTCACACCGGCACCCGCAAATCCACGGCCTCCGACACTGCCTCCGAGCGTCGATACGGCTGCCACATTCGGAGATGCCGACGCCGTATTGCTCAGGACGTTGTTGAAAAAGACATCATAGCTGATGCCGTACCCGCCACGGATGACAGTCTCATCATTGCCAAAGAGTTTACTGATAAAACCATCTCCGCCAAAGCGGGGAGTGTAGGCAAAGCTGAAGCGCGGAGCAAAGTTATTGTTATCGCGTTTCTGTTTGGCTACCGTGGTTATCGGCACGTCGAAACCGGCAAAGGCCGGGAAAGAAACTACATTGAAAGGCGTGCCGTAGTTTTCATACCGCAGCCCCAGCGTCAAAGTCAGATTGGGCCGGACGCGCCAGCTGTCGTTTATGAAGTAGGACTGCTGGAACGCGTCAGGATAGACAACAGGGCTGCCAAAGGACTCGGCTGCAAACGTGCCCTGAGTGCCTGAGAATGCATCGACAAAATTACCGAAGGTCGGGAACCCGCCGCCCGCAGAGTACGTGAGCGTGCCCTGCGCATTGAAGGGCACGAACTGTTTGGCAATCTGCCGCACGAGGTCCGCGCCTGCCCGTATCGTATGGGTTCCAAAGGTCTTGGTAATCGTGTCCTGGAACTGATAGTTGTTAAAGATGCGCCCCTGCGGGAAGGTGGAGGAGATGCCTCCCAGCGCACCGATTCCTGTGACCGGGATGCCGCCGAAAAGAAATTCCGGGCCGAAAGCCAGAGTGGCCGGGTCGGTAGCTCCAAACAGCACGTTGAACCGCCCGTAAGAGAACCGGAATTCATTTGTCGTGGATGTGGATAAGACTCTGGTGTAGTTGAGATAGAAATTTTGAGTCTTTCCCGTCACATCAACCCCAAACCCCGGGAACACGGTCGGGAATTGATTGCTGAAGGTCTGGTCTTGAAGCAGGTAGCGGAACGCAAAATTGTTGTCTGCGTTCGGTGCCCAATCAACACGACCCAGCACGTCATACGTATTTACGGGTTGAGCGGAAAATGTCGTCACCGTCCCGAATTCGATATCGGGGCGCCCGCCGCCAAGAGAGACATTCACCGGGTTGGTCGTTCCGCGCAGATCACCGATTACACTCAGATAACGATCCAGATTTGCGCTTGAACCCTGCGGGAAGAGGGCGCGAAGCTGGTTGAATCCGCTTGAGGTCGGGATGACAGCCGAGGCGGATACGCCGCCCGAACGGGTCAGCGTAGGCTGAAAGGTTCCAAAGAAAAAGAGCTTGTCTTTCATGATCGGGCCCCCGAGAGAGAACCCGAAACTGTTCTGCGTGTAAACAGGCACGGAGGTCAATCCTTCGTTGACCTTCTGCCCGGGACTCAGTGAAGCAAGCGAGCTCGTGTCAATCACATCGTAGGCCGATCCGTGAAACTCGTTGGTCCCACTTCTGGTGACTACGTTTACGACCGCGCCGCCCGCTCGACCGTATTCAGCAGAGTTGTCTCCGCCCAGGACTGCAACTTCTTTGTAACCGTCGCGAAGTATCGGCTGAATCTGCTGCCCGGTGATCGAGTTATCGTTGTTGTCGGTCCCGTCAATCAACTGATTATTTGAGCGAGCGCGTAAACCGTTGATGTTGAACTCTGTGCCCTGCACAAATCCTCCCGCGAGGACTCCGGGGTCGGTAACGCCCGGCAGTGTAAAGACAAGGTTAACCGGGTTTAGCCCGGCCACGGGAAGATCAACAAGCTGTCGCTGCTCAAGCGTGTTGTTGCGCGCTCCGTCCTGCTGTTGGAGGATGACGGTCGAATCCGCCGTCACGTTTACGACCTCCCCCTGCGCGCCTATCTGTAGGGGAAAATCACTTGTAGTAGCCTGCGTAGCTACGATTGTCACGTTTTCGCGCGTGAGGGTCTTGAACCCGGTCGCGCTGACCTCGACCGAATATGATCCGGGGTCAATTGCGTCAATACGGTAGCTGCCGTCTTCTTTAGAAGTCGTCTCTCGTACGACTCCGGTTGCCTGATTTTTAATCCTAACCGTTGCCTGCCCGACCACCGCACCGGCAGGGTCGGTCACTGTGCCAACCAGTATGCCTTTGCTCGATTGAGCGTAGGCGGTTCCCCCAATCACAGGCAATAGCGATGCCGCGAGCATCACAAATAAGGTAGCCAGTGTGAGGGATCTTATTTTACGAAGGTGCCTCATATTTCTTACTCCTTCCGAACTCCTTGTACGTGCTCTTTGTTTAGAGACAGGAATGGTGTTCCTTGACATACATTTACTTAGCCAAAGCGTTAGCCTCTGTTTGATCAGTATCCCCTGACGCTTCTATGAAGAGACTGCGTAGTAGATATCCTTGATACGGCAGGAGCCACGGGCTTTTACACGGGTTTTTAACATACAGATGCAAGTTTAGATTGCATCTCTGCATGTGGGAATGCTTATGGGACGAGCGCGCAAAATTCAGGGATGAAGAGGCCATTAAGCGTGATACGTGATGCGTGAGATCGGACATTTCCTCATTAAAGGAAGACCGTCTTTAATATCACGCATCACGCTTCACTTATCACTCCATCACGCATCACTTGTGTGGATCAGAAACTGTACCTCAACACAAGCTGGATTACGCGAGGGTTAGAATTCAATATTGATCCGACAGGATCATTTGTCGGATCGGCGTAACGCGGAGTTCCGCTAAACAATCGCGCGTCCTGAAAGCGGTTGCTTGTGACGTTCACATAATCGAGAGAAAAAGGATCGTCTATGATGAACTGCGGATGGTTGAACGCGTTATAGAATTCAGCCCTGAATTCCAGTTGTTTCTTTTCCGAAATCGGAAATCTCTTAAATATAGAGATGTCCCAGTTATTGAGCCCGGGTGCCCTGAGCAGATTGCGCCCGGCGTTGGCCTTCGCACCTGTGTCTGCGAAGACGAATTGAGCATTGGGGTCTGCGGCGACATAGCCCACGACCTGGCTCGGGTCTGCGGAATCTCGCGGGACCACCTGGCCGTTTCTGAGCACCCAGTTTACATCTGTGCCCCGTCGCGGATCGCCGTTGAGATTTAATACGGTGCGGTCGCCCGCGTTGTCGAAATCTCCGTTGGCATCGTTGAAACTCAGAGCATCAACCGGCTGTCCGCTCTCGGCCTGATATACGCCGCTGATCTGCCAGTTGCCAAGTGCTTGCCCGCGAAAACCTCGCTCGTTTCGATAGAAGGGCAATTCATAAATCCACCCTACTACAAGCCTGTGCGGGCGAGAGAGTGTCGATTCGCCGCGTTCCGACCTCAGATCGAAATGGTTCTGTGGTCTTCGCGGATTGACGAAGCTCGTAAACAATTCGTTGGTGATGTTGTCAATCGTCCTGCTGTAGGTATAGGACGCATCGAGAGTTAATCCGCTGGCAAACCTGCGTTTCACGCTGAGCGAGCCTCCGTGATAGATCGAAGTGCCCTGCGCGGGAAAGACCGTGAAGTTTTGCAGGAACCCCAGATCGCTCAGCACACGTTTCTGAGCGTCAATAAAGTCCTGCTGCGAAGGCAGATTTCTGAGTGCCGCAGCCGCAGGTATTTCGGACTGGCTCAGGAAGGTCGGCAGGTTGAAAGAGGGCGGGAACCCGCTATTCAATCTCTGCTGCATAAACAGGTGCAATCCGCGTGTGCCGAGATAGCGGGCCTCGATTGACCAGTTGCGAAGGAACTCTCGCTGGAGGGAAAGCGACCAGGAAAGAGTGTAGGGCGTTTGAGTATCGAAGATCATCCCCTGAGTGAAAGCCCGCGCAAGGTCACGATCGGTGAAGAACTCCGGCGGGACCGTACCCGACGGGATGCCCCCATTTTGAAGGAAGTTTGTATCGCTTCCAAAGACTCCGCCGCTGCCGGTAGAGGCATCTATCTCCTGCTGGAATTGAGGCGGCAACTGCAACAGAACCAGATTCTGAAACAGCACATCATAGCCCATCGAGAACCCGCCCCGAATCGAGGACTGACCCGCATCCCCAAAAGCGCGCTTTAGCCATCCGCTGTGAAATTCGGGAGCCCAGGCAAAACCTATGCGGGGAGCAAAGTTATTCTTGTCCGTTTTTGGAACCCTGAAGTTTATCCCGTCGGGGAACAGTCCCGTGAGCCCGGTTCGCTGGCGAATCTGCTCAAGCACAGGGTCATCGGCGCTGACATTTGCGATGCTGTTGAGCGCCTGCAACCCGGCATCCCTCGCGTTTGATGTGTACTCGTAGCGCAACCCGAGGTTTATTGTCAGGTTGGGCCTCCACTTGAAATCATCCTGGAAGAAACCATAGATGGCCCACTGATTTCCGGCAAACGCGCCCGACCCTACGCCGCGCAGACCGCCGTTTGAGCCTGTAGGTTTGATGTCGCGCAGAAAGTCTTCAAGCGTGCGGTAAGAGTATTCGCCTCGTCCGCGCGGAAGAAATACCTGCGGCGCGATTGCGTTTCTAAAATCCGCGCCGAATTTTGTCTGGTGACGGCCTTTTATCCAGCTCATGGTGTCTACGTACTGATAGACATTGGTCGTGCCGCCCTGAGGCGAATTCTCTTCCGGCCCTATGATGAGACCAAGTTCATCAATATTCAGACCGGGGAAATCTGCAAACGCATCGGGGACTGTGAAATCCTGAACCTGCCGCCTGTATCCGAATCGAAATTCGTTAAGAAGATCGGTGTTGAACTCGTGAATCTCTGTGAGGGAAACCAGCCTGTTATCATTTGCAAGCGAGCCTGTAAATTCAGGTCCCGGAGTGCCGAGATTGGGCTGACGGAAGCGATCATAGAAGAATCGTCCGTAGAGCCGGTCGCTTTGCGAGATGTTGTAATCAATGTTGGCGTGCCATTGATACAGGTTATAAAAACTCGGCACAAGAACAAGCAATTGCCCGGTAGGCACCTGTCTGCCAAGTACGTTGATCGTCCCATCCGAGACGGCAGCCGGAGAGACGTGTGACCTCAAGAGATCGAGCGTGAAGGGGCTGATCCCCGGTATGCTTTCAAGGATTGAAAACCCCTGAGAGGTAGGCGCGCCAAAGGTTTGTGTGGACCCCGCCTGCCCCCGGGTTTGATACTGGAATGCCCCGAAAAAGAATAGTTTGTCCTTGAATATGGGACCGCCGAAGTCGCCGCCTACCCGGTTGAAATCGTCTCGCGGGCGGCTATCGGGTTGAGCGCCTGCGGCTATCTGCTCTTTGAACCTGTGATCGAGCGAGCGAAGATATTTGTTGATGTTGTACCACCATAGATCGCCGTGAAAATCGTTTGTGCCGCTCTTTGTAATAGTATTGAACTGCCCGGCTGAAGAGTGGCCGAATTCGGCTGAAAACTGATTGGTCAGGACGGTGAATTCTTTTACCGCGTCCTGGATCGGGGCTATCTGAGGGCCGGTCAAGGTGATGTCGTTGTTGTCTATGCCGTCGAGCGTAAAAGAGTTGTTTCGCGGGCGGTTGCCTCCGACAGAGCCGCCTACCCCGTCAACGCCTGAGCCCTGATTTGTGACGTTGGGCGAAAGCAGCGCCAGTTGATTTACATCCTGAAATATCGGAAGCTGGATGACCTTTCGATCATCAAAACTCTTGCCCAGTTGAGAAGTGGTCTTCTCGACAAGTTCGGCTGCGCCGCCTGCGGTGACGGTCACAACTTCGGAGACTGAGCCGGGCTCTAGCGTTGCCGTGAGGTCGGTCACGCGGTTGAGTTGGACCTGCACTTCGGCATTGGAGTAGGTCTTGAAACTGTCTGCTTCAATCGTGACAGTATAGATTCCGACAGGGACATTGTTAATTCTGAATGAACCGTTATCGGCGGCCTCAACGGTCCAGGTTCTTCCGGTCGCGTTATTTTTTGCAATGACCTTCGCAGAGGCTATGACTGCCCCTTGCGCATCCTGAACCGTACCTGCGATTGTGCCGTCGGTAGTACCCTGAGCGTGAGCGAGGGCCTGTGCAGCCAGGACAAGCGTCAATATCAGGCTCAGGAAAGAGTGAGCGGATATTCTTGATCTTGCTCTCATTTTAGTGCCTCCTGATTCTATGTTCCGCCTGTGGCAGGTGATGCTCGGAACCTCTACACAACTCCGGCACCACTTATTTGCAACGGGCTTTGCCACGGCGGTCAAGCGATGAAAAAGTTTAGGATGCGCGGCTCGCAGATAGAACACCTTTGGGACAGAGGCGGTTTAATTTGGGATGGGAGTGTAAAATGTTGAGATAATGTCTGTGGATATCGAGCCTGAATCTGGCCGGTTTCAAGAATTTGTTCTTATCTCAATTTCTTGAATAAATATGATTACAAAAATGAAGGTTGAAATGGCGTTGATAAACTCGTCGGAATCGGTCTGCGGTACAGAGCGGATGCCGATAGCCTGCCGAGCGGCTACAGCGGGCGTCCGAGGAATTCATTCAGTTTTTCACGATAGCTTCGTGAAAGAGTCAATTCCACACCGTCTTGAAGCACTATGCGATATTCTCCGTGAAACCACGGCTGTAACTCTTGTATGCGGTCAATATTGACTATGGCCGAGCGATGGACTCGCAAGAAGCTCCTCGGGTCAAGCTGGCTCTCCATAGAGCTTATAGTTTCGCGCAGCAAATAGCTCTCTTTTCCCACATGCAATCTGACATAGTTGCCTTCGGCCTCGATCCAGTCGATCTCTTCGGCCTTGATAAAAAATATATGCCCGTTTGTCTTTATAACGAGCCTGTCCGTATGCACCGGACGCGATTTGATCTCTTCGAGCGCCGACAGGATTCTGGTGTTGAGGTTTCCGCTTGTCTTGTTGAGTATTTGAGATTTGGCTCGACGAACGGCCGTTTCAAAGCGCTCCCGGTCAAATGGCTTCAGCAGATAATCGAGCGCGTAGACCTCAAAAGCTCTCACCGCATACTGATCATAGGCGGTGACAAATATGACTGCGGGCATGGCGTCTGAGTTCACACATTGCAGGACGCCAAAACCATCTCTCTCCGGCATCTGCACATCGAGAAAGATCAAATCTGGTGAAAGCCGACAGACCGCCTCCACCGCCTCGGTTCCATTGGCGCATTCTCCGACGACCTCGATATCGGAATCGTTCTCAAGCATGTCGCGAATCCTCTCGCGAGCAAGCTGTTCGTCATCGACGATCAATACTCGTATATCCTTCTCCCCGACCATATGGACGCTCCTTTACGCCTATTAACGCACAAAGGTTCGGGTTGGTTCGATTTTGCGTGAATTTTATTTAAAAGGGATCTCGAGCGTAACGGTTAGTCCGCCCGTTGGGGCGTTTTCCAGATCGAGGCGGTGAGCATTGCCGTAGATCTGCTGTAATCTGGCCTGGGTATTCCCAAGACCTACACCCTCTTTGATGATACTGCTGGAACTCCCGTTTGTCGGGATTCCGGGACCGTTGTCGAGCACCTGCACCTGCAGAAAGCCATCAAGCCGTCGGGCTTCAATACCTATGCGTCCAGGACAGGACCTCGGCGCAATGCCATGCCGTATCGCATTTTCGACTATCGGCTGGAGGATCAGATTTGGCAGCCTTGCATTGAGCGTCTCAGGTTCGATATCGAGGCTCACCATAAGCCGGTCTTGAAATCTGATTCGCTCGATCTCGAGATAGCTCTTGAGAAATTCCAGTTCCTGCTGAAGCGATACTTCCTGAGTCCCGGAGTTTTCCAGCGTCATACGCAGAAAATCACCGAGACGGGCAATCATCTTGTCGGCTGCGTTGATGTCCTTATAAAGAAGCGCGGAAATGGAATGTAGAGTGTTGAACAGGAAATGAGGATGAAGTTGCATCTTTAGCGCGCGGAGTTCGGCCTGCGCCAACTGGGCTTCGAGCGTCGAAGCCTTCGTTTCGCCTTCTCGATAACGATGATAATAGCCAAAAGCGTAGCTTATAAGCAGGATCAGCCAGTAAATCAGCACGCCGTAATCAAATATCAGGTAAACATTCAAGAGCAGTTTCGTCACCGACAGCGGGCGTTCGCGCGCCAGTATCAGATAATAAAATAGAAGGTCGTGTAGTATTCTGGTCGAAAACCCTATGATGAGACTCGCAAAGACATGAACGGTGAGATTGCGAAACCAGGAGCCGCGCTCAATGCGAAAACGATGTCCAAGCCATAAAATCAACGGGGTCAAAGCGGCCCAGACATAGGCATGCGTTATCTCAAGAAAGACAAGGCGGAACCACTGTATGGGCATGTCGGAGCGGGAGTATGCAATAAACAATTGACTGGCTACGAACCCGCCAAAGAGGGTCCAGACGCCGAGTATTACAACCCCTCGGAACCAGCGACGCTGCCATAGTCTCTCTATTTCCATCTGTTTATCAGCAGAATATATCACATCCCCGGCGCAAGCCCTCGTGACGAGGGCGAAACCATCCGGCCTTTTCCCTTCAAAGAATTCAACGCCGAAAAGGGTAATTAGTTGAGAAATGCCTGGTCTCAAACGGGTGGATCGAAGCAGTCCTTGCTATTGAACAACTCCTCCGATTTATGGCCGCAAGTCTCATTTTCTCTGCTGAAAAAGAATGAGCCTCGCACTTTCAAATCTGTAAACCGACTTCATGATGATGAATTCTCATTCTAATGCCTTGCGACCTGACCGGCAAACAAACATGGGACGAAACGGCTCAATGATGTGATAAGCCGGTTCCGACAAAAGCTCAGAGGCGGATGTGTCTCTTGATGATCAGATCGCCTTTGCCTCAACGCGAGCGTCAATCACCCGGTCTCATTTATAAGTATCCGTAACCCTCGCTCAGAAATATTCTCAAATTGACTATGCCGGCAAGTCGTCTCGTTGACCCCTTGAACCACCGCCTCATCCGGGATTTGAGATTTGAGATTTGTGAGATCAAAGATTGATCGCAAGATTACGAAATAAATTTCCAATCTGCTCAATCTCTTGTGCCCTATCCTCGATCCAATAGATTGGCTTTGATTCAATAATTTGTTATGTATTTTTAACCATTAGCCATTAAAGTTAGATAAAACGTCCGAAAATATGAATAAAAATCCATGCTTCTGGATGAATAGAGAATTCAGATGGAAGTAGAGGCGGAAAGTTAAACACTCTACATACAGCAAGATAGAGAGGATTGTGGCAGTTTTTTTTGGTCGGGCATAGTTGTTGCACCATTTTGAAGAGAGACTACTATTTCCATTTCAACGAATACCGTTCAGGTCAGGCCTCTGCCGGTTTTCCGTCCGAGCGCCATTTTGTTGGATGAGTTTGTTTATCGAAAGAAGGGCGGTTCCGCAAGCCTCTCAAGTATTCAATTTTGTGATCGAATGCGGGACTTTCCTACAATGGAGGAGCTTCAATGAAAAAAATGAAAGCAATAGGCAGTATCGCCTTGCTGCTTCTTCTCTTGCTCGGTCCCGAGGCCTCTGCTTTTGCAGCGGCGACGGCTCGCGCGCAGGAGGTATTTGGAAACATCGAAGGAACTGTAAAGGACTCTAGCGGCGCGGTTATTCCCGATGTAGCTGTTGTCGCAAAGAGTACGCAACGCAGCTACTCTGTGACCACAGACGATGCAGGTGCTTACAGATTCAACAACCTGCTGCCTGGCCTCTACACGGTCACTGTGAGCGGAACCGGATTTGGCGCAGTGAAGAGAGACGCTATAAGCGTCGAGATAGGCCGCACACTGCAAGTCAATTTCGAAATGAATCCCGTAGCTGCCGGGGAGAGCGTCACCATAACGGCTTCCGATCAGCCGATTGTTGACGTAACCTCTACCAAAACGGCTACCAACATCACCGAGCAAAAGATTGATGTACTGCCAAAGAATCTGAATTTCACATCTGTTCTTGAGGTTGCTCCCGGCACTCGCAAAGAGGACCGGACAGGTGGATTTCAGGTAGACGGCGCGTCGGCTTCGGAAAACGTCTTTATCATTGATGGCGTTGAAGTGACCAATATTCTGGGCGGCACGCTTGGCGGCAAGGATTCGGAAGCCAGCAAGAACATACCGCTCGACTTTGTAAAAGAAGTGCAGGTAAAGAGCGCAGGTTACGAGGCCGAGTTTGGCGGCGCGACAGGCGGCGTCTTTAACGTAGTCACAAAGAGCGGAACAAATGATTACCACGGCGAATTCAGGCTGGAATACGAATCATCGAGATTTCGGGGAGACGACGCCCCCACCTTGAGATTTGACCCGCTCGACTTGAGCCAGCAGACGATAGAGTACTTTGATAATCCCAGGGGCAAGGACAAGAGGCGTCTTCTGAATCCGGTCGTAAGCATTGGCGGCCCGATTGTCAAAGACAAACTCTGGTTCTTTACAAGCTACGCGCCCCAGTTCTTCCGCCAGCGGCGCTTCATCGATCTGATCCAGGACCCCAACATTACCGTAGCAAATGGCGGCAACAGTGTTGTGACCCTCGATGCAAACGAAGTGACCTACAAGCAGAAGTCAGACTATTTCATAGGCAGGCTCGATTATTCACCGACTTCGAAACTGTCTTTGTACGGCAGTTTTATCAACAGCCCTGTAAAAACGGAAGGGCCTTCTGATGTAGATTTAGGCGGCATCTCTTTATTGCAGCGGCAGACCAGCAGCATAAACGAGTTCAGGGGCAATATCGCTGGCGAGCCTTCGCTTTATCCGCTTCAGGGCGGTTATACGCCTTCGTGGCAGGCCGCGGGCGGGGCTATCTGGAACATCACCGACAAGATAATTTTCAGCTTCAGGGGCGGGCACACCTACCTCAACGATAAGGCTGGAAGTTACGGTTTGCCGACCGACAGGGCGCTCTTTATTATCAACGCAGGCCGCGCTTGCAGCAGCACGGTCACAGTGCCTGCCGGATTGTCTTGCAATCCCAACACGACCTCGGCAGGATTCCCGACCGGTCTTACAGTTCAGACCATAGCGACAAAAGACATCACAACCCGCACGAATCTGAATTTCGACGGTACCTTCATAGCTCGCTTCCTTGGACAGCAGCATATATTCAAGGGCGGCTATCAGGTGAACCGTCTGGCCAACGACGTGGACCGCTCTTTCCTTGGCGGCGCGAGATTGACATTCCTCTTCGGCGCATCGAGACCGGATCAGTTTACGGGCGAGAATCGCAGAGGAAGCTATGGTTATTACATCGTTGATGACGTGCAGACCAGAGGCAAAGTCAACAGCACAAACCAGGGGCTCTTTATTCAGGATTCCTGGCAGGTACATCCGCGTTTGACTTTGAATCTTGGTCTTCGCTCCGAAAAAGAGTTTCTGCCTGCGTTCCCGCTTATCCCCGAGTTCCATCCCGGCCTCTCGGCGGAGCAACTCGCGGGGGCTTCGACAAAACCGATTGACTTCGGTTGGGGCGACAAGCTCGCGCCGCGTTTCGGTGGAGCATGGGACGTATTTGGCAACGGCAAACTGAAGATTTCAGGCAGCTTTAGCCTCTTCTATGACACGATGAAATACGAGATTGCGCGCGGTTCATTCGGCGGCGAAAAGTTTATTCGCACCCGCCGAGAATTGAACACGTCCGACATCTTCGGTTTCAACGTCAACAACACACCGGGCGCTATCATCACAGGCCCGTCAGACCTCCGATTCCCCTCGAATCTGGCAGGCGAAGACAACGGGATAGACCCGGACCTCAAACCTTACCGCGAGCGTGAATACACGGGAAGCGTAGACTATGCGCTAAACAACAACCTGGTGCTGAGCGCCCGCCTTACCCGGAAGAAACTTGACCGCGCGATTGAAGACATCGGCTTCTCGGATTCGACCGGAACCGAATTCTTCACAATCGGCAATCCCGGTTTTGGCCTTACGGCCTCAAACGTTCCCCCGACGCCGAAAGCGACGAGGAAATACACGGGTCTGGAGATTCGCCTCGACAAGCGGTTCTCAAACAACTGGTATGCAAACCTCTCTTATGTTTACAGCAAACTGAGGGGCAACTACTCAGGTTTGTCGAACTCGGATGAAGTGAGCACAGTGACAGGTCTTGGCCGCACGGACCCGAACGTGAGCAGGAATTTCGACCTGCCGTTCCTGAACTTCGATACGTTTGGCAACATCGTCGAAGGAGTGCTGCCCACGGACCGCCCAAGCACCTTCAAGGCTTTTGCGGCATATCGCTTCAACTACACCGGGTTGGGCAAGGGGATGAGCACAGAGATCGGCGGGTCTCAGTTTATCTATCAGGGAACGCCGGTTACGACCTCCGTAAACGCTTTTGTTGACGGAAGCAGCGCCAACGCATTCGTTCTTGGTCGCGGTGATGCCGGTCGTCTGAATGTGTTCACACAGACAGATTTGATCGTGACTCACTACATCAATGTCTCTGAGCGCGTCAGGCTCAGATTCTCGGCGAATGTGCTGAATCTGTTCAACGAGCGGAACGAAACCGACAGGTGGACGACTCTTACCGCTCCGGGTGTGACAATAGCCTACAATGACTTGCAGGACTATCTGACCTCACAGGGCGACTTCCGGTCTCGCCCCGGGTTTGCCGAAGATCCGCGATTCAATAAATCGAGCTTCTTCCAGACCCCTATTCGAGCGCGATTTGCCTTTGGCGTTCAGTTCTAAGCTCGGGCCATCTGGCTGATGCTTGAACCTCTGCCCGCTCTCTAGCGTGAGGGCGGGCAGATTTTTTGTATCTATCGAGAGCAGTGAGGATCTTGCCACAGAGGCACCGCAGACACGGAGATTATTTACGATCTTTTCTCTGTGTCTGCGGTGCCTCTGTGGCTATTATTTACTCGTACGAGTTTTGCTGTTTTCAGAATCGAGGCGAGTTATGATTTGGCTCTTTGTCGCAACCGCGCTACAAGTGCCTCGTATTTCTTGCGCTGTTCGGCGTACTCATCGGTCTTCGGGATGGCCTTTACATAGTTTTCCAGCGCGTCGGCCGCCTTTGTGAACTGGTTGTCTTTGCTGTAGAGGGCCGCAAGGTGAAGATAGACGGCGGGGATTTGATGATCGGCAAGCCGCGAAGCGTTCTCGAATACCTGTATGGCTTCGGCTCGCGTCTCGTCACTTTTGGCCAGTTCCATCCCCAGCCTCATATTCGTGTTGACGGAGTTCGGGTTCAATTGGAGCGAATGACGCAGGCTTTTGATTCCTTCGGCTTCCTGTTTCAACTCGATCTGGCTCACGCCAAGCACATAAAAACTTCGCCACGCGCCTTTGTTTACTTCGGTCGCGTGCACGAGGACGGGCAGCGCCGATTCATACTGATGACGCTCCGCATAGTGATTGCCCAACAATTCGAGCGCGTCGAAATAATCCGGGAAGATTTTGATCGCGCGATTAAGGGCCTCGATAGCCATGTCGGAATCCTTATCTTCGAGGCTCTTGACCCCGCGAATATATTCCTGTCGCGCTTCGGGCGGAATCTCCTGAGAAAAGACCGTACCGGCGGGCGCAGTAGGAAGCTTGCTCGACGCGTCCTCAATTCGCTTAAGAACGAAATCTACGCGAAAAATCTCGCCCCCTGTCGCCTGCCCGTTTGGTGCTCTCCGCGCGTTGAAGGGATTCGCATCGACGCGCTGAGTCTGCCTCTCGTATCCTTTTCCGACAGGGTCCACCTCGACATAGTAGATACCGCTTGAAACGTTTTGAAATTGATAACGCCCCGACCCGTCCGTGTAGCCTTGCGCGACCGGCGAGTAGGTATCACTTTGAAGAAAGACTCGTACATTGTCGAGCGGTCTGCGGTTGTCGGCCCTGACAAATCCTTCGATTGTGTTTCGGGTCTGGGCAGCAGAGGCCGGAGGCAATCCAAGAAGTAGAATGGCACTGGCGCAGAAGGCTAAAAACATGACCACACCTCCTATTTCACGCATTAAAATCTCAGGTCTGAAATTCCAAATTCTAAATCTCAAGTCTCGAGTCTCAGGTTGGCTCGATCAATCCGCTTCCCCGGCAAACGAGATACCGAGATCACGTGACACTCCGATCAGATAGTGGTTCGCGGGGACGACCTTTAGTGAGGCTATACATTCATCCAGAGGTCTTGTGACCAGATCTCCGCAATGCAGGGCTACCATGTGCCCAAACTTGCCATGCTCGATGGCTCGCACGGCAGCAGACCCGTAACACGACGCCAGCACCCGGTCAAAAGATGTAGGGCTCCCGCCCCTCTGCAAGTGGCCGAGCACAACCACACGGCTTTCCTTGTTTGTCAGACGTGTGATGTCTTGAGCCACCTGTTCCGCGATTCCTCCCAGACGTGGAAGACGGTCCGTTGCCCCCGTTTCCTGATAAACGTTCTGCCCGCCCGCTGGTTTCGCGCCTTCGGCCACGACGATGATAGAAAAATGGCGTCCCACGCTTTCGCGTTCCAGAACCTTGGCGGCTACCTTCTCGGCATAGAAAGGGATTTCGGGGATAAGTATAACATCAGCCCCCCCGGCTACGCCCGATTGCAGGGCGATCCATCCCACGTGACGGCCCATGACTTCGACAAGAATAACGCGGTCGTGGCTTTCGGCTGTCGTGTGTAGGCGATCAATGGCATCGGTAGAAATATCGAGCGCCGTGTCGAAGCCAAAGGTCATATCGGTCCCGGCCAGATCGTTGTCGATAGTCTTTGGCACCCCAATGACCGGCAGGCCGAGTTTTGAAAATTCGTAGGCGATCATCTGTGACCCTTCCCCTCCAATGACGATCAGGGCATTCAGACCCATGCGCTCGAAATTGTTTGCGGCCTCCTGATATGCCATTTCATCCTTGACCAGATGTCCGTCAATTATTCGCGTAGCGAAATGGCCGCGATTGACGCTTCCAAGTATCGTCCCGCCGCGAGGCAACAGCCCTCTGACATCATCAGAGATGAGCGGGCGGACTCGCTTCTCAAGCAATCCCTCAAACCCGTCTTCGATGCCTATTACTTTCCAGCCATACACTCTGGTCGCGGTCTTGACCACCGCCCGGATGACCGCATTCAGACCGGGAGCATCCCCTCCTCCAGTCAAGATTCCGATTCTTTTTATCTCTTTTGCCATCGAACCCTTTCCAATCTAAAACCCCGAGTTTCAGATTGTACCACACCCGATTTCCCTTGCGAGATGGAGAGGCTTACATCAAATTGCGGATATGCGTTCGCCCGGCTATTATGGCTCAAGATAAGTTCAGAAGCGGTTGATCAAATAAATAGGAGCATTGATGCAACACTCGGAAGGTTTTTTAAATATCGTAAACGACGCTAAGAGCCGCGTGCGCGAGACAACTCCCGAAGAAGTGCGAAGGAGACAGGATGGAGGCGAAAAATTCCACCTCGTCGATGTACGCGAAGACAACGAATGGGAGAAAGGCCGCGCCAAAGGCGCTATCCATCTGGGCAAGGGCATTATCGAACGCGACATCGAAAATGCCATTCCCACCCGCTCGGATGAAATCATTCTCTACTGCGGCGGCGGATACAGGTCTGCGCTCGCTGCCGATGCTCTTCAGAAGATGGGCTATACAAACGTTATCTCTATGGACGGTGGCTGGAAGCGATGGCGCGAACTCGGCTATCCCATAGAATCCGACTGATTGTCATAATGGAAACTATCGAAGCACCTCGCAAAGAAGAGACCCTCATCGACCGCCCCCACGTGATTCTCTCAAAGAAGAGAAGATGGGCGGTGACGGCAGGAGTGATGCTGGGAATGTTCCTGGCCGCGCTCGAAGCCACCGTCGTGAGCACAGCCATGCCTACGGTCATAGCCTCGCTTGGCGGGCTCGACCGCTATAGCTGGGTCTTTTCCGCCTATCTTCTCACTTCGACCGTGACCGTTCCCGTCTGGGGAAGGCTTTCGGACCTTTACGGAAGGCGGCCTCTCTACTTCTCAGGCATTATTTTGTTCCTTATTGGTTCGGCCCTTTCAGGCGCATCGGGTACGATAAACCAGTTGATCTTTTTTCGAGCGGTGCAGGGGCTCGGCGCAGGCGCGCTGATACCTCTGAGCATGACGATCAATGCCGACATCTACACTTTGCGCGAGCGGGCGCGCATACAGGGGCTCTTCAGCGGCGTGTTTGGACTTGCTTCGATACTCGGGCCCCTCGTAGGCGGATTTATCACCGACAATCTTTCGTGGCGCTGGGTCTTTTATATCAACATTCCTTTCGGCCTGGCGGCGGCTCTGGTTGTGGGCGCTGCCCTTGTCGAGCCAAAGCGAACGACGAAACCTGTTATTGATTACGCGGGGGCACTCTGGCTGACTATTGCCATTACTCTGCTCCTGCTCGCGCTGGTCGAAAGCGGCGACCCTCATATGTGGACAAGCCCTCTGATGATTTCAGCCGTCACGGGCACGATTTTTTTTGCGATTCTCTTTGTCTGGACCGAAAGGCGCACGCCGGAGCCTATCGTCCCGTTTTCGATGTTTCGCAACCGAATAGTAACAGTCAGTTCGATCACTTCATTTTTGATAGGCACGGCGATGTTCGGCGCGATCTCGTTTATACCCCTGTTTGTTCAGGGGGCGCTCGGCGGCACGGCGACCGAAGCAGGTTCGGCGCTCACACCGCTTCTGATGGGATGGGTGATTATGGCGGTCGTGAGCGGCAGGATGATGTTGAGAATCGGTTATCGCCCTACGGTCATCGCCGGGCTTGTAGTTATGGCGCTCGGATTCGTCTTCCTGGCCATGCTTGGAAGGGAGACCCCGCGACAACTGCTCCTCGCCGATCTTGCGTTGATCGGTTCAGGGATGGGGCTGGTTCTGACAGCTCTAATAATCACCGTTCAGAACGCGGTTAATCGCGATCAACTAGGCATAGCTACATCCGTCAATCAGTTTGCCCGCTCAATCGGAGGAGCGGTCGGAGTGGCGATGATGGGTTCTGTTCTGACCTTAAGCATCGGCTCTCATCTGGCCGAGATTCAAGCAGAGAGCGGGTTGCCGGAAGAACAGGTCGCCCACATAGCTCATAATCCGAGCGCTTTGATAGAACCTGCATCGCGTGCGGCGCTCCCCGAAGCCCTGCTCCAACCGATGGAATCGGCGCTTGCGGCGTCGCTTCACAACGTCTTTTTGATGGGGGTCGCGTTCGCCGCGCTCGCCCTTATAAGCGGATTCTGGCTCCCTTCCCGCTATGATGTCGAAGGCAAGCCCGGGGCTGAACCGGATAAGGAATCCTGCTCGCCTTCGGAATGCGAACGATTGCTGATGGGAGAGATGACAACGATTGACCCTGAGCACGAACGAGGATAAGGCAAAGGATGCGGGATTAGTGATGCGTGAAGAGTGATGCGTGACTATCAGGTAAACCGCCTGTTAAAAAAATAGTGCTAGACAGGCAAATCACGAATCACGAAACACTCGCTTGTCTCAATGACGATTCCTGAGCAGATCGAGCATCATTTTGGGGCTGTCTGTCTTGATCGCATCTACTCCAAGCGACGACATCGCTACCGCAATCTGAGGATCATCCACCGTCCAGACCCACACTTCGACACCGGCTTTATGTGCAAGGTCAACTATTTCCCAGGACAGTTTTTTATAAGAGACAGAGATCGAATGAGGCTTGAATTTCAAGACCTTTTCAAGCGATTCCTGATACGGGACAGTAACATCATAGCCCGGATTTATGTGCAATTTGATTCGCGGGCCAAGCTCGTCGCGGATGCGTTCGGCGGTCTTCAAATCGGGTGTTTCGAGGACCACGCGATCAAGAGCAGGAGAGGTCTTTAACGTAGCGATGGTCTTTTTAACGAGGTCATCGTATCTGGCATCGCGTTTGATTTCGATATTGAAGAGCCCGGACCTGACATCGGAGAGCAACTCATCGAGCGTAGGCACGCGGCGGCCTCCCGTGTCTTCACCCACCGGGATCAAGGTTTGCGCGGTCAATTCAGCGTAACTCATATCCGAAATCAGGCGGGTCCGTTGCAGGGGCGGCAATCCCTCGACCCGGCCAAACCTGTCATCGTGATAGATTACGATAACGCCGTCGCGGGTCAGGTGGATGTCCGTCTCGATGCCGTCAGCGCCGATCTTGCCTGCTCGCTGAAATGCCCCGATTGTATTTTCGGTTGACTCCATCGCTCCGCCACGATGGGCTATGATCAAGGTGTGGTTCCCTCTCAGGGTCTGTTGAACGGTTGCTTTGATTCTTAGCGTGTGGCTCTCGGCGTTGACGAGTGTCGCCAGGAAAAGAGCGATCAATGCAAAGGCGGCGATGCGCCTCGCAGTCGGAGTTATCGTAGGATTATCTCTCATAACAGACCTTCATCGGGTCAATCCCCTTCGTCGAAATGTTTCTTCAGCTTATCGTAAGTGGTTTGCAGGTCTTCGGGCAGGACGCGGGTCTCGCCTATGATGGAGACGAAGTTGGCATCGCCCGTCCAGCGCGGGACTACGTGGAGATGAAGATGATCTGCCACACCGGCCCCCGCCGACTGACCGAGATTCATGCCTATGTTGAACCCGTCGGGGTTGTATTCAGCCTCAAGCGCGGTCTGAGCGCGTTTGGTCAGCTCGATCATTTCTGTAGTGATTGCTTCGCTCAAGGAGGGGAAAGATGCAGTATGTTCGTAGGGCACGATCATCAAATGGCCGCTCGTGTAAGGAAAGAGGTTGAGGATAATGAAATTGAGTTTTGCGCGATGGACTATAAGGTAGTGACGATCTTCGCCCTGTTGAGCGCGACAGAAAACGCAGCCAGGTTCGCGTCCGGCCGAAGCGATATATTTGTAGCGCCAGGGGCTCCAGATATGTTCCATCTCTTCTTACGATAAACAGTCGCCCAAAATGCCTAAGAGTGATGAGCTTGTCTGCTCATCACTCTTAGGCATCATTTTGAAACTATAGACCTACTCAAATCACTAGAGGAGCATGATTTAGGAAGAAAGAATTAGATGCAAATCAGCAAGTCATTCATCCTTCATCCTTCAAAAGCTATTCGCCTTCATTATTTTCCGATGACGTACCCATAAGCTTTGCAATATCGCCAAGCGTAGCCATGCCGCCTCCGGTCTCGTGATAGGTGCGAACATCTTCGGGGTCGTTCTCTTTACCGACCGCGCGAGCCGAAAGCCCTATCTTCTTTTGCGAAGGGTCAAGCTTCAGAATCTTGAACGGCAGAGTCTGTCCTATCTGCACCGCATCTTCGGGCTTCTCTACGCGCTCGTCTGAGAGCTCAGAGACGTGGCAAAGACCTTCGATTCCTTCCTCGATCTCGACGAAAGCGCCAAAGTTTGCAAAGCGAACGACTTTGCCTGTGATGACATCGCCCAGTTTGTGTGTTTCGAAGAAGCGATCCCATGCGTTTGGTTCAAGGTCCTTGATCGAGAGGCTAAGGCGACGGTTGTCCACGTCGATGTTTGTGATGACTGCGTCAACCTGTTGCCCCTTCTTCAGCACATCCGAAGGATGCTTGATGCGCTTGGTCCAGGAGATATCCGAGACATGGACTAGACCGTCTATGCCGTCTTCGATCTCGACGAAAGCGCCAAAATCGGTAAGCGAGCGAACCTTGCCCGTTACGCGCGATCCTTCGTGATAACGATGAGGCAGGGTCTCCCACGGGTCATCGGTGACCTGCTTGATGCCGAGGCTGATCCGGCGATTATCAGGATCAACTTCGAGAACCACCGCTTCGACTTCCTGCCCGATGGACAGGAGTTTCGAAGGATGCTTCAAACGCTTGGACCATGTCATTTCGGTGACATGAACAAGCCCTTCGACGCCCGGTTCGATTTCGACAAACGCGCCGTAATCTGTAAGGCTCACAATCTTGCCGCGCACCTTTGAGCCTTGCGGGAACCGCTCAGCAACCGATTGCCACGGGTCCGGCACAAGCTGTTTATAGCCGAGCGAGATGCGCTCTCTGTCGCGGTCGAATTTAAGCACCTTGACCTGAATCGTATCGCCCACCTTGATGATGTCGCCCGGAGATTGTATGCGTCCCCAGCTCATATCAATGATGTGCAAGAGCCCGTCGATTCCGCCCAGGTCGATGAACGCGCCGTAATCGGTGATGTTTTTGACTATGCCTTCCATCACCACGCCCTCTTCGATGCTTGCGAGCGTCTCGACCTTCTTGCGGTTCAACTCTTCTTCTAGCACGGCCTTGCGCGAAACGACTACATTGCCCCGCTTGCGGTTCAACTTGATGACCCGGACTTCGATCTCCTGATTGATATAGCTTTCGAGGTTTCGCACAGGGCGAGCGTCAACCTGTGAGCCGGGCAAGAAGGCGCTCACTCCGTCGAGGTCGACTTTAAGTCCACCCTTTATGCGATCAACGACGCGCCCTTTGATCGTCTCGTGCGACTGATGAGCGCGGCGGAGCCGTTCCCAGGATTGGACCCGGAGCGCGTCGGCGCGCGAAAGCACAGCATAGCCGTCCTGGTTTTCGAGGCTCTTGATCAAAACATCGACCTCGTCGCCACGTTTGACGGTTATGTTGCCCTGATGATCGAGAAACTCTTCGCGAGCGACTACGCCCTCCGATTTATAACCGATGTCTATCAGGACATTCTGATCAGAGATGTCAACGACGGTACCGCGTACAATTTCACCCTCTTGTGTGGTAGCTGCGATCTCTTTTTCGTAGTCCTCAAGCAATGCGCCGAAGTCTTTGGCGGGAGCCGCCTCAGTGCTTGATTCGCCTGTTTGTGCAGGGGGGTTGTCGCTTGCGGCATCTGTGCCGGAAGGCGTCTGTGATTCTTGAGCCGCGGTCGTTTCGAGGCCCGTAGTCGGTTCAGCCACAGCCGTGTCTTCGGGTGCCTGGCTGGTGTCTGGGCCGGTGCTTTGTGCGCTGGTGGCGGTCTCTTCTTTGGCGCTGTCGGCCGCCGTGCTCGCACCGGACTGGTTTACATTCTCTGTCGCCATCAATGGATACTCCTCCTCAACTGCCGTATTAGGTCTCATTCAACCTCTGTCCCGGTTAGATGGAACTTGTGTACCCTACAGTATGCTCCATCAGGCTTGTATGGTTCAAGCCTACAAAGCGCATATGAAAAATCCCGACAGTTATGCTGTCGTCAAAAGCGTGCGCAAGCCACGGGATGCGAAACTTCCATAATGAGGCCGCGCCTGCGCGCCCGCTCAAAATCAGTGAGCGAGCACGACAACTTCAGCTTATGATTTCGCTGTTGCTACAGAACTCCCTCTGGTGCAAGAGAGTTTGGCAGGATTGTGATTGCACGGACCTGTTCATATGTCGCTTCTATACCTCAAGAGGCAAGGCACAACTCTACACATTGAAGCAACCCCTGTCAAGGATGCAACATAATCTCACTATTGATGATGCGAGGAATTTTCACGCTCAATCTGGTGGCATCGATCAGACAAAACCACCCCTTTCGGTTTCGCCTCCGAATGGATAAAAATGGTTGGGAACAAACCGCATAGATGCTGTGGATTGACGAGCGGCCTGAGCGCCAGGGTTCTCACTTATTTCTGCGCTCTCAACACGCGATATTCAAACCCCTTGAGCGTGATTGTTTCGGGTGCCTGAACGCCCGCAAGCATATCGAGATACCCGCTGCCGGGCGTAATCGTCACGTCTTCGGCCGAGTGGTTGAGGATAAAATAATAATCCGAGCCTCTCTTTGTCCTTCGCGTGACCTCGACCTCTTTTGGAAAGCCGGTAAAGAGCGGCTTGAGATGTTGTTCCGCCGCGTAACGGCCTAAGAGAAGGCGCGCAGATTCGAGGTTGAAGAAAGAGCCGTAATAAACGGCTTTGCCTTTCCCCGCTCTGTTTTCCGAGCAGGCGGCTGCGCCTTTCATAAAATCGCGGTCCCAGGTTGCGATGACGGTCGCCGTTTTTGGCTTCAGGATATCGGCAAAGACATTGACCGGGGCCATTGCTTCTTCGCCGAATTTGATCGAGTTCTTCTCGCGCGAAGGCTGTTGATAACATTGAAAGGATTCGATCTCTACTCCAAAAAGATCGTCCAGCATTATCGGAATAGTCTTGTCGGTCATGGCGTTGTCACGCGTCTTCACGGCGCTATGAGCCGACATCACAAAGATGCCGCCGCTTTCAACAAATTCCTTTATCTTCCGCGCAAGCTCGTCATCCATCAATATCAGGTGAGGCGCGAAGATGATCTTGTACTGCCTGAAATCGCCCGAAGGGCTTATGAAATCGATGTTGTGCTTCAACTCGGAAGCCGCCTGGAAAAAGTTCACAAACTCATTTCCGATATTCACTTCGCTTGTGAAGTACTGATGGTCGAATACCCATTCATCGTCGTAGTCCTTTATTACGGCGATGTCGGATACGATCTTTGATCCAACCAGTTCCTCGCCGATTTTTTTGATTTCGAGACCCTCTTTCTTGAATTCCTGAAATCTTGCGCGCGGTACATTGTCGTGATCGAGGACGCCGTACCAGTACTCTTCCGCGCCGCGCCGCGCCGTTCGCCAGCGAAAATGGAGTATGCCTTCGGCCCCGTGAGCGATTGCCTGAAACGTCCAGAGGTTCATCTCACCCGGTCTTGGGACCCTGAGCAGGTAGGTCTGGCCCGCCGGGCCGGTCTGTTCTTCCATAACCATGATTCGCCCGTTAAAACCGCGTATCATCGTCTGGCTGGCTCCGTTGCCGTATTGCGGCTGTTCGGAAAAAGTCGGGTAACTGTCCATCGAATAGATGTCGAGGTCGCGGCTGAAATCATAGTAATTGATATTTCGAAATACGCCGTTATGAGTGACGAAATCGTTTGGGCGATATTTGCGGATGATCTCCAGCTGGTCGTGCATATAAGAGTTGACCGAATCTGAAATAAACCGTTTGTAATCGAGCGCGAGCGCCGGGTTGTGAAAGCTTGGAGCGTGCTTTGGCAAATCTATTTGATCCCAATCCGAGTAGGTCTGGCTCCAGAATTTTGTCCCCCATCTTTCATTCAAGGAATCGAGGGTTCCATACTTCGACTTCAAGAATCGGCGGAAGGCGATGCTGCAACTGTTGCTGTAACATTCCGGGTTTTCACAATTGAACTCGTTATCAATCTGCCAGCCGATGATATTCGAGTTATCTTTGAAATGACGCACCATCGCTTCCACTATCTTCTTTGAAAACTCCCGATAGACCGGACTGTTATAGCAATAGTGGCGGCGCGTTTGATCATTGGCGGGCATTCCGTTGGCAAAGACGTGAAGGACTTCCGGGTATTTATGAGTCAGCCATTTCGGGGGCGTGGCTGTAGGGGTGCCGAGTATGGTCTTGATTCCATGCTTTGATAAGACGGCGATGGCGCGATCAAAGAGAGCGAAATCATAATGCCCCTGTTCGGATTCCATAATCGACCACGCGAATTCTCCCATCCGAACGGCGTTGACACCGCACTCCTGCATCCGCCGGGCATCCTGCTCCCAATACTCTTCGGGCCAGTGCTCCGGGTAGTAATCGGCCCCGAACAAAAAGGCAGGAAATCTGTCCGCTCGTTGCGCGGCGTGGACGGGGGGCAAAAGGTTGAACGTGATAGCCAGAAGCAGAAGGAGCGTGAAATTCTTTGCTTGTCTCATAAAATTTCTCATCGCGGAAGAGATTTAGAAGTTATCACTGATATGACAACTCTTCAATTGCATCAAAGGCGGCAGAGTGTTAAGTTCCCCTTTCGCCCGTATTTTCTTAACGGCAGATGCTCAGATGAAAAGAGACGAATGTTGCGTTTTGACCGGCGCAGCCTGTTTACATTAATGACATTCGGCGGCTCATCCGCCAGGGAGCTTCGATATGAAATCATCAAACCCTAGCATCCTCGTCACCCTTGTTATCTTATTCGCTACGGCTCTGGCCGGGAACGCCCTCGGTCAGGTGCGTGTCAGGACTGCCAACGGCGTTGTCGAAGGAACAACAGAAAAGAGCACCGGGATACGAACATTCAAAGGCATACCTTTCGCCGCGCCGCCGGTCGGCGACCTGCGATGGCAGTCACCGCAGCCGGTCAAAGACTGGAAGGGCACGCGCAAGGCCCACCAGTTCGGCCCGCGCTGTATGCAGAAACCCATCTTTGGAGATATGGGATTCAGGTCTAATGGTATGAGCGAGGACTGTCTCTACCTGAATGTCTGGACGCCCGCAAAATCGGGCAAAGAGCGACTGCCGGTGCTGGTCTATTTTTACGGTGGCGGATTCGTCGCAGGCGATGGCTCGGAGGCGCGCTACCAGGGCGAAAGCATGGCACGCAAGGGAGTTGTAGCCCTTACGGTGAATTATCGTCTGGGTGTATTTGGCTTCTTTGCCCATCCCGAATTGACAAAGGAGTCGCCCCATCATGCCTCTGGCAATTACGGCCTTCTCGATCAGACCGCCGCGCTGCGCTGGGTACAGAAGAACATCGCGGCCTTTGGCGGCGACCCGAAGCGAGTCACTATCGCAGGCGAATCGGCCGGCTCGGTTTCAGTCAGCGCGCAGATGGCTTCGCCTTTATCAAAAGATATGATCGCAGGCGCGATTGGAGAGAGCGGGTCAATCATCGGCGCGCTCTCGGCCGTGCCGCTTGAAGAAGGCGAACAGAAGGGCGTCAAACTCGCGGAAAGCATCGGGGCAACGACACTTCCGGCATTGCGCGCAATGCCCGCCGAGCAGCTTCTTGATGCCGTCTCCAAACCGGGCGCGCCGTTTCCTTCTCCGACCGTGGACGGGTACCTCTTCCCGAAACCACCCGCAGAAATCTATGCCGCCGGGGAACAGGCTCATGTCCCCTTGCTGGTCGGGTCAAATTCGGAAGAACTCGGGTACTATGTAATCCTAGGTCGAGAACAGCCTACCGTTGAGAATTACCGCAAGGCGCTCACAAGGCTTTACAATGATAATGCCGACGAGGTCTTCAAGCTCTACCCGGCAACGACGGAAACCGAGGTGATGGATGCGGCGCAGGATCTGGCCAGCGACCGTTTTATCAGCTACAGCACGTGGAAGTGGCTGGACCTGGCAACAAAAACCGGCGGCAAGCCCACCTACTATTATCTCTACTCCCGCCCGCGTCCGGCGATGCGCGCTGAGATGGGAAACGCTACAGCGGGGCTTGCGGGCGGAGTTGTGAAGGGTTCTCAAGCGGCAAATCAGGCGCCCCGGCCTCGCGGCGCGGTCCATTCGGCCGAGATCGAGTACGCAATGGGCAACCTGGACTCGAACGAGGTCTATGCCTGGACGCCGGATGACTACAAGGTGTCGAACATCATGCAGGAATATTTCGCCAACTTCATAAAGACGGGCGACCCAAACGGCCCGGGGCTTCCGAAGTGGCCGACCTTTGATACAGGCCAACGCATGACGATTGATGTAAACACCCGCGCCGAGCCTGATAAGGTTCGGGCGCGTTATCAATTTATGGATCGGCTAAATCAGAAGAAATAGAACGATTTCGAGATTGGATAGAGGGCAAAATATATAAGAAATGGAGGCGGCGATCGGAATCGAACCGATGGATAAAGGTTTTGCAGACCGAGAAAGCCCATTTGTACTGGATGGCATAGAGTTGTATGTGAGTAGTAAAATCAGCAATTTAGCATCTGAGCCTTACTAACCCATATCACTCCATCTATGCAGGTACCCGCTACATTATCCGCTACATTCTTTCAATGAACGTCTCGCGTTATTGTCGGAATGCGCGACCCTCCATCTAGCCCTTGCCTCTCTACTTCTCCCTAAACTTCCTGACCAGAATGCGTAGATAATCCTCCTTTAGATCAGAATAGAAGCTTCCCAACCTGATTACTTCATCTATTGCCGATTGGATCAACACAAACAACTGTGTAGTGTCTCCGCTTACTTCCTTGATACCCTCAAGTAGCAAAATCAGGCTGTCTGGATCGCCTTCTTGTGCGCGATAGGCTAACTCTGCCGCTTCCTTGTGGGTTAGATTGATTTGCTTTCTCTCATCATCGGCTGTATACATGGATTGTCCTCCATTCGTGGATGGATGAGAGAGGCAAGATTTAGATTTCACCGTCTTGGCTTGCCTCTCTGTTTTAGGTTTGGACTGTGAGCCATCACACTCCCTTTAGTTTTCCCTTCCTGCCTTCAAGATTCTGTCTGCTGCGCCGAATATCTTCATTGCTGATTTCTCAGGTACACAATCACCTTTTAGCCAATGCTGGATATATCCTCTAGCGTATTCACTGCCCGGTAGTTGTAGAGATTCAAGCACTAGCATTGCTGTGGCTTCTGCTTCTACTTCTCTGAGGTTTCTAGGCGTATGCTCGGTATCGTTAAAGTCTGCCTCTGCGGTGTGGCCTAGTTCTATATGGGCCAGTTCGTGAAAGAGAGTCTTATGAGGCATAGCGGCCACTGGTGATATTGCTATCTCTCTTTTTTGAGCGTAGCCTTGCACATTGCCATCTGTTAGGTGTGAATTCAACTTGCTGGATGTTGAGAGCAGCAAGGGCTTTCTCTTTATCCCAAGATGGTATCTCAGGCATAGCTACTGGCTCGCCATCAGTCTGACTCAAGACAAACCAATTAGGCTTCCAGACAAAGTTAGTTATTACTCTCTGATCTTCGCTACTATCTTTATCTTTGATCTTTCGAGTAAGAGGCATACATAGCCATATAGCCTTCTCGCCTTTCCTGACCTGTCGGTTTAGTTTCTTCCAACCTGGATAAGTGTTGATTGGTCCTGGCTCTATGCTTCTTAGATGACATTGAACCATAGCGGCTATTTGATTGCTCAAGCTATATCCATGAAATGCGCTATAGGCTCTCATAATCAATCCGGGCTGGTTTATCGCCTGTCGTAGTAACTCACTCCATTTGTTTGTCCATAAATCCTCCATCAAAAATCTGATTAGAAATTGGAGGGATGAGCCTTAACCCATCCCTTCTCCATTTTTCAGTGAGCGTAAAGAGCCAAGTAGTATTGGCGGTCAAAGTCATAGGCAGGATGAGAGCGAACATTCTTTAGATTGAATGCCCATGCTCTTGTCTCTGCACTACGCTTGCCCCATTCGCTGAAATCGCCTTGCTTGCTGTGGAATTCGACATGGCAAGTTTCGTGAGCGGGTTCAACTTGGGTTCCGCCATTGCTCTTGTAGATAGGGTGATGGAGGTTTAAGTTTTCATCTGGCTGGATTTCGTCTTTGCAGAAATAGCAGGCCAATGGCTTATGGTCGTTTGATTCTGCTAATTCTCTGCTTTGTTCTTGCCGTAGATAGCCAGCATGGATTTGCTGACCTATTAGAGTCTTGATGTCGTTTGCTTCGTGGGTGTATTCTCTCATTGGATTTCACTATCCTTTCTGACCCGTCGCAAGCGGGTTGGATATTCAAGGGTTGAGTGTTACTAGCACTCAGCCCTTTACCTTTTAGTGTCTTGCCTTCTGGCTAACCTCAGAGTTAAAGCTACCTAATGGATTTCATAGCCTCTGGCCTGCTTTACGATGTCAAAGAACTGATCTATGAGTAAAACTATACGCTTAAACAGAGAGTTTGTCAATAAAAATCTACGTCTTGACAGAGAATAATTTTGGATGTATAAACAGTCTTATGAAGCAACTAACGACACCACAGGCAGCAGCCAAGCTTGGCCTTAGCATTTACCGCATTCAGCAATTTATTCGTGAAGGTCGTTTACCTGCTGAGAAGGTAGGAAGAGATTGGCTGATCCGTGAAGAAGATTTGAAATTAGTTGAGAACCGCAAGCCAGGAAGACCATCAAAGAAACTAAAGGCTACAAAGAAACCTAAATCCACGAAGGAAGTTAAATCGAAGTAAGCAGCAATATTGCTGCCTGCTAACCGCATGTGGGATTTCAGGTAGCAAAGCTTTTAGACAATACCCGCGAGAATCTCGACGCGAAATTTCAATTTTCCCATACAGGCAACTTCCATTCTATCTGCCTGATTTGCGGCACCTTCTACAGATGCCTATTGAGTACAATTTGGCTGTCTATATTTGTGGACCTTTGGCAATGCGCGTCCGTTGGAATGAGCAGTTAGGCCGCTCCCTGCTCAATTTACATATCTTACAAAACTCTGTTGAGATAACTGATTGATGGGCATCGAAAGCGCCATGCTTGATGTCAGTCATTGGTGTTCCTACTTCTGGTAGATGATCTTTAGTAATTCCAAGCTACCATACAGGAGCGTCTTTCAATATAGCGTTTTGTCCCTTCATTTGTAACAGACTATGATCCCTTACATGAGATGATACGTATCAGTAGCGAATCGAATACACATGACAGTTCGGTAATGCATTCTTTAACTTACCCTCAATCTCATCTTGGTTATCCTTCTCAGCACCCCAACCGACCATAATACTGTTTAGCTTGGGCAAGCCTTGAAGATGAACCAACCCAGTGGAACTGATTTGTTTAGGACCAAGTCTAAGGGATTGGATTTCAGGCAATGCCTGTAGATGTGCTAAGCCAGCATCAGTTACACCTGTTCCATCCACACCTAGTTCACGGAGATTAGTTAATCGCCGAATATACACTAGCCCTGCATCTGTGACTTTGGCACCTCGGAGTGATAGGCACTCTAAGTTCGTTAATTCCGATATGGATTCCATCCCGGCATCAGTTACTTTTGTACCCATCAGATTCAATTCCTTTAAGCCGGTCAATCGTTGAATATTCGCCAATGCAGCGTCACCTATCATAGTACAAGTCAAATCCAATTCTTTTAGCCCGCTCAACCCTTTAATGTAGCTCATGCCAGCCTCGACGACAGGAGTTACGAGCATTGGCAGTTGCAGTCCCTGCAAATCATCTGGGTTGAGTACCGCGAGAAATGAGAGATCGGATGATATTGGATCGAAATCAGCCTCAACCGAAAGCTTCACCTCTTTGCCGGGAGGCACGATAATTCTTCCGCTAGCCTGTTTAAACTCTTCCCAGAAAGAGTTATCACTTGGGTCTTTGATAAACAGCATTCCTACCGCCCTATTTGCTGGAAAGGAAACGCTGCGGGACTGCATTGAAAGAGCGAACTCCAAGCCCCTCTTTACCAAGCTAGATGGTTTCTCTTGAAGCTTAGTATTAGTAGGAATGAGAGAATGGGCTTTATCAGTGTTGGCATCATCGTTCATATACGTTCCTTCCTTTGGATACTAGCCAATTGGCTGCGAGCCTCTGCAATTTGTCTATCTATCTGCGCAATCAATTCTCCTAGTAGATTTCGTCCCTTGGTTTCTGCATCTTCCACTTTAGCCTTCATTTGGTAAAGATCGGATGCAATTAAAAGAGTATGTTCCACCTCAATCAGTTGCAAACGATCTTCGACTATGGCTATCCGACGTATGGCACGTATCAAGTCGGCTCCAATGCCCTGTCCTTTAAAAGACTCAGGACTAATCGGCCATTCTTTGAGAATCTTCTCTAACATAGGTTCATTGGCTTCTTTATATGCCCGATTTGCCTCTGCCATAATCTTATGGCGCCGAACGCGTTCCTGTTCATCAGTAGCATAGTCAGGATGAATAAGTTTGGCGACCTGATAAAAGAGTTTCTTCAACTTCTCTGAAGGCTTGAAGCAGAATTGGTCATCCAATTGTTCGCTTGCCTTGACGATGCAAGAGGTGTCTTGTGCTTGGTTTCGCAACTGTTTGGCCTTTTGTTTAGCCAGTTGATCATCTGGGTCCAAACTCGCCTGTGCTTCCGCACATTGCGCTTCAATCTCATCAAGTTCTGCATAGCGAGTTCCTACTGTGCAGACATAGTGCGCTTCAAATGCACGTAATTCAAACTGAAGGGTCGCCAATTCTAGTTCCCGCTCTGCGAGTAGCTCTTCTAAAGCAGCCAGTTCGAGACGCTTCTTGTTTAACTCACGTTCTTCTGGTGTTTCTTGATTAATGATATTCGTCCTCATTCTAATAGCGGTTCAATAATACTCTATTTTGCAATCGGAGGCCCCACCTTTTTTGTCTTGCACGAAAGGGTCTAACGACGAGTTCAGCGGCGCGCCGGTAGCAACGGGATAATGATAAGGTGGAATGCGCGTCCGCTGGAATGAGCAGTTAGGCTTGACTCTCGATGGCTGATATTATTCTTTTTCATATTCTAATCCATCCGTGTTTACGGATCATTGCACCAAAGCTTGCCTGCAATCCCGCGTAATCTGCTCGTGATGTATCATTCAACTCAGAATGGTATGTGGTGATCGCGTTGTTAAACATATTTCGAAGAATTTTAACATCTATCACATAGACATCACTACCATCGCTTTGAAGTAGCGAGCTAGCCCCTTGTGTAAGGACGAACTTAAAAACCCTCCTCACGTTGCCACGCCGATCTCTTGTTTCTGAGTAGAGACCAAATGAGTGAAGCAGTGAGTTTCTGAGTTGGTAGAGTATTTCTGCGTCATTAGCCGAAGCACCAAAGTATCTGTTTAGAAAATTGATGAATCTACCGCCAACCCCGTCAAGCTCTGATCCTCCAGATGTATCCTTCCCCGCCAAAAATTTTCCTAGCAGATCAATTCCTGCCAAAATGCCCAATTACACCAGGCCAAAGTGCTTTACAGGATGCTGATTCACCTGTTACCGAATCAACGCAGTTGACTAAATTACCGTTGTTTGGGTTGATACCAAAACAAGTATTGATATCTCGCCTCAATAAATACAACTGACTGTAAATGTCTCGACCGCTAGGTGCGTTTGTAGGCTCGCGGAAGAATCGTTCAATGTCACTCATTTTCTTACTCCTTTCGAAGCTAAATTGTTCTGCGCGTATCTCGTAAACCTAACAGGCAAATGGACCTTCGTGAGTGCAAGGATTCTACGTAAAATAGTCGAGATAAGCCAATGAGTTTGGTCAACCTGACTGAAGGTATTAATTTCCTTTGGTTTCCAAACCCGTGTTTTGGTTGTAAACGCGAGAGCCTAACGCCGAGTTCAGCGGCGCGCCGGTAGCAACGGGATAATGATAAGGTGGAATGCGCGTCCGCTGGAATGAGCAGTTAGGCCTGACGTGAGCTTTCATACAAGCCAATCTTTTACCAACTTCTAAATGGAATATCAGATAGTCCTACTCTGACACCATCAAGCCCTTGTCTACTGATTAACATTGAAACTGAATTCAAGGCTAATTCCCTGTGAGGTGTCGGCCCAACGATCACTTCAAACAGAGGAAAGCCTTTCCCTTCCTTCTCTAATTGGATTACGATATAGGGGGTCAGCATTGAGAGTCCTTCACGAAAGGTTATTTTAGGATTAGTGTTGGCGATTAATAGCGATATCATTCTCCACTCCCGCTCTTCACAAAACTTCGGGTGTTTGATTAAGGCGGCCTGAAAGACAAAGCGGGAGAAGAAGTCCTCGCAAGCTCTGTTAATCTTTTCTGGGATATTATCATGCCCTCAGCTAGAAAATCCTGGAAGGACTCGATAGTGGTAGCTATTAACTCACTTACAATCTCTTTTTGAGTTTCTACCTCATAAACGCATGGTGCCATTGTAAATCCTTGCTCCACCATTAATGGAAGTAATCTGTTAAAGTCGAATCCTAATGAGAAGCCATTCCCATGTGGACAGTAGCCACGCCATTGGCTAAGCAAGTCAGCATTTTCGGAAAACGAACTTACAAAAACATTCTCTTTGTTATACATAAAAAGTCGCTTTGTTAGCTCATTGAGCATTTGCTGTGTATAAATGCCTGTGCTGACGATGTACTGAATTTCATTGCGAGCTATCTCGATAGCATACGAGAATTCTAAGGAATCATTTAGGTATTCAATATTGGTGGCCCATATATATCGATTATTGACTATTCCAAGTAGGCCAGATTGTGATGTGTAATGATATATTGGTTTGTCAGGTGTCCTGCTCATTAGTTTATCCATAATTCCCATAGCAACTCCCTCACATTAGTAGCGTCTAAGGCGCTGTAGAATTTTAGCTCGAATGTCTCCGGGTCAACCAGAGCGATTTCTTATAAGGCTCAAACTTAAAAGGTAACGAGGTTACAGTATTACTGGGCCTAACTGCTAGGTAGCTGTACTAAAATAATCAGGTTAAGCCTTAATTAGGATGTCCAGATGATGTGAATGAAATAAAAGCCCTTACATCCACATCCATTAGTACATATATTCACCAAAGAGAGCAGGTTCTTTCTATATGAGATAACAAATTATCCACCCTATCGATCTACATAGTAAATTTATGCCCCCAATATCGTTGATGTAAGAAGTCAGCGGGCCGATCAGTATTCTGATCTTCCCCATTGCTGATACGCTTCTTCTCGCCTAAAATCACGATAGGGATTGAAAACTAGACTTATAGCTAATGAGTAGGATATGGGAAGTCTCACAAAAGAAATTCAGAAGGCGAGAATTGATTGCTTTCTATTCTTCTTCATCGTCCAGTTCGGTTGGGGCAAGACGGTTGTTCTGCCGAGTGGGGCTAAAGTCGCCGTAGATGCTCCCGCATCCGGTATGCGGAGGCTCGGTTATCCAAATAGATACCGCCTCTGGACAGCTTCTAAACGGGTACGCGAAACTTGCCCGATGGAGGCAGCCCAATACAAACAATCCTGGAAGGAATGGCAGGAGGCTCGCAGGCGCTATCTGGCTACAGATAACGAATCTTCATGGCAGTGGTATGTATGTGGGAAGGGTAATAGTAACTCTGTCTCTTATCGCACCAAAGTTGATCTCTGCCACAATGGAGGCGAGCAACACTTTAGAACTCGCAGAGGGTTCAAATACATGGCTAATGAACTCTTGCCGAGACAAGAAGAGCGGCAGCGAGCATTGCGGGAGATGCGGTCTACGGCAGTCCTGATGCAAGGGTTGAGAGAGCGTATTTTTGATCTGATGGGTGTGCCGGAAGAGTATCGCTCGCTGGCTTGATGTCTCGTAGCCTTCCTTCGATAGAGCTTTGTTCAATCCGTGTAACATGCCGATAAAACCTTAAAATAGAAGAAATAATGGCTGTATAATAGCCCTTAAACCACTTTTTGCAGAAAATGTTGCTCTATTCTGAATCGCTTTGGTTCGTTTGTCCCTGCTGAGTGAAATTTGGAGGGTACAGGTAGAATAAAGATAGAAGCATGTTTGTACGATGGAGGAGCCTATGGAGCAATTTGGCCAGAGCAATGAAGAAGGCTTGATCCTGAGAGAGAATGCAACCTTAATCGAGCAGCGAGGGCATGCAATGATGCTTTCTAGGCTTGCAGGTGATAGCAATGAGCGGATCGCCCTTCGTTATGGAGTCTCGCCCGATGCTGTGAATGACCTTATCAGAGCCGCGATAGAGGATTGTCTTGCCACAAGGCAGCATATAGGGATTCAGACCGGGTTAGTGATGAAGCTATTAATAGGGACTCTGATCTGGCAGAGTTATACAAAGCCCTTCCCAATTTTGGAGAGAGAGAATTTCAACGGCTGACTTATGCGGGAGAAATCAAAACTCTCAGAGAAGGTGTTTGCAATATACCGGAAAAGAGAAAGCTCATCGCTGAACGTCGCCTGCATTCACTTGCATTGCTGACATTGATCGCCACTGATACGGGGGAGTTGTCAGATGCGGAAAGACAGGATCACATCAACGAAATCCTGGCGACTTTGGCTAGCGTGGCACGAGAGATTTTCTGTGAAGCCCCTAAACAGCTATCAACTGAGTCGAGATAGGATACTCTGAGACCAAATGCATAGGGCCATTGAAGCAGAAATACTGACAAAAGACGCGCAATTCAAGCGGCTTCTGCCTTTGACATTGCCAGTTCGATGGCCAGATTCTCAGCCCGCTCGCAGTTTTGACAAAGGAATTTACTGATATGAATCGGATCGCCACAACTCAGGCATTCATCTGGTCCCGGCTCGACAGCTTCTCTGGCCACAAGAAGAGGAATTTGCCCTTCATTTGGTATCTGCGGAAGCATTGCCTGAACCCGCCAAGCTATTTCTGAATTGTGTGTCTTGAGGAATGCAATTATTTCGGCTTTACTTTGAATTAGAGTGTCACGTAATTCTGATGTCAATACACCCTTTGGCGCAGATACCTTTAGGTTGTAGCCATTGACGTGAAGTTGTACGCCACACTCGCGCAAGTGAACAAGAAGATCGGTAGTCCTCATAGGTCAATCACTTCCAATTCATCGGACTCAGGTATTGGCTCAATCAGGAAGGTCTCCTTTTGGTCTCGAAGATTATCATGTACAGGAAGATGATCATCTTCGACTAACCTTCTGTCGCTAAACCCTTTATCGGAAATATTTGGCCGAAGATGATCATCTTTTTTTCATGATACTCTTCGGGGTTATTCTGGAAAGCCTTTGGTAGGTTCCAAAACCATCCTTGTCCCTGTGTACCGGGCTGCCCACGTTTAACTGGTTTGATCTTTAATGCCTTCTTCGCTCTGTTTAATGTAGCATCTGAGATGCCAGCCTCGTGTGCTTCTTTTCGAATTTCTTTCTCTGGACGTTCGCCGTCAGCCAAAACTTCTCGAAGAAAATCCTGAGCATCGAGCAAGGCTGTGCGTTTCTCTTCGCTGGTTCTTGCAGCGAATATCTGTTCAGACGTTAGGCTGCTTATTCCTGTCCAATAGAAAACTCCCCCGCGTATCTCGTAGCCAATAGACTCACCCATCTCTGCTAGATTACTCTTAATATGAACGATTGCACGCTTATCTGGATCATTGGGATCGCAGCCAGCCAATAACACAGACCGGCAGGCTGCCGTAAGGTCTATCGAGCCTATTCCGCGATAAATTGCGCGGTCCTTTCCAGCTTTTGTAAGATGCCGGATGCCAACAATCGCACAGCAATATTTCTCGGCTAATCGAGCAAGTTTTTTCATTACGGCTCGTGTCTCGTTTGCCCGATACAGATCAACACCCGCGCCAAGATATGCAACCAAAGGATCAATAACAACGAGAACAGGCTCATGCTCAAGGATTGCAGCCTCGACCTGTAGCAGCCCTGCCTCATCGAAAGCGATTGCTCCATCTAGGGCAAAGATGCGCGAAACGTCAGCGTGCATGGAATCTAGGCGTGGGCGAATAGTATCAGCCAGCCATCTTCGGCACTCAGTAAGAGTACGTTTCGCGGAGCAGTGGGATCACTGTCCGGTAGCCCTCGTCCGGCAGCAACGCCAGCAGCAATTGCAAAGGCGAGATAAGATTTCCCCGACCAGGATCGCCTTCAAGCAGTGTGAGCTTGCCCAGAGGTATGCGTGGAAACCAGAGCCATTTAACCTCCTCGGCCTGCACATCTCCCAAGCATATCACTCTGACAGGCAGATCATCTGAATTGCCACTAGACGCTTGTGAGGTTAGGCTTGGCTGA
>CAVXWP010000009.1:0-910649 GCA_963765495.1 Blastocatellia bacterium
TTAGCAGAGCGGGTAGCAGACCGCCGCACCCTTGACTTGGTTGAGCGCTTCTTGAAATCGGGAGTGATGGAGAACTGCCTGTTCAAGCATACCGAGATCGGTACGCCGCAGGGCGGGTTGTGCTCCCCACTTCTGGCGAACATCTACTTGCACCAGCTAGACCTCTACTGGTGGAACAAGTACGGAAGCCTTCACCGCAAAGTCAAGGAGCGCCGCAGGAGAGAGCACATTGGCAACTGCGCGCTCATCCGATACGCCGACGACTGGCTGCTGTTGACCAACGGCGGCAAGCAAGAAGCGTATCGCCTGCGGGATGAGTTCCAGAACTTCCTTGCGGAAGAACTGAAACTCGAACTGTCGGTCGAGAAGACGCACGTGACGCACGTCAACGACGGCTTCGACTTTCTCGGCTTTCACGTCCGCCGCTACGTCAGCAAGGACGACCGACCCAAGTTATTGGTCACACCGAGCGACAAAACGCAGGCACGGTTGAAAGCCAAGATAAAGGAAATGACCGCCAGAAAGCGGTTCCTCGATCAGCCGCTGCTCAAGTTCAACGCGCTCAATGCGGTGCTGCGAGGCTGGATCAGCTACTACCGTCACTGTAACGCGAAGGAAGTTGCCAAAGACCTGGACTACTGGGTCAACGAGCGGCTTTTTCTCTGGTTACAAAAACGGCATCGACTCCCAGCGAGAAGGATCCTTGCCCTTTATAAGCAGCGCCAAAATGGTACGCGCGACAACTGGGGAATCCGCAGTGGGGAGCAGATGCTTTACCTCTATCGGATGAGTGACCAGCCGATCACCAAGTATCGGTCACGGAAGCTCGCCAATCCCTACATCACGGATGACTGGACGACAGAGCTTGAAACGGCAGAAGCACCGCTGCCCGAATATGTCTGGGTCGGCAATGCCGAGAACAACGAGAAGTGGCGCGAAATCAAAGCTGAGGTGAAAGCAGAGCGCGGGGCGAAGTGTGAACTCTGTGGCAATCGGATGAATCTCGACCTTCATCACCTGAAAGCCCGCCGTTATGGTGGGCAGGATGCCAAAGAGAATGCACAACTGCTTTGCGAGTCCTGCCATGTGCAAACGCCGACGTATGGAGACCATAGCCGGATGCAATGAGGGAAAGCCGTGTGAGATGGAAACTCTCACGCACGGTTTGGAGAGAGGAGTGGAGAAACACGTATGTTGCAAGATATAAAAGTGCGCTCTGCTCCTACTCTATTCTCGCCGACGTTGATGAATATGACACTCGACGGGTTGGAGAAACTCCTGCGGGAGAAATATCCAAGTAACACCCGAAGAAGCCGAAAGGCCAAAGTGAACATGGTCAGATACGCCGACGATATGATCATCACGGGCAGTTCGCCAGAACTGTTGGCGGATGAAATCAAGCCGCTGGTGGAAAAGTTCCTGCGGGAGCGGGGACTGGAACTCTCAGCAGAGAAGACCAGAATCACGCACATCGAGAAAGGGTTTGATTTTCTCGGACAAAATGTACGCAAGTACAAAGGGAAGCTGCTAATCAAACCCTCGACTGATAGCGTGAAGTCGTTATTAGAGAAAGTGCGGAGAATCATAAAGACCAACAAGCCAGCCAGTGCTGGCGAGTTGATAGTGAAGCTCAACCCGATTATCAAAGGGTGGGCCAACTATCATCGCCACGTGGTGAGCAAGCGGGTCTTCAGTCAGGTGGATCGGGCGATCTTCGAGAGTTTGTGGCAATGGGCGAGAAGAAGGCATGCAGCCAAAGGCAAACAATGGGTGGCGAAGAAATATTTTCTACATCCCAGGACAGGCCAATGGGTGTTCTTCGGACAAGTAAGAGGAAAAGATGGAGCGATCCAAACGGTCCGTCTAACGAAAGCCTCCGGTATGCCCATCCAAAGGCATATCAAGATCAGAGGAGAAGCCAATCCGTATGACCCGCAGTGGGAGGAATACTTTGAACAACGCCTCGGTGTTGAAATGGTAAACCTCCTGAAAGGGAAACAACGGCTGCTCAAGTTATGGAAACAACAAAAAGGAGAATGCCTTGTATGTGACCAGCCGATCACAAAAACAACGGGCTGGCATATCCATCACCTGGTACCGCGCACGAAAGGAGGCGGAGACCAGGTAGGCAATCTCGTTTTGTTGCATCCGACCTGCCACAATCAGGTGCATTCTACGGGATTGGAAGTGGTGAAGCCGCGTCCAGCAAAGGGCGTTAGCTAAGGCTTGAGCTGCATGCGTGGGAACGCGCCCGTGCAGTTCTTAGGGGAGGGGGCAGCAGCAATACTGCCTCCTTACCCGACTATATAAAAGGTTACACGTCGCCGCGCGAAACGCGGGTTGGAATAGGCAGCTATCTGGAGTTCTATAATGACAGGCGCGTGCATCAAGCCTTGGCTTATCGAACGCCAGCCGAAATCCACTTCGGGCTTTGAATTGAACAAGAACCATGTTTATGGCCGACTCAAATGAAAGGAGCAAAACCCACCTTAAAAGTGGTCGAATTTTTGTCTTGATTTTGGGGTCCACTATAGGTCGTGGTTGGAATCATCCATCAAGAAGGGGACGACGCCGACCCTTTGCAGAAGTGGTATTCTGACCAGAAAGATCTGAGATTCGATGAACAGATCATCAATCAAGTAATGGAATTCATCAAGCAGCATAAAGCCGTGACAGTTGTGACGCCGGAGCGGATAATCGGATGTCCGCACGAAGAGGGGATAGATTATGCAGAAGGGACAAGTTGTCCAGAGTGTCCATACTGGGAAGGGAGGGACCGCTGGACAGGGGATATGGAAAACGAGAGCAAACTTATTAACTCGACTGTTGTGTTTTAGGTGAAAAGCAACCAATCAACAAGCCATAATTGGATGTTGTTTAGCAAAAAGCCTGGCGAAAGTTGCAGACACAGATTCCCCCTGTTGTATTAAGTTGTGTGCTTTCATTATCAAGTTTTCAAGCGATGCTTGTCCTTGTTGCCGACAGGCTTCGCCAATAGTTCTTATAGGCCGAAGCAGCGGCTGACGTTTCTTCGGTGACGCTTCCAGACAATCCAGATGTAATAGAGAGTAGGCTACGAAGACCAGACACCAATGTTTTTTAGCGGCTTCGGCTCCTCGCATTCGATATTCGTCTAACCCAAGATGTCCTTTGCTGTCCTGATAAAACGTCTCTATCGGCCAGCGTTGCAGATAACTCTCAATTATTTTCTTAGCTGACCAATCGGTTCGATTTGTCACTATCACTGCATATGTTCCCTCAAGGCTCGCATCTGAATAACTGATGACCAGACGCACTTTTCCCAAATCCGGGATGCTAAGATTCAACGCAAAATACCAATACTCTTTTTCATCAACTTTCACCGACTTAAACGCCCTTGCCGGTATCAACTTCACTAACTCTTCAACTTTGACGTGTGGCCCGGCTATCTCTATCTTCTTCCCCTCGGCATCGCGCAAAGTGAAACTCGCTGTCTCTATTTTGCGATTCTTTTTCAGCAAACTCACCCAATCCAACCCATGTTTTTGCAAACACTCAATAATCAGAGGAGCTAGATACCAACTGTCCATCAAGACTATTTTGAAAGGCAATTTGCGTCCTACTGCGTCTTGGATTAGCTGCACCCCCAACATTATCTTAGTCTCAAACTCCGTGTGCAGACGCGCGAACTCAGGGTCTGAAAGCAACTTTTTATCAACTTCTTTATGAAACTTATTTCGCTCTTTGCTCCGGGTTGGAATTTTGCGATCAGGAAAATATTTCCCGACAAAAACCTCCCAATTAGTCTTCTCTTCATAACGGCGATAAAGACGTGCCGAGACAGGAAAACGCACTGCTCCACTTACGAAATGGCTAGTCACTAAATTGTGCGCCAACGGATAAGTTCCGTCGCAATGATCATAATGACGTGAAACATACTCAAACAAACTCCCAAAGTGCTCGCACAGAGTGTCATCCAACAACAAACAAGAATCCTTAGCCGCTCTCAGATGCTTTTGTGTCTGCTCAATTAGATACTCGACTCGACGGTCATTGACCAGGCTCTCGCTCCAAGGCGATTGAGAGAAAAACCGAGATAGATTGGTTTTGTCTGCGCTTGATAAGACACACCGAGAGATGTTGCTCAAGCTTTTGTTGTCTAATAAAATCAACCCTGTCAGATAGTTTTGAAAATGCTCGTACTGACAACAGTTCTCAAATAAATCACGAAAAGCCACGGAATGCTTTTCAACTATTGGCGATGGTGCAACAATCGGTACTTGCATGGAAATCATCCAACCTATTCTTATAATCTGTTACCTTGTCCCAAGCAGGATTATAACCCCGTTGGATAATTCAAAACACAACAGTCGAGTTATTAACTAACGAGAGTGGAAGGAATCTGACGAGGAGGGGAAGCCTAACTGAGGCATTCAGCGGACCCGCATACCAACTTTTCATTATCCCTGAGTCCACAGCGGGCCGCTGATGCCTGCGTTAGGCTCACAGGTCCCACCTTCAATTTGCATCTGAGTGAACTTATAATAGAATGCCATTATGAGCAGCAAGACAGTAAATATCCACGATGCCAAAAATTCTCTCTCAGAGTTAGTGTCTTTAGCTTTGGAGGGTAATGAAGTAATTATTGCCGAAGATAATACTCCATTGGTACGGCTAATCCCCATTAAACGATCAATACGGGCTCGTATCCCTGGTTTGAATTGTGGCGAAATTTGGACCAGTGACGACTTCGATCAACCCCTACCTGAATCATTTTGGACAGAAACAGTATGAAACTGCTTCTCGATACCCATACCTTCATCTGGTGGTCGAATGAGCCTACGAGACTTTCTGAAAATGCGCTCATTGCTTGCCAGGATAACAACAATACTTTGATCCTAAGCGTTGTAAGTGTATGGGAGATGGAAATCAAGATGCAGTTAGGGAAACTAAAAATTAGCCGTCCGATGGAAGAGTGGATTAAGAGCCAACAGCAGACAAATGGGTTACAAGTTCTGCCTGTAGAATTGACCCATGTACTCAACTTGGGCAGTCTGCCTTTACATCACAAAGATCCTTTTGACCGTTTGTTGATCGCCCAAGCAGTAGTAGAAGGAGCGACGCTTGTGAGCGTGGACCCAATATTTTCAAACTATAGTGCTAATGTATTGTGGTAAACGAGGGAAACAATCTCTTGGGCGCAGCCTAACTGCTCATTCCAGCGGACGCGCTTTCCACCATCTCGCGTTCCACCAGCTACCGGCGCGCCGCTGAACTCGTCGTTAGGCGTCAGATCATCGCTGGAACCGATACGACTCTTCAAGCGATGATGCGAAAACATGTTCAGGTAAGTCATCATAAGGACAGCTACTTGCTCGCTTCTCTTTCCTCTTTACCTCATACTCGTTCCTCCCGAAACTATCTTTCAGCATGGCTCAATGATAATGCTGCCTCTCAAGGATACTTTCGCAGTGCAATCACCATTTGAGCCAAGCGCCAGAGAAGACCTGCCAGGTATGAATGAACTTCACGCATCAAGCAGCTTCCCTGACCATAGCAGGAAAACCTGTATCCAACAGAGAACCTGAGAAATGGAGGAATGTATTGAGCAAGGCTCAAGAAAATGAAGCACTCAAGGGGCCGCCTAACCGCTCAATCAACCGGACCCGCATACCACCGTTTCATTATCCCTGTGGCCACTGCGGGCCGGTTATCTCGGTGTTAGGCGTCAGAATACCGCTGAACCGATACGACTCATCAAGCGGTGATAAGTTCTGGCAAGTCATCGTGAGAACTGCTACTTGCTCGCCTCTCATCCCTCTTTCCCCATTACTACTCTCCCTGTTCACTCAACTCTCCTCCTTTAACAGATACTGTTTTCTTCCAAAGCAGGCTTCTACCACTGCTCAAAAATAGACATGCCTATCAAAGATACCTTCATAGGGCAATAGCCTGTTGAGGGGAGTGGCAGACAAGAGTGATTGGTAAAGCGAAACTGGCACATCAAGCTGCTTTCCCGACAATATCAGGAAAAGCAATTGCCGGAAGAGAGACTGAGAAAGGAGAGATTATAGTCAGCAAAGAGGAAGAAAATGAAACGAAGAAAGAGCCGCCTAACTGCTCATTCCAGCGGACGCGCATTCCACCGTTTCGTGTTCCGCCAGCTACCAGCGCGCCGCTGAACTCGTCGTTAGACGCTTGCCTGTGACTGGCCGTATTATGGAATCGGAGGTGCATTATGAAAGCTTTCTTCGCCATTTTGTTTATCTGCATAACTGCTAACGCACAATCCCGAGAAGAACTCCTCAAGAAATATGGCTCACCTATCTCAGAGACACTCACTATCCGACCCGATGTCTTTGTTACCTTTAGATATTCTGAGACCGGAGATGTCTGCGAAATGATAATCCATCGGCAACAGTTAACATCGGACTTAAATTACCCAATAACGAAGACTATGCGATCAAAGGAACTAACGGAAATAATTGATGAGTTGGTACCAATAAGCCAGCGTGGGAAACAACTCATGGGAAACTTTCTTAACATGAGGTGCTTACCTTTAGATAATTGCTGGGGAGGAGTGGACAACTACGAGCGGGTTACGATTTTGCGCAATGGCGGGGATAACAAAGAGCGGTATGCAAGGATTCGATGGAAAGAGATTGCCTGTCGTGAATAACTACGCGTCTAACAAGCCGGTTCGACCGGACGCGCTATCCAACTACTCAGGTTCCAACAACTACCAGCGCGCCGGTCAACCGGGGCGTTAGGCTCTCTTAGTGACCTGAAATCACTGACATGGAATAATCCTCAGAGAATTTCGCTTGGTTACTTCTCCCCTAGAATTGGAGACTTTGGACTTCAATCACTTTTCCCGTATAATTGTCGTATGTTATTTCCGCGTTACGAACTGAAAGCTGATGAGAGTTTGACAATCTTTCAGTTTGTGAGTGTTGGAAGGAAAGGCCAAATTCCTAAGATTGTCCAATATTCGGAAACGAACCTGGAAGGATTTTACAATCTTGGGTTTGGCGACAAGGATTCACAGACAGGAGAAATTGACGATACAGTAATTTCAGACAACGGAGATAGTCAAAAAGTTTTAGCGACCGTCGCCGCTACAGTTTATGCTTTCACTGAAAAATATCCAGAGGCTTGGATTTATGCAACAGGAAGTACAAAATCTCGAACTAGGCTTTATAGAATTGGGGTGACGAACAATTTGGACGAGATTATCGAAGATTTTGAACTGTACGGATTAAGACACGGCAAGTGGGAAGAATTTGTAAGAGGCATTGAGTACGAGGCGTTTTTGGTCAGACGAAGGAGTTAAACCGATGAGAAAGATCGAAGAATTGAACAAATCGAAATTGCCGGTGGTTAGAATTGATAAGGAGTTAGGCAAGTACAAAGATAAAATTCTTTTTGAAGAGAAAGTTGAGAAGGCAAACGAAACCTTAAAAAAGGTAGGTTTGCCAAAAGTATTGGAAAAATCAAAAGCGTAACAAGCCATCCTGCTGAAGTCCTAATGTCTCGATAGACGGCTGGACGCAATAGACTGCCTACAAATATCTGATATACAAGGAGATAAACTCAACCCAGCACGAAGCCTAACTGCTCATTCCAGCGGACGCGCATTCCACCTCCTCGTGTTCCAACAACTACCAGCGCGCCGCTGAATTCGTCGTTAGGCTCGCACTTGTCTACTGGAACTCGCTTGCTTTTCTTACTTGACTTATTGGCCTCTTCGTAATTACATTGTGCTTATGAAATCTCGTATTATAAAAATTGGTAATTCCCAAGGTATTCGCATCCCAAAGTTACTCTTGGAACAGAGTAACATTACTGATGAGGTTGACCTTGAGGCACTCGACAATCAAATTATTATTCGATCTGCTCAGCATCCCAGGCATGTTTGGGATCAAGCCTTTCAAACTATGACTGAAAATCAGGATGATTCATCTGTTGATGACTATTTTCCTAACTCAACTAAATGGGATGAAGAAGAGTGGCAATGGTAGTCAGGAGATTTGAAGTCTATCTCATCAATCTTGATCCTACAATTGGCAGTGAGATTAAGAAGACACGGCCTTGTTTAATCATTTCCCCTGATGAAATGAATAGACATATTAACACTGTGATTGTGGCTCCAATGACAACGAAAGGAAGAAGCTACCCAACGAGAGTTGCTTTGACATTCCAAGGCAAAAAAGGCCAAATCGTATTGGATCAGATTCGGACTGTTGACAAAGTAAGACTCGTAAGAAAATTAGGGAAGGTTAACAGGAAAATAGAATCAGATGTTTTGACAGTATTAACAGAGATGTTCGCCCCCTAACTGAGCCTAACTGCTCATTCCAGCGGACGCGCTTGCCACCCCCTCGATTGCATCGTGAGCCACAGCGCGCCGCTGAATTCGGTGTTAGGCGGCGGGTAACAGCATTCTTCAATTTCTTTTGGAGGGTTTACACATGATCACTGAGAAGACACACTGCCCAAAGTGCAGCGGCGAGATGGTTCAAGGGTTCATCGTCGACTGGAGTCATGGAGGTACCCGTCGCGTCAGTAGCTGGGACGAAGGGGCGCCGGAGAAGTCGTTCTGGTGGGGCACGAAGAATTCCCCGAAGGAGAAGCAGGTTCCAGTGGGGACGTTCCGTTGTTCGGCGTGCGGCTTCCTGGAATCGTATGCCCGTCCAGAATTCGACGCCCGGTAACGGAACCAGGTGCTCCGGTACACGCTGCCTAACTACTCATTCAACCGGAGCGCGAATAGCGCGGCTTTCATGCGCGAGGCTTGGCTTTAATTGGCGGCTCGTCGCGCCCGGTTAATTCGAGCGTTAGGCGTCAATCTCAAAAGCGACACGACTCATCAAGCAGTGATGTGTAAACCTGATCAGGTGAGACATCACGAGGACAGCTACTTGCTCGCCTCTCGCTCCTCTTTACCCGATTCAACTCTGTTTGTTTCTCTCAACTCTCCCTTATCTGAACTCCTTTCTTCTGATGCTCTCTTTTCAGGCTTGCTCAAAGATAAACCTATCTCGCAAAGATACTCCGGCAGCCAATTACCTGTTGAGCAAAGAGCCAGAGAAGACTGATTGGAAAGGAGGAGCTTGGCACATCAAGCAGTTTCCCCGACAAGAAAACCTGCCCCAGCGGAGAAGGTATGAATTGCGCGCAAGAGGAGAAACTGAGATGAAACAGGAGATGAGAAATGGAAGAAGCCTGTCAGGAAAGCCCAAGGAAATGAATGAATCCCGAAAGGAGCCGCCTAACTGCTCATTCCAGCGGACGCGCATTCCAGCTACTCAGTTGAAGCGGAGGCCACGGCGCGCCGCTGAACTCGGTGTTAGGCGTCAGATCACCGACGAAAGGGAGACGACTCAGTTTGCCTTGCTGTTGAAACCTGTCCAGGCAAGTCATCGCCAGGACCCCTACTTGCTCGATTCTCTTGCCTCTTTATCCCCTTCTGCTCTGCTGTGTCTCTCATCCCTGCTCCTTCATCTGACACTTCTTTCTCCCAAAGCAGTCTTTCAGCATTGCTCATATAAACCTGTCTGGCGAAGAAGCCTGTTCAGCCGATTGCCTGTTGAGACAAGCATCAGAGAGGCGAGTTTGGAAAAGAGGAAGTAGGCAGATCAAAAAGCTTCCCCGACGAAAGAGAGCAACACCTGTCGCACGAGAGAGGAAATGACCTGTGAGGAAGAAGAGAAACTGTGCAGAAACGAGAGATAAGAATAGGAGGGTTATGATCAGGAAAGCTCAAGAAGGATGAATCGGCGAAGGAAGCCGCCTAACTGCTCATTCCAGCGGACGCGCATGCCACCGATTCATTATCCCTCCACCCACAGCGCGCCGCTGAACTCGTCGTTAGGCTCTCTCGGTGACTTTGTATTCCTGCTTTGGGAACTTACGAATGTATCTTTCTATGTCCGGTTTTTCCATCCATCTCCTTGATATTTGTCAGCTATTGGTATATACATGGGCTAAACATTTAGCAGGGGGAACAATTTTATGGTTTCAAAGGTTCAACGATGGGGCAATAGTCAGGGTTTGAGGCTTCCAAAGCACATTTTAGAAAAAGCCGATATTTCTATTGGCGATAATGTTGAAATTTTCTTGGAAGATGAGTCCATTATCATAAGGAAAGCTCATAAACCTAAATTTGATTTAGCCGAAATGGTTTCACGTATGCCTCGTAATTACAAGGCCCAGGAGGATTCGTTTGGCAAACCACTCGGTAAGGAAGAGTGGTAAATGGCAAAATATATACCGCAGAAAGGAGACTTTATTGCCATTTCATTCGACCCACAATCAGGACACGAACAAAAAGGAAGGCGTCCTGCATTGGTGGTCAGCAACTATTTGTTCAATAAACACACTGGGCTAGCAATGGTTTGCCCCATTACCAATACGAATAGAAGAATCCCATTTCATCTACCTCTTCCTACTACATCGACACTCACAGGATTCGTCATGATAGACCAACTCAAATCTGTAGATTACAGCGCGAGAAAAGCGAAATTCATCGAAAGAGCACCAGAAGAGCTCTTAAGTGATGTTCTTGAAGTGATTGAAGTTTGTATCAAATAAAGGATCAAGCCTGAAGGATGGACACATTTTATAAAGCAGCCTCCAAGTTGAGTTTCGTTTGAGGAGAAAGATGCTCAAACAAACTTTTATCCAATTTGAGCAAGCTGACCATCGCACTCACCAGGCTCAGATTCCAGCCTTGTTTGCGCCGCAACGCCACTCGTCGCAGCAATCCAAAAGCTCCCTTCGCTCCTCGCACCAGCAATTTCATCCCCAGCACGACGACGATCATCAAGGCGATTGCAAACAGCGCGAACATCCTTGACCACGCCTGCACCGCTTCGATGCGGGCTTGCGAAAAGCCCAACTCCCATTTCACGTCACGAAATCCTTGCTCACAGCCGAAGCGTCTGGCGTATTCCTCAGCCGCATGCTTTCCACGATGCCTGCGGTTAGAGAGCAGATACCAAATCTCCCACTTGCCTTCTCGGTTTCGTGCCCGGCTCATCGTCACAAAGAGTCGGTGCGGCGACGACTCGCAATACTGCACTCGGCCAAAATTGCGTTGTCGGGCATTGCTGCAAAACCTCATAGTCTTGAGATTGCGCCACACTCCTTGAAAGAAGATTTTGGTGCTGTTTTTGACCCGGATGATGTATTCAACCCCCAAGTCTTCAAACAATTGCGCCAACTTCACATCGGCAAAGCCGCGATCTGCTGTAACGCGCAGACGGCGACGGCTCAGACGCTTCTTGAAGCCGCCAATGACACGCTTGATGACCGCCATTTCATAACGCCGCATACGTCCTTTCAAGACCTTGGCCGAATAGGCCCGCCAATAAATCGGCAAGGCGCGCCCGCCTGTCACAAGCGAGACAACCAGCAAATGATGGTCGCCTTCAATCGTCCAATCAATGGCCAATCGCAGTTTGCCGCTTCTAGGCAACTGCTTGATGGCTTGCAAGAAGACCGCCTCGGCGAGGTCGTTTGGCGACAATCGCTGATTATGAAGCAAGCGCGAGAGGCGCTTAACAGCGGCTTCCTGATTGCCAAATTGGCGTGCCAGTTGCGCCTGATTGCCAGTCTGTTGTTCAATGATGGCGGCGACGAAATCAATAATGGCTTTGCGTTGATGACCGTGCGCCCAAGGAAGCAGCGCAGTGATATAATCAGTCAAACGAGTAGCGGAAGATTCTTTGTTTGTCATAAAACAAATCTTCCACAAGTGCATAACTTGTCGCTACTCGTTCACTTACAATATGTGTCCATCCTTCAGGGATCAAGCCTAACTGTTCATTCCAGCGGACGCGCACACCACCGTTTCATTATCCCTCTGACTACAGCGCGCCGCTGAACTCGTCGTTAGGCGTCAGATCACCGATTGAGAGGGAGACGACTCGCCAAACAGTGATGGAAAAACATGCTCAGGTGAGTCATCGCCAGGACAGCCACCTGCTCGCTTCTCTCTTCTCTTGTTCCTTCATAGGATGTTTCTTCCAAAGGATTATTCACTCTGGCTCAATGATAATGCTGCCTCGAAAAGATACCTTCGCAGCACAACCACCTGTTGAGGCAAGGGGTAGAGAAGCCTGAATGGGAAGGACAAAGCTTGCACATCAAGCTGCTTCCTTGGCAATGACAGGAAAAGCTGTCTCAGAAAGTGAGACTGAAAATAGGAGGATCAGGGTCAGCCAAGCGCAAGAAATGAAACAGGCAAGGGGCCGCCTAACCGCTCAATCAACCGGACCCGCATACCACCGTTTCATTATCCCTCCGACCACAGCGGGCCGGTTATCTCGTCGTTAGGCAACTCAATGACTCCTCGCCAAAGCGATTTATCATAAGTTACAATCCCTAAACGGAGTATCGTTATATGAGTCTTAAGAAGCCCTTAATATTCGAGACAACTTTCTCCACCTTTACTGCAACCGAAATCGTCGGTGAAGGCGGTTCTGGCCGGGTTTACAAAGCAAGTGATGAAGGTGGATCAATATTCGCAATAAAGTTGCTCGATCCGTCAAGAGCAAACAAGGAAAAACTAAAGCGATTCAAGAACGAGTTGCTCTTCGGTCAGAAGAACAAACACCCCAATATCATCACTGTCTTAGATAACGGTATCTATAAGGAGGCGAAAAAGAAATCTCCTTTTTATCTCGACTTTAGACAAAAGGGTAGCTCCACAGTAAAACGTGGAGATGTGGGTTTTGCATAAAACGAGGGTCCAAAGATAATCCTTTTTGATCATATAAACGGAAAGGAGTATTGCTTTGGACCCGCTGAGTGTATTTTGTCCGAATATGAGTTGTCCGGCCAGAGGCAAAACCAACGAAGGTAACATCGGCGTCCACTCGCTTAAACAACGCCGCTACAAGTGCTCTCTGTGCCAAAAGACCTTTGCCCAAACCAAAGGCACGCCTTTTTATCGCCTGCACCACGCGCCAGAGTTGGTTACCAGAGTCGTCACCTTGCTGGCTTTTGGTTGCCCGCCGCAAGCCATTGTCGCCGCTTTCGACCTTGATGAGCGTACCGTCGCCAGTTGGCGAGATCGCGCCGCTGCGCATGGCCAGGCGATTCAGCAGCAGTTGGTCGAGGTGCCGCGTGATCTCGGCCAGGTGCAGATGGATGAAATCAGAGTCAAACAACAAGGTCGCATCAGTTGGATGGCCTTGGCCCTGATGGTAAGTACCCGGCTGTGGTTGGGCGGCGCCGTCAGCCTCAGTCGCGATGCGACATTGATTACTCATTTGGTTGAGAAAGTCCGTGCTTGTGCAAGCGCCTTGTCTACGGGTTTGTTGTTTTGCACGGATGGCTTGAAGAGCTATATTAGCGCCATTCGCTCGGTTTTTCGGGAAGGGGTGCCGACCGGCGAGGTTGGGCGTCCTCGTCAACAAGCCTGGAAGAAGATATTCATGGCGCAGTCGGTCAAGCAATACGAGCAAGGACGGATGACCGGCATTGATCGCCGCATCATGGCCGGTGAGGAAACCGACATTGAGCAAATGCTTGAGCGGACGCAAGGCGGCGGGGTGATCAATACGGCGTTCATCGAACGGTTTAATCTTAGGGGGTCTAATTCCCCGCAGCTTGCTGCGGTATACTTGCGCGAGTGAGCAAGTATATTCGCAAGAAACATAATGTATCCGTACTTATGTACCACATCGTCTGTCCAGCGAAGTATCGGCGAGTCGTATTCAGCAAAGAAGTAGACCAGAAGCTGAAAGAGACTTGCCTTGAAATTAGCAAACGGTACGAAATCCATTTTCTGGAAATCGGCACCGATAATGACCACGTCCATTTTCTGGTGCAATCGGTGCCAACATACAGCCCGAAAAAGATCGTGCAAGTTATCAAAAGCATCACAGCGAGAGAAATCTTTGCCGCCTGCCCCGAAGTGAAGAAGAAACTCTGGGGAGGAGAGTTTTGGACGGATGGATACTTCATCAACACAGTAGGAAAACATGGAAACGAAGAAGTGATCAAGAAATACATCCAAAACCAAGGCAAAGAGTCAAACTATGAAATCTTGCACAAGAGTCAGATGAGGGACGAGCGACAACTCGATCTCTTCTGATACCCCGCAGCAAGCTGCGGGGTAGTTCATTGCGACCTTTCGGCAATCTCTGTCGACGCTGGTGAGGCGGGGACGCGGCTTGGCGCGGCAAAGCCGTACACTGGAAATGGGGATGTATCTGGTGGGAGTGATCTACAACTTCTGCTGTGAGCATGAAAGCCTGCGACTGCCGGGATTGGTCGGCGGGCACAAATGGCTTGAGCGGACACCGGCGATGGCCGCCGGTATCACAGATCATTGTTGGAGCGTCAGGGAATTGTTGTCGTATCACGTCGCGCCATCTCCATGGCAGCCGCCCAAGCGCCGAGGACGAGTTTCTACAGCCACCAAACAACTGATCGCGAGGTGGTGTCAATGACCACCTTTAACTGCGGAGCTACCCTTTACCATGAGTCTGGTATTAATTCAGTCTGTTCTAATCATTATCATTTTTCCTTCATACCTATATGATGTTTGGCTGAGGAATCATTCTATGAATCGAGTAGAGGCAAGAAATTTAGCGACCCGGCTCTCTGCAACTGATACTGAATCTGCTCTATCGGTTGCTGGCCAGATCAATGATGCTTGGTTTGGTTGCCAATCGCTTGCTTGGGTAGCGCGCTTTGCCCCAGAAGATCAAGTCATTGAGATTGTTAAGTTCGCACTCAATAAGGCAAGTCAGGCGAAAGACCCTTTCAATTATGTAGGTGCTGCGGCTTGGGCCGTTCGTGCTCTCATCGAGAGGGGACATCTAAAAGAAGTTGATGAGGTAGTAGTACAGCTATTACATCGAGCACCCGATATTGTTCTCTATGCAAGTAGGTCCGAGGCATTATTCTTGCTGTTTCAGGCTGTGCGTCCTTGTCCCTTGAAAATGTGGCACAAAATCTTTGAAGCATTAGTAGAAGCCTCAAGCCCAATATTTAGCTGGCGGCAAGGAAGAAATCTACGTGATGCGCTATTAATGATTGCAGGAGAGTATCCCAAAATGGCAGAGGAGGTGCTTAACAATATTGCAGATGAAAAGCTCAAGCGACACATCCAACGTAGATTTGACGCAAAGGAGTTCGTAACACCAAGGCAGTTTTTTTGGAACAAGGACGTTTAAGAATTCAGCTACAGTGAGCATAGGCTGGGCCTAACTGCAATACCTGTCAAATAAGCCACGAGACGGCATTTATGGCATACTTTCGAGTTGATAGAAACGAAAGTTGTCAAGGAGCCGCCTCGCTTGAGTTACAAAATACGCCATATTACCGATGAACGAAAGTTCTGTGATCATCTCTCTATTGATGCCATCTCTGATGCCGTCTCTATTGAATTAATCCAAGAGGTTCTTGATCTCCACAATGCCTCTCACAAACGACATCGCAAACTCACTATGAGCGCTGTCGTGCTCATTATCATCGCTATGAATCTGTTTTCACATTTCTCTATTGGACATGTCGTGCGGAGAGTCTTTCAGGGTTTGCGTTTCATCTGGCCTGATCCTGACTTTCCTCCTCCTAAACACAATGCAATATCTTATCGTCGTTACCAGTTGGGGCCTCGTCCTTTAGTCTCATTGTTTCATCGTGTTGCACAACCTATGGCAACAGATGAAACTCGTGGCGCTTTTGCATTTGGACTGCGATTAATGGCCCTTGACGGCTCTATTGAAGAAGCCCCGGACACTCCGGAAAATGATGCTGCTTTTGGGCGGTTGGCTTCTGATCGCGGGAAGTGTTGCTTCGTGCAAATTCAGGCTGTCTACCTTGTAGAATGTGGCACTCATGCCATTATTGATGCAGGATTTTGGCCTGCAAAAAGCAGTGAACGAGTTGGAGGTTTTCGCCTGCTAAGAAGCCTGGGAAAAGGGATGCTTTTGATGTGGGATAGAGGCTTTCACTCCTATGATATGGTAGTTGCGACACTTGAGCGAGGGTCTCAATGTCTTGGTAGATTGCCTGACAATGTGAAACCGGAACACCTTTGCACGCTAGAAGATGGAACGTGGTTAGGCTATATCAGACCAACACAAAAAGGACGGCGAAATAAAGAAGACAAACAGTTGGTTCGGATAATCTCTTACACTTTTACAGACCCGACCCAAGCAGGATACCAGAAGAGATACCGCATAGTCACAACACTATTGGATGAAAGGAAGTATCCGGCCAAAGAGTTGGTGTGTTTGTATCACGAGCGATGGGAAATCGAGATAGTCATAGATGAGATAGATACACATCAACGACTAGCAGGAAGGCCATTGAGAAGCCTAAAACCAGAGGGAGTCATACAAGAGTTATACGCATTATTGATAGCGCATTATGCAGTAAGAAAACTGATACACGAAGCAGCAAATGAGGCAGAAGTAGACCCGGATCGGATAAGTTTTGTAGGAGCATTGAGGATAATCCAAGAAGCAATACCAGAATTCCAAATGGTAGAAAAGGAGCAAAAGGAGCAATTATACAAGAGGCTATTGAGAGATATAGGAGAGCAAAGGTTACCAGAAAGGCGAGCCAGATCGAATCCGCGAGTAGTGAAGAGAAAGATGAGTGGGTTCAATCTGAAGCGACCACAGCATTACAACTGGCCCAAGCCACAGCTACGATTTTGTGATGCTATTTTGCTTATTTGACAGGTATTGGGCCTAACTGCTCATTCCAGCGGACGCGCTTGCCACCGATTCATTATCCCGCTACTACCAGCGCGCCGCTGAACTCGTCGTTAGGCATTTGAAGTAATCCCTTCCGGCAAAACATTCTGAATTCTGTCTTCCTTTATGATAAGATTCGTCCTTGAGGTACTCTTATGACAATGACCATCCAAACAATTTCAGCAGAAGATTTATTGAAAAAGCCGAACGATGGATTTCGCTATGAACTTATCGAAGGAGAGTTGAGAAAAATGTCACCGGCAGGACAAAAGCACGGTCGGATTGCAGCCACTATTACAGGCTCAATTGTTCCTCATACAAGAAAAAATAAATTAGGCGCTGTCTACGCCGCAGAGACAGGTTTTTTGATTCAAAAAAATCCTGACACGGTTAGAGCACCTGATGTTGCATTTGTTTCTCAGGAACGCCTCAATGAAGTCGGCGAAGTTGATGGATATTGGCCTGGGGCACCTGACTTAGTTATTGAAGTTATTTCACCAAGCGATACTTATACAGAAGTAGAAGAGAAGGTCTTTGAGTGGTTAAAGGCCGGAGTGCGTATGGTGATAGTAGTCAATTCTAAAAGCGAATTACAACCGTCTATCACTCCTTAACGGACATTGCCATCCTAACTGAGGATGATTATCTGGATGGGGGAGATGTAATTCCGGGTTGGAAATTGGGAGTAAAAGAGCTCTTCGAATAAGGGTCGTATATTGAGCTATCAGATGGATTCGGGTTCTGCCTAACTGCTCATTCCAGCGGACGCGCTTGCCAACTGCTCAGTTGAAGCCAATCCACAGCGCGCCGCTGAACTCGTCGTTAGGCAACTTCCAGTAGTCGCAATAAGTGAAAAATGCTATCCTTCATATCGTAATGGTCTGATCTTTTTTCGGAGCGATTTATGTCAAACACGATTGAGAGAATTACAGTAAATCCTGAGCAATGCGGAGGCCGACCTTGTATTCGCGGCATGAGAATAAGGGTTATCGATGTGCTAGATTTGTTCGCGGCGGGATTGAGTGCGGAACAAATTCTGGAAGAATTGCCTGATCTTGAGATGGATGATTTGAAAGCTTCTCTTAATTATGCCGCTCGTCGTTTGGATCACCCTGTGTTGGCAGCATGACTATTTGGATTGATGCACAACTATCGCCTGCAATTGCAGACTGGATCACGCTAGAGTGCGCTGTAACTGCGGTTGCGCTTCGTGATTTAGGGCTGCGTGACGCAACAGACAGGGAAATATTCTTTGTGGCCAGAGATGCAAACGCCATTGTCATGACCAAAGATAGCGATTTCGTGAGATTACTTGAGCAGAATGGTCCCCCACCCAAAGTCATATGGCTGAGATGCGGGAACACATCCAATGCTCGTCTGAAGGAAATACTAACTGCGACATTAGAAAAGGCGCTTGAACTCTTACAGGGAAGAGAGCACCTAGTGGAGATAAGCGCAGCCTAACTGCTCATTCCAGCGGACGCGCATACCACCTATTCATTATCCCGCTACTACTGGCGCGCCGCTGATCTCGTCGTTATGCCCCTTGAGTCGCAACTTTCGGCTCAGTGGAAGAGTTATGAAATACGCCTTTATTCTTTTGCTGATACTAATGCAACTGTCCTGTGAGCCTATGCCGGAGGTCAGGGTTATGGATAATGAGCCGCCGCAATTCAAGCTAGGCGGGAGAACTGACACGCTAATCTTTTCCGTCTGTTGTAAAGACGGGACCGTACCGAAAGGACAAGAGAGCTATATCTGGGAGGTGAGAAACACGTCCGATCTAAGAGTAAAGATGCCGATCGAAGTAACCTATGGCGTCATCCCGACAGGCTTTCACCAGATTACTCCGCCTGAAGATAAGCCGCCCCCATCATTAGAATCCGGAAGGAAGTACAGCTATTGGGCGCAGGGAATATATGGGGCAAAAGTCGGCTGCTTTGAGATAAGAGATGGAAAGGCCAAGGAGGTGGCTTGTGATCAGTAAGAAGAAGACAAAATGCCCAACGAAGGGGCATAACAATGCGTTGCAGCGGAGGCCACGAAGCGCAACTCTCATGCGCTCTTTGAGTGCCGCTCGTGGCCCCGCTGAATTCGTCGTTAGGCGCAGCAACGATGGCAAATCTGAAACCTGTTCGTTAGAATGGGTATTGATATGACTCGTATTAGAATCATTTGGGCTTTTATTAGTTTGACTATTATTGTATCCGGTCTGTTTACTCCTCCAATCGGCTACTGCCAGAACACTGACCGCGTCTTTCCGAAACTGCTTATGACTTACTACAATCCCGATCCGAGTTGCGAGTTGAATGCTGCACTAGATTTACTAGCCGTTGAATTGAGCCAAGACTCGAATCTGTATGGATACCTTATTGTCTATCGTGGCTACAACAACCCTCAGAGTTCCTCCCACAAGTTTAATCCTCCAGGTCTTTTTTATAGGCATTCGTTCGGAGTGATGAACTATCTTTTAACTGAAAGGTCAATTCCGAATGAGCAAATCGAAATAGTTTACGGAGGGTTGCGCAAGGAATTCCAAACAGAAGTTTGGTTAACTACTAAAGGTGGAAGGTTGCCCGAATTCAACACAACAGATCACACAGAGAATGCAAAAGGAAAGCAACAAGAACTGTTCGATGAGTACATCTACAATTCAGAGAACGAAATGGCTGTCTATTTTGACTCCCCCGCCAAGCTAGGTGGATTTGCAAATGCACTTTCTAGTGATCCTGATTCTATCGGCTACATCATCGGATATGGGCAGTGTTTGGATATAGGCGAGAGGCAGCTAATTAGTAGAGATGGGAAAGCTGATTATGTCAGCCGAAGATACCAAGAGTGTGATCCCACAAACACAGCAAAAAGGATTGCGGAAGCCGAAAAAGCTACTCTGACTGACTTCTATGGGATATCCCCATCAAGGGTAAGAGTGATAAATGGTGGGTATCGAAATTCACAGATGATAGAGTTGTGGAAAGTTCAAAAGGACGGAGAAATTCCAGAATTGACCCCAAGTGTCTATCGTCTAAAGGACAAATGAGGTCGCAAGCTGAGAGCCGCGGGCTTTGTTGCGCAATTCGAGATGAAGATAGACTTCACCCAGACTTCGACCTCTTTTAGAATGCTACTGTGTCGGGCATCCCTAACTCGCTCATCCGATTCATCACCATGCACTTGATCCTTGCCTCCGTCATCTGTGTCTCCATCTTCCTACTGCTCATTCGCTCTCCTAATATCCCCTTCAGCCTGCCCATCTGTGTCTCTACCAAGCTCCTCTTGTGATACCCACTCTCTTTCTTCCACTCCTTCTCTCCTTTCTCTGCCTTCTCTCTTATCGCCAGGTTTCTTTCCCCCATATAATAATACTTGCTCTCGACTGCTCCCTTTCGCGGCGGGATCAATGGCTTCGCTCCCTTCTTATAGATCGCCTTGTGACACTGGTTTGTATCATATGCTCCATCCCCATATATCCGACCTACTTCCCCTTCCGTTTCCTCTATCAATCGAGGCATTACTCGCGGGTCAACAACTCCCTTGTCGGTCAACTCTACGGCTGTTATCTCCCACGTCTCTGTATCTACTGCTATGTGTAACTTCCTCCATTCTCGTCGTTTATCCTTCCCGTGTGTGCGAACTTTCCACTCCCCTTCTCCATAAATCTTGACTCCTGTTGAGTCTATTACAAGGTCCGCTATTGGCTTGCTTGTATCGCGCCTCAACCTTATCTCTAGCCCTGGGGCTCGCCTTGATACTCTACTGTAATCTGCAACGGGCAACTCTACTCCCATCAGCTTGAATAATGAGCAGACGAATCCTTGAGTCTGGCGAAGCGGCAGATGGAAGACGGCCTTGATCGAGAGCATTGTTATGATAGCAGTGTCAGAATATCTCAATGGAGCGCCGGGGCGTGTTTGAGGAGAGCGGTGTAGCCACTGATCAAGGACATCTTGAGAGAGCCAGACTGTTAGACTACCACGATTACGAAGAGAGGAGTTATACTGTTTCCAGTTACGGGTGCGATAAGTGGGTTTGTTTTTCTTGGTCATAAAGAGATTATACAAACCCTCGCGCACCTGTTGCCATATTTACGCAACAAAGCCAAGGGCTTGCCTAACTGCTCATTCCAGCGGACGCGCTTGCCAACTTCTCGATTGCATCGGAGGCCACGGCGCGCCGCTGAACTCGTCGTTAGGCATCCATGAAGCAAGGCTTCTTCACGACGGATGAAAATGTCTGAGAGTTTATGTATCCTTCCTTCTGGTCATTGGCTGATAGGTCGTCGGGCCTTGGTGCCTTTAGCCCGGTCGTTAGTTTGACTTGGGGAGCCTTTTCAGGCATCACAACTTGTTGCTTCGAGCACGCATAGCAGTCTCTTTTGTTTTGAGGCTCCCCGCCAATGCCGAAAGGAGTTCTATCATGCAGATTCTTTACAACTCTTGCTGTGGTATTGATGTTCACGCTCGCACCGTTGTCGCCTGCCTCATCACTGACGGCAACAAAGAGGTTCGCACTTTCTCGACCATGACTGATGATTTGCTTGCCCTGCTCGACTGGCTCACTTCTCAAGGCTGCACTCACGTCGCTATTGAAAGTACTGGCGTTTACTGGAAGCCTGTTTTCAATATCCTCGAATCCTCCCTGGAGGTTATTTTGGTTAATGCCCGCCACGTCAAAGCTGTTCCTGGCAGAAAGACTGATGTTAAGGATTGTGAGTGGCTTGCTGACCTGCTTCGTCACGGTCTGCTTCGTCCCAGCTTTATCCCTCCTCCTCATATCCGTGAACTCAGGGATTTGACTCGCTACCGCCAGAGCCTTATCCGTGAGCAGACTGCTCTTGCCAATCGCATTCAGAAGTTGATTGAAAGCGCCAATATCAAGCTCGCTCAAGTCGCTAGTGATGCTTTGGGGGTTAGCGGCAGGCTGATGCTGAGAGCTTTGGCTGATGGTCAAACCGATGCTGACAAGATCAGCGACCTTGCTCGTCGGAGGATGAAGCGTAAGAAGGCTGACTTGAAGCGTGCTTTGCACGGTCGCCTCACTTCTGCCCAACGCTGGATTCTTAAAGAACTCCTCGATCAGTATGACTCGGTTGAATCCTCTATTAAGAGGGTTGAAGAGAAGATCAGCCAGGAGGTCGAAACTTCCCCAGACCCTTTTGTTAAGCAAGCTGTTGAGCTTCTCGATTCTATTCCAGGAGTCGCAAAGACCTTAGCCCAGATCATTGTCTCTGAGATTGGAGTAGATATGAGCTGCTTCCCAACAGACAAGAATCTCTCAAGTTGGGCTTCGATCTGTCCCAGTAATAATCAATCGGCAGGAAAACGAAAGAGTGGAAGAACCCAAAAGGGCAATAGCTATCTAAAAGCAGCCCTTGTGCAGGCAGCCTGGGCAGCAACGCATCAGAAGGATTGTTTCCTTGCAGCGAAGTACAAAAGGCTGGTCAAGAGAATGGGGAAGAAGAAGGCGCTGGTAGCAATAGCACATTCGATACTTGTGATTGTATATCACGTCTTAGAAGAGAGAGCCGGTTACAAAGAGTTGGGAGTAGATTATCTGGACAAAAGGAATGTAGAGAAGCAGCGGCGAAGATTAATCCGACAGCTTGAGGGGACGGGCTTGAGAGTAACTGTTGAAGAGGTCGAGCAAGCTGCCTGATCAACACCTACTCTTATTTTCATAGCAGGCTCTCGCTTTCGCAATGATATAACTTGCCTTGATAAAAACTTCTTCCCCTATCATAATGCTGTTGAGGTCATTATGAAGAGTAAGTATGAAATTTTTCCTCGTGCTGTCATTACTAAGAAGCCTCCTAAACAGGAGATTTCTGAAAAGGAATTTCGCCGCAGATTAAAGAATATTGATCAGTGGAGGAAAGAACGTCTTGCCGAGTTTCGCTCCAAGAATTCGCGTTGAAGTTTACATCCCTGTTCGCTATGAAACTGCCTACCAAGATACTCTTGCTTGGATGATTCGAGAGTTTACGGAATTGCGCGGTGGTTGTACAGTAATAGAAAATGCCGGTGGTTATTATCTTTCTGACTCGAACGAAATTATAGATGATCGAATAAGTTTGGTATATTGTGATTTTCCAATGGATTGGAACAAGCGAGTTGAACGCATCGAAGTGCAGAACTATTGCAGTGGGTTGCAGGATTTCCTGCTCAAAAATCTTTGGGAAGAAGCGATCTTGATCGTGGCTTATCCGGTTTCACATAGTCAGCTATCTTGACGAAAAAGATACGAGAACCTTTTGCTACGATGAATAATTCCAGAATCCTGAACGAACCCATAACAGTAATTTAAAACACTGAGCCTAACTGCTCATTCCAGCGGACGCGCTTGCCAACCGCTCGATTGAAGCGGGGGCCACAGCGCGCCGCTGAATTCGTCGTTAGGCCGCTCGGACACATCCGGCAGATTCACAGCTCATTCCGTTTTGGATTCGGCCATCCAGCGACGAGCTTTCCCGCACGGCTACCGTATCACTGCGTTTTCTTTGAGTGATGCACCGCGGGTCCCCAGTGAGTTCGGCATCAGGCTTCCGGATGACATCAGTCGCTTTAAGGTCGTCGAGGGCATTCGTGTTTCAGACCTTGACCAGAATCATATTGCCCCGAATATAGGGCCGATAGTTCTCCGCGGTGTCGGGTATCCACTTCAGCAGATTGGAGCATATAATGACATGGGGCAACCATGCGCTGCAGCCAACGCCGGGAAGCGGCTTCAGTTCTGCTGCGCGGTTCATCTTCACTGGCCCAGCGTCGCTGAGCTTGAGTCGTTGAATGAAAGGAGGAATGACATGACCAATCAGGTATTCGAAGGATTTCAACTTGAAAGCAAGTTTGTTCATTTGGAAAATAATGGAAACATGATTAGCCTGTTGGTTGATGAAAAGTTCTGGTCTGAAGGATCTAGTCGAAGCTACCTCCAATCGGGTAGGCTGATGGGAGTTCTGAAGATGGATACTGGCCCTTCTCATTGGGAAATGCACCCAGACGGAGATGAGTTGCTGTATTTATTGTCGGGCTCTATGGATGTTGTTATTGAATCGGAAGGCAAAAACAAAGCTATAACTTTGGCTAGTTTCTCTTCTTGTATTATTCCCAAAGAAACATGGCATCAACCAATAGCTCGCGAGCCATGTAGCTTACTGTTTATTACTCCAAGTAAAGGCACTCAACACCGTGAATGATGCGCCCAACAAAGCGCTGAAATCCAAACGAAAGGAACTGATGATTTTCGAGTATATGTAAATGGTTGACGGAGTGCAATCTAGGCCCTTTCAATCATGAAAATGCTACTACATTTTCGTGAAAGGAGACCTAGAATGCACTTTGAAGAAATTATAAAGCAGTTTCGTATTGTTTTAATCTCCAAGTTGAGCCGTCGAGAAGATCGCTCCGAGTTCGTTGAAGTCACTTTGATACTGATCGTCGGATTGCTTTGTGGTTTGTTCAATCCCAATCAAGTTGCTGAGCAATTAGGCGTCTCCCCAAAGAGGTTCTATGCAGTTCTCACAGAGATGGATGCTCGTCAATGGCGAGTGCTGTTAGAAAAGTTAATGTTGGAGAAGGCCATTGAGGAATTGAAAAGATACGAATCGGCTTCGGCTTCTACGCGTTCGCGACGCGGGGCTTCTTTGAGCATAGATGACACGCTAGTCAAGCGACTCTCACAGGTGCTCTCTTATGTTTGGGCCTGGTACAGTGGGCAACTCAAAGATGTGAGGCGAGGGCAAGACCTGCTCGGCATAGTTTTGAAGATCAACGGGAGAATCTTGCCGTTGAGTCTGGTATGGGTAAGCAAACAGGGACGCGGCTCAACTAACAAACCTGCAGTCTTACTACGAGAAATGAAGCGATTGAAGGAGTTATTCAGGCAAGCAGGTGTGGAAATAACTGACCTTGCAACGAGCTTCGATAGTTGGTGGGCAAGTAAGCCTGTCAGTTCTCAATTGGCTGAGATAGGTTTTTCAAAGCAGGTCATCTGTGCAAAAGCAAACCTCGTGTTTGAGACAAAAGAAGGAAGAAAGAAGTTGCCCCTACATCGAGAGGGGAAGGAGTTGAAACAAGGATGGGGGCATAATGAGCTAGCAAAAAGAGTGAGGGCAATCTCTCCGACATTCGGGCAAGTGGCCTTGATATTCTTTCATCGAGCGCGCACAAAGGCATATGCGCTGATAGCGCCGCAGCGATTGATGAGGAGTTGCGAGGCGCTGAGAGTATGGAAGAATCATCAGGCAGTAGAGACATTTTGGAAGCGAATGAAGCGATGGCTGGGATTAGGACAGATGCAGATGAGGGGGAGAGAAGGAGCATGGGCAGAGTTAGCCTTGAGGGTGATGGCATACTTGGTAGCTCAAGAAATATTCACCGATGAAGTCGGTACCATCTTTCAACTCACCCAACGCCTGAGACGGGAAAGCACATTTGCAGAGTTAGTCAACAAGCATTTTCACAGCGACCTGCATGCATTGTGCTGAAACGGGAGATTTTAAGCCGATTCTGAAAAGATCAGAGGAACTATAAATGACTGACGAAATCGTAGCCGCCAACAAAGAACTTGTCCGCCGCTTCTACAAAGAGGTCTACGGCGACTGGAATATGGCGCTGGTGGACGAGGTTGTATCACCTCAGTTCACATCCCACGATTGGCCGGAAGGCGGCCCAACCGGTCCGCAGGCGTTCCGAGATTACTATTCAGCCATACGATCCGCGGTACCGGACGCCCGATATGAAGTCGATGATCTAATTGCCGATGGTGACAGGGTAGTGGTGCGGTGGAGACTGCTTGGAACACACAAGGGCGACTTCCGTGGCATCGCTCCCACAGGCCGGGCTATCGTGCTCAAGGGCATCGCTATCTACCGGGTGGAGGGTGGTAAGCTGATGGAGCGCTGGGTTGTATCTGACCTGCATGGCCTGCTTGAGGAAATCCGAGAATCTTCGCCACACTAGATGTGCCATGGAGCAGGTGCTAACCATCCGCTGGAGGCCACGCGGCTGTGCCGTGTGCCTCAGCTTGAGCGTTAGGCGTCAGGACATCGGTGAAATGGAAACGACTCGGCAAGTAATCGCTCAAAGACCTGATATCAATGTCACTGCGAGGACAAAGAATATGCTCGCCTACCGATGCTTGTCCTCGCCTCGATTGGTCTTGATGAGCCACAATCTTGCTCATCAATTGCTTCACCAAAACTGTTCATTCAGCCATGCTGGGGGTCTGGCTGTCGAGGTTCTCTTCAAGCGAGAATGGCTGCACAGCTTTGGCCAGAGCTAACCTGTTTGGGAGGGATGAAGACGGGAAACAAAAGGGCAAGGCAGCGAGTAAGAAGCAGGAAGGAAAGGTACGGGAAGATTAGGGAGATGAGAATGAGTCAATGCCAAGGTGAAGTAATGAGAGAGAGCCGCCTAACAGGTCGATCAACCGGACCCGCATGCCAACGATTCATTATCCCAGTGGCCACAGCGGGCCGGTTATCTCGGTGTTAGGCTCGCGGGGAAAGTACCTGACCAACAGCAAGGAATTGGAGATAGAAATACTTGATCAAACAAGATCATAGTAGCGACAAGGTACTTTCACCAAGCAAGGAGATACGCTTGGGGCCGCGCCTCCCGATATGCCTTGATTGAATTGCAAAGAAAGCCGAGCGCGGCCAAAGACAAAGGCGCGCCTAACATGGGCATTCAACGGACCCGCATACCAGCGTCTCGTTATCCCTTCGCCCACAGCGGGCCGGTTATCTCGGCGTTAGGCGTCCATATCTCAGTGGAAGCGAGACGACTCATCAAGCGATGATGCGAAAACCAGTTCAGGTAGTCATCGCCAGGACATTGCGCTTGCTCGCCTCTCATTCCCCTTTTCCCGATACAACTCTGCTTCTTTCGTTCATCTCTTCTCCTTTACCCGATACTCGTTCCTCCCGAAACTGTCTTTCAGCACTGCTCAATGATAAAGCTGCTTCTCAAGGATACCTTCGCAGCACAATCGCCTGTTGAGGCAAGTGGCAGGAGAAGCCTGATTGGGAAGGACAAAGCTTGCACATCAAACTGCTTCCTTGGCAATGGCAGGAAAAGCTGTCACCGGAAGAGAAGGCAGGATAGGAGAATGATGGTAAGCAAGGCTCAAGAAGATGACCAGGCAAAGGAGCCGCCTAACCACTCAATCAACCGGACCCGCGTGCCAGCGATTCATTATCCCTGTGGCCACAGCGGGCCGGTTATCTCGTCGTTAGGCTCCCCTACTTGAATCGAAAATGCATGTAAAGGTGTTCTGGATTAATCAATCTGATTCTGGCCACATCGGGATCATTCCACGTCCTCGCGGTGGTGATTGGCTTGAAGATGAAATTGCTTCTCTTCACCAATCTCACGCTGATGTTATCGTTTCTCTTCTTGAAAATGATGAAATCTCAGAACTCGATCTTACGCAGGAACAGACACTTTGCGAGAAAACAGGCATTAGATGATCCGAGGAATAAGAAGGACTTTGGTAAACTATTCGCATGACAATCGAACAAATCAACAATCTCAAACCTGCAAGACTCCGCGCCTTGACCCGCATGACGACAAACGCCCTTCAACAATTGTTGTCTACTACCGTGCCGGTCTTGGTTCATCTCCGTCAACAGGCCAAACTTCTTCGCCCTGATCGCAAACGCGCTCTCGGTGGCGGTAGAAAACCCAAACTCACTCCTTCTCAGGAGGTCTTGCTCGTTCTCATCTACCTGCGTCACAACCTCGCTCACGCGCGTTGTCGCAGCGTTGTTTGGTGTTAGCGCCGACACCTCCGAGAATCTCTTTCACGAGATTGTCCCCTTGCTCAGAGAACTCTTTCCCTCCAATCGCTTTGAGGCACAGAAGAGGTTTCGAGGTCAGGAACCGAGCCTCAAAATCCAAGAGATTGACCGAATTCTCATCGACAGTTTTGAGACGCCAATACCCCGCCCCTCCAATTATGAACGTCAAAAACGGGTATATTCTGGTAAAAAGAAATGCCACACGCTCAAGAGCCAAGTAGAGAGTGATCGAAAGGGAGAAGTGCTGGGTATCAGTGGAGGGCATCGCGGGCCAGCATCGGATAAGCGAGTATATGAAGCCAGTGGAGTGGGGGAGAAATATCGAGAAGCGAGCAAGCAAGGGGATTTGGGATATCAGGGCACAGAGGGAATCGAAGTACCACACAAGAAGCCGAAAGGAGGTGAGCTAAGTGATGATGAGCGAGAGGAGAATCGAGCGAAGGCGAGTGTGAGGGTACAGGTAGAACACGGCATAAGAAGAGTGAAAGGATTCAAGATCATGAGAGAGAAGTATCGGCTGGCAATGGGGTTGTTCCCGATGGTAGCGTCGGCAGTAGTCGGATTGGTACATCTCAACCGAATCCTTATGTAAGCAGACTGCAAAGGGTGAAGTGTGCCCATCTGACGGTGGGCCGCCCAAGCACGCTTCATTTTTTATTTATCGGATCATCTATTGCCTTCATCCATTTCCCTATTGCTGACAGAGGTGTCCCAACATCACGCATAGAAACAATGAGTTTTCTCAGGGATGTCGAAAGGCTTTTGTCAGAAGAGAAGAACATAGTTATTCATTGCAGGCAGGGTGTTGGTCGCTCTGCGATGATTGCTGCTCTGCTTTTGGTAAACAACGGTGCGAAAGTCGAAGATGCTTTTGAACAAATTCAGATTGCAAGAGGTTGCGAAGTGCCGGACACTGTAGAACAGAAAGACTGGGTTATTCGTTTTGCTGAGAGTATTTGAAAAGGTGGAAATAGATCGAAAATGGACTCAGCCTAACTGCTCATTCCAGCGGACGCGCTTTCCACTTACTCGTTGTCCCTTTGCTACCAGCGCGCCGCTGAACTCGGTGTTAGGCGTCAGAACAACGGTGAAATGGAAACGACTCGGCAAGCAATCGCTTAAAGACCTGACAGCAAAGACACCGCGAGGAGAATGGATCGGTTCACCTATCAATGCTACTTCTCGCTGCAATTCCTCATCAGAATCATTCTTCATCAAATCTCTGCTTTCAGATATGCTCAGTCTCAGGGCTGTTTTCCACAGAGCCATTTCAAGCGAAATTGCCTGCGCAGAAATGGCCAAAGCAGACCTGTCAGGGAAGGATGGTTTCTGCAAATCGACAGTCTGCAAGCAAGGAGAAAGAAGGAGATGGGAGAGGAGGATAGAAACGAGAGATGAAAATGAGAGAAGGCGAAGAGGTAAAACAGCGAGGGGAGCCGCCTAACCATCGGTTCGACCGGACCCGCAATCCAACTATTCGCATGAAGTGGAGGCCACAGCGGACCGGTCAACCGGGACGTTAGGCGTTAGATCACCGATGAAAGGGAAACGACTCATCAAGCAACGCTACGAAAACCAGTTCAGGCGAGTCATAGCGAGGAGAGCCTCTTGCTCTCTTCTCTCTTCTCTTGCTCCTTCATATGATATTTCTTCCAAACGATTGTTCAGCATTGCTCAATGATAAACCCACCTCGAAAAGATACCTTCGCAGGGCAATTGCCTGTTGAGGTAAGCGACAGCACAAACCTGATTGGAAAAGACGAACTTGGCACATCAAGCTGCTTCCTAAGCAATAGCAGGAAAACCTATCTCAGAAAGTGAGGCTGAGAATTGGAGGATCAGGGCCAGCAAAGCTCAAGTAATGAAACAGGCAAGGGGCTGCCTAACCGCTCAATCAACCGGACCCGCATACCAACATCTCGTTATCCCTTCGACCACAGCGGGCCGGTTATCTCGGTGTTAGGCTCACTACCCCAAGTGCCAGTATAATGCAAAGGGTTGTTGACATTTCTAACCACGCTTGTGGATACTTGCCACGAGGTAATTATATGAAGCAAATGCGACAGTTCACAGGTATTATTGAGCGCGAAGATGATTGGTTCGTTGCGCTTTGTCCTGAATTGGATATAGCGAGTCAAGGAAGAACGGTTGAAGAGGCAAGATCGAATCTGATCGAAGCCATTGAGCTTTTCTTTGAAGTTGCCGACAATTCGGAGATTGAAAGTCGTTTACATACTGAAGTCTTTGTTACCAGGATGGAGGTTGCTGTTGGCTAAACTCCGAGTTTTATCAGGGCAAGAAGTGTGTAAGATTCTCATGCAACAAGGCTTCTTCGAAGTAAGAAAAAGAGGCAGCCATATTGTAATGCAGAAAAAGACTCCTGATTCGACAATAACTGTTCCAGTTCCGAATCATAATGAGTTGAGTATAGGGACACTTCAATCAATAATCAGGCAATCGCAACTTCCACGTTCATTGTTTGAGGTGTAATGGTCAACTCAGGACTAGCAGGATATATGGGATTGACGCGCCACCTGTTTGCAACTCTCTGACATATAAGGAGATATATCCTACCCGGCAAGCAGCCTAACTGCTCATTCCAGCGGACGCGCATTCCAACGATTCATTATCCCTTTGCAACCAGCGCGCCGCTGAATTCGTCGTTAGGCATCCATGAAGCAAGGCTTCTTCACATCGGATGAAAATAAGACACCCCGCTAATGAATTCAACAACTTAGCTCTTATTTTCATAGCAGTTCATCATGAGCCTGCGGCTCACCTTCGAATGATGAAAATGTGTGAGAGCCATGATAGAATTTTGTATGTCGGTATGAAGGTCGAACGGTCCTTGGTGCTTCGAGCCTGTATAGCAGTTTGACCTGGGCATATTTCTGGTACCCCGAATTGTTGCCTTTGAGCACGTAGAGCAGACTCATGCTTATTAACCAATGCCCTACCGACAACCAGTTTGATGAAGCTGTGCAGAAGTAATATCGCACAGGCTCGGAGTTGTTTGTCTTCATCTACTCGTTATCAACATTTAGCACCCCTTTTATTTTCAGAGCAGCCCGTCATGAAGCGAGGCTTCGCCACGAATGATGAAAATATGGGCGAGTTCGACTAAACTCTCTGTGGTCAGCGGCGTCAGATAAGGTCGTACAGCCTTGGTGCCTCAAGCCCGAATAGCAGCCTGACCTGAGAGCCTTTCTGGCACCACCAACTGTTGCTTCGAGCACGCATAGTAGACTCTTCATTAACAAGGCTCTCACGCCCTGGCCAGAAAGAGGTAGCTATGGAGATCATCTATTCTTGTTGTTGCGGCCTCGATGTTCACGCCAAGACTGTTGTCGCTTGCCTCATTAAGCACGGCAAGAAAGAAGTCCGCACTTTCTCTACTATGACCGATGACTTACTTCGTCTTTCGGATTGGCTCATAGCCGAAGGCTGCACGATTGCTGCAATAGAAAGCACGGGTGTTTACTGGAAGCCTGTCTTCAACATCCTTGAAGGCAACGTAGAAGTCTTGCTTGTCAATGCCCGCCACTACAAAGGTATTCCAGGCCGTAAGACCGATGTAAAAGATTGCGAATGGTTGGCCGATTTGCTGCGCCACGGTCTGTTAAAGCCCAGCTTCATTCCTCCGCTTGAGATAAGGGAGTTGAGAGAGTTGACACGCTATCGTCAGCAGTTGGTTAAAGAGAATGCGACTATTGCCAATCGCATACAGAAGTTGATCGAGAGTGCCAACATCAAGCTCGGACAAGTCGCCACCGACGTCTTGGGAGTCAGTGGCAGGCAGATGTTGCGAGCACTGGCAGCAGGTGAGCGCGATGCCGAGAAGTTGAGTGAGTTTGCTCGCCGACGTATGCGAAGCAAGCGTCCCCAACTCAAACGTGCTCTTGAAGGCCGACTGACGAAATCTCAACGCTTTGTGCTGGGCGAGTTACTGACCCGATATGAAGAAGTAGAAGTTGCCGTCAAACGAGTCGAGCAACAGATTGACGAGGAGGTGGGAGAGAGCGCCGACCCTTTTGTCTCTAAAGCCGTAGAACTGCTACAAACAATACCAGGGATAGGAGAGAGAGTGGCAGAAACAATAGTCTCAGAGATCGGAGTGGATATGGATCGCTTTCCGACAGACAGCCATATTTCGAGTTGGGCAGGGATGTGTCCGGGAAATAACGAATCGGCAGGCAAGCGGCGTAGCGGGAAGACGACGAAAGGGAATACCTATGTGCGGGAGGCGCTGGTACAAGCGGCGTGGGCAGCGAGTCATACAAAGCAGACATATCTGTCAGCGCAGTATAGAAGGCTAGCGAAGCGGCTGGGGAAGAAGAAGGCATTGGTGGCAGTCGGCCACACACTTTTGGTAATTGTTTATCATGTGATCGAACGACAGATGAGTTATAAAGAGTTGGGAGGAGATTACCTTGACAAACAGAATGTAGAGAGGCAAAGGAAGCGATTGATTGATCGGCTCGAAGCAACGGGATTGAAAGTCACTGTTGAAGAGGTTCAACCTGCTGCGTGAGCCACATCCGGACATTTTCATAGTAGGCTTGCGCAGAGACCGCCAGAACTCTGGTTGGGTTTATCCATTGAAAAATCAATCGCGGTTGATTCGACGATTAACAATTTGTTATAAGTGAATAGTTGATCGGAGACTTTTATGCATAATGAATTTACTGCTATTTTTGAACAGGACGGTGATTGGTTCATTGCCTATTGCCCAGAGATTCCAGGCGCTAATGGTCAAGGTCTCACTATAGATGAGTGTCGTAACAATCTCGCCGAAGCTATTGCTCTCATTCTCGAAGATCGACGCGAGGATGCTTTGCGTGGAGTGCCTGAAACAGCTATCTGTGAAACGGTAGTCGTGCAATGAAGCGAGGCTCTTTACTCAAGCACTTACGAAGAAATGGGTGCTACCTAAAGAGAGAAGGACGAGAGCATTCTCTGTGGTGTAACCCAAAGACAGGACAAATCGAAGCAGTGCCGCGTCACATTGAGATTCCGAACCTACTTGTAAAGAAAATATGTCGTGGGTTATCGATTCCGGAAATCTAAAAAGAAACAATCAAACCAATTTTGACAAAGCGGAAAGGGTTCTTGTCAAAATGGACATTTGGCCCTTTGAATGAGCCTTCTAACAGCAATTCTCGGTTTAGAAATTCTGTCTTAACAAGAAGTGAACCACTAAATACACGAAGCACACGAAATAGAAGAATTATTCGTGTATTTAGTGCGTTTCGTGGTATATCCCGGTGCGATTTCCTCTAAACCGAGAATTGCTGGCCTTCTAAGTAAGTCACCTGTAAAGTGCTGATTCAAAAAAAAAAAAAAAAAAAAAAAAAAAAAAAAAAAAAAAAAAAAAAAAAAAAAAAAAAAAAAAAAAAAAAAAAAAAAAAAAAAAAAAAAAAAAAAAAAAAAAAAAAAAAAAAAAAAAAAAAAAAAAAAAAAAAAAAAAAAAAAAAAAAAAAAAAAAAAAAAAAAAAAAAAAAAAAAAAAAAAAAAAAAAAAAAAAAAAAAAAAAAAAAAAAAAAAAAAAAAAAAAAAAAAAAAAAAAAAAAAAAAAAAAAAAAAAAAAAAAAAAAAAAAAAAAAAAAAAAAAAAAAAAAAAAAAAAAAAAAAAAAAAAAAAAAAAAAAAAAAAAAAAAAAAAAAAAAAAAAAAAAAAAAAAAAAAAAAAAAAAAAAAAAAAAAAAAAAAAAAAAAAAAAAAAAAAAAAAAAAAAAAAAAAAAAAAAAAAAAAAAAAAAAAAAAAAAAAAAAAAAAAAAAAAAAAAAAAAAAAAAAAAAAAAAAAAAAAAAAAAAAAAAAAAAAAAAATTATTAGGAAGTGATTTTTCTCCACATTGGATTCGTGACTTACTTTCATATACATTTCGGCGCAGCCGGTTGAGGGCCTAACTGGTCGATCAACCGGACGCGCATTCCAACGTTTCGTGTTCCATCATCTACTGGCGCGCCCCTGAATTCGTCGTTAGCTGTCATGACGCGAGGCGTCACCCTCGCTTATGAAAATGTGGTCGAGATGGGTTATGCTCTTTGAAGTCGTCGGCGTTGATCAGGTCGGGGCGTCTTGGTGCCAGCCAGCCCGTGCGTTAGCTTGACCCGAGAACCTTCCAGGCACCTGGAGTTGACCTGGTTTAGTGGACAGGTCAACAATTTCCAGAAAGGAGTCCACGATGCCAAAAACACACAAACCTTACTCACAAGAATTTCGTCAATCAATGGTCGAACTCGTCCGCGCTGGTCGCTCTCCTAACCAGCTTGCAAAGGAGTTTGAGCCCTCTGCTCAAGTCATCCGTAATTGGGTAAAGCAAGCCGATCTCGATCAGGGGCTGCGTGATGATGGGCTGACCACTTCCGACCGTGAGGAGTTGACTCGCTTGCGCCGCGAAATCCGTCACCTTAAAGAAGAGCGCGAAATCCTAAAAAAAGCCGCGGCCTTCTTTGCTCGCGAAACAAACTCAATACCTCAGTGATATTTGAGTTTGTCAGAGCAAATCAGGCAGAACATTCTATCTCAGCGATCTGTCGAGTCCTTGATGTCTCAAGATCAGGCTACTATGCCTGGCTCGCACGAAGCCCATCAAGGCGACACCTTGAGGATGTGGCCCTGAGTCAACGCATCACAGAAATTCATCAGATTTCAAGAGGCACATATGGGTCACCCCGGATACTGGAGGAACTAAAGGCTTGCGGCAAAGGATTAGGGAGAAAGCGTGTGGCTCGCTTGATGCAAGTGTGTGGGCTGGTTGGAGTAAGCCGTAGACCGTTTACAACAACAACTCAAAGAGAGAGATCAAAACGACCAGCCCCTGATCTGGTGAAAAGAGCGTTCAAGGCCGATTGTGCCAACAAACTCTGGGTGGCGGATATAACCTATATCGCGACCTGGGAAGGATTCCTATATTTGGCTGTAGTGATGGATGTATGGAGTCGAAAGATCGTAGGATGGTCAATGAAAAGGCATCTTAGAACTGAGTTGGTCCTTGAGGCGCTCGATAGTGCAGTAGCACAAAGAATGCCTCTAAAAGGAGTGATACATCACTCGGATCAAGGGAGTCAGTACACATCTCTAGGGTTTGGGAAGAGATGTCGAGAATTTGGAGTACGCCCCTCAATGGGAAGTGTGGGAGAAGGCTCGGACAATGCGATGTGCGAGAGTTTTTTCGCGACACTCGAATGCGAGTTACTGAATCGAGAGAGATTCAAAACCGTAGAGGAGGCCAAAATGAAAGTCTTCGAATATATCGAAGGATGGTACAATACAAGGAGGAGGCATTCAGGGATAGAGTACAAATCACCGATGGAGTATGAAAGGCTTCATCAAATGATTGCCTGATAGCCAAGTCACAAACTGTCCACCAAACCGGGGCAGGCCCAGGCCCCGATGCAGGATGAAAACGGGCAGATGGTGGAGCGAACTAGAGGAACTCCGCAGGGGGAGTAGTCAGCCCGCTGCTTGCGAATCTGTTCCTACACTACGCGTTTGATGTCTGGGTAAGTCGCAACCTGCCGACTGTGCCGTTCTGCCGCTACGCCGATGATGGACTGCTGCACTGCAAGACTCGGAGGCAGGCGGAGTATGTCATAAAAGTCGTGGGGAGAAGGTTTCAAGAGTGTGGGTTAGAACTGCACCCTGAGAAATCGAAGATCGTATACTGCAAAGACATCAACCGCAGAGGCGACTATGACAATATCTCGTTTGACTTTCTCGGCTATACATTTCGGCCACGCTCATCAAAGGACAAATATGGGCGACGGTACGTCAACTTCTCGCCAGCCGTGAGCAATTCGGCAAAGAAAGCGATGCGGCAGGAAATAAGAGGCTGGCACCTACAGCTGAAGAACGACAAGAGGCTGGAGGATCTGTCGAGGATGTTTGATCCGATATTGAGAGGGTGGGCGAGCTATTACGGCAAGTTCTACAAAAGCGGCATGAGGGGGATTTGGAATCACTTTGATATGTATCTCACACGATGGGTAATGCGCAAATACAAGAGGCTGGCCGGGCATCGGCGGAGGGCAAGCAAGGAGTTAGGCCGAATCGCGCGGGATAAGCCGAATCTGTTTGTACATTGGCGGCAAAGGGAAATGCGAGCGGTTGGATGATGGAGCCGAATGAGGGGAGACCTTCACGTTCGGTTCTGAGAGGGGCCAGGGGAGAGACTCCCCTGGTCTACTCACCCCTACATTCGGTTGCTAGCCAACTGGATGTATCTGGTGGCGATTATCGATTGGCATTCGCGTTATGTCGTGAGTTGGGAACTCGATGACAGCCTGGAAGTGGATTTCGTCCTCTTGGCCGTCGAGCGGGCCTTGCGCCAAGCGAAGCCGGAAATCTTTAACTCCGATCAAGGGAGCCAGTTCACGAGCCAGGCGTACATCTCGCTGGTCGAAGGAGCCGGGGTGCGAATCAGTATGGACTCGAAAGGGCGAGCCTTTGACAACATCTTCACCGAGAGATTATGGCGAACCGTCAAATATGAAGACGTCTATATAAAAGGTTACACGTCGCCGCGCGAAACGCGGGTTGGAATAGGCAGCTATCTGGAGTTCTATAATGACAGGCGCGTGCATCAAGCCTTGGCTTATCGAACGCCAGCCGAAATCCACTTCGGGCTTTGAATTGAACAAGAACCATGTTTATAGCCGACTCAAATGAATCGTTGGCACGCGGGTCCGCTGTATCCCCCTGTTAGGCGGCTCTCTCTTTCTTCTTCTTCTCTTTGGCTCAGTTTTATCTTCCACTTCTACCTCCGCCTTCCCCTACTCTCTCTTACTCGCCCCTGCCAAGCCCTCTTGTTTGTCTTCTTTATCTCTTCCAGGCAACTCTTCTCTGCTTCATTGCTGAACATCAATTTGCAGTGTGACGCTGCCCAGAGACTCAGCCTAGTTGAATGATCTGGTTTGGTGAAGCGAAAGGTTGATGAGCAAGAGTGTGGCTAATCAAGACGAATCGAGGCGAGATCAAGCATTGATAAGCGAGCAGATTCTTTGTCCCCGCAGTCTCTTTGCTGTCAGGTCTTTGAACGATTGTTTGCTGAGTCGTTTCCATTTCACCGATACCCTGACGCCTAACGACGAATTCAGCGGCGCGCCGGTAGCTGATGGAACATGAAAACGTGGTATGCGCGTCCGCTGGAATGAGCAGTTAGGCTGCTTGCTGGCTTTGTTGCGTAAATATGGCAACAGGTGCGCGAGGGTTTGTATAATCTCTTTATGACCAAGAAAAACAAACCCACTTATCGCACCCGTAACTGGAAACAGTATAACTCCTCTCTTCGTAATCGTGGTAGTCTAACAGTCTGGCTCTCTCAAGATGTCCTTGATCAGTGGCTACACCGCTCTCCTCAAACACGCCCCGGCGCTCCATTGAGATATTCTGACACTGCTATCATAACAATGCTCTCGATCAAGGCCGTCTTCCATCTGCCGCTTCGCCAGACTCAAGGATTCGTCTGCTCATTATTCAAGCTGATGGGAGTAGAGTTGCCCGTTGCAGATTACAGTAGAGTATCAAGGCGAGCCCCAGGGCTAGAGATAAGGTTGAGGCGCGATACAAGCAAGCCAATAGCGGACCTTGTAATAGACTCAACAGGAGTTAAGATTTACGGAGAAGGGGAGTGGAAAGTTCGCACACACGGGAAGGATAAACGACGAGAATGGAGGAAGTTACACATAGCAGTAGATACAGAGACGTGGGAGATAACAGCCGTAGAGTTGACCGACAAGGGAGTTGTTGACCCGCGAGTAATGCCTCGATTGATAGAGGAAACGGAAGGGGAAGTAGGTCGGATATATGGGGATGGAGCATATGATACAAACCAGTGTCACAAGGCGATCTATAAGAAGGGAGCGAAGCCATTGATCCCGCCGCGAAAGGGAGCAGTCGAGAGCAAGTATTATTATATGGGGGAAAGAAACCTGGCGATAAGAGAGAAGGCAGAGAAAGGAGAGAAGGAGTGGAAGAAAGAGAGTGGGTATCACAAGAGGAGCTTGGTAGAGACACAGATGGGCAGGCTGAAGGGGATATTAGGAGAGCGAATGAGCAGTAGGAAGATGGAGACACAAATAACGGAGGCAAGGATCAAGTGCATGGTGATGAATCGGATGAGCGAGTTAGGGATGCCCGACACAGTAGCATTCTAAAAGAGGTCGAAGTCTGGGTGAAGTCTATCTTCATCTCGAATTGCGCAACAAAGCCCTTGCTCCGGTGTATTGTCGAATTGCTAACGACTATTGGATCTTAGCAATATGGTCACATCTTTTCCGGTTGGAATTGATCTGTCATCCAGGTGCTCTATCTCCTCTAGAAAATCACAGATTTCATTGAATACCGCTATTGGAAGCAAACCTGTTTTCTTCAATTCCGTTTTATAGCTTTGAACACTGTGCATCAAGACTTCTAACAAGAATTTTGCCGGGAATTGAATCTGTAATGATCTCGAGGGATCAAGAAACTCATGATAAACAGTTTGCCAGTGTACGGTAGCTTCTTTAAAGAAAGCTTGCTCATTAATTCCAACCCCAAACTCATGGATTACTCTATTTCTATATATTCTGTAAAGTAAAGCATCGAAAGAAAAATCCTTCAGTAACACAGAGAAACTTTCTATGGCTTCTAAGAGCTCCTAACAAAATGAGCAGTTAGGCTGGTTCTTGTTGGCATACTTTCTTCGCAACAACAATTAGCCTCCGGGCCGATTTATGCGAACGAGTTCTTTGGCAATATCTGCAATTAACCCGAGAGCCGAATCTATTCGCTTGGCCTGACCTTCAAAATCGGGATCAAATGTGCAAACAATAATTCCTGCATGTTCTTGCTGTTCCTTGTGCAACCGTATGAAGTGTTTCCGATTTATGGTTAGAATTGCGCGCCTATCTTGAGAGGCCAACTCAAGGACGGCATCATCTGGAAAGGACTGGTTTGCTTTGCCTGCCTCGTAAATCGTCAGGACATCATGCCCAAGCTGGCGAAGTTCGATTACAACTGGGAGTGGGAAATTTTCATCAGCAAGCAAACGAGCCATTGTTCAAGCTGCCTCATTTTCATGAATTTGTTGCTCAATCTCATTCCTATGCGAGCGAACAAATGCCCATGCATTAGCAATATCTACTGCTCGCAACGAAGGATAGATTCGTAGCAATTCGGCTTCGCTTGTACCGAGGCGTCGGGCTTGCTCAAGAACCCAGACAGGAATCCTTGTTCGGACAATACAGGGTTCACCGCCGCAAACATCAGGATTGCTCTCGATGCCAGGAAAAGCATCGCCAAGGTCACGCACAACCCATTGAAGAAGTTGAGCTTTTTCAGCCCGTGAAAGGTCAGAAATAATTTTTTCCATTTCTTCCAGTGTATCCATTGATGAATACCTCGCGTTGTCTCTAGTTTCAACAAAACAAATGATTCCATAAATGAGGCGATTAGAGCAACAGGTTACGCTTGCCATGAGCCTGCTCTGAAAATAAAAGGGGTGCTAAATGTTGATAACGAGTAGATGAAGACAAACAACTCCGAGCCTGTGCGATATTACTTCTGCACAGCTTCATCAAACTGGTTGTCGGTAGGGCATTGGTTAATAAGCATGAGTCTGCTCTACGTGCTCAAAGGCAACAATTCGGGGTACCAGAAATATGCCCAGGTCAAACTGCTATACAGGCTCGAAGCACCAAGGACCGTTCGACCTTCATACCGACATACAAAATTCTATCATGGCTCTCACACATTTTCATCATTCGAAGGTGAGCCGCAGGCTCATGATGAACTGCTATGAAAATAAGAGTAGGTGTTGATCAGGCAGCTTGCTCGACCTCTTCAACAGTTACTCTCAAGCCCGTCCCCTCAAGCTGTCGGATTAATCTTCGCCGCTGCTTCTCTACATTCCTTTTGTCCAGATAATCTACTCCCAACTCTTTGTAACCGGCTCTCTCTTCTAAGACGTGATATACAATCACAAGTATCGAATGTGCTATTGCTACCAGCGCCTTCTTCTTCCCCATTCTCTTGACCAGCCTTTTGTACTTCGCTGCAAGGAAACAATCCTTCTGATGCTTGCTGCCCAGGCTGCCTGCACAAGGGCTGCTTTTAGATAGCTATTGCCCTTTTGGGTTCTTCCACTCTTTCGTTTTCCTGCCGATTGATTATTACTGGGACAGATCGAAGCCCAACTTGAGAGATTCTTGTCTGTTGGGAAGCAGCTCATATCTACTCCAATCTCAGAGACAATGATCTGGGCTAAGGTCTTTGCGACTCCTGGAATAGAATCGAGAAGCTCAACAGCTTGCTTAACAAAAGGGTCTGGGGAAGTTTCGACCTCCTGGCTGATCTTCTCTTCAACCCTCTTAATAGAGGATTCAACCGAGTCATACTGATCGAGGAGTTCTTTAAGAATCCAGCGTTGGGCAGAAGTGAGGCGACCGTGCAAAGCACGCTTCAAGTCAGCCTTCTTACGCTTCATCCTCCGACGAGCAAGGTCGCTGATCTTGTCAGCATCGGTTTGACCATCAGCCAAAGCTCTCAGCATCAGCCTGCCGCTAACCCCCAAAGCATCACTAGCGACTTGAGCGAGCTTGATATTGGCGCTTTCAATCAACTTCTGAATGCGATTGGCAAGAGCAGTCTGCTCACGGATAAGGCTCTGGCGGTAGCGAGTCAAATCCCTGAGTTCACGGATATGAGGAGGAGGGATAAAGCTGGGACGAAGCAGACCGTGACGAAGCAGGTCAGCAAGCCACTCACAATCCTTAACATCAGTCTTTCTGCCAGGAACAGCTTTGACGTGGCGGGCATTAACCAAAATAACCTCCAGGGAGGATTCGAGGATATTGAAAACAGGCTTCCAGTAAACGCCAGTACTTTCAATAGCGACGTGAGTGCAGCCTTGAGAAGTGAGCCAGTCGAGCAATAATAGAATTAGATAGTTTTTTGTTTGTTGTGTTGGTGTTTTTTTTTTGTTTTTTTGTGTGTTGGTGTGTTTGGTTTTTTTTGAAGTTGATATTTAGTTGTTGTTGTTTTATGGATAGGAGTAGAATATAGATGATTTTATGTTTAGATGGATGTTTATGATATATGTTGTGTGTAAAAAAATATTGGTTGATTTTTTATGTTGAGTGAGTAGGATTGATTTAAGTAAGGATTGTGAGATGTGTTGGTAGTAGGTTGAGTTATTTGATATTAGTGAGTAAGTTTTTATTATAAGTTGTTTTAGTTATAGTGAGGAGATGTTATAAGTATGGATTGATGATATTATATAAAGTTATTATTTTACGTTTTGTGGTGTATTAGTGTTTGTTTAGTGGGAGTATTATGAAGTTTGTTGATATTTTGTGATGTTATATGTGTGAAGGGAATAAAAGTGATATATTTGGTTTTAATTTGAGTTGTTGTGATTTAGTGTATGTTTATATTGTATTTGTTGTGAGGTTTGTTTATTATGATTGTAAATTAAGTTTGGGGTATTGATATACTTATATCTGATTTGTGGTGTGTGGATGTATTGGTAGTATTGTTGGATTGTTATTAGTGTTATATATTGAGTTGGGAATTGGATTAGAGTTTGGAGTATTTTTTCGTGATGGTAGTATTAGAATAGGTGTTTGTTAAAGTTTGTTTAGGAATTTGGAACTCTGATTAGGGGAGTTACTTCACTAGTTTGTAATATATATATCGACTGAAAATGGTTGGGTTGTAAATCAGTATGGATGGTAAAGGTTGTGTTTTGGATAACATCTTTACGTAGTGTTTATGGAGAAGTATCAAGTATGAAGAGGTCTATCTGTATTCTTATGTTTCACGAAGAGAAGCTCGACAAAACATTACTAGGTATATGTGATTCTATAATGAAGAGCGTCTACATCAGTCACTCGATTACTGGACACCGGTTGAAGTCGTATTTCAGTTGTGAGAATGAGAAACATCAGCGAAACGATTCTATAATGAAAGGAGAAAAGTCCACTTTAGGCATAGGTAATTTTTTGTCTTGATTTTGTGGACCACCTTAAGGGCAAGCAAATCATCAGTCATGGTCGAGAAAGTGCGAACCTCTTTGTTGCCGTCAGTGATGAGGCAGGCGACAACGGTGCGAGCGTGAACATCAATACCACAGCAAGAGTTGTAAAGAATCTGCATGATAGAACTCCTTTCGGCATTGGCGGGGAGCCTCAAAACAAAAGAGACTGCTATGCGTGCTCGAAGCAACAAGTTGTGATGCCTGAAAAGGCTCCCCAAGTCAAACTAACGACCGGGCTAAAGGCACCAAGGCCCGACGACCTATCAGCCAATGACCAGAAGGAAGGATACATAAACTCTCAGACATTTTCATCCGTCGTGAAGAAGCCTTGCTTCATGGATGCCTAACGACGAATTCAGCGGCGCGCTGGCGGCAAAGGGAGAATGAGGCGGTGGAATGCGGGTCCGGTTGATGGACCAGTTAGGCCCAATACCTGTCAAATAAGCAAAATAGCATCACAAAATCGTAGCTGTGGCTTGGGCCAGTTGTAATGCTGTGGTCGCTTCAGATTGAACCCACTCATCTTTCTCTTCACTACTCGCGGATTCGATCTGGCTCGCCTTTCTGGTAACCTTTGCTCTCCTATATCTCTCAATAGCCTCTTGTATAATTGCTCCTTTTGCTCCTTTTCTACCATTTGGAATTCTGGTATTGCTTCTTGGATTATCCTCAATGCTCCTACAAAACTTATCCGATCCGGGTCTACTTCTGCCTCATTTGCTGCTTCGTGTATCAGTTTTCTTACTGCATAATGCGCTATCAATAATGCGTATAACTCTTGTATGACTCCCTCTGGTTTTAGGCTTCTCAATGGCCTTCCTGCTAGTCGTTGATGTGTATCTATCTCATCTATGACTATCTCGATTTCCCATCGCTCGTGATACAAACACACCAACTCTTTGGCCGGATACTTCCTTTCATCCAATAGTGTTGTGACTATGCGGTATCTCTTCTGGTATCCTGCTTGGGTCGGGTCTGTAAAAGTGTAAGAGATTATCCGAACCAACTGTTTGTCTTCTTTATTTCGCCGTCCTTTTTGTGTTGGTCTGATATAGCCTAACCACGTTCCATCTTCTAGCGTGCAAAGGTGTTCCGGTTTCACATTGTCAGGCAATCTACCAAGACATTGAGACCCTCGCTCAAGTGTCGCAACTACCATATCATAGGAGTGAAAGCCTCTATCCCACATCAAAAGCATCCCTTTTCCCAGGCTTCTTAGCAGGCGAAAACCTCCAACTCGTTCACTGCTTTTTGCAGGCCAAAATCCTGCATCAATAATGGCATGAGTGCCACATTCTACAAGGTAGACAGCCTGAATTTGCACGAAGCAACACTTCCCGCGATCAGAAGCCAACCGCCCAAAAGCAGCATCATTTTCCGGAGTGTCCGGGGCTTCTTCAATAGAGCCGTCAAGGGCCATTAATCGCAGTCCAAATGCAAAAGCGCCACGAGTTTCATCTGTTGCCATAGGTTGTGCAACACGATGAAACAATGAGACTAAAGGACGAGGCCCCAACTGGTAACGACGATAAGATATTGCATTGTGTTTAGGAGGAGGAAAGTCAGGATCAGGCCAGATGAAACGCAAACCCTGAAAGACTCTCCGCACGACATGTCCAATAGAGAAATGTGAAAACAGATTCATAGCGATGATAATGAGCACGACAGCGCTCATAGTGAGTTTGCGATGTCGTTTGTGAGAGGCATTGTGGAGATCAAGAACCTCTTGGATTAATTCAATAGAGACGGCATCAGAGATGGCATCAATAGAGAGATGATCACAGAACTTTCGTTCATCGGTAATATGGCGTATTTTGTAACTCAAGCGAGGCGGCTCCTTGACAACTTTCGTTTCTATCAACTCGAAAGTATGCCATAAATGCCGTCTCGTGGCTTATTTGACAGGTATTGGGCTTAGGCTGACACATCCAAACGCAGCAGGTATAGATATAGGTAGTGATTCACATTTCGTGGCCGTGCCGCCAGATAGAGCAGAAAATCTGTGAGAGAGTTCTCCTCATTCACCTGTGACCTCAACCGACTTGCAGATTGGTTGAGCGAGTGTGGGGTAGATACAGTAGCGATGGAGTCAACAGGAGTCTACTGGATCGCGCTGTATGAGTTGCTGGAAAGTCGAGGATTTGAAGTGAAGTTAGTAGACGCACGACGAGTAAAGCATGTACCAGGACGAAAGACCGATGTATTGGACTGCCAGTGGTTGCAGGAATTGCATACATACGGACTATTAGAAGGAGCATTTCGACCACCCGACCAGATAATAGAGTTGCGAAGCTATGTGAGGCAGAGAATGATGTTGGTCAGATATGCAGCAAGCCACATACAGCACATGCAGAAGGCGCTGACACAGATGAACCTGAAACTGCATAACGTGATAAGCGACATAACAGGGGCGACAGGGATGAGGATCATCAAAGCGATATTGGCAGGAGAGCGAGACGTGCAGGTGCTAGCGGCGAACCGAGATGCGAGGTGTAAGAATTCACGGGAGGTAATAGCCAAGTCGTTGGAAGGCAATTATAGAGAAGAACTTTTGTTTGAGTTAAGACAAGGCGTAGAGTTGTATGAGAGCTATCAGGAGAAGATAGCAGAATGCGACCGGCAGATAGAGCGGTAGTTGGGGAGGATGGCAAAGATGGGAGAAGTGGAAAACAAAGCCTTGCCGAAGGCCAGAAGAGCAAGCAAGGGAGAAGGAAATCAGCCGAGATTTGAGTTGAGGAAATATCTGTATGAGATGATGGGTGTAGACCTGACACAGATAGATGGGATAAGCGCATACACGGCCCTGGTAGTAGTCAGTGAAATAGGGACAGACATGAGCGCGTGGGAGAGTAGTAAGCAATTCGGGTCATGGCTATGTTTGTCACCAGGAAGCAAGAAAAGCGGAGGCAAACAGCTATCAACAAAAAGCAAGCCGGGAGCGAACCGAGTAGCAAATCAGTTGAGGATGTCAGCCCAGGCATTGAGTAATTCACAGAGCGCATTAGGAGGATATTACCGAAGGATGAAGGCGCGATTAGGAGGACCAAAAGCGATAACAGCGACAGCCTACAAGCTGGCGAGGTTAATCTATAGCATGATGAAGAATGGAACAGAGTATGTAGATAGAGGGCAGGAAGCATATGAGGAGCAATATCGGGAAAGAGTGTTGAAAAATCTAAAGAGAAGAGCAAGACAGATGGGCTATGAACTGGTGAAGAGCGATCTACAGAAGGGTTTTCTCGTCCTGTAGAATCAATAGCTTACGGGGAAGTTTCTTAAGAAGGCCAGTTAGATGAGTCTTCTTTGCTGTCTTTTCAAAATCGCTTCACCTTGTTGCTTGCCCTCAAAGTGTACACTCTTCTTACTCAAAGAGATTATCATCAGGAAAATGCGATCCTGGCAAAGCTGGTTGAGCATCGGCAATCTCCCCACGACGAAAAATTCTTGGATTTTCTGGATCATCTGATCCGAAGGACTTAATAACATCTAGGTTGAGTAAATCTACATCCCATATAACCACTGTTCCCGCAGCAAAGTAGTCACTTCGCTTCTCAGCAATTTTCTTTTCGGCATTCAGTCCATAATCATTCTCGCTTCTAACTTCGACCGCGAAAAGTGGTGCTCCTTCATAGAACTTCATGTGAGGATTGGGTCCAATATAAAACGCCGAATCTGGACTGAAAGAACCACGATTGGGCAAGTTGACACGAAAGGCTTTATTATCTCCAACTGCTTGCCCTATTTTTGTTTGGCGTGCAAATTGTCTTAAAGATACAAAAATTTCATCACCAGCGAACCCTGGGTCTCCTCCGGTAGGTGACATAAGAACAATTTCTCCATTAACGATCTCGGCCTTACCATTTTCAGGAATACTGTAGAGGTCTTCAATAGAAGCTCTGGCTTTTGTAGTCATAATGTAACCTCACAACCAGAGGATAACATCTGTAGTTTCAGATGTGATCACAATATGAAACATTGGTTCTTTAGGAAATGGGCTTGCTCGGAAAATAAAAGGGGTGCTAAATGTTGATAACGAGTAGATGAAGACAAACAACTCCGAGCCTGTGCGATATTACTTCTGCACAGCTTCATCAAACTGGTTGTCGGTAGGGCATTGGTTAATAAGCATGAGTCTGCTCTACGTGCTCAAAGGCAACAATTCGGGGTACCAGAAATATGCCCAGGTCAAACTGCTATACAGGCTCGAAGCACCAAGGACCGTTCGACCTTCATACCGACATACAAAATTCTATCATGGCTCTCACACATTTTCATCATTCGAAGGTGAGCCGCAGGCTCATGATGAACTGCTCTGAAAATAAAAGGGGTGCTAAATGTTGATAACGAGTAGATGAAGACAAACAACTCCGAGCCTGTGCGATATTACTTCTGCACAGCTTCATCAAACTGGTTGTCGGTAGGGCATTGGTTAATAAGCATGTGTCTGCTCTACGTGCTCAAAGGCAACAATTCGGGGTACCAGAAATATGCCCAGGTCAAACTGCTATACAGGCTCGAAGCACCAAGGACCGTTCGACCTTCATACCGACATCAAAATTCTATCATGGCTCTCACACATTTTCATCATTCGAAGGTGAGCCGCAGGCTCATGATGAACTGCTCTGAAAATAATCGCCTAAGTTATTGATTCTACAAGAATCGCTTATTTTCGTCGTTCGTGGCGAAGCGACCCCTTCATGACGGCTAACGCCCGGCATCAGTGGGCGCGCGTAGAGCACTCAAAGAAACCGTGTGAAATCCGCTTCGCGCGCTCCACTGCACGCCATTGTTAGATCGCGCCCACGCTTTTATCGGTTAGTAGTAAGTGATTATTCGGTGTTCAACATATATGTATTTTCGCCCCGTATGGTCCGTGTTCAGCTTCGTCTTTTTCACCCAATTACCATGTGAGTCGTATTCAGATATCACCTTCCAGTCGCCCGGCACATCCTTGTTAAGATGTGCCTCACCAACCAGTTTTCCCTCTTCGTCATATATATAAACCGTCTTGCGGGCGAGCGCTGAGTCCGCCTCATAAACCGCTTCTTCAAGCACCTGCCCTCGATCGTTATAGCTGTATACGACTCTGCCGGGCTTAGGTGCATGACTTTGACTTACATTTCGCTGCTTATACTCCATCAAGGTCGTGCGCTGTGCCACTCGCCCCTTTGCGTCATATAGTGTCTGCACTTTGCTCCAGAGGATCTCAGTGTCTGCATACCTTTCGATCTCTCTACCTAACTTGTCATACGAATACTCAACAGTCGAATTTTGTCCAGGGAACTCGTAGTTGACGTATGCCTCCTTCACCAGGTTACCAGCTTCGTTGTAGATTTTCAGATGCTTCTCCCTGAGCCTTCCACTGTAGTATGCTGCCATTTCTGTGAGTTGCCCGGCCGCATTGTACGCATAGGTAATTCGTTCTTGATAAGCCCCGCCATCAGCAAATCTGGACTGTTCTATCTTTCGCCCATTGTCGTCATAGGTATAAAGCTCTTGCATTTGCACCGCATCACCCTCATACATGCGGACCTCTATACGGTTACCTTTGCTGTCGTACTCAATAGTCGAGTGGTAACGATCCTTTTTGGCATCTCCATAGCCGATGATACGGCCATCGGAATCGTAACGGATGACGGAGCGGTCCTGTTCAGTGCCGTCTTGGTTGAAGTTCACTCGCTCGACCTCCTGTCCCTTCTGATCGTAGGTAACCTGCTGATGAGGCCAGCGCTTGATCTCGACCAATTTGCCGTTCACCATATCGGCTTCGGCAAACTCGGTCTGCACGCTCCGGACGGAGCCGACTAGGTTGTCGTGCTGCCAATCAGAGACTGACTGAGGTGTCGCAGCAGGTGCCATAAGAGCAAGAAGCGCCAAAAGGTTGGCAAAGGTCATGAGTCGTTTCATCTCAAGTTCTCACGTAGAAGACCGATAGTTTGAAGCGTTCTATTCTGGAGAGATTTATTGTTTCAGGAGTCGGGTCCTATGTAAAGCCATTTGCATCAAGCGGTCACCTGGAGCCGATGGCTCCGATTATCAAGCAACAATCTGAGAATGCTTAGGGCCGACATAATCTCATCTGGACCTCCCTCGTCAAATGGCTGCCCAACCTGGCGATCTAACGCCGGAGATAACCGGCCCGCTGTGGGCTCAGGGATAATGAAGGGTTGGAATGCGGGTCCGGTTGATGGACCAGTTAGGCCCTCAACCGGCTGCGCCGAATTGTCTGTGTAAGAAACTTTCTCTGTGCCGCCACACCTTGTTATCTTTCATTGCGCGTCCAGGCTGCCAAGACCGCTTGGCCATTGCTGCTTTTTGCCCGTCAGTTAGGCTGGTCCCGGAAGTTTGCGTCGGTCTCATTGGTGAAGCCCTGGCTCTCCCGTTTAGAAGAGTGTGCTTATTGACGACTTCCGCTCCTGGACGCGCAATTTCTTCTTCAAGTGGAGGTATTATCTATGAAGGCCAAATCGAAGTCAAAGCCCTCGAAGATGCGCTCGGTCAGATCAAAGCGAGCAAGGCTTAGGCTCAATACCAGGGCTGTTGCAAAGTAGGCTCAACGACGCAATATTAGATTTAGGGCCTCTTGCGGATTGGCGTTGTAGCGCCGCCTTGCTTCCGGCAGATTCTTCAAACCCTGCCTTAATACCATTGCGATTACCAGATTGTTTATCACTGCCAAGCTCTCTGCTGCATGCCCTGTCTTCAACCTACAATAGTCCTCTTTCATTGTCTTATCTCTTCGGTAGTGTAACCCATTCTCCACTTGCCAATGCTTTCGCACCACCTGTAGCATCCTTTCAGCATCTGCTTCCTTCTTTGTCAGGCTTGTTATTCCATAGCTTGTTTCGCTTCGCTTCTTTCCTGTAGACACTATTTCAACTTCTCGCTCTATCTTGTAGACTTGTTCCAAGTATGGCCAATCCATCTCTCCTGCCATCATTGAACTTGTTGTTATCTTTCTGTGTTCAATTCGCCCGTGATGTTTCTCTATAGAGCAGGCTGTGGCCAGATCGTTTTTCATCTCTTTGAGTTTGGTTTTACCCTCTTCTATTTCGAACAATGTTTCAATCTCTGAGCGCAGGTGGGCTTGATTGTCCTTGACTGTCCAGACGTAATCGCCGCCAGCTTCGACGACTTGTCGAGAGAGTTCACGTTGTGCAAACATGGCATCACCAGTCACTATTTTCCCCTGTAAATCTATAGATTTAAGCAAGCGAGGGGCAGCAGATATTTCATTCTCTTTTGATCCTACTTCCATCTGCAAGAGCACAACGCCTTGATCTGGGAGATAGGCTGCAAGCAGATGCAACCCTTTAGTCTGACCTGCTGGTATAGTCCCTCTAAGAGTCTTTCCATCCATGTTCATTTCTACTGATTGTTCTGCTTTATCAGCAGAAAGCAGAAAGAGACTGAGAAGTTGTTGAAATTCATTAAGATCAAAAGCCTTGCCAAGTATACGAGAGTAAGTAGTAGGGTGAGGAGTGGAATCTCGATCAAAATCGAGAGCCTCACGAAGAAACTGCTTTCTCAAAGCAATCCAATGAGCAATGCCACGAGGCTCATCCTCGCCAGCAAGTTTAGCCAGAACGACAAAGACCAAAGCAAGTGCAAGAGGGTATCGCTTACCTTTAGCTTTGCGATGATCTTTGAGATTCCCTAGATAATGATAGAGACTCCCGACATCGAAGAAAAAGGGAGAATCCCCAGGAACAATAGAAGCGGCAAAAGTGTTATACTCCATCAGAGACCTACCTCCGGTTTGTAAAGTGTTTGATTCAAAGAACAACCGGATAAGGTCTTTTCTCTTATCTTGTCAAGCTACTTTGCAACAGCCCTGTAGCTTTCCCGCGATATTCTCGTCTCGATTAATTCCAGTTTTCTGATTCCGAGCGGTGATAACAAATGTAGATAGCTGACCGGCCCCATCCGTCTTATAGGTAATATTTGATGCACCTTTAATACAGAAGTATTCTTTCCAAAAGGTTAGAATAGCTGATCGCCTTGCAGAATCAAGAGGCTTCAGATCGACACTATTGAGTAGCCCCATATATATAGTAGTTCCCTGAAAAGAATCACTGCGAGACTGTGCTACAGTTCGAGCGTAAGTCTTCGCAGTTTCTTCATCTTTTAATACGCTCAAGAATCAGGGTTATCATTTTGAGCACAACTACGGGCACGGGATGAAACACCTGGCGACAGTGCTGGCGATTGTGATGTTAATGGCCTTTACGGTAGACCAAATCCAGCAACATTGTAGCCGCTTGTTTCAGCAATTGTGGAAAGGATTGGGGACGAAGAGCAAGCTGTGGTTTTCGATGCGCAATCTCTTCAGTGTACTTGTTTTTGAGTCAATGGAAGGATTGCACCGACACATGGGATCACTCTATCGTTTGCAAATAGAGTGATTTCCGTATTGAGAATTGCTGGCACCCAACCAAACTCAGCTAAAAAGCCCTTTATATGAAGGGACATCAGAGATTCAAAGACTCGTAATCGCAAATCAATTGTTGAAATAGGAGCCAATACCAAATCTTTTCAGATGATTAAGTTTGACATTCGAATTCGTAGAATCATAGAGATTTTCAAAACGCAGGTTAGAATAATTGAGATACGCCGCATCCGCGTTCGTCCCGGCCTATCCTCCTCTGTCTTTCATTCATACTCACTAACGGCGCTTACTACTTATCAAAATGTGATTGTATTTGTTCAAGCAATTGTTCAGCCATGTACTTAAAAGGATTTATCAATGGGTTTGAGGAATTCTCTCCACTCTCTTTGAGTTGTAGTTCCAGTTTATCCGAAATCGAAATTAGAGATTCGTACTCCTGCGTCGCCGCTTCTCTGTTTCCGCTCTTGATAAGGAGTTCCCCTATGCCGATATGGGCCGTAATATCGTACGGGTTCAAATGAACGGCCTGTCTGAAGGCTTCCAGTGCTTCGTCATATTCCTTCAAACCCATGGACGCAGTTCCCAATCCAACATACGCCTCGCCAAAATCAACTTTGATTTGTAGCGCGTTCTTGAAGGCTTTTTTTGCGAGTTTCAGGTCTTTTTCCGTCTCCGGCAATATGACCTTGTCATCAAGCTTTTCGCGCAAATAATAGTACCCCATATAGAGATATGCATCAGCATAATTCGGTTTAAGCTGGATGGCTTTTTCAATGGCTTCCAATGCTTTATCCTGCTTCCCCAGGTTTACATACGCTTTCGAAATTCCAAAGTAAGCTTCGGCATAATCGGGCTTGAGCGAAATTGCCTGCAAGTATTCATTGGCGATTTCTTTTGGAGTATCAGATTTCTGTGGCCCATTTGAAAGGGCCTCGGCAAGATGAAAGTGCGCATCGGCTGAATCAGGGTGAGCTGCAACTTCCTGTCGCCCTTTGTCTACAGCGTCCAGAAGGATTTTTGTTTGCTCCTGGGCCTGTTTCATCCAGTCGCTCATGGTATCTTTCGGCCCGGCGCTTTGTTTCTCCTGTGCTTGAGCAAGCGTGGGAAGAAAAAACAGCGCGATCAAGATGTATTTCATTTCATCTCCTCTTCTCCGGCTATTTATTCGATTTTATGCAAAATTTCCTGTGCCAGGATAACGCGCAAGCGTCTAAGACGGCTTCACTATAAATCAACTCCCCGGCGGCTCATTTTTTAGGAGATTCAAGCCTTCGACGAGCGGCGGGAATTCAAGCAGGTTTTCCTTTTTTACTCCCCATGTCGTAAACAGATGGCCCAATAATCTTCGATCCGCGTGCGCTTCGCCAAATCTTATCAGCGCTTCTGTCGCCTCCGGACTTTTCCAGCCTGATGGAAGCACGCGGAACCCTTTTTCAAGAAAGAGAGGTATGGAAGGGTAAGTATCTCTAATTTCGTAATGCCAGGGACAAATAATTATATCCTTCGGGATCAGGTCAATGGCTGCGGCGGTTCCATTCGTTGATGATTCCCATTCGCCAAAATCATATTTCTCGCCGTCAATCAACCGATCACCCCACATCAACATTTCCACGTGGCGTTTCTTTACAAGATGATCGTAAATATCGTTGACCGCTCGGGCAAAAAGCTCCGCCGGGTTTTTGCCTCTGGTCGTTGGAGAATGCTCCGAACCGAGCAAAAAGACTTCGTCCATCCCCACGTGTAGCGCATCGGCTTCAAAGGCGGCAATAATTTCATCGATCAATTCGAAGACGATACGGTTGACTTCCCGGTTCAAGGGGTCCCATTCCCGGCAATATATATCCTTGTTTTCGGGGAAGGCTCCCGGGGTCAAATCGAATTGAGGATAGACGGTCAGAAGCGGGAAGGTCTCCGATTTCCAGGACTGATGACCGAGGCATTGAAACTCGGGAATCAATCTGATCCCCGATCTGCGGCAGGTTTCGGCAAACTTGCGGGCTCCTTCCTTCGTGATAGGGTTGCTACCCTGGCGAAGCTCCGGGTGTGACTTGAAATCAAAATGGTAATCAACCTCAAAAACGATCACATTGACTCCCATATCGGCAAGTTCAGGTATATTTTTGCCCAGCGTTTCCAGATCACCGTCAGTTGTGTAATCGAGCAGGTGTAGGGCTCTCCATTTCGCTTCTCGTTTCAACCCGGCATAGGGCTTTGGTCGCGGCGCGCACGAGCAGACCGCCACCAGCAGGATAAAAGAAACGAGAAATTTACTAATTTTCATCTGAGACACCCTTGTCGGATTTAATATACCCGGTCAGGCCAGCGGTAAGAGACGACCGACCTTCGCGGATCAGATTCGTTACGGCTTCAAGATCACCCGCAAAATACTACTGACAATGGATGACGAGCGATGGATTAATTCTCCATATCGTCGAGCGCGTCAAGGACCTCACGGCTGTGAGTGGCGGGGCTGACTTTCTCAAACACGCGGGCGATGCGTCCCTTTTCATCAATGATAAAGGTGATTCGCTTGATGCCCCAGTATTTACGCCCGTACATGCTTTTCTCCTGCCACACGCCGTAACTTTCAGCAAGTTTGTGATCGGTATCCACGAGCAGGGGGAAGTTCAGGCCAAATTTTTCGCTAAATTTCTGATGCGAGCGCTCGTCATCGGTAGAGACGCCGAGCACGACACTGTTTCTTCGCTCGAATTCGGCCAGATCGGCCTGGAATCCGCACGCCTCTTTCGTGCAGCCAGAGGTATTATCTCGCGGGTAAAAATAGAGAACTACCCGCTTGCCTTTGAAATTAGACAGCTTTACCCGACGACCCTCGCCGTCCTTCACATTAAAAGATGGGGCCTTCTCTCCTGCCTTTGGCAACATTGATGTTTTCTTCTCCTTCAATCTGTTTCGCGCGCTGTGCTAGAATGATGCTTGATTGGAACGATCACTATTATATTGTCGGCTCTCTAAAGAGTCAAAACCGACACGAGTCAATTGGAAACCTGATAGAAACTGGAGCTTGAGGAATGCGTAAGGAATACATCAGCTATGTGGTAATCGGCATAGTGGCTGGAATAGTTCTGGGATTTCTGGTGGCGAACTGGACAGGCGCGGGCACGGGCGCGGCTCAACAGACGGTCGCTACAAACGGAGCCTCATCGGAATCCGTAAACAGCAGCAGCAGCCCCGAACTGCCGCCGGGGCATCCCCCACTCGACAGCGCGCCGACTCAAGCGCCGCCGCTGCCGCCTGGCACCGGGACCGAAGGAACGCCTTCGATGCCTGCCGCCGAAACAAGCGGATCGGTTGTATTGCCTTCGCTCGATCCGCTCCCCGCCGACAGCAAGGAGGAGCGGGCCGAGCAAAAGTATAAAAACATCCAGCTGCTCAAAGGGATACCCTCGGATCGGTTGATGAAAATCATGTTTGCCTTCAAAGGCTCGCTCGGCGTCGATTGCACTCACTGCCACATAAAGGATCAGTGGGAAAAAGACGACAAACCCGAAAAACAGATGGCCCGCAAGATGATCGCCCTCGTGCGCACCGACAACGAAAAGCTGGGCGCTGCCCGCATCTCGTGTTATACCTGCCATCGCGGACAGGTCAGGCCGCCGCAATAGTAAGTGCCGCAATAGCAAATAATTATGTGTAATGCGCGATTGAGGATCGAGCGATGACCGAAAAGAGCGAAACAGAACAGACGGAAAGCAAAGCGCAACGGCTGGCGCTCGATACCGGAACCGGCAATATGCCCTTTGGCAGAGAAGAGGTGCTGGACGAACAACAGATGGCTTCAAAGCGCGAGGCGCTTCGCTTCTTTCAGGAGGCCTACGAGGCGCAAATGCGCGGCGATCTGGACGAAGCGATTGACCTCTACACTCAGTCAATAGAGACTTACCCTACGGCCGAAGCCTACACCTTTCGCGGCTGGACCTATTCATTTATGGGGATGGTTGACCGGGCTATAGAAGAGTGTCACCGGGCCATCGAGGTTGACCCCGACTTTGGGAACCCGTATAACGACATCGGCGCGTACCTGATCGAAAAAGGAGAGACCTACGGCGCGGTCGAGTGGCTCGAACGAGCAAAGAAAGCCGCGCGCTATGAGGCGTATTTTTACCCGTGTTTCAATCTGGGCCGGGTCTATGAAGCGCAGGGCAGGCTCTGGGATGCGATCAGAGAGTACAAGGCGGCCATCGATTTGAACCCGGATTACAGGCTCGCGATCCGGGCGTTTAGAAAATTGCAGGGCAGACTCAATTAAGGAGAGAGGGATTGATGGACGGACTCAACCCGAGGGGAGGTTGGATAGAGGTAATCACAGGCGGCATGTTCAGCGGCAAGAGCGAAGAATTGATTCGCCGCATACGACGCGCCGAGATAGCACGCCAGCGCACGCAGATTTTCAAACCCGCGATCGACAACCGCTTCGACGGTAAGCGAATCATCTCGCGGGACAATCGCGGGCTCGACGCCCTGGCCGTCGGCAACGCATCCGAGCTTCGCGCCAACATCTCGTTCGGCGTAAAGGTAATCGGCATAGACGAGGTGCAATTTTTTGACGACCCCATACTGGATGTCTGCATGGAGATGGCCGATGCGGGCGTGCGCGTGATTGCGGCCGGGCTTGATCAGGACTACCTGCGCCGACCCTTTGGCCCAATGCCGGCGCTTCTTGCGGTGGCGGAATACGTCTCAAAGATGCACGCCGTCTGCGTACGCTGTGGAGGGCTTGCGCATTACACGCAACGGGTTTCGGGCGGCGATTCACAGATCGAGATAGGCGATGTTTCTTATGAAGCGCGATGTCGGCTCTGTTACGAGCCTTATCGCGCGGAGTCCCATCCAGAACATAACGGAAGACCTGCGGGCGCAATTGTGGGCGCACTCACGAACTCGGAATAAGTTCCCGGCGCTTCGAAGGAATAAGTCTCACCAAACGATTGGATCAATAAAAAGACTATGCACGTATTTGAGTTGACCAGGCATTTGATTGCCATTCCATCCATCAGCGGCGACGAAGAGGATGTCGTCGAGTTTCTGGCCGAGTATCTGATTCGCGCCGGGTTTGAAGTGGAGCTCCAGCCCGTAGCCGACAACCGGTCAAATGTTTACGCACGCCTCGGCGACCCCGTTGTCGTGATGTCAACGCACAGCGACACCGTGCCGCCTTACATCGAATTCAGAGAAGACGAGGAGTATATTTACGGTCGCGGTGCCTGCGACGCCAAGGGCATAATCGCGGCGATGATAAAGGCGGCCGAGAAGTTAAAAGAGAGGGGCACCGTGGATTTCGGATTGCTGTTTGTGGTGGGCGAAGAGGCAAGCAGCCCCGGAGCACTTGAGGCCAATGCCATAGCGAACCGCTCGCGCTTCTTGATAAACGGCGAGCCGACCCGCTCTCGTATCGCGCTGGGGTCGAAAGGCGCGCTTCGCGCCCTGATCAAGGTCACGGGACGCGCAGCCCATTCCGCCTACCCCGAGATGGGAGTGTCGGCTGTGGACAAACTGCTCGAAATTCTCGCTGACCTCAAGCGCGAGCCTATGCCCACGGACGAGACGCTTGGCCCCACTACGATGAATATAGGCGTCATCAAAGGCGGAGTCGCGGCCAACGTCATACCTCCTATGGCGGAGGCCGAATTAATGTTTCGCGTCGTAAGCAGCACAGATGCGCTCAAGCGCATCATAGAGCGCGTAATCAAGGATCGAGCCGAAGTGGAATACACATTTGCCTGCGACCCCGTCTTTACGGAGCGAGTCGCAGGGTTCGACACAGACGTGGTGTCGTTCACAACCGATATACCGCTTTTGAACCGATGGGGCAGACCCGTACTGTTTGGCCCCGGCTCCATACTTGACGCGCACACGGCGCATGAGAAAATCTCTAAGCGAGAACTCTCCGCGGCCGTAGACGCTTACGCAGAGATGGTAACAAGACTACAGAAGGGATGAGGGATGAGGGATGAGGGATGAAAAGGACTCTGGGGAAACATTTCGATTAATGCGGTTGACCTTATAATCGAGAGCTACCCTGACGGTCCTTTTCATCCCTCATCCCTCATCCCTCCAAAGGGGTGTGCATCTGATGGCAAACAAGATACCCGTCGGGGTGTTAGGCGCGACCGGGGCGGTCGGGCAAAAATTTATCATGCTGCTTGAGAACCATCCCTGGTTCGAGCTTACCGAGATAGCCGCTTCGGACCGCTCGGTGGGCAAGAAATACAAAGACGCAACCACGTGGCGGCAGTACACGCCTATCCCCGAAAAGATCAAAGAAAAACAGGTCAAAGCGTGCGAGCCGGGTCTTGATTGTAGGCTGGTATTTTCCGGCCTCGACTCATCGGTTGCCGGCGAGGTCGAAGAGGATTTTGCCCGCGCGGGTTATCTCGTTCTCAGCAACTCGAAGAATCATCGCATGGATGAAGACGTGCCTCTGCTTGTGCCGGAGATCAATCCCGACCATCTGGGCCTGATAGAGGCGCAGCGCCGGGCGCGCAACTGGACCGGCGCTATCGTGACAAATCCCAACTGCTCTACGATTGGGCTTGTGATGGCGCTCGCCCCGATTCACTATACATTCGGCGTGCGTCGTCTGATAGTCGCAACCATGCAGGCGATATCGGGCGCGGGTTATCCCGGAATTTCAGCGATAGACATGCTTGGCAACGTGATCCCCTTCATCGGCGGCGAAGAAGATAAGGTCGAAACCGAACCGCGCAAAATAATGGGCTCGCTCGACGCTGATCGGATTCGCTTCGCCGATTTTGCCATCAGCGCGCATACGAATCGCGTCTTTGTCGAAGACGGTCATATGGAATGCGTGTCGGTCGAGTTGGAAAAGAAAGCCTCTCCCGAAGAAGTGGCACAGGCGCTCGCCGGTTTCAGCGCGCTTCCGCAAGAGTTGAAACTGCCGACCGCACCCACCCGCCCCGTGATAGTGACGGATGAGCGCGACCGTCCGCAGCCCCGATTCGACCGCGACGCGGGGCACGGCATGAGCGCAGTCGTCGGGCGCGTGCGTACGTGCCCGGTCTTCGATATTCGTTTCGTAGTCCTTTCCCACAACACGATAAGGGGTGCAGCCGGGGCCGCCATCCTTAACGCCGAATTGATGAAGGCCAAAGGCTATCTGCAATAGGCTCAATCTGACAGAGAATCTGAAAAGCTTATGATAGTGATGAAATTTGGCGGCACCTCGGTTGAGGATGCCGCCTCGGTCGAGCGCGTGGCCCAGATAATCCGGGAGCGGCTTTCGCTCAGACCCGTCGTAGTGGTCTCGGCGATGGGAAAGACTACGCGCAAACTGCTTCAGGCGGCCGAGCACTCGGCGGCGGGCGACAGCCGCACAACCCTCGGGATAGTAGCCGACCTAAAGGCCCGCCACACAAGCGAAGCGCGCCGACTGATCGGCACATCGAGCGCTCGTGAAACCTTCGATCTGATTGACCGGTACTTTGACGAGTTAAAGAAGCTTCTCGAAGGATTGGCGATCCTCGGAGAAGTGCCGCCGCGCGGTCTTGATAAGATTCTCTCTTACGGAGAGTTGCTCTCTTCGGCGATAGTCGCGGGCGCGATAAATGAAAGAGGCATCCTCGCACGTCTTCTCGACTCGCGCGAGTTTATCAAGACCGATGATCGCTTTGGCGAAGCCTCTCCGCTTTTCGAAATCACAAACCAGCTGATTAAAGAGACGATAGCTCCGGCAATCGAACGCGGCGAGGTTCCTGTAATTCAGGGGTTTATCGGCTCTACCCGAGCGGGCGCAACCACTACGCTTGGCTTCGAAGGTTCAGATTACACGGCGGCCATCGTAGGCGCGGCGATGGAGGCCGCAGACATTCAGATATGGAAAGACGTATCGGGGTTGATGACCGCCGACCCCGCCGTCTTTGCGGGCGCTCGCACGGTGAAAACCTGTACGTTTGCCGAGGCGGGAGAGCTGACTTATTTCGGGGCGAAGGTGCTCCACCCCAAAGCGATCTACCCGGCAGCGCGCAAAAATATCTCCGTCCATATTTACAATTCGAAACGGCCCACGGCTACAGGCACGTCCATAAACGCATCGGCCCCGGCGTGCGCGAACCTGATAAAATCGATAGCCTACAAACGCCCCGTGAGCGTAATCAACGTCGCCTATGAGACAAGCCCCGAGCAGATGCTTGCCGTTTCCTCCGACGATTTTCTGAGAACACTTTTTGATGTGCTCAGCAGGCGACGCATACGCCCGCTACTGACGGCTGTTTCGGCTTCGCGGGCGGCGCTTGCGGTGGACTCAATCGCGATTGCCGATGGAGACGAACGCAGCCTGATCGAAGAATTATCGAGATTTGCCCGCGTCAGCGTAGAGTCAAACAGGGCTATCGTGTCTTTAGTAGGTCAGGAACTGGGCAGCGACCCGAAGCTTACGGCCCGCGTCTTTAAGGCGATTGAAGAGACGAGGCTTGGAGTGATAATGCACGGCTCTTCGCCAATCAGCATGAGTTTCATCGTTGCCGATCACGATGTAGAAACCGTGATAGCCAGATTGCACGAGATATTTTTCGACAAGCTCGACCCACAGGTGTTTGAGTGATCTAAATTCAAAAAGAGAGATTGTTCGCCACAGAGACATAGAAATTTTTGTTCTCTTTTCTCTGTCTCTGTGTCTTTGTGGCAACTGCTAAACTCTTTACAGAAGTTTGGCTCTTCGCGGGTAGTTCGCGTATCATTAATAGCTCCAGCGTTACTATTGATAAGATGGAAGATCAGAATTTCATGGCAATAATATCGAAATCATTTCTTCGAGCAGGCGCAATCTTCGCTCTTGGGATCGCACTCGTTTCCGTTCATATGGCCGAGCCAAATTCGGCGGCGGCCAGAAACTCATCCAGAAACTCATCCAGAAACTCATCCAGAAACTCATCCAGAAACTCATGGCGAGGCATTACGCCTCTCAGATCGTCGTCAGCCGATGTGGCCAGAGTCCTTGAACTGGACTCCGACCCGTCAGATGGGATGTTGACCGGCCCTTTTGAAGTGGAAGGCGGCGAGGTGACTTTCTCTTATCTGACTCCGACTCTTGCGAAGGAGTATCGCGCCCCGCGCTCGATGATAGGCAAGGTCTTTACAATCTACTTCAAACCCGGCGGCACGATTTCGCGTGACGAACTCAAGCTCACACGCGATTTCAAACGATGCGTCGAGAAATGGACCAGAAGCTCTTACTATCTGGTCTGCGCGTCTGGAATCGCTTATCAACTGCGCCGCGCTGATGACAGCGTCGAATCGATAATTTACCAGCCGTCGAGCGGCGAAGTCCGGCGGCTCGCGGTCAACACTGAATGCGTGTTTTAACAGGGGCCAGGGGTCGGGGGCCGGTGAAAGCCTTCTCGCCCTGATCCCTGACCCTGATCCCTGACCCCTGATTATGAAAATAGCACTGCTTGGATACGGCAAGATGGGGCGGATGGTTGAAGAGGCCGCTCAGAGGAACGGCATCGAGGTCGCCTGTGTCATTGACCCCGTTGCCGGTTCGCGCGGTCAAATCACCGATGCCCGGGTATGCGTAGATTTTTCGGAACCTGGCGCAGTGATTGAAAATATCAGGCTCGTAGCAGGTGCGGGCCGTTCGATGGTCGTGGGCACTACGGGCTGGTACGACCGGATGGATGAAGCCCGCCGGATTGTGGAAGAGGTTGAAATCGGATTTGTCTACGGCTCGAATTTCAGCATCGGCGTCAATCTGATGTTTCAGATCGTGCGGCGCGCTTCCCAGCTATTCAGCCGGTTTTCGATTTACGATCCATTCATCGAAGAGGCCCATCACAAATTCAAGAAAGATGCGCCGTCGGGCACGGCCATCTTTCTGAAGCGAATAGTCGAAGCCGAATACGGCTGCGAAACGCCTACTGCCAGCACACGCGCCGGTTACATTCCGGGCACACACACGGTCGGGTTCGATTCCGAAGCCGATACTCTTGAAATCACTCACACGGCGCGCAACCGCGCGGGGTTTGCGGAAGGCGCAATACTTGCCGCCCGCTGGATAGCGGATCGCAAAGGCTTTTATGAATTCTCAGAAGTGATAAGCGAACAGTTGAAAAGCGATACGTGATTCGTGATTCGTGACTTTGAGACGAAAGGCTTTTCCCAGTCACGTGCAGATCTCACCAATCACGCATCACGCATCACGTATCACTTTTCACGTATCAGTGATCGCATCATCGAAAGGAAAAAGACGATGCTTGAGATTGCGAATTTGAGAGGATGCGGGACGGCTCTTGTAACACCGTTCAAGGAAGATTTATCTATTGACGAGGAGGCATTGCGCCGCCTTGTCGAGTTCCAGATTACAGAGGGCATAGATTTTCTGGTCCCCTGCGGCACTACCGGCGAAAGCGCCACGATGAGCGATGAGGAACAACGCCGCGTGGTCGAGATAGTATTGCAGGAGGCTCGCGGACGCGTGCAGGTCATCGCCGGAGCGGGCGGCAATAATACGGCTCACGTCATAGAGCTTGCCAGAGAGTATGAGCGATTGGGTGTGCGCGGGCTGCTTTCGGTTTCGCCTTATTACAACAAACCGAATCAGGAAGGCGTCTATCAGCACTTTCGCGCCGTAGCCGAAGCCACCGACTTGCCCGTTATTGTTTACAATGTGCCGCCGCGAACCTCGGTCAACATACTGCCCGATACCCTTCTGCGGCTGGCCGAGATCGCAAACATCGTCGGAGTCAAGGAGGCATCGGGCGACATATCGCAGATCGCCGAGATCGCCACCCGCGCACCCGAGGGGTTCAAGATACTTTCAGGTGACGATTCGATCACCCTGCCTTTGATGGCGCTCGGCGGGGCGGGAGTGATATCGGTCGCATCAAATCAAGCGCCCCGCCAGATAACGGCGCTCACAAGAGCATGTCTTGAAAATGACTGGGACGAGGCGCGGAGGCTTAACCGGGAATTATTCCCGTTGATGAAGGCAAACTTCATCGAACCAAATCCCGGCCCGGTCAAGGCGGGGCTTGCCCTGATGGGCAGGATCAAAGAGGTCTATCGCCTGCCGATGGTTCCGGTTCAGGCCGAAACAAAAGAGAGACTGCGCTCAATTCTGGTTGATCTGAAACTGGTCTGATCAGGATTAAATCCGAAACCGTTGCCTGCTCTGCGCCTTTAACAGAGCCTGGCGCTCATAAAATGGTGTCCATAAAGAAGACGTCCGATGGAGAATATGGAGTTAGCCGAAAAAATCAAAGAGCTTTTTGACAGCGGGGCCGATGAATTTACGGATGAGCATTACCGCCTGTTTGATGAATTCAAACAGAAGCTCAATCGGGGCGAGGCGCGAGCGGCGGAAAAAGTTGACGGCCGATGGAGAGTGAATCGCTGGGTCAAACAGGGAATCCTTCTCGGATTTCGCCTTGGGCGCGTCGAGAATTTTTCTACCGGCTTTCAGTTCCGCTACTACGACAAGCACACATTTCCGCTCAAGCGCATCTCAATCAACGACGGCGTGCGAATCGTTCCGGGCGGGTCTTCAATCCGCGACGGCTGCTATATAGGGCGCGGCGTCACCTGCATGCCGCCGATGTTTGTAAACGCAGGCGCATACGTTGACGACGAAACGATGATTGATTCGCACGCGCTGGTAGGTTCATGCGCGCAGGTGGGAAAGCGGGTCCATTTATCTGCTGCCGCGCAAATAGGCGGCGTGCTTGAGCCCATAGGCGAGATGCCCGTAATAATCGAAGACGATGTGCTGGTGGGCGGCAATTGCGGGGTGTATGAGGGCGCTATCGTGCGCGAACGCGCCGTGCTTGCGGCGGGCACGATACTGACGGGCGGCACTCCGGTCTACGATCTGGCGCGCGATCAGGTCTATCGCAAGACCGCCGACCAGCCGCTTGAAATCCCGGCGGGCGCGGTCGTAGTTCCCGGCTCACGCGCCATCACCAAAGGCCGGGGCGCTGAACTCGGCCTTTCCGTCTACACGCCCATCATTATCAAGTACCGGGATGAGAAGACCGATCAATCGGTCCAGCTTGAAGATTATTTAAGATAGAGGCAAACCCGAGCCGATAGCGACTGGTCTGTTCGAATTTGAATGGTTGGGAAGACGGCGGATTTCCAGAGATCAGATTCCTCTCGACTCCAGGACTACCGACCCCCGGCCCCCGACCCCTGGCCCCCGCTACTGCCTATCTGCTCTTGCGCGCTGCGCGTTGTCGGCCAGCATACGGGCCTGATCGAGCGAGTCGAGCGCCTTGAGCATCTGAACATCATCGGATAACAGATAAACCTGATCGCCCGCTTCCGGGCCGTAGGCGGCAGTGACGATCTCGCGCCGTATCTGGGAACGAATGTAATTCAGATTAGCCGTAAATTGCTCGTCGGTGACATTGAATTGCGGGCGGGTTGAAATATGCTGCCGGAAGGCCGCTAACATCTCTTCGGTCACGGGATAGCGATTGAGGTCTTCCTCAGTAGGCTGTGGATTATTCGATGTCTCGGAGATGCGATACTGACGCATCCCGGCTATCTGCCCCTGGACAAGCTGGCGCACGAAATCGAAGGCTCCGTAAAAGAGCTTGCGCCGCACAACTCCGGTCTCGGGCGATTTCACTTCAATATCGGGAGTAATGCCGCCACCACCATAAACCGTGCGTCCGAGGTCGGTCTGAAGCGCGTCTCCGTGTGGCGCGCTCTTGATACCTTCTTCGTCTTCGGTCCGGTTGTTGTAATAATCGTAGAAGCTGACCTTTGAATAATCGCGTTGAATCAGGCGTCCGGTCGGCGTGTAATACTTCGCAGTCGTAAGCGTAAGTCCCGCGCCTCCCCACAACCGGATGACGCTTTGCACAAGCCCTTTTCCAAAGCTGTTTTCGCCCACTATCAGGGCACGGTCGTGGTCCTGTAGCGCGCCCACTACGATCTCGGATGCCGAAGCGGTCCCGCGATTTATCAACAGAACCATAGGCATCGTTTCAGGTTCGTTGTTTAAGGGCACTTCATATGTGCGCTCGCCGCGCGAATCGCGCCCGCGCTGGTCGAGTATCTTCAAACCCGGGGCCAGAAACTTCTGCGCTACCTCGATGGCCTGATCGAGCAAACCGCCCACGTTGCCGCGAAGGTCGAGTACGAGTTGCCGCATTCCTTCTTTATTCAACTGATCGAGCGCTGCTGTCAGTTCTTCCGAAGTCTTGCTGGAAAAACCGCCTGTGAGCGCAATATACCCGATGCCGGTCTTTCCCACCATGAATGCGTTTCTGACCGAAGGCAATCTCACTTCGTCGCGGCGAAGCGGGACGATGATGGGGTTTGGCGCGCCCGCCCGCTGAACCGTCAGTTCGACAACTTCGCCAAGCTCGCCGCGCACGCGATGCATCACCTGATCGGCCGTCCACTCTTCGGCATTCTGGCCGTCAACAGCCACCACGGCATCGCCGTAACGCAGACCCGCCTTCGCAGCCGGACCTTCGGGCACCACCGAAATTATATAGACCCGATCATAGCGTTTTTGAATCGTCACCCCGATGCCGTAGATTCGGCTTCGGGTCTCGGTTTGAAGATCGTCGAATTCCGCTTTTGTGAAGAAAGCCGAATGCGGGTCGAGCGTGGAAAGCATCCCCTGTATCGAGTTCTTGCCCAATATCTCAAGGTCAGCCTTCCCGGCGTAGTTGTCCTGAACCGCGTTGAGCGCCTCTTCAAACTCTCTGGACAGATCATAAGGGACTATGGATTCGGTCGCGGTCGCATGATTTGCGCGCGAGGATTCGTAATAGCCGCCCGCAAGCGATGCTGCCGCGATTACAGCAACCATAAATAGCAGCATCACCCTGTTTTTCATAAACCCTGACTCCTTACAATTGAGCATAATATAAAAGGCGAACCCACGTCAAAAGGCTGGCGCGCAGGCCGCGCCACATAGATAATCGATTATCGAGGCGAAGACTATATGACTGAGACTGCGGATGTGGTAATCATTGGCGGAGGCATTGTCGGATCGAGCATTGCCTATCACCTGACAGAGGCGGGCTGCGCCCGCGTTGTAGTACTTGAACGCGAGTCGCAACAGGGACTCTGCTCCACGGGCAAAAGCGCGGGCGGGGTGCGGGCGCAATTCTCTACCCCGATCAATGTGCAGATGTCGCTCTACTCGATTGATTTCTTCAATCATTTCGAAGAGATGACCGGCGACGACGCGAGCTACAAACCTCACGGCTATCTTTTCATAGCCACAACCGAGCCCCATCTGGACTACCTCAAGGCAAACCGCAAACGCCAGCAAGGGCTGGGGCTTACAAATGTAGAATTGCTTTCGCGTGAAGATGTGCTCGAAATCATCCCGCAATTATCGGGCGAGGATGTGTTGGGGGCTACTTTCTGCCCGACGGATGGTTTCGTCGATCCTTACATTATCATGCGCGGATTTATGACCTGCGCGCGCAATCGAGGCGCAAAAATCCATCTCGATACCGAAGTGATCGGAATCGATCTGGAAGGAGACCGCGTAAAAGGGGTCACAACCAGTCGCGGGCGCATCTCGACAGGCGTCGTCGTCAACGCGGCAGGCCCGTGGGCGGCTCTGGTCGCCCGACTTGCAGGCATAGAGATTCCCGTATCTCCGCTTCGCCGCCAGATCGTCAACACCGAAGCCTTTGACCTTCTGCCCGCCCGCCTGCCTATGGTCGTTGATATGTCGAGCGGTTTTCATTTCAGACCCGAAGGCTCGGGCTACATGATGGCGTGGCCCGACCCGGAAGAGAATTTCAGCTTCAATACGGGTTTCGATCAGGAGTTTATTGAAAAAGTGCTCGTGCGAGCCGTCAAGCGAATACCGTGCTTTGCCGAGGCCGAAGTGAATCCGCGACGCTGCTGGGCCGGATTGTATGAGATGACGCCCGATCATCACGCAATCATTGGCCCCGCCCCGGGAGTGGAAGGATTGTATCTGGCAAACGGGTTTAGCGGGCATGGCGTTATGCATTCACCAGCCACGGGCCGCATAATCTCTGATTTGATTATGAGCAAAGAAACGCGCCTGCTCGACGCTACACCGCTTGGAGCCGAAAGATTCGCCGAAGGCCGATTGTTGCACGAGACGGCCGTGCTCTGAGATTTGAGATCTCAGAGCACATCTGATGTCTGATACTTGCAGGCAGGTCCGAACCCCTTCGAGACACTGGATTTAGTCAACAGGCGTTGAAAGAGGCGCGCTTGACTTAAATTACCAAAGAGCCTACCCTTTTTAGACCGTGCCCGGCTATAATTGGGTTCATTTCTTAGTAAGGAGAATAACCATATGAAGTTCATGAAGACGCTCACTCTAGTCTTAATTCTCGCGCTAAACGTCAGGGTGGATGCGGTTTTTGCACAGGCATCAGTCTCAACGGCGGAAGTGCGCGGTCAGGTCACAGATGCGTCGGGCGCTGTGATTGCCGGAGCTACGGTTTCGGTCACCGATGTGGGGAAAGGCACTACCCGCACGGTCACGACCGATGAGGGCGGCAGCTATAGTATTCTCGCTCTGCTTCCAGCCACATACAATATGAAGGTCGAGGCTAGCGGCTTCGCAACCAAAACCTTGTCTAATCTGACGCTCGATGTAGGCCAGGTAGCGAGAATCCCCGTCGTGATGACGGTCGAAGGCGTGACGGCCGAAGTCAACATAACGGCGACCAGCGACGTGGTCGAAGTAGAACGGACTCAGCAATCTTCGGTCATCAACGAAGTGCAGATAGATAATCTGCCGATCAACCGGCGGAATTTTCTCGATTTCGTGTTGTTGACTCCGGGCGTAACCGATTCGGACAACATAAACGATTCTTCGGATTTCCGCGTAGCCCAGACGCCGCAAACGGGGCTCTCCTTTGGCGGCAACAACGGACGGGGAAACTCGATCATGGTTGACGGCGCGGCGGCCGACACAAACTCCGGCGCGGCGCGTGAGGTCGTAGCGCAGGAGGGAGTGCAGGAGTTTCAGGTCAATCGCAACAGCTACAACGCGGAATACGGCGGCGCATCGGGCGGCGTGGTCAACATAGTCTCCAAGACCGGCTCGAATGAGTATCACGGCAGCATCTTCGGGTATTTCCGCGACGATACATTCGATGCGCGCAATGCATTTGACTTCAATCCCAACGGTATATCGCCGTTCAACCGCCAGCAATTCGGCGGATCAATCGGCGGCCCGCTGAGCCAGGACAAGACATTTTTCTTCGGCTCTCTCGAAGCGTTGAAGCAAAAGCAAACCAGTTTTGTGAATCTGGTCAATGATCCGACCATATTCGATATAACTCCGTCGCAGGATACGCTCTTTGACTTCCTCGACAACACGCCGTTTGCGGCCCTGTCGGCAGGTCTCAGAGGCGCGCTGAACACGCGGAATTTTCCGGGAACGGTTCAACTGTTTCAGGATGCCAGCGGGCAGTTTCCCTTCGACTCTTATGACACGGTAGGCTCGTTCCGCGTAGATCATACATTCAGCCAGACCGATAGCGGGTATCTTCGTTTCAACTTCAACAAGTCGAAGTTTGATAATCAGGCGGCCGGAGCGCTGACGGCCGTTTCGCGAGGGCGTGAAATAGCGACGTTTTCTACGGGGCTGTTATTGTCCGAGACTCACCTTTTCAGCCCCACGACTATAAACGAGATAAAAGCGCAGGCTAGCTATCTGAAAAACGACGTGTTGCCCAACGACACCGTAGGGCCGGAATTCAACATAGAAGGATTCGGCAATTTCGGGCGCGACATATTCCTGCCTTCGCGCGCCATCGAGCGCCGCTATGAGATCAGCGATAATTTTTCAAAAGTGTTGGGCGCTCACACCTTCAAGTTTGGAGGCCAGTTTCAGGCCATAGACAACTCTTCAAACTCTCAGACTTTCTTCGGCGGGCGGTTCAATTTCGGGACCGCGTTGCCGCTGGGGCTGCTGATCCCGGCAAGCGTTCAGGCGCAATTGATACCGTTTCTGACCGCGCAGGGCCGCACCGATCTGCTCGGAATAATCGGCTCGCCGATCACCGCGCTTCAATCGTTCAATCTGAATCTGCCTATAGTCTATCAGCAGGGCTTTGGCGAGTCGGGATTCGATGCCTTCAGCTATCGCTATGCCGCCTACGGGCAGGATACCTGGAAAGTGCGTCCCAACTTTACCTTCAATTTCGGATTGCGTTATTTCCTTGAAGATGATGTCGCGCCTTTCGAGACAGACACCAATAATTTTCAACCGCGCGTCGGTTTTGCCTGGGACCCCTGGTCGGATGGGAAGACCGCTATTCGCGGCGGGTTTGGAATATTCACCGGGCAGATTGACAACCAGATCGTCAACGTGGTCAACGAGCTTAGCGGGTCAGGCGATCCGAGCAACATAAATATCGTTCTTGCCACCGCCACATCAAACGCCTTAGGTCTTCCCACCTCGTTTGCGATTTACCAGACGTTGCTCGCGCAGGGAGTGATAGGCCACCGCACGATAGAGGCTTCCGATCTTTTGCAGTTCGGACTTGTGCCGGGGCCGGGCAAACCTCTTGAGGTTCGTTTCCGCGCAGGCGACAACTATGAAAACCCCTACACCGAGCAGGCGAGCCTTGCCGTACAGCGCGACCTCGGCGGAGGATTTTCAACCGAAGTGAGTTATCTGTTCAACCGGGGGCTGCACATCACGCGCAACCGCGATGTGAATCAGTTCAAGATGACCGGGCCAATCAATCCGTTATCGGGCACAGGGTCGTTTATCCGCTTCCCGTCCGCTGCACAGGCTGCGGCAGGCCTCACAAGCGACTTCCGCAACCCGCTCATACTTCAGGACAACCGTTACGAATCGACCGCGAGTTCCTTCTATCACGCGGGCACGATTCAAGTGACCAAGCGGTTCTCAAACCGTTACAGCATAAACACAAACTACACCTACTCGAAGACGATAGACGAAGTGACGGATTTCAACAGCGACTTTTCGGCGCAGAATCCGCTGGATTTCAGGGCCGACCGGTCGCTTTCGGCCTTCGATCAGAGGCACAGGTTTGTCTTCAGCGGCGTGTTTCAAAGCCCGCTTGAAGGCGATTCGGCCCTGGACAAAATCTTTGGCGAATGGGTCTTTTCGCCGATCTTCATAGCCGGAAGCGGCAGGCCCTTCAACCTGCTGCTCGGCTCCGACGCAAACGCCGACGGGCGCTCGCAAAGCGACCGGCCCTGCGTACGCGAAAGCTCCACCGCCCCGTGCAACCCCGGCTCAAACATCGGGCGCAACACGGGCCGGGGCGAGCCTGTCTATACCGTGGATGTACGGCTTGGCAGACGCTTCTTCAGCCGCGAGAGGCGGTTCCTTGAGTTGACCGTTGAAGCCTTCAACCTGTTCAACCGGACCAATTTCAACGGCATCAACAATGTAGTGGGAACCACGCCGATCACCACCGGGAACCCGCGCGGCATCGAAGGTCTTTTCCCAACGCGACCGCTGGCCTTCACATCGGCTGCGCCTGCGCGTCAGTTGCAATTCGGGGCGCGATTCAACTTTTAAAAGGGATGAGGGAAGTTTGAAAGGATGAAGGATGAAGGATGAAGGATGAAATCGGATGTCGGGCATCACTCTTTCATAAAGAGTGAACCGTTTTTATCAGGATTAAACAAAACATGTTTTCATCCTTCATCCTTCATCCTTCATCCTTCCGAGGATCTGAGAGTTGGAGCCTATATCGCATTACTATTATTCTCACCGGCTGAAGCTGCATTTCTGGGACTGGGGGCAAAACGGGAAGCCTTCACTGATCCTCGTCCACGGAGGGCTGGACCACGCGCGAAACTGGGACTGGGTGGCGCGCTGCCTGCGCGAAGACTTTCACGTTTACGCGCTGGACCTGCGCGGGCATGGCAATAGCCAGTGGGCACCGGGCGCGCTCTACTCGATAGCCGAGCACGTGCTCGATCTATCGGCGCTTGCCGACATCATAGACGACTTTCCCCTCTACCTCGTAGGCCATTCGCTTGGCGGCGTCATCGTTTTGCTTTACTCAGGGATATACCCGGATCGGGTGCGCAAGGTAGTCTCAATCGAAGGGCTTGGGCCGCCGCCCAGACACAGGGTATTCGCCCCGGCATCTGAACGAATGCGCGGGTGGATCGAAGCTATCAGAAACACCGAGAGGCGCGAGCCTCACAGTTATCCTGATCTGGAAGCGGCGGTAGCGCGGATGAAAGAAGCCAACCCGCATCTGTCGGACGAGGTGGCTCGGCATCTGACGCTGCACGGAACAAACTGGAATGCGGACGGCTCGCTGATATGGAAGTTCGACAACTATGCCCGCCCGTTTGCGCCCTACGGTCACAACATGGAAGACCTGGGCGAAATACTGGGGCAGGTAAATTGCCCGACCCTTCTGTTTTGGGGGATGGAAAGCTGGTCCGCAGACCCCGAGACCGACGGACGCGCGGCGCGGCTCAAGGATTACCGTCTGGTCAAAGTACCCCGCGCGGGCCACTGGCTGCACCACGATCAACTCGATATATTTCTTGATGAAACAACCCGCTTTCTCAGAGAGGATTGACAGGATTTCTCGTGATCCTGTCTAACCGCTCCGGTTTTCTAAAAGGAACTGCAAAGATTGATCGGGACTGTATTCGACCGCTTCCTTACCTTTCAGGAATATCCGCGTCTGCTTATTGCCCAGCAATTCAATTTTTGAGCCTTCGATCTTCAGGATACTGCCTTCTCTGAGTCCGACGACATAGACGCCGGGGTTGGCCTCGATGTATTCGAGCAGGCGCTCTTCTCTGGTTTCGCCCTGATGTTGGGGCGTGTGAAAATCGGTGTAATGAGGATTGATCTGAAACGGCACAAGGTCAAAAGCGCGGAAGCTGCGCGGCTGAACTATGGGCATGTCATTGGTCGTCGAAATGGTTGGGCAGGCAACATTCGACCCGGCGCTCCAGCCTATATAAGGCAAGCCGTCTGAGACGCGAGCGCGTATGATTTCAATCAGGTCTCTTTCATAAAGCTCGCGCAAAAGGTGAAAAGTGTTGCCTCCACCCACGACTATGGCTTCGGCGCGACCGACAGCATCTTTCGGGTCGCCCGCTACGTGAATCGATTCCAGGTCGTATCCCATCTGCTGAAGCCTGTCGCGCACTCCCGAGGCATAATCGTCAAAAGACATACGCACACCGGCAAAAGGGATAAACAGGATTTTCTTGATTTGTTTGCCCAGAAAGCTTTTTATCGCGGCCTCCGCGTGCGCCAGATAGCCCTCGCCGTAATTCTTTGAATTGCTCAACAGCAGTAATCTTCTACTCGACATTGAGCCAATTATAGCCGCAAAAAGCTGAGAATAGAACGTTATGCGCTATTCGTACCTGAGAGCGATCATCGGGTCTACTCTGGTTGCTCGCCGCGCAGGGATGTAGCAGGCCGCGAGGGCTACAATTGCCAGCAAAAGCGAGATGCTTCCAAAGGTCAGGGGGTCGGTGGCGCTCACTCCGTAGAGCAGGGTAGTCATCAGACGAGTAAGCCCGAAGGCTGCGCCGAGGCCGACGATGACGCCTGTCCCTGCCAGAGTCATTCCCTGCCCCACTACCATTTTGACTATGTCGCGAGTCTCTGCCCCGAGAGCCATTCGTATACCGATTTCGTGTGTGCGCTGTGTGACCGAATATGACATCACGCCATAGATTCCTACTGAGGCCAGGACAAGCGCCAGGGCCGCGAATATGCTCATCAGAAACATCGAGAAACGCTGCGTAGCAATTGATTCGTCCAGGCGCTGCTCCATGGTTTTCACGTCGTAGACGGGCTGGTTGCTATCGGTAGCGATTACCTGCTCGCGCACCGCGCCCGCAAGACTCATCAGATCGCCCGAAGACCGCACGGTTAAATTCATGTTGCTTGCCACCATCGCGAGAAACTGATCGGGAATCTGTTCAAAGGCATAGTATAGCTGTGCCTGAACCGGCACTTCGCCGTCGAGACCATAGTGCTTTACATGCTTGACCACGCCTACGATCTCGAAATTCGGTATGCCGGGGGCCTTCGATACAAACTGTTTTCCAATGGGGTCTTCACCGGGGAAGTAGGTCGCGGCAAGGTCTTCGTCAATGATGGCGACGAACGGGCTGTCTTTATTATCCTGACGTGAAAAGTATCTGCCTTTGAGCAAAGGGATATCCATCGTTTTGAAATAATCGCTGCTCACCAGGTAGAAGACGGCCATGTTGGCCTGCCCCGCCTCGGGGGCAGGTCGCCCTTCGATCAAAAAGCTTGTCTCCGAGGCCCCGGCAAAAGGGAGCCCATTTGAAAAGGAAACGGATTCGACGCCGGGCAGGCTTTGAACATTTCGTTCAAGTCGGTCAAAGAAATCTGCCACCTTCTTCCCATCATCTTTGCCGACGGAAAGCGACAACTGCATGGTCAAAAGGTTTTTCTGATCGAAACCCGGTCTTATGTCCCCAAGCTTCAGCAGGCTTTCAATCATCAGCCCCGCGCCTATCAACAAGACAAGCGCGAGCGCGACTTCGGCAATCACCAGAGCGCCCCGCACCCGATGACGCGAGCCTGTCGAGCCTCTGTCGCCTTCCTTGAGCGATTCGCTCAGAGTCAGGCTTGAAGCTTGCAGAGCCGGAACGAGGCCAAAGACAATTCCAGTGACCACGGATACCAGTAATGTAAATCCGAGCACACTATAATCAATACTTGCCTGTCTGAGCCGAGGGATGTCATCCGGTATCGAGGATGCCAGAAAATCGGTCCCCCACATCGCTATCAGCAATCCGAAAGCGCCGCCAATCAACCCCAGCAGGACGCTTTCGGTTAAAAGCTGGCGAATGATGCGCCAGCGGCTCGCGCCAAGCGCCGTGCGAATCGCGATCTCTTTCTGACGCACGGCAGACCTGGCCAGCAACAGGTTGGCTACGTTTGCGCAGGCAATCAAGAGTACAAAGGCGACCGCTCCGAGCAGCACCAGCAGCATAGGCTGGATGTCGCCTACCGTGTCTTTGTAAAGCGAGGTCAGATGAATCTGGCGCTCGGCGTTTGACTGGGGATACTGTTGGCCGAGTCTTTCTTGAATGGCATTCATCCCGGCTCGCGCCTCGTCTTCGGTGACGCCGGGTCTGAGTCGCGCCACTACGTAAATACCGGGATGGTTGCCGCGCTCCTGATACTGGTCGGCCCACTGGCCGAGGGGAACAAACAGATCGGCCCCCGACCCGTACTGAAAGGTTTGCGAGGTGATGCCTATGACGGTGAAGTTTTTATTATTGAGCGTAAGCTGATTTCCCAGAATCGAAGGATCGCCGCCAAACCTGCGCTGCCAGAACCCGTAATCGAGAATGACCACAGGGGTTGCGCCTACCCGGTCTTCATCGGCGAGAAAATCACGTCCAAGCGCCGGTTTGATTCCAAAAGTGGAGAAGAAATCTGCCGAGACCATGCGGCCTTGAAGTCGTTCGGGTTGGTCGCGGCCCGTCAGGTTAAAGCTGTCGCGGCGGGAGGCGGCTATCTTTTCAAAGACCTGATTCTGGTCTCGCCAATCTACGAAATTGAGATAGGCTACAGAGGTGTCCATCATCTTTGCCTTCTCCCACATGATGACCAGCCTGTCCGGGTCTTCGTATGGGAGCGGGCGCAGAAGCGTGACGTTGACGACGCTGAATATCGCGCTGTTGGCCCCTATGCCGAGGGCGAGCGCCATCACCGCTACCGCCGTAAAACCCGGACTCTTGAGCATCATCCGAAGAGCATAGCGAAAGTCGTGAAGGAGTGTATTCATAGCTCGAAACCTCCGATGTCTGAGATTGCCGCTGAATGGATAACCAATTCGCGTGCCGCCTCCGAGATTTGAGATTTGAGTTTTGAGTTTTGAATTTTGAATTTTGAGATTATTAATTGTTTCACAGCAATTTGCGGCGGCAGGAGCAGGACAACCGACCATGCTAAAGCGCCGATCAGACAGCACGCGTGTCCGATTGCGGGATAAGGCGTTCCCAAAAACGGCAAGGGCGTAAGCCGGAAGTCACAAACTCATCGCGGGGCGAAATCCGTAATCACCGTACTTGAATTCAGGCGGGATACTGCTGCGCGCCGCTACGCGAGTGATCTTGATCTGGTGACGCCACGAACCTCCACGCGAGGCTCGACGCCTGCCCGAAGCCGGGCCTTGAGGGTTTCGCTCGGGCGAGACTCCATAATAATCCGCATCAAACCAGTCCGAGCACCATTCGTGCACATTCTCGGAAATGTCATACAGACCAAAACCATTCGGCGGACGCCCGCCTGCGCGCTCAGGCCCCGTGCGCCACAACTCTGAATAACGCGGCTGGTCTTCGGGCAGAGAGTCGCCCCACGTGTAAAGTCTGCCTTCGAGTCCGCCTCGCGCTGCCCGTTCCCACTCGGCTTCGGTAGGCAGTCTGAACGGTTTGCCCGCGCGCGCGGAAAGCCATTCGCAATACGCGACAGCGTCAAACCAGCTTACGCTCGTCACCGGCTGGTCGGGGTGATTGAATCGCTCATCCTCAAAGCCTTGCGGTGATGGTCTGCCAGCCTCTTCGATGAAAACGCGGTAGAGGCGATTTGTGAGCGCGTATCGAGCAATAGCGAAACCATCGACCCAGACTTGATGGACAGGCCGCTCGCTTGCGGCCCCCCTGTCGCAGCCCATCAGAAAACGGCCTCCGGGAATCGTTATCATCTCCGGCTCTAATTGAGATTCTTCGGGCATCAATTTGTCCTTATACAAAGAATGAGGCGGTTGGTTCAAGTCACCGGAGTTGTTCGGTGTTCCCCAATGCGCAGGTCGAACCGGGGTCGCTTGCCCGGAGTCATGCGGGATAGTATCATCACGGTTTGAATTCTTAAGGCTTAACCTCGTAAACACTTTTGACGGCTCAATCGCTCGATGGAGATTGCATATGACTCACAGACCAAAAATCGCAACGGCGCTGCTTGTCGTGATTTGTATTATGTCAGCGCCTGTCGGATGTTTAAGCGATGGAAACCCCGTAGACACGCTTACCTTTCGCGCCTTTCGCACGTTTTATGATTATGACAAGCAATTGCCTCTCGATGTAAAGATCCGTTCGGACACCGAGGTTGCAGGCTCCGAAAACTCACCGCCACATCGCCTTATCGCGCTCTCTTTCCTGAGCACGCACGACGAACGAGTGCCCGCGCTGCTATGGATTCCAGCCGGGGGGAAAGCCCCTTTTGCCTGCACATTCTTTCTCCACGGGCTTGGCCAGAGCAAGATCACAGCGCAAGTGTTCGCCTATGATCTGCTCAGGCGGGGCTATGCCGTTATGGCTTTGGACGCGGCCTATCACGGCGAGCGCGCAGCAGGGAAACTGCCCATGTACGGCACAAATTTTTATCGTCTGAGAGACGGCTACATGCAGACGGTCATCGATTACCGGCGGGCGCTCGATTATCTTGAGACGCGATCCGATATAGATTCAAAGCGAGTGACCCTGATCGGCGTGAGCATGGGCGCGATCATGGGCGCGATACTCGGCGGCGTGGAAGAGAGGATCAAGTGCCCCGTTCTGCTTGTCGGGGGGGCAGATCGCGGATTGATGAGCCGCGTGTCTCAGATAGAAGTATGGAAGAAAATAAGGGCGGAAAATCCCAATCTCGATTTTGATGAAGTCTCGCGCATAATGGCTCCGGCAGACCCCTTGAATTTCGTAGACAAAATCTCTCCGCGCCCCGTGTTGATGATCAACGGCACGAAAGACGAGATAGTCCCCGTAGTCGCAAACAAGCTGCTGCAAGAGACTGCCAAACAGCCGAAGAAAGTGGTCTGGCTTGAGGCGGGCCATTCCCTCCCTCTCGACAAAACACTGCCGATGATTTCCGTATGGCTCAGAAATAATCTTTGAGCAGGGAGTTGAAATCATCCGCCTTGCGCCGGATGACCGGGGCCGTCTATTATCGTCTCACTTTATGGCTTTGCGATGTGGCAGAGCCGAAAGCATCGCATCACAGATAATTCAAGGAGGATTCCGATGTTCAAGAATGCGGGTGTTTTCTTAACTTTTATAGCTTTACTCACCGCGGCGGCGACCTGCGTGGCAGCACAGAAGGGCGCTCCCGCAAGCAAGATTCTGGGTCGCTGGGATATGACCGTTCAGTCGGCCGAAGGCGGGAGTTTCCCGTCGTGGCTCGAGATCACTCAGGACGGTGACCATCTCACAGGCAGATTCGTAGGGCAGGTCGGCAGCCAGAGACCGATCAAGAGCGTCACCTACACAGACGGCGTGCTTAAATTCAGCCTCCCTATACAGTACGAGCAGCGCGCATCTGATCTGAGCTTCGAAGCAAAGCTTATGCGAAATATGCTTGAAGGCACGACGACCGACCCGAAAGGGACTATCGTGAAATGGTCCGCCGTCAGAGCGCCTTCGCTTGCGCGCAAGGGGGAGCCGAAATGGGGCAAACCCATAGAGCTATTCAACGGGCACGACCTGACCGGATGGAGGATGCGCGACCCGAGCGTCAAGAATGCCTGGGAGGTCGAAGACGGCGTGATGGTAAACGCGCCTCACAGCACAGACATCATAACCGAGCGAAAGTTCACGGATTTCAAACTGCACGTAGAGTTCAAGATGGTCGAAAAGAGCAACAGCGGCGTCTATCTGCGCGGACGCCACGAAGTTCAGATACAGGACGATTACGGCAAAGAGCCTGAGAGCCATCGCATCGGCGGCGTTTACGGTTTTATCACGCCTACATCAAACCCGGCAAAAAAACCGGGCGAATGGCAGACCTATGATATAACGCTTGTGGGCCGCAATGTCACGGTAGTCCTCAACGGCGAGACCATCATAGACAATGCCGAGATTCCCGGCATCACAGGCGGCGCGCTCGACAGCCGCGAGGGCGAACCCGGCCCGCTGATGCTGCAAGGCGATCACGAAAAAATCTACTACCGCAACATCGTGATCACACCGGCGAAATAAGGGATGAGGGATGAAAAGGACTCTCAGGGAAAATTCCGATTAATTGGTTTGACCGTTTGTTGGAGCCTTCACCGACAGTCCTTTTCATCCCTCATCCCTCATCCCTCATCCCTTTTATTGGGTGTTATGAGAATGAATAATAAGATTTTGAGATTGCGGCGCGCGGCTCTTATTATGGTTTGCGTGCTGGCGATGGGAGCGGGATTAGCAGCTTCGCCACAAAGGAAGGCTATGAAGCCAAAGGAGCCTCTTTCAAAGACGATGAATCGAATCGCGGAATCTTATGCGAAGCTTGCTCTCGCCGTAGGCCAGCACGACGAAGGCTACATCGACGCCTATTACGGCCCGCCCGCCTGGCAGGCGGAGGCAAAGCGGCAAAAGAGATCGCTCGCGGCGATCAGTCGCGAAGCCGATTCGTTGATCAAAGAACTTGAGTTGCTGAACGTATCGAAGGAAGAAGAGATCGTCAGACTCAGGCATCAATATCTGCTCAAGCAGTTGCAGGCACTTGGCGCGCGTGTCCACATGCTCCGTGGCGGAAAGCTCTCTTTCGATGAAGAATCGCGCGCGTTATATGATGCCGAAGCGCCTACCTACACCGAAGATCATTTCAAAGCGATACTTGATCGGCTCGACAAGAAACTGCCCGGAGAGGGGACGCTCATCGAGCGATACGAGAGATACAAAAAAGACTTCATCATACCGAAAGATAAGCTCAATGCGGTATTCACGGCGGCAATCGAAGAGGCTCGCTCACGCACGCGTAAGCACATAGAGCTTCCCGAAGGTGAAAGCTTTGAAATCGAGTATGTCACAAACAAGCCGTGGAGCGGTTACAACTGGTACAAGGGCAACAGCCACAGTCTGATTCAGGTAAACACGGACCTGCCTATCTACATTGACCGCGCCGTCGATCTGGCGTCGCACGAAGGTTATCCGGGCCACCACGTCTATAACGTGCTGCTCGAACAACATCTGGTAAAAGAGCGCGGCTGGGTGGAATTTTCGGTCTACCCGCTCTTCAGCCCGCAGTCACTGATCGCCGAGGGCAGCGCGAATTACGGAATCGAAGTCGCCTTTCCGCGCGACGACCGCATGCGTTTCGAGCGCGAAGTGCTCTTCCCGCTGGCCGGACTCGACCCTGCAAAGGTCGAAGAGTATTACGCGATTGGAGACCTTGTCGGAGAGTTGAGCTACGCCGGAAACGAGGCGGCCCGCCGTTATCTGAACGGCAAGATCAACGCCGATCAGGCGGCTGAATGGCTGAACAGATACGCCATGACGCCTATTGACCGGGCGCGCCAGCGAGTCCGTTTCTTTGACACTTATCGCAGCTATGTAATCAATTACAATCTGGGCCGCGATATGGTAGGTCGCTATATCGAAAGCCGGGGCGGAACCGAAGACCACCCGGAAAAGCGATGGGAGGAATTCAAGGAATTGCTCTCTTCACCCCGATTGCCTTCGGGGCTGAAATAGCTCGTGATGCGTGATACCTGATGCGTGATTTTCAGGCAGATGTCTATAAACCGGCAACTTCCTATTTCACTCATCACGTATCACGCATCACGCATCAGCCCTCGCACGAACCGGCGATGTTTGCGCGAAACCGGAAGCCGCATCCCCGTATTTGTCTCGACCCACATCTGGCCGTCTCGCGTAGTGTAGGCCGATGTGATGGCCGATATTTTCACTATGTTGTTTCGATGTAGCTGCTTGAAAATTGCGGGGTCCAGACGTTCGGCAAGACGATTGAGCGACAAATCTGATATGCCTTCGCGCTGGCCGTCGAAATAGACACAGGTGTAATGATCGCGGCTTACAAAACAGGTGATGTCCCGGTCTTCCACTACTGTCAGTCGCCCGCCCTGCTTTACGGTCAATCTTCGCAGACAACCTTCCTTTTCAGAGATTTTTGATTCGAGCGATTTCAGCCGCTCTTCGTCTGAACGGCGCGTAATCGCGTGGTCGAGAGCCTGAGCGAAACGCTCCGGCGTGAAGGGCTTCAAAAGATAATCACAGGCGTGCTCTTCGAATGCGCGTATCGCGAATTCGTCATAAGCAGTCTGAAAGATTATAGAAAAAGGGCGTTCCTCAAACTGCTGCAATACCTCGAAACCCGACAGGCCCGGCATCTCGATGTCCAGAAGTATTATGTCGGGAGCAAACCCTTTTATCAGTTCAACGGCCTGCAAGCCTGTCCCCGCTTCCGCGATCGCAAATGATGAGTTGTACTGATTCAAGTAACGGCGAAGTCGCTGACGCGCCAGCGGCTCATCGTCCACGACGAGGATGCGCATGACTTCGGTCCCTTTTTCATCCGGCGTTTCAGACAATCTTTTCTCCTGAAAAGTAAAAACTCGCTACGGTCTTGCCATCATCATCCCGATTGATTTTGAAATCGTGCCGGTCGCCGTAGAGCAAATCCAAACGGGCGCGAGTGTTCGCAAGCCCCGTCCCCTCGCTCGCGCCTTCCCGGTACGGCTCTCCCGTGTTTGATATGAGCAGGTGGTAACTGCCTCCGTCGGTCTTCGATATAGCTACACAGATGTGACCGCCGTCTATTGATTTCGAGATGCCGTGCTTGACCGCGTTTTCAACGAGGGTCTGCACTATCAAACTCGGAATGTAAACTTCTCTGTTATCCCCCGAAGCCTCTATACAGAAAGTAAGGCGCGAGCCAAAACGCAACTGCTCAAGTTCCATATAACGCCGCGCTATATCGAGTTCGGAGGCAAGGGGCGCGGTCTTCAAAGAAGAACTGGCCAGTATCTGCCGGTACAGATCAGACAGAGTGTAGGCGGTCTCGGCTGCGCGCTCGTGATCCGACTCTATCAACTCCGCGAGGCTATTGAGCGCATTGAACAAAAAGTGAGGGCGCATCTGGTGTTCGAGCGCGTTGTAGCGGGCTTCGGCAAGCGTGGCTCGAAGCGAGAGCGCGTCCTCGCGGGCCTGACGATATGCGAAATACAGGAAGAATGGTATCGCCGTGAGCAGGCCGAATAAAATCGCCGCGCCCAGAGGAGAACTCGCGGGCGGCTCTCCGAGTATCCTGGCATTAACGAGTCGGGCGAGCCAGATTCCACAAACGATTCCAATACTGCCGACCAGGAAAGGCAAAAACTTTGGCACTCGCAAAGGCAACCCGGTCCTTACACGGATACTTATTATGGCGGCAAATACGCCGCCGAAAAGAAAGAATATGGCAAGCGAGATCATCACGCCGTAATTCAAAGAGACGATCAACCCGGTAAGGACTGCGCCGCGCCTTTGCCAATCGCCGAGGCTCAGAAAAAACGGGACGAGCGAGGCCGCTATTCCCCACGGAACATAGATGAGGTTATGGAGAAACTCTTTTCGGTATCTGCGCCACTCGGGTCTCATCGCTACACCGATTCTGGCAGAAATTCTCCGCTCTGCCAATAACCTCAAGGTCGCAAGTGTGCAGTTCAGTCGCAAAAACCTGCCGTTCAGAAGATTGTTCTTCTGAGCAGGAAGCCCGCCCCGTACACTCTTGCGAGCAAAGAGAACCAGACAGGCAAAGGCTAAGGAGACTAAATACTATGGACACTCTGGGAATAGTTCACATGACCTTTGGCAGCGCGGCGCTCGCGCTCGGGATGGGCGTTGTGGCGCTCAAGAAAGGCACGCGCATACACAGAACCATAGGCCATCTGTATTTTTCGAGCATGATCGGGTTAAACGTTACCGCGCTTTCGATATACAAGCTCTTTGGCGTATTCGGCCCCTTTCACGCGCTGGCTCTGGTGAGCCTGGGGTATGTGATTTTCGGAGTGATGGTAGCGGTTCTCAGGCGGCCGCGAAGGACGTGGGTCGCGCGACACGCGAAGTTCATGCTGTGGTCTTATGTAGGACTGTGGGCCGCCGCCGTCTCCGAGATCACTGCGAGGGTGCCGGGCTGGAACTTCTGGATTGCGGTTGCGATACCTTCGACTCTGGTAGCGGTAATCGGAGGCATACTGATTCACACCCGGGCAGGCGCGATCATAAACCGTTTGATGCAACGCGAACAGACCGCCCCGGAAATGGCCGCGACCGCGCGTTAGCACAAGAAGTGTAAGTGGAAATAGGCCGGGACGGACGCGGATCGGGCGGATTTTCGCGGATTAGCTCATACAGGATCAGATCCGCGTCCGTCCCGGCCTATTATGACGATCCAATTTTTGCAGTCGGGTTCACGGAATCAACAAAAGGAGACAACAAAGATGACCAGCCGACCAAATACTATCGCCATCGTCCTGACGACGATTGGCACGCTGCTTTTCATAATGTCCGGCTTTCAGATACTCCCGTGGAAATACACGGTCTTTGCCGCGATTGCCTGCTACATACTGGCTGGCATGAGCAGGCGAATCACAAAACAGAGAGAGGAATAATGAGTGATAAATGATGCGTGATACGTGATTCGTTGTCTTGATTGATTGCGATTTCCGGTCACGCATCACGCATCACTCTTCACGCATCACTCTTCACGCACCACTATTTCAGAGTCAGCGTCTTCGCCTCCACTTCTGCATCTCAGGCTCGCCGGTTCAAGTAAGCGTAGAGTTTCGCTCCGGCAAATTGCCCGGCGAAAAAGGCTCCCACGAGGACGGGAAAAGTGATGAGTCGCCAGCCGAGCCCTGAAAAGATGCGAAGCGCGATCACAATCGGAACCGGCAGATGGATCGCCAGTATCCACTGCAAAGAGAATTTCCGCACGCCCGCCCGCCAGTATCCGAAAGGCACGTTTAAGATAAAGACTATGATCGCTACGAGCCAGAGTTTCATCATCTGCCGGAAGAGTCATTAAACTCTCAGTAAATTGTGTTTGATAAAGCAGGCGATGCTCTTCAATTTCCTGCTTCTTTCTTCTCCTCTTTCGCGTCTTCGGGCACTTGCGGGTTTATGAAATCCGGCAGCGGGTCGCCCCAGATGTAATGGTTGAACCAGTCAAGGTTATGCTGCATGACGGCGCGCATGGCTTTTGGCTTTGTGATGCCGTGGCCAAACCCTTTATAGACGACCATCTCGACCTTTACTCCGCGATCTTCGAGCGCCTGTCGCAACTCGTAGGCATTTGCAATCGGCACACGGCGATCAAGTTCTCCGTGCTGAATGAGCGTAGGCGTGCGCGCCTGTTTGATATAGGTGATAGGCGAGGTCTTTTGATATATTTCCGGGTCATCGACGGGGTCTTTGCCCAGATACTGAATCGTGAAAGGCGTGATGTCGGTGTTGTAATAATAGGTCGCCCAGTCTGAAATCCCCGCGCCGACCGAAATTGCCGCGAAGCGGTCGGTCGAAGCGGTCAGAAAAGCCGAGATATAGCCACCCTGGCTCCAGCCCATGCAGGCAACTCTCTTTGGGTCCACCCATCCTTTTGCTATCAGGTAATCGACTCCCGAAATCACATCCCACGCATCGCCTACGCCAAGATTCCGCAGATTTAATTGCCGGAATTTTTCGCCATACCCGGCGCTACCTCGATAGTTCACTTTCAGTATCAAGGCTCCGCGTGCCGCCCAGATGTCGGCAGGGTAATACCGCGTGTCGCGCACCAGCAGCACAGGCATGTCGATGCCGGTCGGGCCTCCGTGAATGATGCACAGCAGCGGATATTTTTTCGACGGGTCAAAATCGGCGGGCTTTATCAAAACGCCTTCGATAGTAGTCTCATCCTTGCTCTTCCACGAGATGACCTCTCGCGAGCCGAGTATGAAATTCGATGCCTGTTGGCCCAGATGAGTCAGGGCGCGAGGCGAGAAGTTCTCGACATCCGATATAAACACATCTGTCATCGCCGTAGGCGAACTGGCCGTGAAAGCCACACGCCGCCCGTCGCCGGTAAATGAAAACGAGAAGGCGATCAAATCTGCGGGAGAGGTGACGCGGGTGATCTTAGAGCCCGTCGAATCGGTGCGAAAAAGGTGCGCGTATGTCTTTTGAAGCGCGCTGAAATATATGCCTTTTGAGTTCCACGCAACGAAACCGGGGCTCTCATCGAAGTCGCCGGTAATAGAACGAGGCGTACCGCCTTCGGCAGGGATGATGGCGAGCCGAGAGTTGGAATGGAAATAGACCGGGTTCCCCATCGCCGTTGAAAACAGAATCTGTTTGCCGTCGGGCGACCATTGCGGCCCGCCATCCGGGCCGGGCTGCGAGACTATTTTTCTGATCGAATTATCGGCAACCGTCAGCAGGTAAATGTCCGAGGTTCCGCCCGATATCAGATCGGGGTTGATCGCAGCGCCAAAGGCAATCTTCGATCCGTCGGGCGACCATGAGAATGAATTCACGCTGAATTCATTCCCCTTTGTCAGTTGCTTACCGGCGACCGGCCCTTCCATGGCCTCGGCCACGTCGAGCACCCAGAGATGCGTGTAGTCGTAATCCTTTCGCACCACAAAGAAATCGCCGAAATATTCCTTTCTATCTTTCTCGGGTTTTGTCGCGGGCACGGTGGCCGTGAAGGCGATTCGCTTTCCGTCTCTTGACCAGTCATAGCCGCCAACTCCGGTTTCGGATTTAGTCAACTGGATAGCCTCTCCGCCGTTTGGACTGATAACGAAAAGCTGATTTTTGTCGTCAGCGCGGCTGCTTGTAAACGAAAGCCACCGGCTATCGGGCGACCACGAAAAGTTGCTCGCGGATTTCTCGCCTCGCGTGAGTTGAAACGTCTCGGTCGTAGTCGTATTGACAAGCCATATCTGGCTGACATAGGCGTCCTGCTTAAAATTGGATGTCGACACACTGTAGGCGACCCATTTGCCGTCGGGAGAAATTTCTATGCCGCCCACCGATTTGATGTTCAACAAATCGTCGATTGTCGGCACGTGACGACCATTGGAATCAGCCCTTGCAAAAGCGACTGTGAGGCCAAGCTGGACAACAAGTGCGATTGAGATAGCTGCTCGTTTGATCATTATAAAATCCTCCGCTTCAGGAGGGATGAGGGATGAGGGATGAGGGATGAAAAGGACCGTCAGGATAGCTCTCGATTATAAGGTCAACCGCATTAATCGGATTGTTTCCTTAGAGTCCTTTTCATCCCTCATCCCTCATCCCTCATCCCTTTATCGCGCCAGCCACATCTTTATGGTGCGCGTCACGAGGTCCGAGGCGTCCTGCTGAACGAAATGGCTTGCGCCGGGAATGGTCACAAGAGTCAAATCCTGCTCTACCCAATCCCAGGTTCCGTTGAGCGCGCCCGCAAGCAACGCCGTGTCTTTCAGGCCGTGAATCATCAGCACGGGCGCTTTTACTTTCACAAGAGGCCCGGTGTCTTCCGTGTAAGGCTCTCGCGGATAATTCCGCTTGTAATAATTGAGCATGGCCTCGAAATCGCTTCGACGAAAAGCCTCGACATATTTCTCTCTTGCTTTGGGGTCTTTGACCCAGAAGGCCAGACGTTCGGGCGTAAGCTCTTTCTCGGCCCCCTCTTTTTGAAAATTGCGCGCATACTGGCTGTTCTTCTGTTGTTCGGGATTATTGGCCAGTTCTCGGCGCAGGCCGCGCGGATGGGGCAGATTCAGGATGATCAGTTTTTCGGTCATCTGCGGGCGCGTCATAGCAAAAGTCCACGCCACGATTCCTCCCCAATCGTGCCCAACTATGACGGCCTTATCGCGGCCAAGATGGCGAATGACCGCTTCCACATCGCCGACCAGCAGACTGATGTCATAGTTTTCTACGCCCTTTGGCTTGTCGCTCAGGTTATAGCCTCGCTGATCAATTGCCACCACCTGATAGTTTGCTGAAAGCGCCTCCATCTGATCGCGCCACGTATACCAGAAATCCGGAAAGCCGTGAATCATCACGATGAGCGGGCCTTTGCCGAGGCTCGCGTAATGAATCTTCACGCCGTTGCTATCGGCATAGCCGTGCTCTACGCGCTTGTCGAGATCGGAATCCGCCTTTGCAGAAACGCTTAGAAGGACCAGCCCCGCAAATATTACCGAAAGGATTCGTTTCATTAGGAATCTCCTTGATTGCCTGTTATTCACCTGAAAGATGAATTCCACTGTGCCATATCTGTGGTCGGGTTGACCAGCCTGTTTTAATCTGTGGCGCAATGGTTTGTCAATCGCGTGATGGATGAAAAAACATAGAAAGGATTAACAGGATTAACAGGTTTCTTAAGGAGGAAAAGAAAAATCTTGTTGAATCTTGTTAATCCTGTCTGAAAATGTGTTCTTCTTCGGACCTCATTTGAAGTTCTTCATGAGAACTACATCGCTGGTCTTAACCCCCTGAGCGTAGACGAGACTCTTACCGTCGGGCGACCAGTCGAAACAGAAAATCTGATTATCGCGAAAGGCGGTCAAGGGTCTGGGCGGGCCTCCGTCAAGGGGCCGACTCCATAGATTAGAGATTCCGCCGCGATTATCTATATAGGTGAGAGAGCGACCATCAGGCGACCACCTGACCGGGACATCCCCGGTCGAGCCCACGGCGGTCGAAGGGAGCGAAAAGGGTTGTGGTTTCTGCTCTCCGTCAATAGAGATTATCTCTCTCGCCCATTGCTGCGGGTGGGCATCTTCATCCCAGTATGAATAGGCTATGCGCTTTCCATCGGGCGAGATAGCAGGAAGCGAGGAATGCCTTGTAGTGAGTTTGACAGGCGGACCGCCCTCGACAGCCATTTTCCAAAGCCCTTTATGGCCGGTCTCGGAAGCGTTGTAGACCACCCAGGGACTTTCGGCCGAGCAGTTTGGCGACCACTCTCCGCTGCCCGTGGTCAATTGCATTTGATTGCGTCCATCAATATCCATCCTCCAGATATGAGGCCTGCCCGCGCGGTTTGAAAAGAAGACGATATAGCGACCGTCGGATGAAACGGATGGTTCGATATCTATGCCCGGATCGCTCGTCAATTGTTTTCGATTGCTGCCATCCTGATCCATTATCCAGATATCGGGGTTGCCGTCGGCCCGCGATACATAAACAATTCTGCCGTCGGGTGTCCAGCATACGCCTATGCCTTCGATCCTGCCGGAGGTGATCTTTCTCGATTTTGCAAAATCGTCGGACGGCGCTACCCAGACGTTTGAATAGACATCCTCCTGGACCGTGACCAGCGTGCTTGAATCCGCCGTCAGGCTCAACCCGCGATAGCCGGTTACCTCGCTTGTAAGTTTTCGAGCCTCGCCGCCGGGATAAGGCACGAACCATATTTGGGGCTCGCTCTGCTCCTGATCGAGGGCTATCATCATAAGACCATCGCCCGATCTGAGCCATTCAAACTCGCCTATGTAGGGCCATTTTTGAGGGCTGATCATATGACCAGCGCTGCCGTCTATCGGCATCTCGCATAGCTGCATGTAACTTACGCCCTTATTGCCTACGCTGCCTACGGCGCAGGCAAGCGATTTGCCATCCGGCGACCAGGCCACGTAGTTTACCCACTCGCCGCAAGCGCTCGTCGAAAGGCTTTGCTCTTCGGTCCCGTCTATGTTGGCTATTATCAACCCCTCTTTTGATTCGGCGGCGTAGCCTCTTATAAAGGCGATATGTTTGCCGTCGGGAGAGACGGAAATTGACGGCAGGACATCGTAAATGATCCTCTTTGAAACGCCGCCGAGCACGGGCACCTGATAGATAGCCCCGACGCTATTCTTATCCCACAGGTTGTAATAAATATAGTTGCTGTCGCTTGAGAAACTCAGCCCCTGATAACTCACATCGGCGGGCGGAATTATTTGAACATTGCTCGGCGTGGCGACCTGTTTGATCCACAAAGATTGCTTTGCGGCATCGTTTACCACATAGGCCACATATTTGCCGTCGGGCGATATGGCGGCGTCTATGGTCTTGCCTGTGGCAGTAAATCGCGTGACGTTTATTGATTTGTAAGGCGCGGGCGCGACTTTATCTCTCAGCAGGAAGATATACGTGATGCCGAAAAGGGCGATAAAGGCCATCACAAGGATTGCCGCCATTTTTTTCTCGCCGCGCGCTTTTGCCGGGGCCTGATATAGGGCTAAAGGCTGTTCGTACAGTCTGATCGATTCATCGGCAGGAACCGGCACGCGCTCAGGCGCTTCAGCGCTATCGAACGCGGCTTGCTCGGACTCGGGCTCGGAGGGTTCATCCATCACCTCTATGACATCGGCGATAAATCGGTAGCCGCGTTTGGGGACTGTCTCGATATAATGCTGGCCATTATTCTTTCCGTTGCCGAGAGCCTTTCTGAGGGTAAAGATGTTTTGAGCAAGCGTGGCCTCTTCAACAAAGGTATCGGGCCAGATCTCTTTCAGCAATTCGTCCTTCTCAAGCACGTGTCCATTATTTTGAACCAGCACCAAAAGCGTCTCCATCGCCTTTGGAGTGAGCGGAACAAGTTCGCCTTCGCGCAGCAAGACCCGCTCCCGGCGGTCGAGCCTGAAGGGACCGAATTCGTATAAGTGATGTGTTTGCGTGCTCATAACTGCCTTTCAAAACTCTTTAAAAACTCTTTCAAGAAAATTTGGAAGTCGTTTTGAAGCCTCTCTAAAGACTTTTCCCCGGCCCCCTGCGTACGATCGTCTGTGAAGCGAGACGATGTCTTGAATACGAATTTCATTCGCTTCGGAGTTCGAGAATTTAGTGATTCTCGGGCAGAAACGGTTTCAGGATTTATGAAAGAAGAAAAAGAAAATTCAATCATCGGTTCAGAATGGAGTTTGGATGCGGGCTTGCGGGCCTGCTGGACGGAAGTACGGAAGGAGAAAAAAATGAAAAGACATGCCTATAGAGTTTTCGCTACCTTGAGCCTCTTGCTCGCGCTTGGGCTTACAACAATCAACGCTCAATCGTTTGACAGGCTGGAGGTCAACGTCCCGTTCCAGTTCACAGCCGGAGGCAAAACGCTTCCCGCCGGGGCGTACACGATCCGACAGGTAGATACGCGCAGGCTATTGATAGAGAGCGTCGATGGCGACCAATCTGCATTAATCCTGATCAACACCGTTCAGGCAAAGAGATTCACATCGAAAGCGAAGGTGATCTTCAATCGATATGAAAACAGTTATTTTCTTTCAGAGGTGCTCGGCCCCGGTACAGAAATATGGCGGCAAGAGCCCAGGTCGAACGCGGAAGCCAGGCTTGCAAAAACCGCCGCGCCACCTCAAGTGATCTCTGTCGGCAACGACCGGCAGTGAGTGCCAACATAGCTGATCCTTTGGGTGCGCTTCCAATGCCTCGGAGGCGCACCCGTTTTCTCCCCCGATGTTATAGTTCTCCTCATGATCATAGCTATGCGAATAGAAATAGGCCGCGGATGACGCGGATGCGGCGGATCTACGCGGATCTGACATAATATGAGCTAATCCGCGCTAATCCGCCGCATCCGCGAAAATCCATGGTCTATTCCCCTTTTCCCTACCTCGAAATATCCGATATAGTCGTAGACCTGAGCAGCCTCACCAGACATTTTTTTTCAAAGGTGTTAATAAATTCGCTTTTGGAGCGTTTCTATGAGTGGAGACGACGTAAAGGAGGACAATGTGCAAATAGCTGTCAAACACCTTAGATCGCTCCCCGATCCGCTCGAAGAGGTGGGAATTCTCTTTCGAGAGCATCAGGATCGGGTATTTCGGGCCGCCTACCGCGTCACGGGCAGCGTAGTAGATGCCGAAGATGTGTTGCAGACGATCTTTCTCCGCCTTGTGAATCGCAAGGAGAAGAAAGACCTGTCGCCAAGCCCGGGAGCCTATCTCTATCGGGCCGCGATCAACGCATCTCTCGACCTTATGCGCAGCCGCAGCCGCGTTGTGGCTGTACCTTACGAAGAGGTAGCCTCACTTTCTGCCGATAGCTCCTCGCAGAATCCCGAGACCGAACACGCCGACCGCGAACTGAAAAAGCATATTCGGCAATCAATCGCCTGTCTTGGAACGAAAGCCGCCGAGGTCGTAGCTCTTAAATACTTTGAAGGCTACGGCAACCGCGAGATAGCCGAAATGCTCGGCATGTCACAGATGGTCGTGGCCGTCGTCCTTCACAGGGCGCGCACGCGTCTTCGCAAAGAGTTAGGCAAGTTTTTGGAGGAATAATAATGAAACCGACTAATAAATACCTTAATGAGACCCTTGACCGCGTCACCGCCGAAATCCGAAACGAAGAGCCTGACCCTGCGGCGGTGGCAAACGCAGCGGATCGCGTCTGGGCGCGAATTTCAGCCGAGCCCGCCGAGGCCGGATTGTCTGCCGCGCCCTCGGGACAAATCCGAAACTGCGAGGACTTTCAATCGCTCATCCCCGCTTACCTGAGCGGAAGTCTCACCGATGCTCGCGCCCTGTTGCTTGAAGATCACACTCACGAGTGTATCCCGTGCCGCAAGGCGCTCAAGGCAGCAAAGACCGGCAGCGCTCCGTCAAAACCAGTCGCGATGCCCGGCGCGCAGCGCTCTTTCCTTACCCGACGGCCCGTTGTGAGATGGGCCATCGCCGCTACGGTAGTGCTTGCGCTCGGCATCACCACGATGATCTTCTCGGAGCGATTCTCGCGTTCGACCGACGCGTTTCGCGCCATAGCCTCTATCGTAAACGGGCCGGTTTACGTAGTGGCCGACACCGAAACCCGCCCGATTCAACAGGGCGAACAGATAAAGACCGGCGAAGAGATTCGCATAGCCAAAGACGCGGGCGCGGTCGTGACCCTGCCCGACGGATCTGAGATAGAGACAAAAGAGCGCTCGGAGTTTTCAATCTCCGAAGGCTCGGAGGGTGTAACCATTCACCTGGACCGGGGCAATATCATCGTCCAGGCCGCAAAACAGCGCTCGCGCCATCTCTTTGTCGCGACCAAAGATTGTCTTGTGTCGGTGACGGGGACGATCTTTTCGGTCAACAGCGGGACCAAGGGCGCGCGAGTTTCGGTGGTAGAAGGAGAAGTACACGTAGATTATGCCGGGAAAAAGCGAGTGCTCCATCCCGGCGAGCAGGTCTCGACAACCGAAAGCATAGAGCCGGTGCCGGTAAAAGAAGAAGTCGCGTGGAGCCGCAATTCCACTCGTTACAACGCGCTGCTTGCCGAAGCGGCCGAATTGCGAAAAGAGCTGGACGCGCGCGTCTCGATGCCCGAAGTCCGTTATTCGACCAGCCTGCTCGACCGCATGCCCGAAGGCACGGTCCTTTATGCGGCGATTCCAAACCTGAGCGCCACACTGAAAGAGTCGAGCCAGATAATCGAGGAGCGCCTACAACAGAACGCCGACCTGCGCGAGTGGTGGGAAGGCAATCAAACAGCAGGCGGCAGGCCGGGTTTCAAGCAGGTTGTAAACAAGGTCTCTGAATTCGGCGAGTACCTCGGAAATGAGATGGTCGTGAGCGCCCGCCTCAACGCAAACGGCGAGCCTGACGGGCCTCTGGTTCTCGCGGAATTGACAAACCCGGTCGCCTTTCGCGCCTATCTGGATCAGCAGATAGCCGCAATCGGCGCGGGCGAACACAAAGGGCCGGGCATTCGCATTGTTGACGACCCGCTCACGGCCACGACAACCTCTGACGAGAAAGGGCAATCGGACCTGTTCGTATGGATAAATGATTCGCTGGTCGCCGCATCTCCCAGGCTTGAGCTTTTGCAGCAACTCGCAACGAGCCTGAAGTCTTCGGGGGCAAACCCCTTCCTGACGAGTTCTTTTCACGCCTCGATTGCCGGGCTCTATTCGGAAGGCGCAGGCTTTATAGTGGCTGCCGATCTGGAAAAGATCCTTTCCCAGTCGCTCAAAGGAGCCGCGAAATCAGGCGAAGCGAAAGAGGGCGAAGCGAAGGAGGGCGGAGCGTTTCAACAACTCGGTTTGCAGAACCTGAAGCACTTCATCGTAGAGATGAAGATAAAGGACGGGCAGCCGCAGAACCGCGCCGTCTTGAGCTTTGACCCGGCGAGCAAAGGCATTACATCGTGGCTCGCAGAACCCGGCCCGATGGGCGCTCTCGGGTTCATTTCGCCCGATGCCAACGTGGTGGCCGCCTTCGTAGTCAAGCAGCCCGTATCGCTTGTCGATGATCTGCTTGGCGCGATGAATACGGTTGACCCGAACATCCAGCAAATAATCAGCGGGTTCGAGCGTTCAAGCGGCATCGACATCCGCAACGACATCGCCGCGCCTCTCGGCGGAGAGTTCGCCTTTGCCGTTGACGGGCCGCTTTTGCCTACGCCTTCGTGGAAGATGGTCTTTGAGGTAAACGACCCCGCGCACCTGCAACAGACATTCGAGCGGGTCGTGGACCGATTGAACGCCTATGCCCGTATGGTTGGCAAGAGCGGGCTTGAGTGGGATCGCGAAGAGATCGGCGGGCGCACTTTCTACACTCTGAAATCGGCTCAGGTCGGGGCTGAGTTAAACTACACCTACGCCGACGGCTATCTGATCGCAGCGCCGAGCCGCGCCCTCGTTGACCGCGCCATCCGCTATCACGAATCGGGCTATACGCTTGTGCATTCGCCCAGATTTATAGCCGCGCTGCCGGAAGATCGAAACCCCAACTTCTCGGCTTTCGTCTACCAGAACCTGACCTCGATGATCGGGTCGGTCGCAGGTCGCGTAGGCGGGGCAAGCGGGAAGATGTCGGAAGATAAACAGGCAGCTTTGAAATCGCTCACCGACGCGGCCCCGGTGCTGGCTTATGCCTATGCCTACGGTGACCGCATAGTATTTTCCGCAAACAGCGAAGGCAAGCCTTTCGCTTTGACACCGGGCACGCTGATGAGCTTGCCTTTCGCATTCGGGCCGCACGCATCGGAGGATGAGTCTAAGTAGTCGCGCTCTCTGACGCTGCAAGACAATCGAATTTCAAACGCCAGCCGGTAAAGATATATCTTCACCGGCTGGCATAGGTGTGTTTGTTAATGAATCATAGACGGCTCGACATTACGGTTAATAAAACGTCAGCGGGTGGGAACTCTCTACAATTCGATGGCGTAAGGCTTTTTGACCTCGGATGCTACCGAAGGCGCGGCAAAAAAAAGGCGAAGCAAAAAAAGCGAAGCAGTTGAAATCAACATGATCTCGAAAGACGCTGCTGTCTGAATTGCGCCCGGCACGATTTGATAAAGGAGAAGGTAAAAATGAGACACAATGCATTTCTAATGCTGATCATAGCGACGGCCTTTTTAGCGATAACGCTACAGGTCACGGGATGCGGCCACGCGAGAAGACATTCAGACTCCAAAGGAGGTGAAGAGGACTTCTCGGAGAAGGATGAAGTGAATCAGAGTTACAAACTCTCGCCGGGCGCACGCGTCGAAGTGTCGCGCATTGACGGTCCGGTCGAGATCGAGACGGCAGACATAGAAACGGCCGAGGTTCACGTAATCCGCTCTGCCCGCAACAAAGAAGACCTGGAGCACCGCAAAGTCTCTATTGAGGGCACGCCGACAAGTCTGATCATCCGTGGCGATAAGGATGAGATGAAAGGAATATTCTCTATATTCGGGCCGCACATCAGAGTTCGCCAGCACGTTATGTTGAGGCTGCCGCGCAAGATCGCGCTTGAGACAAGCGGGATAAACGGCACGGTCGCCGTAGGCGAGATCGAAGGCGCATTCGAAGCGAGCGGCATAAACGGCGCGGTCAAGGTAGCACAGGCCGGAGAGTCTGCGGAGTTTTCAGGCATAAACGGCAGGGTGGAGGTCAACATCAAGAACCTGGGCTCGAAAGGCATTGATCTAAGCGGGATCAATGGTCCGGTCGATCTCTGGTTTGCCGACGACCTCAACGCCGATCTCAACGTGAGCGGTATTCATGGATCTGTTATAGCCGATCTTCCAAACGTGACTATGGAAGACAAGAAAGAGCGCAATAACTACCGCGCTCGCATAGGCGAAGGCGGCGCTTCCATCTCGGTTTCGGGCATCAACGGCAATGTCAAACTGGCGAAAGCGACGAGTAAAGGATGAAGGACTGGTTATGGATTCAGTAATTGATCTTGACGGACTTGGAGTAGTCTTTGGCGGGCGGCCCATACTGAAAGACCTGCATGGCGAGTTGCGCGGGCGCGCTATCGGGCTGCTGGGGCCAAACGGCGCGGGCAAGACTACGCTGATTCACACGCTGCTCGGGTTTCATCCGCCGTCAAGCGGGACGGCCCGCATATTTGGCCGCGATATAAATGGAGAGGCGAAAAAGATTCGCACGCTGATCGGCTACATGCCTGAGCGAGACTCTTTTATCGCCAACATGACGTGCGTTCATTTCGTCCGTTTGATGGCCGAGCTTTCCGGCCTTCCCTCCGATGCGGCGCTTGAACGCGCGCACGAGGCTCTCTTTTATGTAGGGCTTGGCGAGGCGCGTTATCGCAAACTCGGCACATACTCGCTAGGGATGAAGCAACTGGCCAAGCTGGCTCAGGCGATAGTTCACGGCCCAAAGCTGATCTTTCTCGACGAGCCTACAAACGGTCTCGACCCTCCGGCGCGTCTTCGCATGCTCGAACTCGTTCGTCAGATTCGCGACAGCGGACGGGCTCATATAGTGCTGTCGTCCCATCTGTTGCGCGATGTCGAAGAGTGCTGTGAAGAGATACTCGTGATGAAGGAAGGCCGCATAGTCACCTACTGCAATCTGGAAGAGGAGCGAAAGGCAAATCTGAGATTCCTCGAACTCGAAACAAGAGGCGATCAGGACGCGTTTGCAGAAGCCGTAGGCACGCTCGGTTGCGAGTACGCAATGACCGGAGATCGCAGAATCAAGGTAATCTTGCAGGACGGCATCGAGATACGCGATCTGTACCGGCTGGCCTCGGAAAGTCAGGTTCAGATTCGCCGCCTAAATTACAAGCGCGATTCGCTCGAAGATATTTTCCTGAAGGCGATGGAGGAATAGCGATGGCAGTTTATGAACACACCTATAAACCCTACGCGGGGAGCCTGACGCCGGAATGGTCTCGCTTTTTGATTATCCCGCGTCATGCCTACAGAGACATTTTTCAATCGAAGCTCTTTACGGGTTTTTTCGCCATCAGCTTTGTGCCCGCGCTCGTCATGGCGATTCTGATCTATTTGCACCACAACATCAACGCGCTCGATATCCTCGATTTGAACGTGTCGAATCTGCTTCCGATTGATTCAAATTTCTTTCGAGGTTTTGTGATGATCCAAAGCACGTTCGCCTTTCTGCTGACCGTGCTGATCGGCCCGGTTCTGATCTCGCGCGACCTTACCAATAACGCATTACCGCTCTATTTGTGCCGCCCCTTCTCGCGCGCCGAATATATCATAGGCAAGATGAGCGTGCTTGTAATTCTGATGTCGGCGATGACGTGGATACCGGGGTTGCTGCTCTTTCTTTTTCAATCTTATCTGGAAGGCGGCGGGTGGTTCATACATAACCTCTACATCGCAAACGCGATCTTTATGGTTAGCTGGGTCTGGATCATATTACTCTCGCTTTTGTCTGTGACCTTATCGGCGTGGGTCAAGTGGAGGATCGCGGCAAGCGCAGGCATCTTTGCCCTGTTTATGATTTCGAACGCGATCGGCATCTTCATAAACGAGCTATTTAACACGGCGATGGGAAATCTCATCAATTTGAGCGCGATAATGCAGTCGATCACCGACGGGCTTTTTGTCTACACACGGAATTTTGAATATGATTATGCGGGTTACATGCCGCCTCCGGCGTGGAGCGCGTGGATTGCGCTGGGCTGTTTTTGCGCGGTATGTCTCGCGCTGCTCTCTCGGAAGGTGCGGGCTTACGAGGTGATCAAGTGATGAGCAACTCTGCTGAACATATGATCGTGTTTGAGGATGTCTCGAAGTTTTACGGAGAGATACTCGGGGTCAATCGAGTCAACCTCTCGATAGCGCCGGGAATCACGAGCCTGGTCGGGCCAAACGGTTCGGGCAAGACTACGTTGATGAACCTGATGACGGGGTTGATAAGACCCACGCGAGGGCGGGTCAGCATACTGGGCATCAGCCCCAATCAACCCGAAGAACTCTTTCGCAAGCTCGGTTACTGCTCACAATTCGATTCGTTCCCGAAGGGTCTGACGGGGTTTGAGTTTATCAGGTCGATGCTCGCGGTTCACGGCTACGCAAAAAAAGAGGCCGAAGAATTATCATTCAAGGCGCTCGACCGCGTGGGCCTTGTCGAAGCCGCTCATCGCAAGATAGCCGGATACAGCAAAGGCATGCGGCAACGAATCCGCCTGGGGCAATCAATCGCTCATAATCCATCGGTGATGATACTGGATGAGCCGATGAACGGGCTTGACCCTATCGCCCGCGCTGAAACCATAAGGCTCTTTCGGCAGCTTGCAAAAGAAGGGTTGCATCTGATCGTTTCTAGCCACATCCTGCACGAAGTCGACACGATGAGCGATTGCGTGATCCTGCTAAACAACGGCTATGTAGTGGCCGAAGGCGACATACACGGCGTGCGCGACGAGATGGAAGAACATCCCATGCAAATCCTTATTCGATGCGACCGCCCGCAGGCCCTCGCGGCGAAAGTATTCGAGCAGGATTCGGTAGTAGAGGCAAAGCTGCACAAGGACCATCGAGGGCTGTTTATCAAGACGCGCGACGCGGATGGGTTTTATCTGTTATTGAACAGAATAGTGCTTGACAGTGAGATCAATGTGGAGTCAATTGCGCCGGTTGACGATGATCTGAACGCGGTTTATCAATACCTGATCGGCTCGGGGGGAGAAAATTCATGAGCGCTACAATCGAAGTTGAACCGCTGGCGGCGTCCGACAATCGCCCGTGGGGTTTGTGGTTTCGTCAAATCAACGCCGTCGTCAGACTCGAAGTCAAGAAGAATTTCTGGGGTCGCCGGGCGTTTCTCATGTACCTGCTCGCGCTTGCGCCGGTCCTTATGCTGGCGGCGGTGACGCTGTCGGAATCCTCAAGCATAAGCCGCCATTTCGGGCAGGCGCTGATCATCTTTGCAAACATCTATGAAGGGCTGATCCTGAGAACCGTGGTCTTTTTCGGCTGCGCGTGGATATTCATGAATCTGTTTCGCGGAGAGGTCATCGATAAGAGCCTGCACTATTACTTTCTGTCGCCAATCCGGCGCGAGGTGCTCGTAGCAGGCAAATACATTTCGGGGCTCGTGACTGCTATAACCCTTTTTACGATCACAACCGCAGGGTCGCTCTTCTTCTTCTATCTGGCCGTAGGCTACCCGACCAACGTTCGTCACCTCTTCGACGGCCCCGGGCTCGGGCAGGCGCTGACATACATTGGAATCACGCTGCTCGGCTGCATAGGTTACGGCGCGGTCTTTCTGGTGATAGGGCTCTTTTTTAGAAATCCGATAATACCGGCGCTCGTCATATACGGATGGGAGTTTATAAACTTCCTGCTTCCGCCCGTGCTCAAGAAGATAAGCATCATACACTATCTTCATTCGCTGGCCCCGGTCCCCATTCCCGAAGGGCCTTACGCGCTGGTCGCCGAACCTACGCCCGCGTGGCTCTCTATTCCCGGTCTGTTGATAGTGACCGCACTCGTGCTTCTGTTTGCGAGCGTGCAGATTCGCAGGACGGAAATCCGTTACGGCGGCGAATAACTGAATCTTGCCGCCCGATACTGTCAATATAAAATTGAATGTAGGCCAGGAGGGAATAGACTGCGGGTTCGGCAGATCGACGTGGATTAAATCATGTAAGGTCAGACCCGCGTAAATCCGCCCGATCCGCGTCCGTCCCGGTCTATTTCTCGTTACCTTATTTAGGCACTCCGTAAATTCATACTCGCTCCTTACCCAGCCCGTCTCTCAAATCAATATCTTTTTATCTGCCTCCCTGAAATCGGGGCTTTTCATAATTATTTCAGATTTTTTTCAGGATTCACCATCGGTTATCGGCTAAATTCCCAACGACTCAAAATATTGGCTGGATCAAAAAATGACTCTTCCAACTGATACGCAAAAGAAGAATCGAAATCATAGCCTACGAGCGAGAGCGGATTGTCAGACACGCGATGATGCTCTGCCCCGTTTGCCGGACTCACACTGAATTGCTCACTGTTCGGCAGGCTGCCACGCTGGCTCAGGTGAAATCGCAGAGTATTTATCGCTGGCTGTCCGAGGGAAAGACGCACGGGGTAAAGACGCCGGGCGGTCAACATCGCATCTGCCGCTATTCGCTCTTTCTTTCCTTACAAGCCTGATCGGGGGATTGCCGTATGAAATCGAGAGCAGGAATCAGAGCAGGAATCAGAGCAGGAATCAGGGCGGGTTTACTCACCCTTCGCAAGCCCCAGGTATTATTGCCGATTCTGGTAATCATTTTGCAGGCGGCGCTATTTTCCGGGACCATTTCCACATCTGGGAATACCTCGACTGGAAAATCACTGGTAAGCTCCCGATTAGCGCTGCCTGCAAGTTCACATGGTAGGAATACGGCCTCAAATCCCTCGCGCCAACTCGAAGGATCACAACATAACGCAATCTCATTCACTCAAATCTCGGACAAAGTGGTTAACTCTATAGCTTTAGATTATCATCTGCCTTCCAACAAGATCTTGTTGTCGCGCCAGAAAGCAGTCGACGGGCCATCTCATCTTGATTTGATGGCCTCAGACGGCACATTCTCGCAATTCTCGAATCTCGACGGCTTCACGGGGAGAGTCTGTATCGCCTCCGTTCGTAATCGTCTGGGCGGTTTCGAAACGGGCGAGGTCTTCTCAACCACTGATGCTGCGGGTGCAATTGTTCGCATCTCTGCCGACGGATCTTCCGTCCAAAATCCGTGGATAAGACTGAGAGGCAAAGTCTCTCCCCCGCTCAGCGGACTCTGTATGGACCGTTGGGGATCATTCGACGGCAATCTGATCGCAACGACCGAAACGGGCCAAATTTGGCAAATTGATTCATCCGGCAATGTTCGATTGCTCGCCGAGCTTTTCACTAAACTTCAGGCAATCACAACCGTGCCGGATGATGCGGCCACATACGGAGATTGGGCCGGGAAGATTCTCGCAGGCGCAAAAGACATAGGCGGGGTCTATACGATTGACCGGAACGGAAAAGCCGAATACTTTAACCTGCCCGTCTATCCGCAAGATATAGAGGTCATCCCGGATGAAGAAGACTTCTACGGCCTTGACCCGATAAACGGTCTTCTCTGGAAAGCGCCTGCATCTCAATTTACTACGCTTCGCGGCGGTATTCTCATTGCCCAGGAAGCCCCTGCGGTTCTTGCCTCCATCCGTTGGACAGGCAAACAGTTCACGGTTGAACCCGTCGCTCAATCAATACAACTTGAGCAGATTACTTTTGCTCCTGACTGCGTAGTTTCAGTCTCACCCACTAGCGCCTTTTACACAGGTCGCGGCGGTGAAGGAAGGCTGGACATCACCGCCCCCGCCGCCTGCAACTGGTCAGCCGTAAGCAATCAGTCCTGGCTCAATATAACTTCACCTGACAGCGGAACAGGCAATGGGCAGATCACTTTCGTAGTGAGAAGCAACACAGGTGCGGCGCGACAGGGCACTATAACCGTAAACGGCGTTGTTTTCACCATCACTCAGAATCTGGGGTCGGGCGCGGGAAGTATTGATTGTTCTTATACGATCTCTCCCACCTCGGTAAGCAAACAGGCTGCCGGGGACAGCGGAAACATTGATGTTTTTGCGCATGCGGAATGCGCCTGGCAGGCGACGACCTCCGACAGCTTTATCACGATAACATCGGGCTGCTGTGGCATCGGCAACGGAACCGTGACTTATCAGGTCGCGCCAAACCCAGGCAAAGGGCGAAGCGGTAAGATCAATGTTGGGGGGAAGACTTTCAGTATAAAGCAGGCGGCAAATAAACCGCCAATCGTAAATGCCGGGCCGGATCAGGTGATAGCGCTGCCGAATACGGCGAATCTGTCCGGGGTGGTTACGGATGACGGTGCGCCGGTCCCGGCCGTGATTTCGTGGACAAAGGTGAGCGGCCCTGAAACAGTGATATTTGGGAGCGCGAGCAACGCGCCGACATCTGCGATCTTCAGCACACCGGGCACCTATGTTCTGCGACTCACGGCGAGCGATACGGTCTATACGGTAAGCGACGACGTTACGATCATGGTAAATCCCGACTCACTGCCGCCGCCGCCCGATCCCGCAACCGTGGCTCCCCCGATTGATATGACCGTTGCTACAACCATCGGGGAAGCGACCGAATTTCTTTACACCGGAGCCAACCCGATACAAACAGGCGTAGCGCCTGGAACGATCAAGATGGAACAGGCGGCAGTGTTGCGCGGAAGAGTTATTGATAAGAACGGCAACCCGATATCTAAAGTAAAGGTCTGTGTCTTGAATCACCCAGAATTAGGGCAGACTTTGAGCCGCGCAGACGGGAAGTTCGATCTTGCCGTGAACGGCGGCGGATTGCTCACGGTCAAATACGAAAGGACAGGCTTTATTACATCCGAGCGGATGATGGATGTGCACTGGCAGGATTACTGTATGTACCCTGACGTTGCGCTGATGGGATATGACGGACAGGTTACGCACATTGATCTGAGCGCAAGCATTCCTGTGCAAGTGGCGCAAGGCAGCACGATGACCGACAGCGACGGTGCGCGTCAGTCTACCCTGTTTTTCATTCAAGGAACGACTGCGACAATGGTGCTGCCAAATAATTCGACGCAGCCGCTTGCTGACCTTCACGTGCGCGCGACAGAGTTCACCGTAGGCGATATGGGTGACGAAGCGATGCCTGGAGAGTTGCCCGCCATAAGCGGCTACACCTACGCCGTGGAGTTCAGCGTTGATGAAGCGGTAGCGGCCGGGGCAAAATCGGTCCAGTTCAGCCAGCCTGTCATCAACTACCTTGAGAATTTCCTGGATTACCCTGTAGGCATTGATGTGCCTTCTGGTTATTATGATCGCGAAAGCGGCGTCTGGGTAGCTTCGCCAAGCGGGCGAATAGTAAAGATACTTGCTGTGAACGGTGGCATAGCCGACCTTGATCTCGACGGCAGCGATCAGGCCGCCGATGATGAGGCTTATGCACAGCTTGGGATAACAATCGCCGAGCGTCAGCAGGTAGCGGCGCTCTTTAGCGTCGGACAGATTCTATGGCGCGTGCCGCTCCTGCACTTCTCGCCATCCGACTATAACTGGACCGCGCCACCGGAGGGCGCGATGGGGAATCAGGAGATGGCCGAAGGCGACGAGATGGGCCCTTGCGAAATGAAGGCGGGCGGCTCAATCATCGAATGCCAGAGCCAGACGCTCGGCGAATCTATCAATATTATCGGCACGCCCTTTACATTGAATTATCGCAGCGACCGCGTGCCGGGCCGGACGGCAGCTTATACGCTGACGATCCCGCTCAGCGGCACGACTGTTCCCGCAACCCTCAAGCGCATCGAGTTGGAAATTCACATCGCCGGACGTATGTTCACTCAAAGCTTCTCGAACTCGCCGAATCAAGCAACGACTTTCACCTGGGATGGCAAGGACGCTTATGGCCGCACACTGCAAGGGAAACAGGTTGCGACGGTGCGCGTAGGTTACGTCTATGACGGCATACCCAGTACGACGCCGGTTTTCGGCAATTATGGTGAGGGCACCGTCATAAGCCAGACCTCCCGCCGCGAAGCGATTCTGTGGCAGATACAACGCCGGAACATTGGGACGATAAACGTTCGCGGCATGGGGTTGGGCGGCTGGACATTAGATGTGCATCACATCTATGACCCAACCGGCAAGGTGATTTACATGGGCGACGGCTCGCAACGTAGCGTCGCTTCGGTGTCGCGGGTCATCTCAACTTTTGCCGGTGGCGGCACGCCCGCCGATGGGGTAGGCGACGGGCTGCCCGCCACCGAGGCGCAGTTGAATCAGCCTCAAGGCGGCATCGCCGTTTCGCCTGATGGAACGCTCTTTATTGCCGATACCATGAACCATCGTATTCGCAAAATAGGAACGGACGGTATTATCACAACAGTAGCAGGAACCGGAACTGCCGGATATAACGGCGACGGCATTCAGGCTACGCAGGCGCAATTAAATTCTCCGGGCGGACTCGCGCTCGGAAACGATGGCAGCCTTTACATTTCCGACAGCGAAAACAACCGTATCCGCAAGGTCGCGCCAAACGGAATAATCACGACTATAGCGGGCACTGGCAACCCCGGATTCGACGGCGATGGCGGCCCGGCCACCCAGGCGGAGTTGCAGCGGCCGCGATCCCTGGCGCTTGCGCCCGACGGCAGTCTCTATATCTTTGATTACTTCAATTTCGCCGTCCGCCGCATCGCGCCTGACGGCATCATCACAACCGTTGGACAGGGTCACCCCGCAAGACCCGGCGCCAAAATCCCTCAGGTCAATGTCCCTAATGCCGTAAGGGTCGGACCGGATGGTTTCCTATATACAGCGGATACGGGAGCCATATATCGAATCAACGCGGACCGCAGCGAGACGATCATCGCGGGCGGTGGATTCCCCCCCGATGGGCTTGGCGACGGGCTCCCGGCAACCCAGGCGCAAACCAACGCGGTTGGGCTTGCCTTCGCGCCCGACGGCAGCCTTTACATCGTGGAATTTGCGCGCATTCGAGCCGTGGGGCCTGACGGCATTATCAATACTATAGCCGGACACGGCACGTTTGCCTTCAGCGGCGACGGAGGCCCCGCCCCGCAGGCCGAATTCAGCAACCCCGCCGATGCAGTGGTGGGGCCTGAGGGCAACCTCTACGTCGTTGACACTTACAACAACCGCATACGCAAGATCAACGCGCCGCTGCCGAGTTTTTCGGCAACCGACATCGCCGTAGCCTCTGATGACGGCTCCAAACTATTTCAATTCAACGCCGTCGGCCAGCACTTGAGCACTGTCAACACGCTTACTGGCGCTACGCTTTATAGTTTCACTTACGACAGCAACGGGCGATTAATACAGATGACAGATGGCGACAACAACGTCACTGTTATCGAGCGCAATGTGAGCGGCGACCCAACAGGCATCCTTGCCCCTTTCGGCCAGCACACTACGCTCGCACTCGATAGCAACGGTTTTCTCAACAACATAACCGACCCGGCAAATCAGGCGTATCAATTGAGCTACACCTCTGGCGGACTGCTCACAAGCCTGACCGATCCGCGCGGCAACGCGAGCAGCTTCACCTATGAGGCAAACGGACGGCTGATGAAGGATACCAATGCCGCGACGGGATTTTCGGCCCTTGCGCGCACGGAGCAAGGCCGGCAATTTGATGTCACGCTGACGACCGCCCTGAACCTCACGACAACCTACAGAGTGCAAAATTTGACGACGGGGGATCTGAAGCATATCGACACTGACCCGGCAGGGCTGGAAAGACAAACATTGCAAGGTACAAACGGCGTAAGCACCGCTACCGCTCCCGACGGAACGGTTGAAACAAACACGCAAGGCGGTGACCCGCGCTGGGGGATGCAAACTCCGCTCATCAGCGACCGGACGATCTCAACTCCGGGCGGCTTGAATTTCAATACGACCTTCGCACGCTCGGTGACCTTGTCGAATCCGGACAATCCGTTGAGTCTGATGACGCAGACCAACATGCTCGATGTTAATGGCCGTATGTACACAGGCATCTTTACAGCGGCGACACGAACCTTCACCTCCACGACACCCGTTGGGAGGCAAACGATTACCACGATTGATACCCAGGGCCGAATCACGCAGCTACAGCTCGCTAATCTCAATTCGGGCAACTACACCTACGACGGGCAAGGCCGCTTGATCACTGCTAATTTTGGCGGCGGGATCGAAGCCCGCACCGCAAGCCAAAGCTACAACGGCAGCGGCTTACTTGCTTCCATCACCGATCCATTGAATCGTGTGACCGGCTTTACATATGACGCAGCCGGGCGCGTTACACAACAGACAATATCTGATGGTCGCATCTACGGTTTTGGCTACAACGCAAACGGCAATCTCACTTCCATCACACCACCGGGCCGCCCGGCTCACAGCCTAACCTACACGGCGGTTAATCTCGTTGCGACCTATACGCCGCCTGCGGTCGCAGGCACCGGGCCAACCCAATATGCTTATAACCTTGACAAGCAACTGACAACGATCACCCGGCCCGATAATTTGACGCTGAATTATATTTATGACAGCGCGGGACGGTTGAGCGCGCTGAATGTGCCGACAGGCCAGTACACATATGCCTTCGGTACCGGCACCGGCACCCTGACGAGCATCACCGCACCTGGCGGCAACACGCTTGCTTATAGCTATGATGGTTCGTTGCTGACCGGCACCACCTGGGCCGGTACGGTTGTGGGCAATGTAAGTCGGGTGCTTGACAACGACTTCCGCACCATTTCGCAAAGCATCAACGGCAGCAACATCATCAACTTCACTTACGACGACGACAGCCTCCTGATCGGCGCGGGCAATCTGGTGCTGACGCGCGATGCAGTAAATGGCTTGATTACAGGAACGGCGCTTGGCGGCATAACCGACGCGCTCGGTTATAACGGCTTCGCCGAAGTGACCGACTACGACGCATCATTCAATGCCACAAGCCTCTACTCGGTCGCCTACAGTCGCGACAAGTTAGGCCGCATCGCGCAAAAGACGGAAACGATTGGCGGAGTGACGGACATCTACGACTACACTTATGATCTGGCCGGGCGGCTCACTCTTGTGAAGGTGAATGACGTCACAATCAGCGTCTACGACTACGACAGCAATAGCAACCGGCTGAGTTACACAGGCCCGGGTGGAACGGTCAACGGCACTTACGATAATCAGGACCGGCTGACCGATTACGGCTCGACCAGTTACAGCTATACGGCCAACGGCGAGTTAACCAGCAAAACCACAGGCGCGCAGACGACGACCTACAGTTATGATGTGCTTGGCAATCTGCGCAACGTCACTCTGCCGGACACCACACAGATCGAATACGTAATTGACGGGGAGGACAGGCGCATCGGCAAGAAAATCAACGGCACTCTGGTGCAAGGATTCTTGTATCAGAACGAGCTAAACCCCGTCGCCGAATTGGATGGCGGCAATAATATCATTAGCCGATTCGTCTATGGCAGCCGGCGCAACGTGCCCGAATACATGATAAAGAACGGCGCTACCTATCGCCTCATTTCGGATCATCTGGGCAGCGTAAGACTGGTGGTGGATGTAAGCACAGGGGTGATTGCGCAACGCCTCGATTACGATGAGTTTGGCGTTGTATTGATGGACACAAACCCGGGCTTTCAGCCGTTCGGCTTTGCCGGAGGTCTCTACGATACCGAGACAAAGTTAACACGCTTCGGCGCACGAGATTACGATGCCGAGACGGGCCGATGGACGGCAAAGGACCCGATCACATTCGGAGGCGGCACTGCAAACCTGTACAATTATGCGTTCAACGACCCAGTCAATCTGTTTGATCCGAGCGGGCTTCAGCAACGTCCGGCTCCACCGCCGACTTACGTTATAATCAACGGGCAATTGTACCAATCCACAATTGTAGGCTACAAAAATATGACATTCATTGAGAACGGCTGCCCGGTAATCCGTATGGTACCAATTATACGACTCGTCCCGGTTGGTTCGCAGACTCCAAGTACGCCCACGGGGCTTCAACCCGCACAGCCCCAGAATAACGCGGGGGGCAATTTTTTACCAAAAGGCAGCAATATGCAGTGGACTCCCCCAGAGCAAATCACACCGAATAATAATCCGTCGCAGCAAAACGGGTCCGGCTCTCAAGGGGGGCAAAATAACAGTGGTCCGCAGGGGCCTCAAGGTCCTACCGGCTATGATTTGTCGGGCCAATGATACCGCCAGACAAGCAATGACGGCCTCGGGCTGTTGAAAGAGCCCCGGGCCGTTGTTATTCCGGCAACCCTACGCGCCGAGGAGATCCGCAAATCGCGGGTCGGCGCGCATAGAATTCTCTCAATTCTGTCAAGAATCCTGTTAACCATCTTTGCTGCCGGAACGGAAGCGCGCCACTTCCCTGCCCGAGGGGTTTTCATAAACACAGGCCACGCCGTATCGCAGCGAATAATGCTCGGCTTCACCGAGAGCGAGCGTCTTGCTTTCCGTCTCTATTTTCATGACCTCTAAGTCGAGTATGTGGTCTTTAACAATGACCGTGTAGCTTGTCACTTCGATTGCTCCCCCCAGGCCCGTCACAGCTTGCGCAACATCACCCGCTGAATGGAATGATCGCCTCCCTTTTCCAGAATCAGCCGCGCTCGCGTCCGCGTAGGCTCGATATTTTCTTTCAGGTTCAGCCCGTTGATCTCGTTCCAGATGCGCCGGGCCACCTGTTTGGCTTCGCTCACCGAGAGGGTCGAATAGCGATGAAAATAAGATGACGGGTCGCGAAATGCCGTGCGGCGCAGCGTGAGGAAACGGTCCACGTACCACTTTTTGATGTGAGGCTCTTTCGCGTCTACGTAAATGGAAAAATCGAAGAAGTCGGATACAAAGACCTGCCGGTTGCGCCCGCGCTCTGCCCGCCCCGTCTGTAAGACATTCAGACCTTCTACGATAACGAGGTCGGGGCGGCTGACTATCTGCGCCTTGTGCGGAATGATGTCGTAGATCAAATGCGAATAGATAGGCGCGGCCACCTCTTCGCGGCCCGATTTCAAGTCGGCCACGAAACGCACAAGCCGCCTCAGATCGTAGCTTTCGGGAAAGCCCTTCCTCTGCATCAATCCCCGCTCTTCGAGAATGCGATTCGGGTAGAGAAATCCATCCGTTGTGACGAGCGCTACTTTAGGATGATCCGGCCAGCGGGCAAGCAAAGCCTGGAGGACGCGCGCCGTGGTGCTTTTGCCTACGGCAACACTGCCCGCGATCCCAATAATGTAAGGAACCTTTGCCGAGGGCCCCCCGAGGAATTTGTCTGTGGCCCGGTAAAGCTCCTGGGTCGCGGCCACGTAAAGATTCAACAGCCGGGACAGAGGCAGATAGATATGTTTAACTTCGTCGAGCGAAACCTGTTCGTTTATGCCTTGAAGTTCGTTGAGGTCGGATTCGGAGAGGGTGAGAGGGGTCGAGGCGCGAAGTTTTGCCCATTCTTCACGAGTAAAGACTGTGTATGGAGAAAAATGATTCTTTTCGGCCGGGCTGCTGGTCATTTCGCGCGGTTCCTCTAACTGGTTTCTGCGGCAGATGAATCGGGCTGATCGGGTATCATTATCATCGTGGCAAGCATGGTGGCGATCAATTTTTCGCGGCCCTCGCTTTCGGCAAAGACATCGCCCGCCGAGACCGTAACCGTGCGGCCCGGCCTCACGACTCGCGCCCGCGCAATTATCCGCTCGCCCCGGGCCGGAGAGACAAAATTGACTTTGTACTCGATGGTCAGCACCTGCGAGGCTTCGGGCATCAGCGTGTAAGCGGCATACCCGCACGCGCTGTCGGCTATGGCCGTGGCAACGGCGGCGTGGAGATAGCCGTTTTGCTGTGTGAGATCATCGCGAAACGGAAGCTCTATATCCACCTTGCCCGCCTCTACACGCGTGATATGCGCGCCGATTGTCTCCATGATTTTCTGTCTGGCAAAGCTTGCGCGAATGCGCGTCTCAAAGTTTGGGTCAAGGGGTTCAAAAACAGACATAAGGAAATTACCTCGGTTTTCAAGCATCACTATTTCACACAAATAAGACCTGCCCCGTCGCGTGATGGCTCAACCCGAGAGTGATGATTTTTTGAAGCAACGGCCCGTATTTGATTCCAGCGTGCTCTGCGGCTTCGGGGAAATCTTCTCCGTAAGAGATGTTCGGATTTGGATTGGCTTCAAGCAGATAGATGCGCCCATCCGCCATCATGCGATAATCGAGCCGCGCATAACCGCTCAGGCTGAGCAGCCGGTATGCGCGACGAGAAGTGTGCTCTAATTTCGCCTTGAGTTCAGGGGTCAGCTTCGCGGCTCTCGTTATGACCCCCACTTTTTCCTGATACGCATAATCCCATTTAAGCCGGGATGTGGCGATATTGGGAGCGCCCTCCGGCAGTTTCGTAATCAAAAGCTCCCACGGCGTGAGCGTCTGCAACCGCTGATTGCCTATGACGCCGACATATATCTCGCGGCCTTCGATATACTGTTCGGCGATGGCATGGGAATTTGTCTGCCGGTGTATAAACTCTACGCGCTCGGCCAGCTTTTGATCGTCGTGAACGATGGAAGCGCGTGAGATGCCTACGGACCCTTCCTCGACAAGCGATTTTACCAGCAGAGGAAATTTCAGGCGGCTTGGGCGATGCGCCTTTCGATTTATCGGGAAGACCATAAAACCGGGGACCTGTATGCGATGATAGGCGAGTATCTTTTTCGTAAGCGCCTTGTCGTGTGCAAGCGTCAGCCCTCGCGGGTTGCAGCCCGTATAGGGCAGTTGTTTCAGTTCCAGATAACTGACCACGTGCTGGTCATAAAGCGAGCGCCCGTGGAACTCTTCCATCAGGTTGAATGCGATGTGGGGGTTGAACTCTTCTATTGCGCCCCGAATCACGCCGAGGTCATCGAAAAGCCCGATAGTGCGAACATCGTGACCCATGTTTTCAAGCGCGGCTGTTACGTCATACTCGGTCTTCCAGGGTTGAATCTCTTTATCGGTAAGCCCCTCCAGTGTATTGGGTGGGACGAGGTCCTGGTGAACCAGTACGAGCACGCGGAGCCTTTTCCTGGCTGTAAACTTCATAACGCAATCCGATAATGGCCTGAGTGTACGAGGTTCATGGTCTGCACGGCAAGCATAATCATGGCCTGCTCACGGGTCTGCTTTTGCGAATTGGCCACGCGCAGTTTCAAATTCTTAGAGCGCTCAATCATGTGCTTGAGCACATAATCAATAGTGTATTGATGGACGCCCGTCCCTTCGGCCACTATTTCGCGCAACTCGCGGCGATTATGACGAAGGAAACTGGCCGCGGTCGGGCGCGAGCCCTTGCGCCCGTCAGCCGAAAAGACCTTCTGCAAATCGCGGTCGTAAAAGGCCGGCCATTCAAGCGAATAAAGCTCGCGCTTGCGTCTGTAGTGCTCGCGCAAGCTTATCTTGATTTCAGATAGGGGTTCGACCTTTGAGCGAACCTTCTTTTTTGGAGGCGCGCCTACAATCTCTTCCATCAATTCGGCTATGTATTCGAGCTTACGGAGCGCCGGCCATCCCTTGTACTGTCGCCGCCACCGGGAGCCGGGCGTGAGCCAAACGGCGAAGGTCTCGGCAAAATCCTCGGCCGGGTGCGCCTGCGCATACCAGGCATCGAGGTGCAAAACATAATTCCTGCTGTTGGGCCTGGGCTTGTAGAAATCGGGATAGGGGGCTCGAAACGATCCGAACAACTCGCGCCATCGCCGTTTAAAATGGAGGCGGAAAGCCGCGTCCAATGCGTGTCCGGCTTCGTGTCTGAGTATGCGCATGCACTCGGTGTCGGTTCCACCTTCGACTTCCAGCATCTGCCTGCGCTCAAGCCGTATCAGGCGCGGATGCGCGAGGTAAAAGGGTATGGCAAATCCGGGTACGCCGTCCGGCGTGAACCATTCATGTGAAAGCCACGCGTGCGGCTTAAAACGGATGCCGCGCTTTTCGAGTTCCTGGTATAGGCGTTCCAGACGGTTTTCAAGTGGCGTATCTTCTATGCGTAAAGGCAGATCACAGAGCCGCAAATCGAGCAGTTGTTCATCCGTCAAGAGGTGCCAATCTTTTCGAGAAACCACTCCTGTTTAGCCCCTTCGAGTATATTTTCCCTGGCGCGTACATCTTCTCGCATCAAAGCAAACCCTACTGCGGTTCGCCTCTGCTCCTAAATCTATTAAAGATGTTTCCGCATAGCAAATATTTATTTGAATGTAAGACGAACCCGCGCGAGGCCGCTCTGTTATCAGGCAGGAACATTCAGTTTTCCAAAATGTAGAACAGGAAAATGGAAATAGACCACGGATGACACGGATCGGACGGATTTTCGCGGATTTGTCAATTTAAAGATCAGATCCGCGAAAATCCGTCCGATCCGTGGTCTATTAGTATTTGCTTATCGTTCAAATAAACCTTTAATACTTTTGCCGCGTCTTGCTCGCGGGTTGAAAACGGCAACTATAATCAATGCCCTTTTCCATTGCCGTTGCGCGATTCAAGAGCCAGGTCTATTTTTCTTTCAGCCGTCTCTTCGGTCACGCCTATGACTTCCGAGATTTCGCGAGCCAGTAAATGTCTGGCCCTTTCAAGCGTTTGAGACTCGGCGGGCGACAATTTCTTTTTGTCGCTCAACAGAGTCAGCGATTCGATCACCCTGGCCAGGTCGAAAGCCGACCCTGATTGTATCCGCTTCGAGTTGTTGCTTGCGCGCTCCTTCCAGTTGCTCGATACATCTATCTCCTTCTTCAGATGATTGAGCAATTTGGGAATCTCGGATTTCTTCAATAGCTGCCTGATCCCGACCTCCCCGGCTTTCTCTACCGGGATGTATAGCTCGCATCCTTTATCATCAAGAACAATAAGGTGATAAAATTCAATACGCTTGTCGCCAATCGCTTTCTTCACCACGCGATCAACCAGACAAGGCCCCTGAGACGGATAAAAAACTCTGCTTCCTGCACTAAGTGTCATTTGAATCTCCATAAAATCCTCTGCAACATCGGTTGCAACATCAGTTTCGGCTTCTATTGATGCCTCTAAATCCTGGCTAATAGCCGCTATATTTCGTTTGCTCGTCACAGTCACCTCCGACGTTTCCGCCTCTTCAAGTAGTGGGAATCTCTCTTGTTGTGATTCTGACCGGCATCAGCAATTCCCTGGTGAGCGATATCTTTGTTATGTTGGATAGCTCCATCTGCGCTGGTATGGAGGACACTGCGACCTATCCTTATACATGTTACCCCACGCAACATTCGTTGTCAAATGACTCGCGCCAATATTTACCACAAAATCAACAATTTGCAGACATGACCCTCGATGTTTGCGGGCGGGAAACGACCTCCAACCCTTGCCCCTGCCCGCGGATGGCTGCCGCTTTTCACCTCGCCTAACCCGACCGTAACCTTTATCCCCCATCTTGCTTGACAGGACGAGATGCTGTGAATTATCTTCGGAATTGGGGGTCTATAACAGCATGATAGACGTAATAGACAAGCACATACTGATGATTCTTCAAGAAAATGCTCGAACTTCAAATGCAGAGATAGCAAGACAGGTAGGGCTTGTTCCATCGGCGATTCTGGAGCGGGTGCGCAAGCTTGAAGAGCGGGGCGTGATTAAAGGGTACACGGCCCGGTTGGATGCCCGAAAGGTAGGACTTGGGCTGCTGGCTTTTATTTTTGTGCGGACCGACGATTTCGCGGGTGAAGAGGAAACGGCTGTCTTGCTGTCTGAGATTCCAGAGGTCATGGAAGTGCATCACATAGCGGGAGAGGATTGCTTTCTGGTAAAGGTATATTCGCCCGATACGGAAACGCTTGGCCGACTGCTCAGGGAAAAGATAGCAGCCATCAAATCCGTGCGTTCGACGCGGACTACCATAGTCTTGCAGACATCCAAAGAGACCTCATCGCTGGCCTTGGGTAGTGACGAGCAGGAGGGCAAGGAGGATGGAAATGGTTGAACAAGAAAGCCGCGAGCGCCCTTCACGGCTGAAGCTTGTGCTGGCATTTGCGGCTATTTATCTGATATGGGGCTCTACCTATCTGGCAATCAAGTACGCGATAGAAACGCTCCCGCCGTTTCTGATGGCCGGGAGCCGGTTCATCACAGCAGGGGCCGCTCTCTATTTATGGGCGCGATGGCGCGGAGTGCCCCGCCCCGCCCCGATAAACTGGAGGGCCGCTGCAATAATTGGCGGTCTGCTTTTGCTTGGCGGCAACGGGGGAGTCGTACTTGCCGAACGACAGGTGCCTTCGGGTTTGACTGCGCTCTTAATAGGAACAGAGCCGATGATTATAGTCCTTCTCAACTGGGTGAGGCCGGGCGGCAGCAGGCCGGATGGCCGTGTGACGCTCGGGCTGGCTCTGGGATTTATCGGCATGGTGATTCTGGTAGGCCCTGTCGGGCTTTCCGGCAGCGGGGTGGTAGCCCCCCTGGGCGCAGGGCTGTTAATAGTTGCGACCCTGTCGTGGGCCGCAGGTTCGCTCTATGCCGCCAAGGCAAAACTTGGAGCCACCCCTGTTATGTCGGCGGGCATGCAGATGCTCGCGGGCGGAGTGCTATTGCTGATAGCAGGTTTGGTCACGGGCGAAGCAGGTCAGTTCGCCCCGCACGCGGTATCGCTCAATTCGGCGGTCGCGCTCGGCTACCTGATAATCTTTGGCTCGCTCATAGCCTTTACCTCTTATAGCTGGCTGTTACGGGTGACTCCCCCTTCGATTGCTTCGACCTATGCTTACGTCAATCCGGTAGTGGCGGTGCTTTTGGGCTGGGCTGTGGCGGGCGAACCTCTTACGCTTCGCACTCTGCTGGCCGCCGCCGTGATCGTCGGAGCCGTGGCGCTCATCACATCATATAAAAAGCGCGACGACATAAAAGGTGAAAGCTGTTTTGATCGCACGCATCCCAACCCGGAATGTGTGCACTCAGGCGATTGACGGCTGATACGTGATGCGCTCACGTGATTCGTGATTCGTGATTTGTGACGCAAGCAGGCTTGCAAATAGTCCTTTACAGGCGACCTCCCAAATAGTCACGCATCACGGTTCACGATTCACGTGAACGCCTTCATTTAACGCGAAGCATCTTCGGACCCGGCGGGACGGGCCAGATCGCGGAAATGAACATCTATGCCGGGCTTGATTTTGTGGGACAAAAAGAGGGCATCCCAGTTTGTCAGCCTGATGCACCCGTGCGAGGTCGCGTATCCAATAGTCTCAGGCGCGCTCGTTCCGTGTATGCCAAAGTGAGGCTTTGACAGCGCCATCCAGACTGCGCCGACCGCATTGTTTGGCCCGGCCGGTATTATGGCGGTCTCCTTGCTCGGGTCTTCACCCAGAAGCTTTGGCTGATAATGCCAGTCCGGGCCTTGCGTAATTGAGGTCACCTTGTAACTGCCCGAAGGTGACGGGTTGTACTCCGACCCGAGCGTGGATGGAAAGTGATAGATTATGCGTCCGTTCCCGTCAACCGCGTGCAGGTAATGCCCGCCGTCGGAAACGATGAGTTCGGCCACGTTTGAAGAGTCGCCCTTATCGGAAGTATTCAGATTCGGGACCATGATCGTATCGCCCGCCTTTACCTCTTTCAGATTCACTTTTGGGTTCAACTGCTCTAATAGCTCCGGCGTCACGTGATAGGTCTCGGCCAGCTTCTCTTCTACCGATTCGTAGCACATGCATTTGAGTTTCGCCTTCTCATAAATATCCTGCGGTATCTGCACGAAAGGCCCCGCGACATCATCTGCCGAAAGCTTCCGCTCTGTGACCAGAGCGTCGATATTTCCGGCCAGTTCCTTTAATCGCTGAAATGTCTTTTCATCCACCTGTCCGGTCGCAGGCAGCCCTTCCCGGCTTTGCAACCAGTAGATGGCTTTCTCGGTGTTCTTCCCCCATTGGCCGTCGATTACGCCCGGCGAAAACCTGGACCTGTCCAACAAAACCTGCACGCCAAAGACCGAAGGCCCGGCCACATCTCCCGACAGGGGGAGGTGCATGGGTCCGGCGTTGACTCGCTCGGCCGAAATGTCCTGCCATTTTTCAGGGTCCGGGGCAGCCTTTTTCTGATCTGCTTTGGCTATATTGACATACTTTTTCCAGTCCTGATCCATGCGGCCCTGTTCCAACTGCTCTTTGGAAAGCGTAACATCATCGCCGTAAGGATCGGCCTCAGACGCCGTACTGGCTGGCGATGTGTTGGCATTCTTAACTGCCTCGTTGCGATTTGCGGCGTTGCCGTTCGACCCGTCGCTGACAACGCACCCGGACGACAGAAACATAAACAAACCCAGGATCAGGCCCGTAGAAAAAAAGGCTGGATTGAATATCTTTGAAACACAGGTTCTATTTTTCACCATAGTTCTCCCCATATATTTTTATGCTGGAAATCGGATCGAAATCACTCAGGGATTCGCATCGAGTCGTTTTCTTGATAAGGGGGAAGAATTGCCAGGTATTTTTTCCGGCCTCACGATGCCCGAATAAGAAGCGTCACTTTAAGAGCTTCAAGCGTCTCTTTATAGCTTACCTCAACTGAGCGGGCGCTGGCGAATCAAAAGCCGCAGGCCCCTTTGACATTAACAAGATTCAAGAAGATAAGAGCGAATCCTGTTTGATCCAATCAAATCCCGTTAATCCTGTCTGCTCTTACTTGTGGCGCGCACCTTCTTTTGACGGCTCGCCGCGCTTGCGCCAGGCGAAACGTGCGGCCCAGGGGTTCGGCTTTTGCTCAAGCACGTCGGCTATAATACGGCCCAGGACAGGGGCGAATTTGAATCCGTGTCCGCTGCCGCCTGTCGCAATCATCAGACCGGGCCGCGTCGGATCGTGATCTATATAAAAATCTCCGTCCCACGTATCGCAATAGAGGCATAGGCGCGAGGTCGTAAGCCTCGCATTTGAAAGAGTGGGAAAGGTCTCCCGCAGGAAGGCGCGGCATTCCTCGACATCCTCGGGGCTGACCTCGCGAGGGGCATCGGGATGAACGGGGTGTCCGGGTCCGTGATTGCCTACTTTAAGGGTTCCGTCTTTCAAGGCAGGAAATCCATACCACCCGGTCCTGCTGATATCGGCTCCCCACGGAGCGAAGCGCGGCGCTTGATAATCAGCCGGGTTGTCGGGGTGGAAATGAAAGACGGGCTGCCCGACTATCCACATAAAATCGCTCAGGTGAGGCAGCAGAATCGGAGTCCACGCGCCCGCCGCTACTATAGTGAAATCGGCCCTGTACATGCTTCCATCAGCAGTCCGGATACCGGCTATGCGCTGTCGTTCTTCAATCAGGCCAACCGCGCGTTGTCCTTCAACCAGATCTACGCCCGCATCGCGCGCCCGTTCGATCAGCCACCGGACGACCAGACTGCTTTCGACCCATCCCGCTCGCGGGTTGAAATAACCATCCGTATATTTTTCAGCCACCCAGACTGGAAATCGCGCTTTCAGAGTTTCAGAATCCATCCGCTCGGCGCTGTGGCCCCGGGCCCTGAGCAGGCGAAAGCTCTCAAACTCGAAATCACCCGGCTGCATCCGTTCGCGCGTCAGAAACAAGAATCCGTCTTCGTGAAAAAGCGGTTCTCTCCACATTTGCTTCCAGCGGTCCCACTCCTGGAAGACCTCCTCCATCAGCCGCATGTAAAATTCGTCCGCGCCGTAATCCATGCGGATAGCCTTGCTTATGTCAGTAGAGGCCGCGCGAGCGTGAGGCAGAGGGCCGGGATCAATTAACTTGACTTTGTAATTACGCCTGCATAGTTCGAGCGCGGCGGTCACTCCGAATATGCCTGCGCCGACGACAAGGACCGAACGGGAAACGCTCATTTGGATTCGCCCCCTCCATTGAGCCAGTTTCGAGCCTGTTTCAAGGCTTCGGGACTTCCGACCAGCACCAGTATATCTTTTCTTTTGAGAACCGTATCGCCGTGCGGGACCACGACTTCTCCCTGTCGCTGGATGCCAAGCACAAGCGCGTTTCCGGGCAATCGCACGCGTCTGAGCGGCTGCCCTTCAAGAGCCGAGTTTCCGAGCGGTACATCCGCGAGATCGACATCATCGCTTTTATCTACGAGCATCGCAAAAGCCGAGGGGAAACGCAGCGCGCCTTCGATGGCTACGGCGGTGGCCATGGCGGGTTGCACAACCTTAACGTCGAGCACCTGAAGATCCTGAACCAGTTGCGGATCATCTGCGCGAGCGACTATCGAAGGAATCTTGAATCGCTCGCGAGCAAGACGGCAGACGTGAAGGATCAGATCGGACGCATTGGAAACGGCGATCAGAGCGTGAGCCTGCTCCGCGCCTGCGCGAACGAGAACATCTTCATCGGCGGGGTCTCCGATCACGCATTCAAATCCCTTTCGCCGGAGCCGCTCGAGTTGCGCCAGGTCGCGGCCTATGAATGTGACCCGGTCTTCGGACTCGCGCAATCGCTGACCGAGGAGCACGGCTAGCTGCTCGGTGCCCAGAATAATCACACCCTCGCGCTGGATAACTGGAGGCGTCGGAAATATGCGAGAGAAGATCAGGGGCGAAAATGTGCAGGTTATTATGGCTACAAGTATCAGATTCGAATTTGTGGCGCTCGTGATGACGCCGAGTTTCAGCGCGATGGCCGAAGCGGCGATGATCAAAGAGAGACGCGAAGACAATAATATTCCTGCACCCAGCGTCCGCCTCCAGCCAAAGCGGGCACGGAAGATCAGCGCCGGAACTATCTTCACAAGATAGGCGGCAAAGATCAGTATGGGGACGAGCACCAGGTCTTTTTTCGAGACAAGCAATGCGCCGAGGTCGAACTGTGCGCCCACGTTGATAAAGAAGATCGGTATAAAGAAGCCGTATCCGATGGCGTCGAGTTTTTCGCGAAGCGATGAGTCGTGGCCGGGGCTGCTCACGCTCATTATCGCGCCCGCCAGAAATGCCCCAAGTATGACTTCGACCCCGAGCGATTCGGCAAGCACTACCCAGACCACCATCAACGCAAAAGCGCCCCGCACGCGAATCTGGCTCGTAGCGTGTGAAAGCTCCGAGATGATTCTGGGCAGTACAGGGACACGTTTTAGTAACCGGCTTATGCGCGTCGCAACAATAAAGGCCGCGAGCAGTACCATAAACAACAGCAGGTCGAGGCTGAGTCCGTGGCTTATGACCGCGATAACCAGACTCAAAAGCAGAAGGGTGACAAAATCGCTTATCAGCGCCGAAACCAGCAAAACCTGACCATAGGTGCTTGCCGTCAGGCCTCTCTCTTTCAGGATAGGCACTACGATGCCCAGTGATGTAGTGCTTAAGATCAGACCCATCAGAATTGGATTGCGGCTCATTCCGGCTATCGTCAAACCGAACCCTAACACAACAGAAAGCGCGAGGGTCAGGAGAAAACAGAGGACGGACAGGGGAAGCGGGTATTGCCAGCGGGGCCTCTTTTCCGAGTCTGTGGCGCTGGCAAAAAGCGTCTCGAAACTCACCTCAAGACCCGAGATAAACATTAAGAATGTGAATCCGAATTCGGCGAGGAAGGTCAGCGTAGGCGTAGATGGAACCAGATCAAACCCGCTCTTGCCTATTACAATGCCTGCCAGGATTTCGCCTACGATTATAGGCACGCGAACCTGACGTATACGGCTTGCGAGGACCGGCACGATGACCGCCAGAAGCGTTATCAACAGTAAGGGGACGAACGGAGACTGCTGCTCCATCTTCTAAAATTCTCCTCTGATCTCAGACCCTGAGACTAACACAGAAAAGCAGTAGGCAGTAAGCAGTAGGCAGTAGGCAGTTAGCTGACGATCAAGACCAGAGCGACGGGGTCGGAAATATCTGGCCAGGCTATGGATATGAATAGTTGGTACTCGCCTCCGTCAATTACTGCCTACTGCCTACTGCCTACTGCTTACTGCCCGGAGAGCATATAGACCGCAAACGAGGCGAGCCAGTGTTCTCCGGCATAGTCGCCGCTCGCAACATGCGCGAGCGCGTCCTTTGCATGGAGAATCGAGGCGTCGGCCAGGACTTTTCGCGCCGGGTCTTTCAGGGGCAACGCGGCTGCGACGGCTCGCATGCACCAGGCGCGGCTCAGATTCAATCCATCGAGATGGACGATCTTTGGGTCCGAGCGATCAGTGACAGTTGCGGGACGAAGCAGGGTGCGAGGCTCGCCTCGCTCAACCCCGGGCAGGAAACGGTGAAACCAGCGCGCAAACTCTTCCGGGCTCATTACACGCCTCATAAGGTCCGCTTCCATAAGGGCCGGAGAGAAAAAATCTTCGCCGCCCGGCTCCCACCGGGCCGGATAGTTTTCATCCGCCGAGAAGTATTCAAGACTCCGCTCTCGAATCAGATCAACCAGTTTTTGATTGCCCGCCGTCTTCGCGTAATCCAAGGCAAACGCCAATCCAAAAGCCGTGTTCGGATGCACGCCCGTGCGTATCGGATAGGTCTGTTTTGGCAAAAAAATCGAGTACCTTGCGGCGAGCGCGTCGGCAAGCGGGCGCAGATTCGCCGACCATCGTTTTGCGTCCGCATCATCCCACCGCCCCAGTTCTTCGGCAAGCTTCAGCAGCCACGCCCAGCCATATGTTCGCTCGAAAGACTGCCGATTTGACTGATCGAGATAGGCGGTTTCTACTTCGATATTTTTTGCCGCGAGGTTTTCAGTAAGCGCCTCCCTTATTTCGGCAGCCTCTGCAAGGTCGGGATAGAGGCGCAGCAACCGGGCAAGCATCCAGTGACCGTGAACCGAAGAATGCCAGTCAAAACACCCGTAAAAGGCCGGGTGAAGCGATCTGGGGCTCCGCACCTCGCCTGCATCATTCATCACGTGATCGAGTTTGTTCGGATACTCCTGTCTGATGCACTTCAGCGCGAGGCGCGCGAAACGAGACGCCTGCTCACGGCTCAATTTCAGTTCATCGCTCTTTGAATTGTTGTCCATGGCCTGAAACGGTTCGGCGATCAGAAACAGGAAAACAAGTGAGATTGCCCATCTGAACTTGAACACCGATTCCTCCTTTTTGGCATTTAAGATAGCTGCTAAATGCGGCTGGTGTCTATAAATGATGCGTAATGCGTGATGCGTGATGCGTGGCCTACATGCAAGTCTCAGGTTTAAGGAACCTTGAAAGCCTGCTAAATCACGCATCACTTTTCACGCATCATTTATCACGCATCGCGCTCCCCTAGTAAGGCTTTCGGATTTCTAGTAAACTCAAGTGCGGGCGCTCAACAAAAGGCGGTCGGCTCTTTGTAATGCGATCCCGGAGCCTTGGATGGTCACACCTACTCACGAAAAAGAATACGCCTCCACTGATAATCTTGATTTATTGCTGAACGTACTTCCGCCGCATATTCGAGAAGCACTCTTCAGCGCAGGCAAGCCCGATATGCTGGTCGAAGTCGTGCTCGATCTCGGTCGCCAGCCCGAAGCCCGCTATCCGGGTCGTGCCGTTTATTTGAACGATTCGCTTGTTTCGCGCGAAGACATTCAATATGTCGAAAGCCGCGTAGGCCATTTCACACGCGACAACCGCGCAGGCATCGAGCGTACGCTGCATCGCATCTCGGCCATGCGTAATCGCCTCGGCGAAATCGTAGGTCTCACCTGCCGCGTGGGCCGCGCTATTTACGGCACGGTTGACATAATCAGAGATATAGTGGAATCGGGCAAGAGCCTTTTGTTGATGGGCAAACCCGGTGTAGGTAAAACCACTCTGTTGCGCGAAGCCGCGCGCGTGCTGGCCGATGATCTGGAAAAACGTGTCATAGTCGTTGACACATCAAACGAGATCGCGGGCGACGGCGATGTGCCTCATCCCGGCATAGGCAGGGCGCGGCGAATGCAGGTTCCCGACCCCGAATACCAGCACGCCGTGATGATCGAAGCCGTAGAAAATCACATGCCCGAAGTGATCGTTATCGACGAGATAGGAACCGCGCAAGAGGCGCTTGCCGCGCGCACCATCGCCGAACGCGGAGTGCAACTCATAGCCACGGTTCACGGCAATACGCTCGAAAATCTCATGCTCAATCCCACACTCTCGGACCTCGTGGGAGGCATTCAGCCCGTCACGCTCTCGGACGAAGAGGCGCGCCGTCGCGGAACTCAAAAGACCGTGCTCGAACGCAAAGCGCCTCCCACCTTCGATGTATTGATAGAGATTCAGGACAAAGACCGGCTGGCCATTTATCAGGACGTGGCCGAAGCCGTGGATTACATGCTTCGAGGCTACATCCCGAGCACGGAGATCCGCGAGCGCCACGCAGACGGCGAAGTTACAATCACGCAACCCGAGATGGAAACGCGCGAAGGTTCATCCATGCCTTTTGCGGGCATCGAGCGTCCGACCCGGCGAGGCGAACAATCGCAGAGGAAAAAAGGCAAGACTTTGCGAATTTATCCTTACGCGCTGAGCCGCGAAAGACTGGAAAGAGCTATCGCTGATCTGGGTGTTCCGGCAGCGATCACGACCGACATCAACGAGGCCGACGTTTTACTCACCTTGAAGTCGCACGCGAAACGGCAGTCGCAAAAGCTGCGCGAGGCGCGAGGCAGAAATATCGAGGTCCACGTCATTCGCAGCAACACGCTGACGCAGATGGAGAACTTCCTGCGCGATATATTCGGCAAGGCGTTCTATACAGAAGGCGAAGACGCGGGGATGCAGGAGGTCGAAGACGCGGTGATCGAAGTCGTCGAAAGCCGCCGCCCCGTCGAGCTATCGCCTCAGCCCCGACACATTCGCAGGATGCAGCACCTCTATATCGAACGCAGCGGGCTGCAATCGGAAAGCAAGGGACAGGAACCCCTGCGCCGCATCGTCGTCTATCCGAATCTTTAAATAGTGATCCGTGATTAGCCTGACTTACAAGCTGACTATTACAAGCAATTCCCTTTAGAATCACGCATCACACATTACGGTTCTCGCTTCTCGCTTCACTCACCCTTCTCTGCGCCTTTGAGTTTTTCTTCAAACAGCCGGGCCGAGATGCTCAGGAAATCATGGGCAGTAAGTATGCCTACAAGTCGGTAGCCTTCGACTACGGGAAGACAGCCTATCTGACGGTTTCGCATAAGCTCGATGGCTTCGAGAGTGGGGGTGTCTGAAGTGACCGTGACGGGGTCTGTCTTCATCAGGCTGCTCACGAGGACCGGCTGATCTGGGCCCGGCGTTTTACCTCGCGCAAGTAACTTCAGCAGATCGCGATGAGACAGGATGCCTACGAGCCGCCCCTGATCGTCTTCGACGGGGACGTGGCGGACGTGCTTCCACTGCATCACGCTTGCGGCCAGATCGACAAGATCGCCCGGTCTGACGGTAAACAGATCCGTAACCATGTACTGGCCTACGGTCTGGTAACTGTGCGGCCAATCCTGCATATCCTTCAACTCGGCCAGAGGCCAGCGATGGACAGGTTCATCCACCTTCTGATTTTCGAGCATTGCAGAGGCCAGCGTGCTAAAGCGTATCTCGCGTGTTGAATGATTATCCATCCCGGCAAGCGATTGCAGCATCCACTGCGCGCCGGTCTGACCGCTCGAGACCCTATCTTCTATCGTGCCAAGATAACGGCTGATGTCTTCGGCGGGGATGCCAGCAGATTTAAGCCCCTCACGCGCCAAAGGGAGCAGGCGTTTGAGGATGAGCGCAGCAGCCGAATGAGATTGCCCGCCCGCCCAGTTGAATTGTGCCTTGAGTCCGTGACGGGCGGCGGCAAAGAAATTATCTTTGGCATCGTCGAAAGACATAATCCGATCGGCGCTGCCGTATTCCTCCGGCATCGCTCGCATAAGCCCGATAAAGAAGGCCGCGTTTGCTACCTCATCGAGAATGGTCGGCCCCGAAGGGAGCGCGCGATTCTCGATTCTCAGATGAGGGCGGCCCTCGATTATGCCGTAACACGGGCGGTTCCATCGCCAGACCGTGCCGTTGTGAAGACGCAACGCCGAAAGAAGCGGGGCCTCGCCCCGGTCGAGCACCTGCATCGGGTCTTCATCGAGTTTGCCCGACAGGATTACGCGGAATCGGGCTATGTCTTCGCGAAAGACTTCCAGAATGGATTCGCTGATCCAATCATCCCCGAAACTGACTCGGGTCGGACGGCCTCTGGCAAGGTGTGCGCTTGAGCGCTCGTCTACGGAGTGCTGAAACAGCGCCACGCGGGTCTCATGCCAGAGCCTGTGGCTCAGAAGTACGGGCGAGTTGACAGCCGCCGCAAGGACCGGCCCCGTTATCGCCTGAGCCAGATTGTACATCCGGGCAAACTCTTTGGGGCCGATTTGCAGATGTACCTGAAAGCTCGTATTGCAGGATTCGAGCAGAACGTTGTCGTGTGTGACCTGTAGCTCGTCGAGTCCCTTCATGTGGACCTGGAAACTGCCGCCGCGCAGTTGAGTGAGCGCCCTGTCGATTTCGCGATAACGCGGGATAGGGGTCATGTTTTCCAGCGTCAAATCCGATTGATGAAGCGTAGGCAAAATCCCCGCGAGCAACACATCGGCCCCGCTCTCGGCAGCCGCTTCACGCACGAGCCCTATTACTGCGCGCATCTCCTGTTCCATCATGTGAAAACATCGGCCTTCGAGCGAGCGCGGAGTCAGATTGGCTTCAAGATTGAACCGGGCAATTTCGGTCGTGAGCCGGGGGTCGTTTATCCGTTTGAGCACTTCCATCGCTACGGGAGCGGGTCGCATACCGGCGTCTACCAGAAACATCTCCTGCTCGCCGCCGATGCGCTGGACCCCCGACTCAAATATGCCTGTCTCAAGCATTCGCTCCATCGCGCAAACATCCGCGAGAAGCGCCTTCATGAATGCGTTTTGCCTCTGAGTATCCGTTGCTGCTGAGATCTGATGTTCACCCATTTTATGAACTCTCCAACTCGGGCTGGATGCCGAATTTTTCAGTTCGTCCAATATGTCGTGAGAATCGAGTGCCTCATAATATATGCATGTTCTATCGCTCGATTGATAAACATACTATGTCCATACTATAGATAAATCCTTTCCCGGTCCAATATGACAGCAGTCACGAGAGGTTGTGACAGGCGTCACACGAGGCTGCTCAAAGTAGAATAAATCCGAGATTTAGGCGGTCGGGACGAAAGCGGAGATGATCATTTGGCGGGGGTAAAGGCATCCCAGTCATAGGTGATGCCAAGAGCAAAACCGGTTCGAGGCGCGCGGTCCGACAGTCCGAATATTCCTGCCGCGTTCCAGCGAAGGCCGAGCGCACGCAATTGCGTGCCTATGCGCGCCTCTGAAAAATCCTCCGTACCCAGCGGAGCGTGCTTTCGAGTCGAATGAAAACCGTTGACCTCGCCTACGATGTTGAAGCGGTCGGAGACCGTATAGATGCCCGCCAGCCCGTAAAGCAAAACATCGTTTTGCGTAAACTCGCTGAGCGGGGCTTCGAGTATTCCTATTCCCACATTGCCAAAGACGTTGAGTTTATCCGAGTGGAAACGCTTTCCGGCCGTTATCATTCCAAAGAAATTCGTGGTATTCGAGCCGATGCCGCGCGCCTGATCCGAGTTTGGCAACTGTACGCCGAAACGAAAGCCGACAGCGGGCGTGCGAGCGGTCTCGTTGCGCAGTTTCATCTTCATCCAGAGCGTGACATCGCCCGAATCATTTGTGTCGGCGGGATTGCCGCCCAGCTTCAGATCAATGGGCGGAGGCGTGGTGCCTTTAATCGAGAGGAGGTTTTGAACGGTCCACTCGATCTGGAATTCGACGTTCGGAGCCATGCCAAAGCTCAAACGGGTATCGGCCAGCTTAACCAGATCGCCCCTGAGACCGGAAAGCGGGAATTTCTGATCCTGAAGAAACTCAAACCCGGATTCGATGCGAATGACTCCCGGTTTGATTATATCAACGTCTTCGGTGAGCAGCGGTCTTTGCTGTGCCGCAGCTATCAGCGCGAACACAGGCAACAGGAGCGTGGCCAGCAATAATCTTCCGGGCCTCAAGGTCATAAAGATAAACTCCGCCGGGTCTTTCAACGGCCGCTGACCCGTGGGGCGATTTTATGGACCGACAGGCGCTTTGTCAATCGGAAGCACCCGCCGACCAGGGCTATTGCAAAGTCGAGCAAAAATGTAGGGGCAGCCCTTGTGGCTGCCCGAATCGCGCGTAAGCGCGATGACAGTCATCGCCCTTCGGGCGATCCGGGCAGGGACAAGCCCTGCCCCTACCATACATGTCAAGCTACTTTGCAATAGCCCTGACCCGCCGACAGCTAACTTGTTTTGAATCGGCTTATGCGATAGAGTTAGTGACTCAAAAATTGATGGCGGATTGTTATAGCCGGATCGAACTTGTCAGGCATTTTTTTCGGGTTAGCCCCTGGTTTACATAAGATTTTCCTGTCTCGCGCGCGTGGCGCAAACATCCAGGCAAATCGAATTATACGATTGAATCGCGATGGTAAGGAGTTTTCTTGATGAGAGCAGTAATAGTCAGGATTTCAGCAATAGCTTTGTTGCTGGTCGGTGTGGCGCTCGCAGGCACGATACCAATTTTTTCCGATAACGGAGCGTCGCAACTCAGGCGTCAGGGTGAAGGCGGGCAGGCGGAGCAGACGCGCACCAGACAGCACGCGGCTCGTTCACCCCTCTCTTATCGCAGCCCCGGCTCGTCTCATAAGATCGTCGTGCGCGCAGACGATAAGGAGATCGAAAACCGAATACTCTCATCGGGCGCTGCCCGCAAAGTTCGCAAGTATAACCAGTATACGCTTATCGAAGTCGATGACGGCGCGATTCGCTCTCTAAATTCAAATACGCTCGAAGGCGCGCAATTCAGGGATGATCTGAATCTGATATTTACGCGCCGAGGCCAGATTGATACGACCGCCCCCGAGCCTGACATCAAACCCGAGCTTCGCCAGCCTGCGGGTCTCGCGCATTCGCTTCATCTGGTCCAGCTCTTTGGGCCTCCGACAAATGATTCCCTGCGCGCGCTCGAAACCACGGGGGCAAAGATCGTCTCTTACATACCAAACAATGCTTATCTCGTCTGGGCTTCTCCCGCACAGGTAGAGGCGCTAGGCAAGGAATCCGATATCGTGCAGTGGGACGGCCCTTTTCATCCAGCTTATAAGCTCGACCCGCGCATCAATCTCGATTCCAGACAGCAGGTCAGGGTTTCAATTGCGGTCCTCGATTCTCCCGAAGCCGCCGAAACCGTGGCTCGCATCAGCGCCGCCTCAAACAAGAATTTGATGCAGGCGTTCGCCTCAGGCGGCGCTATCCACCTGAAGATGCTCGTTGATCCTGCGAAGCTTGCGGATATGGCTCGCATCGCCGATGTTCTGGCCATTGAGCCGTGGCCGGAAATGAAATTGAAGGATGAGCGCGTCAATCAGATCGTAGCGGGCGCGCTTTCGGAAGAGATTGTAAACAGCATCAATGTAGGCCGCCCTTCGACGCCGGGATTTCTCTCGTTTTTGAGCGCCAGAGGGTTTGGCTCGACCTTTGATTTCGCGATTGATATCGCGGATACGGGACTCGATATAGGCTCGGGCGACAAGACAAGAGTGCACAGAGATTTCCTCGATATCGCGGGTAGCTCTCGCGTCGCTTATCTGAACGATCTGACCAGTGACGCTTCATTTCACCCCAACAACCCGGAGATTCTCCCGGCGCACGACACCATAGGGCACGGGACGATAAACGCTTCCATTGCGGGCGGCTACAATACGAACGCCTCCGCCGATTTCAGAGACCCGCTCGGTTTCCAATACGGTCTGGGCGTCGCCCCATACGCCCGAATAGGCATCTCGAAGATATTCGATGATGACGGTGACTTCGGCATCGGCACTTCCTATTTCTCTTACATCACCTCGGCCTATCGTAGAGGCGCTCGCATATCGAGCAATAGCTGGGGAGGCGATTGCGATACGGGCTTTTGCAACCTTTACACCGACGACGCGGCCATATACGACTCGATAGTAAGAGACGCCGACCCCGAGGCGTTCGGCAATCAGGAATTGACCGTCATCTTTGCGGCGGGCAATGACGGGTTTTCCGGGAACAACACTATAGGCATACCGGCCACGGCGAAAAACATAATTACCGTGGGCGCAAGCGAGAGCTTTCGCTCAAGCGATGCCGACGGCAAGAAATTCACCGACGGCTGCGGGGTCACCCCGGAGTCTGCCGATAACGCGCTCGACATATCAGGATTTTCATCCGGCGGGCCGGTTCAGGACGGACGCGCAAAACCCGACCTCGTAGCGCCGGGCTCGCACGTTACCGGCGCGGCCTCGCAAGACCCGGTATACGCGACTCTGGCCCCTGATCTGCTCGGCGTGTGCAACCGCTATTTCCCCGAAGGTCAGACTCTCTACTCGCTCTCGTCGGGCACAAGCCATTCGACGCCTGTCGTAGCGGGAGGGGCGGCGCTCGGGTTCCAGTGGTTGAAAACAAGCCTGGGGACGGAGCCAAGCCCCGCTCTCGTGAAGGCATTCATGCTCAATTCGACTTCCTATATGACCGGTCATCTTGCCGGGGATGATCTTCCCGGCGTGCGGCAGGGTTGGGGATTGCTCGATCTGGCAAGGATGTTTGACACAACGGATCGGATGATATTTGATCAATCTCCCTCGCGCACCTTTACCGAAAGCGGTGGCGCGCCCTTTATCGCTACGGGGATAATAACCGATCCGACAAAAGAATTCCGCGTGATGCTGGCCTGGACCGACCCGCCCGGCAACGCATCTGTCAACGCGCCCTACATCAATCAGTTGAACCTTGAGGTAGTAGTCGGCGGCGTAGTCTATCAGGCCAATAACTTCTCGGGCGCGTATTCGAAGCCGGGCGGGCAAACCGATATTCTCAACAACGTACAGGGAGTCCGTTTACCGCCGGGCGTAACCGGCCCGTTTGTCGTGCGCGTGCGGCCCACGGTGATTGCCGGGAATGGAGTGCCTGGAAACAATTTCCCGCTCGATCAGGATTTCGCTCTGGTTGTCACTAACGGACGCGAGAAGGCGGTCCCGGTGCTTACTATAGAAGCGGGCGACGGGGTATCGAAAGGCATCAACATCACGCACCCAAACCAACACCAGGACGCGGCGCTCATCCCCGGAGAGTCTGTCTCGATTTCGGTGACGGTGAGAAATGAATCCGCTACGGCGGCTCATATCTCTTCGGCTACTCTTCGGCTCGGAAACGGCGCTCCGGCAGGGGCTGCTTTCCCTGTTATTGCGGGCGGCCAGTCGGCGGCAAACACATTGCCGTTCCAGATTCAGGTGCCGTCGAATCTGGGTTGCGGGTCGATTGCGAGCTTGCAGTTGAATCTTGAAACCGATGAAGGAAGGGTGAGCCTGCCGGTCCTCATAAGAGTTGGAGCAGAGACAACCGCGAATGCGGTCCTGCTTCAAGACGATGTTGACAGCGGGCTCGTGGTCTGGAAATTCAAGAAGGGCTTCTTTCCGACTCAGACGGTCGGCAACAGCGGGAGAAGCTCTTATCACGTAGAGGATTCGGGACTTTTACAAGCCACCCGGCTGGGCCTTTTAATATTGAAAAAGAAGGTAAAAATCCCACAAAATGCCGGTAATGTTCGCCTGTCGTTTTTTCACATCTACAATTTCGAGCCGGGTTATGACGGAGGGGCGCTCGAAATATCCACCGACAACGGCAAGAACTGGGAAGACCTCGGCTCGCGCATAATCGTAGGCGGATATGACGGAAAACTGACATCCTCATCGGATAATCCTCTTGGCGACCGTTTCGCGTGGACCGCAAGAGGATTGCCGGGAGTCTTCAGACAGGTCGTCGTCAATCTGGATGATTTCGCAGGCAAAAACATAAAGATACGTTTCCTCGGCGGATTCGATGCCGCCGTGGGATCACTCGAAGGGTACACCGGCTGGTACATAGATGATATTCGGATCAGCGCCTCTCAGTTCGCTTGCAACGCATCTCAGTCTGTCGGCGCAGCGAGAGAGTTTTCACATAAGCGTCTTCCAAGGCTGGTCGTTACTCAATAGCCGTATCTTCAGAAAGTTGGAAAATTTGCCACAGAGACGCCGCAAATACAGAGATGTTTTATACTCTATCCTCTGTGTCTGCGGTGCCTCTGTGGCTATTTTCAACACAGTCTTTCATAATTAGAGACACGCCCCGGTTTTTATGGTAACATCCAGGCTGTAGCGGCGCAGGTGCCGGTCCGGCGGCTGCCGACACACCGGAGTCTTTGATCTTCTTTCGTCAGCCCCCGTAAAAAATAGCACCCGCTGAGATTCGAGCCTTGAATGCTCAGGTTTCAGCCCTGTTTCGGCGCTTAACCTTGCGCCCTCGAAAAAGTTGGGTTAGGCTGCTTTCGGCCCTGAACTGAGATGATTGTTATTGAATCGAGACTCGATCACCGGCTGAGGCAAATAGAGGGAAATCACATGACAAGCAGAATCTTACTCGCTGACGACAGCATAACCATACAAAAGGTTGTGAATCTCACTTTTGCCGACGAGGGGATAGAAGTGGTTTCGGTCAGCAACGGAGAAATGGCTGAACGCAGAATGGGTGAAATCAACCCCGACCTCGTGCTTGCAGACATATTCATGCCGGGCAAGAACGGATACGAGTTGTGCGAGTACATAAAAGAAAGCTCTGAATTCCACGACGTGCCGGTTGTTTTGCTCGTAGGCGCTTTCGAGCCTTTCGATCAGAGCGAGGCTCGGCGCGTCCGCGCCGACGGCCATCTTACCAAGCCGTTCGAAACGCGAACCCTGGTTGAAACGGTTCGCAGTCTCATAGAGAAAAACGCCAAACCGCAAACCGATAGTCTCGCTTCGCTGCCGCCGTCAAGAAATGATGATCGCGAGGGCGAGTCGCCCGAAAAGCCTTTCGAAGCCGGAGCGATCAAGACGCCCCGCTTAAACATAGACCTTTCAGCCATGACCGATTCCTGGACGCCGCAGGAGACAGCCGAATTGCGCGGAAACGAGAGCGCCACAACCTCCACTATGGATGCGTTGAACGATGCTTCCCCGCTCGATATCGATTATTCCATGCCGTCATCGTCCGACACGGAATTCTCCGGGTTTGAGACCCGAACCCAGCAATCGATGGAGACTGTTGAGTTGTCGTCGCTGATTGAGGATGATTCGTTTCCACACGGTCAGACTTTAGAGATGAACGTCTCGACTCAAACCGAGCCCTCTTATCTGGACGCGCAAAACAACACCGATAGCGGACGGCTCAATCTGCCTGTGAACAATTCTGCGCTTGATGCCGAAGAGAACCACGAATGGGAGGAGCGACGGATTACCTCGCCTCTCGAACCCGACTTTGGCGATGAAGGCATGGTTTTGGATTTCGAGAAGGTGGACGAACCCGATTCCCACCAGCCGGAAAATATTGTCTCTTTCGATCTTGAAACCGAGCCGCCATCCAAACAGGCGAGCGGTGTTGAACCCGGCTTCGCCACACAAGAGTCGAATGAGTACGGCAATCAGCAGATTGTGGAACCCGAAGCGGTTATTGCAAGCGACGAATCGTCTCAGCAACAGACAGGGTTTGAGTTGAGTTTCGATACAAACACGGGATATTCGGGTGAGAGAGCAGCATCCTTTGCCTCCTCTTCACTGTTTACCGACGAAGAGCCTCTGGGCGACCTGATCGACATGGATAAGGCGCAAGAGATGGCTGCCGGTCAGGAAGAAGGGCGGGTTTTTGAGGTGTTGCCTGCTGCGGAGGCGAGCCTTTCCGGTCTGAATGAACAATACTTAGCGGGTTCCGAAGACGCGGGGAGCGAATCTTTCACCACAGACTCCGGGTCGGAGCCATCGAAGGAAACGTCTCTTGAGGCTAAGACGGCCTCCGCCCCGGCAGATGAAAAAATCGGATTCACTACACAGGAGATGGCGACTCCAGATCACCGAGAGTTTATATCGGGCACGCTTCTTGGCTCGACCTCTCCTTTTGAAATTGTCGAACCGGAAGCGGAGCAGAAGGAAGCCGATACGGTCGAGCAGTTCAAGTCTTCTGAGATGTGGACCGAAGAAGAGATGCACTTTACGCCTATCGACATTGAAGACGCGCCTTTGGGCGAGGAACCGGCATTTCATCATTCGCCGGGCGCGACAGAGTCCGAGCAGGAATTCACATCGTCGGGCGCGCATATGTCAGCCGACAGGCCCACCCGAGCGGCGGATATGTCACCGGATCTCCTCGACGAGATAGTGCGCCGCGTGGTGGCCGAGATCAGCGATTCGGTCGTGCGCGAAATAGCATGGGAAGTCGTGCCCGATTGCGTCGAGCGGGTAGTCGAAAAACTGGCGCGCGAGTCCCTGTCCAAACGCATTTAGTAGGCAGTAAGCGGTAGGCAGTAAGCAGTTTGTAGTAACGGAGGCACATGCCAACTATTCATATTCATACCCTGGCTAGACATTCCCGACCCTATTGCTCTGGTCTTGATCGTCAGCTTACCGCCTACTGCCTACCGCCTACTGCCTACTGCCTTCTGCCTACTGCCTTCTGACCCAACAATCCCTCTTAATTTTAGCGATGAATCTCCTGTTTTGTGTGACAGGAGATAATCTCTCAGGCGATAATGACCCTATGACTGAAATTCCAAAAGCATACGATCCGCATGGAACCGAAGAGAAATGGTATTCCTTCTGGCAATCGAACGGCTATTTCAAGCCCCGAGGAGAGGGCGAAACCTACACTATTACGATTCCTCCGCCAAATGTGACCGGCTCTCTGCACATAGGCCACGCGCTCTGCTACAGCATTCAGGACGCGCTGATACGATGGAAGCGAATGCAGGGCTACAGAACCCTTTGCGTGCCGGGAACCGATCACGCAGGCATTGCCACTCAAAACGTAGTCGAGAAGCAACTCCGCAAAGAAGGGCTTTCCCGTCACGACCTCGGGCGCGAGCCGTTTGTTGAGCGCGTATGGAAATGGGTAGACCAGTACGGCGGCGTCATACTCTCACAGCTTCAGCGGCTGGGCTGTTCGTTTGACTGGGACCGCACGCGTTTTACTCTGGATTCGCGTTACAGCGCGGCGGTGGGCGAGTGCTTTGTGCGCTGGTGGGAAGACGGCTTTATTTACCGGGGCGTTCGGGTGATAAACTGGTGCCCGCAGTGTTTGACCGCGATCTCCGACATCGAGGTGCAGCACGTGGACCAGCCGGGCAAGCTCTATCATTTGCGTTATCCGTTCAAGGACGGTTCGGGCTATGTGGTCGTAGCAACGACGCGGCCTGAAACCATGCTTGGCGACACGGCGGTTGCCGCAAACCCTAAAGACGAGCGATACAAGGCGCTTTTTGGCAAGACGATAATCCTGCCTCTTGTGGGGCGCGAGATACCGCTTATCGCCGACGATTACGCCAAATCCGAATTCGGAAGCGGCGCAGTCAAGGTGACTCCGGCACACGACGCAAACGATTTCGAGGCCGGATTGCGCAATAATCTGCCCCAGATCATCGTCATTGACGAACACGGGCGAATGAACGAGCAGGCGGGCGAACGCTACGCGGGTCTCGACCGTTTTGAGGCGCGCGAGCGTGTGATGGAAGACCTGCAAGCCGAGGGGCTGGTCGATAAGATCGAAGATTACACGATTCCGACAGCCATCTGCGATCGCTGCAAGACCGTCATAGAGCCGCTGCTTTCCGAGCAGTGGTTTGTAAAGATGAAAGAGATCGCCCAGCCCGCCATTGATGTTGTCAAACAGGGGCGCGTGAAATTCATACCCGACCGCTACGAGCGGATATATCTGGACTGGATGGAAAACATCAAGGACTGGTGTATCTCGCGGCAGCTGTGGTGGGGACATCGCATCCCCGTTTGGACGACCGAAGACGGCGAGTATATCGTGGCCCGTTCGGAAAAAGAGGCAATGGAGAAGGCCGCGGGCCGCCCGATAACTCAGGACTCGGATGTGCTCGATACGTGGTTTTCTTCTGCGCTCTGGCCGCAGGCTGTGCTCGGCTGGCCTGACGAGACCAAAGACCTTGCGGAATTTTATCCGACATCGGTGCTTGTCACATCGCGCGAAATACTCTACCTCTGGGTGGCGCGGATGATCATGACGGGGCTTTACTTCAAAGATGAGATACCCTTCCCCGACGTGTATATCTATGCAACGGTCCTGAATGAAGAGGGCAAACGGATGAGCAAGTCGCTCGGGACCGGTGTTGACCCGTTGCAGTTGATAGATCAGTACGGGTCGGACGCATTGCGCTTTGCGTTGCTTGTGCGAACGGCGCGCGGGCAGGACATACGTTTCGCCAGCACAAAAAACGGTCGGCAGAAACAGGTGGAAGAGGCGCGCAATTTCGCAAACAAGATATGGAACGCCTCGCGCTTCGTATTGATGAATCTCGGCGAATACGCATCAAGCGTGGAGGCGCGATGGGAACCATCCGACGCGCTCGCAGACCGCTGGATACTTTCGGAATTAAACAGGACCATCGGGCAGGTAACATCGGCGCTCGAAGAGTACCGCATAAACGATGTAGCACAGACGCTTTATCATTTCTTCTGGGATGAATTCTGCGACTGGTATATCGAGCTATCCAAATCCTCGGTCACATCAACCGATGAGACCACGAAAGCACGGCTCGCTCGCAATCGAATAGTCTATGTGCTTGAAACCAGCCTCAGGCTCCTGCATCCGTTGATGCCGTATCTGACCGAAGAGATATGGCAGCGCCTGCCGCACAAAGGCGATTCGATAATGCTTGCCGGCTGGCCCGCAACCGACGAGGCCAGAGACGACCGTGAGGCGAGCGAGCAGATAGAAACCTTGATCGCGCTGGTCACAAAGGTGCGCAATATTCGCTCGGAGATGAATATTCCGGCATCTAGCCGTCTGAAACTTAACATCGGCGCGGCCGATGAAAGGGCCCTGAGGATGATCGAAGAGAGCGCAGATCAGATCAGGCGTCTCGCGCGTGTTGAAGAGATCACGACAGATCGTCTTCCCGCCTCAGAGACCGCGGCGCGCGACATCGTGGCAGGCATCGAAATCGCCGTACCGCTTGAAGGGCTGATCGATATAAAGATAGAACGCGAGCGCTTGAACAAAGAACTGACGCGCAAGGATGATGAGGCGCGATCATTGGCCTCGCGACTCGACAACCCTTCATTTGTCGAACGCGCGCCTCAGGATGTGGTCGAACAGACGCGCACGCGCCACGACGAGTTGATAGCCGAAATCGCCAAGATGAAGGCGACGCTTAAATCACTCGGCGAAAATTGATCTGGATTCGACAGAGGGCGCAAAAGATTTTGGCAGAATTGGCAGGTTTAACAGATTTTTTCTTGGATTTTTCTTACAAATCCTGTTAATCCTGTTTATCCTATCAAATAATTCGGCTCCTTATGATTTAGAGGGAAATAGAAATAGAATGGACCTCGATTCGGGTATCATTTACGCATACGCGGCCGACATGCTGAAGGAAGACCTCGGTCGCGGAGACATCACTACGCAGGCAACTGTGCGCGGCGGACAGCGTGCGCGGGGGCGATTTCTGGCCAAGCAGGATTTCGTGCTGTGCGGTCTTGAACTCGCCGAAGCGGTTTTCGCAACTCTCGATCCGCAGATTCAACTTGAGTCGCGTGTCTATGACGGCGAGCAGATAGGTTCAGGCACAGAGTTCGCCATTATAGAAGGCCCGGCTTCGGTGCTGCTCACGGGCGAGCGAACCGCGCTCAATCTTATGCAAAGGCTCTCAGGCGTTGCGACCCTGACCAGAGCATTCGTTGAGCGCGTGGCCGGAACCACTGCTCAGATAGTGGACACGCGGAAGACCACGCCGGGGCTGCGCCTGATTGAGAAGTACGCGGTCGCAATAGGTGGTGGGCGCAATCACAGATTTGGGTTGGATGATGGGGTGCTTATTAAGGATAATCACATAGCGATGGCGGGGGGGGTGAAGCGGGCAATCGAGATGGCTCGTCGCGCTGTGCCTCATCTTTTGAAGATTGAGATAGAAGTCGCAAACCAGGCCCAGTTGCGCGATGCCGTCTCTACAGGCGCGGATGTGATTATGCTCGACAACATGCAACCCGATGAGATACGGCAAAGCGTGCAGTTGATAAGAGAGCATTCCCCCGGCACGATCATAGAAGTGTCGGGTGGCGTCAACCTGGAAACTGTCCGCCAACTGGCGGAGTGCGGAGTTGATCTGATTTCCGTAGGCGCTATAACTCATTCGGCTACGGCAGTGGATATCAGTATGAAGGTAGTGCCTTTGTAAGCGCCCCGGCATCGAAGGGCAAAAATCAAAGAGAGCGTAAGAGTGAATTATGACCAAGATCGGCGGCCAGACACGGTTGCGATTTGACAGCGTAAAACTACTTGAGCACGAAGATGGGGAGTGCCGCGCCGAAGTGGCCTTTTCATTTGGCGAGCGAATTGTAAATGCCTCCGCCACAGCAAATAACGAGGGAACAGGCCCTCTCAGAGCGGCGGCAGCGGCGGCTCTTGAGGCCGTAGAGCTGGCCGCCGGCAGCCGTTTCAATTGCGTGCTCGCGGACCTCGATCATGTTCATGCGCTTGGCAAAAATCTTATAGCCGTGCTCGTGAACGTAGAGTTTGAAGGAAAGCAGGTTCAGGTTTTCGGCAGTTGCCAGATAGCGGGCGACGAGCCGGGAGCGGCGGTCAAGGCCGCGCTCAATGCCACAAACCGATTCTTCGAACTTGCCATGCGTGAATAAGGGCCGGGGGCCGGTATCAGAAGTAGGGGCCGGGGGCCGGGGGCCGGGGGTCGGTATTAGAAGAAGAGGTCGGGATCGATAACAGATGGAAGACCAGACTATCAGCGAATCACCGGGGCATCAGCGTAATCACCCGACCCCGACCCCCGGCCCCCGGCCCCCGACCCCCGGCGAAGCCCCCCTCCTGTATTGCTTCGACAGCCTCTCTTCGACAAATGATCTTGCGCGTGAGATGGCTGCCCGTGGCGCGGACGAAGGGACTGTGATCGTAGCTCGCGAGCAGACCAGTGGGCGCGGTCGTAACGGCCGGACCTGGGCCTCGCCAAAGGGGCAGGGGCTCTACCTCTCTCTAATACTTCGCCCTCAATTAACGCCGGCCCGGTCTGCTGTCATCACGCTCGCGGCAGCCGTAGCCGTGGCTGAAACGCTTTCGCTCGATTATGGTGTCGCGGTTGATATCAAATGGCCCAATGATGTGCTGGCAGGGAGCCGCAAAATATCGGGCATACTTGTGGAATCCGCCATCGAGAAAGATCGGCTTTTATACGCGGTATTAGGGATCGGGGTCAACCTCGGCCAGACAGAGTTCCCCGAAGATATAGGTCAGACCGCCACATCCCTGCTCATCGAGAGCGGGCTCCTGGTCACGCCCGATGACTTCCTCGGATGCCTGCTTGAACGGATCAAAACCTGGTACGCGGCTGCGCTCGATAAGCCGTCCGAAGTGATAGCCGGTTGGGAATCGCTCTCAAGCTACGCAAGCGACCGCGCGGTTCGGATCGTATCGCCGGACGAGGTGATCGAAGGCATCACGCGCGGGCTTGCCGCAAGTGGCGCTCTGAGAATTGAACTTGTAAATGGAGATATACGCGAGGTTGTTTCAGGTGAGGTGTCGCTACGCGCACGAAGTTGAGAGACTTCGATTTTCTTTGATCGAAACTCACAATGCGCTTTCGCATTTGTAATTGTCGGATGAGTACTTCTGAGCCGTTGCCAGAAGCGTGTTTATCTCAATCGGTTTGTGCAGCACTTCATCCACGCCTGCTGCCAGGGCGTCTTCGTCTACTCCGCCGCTCCCGGTCACAAGCACGATGGGAGTAGAAAGGTGATGATCGATTGCGCGTATCGCTTTCACAAGCTTCAGCCCGTCAATACCCGGAAGCAGATAGCTCAGGAAAATTATGTCGTAGTCTTTATTTTCCGACACGGCGTCTACCCCGCGCAGCCCATCAGTAAAGGTATCCACATCCCAATCGCTCGTGGAAAGAACTATCGTGAAGAGTTTTGCCACGCTCTCATCACCCTCGATTATGAGCGCCTTTCTGCGCCTAAACAACCCTGTCTCCCCCTTAAAGTAATTAGATCGTGCAGGAATCATTTTATTGCGTTCGCTCTTGGAAAAAGTTGATCGGAACCGAAGACCTACCCCCGATTCAGACTCTGACTCTGGTAGGGGCTGATAGCGCCTAAAGATACATAACAACACCGATATCAAATTATAAAATTAATGTTACTACGAGAAGGAGGGGTAGAGAATCTCTTGGGGCTTATCTTTTGTTTGCCCTCTCTTCTGCCTGAACACGCGTTATTATATCGGCAATTTTTTGCTCTATTTTAAATCCCGCCTCGCAGTGCCTGCAACTGCGCCGGTCCTCAAAATAGGAAAACTCGCTCCAGTAGCTGACGATGCCTGTTCCCCTGCACTCCACGCATCCGTCCTCTGCTCCAGGCGACGAGTTGAGCCTTTCTTCTAAAGCAATCATTAGTATTATCCCACCTGGCAATTTGACCACTTAAGTAATAAACTATGCGCATACTACGGCAGGAGAGCTTTAATGTCAAATAGTATTTTTGAAAATCAGAGCAGTATACTTGATGGAATTATCAAAAGACAGGTTCAATGTGGAGGGCGTGAAGAGCTAAAGGATTTTGTTAAGAGAATACTCAAACAGAAGAGGCTTACGCTCAAGGACGTGCAACAGCGTTCGGGAGGAAGCATAACTCAGGCATACGTGAGCGCCATAGTTAGAGGGGTATACACAAATCTCACGGTTGAAAAACTAAAGGCGCTGGCACGCGGGCTTGGCGTAGAGGAGGATAAGATTTTCCGTGTGGCTCGTGGCGTTTCAAGCGAGGAGGCATTTTCTGAGAAAGGCAATAATCTGTATCAGATAACTTATTTTCTCGATTTGATGCAGCAGGTAGCCGACAATCCGCAGCTTTTGGAGATCATCGATGAGTTGTTAAGGATGCCGTCTGATACACAGGCCATCTTATTGAAGTACATAAAAGCGATCAAAGAACCCAAAGACCGAGACCATCTCAAAAACAAGATCGGTTGAATTTCTCTTGTCCGTAGTCCGTCGCCGGTTGCCCGTGGTAATTTGAGCACTAAACCGTACAAACAACGACCAGCGGACCACGGACAAAAAAGCAATCTGTGAACAGCGTGAACGAAAAGAGTCTGATCAATCCCGCCGAAAGTTTGAACTACTTTAACTATTTCACTGAGGTCGAAGAGGAGTTTGTCCGCCGACGCGGAAAACCCCTGCTCATCTCTCCGATGGACTGGGCGCTCGTCGAAAGCTGGAAAAACGCGGGCATTCCGCTTCATGTAGTGTTGCGAGCCATAAATCAGGCTTTCGATTCCTACGACGCGCGGGCGCGAAAATTCCGTAAGGTCAACTCGATGTTTTATTGCCAGCAAGAGGTCGAGGCCACCTTTGCTCAGTACAGGCTGGCGCAGGTAGGCGAAAACCCCGTCGAAACCGCAACGCCTCCGACCGGGGAGAGTCGGTTGCGGGAATCACGCTCAGCGCGTGAAAGGAGATCGGCGTTTCCAAAAGAGATATTGCTCGATTTTCTGGCCCGTTCCGATACGGAGCTTGGCGCGGCTCAGATAGCGGCTGTCGAGTCCGAAAAATCGAGCCTCGGAGATACGATAGGCCGGGCGCGCAATCGACTCGGGGAAATTCGAAAGCAGATCGAACAGGCCGCGCGGGCCGATGACGAAGCGCTTGAACATGACCTCGACTCGATTGACCGTCTGATTCTGAACGGCCTTATCGCCGAGGGCGGCCAAAGCCATATCGAATCGCTAAGAGCGGAGGCCGAATCCCAGCTTCAGGCTTATCGCAAAAAGATGGACAAAGAGATTTACGATCAGACTCTAAACAACTTCGTCTTTCGGCGCTTGCGCGAGACAAACCACATACCTCGTCTCAGCCTCTTCTATATTTAGTGTGAAACGTGAATCGTGAATCGTGAAATACGGCTCGCCCGATAACAGCCATGTGTCTGAAAGTCACGCATCACGCATCACGATTCACGATTCATTGTCGCTCGCCTTCCTCAGGTTCAAGCTGTTATGGTGAACGGGTGGAAAAACAATCGCCGGTTGTCGGAGATATTGTCGAATTGACTGCGGAGCGGCTCGCCTTCGGTGGAGACGCCATCGCACATCACGAGGGGCTTGCCGTCTTCGTGATGCTTGCGGCCCCGGGCGACCGAGTGCGGGCCAGGGTAGTCGAGCGCAAGAAAAAGTATGCGCGCGCGGTGATTGAAGAGATACTGACTCCCTCCCCGTTGCGACGAGAGCCGCCTTGCCCACACTTTGGCATCTGCGGCGGATGTCAGTTACAACATCTCACCTACGAGGCACAGCTTGAGGCAAAGGCTGGTTTTGTGCGCGACTGTTTGACACGCATAGGCCGAATTGATTGGCCTCATCAGATTGAGGTCATTTCCGCATCTGAGTTTGGATATCGCGGGCGCGCCCAGATAAAAATCGAAACCGCCCTTTCGGATGGAAAACGAAATCTGCGAATCGGGTTCAACAACGCGGGGTCGCACGCGGTGCGCGACATAGAGACCTGTCCTATTCTGATGCCCGAACTTGACGAGGCGCTCGGCAGACTGCGGTCGGCGCTCAAGGACACAGGCGGGGCCGAAAAAGAGAGCGGGTTGCCGATTATTTTATCCGAAGTCGAAATGGCGGCTGGCGATCGTGGGGTTTCATTCGAACCCGAGGTGGCAGGCTTGCCTTCGGGCGCTCTAAAACGAAGGGTGGGCGGAGTCGACTACAAATTCAGCCCGGCCACTTTTTTTCAGGCAAATCCGCTGCTGCTGGAAAGGATGATAGTCGAAGCCGTGGGAAACAGCATGGGCAAACTTGCGATAGACCTTTACGCCGGGGCAGGGCTTTTCACCCTACAGCTTGCCCGCCTCTATACCCGGGTGATAGGGGTCGAATCAGACGCAGGCGCGGCAGGGTTCGCCCGCGACAATCTGAAAGAAAATATGATTTCTAATGTTGAGTTTTACAACCGCCGCGTCGAGAACTGGTTAAAGAATTTCATCGAAAAACGGAGCGAATCCGAGACAATAGACCTGATCGCGCTTGACCCGCCGCGCACGGGAGCGCCCGAAGCCATCGAGCACATACTTCGATTGAGACCCGCCGCCATTACCTATGTTTCCTGTGATCCGTCCACACTTGCTCGCGACCTTCGCGGGCTTCTGGAGGGCGATTACAAACTCGCAAGCATCAGGGCATTTGACCTGTTTCCGCAGACCTATCACATCGAGATAGTAGCCGTTCTCAACCGATCCTGAGAGAAGAGACTATTCCTGATGCTGCTCCGACGTATTTACCGGGCTCATCACTTCGCTCTGGATACCGGTTGATGTTTCTACTCTGACCGATTCGGGGTTTGCCCTCGTGCGCTCCGACAGACCATCGTTATTGATAATGCGCGAGACGATTCCTAGATCGCGGGCCTGCCCGGACGTAAAATAGTGATCCGCCATGTCAGAGAAAAACAGCCGTCGAGCCTCTTCCGCCGTCAGGTCGGTGTCTCGAGTATAGACGCCGAGCAGTTGATTGACGGTGCGCTCCAATTGATCCACGCGATCTCTCAGAAAGGCTCGCGGGCCGTCGCTTTTCCAGCTTATATCGTGCGACATGAACTCGGTGTTGGGATAGCTGGCACGGTTTGTCCTGGGCGCGGCAAGCAGGACGGTCATCGCCGCCGAGTGGACCTTGCCGAGAGCTACCGTATAGATTTCGCAAGGAGCGTTTTGTAAAACATCGTAGATAGCCAGGGCATCGGTCACGCTGCCGCCGCACGAATTGACGTAAATGGTTATGGGTTCGTTGCTCTCTTCAAACAACTCATACATTTGAGCGATAAGTTTTTCAGTCCGCTCATTGTTTATATCGCCAAATAAATAAGCTCTCCGCATCTTGCCGGATTTCACTCCTTTCAGGGCCGTGATGGATGGAAGTATCCTGCTCTGAGACAGAATGCGACAGTCCCGGGATTTCAATTACAACTACTTTTTTGGAGGCTTCTCAAACTCGTCCGGCGGGGGCCAACCACGCCGAATGCCGCGTTTGATACCGCGAGTATAGACACAACCGCCAGGGTTTATCAATCCTTAATCCGAGAGCCGGGGGTTGAGAGGCTTCAGATTTGAGATGCCTCAGCCCCGAAAAAGGTTGAAAACGACCGGGCATTGACCAACAATCCTGCCTGTCAGTGAAGAGTTAATTGTTGCATTTTTACTGCATAGTAGATTGTTGCTTAAAGCTGTGATATTGTTAGTATGAAAGCCAGATGGGACGCAGAGTAGCAGCCCTCGCAACTCAAAAAGTTATAGCAGGATAATGACCCTCTTAAGGTTAAGGTCTAAGGTGGCTTTTATCGTTACGGGCCTGGGCTTTTGCGATCTCTGTGGGCAGAAAGCGCGTCAGACGGGCACACACTCCATATATTAGGACGGGAACAGATTATGATGATTGCAAGGTTCCGTACTTTGAACCCAATATCTCTTTTGATGATACTCATTCTCACCTGCTCGCTTGCATTTGCGGACCCAGCCGGTCAGAAATCGCGAAAGCGAACCACAAGCAAAGCGAAAGTCACATCGAAGAAGAGCTCTGCTCGAGTTTCAAAATCCAAATCAAGCTCCCGTTCTTCCAAATCAACGACGGCGCGCAAGCGAGGGTCGAAAAAGAGCACTCGCGCGCAGGCAAAACGCGGAAGGCGAGGCCGATGGCGAAGCCGAACCGCCGCCGCTCCTTCTTATCACCGCACCGGAATACACGATTATCTGACAGGCGTGTGGGCTAGCGCGCAGGCTACGCCTTCCGGCAAGGCTCAATCGGGACAGGAAGTGACAAACGTCTCCATGACTGGCGTACCGGTTCAGCCCAATCAGAGCGCCCCACTTACAAATCTTCAACAGGCTAACGCGACAACCGACTCTCCTTCACAATCGGAAGACGCTACGACCGATCCGATACTGCTGAATCCGATACTTGCCGCCTATTCCGACAGCCTGGCCGTGCGCGGATTCAACGCTGAGACTCAAGGGTTTATTGTCGAGACGATGGACGGACAGGTCCTTGCCGAATACAATGCCGACCGTCCGTTCAACCCTGCTTCGGTCACCAAGATAGCGACATCGCTGGCAGTAATCTCGAAGCTCGGACCCGATTTCAAGTTCCGCACATCGCTTTATACAGACGGCCTGCTGGACGCGGAAACCGGGACGCTTCACGGCTCGCTCTATGTGATAGGGAGCGGCGATCCCTCGTTCTTTTACGAAAACGCCATGTTGATTGCAGACAAACTCAATCGCAACGGCATACATAAGATCGAGGGAAACCTGGTAGTGCTGGGGCAATTTTACTTCAATTTCTCATCTTCTCGCGAATCGTCGGCACGCGCCTTTCGCGCTACTCTGGATTCCAATGCCTGGACGAGCGGCGCAAAGGCCGCTTATGCCAGATTTCTTTCGATGCGCGCCGCCGAAGAACGACTGAACGCAGCGGCTAATAACACGCGGCCCGCAAACTGGCCGACCGCGCCTCCCTCGCTCGAAATCACGGGCGAAACCATCACGGACCCGGCCATAAACACTACCAACTTGAAATTGCTTGCCGTGCACACATCGCTGCCGCTTGTGAATGTGCTCAAGGGGCTTAACGATTTCTCGAATAACTGGATGGCCGCGATAATCGGCAACATGGTAGGCGGCCCTACTGCGGTCGAAAGATTCCTGAAGACCGAATTGGGGCTCAAGGACGAAGAGTGCGGGCTTGTCTCATCCTCCGGGCTCGGCACGAATTATATCTCGCCGCGCGGGACCGTTCAGATGATACGCAAGCTGTCGGTTTATCTCCAAAAATACAACCTGGGTCTGGAAGACATCCTCCCGGTCGCGGGGATTGATAACGGCACTCTCAAGAGGCGGTTTACAGATGCCTATCGCGGTTCGGTTGTAGGAAAGACGGGGACACTTTCGGGAGTGAGCGCGCTGGCAGGCATAGCTCACACGCGGGCAAAGGGGCCTGTATTTTTTGTGATCTTCAATCGGGGCGGGGCGCCCGCCTCGTTCCGCGCCGCTCAGGATGAAACGATAAAGAAATTGATCACCCTGTTTGGAGGACCGGCTCCGATTCGCTACCAGCCTTTATCGGGTCCGTACGTTTCAAGACGCGGTACGGTCGAAACTCCAAAGGAGAGCGATCAGACGGCCACATCTTTGACCGATAAAAAGTCTGAGACGGATGAGGACTCGACGGAAGGCAATCAGTACTAAAGCAGATACGGATTGGAGACCGGCCACAAGTCATCACCAATCATAAATCTGTGATGACTTGTGGCTGCCTTGTATATGAAAGCAAAGCTCGATATATCAAAGGCGCACAGATGGCTGATCGTCTGGAGCGCCTTTCTAATAATTCTCGCCTGGATACTATCTCGAATCCATATGCAGGAAAGAATCACGCTTCTGACGGGAGCGATTGAAGTGGTGCTGGCTATTGCTACGGGGATCGCCTTTGGAATCCTCTCTGCCCGGCGTGACGAACGATCAGATACTTGAAGCATTATTCGCCTTCCTCTTTTCCCAAACGCTTTTTCCGAGGCTTGCTTTTTAAGAGTTGTCAAAAGATAATTCCGGGCAAATAATGGGCCGGACAACCGAGAGGTCATGTGCAAAGGTAGCGGCGCGTCTGGTGTTTCGCGAAAGGCCTCCGGCACGGGTTTCAATTTAGTGATAGCACTGTTCGGTATAAATATTATGTCAGGCATCTGGTACATCTGGTTGATACTCGGCGCACTGTTTATCGTGGCCGAAATATTCACAAGCGGCTTTGTGCTTTTATGGTTTGGCGTAGGGGCGATTGTGGCGGCGATGCTTGCGCTGACCGGGCTATTCGGACTGCCCCTTCAGATAGTCGTATTCCTTGCCGTTTCAATCGCTTTGACCATAGCGAGCCGGACCATTTTCGAAAAGGTATTTATGCGCAGTTCGCCGGGGCGAGAACTCAAGACAGGCATGGATTCGCTGCCCGGTCAGCTTGGACTTGTAGTCTCTTCGTCGCTCGGTCCCTCGCGTGAAGGCGCGGTCCGTGTGTTCGGGTCAACCTGGCGGGCTTTCCCTGCCGAAGGAGAAGATCCTTTGACCGAAGGTGAGCAGGTGCGAGTAGACAGGATCGAAGGTGCATCCATCTACGTCAGACGAGTTGATCACGAACCGTCGTGGCGGCAGTTGAAATAGGGATACGCGATGCGTGATCCGTGATCCGTGATCGTTATGATTAAGAGTAGTAGTAACCTTATATCCTGAATCACGTATCACGAATCACGTATCACCTATCATCTATCACGTATCACAAAAAGGAGCATTGAAAATGGATCAATTCGCATTATTGGTTCTGGCAGTCATAGCCCTGGTCGTGCTGATCACGGCGGTGAAATCTTTTCGCGTAGTGGGTCAGGCATCCGTATTGATCATCGAGCGGCTGGGCAAGTTTCACAAGATGGCGACCAGCGGCCTCAATATCATCCTGCCGTTTGTAGATAAGCCGAGGTCCGTTTACTGGAGCGGAACAAGGATGGGCCAGTCAACTCTGGATTTGCGCGAACAGTTGCTCGATTTCCCGCCTCAACCCGTCATCACTCGCGATAACGTTACAGTAGGCATTGACTCGGTTCTCTATTATCAGATCACCGATCCGATAAAGGCCGTTTACGAGGTGGCGGACCTTACGGGGTCGATCATGCAATTGACGATAACCTCGATGCGTTCGATCATCGGCGACCTCGACCTCGATCATACATTCACATCGCGAGACATCATCAACAGCAAACTCCGCACGGTGCTTGATGAGGCAACCGACAGGTGGGGGGTAAAGGTCACTCGCGTCGAGATACGCAACATACATCCGCCCGAAGACGTGCGGGTGACGATGGAAAAACAGATGACCGCCGAACGAACCCGGCGCGCGCTCATCCTCCAGGCCGACGGCGAAAAGCTAGCCGCTATCGCCCGCGCCGAGGGTGAGAAGCAGGCCGCCATAGCCCGCGCCGAGGGTGAGAAGGAATCATCCATCCTGCGAGCGGAAGGACACGCTCAGGCGCGTCTGCGTTCGGCCCAGGCCGAAGGCCAGGCCATTCGCCAGATCGCCGATTCCATAATCGCGGGGCAGGGTAACCCGGCCCAGTACCTGCTTGTGCAACGCTACATAGATTCACTCAGCCAGATGGCCGCAAGCAACAACTCGAAAGTCATCTTCATGCCGGTAGAGACGAGCGCCGTGCTTTCATCCGTTGGAGCATTGAAAGAAGTATTCGGCGAGACGGGTGCTGCCTCCGGCGAGAGGCGGGACTCAAGAGATCCTACCACACTGCCGCTTGGCCATTATCCGGGCAGGTGAGCGATACAAGAAGGTGGTTGATACAAGTATCGGGACTGTTGCAAAGCCCTGGCGATGGCGCTGCTTTGCAACAGTCTTTCTTTATTCTTCATCCGCCGTAAAAGCAGTTCCTTCTTCGCTTTCGAAATAGGCTCTGTACAAAGCGCGGGCAAATTCGATTTGCCGACTGTCAACCAGAAGTCGAAGCTCGCCGCCAAATGCCAGATGCGGCAGCAGGGAAAGCGAATGACCTCCCTGTATCGCCACGGCCACTCCATTTTGTTCGAGCATCTGTTTGATCAGCATCGCAACCGGATAGATGGATGGACGGCACAACTCCACAAAATCTAAGGGTCGGCTCTCGTCTCGAAGCGCCTCGTCCTTGAGCGTGCTCGACACAAGTCCACAGCCACAACTCGGACACAAATCCAGGAGCGACTGGAATTCTCCTGCACAGATTGGACACAGCATCAACATAGATATGGAATTTATCTCAGTTGTTAGAGTCGAGTCTACCCGCATTGGTCAGGCCGGGCCGGGAACGGGGCTGTCTGTGCCGGGGACAGGCTCGTCCGGCATCGGCAGAGGCTCGTCCGGGTGCGGGTGCGGATGCGGCTCAGGTTTCGGGTCTCGGGGTCTGCTCATATAGGGTTTCCTTTACCAGATTTAATCGCTCGTAATTTAGCGAGAGATGACGAAAAAGGGATCTGTTCAGCAAGGGAGAAAAATCGCCGCCGCAGACACTGAAACACAGAGTTTTTATAATTTTTTCTCTGTGGCTGCGGTGACTGCGTGGCTACTGCCCCCGTGTATCTTCTCCCCCGGGCTGGTCGAGCCGACGTGACCTGGCCGAGCCGTATTCTATCAGCCAGTCAATGTCATTCTTCATGCGCCGAGCCCAGGTATAAATATTACGCACGGCTTCCGTCTGATCGGATGACAGTTTGCCGTAAGTGCCTTGCTCAAGGAGTTCAGAAATGCCAAGCACGGATTGAAGCGAAGATTCGAGTTCGCGCCCGGCATTCACTATAAATTCGCTCTTGAGCCGATTGATCTCAAGCAATTGTTGAGCGGAGCGCCGGACGCGAGCCTCGTCTTCCATCAACCGATTGCGCTCGGCCTCCCAGCCTTCGGGTTCGCTACGGGTCGCTGCTATATGGCCTACATCGCTTATCATCACAAGGTAATTGCCGGTCTCACCCCGGCTATTGCGCATAGGCGAAACCGAGACGCTTACTGGCACCCCTTCCGATTGATCGGCAGACGAATCAGCCTCTGCGCCCTGATTTGTATGGCTACTCAACCGTCCCTCGAAATGAGCCGGGTTCCGGGAGGAGATTACGCGGTGCCACAGCGAGGCATCCTGCATGGCAAGCGATTCTATAGCCCCGGCAGGCTGACCGAGATGTCTGCCCTGAAGGCCGAGCCAGTCATGGGCCACAGAGTTGAAAAAGTTCAAACGCCCTTCCCTGTCAAATCCTATCAATGCGTTCGGCAGCGCGTTTATGACTCCCTGCGCTCGCTCGCTCGATTCCCCGGCACGCCGCGCCTGTTCGCGTCCTGCCTCAAGCGCCCTGACGCCCGCAAGCGACAGGGACAACTGGCGAGAAACCCTGTCGGCAAACTCTACCTCTTCGAGTTGCCACTGCCTTTTGCGGTCACACTGGTGCAAATAAACGATGGCCTGTATCTCTCCATCCTGTCTTATTGGCACTGCCATCTCAGAACGAACCTGTAGCGTTTCCACCACATCGTTTTCCATCAACGAACGCACCTCGGAATCATTGATGGCAAGAGGCTCGCTGCCCGCAACGGCCGAGGAGAGGCGGCGGCTCATCTCCTGATTGAAAACGATACCGGAAGCGGGTTTCACATCGTGGGCGAGGTATTCGTGTTTGACGGGCGCGGGTCGTCGCCCCTCATCAAACTCGACCACTATTGCCCGCGAGACTCCGAGAGCATGACCCAGTACCTCGACAGCCGCCTCCATCACCTCGTCAGGCGTTTGCAGTTGCTGCATTGCCTCAGACACCCCGAGATAGGCGCTCTCGACCCTGAGCTTACTTCCCTGTGCATCGGTCACCTTCAGCAACTCTGCGATCACGGATGCCGCCCGTTCGAGCGCGGCCAAATCGTCCCGGGTCCAGGAACGATTTTTGGTCGTGTGGGCCTCGACTACACCCAGAGTGTGCCCCTCGGCGATGATCGGCACTCCCAGATAAGAGGTGATGCCGCTCTCTTTCGCTTCGCGCGGAAAGAGGCATCGAGGATCAGAGGGCGCATCATCAAGCGCGAGCGGCTGCCCCGATTCGGCTATACTGCCCGCGAGCCCCTGCCCTCTTGGCAAGGGCAGGAATTCCGACGAGCGAAGACCGTATGCAGCAGCCATCTTGAGCATTGACTCCTCGTCTTCGACCCTCCACAAAGCCGCGCTGTCGGCGCCTACAAGCGCCGACACCTCACGCATTACCGCCTGGAGCGGAGCGTGATCATTGAGAGCCGAGATCACCGATTGATCAAAACTGTTTACACGCGAAAGGCGCTCATCTATAGAATCGAGCGCGTTGGTCTCGCCTGAAAGTTCAAGGGCAACGGCCAGCTTATTACCCAGTCGGGCAATTGCATCACCGTAGCTGCCCAGCGATTCTACCCCTAGGCTCTCTCTTGCCCGGGCAACTATCAACCCGGACCAGTTGAAAGACCCGCGCCACGGCCATACCACTATATTGCCAAACTCGCGTACATCCGGGAGCGCGGGCTCGACCTTTTTCAGGGTCGCCTCTGGAGGCTCGCCGCCTTCCGTAGTCTGGTTTACGGCCTGATCCGATATCTGATCTGGAGGGGTCTCGGCAATGTCGGGAAGGGGTCCGGTGTCGGGGACTCTCTCAAATGCATCAGGCCCGACCAGCAATCCCAATCCCGTCATCACTCTGGGATGAACAAATTCCTGCATTACCGAAGCGGGCAACGAATTCGGCATACTCGACGCGCCAAAGCCCTGCTGCCCCTCTTCGGAGACTTGAGCGCCGCTCAGCAAGTTTGTGAGTTTGTCCCCATCATCGCGGCCCGCGTATATCGCAAGGGTTGTCATGAAGAGATAATCACGCAAGAGAGCTTCAATATCATCGGCCACTTTTGACGGGTCCTTGAGATGTGGCGTATGATCGGCTGCGACGGCAAACTGTTGCTCTCGCTCCATTGCGACAAGCCGCCCGCGAATATCGGCCTCGCGCTTATTTCGATTCCTGCTAAACAACCAGAGTAAGAACAGAAGGATCAGAATCAGCACAACTCCGCCGGCGGCCGCTGCAATCCAAAAGACCGTCTGCTGGAGCCCCATAATCTGAAAAGTTGGATAGATCAGTTCGTGCAGCATGGTTTCCCCTCTTTACTTGGACAGACTGAATATCAGTCTAACTCGATTACTTTCCTGCTCTGCACGCGGAGGCTGGCAGCATAAGCAAATTTTTTGCCTTGAAGGCGCGCGAAAAGTCTAGTCGCAAAGGCGACGTAAACGCAACGCAAATATTACGCTGACACGTGTTATTTTCCGCATCCGCGCCTGATCCTCTTCCCTCCCGGGCTGTTTTAAAATAGCCCGGGCGCGGGCATAAATGATTAATATTTGAGAGTTTTGTGATACAATGCGCGGGTCACACGGCCTCATTTATCCTGAGCCGTCACAGTTGCCCGGGTGTCAAATTATAGCTGTTTTAATCTTGTCGCAACCCTAAGAAGCAGTGAGTATGATCGAATCTCATGCTTAAAGGAAAAGTGCGAGACCCATAAATCGCGCAATCTGCCGCCGTGACAGTTGCTAAACGTAATCGTGATGATCTGTTTTTCGCGTTGAGAGGGCGAGAGCAGAGCCGGAAAAGCAACTATGCAGACAGCCGCACACACAGGCAAATTTCTCATGGGTGAATACTCCCAGGCGGAGGTTGCCGGTCTGGAAAATCCGGGCCTCCGGGGTGAACTGCCTCGTTACGCCTTCCTGAAACGGCTGGCTCACTCCGCCGGTTCGCGTCAGTTCTTTGTCGAAATAGCCGATAAATTCACCCGCCTCGCCGAATCGGCCTACAACCGACGCGATATAAATATGCTTGGGGAGGTGAGCCGGGTTTTGATGAACCTGCCTCTTGAGGCCGCGCGGCAGACAGGTCTGTTTTATCACTCTCTCGTCATCAAGCGAAGCGGACGCGAGGATGAGGCACTATCTCTGCTCGAAAGGGTGGCCGATAACGGACCACCCGTTTACCGCGCACGAGCTATTCAATCGCTCGGCGTATTTTTTTACAAAAAAAAGAAAGATGCGCGTGAAGCGATCAGATTTCACATCGAAGCCTTAAAGGCAGCAAGAACCCGTCAGGGGACCGATTTGCTGACTGCCTTGATGGCGCACATGAATGTTTCGATGTACAGAGGTCTGGAAGGCGATCATCAAAGCGCGTTGGATTATCTGGAAAACCTCTGGCCGCTCGTGCGGCTCGTGATAAGACAACACCCTCTATTCTTCTATAATTTCCACAATGAACTCGCGGTTGAATACAACCATCTCGGACGTTTCGCCGAGGCCGAGGCAGCCTGTAAAATCGCCCTTAAGTGTCCATACGCCTCGGCTTATCCCGAATGGATTGAAACCCGCCAGGAAATCGCCGCGAAAAAGGAGGCGTCGCTTACCCATCTGCCCGGCTCCGGTCGCGCGGCTGAAATCGCTTTCACGCCTCAACCCGAACCGGAACCGGAATCATCTCCGGCCTGCGCGGTCAAGCCTGGTCGATTCGTTGTCCTGATCGAATTTCTTTATACATCAACCCGCGCGCGGTCGAGCGGCACCGTAACCATTTCGAATGCGATGTCTGGACCGATACTCGACCGGGTACGAACATTGGCTCGACCGCGCGCCCCACCTTCAAATTCTTCGATGAACCTCTGAATCTCTAAAACATATGTCTGCGAGACGGACCGGGGTATTGTGTATCGGTCTGTCTTGCCTAGCTGCGCATGCGCGCGCTCTTGTGGATTGGCTCCCCCGGAGCTATTTCCGTATGAGTGCAATGGTAGGGTTGTCCCTTTCGAGCCCCCGATCTGTTGCACACGAGCGGAATGCGATCCAGGCGCGCACCTGTGTCGGAGTGTGGCTATGAGTATGCTTGAAAGAAAAGTAAAAAGAGCAAATGAGTCATCGAATATCGAGTTTTTTCATCAAGGTTATCTGATCCCTGAAAGCGAAATCCGCAAATTTATCGAACGGCTGCAAATTAATGAGATCAACACGGTGGCCTCACGATTGCAGGCCGTAGCCGATCTGACCAGCCGGTCTACCGACGGAAGGCTCGCCACATCCTGCGTGCAACGCATAAAGCGTACGGCAAGAGAGAGCAAGAACAAACAATATCAGAAGCTTATGCAGGCGATAATTTCTGCTGTTGAACAGGGTCCGGCCGGTATACACGCGGCCAATCAGACGGCGAACCGCGCCGTCGAGATAGCCTTCAACTGGACCTATGAATACATGGTCGCTTTCGGCCAGTATAAAAAGAGCCTGAGGCAGATGAAAGATAGGGTCATTGACATCATGTAAGACCTGAGAAGACCGCGTCGAACTTGCTTTTTTAAACCAGAGCACAGTCCTCCCTGTTGCTTGCGCCTGTCGCAGTCGGATTGTACAATGCGGCAGGCCGCAGGGGAACAGGGTTCAACACTGTTTTCAAACACAAATCTCGACCGTAACCGTCAGGAGGAATAGCCATGTCTCGAAGCGCGCGATTGATCCAAACCGATTCCGGGCGAAAGCCCCGCAGGGCCAGTTCCCTTCTCCGCCAACAGGCTGTCAATTCACTCATATCCTCGCCTGCCCTTCGTATGTTAGTTCTGGCGGCGATAGCCCTTGTGCTTACGACATCGAGCCTGCCCGTACTGGCAGCCCAAAGCACAAAAGGCGGGGCGGAAAAGATAGATGCGGAAAAGATAGCTCATGAAAAGATAGCTCATTCTGTCACGATTTATCGCGACTCTTACGGCGTGCCGCACGTCTATGGCCCGACCGATGCCAGTTGCGTTTTCGGATATATCTACGCACAGGCCGAAGACAATTTCTGGCAGATCGAAGACAGCTATTTACGCTCTATCGGTCGCGCCTCGGAGGTTTACGGAGAGAAGGAACTCAATGGAGATTTGCTCAATCGCGCGCTTGAGATCACCCGCCTCGCTAAAGCAGAATACGAGCATTCAAACAAAAAATCGCGCGAGCTTGCCGATGCCCTGGCTGACGGACTCAACTATTTTCTTGCGACAAACCCGCAGGTCAAGCCCCGGCTCATAACTCACTTCGAGCCGTGGTATGTCTTCGCATTCAACCGATTTGCGCTCTACCAGCTCTTCATATACGGCAAATCGGGTCTGAAGACCGACGAGATTCGCACCGCCGTTCAGGAGGTTAATTCGGAGGCTCCGGCCTCAAGCCAGTCAGCGTCTGCTCTGAATTACACCGAGACTACTGAGACCACGCCTGAAATGGAATCCCCCATAGGCTCAAACATGTGGGCCATCACACCCGCCAAGAGCGCAAACGGGCACGCGATGCTTTTCATCAATCCGCATCAGCCGTTCTTTGGACCCGGCCAGTGGTACGAGGGGCACGTACACAGCGACGAAGGCTGGAACATGTCGGGCGCGTCGTTTTTCGGATCAGGATTCCCAACCATTGGCCACAACGATTATCTGGGCTGGAGCCACACCGTAAACGATCCTGACATCGCCGACGTTTATGCCGAGAAATTCGATGACGAAAAAGACCCGCTCGCCTACCGATACGGCGACGGTCACCGCAAGGCTACCGAGTGGACAGAGACGATCAAGGTCAAATCCGACAAGGTCAAATCCGACAAGGGCGAAACTGATCGCACATTCAAATTCCGCAAGACGCATCACGGCCCCATCACCGCCGTGCGAGACGGCAAGCCCCTGGCCGTAAAGTTTGCGCGGCTCGAAGATGGCGGGATGATCGAAGAGTGGTATCTGATGGGCAAGGCGCGCTCGATGGCCGAATTCAAAGCGGCGATGGCAAAGACAGCCATCCCTATGTTCAACGCCGTCATGGCAGACCGCGACGGAAACATATTTTATATATACAACGGGGCGGTGCCGCGCAGGTCCACGAAATTCGACTGGAAAAAACCTGTGGACGGCAGCGACCCGGCTACCGAGTGGCAGGGCTATCATTCGCTCGATGAACTTCCACAACTGACAAACCCCAAAACGGGATTCGTTCAAAACTGCAATCAGACCCCGTTTACTACTACGAGCGAAGGCAGCCCCGTAAAGGAAAACTATCCCGAGTACATGACCAGAGAAAGCGACAATGCAAGGGCGCGAATATCGCGGCGGATACTTTCGCGGTCTGAAAAATTCTCCTATGAAGATTGGACCCGGGCAGGCTTTGACACTGCGGTCATCGAAGCCGAAACATACATCCCGGCGCTCGTAGCAGAGTGGGAAAAGCTAAATCAAGCCGATGAGGCGCGAGCCGAAAAGCTCAAACCGGCAATAGAAGAACTCAAGAAATGGGATCACGTGAGCACCATCGAATCAAAGGCGATGACCGTCTTTATGCTCTGGTTTGAAAAATTGTTCAGGATGGGCGGCGACAAAGAAGAGTGGCTGAAGATTCGCGCCCTCGAAGCGGCGATAAGCGATCTCAACCGCGACTTCGGCACGTGGGCCGTGGCCTGGGGCGAAATCAACAGGTTGCAGCGCGTCGATTCGGGCGGAGAAACGCCCTTCAGCGATGAACGCGAAAGCCTCCCCATAGCCGGAGCGCCGGGACCTGTCGGCATAGTCTTCAACTTTTATACAAGACCCGAAAAAGGGCAGAAACGCCGCTACGGTGTGGCCGGGCACTCATTCATCAGCGTGGTCGAATTCGGCCCGAAGGTCCAGGCCCGTTCCGTATTGCAGTTCGGCGAGAGCGCAGACCCCGGTTCGCCGCACTATTTCGATCAGGCGCGGCTCTACGCAAAGCGCCAGTTCAAACCGGCGTGGTTTACCTTGCCCGAGATCAAGGCTCACTCGGAGAAGGTTTATCACCCCGGTCAGAAACCTGTAAAACGCAAAGCCGCCTGATACGTGATGCGTGAATCGTGATGCGTGAATCGTGATGCGTGACTTTCAGGCAGCCCGCAGGTTTAGGATAACTTGCATATCTCACGGATCACGGATCACGCATCAGCGAGCGCATCAGTTGCATTATTATCGCAATGTGCGAAGCGAGTCGGAAAGATGCGGAGTCGCGTTCAGACTGAACAGTCTCAGTTCGCCGTTGTAGGGTTTGAATATAGTGATATTGGTGTTGTAAAGCACCCCGAGCACGCTCAACATTTTCTCTTCCGAAAGCGCGAGCGCCGCGCCCGTAACTATTGTGATGGGTGTGGCTGATGTGAATACAGCGATTGCTTCATCCTGAGTTCCGGTCAATAAATCTGCGGCGCAATTCTCGATGCGGGCGCGGAAAGCGGCCCAGGATTCTCCCGCGTAATCGGGATAGCGGTTCTCCATCCACGCGCACATAATGGCGCGGTCGCATCGGCCCGTAGCTCCGCGCGTCGTATGCGGGTCGAGGGCGAGCGCCGATTTCATCTCTTCGAAATCCCGGGCAAACTCCTCGTCGTCTTCTCTCATCCTGAGCACGATGCCGCGATACACATCGGCCAGGCTGAATTCGTTCCAGCGCTCGTCTGTAATTATATCGGGCACGTCGGCGCTTGATTCTCCGAGCGCGCGGCTCACGATTTCAGCCGTGTGTTGCTGCCGCCTCATCCCGCCTGTATAGATTGTAGAGAGGCGCACACCCTGCCCGGCAAGATACTCGCCAAGCAATCGAGCCTGCTCGTGACCGAGGTCGGAGAGAACATCGTAATTGTCGCGCGGTCCCGCCTGCGCGTGGCGGATGAGGTATATAGTAGTCATTTAGAATCCCAGGTCTTGAATATCAATTTTCAGAGCGTCGGGCCAGTTCGAGCGCGGCGCGACCGAGCCCCTCAACCCTGCGGCCGAAGTCGCGGAATCTCTCATCATGCGTCTGCCCTCTGACAAAGCGAAAATAGATCTGCTGAAGCACGACGGCCACCTTGAAGAGCGCGAAGGTCTCATAAAAATTTATTCCCGATAGATCGCGCCCGGTCTGAAAGGCGTATCGCTCGATTATCTCGGCGCGCTTCATCCAGCCCGGCTCTGTTGTGACCGGGCTGATTGATTCGCGGCGCGCCTCGGGGTCTTCTCTTTCGGCCCAGTAACATAGAAATATTCCAAGATCGATCAGAGGGTCGCCCACCGTGCACATCTCCCAATCGAGCACGGCGACTACGCGAGCGGGGCGCTCGGGGTCGAGCATCACGTTATCAAGTTTGAAATCGTTATGTACGAGCGTGGCGGGGCGGCCGGCTTTCGGGTCAGGTTCAGGCGGAATTCTTTCCGATAACCATAAGGCGACATCATCAAGCTCGGGCAACTCGCTTGTCTTCGAGCGATGCCAGCGGTCGCTCCATCCGCGTACCTGCCGCGTTACAAACCCTACGGGCTTGCCTATCTGCTCCAGCCCCGAGTCGCAGATGTCAACCGCGTGAAGCGCGGCCAGCGTGTCTACCATCGCCTCGCTAACACTGCGGCGAAGCTTTAGATCATCGCCAATCTGTTCGGGAATCTCTCGGCGGATGACGAGGCCGCGCCTCCGTTCCATCAAATAAAAAGGCGCGCCTATGACGGAAACATCTTCGCACAAAAGGTAGGGCCGGGGCGCGAGCGGGAAGAAAGGATGGATAGCGGCCAGCAATCGCTCTTCGCGCGGCATATCGTGAGCCGTGGGGGCGACCGGGCCGAAAGGAGGTCGCCGCAATACGAATTCGTGCCCGCCCAGCCGGATCATATAAGTCAGATTTGAATGGCCTCCCGGAAACTGCTCTATCTCTATCTCGGTCGAATCCAGCGACTCGCCCGGCATCAAAACGGGCAGGCGCTCGCGCAGATAATTTTCGAGCGCGTGAGGGTCGAGTTCTTCTCCGGGTCTGATTGGCGCTGTGTCTTTAGTAGCTGCCGCTTCGCTCAATATCATCTCCCAATCTATCTTCTCCGCATTTGCGCTTGAGCGATGATATTCGCTGACGGGGCTGAATTCAAGGCAGTAGGCAGTAGGCAGTTAATCGCGACGGAGGCGCGTACCAACTATTCCTATGCATACCCCGGCTGGCTTTCTTTAGCAGTGACCATCGGTTCAGTGTTTACTGCCTACTGCCTACTGCCTACTGCTTACTGCCTTGAATGACGGCTATTATTGTCATAAGATTCACTTGCAAGAACAGACATCCGTCCGTATTAGAACTGATTCAGTTGAAGGTTATGCTTAGAGATTACAACCGACGACGCGAACCGATCATCACATTGTTGTAAAGAATCATAGCGAGGATTTAATGGCAAGCACACTGCTCATAGCCGAAGATGACTCGATGAGTCGCAAGATGTTTACAGAAGTCCTCAAGGCTGACGGGTATCGCGTTATTGATGTAGGCGATGGTTCGGCGGCGCTTGATGTGCTAAAAAGCGAAACCATAGACGTTTTGCTGACCGATGTGATGATGCCTGAAATGGACGGCATGGAGCTTCTTGAGCGCGCCCGGACGGTGCAACCCGAACTCAGGGCCGTCGTGATGACCGCCAACAATACCTCCGAGACCATCATAAGCGCGCTCCGCAATCACGCCTGCGATCTGCTATTAAAACCCTTCACGGTCGAACAGTTGCTCAACGTAGTTGAGTCGGCGCTCGACCGGCCAAGCGAATGCAGAATCCACGTGATCTCCGGCAAGCCTGACTGGATCGAACTTCAGGTCCCGTGCGATCTGCGAGCCGTCGAACCTATTCAGAAATTCCTGATCGAATTGCAGGGCGACCTGCCGCAAGAGACACGCGAGGCCATCGGCTCGGTATTCCGTGAAATGCTCAACAATGCCATCGAGCACGGCGGTAAATGTGATCCGTCCCAACTGGTAGAGGTCAAATATATTCGCCTCAAGCGCGCAATAATGTATTCGATCCGCGACCCGGGCGAAGGCTTCGATCTGGCCCAGGTCGAGCACGCCGCCGTGGCCAACCCCGAAGACAAGCCTTTTCGCCACATGGAGATCAGAAAGAAAAAGGGGCTAAGACCGGGTGGTTTCGGCATCCTGCTCGCCTCGCAGGTCATAGACGAGTTGATCTACAACGAAAAACACAACGAATTGATCTTCGTCAAATACATCGATGAAGACCAGAAGTAGACAGGATTTGAAGTATTACTCTGTCAATCCTTCTTTACCCTGTTAATTCTGTTCTTCGGGGACCGGGTCGGAGGTTTCGGGCGGGATGTCCGGGCTACATGCTCGCAGGCGACTCCAGGTCAGGCGCAACCCTTCACGGATGCCGTATCTTCTTACAGCCTCTTCGGAGTAGACCGAACAGGTCGGCCTTAAATTACAGACCACGCGCCCGCGCAAAAGAGGTCTTCCCACCTTTTGATACAGATGCACCGTCGCGATATAAAGACCGGCCGTCACTTGATCTGCCGGGTCGCGAAAAGAATCCCCGACTCCAAGCAGCAGTATCGCAAGAAAGGCCGCAAGCCACAGGCGAGGTCTTTTTAAGGCTTGCCGCAGCCGGGGCATTCGCGGCTCGATTGAAGGCGCTTGTTGTTGCAGTGAGCGCATCTGACGAGCTTTCCTTGAGGTCTCGAAAACAGGTAAGCAATAAATCCGAATACCCCTGTGAACATCACAAGGACCATCCAGAAGACATTATTAGCCATGTCGCGCGCGCGCGCGTCCCGCGCCACCCAGGCCAGCAGGACAACGTTAAGCGTGAGTCCAGCTACCCAGATGAAGATTGAGGGTTTCAACAGGTCTTCCCCTTCTTCACACCTCAGCGGCGGCTGGTTTCGGACTAAACAAGCCTGCCCGGCAGCATAACTGCTCGGTCGGGCAGGCTTAGATTGAAGAAACGCGCGGCATCTGCCTTCGATCAGGAGTTCTTTTCGGCGATGTTTCCAATCACTGGCATCTTCCACATCTGATTCTGATAGGCTTTCACCATACCCATGATATAGAGCACAAGCAAGCCTATCCCAACTACCGACCAGAGCAAAAGAATGATAAGACCGCCTCCGCAGGCTATTCCACCTGAGTTGGTCGCGGACGAGGCGACACTCAGAAAGCCCTGCAATACCCATAAAATTATTGTGACTACCACTGTTACACCGAACAACAGCAGGCTCTGAATCGAGTGAAACCGCAAAAAGCGATTTTCCTTCGGCTCAGTCGCAAGCCAGAGGATCGGGGCGATCACTTGTATACAACAGACCGGCAAATAACAAAGCAGACCGGCGACTTTATAGTCGAGTTGCATCATCTGAGTCTTGCCCGACGGCGGTCCGGGCGGCGGATAACCTCCCCCGGGCGGCGGCGGGGGATAGCCTCCTCCGGGCGGCGGCGGATAGCCTCCCCCGGGCGGGTTTCCATACGGCGGCTGGTTGCTCATCTATTTTCCTCCTACTGTAGTCTTAAAAGTAAAAACCTGTAGCTACTCTTGTCGGGTCATACTACTTTTGCCTTGCGCGTCTGTCAACAGTTGCGCAGATTTAGGTTGAAATTGGTGGCCGGAAGTATAAAGACTTTGACAGGATCATCAAGATTTTCAAGGATCGAACAAGAATCTTGTTAATCCTGTCAAAAGAATCCGGGTCGTCTCACTTCTTTTGCGGTTCGCGCACTATGACCGAGTCCTTTTCCACCTCGATCAACTGTCCGGCTGCCTTCTCTACATAATAGACCGCGCCCAGCCTGACAGAGTGCCCCTCGCCTCTTATCACGCCGATAAATTTGTCATTCCTCTTATCGAAGGCCAGCTTGCCTGCGGCCTCGCTCTGCTTCTCACCCTTTCCAAAGAGCGAGTCGAAGGGTGTGCCGCCGTATTGAAAATATGTATAGAAGCTCACGAGCAACAACCCGAGAACCACGACTGCGACCGAACCGATCAGGAATGTCTTGATCCGATACCAGGAAAAAAAACGCTCCTCTTCATACCCGTTACCATTGTCCGATTGATTAAACATCTCCGGTAAAACTCAAAGTCTGTAGTATCTGAGCAACAGGGTGGCAATGCCCAGATAAAAGAAAAACGTAGCGATGTCGGTGAATGTTACGACGAATACGGAAGAGGCCAGCGCCGGGTCTACGCGCATTCGCTTTAACAAGACCGGAATCAAAGTGCCGAGCGTGCCTGCCACAAACAGGCTCAGCAGCATGGTCAGGGCAAGCACACCGCCAAGCCCCGGGCTGAACCAGATAGAGATGACCGTGCCTACGACTATCGAAATGATCAGACCATTGATCAACCCGACAACTCCCTCTTTGAAGATAACGCGGCGGCTCTGACCCCAGCCGACTTCGCCAAGCCCGATTCCGCGCACGACCACGGCCATGGTCTGCGTGGCTGCGTTACTGCCCATAGTTGCGACCACCGGGATCAACACGGCCAGTTCGGCCCAGGTCTTGATCGTAGTCAGATAGTAGCGAACGATGGCGACCGCGATCAACGCCGCGCCAAGCGACAGCAGTAACCACGGCAGTCTCGTACGCACGGAAACCCAGGGCGAGCCGTGAGCGCGGTCGGCGGCGTCAACTCCGGCCAGCGCGTAGATGTCTTCGGTCGCCTCTTCGCGCATAACGTCAATGATGTCGTCGACGGTGATGATGCCGGCCATCTTGTTCTCTTCATCCACGACGGGAACGGCCAGCAGGTTATAAGTGGCCACGATTCGCGCCACCTCTTCCTGATCCGTGTCGGTCGTCACCTTGATGACATCGCTGATCATTATCTTTCTCAGGGGCGTCGAAGGCGGGTTCAAGAGCAACTGCCTGAGACTCACTACGCCGAGCAGATGATTTCGCGAGTCTACGACATAGAGGTAGAAAGCCATCTCGAACTCTTCCGAGCGCCGCTGCAAGGCAGTGATGGCCTCAGAGACCGTCACGTCTTCGTCGAGGGCGAAGTATTCGGGCGTCATTATTCGCCCGGCTGTCTCATCGGCAAACCCGAGCAGTTCCTGAACGCCCGTCGAGTGCTCGACCTTCATCGTTTCAAACAATTCGTCGCGCAACTCTTCGGGGAGTTCTCCGACAAGCAGCGCGGCATCGTCAGAGGGAAGTTCCTGCAACAGACGCGACGTATCTTCACGAGGCAGGATAGTCAGCAGATTGACGGCTCGCTGCGTCTCCATTTCAGATAGAGCTTCGGCAGCCCGGCTGAGATCGTGACGAACGAGCGAATCGAAAAGCGCTTCCCGGTCGTGCTCTGGAAGCTGTTCGAGTATCTGAGCGATGTCTACGGGGCGGAGCTTTGTGAGCAGATTCAGGGCGTGCGACATCGCGCCGCGCCGAACCAGGCGGCCTACGGAATCGAGCATTATGTTGAGTCGCTGCGCCTGCATCAACTTTCCGATTTTGGATTTTGGATTTTAGATTTTGGATTAAAGGAATAAGGCGGAAACAACGCCTGGAATCCAAAATCCAAAATCCAAAATTGTTAGGCTTCGGCGGCTTCACGCGCAGCCTTGAGCGCGGCCTCATAGTCAGGCTCGTGAGTTATATCGCTGACGTATTCGGCGTGCTTGACCTTGCCGTCTTTGCCTACGACGAAGACGGCGCGAGTGGTGAGCCCCGCAAGCGGGCCGTCTTTTATCTGCACGCCGTAGTTTTTGCCAAAGGCGTGATTGCGGAAATCAGAGATCGTCTTTACGCGATCAACCCCGGCAGCGCCGCACCATCGCTTCTGCGCAAAAGGCAGATCGCCGCTGATGGTCCAGACTTCTATACCCTCGCCCAGCCCCGAAGCCTCTTCGTTAAACCTGCGCGTCTCCGTATCACACACCGCCGTATCAAGCGACGGCACCGCGCTCAGAATCACTACTTTTCCTCTGGCGGCGGCGAGGCTGACAGGTTGAAGACCATTGTCTATGGCTGTGAAGTCGGGCGCGTCATCACCCGGTTTGATCTCCGCGCCTTCGAGCGTTACGGGGTTCCCTTTAAGAGTTACTGCATTGCTTCTTTCTTGAGTCATTACATCTCCTTGTAAAGTTTGTTTGATTGCTGTATGCAAGCGTCCGGCCCGGTTCGGGCAAAAGAGCATTGTAGCGGCTCAATCTGAAATATCCAATCTTTTTGCCGATAGAGTAAGGGTTCGGCAGCAGTTGCCACAGGGCCATTCAGGTCTCAGATTGGCCTGCCGGGGTTGAAGGAACCCACTGATTGCTTTATGAGAATTCTAGCTTTCCCTGAGAATTTAATGATCCTGACCAGCCGCAGAGTCACAGGGAAAAGATCAAAAATATCTCTGTGCATTTGTGACTCTGCGGCAAAGTTTCTGTCTTTCCGAACAGATACTCTAGCGGTGCTTCTTGTAGTGATTGATCAAACCGTTTGTGGATGAGTCGTGCGAACCGACCTCTGCGTCTGCCGTCAGCTCCGGCAGTATCACTTTGGCCAGTTGTTTGCCAAGCTCGACTCCCCACTGATCGAACGAGTTGATGTTCCAGATTATCCCCTGCACAAAAATCTTGTGCTCGTAAAGAGCTATGAGCGAGCCAAGCGTCGAGGGAGTGAGTCTCTGAAACATTATCGAATTGGTTGGCTTGTTGCCCGCAAACATCTTATGAGGAACCAGGGTTTCGAGTCTCTCGCCGCTTAGACCCGAAGCCTCAAGTTCTGCCCGCACTTCGGACTCAGTCTTGCCTTTCATCAGCGCCTCGGTCTGAGCAAAGAAATTCGACAGCAATATGGGGTGATGATCGTCCAGAGGGTTGTGCGTCTCTATGGGGGCGAGGAAGTCGGCCGGGACAAGCTTCGTTCCCTGGTGGATCAACTGATAAAAAGCGTGCTGGCCGTTTGTGCCGGGCTCGCCCCAGATGATCGGCCCGGTCGAGACGCCTACAGGTTCGCCCGCGCGATTTATGCTCTTGCCGTTGCTTTCCATATCGCCCTGCTGAAAGTAGGCCGAGAAGCGGTGCATGTACTGGTCATAAGGCAGGATGGCTACGGTTTGCGCGCCAAAGAAATTGTTGTACCAGATGCCGACGAGGGCCAGAATTACGGGCAGATTTTTTTCGAGTTCCGTATTGCGGAAATGCTCGTCCATTTTGTGCCCGCCCGCAAGCATCTCTTCAAAATTGTCCATGCCGATATAGACGGCGATGGAAAGACCTATGGCCGACCAGAGCGAATAGCGCCCTCCGACCCAGTCCCAGAACTCGAACATATTCTTTGTATCTATGCCGAATTTCTGCACCTCGTCGGAGTTTGTCGAAAGGGCGACGAAATGTTTGGCGACCGCCCGTTCGTCTCCGGCTTTCTCAAGAAACCATCGCTTGGCCGAATGAGCGTTGGTCAGAGTCTCCTGAGTGGTAAAGGTCTTTGAAGCGACTATGAATAGGGTCGTTTCGGGGTCGAGCGGCTTGATGGTTTCGACAATGTGAGTGCCGTCCACATTTGAGACGAAGTGAACGTTCAAACCGGGTTTCGAGTAAGGCTTAAGGGCCTCGGTCGCCATCACAGGCCCGAGGTCCGATCCGCCTATTCCGATGTTTACGACATCGGTAATGGCTTTGCCCGTGTAGCCTGTCCACTCTCCCGAGCGCACGGCCTCGGTGAATTCCCGCATGTGCCGAAGTACCCGGTTTACTTCGGGCATAACATCCTCGCCGTCAACGATGATAGGGCGATTCGAGCGATTGCGCAGGGCTACGTGAAGGACGGCGCGGTCTTCGGTGATGTTGATCTTTTCGCCGTCGAACATGCGCCCGATCCAGTCTTTCACATCGGCCTGCCGCGCAAGGTCGAGCAGCAGGCCGATAGTCTCTTCCGTGATACGATTCTTCGAATAATCGAGCAGAATATCTTCAAACCGGAGCGAGAACTTTTCAAACCGTCCGGGGTCTTCCGCGAACATATCGCGCATGTGTCTGCCTTCGATCTTGTCGTAATGCTCTTTGAGCGCTTTCCATGCTTCGGATTCAATCAGTCTGGTCATAAGTATCTCCTAAAGAACAGGCCCGCCGGTTTCGTCCGGTAAAGAAGTACCGCGACAACTTCCGGCGGTCGAATCTCTCTCATTTAGCTCCCGTGTTGGCCGCGCGATTTGCCTCTATCAGATTCTCGCTGTCCGAGGTGATATCGATAAAGGCGTTCATCATCTCTTCCCAGGTCTGTTCGCCGAACCTGACTTCACGAGATGGATCGGGATTGCGCGGATTGTTTGTCGAGTTGTCATAATGCGCTACGGCCTCTATGCGCGTCCCCTTTGGCATGGCCAGAGGTCTGACCGGGTAATAATAGACCTGCCAGTTGAAGTTGTATCGCGGGATCGCGAGCAGCACTTCGGAGCGCCCGTCCGGGTAGATGGCCCGGTAGGTGATGTCTTTGCCGCGCAGGTGCATATGCGGCATAAGGCTTATGATATGCGAATCCTCATCGAATTCATAGACGGCCTTCACTTCAAAGTTAGCCGCGCCCGGCGGGATTACGAACCCCACATCGAAGGCCGCGGTTGTTGTGATGACTTTCTTCACCGGAGCCTTTGAAAATATCAATCCGACCATCGAGCGGTCTTTAGCCGCAGTGCCGGTCGGCGTGTAGTGCAGCTGAAATATGAGGTCGGAGCCCGCCTTGATCAACTTGGCCGTTCCCGGCTGGGCCTTGAAGGGAGTTTGCCCCGGCGAGAGCGCCCCGAGAAGCCCCGTGCCGATGTCTCGCTTCCTGGCCTTTTGCTCGCCCGGCTCGCGCACATAAATGACGATGTGATGAACCACAGAGAGGTTTCCGGCCCGCGCTTCCATCGCCTCGATGTACCGATCTTCTTTGAAATTTGTAGGCACTGTGAAGTATTGATAAGGCACTTCGCCTTCGGCGGGCACTTCAAACTCGGCTGGCATCTGAAAAATGATGTCGGGGTTGCCGATCTGCCATCCGGTGGCAAAGGTCGGAGGGGGAGTCAAATCCTTCGCCTGGCCTTCTTTTGCTCCCTGATCCACCCAGGCCGCGATTGTGTCAATCTCTTCCCTGGTCATCCGCCGGTCGTTTGTCCACTCGCCGTGCTGAGGGTCCGCGTGCCAGGGCGGCATCTCGCGAGTAACCACTTTTTCGCGGATGGCCTTTGCCCACGGTCTTACTTCTTTGAAAGTCACAAGCGACATGGGCGCAATTTCGCCCGGACGGTGACAACTCACGCAGTTCTTATAAAAGATAGGGGCGACATCCTTGTTAAAAGTAAGCGCCGATTTGGTGTCATCCTTTGCGCTTGCACCGGAAGAGGCTATCAAGGCCAGGGAAGCGCAGATTCCAAGTGCAAAGAGAACGTTTCGAGCTTTCTTCATTCAGCACCTCCGGGGTGTCGGATCGAGATCAACAGGTACTGCAAAAGATTCGATTCAATAGAAAAAAATCCCGCTCCACTGTTGAGTGCATTCTATGTTCGAGATGCCGACAAGTCAATTGCAGCAGGTCTGTGGCAGATTTTTTCTCTTTTTGAACGGGTACGGCTCCGTCTATCTTTAAAGAGGTCTTTTTTTGTGACCGAAAGAGTGATACCTGTGATAGCAATCGCAGCACCTGAAGGGCAGGATCGACACGAGCGACAACAAGAAATCCAGGAGGCCGCGTCTGCGCGAGCGATGTGAGTTCTTACTTCCGCACAATGAACAATGTCTGGATGCGGCAAGGCTCTTTGTGAATATAGTAATTTGCATCGGGTCAAGAACAGATAGAAAGAAATAGAGCGGAAGGACCACGTCGGTTTCCAAAAGGCGTATCTGGCATCCTTCCGCTCTTAGAAGCTCCCGGCTTCTTAACATTACGATCCAAGTTTACAGCGCCGGTCTTAAGTCATGTTTTCAAAGAGGTGAACAAAACCTTAAACCGATCCCGTAAACTCGATACTCCGGGAAGACTTATCTAAAAATTCCGGCTATTTTGCTCCCTACTTTCTTAAAACCCCTTCCGATTTTCGACATGAATGAGCCGCTCTTTTCAGCCGCATCCTTTCCTTTTTCCATACCTTGCTTGCTGACGCTCACGGTCTTATCCGCAACATCTTCGGATTTGTCGGCTACTGCTTTTCCCACATCCTTTGTCGTATCCACGGTCTTATCGGCCACGTCTTCGGTCTTATCGCCTACGGTTTCGCCGACATCTTTCGTAGTGTCTACAGACTTCTCGACGCCTTCCCTGGTGGCATCCTTCACATCCGATGCGACATCTTCGGTCTTATCGGCGGTGATCTTCACGCCTTTGACGGCTACCTTGCCGGCTTCCTTCCCGGTGTCGACAGTCTTATCGGCTACGTCCTCGGATTTGTCGGCCACATCCGAGGCTACATCCTTAGTCTTGTCCCATGTCTTATCGGCTGCATCTTCGGATTTGTCGGCCACTACTTCACCGGCATTCTTCGTAGCATCCCACGCCTTACCGGCAGATGTAGCGATTTTGTCGGCGGTCGCATCCATTGCCGATTCGATATCGCTTTCGTCTTCGAGGTTCGCTTCGCGACCGTCACGATATTCGACCTTGACCATTCGCGCGCCGTCGGGTTGAGTCGTTCGCGTCAAGCGAGCTATATCGCCCGTCTTAAAAGTCCTGATCTCTGTTTTGGTTCCATCTTCTGACGTAAACGTTTCAATGGTCGAGCCGTCGCTCTTTACCTTTACATTTGTCTTCTGTTCCTGAATGCTCGCTTTGGATGTCAGAGCTGCGCCTGACACGCCGATAACGAGCGCGATTGAAAGAATAAGTGTTGAAATCATTTTCATAGTAAAACCTCTCCCTCTGATCCGAATACTCTCATTATTATTCGAGCAACGTTTGTGCCAGCAAGCAGGAGACAAACCACATCAATCAGTGGGCCGGATGCGAGCCGAATAGCGAGTTGAAGCCTCGTCAGAGGCAAAACCACGCTGAGTACAAAGTATGGAATCACAACGGCGCGTATGAAACAAAGACAACCGCCAGTCAGCTCTGGCTCCAGAGCGAATGGCTCGGATATGAATATTCTTTTAGAATAACGATGTAGGTTTGATTGGCTGACAGAAGTCAATGCACCGGCGTTCCGGCTACACTATGCTAAGAGACCCTGAGACTTTATTGTGAATGATTGTTGGAAGATACTCGATATTGCTCCTACCGATGACTTGAGCGCCATCAAGCGAGCTTATCGCGAAATGGTCAAGAGGTATCACCCCGACACGGTCATCACGCCGGAAGAAAAGCGCAAGTACACGATCATCTGTGCCCGCATAAACGAAGCATACAGAGAGGCAACTCGCGAGGCAAAAATATCTGCGGGCGTGATTGATGAGGAACCGTTGGAGACGCCGGGGCTGAAACAGACCGAAGACGCCATCAGGCGTGGCGTCGAATGGTATCGAAACAGCGTTACCTTTCAGGTGGCCGTCTTCGCCTCGCTGTTTGTCTTTATCGCGTTTCAACTCTTTTCCTATCTGGCCGTGTCAAAGATTGCGCCGCTGCCGGAAACCAGCCTGATAAAGGCTTTTATCAGAATCGGATTGATTCTATTTGTGGCCGTGGTCATATACGGGATACTGGTGGCAGGCGTACTGGACCTCTTTCTTGTGTTTGTCTTTCCCAGAAATCTGGTATCGAGGCTGGGTCTGAGCAAGTATGAAAACAAGCTGTTGTGGCTTTTCGTCCTGGCATCGAACCTGGCGTTTTTCTTCTTCACGAGCATAGTGCCCGCCCCCCATCCGAGCCGCTCTGCTTTTTCGATCTATGATGCGATATTTCGGGTCATCTGCGCTGGGACGCTTCCCGCCTTTTTCGCTATGAAGTGGATGAGCGATCTGGTGAAGTACAAGCGAGCCAGAAAAGATGTCGGGGATTTAATGGGAGAGATGGAAAGCCTGTCAGCGTGAACAGAAGGAGAAGGATGAAGGATGAAGGATGAAAAGACATATCTGGCGTAATCACTTATAAATGCCGAACCACCTTAATCGAGATTTTGGAGATCATGTTTTCATCCTTCATCCTTCGATACGGTCGCGCATCATGTAGGCAGTAGGCAGCACCTTATGCGGGCGGAAACCATGTGCTCGCTCAACCAGCCCGTCGCGCTCAAGGTCGGCTACTATCTCTACGGCCTGGCGGTAATTGATCTCGAGTTTCGTTTGCAGAACCAGGGTCGAGGCATAGCCCATGTTTGTGATTATCGTCAGCACCTTTTTATAAAGATCTTTGCTTACGGGCGACTGCTCGCTTCTTACGATCTGTTCGAAGAAGTCCTGATTTACCTCTTCAAACTCGGAGGGAGATTCCTGTTTATCCTCTATCTCTGTTCCATTCGTAGAGAGGACTTCCAGCAGTTCCCTGAGTTCGAATCGTATAACCCGCAGCCCCTGTCGAAGTTTCTGATATTTTTCAAGATCAGTCATAACCCTTATCCTGTCCCGGCAATCCCGATAAAATGGCCTGAGGAAATTGTCTGAGAATCCGGCGTGCCAGACGCAATCAATTACTGACAATGTCAGCTTTGGCTTTCAGGGGGTATTTTTAAGAACCAGGGGACTGGTTGATTCCTGCTCTCAGGCTGCAACCGATGATAGCCGGATTCCTCATCTCAGTCAAGTTTGCAATCACGCTTGTCGCCAGGTCTGTGAGTTGTTAATTTATTGAAAAAGGAGGGAGTGGCTTTATGGTTTGTCATAGCTGCGGTGGTGAAATCAAGATCGAGGGCTTCATATCGCGCAGTGACGAATGCTCTCATTGTAGCGCCGATATACATTGCTGTCTGAACTGCGTCCATTACGACACAACCGCGCACAACCGCTGCCGCGAGCCTCAATCCGAATGGGTATCGGACCGCGAAAAGGCGAACTTCTGCGACTTTTTCACGCCAAATAAACAGGCCGCAACCGGCACCTCTGCTACCAAACAGGATGCGCGCAAGTCCTTCGACGACCTGTTCAAAATTTGAGCAGTAGGCAGTAGGCAGTAGGCAGTAAGCAGTTATTTGTACTGGAGGCGGATACCAACTATTCACATCCGAATATTGCCTTGCCGAGTTCGCCCTTTTGACTTTGATCTTGATTATCAGCTTAACTGCCTACTGCCTACTGCCTACTGCTTACTGCTTAAGCAGGCTGGATCGTATCGTCATCGCCCAGTGAGTACTGTATCGCGGCAAGCCGCCCCTGTGCGCGGGCGATGTCGCGCAGGGTGATGATGCCGAGCAGGCGTGTGTCGTCTACGCGGGAGACTACAGGGAGTTGTGATAACTCTCTCTGGGCGAGTTTCAATACCACCGTATCGAGGGTTTGATCCGGGTGCGAGTGAACAACCTTTTGAATCATGGTCGCAGAGATAAATTCATGCTCCCTTCCATCGGCCTCCAGCCTTCTGAGATCGCCCGTAGTTATCAGCCCAACCATATGCCCGTCTTTGAGCACCGGGTAGCCGTTGAAATCCAGCCGCCCGACCACGTCCAGGGCTTCGGCTACGGTTATATCATCGGGCAAGGTCACTACGTCGCGCGTCATCACGGAAGCCGCCGTGATTCGCGCAAGCGCATCGGTCCTTGGTCCGTGTCCCAGATGTATGCCGTCTTGAAACAGAAAGGACTCGTATATCGAAAGCGTCATCAGCTTGGAGGCCACGGCATATGCAAGCGCGTTTGCGATCATCACCGGCAGAATGATCTCGTAGTTGTAGGTCATCTCGAATATCAAAAGGATAGAGGTGATCGGCACGCGAATCACAGCGGCAAATACGGCCCCCATGCCTACGAGCGCAAATGCGCCCCGCGCAATCTCGGCGCTCGGTTCGAGGTAGAACAATACGTGCCAGGTAGCCGCGCCGAGCATTCCGCCTATGAACATCGAGGGTCCGAGAACGCCTCCGCTCATCCCCGCGCCGTAGCTGAACGACGAGGCCAGAATCTTTGCAAGCATCAACGCCAGCACGCCTTTCAGCACAAGCTGGTCTTTGCCTTGAAGAACGGTTCCCAGGAAATCGTATCCGAGCCCGAGCGCCTGCGGCTGCCAGAGACCGATGATGCCGACAATCGCGCCCCCGGCGGCGGGCTTTGACCATCCCGGCAGGTGCAGGCGGTCGCGGAAGGTGCCTCGCAGCCACAAAACGAGTTTTGCAAACGCGACCCCTACGACTCCAGCCGTGATTCCAAGCGCGGCATAAGCGAGCAACTCCGACGGATGGTTTAGCGCGTAAATATTGGCCCCGATGAAAAGCGGGTGCGCCCCAAGCAGCCAGCGCTCGATTGTCGAAGAGATGACCGCCGCTATCACTATCGAGGCGGCGAGCTTTTGATTCAGATCCCCGATTATCTCTTCGAGCGCGAATGTGACGGCGGCTATCGGCGTGTTGAAGGCGGCGGCTATCGCGGCGGCGGCCCCGACCGGCAATTGATTCATCTGCTTGCGGCGCGGGATGGAAAACAACTTCGCTATCGAATGAGAGATCGCCGCGCAGATTTGCACCGTAGGTCCTTCGCGCCCCAGGCTTGCTCCCGACCCTACGCACAGCGCCGAAATTATTGCCTTCCCTGCGGCCACTCGCATTGGAATTCGACCGTAATCGAGAGAGTAAGCCACCTTAACCTGCGGAATGCCGCTGCCGCGCGCCTCGGGCACGAAGTAGTGGAGTATCAATCCGGCGGCAAGCCCGCCAAGTGTTGGAACAACCAGCATCCAGACTACGCGCGACGGACCTTGAAGCTCCATCACGCGGCCAATGAGGTTGGAGGTGATAAGGCGGATCAGAAAGTGATACAACACCGCCACGAGCCCGCAGGCAACGGCTATTGTGATCGTGAGGATGAAATATTTCTGGTTGGTCGGTAATCGCAGGCGATGGAATAATCGCGTAGCAATAATTTCGACGCGGTGCCGCTTGCTTGTAAACGCTGCTTGCTCCACTTTATTACAAGGTTACAGGTGACAGGGTTTCGCCGCGTCTCCGTGTCCCCTATGCAACCACGGTCGCGTTCCCGCTTCGCTATTCCCCCTCATTTGCGAGCCGGTGCCGAAGCGGCTTTCAACTCGTTCGTCACTTTCTTTACGCCCGGAGTGCCTTGAGCTACGCGCTCGGCCAAAAGCTTTTCGGCTATGGATCGGACTGTGCCGGAAAGAGTAACCGCGCCGTCATTTGCCGTGATAGTTGTCGTAGAGAGATCGAACGCGCCTGTTCTGAACAACTCGAATTCGACGCGTTTTGCCAGATCAGCGTTGGGGTCTGCGGGCGGTTCGGTTGCGCGCGGCGGCTCGGTCGCCGCCTGTGGATTTACGATAGAGAGATTATTAGTAACGCCTGAGACTCCATTGACGGAGCGCGCCAGTTGCTCTGCCCCGTTGTTTTGCGCCGGGGTCTGGACCGTGCCCGAAAGCGTGACCGTTCTGTCTTCAACCTTTACATCGATCTTCTGGCCCGCAAGTTCGGGGCTCTTAGCGATTGCTTCGAGTATATCGGCGCGAATTTCGAGGTCTTCCACGTGCACGCTTTCGGTTGTCGGTTGAGCGCCGGGATTGACTGCCAGCTGGTTGTTGACATCGTTTACACCCGGAGTGTCGCGCGCTATCTCACCGGCAAAGGATTTTACATCTTCGGAAGGAACCTGCCCTGTCAGTGTGACTGTGCCGCCACTGGTTTCAACTCCTATGTCATAGCCCGAAACGCGCTTCGACAAACTGAGCGAGGCTCTCACCCTATCGGATGTCTTCTCATCTTCGGATGAGGAGGTAAATGACTTGACCCAGCCCGGCAGACTCCAGCCGTGAGTGTAAAAATAGTAGCCCGCGCCGCCCAACAACAGGAGCATGATCAAAAGAGGAACGATTCTCCGCATTAAGTTTGGCCTCCTGGTGAATGAAGGCGACCATCATACCATAACGATAGGGAGTAAGGTACAGACGGACGATATTATTAACGCCGATTTCTTTGACCAGACATATCCCGCCGAGTACAATCCAGGCGATCATGAAATCACTATCAATCAGGATTATTTGCTCAATCTTTTTATCTGCTGTCGTCGTCTTCGCGGGCGCAGGTGACATCGGATGGAAGGCTCAGGACAGCAAGACTACATCCGAGTTTCGCGGCCTAAGCGTCGCGGGTTCCAACATTGTATGGGCAAGCGGAACCAGGGGCGTTTTTTCGCGGACTACGGATGGCGGCGCAAACTGGCATACGGCGGCGGTTGAGGGAGCCGAATCTCTTGACTTTCGCGATGTTCAGGCTGTTGACCAGAACACTGCTTACCTGCTCAGCATCGGGCCGCAATCGAGGATTTATAAGACTACGGATGGAGGCAGCAACTGGGCCTTGCAATATTCCAATGACAAAGAGGGTGTATTTTTCGACGCCTTTGCCTTCTGGGACGCGCAACACGGAGTAGCATTCAGCGACCCGGTGAGCAGCAGTTTTCTGATCATCACAACTTCTGACGGCGGCAAAACATGGAATGAGGTTCCCCGTAAAAATATACCGCCTCCACTCGAAGGCGAAGCGGCTTTCGCGGCGAGCGGCACCTGCATAGCGGTTCAGGGGAACGCAAATGCGTGGATTGGAACCGGAGGCGGGCGGGTCTCGCGCGTGCTTCGTTCGACCGACCGGGGCCGCACCTGGGCCGCAGCCGAAACACCAATCAGCGCGGGCAGCCAGTCGTCGGGCATCTTCTCGATAGCATTCAGGGACGCCAAAAACGGAGTAGCTGTGGGCGGCGATTACAAGACCCCCGACGGCGCTGGCGATAACATCGCCAGGACTACAGACGGCGGCAGGACGTGGACATTGATCAAAGGTGCTCGACCGGCAGGGTACAAATCCTGTGTCGCCTACGTTCCGGGAACGGGCAAGCCCGCGCTTGTAGCGGTGGGGCTTTCGGGCTCGGGCTATTCGATTGACGACGGCAAGACCTGGGTGAACATAGACGCAACCGGCTATAACAGCGTCAGCTTTGCCGCGCCCTCAGCCGGATGGGCAGCGGGCGCGGGCGGGCGCATAGCGGCACTCGCCGGAGCGATCTCGCCTTCCAAAAAATAGCTCTACTGGGAAGCAAATGAAACGGACATTCGTGAGTCAATGTAATTACCGGGCGGAAGACTGCCGCTCGATTTCGATGAGCGGACACGGCACCCCTTCGCTTGTGGCAAGCAAAGCCTTCCCATCCGAGCTATAACAGATGGACTCACCCTGGCGGCGCTTGCCCAAATTGATCGGAGTGAGAGGCTGTTTCCATACTTCATCAAATCCCTTCCCGTCATCGTCGGGCAATGTGATTTCGTAGCCCCCGAGATAATCGCACAAGACTACTCTCCGTCCATCAGGTGCACAATCGCCGCCTGTAAACAGGCCGCCGAGAAAGGCCGGTGCGCTGACCTCTCCGACACGAACCAGAGTGTTTGGCTTTGAGGCTGATATTGGAGCGGCAAGTTTATAGATTCCTGCCGGAGCGCCCAAAATTTTAGTGACAATATACAGGTCTCCGGTCATCGGATGAACAAGCAGCGTTTCCGCGTCGTGACTGCCATCCGGGTATCTGAGACGAATCGCCTGTGCAGGCTCGGTGTTTTGAGGTCTGCTTTTCGTGGAGGCATCGTTTTCGACGATAGCAGGCTCGGCCACACGATAGACGACTATCTCAGCGCGGCTCTTGCCGTTATCGCCGATGTCCCCGATGTAGAGATAAGGGCGGCCCGGTTCAGGGCCGGGCCCCATGGCTATGTCTTCCCAATCGCGGGCCTTCGCGCCTGTCACTCGCCAGACCCCGCGCCGTTTGCAATTGCGGTCCAGGCCGTAAAGGAACGGGCCGTCCCCGCTGTCGTTGTGAGTCCAAAACATACCGGGGTTGAGGCGAGAAGCAACTATCCCGCTGCTCTCATTTATGGTCTTGTCTTCGAGATCGCAGAGTAAAACCGGCTCCTTATAACTGGCGACCTGATTGGCGGAACCAGCCGGCTGCGCATCGGCGCGCTCCTGATTTGAAGCAACAGGTTTTAGCGTATTCTCAGACGGCGCGCTCGGTGTTTTTCCGCACGCCGCCAGAGTGATCAGGCAAAAGATGATTGATACTTTTACTGCTTGGTAGCTCATCATGAAGGAAATAATAACAGGATGTTTGAAGGTGCGCTGTCTGACTTGCGGTGAGGAGATGAAAGGTTGATATGGAGTGAAAAAAGCCCGGCCACAAAAGCCGGTGTTGCCCCCGTAACCCCGACCCTTGTGGCCATATTTTTTGCTTTTTCTATTTAACAGTGACCGGCATTGCCCCCTTAACCCCGGTCACTGTGCAGCCTTTTGAGCTACGCTTATAGAATAGGCAATGCTCGTGCCAGCGGCTGCAACCCGGTTGGGTAATTCTAAGTCGTTGAAAATACGAAATTGATCAAACCGGCCTACCCGAAAGGGTAACGGAAATTGGGATTTTGAGATGACAAAACTCGTCACCCGATAGCTGATCCGTGATGCGTGAGATCAGAAATACCCCGTTAAAAGAAAACTCTATTTATTGTCACGCATCACGCATCACGCATCAACTATCACGGATCACGCATCACGCCCTAAAATTTAACGCGCGCAGGTGAGCGCCCGCCCGCCGTCTATGCTTATAGTAGCGCCAGTTATCCAGCCTGCTTTTTCAGAGGCAAGAAAGTAAATCAACTCGGCGATCTCAACGGCCTCGCCTGCGCGACCGAGCGGGTGTGTAGACTTGCTGTGTTCAAGAAAGGCTTGATAAGCCTGTTCATCCATCCCGCCTGAGCGATGAAGATTGCTTACGACTACCCCGGGATTGACGGCGTTTACGCGAACCCCTTTCGGAGCGAGTTCAAGCGCCGCACATCGCGTCAACTGATCGAGACCCGCTTTGCTGACGCAGTAAGCCAGCACTCCCGGAAAGGATCGCAACCCCGTAACGCTCGACACATTTACTATATTACCCTGTGAGCGCTCAAGCGCAGGCGCAGCCAGTTTCATCAGGTGAAATATCGACCGCAGATTGATATTCATCATCTCATCCCACAGCGCAAGCGACGTAGCTTCAAGACCCCCGCTCTTGAGAATGCCCGCGCTGTTTATAAGCACATCCAATCCGCCGAGCGTCTCGACCGACTGATTCAAAGCCTCCCGGGTCTGTTGTTCATCAGAAAGATCAGCAGCCACAACAACGGCATTGCCCTCGCCTGACGACTGCGCGGCAACTTCCGAAAGCGCGCTTTCTCGACGACCGAGGAGAGCTACCTGCGCCCCTGCCTGAATGAAGAGTTGAGCCGAGGCGCGCCCTATCCCGCTAGACGCGCCTGTGATAATCACTTTTTTATCTTTCATAAAGAAAGCCTCCCGCCCGCGCTGCGCCTCGCTACGCAGTTATGAGCTACGAATTTTGAATTAGAGGAGACACACCCGCTGGAATACGCCTCCGATGTAATGAGTAGTTTGACCTCGCGCCGGGGTATTTACAACACAGAAAGTAATTTACCCGTATGGAGGTATTGCCCATCCGTTTCTTGCGATATATGGTATGTGCTGCCGGATGTAATCTTTAGGAGAGATCAATGAATTTCATTGAAATGGAATCGGCACAGAAACTCCGGGGCGGCTACTACACCCCGCCAGACCTTGCTGCTTTCATGGTCCGCTGGGTAAAAGAGATCAGCCCTGACCGCATCCTGGAACCGAGTTGCGGCGATGGTGTGTTTTTCCAGGCGCTCGCGCAGGTAAAAGGCTTTCAGTCGTCAGCCATAATTGGATTCGAGCTTAACAAAGAGGAAGCCGAAAAGGCTGACGCTCGTGCACGCGATCTTGGTTTGGAAACCTTGCAAATTCACTCCACCGATTTCCTTGCCTGGGCAATCAACCATTTGAATGACCGCGAGACCCGATTTGATGCCGTTATCGGGAATCCTCCGTTTATACGCTATCAATACCTCCTCGAGCCTTTCCAAAAGCGATCAGAAATTATCTTTAGGCAACTCGGGCTGTCATTCACAAAGCATACCAATGCGTGGGTACCTTTTATTCTTGCTTCAATGGCGCATTTACGACCGGGCGGCAGGCTGGCGATGGTTGTTCCTTCCGAAATTATCCACGTCACACACGCGCAATCCCTGCGCTCCTATCTTGGCCGCGAATGTCGCCGCGTTGTCATCATTGACCCGGAAGAGATATGGTTTAGTAAGACGCTACAGGGCGCGGTTATTTTGCTTGCGGAAAAAAGGCAAAGCAAGACCGATATAGCCGGGGGCCTCGGAATCTATCCGGTAAAAGGGCGCGAATTTCTTCGGCTCGATCCTTCGTCAGTTTTCAACGCCCCCCAGACAATCAACGGTGATACCGTACAGGGGAAGTGGACCCGCGCTTTACTTGATAAAGAGACTCGCTCACTATTTGAAGAACTCGCAGATCGTGATGATGTCCATCTGTTCAAGGATATTGCCAATGTGGACGTAGGAATCGTCACAGGCGCGAATAAGTTTTTTCTTGTCCCCGATGAGATCGTGCAGAGCTATAATCTCGACCGGTGGGCACATCCCATGTTTGGGCGCAGCGAACACTGCCCCGGCATCATCTATGATGAAAAACAGCACGCAACGAATGTGACCAGAGGCATTCCTACAAATTTCCTGTGGTTTCGACAAATTGATGGAGAATTAAACAGCAAGGCGAGGGCTTATATAAAATCAGGCGAAGAGCAGAAACTTCACACCCGTTACAAATGCCGTGTCCGGTCACCCTGGTACACGGTACCCTCGGTCTACGCAACCGAGATAGGCATGCTAAAGCGTTCGCACGACACGCCGCGTCTGATCCTTAATCGTATAGGTGCCTATACGACAGATACAGCCTATCGCATCCGCGCACAAAAGATCGTGGCCGAGAAACTTGTAGGCTGCTTTATAAACCCGCTCACAGCATTGAGCGCGGAATTGGAGGGACGGCATTACGGAGGAGGCGTACTCGAATTGATTCCCTCTGAGATTGAGCGGCTAATTGTTCCCCTGCCTGTGAAGGTAAGCGTAAATCTGAACGAACTGGATAAAGCCATTCGAAACATATCAATGGAAAACGTGCTGATTGTTCAAAGTAAAATCGTGCTGAGCGGATTGGGACTCTCCCCCTCGCAGCAGGAGTGTATTTTCGAAGGATGGCGCAAGCTGCGGGATCGCAGACATCGAACATCAGGTGAGGCTTCTACAGAGGAGGGCTAATCAATTTCTATTACAAATCGCATTGGATATATTTTGTCTCAGTAAAGTGTCGATGTCCGACCGATGTGATATTCGCGGCCTGTTTCTCTTACCTTATTTTGGAAATGCCTGTAGGTTCATTTGTACCAATCTTATAGGTTTCGAATTAGATGTAAAGAAGAAACAAGTACCCGCGGCAGGAATCGAACCTGCGACCTTTCGCTCCGGAGGCGAATCGGCCAGCCCTCCCGCCGCGCTGCTTTAACCGCCTATTTGCTCACATCTAGTTACATCTATTGATCTTAGTTACTCGCCGCAGCTACGGTATCGATGCTCGATGTGATGATGAAATAACACCTATTTCCGTCAATTCTCATCTATCCCGGTCACATAGCGGTCACAAAATTATTCGCCGCCTCCTACTTCCTCTGCCCTCAGATCGCGCAACAATCGTTCAAACGCTGCCCTGTATAAAGTGTAATCCTGCCAGTTACGGAAGTTTCCTATATGGCGCGCTCTTCGTAGCTCTGCCGCCCATGGTTTTTGGCTTTCCATTATCGCTTCATCCAACCGGATCGGGAATAGCACGGTCTGATTTCTTGTATCTTCCCTCTCCAGAGCGGCATTGACTTCTCTTTCAACCCAACGACTTGAGATTGAATTCTCAGAAACAACGATCATAACTTTGTCATATATTCGAATAGTCTCTTCTATGCGGTCTCGGAACCTGTCTCCTATCTTCAAATCTTCGGGGGCATACCAGCAGCGCACTCCTTTACTTTGCAGATCGGCGTAAAGACGCTCTGCAAATGTTTGATCCTTGCTTGAGTAACTGATGAAACAGGAATAATAATCAAAAGCCTTTCCCGTCAAAGAAGCCAGGTACGTTATAAGATTTTCAGGCACACCACATCCTCGAAGAAACTCCTCAGATATGTTGCCACCTGATTTGTACAACGTATCCACGCCTATCGAAGAAGGGCCAAAGTGTGTAATACTGCTGAGCCCTTTAACCTCACTGAGATCAATATTCGTCAAATTTGTATTACCAATCCAGGTGTGGCTGAGGTTCGCGCCTTTGAGAAACGCGCCTGTGAGGTTCGCACCTCTGAGGTTCACGCCTGTGAGGTTTGCGCCTCTGAGGTTCGCGCCTGCGAGGTCCGCGTCGAATAGATACGCCCCTGTGAGGTCTGCGCCTGTGAGGTTCGCGTCACGGAGGTTTGGTCTCTGATCAGAATTTCTGTTCCTCCAATCGCCCCATGCCCTTACACCTTGCCTGAGAATTTTCAGATGTTCCTCATTTGCCATATTAACATCTCCACTGACCCCTATGGCTTCTTACACACGCCGCACATTCCGCCGCCTTCATTATACTGCTTGAAGCACTTGCGATTCTTTCAAGCTTGGCATGTGGTTGATCCAGTAAATCATTGACCGTGTTACAATCTCCAGCCACAAACTATTTGGCACTCTTTTCTTCCTCTGCCTTGAGATCGCGCAGCAGCCGCGCAAATCCCTGCTCGAAGTTGTCGTGATTCTTCCAGTCTGAAAAATCAGGTATGAAGTATTCTCTAACTTCTGCAGCCAGGTCTTTACCAGTGTCTGCATCGAAGCATTGCCATTCTCTGATTCGCTCGAAATCAACTAGGCGTATTGGAAAGAGCTTCCTTCTCTTCTCTCTTATCTCAACTCTCCTAGCTTTGCGAATCTCAGTCATTACCCATTCGCTCTTCATGCTATCGTCTGAAAGCACGAGCAATAATCTATCGTGAAGTTGAATGGCTCGCTCGATTTGATCATAGATTTTATCCCCACCCTTCATATCTTCAGGAGCAAACCAGACGCGCAAGTGCTCATCTCGCATACGAGAATGGAGCCGCCTTGCAATCTCCTCATCCTTATGACTATAGCTAATAAAGCAGGAATAGAACTGGATCGCTTGCCGCGCTCCAATCAAGGATGGCAGAAAGGTTATGAATTCATCCGGTACACCACATCCACGAAGGAACTCTTCTGGTATTTTCCCACCTGATTGGTACAGTGTATCCAAATCAATCGAGGAAGGAAGAATGTGCTCCAAACTCTCAAGGCCTTTAACCTTGCTGAGATCAAGGGCTGTGAAATGTGTATAGCCGATAATTGCATTGCTGAGGTCTGCACCGCTGAGATCCGCACGGCTGAGGTCCACGCCAGCAAGGTCCGCACCTCTGAGTTTCGCGCGGCTAAGGTTCGTGTCGCTGAGATTCGCGCTAGCGAGATTCGCGTTGTCGAAGTCAGCCCCGCTGAGGTCCGCGCTGCTGAAATCCGCGCCCACCAGGACCGCACCGATGAGTTTTGCCTCTCTGAGGTCCGCCCCGCTAAGGTTTGCGTTGCCTATCTCCGAACCATAAAGATTTGAGGCTCTGAGATCTGCACGGCTGAGGTTCGCGCCGCTGAGGTTCGCGCTATAGAGGTTTGCACCGTAGAGGATTGTTTTGTTGAGATTTGCGCCAATGAGTTCCAAACCACTGAGATCCGCCCCGCTGAGGTCAGGGATTTCATTAGAAATCCTGATTCTCCACTTATTCCATGCTTCTACCCCTTGCCAAAGAATCTTCAGATGCTCCTCAATTGCCATTCTATTTCCCCCAGTAGCCCCTACTGCTTCTTACACACGCCGCACGTCCCGCCATCCTTGGCGCAATGCTTGCAGTACTTGCAGTTCTTACAAGCTCGGCAGGGCGTTGATCCCGTACACTTGGCAAACTCCGGCGTAGCCGCTCCGTGTGGGTTCAAATCGTGTGGAAATGCAAATCCTCCAATTGTTACTACTAATACCAAAATTGCTGCTCTTATCATCTCCTTCCTCCTTTAGCCTTAAGCTTTCTTTTCACGCTGCAACCTGCGTGGGCCACAGCTTTAATCCAAATCTAAAACTCGCTACTTCCCTGCTCACCCCGAATTCTTCCATCAACCCCTCGACCGTCTGCCCCCATGCCAACCTCCCAGGCATCCACGCGACGGCTCCAACAATCGCCGCCTGCCGGTCTGCTTTCCCGTAATTGAAAAACTTCAAGGGCTTAGGATCGTTCGGATGATAGAGAATGTGAGCTATTTCGTGGAACCCGGCTATTACTTTCTCAGGCCCAGGTAATCGGTTGCTTATGTAAATATACGGAGACCCACCTGCCCACAGAGCGTACCCGTCCGCTCCATCAAGCGTATACTCGACCGCCTCGATTCCCAGTTGTTCGCACACAGAATAGAAATCCATAAGGGAAAGCTGACGCGCTCCCCATCCCGGTATCCATTGTGTGAATCTCTCAACTAAGAATCTATTTGTTGCGTTTCTTCTGTTCGCGGGCCTGAGCATCTTTTTGCACTCTCTGGACCTCCCCTTTGGTCCCGCGTCCGCTCATGTACGGTTGACTCACTTCCAGCAGCCCTGCCCTCTGCTGCTCCAGTACCGCTAGCTTTGTCTCTTCCAATTGCTCCCAAAACGGCAGATACGTATCCAGTATCTCAAGCGCCACCTCGTTGCGGCTCTTGCGCCCGTACCGGCTTATAGCATCGTCTAGCCTTTCGAGTAACTTATCATCGGGCCGTAGATTTAGCTGGTTGCTCATATTGCGCCTAGCATCCCCTATCATCCTCTATCTGTCAATAGCTTGATTTTATTTCTAGCATTTACTATATAAAGCTACAAATGACAGCACAATCTACACAGAAAAAGAAGGCAGATCCGCGAGGCGTATTCGTAGCGCTCGGCCAGCTCGGCGGCTTCGTAGACGAGTACGCAAAGAAGAATTCTTTCCTCAAGCAAAACGGGGAAATCAATCGCCCGGCCGCTATCCGAGACATCATCCGAGATCGAAAGCGGATGGAGCAGCAGGAGGGATGAGGGATGAGGGATGAGGGATGAAAAAGATTTCAGGGTAACTACTCGGTGAAAGCGGCTCGCCAGTAATCAAGATAGTTCGTGGCGGTCCTTTTCATCCCTCATCCCTCATCCCTCATCCCTTCAAGAGCGCTCGCCAAATGGGAAAGCTTTTGATCAACGAACCACCTCTTCAGGTCCTGCCTACTCTGGCAAGGCTGATCGGACTCAACGAAGCGCTCTTTCTTCAGCAACTCCATTACTGGCTTGGCCGGAGCCGCCACGAGCGCGACGGTCGCCGCTGGACATACGGCACATACAACGACTGGCTTCCACAGTTCCCTTTCTGGAGCCTCAGCACGATCAAGCGCACCGTGCGCAACCTTGAGAAAAGAAGGCTGGTAATCTCAGAGCAATTCGAAAAGCGAGACTGGATCAGGAAGAAGTGGTACACGATAGATTACGACACCCTCGCGCTCATCGAGGGAACGGATCAACCTGCGCTCAACGATGAGGTCAGATTGACCCCATCGAGCGGCTCAAATCGGCCTGTTCGAATAGCCCGTAATGCGCCTGTCATGAAGGAACAAGTTCCTTCTACTGAGACTTCTTCTGAGACTACACACACACAGAGGACCGAGCTTGTGAGTGTGGGTTCAAAATTTTCGAAAGATATCTGCCGAGAATACGCCGATCATCTATACCGGACGCGCCAGGGCGTAAAGAATCCGGGCGGGTTTGCCACGGCGATCTTTCGTTCCGGCGAGGAAGACAATCAGATAGCCCTCTGGCTCGAAGCCGAGGAGGCCAAAGACCCGGCAGCCCCCTACGGCATAATCATCAGGTGCCCGGTCTGCGAGAAGACAGAGCCTTGCGGAGAAGAACTATGTGATTTCCCCGTTGAGAAGCTGTCAAAGGACACAGCATGAGAGAAGGATGAAGGATGAAGGATGAAGGATGAAGGATGAAAACAAGGTACGCCAAATCTTGATGAAATCGGTCCATTATTTATAGGAAATGAGACCAGACATCCGGTTTCATCCTTCATCCTTCATCCTTCATCCTTCAAGGAGGCCTGCCATTACTATGGTCCTGAGATAGGCTGGATTCGCCTTATCAGTGGCAAGCTCGCTCCGGTCGATCCGCACGCTGAAGAGGTGGATGGCCGAAAGCTCTCATCTTCCCTGATGGAGTCACAGCCCGGCGGCATCTCGGATTCGAGAGCGGACACACAAACCATCACGCGACTTGCCTGGGATGGCAGAGAATCTTTAGAAAGTGTAAGACTTCATCCTCCTCTCTCCCATCCAGTCTGTCCCTGTTAATACCCTTGAGCAAAGGCCAAACTTAAAATCTTAAAATCATATTGCTCGCCAGGAAACCTTGAACCATCCTACAATAGCCAATACCTTATCTACCCACCACTAAAACCACAAATGACCCAGCCTTGATGCTACGATGAGGCCGCTGGGAGGGATCAGTATCCGGAGCCTCCACATATTCAACAGCTCCAAGATATATTTTCTTCGTTCTAGGATCAAATGCCATGGTTTTGGCGCTTGGCTGCGTCTTTACGGCGCCAGCATCTTCGTATTCGTTAGCTGACTTTTCATGAAAGAAGGTTAAGGTACCGTCGCCGCACGAAAAGAAAACCAGTTTAGTTAGCGGATCAAAAACTGCATAATCCACTCCCTTCCCAATAGGGAGGTTGTTAATCACCTTCCCCGTTTTGGCGTCCATTACTACCATCATCGGTTCGTTGCGGCAGCCAATAAATAGCCGGTTGGTTTTGGCGTCGTATGCGAGACCCGTCGGTGTCTTTGCTACGCCGATTTGAAAGCGCTTCTTCACATTAAGTGACTTCGGATCGAATACCACAACTTCTGATGTGTCCTCGCTGTTGACATAAATCAGACCGTCACTGCCGATCACTGCTTGTTCGCCATCGCCTTCAATTTTTATCGTGCCAACGACTGCGCCGGTCTTAGCATCGATGGCGCTGATATCGTGCGACCCATGATTATTTGTGAAGACACGCTTGGTGCGAGGATCATAGTAAATCCCATCTGGCCCCTTGCCCACATCGATTTTCTTTATAAGCTTCAGCGTGGCAGGATCGAACATCGAAACCTTGTCCTCCCGACCATTGCTCGTGAACCCATGATTGAACTCCCGTGTTAGCGCTATACCGTGAACTCCGGGCGTATCCGGGATTGTGCCTATCAATTTTCCGCTATCAACACTAACGACATCTACCTGCGTTGCGTGTGAGATGTAGAGGCGGCGCGCCGTGTCATCGATTGTCAAGTAGTCAAAGCCACCATTGCCGGGAACCGGGTAGCGAGCCTCCACTTTATAACCTGTGGTGCCTTGAAACGACATCACGGCAAAGTAACACACAATCAGGATGCTCTTGACGCTTATCATAGCCTTTTTCCTTTCAACTTGGTTTCAGCTTTCAATTCTCTTCCGCGTACAATAGCTTATCTTCGCTCGGTCCGACCTGGATCGTGAAATATATCTTTTAATAGGTGGGATTATCAACCGCTTGGCGTAGGATTTCAGACCCGGGTTTGTCTCTGTACTTGTCAGGAATATCCCTGAGCGAAAGCGGAAGCCTGCCGCAAGCAATGGCGGCGTGGAGTGCCTTCGATGGATGCTGTTGACAGCCATCGGGCCTCATCACAAATATTCCGTCGCTTCAATGAGCCTCTTCTGAGGCTCTTTGTGGAAAGATCATAATACAACTCACCATGAAAACAAGTAGGATAATTGATGCAGTGTAGCGGCTGAGCGCCAGCCCACCTGCATCTTGGGGCTTATCAAGCAGATCTCCGACAACAGCACCGAGCGGTCGCGTAAGAACAAAGGCAGCCCAAAATAACGCCGTGTGAGAGATGGATGTCCAAAAGTATGCTGCACAAACCATTGCAAGCAAAACGCCAAATATAATGGCGGCTCCGCCATAGCCCAAACCGGCGCTATCAGCCGTCCAGTCGCCAAGCGCAGTTCCCAACGTCTGGGAAAACATGATCGTCATCCAGTAAAATGATTCGGCCTTTGGTGAGGTTATCGTCTTGACCGATATCGATCCGAGAGAGCGATGCCAGATAAATAGCGAACCAAGAAGAAGCGCTAACAGAAGCGACGAGCCGCCGGCATAGCCTATACCCAAAGATCGGTCGGCGAAGTCGGCCATAGTCGTTCCAACTGTCGTTGTGGCGACAATCGTTGTCCAGTACAGGAAAGGGTGAAATTGCTTTGCTCGAATCTGTGCGATGACCGCAACGATAAAGATTAGACCGAAGATTCCAGTGCCAACAAGATAGCCCAGGTTCATTGACATCGTCACGGCATCACCGCCAGTCTCGCCAAGCGTGGTTGCTGCGATCTTGATGATCCAGAAGATCAGCGTGACTTCTGGAACCTTATTGACCACGTCCTTCCTGTATTCCTTTTCTGATTCTGATGACTTCATTGGGATTGTATTCTCCTTCTGTTATGACCTTAACATCATCGCGCAGACCTCGTGATTCGGCGTATTTATCCGCAATTCCGGTGCCGCCATCTTCATCGGACAAACGACCTATATAGCCGAGTTATTAGTATTCTTCTCACATTAGAATTATGAGTTGTCCAAATACTTGAGTTTATGATGGATTTCGCTTTTAAAATTATGCAATAACAATCAAACATTTTTTACGCTACTGGACTTGCAAAGAGCCTTCATTTTCACTGATTGTGTTGCCTTCTATGCCCTTTGAGACATTTATGGAACCGCTCTGTCCTATTCTTGTTAGGGTTCGGCCATACCAGTTAATCTTCTGTTCATCTGTGATGGTTACAATGCAAGCAATATAGTGTCATCGTTGATCTACAGCTTAGCGATGACACTCAAGTCAGTGCCGCACCGCCAGTCTTATTTCGTTAGGTGGAAAGGATATCTATGCAGGGCTGCTTTCGTCCTCTTCCCCTGATGGGCATGATCACAATCTGTGAAAGCTATGCGCATACCTGTGCTAAACAACCATGGCGTCAGACCCCGATATTGACATTGCATAGAAGAAACTCAAAGCCCGACAGAAGGAGAGTAGGCTATGAAAATCAATTCACCCTATCGTCAAGCATTTCCCATCCTGTTTGTAATCTTTTCTCTGAATATGTTCGCCCCAGTCATTGATGGTCAAGAGCTTGCGCAGCCATCGAAGCCTGCCTTATCTAATGAAGAAAAAGCGGCCCCCACGTGTTGCTCGAACACCGATTTGACCGAGACCGATAGCAGGCCGCAAGCGTCAAAAGCCCCCTCTGTGGCGTCCACACAAACACGCCTTTCCATCGCGTCAAAAGAGTTCTTTAAAGACATACTGCACGACCAGGAGGTTATCTGGACAAGCCCGCTGCACATGAAGCGGAGTGATAGCATATGGGTAGTTCCGTTTTTGGCAACGACAACGGTCATGCTTTTAACCGACAACAGAGTAGTAGCAAGTCTCGGTAATTCGGAGGATCTCATTGACGATAGCCGAGATGTTTCACACCTCGGTTCCGGCTCCTCAACATTCGGCGCAGCTGGAACTCTCTACCTCCTGGGGCGGTTTACGCACAATGAAAGATTAAAAGAGACAGGATCGCTTGGGATAATAGCACTTATAGACAGTTCCATATTAGTCACCGGGCTCAAGTTTGCCACTGGCCGCGAGCGCCCTGATCGGGTAATGGGAGACGGAGGTTTCTGGGATGGTGGAAGGTCATTTCCTTCCGGCCATGCAATAACGACCTGGTCATTGGCAACCGTAATAGCCAATCAATATCCTGACAAACCATTAATAAGATTCGGAGCCTATGGGTTAGCCTCGGCGGTAAGTCTATCGAGGTTCACGGGGAAAAATCATTTTCCGTCAGATGTGCTGGTGGGTAGCGTGCTCGGGTATCTCATTGGGCGCTACACTGTAAAGCAGCACGGTGTTACTCACAGCAATCATCCGTTACCATCCTTACAGCCATACCTCAGCAAATCTGCCAGGGGAGTCACTCTCTCATTTAGGTTTTGACGTGGTTGATAAGACTGTTGGTCGCACTTGATGTCTGAAGAAGTAGCTTCCATTCTTGAGGTTACCTAATTGCTTGTGATCAAATCCGTTCTTGCGAACTAAATTTAATCTTCTGTTCATTTTCCCCCAATAGAATTAATGCTGTTAGTTAATTTGCCGTTCAATATTGGCGGCAAAGCAATACAGATAAGGAAGGAATGTAACAATGAAGAGTTTTATGAAGATTTCAATGAGTCTTGCATTGATGCTGGCGCTAGGACTTGCAGTTGCGGCAAGTGACAAGAAAAGCGACAAGAAACAACTTGAAAAAGAAGCCAAGATCACTATGAAAGAGGCGCGAGAAATTGCCTCAAAGAAAGTTCCTGGGAAAATAAAAGAAGGCGAGCTTGAGCGCGAGGATGGACAATTAATTTATTCCTTTGACATACAGACTAAAGCTGGAATAAAGGAAGTCCAGGTTGATGCCATCACTGGCGATGTGCTTAGCGTTGAGACCGAGACTAAGGCAGATGAAGCCAAAGAGAAGGCCGCCGAACATAAGGCCACGCAGAAAAAAAAGAACTAGTCAGGAAAACAATGATTGATAAGCAGAATATCTCTTGTAGATAGGCCCTGTGAACAAGCAATCATTTCGTGTCTGTGTGGTAAACAAACATCGTTTCACTTTTCGGGGAGCGCAAGCTCCCCATGAAATCCCATACAGCCGAAGTCTCGCATCCTAAATCGGTATTTCATTTGAAGCGCTTTCAACATGAGAGCGTCGCCGTTTATCTCAGAACCCTGTGTTGATTAAGGCCACGGCTCCCAATTCCAGATCATCGGGAAGGTAACCACTCCAGCCGCAGCGCCGCTTAGACTTCCACCTGGCCCAAGCATCACATCCGTCACGCCGCTCACAATCTGTCCCGTTGGAACAAGCTCCATCCAGTCGCTCTCGTCGCTAGGATCACTCGCTTTTGTCGAGTAATACATGTGACAAATCGCCCCTCTTCGCTGCAATCTTACATAGCGCCCTGAATCACTGCTCACGGTCTCGGCCTGCGTCGCCGCCAGGTCGAACACGACAAAAGGATCAGGCACGAAAGCTGGTTTCTGTTTACTACTGGAGATTGGCAGATGCCAGGAAGTCTTCGCAGAATTGATTATCGGACGAGTCCCGTTCGGGCAGATATTCGATCCCCCCGGATCAGATTCAGAGGCTTTCGGGCGCTTCGGTTTCACCCTGTTTTGTACAAACCCCTTTCTGAAATTTATGAGAAAGAATCAACCGCAAATTCTAACGCGGAAATCTCTCACTATGGATAGATCAACCTGCCATTACTATGGTCCTGAGATAGACTGGATTCGCCTTGTCAGCGGCAAGCTCGCGCCGGTCGATCCGCGCGCTGAAAAGGTAGATGGCAAGAATCTGCTCATCTTCCCGAATGGAGTAACAGCCGGGGAGCATCTGGAATTCCAGAGCCGCTACACTAATCATCATGTGACTTATAGTCGAAGAGAAACCGACTGCTTAACAAGGCAGGAATCTGCAAGGCGAGATACCGAAAGCCTTTTTCCTCATTTGCAAGCGTTCTACAAAGATTGGGTGATACTATAAATGTCCAAACGATTTTGTCGGACAGACACCACCAGACATCGAAAACTGCCCAAATACCTCTCAAGGTGACATTATAGTTGAAATTCTATTTTAGTTGATATGAGCAATTTCTAAGAAAACCACAGGGTCGGGATGATCGCATGAAACAAAAGAATTATTTTGTTTCATTGCAATTGCTAAATGTATTGACTTGAGCAGCCTCGCCTTGCATAGCCTCCGAATTAGACACTTCAACCGATTTGTCCAATTAGGGCTAACGAGAGGGAGCGTGCGATGAACCCATATAAGAGCTATCTTCGCTTTATTCTCCAACAGTACCTGTCTTACCTTCTCCATCTCGCTTGTAGTTCACAATAATGATGCCCAGGTATCTATTGCTTTTGGGGCTTCGCATCGAGAAAGTCGTTCACTATCGGGACGATAATGAACCTGCGGTTCATCAGCGTAACGTGTGTTGTGTCGGGCAAAATTGCCAATCTCGATGCCGAGCGCGGCTGCATGTCGCCATGGATCTCGCCGCCCCCCTTCAGCCGGTACATTTCCGCGATGTGATCGAGCCGCACGCCGTCAGCGTCGCCGAAGATGAAAAACATCGGCGCTTTAGTGGCTTTGAGTTTGTCGGCGCCGAAGTCGTATGGTCTCAAAGCCTGCGCTTTGATGTGATTGACAAAATCCGGGAATTTTTCAGGCGTCGGGCTTAGCCTCTTATATTCGGCTTCTATGGGAGTGCCTTTGAACACTTCCCACGTGAATGTTGGCCAAAAGTCGTTCGCTTCCTTGACCCAGCCGTCGCGGCGGATCGGGGCTGAAATACTGACAACCTTACGCACTTTTTCCGGATGGCGGATCGCACATTGGATAGCGACGCCGCCGCCAAGGCTGTAACCGATGATGTCCGCGCTTGGGATCTTGAGGTAATCGAGCAGCCCCGCCACATCGTCGGCGAGGTTTTCATAAGTAAGTTCGCGGTTGATGTCGGCGGTACGCCCGTGACCCTGCATTTCGATGGCAATCACTTTCCGCGTTTTGGAAAGTTCGCCGATCCAATCATTCCAGTCGCCTGAAATCGCCATGAACGCGCCGTGGAGCAATACCACAGGCTCACCACTCCCGTGGATCTCGTAATACATTTTGAGACCGCCCACCGGCGCATAGCCCGTAGTTGGTTTTTGCTGCCCCAATACGCCCCCCGACAGAAACACCGTCAGCACCATCGCCAGAAAAAAAGCTGTTGTCTTCATATTTGGATTCATATTAATGACCTTTCTCACGCGGCGAATACGTCTCTAACGAAAGCTGAGATCGCCGCCGAAAAAACCAGTGGTCGGTCTTCCTTCCGACCGACCACACGAAAAACTTATTTCATCAGGCCGCCTTTTTCATTCTGAGCCTCAAATCCATATCGTATTGCCGCTTCAAGTATTTCAATGTTTATATCTTTTAGAGTTTTGAACCTAATGCAATAGCCGGTCACGCTCGCCTTGCCGAGTTCTTTTCCATATGTCTGGGCTAAGTATTTCTTATCTTCGATACCAAGGATATAGACAGAGATTCCGGGTTTATTTGCGCTCAAACCAATTTGATAAAACTCTCTGGTTGTTCCATCAGCATATTTTATAGTGTGAAGTCCGTATCCTATATTAGGATTAGAAACAGTTCTATTTTCACTGTTTTTACCATCTAAGAACCATAATTTACATGCTGGCATTACTTCCAGAATGATGCAGTGCAACGCTTGCATGTCGCTGCGTTTTGGTTCAGGTTGGCTGGTAATATACTTTTGGATCTGTTCTTGTACGTTCATATAAAATATAAGATTACGGGTTGCTTACTTTGCCTTTTCAAATCTCGCCCGCTTCAATTTTACTGCATCAGTCGGTTCGGTTTAGCGTTTCGTGTCGACGATTCTCAATCATTCTCTTCGATCTGAGGCGCGCCGGTTTTGACCTCGCCATCACGCTCATAGTTTACGATAATGATGCCGTCTGGGGAGACTTGAGATTCGGTCACCTTGAAGGCTGCCGGGATGGTGCCGTCGGTAAACAGACGTTTTCCGGTGCCGAGCGTGATCGGAAATATCATGAGCTGCAACTCATCAACAAGATCATTTTTAAAGAGCGTCTGCAGTAGATTTGCGCTTCCCATTACGTGCAAATTCGGTCCGTCCTGTTGCTTAAGCTCCCTTACTTGTTCCGCGACATCACCGTTTAAGAATACGGTAGGCTGCCATTCGCTTGAGTCACGGGTATTCGAGGCAACGTACTTTGTTGCGGTCATGACGTTCGGCCAGAAGTCCGAATGCGTCGGCCAGTACGGTTCCCAAATGTCAAAGGTCTTACGTCCTAACAGCAAATCTACCTGCTTGCCCAGCCGCTCTTGTATCACGGCTCCCGTCACCTCGTCAGCATAGCCGAAAAACCACCCGGTATACTTGAAATCGTCCTCTGGGTCGGACTGTATGACACCATCAAGTGTCATAAATTCACAGGCAATTATTTTTCTCATTATTTTATTTCCTTTGGTTGCGATAATTGTGTCAGCAGATCTTCCAGGTTGTTCAATGTCATTTTGAACCCTTCGCTGAAGCCCATTTCAATCATCTTCTCCATACGGGCAAGGGATTCGTTGTAAATAGAAACACGCACGGTTGTAGTTCCGTTTTGTTCGCTGAAATTCAGATCCCAATCAGAACCTGGCAATTCAGGGTTTTCATCTTTGTCTGCAAAAGCATTAAAGATCTTGAAATTGGTTTTGGGACTAATGGAAGTATATTTCTGAATTGACCATCGTTCTTCTCCTTCCGGGCTCACCATTGCATAAAATCTTCGTCCGCCAACTTTGAAATCCATATATTTTGTTTTTGATACCCAGGGTCGCGGAGCCCACCATTGGTCAAGAATTTCTGGTTTGGTAAATGCATCCCATACCAGCGAAAGTTCGGCGGCAAATTCTCTGATTACCGATACCGTTTTTGTCGCTTTGTTTACTGTAAATTCAAATGGTAAATTGTTTTTCATTTCTTTTCTCCTTTCATGGTTGCCAATACTTCGTCGAGTTGGCTAAAGCGTTGTTCCCACAGTTCGCGGAAAGGCTCAATAAAATCAGCAATTTCTTTAATTTTTTCAGGATTTAAGTGGTAATAAATTTCCCGTCCTGCTTGCTCTGCTTCGAGCAATTCGCACTCGGTTAGAATGTGAAGATGTTTGGAAACGGTCGGACGCGCGGTGTCAAAATTTGCCGCGATTGCACCTGCAGTCATTGATTGGGCAGCCACCAACAAAAGTATCGCCCGTCTGGTCGGGTCGGCAATGGCTTGGAAAACGTCTCGTCTTAGATTCATAAATGTAGCCACCTGACTACGCATAGTTTATATAAAGTCAAATGGCTACGCAAGCGTGAAAAGTGTTTTAAGTAAAGTTAGGAAGGCTCGCGTCCTGGGCTGGCAAAAGGATTGCTTTCATGGACGGATAATGTCGCATGAGACGCCAAACCACAACAATTCGTGGCTGTTACCACAGTCGCAGGCTCTGCCCACGACTGCTTGTATTCTTAATCTCACGCGAAATTCTCCACCGGTGCAGATAATCAAAGCGGCCAGTGCAATATGACCATTTTTGACAATTACATAGGAACACTAAATTTATAATGGCTATTTAGACAAAATAACTCTAGTGTCTAATTGGCTTCCACTAGAACAGTGAATCTCAAATGCCTTTTTGATAAACACGAGCGAGGAAATTTCACTGTAATGTCCAATTGGTATCAGACCTTGGTATGTTATACTGATGTAACAGAAAAGCTGAAGTGTTTCGTTCAACTTGAATTTAGACAATGCCAAGACGACAACGACACAAACTTCCTCAGACGATCTCATCGAGAGCGTAATCACTCAACTCCAACACTACTTATGCTTCCATGATGACTACTGCCGCCATACTGCATTTGCGATCAGCCCAAACGACAATCCTGCCGATCCCAAACATACGCCGGCAGCGATCCAGTTGTAATTGAAGAATCAGAAAACGGCTACAACGAAGCTTGCAAATCCACAAACCTTTCCACAGATTATTGCAATGCCTTCGATTGTCTGTGCTTTCTCCATATCTATGGACGGGAACATTTGAATTGGGCCGTCATTACAGCGGTTTGCAATCGAACGAAGAGACAGGATCGTTAGGAGGACACTTATAAACCTTGGAAAAAAGAAAAACTCTATTCACTCGTTTGCAAACCGCTGTAGAGTATTATTCGCCCACCAGCCTTAGAGCTTCCTCTTTCAGGCTTTGACCGATGTAGAACCCGTTGGTCTCCAATTCTTCGATCAGTGGTCTTACCTGTGAAATTATGTGAGATTGTCTCGCTTTCACAAGCACTCCGATTGTCCCAATAATCTTCAGGTCAATGTTTCGAGCCACAGCCCGCGCCTGACGATCATCAACAATGATTCGCTGTTGTAATTCACTGGCCAGAGCTATTGCTTCTGCTTCGCCGTCATCCACCAGTATTTTCAACGTATCTATGAGCGCAATGTCAGTCGGGGCCTGTACCCTGAGCCACGGCAATGAAATTCCAAATTCTTTAGCCACTTCCGGGGGTATAGTTACTGGCTCAAACAACTCTGAGAGTAGATCAAGATGTTCTATCCGCTCAAGCCCGATAAGACACGTACTGTCAGTTATGACAGGCTCTTTCACAAACCAATTTCCTCTCGCAGTTCATCAGCAGAGTAATTAAAGACGGGAACCTGATGCCGGCCAAGTATTTCCATAAAGGCCCTCTTGGAAAACCCCGCCAGATTAGCAGCCTGACCAAGAGAAACCCTTCCAACCTCATAGAGTTTGACGGCAAGCAGGAGTTTGGTTTCCTCCTGCGAAAGCGTAGATGGAATACTTATTTTCATCTCTTTAGTGTTTAACATAGTCAATTCATTTCTAACACGCGCTACATTGGCTTTCAAGGGATTATCGGGGAGGGCATAAAGCCTGACAATGCGATAGACGCCCCGTAGAGCTAATGATTCTACGCACAGCAAGACAATCAAACCGGAAAGCAGAATTGTTTAAAATGAACTCCTGCACGAGACAGTATTAACTCCTTTCGTAAGATACCTATCTCTATTGACGTCCGAATGTGGCTGTAGTATAGCTTTGCCCGTTCGTAGGAGAACAACCATGACAGCCCCGGATACACTCAACCCACCGCAAGAGACTGCCTTCAAATGTGACTATAAGGATGAGATAGCCTTAGCCTGTGAGGGTCAGGCTTTCTATAAAGAACACGAAGGCAAGCAGTACTGTGTGCTTCACTATCCGGGCAAAGAAAAGAGCGCGGATTTCGATGAAGCCCTAAAGAGTAAGCTAGAGAATAAAGACTTCAATTTTTGTGGAGTATGGTTCCCCGATAATGTGGACTTTCGCAAATTTGAATTCAGCGCGTCGGCGTACTTCCGATCTGCCACATTCAGCGCGTCGGCGTACTTCCGATCTGCCACATTCAAAGATCAGATCAGTTTTGCAGGAGAAGGTACAAATCGGGTCTTTGGTGAAAATTCTACGGTTGATTTCCAATTTGCTCGCATAGAAAAGCCCAATCATGCTTCCTTCCATACGGTCACGCTCTCACCAACATGGTTCATCAACATAGATGCGAGCAGGTTCAGTTTTATTGACGTAGAGTGGAATAACCGCAGCACTAAACAAGAAATCACAGCTTTGCAATCAAGAGAGATTCAATCACCCCATCAACTGCTTTCGATAGCCTATCGCAATCTGGCAGACAACACCGAAGATAATCACCACTACAGTGACGCCTCAATGTTTCGCTACAAGGCGATGGATGCGCTCAGGCTTAGAAGATGGCGCGGCTTTGCTGTCTGGTCATTGGGCTGGTGGTACTGGAGCGCAAGCGGCTACGGTGAACAAATATGGCGCGCATTCATCATGCTGATAGTAGTATGGGCTTTCTTCGTTCCTTTTTTCTGGCAGGCTCCATTCATCGAGCGAGTTCAGAGGCCCTTGAACCCAAACGAAACACCTCCTGCTCCCTACGGCGAGCAGGTGATCCCAAAGGATTTTGGAAGCTCATGCATTTACAGTTTTGGTGTAATGACATTGCAAAAGCCGGAGCCTCGCCCCGTCAAAAAGACCACGAAAGCAATTATCATCTTCGAGACAATCCTAGGCCCCTTGCAAGCTGCGCTGCTTGCCCTCGCGGTTCGTAGAAAGTTTATGCGATGAATTATTGCGATCTGTTCTCAGCCGGTCCACGGCTCCCAATTCCAGATCATTGGAAAGGTAATCACGCCGATAGCCGCGCTGCTCGAACTTCCACCCGGCCCGACCATTACATCATCAGCGCCGCTCACTATCTGGCCACTTGGCACAAGCTCTTCTCATCAGTAGGATCACTCGCCTTTGTCGAGTAATAGGTGTGAAAGATTGCCCCTCTTCTCTGCAATCTCACATAGCGCCCTGAATCGCTGCTGACAGTCTCAACCTGCGCCGCTGCATCATATTGATCAATCCTTGTGAACACAGCCGCGCCATCATTTCTCACGCAAATGTAAACACCAAAACCTGATTCGAATCGAGCGCCAATGAACCCTCTGTAAGTCGGAGGCCCGGCCACGACATCAACCGCCGCCCACACATCGAAGTCTTTCATCACATCCTGATAGAGCAATGCCCCATCACCAGCGAGTGCAGCAACGGCAGGCGCAAGCTCAAGCTCGCCTTTCTTATTCACCGAAAAGCCCGCCCCGCTTGCGACCCAGAATGGATCGATCACCTCATGCTCGAAATCATCAGGAATGAACCACGCTATCTCTTTACATAGCGCAGTCTTTGTGTTGCTCTCAGGCGCGATCTGCACCACCTCCAGCACGCGCATCTCTCCGACTGGCCCCTTCAGGATATCGCCTACGATCACATCAGCGTTCGAAGAAACACGCACTCCGCAAGTGTACGCTCTCGACCTCACCCCACGCGCCAGCACTTCGCTCATTCCGACTTCGCCGCGCAGTACCCGAACCCATGCTGGCGAGATATTAATCATCTCCCCACCGTAGCGAATCCGCGTAAACGAAGCTCGCGCCCAAGGTATAGATGTTCTTCGCATAAGCTGAAAATATAACCACGAAACACACCAATCACACGAAACCAGGACATCAGAGGACCATCTGATCTTTTTCGTGTGTTTCGTGTGTTTCGTGGTTAGTTATCAAGGCAAGCCCCCGCTATGGAATCCGCTTAACCTGGTCAGTGTCGCCCACGATCCCGGCAAATCTCCCGAACCCCGCAAGATCGGAAGCGTATTGTGTGGCGTTGAACTGACCATACAGTGTCAGGTCCATCCGATAGCCGCCTCGCAGCTTCCCTTTCGGCAGGATCACATAGATGCCGCTTCCTGCACCGGCTGCCGGTACGTGTACGCTCATCACCGGACGGATGCGGAACTTCAACCGCTGCTTGCCTGCTGCCTGTTGAATCGCAAAGTCGGTGTTTGTCCGCAGCACTCCATCCACTTCACCGGCCTTCTCTGGTGCGTAGTACGCTACAGCCCGCCGGTCAATCGCAATCTCACCGCTCGCGGCTTTGCCTCACAAGACTCTATTTCACGAATGCGGGCATATCCTGCTAGGCCACACAACAGAGGCAGACTTTAACGACGCGGCCACACTCCCGAAATCTTTGCGCGAAGCCGAAGCCGAAGCGGTCGCCCTTCTTTGTCTCGATGCTCTCGATCTCGACGGGGCCGACTTTTGCAGAGGTTACATACAAAACTGGCTCGCGGGTGAGCCGATCCCCGAACGAAGCGCACAGCGGATATTCACCGCAGCAGATCAGATCATCAAGGCCGGTCAGCTTCCGGCCTGATCAGAAGGCATCGAGCTATGAAACGCATCAAGCGACTAATTCACGAATTGAAACATTGGGGACCGGGCGCGGGTTGGGTGATGCTCACCCGCGTCTGGCTCCCTAATAAAATCGCCCGGATCAGATGGGCACGCACCCAGAGGAGGATAGATGCAAAACGAGCCAACAGAGAAAGAGAAACGAGAGAGGATGATTGACCTGGCTATTTCCGGCCTGATCACCGCAGCCGAGGCTGTCGTCGAAGATGCCGCTAATAACGGTCAGCCATCCTTGGCCTCGCTTCTCTACCTCAGTCACAAGGTTGTAACCGCGCGAATCGTGATGGGATCTCCAATTCCCACAACCGCTATCACCTGGCATTTTCCAGATGGCAGTAAACGGAGGATGAACAATGCGAAATTATCCTGATGAAATCCACGCCAAACGACTTGAGCTTATTGAACTCAACGAGCAGATCAGAGATTTGCGCGAAGATCAGAAGAAGATCGAGACACAAGAGACTATAGAAGTCCTCTATGCAAAAGGTGACAACGACAAGCCGAGATACACCAACGACACACAGCGCGGCCTCGCACTCGATCAGGCATTAGGAGCAAACGGCACATATCAAGTTCAAAAGGTTGATCTGCAAAACCTCGAAAGGAAACGGGAAGAGTTAAACGCGGAAATCGAGCGCCTGCGTGATCTGTTCAAGATCGAGAAGATAGAAAGATGGGAGGCAATCAGCGAGAAGATGGCAAACGCCGCAATCTGATTTGCGAGCCGCAGCCCTCAGAAGTGTTAAGGCCCGACTCGCAACCACCACGAAGCGAGCCGGGCCAGAACAACCAACATTCAGTTTTGAATGGAGCAACGATAACAGACGGAGGTGATAAATGGCAACAGAACTCAACGACGAGGGGCGGCTGTTTCAAATCTGCCCCAAATGCTCTAACGAGGTTGAAACGAACTCGACCGAAGTAGCGAGTTATATTCAGAAATACGGCTGCGATGATTGCCGCCTCGACAACCCTGAAGATAAGAAACTGCTCAAGCCTCCACAGTTGATGATGGCCATCAGCATCACGAGGCGAAAACTCTACGACCTCGTACACCGCCGGCGCATCCCGCATTACCGGATAGGTCGAGAACTACGCTTTGACTTGAATGAGGTGTTGAAGGCTATGAGGGATAACGCAGAGAACAACTGACGGAGGTGCCGAGTGAAAGACCCTGAGACGAAAGAAGAGTGGCAGGATGCGGCCGATGCAGCGCATGCCTGCCTTTTGCTTCACGATGCGCGCTTGTATGGCCTCGTGATCGGCGGCCCGGAGGTCAACACGGATCGCTGCATTCAGATTCTCGAAGAAGCAAAAGCCCGACGGATCTACCCGAGGCCCGACTGCATAGAGCGTTTCATAGCAGAGTTGAATGCTGGACAGTGAAGTCTAGCGAAACATATCATGCTCGCGCCCTGGTCGTGGCTGCGGCGAGGGAAAGGAACAGCCAATATGTCAGTGTACAAACGTACCTGGAAACAGAAGAACGGGAGTACTGCATCCTGCTGGTACTTCCACAGAACCATTGATGGCGTGCGGTATCGTGATCGCCTTCCAACGGCTCGCACCAAAGCGCAGGCCGAGGAAGCCGAGCGCCACATTCTTGCAGCGATCCATGACGGGAAATATACAGGAGGTTCAAAGACTCAAAAGACTCTGAAAGAGTTTGCCCATGAGGTGTATATCCCCTGGGCTAAAGAGAACAAGACCTCGTGGCGCGGTGACGCTTCGATGCTCAAGGTATTGGTTCGAATCCTTGGGAAAAAGAAGCTGACCGAAATAAGCCAGTTCGATGTAGAAAAGCTCAAGTCACACTTGCGAAAGACGCTCACCCGCAGAGAAACGCCGATGAGCGCCTCTTATGTCAACAAACATCTCAAGATGCTTTCGAAGATTTTCCGATTGGCGAAAGTGAAGAACAACCCTTGTGATGAAGTGAAACGACTTGGGGGCGAAACAAAGCGCAAGCGGTGGCTCAGACCCGAGGAGAGAGAAAAGCTTCAGGAGGCGCTCCAGTCTCCGAGACGCGTTCTACTTGCTCAAGCCATAGAACTGGACCTCAATACCGGCTTGCGTCGTGGCGAGCTTTTAAGCCTCAAACCTGATGACATAGATTTCCATCGAGGCTTGCTGATGGTCAGGGCAGGCAAGACAGGCGCGCGAGAAGTACCTATCAACACGCGCGCGCGCCTGATCTTATCTGACCTGGTTAGCCAGGCTTCAGCCTCGGGCTGGGAGTATCTGTTCACCAACCCACGCACAGGAACCCGAATCAAGGACCTCAAGAAGTCATTCAAGAACGCATTGAAAGATGCAGGGATTGAGGATTTCACTTTCCACGATCTGCGCCATACCTTCGGGACAATAGCAGTAGATCGAGGAGCGCCGTTAACAGGCGTGCGCGATGCTTTAGGGCATACGACACTCGAAACGACTAATCGCTATGTACACGCGACAGACGAAGGAAAGAGGCGCGCGGTCGAAGCGGCCGGAGAGCCTCAGAGGAGCGGAATAGTGAAAATGCCAGAGTCCGGTCACAAGGCGGTCACAAAGGACCAAAAGCGAGAAAAGAAGGTAGCCTTAAATGGTTGAAAAGAAAAGTACCCGCGGCAGGAATCGAACCTGCGACCTTTCGCTCCGGAGGCGAACGCTCTATCCCCTGAGCTACGCGGGCTTAAATCGAAAAAACAGCATACAGAGGATCAACTCCTATGTCAATTTTTTGCTCATTAATGATCGCTTCCGTTTGCGCGCGGATAACGTTGCAAGATGCCTTCTTCCTTCATCAATTTCTCAATTCCATTTACATCCATCGGCAGGAAATCTGTCACTATTTCTGCCCCGTCTTCCTTAATAATAATTACATCCTCAAGACGTATGTAAATTTGCTCTTCGGGTACTCGTAGCGCAGGCTCTATGGTAAAGACCATCCCGGCGCGTAACGGCTCTCCATAAACTCCTACATCGTGTGTGGCCATTCCTACCCAGTGGCCAAGCGAAGTCTTCGGATTCTTCGCCGAATCCTTGTATAAAGCTACGAATTGCCGGGCCGCATTTTCATAGGCGGGCTTTGAGAATTTCGAGCGAGCCAGAATCTGCTCCATCTCGCGGGCGGCTTCCTCCTTGATGACCGCAGGCGTGACATCTGGCCGGATGGCTTTGAGGATAGCCCTGTAACAGCCTTCGTAAAATTCGTACAACTCGCGCTGCCACGCGCTGAAACGCCCGTTGACCGGCCACATCCGTGTCACGTCACTCATGTAATAGCCTACATCGGGGGCAAAATCCATCAGAAGAAATTCGCCCTCTTTCATAGTCCGTTTGCCAGAACTGTAATGCGGGTACCAGGCATTCGGCCCGCTCGCTATCAGCGAATAGTAGGCTTCACCCTGCGCGCCGTTGCGGTAGTAGACGAATTTCGCTACCCCGTCAAGCTCATACTCTTTCAATCCCGGTTCGGTCGAGCGCATAGCTTCCATTATTGCCAGGGACGACAGGTAGGTGGCCTTGCGGATGAGGGCGATTTCTCGCGGGCTCTTTATCAATCTGAGACTATCGAGCGCAGGCGTGAAATCCCTGACCTCGAACTGCGGAAACCTTGTGCGCAGCAGTTCGGCAAAATGGCCTTCGCGTGAGGGGCTCCCATCCCACGGGTCAGAGGCCGCATCGGCAACCGCCCGGACGGCGCTATCGCGGCTTGTGGCGAATCCTTCGGCAGGGCTGAACGGCGTGTAGAGCGTGCGCGCCGCCTGGCTTCTGGCGTACCTGCCGAGATGCTCACCCAGTTGATCGGTCGAAGAGACCGCGTCTACGCCACTGAGCTTGATTATTAGTTCAGCGTCTTCGGCCGACAGCGTCTTGCCCTCGTTTCGCTCTCGCCCTTCGTTGCGATGGGGCAGATAGAGAGTCGCCCGGCGCTGCGCGCCATCCAGAAGCAGGTAAGCGTGAGGCACCTCGATCCCGCACAAATAATAGAATTCATTTGACTGGCGAAAGCGGACATACCCGACGGGGCTGGACGCTCCCTGTATGACGGCAAGCCCCGACTCTCCGAGCGCGTCATAGGCTTTGGCTCGCCGCGCGGCAAACTCTTCGGGCGGAAAATCGGGCGTAAATATCGGGATGCCTTCCTGCGCGAGAATTGGCGCTGAACCAGATATGAGCAAGAAAACTGCCAGCAAGCTTCTTTTGAACATAGCAAGCTCTCCTCGAATCTATTTTCGATTATCCATTCCACTGATCGGTGATTTTTTGGTAGCCTCATACTACTTGGAATGTCAAAAGAAGAAAAGCCGCAAAAATCTTTAATTGCATCTTTATTTGCCGGGGTCAGTAAATTTCCGGGAAATTCTTTCATCGAGCAATCAGTGGGTTCATGCGATCTCAGCAGGTCAATTCGAGAATTACACGGCCCTGCCTCTCCGCCCTTCATGCTCTTGAGAAAGGCGTCTCACTTGAGCGGCGCGCGGTAATGTTATATAAATCAGACCGCCGGAGACTGAGCGGGGCGGAGGTCCAAACAATGAGATTTTTCTTCTTCCATCTGATGTCGTGGCCATACCTGCCGGATGATTTTGAAAAGCATTACGATTCGGCCTGGATATGGTGTCCGAATACTCTTTTCGACCCGGAAAAAGGCAGCCGTCTTTACAACGAATATCTCGACACGCTGATCTATGCAGAAGAGATTGGGTTTGACGGCGTCTGTGTAAACGAACATCATCAGAACGCCTACGGGCTGATGCCGTCGCCAAATTTAATGGCGGCGATACTGGCGCGTCAAACCAGCCGGGTCAAGATCGCGGTCATCGGCAACGCCCTGCCGCTTTACAATCCGCCCACTCGCGTGGCGGAAGAATTTGCGATGATAGATTGCATATCGGGAGGCCGGTTGATCGCGGGTCTCGTCGTAGGCGGAGGGCCGGAATACTTCTCTTCGGGCATCAATCCCACGTACGCTCGCGAGATGTTCAGAGAGGCCCACGACCTCATAATTCGAGCCTGGACCGAGCCCGGGCCTTTTCGCTTCTTTTCAAAGCATTACAAACTGAACTATGTAAACCCGTGGCCGCTGCCAGTGCAGAAACCGTATCCGCCCGTCTGGATTCCGGGTGTCGGCTCGCTTGAGACCATGGAGTTTGTGGCCAATCGCCGGTACTCATACATGGGAATTCCCTATTTCCACATAGATGTATTCAAGCGCACATTCGACATGTTCCGCCAGGCGTGCCTGCGCGAAGGGTATGAGCCTGAGCCCGAGCAGATGGGGTGGGCAGTGCCTATCTATGTAGCCGAAACCGATGAAGAGGCGCGAAGGGAATTTGAGCCGAGCCTGTGGTATTTCGCAAAGAAGCTATTGCTTGGCATCGGCATTACGCCGCCCGGTTACACTTCGGTGAAATCGGCCATGTCCATCATCAAGAATCAGGACAAGTTCCTGGCATCGGTGGAGACGTGGGATCAGATCGAGAAGGGCGTCTATGCCATAGTAGGAAGCCCGGCCACGGTGCGCGACAAGTTGATTCATTATCAAAAAGAGTTGGGCGTAGGAAACATACTGACCGGTATGCAGGTGGGGGCGGTTACGCACGAACAGGCTCGCCGGAGCATGAAATTATTTGCTGACGAGGTAATGCCTTATGTTAGACAAGCTCAAGAAGCTCCAGTACGGGCTTAAGGTCAAGTGGTATCAGGCGACCGAAGATCACAGGCGAATTCTCGATCTCAACGGGCGCAAGGTCCAGATAATGGAAGGCGGCGAAGGCGAGCCGTTGCTCTATCTTCATTCGGCCTACGGCGAAAATCTCTGGCTGCCTTTTCATCAAAAGCTCGCTGAAAAATACCACGTCATAGCGCCCGCGCATCCGGGTTTTGCTCAGACCGAGGGACTCGACGAAATAGATTCGATGGAAGACATGGTCTTTCATTACCTTGACCTGCTCGATTATTTCGGCCACGAGAAGATAAATATTGCGGGCGTATCGCTCGGAGGCTGGATAGCCGCCGAATTTGCCACCCGCTACCCGGAAAGGGTCAAACGGCTTGTGCTTGCCACGCCCGCCGGGCTCTGGCTCGACGCGCATCCGGTGGCCGATATTTTCGCAATGATGAGATTTCCCGATAAACTGCGCGAGGTAAATTTTCATGATCCGAATTCTTATCTGGCCCAGATGCTGTTTCCGGCTGAGACCAGCGAAGAGAACATGGCCGAAGCCTTCAAGGCCATGACGGCTACGGCGCGGCTGGCCTGGAATCCGCCCGGCCATAATCCGAAGCTTGCCGGAAGGCTTCGGCGCATCAAGTCTCCTACGCTGATAATCTGGGGCGACGATGACAAACTGATTCCCACACCCTATGCCGAAGAGTGGAGCGGCCTCATCAAGGACTCTCGCGTTGTAAAGATAAAGGATTGTGGTCACATGCTGATGTTCGAGGGCGAAGAGGACTTCGTTCGAGCTACAACCGATTTTCTCGGTTGAACAAACCAGGAGTTGAATAAAACAGAGGAGGAGATATGCTAAAAGTTGGAGAAGAGGCGCCGGATTTCACCGTAAAGGCGCATACCGGCGAAGACGTAACTTTGAGCGATCTGCGAGGCCGCACGGTCGTCTTATGGTTTTACCCAAAGGCCGATACACCCGGCTGAACGGCCGAAGGCATTGGATTCCGTGATCGAATCCAGGAATACGCCGCCCGAAACGTCGAAGTGTTTGGTGTAAGCTTCGACACCGTAGAAGAAAACCGCGCCTTTGCCGAGAAGTTCGACTTTCCCTTCCTGTTGCTTTGCGATATAGAAAGAAAAATAGGCATGGCATACGGAGCCTGTGATGATCCATCTGCCGGGTACGCGCGCCGCATAAGCTATGTGATAGACCCGGAAGGACGCATCGCTCAGGCAATAGAAGAGGTAAATGCCCGCGAGCATCCCCGAGAGTTGCTCGAAACGCTTTAGTAGTTATAAGGATAATTAGACAGGGTTAACAGGGTTTTAATTCTCTTTCAGAATCCCGTTAATCTTGTAAATCCTGTTAATCCTGTCTATTTTTTTCAACCTCTATTGATCGTCGCCGTTGGCCGATTCCGGCTTTTCTTCCGAAGACGGAAGCCGCCCGGCGTCGAGATGATTGTAATTCAGCGCGGCGTTGAAGAGCAGAAAGAATGCTCCCTGAGTCTGATGCCGCCACATGGGATTGGTAGCAAACATAACGACGTGGCCTTCGCCTACGGGTACGTCAACGACTGCCGGTTTGCCGGCCAGTTCTTTCCCGCCCGCGAGCATCCCACTCACAAGCAATTTCTTTTCATCAGAGACGAACCTGAGCACGATGCGCGGCCTCATATTCAGCGGCGGAATCAGCGGCCCAAGCATCTCGCGCATCTCATCGGAGATTCCCGCTTCGCCCGGTTTTGCGGGCTCGCGCTTTGGCGGCGGTCCCGCCTGCGGCATCCCCTGAACTATGTCGGGGTCTGTAAGCCCTCCGCGACCCGAAGGCCGCCCGCCTGAATTGCCACCGCCTCCGCCTCCGCCAAAGCCGCCCGGTAACGCGCTGACCTGAAGCAAAGGCCCCTGATTGAAATAGATCTGAAGCGAGTCGTCGTAGCCGTAAGCAATCGGGCTCTTGAGATCGGCAAAAGTAGCGTTGTAAACCGACCCGCGCGCGTTTAACTCTTTCGCATCCTGAACCGTCACGCCGGTCGTTATCCCGTAATCAATCGGCAATTGCGCGATGGTTGTTATGGGGATAAACAACCCGCCTTTTTCGATGAATTCCTGTAGATGGACCATGCCGCGCAGTTCTATGCCGCCGCGCATGTCGGATGTTTGATCTGGCGAAAACCCAAAGTTCGGCGTAAGGGCGGACAACTGCCACGGTATGGGGTCGCCGCGCTTCGGCGTTCCGTTTACGATTGACTGGGCCGAGCCTCCAACGGGCGGGAAGATGATCACATCATACTTGTCTCTGAGGTTTGGCGTATCGCGCAATGCGTGGACCGAGATGTACGAATAAGGTATCTGCAATCGGTCGAATTCGATTCTAAACCAGCCTTCGTTTTGAGTGTTTGTCCACGTGTGAACTATCGCTATGCGCGGCACCGCCAGATCGTGGCTTTTAACTTCGGGCATGCGTTCGACAGCCACCGCCGCAATCCCGAGCTCTGTTACCGCCTCTTCCAACCGCTTGCGAAGATCGGCGCTGTTGCCTTCGCTTTTGATGAGAAAAGAGCCCCGGCTGAATTCCTGGTTGCCGATCTTGAATGATTCTTCGGCGGCGCTCATCTTCACATCCTTTAGTCGGAACCGCAGGGTCGCCAGCGTGTTGTCCGTATTGTGATTGATCACATATCCCGCGGGCGAAGCCGCGCCCGTGATTCGCCCCTTGACCGTTGCGTCGCCTGAAAGCAGGACCATCGGAACGCCCAGAACGCTTTGATCTGTCACGCGAACCGTCTTGACGTTTCGAAGCGCGCCGAGCGTCCAGCCGGTATCGTCATAGGGCCGGGGGTCTTCCACGTTGTAATACTGCGTATCCATCATCATATCGGCCATCCGCGAATAAGGCTGATCCATGCGGATGATGTAAGACCCGGACGGGTATTTCTGATCCTTTATGGAGAACTCTTTCGTCGCCGTATGTATCTCTACACCCATCAAGCGGAGCAGATTTACCATATCGGCGGCCTCAACCGGGCGAGCGGTGTCGCCGGGGATGACATAAGCCGCCGGGCCTTCATTGGCCGCCTTGGCGATGGCGCGTTTGCTCTTGAGATAAAAATTGTTCAGGAACCGCTCCCGGTTGTTCGCCACGAAATTCATCGCAAACAATAGAGCCGACTCCTGCATGTTTATGTTGTTGCGCATTGACCATTTCACGCGGGCAAGCGGCGGGTTTGGCCTGAACCAGTCGCGACTGGATTGCCCGGTCACGGTGCGGTCGCGCGTGTCTGCGCCGCCGTTGCCGAATGTCTCGTAGAAACGGCCTATCGAGTTGTGACCGTTGGCTACGTAAAACATGTAGTTCGGTGCCCAGCCGTCATAAAATCCGTGGGTCCACACGCCGGGCACGCCGCGCTTTGTCATCTCTTCGATCTCGTGATAGGCGAGCAGGTGCCATTCGTCAATTACTATGGGATCGAGCCACGCATTGTATGGCCCCGTGCCTGTAGAGGTGTAGAGGAACGGGACCGATTCGTGCAGGTCGTGAAGCACCTGCGGATGGTATTCAAGAAATGTCTTCATCATGTTGCGCGTCAGCGCAAGCGCCATCCCGAGGCCGTCGCGGTTGTTGTCGTGCGCTACGTATTTGCCCCAGTAGAGCAGAGGCGGTGTGGCTTTGCCGGGGTTTGCCTTGCGATAGTCGTACAGATCAACCATGCGGTCGTGTCCGTCAACTTCGAGCGCCGGGGTTATCATAATAATAACGTTTTTTCGGATGGCTTCGATGAAGGGGCTGTCGGATACGGCGAGGCGATAGGCAAGCTCCATGAGCATTTCCGGCGAGCCCGTTTCAGGCGAATGGATAGAGCCTGATGCCCAGTAGAGTACCTTCCCTTCTCCCATCATCTGTTGCGCTTCGGCCTCGCTCAGACGGCGGGGGTCGGCAAGCCTTCCCGTAATCTGTTTGTACCTTTCGAGCTTTGCGATGTTGTCGGCGTCACTCACGACGACAAGCATCTGCTCTTTCCCTTCTTCGGTTCGCTCAGGAGATGTGAATACGCGCACGCGCGGAGTCGCTTTTTCAAGCTCCAGGTAATAGCGGTACATGTCCTTGGTATAGGTCAGCTTGTTGGGCGCGCCTATGACATACCCAAGCGCCTTTTCCGGCGTAGGCACCTTGTCGGATGCGGGCAGATGGTCAACCAGTTCGGTGAGAAAATATTTTTCGGTCGTGTATTCTTTGATCTTCGCCGAATACCCTTCATCAATGCGCGACGGGGAAGAAGACTGGCTCTTTGCCTTCTTCTGCGGACCGGGCAGAGCTACAGCCCCGTTTACGGTCCCGGCCAAAGGGGCTAGCCAGATTGCGCAAAGGGTGATGAGCGCGCACATTTGCCTGATCGCGAGCAAGCGTCCTCGGTTCATGTTTTCCTCCATCAGATAAATTTTTAATGACTGGAATCGAAGTATAATCAAGAATCAAGCCGGGATAAATACGATTTACGAGAATGGTAATTGAGCTTTGATGCGCAAGTTTAACGAGTTCATCCCTGTTTGAAACCCGAAGAAGTTGGCGAGGCGCGTTCGCGTCCGCGCCAGTGGAAGCACGGACACGAACTCGCCCGCCTGCCTTTTAAGACTCCAATCAATTCCACTTGGTTACAACTTTTTCGAGAATTATTAAACAGAAAAATATGCAAAATCTTGTTTGAACCGCGACTGTCTCACTCCATAGCCATCCGCTTTTCTTTGCGACTTTGCGGCTTTTCGTGATCTGTTGGTCGCAAAGCCGCAAAGCACGCCCGCCTACACTATGAATTTCCAGAGAATCAATGGCCCTGATGAGACGCTGAGCGGCTTATTAACTTTTATTGACAGCCAGAGCGTATCTTGTGTACTCTATGCAGGTTGGAGATGATTCGATTTGAGCGAAGTTGCTGAATTGATTCTCTTGACTGGTCTGCGTCTTCGTTTTTTTTCGCCGCATCCCAGTATGGAAAATTCAGTGGTGAAATTTTGATTGATCCGAGGAGACGGGGAAAATGGAAGATAAGACCCTTGAGTGCGCAGATTGCAGTCAGCCATTTACTTTTTCGGCGGGCGAACAACAGTTTTATCAAGAGCGGGGTATGAGCGAGCCTAAACGCTGCAAACCCTGTCGTGAAGCGCGTAAGGCCCAGCGAGGCGGCGGCGGTGGTCGCGGACCTCGCAGAGGCAGCGGCGGCGGCGATGCCGGCGGCGGACGTGGCGGATCATACAATCGCTGGTAATAAATTTTTATGGAGGATTTGAGTGGCAAGAGTACAGGTTCACGATAACGAGAGTATTGAAAGCGCGATTCGTCGCTTCAAGCGGCAGGTAGCCCGCGAGGGTATTATCACCGATACCAAGAAACACGCATTCTATCTGAAACCCGGCGAACGCCGCCGCCTGAAATCTCAGGTTGCAAGGCGACGAGCAAGAAAGAGTCTCAGAAAGCGCACCCACGACGAGTAACCCAATCATTTCCCATTGGGTGTCAAGCGCCGACGACGGTCACGACTGTCTCGGCGCTTGGTGCTAATGGCATCGCTTTTTTATCGGGATATTCTACTGGTCCTGAGCAGCCATCAGGCGATGCAGGGCCTCTTTCATCTGCCCGCGCGTCTCTTCATCCTTTTCAACAGTAATGGCCGTGTTTAGCGCTTCGACAGACGACTTGTCTCCTATGTCGGCAAGCGAAAGCGCGGCTGCGACCTTTACCATCTTGTAGTCGTCTTTCAGCAACAGGGTGAGCGGCCCCACGGCATCTCTGCTACGCAGCAGACCGAGCGCAGTGGCCACGGCTGAACGCACATCGGGAGCGTCATCCTTCACCATCGGTGAGAGTTGAGCCAGAGCGCGTGTGTCCTTGAGAGAACCGAGTCCGAGAACTGCGGCTCCACGGACGCTTGGGCTTGAATCTCGAAGCGCCGCAATCAACGGGTCAATTGCGCGGGGGTCGCCGAGTTGTCCGAGCACCCTGGCAGAGGCGCTCCGCACAAACGCGACGTCATCTTTCAGAGAGGTCAGCAGAGGTTCGACGGCGCGTTTATCATCCAGCTGCCCGAGCGAATTTATAGCCGCGGCGCGCACGTTCGCATCCTGATCCTGCAAGGTGGCGATGAGTGGTTCCACAGCGCGCCGGTCATCCATGTCGCCGAGCATCTCCGCCGCATCTCGCCGGTCATCAGCCGATTGACTCTTCAGTTTCTGCAAAACTTTGGCCAGGTCATCGGACTCATCGTCGCCCGCCCGCGCATCGTTGACCTGTTTAGCCACGGGGGGAATTTGCCACAGAGCCACAGAGACACAGAGATTTTTATAATCTTTTCTCTGTGCCTCTGTGTTTCTGTGGCTATTCTGAACTCCTACGTTGACTTCGCTTGTTTGAATTTGAGACCGAATCGGCAGGGGGCCCCGATCAAGCGGCAGAGCTTTGGCCTGCGCGCTTACGAAGATCAAGCACAGCGTCAAAATTCCTATTCGCGTGCGACTTAAAAGAAGAGCCATCCTATCACCGAACTGATAAGACCGAGCAAGAGGAAAACAACTACGCTCAGCAAGAGGTAAAACGGCAAGCCAAGCAACATAACGGCCCAGTCTTCCACTTTAGCCTTGAAGGAGAAAAGCAGGGCCACAAGCAATAACACTAAAGCGATACTTGCGGAGAGCGCGGCCACCGACTTTCCAGCCAATCCGAGCGACCAGTACCAAAAAAAGCATTCAACAACCGGAGCATAGATACGATCCAGCCAGAATCCTTTATCGGTTTGAGCGCGACGAGAAATTGCCCATCCGGTGCCTACAAGAAGAATTACGCTTGCAATCAGATTCGTCAAGTTGACGGCGAGCCTCACCCGGTCGAATCTGCTGCGTGTCATTTGTATATCAAAGGTATTTCAAACTCAAACTAACTGCCAAACATCCCGCCTAGTTTGTCGGCCAGGCCGCCTGCGCCGAATTTATCCAGATAAGAGCTTAGCTGTTGCGGATTGTTCTTTATGTAATCGAGCACGGTGTCAACCGCCTGCTCGGCCTTTTGCTGGTCAAGCCCTACGTTTGAAACCAGCAGTGAAACAAGTTGATCTTTCATAATAACGCGCGCTCCTTGAGTGAAAAGTCAAACTATCTCATTTAGAAAACTGCGTCCGGCCTGCAACTCTACACCGAAATTCTCGGCTATCGTCCGGCCAATATCGGCAAGCGACGAGCGCGTCCCCAGGTTTACATTCCGACGTGCGCGCGGCCCCCAGGCCAAAATCGGCACGTACTCGCGCGTGTGATCCGTAGATATATCCCCCGGGTCGCATCCGTGATCGGCGCTGATGATAAGCAGGTCGTCCTTTTGCATCGCCTGTTCGATTTCAGGCAGGCGAGCATCGAATTGCTCAAGCGCCCGCGCGTAGCCTTCGACATCGTTGCGGTGGCCATAAAGCATATCGAAATCGACCAGGTTAGTGAAGATCAATCCGCCTCTCGTCTGATCGAGCGCCCGCAGGGTCTGGTCTACGCTTGCGTTGTTGTTTCCGGCGGCGAGTTCTTCGGTTGTGCCGCGATGGCAAAAGATAGAGCCGATCTTGCCGACGGCGGCAACATCGAGGCCCTTTGATTTAATGCGATCCAGCAGGGTCTCTTCCGGGGGATCAATGGCATAATCGCGGCGCGCTTCCGTGCGGCGAAAGTTTCCCGGCTCTCCCACAAAGGGGCGGGCGATCACGCGCCCGACCTGATCGCGCCCCGTGAGTTGACGGCGCGCTATTTCAGACCACTGATAAAGTTGATCGAGCCCTACGACCTGTTCGTGCGCGGCTATCTGGAAAACGCTGTCTGCCGATGTGTAAACAATAGGCCGCCCCGTGCGCACGTGTTCTTCTCCGAGTTCCTTTATAATCTCCGTTCCCGAGGCCGGTTTGTTGCCGAGCACCTTTCGCCCGATTGCCCGTTCAAACGCCTCTATAACGCGGGGCGGGAATCCATTTGAATAGGTGGGAAAGGGGTCGCTTGTGATGATGCCGCTCATCTCCCAGTGACCAGTTGTGGTGTCTTTGCCACGCGACTCGGTGGCCGCGCGACCAAACGCGCCCAGTGGCGCAGGGACCGGCTCGACCGGAAGTTTAGTGATGTTGGCCAGTCCCAGAGCGCGCAGATTCGGTATATGAACATCCCGCGAGCCAAGAGTGTGGCCGAGCGTATCAGCCCCCGCGTCACCATAATCGGCGGCATCCGGCATCTCGCCTATGCCTACACTATCGAGCACGACGAGCACAACTCTGTTGAACGGCCTGTTAAACGGATTGTCCTGTGCCATCTAAAAATCCCCTGCACGGATTCTAAGACCGTAAACCGAAATTAGCAACAATCGAGCAACCTTGACACTCTTTGCACGCGAGCGTATTAATGAGCTATGAATAACGAGGAAGCCACAACCCAACCCACCATCGAGACTGTCCTGAAACGCATAAATGTCCTTGCAGATGAATTTCGAAACGGGATGCAGGCGCTCCACACCGAGCAGCAGGCGCTGCGCGCTGAGCAGCAGGCGTTTCGTGAGAGCATCGAAGATAGAATAGGTCAGCTTGAGTTCCGGCTCGATAAAGTTTATGGCGCTACGTTAACCGTGCGAGGAAACCTTGGCGAACTCCGCAAAGAATTGAAGGAACATATTCCAGAGCTTCAGCCTTATAGCGAGCTTTGATCCGGCGGCTTTGAGTTTTTATTTTTGCGCTTTCGCAAGCCTCGCGCTCACAAACTCCAATACTGCTTCGTAGAGTTGTTCGAGTATCTTTCTTCGTTCGGCTCTGTTTGTAAATCCTATCGCCGCAAGTACGGCTTCATCCAGATTGCGACGGTCGGCGCGCTTCACTTCTTCAAAGACCGACACAACACGGCGGCCTGTGAGGGCATCGAGCGCCGCTTCGAGCCTCTTTCTCAAAGCTCGGGATAACTGGCGAGGATCGGGAATCAATATCTGTTCCGCTACGGCTACGTCTATGTCGGCGATGGCCTGCGCGCCGGTCATCTGCCGACAGGTTATCTCGGCGAAGTAGCGCGCCCACGTTGAATTGAGCAGCGCCGCAAGAAGCTTTCCCGTAGCGGTATCGCGCGGGAATACGCCGTAGAGTTTCTTATCTTCATACACACCCGCGCGGTTCAGAGCCACAAGCCAGCGCTCGCCGACTTTGGCGGGAAAGATCAAAGGCGCAGGCTTCATTCCGCGAGTCACGCCGTACCACGGCTCGCGCCCCTTACAGGTAGGGCGCAGGTGGTAGCCCGCCTGCTCTCCGCTTCGGATGTACTTCAAAGCCTCTGTCCCGGCCAGTTCGTCAGGCGGAGCCTGGCAATTGAAGAAGAGTTTTCCTCCGTCTCCCGGCTCTATTTCTATGCCTGAAATCTCTTTCAACGAGAAGATAACCGGCGACAAAAACCTCGATTCTATTTTGTGTCGCGCGCCCCTGCCGTCTTCAACTACGGTGGCAGAATGAGTCTTTTGCGAGGTCTTTTGCCGCCTTGTCTGTTTTCCACCCGATGGGTTGCGATCATCTACAGCCTTGAGATAGAAGAATTCATTTGCGCCCGTAGTAAGCCCGCGCCTCACCGAGGCAACATCGCCGAGATGCATCATTCTGGCATCCTTGCGCCCGACTACATAGAAAAATTCATTGGCTCCGGTCTTGACCCCGAATCGCACGCGGGCGAGGTCGGCAAGCGGCTTGAGACGGAGCCCGCCGCGATCAAGAACCTGAAAAAAAACGTCCTTCGCGTGCATGTACTTTCCCCAGCCCGCCGAGGGATTCGCCCGCGTCTCTGTTTTCGAGAGATCGCCTTCGCGCAGAATTTCTGCGCCGGGCAATTCCGCCTGACTCACTATTCTTATGCGGTGCGTCTTGTTCACAATCGGCGAGCGGGTCTCTTCAATAGCGCGAGCAAACTCAATCGCCTCCTCGGTCCGGCAACCGGAGGAGTCGAAGTTTCCGAATATCTCTGCCAGCGGGCGGGTCAATTGAACAAAGCGCACCGGGTTGACACAGCGCGCTCGCTCGTCCGTCTCGCGCTCAAGCACGGTGATCGAAGTATTTATCGAAGCATCATCGAAAAAGCTCTCGACGGCGGATTCGATGACGGCCAGCACGCGGAAATTGCAGGTCAGAAACCTGCGGAGCGCGAGACCATAGGCTACGTCGAGCCAACTGCTCGCGGTTAAAAAGACTACGCGCCCGCCCTGAGAGAGAAATCTGATCGAGTGGGCAAAGAAATATACATAGATATCCGACCGGCCCGACCACCGGGGCCAGAATACATCGGGCATTCTTTCGCGGTCCCGCGCCATTTGCGAGGCCAATCGCGCTTTGTCGCCTGAGCCCATCACCTCTTGCCTGATGTATGGCGGATTGCCGATTATCGCGTCAAACTGCAAAGGCAGCGCGTGTGAAACAAGTCCGCTCATCCCCGGCTCGATTTCGAAGAAATCAGCGCGTGCTACCTGAGCGCCCGTCCTTGCGGCTCTCTCGATAGCCGGGGCCGACAGGTCTACTCCAAAGACTTCCCGAGAGCGTCGGGCGTCCTTTCTTTGCCCGCGTTTTTTTTCGGCAGTGTCGGCAAAGCCGATCTTGAGCCGCAAGGCTTCGGCAAGCAACCGCCCGTCGCCACAGGCCGGATCGAAGATCAAATCTCTTGAGGATCGAACGGCGAAGGCCCCAAGCAGTCGGGCGACCTCAACAGGGGTATAGTGCTGTCCATAGCGATGGCGTTCGCCTCTTTTATCAGTCATCAGAGTTAAACGGTTGTCGCAAGCATCGAAACTTGATAGCCGGGCGCTTGCGGAATAAAATTGAATCAAGCATGCTTGTGAAATTCAGGCGACAAGCGGGCTGAGTTTAGCAGCCGGACAGGCTATGAATAAAGAAGAGATCGCTGAAATACTGGAACAGACTCCATTTATTCCTCACCCGGCGTTAAAGAACGCCCACGCGCAGACTATCGCATCATCACTCATCCGGCGGCGCATCAGACTGCTTGCCAAAAACTCCGAGCCTCGATTCTTTGATGTGACACCGGGCGGACGGGTGCTGGCGCATTGCTCGTGGCAACCGGATGCGGCGCATAAACCTACTGTTTTGATCCTGCACGGGCTTGAAGGCTCGACCGATTCGGGCTATATGCTTGGAACCGCAGAAAAGGCTCTGGCAGCCGGTTTCAACGCGATACGTTTGAATATGCGCAACTGCGGAGGGACGGAGCACCTCTCTCCCTCGCTCTATCACGCGGGGCTGACCGACGATCTGCGGCAGGTGATCGCCGAATTGCTTGACCGCGACCGCGTAAGGCAGCTTTATCTGGTCGGTTTCTCTTTAGGCGGCAATGTAGTCTTAAAACTCGCGGGCGAATACGGGGACGAGATGCCGGAATCAATCCGGGCCGTAGCAGCTATCTCTCCATCGCTCGATCTGGCCTCCTGCGCCGACGCGATGGAGATGAGATCAAACCTGCTCTATCACTACAGCTTTCTGAGAAGCCTCAAGAGCCGCCTGCGGCGCAAGGCGCGGCTCTTTCCCGAACGCTATGATGTATCCCGGCTGCGCGGCATATGGTCGATCCGAAGCTTTGACGATGTCTACACCGCTCCGATGTCGGGTTTTCTCAATGTAACGGATTATTACCGGCGGGCAAGCGCGCTTCCATTGATCGGACGGATCGCGGTGCCCACGCTAATCATTCATGCCAAAGACGACCCCTTCATCCCGTTCGCCCCGTTCGAGCGGTTGGAGATCACCGGAAATCAGAGGGTGGTTCTGCTTGCCCCCGATCATGGCGGTCACGTCGGATTCATCACAGCCCGCCCGGAGAGACAGGGCCGCTACTGGGCCGAAACGAAAGCCCTTGAGTTTTTCGGTATAGAAACCGGACGAGGTTAGGGCCGTTCAATTCTCAGGGAAATCTTTGCATACTTTGCGACTTTGCGCCTTGGCGAGAAATAGAATCTCGCAGAGACGCCAAGGCGCAAAGTACGCCAGGAAACACAAAGCTTTATCATCCAAATTCAAGTTGTTTCAGACTGGAATTACCATCCGCACATTGACAAATGAACCTGCGAGTATTAAAACGAATGCAACTGGAAACCTGCACGGGTGGGACTAAAATCCGTTGAATAAGCCGAACGAGAATAGAGGGAAGAGGCGGGCAGGGGTTTAGGAGAGGATTCCGAGATGCTTGAAGCCAATACGGTTTTGCAGAACAGGTATGTTATTACCCGCAAACTCGGGCAGGGCGGAATGGGGGCTGTCTATCAGGCCACGGACCGGAGATTTGACAGCACTGTCGCCCTTAAAGAGACGCTTGTAAGCGGAGAACAGCTTCGCAAGGCATTCGAGCGCGAAGCGCGCCTGCTCAACAGCCTGCGACACGCGGCTCTGCCCGTAGTGATGGATTACTTCACCGAATCCGAAGGCGTTTACCTCGTCATGCAGTTTATCCCCGGAGAGGACCTGGCCGATCTTCTGGAAAAAAACGGCGGGCCCTTTCCAGCATCGAAAGTGGTCGAATGGAGCGATCAGTTGCTCAACGCTCTCGATTATCTTCACAGCTATGATCCGCCGGTTATTCATCGCGACATAAAACCTCAGAACTTGAAATTGACTCCGCGCGGCGAAGTGATCCTGCTCGATTTCGGACTGGCAAAAGGCTCTGTCGGGCTTTCCCCGCTGACCACTTCAAGCAGCGTACTCGGCTACACCCCGCACTATGCGCCGTTCGAACAGATTCAAGGGTCCGGCACCGACCCGCGCAGCGATCAGTATTCGCTTGCCGCCACCATGTATCACCTGATAACCGGGGTCAAGCCGGTTGATGCGCTTACGAGGACCGCCGCTAAAATCGGAGGGAGACCCGACCCTTTGCCAGCGCCAGGCGAGGTAAATCCCGATATTCCGGCTTCGGTCTCTGATGTTTTTGTGAAGGCGATGGCCATCAATCAGGATGAGCGATACAAATCGGCCGATGAGATGCGGCAGGCATTGCGCGAGGCCAGAGACGGCTCATCCATCACAAGAGTAGGCAGCAGATCGGTTCCCGCTACACAGGAAACAGGCAAGGACATGGACCGGACCAGAATAGGTTCGGGTCAGGCAACACAGCTCATGGACACCTCGATGGGGGCTCAACCTGCTGCGACCAGGATTGAAGCGGCTACGGTTGTGGACCACAAGCCCCTTGCGTCATTGCCTGCCCCGGCTTCCGTCCCCGCCAGCACTCGAATCGAAGCTGAGAGCCGCTCCTCTTCCCGATTGCCGATTCTGATTATTGCGGTTCTGCTTCTGGCCGGAGGGGCCGCAGCCGTCTGGTACTTTATGAGCAACAAAGCGGCTGCCCCGCCCGCGACCCCGTCTCCGGCGACTGCCGGAAATGGCGCGCCTGAAACTGAAACCGTGGCCGGGCTGCCGCTGAAAACCATCTCTTTCGATGTAGTGACCCTCGACGACGCGGGCAAGGTTGACCGCAAGCCCGGCGAGGCGAAATATTTCACCGAAGAACTCGGAGCCGGAGTAAAACTCGATATGGTCAGGATACCCGAAGGCATCTTCCTTATGGGGTCTTCGGGCAGCGAGGTCGGCCGGTTTGGCGAAGAAGGGCCTCAGCATAACGTACAGGTGTCCGCATTTTACATGGGCAGGTTCGAAGTGACTCAGGCGCAGTGGCGGGCCGTCGCCGGTCTGCCAAAGATAAACCGCGATCTCAATGCCAGCCCGTCGGGCGCCGAAGGAGTCAACCGCCCTGTCGAGCGAATCTCCTGGGAAGATGCGGAAGAATTCTGCGCCCGGCTGTCAAAAAAGACCGGGAAAACTTACCGCCTGCCGAGCGAAGCCGAATGGGAGTACGCGTGCCGGGCGGGAACCACTACGCCGTATAATTTTGGAGAGACAATCTCGCCCGAAGTCGCCAATTATGACGGAACTACTGTTTATCAAAACGGTCCAACGGGCGAGTACAGAAAGTCTACGATTCCGGTTGGGAGTTTGAAGGCGGCAAATGCATTCGGGTTGTACGATATGCACGGGAACGTGTGGGAATGGTGCGCAGACCCGTGGCATGCGAGCTACAACGGAGCGCCTTCGGATGGAAGCGTCTGGCAGGAAGGGGCCGACACATCGAAGAGAATTTTGCGAGGCGGATCGTGGAACCGTCCGGCCAACAACTGCCGCTCGGCATACCGCCTGAAGGACGCGACGACGACAAAATTCGATGTAATAGGATTTCGAGTGGTAATGGTTGACGAGAAGAAGTAAAGGACTCTATCCAACCCGATATCACCTTTTCCGCCTGCCACAGGCAGCCGAAGACTCAATTCATCCGAGAAAGTGACAGAGGAAATCAATGCTGAATTTTGCCATTCGAGTGGCTCAGGATGCGGGCCGCCTGCTCCGTGATCGCGTTGGAACCAGGATAGAAGTATCCTACAAGGGGTCGATCAACATAGTCACGGATGTCGATCTGGCAAGCGAGCGACTGATCCGCGAAGCGATAGCAAATCACTATCCGCGTCATCAGGTTCTGGCCGAGGAAGGCGGCCTGGACGAGACCCGTTCGGATTATCGCTGGATAATTGACCCGCTCGACGGCACGACCAATTACGCTCACGGGTACCCGCTCTTTTGCGTCTCTATAGCGCTCGAATATCAGGGAGAGGTCATACTCGGAGTCGTCTATGACCCCATGCGCGACGAGTTGTTCACAGCCGAGCGAGGGAGCGGCGCGGCGCTCAACAACAAGCCGATCCGCGTATCTTCGACCGGCGAGTTGTTGCAGAGCCTGCTTTCGACCGGGTTTCCTTACGATATAAAGACATCACGGCTCAACAACATAAATCACTGGGCAAATTTTGCCATGAACGCTCAGGCGCTCAGGCGCGACGGAGCGGCGGCGCTCGATCTATGCTACGTCGCCTGCGGCAGATATGACGGCTTCTGGGAACTGACGCTCAGTCCGTGGGACACGGCGGCGGGCGCGCTCATCGTTACGGAAGCCGGAGGCCGCGTGACAGACTTCCGTGGCGAGGCATTCTCAAACTACAAGCCGGAAATCCTTGCAACCAACGGACTGATTCACGAACAGATGATGAAAGTGCTTTCCAGCAGTAGGCAGTAGGCAGTAGGCAGTAGGCAGTTGAGTCAAGCCAATTGTCAGTCTAATTGTAACTGCATAATCGGGCGAATAGAAATAGGCCAGGACGGACGCGGATCGGGCGGATTTACGCGGATCTGATCATGGCTTCATAATAACTGCCTACTACCTACTGCCTACTGCCAAGGGTGGACGAATGAGCAGAGTTCAAATCACCGTACCGGCTTCGACTTCAAATCTTGGGGCGAGTTTCGATGCCTGCGGGCTTGCGCTTACGCTTTATCTGCGGGTCACAATCGAAGAGCGGGAAAGCGGATTTGAAATTCTGCCGTCGGGCGAAGGCGCAGATAAGGTACCGCGTGACGAATCTAACCTGATTGCCAGAGTAGTCCGCTTTGTAGCCGAAAGACGCGGGCGAAGAATTGCCGGGGCAAGGCTGCTGGTTGACAGCCAGATCCCGCTTGCGCGCGGTCTTGGCAGCAGCAGTTCGGCCATAGTCGCGGGCATCTCGGTCTATGAGGCGCTTGCGGGCGAACGCCTGAGCGAGAACGAATTTTTCGGCTACGCGCTGAACTTTGAAGCTCACGGAGACAATCTCGCGCCAAGCCGCCTGGGCGGGCTGGTCGTCACCTGTGTGGTCGGTGAGGAGAGTGAACGGCTTTCGCTCGTTAATGTCAAACGCCACTGGCCCGAGGAGGTCAAGATAGTCTTGCTGGTCCCCGAAATAGAGATGGAGACAGCGCGCATGCGCGCCGTATTGCCTGAAAGCGTAACGAGAGCCGACGCTATATTCAATCTCCAGCGCGCCGCCCTGCTTCAGGCCGCCCTTGCCGAGCATAGATTCGATCTGTTTAGCGAAGCCCTGCGCGACCGATTGCATCAGCCTTATCGCGCGCGCCTTGCTCCGGGCATAGGCGAGGTGCTGCGGCTCAACTTAGAGACCAGCCTCTATGACGGTTTGCTGGGTGTCGCAATCAGCGGCGCAGGGTCTACGATGATAGCCTTTGCCCTGAGCGACTGTGACGCCATAGCTGCCGAAATGCGTGCGCGTATGACGCACGCGAAAGTCGAGGCGCGAACCTTTCAGGTCGAGGTAGATAACCTGGGCCGGAGGTTTGAGACCCGTGAGTGAAGCATGAGAAGTGAGAGATTTAAATTGCGTAGCCTTATTATAATCAGCCTGGCTCTTGCGATGTCCCTCGCCGGATGTGGTGGTCCGAGTGAGACGAATCATCTGGCGAGCGCGGTGATGATGAAACAGGATGACAGGGCTGCGCCTGAAACCAGCCCCGAATTCAAGTCGGAGATCTCGAAACTTGCCAGTGAGGGACTCGTCTTGAAAGAGGCTCTGGAAGCCGGTTTGAGCGAAGGCGCTCACCATCTGGCCGCGATATTCGAGCGCGCGGACTCAAAAGGCTCGGATGAACCCTACGAGTTCAGGATAATCGAAAGCGACGGGCAGAAGACCAGGACCATATTTCGCCGGGGCGAGTTTTTCTTCTCTTTCGCGGGGCTTGGAAAGCTTGCAAACCTGAACGCGACCGACATCAACGGCGACGGATTGAAAGAGATTCTCGTGCTGAGTTCAAGTGGAGGCAATTGCTGGAGTTGTAATCCTATCGAGATTTACCAGATCAAAGACCACAAGGTCGCGCTTATCGCCGCCGGGCCGATTCAAGAGATAGCCGACATCAACGGAAACAACGTGGCGGAATTGTTCGTCACTGATGCCCGGTGGGAAGTCTATAACGATCTCTCTCACGCAGCTTCCCCGACGGCGTTGATGGTATATGTCTGGCGAAACGACCGCTATGTTTATGCCTCGCGCGCCTTCCCCGGATTTTACGACGCCGAGATCGAACGGCTCCACACAGCTATCAAGGAAGCCCGGGCCGAGATTACGACCGAAGATTTTTCCGATGAATCATACAAGGGGCTGGTCATGTCGCTTGCGATAACTTACGCGCACATGGGCAACCTTGAGCGCGGTTTGAACGAGTTGGAAGAGTTGATGAATCAAGACGTAAAATCGCCGGCCCAGAAAAAGTTGCGCGCGGCCATAGTTGCAGACTTTCGAAGCGGCGAAAGCTACAAAAAACTTACGCAGATGAAGTACGGCGACCCGATGCTTTGAAGGTTGATCGGATCACCCGGATAGAGTCATACAGATAGACTCGAACGGGCGACATATTTGGAGAGCAGACGGGACGAATCTTCGCGGAGCGATTTATGCTGTTTTGTGTTCAGGCAGTCAGGACCGCTTGCCCGCAAGACATCTCCGCTCGTACAGACTACGGAAGATTGGGCTGAAGGCCCTTCTGATTTCCGACTGCATCAGAAGAGCGAGGCTCTTCTTCCGTTTTTGCGTCAAGAATGCCGAGCATTTCCTGCGCCTTCGAATGGCGAATGTAGTGATGCCAAATAAAAGTGAGATCAAAGAGCAACGCCGCAAGCCACCACAAATAAAGAAATCCCCCGAGCGCCAGAAAGACGAGCCACAACCGCCCATGCTCGTAGTCCTTCCCCTGATAGAGAATACAGCCAACTATAGCGAGCGTGAACAGAAAGCCTGTAAGCAGCAGAGGTTTCAGTCCCCACGCGGGGCGCTTCTTGCTCAACGACGAGGCCAGCAATACTATCGCCGTGATAATGCCAAGGAAGTACCATTCGTGTGCTCCCTCTATTATGCTGTCAAACTCGATTTTCAAATAACTGCCAGTGTTAGCCTCCAATATCTTCAGATAACCGACAAGCGTAAGCAGGAAAAAAGCGATGCCCGAAAGTCGCCAGAACCACTTATGAGTCAGGCGGGGGATCCTCGTCGCCACCGTCATCCCGCCGAGCAGAAGAGCCAGCGCCGCCACGTCCACGGCGATGATTCGGGTGCTGGGATTTTCATTGGGGGCAATGTAGCCCGTGACGGCTTTATACAAGATATAAACCGCCATAAAAAACAGACCCGACACAAGGAGGTAGGGCAGAGCGTAACCGGTTATCTCAGCCCGAAGTCTGCTCTTTGGAGCTTCCTTGAAACGGCCCTTTCCCTCTGTCAGAATCGGAGGTGAAGGCTCTACCACGTTCTCGATAAAATGGCCGAATACTTCCTTGTCATTCCAGTAATCTACGTGCGCCTTGGCAGGAAGATAGTATCTGCTGAATCCGTAATTGTGCTCCTTTTTAAATTCAAACGCTTTCCAGCCGTTCTCTTTCAGCCATTTCTGAGCCGTATCAAGCCCGAATCCTATAGGGTCTCCGTAATCGAAATAGTTTCGCCATTTGATCCGGGTTTCTTCAGATGCCATCTTGCCGGGTCGTTTAAGATCGCTCCAGAGGCTCGGCCAGAGCACCAGATGCTTATCAATGGGCGAGCCTATGGTCATGAAGCCCTTGACCTGCTTGACCCAATCCGAGCCCTCCTGCTTGACCCAATCCGGCGGATCGTCGCACATTGCCATCAGCAAACCAAGAAAAGCGATGACCGTCCCTTCGCTGTGAGCCACTATGTAAATCTCGTTGTCGCTATCGGGTTTATAGACTGCATTCATCACTTCAAAGAACTGTTTTAATATCTGTTCCCGATAATTCTGGAATTCAGTCACTACCTGAACATCGCCGAGATAATCGAGCAGCAATCTGCTCAGATCAAACTTGAACAGATTGGCCTTTTCGGCAAGAAAGAGCAGTCTTTCAAGCGTTGAAAGCGTGTCTATGGACTCTTCAAGCACAGTCTCAAGCGTCAGAAAATCCTCCTCATCAAGGTCAGCCATCTCCTTTTTTTGCTGTTGCAATCGAACTCGATCTACGATGGTTCTGGCCCACTTTCGGGACTCTTCAAGCGTATAGCCGTCTTTGACCGGAATGCGAGGGATGTCTGCCCAGTAAACTTCGGCAAAAGCGATATTTTGCCAGGGCTGCGAATAGGGAGGGCTAGGAGGCACGATGAATCTTTGTGCACCCGTAAGTTGATTGCGCAGATTTCCAAGGGGCATGGCGGCAGTTTGTCCGTAACACCCAAAAAAAATGTTTACGACCGATTGTATGGTGGCGCAGGTAAACTGATCGCCTATTCCATGAATTGCTACAATGATCTTCATATCTCCTCCATTGCGAGCCGGATAAACGGCAGCGGTTTGGCGTGGTGATCTCAACCGGCGGCAGTCATATCAACAAGCCTGAGATCACTGATTTGTATTTGTGCTGCCGGTCAGATATTTTCCAACGGCCTTTCCCACTTCGAGGAAGCCAAACCCTATTCCGAAATAACTCCGCCTCTCATCTACGTTGAGGTTCCATCCATAAGTAAAGTGCAGTTTGTTGTTAAAGAGCGATACGACAGGTCCGGCACCGACCTGCACATCGGTTCCCTTTGTATTGGTAAACATTTCCTTTTCAAGATCGAAACCGGGATCATTGAAGTTCATGAAAGAGACATTGATGCCAAAGGTCGGAGCCAGCGCGCGAAGGAGTTTATCGCTCGCGTTTTCGCCTCGCTTGAAGTATGTTATTCCGAACGTCATGCCGGGCGAAGGAGCGAAATTGACTTCCTTGAGGCCAAGCCCGCCATTTTCCGGCGTGGCGATGTCTTTTTCGGTCAGACCAAGCCTCTTGATGAACATAAAAGAAGTGCCCAGATGGAGTTTGGCACCATACCGCTTCACGGCTATTTCGAACGGGACCGAAGCCCCCAGCCCTTCCCCCTCTAAATTTTGGGCCTGAACCGTCAGATAGAGCGTATCCCCATCCTGTGCTCTGGCTTTAAATAATGAGACATACCCGGGAAGGAATTTATCCTTGAGGATGCCCAAAGCTGCGCTGGCTCTATCCAGAGCATAAATTCTTGTAGCAAGATCACGAGCAACGTCTGACGATCCACCTGCTCTCTGAATATCCATCAATTCTTTCTCAAGCATGTTCCTTTCATCTGTCTGTGAACGTCTTGGAGGGTTATAGTTGTCAATATTAGTTGCCATCAGCCTGACCTGCTCTCTTGCTGATCGAAGCATTCTATAAGCATCCCTGACGCGGCCCAAGAGTCGAATCTGGGTAGAAATATCTGGATTCCCGACCCCCAGGACTTTTTCGAGATCCTCATTAATTTGCTGCGAGATTGCCCGCATTGTGTCGCGGTCCACAGAAAATACCTCTGTGGCGATTATCGTCACTACCCCCCGATTCTTGGGGGCTAGAATGAAATCATTAGCTTCCTTAATTTCACGCTGAAATTTATTAAGTTTCTCTCTGGCTCTTGATAGAATCTCATCCCGCACCGTCGCATCTGTTCGAGATTTTTCATCTGCAACAGCAAATTCTTCATCCGTTAATTCATCCTTGGGTGGAATGTTATCATAGACGCGGTAAGTATATTTGATGATTTCCGACGATATGCGCTGAAGGGTTAGCACCTTGAACATCATATTTCTTGCAGTTTCAAAAGAAGCTCCTAATTGAGCATTCGAATCTGCCTTATCCTCGCCTATTTCCGAGTAATTCTTAACTTCAATGTTAGAAGACTTGTCACCAGATACCAGTTGAGCGGTCATATAGAGATTGTTCAACAACAGGTCTTCGTTCTCTGGTGCTGGGACAATGACAATAGTGCTTGCTTCGTCAGCGGTAAGTTTGATTCTGTCCAGGCCTCGTTTTGTGGGATCATAGATCAATTTACCATAGTTAGTCGGATTTTCCGGGTCCGGGACTTTCGGGGATTCATAAATCTTTATGTACCTGGCGGGATCAAATATCGAGCGATTATTGCTGGCAGACGCGTTCGAGCTTGTCGCTTTAGCATCCTCAACTGCACGCGCAGATCTCGGCGGCGCGGTCCAGGTTTCCATGTTGGTTAAATGAGACGAAAGAACCTTGACCTGAGATCGAGAGTCGGCATCGCCGGCTGTCGTCACCTGAGAAGACTGGCTTTCTCTTTCGGCATCGCTGATCTCGCTTGAAATGTGTTTGGGCGGCGTTATCTTCAGTCGGGCAGGCGTCATCACCATTCTTAGCGGAGCAGCATGTATCATAAGCGCGAAGGGTTGTGAAAATACCTGTCTGGGCTGCGATGAATCGCTGACTTCTATGACGAAACCGTAAGGGTCGCGGCTCGGCATGACGGGTGTTCCTCGAAGCTCGCCCGAGGCTTCCAGCTTGATGCCAGGCGGCAGGTCGCCTTCGATCAACTTCCAGGTCAACGGCGGCAACCCGCCTTCGGCCGTGAGTTGATACTCATATTCTGTCCCTGCTTTCCCTTCGGGCAAGGATAATGCGTTTGGCTCAGGTGAATACTCCTTCTTATCCGCTCTCAGAGTTGCGGCCGGGCTTATACTTTGTAAGAAGAATAAGAGGATCAATAAAGGGGCGATCTTCTGAATCAGCATTTTCATTGGTCAATTCTCCTTCAGACTTCATTATGTTTCGCACACACGTATCCAGATCGGGCAAATGCCGTTGAGGTAAATTGATTCCGAGAATGTAACGCCTTTCTCGAAGAGAGGCTCTGCTTGCGCGCATCTCCTGAAAGGCGAACGAGTTCGCCTCAAGAGATCTAACCAGGATAAGCAGGATCATCCTGATTCGTTTTTACCACCCGGTTAATTCTCTTTATTTCAATCTCTCGAGCTTTGATTGGGAACAGCAGTTTATGATTTCTGCCGTCTCACATATCAATGACATTTTGTTGAAAACGTTACATGCCGATTTAAGTAATGAAAGGAATTCAGCAGTTTTCGAATCATCTCTTGTGCAGGTTCCGGTTCAGAGCATCAAAAAGGTTTCGATGGCAGGGATTGATCAGAGGGTAGTATTGTCAATAACAGAGACAATCTATTTTGCTTTCAATCTTCCGTGTAAAACCTGTCATATTTAACCCGCTTCAACTGAGATGGTCTGGCCGCCCTCGTCTTCGGCTATGGTGGAGGGAGGCAACGCACCGGCTACGACATCGTGTGTCCGGCGGGCGAGCACGCGCGCAAGTTTCTTCAATTCAGCCCGGTTGATGTCAGAGGCCACCCGCTCGACAGGTATGGGTGGATGATAAGTGATAGTCAGTCTTCCGGCTCTCGGAAACCATTTTCCTACAGGCCAGATTTCATACGCACCCTCGATGCTCACAGGCACTATACAAGCGCCGTGAGTCAGCGCCAGGTGGAATGCGCCTCTCTTAAATGGCTTTATGTCGCCGGTAATCGTGCGACCGCCTTCGGGGAAAATAACCAGCGCGTGATTGAGTCGCAGATGATTCATCGCCTCACGCTGCGCCGATGCGTCTACGGTCTCAAGGTTCACGGGAAACGCGCCGAACCTGCGCATCAGGAAACCGAGTACGGGAATCTGAAAGGGCTTGTCCCACGCCATGTAATAGATCCGTCTGGGCATGGGGATAGTAATCCAGATCGGATCGGCATAGGTGACATGATTTGGTGTGATGATGCAAGCGCCTTCAAGCGGGATATTCTCTATGCCGTGAAATTTGATACGGAAGACCAGACGGCAAAACCACCAGACAAAGGGGGTCAGAATGGTTATGATGAATTTCATAAGATCACAATTCCGCGCTTGATTTGCCTGCTCGCAAGGCCGCGAAATATTTAACTATGCATCGGCGCGCTCGCGCAAGACGGTGCGCTCTGCTAAAGTGAATTTACTAAAGCCGATGATCTACGAACAAACATACGAGTATCTGGCCGAGCAATTACAATCGCGTCTGAGCGAAGAAGAGATGGCGCAGGTGCGCCGCGCATTCGAGATAGCCGAGGCCGCCCACACGGGGCAAATGAGGGATGAAGGCACTCCCTACATCGTGCATCCGCTCAGAGTGGCCGTATCGCTTGTGGATGAATTGGGGTTGTATTCGCCCAGATTAATCTGCTCTGGCCTGCTGCACGACGTGATCGAAGACAGCGAGACCACACGCGAGCAGATAGCAGAAATGTTTGGCGAAGAGATTGCTGAAATCGTCTGGCTGCTGACGAAATTTGACGATGTGAGTCTGCCCGCGTATCTTGCGGCCATCGAAGCGGCGAGCGCGACTGGCGCTCCCATAGTGAAGCTTTGCGACCGGCTCGACAACCTCAGATTCCTCGCCCACTCGCCCAGGGCCGAAAAGAAACGCCGATACATTCGAACGACCGGGGCCTATTACCTGCCGCTTGCCGCCCGCACAAACGATTACCTCTACGGCGAACTCGTTCGCTGGCTGGATGAGGCTCGCAATCACGTAAGGTCGCTCGGTGGCGAATGAAAAACCTGGCGTCTTTGCGAGAAATAGGTTCGCGCTGAGGCGCAAAGCACGCAAAGCATTCTCGGTGGGTTAACCTGAAAATTAAAATGGCCCTGTTCCCGATTTCCAAATCGAACAAAACATTTGATTGTTTCGGGTAACGTGTGACAGCATTTAGCTAGCCTTCTGAAACTCGGGTCAGATGTATTATGAAAGTTTGTCTGCAATTCACCGGCATCGGGGTTATCCTCCTGCTGGCAATTTCCCTGCCCTTGATCGGACGGGCAGTCTTCGCCTTTGATCAAGACAAGCTATCGGCCCAGTATTGTTTCGACACGTGGCAGACGGAAAACGGCCTGCCGCACAATACGATTCTCGCGATGCACCAGAGCGAAGACGGCTATCTATGGCTTGCGACCGAAGAGGGGCTGGTTCGATTCGACGGCCTGCGTTTCACGGTATTCGATAAACAGAATACCGAACAGATCGCAAGCAATCGAATTCAGGTGCTTTCAGAGGATCGAAGCGGGAATCTGTGGATAGGCACTTCGGAAGGAATTATCGAGTTAAGCCGGAACAGATTTACCGCCTACACTACAAAAGAGGGTCTGTCCGACAACAACATCGGTTCGATATACGAAGACCGCGAAGGCAGCATATGGATAGGAACATCAGCCGGTTTGAATAGATTCAGGGACGGGCAAATCACCGCCTACACTACGCGCGACGGGTTGCCCGGCGATAGCGTAGGCCCTATACAAGAAGATCGAGCGGGGAATCTGTGGATAGGCACTTCGGCCGGTCTGGCAGCATTCAGGGACGGGAAATTCACAAACTATACTACTGAAAACGGGCTCGTTAGTAATAACGTGCGGCTGATACACGAAGACAAAGGAGGCGGGTTATGGCTCGGCACGGCAAACGGATTATCGAGATTCAAGGATGGAAGATTCACATCTTTCACATCCTCAAACGGCCTGACCAATGATCGAATATGGTCTATTCACGAAGACGGAAGCGGCCAGATATGGGTAGGTACCGATGGCGGGCTCAACCGATTTCACGCGGGACAGATCACAAGCTACACGACAAAGGACGGGCTTGCTAGTGAAAGCATCTGGTCCATCTATGAAGACCATCTCGGCGCGCTGTGGTTTGGCACACCGGGCGGGCTCGTCCGGCTCGCAAACGGGCGTTTTAGCACATTTACTACAAAAGACGGTTTATCATCCGACATCATTCTTTCAATCTGCGAAGACCGCGAAGGCAGCCTGTGGGTAGGCACGGAGGTGGGCGGATTGAATCGGCTCAAGGAGAGAATCTTTACAACCTTTTCGGTGAAAGACGGTCTGCCGGATGAAAAGACCTGGGCCGTTTTGGAGGACAGAAGCGGGAATCTCTGGGTAGGCAGTTACGGAAGCGGGTTGAGCCGGATGAAAGACGGCGAGGTTCGCACCTACACCACGAAAGACGGGCTTGCGAGTAACATCGTGAGGGCGCTTTACGAAGACAAAGCCGGTCGCATCTGGGTGGGGACACCAAACGGACTCGCGAAACTCGAAGACGGAAAATTCACAAACTACAGCGTAGAGGACGGGCTGGCGCAAAATGCCGTCTGGGCAATCAACGAAGACAGCGGGGGCACTCTCTGGATAGGCACTCTCGGCGGATTGACAGGGCTCAAGGACGGCGAGTTCACCCTCTATACAACCACGGATGGCCTGACCGACGACAGCATCCTGTCGATATGTCCGGCAAGCGACGGCAGTCTCTGGCTTGGAACACGCGAAGGCGGGCTGAACAGGTTTAAGGACGGAAAGTTTACCGGCTACACCACAAAGCAGGGATTGTCTGACGACTCGGTCACGGCCCTTTATGAAGACGGAAAAGGAACTCTCTGGGTGGGGACGCGCCGGGGCGGGCTCAACCGATTTCGGGACGGCGCGTTTACTAAATACACGACCGGCGAAGGGTTGCTTGATGACAGCGTGCTTCAGATACTCGACGACGGGCGCGGCAATCTGTGGTTGAGCGGGGAAAAGTGCATCTCGCGAGTCAGGGTGGATGAGTTGAACGATCTTGCCGATGGAAAGATCGAGTCCATCAACGCCGTGTCCTACGATACGGCGGATGGTCTGGAAAGCAAGCAGAGCAGCAGCGGCCAGCCCGCGGCCTGCAAAGCCAGAGACGGGAGGTTCTGGTTTGCCACGGTCAAAGGCGTAGCCGTAGTTGACCCGGCAGCCATCAAGTCAAATCAGTACCTGCCGCCCGTTGTGATCGAACAGATTCTGGCCGATGGCCAGCCCGCCCCCGCAGGCGCGAAGATCGAGTTGCCCGCAGGCACGGATAAATTCGAATTCCATTACGCGGGGCTCAGTCTATCGGCCCCTGAAAAAGTCAGATTCAGATATAAACTCGAAGGTTACGACAAAGGATGGGTCAATGCCGGAGGGCAGCGCGTCGCCTATTACACAAACATCTCGCCGGGCAATTACAAATTCCGGGTAATAGCCTGTAACAGCGACGGAGTGTGGAACGAGGCGGGCGCATCTCAGATGCTCTATCTCAAGCCGCGCTTTTACCAGACCTACTGGTTTTATGCTCTTTGCATCGCGGCAATCGGGCTTGCTAGCTGGGGAATTTATCTGTTGCGCATCAGACGGATGAGGGCTCAATTCTCAGCCGTTCTTGAAGAGCGCAGCCGTTTGGCGCGAGAGATTCACGACACTCTGGCTCAGGGGTTTATCGGCATCCGAATGCAGTTAGAGGCTGGCACAAAATCGTTATCCGGGTCGCCCGAAGCCGCGCAACGCCATTTTGATCTTGCTCGCAGCATAGCAAATTTCAGCCTCGCCGAAGCGCGGCAATTCGTCTGGGGCCTGCGTTCGCACGCCCTCGAAGAAGGCGACCTCGCAACGGCTCTTTATGACTTTGGCAATCACCTCAAGGCCAATGCTTCGATAAACATCGTGCTGAGGGTATTGGGCACCCCCCGGCGGCTTCCCGGTTCGGCTGAAACTGATATACTCCGAATCGGCCAGGAGGCTCTTACAAACGCCGTAAAACACGCCGACCCGAGCGAGATTCGCGTCGAACTCGATTTTGAAGAAAAGACCCTCCGGCTGTGCGTGGCAGACAACGGGCGAGGCTTTGACGCAGACAGGGCCGGGGCGATGAGCAGCGATCATTTTGGTCTGATCGGCATGCGCGAACGCGCCGCGCGAATCGGTGGTCAATTGGCCATAACCAGCGACCCCGGCAAAGGAACCCGGGTCGATCTTGAAGTTAGCTGCTGATATGAGCAAAGAAAATCCTATCCGCATAATGATCGTCGATGATCATTTCGTGGTCCGCATGGGGCTGGCTACGATACTTAACGCCCACCCGGACCTGACCGTAGTCGCCGAAGCCGCCAACGGTCAGCAGGCGATAAACCTGTTTCGCCAGCATAGACCCGACATCACCCTTATGGATTTGCGGCTGCCCGGCATGGGGGGCGTCGAGATCACGAAAGCGATTCGCAGCGAGTTCCCAAACAGCCGCATAATCGTTGTGACCACTTATGACGGCGATGAAGACATTTATCGCGCGCTGCAAGCGGGCGCGCGCGCATACCTGCTCAAGGATGTGCCGGGCGACCAGCTAGTCGATGCCATAAGAGCGGTCCACTCCGGGCAGACCCGAATCCCGCCCGAGGTCGCAAGCCGTCTCGCTGAGCGATTGCCTCGCTCCGAACTCAGCCCGAGAGAGATGGATGTGCTAAGGCTCATCGTGGACGGAAAGAGCAATAAAGAGATCGCCTCCGCCCTTTTTATCTCGGAAAGCACGGTAAAGGTCCACGTAAACAACATTCTTGGCAAAATGGGCGTAAGCGACCGTACACAGGCGGCCATGACGGCGATTCAGCGCGGGATTGTGCATCTCGATTGACGGGCAGACTCCTGAGCAGCACTAGATCGAAAGTACTAGTTAAATTCTAATCTCTGGGCTGATGACAAAAGGGAGCGCAAAGGCTATTCTGGCTACGGTGTTCATAGTAGCTTTGAGTTACCAGAGCTTACCGCCGCAGGCACCGCAACCTTGAAAATATTGCAGAGATACGAACTAATTCTTAATTTCCTTTGCAATTCGGGTCGCTTGCGGCGGTTAATTTTTTTTCGGCAGGCTCACCTCCGAGCCGTTTCAGCCATAAATTCAATGTTTTTACCGATGTTCGGTTTTCGAGGAACAAACATTATGAAAGCAATTCTCACGGTGTCGCTCATACTGCTCGCAGCAATTTCGGGGCTCTCGACAGGCCGCACAACCTGGCGACAGGCTACCGAAAAGGAGCTTGAATCGCTCATACCCGCGCGGGCTCCCGTCGAAAAAGAGAGGATTGAAACCGAGATGAGAACCGCTACGGGGGTTACGGACGGGCATGGCAAGTTTATCGCCGGGGTCCAGATAATAACCGCCGGTTATGCGGCTGAGGGGAAATACTCGCACTTTTTTATCACGCAGGTGCCCATAAAGATCGGCGAAACGATGCTGAAACCGGGCGATTATGCCTTCGGTTACAAGCGGGTTGACGCAGAAAATCTGGAGGTCAGGTTTTACGAGGCCGCGACCGGAACCCCGGTAGTGACGGTGCAGGCAAAACGGGAAAGCAAAGGCGGTTCGGTTCGGTCTCTATTAATCACGCCGCCTGACAACGGAAATTCCAGCATCTACATTGGGAGATTCGCCATCGGCTACAAACTGGCGGAATAGCTCCGGGACCGACAAAAAACCTTGCGAGGGGTCAGGTTGTTCGCGCATCGCATGGCAGTCTTTTGGGCTGCCCTCAAGTTATTCATCCGACATCATCAATCACGTTTCACACACCGCGCATTTCTCCCCGTAAATGGCTGATTTTTATTAGACTTTAAGCCTGTTTTGGCTTTGAAAAATCCACCCGAATAGTGTAAAATTTTCTTTGCTTGAGAAGCGAAAATTCTTATCACGCGGCCCCCTCGAAGACCGATCAATGAGGCCCTCACAATCGCCGGGCCATCGAGCCTGTCTCGGTCGAGTTGTGGCTGCCGACAATCGTTTGTTGGACCGCGAGAGGTATTTTGGAGCAAAGCGCAAAGTAAATGAGGAGCAAGAAACCACAGCGGTTAGCCTGGTTCTTTGCTCTGTAACCTGTAACCTGATTGATGAGAGAGTGAGATAATGTCAGAAGCAGCACATAAGATTCCGGTTAACATAGAAGAAGAAATGAAGCGTAGTTATCTCGACTACGCAATGAGTGTAATCATTGGCCGCGCGCTGCCCGATGCGCGCGACGGACTCAAACCCGTTCATCGCCGGATACTTTTTTCGATGGATGAAATCGGGTTAAAGCCAAACAAGGCTTTCAAGAAGTCGGCAACGGTCGTCGGCGACGTGCTTGGAAAGTATCACCCGCACGGAGACTCGGCCGTTTATGATTCGCTTGTGCGAATGGCGCAGGACTTTTCCATGCGCTACCCGCTCGTAGACGGGCAGGGCAACTTTGGCTCGATTGACGGAGACTCGGCCGCCGCCTATCGCTACACCGAGGCGCGATTGACCCGCATCGCTACCGAGATGCTCGCCGATATCGACAAGGACACGGTCGATTTCATACCCAACTACGACGAATCGCGTCAGGAGCCTGTCGTGCTGCCTACGAGGTTTCCGAACCTGCTCGTTAACGGGTCTTCGGGCATCGCCGTGGGTATGGCTACAAACATCCCGCCGCACAATTTGACCGAAGTCGTCGAGGCGACCATACATCTGCTTCAAAAACCGGGGGCCAAGCTCAACGAGATCATGCGTATGGTGCCCGGCCCGGACTTTCCCACGGGAGGGTTCATTTACGGACGCGAAGGGATTCTAAGCGCCTACCAGACCGGGCGCGGAATAGTGGTGATGCGCGCGCGCGCTACGATAGACCGCGCGGGCCGTTCGGGTGAGCGCATGGCTATAGTCGTCACAGAGATACCTTATCAGGTCAACAAGGCCAAGCTGATCGAACGCATTGCCGATCTGGTAAATGATAAAAAGCTTGAAGGCATCTCTGATCTGCGCGACGAATCGGACCGCGAAGGCATGCGGATAGTCATCGAGTTGAAACGCGATGCGATACCCGACATAGTGTTGAACAACCTCTACAAACTGACGCCGATGCAGCAGACCTTTGGCGTGATAAACCTTGCGATAGTCAACGGCCAGCCGCGCGAGTTGCCGCTGATCGACGCGCTCAATATTTTTATCGAGCATCGCCGCGAGGTTGTAATTCGCCGTACGCGTTACGAACTGAGGAAGGCAGAAGCCCGCGCCCATATCCTCGAAGGTTTGAAGAAGGCGCTTGATCATCTTGATGAGGTAATCTCGATAATTCGCAAATCGAAAGCTTCGCAGGAAGCCCGCGAAGCGCTGATGCTCAGATTCAAGTTTTCCGAGTTGCAGGCCAGGGCGATTCTCGAAATGCAGTTGCAGAGGCTCACGGGTCTGGAACGTCAGAAGTTGATCGACGAGTACAGAGAGGTCATAAAACTGATCGCCGAGCTTCAGGAGATACTTTCAAACGAAGCGGTACTTCGCAACGTGATCGTCAAGGAGTTGCGCGAAGTGCAGCGCGCATACGGCGACGAGAGACGCACACAGATCATCGAAGCGGGCGCTGAATTGACTCTCGAAGACCTTATAGCCGACGAAGATATGGCCATCACCGTGACGCATTCCGGTTATATCAAACGCACGCCCGTCTCTGTTTATCGAGCGCAAAGGCGCGGCGGGACCGGAAGACGCGGCGCGGCGCTAAAGACCGAAGACGTTGTGGATCACCTGTTCGTAGCCTCGACTCACAGCTACATTATGATCTTCACCAACAACGGGCAGGTCTATAAGCTTAAGGTACACGAGGTACCCGACGCAGGCGCAGCCGGGCGCGGCAAGGCAATAGTCAATCTGCTGAATATGCCAAAGCACGAAAAGGTTGCGGGTATCATCCCCGTACGCGCCTTTGAAGAAGGCAAGTATGTCGTTATGGCTACGCGCAAGGGGACGATCAAAAAGACCAAGCTTTCGGATTTTGCAAATATCCGTCCGAGCGGCATAAACGCCATGGGCGTAAGCGATGACGATGAATTGATCGCAATCGAATTGACCGACGGCAACAAGAAGATATTCCTCGCCACAAACAAAGGCAAGTCTATCTGCTTCGAAGAAGGCGACGTGCGCTCGATGGGCCGTCCCGCTCAGGGGGTGCGCGGAATCTCTTTAGGCAAAGGCGACGTCGTCATAAGCGTGGCGGCGGTCACCGATGACGACGAGATGCTTTCGATCTCGGAAAACGGTTACGGGAAACGCACAAAGCTCGACGCTTACCGCGTGCAATCTCGCGGAGGCAAGGGCGTCATCAATATGAAGACCAGCGAGCGAAACGGGCAAGTAGTAGCCGTGCTTCCCGTGTCGGATGAGAGCCAGGTATTGATCATCACCAATCAGGGCAAGCTCATCCGGGTCGAAGCGAAAGGGATACGCGAATACGGGCGCTCGACTCAAGGGGTAAAGATCATAGACACCTCTGACGGCGATTCGGTATCGTCGGCTTCGCTTATCGAGCGCAAGCAGGTTGCGACCGAAGATGAAGAGATCGATATCTAATGATGGTACGCGATGAATGCGCCCCGGGGGGTCGAGGATTTGATATGAACAGGTGGTTCCCTACTCCGAAAAAGGGCCTCATCGAGCGGGTGCGCTCGTCGCCTTTGCTGATTATTGGCTGCGCCGTCGCCGCTCTTGCGCTGATACTGACGCTCTTTTTTGTGATGGGCAGACTCTGGCACAGCGAGTCGGAAACACTAAAGCTTGCAGCCGAGGCGTGGGATTCAGGCGATTACGAGGGTGCGGCTGAAGATTACGAACGATATATTCAGCAGAATCCGACGGGCGGGCAGTCGGAAGAAGCGCGCTTTCAGTTGGCCGGAATTTATCAATTTAATTTGAAACGCTACGATCAGGCGCTGGCTCATTACACGGCTTTGCTTGAGGGAAACCCGTCTTATGCAAGGGCCGATGTAATCCACGAGCGACTTGCGGAGGTGCTGGCTGAGCTTGGCCGCTCATATGAAGCGATAGGCGAATACGAAAAACTCAATCCACAGGATCAGGACGAACGCAGGCGGATACGTCTGCGAATCGCCGATCTCTATTTCGACCAGAAGAATTACAGCCAGGCGCTGACGGAGTACGCGAAAGTCACCGAGGGGGCGAACTTCGATGATCTGAGCGAGCGCGCTTATTTGCGCGAAGCCACGATCTATCACATAGGGCGTGGCCAGTATCAGCAGGCGCTGCCGATCTATCAAAAGCTGCTTGCCGAAACCCGGGATGAACAGATGCGAGTCCGGGCGCTTTATGGTATCGCGGATTGTTATACCGGGCTTTTCAAGTTTGATGAAGCCGTTCGAACGCTGGGAGAGATAAAGGATTCAAACGAGCAGGAAACCATCAAGCGTCGAATCGCTCAACTCGAACAGCAGAAACGCGAAGCCGCCGAGGCTCAAGGCAGCCTTAAACCTTAACCGTCAGCGCCATTTACTCGACAGGATTAACAGGGTTAAAAGAGGATCTTGTCTAAGCAAATCTAATCCTGTCAAAAAAAAGTCTCGCCTATTGAGCGATTTTGCTCTGAAAAATCGCCTCTCATGTTGATGCAAATATATTCCGAGCGAGAAGACGCATTGAGACAGTTGCAGAAGAATCGAAATACTCTTATTGAGGCTTCGGTTGCGGGGCTACATCGCATAAGACGGTCCATTAACAGGCTCATCAGGAGCGAAGGACCAAAGGGCAGCGGCGTTGACTTGAAATCTTCGAGCCGTTATTCTCTAGCGGGTTCGAGTCTTCAAATCCCTGGCCCCGGCGAGAAGAGCATGTCCAAACCGTCGCCAAATGAAGTAACTCAGCTATTGCTTGACTGGCGCAAGGGCGATAAATCGGCGCTTGAAAAGCTGACGCCCATGGTTTATGACGAGCTTCGGCGGCTTGCGAATTACTATCTCAAAGGCGAGCGCCAGAATCACACGCTCCAGGGCACGGCGCTTGTTCACGAAGTCTACATAAAACTGGTCGGCCACGACAGATTAGAGTGGCAGAATCGCGCTCACTTTTTTGCCTTCGCCGCCCGGTTGATGCGCCAGACGCTCGTAGACCATGCGCGAAAGCACAGGACGGAAAAGCGAGGCGGGGGCAAGCGAAACCTTTCGCTTGAAGAGGCAACCGTCTTTTCCAAGGACCGCTCCGAAGATATGATAGCGCTCGATGATGCTCTGAGCGATCTGGCGAGGCTCGACCAGCGAAAGAGCCGGATCGTCGAGATGAGATACTTTGGCGGGCTGAGCATCGAGGAGATTGCCGAGGTAGAGGAGATTTCCGTGGCCACCGTCAGACGTCAGATGCGACTGGCAGAGGCCTGGCTGCACAGAGAAATCAGCAAGTCGTAGAGCATCAGTCACGCACACCCCAGAAGCCATGACACCTGATCGCTGGAGACAAGTCGAAGAGCTTTTCGAGTCGGCACTTGAACGCCACCCTGCCGACCGCACCGCTTTTCTCGATAAAGCCTGCGGAGGTGACCACGTGTTGCGCCGCGAAGTCGAATCGCTGCTCAATCATCAGCAGCCTACAGGCAACTTTATCCCCACACTGGTAAACGATGCCGCCGATCTGCTCGATCATCAAGAGCCGTCGCGCGGCGATGACGGCTCTTTCATTCCCGGCACAATCCTCGCGTCCCGCTATCGCATAATCGGGCTGGTCGGACGAGGCGGCATGGGCGAGGTTTATCGCGCAGACGATCTCAAACTTTCTCAGCCCATCGCCTTGAAATTCCTGCCAGATAAACTCTCTGCAAATCCGGACGTGCTTGCCCGCTTTCATCAGGAAGTTCGTATCGCTCGACAGATCTCTCATCCGAACATCTGCCGCGTCTTTGACATAGGCGAAGTCCACGGGCGGCACTTCCTCTCGATGGAATACATCGACGGCGAAGACCTCGCTTCCCTGCTTGTAAGAATCGGGCGATTGCCTGAAAACAAGGCTGTCGAGATAGCCTCTCAGCTTTGCGCGGGGCTTTCAGCCGCTCATCAGGAGGGCGTGTTGCACCGCGACCTGAAACCGGCAAACGTGATGATCGACGGGCGAGGGAGGGCCAAAATAACCGATTTCGGGCTCGCCGGGTTGGCCGACACATTCGAGGGCCACGAGGTACGAGAAGGGACCCCGGCCTACATGGCACCGGAACAACTTGCCGGGCGAGAGGTGACGACGCGCAGCGACCTCTACTCGCTTGGGCTTGTGCTTTACGAAATATTCACAGGCAAGAGGGCTTTTGAAGCCTCGACTCTCGAAGATTTGATAAGGCTACAGGAATCGACTACGCCGACGAGCATCTCGAGCTTCGTAAAAGAGATTGACCCGCTTGTAGAGCGAGTCATACTGCGCTGTCTTGAGCGAGACCCGCAAGAGCGACCGCAGACGGTCTTGCAGGTAGCGGCGGCGCTGCCGGGCGGCGACCCGCTCGCGGCGGCGATAGCGGCGGGCGAAACGCCTTCGCCTGAGATGGTAGCGGCCGCGCCTAAAGAGGGAGCGCTCCGCCCCACAACGGCCATTGCCTGTCTTGCGGGCATAATTGCCTTGCTTGCTTTTTTCGTCATTTACTCCGATAAGGCAGCAGTGCAAAACCTTGTTCCATTCGATAAATCTCCAGATGTGCTCGCAGAGCGCGCGAGTAATATCCTCAACAGGTTCGGCTATAGCGAGACCCCGATTGATACGGCTTATGGCTTTGGCCAGGATGCCGAGTACTTCAAATACGCGAAAGCGCGAGACACAGAAGACGAACTGATAAAAAGATTAGGGGACGGACAGCCCGCTCTCTTCTATTTCTGGTATCGCCAGAGTCCGCGATATCTCGAGACCATCAGCCACGAAAATGTGTCGCTCACCGACCCGCCGATGGAAGTATCAAATATGGCGAGCGTAAGGCTCGACACACTGGGGCGGTTGCTTGAATTTCAGGCCGTTCCGCCTCAGGTTGATGGAGAGAGCGAACCGGCGCAATCGCCGGACTGGAGCGCGCTTTTTTCCGAAGCCGGGTTGAACATCGCGGATTTCACCGTCACCCAGTCGCTCTGGGTTCCGCCCGTGGGCTTTGACAGCCGCGCCGCATGGACGGGGATATATCCCGGGCTTCCCCGTAACCCAGTTCGGATAGAAGCGGCAGCTTATCGGGGCGCGCCCGTCTATTTTCAGATTGTGATGCCGTGGTCAAAACCGCTCAGGCAGGAAGAGGTCACGTCAATTTCAGGCAAAAGGGCCGCGGCAATAATTCTCACGATCACTTTTATCTGCGGGCTTATCGCGGCCCTGTTTCTGGCTCGATATAATTTAAAACTCGGACGGGGCGACCGCCGGGGAGCCTTTCGGATCAGCCTGTTTGTCTTCTCTGTAACGCTCGCGGGATCGCTCATTTTAGTCGATCACGTGCCCACGCTCTCAGGCGAGTTGAATATTTTGTATCAGATAATAGCGTGGGCGCTTGCGCTTGCCGGGCTGCAATGGCTTATCTACATCGCGCTTGAGCCGTATGCGCGCCGCAAGTGGCCGAGGCTTATGATCTCGTGGAACAGGCTGCTTGCCGGAGAGTTTCGAGACCCTATGGTCGGACGCGATATCCTGATCGGGGGGCTATTCGGATTCGGGCATACGCTGTCAATCTATTGCAGCTTTGTATTGCCTCAACTGCTGGGACAGCCGCAAAAAAGAACTCTGGGATTTGCCCCCCTTGCAGGAGGAGTGCCAACGTTTTTTGCGGCTCTGTTGTCTGATATTTTGCCGAGGAGCTTTTTTATAGGATTGGCCTATCTATTTCTGATCCTGCTCTTTTTTGTCGTGCTAAAAAAAGAGAGGCTCGCCGCCGCAGTGCTGTGGCTGGTGCAATTTACCATCATGGTACTGGCATTTCTCTTCACAGAGCCGTGGTATCTCTGGATATTTGGCGCGGCAATCGCGACCTGCTATGTCATTACGGCCTTTCGCTTTGGGCTGCTCTCGCTCATCGCCCTGCAATTCTTTTTCAGTTTGAGCTATTACCCTGCTATGACCACGACTCTCTCAAGCTGGTATGCCGGACAGACCCTGATGGCGGTCGTGGTTTTATTGACTATAGCCGTCTATAGCTTTTACATATCGCTTGCGGGCCAGCCGTTGTTTAGAACCGAGATATTAAAAGAGTGAAGAACGAGAAAGAATTCGACTCTTCACACGCACTTTCATCTGCGCCAATCTCTTGTCGTATGATTTAGATGACTTCCTTCACTCCGGCCCTGCCCGCGTGCTCGCGAATCTTTTCATTTATGCTTGTCGCAAGCGCAAGCGTACGCCGCCCTTCTTCACCTGTAGTCTTTACGGGAGCGCCTTCTACTGCCGCGAGGAAGGATTCTATTTCCAGCCGCAACGGCTCGTCGCGCTCGACTTCAAGCACGCGGCTGTTGAATTCAAGCTTTCCTTCCGGCGAAGGGCTCACTCCAACGACGGATGTTTCCTGCGCCGAGTAATCGATAGCCACATACTCGTGAGGCTGGAAAAACCTGAGCTTGCGCACCCGTTCGCCCGAAACGCGGCTCGCGGTCAGGTTTGCCACACAGCCGTTTTCAAACTCGATTCGAGCGTTGGCAATGTCTACGCGAGGCGTAAGTATCGCCACGCCCGCCGCGCGAATCTCCGCGACCTCACTTTCAACAAGCGAAAGCACCACGTAAATATCGTGGATCATCAAATCCATCACCACATCAATGTCGAGGCTTCGCGGAGTGAAGATGCTCAACCGATGAGCTTCGAAAAACATAGGCCGGGTCACGATGCGGCTTGCGGCTTCGACTGCCGGGTTGAAGCGTTCCAGATGGCCTACCTGCAAGACGGCCTTGCCTGACCGGGCCGTTTCGATCATCTGGTCGGCCTCTTCAAGGGTTCGGGCAATCGGTTTTTCGACAAGCACCGCGATTCCGGCTTTCAACAGATCACAGGCCAGGCTGTGATGGCTCGATGTAGGAACAGCCAGGCTGACCGCGTCAACCTGGCCTATCAATTCGCGGTAATCCTCGACAAATCGAGCGCCGAATTGTCGAGCGACAGGCCCGCCGTTTGATTCCAGCAGATCGCAAACGGCCACAAGCCGCGCCTGTCTGGATTCGGCGTATATGCGCGCATGCTCGCGCCCGAAATGGCCTGCGCCCACAACAGCTACTCTAGTCATGCATCTCACTCCCGGTTTTACTTTTACTGACGCTCATTCGGCCGGTATAGTCTCTGGTCAGGCCCTAAATCAAAAAAGATTGGATTTTCGCCTGCTACATTCGATTTTCGGAGACGTAATAATTCGTGCAGAGACCGCTTACAGAAAGCGCTTCGCCTACAGACACCAAATCTTCCTCAAAGCAGGAGGCCGCCCCACTCGGCAGACTAGACATAATAGATGAGCCGCCGCCCGCTGCCAAGCGGTACTTTTACCTGTTGGCGGGGCTGTTAATCCTTTCGAGTCTGACGCTCTTTTTCGGCATCAATCGGCTCGCGCTCATAGGGCCGGATGAGCCCAGATATGCCGAAGTTGCGCGCGAAATGTTCGCCACGGGCGATTACATAACGCCTCGATTGTGCGGATGCCCGTGGTTTGAAAAACCTGCCCTGCTCTACTGGATGGCAGCCGGGGCCTATCACCTGTTCGGCGTAGGAGAATTTGCCGCGCGCTTTCCGGCGGCGTTTTCGGCGCTGGCGCTGGCGCTCTTCCTATGCTTTGCGCTGTGGCGCTGTGCGAGCCCCAGATTCGGCCTGATCGTTTCGCTCGTGCTTGCAACAAGCGGGCTATTTATAGGGTACGCACATGCCTGCAACCCGGACATGCTGCTTACGGCAACAATGGGACTGGCGCTCGTCGCGGGATATATGTCTACGCTTGAAAGCGGGCGCGTCCGTACAGGTTACTGGGCCTTATGCTGGGCAGGAATCGGAGCGGCAATGCTTGCCAAAGGGCTGATCGGGATAGTCTTGCCGGTCGCGATTTTTGGATTATATCTGTTGCTCTCGGGACGACTCTCGCGCACAAGGTGGTGGCACTGGCCGGCAGGGCTTGCTATCTCAGTTGCAGTCGCATCGGTCTGGTATCTTCCTGTTACGCTCAGCAACGGATGGGATTTTATAAACGAGTTTTTCATAAAACATCATTTCCGCCGCTATCTGACAAACGAGTACGGCCACCCGCAGCCGGTCTATTTTTACCTCTTTATCGTGTTTGCCGGGGCGCTGCCGTGGACTTTTTTCCTGATCCCGGCGCTCGGGCGGCTGCGCGCCCTTGCGCCCCGAAAATGTGAGCGTGATTCGCTGCTGCTGCTGGCCTGGCTCTGGGTAGCGGTCCCTCTGGTATTTTTCTCTTTTTCGCGATCAAAACTGCCCGGCTATATCCTGCCCGTCTTTCCTGCGATGGCGATCATTCTGGGCGTTGAGGTAGAGCGATTCTGGCAGGGCGAGCGGAGCAAATCTCTAAAAGCGGGGGCGGGGCTTACCGCCCTGATGTTGATTCTGATCGGCGCGGCATTTATCTGGTATCTCAAAAAAGAAGCGATCAATCCGACAGGGTTGGAAAATGCGCTTTGCTGGTTGCCGCTAGCCGTGGGACTGATCGCTGCTGCAATGCTCGTCTCGGCGCGAAGACGAGCCTTTGTCGTCGGCACGACCGTAGTAATATCAAGCCTGATCTTTTCATCGTCGATTCTATTATTTCCGGCGCTTGAGAATGAGTTGAGCCTGAAATCGCTTTCGCTTCAAGCGGCTGCGGCGCTTCAACCGGGTGAGAAAATCGCCTTCTATGTCAAAAAGGAATTCGCCCCCGTCTTTTACGCCGAAGGCCGCGTGGTATGCGGCGTAGGCGATGACAATGTACTGAATGCTTTGGACCCGACCCTGCTTGCCGAAGCCTTGCAGGTCCATCCCGGTTTGATAGTGATCACTCCGACAAGATGGGTAATCGATCTTAAAAACGATAAAAGATTTGAGACTGAATTGATCGGGACACAGGATGATATAAACGCGATCAGATTGCGGTTGAAACCAAAAGACTGAAATCCCAAATCCGAGATTTGAGATTTCAGCCAGGCCTTTATACAGGCTTTCCTATCGCTTACTTCATATTAGCCCGGGCCACGGGTCCGAGTTTCTCCGATGTGACCGGTATCGCCTGCTGAAAGAATGCCACCACGCGGGCATCATAATCGAGCGATGCCTTATCATAAAGACGGTTCACCCGGGTATTTTCGACTTCGATTATGGCCTTTTGTTCTTTGGCCTGATCGTGCAGTTCTCGCGTCATTTCCTCCTGCGGGCCGGAGTCCTTCGAGGTGATAAAGAGGATGCGCCTCCCGGTCGTAGAGGATAAGGCTTCCATAGCCGTTCCCGAATCCTCACGTCTCATGAAGTAAAGCTGCATCGCGAGTTCGTTCAATTTTTGCGTCCATTCGGAATCTACAAGTCGGCTCACCCATCCGTTGCCGCTTCCTACAAGCTGTTTGGTGCGAAAGTTGATAAAACGGGCCACGTCCGGGTAAACCGAATCAGCCACGACCGCCTTTACAACCGGGTCTTGCGACGAGGCCACGAGAGAAATGTATCCGCCAAGATCAACACCGTAAAGACCTACGCGCCCGTCAAGAAGCTCTTCCCCTTTGTCGGTCTTGAGCCCCTTGAGGAACTTTATCGCCGATAGCAGATCATCTTTTTCGTAGGTTCCAAGCCCCGACCATTTGACCGGGCTCTCACCGTGTCCGCGCATGTCGTAAACGAGTACGTGATAGCCCGCTTTCCACAGATCGAATGTCAGCGTAAGCAACTCCGAGCGATTAGAGCCGTAACCATGAGAGAGTATTATTGCGGGCGCGGGCCGTCCCCGGCTCAAAAACCAGCCGACCGATTCCGTGGAATCCATGTTCTTCCACTTCTCATCGCTCCACATCGGTTTTTGCAGTATCACTTGAAAATCACGCGGCGAGCCGTATAGCTCCGTCTTCGCCGGGTGCGCCAGCCGGTTCACAAGATAAAAATCCAGGGCGACTACGCCTACACCGAGCACGAGCACGGCTGGGATAAAGACCCACATCACCCGCTTCAGGATGGTCTTCTTCTTCTTCGAAATAATCATAATTCTTAATTCACGCGAGGCAGATGGAACAGGCAGGGGCAGGCTGATTTTATTGGAAGGTCACCCGAAAGAAGACCTCTCACACGGGTGAGTATAGCCTAGTCGTCGCTTTTTTCAATAGTTCTTTAGGCGGGCGGGCGGGCGGGCGGCGCAGACTCACCTTCGACCCAGACCGCACCGTCTTCGAAGTATTCCTTCTTCCAGATCGGGACTATTTTCTTGAGCCGATCAATGGCGTACCGGCAGGCTTCAAATGCTACATTTCGGTGCGCGGAGGCCACTGTGATGACTACGCTCGACTCGCTTATCTCGACGCGACCGAGACGATGAATTATGCCAAGCCGGTTGATGGGCCATTGCTCGCGCACTTCGCGCCCTATCTGCGCCATCGTGAGCAGGGCCATCTCCGTGTAGCCTTCGTATTCGAGATAAAGCGTAGCCCGCCCCTTTGTATTATCGCGAGCCACACCGTCAAATATCACGACTGCGCCCGATGGCCCCCTCACGAGCCTCGCCCTTAACCCCGGAATGTCAATCGGTTCGCGCGTGATCTCGAATATGTCTTCTTCGGCCTCCCCCCCGCTCACGGGGGGAAGTATCGCCAGCCGGTTGTTTTCAGCCAGAGGCTCGCTCCGAGAAGCATACTCTTCGTTTACCGCAAACAACAGACTCTCTTCCATAGCGGCAAGTTTAGGGTGGCGAGATTTGAGCGCGGCAAAGGCTGTCGCAACCGTGGCAGGTTGTTCAAGCTCAAGCTCAAGGCTCTCGGCCCCGGCCATCTCTCGCGCCTGCCCGAATAAAAGAACGGTGACCTTTATGCTGTTTGTCGTTGTCATATTTCCCTGCCCGTGATGCGTGATGCGTGAAGAGTGATGCGTGACTTTCAGGAAGTTTGCCGGTTAAACCGACTTGCAAGTCTGGTAAATCACCAATCACGTATCACTCTTCACTTCAATCCTCTCCTACAATAGTTATCGCAATATCTTCGACGTTCAAGCCCGCGATTTTGAAAGCGCGAAGCTCGACTCTCGGCTCAAGCGAGAGGATGAAATAGTATGCCTCCGGGTAAAAGGCCATCTGAACGTCGGCCGCCGAGGGGTATGCCAGGGTGCGCGGATGGGAATGATATATGCCAAGCATTCTCTGACCCGCGTTGCGAATCGTTCGCATGGCGGCAAACAAATCCTCGGGCGAGGCGAAATATTTGGACTCTCGCCGCTCGGCCTCGTTGCGAAGCGGGTGCGCTTCCGTAATAACCCCATCGCGCCCGCTCAACAGACCGCAACACTCAAAAGGACGAGCCTCGAAGGCGTGCTCTCTTATAGCGCCCTCCACTCTGCTTGTTATGCTGATTGATAACCGACTCACGCGCCCTTCGGCCTCCTACAAAATCTTACCTGATCTCTCCCGCACATTCTATCACGACCCTTTACCATTTTTTTCGGAACCGAAGTACGAAGATTTTCGTTGACAAATACGAAACGTTTCGTGTAGGCTGGGTGGCAACAAAAATCAGACTAAGGAGGCTCTAAGGTGAGCAGACGAAACCCGCCGAGGCCGACCGACGCAGAGCTGGCCATATTGCGAGTGTTATGGCAGCGCGGCCCAAGCACAGTCCGGGATGTACAGGAAGAGTTAAATCAGGTGAGACCCACCGGGTACACTACGGTCCTAAAGCTGTTGCAAATCATGACGGAGAAACAGCTGGTTCGTCGCGACGAGCGCCAGAGGACACATATCTATCAGGCGCGGCTGTCGGAAGAGATGACACAGCAGCAACTGGTAGGCGATTTGCTCGACAGGGCTTTTGGAGGGTCGGCATCTCAGCTTGTCATGCAGGCGCTCGCCGCAAGGAGCGCATCGGCCGAAGAGGTGGCCGAGATACGGCAGCTTCTGAGCGAGCTTGAAGGAGGCGCAAAGTGAATATGATCGAAACCATTATGGCGCACCCGACCGTGCAGGCTTTGGGCTGGGCCTTGCTGCATTTCATCTGGCAGGGGGCCGTGGTGGCAACTCTTTCAGCAGGCATCATGACATTATTGCGGCACCGCTCGGCCAATTCGAGGTATTTGACCGCTGTTGCGGCGATGCTTTTGATGCTGGCTCTGCCGGTAGTTACGTTTTTCCTGCTGAGCGCGCCTTCTCAAAAACCGTCCGCTGAAATCACTCCTCTCATCTCGGATGAAAACATTATGTTGCCCGCTCCTTCGGTGAGCGAGATCGCTTCCGGGCAACAGATGACCTCTATGCCTGCGCTTTCGCGTCCCTGGTTGGAGATGATGTATGGGCGAATCGAGCCGGTGTTGCCGTCACTGATAACGATCTGGCTTTTGGGCGTGCTTCTGCTTTCGCTCAGATTGCTGGGCGGTTGGATAAACGCGCAATACATAAAGAGGCGACGTTCGCGCCCCGTGGACTCTGAATGGCAGGAGCGGCTCAAATATCTGACCCGAAAGCTTGGAATAAGCCGAACCGTGAGTATGGTTGAATCATTTCTGGTGCAGGTGCCGACCGTCATAGGCTGGCTGCGCCCGGTAATACTGTTGCCCGCGAGCGCCCTCACAGGTCTGACCGCAGAACAACTGGAGGCGATACTCGCGCACGAACTCGCTCACATCCGCCGTCACGATTATCTGATAAACCTTTTGCAGACGGTCATAGAAACGCTGCTTTTCTATCATCCGGCGGTCTGGTGGGTCTCGCATCGCATGCGGGTCGAACGCGAGAATAGCTGCGATGACGTAGCGGTCGCCCTCTGCGGAGACGTGTTGACATATGCTCGCGCTCTGACCGAGCTCGAGCAGCTTCGCAGCAACGGGCCGCAACTGGCCGTAGCTGCAACCGGAGGTGTTCTCTTGAATCGTATCCGCCGCCTTGCAGGCATCCCCTCCTCGCATTCGAATCGTTTCCCCGGCCTCTTTGCGGGGCTCATCGTAATCTCGGCGCTCGTCACAGTAGCCACGGGCGCGCACATGACTATAGTTGCTACCGAAGCAATTACTCCCGACCCGGCAACTCTTTCACAATCGGAATCTTCCCGCGCAACAAGAGAGAAGGTAGAGCAAAAGATAGCAGCCGCGATAAATCAGAAGCTCTCTTCCGAGAAGACCGACGCGCAGTCCGAAGAGATCAGAACAAAAGCAGAACTCGCGGCGGCAAACGCCGTCAAAGTCGGGATGACCGAAGCGGAAATAGCTACGGCGGTCGAAACAGCCGTACAGGCCGTCCTGGCAGATGAAAAGGATTCCGACTCGGATGAAAATGATGTTGAAAACGATAATGAAACCGATCAGGAGCCTTCGCCCGAAAAACAGGATCAGAAGAATCGCATCGTGGAGGCTTTTATCGGCGCTCTAAAGGACGAAGACGCAAACGTCCGCGCGCAGGCAGCCTCGGCGCTTGGGTCGAGCAGGGACAAGCGCGCGGTCGATCCTCTGATCGCGGTCCTGAATGATCAGAGCCCACATGTGAGGATGCAGGCGGCATCTTCACTCGGCGATATCAAGGACTCGCGCGCGGTCGCCCCTCTCATTGCCGCGTTAAAAGATGAAGACGCAAACGTTCGCATGCAGGCCGCCTCATCGCTCGGCGACATCAGAGACAAGAGCGCCGTAGAAGGATTGATGGCTGCCTTAAAGGACGAGAATGCAAACGTTCGCATGCAGGCCGCTTCGGCCCTCGGAGATTTGAGGGATGCTCGCGCCGCTGACGCGCTGGTCCTTGCTTTGAAGGATGCCAGTCCAAACGTCAGGCTACAGGCAGCCTCGGCGCTCGGAGACTTGAGAGACTCGCGCGCCGTTGACGGCCTGCTGATCGCGTTGAAGGATGAAAACGCAAACGTTCGCATGCAGGCCGCTTCGGCTCTGGGCGACCTGAGAGACGCACGCGCCGTAGAGCCTCTGATCACGGCCTTGAAAGATCAGAATCCGAACGTACGGATGCAGGCGGCGTCCGCGCTCGGAGACCTGAGAGATGGTCGAGCGGTTGATGCCTTGATCGCGGCTCTGAAAGACGAAAACGCCAATGTCAGACGACAGGCAGCTTCCGCGCTTTCGGATATTAAATAAGAAGCCGGAATCGGTCTTCGCGGCCGATTCAAATTTAATTACGCTATCACTGTTTTAGCCGAACACGGTTAATTTTTCGAAAAGTCCAAAAGCCGTACAAAATCGGTGAAAACCTTTTTGTGCGGCAGAAACAGATGACGACTTTCGCCGTCACTCAGGTGAGGTCTGTCCGCTCTCCGCTCTCGAATTTCAAATCTCAGATTTGAGATTACGGAACGGAGAAGCAAGGGGAAAACCATGGAGACGCTGCTGCAAGACTTTCGTTATGGTTTTCGAACGCTTGTGAAAAACTCCGGCTTCACAGCGGTGGCGGTGCTTGCGCTCGCTCTCGGTATCGGAGCAAATACGGCGATCTTCAGCGTAGTCAACAGGGTGCTGCTCCGGCCTTTGCCTTATGAAAATCCCGATCAACTCGTGATGATATGGGAGAGAAATCTTTCCGGCGATCAGAAACAGAGTCAGGATTCGCCCGTTACCTTTACCGACTGGAAAGAGCAACATCAGATATTCGAAAAGATAGCCGGGTGGTGGTATCCGCAGATCAATCTGACAGATCAGACGGGCGAGCCCGAGCGCGTCCGCACGATAGATACCACGGATGATTTCTTCTCGGTGCTTGGGGTCCAGCCTCTTCTGGGGCGCACATTCCTGCCCGGAGAGGACCGCCCCGGCGGCGAGAGTCTGGCCGTTCTCAGCTACGACCTGTGGCAGCGCAGATTTGGCGCGGACCCGAATATCACAGGCAAATCAGTCACGCTCGACGGGCGCTCTCATCAGGTGATTGGAGTGATGCCTGCGGGGTTCAACTTCCCCGAAAATACACAGGTCTGGCGACCGCTCGGATGGGACCCGGCCCGTCACATCAGAAGCGCGCGCTTCTTTGAAGTAGTTGCGCGACTGAAGCCCGGCGTGACCGTTGAACGCGCTCAATCGGAACTTGACGCGCTGGCCGGTCGCATCGAACAGGAATACCCGCAGACAAATACCGGCTGGGGTGTCTTTGTCATAACGCTTCACAACCAGATCGCGGGCAATTTCCGCATCGCACTGTTTATTCTTTTGGGAGCCGTCTCTCTTGTGCTGTTGATAGCCTGCGCAAACGTCGCAAATCTGCTGCTTGCACGCGCCGGAGCCAGAGAGAAAGAAGTAGCGATTCGCCTTGCGCTCGGAGCCACTCGCCTCCGTCTTGTTCGTCAGCTTCTGACTGAAAGTATATTGCTTGCGATACTCGGCGGCGCGCTGGGGCTGCTTCTGGCATACGCCGGGGGCAATCTCTTGATGGCCGTCAATCCCATAGCCATTCCGCGTTTCGACGGGCTTCAGATCGACAGCCGGATGCTTGTCTTCACCATCGCTCTCACACTTTCGACCGGGCTGATATTCGGCATAGTTCCCGCCTTGCTGACATCAGGGGCAGACCTGAATCAGACGCTCAAAGAAGGCGGGCGGGATTCGAGAGCAGGCGCGAGCGGTCGTCGCGTGCGCGGGGCTCTCGTGGTCTCTGAGATAGCAATCGCCCTGATGCTGTTGATCGGGGCGGGGCTTTTGCTGAAGAGTTTCCTTCGCCTTGAGCAGACCGAGACGGGCTTCAATCCGTCAGGTCTTCTGACTCTGAATTTGCAACTGCCCGCGTCGAGCTACCCCGAGTGGCCTCAGGTAGCGGAATTCTATTCGCAGCTACTCGAACGGATCAAGACTATACCCGGCGTCGAATCAGCCGACGCGACGGCCTTCCTCCCGTTGGACAAGGGCTGGCCCATCGCGTTTGAAATCCCCGGCCAACCGCCTCCGCAACCCGGCGAAGAACAGCGTGTGCAATATCATCAGGTGACGCCGGGCTACTTCGGCACCATGGGAATACCCTTGCTTGCCGGGCGCGAATTCCGAGAGCAGGAAGCTGCCTCGCGCCCCGGCGTAGTCATAATCAATGAGGCGATGGCGCAAAGGTACTGGCCCGATGAAAAACCCGTGGGCAAACACCTTATAAACAGGGCAAGGGCAATCGGGCCTCTTGCCCGATACCTGCCCGAGTCCTTTGATATCGAAGTAGTGGGAATCGTGGGCAATCTTAAGAACCGGGGACTCAGCCAGGAGGCCGAACCCGCCATGTTTTTCCCACAGCGCCAGTTCGCCGTCAGGAGTATGAGTCTTGTCGTTCGGGCGGGAGGAAACCCTCTGTCGATTGTCGGCGCGGTGCGAAATGAAATCCGGGTGGCGGACAGGAATTTGCCCGTCTCAGGGATCAGGACGATGAATGAGGTTCTCGGAGACAGCACAGCCGAATCCCGGTTCAGTCTTCTCCTGCTCGGATTGTTTGCCGCGCTTGCGCTGATCCTTGCGATGGTGGGCATCTATGGCGTTCTCAGTTATTCGGTCACACAGCGCAAACACGAAATCGGTATTCGCATGGCACTGGGCGCAAGTCGTGGTGATGTCATGAAGCTGATTCTCGGCGAAGGGTTCCGGCTTGCACTTCTGGGGACCGGCAGTGGCCTGATCGGAGCCCTTGCGTTGACCCGCGTGATGAGGAGCCTGCTTTTCGGTGTGAGCCCGGCCGACCTGACTACTTTTCTGGGCGTCTCGCTTTTACTTGGCGTAGTGGCGCTTCTGGCCTGTTATCTGCCCGCGCGCCGCGCCACTCGAATAGACCCTATGGTGGCGCTCAGATATGAGTGATCCGTGATTCGTGAAGAGTGATTCGTGACTCCAGGCGAGCCCTCTTGTTAATGAAATGGAGCAGATCAGGAAATCACGAATCACGAATCACGGATCACTGCTAACCCCAAATTTGAGATCGAAGGAGAGAGAATATGCAAATCAGTCTTATAAAGAGAGCCGGATCGACTTTCGGCATTATGGTTATCCTCAGTTTTGTGAGCGTGGGTGTGATGGTCCATGCCCAGTTGAATAATCAGAAAACGCAATCAGCCGCGACAGACGATGTGAAAGCAAATATCGAGGCGTTGCGATCTCAGGATGCGGTAAAGAGGGCGGCTGCCGCTTACGCACTTTCAAAACAGGGCGCTAAGGCTGTCGCCGCCATACCTGCGCTGATAGGGCTGCTGGGCGATGCCACCCCGGTTGACCCGCGCCTCTACAGAGACAAGGATTCCTGGTGCAACAACTGTCAATGGGAAGATTATTCTCCGGGCAAAGAGGCGGCCATTGCTCTTACAGACATTGGCGACCCGGCTGTCGAGCCGCTGATTGCCGCGCTCAACAGCACGGAATCGACGGCGCGCAAAAACGCCGCGTGGGCGCTTGGAGCCATTGGCGATGACAGGGCTGTTATGCCTCTGACCGCGTCTCTGAAAGATCAGGCTCCCGATGTCAGAGAGCAGGCCGCGTGGGCAAGCGGAGCGATAGGAAGCAGTCGCTCGGTAGAGGCTTTGAATGCCGCGTTGACCGATACGAGCGCGGGCGTTCGCAAGCAATCGGCGTGGGCGCTCGGCGCTATCGGGAACAAAGGCGGCGTAACCGGCTTGATCGGCGCGCTTGGCGACACGGACCCGGATGTCAGAGAACAAGCCGCGTGGGCGCTCGGCGCTATCGGAGATGGTGAGGCCGCCGTGGCGCTGAGTTCTGCGTTGAAAGACGATTACGCCGAGGTCCGCAAACAGGCCGCGTGGGCGTGCGGAGCAATTGGCGACAGGCGCTCGGTAGCGAGTCTGGGCGCGGCGCTCACGGATATGAATGCCGGTGTGCGAGAGCAAGCCGCGTGGGCGCTTGGAGCCATTGGGGATAACGGGGCCGTGGATGCGTTGAACAACGCTCTTAGAGATACTAACCCGGATGTGCGCAAGCAGGCAGCCTGGGCGCTTGGCGCGATAGGGAGCAACCGCGCGGTCGATTACTTGATCGCTTCGTTAAAAGACGAAGACTCTGACGTGAGAGAGCAGGCCGCGTGGGCGCTCGGCGCTATCGGCGACAACCGCGCATCAGACGCGCTCAGCGTAGCCTTGAAAGACAAGGATACGAAAGTGCGAAGACAGGCCGCGTGGGCACTGAGCGTTGTGGGATTTGAGAAGTAATTGATCGGCTGGCACTGGCAGGGGAAACATCATGGAAACTTTGTTGCAAGACTTCCGCTACGGGTATCGAATGCTCATAAAGCGTCCCGGATTTGCGGCCATCGCCGTGCTTGCGCTCGCGCTTGGGATCGGCGCTAATACGGCGATCTTCAGCGTAGTCAACGGCGTGCTGCTGAGGTCGCTTCCCTACAGCGGGCCTGACCGGCTGGTCATGGTCTGGGAACACAACTATGTCAGAGGCCGCGACCGCAACGTGGTGTCGCCTGCCAATTTTCTCGACTGGCAAAACCAGAATCACGTATTCGAAGAGATGGCGGCGATAATCAGTTTCCGCATAAACCTGACCGGCGCGGGCGAACCTGTAGAGTTGCCGTGTCAGATCGTAAGCCGCGACTTCTTTTCCGTTCTGGGAGTGCAGCCGATCATAGGTCGAGCCTTCACCGAAGAAGAGTGCCGACCTGAAAGCAACTACGCCGCGATACTGAGCCATCGACTGTGGCAAAGCCGGTTCGGAAGCGACCCGGAAATCATCGGCAAGTCAATCACGCTCAACGGAAAGAGCTATTCGGTTGTGGGCGTAATGCCGCCGGATTTCAATTACCTGAACAAGGAAACCGAAGTCTGGATCCCTTATGGCATAAACCCGGCTACTGACTATCGAAAGGTATCGGGCCGTTTCCTTACCTCTGTAGCGCGATTGAAACCCGGCGTCTCGATTGAACAGGCACAGGCGGAGATGTCTGCGATAGCCGCGCAGTTGGAAAAGACCTACACCGATTTCAACTCGGGCTGGGGCGTAAACCTTGTTCCGATCCACGAGCAGGTCGTAGGCAAAGTGAGGCCGATCATTTTGATACTGCTCGGGGCCGTGGCCTTTGTACTGCTGATTGCCTGCGCAAACGTAGCCAATCTGTTGTTGGCTCGCGCTGCCTCGCGCCAGAAAGAGATGGCCCTGCGAACGGCGCTCGGAGCCGCGCGGCGGCGGATAATCAGACAATTGCTCACGGAAAGCCTGTTGCTCGCCGTGCTTGGCGGAGTGGGCGGATTGATTCTGGCCTACTGGGGGCTAAGGTTGCTTGTCGCGCTTGCCCCCCGAGAGATCCCACGCCTCGACGAGACGGGGATTGATTTTCGTGTGCTGGCTTTTACTCTTGGGGTTTCGATTCTTACCGGGCTGATCTTCGGGTTGTTGCCCGCGCTTCAGGCTTCAAAGCCGGATCTGAACGACGCGCTCAAGGAAGGCGGCAGAAGCGGCGCGGGCGCGGTCCGCAGCCGGACGCGAAATGCATTCGTCGTCGCAGAGGTCGCGCTGTCGCTCATCCTCCTGATAGGCGCGGGATTGATGATAAGAAGTTTCCTGCAACTTCAACAGGTCAATCCCGGATTCAACGGGCAAAATCTCCTGACAATGAGAGTGTTGCTTCCGGGCTCGACCTACACCGAAGACCAGCAGCGTTACACCTTTTTTGAGCAGGCCGAGCAACGCATCGCCGCCTTGCCCGGTGTTACCTCTGTTGGCTCGGTCAGTTTCCTGCCCCTGACCGGCCCGGGATCGGCCACCTCTTTTTATGTCACGGATCGGCCCGAACCGCCCCCTGGTGAAAAACCCGTTACCAACGTTCGAGTGATCTCCGGCGATTACTTTAAGACCATGGGGATTCCGCTTCTGAAAGGGAGACTCTTTACAGAAGGCGATACGAATGACTCTCCGAGAGTGCTGATAATCAGCGAGACGATGGCCCGCGAGTATTTCCCCGACGAAGACCCTCTAGGTAAGCGCCTCTCGATCAGTTGGGGTGATGACAGACCGGACGAGATCATCGGCGTAGTCGGAGACATCAGGGCCGAATCCCTTGACGGCGAGATTCGCCCGATGATCTACTGGCCCAATCGCAGAGAGACATATTCGTTTATGAATCTGCTTGTGAGAACCTCTACCGATCCGTTGAGCCTCGCGACTGCCGCGCAAAATGAGATCAAAGCGATAGACCCAAATCAACCTGTAGCTGAAATCAAGACGATGGAAGAGATCGTCTCCGAGTCGATAGCGGGGCCGCGTTTCAATATGCTGCTGCTCGCAATCTTTGCCGGGGTCGCGCTCGTGCTCGCCTCCGTAGGCATTTACGGCGTTATGTCTTACACCGTAACACAACGCACGCACGAAATCGGCCTGCGGATGGCGCTGGGCGCGCAAGCAGGCGACATCTTGAAACTGGTCGTAGGTCAGGGGATGATCCTTGCCTCAGCAGGCGTAATAATAGGTCTGATAGCCGCGCTATTGATGACATCGGTATTGTCGGGTCTGCTGTTTGCCGTGACGGCAACAGACCCGCTGACCTTCGCGGGCATCTCTTTGTTGCTGATAGCGGTGGCGCTTTTGGCCTGCTATATCCCGGCGCGGCGCGCAATCAAAATAGACCCCGGCGTGGCGCTCAGATATGAATAGAGGTTAAGAGAAACCGCGACGGCCACGGATGATTGTGGATAAGAACGGGTGGGAACCAACCATTCAAATACCTTTCGGGCATCCATAATCATCCGTGGCTCGGTCTCCATTTAGCCAGCGACTCGTCGGGATGAAACCGGTCATAGCAATTCAGACACAGAGTCTGCGTCTCTAATTCGCAATCCTCTTCCTCGCATTCCCATTCAATTTCACAGCCCCTGCACAGGTGCGAGTGATAGCCTCTCAGAGCTTCTTCGGTTCCGTCTGCCATAAAAACGATTATGCTGAGACATTGATGTTATTTACAACGTTCTTTACGCCCTCGACGCTTTTGGCTACCTGTTCAGCCCTGCTTTTTTGCGAGTCGTTGGGAACGGTTCCGCTCAATGTCACTACATCGTTTTCCACGTCTACATTAATAGTCACATCGTCGAGATCGTCGGCGTAAGCAAGCGCGGAGCGGGTCTTGGTCCACAGCCACAGGTCATTTGCGCCCGTCCCTATCTTGCGCCCGAGGTCTTTTGCCTGTTTCTCGTATGACTCTTTATCTTTCTCATAATCCTCTTTCGAGATGTCGCGGGGGACGTTCTTGTTGCCGCGATTCGCTCTGGCGCTCTCGTTTTTGTTTGCTGCGGTGCGGTTGCTGTTTTCGTTCGTGTTGCCGTGCATATCACAGCCAAACGTAAAAGCAGCAATAAGCGCGAGGCTCGCAACCAGTACCATAAATTTCACTCTGTTCATTGTTCACTCCTCTACGGCCCGGGAACGGTTTCCGATCCGGGCGCGGTTATTTTGTCAATCGTTGTCACTTTGAGTTCGCATCTCTCCATGCAGCGGTCACACTTTTGCCTTCGAACTTATGGAGCAATAGGCGTGCCGCCAAAACAGGCTATTTGAGGCGCAAAACCATACTATTTCCACACGCGGGCGGATTGAATCGCTTCACATCATCCGGTTGCGTCGGTGTCATTCGTGGCCTATTCCCACCAGGGCCATTCAGTTTTTGAGTAGCCCACAACAGGTGGAAGAAATGTTAAAAGTTGAGTTTAAGCAAAGGCGTGTTGAAATAGGCCGCGGATGACGCGGATGCGACGGATTTTCGCGGATCTGATTCGAGTCTGCCCTTGATATTGTTGACCTTGCCCGATTGATAACGGACAATGATATAGTTCTATTGAAAGCTTAAAGTGTCGTGAATCGCTCGACAGGTTAAAATGCTGAGGTAAAGGCAATCCAACGACTCACCTTTACCCGTAGTCAGATTTGGACTTCGGTTCCAGTTAGAGACAAGCTTAAAAACAAGCTCTTGAAATTTCAGACTTTAAGCGAATCACACAGCCTGGAGTAAATCTAATGAAAAAGGCAGTATTTTTTACAATCCCTCTAATCGCCTCCCTTCTCCTCACAACGAACGCTTTAGCCGGGCAACAAGATGAACGCGGGCGCGGCCTGAAGATAAAGGTGGGCGCGACGCCCGAAGAAGTAAAAGATGGGAAGCAGGCGGAAATTGGTTTGTGGGCCGTGCTGATCGGCGTGTCGCGTTATCAGATGGGAGATCAGAACGTTGACGGCTACCGAATATCCAACCTCAAGAACGCGGCCGACGACGCGCAGTCGATCTATGATTTTCTCAAGAGTCCCGAAGGGGGCGGATTCCGCGATGAAAAAGACGGCGGCCACATGATACTGCTCAAAGACGAGCAGGCGACAAAGGCAAATGTCGAAAGGGCGCTCGCCTCTTTGAAACAGGCAAAGCCAAACGATTATTTCGTGCTGTATATAGCGGCGCACGGCGCGCTTATCCCTTATCGCAAACCCGGCTCCAACACTACAGTAGATATTCCATACTTCGTGCTTTTCGACAGCGACCTGCGCAACCCTGAAAACAGCATGCTCAAGATGGAAGCCTTTCGCCAGACGGTAAGCGAAGTGCCCGCCAAAAAAGGGCTGGTTCTGTCCGACACCTGTCACAGCGGAGGCGTGCAGCTTGCCGGGCGCGACACATCAAATTCGTCGATTCGCGCCAATGCCCGCTATATCGAAGAGATGAACGAAGTGGCGAGCGGCGTCGGCTATATCTCTGCCGCCGATCAACTTGAGCAGTCCTTTGAGAACGACAATTTGAATCAGGGCGTGTTCACTTACTGCATGCTTCAGGGTCTTGCGGGCGATGCCGATACAAACTTTGACGGTAAGGTGACCTTCAACGAGCTTCAGGCCTACCTGCGCGATGAGGTGCCTCGCCTCACCGACAACAAGCAGCATCCAAAGGCCAACACCACGGCCATCGCCGCCAATTACCTGCCGCTTTCGGTAGTCAGCTATGCAGAAAATGTTGCCGCGACCGGCAACCCCGACGACTATGGATTGATGGTCATTCGCACGCCCGATGTGGACGGGGTCAAGGTAGCGATTGACGGAAAGGCGTTCGCCACATTCGACGCGGGAACTCAGCGCGCGGTGATGGTAAAAGTCGGCGCGCGCGATCTCACCTTTACAAAGGGAGATCTGAAACGCACGCTCAAGGCCACGGTCGATCACGAAAGACCGAAAATAGTCGAGGTCAATCTTACCTTTACCGAAAGCGACGAGGATTCGCTGGTAGAGCCTACCGATAAGGTCGTGGGCGTTTACCTGCCCGATGACAAAGAGCCGACCGGGGATGCGAAGGCTCTGTTTGTAAAAGGCGTTGACAGTTTTAACAAGCAGAAGTTCGAAGACGCAATCGAGCAGTTTAACCGGGCGGCGCAGGCAAACGGCGGTGGTTATGCCGACGCGTTTGTTTATCGAGGCCGGGCCGAACAATCCCTGAGCCGCAAAGAGGCCGCCATAGCCTCTTTCAAGGCGGCGCTAGGGCTTCGCCCGACAGATTTCGAGACCCAGACTCTGCTTGCGGAGGCCAAGTTCAACGCCGGGTATAACGTAGAGGAGGTTGTAAACGATCTGCGAAGCGTCATCAGACGCCATCCGAATTTCGATTATGCCCGCGTGGTCTATGGCGATGTGCTGTTATCGCGCAAAGATTTCGCTGCGGCAGAGCTTCAATTGAGGCGAGCCATAACTATCAACCCGAAATCGCCGCCCGCGCATTTGATACTGGCCGATATATTGACCTATCAGGACTCGAAAGAGAAACAGAAACGAGCAGTCGAAGAGGCGGAAACAGCCATTCAATTGTTCGATGAGGTTTCGCGAAAACAGGTCTCTACATCCGGGAGTCTGAAGCGGCTCTCAATTTCGCACCTGATATTCGGAGGCGGGCGCTATACAAATGAACCGGCAGAGGCAGAAGCACACCACATACTGGGCAAGGCGCTCACGCGCATGGTCGAGCGTGATCTTACGATCAACGATCCCGACACCTATCTGAGCAAAGCCCGAACTCATCTGGATGAGGCGCTGAAGCTTGCCGAGAAACTCTCCGACAAGCATCGCCTCGTGCTTGTGCTCGACACTAGCGCGCAGAATTATCTGCTGAAAGGCGACATCAAGCACGCTATTGAGGACGCGCAGCGGGCGCTGAAGATAAGCGATACGATGCCCGATCTGAAGGATTTTTACGAAGCTCATTACACGCTTTATTCGGCCTACACAAGCGATCAGGAATTCTCGAAAGCCGCAGAGCACTTGCAGAGATTTATTCAGATAGCCGGTTCTCAATTGACCCCCGAAGAGCGTCAGGGGTACGAAGCGGAGTTGAAACGAATCAAGCGGATGAAGGACGCCAACCGGCAAAAGAATTAGCAAATCGGTTTCGCTCTACATTTTGCCGAACGAGATAATTGTGATAGATTTAGCGTGCAGCAACGAGGCGCGGGAGCCATCCCTTATTCCCATTCGTTCAGCAATAACAGGAACCGACAGGAGAGCAGATGAGTCAAGTCATTGAAGAGGCCGAGGGGCTGGTAAAATTAGAGCCGATGTCTCATGGGCGGCCCGATCTCAGAAAAAAGAAACCGAAAATTCTGGCAGTTATCATGGATAACTGCACAGGCTGCGCGGGGTCTCCGGCCTGCGTGGAATATTGCCCCGTGGATGCCTGCATGTACTGGGTTTACGATACGGATTATTTCCCGCTGGGCCGTATAGAGGTGGACCCGAACCTCTGCATAGGCTGCAAGCTATGCACGAGCAAAGGGCCGGACGGCACTTTCCTTGAAGGGTGCCCGTGGGATGCGATTGAAATGATGCCTACGGATGAATGGGAATCGCGCACCGGCCTGATGCTGAATCCCTAAAGTGATTCGTGATTCGTGATGCGTGATTTACAAGGCTTGCAATATGTCTGTAACAATCAAGCCTCTATAAAATCACGAATCACGAATCATTCAGTGTGTGGCGCGGTTGCGGATCTCTTCAATGCTGGCCGCTGCCTTCTGGCGTATGTGATCGGGCATTCCTGCGATCTCGCGGGTGTAGCGTTCGATAAAGGGGATGTCTTCGGACTGGCCTATCAAGGCAAGAGCGAGCAGAGTGTTTTCCACCTGTTGAACGCCGGGCGAAATAACAGCCAGATCGGCACCTGCCTCGACTCGCGCTCCATCGTTTGATTTCACAAGATCAATGCGCCCGTCTTCGGGGATGCGCACGACCATCACACGTCCGTCATCGAGAGTTATGCGGGCGAGCGGCGAGCCCGCGGCCACGGGCGTGCCCTCCTGTTCCAGAATCATCTCGACGGTCCCGCCCTCTTCGGCGCGCACCGTTATCGGTTTGAGCATCGAAACAAGCTCCGGTCTTCCGCTTGCGTCTCCGAATCTGACCAGCGCGAGCGCGGCGTTATGTCGCACTCCCGCGCTCTCGTCCTGAAGCATTGGAAGCAACGCCGAATGAAATTCCTGACTGGTGTTATCCTGGCCCATAGTCCAGGCAGAGGTGAGCCGCACCTGCGGCGTAGGGTTCTTAGCCGCCGAGATGACCGCCGGATAGAATTGCTTTACCGCCTGATCGCCATTGATTATGCGGTCGGCTATCTGAGAAAGCGCGTGCTGCACGTGGCGAGGCTTTTCGGTATCGCTCAGGTAGGATTCGAGTTGAGAATCGGAAAGCGAACGACCAAACCACGACCCGTACCACGATAAGAAAGAGACTATGACGAAAAGCGCCGCCACGACGAAAAGCGGCCACGGTAGCCTTCGCCGTTGCTCTGGCAGGGCAGGCTTTGAAAAGTCATCTTCGAATATTTCCTGATCTATCACTACTGTCTGATCTCCTGAAACTGATCGTTCCGTCAATCGGTGATTCGATTCTAAGCGGCTCGCGCAACGACGGTCAAGCACGCCTCTGATCTATGCAGGCCGGTTCGCGCTGTTCATATAAATGCGATCCGATCTCTTTTCACGCAACGAGCAGGCGCGGTTGGCATAGGCTAAGAGGAACAGGTCTTCATCGGCGAGCAAGGCTTTGCGAAAGGCCGAGTTGGTCACATACGCGGCGGCGCGCACCGCAGCGAAAGTCAACCCGGCGTAGGCCACAAGCGTGGCCGCAGTAATAAACTGGTTAAAGAGCAAATCAATAAACACAATCAATGAAGCCACACCCGCTATCGTGACCCATTTGCGAAACGGCGATGCCGGGTGAGAGACGTAAAAGGCAAAGACCTGAATCGGCGCGGCAAAAAGCAGCCAGTAATCGCCAAGCGCCACTGCCGCAATCAGCGAGGCAAGCGCGGCGAGAACCAAAAGAAGCGACAACGCGGTTATCAATACTTTCTTGAATCCTGTATTGGAACTTTCCGACCATTCGGCGGCGGCAAGCGGGTCTACGCCCAGATTGAAGTCGCGGTCTGCGACTGCCCTTCGGAGTTCGGAAAAATTATTGAAGGGGAAACGAGGTATGTCGGATACGCTCTTCCATCCCGGCGCGTCTTTTCCCTTATCGGCTCGCGTAATTCCCAATTTTGCCCCGCGCTAATATGTGATATTTCACCCGCTCTGACCGATTCGATCATCTATTCCGACGCAGCCGCCACCTCTTCTATCTCCGTCTCGGCCTCTTCCTTTACTGCCGTGACGACGGGGACAAGCTGTCTGTAAAGATCAAGTTCCCCGGCATAAAACGCCAGCCGCGCCCACATTCGCGAGGCCAGTGCTATCTGCCCGATTATGAAGGCAAACCCTACGCCCAGGATGGATGATTGAGGAATGACGCCCCTCAACCAGGCGAAAACAAAGAAGAGAATCAGTCCCGCCACCGCAAGAATCACATAGAGCGAGAAGGTCTTCAGAAAATGTCTAAAGACAAAGCGCGACGATTTCAGCAATTCCTTAAACATTCGGTTACGCCGGTTCACAACCGCTCCTATGCGACCGTAATCGACTATCATATTCACCATCCAGAGCAGAAGAAGAAAGACAAACCCGGCGGCGTATTTTTCAAACACGACGGGTCGCTGGGTCGTGGCTGTGCTGTTTGCGCTGTTGATGGGCCACATAATGAGCAGATAGATGCCTAAAGCAAGCCCGTAAAGAATTACCGAGAAGAGCGAGAGGCGGAAGAATCGCCAGAAATTGGCCCCGCAACCCGAAAAGAATTTCCTCATGCTAAAGCCTTGCTCTCTGCAATTGTAGACTTCGAGGATACCTCCCGCGAAAAAAGTATAAAGCAGCAGGTAGGTCGCGCCCAGCACAAGCAGCATAAGGCCAACTTCAGCGCCCGTCGCAAGAGCCGACCAGTCAGGAGTCTGCCCGTTGACTATGTCAGAAAACCATACGGCATCAATCTTGTCGGCAAACATGCGTTCGGCGAAAAGCGTATGCCCGGTCGTCTGCACTACGAACAGGAAGACAGGCACAGCCAGCGGAAGCGCGAATAAAATATTGGCTGCCAGAAGCAGGAGAATCATCCTCCAACTCAGGCTCGCCCGTTTGATTCCGGTAATGAAAGAATTGATCATATTGCCTCAACCCGTCAGCGCATTCACCCGTCCAGGGGGCGCTCGCCTATGGTGGAATCCCTAAAATGGAATCCATAAAGTGGAACCCGGAAGTATCGTCGGCTGCGGCCATCGGTTCGCCGCCATTCCCCGTTCAACCAAAGAAGCTAACGGCCTGCAAAAAGGACTGGAACCAGAACATCGCTCCCGTAGACCATCTCGCGGCAGCGCCCGCGCCCGTGTGCTCTGTCCAGCTATTGTTAATTATGCTGGCATCGAGCAGAACTTTTTCGTGCGGGTCCAGTTGAGCCGTCTTCAGCTTCGAAGGGGTTGAAAACCTGAGTTTCTTCCAGCGATCTTTTATTGCCCACGAATCTTTCCACTGGCTTCCGTCCCGGCTGTTGCTGAACTGGTACTCGATGACCCCATCGTGCATAGAAACGGGCGCGGCACTGATCCGGCTGCCGTCTTCAAATGTAAAAAGCAACTCTACGGGGAAGTATGCCTCTCCCACGCGGCGTAGCGAGACTTCCGTTTGATAGTCGCCGCTTTTATCCCGGGAATCATCTTCTTTGACTTCCGTCTTCTGTCCGTTTTCGTCATAGAGGCCAAGACGTTCGCCTTGCTGCTCGCTTGTCGCATCCGATATCTCGTAATCGAGCGTCTGAGTTCCTTTGACAAACTGATCGAAGAACCAGTTCATATCCTGCCCCGTGACACGGTTGACGGTTTCAAAGAAATCTTCACTCGAAGGATGTCGAAAACGCCACTGCCGTTGGTACTCGCGCATTACGCGCGCCATCTGGTCTTCACCCAGGAAGCGTTCCAGCGTACGCAATGTCAGTCCTGTGCGCGGGTAGGAATTCAGGCCGTAGCTGAGCGTGCTATAAAACTTCCAGGCGGGCGTCAGAATCGGATCGTTGAATTTGCCGCGCAGGGTGATTACGCGATCCTCGATTGGATGCGGAAATTCCGCCGGGAAATAAAGCAACGGAATCCCCCACCATCTGAACGCCACCTCGTCCGCGCCGTAAGCCGTTTCGAGGACTTTCCCCGTCGAATAGGTGTTGAATCCTTCATCGAGCCACGACTCTTCAAATTCGTTTGTGGCCACAAGCCCGTACCAGAACTGATGCCCGAATTCGTGAACGATCACGCCTTCGGGATTTTGATCGTGGCCCGGCCACCACGTAGTGCCCGCCGTGATGAGCGTGGGATATTCCATGCCGCCTGCGCCGCCCGCCCCGTATGGAGGATCAACCACCGTCAATGTGTCGTAAGGGTATTTGCCGTACCACAATCCGAAATATTTTATGGCGTTGAAGGCGGCCTTGAAATGGCGGTCAATCTGGTCCCGGTGTTCGGGTTGAATCACAAGGGTCACATCGACATTCTTGAGCTTGATCTGATCCTCGGGCAATTTGAGGCGCGCGGCTTCTGCCTGAATCTCCTGCTCGGTCACCTGTTGCTCGGCGTTGAAGGTGCGAACCTCTTTTATGTACCCGGCGTCCACGGTCCAGGCGAAATCGTGCACGTTCTCTTGAAAAAAATTGTATGTTATAGAGCCGTCTTCATTGGAACGCTCGAAGCGGAGCTTTCCGGTCGCCCCTATTTTATCTTTGTAGACGGGCGGCACGGTCAGGTTGACATCAAATACGCCAAAGTCTGCATAGAATTCGCTCGTAGCGTGGAATTGATGGCAATTCCACCCGGCCTTTTGAACGTGCCGTTCGCCTACCCCCTCCCACACGCCGATCTTTGGGAACCACTGACCCACCATTGCAAACCGGCCCCAGTAGCCGGTCCTTGCAAACACGCGAGGCAGCCTTGAAACGAAACTGATGTCGAGCGTTATCTGCTCGCCCGGCGTGACAGGCTTTGCCAGCCCCACGCGGATTACCGTCTGGTCGTCAGCGTTGTCATCATCCGGATGAATAAATGCGATTTTGCCTGTAAGGTCCTCTCCGTCAACGATCTTCATCGAGTTCACATCAATCCAGCCCCACTCGCCCGGTTCGAAACGGTCTCCGCGAAGCTCGCCGCCCGACTCCCTGAAGAATGTGCTCTTCTCGTTTTTGAAGGCGTTCAGATAAAGGTGGAATTGAAGCTCGGAAATCGTATCCGGCGAATCGTTGAGCCACGTGAGAAGTTCGTGGCCTTCGATCATCGTAGGTCGTTTTTGATCGTCGAGTTTGAGCGAGGCGTCAATCTTGTACCAGACAATCGGCTGTGGCTTGTTCTCGGGCATAGCCTGCTGCGCTTGAGCGGGCAGGGCGAACAAAAGAATCAGGGAGAGTAGAGAAAAAATCCCCGGATGATGGCCGGAATGCTTCTTCATCAGTAAGCCTCCATCAGTCTTAAAACAACCCAGGTTAATCAAGTGAAGTGCCGTATCAGAGCCGTGGACAGCCAGTTACCGAGGAGCCGCCCGCCGCACTTATATCAGAAAACCTTTGATTGAACAATGATACGATGCCGATTCGTGATTCGTGATTCGTCATTCGTGACCCGTGGAATTTCCTGTAAAAAGACATTTTTCTTTAAGGTCACGGATCACGGATCACGAATCACGAATCATTACCGCGACGGGTATATGTGATAGAGCATCAGGTAAACGATGACGCCCGTGACTGAAACATACAACCACATGGGAAAGGTCCATCGCGCGATTTTTCGATGCCGGGCAAACTGGCCTTTGAGCCCGCGTGTGAGTGTTACGGCGACAAAGGGAACTATGGTGATGGCAAGGGCTGTGTGGGTAATCAGGATAAAGAAGTAAACGGGTCTGGCAAGGCCGGTTCCCTGAAAACGGGTCGCGCCCGCGTGATAATGATAGATCAGATAGGAGATAAGGAATATGACGGACACGCAGACCGCGCTCAACATAACCCCGCGATGAGCATTCACTCTTTTACGACGAATCAACAGGTAGGCTATTACCAGCAGGATTCCGCTCGTCGCATTCAAAATCGCGTTGAGCGTAGGCAGCATATTGATAGACATATATAGGCCAGGACAATTTTTCGCCGACGGAGCCCCAGACACGGCATTGACTCGGGCTACCGCGCCGGGACCTTGGTATCTTTGTTTGCAGGCTCTTCGGTGGCCTTGTCGCTCTTCTTAAAAGGATTGCGGAGCCAGCCTTTCTGGTAAACCCACATGACGGGGCTTATGATAAACAACAGGGCAAGCAGCAGCGCCACGAGCAAAAGAAACAGATCGTCAACCCCGGCCTTAAACGTATCGCCTATCGCGGCCCAGCCGGCGGCAAACAGACAGACCAAGGCCAGAACCAGTAGCACCAGATTCAAAAGGATTATCTCTTTTTCATTCGACTCACGCATCAAGCGGTCCTCACTTAATAGTGACGAAAGGCCGGTACACAGATCTTTCGTCACTCATCATTTATCACTCTAAACTGTTTGCCCTGCATGTTGCGATACTTGTAGAAGAGTCCGAACAACCCCGAGAAGAGCACCACGGGAGGTATAAGCAAGACCGTCACCGCGATATTCAGACCGCGTGTGACGGTCGCCGCATCGGCCGAAGCGGCTATGGATTGGCTGCACATTGCGCACTGGGCAAACGCCTCTTGCGAGAAGACCAGCGTCACAACCGCCCAGAAGACTGTGCCGACAAAGACGTAACGGATGCTTTTCACGACTTTTACTCCTCAGATGCCCGACAACTCTTCACCTCAAGTGTAACAGGCGGAGACTATCGGGGAACAGAACGGCAAACAGACAATACAAAATTATCACCGTAGGCACGATGGTCAGCATAAGGCTCAGTCGCTCAAACTTCAGGTGCATAAAATATGCCACGATGAGCGCCGCCTTTATGAAAGACAACCCCATCAGCACGATCAGCATGATGTGCAGAGGGATGTGAATATAGGCCAGAAAGACCTCGACGGCGGTCAAGGCCAGCAGCCAGGCCCAGATAAAGATATTCTGCCGGTTGCTGCCTTCGTGCGCGTGTTCGCTATGATCGGCCATCTCTCCTCCTTTATCCGTGCGGCGTAAAGTCTACCGACAGCAAATAGATCAACGGGAAGACAAACATCCACACAAGGTCTACGAAGTGCCAGTACAACCCGCTCACTTCAACATCTTCATCATTGAACTTGTTGATCCGCAGGGCGATCACGCCCAGATAGCAGAGTCCAGTGAAGACGTGAAACATGTGAAGGCCCGTTATGCCAAAAAACGCCGAGCCGAAAAGCGACGATGCCTGCGGCCAGCGCGTGAGCCATTCTTCGGGCAAACTGACCGGGGTCAGCCCCTCCGAAATCAGGTGGTTCCACTCCATCATGTGCAGGACTATAAAGGAAGCCCCAAAAAACATCGTGGCAAATATCCATTTGCGAGCGCTGCTCTTGTCTCCGCGTTTCGAGGCCGACACGGCAAAGACCATCGTCAGGCTGCTCGATAACAGCACCAGCGTCATCACGGTTGAAAAGATTATGCTGGGGTTGAACGGAAACGGCGTAGGCCACGATTCGCTCGCCACACGAACGTAGCTATAGGTGATGAGCATTGCCGCAAACGTAAGCGAGTCGGACATGATGAAAAGCCACATGCCGAGTTTGCGGTGGCCTACACGATAAGGGAATGCGCCTCCGCTCCAATCCGACGCCGGCAAAGTATCTACTTTCGCGTCCGCCATCTATTCACCTCCAAAAGAATTGGTCCAAAAGACAGGCGCTCTGGCCTGCCCCTATCAGCTCACGAAAAAAAGAAGCACTAAAAGGTACACCCACAACCCATCCATGAAATGCCAGTAGAGCGCAGTTATATTGACCGCTATGCGCTTCTTGACGCTTATCCTGAAACGCAACGCGGCAACCGTGATATAGAACAGCGCGATAACGCCGCCCAGCAGATGCACCCCATGCAGACAGGTCAGCAAATAAAAGAACGAACTGTGCGGATTGCTGTTGATATAGATCCCCTGCGCCGCCAGTTGCCGCCACGCCATAATCTGCCCGATGAGAAAGACTACCCCAAGCACGGTTGTAGTCGTGATCCACCTGTTGAAGCGATTATAGTCGTTGCGCCTGAGCGAGCGGCGAGCGGCTTCTATGCTGAAGCTGCTCACAAGCAGCAGAGCCGTATTCACCCACAGAATCGGAGGCATCCGCAGATCGGTCCACCAGGTTTGCGCGTCATCGCTCAAACCTATTGTGCGGCGCAGGATCAATGCGCTTGTGAGCGAAACAAACAGCATCATTATTCCGGCCAGACCTACCCACATGCCTATGCGGTATTTGTGCGGCTCTATGGCGTCTTCGCGTGAGAAGCCGGGCGGCCATTCCTTCGATCCGTTTGGCCCTTCGGGGCCACGCGGATCACCCGGCCCCGGCCCTCCGCTCCCAGACTGTTTGCCCGGCAAAACCTTGACATCAGATGTTACTGTTACTCCCATAATTCTATTTTGGATTTTGGATTTTAGATTTTGGATTGCTGCTGATAATACTTGTACGCGATTCAAGTTCTAAAATCCAAAATCGGAAATCTAAAATCGGATCAGTCTCCTTTTGATTCCGCCGTATCCACAATATCTGGGTCTGTCTGCATCACGTAATCCTTCGAAGCGTCGGGCACGCTGAATTCATACGGCCCTCGGTGGACCACAGGCTCGTGCCCGGCGAAATTGTCGTGCGGCGGCGGCGACGGAATGGTCCATTCGAGTGAAGTCGCTTCCCAGGGGTTTTCAGCAGCCTTGCGCCCCTTTGCCAGACTCCAGAACAGATTGAATATAAAGATCAACTGAGCGCCTACGGTCAAAAATACTATGACAGAAATGAACTTGCTGAGCGGCATTATGCCCGCCAGATATTCGAGATTGCTGTGCGTGGCATAACGGCGGGGCGCTCCGGCCATTCCCATCACGTGGAACGGGATGAAGATGAGGTTGACGCCGATAAAGGTGAGCCAGAAATGGAGCTTTCCGAGCGTGTCGTTCATCATCCGGCCAAACATCTTCGGGAACCAGAAATAGGTGCCCATGAATATTCCGAAGATCGCCGCAACACCCATAATCAGGTGGAAGTGGCCTACTACGAAATAGGTGTCGTGCAACGGCAAATCAATCGAGGTCTGCCCGAGGAAAAGCCCCGTGATTCCGCCCGACACAAAGAGCGACACGAAACCTATGGCAAACATCATCGGCGTTGTGAACCTGATCTGCCCGCCCCAGAGGGTGCCTATCCAGTTAAAGGTCTTGATTGCCGAAGGCACGCCGATGGTGAGCGTTATGACTGAAAAAGCTATGGCCGAGTAAGGGCTCATCCCGCTGATGAACATGTGATGGCCCCACACGAAAAAGCCCAGCAGCCCGATGGCGAATATGGCATAGACCATCGCGCGATAACCGAATACGGGTTTGCGCGAAAAGGTCGAGAGCACGTGCGATGCCAGCCCCATCCCCGGCAGTATCGCTATGTAGACTTCCGGGTGGCCAAAGAACCAGAAGAGGTGTTGCCAGAGTATGGGCGACCCGCCTTTGTGCTCCGTCAATAACTGGCCGCTCACATATTCGTTGCCCGGTATAAAGAAGCTTGTGCCCGCCAGATGATCGAGCAGCAGCAGTATGCCCGCAGCCAAGAGGACCGGGAACGAAAGCAGCGCGAGAACGGCGGTCGTAAACCACGCCCAGCAGGTCAGCGGCAGCCTCATAAGCGACATGCCGCGAGTGCGCAGGTTCAACATCGTGGTGATGAAATTGAGCGCGCCCAAAAGCGACGCGATACAGAAGAGCGCTATGCTTGTGATCCAGAGGATTACGCCCATCCCCTGCCCCGGCCCGGCCCTCTCGCCGAGCGCGCTCAGGGGCGCGTATCCGGTCCAGCCTCCTATCGGACCCAGGACGTTTGCCGTTGCATACATCGCCCCGATCATCACGACCAGCGCCACAAAGGTCACCCAGAACGACAGCATGTTAAGGACGGGGAAGGCCATATCGGCCGCGCCGATTTGAATCGGAAGAAAGTAATTACCAAACCCTCCCTGCGGCGCGGTCGTCAAAACGAAAAAGACCATTATCGTGCCGTGCATGGTAACAAGCGACAGGTAGAGTTCCGGCGTAATCGTTCCGCCTTCGGCGGCAACCGGAAAGATCGTCTTTAGAAATCCCCATTCCTGACCGGGCCAGCCGAGTTGCAGCCGCATCAGCACCGAAAGCAGCATCCCTAAAACGACGGAGAATAGCGCCAGGAAGTAGTACTGAATGCCAATAACCTTGTGGTCTACACTGAAAATGTATTTTCTGATAAACCCTGTAGGCGGCTCGTGGCGGTGAACCTCGCCATGAGCAGGATGAGCCACATCTGCCATCTGAAACCTCCTATCTCATTATTGGTACTGTTGCAGTAATTCTCCCATTCGCGTGGTGAATGCCTCTCCCGGCATGGCCGAAAGCGCGTTGAATTCGTCATCGGGAAGAACGAGCATATAACTCTTCATGTTGTAATGCAGGTTTCCGCATAACTCTGCGCAGGCGATCTCGTACTTGCCGACTTTATTCGCCGTAAAATGAATGCGGATATTCATACCCGGAACGGCATCCTGTTTTATGCGAAGCGCCGGGACAAAGAAACTGTGTATAACGTCCTTCGAACGCAGAGTCAATTCCACCGGATGGTTGACGGGAACGGCGAGGGTCGCCACCTGCTGGTCATCGGTAGATGCAGGGTCTGAGGGGTCTAGGCCGATGAATTCAAGCGCCCCGTCATTTATAAGCTTGGCGTTTGTCTTGCCAAGAGTCTTATCCGCACCGCCGTAGTGAAAATTCCATTGAAACTGCTGGGCGACCACTTCCACTTTTACCGCATCGGCGGGCGCCTGGTTCAGATGAAGTTGCGCCCAGACTCTCTGACCCAGAATCGCGATGGAAATAAAGATGGCCGCTGTGATAATGGTCCAGGTGGCTTCGAGTTTGTTGCTGCCGTGAGAGTAAACAGCCCGCTCGTTGCCTCGCCTACCATATCGGAAGACGACGTAACCGAGCGCCACCTGCGCGGCTACGAAAGCTATCGCCACCACTATGAGCGTGCGAATGAACTGCGCGTCTATCATAGGGCCATACTCAGATATGGTCTCCGGGAACCACCACCATCGCCCCGCAAACAGTACCACGCTCCCGATTGCGATCAACCACAGCAGTACGCCTATAGCTTTGCCCATATTCCTCCGCTTCGTGAGGGATGAGGGATGAGGGATGAGGGATGAAAAAGAATCTAATTATACAGTCCGATGAACAGGTTTGACTTATTACCGGATTGTTTCCTGAGAGTCCGTTTCATCCCTCATCCCTCATCCCTCATCCCTCACTTGTTGAGTACCATCAATGCGAACAGCATCGGCAGATACAAGACCGAGGCTTGCAGGAGCCTTCGCGCCTGCCACTTCGATCTCACTATCGCCATGCGAGCGCTGAAATAGAGAAAGGCCAAACCAAGCACAATCGCGCCTATTAAATAGACCGTCCCCGCAAGGTGTACCATAACCGGCAACAGACTGACGGGCAAAAGCATGACCGTGTAGGTGATGATCTGCTGGCACGTGACGCGCCCTTCGGGTTCGACCACTGGAAGCATCTTTATCCCGGCGCGAGCATAATCATCGCGATACATCCAGGCGATAGCCAGAAAGTGCGGAAACTGCCACAGAAACAGGATCATAAACAGTATCCACGCCTCTACGCTGAGCGCGCCCGTGGCAGCCACCCACCCGATCAGCGGCGGCATCGCTCCCGGAAACGCGCCAAGAACCGTTGAAAGCGTGGTTCGGGTCTTGAGCGGCGTGTACAAAAACAGATAGCTCGCAAATGTCACCACGCCCAGAAAAGCCGTCAGCAAATTTATAAAGACCGCAAGGTAAACCGTAGCGACTGCCGAAAGTGTTATGCCGAAGGCGAGCGCCTCAACGGGTCGCAGCCTTCCTGAGGGCAAAGGCCGGGATTCGGTCCTCCGCATCAGTTTATCAAGACCGCGTTCCAGATATTGATTGAGCGTAGCTATGCCGGAAGACAACAGCGCGATGCCTACGGTCATATTCAACAGCCCGCCGTAATCAATCCCCTTCGACGAAGCGAGGCAGAAACCTGCCGCCGCCGTAAGCACTACCAGAAATGTTATTCGCGGTTTCGTCAGGTCCACATAAGCCGCAATCCGCGCGGCAAAAGTTTGCTGCCCGCTCTTATCAATATCGAGATTCTCAACATCGAGATTCTCAATATCGAGCGCTTCATCCGTCATCACAGGTCTTGCAATTGATTCCATAAGGTTAAGCGGTCGCCCTCCTCGGCGTTGAAGCCAGTTCTGCCGCAGGGTCGGCAACCTTCTTTTCGTTTTCACTTCGGGGCGCAAGCACTCGATAACACCTCAAAGTCAGGACCATCACTGTGGCAAGCAGGAGCGCCCCGACCGCAAGATGCGCCACGGTCAAAGAGATCATAGGCTCAAGCGGCAGCGGGTCGCTGCCTGATGCCAGCCGGGCCAGATAAGCGCCTATTCCGAGCCCGAGTTGAACGACGAGCAGGGCAAGCGCCACGAGCGCCGGGCGACGAAGATAGCGGTCTTTTGCGTGGCGAACGAGTACCGTCACAGCGGTTGCTACCAGCAGGATCGTGACAACGAACGCGCCTGAGATATGAGGTATGATGCCGAATGCACGATGTCGAAATCCCGCGCCGAGCACTAGCTGAACAAGCACGACCGCGATGGTCAAAGGAGCAAGCAGGCGAATCAGGGAATTAGCGGAATCTGCGGTTTGCTCTTGCCGCATCCACCACCCGCGAGATGTAAAGACCGCAAGGCTCACAAGCAATGCGAAAAAGCTCTGCGCTATGAGCGCGTGCGGAATCGCGATTGCCGCTTTGTAGGCCGGGAATAAGACTCTCATTCCGCCGAGCGCGGCCTGCGCGACCACGCCCGCGAATGCCGCGAGAGCCAGCCACTTCACCCACGAGCGCTTCTCTTTTATCCAGGCCCAGAGGGCGAGCGCAAATGTCGCAAACCCTACCGCGCCTGCGATGACGCGATGCGAGTATTCGTATCGAACGTTTGCTACGAAATTATTTGAGCCGATTATCCAGCGCCCGAAAGAGAGCGGCCAGTCGGGCACCGAATCGCCCGCCTCGTTGCTTGTGACCAGTCCCCCGGCTACAAGCAACACAAGCGTCAAACAGGCTACTATTATTGCGAACCGGTGGAGACCCGTGCTCGGCCCCCATCCGGTTTGATTACCCTTTTGCTCAGTCAAACTGATTCCCTCTTGAAGTCTATTGATTTAGGGCAAAACGAGCGCAGGTTCGACCGTAAGCGATGTAGGCGCGTACGCCTTGGTTGCGCTGAAGCTAAAATCCTGGGTCTTCTTATCATTTGCGCCAACGGTTACTTTTTGCGTCTGCTCGCCGTACTGCTCGTGCCACGCCACCACGGTGTAATCACCCGGCGGCAGCCCCTTGATCGTGTAAGAGCCGTCCTTGCCGCTCACGGCAAAAAACGGATGCGGCAATACGCCTATGTAAGCCTGCATCCACGGATGCTGGTTGCATTTAACCGGGATAAGCGTCTCCATTTTGTTGAATTTCTTCTCTTTGGGTGGTGCGCCCGCAGCCTGCACCTCGTTCCATTCCGGGTTGTTGTGAGGTGTGGGATGGATGTTGTGCGTGGTCTGATCGTTGTTGAGTATCTTCAGCGGCTGTCCCGTCTGAACGCCTAAAACGTGCGGATGATAACGGCACGCCTGCTGATCCAGTTCCACATCTTCGGTGGGCGTTTTGTAGCTGTATTCATCAGCCGGCCCGCCTTTGACATATACAAAAACATTGGCGAGTTTGCCGTCTGTGACGACCACGTTTTCCGTAGTCTTATCGCCCTGAGCCGAAGCGCAGAAAGCATCGGCCCCCATCGGGATGGTCTTTGGCGCGGGCGCGTCGCCCTCAAATTTGATCGTGCCTGAGATAGTCCCTTCACTGCCCGTAGCAGCATACTCTTTCTTGCCCGATGTTGAACCGCCTCCGCCTTCTGAGGATTCTTCTTTCTTGCCGCAACCGACCAGCAAGAACGACGCAAATACGATCATTAAACTGATTGCACCTAGCTTCTTTAACATTGATTTTCTCCTGACATTATTCAGCCGATTATCCTCGGAACCGAATAACGAAACTGATTATTTTGACATTACGCGTCCTGACTCCCTCCATCTTGTCGAGATCGGCGAAGTCATTTAATAAAGACTTTCCCCCTAAACTCTATGGCGCGCGAACGGAAGCGAAGCCCGTCATCTTACCACCAGAGCGGGTAGATTTGCTATTGACGCTGACCGATTTACTGGCCGCTCCGGCAGCCGGGGCGCTCGCGTTCCCCGATCCGCCCACACCGAGCCTTCCCTGCTCTGCGGGCGTAATCTGGAACATGTAGCGCACGAGCAAATCGGCGTGATCGCGATCATAGTTCTGGAACGAAGGCGGTGTCGGCCCGTTGAAGACCCATCGGCCCAACTGTTCATCTCGCCTGAAGAGTTGCGAAGGCATGGACGTACCCGGACTGATAAGCTCGGGATGGACGATCCATCGCTCGGTCCATGCGGGCTTCAACCTTTCAGGCGCAAGCAGGAAATTTGGCGCGGTCGCCAAAGCGTCGTGCGCAGGATTGCCCGTCATGTGACACTTCAAACAGGGCGCGGCGTTCGACGTAAACAGCGCGCGAGCCATTCCCTGCTCTTCGGCCGTGAGCGGGTCGAGCCGCTCGGGTATGTACGGCTGCATCTGCGAGCTTGCGCCCATAAAGAAATTCACAATCGCCTGAAGCTCGTTTGGTGAGAAGCTGAAGGTCGGCATCCGCGCTCTCAAATATCTGCGCACGCCGTTGCGATTCATTCCGGGCTGCGATTCCAGCTTAGAGCTAGGCAGCATTTGTCCGGCCCCGGCCGCCTGTTCCGGCTGCATCTGTCCCGGCTCTATCTGTCCTGCCGGCTGCGGTTGCCCGGACCCGCCAGCACCCTGCATATGCGCTGCCAGAGCATTCATGGTCACGGGCTTGAGCGCGCCGGGTGACTGCTGTGCGAGCGAACCGCGCTCCGCGTCTGTGCTGAGCGAGGGGTCCTTCAAAAATCCCAACAGCCATTCGGGTTTGACCCGCGCACCTTCGCTCGTAAGACGCGGAGGCAGTTTATCCTGCTCGCTGCCCTGATACATAGGCAGCCCCATAAGCACCGAATCCTGACCGATCAGCACGTTATGGCATCCCATGCAATTGTATTTCTGGACTACCCACCAGCCGTCCTGCACATCTTTCTTTCCGCCTTCGGGTGAATAGCGGATAGATTGCGGCAGGTTTGTTACCACGCTTCCGAGCAGGAAGGTGGTCAGCGCCGTAATGTCCTTCTCTTCGAGGTAAATGTTTGGCATCCTGAGCCGTTCATCGGCTGTTCGCACCTTGCCCACATCATAGATTCCGGGGCTTCGCAGCTTGTATTCGAAAAAGCCCTTGTGGTCATACCAGTCCTTGCGCGCGACATCCTTGCCCGAGAAAGGATCAACGCCCTTCTTGGCGTCTTCGGTCAACAGGGCGAAATCCAGGCGCTCGATTGGCTTGCTTCCTTCGGGCGTCAATTCGGTGCCGATTCGCTGCTCGTCTTCAAGCCCCTTGATCTCGTGGCAGCCGGCGCAACCGTATCTCTTTACAAGCGCCTCGCCCGTAGCCTTCAGATTCGTATCATCCATGAATGAGGCGTCGGGATAGTCGGGTTCCCTGTGCTTTTGAGCCATCAGAAAAGTCGCGACATCGCGTGCGTCTTCTTCCGATAGCCGGAAATTAGGCATCACCGTCATGTTGTGAACAAGCATCTCGCGCCCGTCAATCGGGCTCTTCGAATGCTCGTCGTCAAAGACAAACGGCAGGTTCTTCTTGGCGTAGTCGGCGGGCATAAGATCGCGCTTCTCGCTCGGAGAGTAGGGCGCAAGACGCTGGCGCGGGTTGTGCACCCAGCGGACTATGTAATCGTAATTGGCCTTCTCTCCTACGCGGGAAAGATTTGCGGCAAACGTGCCGCCTATCTTTTCGTCGCCCATGTCGATGGCGCGACCGTCAATCGAATGGCAGCCAAGACACCCGAGCGACTTAAACAATTCCTTGCCGTGATTTGCATCGCCCGGCGGCTGCGCGGCTACTTTCGCATCGATGGCCGATTGCCACAGAAATGCCGAGATGGCCTTTATCTCATCGTCGGCGAGTCGGAAGCTCGGCATCTTGGTCCCGGGTCTGAACGCCTGCGGGTCGCGCAGCCACATGGGTATCCATTCTTTGCGCAGCTTGGCTTTGATCTCTTTCAGATTTGGACCGACTTTCTTCTGGTCCTGCATCAGGTACTTGGATTGAATATCAAACTCGTCGATGCGCGAGTCGATGCGCGCTATATTCTGGCTCAACTTTGCGATGACCTGATTGATGGCAAGTGATTCGATATCAGGCACGTACTGGGCGGCGCGGTCGTTGCTTCGCCCCTCGCGCACGTCTTCGAGCGCAAGCTCGTAATCTCTGCGCTCCATCTCCAGTTGCTTGGTGGTCTGGCGGGCATTCGACAGGGCGTCGCTTTCGCGGTCAAACCCTTCATAACGATGGCAGCCCACGCAGCCGCGATTCTGGAACAGGTCCTTGCCGTGATTGAGCACATCAGCGCCCGCCGTTATACGGTCGCGGTTGTGACATTGATTGCATCCGGCCTCGACGTTTTCTTTATAGTAGAGCGGCCACAGCCAGTGCTCGTAGCGACCGTGAGCCTTTTCTACGGAGGTCGTCCCGCGCCCGTTTCCACCGTGACAGGTCGAGCAGCCAAAGCGTTCGGGGTCGTGCGTCTTTAACAACTCTTTGTTCGGGTGAGAGATAAAGGCTTTCTCGCCTATCGAATTCTTGTCGGCGGTCAAGGTCAGGGGTTCGCGTACGCCGAGGTGACACGATTCGCATCGGTCTACCAGATCGGCTTCGGCCACGTGAATCTGCTTGATCCGGTAATCGAACTTCTCCATCTTGGAGGAGAGCAAATCGAGTTGCTGCGGGCTCAGACCTATGAGATGATCCTGAAAATAATCGTCGAGCTTCTTTTTCGCTTCGCCTTCGGGCCGGGTAAGCTCTATGCGTTTTGCAGTAAGCTCGGCCTTCTTATCTCGAAGACCGTTATACATCGCTTCAAGCTCGAAAAAGTCTTTCTCCTGATCGGCAACCGCGCCGCTATCGTCGTGAACAGAGAAAGAAATTTTCTCTTTCTTCCGTTCTTCGATAGCGTTGCGAAGTTTCTCTTTTGAACTCTGACTGTCGGCAGATTCAAGCTGATAGTTTTTGGCGGCTATCCACGCGCGCGTATTTTGAAAAGGCTCGGTGATGTCGCTGACCTGCTGGTCAATGTGCTTTATCTGATTGTCAATGTCAGTGACTTCGGGTGCCACCTGTTCGTGCGCATCTTTGACGGCCTGTTCGAGTTCCTGATATTCGGAAGACTCTTTTATCTCTTTTTCGGCATCTCGCTGACCGGGCTTGGCCTTCTTCAGATAAGCCGAATACTTGTCGACGAACTCCGACTGATAGCTTTTCCACGGACGCTGGCCATAGACCTCGTCAAAGAGCGACCACCCAAGCACTACAATTAATAAGAGCGAAGATATAAGCAGCAGCCCTGACATGGAACTATCGGCGATAGGGTCGGGCTCAGGAGTATCAGCCGCCCTCTTTTCCAATTGCTCGCTCGTTACTCCATCAGCCATCTCTTTCCTCCAAGCACTTCGTTAGTTTTGAGTTTTGAGTTTTGAGTTTTGAGTTGATCGGGCTTTTCCAAATTCAAAATTCAAAACTCAAAATTCAAAACTTGAGAATCGTCAGATGTTGAACCACGGAGTGACCCAGACATACTTGATGCGGAAGAGCTGCCTTATGAGCAGTTTCGTCGGCATGCTGGCCAGCACCGTGATGGCAAAAAACTGAAAGACGAGGTATTGCAAAAGCGTAGTGCGCTCAAAAATCTTCTTCTCAAATTTGCTGCGCGTGATCAGCCAGTGAATGACAAGCCCGGCCAGCAAATAAAACAGAAGCACCACCACCGCGCCGAATATTCCCTTCCACGGCTGCCCCGTGATGCCAAAAATGTCCGGCAAATCGCGGTTGACTTCGTAAAGCACTACGTTGTGGTCCCAGGTCTGACCCGGCCAGAACCAGACCCATCCCGGCCCTCGTATGAAGGTGCCGATTATGATAAGACCTATCCACATGATAAAGCCGAACAGAAACGAGCTTATCGCCACCTTGCGCTGTTTCCAGGTGTAATAACCTGCCCCGAGCGGGTTCGAATCGACATAAGGGAAAGTCATCAGTCCGGCGATGATGAGGCTCGGCATCACGACGCCCGCAATCCAGGGATCGAAATAGACCAGCATCTCCTGCAACCCCAGAAAGTACCACGGCGCTTTCGACGGGTTCATTGTGAGGTTTGGATTTGCGGGCTCTTCGAGCGGGGCGTTTAGCGTGATCGACCAGACGAATAAAAGGATCGTAACGATGAGGACGGCGAGAAACTCTATGCGAAGCAGAAAAGGCCAGACGTGAAGTTCTCTTGCCCAGTGCGGCTTCCACGGCCAGGTCTTGCGATGATGCGTCTTGGCTAGCTTCGGATCGCCTTCGAGTTGTTCGATCAGCCTGTCGTTGGCCTTCGCCTGGCTGAAACCGAGCCACGCGAAATAAGGAACCAGAAAAAGCATTGCCACGATAGGCACGTTATCCGGGGCCGAAGCAATCACCCATAATTGATGCCAGTCCATACGGTTCTCCCTCACTATCGCTCAAATCTCAAATCTGAGATTTGAGATTTGAAATCCTATTTGACAGATTGCTTGACCGCGCGCGCACCCGGCGATCTCATTTCGGATTCGAGCATGACGGGGGCGGGGCCGGATATGCCTCCATCCTTGCGCACTCGCCAGAAGTGCACTGCCAGCAGCACGCTCACGATCACGGGGATTGCTATGCAGTGCCAGATGTAGCTTCGAAGCAATGCGTTTGCATCGACTATCGAGCCGCCGAGCAATCCGAAGCGCACGTCGTTATAAGGCGTCATCCCGAGTTGAGCGCCAAACGGCCCCTCGTGACCAAGCCCCGGTGTTGCGCGAGCCATGTTGGTCCCCACCGTCACCGCCCAGAAGCCGAGTTGATCGTCGGGCAGAAGATAGCCCGTAAAGCTCAACAACAAGGTCAGCACAAGCAGGACTACGCCTACGGCCCAGTTGAACTCGCGCGGTGTCTTGTAGGAGCCGGTCAGGACTACGCGGAACATGTGCAGCCACGTAGTTATGACCATAAGGTGCGCGCCCCATCTGTGCATGTTGCGAAGCAGCTTTCCAAACGGCACATCGTTTTCCAGATAGAGGATGTCTTGATAAGCCTGCCCCTTCGACGGGTGGTAGTAAAACATCAGCAGTATGCCCGTAAACGTCAGCACGATGAAGAGGTAAAACGTTATTCCGCCCATCCCCCAGGTATAGCTGAAGCGTACCGCATCGCGATTGATCTTTGCCGGGTGCAGATGCAGAAATACGTTTGTGAGCACCCCGAGCGAGCGAGAGCGCGGCGTGGGTTCGTGCTTGACGCGGAAGATCGATTTATAGACCTGAGTCCTGGTCGGGTCTTTGAGGTTCTCAAGCTCTTCCTTGACGTTACCCTTGTTGATCTTCTGCTTGAGCAGTTCCAGGTCTTCCTTAAACCCGGTTTTTTCGTCCACAACTTCGACGCCCGCGACCGGCTTGTCATCAGGCTTTTTGATTTGCGGCTTATCAGGCTTATCAGGCTTATCAGGTTCCATACTTAACTCCCAGATGGCTTATTCGCCCAAAGATTCAGGATGCTTTTTGGCAAGAACAAATACTGCTGGAACAGCAGAGCCGATTTACACCAGTAGACTTACACCTGCAAGAACGCCCCGGGGTCGTTGAAGTGCGACGTCTCGCCTTTGGGCCATTGGTAGAGATGGCTCGTATCAACGACGATCTGGCCCGACGGGTCAATCTCGACGTGCGCCCGGTCCATGGGCCGGGGCGCGGGCCCCTCGAAGTTTATGCCTTCGCTTGTATAGCCGCTGCCGTGACACGGGCATTTGAACTTGTTCTCGCTGGGCTTCCAATCAGGTGTGCATCCGAGGTGAGTGCAACGCGCATAGATGACAAAGAGCCGCTCGGCGTTGCGAACGACCCAGACGCGATAGTCCTGTTGGAATTTGGTGTCTACTCCGAAACCGAAGTCCGAGGGGTAACCGATGCGAAATACAGTACTGGGCTCGAAGAGTGTGCGCGGGAGGAAGAATCGCAGAAACATCAGGAAGCAGGTGGCAAGAAAACCACCTATAGAAATCCATATGATGCGGCGGCGCACCTTGTTTACGGGGTCCGGGGGCTCGGTCTCGACCGTTTTGGTCCTGGCACCTGCCGAAGTCCCGACCGCCTTTTGAGCGGGCTTAGCGGGTTTATCTGCGGTTGTTGCCGATGCCTTTGCCGCCGGTACCGGAGCTTTAGGCTTCACTTCAACCTTTGGCTTTTCTGCTGTTTTCGTCTCGCCTTCAACTGTTGGCGTTGCTACTTGCTTCTCCTCGACCGTCTGGTTTGTATCTTGCTCGGTGTCCATGCCGGAGGTCTCCAAAAAGGCGTCTATAAAGACGATTATTACAAAAGTTCTGACCTGAGACGCAAGACGCGCCTCTTCGACCTATACTGTATGAAACCTGCATACCGACCATTCAACCTTTTCCTACTTTGTCGCTGTGACTTCGATATAATGAATTGCTAAGGCTTGTAACATGCGGCCATTACCTTTGTCAAGCAACGCAAAATAGAGAACAGACCTGTATGTTCTGACACGCTTGCCAATGCGTGAGACGTGATGCGTGAAGAGTGATTCGTGACTTTCAGACAGGCCGCCTGTCAAAGACCTCTCGCAAGCCTGCTTGCGTCGCGGATCACTCTTCACGCATCACTCTTCCAGGGCCATTCAGTTTTTGAGTAGCGGACAACAGACGGAAGAAATGTTAAAAGTTGTATTCAAGCAAAGGCGAGTTGAAATAGGCCGGGACGGACGCGGATGCGGCGGATTTTCGCGGATCTGACCCAATTAGGTTTAATCCGCGAAAATCCGCCGCATCCGCGTCCGTCCCGGCCTATTCCCAGTTTCCTTATCTACACTTTGAAAACTGAATGGCCCTGTCACTCTTCACACATCACTCTTCACGCATCACGCATGCCCTTTTGAGATCGCGGCCCCCGTGCTATAAAGCCTCTGAGCCTCTATCAGGTTATTAACCCATGTCGAAAATGCGAGAAAAAGCGCCTGAGCCGGGCACTGCCGCTGTGCTGGCGGCTATGGGGTTTGCCGTCATCGCGCTGGCCTTCTCTTCCATATTTATAAGACAACTCGACCGGGCCGGAGTCGCTCCCCTAGCAATAGCTTTTCACCGCATGATGCTTGCCACGCTCCTGTTGATCCCGGCGGCGCTCCTGTTCAAGCGGCGCGAAATCATGAGTCTCAACCGTCGCGATCTTTTTCTGCTCGCTCTGGGAGGCTTCTTTCTTGCCGTCCATTTCGGCGCATGGATCACATCGCTCAGCTATATCCCCATAGCCACTTCTGTAGTGCTGGTAAACAGCCATCCGCTCTTTGTAGTCGTTGCGTCTTATCTGTTTCTCGGAGAAAGACCCGGACGCCGCAGCCTGTTCGGGACGGCCACGGGGCTTGCGGGGATGATAATAATAAGCGGCGACGGGTTGAGGGATGTGCAGCAGGCGCTCGTGGGCGACGCGCTTGCGCTCGTGGGCGCTCTCGCCGTTGTAGGATATTTCATAATAGGTCGCAGCGTTCGCGCCCGCGTGAGCCTGCTCGGCTATGTCACACCGCTTTACGCCGTCTCGACGGTCTTCCTGCTGGGATGGGCTCTTGGGACATCCACCCGGCTTTATCCCTACGAGGCTAAAGAGTGGGCTCTGTTTGCGGCGCTTGCCGTGGTGCCGACGATACTCGGGCACACCGTCTTCAACTGGGCGATCAAACACGTTCGGGCCTCGGCCATATCAATCGCCTTCTTAGGCGAGCCGGTCATTGCCTCGGCGCTCGCACTGGCCTTCTTTGGCGAACGCCCGCCCCTTGCTACCTTTATCGGCGGGGCGCTTGTGCTTGCCGGGATATACCTGACCACGTCTTCTCCAAAATCGGCGCGCGCGCAATCGGATCGTCTCACCACGGCTACCGAATGACCCGACGGGGCGCGGGCTATATGCGCCTGCCGTATGCTATTATTGCCCAAACAAAAAAGGAGGCTAAAATGGCATCTGACAAAGCCGACCTCTCAAAATTGCGAGAGATTTTACACACTGCTATGGTCGAAGTAGAGGTGGCCCTTGATACAAACACCTACCCGGATTGGGCCGATACCAAAGAGAGCCTGCTCAGAGCAATCGAGATAGTTCGCAAACTTGAACGCGATCAGATGTGGACGATGCTCTCAAAGAAAAAATGATCCGTTTTTTGATAAAGTGTTTTGCAAACTTCGCCTACAGATTAACCTGCTTGACCGAAATCACATCCGTAAGCGCCGTAAGCCCCGCAAGCGCTGCGTCAGGCATAGACTGGTCAATCTGTATGATCGCAAGCGCCGTTTCGCCTATTTTCTTGCGGCCCAGATACAGACGGCTTATGTTTATGCCGTTCTCGCCGATGAAAGTCGCTATGCGACCGAGCACGCCCGGCACATCGCGGTTGAAGATGATCAACATGTGCCCTCTCGGGATCGCTTCCAGATTGAATCCGTTTATGCGGACTATGCGACCCTGATTGTTACCAAACAGCGCGCCGGCCACCTCGCTTTCGTGGTCGGTTGTGACGGCGCGCACTCTCATCATGCTCGTGAAATCGCGCGCCCGCCGCGAAGACGATACAGATACCTTTATGCCGCGCTCTTCGGCCACTATTGAAGCGTTGACCATATTGACCCGCTCAATCACCGGACCCAGCAACCCCGCCAGCACCGCCTGAGTTATCGGCTTGACATCGTGCGCGGTCACTTCGCCGGAATACTCTATATCAATAGCTCGCAGGTCGTGCCCGAAGACCTGCCCCTGAAAGAATCCTATCTTTTCGCCAAGCGTGATGTAAGGGCCGATGGCAGCGAGCAATTCCCCGCTGACGGCAGGAATATTGACCGCGCCTCGCACCGTCCCGGTCTTCAGATAATCCAGAACCTGTTCGGATATCATAGTCGCTACGCCGAGTTGAGCTTCCTGCGTAGAAGCCCCGAGATGCGGCGTTGTGATGACCTGATCCATCGCAAGCAGCGGGTTATCGGCGGGGGTCGGTTCCTGCTCAAACACATCGAGCGCAGCGCCCGCAACCTGCCCCGAACCGATGGCTTCGGCAAGCGCCCGCTCTTCAATCAGACCGCCGCGAGCGCAGTTGATTATCCGCACGCCGGGCTTCATCTTTGCAATGGTCGAGGCGTCTATCATCCACCGGGTCGCATCAGTAAGCGGGGTATGCAGAGTTATGAAATCCGCCTGCGTGAATACCTCGTCAAGCGTGGTCATCTCGATGTCGAGGTCGCGCGCGGCTTCGGGTGTGAAGTAAGGGTCAAAGGCGACGATGTTCATGCCGAACCCGCGCGCCCGCAAAGCCACGGCAGAGCCTATACGACCCAGGCCGATAATGCCGAGCGTCTTTCCTCTCAACTCAACGCCCAGAAAACGGGTCTTTTCCCACCTACCCGCTTTCGTCGAAGCAACAGCCTGTGGAATCCGCCGGGCAAGCGACAAAAGCATTGCCATCGTATGCTCGGCGGTAGTGACGGTATTTCCCGCTGCGGCATTCATAACGACTATGCCGCGCCGGGTGGCCGCCGCAACGTCTATGTTATCGACTCCGGTTCCCGCGCGCCCTACAACACGCAACCGAGCGGCGCGCTCGATCAACTCGGCGGTAACTTTTGTCTTGCTACGCACAATCAGCCCGTTGTAATCGCCTATTATCTGAGCAATTTCCTCGGCGTTCAAGGAGGGGCGCTCGTCAATTTTCACGCCCTGGGCCTGGCGCAATATCTCGACACCCGTCTCTTCCAACCCATCGCAAACAAGTATTTTCATGAATTCTAACCCCTATCGGTGAATCGTAATACGTGATGCGTGACCGAACCTGTCAGGTAATCACCGATTGCTGATAATTCTGCTATAAGTCACGAATCACGAATCACGGTTCACGTTTCCCGCATCACGCATCGCTCTTCACGAGTCACGGAATTGTACCCGACAGACAGGCACGTCGCCACTCGAAGCCATAACCTGTGTTATATTAGGCGGCATCGGAGGTGTCTTATGCCGTCAAAGTCGGAGTGTCGAATGGATGTGGTTCTGAAGGTTATCAGCGATCAATGGACGCTCAGCATCATCCATAAACTCAGCGACGGACCGCGCCGCACATTGGAGCTTTTCGGCGCATTTACCGGAATGAGCACAAAGACATTGAACGCCCGTCTCAAGAAACTTGAGCGCGACGGCGTAGTGACGAGAATCTCTTACCCGGCATCGCCGCCGCGAGTCGAGTATTCGCTGACCGAAAAAGGGCGCGAGCTTATTCCTGTACTCGATGCGATAGCAAGGGTGGCATTCAAGTGGAGCGGGCCGTTTCAAACCGACAAAGCAGAAACGCCGTGCCGCGTGTGCGGCAGCTCTTACAACAGACTGGCATACGAAGAAAAAGCGTCACCCTCGCCCGAGCCTCCCCCCAGACCCCGGTCCCGCAAACTGACCGACGTGACACTACTTTAGAGGGATGAGGGATGAGGGATGAAAAAGATTCTGGCGCATGATCTTGATTAAAAGCGGCTTGCTGATTATCAGAAGAGTTCCTGAGAGTCCTTTTCATCCCTCATCCCTCATCCCTCATCCCTTAAGAGAGTTCTTCGATCATTGAATTGAGAATTTCGCTTATTTTGTCGTGGTCAAACCGGATGCCAATGGCTGGAAGCAAGACCCGCTCGCGGGTAGTGCCGTCGATCTCTTTTAAGAGCAGGCGGCAAAAGGCTGCTACGATTTTGCCGTCGAATTGCTTGCCGGAACTGCGCCACAGGTCTTCGAGAGCTTTATCGAGCGCGAGCCGCGAGCGGTAAGGCCGGTCGGTCATCATCGCATCAAACGAGTCGGCCACCGTCACGATTCTTGAGCCTAGCGGAATCTCTTCGCCTTTGAGCCCCTGCGGGTATCCCGTGCCGTCTACCTTTTCGTGATGGCATTTCGTCATGTAGGCGATCTCTTGCCACGGGTCGCGTATGTTGGAAAGTATCTCGTAGCCCGTGGTGACGTGCCTGTTCAACTCGGCAAATTCGCGGTCGGTCAGCGGTCGCGGATTGTTTATGATCGCTTTATCGACGACTATCTTTCCTATGTCGTGCAGAAAACCGGCTACGCCGATATATTCCAGATCGCTGCCTGTAATGCCCATCTCGCGCGCGATTGCCTCCGAATATTTTGCCACCCGCTCAGAATGGCCTTTAGTATAGGCATCTTTCAAATCAATCGCCGCTCCAAATGCGCGGACCGTGTCGTGATAAATCTGCCGCATATTCCGATACATCCGGCGGTTCTCATCCGCGCGGCGTTTCAGCGATACCATTAAACGATGATTATGAAACGCCATCCCTATATGTTGCGAGATGGTGTTTATGATCTCCAGGTCTTCTGCGTCAAACTCTTCGCGGGTAAATTTTCCGGCCAGGAATATGACCCCGATCAGGTCGCCGCGCACGACCATCGGAATTGCCATATGCGCTTCCATCAGATTGAACAGATCACGATTGCGCGAGACAAATTGCGACAGGCCGTTTTGTTCAGCCGCAAGCAGGATGGGATGCGCGTGAGAAGCGAGGCGGGCAACATCATCGTCGCCCAAAATGATCTTTCGGCCTGCTGTGTCTTTCATCCCGCGAGCCGCGATTACCTTCAGTTGGCGAGGCTTTTCGCTGAAGCGCGATATTGCGCCTCTGGTTATCGCGAGTGTGCCAAGCAAAGTGTACAAAGAAGCCCGGATCACTTCATCGAAATTGTGCGTCGAACTGATTTCGGTTCCCAGCTCTGTCAGAGCGCCCAGATTGTGCAGTATCTTCCTGGTTTCGAGGCTCATTCTTGTTCTCCTGAATGGGTGCAGTCTATTTTGCAATTCTCTGCGGATCAAAGCGCGGCAGGGGCAGCCCTCTCGCACATGCTGGCGAGCGCGCGCTCCTCGGTTTCGGCCATCCTTACGTGCGAGAGCAAACCCAGCATTTCAAAAAGTTCCCGGTTCGAGTCGTTCAGATTCGAGAGCATCAGCGTCCCGGAAGCTTCGTTGACCGCCTCTATCACGCCGAGCAAAATCGAGATGCCTATGCTGTTGACCAGTTCCGTCTCTTCGAAATTTATCACCAGATGTCTTACGCCCCGGGCGAGCAATTCCTGGCAACACTGCTCTATGCCTTCGCCCCTGAGCTGGTTCAGATAGGGACCGGGATAGATTATTCCGACCCCAGATACAAGCCTGGACCCTACTTCAATAGCTTTCATGAAGAATCCCCTGTTGAAAGTGATTCGTGACGAGTGAGGAGTGACGAGTGACGCAAGCAGGGTGGCAGGTTATCAAAAACCTGCGCCTTGCCCGATAGTCACGCATCGCGCATCACGCATCACTATTATTCCTGCGGGCGTTTGAAGAACTTGGTCATCACGAGGCTTGTGCCGTCATCGGCACGCTCGAAACGCACCTCGTCCATCAATCTGCGGATTATATGCAATCCGCGTCCACGCAATGCCACGGGCGAGGGGGCGCCGGCAGCCGCAAAACCATCTCCGTTTGCCGAGCCAAAGGTCTTGCCTTTGTTCGATACGGTGATCGTTATGCGGTCGTCTTGTATGGCAAAGCGCTGGTAAATCTTTCGGTCGGGGCTGTCGCTGTGCTCGGCGGCATTCAGACAGGCTTCGATCAACGCGGTCTTGATCTGATTGATCGCCTCCTGATCGAAATCAGCCGCGCGGGCTATCTGTTCTACCGTGCGGGCGGCGATCAACTCGGCATCCGCTTCGATAGGTATTACCAGTTCGAATTCGCTCAGGGGCTGGCGGAAGGCGAACGATTCCGCAAGCTTGAGGATGTGATCGTAAAGCAGATCGAGTTGAGAATAAGTGGAACAGTAAGCGCGTATGGCTGATAACCTTTCGACTGTCGCAGCCGAAAAGCCTTCCTTGCTTATATACCATCGAATGATCCGCGCGTGCTGGTTGTTTCTGGCTGCCCGCGCGCCCGTCTCCAATCGTTGATCGAGACGGCTGAGGGTCTCAAGATCGAGCGGCTCTTTAGAGTTTATGAGCGCGATCAGCCATAAGACTTCGTTGGCTTCGCTGTAGATGCCGCCTTCAAATCCGCTGCCCGCAAACAGACGCCAGCTTATTCCGGGCTGCTCGCCCGTGCCCAGGTTTGTGACCATCACTATTTGCGGCAGACGGATTTTTTCCTGTTCGTCTTCGAGCGAGCGGCGCACCTGCACGCGACTCATGCCGCGATAGCGATTGTCGAAAGCGGGATGGTCGAGCAGGCTCGCCGGTACATTCTGAAAATCGAAGCTCGATAAAGTCTCTACCAGTTGAGATTCAATCGAGCGATTGTAGCGCGACATCATCAGGCGATAAGAGTGCTTCAGCTTCTCGCTCAAGAGTTCTTCGCCCGCCACTGGGCGGCGCGCCCCCGCGATCTCGCTGCGGTATTTGGCCCTGACGTAATCGGCGAGCACCGGGTCCGAGGACGGATTTACAAACCCGTAACTGATCTCAAGAAATTCGCGCGCGTGCAATCGCCGGAGCAATTCGTCGGGGTCCGAAGCATATTCGCTCATACGCTCGGTGACGGCTTCAATCGGGACAGCCGTATTGGCTTCGATCACAAGACCGAGCGCTTCAAGCACCGCCCGGCGCGCGCGCGACTCCGGCGCTATGTCGCGCAACAGCGCCCCTATGTAATGGCAGATGCGACCGTTCAGAACATCTTCCGTATAGACGCGCTCAAACTCCATGAAGGTGCGCAGGTTCGACCCGCGAGAGGCTGTCGCTTCAAGCAGAGCGCGGATATAAAAAAGATCGCGGTTGAGTTGTTGCAGCATAAGCTCGGTCGTCGAATCGCTTATCTCTATTCGAAACATCGAAGCCGTCGAGCGAATCATCTGCTCAAGCGGTTCTTCGGCCATCGGCTCGATGCGGATCATCTCGAGTCGGCTGAAGAACTCTTCATCAGGCGGTATCAATTCGATCAGCGCCCGGCGCAATCCGCATAGCGCATAAACAGGCCCGGCAGGGCTTGCCCCTCCCAGAGTCCGGCTCAGATGGTCGTGCGTGCTGAGCGCCCGCAAGACTTCCGACCGCAACCCGGCAAGCGATGCGCGCTCGACGGAAGAAGTGAATCCTTGCTCGGCCCGGCCTCCCGCATCCGTCAGCACGTGAAAATTGTCGAGCATCACAAAAGGCGCTACCTTTGTGCGCGAAGCCGCGACCATAGGCGCAGAGAGCGCCGAACGCACCATCAGGGCCGTGTCGTCTGATTGCGCCGCCCGCGCAAAGGCGTCTACAAGTGCCCGCACCCAGAAATAATCTTCGGGCAGGGCAAAGCGCGGCAAGAGGGCAAGCGGCTCGTCGGCCTCGGCTATGAGCTTTGGCTCGTTGCGGCGAAAGGCTATGAACTGCGCCAGAAATTGAGAAAGATAATCGCGCGCAAACCGATCCGCCTCCATCGAATAGGCCCTGAAGGCGTAATAAACGGGCGCGACCTCGCTTGAATCGTTAAAGAGCCGGTCAAAATTTTTGCGGAGCAACTCGGTCTTGCCTACACGCGGAGCGCCGAGCACTAGCGCGTTGGCCGCTCGTCTGACCCGCGGGGTCGCTCGGAGTCTTTGAAGCTCGCCGGGCGAGTTTTCAGCCTCGCGCGAGGCTGCGGGCGCGCGACGCGCTGTCGCAAGCCCGCGAAGCTGTTCAAGCTCGGCCTCACGGTCGAAAAACTCGTCATCCGGGAGCCGGCTCAGTACCTGTCTCGGGTCAGAATCACGCATCTGGGATTATCCTGCCAGGGCTACTGTCCTTCCGCTTTGGGCTCTTCATAAACCGCGACACAATTGCGTCCGAGTGTCTTCGCGTGGTAAAGGGCGCGGTCGGCTGTCTCGATTATCGCGAGGGGGCTTTGCCTGGTGGGGCTGAAAGAAGAAACGCCTATGCTGATGGTAACCTTGCCCATAGTTTCGCCGTGTTCGGTGCGGTACTCAGTCTGATTTATCGCCTTCCGCAATCGCTCGGCAATGCGCCCGGCATCATTGATCTGTGTTTCGGGCAGCACTATGCAAAACTCATCGCCCGCAAAACGGGCCGACATATCAATGGCGCGAATGCCTCGCTTGAGCATATGCGCCGTTTTGACCAGCACGCGATCCGCGTTCGTGTGGCCGTAGATGTCGTTGTAACCCTTAAACCTGTCCACGTCAATAATCATAAAAGAGAGCGGCGTGTCGTGGCGCTTCGACCGCTCGACCTCTTCATAAAGCCTCTCTTCGAGATAACGGCGATTTGGCAGCCCCGTAAGCGGGTCGGTCAAAGACATCTGCTGATAGGCTTCGGCCTTGCGGTGCCATTCGGTGCGCTCGATTATGAGCGCGAGTTGCGGAGCCATCAGTTCGAGCAGTGAGAGGTCTTCGTTTTCATAGGCCGAACCGTCCACACGATCAGACAGATTGATGACGCCCACCTTGCGCGGGCCGAGCGTGATCGGATAGCTGATGAATGAGCCGGTCTTATACTGGCCCCGGCGCGGTCGCGGAATCCTCTGGTCGGTCTCTACGTCGCGGACCATAAGCGCCGCCCCGCTGGCAAGCACTTCCCCGGCAATGCCCTCGCCGAGCTTTACGCGAACCGGCCCGAATCTCTGAAAATCGGCCCCCACAGCCGCCTCGAGCGCAAGCTCGTTTGACTGCTCGTTGAGGATCATAAGCGAACTGCGCTCCGATCTCATGATCTCGCTGAATTTGGCCAGCACCGATGAGTAAACCTTTTGCGAATCGAGCGTAGCGGCTACGCTGCGAAGAAAGTCGTAGAACTGAGATATGGCCCGATTCTTGTTTTCGAGTTGATCGGCGAGTCTTATTACTTCCAGATGCGCATCAAGCAGAGCCGGAGAAATATCGGTCTCCAGTTCCGGCTCGGCCTCGCGTTTTGGCGCGGATTTGAAGTTGTATTCGAGAGTAGAGGCGACAAGGCTCGCGGCCTGGCGCACCTCGCGCAGATCGGCAAATCTCATATTGGTCAGGGCTTCGCCGGTTCTTATCGCGTCTGTGTCGCCGTGTTCGCGGAGAAAGCGTGTGTATTCAGCCGAAGAGGTAAAGGCGCGTCCGCCAAGCACTGTCAGTTGCCTCCCGGCTATTTCGACCGGGACGGCGAAACATTGCAACCCCGCGTGGCAGCGAAACTCCGTCGCCTCGCCTGCTTCGGTTGCCCGGCTGTGAGCGCCTCCGCAGTCGGCCGCGCACAGTGGCGCGTATTCTGAAGTGCTCTGTAGCGAGCGGCAAATGCTGTTGTCGTTTTCAACCTGAGAGATTGGCTGGCCGTCAGAACCGATTGTCGTTAAAGCCAGCCCGGTCTTTTCAGCAAGTGTTCGCTGAAGGCGAAACCATACGACAACGGGATCGTCCGTTTCGCGCCTTGAAACGCTTGTACTTCTGGCGATTTCTTTGCTCAAGCGTAGTCGGAATCTCGGGAGAGTTCCTTACCTCCGGTGTAATAGCCTGGCTGAAGGTCAATACAGCCGGGCCGCCGGTTCCTGCACCTGGCTAAACATCAGTTCTCAGAACTTGAGCGATTACCTGTCGCATATCCCCACATCACAAGTTCGAGCATCTGGCTATTATTTTCGCTTTCAAAATTAACGCCGCCGGGGCTGGCTCAAGCTCAATTTCTTACATCTGGTTATCAAAGGCCAAAGTAGCATATAGCAAAGTACTTTGCAACAGAAACTTAAGGTACCCTATCAGGTAATAAGCCCCCTCTCCCGCCGGTCTGTTGGGGCAATTTAAAAGGCTGTGCAAGATAGATTACCAGCTTCACTCGCGGTCAAGGCTTGCCTCCCGGGGGTCTGTGGAATAAACTTGGGTTAGCGAAATTACCGGTTGAAACATACAAGGCTTTGACCCGAGCGGCGGAATTATTTTTGATTCCACGATGCCGAACAGGTCAACATTTCATACCGGGTGCCTCAGATATATTACCTCAATCGCTGCTTTTAGGGGCAAAGCCGTGGAGCGTGCGGGGCATTAAGCCACAGCGATAAGTTCGCCTCCGGGCTTTAACTCAACAAATGTGGTGATTTAAGATGACAGATGAAACGGCACGGCTATTGCGATCTCCCTCTGTTGTAAAAAAAGGCTCGGGGGGTGTAATGAAAGTACTTGTAATTGATGATGAGGATATGGTGCGGAATCTGGTCCGAGAGGCCATGTCAAATCAGGGATATGATGTCTACACCGCATCAAACGGCAGCCAGGCTTTGCAACTGGCCATAGCGCACGATTTTGATCTGGTCTTTTGTGATGTGGTAATGGACGGTCTTACGGGTTTCGACGTGCTCAAGGAGTTCCGGCAAAACTTGCAATCCAAGACGGAGATCGTCCTGATGACGGGGCAGGCATCGGTAGAGGCAGCCATCGAAGCGGTTCAGCAGGGAGCCAACGACTACATCTGTAAGCCTTTTTCAATCGGGGTGCTTCAGGCTATAGCCTCTTCGGTCGAGCAGCGCCGCTATCCGAGCAAACTCATCGAAGTTGGGGCCGAACAGGAGATTTCGCAAGAGATACTGGGCACCTCTCCGATCATGATTGAGGTAGTAAAGACGGCGGCGCGGGTCGCTTTGACCGAACTGCCCGTGATGATTCGGGGCGAGTCGGGGACAGGCAAGGAATTGATTGCGCGACTGATACACCGCAAGAGCACGCGAACCGATAAGTCGTTTGTAGCGGTCAACTGCGGCGCTCTGCCCGATACTCTGCTCGAAAGCGAGCTTTTCGGTCACACGCGAGGCGCATTCACCGGGGCCGACAATGCCCGGCGCGGATTATTCGAAGAGGCCGACGGCGGCACGCTTCTGCTGGATGAAGTGACAGAGACCAGTCCGGCCTTTCAGGTAAAGCTTCTGAGGGTTCTGCAGGAAGGCGAATTCCGCCCGCTTGGAACCAGCAACAGAAAACGGGTAAACGTGCGTGTGCTTTCGGCTACAAATCGCGACCCGCAGGCGCTTGTCGAACAGGGGTCATTTCGTCAGGACTTGCTCTATCGCCTGCAGGGCACATCCATTATGCTGCCGGCGCTCGTCGAGCGGCGCGAAGACATTCGCCCGATGTCGCTCACCTTTCTTGCCAGGTTCAGCCCCGGGGGCCGCAAGCTTTCTATAACAAAGGAGGCTATGCTTGCGCTTGAGCGTCACAACTGGCCGGGCAATGTCCGCGAGTTAAAACACCTCATGCAGAGGTTGGCGGCGCTCAGCAGCGGCGTGATAAGACTCGAAGACCTGCCATCGGAGATCGTATCCAATCCAAAGATAACTTCGGTGATGAATGACTGCATCCCCGAAGGCGACCTTCCCACGCTTGAACAACTCGAATCGACCTATCTGCTTCGGGTGCTCAGCGCCGTCGGCGGTAATAAATCGCGGGCGGCCCAGATCATGGGCGTTGACCGCAAGACGCTTTATCGAATGATAGACAGACAGGTGAAGCAAACGGCCGATAAAGTATCTTGAGTCGGGGCCGTTGCGCGAAAAGCGAAACGGAATGAGACAGGATAAACAGGATTAGATTGGATTAGACAAGAATTTTGTCTAATCCAATCTAATCCTGTTTATCCTGTCTAAGAAAATTCAACTCTTCACACACTCAGGTCCATTCAGTTTTTGACTTGCGAGCTGTATGCGACAAAATTTTGCAGGTTAATTCGAACGAAAGGCGAGTGGGAATAGGCCGGGACGGACGCGGATCTGACACTATTTGGACGAATCCGTGCTAATCCGCCCGATCCGCGTCCGTCCCGGCCTATTTCTATTTTCCAATTCTACATTTTGGAAAACTGAATGGCCCTGTCACACACTGGATTAATCTCCATTCTTTGTAGAATATCCTACAAAACCAATTTCGATTATGGTATGCTCGCTCACGAAATATCCGACAGGGTGTTGGGACTTGATCTACCGATTTTCAATTGAAGCAACTTGATAAACTATGCACGACGCGTGGCTCGCCGCAAATTCGTCAACGATGTATTGGACAATCTAGCGACACATTCCAACGCGCTTTGAGAACTAATACCGGCGGCCCTGCCGCAAGACAATTCACCTACTTAGTGGAGGAACACGAAACATGGCTGATGAAAATATAGACGTTGCTATTGTGGGAGGCGGAGTTTCGGGTGTCTATAGCGCCTGGCGTTTAAGAAAGGCGAACCCGAAGCGCAAGATCGTCGTCTTCGAAGGCAGCAATCATATCGGCGGGCGGCTGCTATCGGTAACGCCGCCCGACATTCCGAACATGGTAGCCGAGCTTGGCGGGATGCGCATTCTTCCGGCGGTGCAGCCTCTAATCAAACGACTCATAGATGTATTGAATGAGGAGCTTCCGGCAAGTCAAAAGATCGAGCTATACGACTTTCCCGTAGACCAGCCGCAAAACATCGCCTACCTGCGAGGCATCTATTTGCGGCTCTCGGATTTCACCGCAAAGCCCGACAAGGTGCCCTATCATCTCTCTTTTCTGGAGCGCGGCCAGTCTCCCGGCAGCATCATCGTCAACGCCATCGAGCAGATCGTGCCCGGAATCACAAATCCCGATCTCGACGAGTATCAACGCCGTCAGATGGTCAAGAATGCAAGTTTCGCCGGAGTGCCGCTCTATAAGCAGGGGTTCTGGAACGTTTTGATGCGCGTCATCAGCGGCGAGGCATATCAACTCGGCGTTGATGCGGGCGGTTACAACTCGACGCTTACCAACTGGAACGCTGCCGATGCTATCCCGTGGTATCTCTCCGACTTTGGCGTAGACCCGCAATACAAGGGTTTCAAGAAGGGATTTCAGCAAGTGCCGCAGTCGCTTGCGGAACTCTTCAAAAACACCAAAGACGATATTCGGCTGAAGACGCCGGTTGACGGATTTAACTGGACGAAGGGAGGGGTTCAGTTGCGAGTCAAAGGCAAGACGATCAACGCGAAGACGCTGATACTGGCCATGCCCCGCCGCTCGCTCGATCTCCTGGCTCCAAACAGCCCGCCGCTCAATGAGATCAGAGAGATGATTGCAAGCGTTACGCCGCGCCCGCTCTTCAAACTCTTCACGACCTACAGCAACCCGTGGTGGCTCGCCGCCGGATACACTGCGCCCGACGGCACCTTCGTCCCCGTCGAAGCGGGACGCACGGTCACCGATCTTCCCGTGCGGCAGACTTACTACTGGCCGGAGGATGACGGCTCTCCGGCAACCGATGGCCCGTCTATGTTGATGGCAAGTTATGATGACGGTACGAATATAGGCTTCTGGGACGGCCTGCGCCCGCGTCGTCGTGAAGCGTGGAAAACGGGGCTTGAGGTTGCGGAACTGGAAGATCCGTTCGTAAGCGAAGATCGAGAGAAGAGGCCGAAACTCTCCTGGTGGCAGTATAAAGCGCCGCGACGGATGGTCGCCGAAGTGGCGCGCCAGCTTGGGGTGATTCACGGACTCACATACACACCGGCTGTTCGCAACGCGGCATTCCGAGATTGGGGAGATGATCCGTTTGGCGGCGGCTGGAACAGTTGGAACATCGGCGTGAAAAGCTGGGAAGTAAAACGGCAGATCATCCAGCCGTTTGACAAGCGCCCGCTCTACATTTGCGGCGAAGCCTATTCGGATGCTCAAGGGTGGGTCGAAGGCGCGCTGCAAACGGCAGATATGATGCTGGAAAAGATGGGAATCGGCTCGCTATAAAGGCCTCAGGACCATTCAGTTTTTGGCCCGCGAGCATTTGGCGTCAAAAACCTTAAAGGTTAATTTGACCGAAGGGTTTCCGCTAATAGGCCACGGATGACACGAATCGGACGGATTTACGCGGATCGAGTCATATAAGCTTCAGATCAGTGTAAATCCGTCCGATTCGTGTCATCCGTGGCCTATTCCCATTTCCATTATTTATATTCTGAAAGCCGATTGGACCTGGCCGCCGACCCCGCATTCCCTGCTTCTATGACCGCTATCTTGACAATGCCTATGCAGTGATATAATTTCGGTACGGGAGAGTACTCCCAGACTCAACAGTTATCCGAGCAAGAGCAGCGGGCCATACTATCGTGCAAATCGAGATTGCTTGATTTGCGCGCACCCTTTTGAGATTGGCAGATGGCTTCTTTCGATCAGGGTTTTCAGCCTCAGCCGATTGAGTCTCACTGTTCGCCTTTTAAGATTCAAAAACATGAAGATTTGCCCACAATGCGCCGGCAGTTTTGATGATAAACTCACGATTTGCCCTAATGATAACGCCGAACTGATCCAGAGCACGGCCGGTCCCCCTGACCCTATGATCGGGAGAGTCCTTGCCGGGCGCTATCGCCTCACTCAAAAGATCGGCGAAGGCGGGATGGGCGTGATCTACAAAGCAATCCACGTGATGATGGGCCGCACCTGCGCCATCAAGCTTCTCACAAACATCTCGGCGGACCACCAGACCGCCGTCGTCCGCTTCAACCGCGAGGCGAAGATGGCCAGCAGCATAGATAACCCCCACGCGGTGACGATATTTGATTTCGGCGAAAATGAAGAAGGGGTGCTCTATCTGGTCATGGAGTTTATCGACGGCAAACCGCTTTCCCAGTTGATGATAAAGGAGAAGCAGGTTGATCCGAAACGAGCCGTCAATATAACGAGTCAGATAGCCGAAGCGCTGGAGGCCGCTCACCGCCTCGGGATAGTTCACCGCGATCTCAAACCCGACAATATAATGCTTTGTCAAAAGCCCGGCGAACCCGATTACGTCAAGGTGCTCGACTTCGGCATAGCCAAATCCGTCTCCGACGACGGATCAGACAATGTGACCAAAACGGGTTATGTCCTGGGCACGCCGGTCTATATGTCGCCCGAGCAACTGGCGGGCGAAAAGGTTGACGGTCGGTCGGACATTTATAGTCTTGCCATCATCGTCTACGAGATGATCTGCGGAGGTCTCCCCTTTGAAGGCGAAAACAGCCAGGCCATAATGATCAAGCGGATAATGACCGATCCCGTTCCGCTCAGAGACCGCCTGCCCTCGGTAAACGATGCGCTCGAACGAGAGGTGATGGCGGCGCTTTCCCGCGATCCTGAAACCCGAACTCAAACGGTTCAGGCCTTCGCTTCTCAACTTCAAACGGCTCTCCAACTAAACACACAGATCATGGGCAGCCGCAACACTTCGGAGATAAGCGACGGCCAGACAAGGGAATGGAGCAGCGCCAAACCTGATGGCGACAAAGCTACCGAACAGGCTACGGTGGCGGGCTCGGCCACGTCATTCGACACGCCGTCCTTTAATGAAAGCGCACGACGGCCCACGCAGGAAGATAGGGAAGTCAGCGGGCGCACACAGAATTTCACATCACAAAAAGGACCGGAACAGACAGGGCCTGCTCCGGTCGTAATTCCCACGTTGCTTGAAGACTCGCCCGCACCCCCCCCCCCGGGCCTCCCGAGAGCAGGCGCGCCGTTGTTGAGTCCCGATCCAGAAAGACGGGGCTTGGCTGGTGGGCAGGCGGCGTGATTGGAGTAATCCTGCTCGCGCTGATCCTATATTTGCTCTTTTCCGGCTCATCGGGTTATCGGCTGACGGTCAAAGGCGCTCCGGCGGGCAGTGATGTCTTTATCAACAATGAACGCAAAGGCGCTATCTCAAACGACGGGACCCTGACTCTTTCCAATCTCGAACCGGGGCAGATGTCGCTGAGAATCTCGCGGCAGGGCTACGCCGATTTCACTGCTACGCTGACAGGCGAGAAAGGCGAAACGAGGGCTATCGAGGCGGCGCTTTTGCCCATGGAGGTTGATTATGACGGCCAGATGGCGCTCGTCCCGGCGGGCGAATTCAGCATGGGGGCCAACGATCATGACGCCAACGAGAAACCCGCGCATCAGGTCACGCTGCCCGCTTACTACATAGACAAATTCGAAGTCACAAACGCGCAATACAAGAAATTCTGCGATGAGGCCTCCCGGCCTTATCCGAAGAACGCCTTCGACGAGAACTATTTCAAAGACAACCCCAATGCGCCGGTCGTGGGAATAAGCTGGGATGATGCGGCGGCATACGCCAGATGGGCCGGCAAGCGATTGCCTACCGAAGCCGAATGGGAGAAAGCCGCCTCGTGGGACCCCGCCTCGCAGCAGAAGAGGCAATATCCGTGGGGCGACAACCCCGAGGGCGCAAGCGCGAATGTCGGGCGAAACCCGAGTCAGCCGAAATTCGTCGCCGTAGGCCAGTATGCCGGAGATGTCAGCGCCTACGGCGTTCACGACATGGCGGGCAATGCCCCCGAATGGGTTGATGCATATTATAAAGCTTATGAAGGCAACCCTACGGCTGACTCAAACTTCGGAACAAAGTACAAAGTGGTGCGTGGCGGCAGCAACATAGCGCAATTGAGCGATGCAAGGACCACTCACAGGTTTTCTCACCCCTGGGAAGCCGAGTCGGATCAAAAGCCTTACTGGCTGGTTGGGTTCCGGTGCGCGATCTCTGCCGATGACGCTAAAATCCAGGAACGCCTGCGCGCCCGTAGTCAGTAGGAAAGCAACTATGAGAATCGACCGAAAACTATTCAAGGCTGTAATGCTTGCAGTCTCAATCGGAGGCTTCGTCGCTCAGGCGATTATCACCACACCTGCGCTCGCGCAATCGAATAACCCGCTTGTCTGGGAACCCCCTCCCGCAAAGATCAAGCGGGTGAAGAAGGTTGATCGCAAGCCGAAGCGTGTCATACGTACAGGAACGGTTGAGAAAGCCACGCTGCTGACGCTTCAGTATCAGGTTTACAAACGCGGAGACGGAAACGTCAAAGAAGAGGTAGACCCGCAGACGGTCTTTCAAGAAGGAGACCAGGTAAAATTTGCAGTAGCCACGAATCAGGACGGGTACCTCTATATCATCAACCAGCCGGAAGGAAAAGACGGCGTAGTGCTGTTCCCAAGCCCGCAAATCAATCAGGGTCAAAACAAGGTTAAGAAAAACGAGTTGTTTCTTATCCCCTCCTACTGTAAGGAAGTTGAAGGATTGCAGAAACCCGAAGATTGCTGGTTTGAGATGAGACCCCCGGCCGGACGCGAAAGAATAATTATCATCTTCAGCCGCGATGAGATAACCACGCTTCCCAATCAGGTCGCAAAGGCATACGGCGCGGTCAAAGGGGAAATAATCGCCGGACTTATTAAAAGCTCGGGGCAGAATAAGGTGCAGGAAACCGGCGAGCTTCGCATACCCGGTCTGAGCGAAACTATGATGTTTGCCACGCGGGTGCAAAATACGAACCTCAAAGACAACGAAGAACTCATCGCGACGTTTGATATCAATCACGGAGAGTGAGTTGATTGATGAAAGGAGCTATGAAATGAAAGCGATTATCAGATTAATCATCGCTTCGATAATGACGGCCAGCCTCGCTACGGCCGTTTCGGCCACCTCACAAAAGGGAGCAGAAACCGGAGCAAGAAAAAGACAGACCCGCCGCAGCGACAGCGCGCGCGCGCGCTCTCTGTTTGTCAACAAGAGCGCCGATGCCATGCGCGTCGTGATATTGAAAGCCGACGGCGATACCTATGTGCCTACGGACCCAGGTCAGGAATTCAAGCAGGGCGATCAGATCAAGGTCGATTTCTACAGTAATTTCAAAGGCTATGTTTATATAGTCAATGTTGCGCCGAGCGGACAGAAATGCGTGCTCTTCCCTTACGCCGAAGAGGCAGACAACCAAATAGCCCCGGACAAGGCTTATACGCTGCCGCGAACCGGAGCCATACAATTCGATGAAGAGAAAGGCACAGAGGTGCTTCAGGTAATAATGTCTCGCGACCGCATCGCGTTTCTTGATGCCGCGACAAAGAATGAAAACGGCTGTATAACAGATTCGGCTTCAAGTGTTGCAAACGAGCTTGCCGGGAATAAAGGCGGTCTCGAAGCCGAAAAGACCGTATCTGTTCTACCAAAATCGGGACCGCATGCCCTCCGGTCGCGCGATATCATTCTGGCAGCAGGCAAAGACAAAGAGCCGGAAGGTTCATACGTAGCCATTTCCGACAGCAACGGTTCAAACGGCACGCTAAAATCGGGCGAGGTCGTCGTCTTTGATATCCGGCTCAAACACAATTGAGAGGACAGCTTTAGTTGAAACTCGAATTCCTCACCAAGAAAACCGGGCAACTCAAGCTCGGCTCTGTTTGTCTATTTTTGGCAATCTCTTTTTCCGCCGCGCACGCGCGTCCGCAACGGGCCGGCCCGCCTCCGCCGGGGAAAAAGTCTGTCCGGGCCAGAAACCTGACGCCCGAAGCACGCGCTCAAATCCGGCAGGCCGTCTCTGCGGTAGGTATGATTCTGATTCGCAGCGCAAACGATCCTCGCAACCCCGAACCGAAGCCGCGAGGGTCAGGTGTCATCGTGCGATCAGACGGTGTGGTGGTGACCAATTATCACGTCATCGCAGATGATAGTACCAATCATTTTTACCCCGAAATCTTCTTCAACCTCGCATCCTCCGGCGCAGAGGCTACATCGACCTCGCACCGTTATCGCTTGAAACCGATTTTGACGAGCAAGGATTATGATCTGGCGCTGCTGCGCATAGAATCCGATAGCGAGGGAAACCTTGTTCCGGGTTCTATGGTCTTTCCTACAATCGAACTGGGCGATTCCAAATCGGTAGAGTTGCTCGATGATTTGACGATAATCGGGTTCCCGGAAAAAGGCGGGTTGACCGTAACGGTCAACCCCGGGGTGGTCGAGGGCAAAGATATTCTTGGGAACTGGATAAAGACCGACGCGCGCGTGATACACGGCAACAGCGGCGGCGCGGCGGTCAATAATCAGGGCAAACTCGTTGGCATCCCCACAAAAGTCTACGCCGATGCGCGACCGATTGATAAGAACGGGGACGGATTCCCCGATGAAGTTCAACAGTATGGAGCGGTCGGGTTTTTACGGCCCTCTAATCTGGTTGCGGCCATGCTCGGACAACTCGATAACAGCGATATGTCGGCTGCGCCAGCGCGACCGGCAGCGCCGGACAGAAGACTGAGCAGCGTAGTTCCTAAAGAGCTTCCTTCAACACCCGGGGTTGAAGTGCGCGGCATAGTCAGGACAATACCCGGCGGCAAAGTGCTTGCGGGCGTGCGAGTCGGGTTGATTCCGCTCGGCAGCGACACCGTGACTAAAGATAATCTGCTGACATGGGGCGGGACAAATGCCGACGGCGAATTCGTCCTGAATCAGCCGGTGCCGCCGGGCCGTTATACCCTGAAGGCAACCGCGCTCGGATTCAAACCCTATTCGAGCGATGTCGAGATAGGCACCGAGATCACGCGTATTCTGATCGAGATGCAGCCGTCGAATAAACGATAAGCGATAGTCATCCGGTCTCCCGCAACAGGTAGTTCAGGCGAATAGAAATAGGCCGGGACGGCCTATTTCTATTCGCCTTTCGTTCAACTTCATCTCAACTGTTATCTGTGCCGGACAGATCGTAAAGCCCTTGCGTCGAGAGCTTGCGACCACTGAAACCGCCGTGTTAGATTGAGTTTCACTGTAATACTTTTCAATTCCGCCTTACGGCAATGGGGGTAAAACCAAATGACACAATCTGCCACAGCACAATCTGAAAACGCGCCGCGCCCGCTCACTTCGCTCACGGACGAAGAGATGCTGTTTCGCCAGTCGGTGCGCGAATTCGCGGAACAGGAGATTCGCCCGCTCGCACACGAAATGGATGAAAAAGGTAAATTTTCTTCCGAACTTATAAAGCAATTTTTCGATCTCGGGCTTATGGGCATAGGCATCCCGGAAGAGTACGGCGGGCAGGGCGGCAACTTCTTTAACGCGATCCTTGCCGTCGAAGAGCTATCGCGCGTAGACGCATCGGCAGGCGTAATAGTTGATGTGCAAAACACTCTGGTAAACAATGCCATCCTGCTGTGGGGCAACGAGGATCAGAAGAAGCGGTACTGTCCAAAGCTCGCAACCGACACCGTAGGCGCTTACGCGCTTTCAGAAGCCGGTTCGGGAAGCGATGCCTTCGGGCTTGCCACTCGCGCCGAAGACAAAGGCGATCACTTCCTGCTCAACGGTCAGAAACTCTGGATCACAAACGGAGCCGAAGCCGGTCTTTTTATAGTCTTTGCCAATATCAACCCCGAACAGGGTTATCGCGGCATCACGGCTTTTCTTGTCGAAAGAGACTTTCCCGGCTTCACCGTAGGCAAGAAAGAAGACAAGCTAGGCATCCGCGCAAGCTCTACGTGCGAGCTTATACTTGAAAACTGTGAAGTAAAAAAAGAGAACGTGCTCGGCGAAGTGGGACGCGGATACAAGATCGCCATCGAAACGCTCAACGAAGGCCGCATAGGCATCGGCTCGCAGATGGTAGGTCTCTCGCAGGGCGCGCTCGAATACGGCATCGCCTATACAAAGGAGCGCACGCAATTCGGTCGCCCGATTGCAAAGTTTCAGGGCGTGCAGTTTCAGATCGCCCAGATAGCGACCGAGCTTGAAGCCGCGCGATTGATGGTCTATAACGCGGCTCGGCTAAAAGACGCGGGCGAAGATTACGTCACACAGGCGGCAATGGCCAAGCTTTTCACCTCGCAGGTGGCAGAGCGCGTCACCTCGCAGGTCGTCGAACTTTACGGCGGATACGGATACACCAAAGATTACCCCGCCGAAAAATACTATCGCGATGCAAAGATCGGCAAGATTTACGAAGGCACATCAAACATGCAGCTTCAAACCATCGCCAAACAGATAATCGGCGATGTGTAAAAGCCCTGCCAATGCATGATGCGTGATTATCGTGATGCGTGATTCGTGATTTAGCAGGCTTGCAAGTCGTTTAAAATCGGCGGCCTGCCTGAAAGTCACGAATCACGCATCGTTTCCCCCATCTTTGAAGCAAGTAATCACTCGTGTTAATATGCGTTTCAGGGTGTTTTGGGAGGATGATATGAAACGCGCACCGGGTATTTTTCTGGGTTTGGTGCTTGCCGCCGGAATTGTCATAGCCACCGCCGTAGAGCCTCACCCGTCATCAGCGACAGCAACGGTTTCCGCGTCGAATCTTGTCTACGCGGGTCCGACGAGTAAAACTTATCACGCTCAGGAATGCAAAGCGCTCCGGCGTGTTCGCCCGGCAAAACTCATCAGAATGAATCGAGACGATGCCGAAGCCGCGGGCTATATCGCCTGTAATGTCTGCTTTCGCCGGTAAGCAATCAGCCCGAAAAAATTCGCCACAGAGGCACAAAGACACAGAGAAAAGATTTTGATAAACCTCTGTGTCTTTGTGCCTCTGTGGCTATTTCGACCTTTTAGAGCCTTCACGCTTTTGTCAAAACCTTGCTTCTCAGGTTAAAATATATCTTACGATGCAACGAGCCTTGAACCCGGCCGATGCTGCTCTGTCCTGGCTTTTCATTTTTTGTTGAGGAGACTTAGATGATTGAAAGTTTGATTCATCGGGAGGTTGAGAAACGCCCGTCCAAAGTTCAGATCAAGGGCAGGATTCTCTTTCTTGCCGAAGAAGCCGAACTGGTGAGAACCCAGATTGAAGGCAATGATTTAGACATAAATAATATCCCTTCGCTCAGGAATGACATTTCCACAGACGAGATCACGCCAGCCTATATTTGCTATCATTTTGATGAAAAGCTGGGCGAGTTTGTCTATATCGGGCTCAAGTGCGGCGATGAGTTCCCCATAAAACGCGGCGATGTGAAAAACGGAGGTTTCGAAGTCTCCGTATCGGGCAAGCGACGGGGCAAGGGCTCAAGCCGCGAACAATCCCCTTACGCTGAAATCGCCGCGGGCATTCGCCTCGTAATAGCCGAAAACATCGAACGGATTTACAGGCAGAACTGCCAGAACCTCGGCCTGCTCACCTCGACCGATTTCAGCCTCATCCCTCGCATAGCCCGGGGTGAAGAGATACCGCTCGAAGAATTCACGCGCGGCGAAGACGAGATAACACGCCAGATCATCGAGTACGGCGGGCTGTTTACTTTCAACGTAGCGCGGCTTCAGGGCAAAGTCTCTTTGCCTGAAATCACGACCCAAAAACGTCCGATGACGCTGGCCGAAAAAATCTTTGCGAATCGCTTTGTCACCGATCCGGCAAAAGGCGCTACGGGAGTCGAAGCGGTCAAGCCGGGCGACACAGGTTTTGTCCGTACCGATATTCGGTTCAGCCACGAATACGTAACGCCGATGGCGGCGATTTTTTATGAATCGCTGGTCGGCAACGAACCCGTCAACGATCCGTCGTCAATATACTTTTTCCAGGACCACCTGACTTTTCTTGACGACGTGATGCCGCCCGAGCGGCGCGCTATGGGATTGCTCGATCTGGCGCACGAGCTTATACGCAAACAGGCGGAGTTTGCCGACAAGCAGGGCATACGTCTGCACGGACAACTCAAGGATCGCAAAGGCTCCGAGGCGATCTGCCATAGCCTTATCCTTCAAAACTACGCCCTGCCCGGCCAGATCATCATCGGCTCGGATTCTCACACGCCGCACGCGGGAGCCGTCGGATGCATAGCCTTCGGCGTGGGAACTACCGATATATTCAATTCCTGGATCACGAAAGATGTCCGCGTACGCGTGCCCGAACAGGTGCAGATAAAAGTCACCGGACACAAGCCCGACAACATCACCGCGAAAGATTTCATGCTTGCGATACTCAGGACCGACTTTGTCCGAAACGGCGACGCTATCGGCAAGATAGTCGAATACACGGGTGAAGCCGTAAGCGACCTCAACATTGACGAGCGCGCCACGATGACCAACATGGCCGCCGAGGTAGGAGCCTTCACAGGGCTTGTCGGGGCCGATGAAAAGACCGTCGAATTTCTTATGGAGCGAGGTCTCTCGCCGGATGAAGCCGCTCGATTATGCGAGGGGATGCAAAGCGACCCCGATGCCCAGTATGCGCTTACCATAGAGATCGACGCGAACCAGTTGCGCCCGATGGTGGCGACTCCCGGCGATCCCGGAAACGGCGTCTATATCGACGAGTTGCCCGGCACGGTCAAGGTTGACATCGCATACGGCGGGTCCTGCACGGCGGGCAAAAAAGAAGATATGGATATGTATGCGCGGGTGTTTCGTGAAGCCCTCGTTCGCGGGCAGCGCGTTCACCCCGACACCCAGTGCTTTATTCAATTCGGCTCGCAGGAGGTTCGCAAGCACTGCGAGCAGCAGGGCTACATTGACATATTCGAGCAGGTCGGCGCGACGATAATAGAGCCGAGTTGCGGGGCCTGCATCAACGCCGGTCCCGGGGTCAGCACCTTGAAGGAGCAGGTAGTTATCAGCGCGCAGAATCGAAATTTCCCAGGGCGCAGCGGACCCGGTCAGATGTATCTGGCCTCGCCCTATACCGTGGCTGCCTCCGCGATAGCCGGGCACATAGTCGAATACCGTCCCGCTTCGGCAGCCTCTGTCAAGTAATTAATGACACTTGATGCGTGATGCGTGAGATTTGCGACGAGTTTTTAATCAGCTACCTACCTGAAAATCACGCATCACGCATCAAGTGTCACTCTGAGGAGATAACTCGATGGCCGTTCAACCACAGGCAGAAAAGTATCACGGGCTGGACCGCGAGACCATGTTGAAGATTTACCGTCTGATGTACACCTCTCGGCGGGTAGACGATAAAGAGATTCAACTGAAGCGGCAGAACAAGATCTACTTCCAGATCTCCGGCGCGGGCCACGAAGCCGTTCTGGTCGCCGCCGGACTCGCGCTCAGGCCCGGATATGACTGGTTCTATCCCTACTACCGCGACCGCGCATTGTGCCTTGCGGTGGGAGTGACGGCGACCGACATGCTCATGCAGGGAACGGGCGCGGCGGCCGATCCGAGTTCGGGTGGCCGCCAGATGCCGAGCCACTGGGGACATAAAGACCTGAATATCGTCACGCAATCATCGCCTACGGGGACGCAGTTCCTGCAAGCCGTGGGCTGCGCCGAGGCCAATTACCGGGCCGAATTGATTGGCAACCCCGAAAAACTTATTCGGGGCTATAAACCTGACTCTGTGGTTTACGTATCGGCGGGGGACGGCACGACGAGCGAAGGCGAATTTTATGAATCTCTGAATACGTCCTGCAATCTGAAACTCCCTGTGCTCTATGTGATTGAAGACAACGGTTACGCGATTTCGGTCCCCGTTGAAGTTCAGACCGCGGGCGGGAGCATATCGAAACTCGTGAGCGGGTTCCCGAATTTGATGGTCGAAGAGGTGGACGGCTGCGATCCCATAGCGAGTTACGAAGTCCTGAAGCGCGCTGTCTCGTACTGCCGCGAGCGACGCGGTCCGGCGCTTGTTCACGCGCATGTTATCCGGCCTTATTCTCACTCTCTTTCCGACGACGAAATGCTTTACCGGCCCGCAACCGAGCGTGAACGCGAAGCCGAACGCGATCCGACCCGCACTTTCGCAGCTTATCTGATCAATGAAGGGCTTGCGACTGAGGAAGATCTCAAACGCCTGACCGAAGAGGTTGATGAGGAAGTCAACCGGGCGGCAGATGCGGCAGACGCCGCGCCAAAACCGGGCAAGGAAACCGTTACTTTGTACGTTTACTCGCCCGATGTTGACCCGACATCGAAGGAGTTCGACTCGGAAACATCTGAGCCTCCATCGGGCGATCAAAAGACGATGGTCGATCTTATCAACGCGTGTCTGACCGACGAGATGGCCAGAGACGAACGAATTGTCGTCTTTGGCGAAGACGTAGCAGATTGCAGCCGCGAAGAGAATATCGAAACCGTCAAAGGCAAAGGCGGGGTCTTCAAGGTCACGCACAACCTGCAACGCCGGTACGGAAGCGACCGGGTATTCAATTCGCCTCTGGCCGAGGCCAACATCATCGGGCGCGCAACGGGAATGGCTACGCGGGGGCTGAAGCCCGTGCCCGAAATTCAATTTTTCGATTACATCTGGCCCGCGATGCATCAGCTTCGCAACGAGATCCCGCTCATACGCTGGCGCTCAAACAACAACTTCAAATGCCCTATGGTGATTCGCGTGGCCACGGGCGGATACCTGACGGGAGGGGCGGTCTATCACAGCCAGTGCGGTGAGAGCATCTTTACACACACGCCGGGGATGCGAGTGGTGATGCCCTCGAACGCGCTCGATGCAAACGGACTCTTGCGCACCGCGATTCGCTCGGATGATCCGGTGATGTTCCTCGAACACAAACACCTCTACCGCCAGACCCACAACAAGGGGGCATATCCAGGACCGGATTATATGATTCCCTTTGGCAAGGCAAAGGTAGTGCGGGCGGGCACCGACATTTCGATCATCACTTATGGGGCTACGGTCTATCGCTCAATCGTGGCGGCAAGAAAAGCAGAAGAAGAACACGGCCTGAGCGTGGAAGTCATAGACCTCCGATGTCTTAGTCCCTACGATTGGGAGACCATAAGCGAATCCATCGGCAAGACGAACAAGGCGCTGGTCGTTCACGAAGACACCCGGAGCTGGGGCTACGGCGCTGAGATAGCCGCCCGAATCGCCGATGAGTTATTCGAATATCTCGACGGACCCGTTCGCCGCGTGGCCGCGCTCGATACGTTTGTGGCCTACTATCCGGGGCTGGAAGACGCGATATTGCCTCAGGCGGATACAATCAAATCGGCCCTCCTCGACCTCGCGCGTTATTGATCGGAAAGCGCCCGGTCGATGCTTTAGCCGGGCGCAACTTTCAAGGTAAAGATGAAGAATTGCTGGCTGCTCAAATCTGATCCTGACGATTATACCTTTGACGCTCTCGAACGTGAGGGCGAGACCGTCTGGGACGGTGTGAGCAACAACCTCGCCCTTCAAAATCTGAGAAAGATCAAAATGGGCGACGATCTGTTGATCTATCATACCGGCAGCGAAAAGGCGCTCGTCGGACTTGCCCGCGCCGCAAGCGACCCTTACCCCGATCCGAACGGCGACAATCCAAAACTCGTCGTAATAGATGTAAAACTATCTTCGCCGCGCAAAGCGCGCAGTTACGCTCGCAGAGATCAAACAGATGCCCGAATTTTCATCCTTTCAGCTTGTCCGACTGCCGAGGCTTTCGGTGGTTCCCGTTGATGAACAGGAACGAAAAAGTCTCTTCAAGATGGCCGGACTTTAAACACTCCCCTAATTTTCACAGGCGCGAACCGCTTTGATCCGAAACAGACATTTGGCGACTGCCTGCCGGTCTATGTTAGACTAACCGTCTTGATAGCGCGGGGCGAATCTATGAAGATCAGTTTTATTCTCGCGGTGCTCGGAATTGTGGCTTTGTTAATTGGCTATGTGCGAGTAGAAAAGCGAATAAATCAGAGGGCCTGTCCCAGTTGCAAATACGGTATTTCCGTAGATTCCGCCGACCGGCAATGCCCTCGCTGCGGCGCGATACTTGAAGAAGAAAACAACCTGTGAGAGGAAAGCTCTCCAGCCTGGCGCATATGACTATGAAACGATTCATAAATGCCATCCCGAAGCTTGCGTTCATTTATCTGCCGCTATGCATTATCGCAGTAGACGCGGCGGTGCTCGTTTCAGAGCGGCTGCAACCCGAAACGGAAAAGGCCATCAGAATGGTTCAGGAAAGCCCCTCGCGCAAAGAGGAATTCACCATTCAACAACATTTCTACACCACCGTCTATTATCAAAAATCGAAGGGAGAAGACGTAACCATAGAAGGATGGGACGCCGATCAACCTGCGGGTCCGAACACTCCGGTGATGGTGGTATTCGGCTATGAAGACAGTCAGGGCGACCACACGGCCCTTTGGGAAGTAGACGTAAAAAAGAAAAAGATCACTCCGCGAAATGAAATGGCCGTCAACATATCTCGCCAATGACAGCCGAGGCCATGCAGTTCTCAAATTTCCCAGCCTGAATCGCAGAAAACTGCCGACAGCTTTAATTAAAAGCTTTGTGTTTCCCTGTTCACTTCACGTATTGGCGAGCTACAGGTTTTCAATCGAAATGCCCAAGCCCGGTCATGCCCGGGCTGTGCGCGCCGTCCCACTGGCCCGTGATCGCTCGGGGGCTGGAATTCGGCTGCGCGATGTGCAAGCATCCACAGACAGCGCTCGACCTTCGAAGGGGACGCAGATGATCGAAGTCGCAAATCTTCAGTTCACATACAGCAAGACCGATAAGCCCGCCGTCAGGGGCTTGACCTTTGATGTCAAGCAAGGCGAAGTATTCGGGTTCCTCGGCCCAAGCGGCGCGGGCAAATCGACTACGCAAAACATACTCATACGTCTGTTGAAAGATTATCAGGGCAACGTTTCGGTCTTCGGAAGAGACCTGACCTTGTGGAAATCCGATTATTATGAACGGGTGGGAATATCCTTCGAATTTCCCAATCACTATCAGAAGCTCACGGCCCTTGAAAACCTGACCTACTTCGGTTCGCTCTATAGCGGCAAGGTTGCCGCCCCGCAAACATTACTCGAACGGGTCGGTCTCGGCGCGGATGCAAACCTTCCGGTGTCGCAGTTTTCAAAGGGCATGAAAGTGCGTTTGAGCGTCGCCCGCTCGCTCCTTCACGACCCGGAATTGATCTTTATGGATGAACCGACATCGGGGCTCGATCCCCTGAATCAGCGGCTAATCAAAGAGTTGATCGGGGAACGGCAGCAGGCAGGCAAGACCATCTTTCTTACAACGCACAACATGACGGTGGCCGATGAATTATGCGACCGCGTAGCCTTTATCGTGGACGGAGAGATACGACTCATAGACTCGCCTCGCCAGTTGAAGCTCCGCTATGGAGAGCGCAAAGTGCGAGTCGAGTATCAGCAAAACGGGCATACCAGGAACAAGGATTTCGCGCTCGAATCTCTCGGCGCGAACGCGGATTTCCTCTCCCTGCTTCGCGGCGGAAATATCCAGACCATACACACGCAGGAAGCTACGCTTGAAGACATTTTCATTCGCGTAACGGGCCGGAGGCTCCTATGAAACGACTGGCGGCAACCTTGCGCTGGGATGTTCAGCTACAGATACGAAACGGCTTTTACCACGCTACGGCCTTCGTGCTGATAGTCTGGGCAGCGATCATCTGGCGGCTTCCGGCTATAGACCTGGGATGGTTGCTTCCGGCGCTCGTGCTCGGCAACCTGATGATAAACACCTTCTATTTTATGAGCGGGCTTGTGCTGCTTGAAAAAGGCGAAGGGACGCTTGCGGCTCAGGTGGTCACTCCGTTAAGAACCTGGGAGTATCTTGCGGCCAAATTGATAACGCTCGGGGGGCTCGCGCTCGCGGAGAACATATTGATTGTCTGTCTGTTTTACGGGTTTGGATTTAATCTACTGCCTATGATCGCGGCGATTATTCTGGCTTCGGTGATCTACACGCTAGCGGGGTTCATAGCCGTTGCCAGATTTGATTCAATCAACGAATTTCTGATGCCGTCGATTTTATACACCTCCCTGCTTACCGTGCCGCTTATGCCTTACCTTGCGCGGTGGGAAAGCCCGCTGATTTACCTCCACCCGGTCCAAGCGCCGCTCGTGCTCGCCGAGGCGGCCTTTCAAAGTGTTCCAATGTGGCAGATCGCCTACGGCGTATTCTATTCCGCGCTCTGGGGATTTCTGCTTTATCGCGCGAGCCTGCGGACATTTCACAGATTCATCATCGCGCGGGCAGGAGCGAATTAGGATGTACGCGCTGAAGATCATCAAGGCGCTTGGGCCGATAGACGCCAAGAGCGTGAGCCGCGATTCGCTGCTTCGCTGGATGGCGATTGTGCCTCTGGGGCTGGCGCTTGCGGCCAGGTGGCTTTTGCCCACGCTCATCAGCCGGGTAGGTGAAAAGGCGGGGTTCGACCTTTTGCCTTACTATCCTTCCTTCATGAGCTATGCGCTCCTGCTTTTAGCGCCTTCCCTGTGCGGAATGGTCATCGGCTTTATTCTGCTCGACCAGCGCGACGACCGAACCCTGACCGCGTTGCAGGTCACGCCGATGTCGCTGAACAGTTATCTGGTTTACAGACTGGCTGCGCCGATGGTGTTGAGCGTGGCAATGACGCTCGTGGTTTTTCCTGTGGCCGGGTTAATGCTAATCAGTTTTCCCGCGCTCATAATCGCGGCTGTGGCGGCGGCTCCGACGGCTCCGATAATTGCGCTAGCGCTCGGGTCGTTTGCGTCAAACAAGGTACAGGGCTTTGCCTTGACCAAGGTGTCGGGCATTCTGATGATCGCGCCGATGATCGCCTATTTCGTCCATTCCGGCTGGCAATTGATGTTTGGGCTGGTTCCCACCTACTGGCCCGTGAAATTGTTCTGGACGCTCGAAGCAGGTCGGTCAAACGGGTGGATATACCTTGTGGCCGGTCTCGCATATCAGGGGGCACTGACGGGGCTGCTTGTGCGCCGATTCAACAGAGTGATGACACGGTGATTTGCCCGCAGGTTGGCGGATAAGGCGGGGTTTCAGGATAATACGAGCAGAGGGAAATAATGAGCGAAACACCTGTTATTGGAATAAGCGTCAGTCTTGATCACGGCAGGATCATAAAGAGAGATCACGATTATCTCTACATCAAGAGGGCCTATTCAAAAGCGGTCAGTAAGGCGGGCGGGCATCCCGTCCTGCTCACGCCTGATCTGGCGGTCGAGGCGGTTTCAAGGATCTGCAATGCGGTGATCATATCGGGCGGTGACGACATTGCGCCCGAGCTTTACGGCGAGCAGGCAAGTTCTCAGATAAATCCCGAATCGGCGGAAAGGATCGAGTGGGAGCGCCGCCTGCTTGATCTTTTTTCGGGGCGCGAGAAGCCTGTACTTGGAGTCTGTTACGGGATGCAGCTTATCAACGTACATTTCGGCGGCAGTCTTTATCAGGATATTTCCGATGCCTTCGACAATCCTCTCGATCACGGAGGAATGGGTAAGGCCACAACCCACGCTTTGAGGATCAATCAGGGATCGTCTCTCTTCCCCGTGCTGGGCTCCGAGGCTACGGTTTGCTCGACACACCATCAGGCGATAAAGCGGGTAGCGCCGGGGTTCAGCGTGGCCGCGACATCCGAGGATGAGATTATAGAAGCCATCGAGAGGGAAAACATTCTCGCCGTCGAGTGGCACCCGGAGGCCGACGCTACGGGAGAGCAGATTTATTCACTGCTCGTAGAGAGGGCGAAAAGATTCAGGCAGGCTTGAGTTTTAGTATTTTATCTCCAGCCGCATGACGAAAGCGTCTTCGGTCGGCAGGCGATAATAGTCGCGGCGGCGGCCTACGTAGTTGAAACCCATCTTTTTATAGAGCAGTTGCGCCGCCTCATTCGAGGCCCGGACTTCGAGCAGTATAAAAGTGATGCCCCGGCGCTTCCCTTCTTCGACGCCCTCTTCCATCAGTGACTGGCCTATGCCGATTCTACGATAATCGGGATGCGCCGCGATGTTATTGATGTGCATTTCGTCTTCAACGGTCCAGCCCGCCAGAAAACCTACCACGCCGGGGCTGTAAGGGTCTCTGGCAAGGTTTCGCGCCACAAGCATCACCGACCCGGCATTCTTCAGCAGTTCGCGTCTGTAGGCGTCATAGCCCCATTTGTTCAACCCGCTCGCCTCTTCGATGTTCACTACTTCGAGGAGGTCCATCTCTCCCATCGGCTCTACACGGTAGGGCCGGATCATCGGCCACGGGTTCTGGTATACGGAATCACTTAATGACAAGGCATCACTCCTCAGATTTTGTAACAGCTTTTGAGTGTAACTTGCAGACCGCGCTGATGCAATCTATTCCCTGCCGGCCTCTCGTTTGACTTTGGACCCCAACAGCCCGAGCGACAGCTTAACCTCGGCTTCGGACGGGCGCACATAACAGGCGCGCAGGGTTTCAGCCGTTTCGGTATCGCCCTGCGAGAATTTCAAGAAAGCGAGCTGCGCGATGTGATCGGCGAGAAATTTCGGAGACGGCCTCAAGTCGGGTCTGAAGGATATTTGCGAAGAATCAGCCCGCCGGTGAATCTCTTCCATAGAGGCGTTGACCGCGTCTCCGGCAAAGACGAGATCATCGAAGTGAGCCAGTCGCTCTACGGCCTCGGGCGCTCGCGTCACAGCAGGCTCATCTTCGGCTACGGGAATGCCCGCCTCATCGAATGTGAATAGTTGGGAATAAACTTCGCCTTTGTACGCGCCCACGAGCGCGCAGACCCGTCTTGCAGGTCGGGCGGCAAAGGCCGCAGTTTCAAGCGAGGTCACACCGACGACGGGGCGAGCGGTTGCGGCGGCAAATCCCTTGATCGCGGCTATTCCAACTCTCAAGCCGGTGAAGCCCCCCGGCCCCACGCAAACGGAAAACAGCGATACATCTTTTATCGAGAATCCCGCTTCGCCAAACAGAAAATCAATCTCAGCCCATAGCCTTTCAGAACGCTTCTCTTCGGTCTCTACGCCGAAACTTGCGACAATCCGCTCGCCTCTCGCCAGAGCCATGCTTGTCACTTTGGTAGAGGTGTCGAGCGCAAGGATAAGCGGGTCGGTCTGTGTGATTGTGTTGCCGTTTGATTTATCAGCCATCGCTACAGGCAGATTATATATGCTGATGATTTGCGGGGCCATTATGATGCGTGATTATCAGGAAGGCTGTTTGTAAAGACCAACTCCCAAGCCTGCTTGCGTCACGCTTCACGCATCACGAATCACGAGTCACGCAGGGCCATTCAGTTCTTGAGTTGAGGGCAATAGGCGGAAAAAATATTAAAGGTTGAATTGACGCAAAGGCGAGTTGAAATAGGCCGCGGATGACGCGGATGCGGCGGATTTTCGCGGATCTGACCCAATTAGGTTTAATCCGCGTAGATCCGCTCGATCCGCGTTATCCGCCGCCTATTCCCCTTATCCTTTTCTACATATTGGAAAACTGAATGACTCTGCGAATCACGAATCACGCTCCGCGAATCACGCCAATGGCGCTGGCCATTCTTTCCTTCGCGGTTTAATATAAATTTCCTAAGCCGAAATACTCAGGACCTGTTCCGAATCTTATGCCACAAAGTACACCAATGCTCAGGCAGTATCAGGAAATAAAACGCCAGCACCCGGGCACGCTTCTCTTTTTTCGCCTCGGCGATTTCTATGAACTTTTCTTCGACGACGCGGTGATCGGAGCCCGTGAACTTGAGATCACTCTGACAGCCCGCAATCGAGAGCACGGCGCGCCTGTGCCGATGTGCGGAGTCCCCTATCACGCGGCGAGCGGCTATATCGCAAAGCTCGTGCGCAAGGGGTATCGCGTGGCGATTTGCGAGCAGACCGAAGACCCGAAAAAGGCCACAAAGCTCGTACGCCGCGAAGTGGTCAGGATAGTCACGCCCGGCACGGCCATAGACGCGCAGTTACTAGAGGCTCGCGAGAACAACTATCTCGGGGCCATAGCGGGCGCGGGTCACGGATTCGGCGCGGCATTTCTGGACCTGTCCACGGGTGAGTTTGTGGCTACGGAGTTTTCAGGAGAGGCGGCCTGGGAGCGGGTGCTTGAGCAGTTGGATTGTTTCGCGCCGCGAGAGATCATCTTTGCGAAATCGCTTGAGCCCCTGTTCAAATCGGGCAAGCAGCGCGACGAGCAGTCAAACATAGTCACAGCCGATCAAACCGGCACGCAGTCGCCCTCGCTTTCGGGGCGCGAGACCTCGCTCAATCCGCTCGATGACTGGTTGTTTTCCTTCGAGCATTCAAGGGATTTGTTGCTCTCGCATTTTGATGTGGCCTCGCTTGACGGGTTCGGATTGAACAGGCGCGAGATGGCTACTTCGGCTGCGGGCGCGGTTCTCAGTTATGTGCGAGAGACGCAGAAGGAAGATGCAGATCACATAACGGGGCTTTCATATTTCGAGCCGGGCGATTTCCTGATCCTGGACGGGCCTACGGTTCGAAATCTTGAGCTTGTAGAATCGCTCGACGGCACGCGCGCGCGCACACTGCTTGGCGTGCTCGATGAATGTGTAACGGGAATGGGGTCGCGGTTGCTCAAGCAATGGCTCCTGCGCCCTTCGATGAGGCTTGGCGAGCTTACGGCTCGGCTCGACGCGGTAGACGAATTGAAGACCGCGCTCATATTGCGCGACCGGCTGCGCGCAGAGCTAAAGAAAGTTTCGGACCTTGAACGGCTGATGGCGCGCATCAGCATGGGCCGGGCCATGCCGCGCGATCTGGTCTCGCTCAAGAATTCAGCCGACTGCATACCCGACATCAAGGTATTATTGTCGGATGCGACCGCATCCTTACTTGAAATTCTGGCCGAAAACCTCGACGAATTGCCCGATCTGCGCGATCTGATCGGAGCGAGTCTCGACGATGAGCCCCCGGCAAGTCTGGCCGAAGGCGGTTACATACGCGCAGGCTACAACGCGGAGCTTGACGAGTTACGCGAGCTTGCGACATCCAACAAGAGCGTCATCGCGCAGATCGAATCACGCGAGCGGGCGCGCACCGGGATAGCTTCGCTCAAGGTGAAGTTTAACAACGTCTTCGGCTATTTTATCGAGATCAGCAAGTCAAACCTTAAGAACGCGCCTGAGAATTACGAACGCCGCCAGACGCTCACGAATGCCGAGCGATTCACTACGCCCGAGCTAAAGGAATACGAGGGCAAGGTGCTGGGCGCGGAAGAGCGAATCTCGGAGCTTGAGCAACAGCTTTTCTCTACCATAAGGCAGGCGGTGGCAATCGAGACCCGGCGCGTGCAGACCGTAGCATCTGCGCTTGCGATGCTCGACGTTTTGTTGTCGCTTGCCGAGATAGCGGCGCGGCGCAATTACTCGCGTCCTCTGCTTACGGAGGAAGATGAGATTTACATCAAGGCAGGCCGCCACCCGGTGATCGAAGCGACCGGCGAAAGGTTCATCCCCAACGACACTTATTTGAACAACTCGACCGACCGGCTCGTGGTGCTGACGGGCGCGAATATGGGCGGCAAGAGCACCTATTTGCGCCAGATCGCGCTCATTTCGGTCCTTGCTCAGATAGGCTCTTTTGTGCCCGCCGAAGAGGCGCGGCTCGCGATAGTAGACCGCGTATTCACTCGCGTAGGCGCGTCGGACAATCTGGCGCGCGGGCGTTCGACCTTCATGGTCGAGATGACCGAAACGGCCAACATACTCAACACCGCGACTCCGCGCAGTCTGGTCCTTCTTGATGAAGTGGGGCGGGGCACGGCCACCTTTGACGGGCTTTCGCTCGCGTGGGCGATAGCCGAATATCTTCACGACAACCCTCATCACGCGGGCAAAACGCTGTTTGCCACGCACTATCACGAGATGACCGAACTTGCGAAGCTTCTGCCCGGAGTGCGCAACTATCAAATGGCGATCAAAGAGTCGGAAGGCTCTATAGTCTTTCTTCGGCGCGTAGTCGAAGGAAGCGCGTCAAAATCCTACGGCATAGAGGTAGCAAGGCTTGCGGGTCTTCCGCAAACGGTTATCGAGCGGGCAAGAGAAATACTCGGCAACCTCGAAGCCAACGAGTTGGATGTGACGGGGCGGCCCAAGCTTGCGCGCCATCTGCCTTCGCGCAAAGGCGCGCCCCAGCCTACGTTGTTTGAAGTAGCCAACGACGCGGTCATCGAAGAGCTACGAAACATCGACACGGAAGACCTTGACCCGGAGCAGGCAATGAAGGCCCTGAAGAAATTGAAAGAAGGGCTGGTTTAAATTGCTCTGGAAAGCGTGACGCATGGAGACCAAAACTCACCTAAACCTTTACGATTTTTTTCACCGAAGCTAAATCGTCCGGCCCAAGTTCTCTAGTGAGCAAAAGCGCGCCCACGTAGATCAACGAAAGAACAACAAGCTCTATCAATATCACTGGTTTTGATGTCGAAGAATATGCCCGCGAGGCCAGATAGACTACTCCCGCGGAGGCGGCGATTCGCAATACCGACAGCATCGGGATTATCGAGCCAAACTTGCTGATGAGATAAATGCTCCCAACGACCGTCCCCAATAACATTGCGGCAGTCGTAGCGATGGCCGCCCCCCTGAGCCCGTAAGCCGGTATCAAGACCGCGTTGAGCGCGGCGCTTGCCACAAGCGTCAAGGCCGCAAGCAGGACCGAAACCGCAGGCCGCCCGCTCGCAGATATTATAGTCGTCAAAACGTATAGCAACCCGAAAAGCAACATCCCGTAAGCGACTATCACAAGCGCGGGGCTGCCCGCCTGATAGTCCTCGGGCAAGGCGACTCGCAAAACCTCAGAGGCATTGGCCGAAAATAACGTCGCCACCAGAGCCATTATCATCAACGAATACCTGATCGTATTGGCTATGTACCCCTGTGTTCTCTGTCGGTCGTTTGCAAAAGTAGATTCCGAGACGAGCGGAAAAATGACAAACGTTGCCGAGATTATTATCTGGTAGGTGATATTCGCGATATTGATCGCCGCGCCGTAGGAGCCTACATTCGCGCTCGCGATTATCGGGTCGTCGGATGAAAGAGCCTTGATAAATAACGTGTCAACTTTCTGAAGCAGGTTCAGGATAAAGGTAAAGAGCAACAGATAACCCTGAAACCTGATCAGGTCCGAGGCGCGAACTTCTCCCGTTCGCTCAGCCCTGCCTGCCACGATCCACGACACGGCGAGCACGCTTGCAGCAGCCAGCGCAAATCCTCCCACGCCGCCCATAACCCCATAGCCAAACCACACAAACGCGACTATGAAGATGAGTTTCAGAGTCGAATAAGTCATATCGAGCGCGGCCTGCGAAAGGAATCGTCTCTGCCCGTTGAAATAGCCCGTAAAGACCGCATAGAAGGAATACGAGAGCGTGATCAGCGAAGCGAGGCGCAAGTAATTGACAAGGCTCGGGTCGTTGAGTTGATCGGCAATGAGCGGAGCGAGCAGAAAAAAGCCGAGCGAAGCCCCGCCGCCTACAAGCGTCTGCAACCTGAACGCCTTCGCTTTCACAGCTCCGGCTTTTGTCGGTTCCTGCGAAATATATTTCGATACGGTCTGGTATGTGCCCGTGATGATGACGGCATTTACGACGGAGACGGCCCCTATAACGACCTGATAATTCCCCACCTCCGCCTTGCTTATCAGGCGCGTCATTATCAGATAAATGCCGTACCCGCTCAGCATAAACCAGAGCTTTGCTGCCGTGATATAGATAGTTCCGCGCCCCGCGACTCTGGCTACATCAGTTGGCGGTGTTTGCGGTTCTACTCCCTTGACGGTTGATAACTGGCTCATTATTCCTCAATGTATTTTTATGATTTGCAAAAAACTCTCGCCCAGACGCGACCAGTCGTAAGCGGCAACCGTTTGCCTTGCGTTTTCGGCAAGCCGCAGGCCCATCTCGGGATTGCTCAAAATAAGGTTCAACTTATCGGCCAGCATCCGGTGATTCCCCGGCTCGAAAAGCAGGCCGTTCTGCCCCTCAACGATGATTTCGGCAAGCCCGCCCACATTTGATGCAATGACGGGACACCCCAGAGCCATAGCCTCAAGACAGACGACCGGCAATCCTTCGGTCCTTCCGCAGGGTAGCACAAGCGAAGGAATCACCACCACGTCGGAGGCGGAAACCAACCGTTCACGTTCATCCGCCCCGACCCTCCCCAAAAACGTCGCATCCACCGATAAGCGCCTTGCACGCGCTTCAAGCTTCTGCCTCAACTCCCCGTCACCCGCTACGATGAGCCGCGCACCATCAAGATATTGCAAGGCTTCGAGCAGCACCTCGACTCCCTTGATCTCAATCAATCGACCTATGAACAAAACATTTTTACCGGATGACGATTGATTGTAGGGGCGATTGACGCATGATGTGCTAACGCACGGCGCGGGCTTATCCCCGTCCGAATCCGCCGTTGGCGCGATGGCAGTCATCGCCCTTCGGGCGATCCGGGCAGGGACAAGCCCTGCCCCTACATTCGCCTCGCATGGTTGATTTAGGTTTACGCCCATCGGCAGCACATCTATTTTATCGTCTGCATCGGGGCAGAGGCCGAGGAGTTTGTCTTTCAAATCTGCGCTCACGGTGATGACGCGGCGACTGGAATTGACTATGAAACGGGCGAGCAGGCGGCCCCCCTTCATTCGAATAAGCAGGTGCAGCGCGCCGGAATGTTCGATGACGATGTGGGGTTTTCGAGTGAGCCGGGCTATTACCGCACCCGTCAGACCCGAAGGCAGCATCCAGTGGGAACAGATCACATCTGCCGAAAGCGCCTCTCTGAAAGCTGCTATGAAGAAAGACAGAACAGAAACCAGCGCGGCGATTTTGACCGGCCAGCGCCTTCCGAGCGCGAGATTGAAATCCGCACTCGCCTGCAAAGGATCAAGAGCCCGGGGCAAAAGCGCGGGCGCGCGTGTCAGGGTGAAGACATCAGGCGGATGGCCATCCGCCTGATGGTCTTCCGCCCGATTATCAGAGGGCGCGAGCACGCGGACCTGAAAATCCGAACCGATGCGGCGAGCAAATTCTCGAACATAGCCGCAGGTCTCATCCTCCGGCCCGCGCGGGAACGAACTGGTGAGGATGAGTATTTTAGGTCTTCTCTGGTTCTTCAATCTCTTACTTTGCGCTGGTGCTTTCGCTCTTTTGCGGCAACAGAAAGCCCGGGGCCGGGTCAGATGACAGCTTGCTTCGAAAATAACTCTTCGCGATGAGATATATGATCGCAGGCACGGCCGTCAACGGATTGATGCCCGAGACCTCATCGCCGTAGATACACCTGACCGGCACGCTTTCGACCGCAAGCCCCGTTCGAGAAGCGGCAAAGACCATTTCGTTTGGGAAGCCATAGCGGTCATATAACTCGTCAAGCTCGATCTGTTCGAGCGCCGCCCGCCGAATGACCGTGTATCCGCATTGCGCGTCGAGCGGAATTTCGAATTCTGCCGCATGCCTTGTGAGCCAGCTAAAGATCGTATTGCCGATGAACCGGGCCACGGGCATACAGCCTATGGTTTCAAGATGCAGGAAGCGATTGCCCTTCACATAATCGATTCCGCCGACGGCGCGATCAAGCAGCGCGCTCAAATCCCGTCCGTCCATCTGCCCGTCCCCATCCATTACGCCGATCAGATCGACATCCGCCCTCAGACAATATCTGTAACCTGTTTTCGTAGCCGCTCCCACACCGCGATTCGCCCCGTGACGAAGCCTGATCAGATTGCCGTTGTCGATCTCGGAGAGCCGCTGCCACGTATCGTCCGTACTTCCGTCATCAACGGCGACGATCAAATCAACAAAGGAGGGAACTCGACGGATGGCCCGCGCCAGATGATCCTGTTCGTTATGAATCGGCATCACAACCGCTATACGATGACCTTTGTACATTCTTCGCTCCAAAGATAAGGGTAAGTGAATCGTGAATCGTGATTCGTGAAATAGCTGATTACCTGTTAATTGCCATCAGCCTGTCAGGTCCGGTCACGCATCACGCATCACGATTCACTTCTCGCGTCTTTTATAAACCGCGATATCGGCTGTTTTTCCTATCTGATCATAGCCCGCGCTCACCAGATCGCGCACGTTTCTATCTTTCAATTTGTCTTCCATAAGAATCAATTTGAATTGCCTGCCTTCTATCTGCTCAAGCACGGCTTCTCTGTCGCCGCCCTTCAGACCCACTGAATGCCACCATACAAATCGAGTGGGATTGCTGCGGCCTGTAAGAAAATAAAATGCGGTGCCTCGCTTTGCAAAAGAGAAAATGTAATCATCCGTCGAGCTATTGCTTTCAATCAAACTCGCCAGCCCCTCTATCAATTCCGCCTGTCTTCGTCTTACGAGTATTCCGCGCGCGCTATTGATTTGCAGCCCGGTTCGCTCAATAAAATGAAGGCTTGAATCGAAATGCGGCTGCCAGGTGTCTTTGATGCCCGTCGCAAAGAAAAATACCAGCGGAGCCGCCGCGCAAAGTAATGTCGCGCGTTTGGAGAGAGGCAAGCGCATTTGAAAATAAGCCAGCAATGCGGGCAGCAATCTTGCCGCAAACAAGGTTGCGAGAAGAAACACGAGAGGCAGCACTCGCACAAGATGATAGTAATCGGCTCGCGGGTAGAGTTCCAGATATGCGCCTATCGCAAAAAGAGCCGTGAAGACGATTGCTCCGTGCAAGCGCCACCAATCGCGCCTCAAAGCGTCATTTCGATAAATTCTCTTCAATTGAAAGAAGGCGATTATCACTGCCAGAAAGAATAGAAAGATCGGGAAATAAGCGACCGCCGCCGAAGCCGATGCTTTAATCCGGTAGAGGCGGCCGGGAATCAAAACGGCCACGGCTCCGGCGCAAACAGTTAAGCCCGCGTAAAGCATAAAGAGTTTTGGAGCTTTGGTGAGCACTATAAATCCACCCGCAATTATTACGAGCGAGGCGAGCGCAAACGCAGCGACCAGCTTGATCGAGGGAAGCGGAACCGATTTCTCTTCCCCATATGCCAGCGCGTGATGCAGGAAATGATCTACCATAGCTCCCAGCGCATTGTTGAAAGCCAGATACAAAACCATCGCCCCGGCGAGAATCGCAAAGCCTATCCAGTAAATCGCAGCCCGCTTTATGACGACCGAAATCAATCGCGGACGGAAGGCTGATTCGCCCGCGATCATCGCCTCCCTGATCGCAATTGCCAGCGTGCCCGATCCAAGCAAAAAGATGCCCACGTTGTATTTGAAGACAAAGACTACGCCCGCCGCCATTCCGCCAAACAGTATCCAGCGCATCTTTTCGCTCTCGTCATAGTTGAGCATAAAGATCAGACCGCACAGGATAAAGAGCATAGAATATTGAGTCGGAACTATGGCGTAGATGTAATTGTGACCTAGCCAGAAGAGTGTCAGAGCTACGGGGATGAGCGCGACCAGGGGCGAAGTCAATCTTTGCCCGATGTAAAACACCGCCACGAGCGTGCCCAGCTTGAAGGCAAAGAGCCCTGCTCTCGCTGTCATGACAGTTGCGCCAAACAGCTTCATAAGCAAGGCGTTTAACCACAGCAGGCCGGGCGTGTAGTTGTAGAGGAAATCTCTGTAAGGGACTTCTCCGTTCAAGACTCGTTCGGCGGGCGCAAGGCTATAGCCTATGACCGAAAGCCACAGACCGCGATTTATAAAGATGCCGTAACAGACAATCCCGGCAAGGAGTGTTATCGCAAGCGGGACAACTCGATTTAAGCCTTTGAGCCGTTCCTGCTTTGTTGAGCGTTCATCCAAACGCGCGGGCTTGCTTTGCATCGTAGAGCTTTGCATCAGATTCAGCGTCCGGGCATTCAGGCGAAATCACTTTCGCTCGAATATGAGCATCTCGCCAAACTCTTTGCTCAGAGTGAAATTCTCGCTTATATAATTCCGCATAGGCGGATACTTTTCAGCATCCATGTCTTTTCGGCTCGTGACTATCAGGCAGACATCTTTTTCCTGCACCGATCTCAGGGTCTCGGCCCGTTCCGTGTCGCTCACGCCGACGCCTCCCCAGAACTGCGCGCCCGATGGATTGTTTCTATCGGCGAGAAACAGAAGAGACGAACCGGCATAGGATTGAGCAAAAAAGTACCCGTCCGGCGCTACCTGCTGTTGAATATAATTTACCGCCGAATCGATTTCGCTCGCTTTGTCTTCGGGAAAATAGACACCTCGGCCACGCGCAACGGTCAACTCCGTATTGCTCTTAAATCGAAGGTGATCGTCAAAGTAAGTATTGAAAAACAGCCGCGCACCCATAAGCCAAAAGATCATCGGCAAGACGCTCAACACGAATCCGGCTCTCTTTGCCCCCCCGAAAAACTCAGGGATGGACGACCTGAAGATGTAGTGGAAGTAAAGTAAAAGCAGGACTACGAAAGGCATCGCGCCAACAGCTTGTTCGCGTGCAAATCGCGGAAACGATTCCATAAACGCCGCCGCCGCCGCCACAGTCACGGCGAGTAAAACGGATCGGTCTGTAACTCCGATTTTGCTGCCCAGTATGAACCCCGTAATCCCGGCAGCGATGACGATCATAGGCGCATAAAAAATAAGTCCGTCTATCAAATCCTGATCTAAGACCAGTAGGGAAATAATTACAAGTGCAACAATCGAGGCCCAGATCAGGCTCGCTTCCTCGCGGTATCTGAACTTATAAGCAGCCCACACGCAGGTGGCCAGTAACAAGACAAACATCAAAGGAACCAGAGGCGAGGGCAACCCGGCTAGCCTGCTGACAAGGAACTCGCCCGGCCCGAAAAGCAGCGTCTTTGCCATTGCCCCGAGCGCCCCCTGAGTCTTCATGAAGATGAGCGCGGGTATGATCAAAACTGCGAATCCTGCCGAAAGCACAAGTGCGCGTCTGTAATTCTTTATCGCTCGCCTGAGGTTCAGACCTGTCTCTTCGGTATCGAACAGGACCACGGCGATTGATCCGATCAGCGCGTAACCGCCGATGTTATGTTTGAAGAGCGCGAGCGCGCCCAGCGCCACTCCTGTCGCAAAAAGATAAGCGCCCTTGTGATCGCGCAGAAACCGGATCAACAGATACAGACCCAGCGCGAGAAACAATTCGCCGTAATGCATGGGCACGGCCTTGAAAGGCCCGTTTGGCCTCAACCAGATGAGCGAATAGAGCGCGGCACTAAACGCCCAGCTTCGCGACATTATCTGTCGCGCGCTCAGATAGATCATCAGCGTTGTGAGCGTTTTGAACAGGGCTACGCCAAGCATCGCGTTATACAAAGAGATACCCATTAATTTGAATATCGCCGCGTTGAGATAAATTATCGCGGGCGGGTAAAGAGTATGAAAATCTCTATACGGCACCTCTCCGGCAAGTATTCGTTCCGCGCCGAAAAGGTTATATCCGATTGAATAAGAGAGTCCGCTTTCGTGGTTGAAGAGTAATCCGAACAGCGTTCCGGCGAGAGCAAGCACGAGGAAGGCAGTCGCCACGTCCTTCAACTTTTCGGCGTGGGCAGGAACCCCATTTTCGATTTGCATAGCGCGCGAAATCATCTGCTCTTCCGGGATCAAACCTCGACGCCCTTGGCGGTCACATCTCTGATAGGCCTCTCTGTGCGCACAAGGTCTGCGCGAGAGATATAGATAAATCCGCCCGCGATGGCGTTCAGCAATATGGGCGCGAAAGCCAGAAACGAAAACATTAGCGCCTGCTCGCGCGCGATGCCTGCGCCAGCAAACAGGACTATGAGGGCCCATTCGCGAACGCCAAGCCCGCCCACTGAAATCGGCATCATCCTGATCAAATCAACAAGCGAGATAAAAGCAAAGATCAGCGGCAATCCGAGCGGCAAGCCCATAGCCTCTGCCACCACGTAACATCCAAGACTCCAAACCACCCTTATCAAGACCGATACCAGAACGGTCGAGACGAGCATCCACGGATATTTTCTGAGTTCCGATATTGCTTCAAGCGTGCGCGAGGCGGCTTCGCCAAGACGCTCGGCCTTAAATCGCCCGGTCTTAAATCGCCCGGTCTTAAATCGCCCGCCCATCCATCTAAACAATCGCGCGAGCCGCGACGAGACGTAATCGCTCATCAAAAGCGACAGCGCGAGGAAGGCGAGCGCGAGCAGCGCCTCGCCCAGGTAGATCAATCGCCCCTCGGGCAGACGACCGTGGCTTGCAACCATTGCGCCCAGACCTATCAGCAACAGAACGAACAGCCCAACCGTCCTCTCATACACAAGCGTAGAGAGCACGAATGCCTTGTCGTGTATTTCGCGATCTACATAGACCAGCCGCGCCACATCGCCGCTTACGCTTCCGCCAGGCACAAAATTGCTGAAAAAGATTCCGATAAGATAATAAACAAAAAGCCGATTTGTATTGATCCTGTGGCCGCGAACCCTCAGTATCAGGCCCCAGCGATAGGCCATCAGCCAGTTGACCATCACAGTAGCAAGCACCGCAAGCGGCAAAAGCGACACCCGCGTAGCCCGTATCGCCTCGGCCAATCCGCGAGCATCGGACCTCAGTATGACAATCGCAAGCGCGGTTATGCCTACCGTGATTTGAAGCACTCCGCGCAGGTTCAATCCGCGCCGCCGCTCTACTACGGCAACCTCGTTTTCAGAATGACTTTGCGTACTCATTACTTTGACTGCTGCTTTCCGCGAGGCTTCGAATGAATGTTGATCCAGATGCGCGCAAGCTCGGCAAGCGTAGAAAAAACATGACTCGGACGGATGGTTGAACGACCCGCCGGTCTCGGGTAATGCCGCACTCCTATTTCGGCCATCCTGAAACCGTAGTATCTGGCCTTTGCCAGCACCTCGGCATCGACAAAGAACTTCTTCGATTCGATCTTTATCCGATCAAATATTTCGCGGCGAAACAGCTTGAACGCGCAATCAATGTCTCGCACCTTTATCCTGAAGATTATCCTCACAATCAGGTTGAATACCCAGCTTATCACGAGCCGGGTCAGGGGGTCGAAGCGGTATATGCGGAACCCGCAAACCAGATCGGCGTCCTCGATCAGCGGAAGTAAATCGGTAAGCTCTCGAACATCGAATTGATTATCCGAGTCGGTGTAAAAGATGAGTTGATGGCGGGCGCTTGTAAAGCCTGTCTTTAGCGCCTCGGCGTACCCTTTGTTTGGATTATGATGCAGCACGCGGATATGATCGGGGTCATTACGCGCCAGATGGTCGGCGATCTCGCCCGTGCGATCCCGCGAGCCGTCATTTACTACGATAACCTCCCAATCCTTGAGCGGAAGCGACCGCAGCACATCGGCCATTCGGGTTGTGGCCGTCTCGATATTCTCTTCTTCGTTATAGGCCGGAAGTACGGCTGAGATGCTGTCAAAAGGCATAGAGTGATCCGTGATGCGCGATACGCGATACGTGATTCGTGATTCGTGACCGGACCTGACAGCCAGTCAGCGTTTCCCTGCTATCTCCCTATAAATCACGCATCACACATCACGCATTATCCAAGGTATCCCCAGCCGCGCAGACGCTCGCGTATCTCTTCGCTCTCTTCATCGGTCATCGCACCGGCTTTCTCGGCTTCCACTTCGGCAACGGCGTCGGAAATTCTCACGGGATTGGCCCGCATGTACTCTTCGGTGAAGATCTCTTCCAGCACGCGGCCGTCCATATCCGACGGCACTTCCACGCCAAAGCTGTGAAGGATGGTCGGCGCGTAATCGATTATTCGCGCTCCCTCAACCGTAGCGCCGCGACGAAGCTCCGGCCCGCGCCCAAGCATTATGCCGTGCATGCGGTGGTCGCCTGAATTGCCGTAGACCTGAGTGATGAATTTGTTCGATGTGAGATCGAGCGTGCCAAGAGGTTTGTTCGACATATCGGCGGGCAAAAACTGTATGTCGGGCGACTCGTCGCTGTGCGGCCCCGTGTAGAGGTCTTCGCGCCGCCAGATGGGGCCGATCAACGCCTGGCCGGTTTCGGGGTCCGAGAGCGCGCCAAGCTTGCCGATGATCGACTCCAGTGTGCGATCATACTCAGCGCCCGGCTCGACTATCCCGTGCTTTTCGCGCCCGCGCAGGTTGATAAATATCTGCCCGTAATTGCCCTTTGAAAAGGCCGTTGTCCGCGACCAGTCTACGTCTTCGAGCGAAAGCATCAGCATATTGGCCAGCTTCATCAGGCTCGAGCGATTTGTCACGCCTACGGAAAGACGCAAGTGAGCAAGCCCCAGTTTCATAGCCGAGCGATAGGCCAGATCAGGCGTAAGCCCGAGCCTGAACAGCACCCGCTTCATCCGCGTCATCGCATCGCGCTTCAACACAAGCAAGCCTTCGTTTATCAGCCACACGTTAAAGCAGAGGAATTTCTTTATAGGCCCGAATCCGTGATCCGATCCCATATAAATAGTCGCGTCCTCGCCTGCTTCATCAAACATCTCGCCAAGCGTAGTGTCTACCGCGTGCCAGTATTCGTGAATGCGTCCGATGTGGGCCAGATGCTCTTTGCGATTAAAGAAAGGGTGCGTCTCGTCGAGCAGATGCCACAGTTCGTGCTGAAACCTGTCGGTCCCCCAGTAGTGAGTGGCAAAGACATCCCAGCCGTATTCGTTCATCAGGTAGCGGTTGACTTTGGTCTTATATTCGAGTTCTTCAAATAGCTGGTTGAGAATCTTATCCACATTGCCGGGCGTATAGACCTCGGTAATGTAAAGCTGGTACGGGCCGAATCGCGACTCGATTTCCTTTAGCAGGCTCTCGGGATAGGTGAAGTCCTGGCGGCCTCGCGGGGTGAGAAAATCCGAGACCATAAGTCCGTTTGCCATCATGGGCGGATAGGTGCAGGGCATATTCGTGACTATGGCCTGCCGACCCATGCGGCCAAGTATGTCCCAGAAAGGAAGCCCGTCGCGCGCCCTGGAACTGACGGGCATATCGGGCAGTTCGCCCGAATCCTTGCGCCGGAGCAAAAACTCGAATATGCCGTGTTTTCCGGGATTTTTGCCGGTCATCCACGACACCCAGGCGGTCGGCGTGATCGGCGGAATAGTGGTTTCAAGCAATCCGCGAACGCCTTCACTGATAAAGGCGGAGAGTCGGGGCATCAAGCCCTCTTTCATCAACGGATCGAGAACGTCGAATGTCGAGCCATCAAGGCCGATGAATAGAACTTTTTTACTCATAACAAAAGACCGGAAAATATAACTGATGAGTGCGCGGATTTCAACCGCACCCGTCCTGGCGACAGGGCTGTAACAAAGTCGGGTGGAAATGTAGGGGCAGGGCTTGTCCCTGCCCGGATCGCCCAAAGGGCGATGACAGCGATTCGGGCAGGGACAAGCCCTGCCCCTACATTACATTTCAAGCTACTTTGTTATAGCCCTGGTCTTGGCGAGAAGTTCAGTTTCCCGCAAAAAATTGATCAGGATTGTCACGTGATACGGGCAGGCTAAAAACTGACCTTCCCACCCATTCAATCCTTCAATCCCAACTGGGTTTCATTCCAACTGCGATGCTTCAACAAAACCAGCGCCCGGCTCCAGTATTCCGACATCCGGCGCCGCTCTTTCTCGTCATAGAAACGCAAGCCGAAAAGCAGGAGCGGAAACGACAGCGCGAGCACTACCTTGATCAATATTGACAGATAGAGCCTGCCCCGGCTTTGCGTTTCGCCCCGCAGAAAATCTATCAGATAAAAGAGCGCCGTAATCCCTCCGCCAACCATCCCGATTGTAAATACCCTCCCCCACTCATAACGGACTTTGAAGAAAAGATTCGAGACCTTGTACCTCAAAACGCAAAAGAAGAGGTATGAGAGCAATGTAGCCACCGTAGCGCCCAGCACGGCATAACGCGGTATCAACAGAAAATTCAACGCTATGTTTACAAGCAGCGCGGCTGTCGTCACGATTGGCGCGTAGATGGTCCGCTTCCTGAGCGTTATGCCTATGTTCAGCACGCGAGTGGCGCTATCGAGCACGGCAGACATCGCAAGCAAGGGGATGATGGTCGCGGCGGGCCAGTAGCTTTTCAGGCCATAGAGTCTCAGGCCGTCCCCGGCTACCGATGATATGCCGAGCGCCAGAAACATGCTGACGAGCGCGATATAGGTGAGCACCCGCGAGTAATATTCTTCGGCTCCCTCTTCATTCATCACCGAAAATCGCATGACGGTCCAGACCTGGCTGAAGGGAACGGTCACAAGGATAGTCACTACCGAAATCAGCGTGTTCGACATGGCATAGACGCCAAGCTCTTTGTCGGTGCCGTATCGTTCGAGAAAGAAGCGGTCGATCATCATAAAGAGCGTGAACGATATCTGTCCGAATATCAGCGGCGTGCCAAAGGTGAGCATTCCGCGCAACTCTGAAAATGAAAAGGTGAGCCTCAACTCGCGCCAGACGACAAGGAAAAATATCACCGCCTCAAAGATGGTTCCCGCAAGCCGGCCTATCAAAACATTTTCAACCGAGGCATCGACCACTACGACAAGGTAAGAGATCGCAAGCAACTGAAATACGAAGGCTATGATGTTGAGTATCGAATAGCGTGTCGAGCGAAAATTCACTCTCAGGATCGTATCTGGGATGAGCGTTATGATGTCGAAAAACCCTATATAAAAAATCAGGCGTAAGAGGTTTGCCCGGCTCGCGTCGCCCGAAAATACAAGCCAGGAAATCTGCGGCGCGAGCATGTATAATGCGCCTGTGAATAGCGCAGACGACAGGAGCAGAAAAATGAGCGTAGTGCCTACGATACGATGGCGATGCTCGGGGTCTTCCGTGTCATAGTAATGGCGGAAAAATGCCTGATTCAGGCCGAATTTCAGCACTATGGTCTCAAGCGTCAGCACTATCATGACAAGCGACAGAATGCCGAACTCTCTGGCCGTCAGGTGCCGCGCATAGATCGGGACCAGGACAAGGCCGAAGGCGCTGTTTACCACGCTTCCGATCCCGAATATGAGCGTGTGCTTTACGGTCTTTTTTATCTTGTCGTAAATCGTAACCCTTACTCCTGTCGAGCCGCGCGTCTCTGTCTTCGCACAAACGCTATGATCAGAAACGCAAAGACGACTCCCGCCCCGGCCAGGCTCGCATAAACGGAAGACCAGAAGGCTGCGGGCGCAAATTGAAATGATACCACATGACCGCCGGGCGGCACTCTTACGGCCCGCATGGTGATATTGGCTTGCAGGATGTCGGCAGGCTCCCCGTCAATCGTAGCCCTCCAGCCGGGATAGTAATTATCGCTCAGCACCAGCAGGCCGCCCTGTTCGCTTTCCGTAGAGATCACAACCCGGTTGCGAGCGTCTTCGGTTATCCGAGCCTCGCCGCCGGATTTGAGATTTGAGATTTGAGATTTGAAATCTGGGGTTTCAGATTGCGAATTATCAGGCGCTTCGATGACGGCAGTCGTGTGAGGGTCGAAACCCGGATCGTTCATCGCCGAGATCGCATACGAATGGTTGGGAACCGTCTCCGCCTGCTCCGCAAAGAACGCGCGCGGCAGGGCCTGTTTGTTCTCATAAACCGCGATTCCCTCTTCCGAGGCAATCAGGTCATAGCCTTCAAGAGGCGGGAGCGAACTGTGAGTCAGCACATACCTGACATTCAACAGGTCGAAATATCGAGAGCGGGCCTGATCGAAGACTACGTGGCTCAAGTAGGGCTGTTTCTCGATGAGCGCGGCATACTGGCGATACCACTTTGGAAACTGCTGATTCTTTCCCGTCACGGTCGAGATGCGATAGGGCAGCAGAGTGTTTGGCGGGGCGATGATCTTCTCTCTATCGGGCAAATCCGACGCCCGGCGATTCGTGTCGAGATCGGAAGGGACTATGAGCACGCGGCCCGGTGGGAGCCGGTGCAACAATTCGGTTATCTTTGTTTCGGGAAAGACACGCGAGCGATCAAAGGTCGGGTTGAATTGCGCGCTGTTCCAGAAGAGGTCTACTAAAAGCATTAGCATCAACAGGGCAAAAAAAGCTCTGCTACTCAACTGCGACGAAGCGAATTTGCTCAGCAGGATTACAACTCCGACAATCAGCGCGAGCGGTATGATCAGCGCGGCATCGGGCGGCGTAAACTGAGCGGCAAGCGCGGCTGCCGATCTTCGCAGGAAAGCGATTTTACCCGATTGCTCGTTGTCCAGGGCGAATCCGGTTAGCTCTAACAGGTAAGACGCGATGACTCCTAAAATCACAAATGCGATTGCTCCCCACAGAAACTTTCGAGCGATGCGGGCAAAAGAAGCTAGCAGGTCCGGCTTCGCACTCAAGAGCAAATCGATTCCAAACGCGGCAAGCACAGCCGCCGCGAATATGAACAGTACCCAGGCGCGAACTATCACGCGAATGACCTGCAAGACGGGGATAAACCTCGTCATATGAACATAAATCGGAGCCGCAATCATTATGACCAGAGCAAGGGCGGCAAGCAGGGCGAAGAAGACGACGCGGGGACGCTGAGACGCTGAGAGGCGGCGATTCTGTTTCAGCCAGAAAAGGCCGAAGCCGAGCGGGGCAAGCGCGGCAATGCCCATATACAGGATGTGGTCGTGCGAGACTCCGAGCGCGGTAAAGATTCTGACTATTTCGGCGTCGTCGGCCGTGCCAAAGAGATTAGGAAAAACCAGCGTAAACAGATACCACGGGGGCAAGTAGATGTAACCCAGTTCCGTTGGCACTATGCGCCGGTTTGAAAATCTGAGCAATTGCATCACGGGAATCCACGCGGGGGCCGCAAGCAGGAAACCTACCACGAGAGTTACGGCAAGCATCCCGAGCGCATTCAAGTTTTTCTTTGACCGCCAGTTCTTGAATTCGAATGCAAAGAATAGGTAGTAGAGCGCAATCGCGCCTACGTAATAAATCTGGTTCTGCATCCATCCGCAATAAAATTGCAGCGCCAGGAAGACGCCCGCGATAATCGCCTGCGTGTAGCTCTGCTGCCTTGCGGCGCGGTCTACGAACAGCAGGATCAGCGGCAGCCACATAAGCCCGCCCCACCATCCAAGCCCCGTAACGTGTAATAACGAATGCGACGACAGAACGAATACGAGCGCGCCAAGCAGGCTGGCGGGCTCGCTCGCGCCCACTCCGATAAGAAAGATGTACATGAAGATTGCCGCAAGCATCAGTTCAAAGATGCGGGCGAGTGAATAGCCTAGCGGCACGTCAAAGAATTTATAGAAAAGCAGAAAAGGCGAAAGCGTTCTGGTCACTCCGTCGGCATAGATGGGGTGCCCCGCCATCGTGTAGGGATTCCACAACGGCATCTCTCCATCGCGGTACGCCTGAACCACAAAGTAATCGCGCGTTATATAGGTATCGGTCAGATCGCGGCGGTTGTAGTTGTAATCGATGCTCTCGCCCGCGTAGTACCCCCAGGGAAGCTGATTGTTGAGCGTGGCTACATCGACAAAAGTCTCGCCAAGAAAGAGCACCCGCCAGAACAGGGCTATGATAACCAGCGCGAGAAACGAGGCATTTACAGCGTGGCGCTGAAAGGATGAAGGATGAGGGATGAGGGATTTCAGGAGGGATAAGGGATGAGGGATGAGGGATTTCAGGAGGGATGAGGGATGAGGGATGAGGGATGAAAAGGACTCTGAGGAATTATCCTGATAACCAGCGGGCCGCTTTTCATCAGACTGTCGCGTCAGAATCTTTTTCATCCCTCATCCCTCATCCCTCATCCCTCAAAGGTATCCCAGGCTGCGTAGTTTTTCTTCGATTAATTTTTCTTCCGATTCGGTCAGCCTGCTTTCAGGCGCGGACGAAGTGGAAGCGGGTGAATCGGTTTGCAAAGGATGTTGAGCCAGAAAATCATCGGCGCAGGCTTCCGTTAAGACGCGCCCGTCGAGGTCGCCGGGTACGGGAAGCCCGGCCAGATACATAATCGTTGGAACAAGGTCGTAAACCGTGGGCGAAGCAATCGCGGCTTGCGGGCGTATGCCGGGCCCTTTGCAAATCAGGATGCCTTCCTGTCTGTGGTCGCCACTCCACCAGAACCCGCGAGCGCGCACCTCGTCGGGCGGCTCGCCAAGATTCGCCTGCGTATTCCAGTAAACATACAGGTCGCTTGCTCGGGTGGTGAACGGGCCTCGGTAGACCTCATCGCGCATGGCTACGCGCTCGACCACAGGGTTGCCGCGCGCATCGGTCCACTGGCTCAATTTTTCGATGATCTGTTTGCAGGTCTTTTTATAGTCTGCGGCAGGGACGCGGCCTTCCGCATTGCGTCCGGCAAGATTGATGTTTATAACGTGGCGGCCCGGTTCCGTGTAAGCCATGGTGCGCGACCAGTCGATTGATGAGTAAAACGAATCTTTTTCAACCGCCTGCAATCTTTCGACGCGAGATGCGCCCATGCCCGATTTGATCTTTTCTCTGATCGAGGGAGGCAGCAGAGTGCGCGCCGCGCGTTTGCCCGCGCCTATCAAAGAGGCGCGAGTCTGAGCCTGATTGCTGCGCGTCATGAAGCCGTTTGATTCGAGCCATTCGGCCAGATGATAAGACGCGCCCGTGTGCGGTCCCATACCATGATCTGAAATGACGTAGACCTGAGTGCTGCTGTCTGCGTGCTTCAATAAAACGGCCATCGCAGAATCGAGCGCCTTATAGATCGAAAGCAACGCATCGCCCGACCCAACGGCCCCGGCCTTTTCAGGCTCGTCTTGATTATGGTCGAGATACCTCCAGAGGTTATGGCCGCCCCAGTCGCTTGCGGTGTAAACGGTCATGAAAAAATCTGTGGAGCGCGACTCCAAGAGGTATTCGGCGGCGGCGGTCTGAGCTTCGATCAGCTTCATCCAGAGGGCTATCGCATCATCGATCCGACCCGCGCTCATCAAATCGCCAAGCCCCTGCGGCGTGAAGTGATAATCGGGAACGCGCGCGAGCAACTGAGAGCGAAGCTCTGCGGGAGAGAACGCATCTTCATTTAGTGCCGGAGCATCGAGACCACTCACAAGGAATCCGCCCGGCGCGCACTCGGCCGGGTAAGTCATCGGCACGTTGAGAAACCCCGAGGTCAAACCGTGTCGGTGAAGGTGCGCGCCTACGAGTTCGCCGTGCCGGTCTCCGCCTTTGAAAAAGACCTGGCGGCCTGTCTCGAAATCCCGATCCGAAAAGACAAACAATCCGTGGCGACCGGGATTGAGTCCCGTAAGAATGGAGGTCCACGCCGATGCGCTGTGCATATTCGGGGTTGATAGAAAACGCGAGCTTGCGCCTTCCTCGATCAACCCGGCGATGACAGGCAACTGGCCCGCCCGACACCACGGCTCAATCAAATCCATCGTAGCCGCATCGAGTCCGATGACTAAAATCTTTGGCTTCATAGAAAACTTCGGGTCTCAAATCTCAAATCTCAAACCTGAGATCATTCGATGTATCCGAGTGCTCGCAATCGCTCGCGCAATTCGGCCTCTTCACCTTCCTTGTAAACCGGCTCAGACTCGGGGCCGTCTTTTCCGCCCTGCCTGTATGAACTCCCCTGCCGCGCAAGTTCTTGATGGTCGGTGAAGATTTCTGTGAGCGCCCGCCCGTCCATGTCTTCGGTGAGCGGAGAGCCGAGCGAGTAAAGCGCCGTCGGGCCTACATCGCGGAGGTTTGGCAAAGGGTCGAAATCGGTCTGACTCTTTATGCCCCGGCCCCAGGCGATAAATATCCCGTCGCGCGAGTGCGTACCCGTAGTCGAATCGGCCGGGACTATCAGGTCGCCATAGCTCGGGCGTTCGTTGTATACGTATTCGTCTCGTCTGGGGATCATCACAAGATCGGGCAGGCGGTCGGCCCATCGCCCTCGAAATGCTTCCTTGCGGCTCATTACTTTCTCAAATACCGGCTCGCCGTCTTCGGGCGAGATCAATTTTTTTAACGCCGCTCGCGCTTCTTCAAGCACTTCATCAAACCGGCTTTCGCTCACCCTTCCCTGCGGCTCGCGTCCCGCCAGATTTACCCACACGCCCTTGTCTTGAGCGAAAAAGGCGCGGGTGCGTTTCCAGTCGATTTCGTCCAGGAACGCGCTGCCGTAAGCTACCTTGCGATCGAGCACGCTGCCCGAGGGGGTCGAGGGCAAGAGCCGCCGCGAGATTTTTTCTTTTAGCGATCTCACCTTTGCCCGGCCTTTTCTTGAAGCCGGGGTCTTGAATGCTAGCAACCCCGCAGATGCCAGCACTTCATTTACGCGCACCTCGAATAGCTCCGAGCAGAAACCGTGATCCGACACTATGAAGACCCGCGCATCGGCGGGTAAACGTTCGATCAGGCGACCGAGCGCCGCGTCGAGTTGTTCGTATGTCTCGTGGATAAACGAGCGAAACTCGCGTGGCGCGTTTGGGTCGTGGCGCGGATGCAAAGGGTCCATGTCGGCCCAGTAATCGTGCTGCGCGCGGTCGAGCACGGAAAAGACCATCATCAGAAAATCCCATTCGCCCTTATCCATCAAAAATTGAGTGACGCGCTCGTGCATAAGTGTTGCTCGACGGAATTCGTCGGCGCGGGCGCGTTTATCGGGGTTTCGAGTCGGCTCTATGATGTAATCGGGCAGTCGGGCCAGTATCTCTTCCTTAAGCGAGTGCGGGTGCGTGTAATCCGATGACGCGCCGGGCGTGAGCATCCCCGTGACCATAAAGCCGTTTATCGCTTCGGGCGGATAAGTGGTCGGAACGTTTACCACGATTGAACGCCCTCCGCCGCGCTCGGTCAGCAAATCCCAGACGGGCCGGGTCATTATATCGCGCCCGCTCATGGCGTGTACGCCGTAGCTTGCCCTGTCTTTTATAAAAGGCGAAAAGACGCCGTGCATCCCTTCGCTTGTTCCCGTAGTGCAGCTTGCCCAGCCCGGAAAGCTGTTTGGCAGAATGGTCGAACGAAGCGGCGCGTGACACCCTTCTGCCATCAGGCGAGACAAAACGGGCAGGCGTCCCGCTTCCGCTAGAGGCGTGATCAGATCAAAAGTCGCGCCGTCGAGTCCTAAGATTACTGTCTTCATTTATACATCGAGCGCCCATCCATCCCGGCAGGCACCTGAAGCCCCATCGAGGAGAGCAAAGTCGGAGCAACATCCGTTATGTGAGGCTTATCAGAGCGCAGTTCGCCGGCCTGCGAGCTTATGAATAGCGTAGCGTCATCCTGCGTGTGCATCCCCGTAAAGATTTCGCGGTCCATCAACTCCGTCTTATTTACCGCGCCCTTCAGATCGTAGCCGTAGACGGGCTGCGCGCACAGATCGGGGGCCGACAAAAGAGCGGGGCCTCGAAATAACTCGTCGCGTTCGTAAACCCGACCGACTACCCTCTGCCCTTCATCGCTTATCTCCGAAAGCCCCTGCTTTATCTCTTGGATCAGCCTTCCCGCATCCTCAGGGTCGACCGTGCCGCCCGGATACCTGCCCTTCAGATTTATGTAGACGCGACCGGGGTCCATAGCAAATGCCCGCGAGCCTTCGGCTATCTCTTCAATCGAGCGCGCATTATCTTTGAGGTTGAGATAGCCGTGATCGGCAAGCCATCGGTTCAAATAGACCTGTTTCTTTATCCCCGTAAAACCGTGATCGCTCATCAGCATAACGGTCTCGTCGCGCAATCGTTCGCCAATCTGCCCGATAAAATGATCTACGCGGCTGTAAAACTCTCTGAAGGCCGAATGGTATTTGTGATTCTCGTCTTCAATCGCGTCCATGAAGAAATGCTGCAAGCGGTCGGTTTCGGTCACTACGCCTACAAACAGGTCCCACGGCTCGTTGTCATACAGATCGAGCATCACAGCCACGCGGCGTTCGAGCGCCTTAAGGATGTCGTCCATCAGCGCATCGTGCGACTGCTGCACTTTGCGCGCATCAACGTCGATGCGATAATCCATCCGTTCGAGCTTTGGAACAAGCTCTGCCGGGTAGGTGGCTTTCTTTATATCAATAGCCACAAACCCTGAAATGAGTATGCCGTTCAAAGGCTTTGCCGGATAAGTCGAAGGCACGTTGATGACGATTGAGCGGCGGCCCTGACTGCCCACGGCGTCCCAAAGCGTCTGGCTCTTGATGTGGCGCGAATTTGGGAAATAGATTTTGTAGCTGTTCGGCTGAAGATCGAGAAATCCGTAAATACCGTGGCGTCCGGGGTTTGCGCCGGTCATAAAAGATGTCCACGCCACAGATGAGATGTCCGGGATGGAAGTGTCCATCTGGAGCAGGGTTCCGCGCCGGGCCATCTCACCCATTCGCGGCATGGTGCCGTCTTCGATAAAGCGGCGCATCAGCGTGCAGGGAGTGCCGTCGAGCCCGAGAAGTACGGCGCGGCGCGGCGACTCCTTTGATTTGAATCTGTCAAACAGTCCCATGCTAAAATCCAGAGTTTTGAGTTTTGAGTTTTGAGTTTTGAATTAACTCAAAATTCAAAACTCAAAACTTGCTTAAACGTAGCCGAGAGATTCGAGGCGGCGGCGCACTTCCTCGTCGTCATCTTCGGAGTAGATTTCAGACTCGACATAAGGAATCAGCATCATCTCTTCGAGTTTGTTGATGATGCGAAGGGCGCTTTGTTCCGGCGTCTCCAGATTTGTTTCGACGATCACATCGGGCGAGAGAGGCTCTTCGTAAGGGTCGTCGATGCCTGTGAAATTCTTGATCTCGCCCGCGAGAGCTTTTTTATAAAGGCCCTTTACATCGCGGTCGGCCAGCACGTCAATCGGGCATTTAACAAAGACCTCTACGAAATCGCCGATCATCTGACGCACCTCATCGCGCACGGCGCTGTAAGGCGAGATCGCCGCCGCTATGGCTACGACATCATTGCGTGTCAGCAGGTTGCAGACAAACCCTATGCGGCGGATGTTTGTGTCGCGGTCCTCTTTTGAAAAACCGAGCCCCTTTGAAAGATTGGTGCGAACTATATCGCCGTCAAGGACTTCGACCTTATGATCGCGCCTTTTCAACTCGGCTTCGATTCTGCGCGCAAGCGTAGTCTTGCCCGCCCCTGAAAGCCCTGTAAACCAGATAGTAAATCCTCTTTGTGCCATATAATCTCCGTAAAAAAATTCCGGGCCCCTAAATTCTATTAGCGAAGCCCCCTTTATGCAAAGCTGCTGAATATACACGAACCCGCGAGATTACGAAAGTCCACGGCAGGCAGCAACGGATTAAGAGATGATTAGTTTTGAGTTTTGAGTTTTAGGTTTTGAGTTAATTCAAAACTTAAAACTCAAAACTCAAAACTTAATTGCGCTTGACATGCCAGCGGCTCGAAGTTAATAATCGCGGCGCTTCCTTAAATTTACCCGTGCAAAACCTCTGAGGGGAAAAGATCGAATGGAGACCAAACAGGCTGACAAGACGGGCGTGGACGTTATGACTTTTCGCGGCTTGTTTCGCATCAAGACGCTCGATTCCATTCTTGCAGACGCCGAAGAGCCTGAGCATCAGTTGAAACGGGCTCTCGGCCCGTTGCAATTGATACTGTTCGGCGTCGGCGCGGTCATCGGAGCAGGCATATTCGCCACAATAGGCACTGCCGCGGCGGGCGATTCGGCTCGTCCGGGCGCGGGTCCGGCGCTGATGATCTCTTTCGTAATCACGGCAATCGTCTGTGGATTTACCGCGCTCTGCTATGCCGAATTCGCCTCGATGGTTCCAATATCGGGTTCGGCTTATACCTACTCATACGCGACGCTTGGCGAAGTCGTGGCCTGGATAATCGGGTGGGATTTGATCATCGAATACGCCGTCGGAAACATCGCGGTCGCCATAAGCTGGGCAAACTATTTCAAGACCCTTATGAAGGGCATAAAGATTCAGGCCATCGGCCTAAACGGGATCAATATCCCCGACTGGATTTCGATGGATTATCGCACGGCGGCCAAAGTGCCCGGCGTCTATGAAAACGCCCCGCATATTTTCGGCGTGCCGATAATCTTCAACTTTCTCGCCGTATTCATAGTCGCCGCCATAACGCTCGTCCTGATCTGGGGCATACGCGAAAGCGCCCGATTCAACGCCATAATGGTCGGGATAAAAATCATAGTGCTGACCTTTTTCGTCATAATCGGATTCACTTATGTGCAGCCCGCAAACTACACGCCGTTTGCGCCAAACGGATGGGCGGGCATAAGCGCCGGGGCGGCTATAATCTTTTTCGCCTACATTGGCTTTGACGCCGTTTCGACCGTCGCCGAAGAGACCAGAGACCCGCAGCGCAACATGCCTATAGGGATAATAGGCTCGCTCATCGTCTGCACGATCTTCTACATCGTCGTGGCCGCCGTCTTCACGGGGCTGATCTCTTACCCCGACCTTCAGGCAAAGCTTGCGACCGAGCAGGCCGAACCGCTCACGATGGCCCTCGATCACGCGGGACAGGTCTTTAACACCGATCTCGGATGGGCCGTCGGGCTTGTGGCCTTCGGATCGGTCGTAGCTCACACGGCCGTTCTGTTTGTATTTCAACTCGGGCAGCCGCGCATCTTCTTTTCGATGGCCCGCGACGGGTTGCTTCCAAAGACCTTCAGCAAGGTTCATCCCAAGTATCGAACCCCGCACGTCTCCACGATACTGACCGGCGTATTCGTAGCCTCGTTTGCCGCCGTCGCAAGCATTGACGAAATGGTGGACCTCACCAATATCGGCACGCTCTTCGCCTTTATACTGGTCTGCGCCGGAATAATCGTCCTGCGCGTGAAAGACCCCGACCGGCCCCGCCCGTTCAGAGTTCCCGGCGGCCTGATCATTCCTGTGCTGGGCATAATCTCGTGCCTTTACCTGATCTACTTCCTGCCGCCTACATCGTGGCTCAGATTCGCCGCGTGGCTCAATTTCGGATTTGTGATCTATGTAGGCTACGGATCGGTGCACAGCCGTCTGACCGGCAGGCACCATACCGAGGCAATAGCGGAGCACAACGCGCATACGGCTTTCACGGGCGCGTGGCTCGGGGCCGTCGGCACCTTGCTGCTTTTCTTTATGCGAGGTTTCGATCTGTGGCTGCTTGCGCGGTCCGAACAGGAATCGAGCGGGCGAGCGTTTGGAGACTTATTCAATTCAGAGCCGTGGCTTGAGAAGTCATGGTTTTTGATAATCCCGCTTGCCTTGAACGCTCTTGTGCTTTGCCCCATCGTAATCCGGCGCTCGCTTACGGCAAAGCGGCAGAGCGATTCCGAAAAGGTGGCCGCGAGCGCAACAATAAGTCTGATCGTCGCAGTGATTCTCGCGGTCCTGAGCCTTGGCTATTTACTGATGGTATTTCTGCACAACCCCGGCGCAAGGTGATTTGATTTTCACCCGTCGAACTATTAGTATTCAGGTACCCGGTGAAGCGGGTTGAGCAGATGGGTCTTGCAAGCATCAAACATCAGTGAAAGATTGAATCTTTTGTCAACGCTGCCTATGAAAGACGCGCAACAGATCGGCTTGATCCATTTTGCCGGCAGAGTGTACTATAGCCTCCCTTCAGGTCTTACTGAGAAAGGACACGAGCGATATGGCTGAGGTAAAGACTATTCTCTTTCCGACGGATTTCTCCGAGCATTCAAACAAGGCATTTCCTTACGCGACCTCGCTTGCGCAGGGGTACGGCGCAAAGATCGTCATGATGCACGTAGCCGAGCTTGAAGAAGAAGACCCGGCAAACCCCGCGCATACTTTTCCCGCGCTCGACTCTTATGACGGAGTGGTCGAGACGGAGCGCGTTATTATCCGAGGCCACGCGCCCTACAAAGATATTCTCGATGTATCGCGAAGCAGGAATTGCGACCTGATAGTAATGGCTACGCACGGGCGTTCCTCGCTCTCACAATTCTTTCTCGGCGGAAGCATTGCCGAAGACGTGGCGCGGTTCTCGAAGATACCCGTGCTCATCGTCAAGATAGAGCACGATGAGCCTGCCGAAAGCTACACGGGGCGGTTGAAAGAGATACTCTTTACCACCGATTTTTCAGAAGCCGCAGACAGCGCGCTTCCCTTCGCCGTGTCGTTTGCTCAGAAATTCGGCTCAAAACTCTTTGCCCTGCATGTCATCGATGACGACAGCGTAGAGTTCTACAAAGCGGCGGGGATAAACAAAGACGAGGGTTTCAAAGACAGGATCGAAGAATTCCTGAAGACTCGTCTGGCATCTCTGCCGGGCGGTGAAGCAATCGCTTCCGTAAACGTGGCGGAAGGGCGCGCCGAACGCGAGATCGTAAAATTCGCCGACGAAAATGAGATAGACATGATCGTTATGGCTACGCAGGGACACGGTATTCTCGAAGACGAGATACTGGGCACAACCACGGATCGCGTGATCCGCCACGCGTCCTGCCCGGTCTTGACCGTGCGAAGCTGAATAACTCGACTGGATAACTCGACTGGATAACTCGACTGGATAACTCGACTGGATAACTCGACTGGATAACTCTAGCCCGCAAATTCGAGAGGAGATATTGATTTATGGCCATAGAGACCAATGCGCCGCCTGATTCACGAGAAAGCTGGGGATCACAACTCGGCCTCGTGCTGGCGATGGCAGGCAACGCCGTGGGGTTGGGTAACTTCCTGCGCTTCCCGGCCCTTGCCGCAAAAAACGGCGGCGGCACCTTCATGATTCCTTACTTCATATCGCTTTTGCTTCTCGGCATACCGCTGATGTGGATCGAATGGGGCATAGGCCGTTACGGCGGGAAATTCGGCTACTCGACCTCGCCCGGCATGTTCCAGAAACTCTGGAATCACCCTATGGCCAAATACCTGGGCGCGCTCGGCGTCTTCATCCCTCTGGCCTTCGTAATCTATTACACCTATATCGAATCCTGGACCCTGGGCTATGCGGTGCGGTCATTCACAAACCAGATTCCGAGCATCGAGGGGCAGACTCCTGCGCAGGCTTTCGATACCATGGGAAATTATCTGGCCAGCTATCAGGGAACAAACAACGCCTCGCACCTGTCGGGCACGTGGACAAGCTGGATATTTTTCGCCATCACGCTTTTCTGCAACGTCTTTGTCATCTCGCGCGGCGTAGCAGCCGGGATCGAGAAGATGGCTAAGATTGCCATGCCGCTTTTGATACTGTTTGCCATCATCGTAGGGATAAGAGTGCTGTCGCTTCCGGGCGCGATGGGCGGCGTCGCGTTTGTGTGGAACCCGGATTTTTCAAAGATCACAGACGGCGCGATATGGCTTGCGGCGGCGGGGCAGATATTCTTCACCCTCTCGCTTGGGACCGGATCGATTGAGACCTATGCCAGCTATCTGAAAGAGAACGACGACATAGTGCTTACGGGTCTGGCCACCTCTTCGATGAACGAGTTCTGCGAAGTGATCCTTGGCGGTTCGATAGCGATCCCGGCGGCGGCGGCCTTTTATGGAGCGGGCGCGGCGACGGCCATCGCCAATTCGGGCACATTCAATCTGGGATTTCAGACCATGCCCGCGGTCTTTTCAGGCATACCGGGCGGGTTCCTCTTCGGCGGCATCTTCTTTACGCTCCTCTTTTTCGCGGGCATAACCTCTTCGCTCGCGCTCGCGCAGCCGGCTATGGCTTTCCTGCAGGACGAGATGAAGCTGACGCGCAAGAAGGCGGCGTTGTTTGTCGGAGCCGTTATGCTCGCCGGGGCTACACCGATCATACTCTGGCTGCAATACGGCTTCCTGGACGAGTTCGATTTCTGGGCGGGAGCGCTTCTGCTGCTGGTCTTTTCGCTCATAGAATCGATTCTCTTCTTCTGGGTATTCGGCGGGCGAAAGGCGTGGGAAGAGATCCGCAAGGGACAGCAGATAAACCTGCCTTCGTTCTTCTACCCGATCATGAAATTCGTCGTGCCTATCCTGCTTGTGGTCATCCTCATCAAAGGCATAATCGACGACATGTTGCCGCGCATAACATTCCAGAAGTGGGAAGACTTGCCGGGATGGAGCAAAGTCACGGCCTCGGCCGGAGAGCGCATCGCGTATGAATTCGGCATGGCGGGCCGACATCTGGTCGAAAATACCGATGAGATTGGAAACTTCTGGTTTCACTGGGGGGCGCGGATCGAGATGCTCGCGCTTTACGTTATGTTTATCGTAATGGTTGCCATCGCCTGGCGAAAATACAGGCGGGGCGAAACCGATAAAGTGGAGGCATGATGACTTTTATTCCGGGTCTGTTACTGGCTCTTCAACAGCAAGCGGCCGAACAACCGCCGATGACAGCGGGCGGATGGGTCTTCATGGCCTGCGCGTGGTTTTTCATCCTGACGCTGGTTATCTACACGTTTTCGAAGATACTACGCGGAAATTGATAATTGATGAGTGATTCGTGATTTGTGATTCGTGACCGGACATAGCAGTCTATCAAAACAACGGATCACGCATCACTCATCAAGCTTCTCGCACCTTGAGCATGTCGAGCGCAAATACAAGGACAGGCAGGCAAAAAACACGGCGCAATCTTCCAGCAGATGCCGACACTCTGCTCAATCTGCTCATAAAGGAGATCGAAGCGCCTGCCGACATGCAGACCCTCCTCGAACAAATGCCCGCAACGACCAACTGCCGTGAAGAGGCCAGCCAGCTTCTTAAGGCAAAAGACCGCTTCAATCGCCGCGAGTCTTATCTCAAAAGCGAGCCCATGTGGTTCAATAAATACGGCTGGTTTATGGCCCGAATAGTCGGGTTGTTTGGCATACTGGTTTTCATCTACGCAATGTTTACTCGCGGCGTGGGAGTCGATTTCACCATATCCATGATATTGGGCGCGGCCTGCTATTATCTGTTGCTTGTCACTCTATCAAACATCAAATACCGCGACAAAAACAGAAAGCGACAAAAACTCGTCCAGCGAGAAGAACAACGATATCAAAGAGATATAGTCCCCATAGCCGCCGCGCTCATGAAGCGATTCGATATTGACCCGCAAACCTATCCCCTGACCAATCCCACAAATAAGGCGGGGCTTGAAGAGAACGAAAAAGGCATCTTCATTCCTGTAGATTAAGTGCCTGTGCTATCTGGTGACTTGACCGTATAGGAAAGAAATCAAATGCGACACCTGGTTTCATCCTCTCTACCCGCCCTTTATTCTTACGGCCCGGTTTATCTCTCCCCTCGCGCTTTGTAATAATGCATGTTACGTCAAAGTGACGGCATATTGTGGCCGAGTTCGGGCAATGTTAACGATTCTATAAGTTTTATCTGTCGGGATTTTCTCCATTACGTCACTACAAGAGCAAGACTACCTTATGAACTTCCTGATATGTGTACCAACCACGACCCGATTTAACTCAACGAAATAGTTGAATTATTACATTTTATCTAATATATAAATACCAATGGCTTTGATATATTCTATTAATTTTACATGTACAATAATATTAACAACTCACAAAGAGATCGTGACTGGATCAACAGGTATAAAAATTCGATCTTTTTGATTTCCGTTCTTAACTGGTACGATCTTTGCTGATTGCAGATGCGTTAACCGTATGATGCCCTCGGCCCGAAATAGCTGATGTTTTCAAGCTAAATATTTTGAATGAAGCTCCTCGCAGCAAGCTGCGAGGTATCGCGCAAGAGGGGAGGAAATGGAGCCGCAGCAAGCTGCGGGGAATTGCCTGACCCTCCTCAGATTAAATTCGTTGACCCTGTTTAGGAAACGCCTATGCGGAATACTTTATCTACGATAGAGCAGGACATATTTGCAAAAAGCCGGTTGGATGATTTGCGATTTGTGATCGACTCCATCAGGTCGCCCATTCTGGTACTTGATTGTGGAGGCAGGGTAGCAGGTTTTAATCAAGCGGCTAAAGCGATTATTCACCTTTCGGACGAAGCTATTCAGGGGCAGCCCATCGAGAGACTCATACCGCAAAAGTTATGGGCAAATGTTGCAGAGCAGATAAGCAGGACCTGGTACGATCATGATGAAGTGTTTCTTGAGAGCGTAGACGAAACGGATGGTAAGGTATGGGAGTTTACGATCAGGGCTCTTCCCCATTCCGAGCAAGGTAGACATACACTTTTGATCGCCAACGATATAACACGGTTCAAACAGACGGGGCATACCACGCAAACTCAGAGCGAATATCTGACGGCCATAAATGAGATTTCGCTCGGGTTGATGAACAGACTGGATACGCACGACATCCTGAGAATCATCATTGAGCGGGTCTGCGCGATTCTGAAGACAACCGATGCGTTCATCTGTTTGATTGATTCCGACGGGCGCGAGATGATGCTGTCGGTCGGCGTGGGTAAGATGAGCGGCTATGTGGGAGTTTGCTTCAAACCCCACGAGGGTCTACCTGGGCAGGTATGGCAAACCTGCGAGCCGGTTGTGGTAAATGGCTTTTGCCCCTGGCCTGCCCACACATCGACTGACCAGCATGATAAATTCCATTCCATGGCAGGTGTTCCTCTCAAATCGGATGCGTATGTTATGGGCGTGCTTGGTCTTGCAAGTCAGGATATTGAGAGACAAATTGGAGCAGACGAGATCGAAGCGTTGACCAATTTTGCCATGTTGGCTTCTATCGCTCTGGATAATGCACAGATGTACAGGGCCATGCGACAGGAATTGACCGAAAGGAATCGAGCAGAGGATGCACAGAGAGATTCGGAAGAAAACTACAGACTGTTGTTTGAGAGCAATCCACTCCCCCTCTGGGTATATGACAGACAAACCCTCTCGTTTTTAGCCGTGAACGATGCCGCGGTCCGTCACTATGGGTACTCTCGCGAGGAATTCCTGAGTATGACAACAAAGGAATTACAGTACCCGGGGAGCACCGGTGAGCTTCTGCTCAAGTTTTCTAAGGCGATCCCCGAACTGACCAACACCGGCTCCTGGAAACATCGAAAGAAGGATGGTGAGGTAATTGATGTTGAGATAGTGTCTCACGAGATACTGTTTGGCGGGCGGCAGGCCTCGCTTGCGCTTATGAATGATGTTACCGAGCGAAAGCACGCAGAAGAGACTCTACAGAAGAGAGAGGAGCATTTCAGATCGCTCATCGAAAACGCATCCGACCTTATTTTGATTCTGAACGGCCACGGGACGCTCAGTTACCTGAGTCCTTCCGCGGAACGCGAACTTGGTTACAGTCAGGTAGAACTCGTGGGCAGAAACGTATATGAGTTTGTACACCCGGAGGATTTCTCGAGCGCTTTTTCTGCAATAACACACACAATACAGACTCCGGGAGGCAGCCAGCCCATTGAGTTGCGCATTCGCCCCAAAAATGGCCCCTGGCGCACTTACGAAGCTATCAGCAAATGCATTACTAACGACTCGGGAGAGCAAAACATCATCGTAAATGCGCGTGATATCACCGAGCGTAAGGCGGCCGAACAGCAGTTACAGCACGATGCTCTACACGACCCGCTGACAAATCTGCCCAACAGACTTGTCTTCATGGACCGGCTCGGCCAGGCAATCAGACGCGCAAAGCGACGCAGTGGCTATCTGTTTGCGGTGCTTTTTGTAGACCTGGATCATTTCAAGCTGGTCAATGATAGTCTCGGCCATATCGCCGGCGACCATCTGCTGATAGCGATGGCTCGGAGACTCGTAAAAAGTCTGCGCCCCGGAGACACTATAGCTCGAATAGGCGGGGATGAATTTACCATACTCCTGGAAGATATTGAGGATGCAAGTGCCGCTGTAGAGATCACTCAAAGGATTCAAGATGAGATCTCCATCCCTTTTAACCTGGAAGAACAACCCGTCTATGTTAGCTCAAGCATCGGTATAGCCATTGGCCCGGAAGGTTATGATTGGCCGGAAGAGATACTCCGGGATGCTGATACAGCTCTCTATCAGGCGAAGGGGTTGGGCAAGTCCTGCCACGTCATATTTGACGCGAATATGCGCGCAGAGGCAATCAGACTCCTTCAGCTTCGCACAGACCTGAGTCAGGCACTTGAGCGGGACGAGTTCAGGCTCTATTACCAGCCAATCGTTTCGCTTGAGACCAGCAGGATAGAAGGGTTTGAGGCGCTCGTTCGCTGGCAACACCCCAAGTACGGTCTTTCTGCTCCCGGACAATTCATTGCAGTCGCGGAAGAGACAAATCTGATCAATCCACTGGGGATGTGGGTGCTCGGCGAGGCTTGCCGTCAGGCAAGTCATTGGCAGGCTCTGCATCCAAAGGAACCGCCTCTGTTTGTGAGCGTCAATCTTTCAGTAAAACAGCTTGCGCAAACAGGTATAGTCGATCAGATTGGACAGATTCTGGATGAGACAGGATTTGATCCTCAGAGCCTGAAGTTAGAGATCACTGAAAGCATATTTATGACCAACCCGGAATCTACAGTCTTAATACTTTTACAACTGAAGGAGTTAGGCGTGAAGTTAGTGATTGACGACTTCGGTACCGGATACTCATCGTTGAGCTATCTGCACAAATTCCCATTCGATATGCTGAAAATAGACCGCGCATTCGTCAGCAGTATGAACACAAATAAGAAGAATGCTGAGATAGTGCGCACAATCGTGCTATTTGCCCATAGCCTCGGGATGACAGTAATCGCGGAAGGTATAGAGACGGTGGAACAATTATCAGAACTCAAGGCGCTCAGGTGTGAACAGGGACAAGGATACCACTTCTCGAAACCTGTCGAAGGCAGTACGGCTGCGACCTTGATTGCTTCTCAGTACAATGCAATATCGAGCAAGACATTGCCTGAGACGGAAAATGATCCGCTCGGCCCCCCAAACTCGCTAGACGCAAGTAGCGAGGTGATAGCCACAGACATCCGTCACGGCAGGCTGGTCTTTAACACGGGTAGCTTAAGACCTGTCGGCGAGTGTATTTGAAAACCGCCGTAATTTTATAAAACTATTGAAAATATATCGGAAACGGGTACCATAGTCGTGTCAATCGGGTAATATGCTTAATCTATCTTGCAGGCCCTTTATGTTTTCATCCCCTGACCCCCTCTCAGACAGGCGAAATAATTTATGACAGCCCTCCTCAGGTTCGGCGAACGAAAAAGAATGTACCAATTATGAAGATGGATTGAAGGCTTATAAGCATCTATGTAAATCCACCTAGATTACTGCAAATCACTTTCATCAGTCCCTTTGATTATATTGCTCCCTGCTGACCAATCCCCCTCAATGACGAACGATATTTCATGCGATTGCGTAGTAGAATACTGACCAGCGTAATTATATCCACGCTTCTACTCTTTCCCAGGCTCAGTTTATGGAAAACCGGCAGAGGTGTAGCTTGCGATTCGTCGCGAGCCCCGATCTCGCCAGCCGAGAGTTTCCTCCTCGATCCCTTTGATTATCGCGCCAACACTTTTCAGAATCTCCCCCGGAAGAGCTACCTTTCGGATCGTTCACACTCTGATTCCAATACACTATATCCGCCAAGTAATATTACCCACTTTGATGTAAAACCTGCGGGGCCAGGAAAGCCCGGGAAGCGAAATTACAATTATAATAGTTTATCAATGGAGGAGGAGCAGGGGGGGAACTTTACATCCTCTCGCGAGACGCCAGTCCGCCGAGGCGCCGCTGCGCCTTTTGGCGCTGCGCCTTTTGGCGCGCCCGATTTCGGCAAAGTATCAGAGAGGGCAGAGGTGACAAACGTAAACAGTTTTAGCGGGCCGGACCAGGCTCGCATCATAATAGAGTTGACCAGGGAAGCGAAGTACAGGCTGAGAAAAACAGATGATGATCACTTGATACTCTCATTAGAGAATGGCCTGATTTCCCCTTCGCTATCTGACCGCCACTTCAGTGTCAGCAGTTATAATCTTCTAAGGCAAATCAGCGTTTCAGATAAGTATGTGAACTCACTCAAGAAGGGTCGGGGGCAAGCGACCGGAAATGCTTTTGGATCATATAGCAATTCGGGTGTGGAGTTTGAGATCGAAGTCGGATTTCCTTCATCAGTCTCTGTGGAACCGACGATGGCTCCAGACCGCGTTATATTAGATATTAATGTCAAAAAAACAGAGGAGTCTATCCCGCAGCCTCCACAGGCGCAGAGCAAAACCACTCTGATGGATACAGAGGCACATCCTGATGACAGGCACGAGGAGGTATCCAGTTCGCCTGACTTAAACGAGGTTGTCCCCTTTTTTGATTCGATAAAGCCAGAGGCGATTAGAATCGAGCAAGAGACCGAAGAGATCCAGCCTGATCAGGCAGGCGGGAATAAAATTGCCGGACCACAAATCAAGCGCATAGTCATAGACCCCGGCCACGGAGGCCGAGATTCGGGGTCTGTAAGCCGGGGCGGAATACTTGAAAAGGACGTAGTGCTTGATGTTGCCTTGCGGCTCAGGGATTACATCAGGCTTGTACATCCTGACATCGAAATTATCTTGACCAGGGATGTAGATCGCTTCGTTTCTCTCGAAAATCGCGCATTTCTTGGAAACGTATTGCAGGCCGATCTATTCATATCAATTCACGCGAATGCGAGCAATTCATCCGCAGCCTCGGGGGTGGAAACCTATGTCATGAATCAGGATTTAGAAACTCAGGATTACCCTGACCCAATCGAATCTGAGCGCGCCCCATTCGATTCCTTACGATCCGATGATCAAGCGCCTTATCATAGAAAGCCCACAGCCACGACCCCGCCCAACCCTGATCGTATGGCAGCCTCTTGCGAGCTTGCATCACATATCCAGGCAAGCCTCGTTCAGGGAATAACGAGCGAATCGCCCGGGTTAGGAATCAATAGAGGCGTCAAACATGCGTCTTTCCTGGTGCTGCGAAATACAAGGATGCCAAGTGTGCTTGCCGAAATTTCTTTCCTTTCTAACCCCCGCGAGGAGGCGTTGCTAAGGTCAACTGAATTTCGTAGCCGAATAGCAGCTTTCTTATTCAAGGGGCTTGATGCCTACTTAAATAGTAATAACCGAAAGCAAATTCGGGAAAAAATTCCTAAGCAGATGTCAAATTGACTCAGACAAAAAATGCATTCAATCTGATTGACAGAAAGAGCTATCATAGACAGCCCGACAATTCACTCGATTCGACCCCTATTTGCTGAATTATAAGCATTTATGTCCTTACAATCATGTTCAAATGGTTCTGGCATCGGGTTTGCTCTTATAAATTGTCGTGGCCGAATGCAATATGTTTTGACGGTTTAGGGCAAAGAGTTTCCTCAGGTATTGATATACAAGAGCAGTGTAGAACAGGGTTGAGCCGCTCCTTTATTCCTTTATCTGATTGCAGTCCGCTTACTGCAAGAGTCGGCGAGCGGAATGAATTTGCCCCTCGAAAATATTCTGAAAGAATTCCCAGGAATAATCCTTTTTCTGGCTGAGTAAGGTTGAATAGTCATGAAATTATCATCAGTCGTTTCAGGCATATCTAAAAGGCGGGGCAAAAAGTCGGCCACACCAAAGGAGGAGGTAATCGATCTATCCAGCGCTTGCGAAGATCATTCGTATGATGACCTCAATGACATACACACTACTGTAGAATACAGTGAACCATTCGGCGCAGAAGAGACGCCAGCAGACGAGCAGTTTCGGTCAGATGATGCCAGGGAGGAAGTCACCTCTGCCGACTCGATGTCGGGCGAATGCTCGGGAGACGAGGAAAGCGCTCTGGAAGTCGAAGACGCCGCTTTCGAGATCGTGGCTGGCTGCGTTGTAGAAGTGATGGACCCGGGTGATCAGGAAACTGGTTTGGACTTCAGCTACTCTGCTTTCCAGGACCAGGTTGCCGGTTCGATGGATGAGGCTACGAAAAGGTTTCTTGAGCAAGCGAAATCAGGCTCGCTCTTAGAGATGGACACCTCCACACGAGAAGAACTGGCCCGCGCATTTCCCTCTGCCGCAAAGATCGATTGCGACCCCCGAATTGAGGCCGATTCTTCCTGCAATGAAGAATTCTCTCCCCAGGCTGCGCCCGTTCAGATTGATCAGCCATCGCAGCAGATGAATGATTTGCAGCATCAATACAATCGTCGCAGGGATAACCGAAGAGAGCTTTGTTTGCCTGTAATCGTAAAGGGGTACGATCAGGATCGCGGCGAATGGGAAGAAGAATCGGAAACAATCGATGTGAGCCGGTTCGGCATAGTCCTCCGCATAAGCAAGCGGATGAAACACAGCATGATTGTGCATCTTTCATTGCCTTTACCATCGGAGTTACGCAGCTACGATCATTCTGAGTCCGACTATCGCGTCTACGCAATCGTGAGAAGAGTAGAAGCGGCCATAAAAGGCATGCGAATCATTGCACTCGAATTCATTGGCCAGCATCCGCCAATCGGATACATTGAAGAGCCGTGGGCCTGCTTTCAAAGCAACAAGTGGAGCGGGAGAGAGCGCAGGAAAGAGCCTCGCGAGGAGAGAAACGATATAGTCTGGATAGAGTACCTGGATGAAGCTATGCAATGTATCTCCAGAGAGGTAACCCGCACCGAAGATCTCAGCAGCACCGGCATGCGCGTTTCGGTCAAGTCTGCTCCTCCCGATTTTGAGGTAGCAAGAGTGAGCTATCCGAGTCGCAGTCTGGAAATCTGCGCCGTAGTCTGTAATCGGTACAAAGACAAAGATGGCCTCGAACGGCTATGCCTGCAATTCCTCGATAATGCCTGGCATGTAAACTCCCTGCGGGCACAGAAGGGGGCTGATGAATGGGTCCAGATGGAAACTCCCTTTGAAGAGCAAAAGAGGATACTCCTGGCAGAAGACGACCCCGTCCTGCGCAAGGTGCTTGGGCGAATGCTCAAAGAGGCAGGGTACGAGTTGATAATGGCTGATGATGGCAAGAGCGCAGTGGAGAAGGCGACCAGAGAAAGCCCCGATCTAGTATTGACCGATGCCCTGATGCCACACATGCACGGCTTCATGGTTTGCAAGGCGGTAAAGGAATTACCCAACCCCCCGGCTGTAATTATCCTGACGGGAGTTTATGTGAACCCGGTCTACAGACGAGAAACCCAGACCAAGTATGGCGCGGATGCGATGGTAACCAAACCGTTTGAGATTTCACAGTTGCTGGCCCTGATCAAAGATCTTGTTACAAACAGGGTGCGATCTCTAAAACCACAGGAACAGCTTTCAATGGTCAATGCGTGATCGGTAAAGAGTGACAAAGAATCAGACAGGGTTTACAGGATTTTCCGGCCGTCTCTCAATAATTCTGTAAACCCCGTCAAAAAATTTATCTCTTCACACACACTTTCATCCGTTCTGATTTGCAGCCTCCTTTCAGGTAAGCTCAATCCCTGTCCACTCTAAACACCGGGACCAGGTTCAACACTTCGTTCCATTCTCGCGGCAGTTCATACCTCGTTCACTCTTTTCGCGTCAAACCGCTTGCCTTGAACGGGACAGGACAATTATAGTCCGCATCCGTAGGCAAAATTTTCTCCACTAAACATCCATCGAGGTTTAGAAAATGGCAAATCAACTCTTTGCGAGAAAACCGCTTTCTCTTCTGCTGGAAGAGATGGCAGGCGAGCACCGTCTGCGTCGCGTGCTCGGTCCTGTAACTCTCACAAGCCTTGGCGTAGGTGCAATCATCGGCGCGGGCATATTCGTAGTCACGGGCGCGGCGGCGCACGACAAAGCGGGACCGGCGCTTATGCTCTCTTATGTAGTGGCCGGAACCGCCTGTATATTTGCCGCTCTCTGTTATGCCGAATTCGCCTCCATGGCTCCGGTCGCCGGGTCGGCTTACACTTATGCATACACCACGCTTGGCGAATTGTTTGCCTGGATCATTGGCTGGGACCTTGTGCTGGAATACGCGGTCGGAGCGGCAACGGTCGCAAACGGCTGGTCCTCTTATTTCCAATCAATTCTCAGCAACCCGCTGATATTCGGCTACACCCTGCCAAAAGCGATTAACGGCCCGCCCATCAATTACGACCCGTCGCTCGGGCAGGTAGTCTCTACCGGCTCGATAATCAATCTGCCCGCCGTCTTTGTCGTAGCGGTTGTCACCGTTGTTCTGGTTGTGGGGATAAAAGAGAGCGCGGGCTTTAACGCCGCGATGGTTATGGTAAAGGTCACCTGCGTGCTTTTCGTGATCATTGTGGGCGCGTTCTACATCAACCCGGCCAACTGGCGGCCCTTCGCGCCTTACGGTTATACGGGACTCAGTTTCTTCGGCAAGACGATAGCCGGATTGAAGGATGCCGGGGGCCAGCCTATTGGAATGCTCGCGGGGTCGGCAATAATATTTTTCGCCTACATCGGTTTCGATTCCGTCTCTACGCATTCGGAAGAGGCGCGCAACCCACAGCGCGACGTGCCCATCGGCATAATCGTTTCGCTGATCGTCTGCACATTGCTTTACATAGCGATGGTGGCGGTGCTGACAGGGATGGTTCCTTATAACGAGATCAAAGTGGACGCGCCCGTTGCGGCGGCATTCCGGCAGGTAGGCTTGAACTGGGCAGAGTTTTTGATAGCCGTGGGTGGCGTCACAGGCATAACATCGGTCATGCTTGTGATGATGCTCAGCCAGCCGCGAGTCCTGCTCGCCATGGCGCGCGACGGGCTTTTGCCAAAGAGCTTTTTTGGCGCGGTCCACGAAAAGTATCGCACGCCCTGGAAATCGACTATTCTGACTGGAGTCTTTGTCGGTTCTCTGGCCGCTTTTCTGCCCATAAACATTTTGACCGATCTCGTGAACATCGGAACGCTTCTGGCCTTTGTTATAGTCTGCGCGGCGGTGCTTATAATGCGGCGGACACACCCGGATGCCAACCGCCCGTTTCGCGCGCCGCTTGTGCCGCTAATGCCGATCCTCGGCATACTGATCTGTACGCTGCTGATGTTCTCGCTCCCGCCTGAAAACTGGCTGCGACTCTTTATCTGGCTCTTGCTTGGATTTGTGATCTATTTCGGTTACGGTAAACGCCATAGCGTGATGGCTCACGCGCTCGCTCACGAAGTAGGCAAGCACGGCGCATCACCGGCCGGGTCCCTGGCTACTGAAACCGAGTCCGTGCCGGAAGGCTCACCGGGAGCCAAACGCGAATAGGTGGGAATGATGCGTGATGCGTGACCGGAACCAGCAATCTATCAAAACAACGGATCACTCTTCACGCATCACGCTTCACGCTTCATTATTCGTGTCTGAGCGCGATCATCGGATCAACTTTCGTGGCTCGCCGGGCAGGCACATAACAGGCCAGAAAGGCCACGACGGCAAGCACCACAGGGATGGCCGCAAATGTCCACGGATCGGTAGTGCTCACCTTAAAGAGCATGTCCGACATAAAGCTAGACATCAGCTTGGCCAGAGCGAGTGCTCCGCCCAGACCGATTCCAAGCCCGAGCCCGGTCAAAGCCATTCCCTGACCCACGACCATCTTCAGCACATCGCCGCGCCCCGCTCCAAGCGCCATGCGAATCCCTATTTCGTGCGTTCGCTGCGTGACCGAATAAGCCATCACACCGTAAAGACCTACCCCGGCCAAAAGCATCGCCACCCCTGCAAAGACGCCCAGCAGAAGCATCGAGAATCGCTGTTGCGCGACCGATGCGGATAATATTTCGGTTACGGGCGTTATCCGCGAAACCGGCTGGTCTTTATCGATAGCCTGAACCTGACTGCGGATGGCCGCGCCCAGACCGGCCACATCGCCCTGACTGCGCACGATGAGCGTCATGTATGTGGTCGGTTTCTGCAAGTACGGCTCATAGGTTTGCAGCGTGGTCTCCTTATCCAGCCCGTATTGCTTCACATCGCCCACTATGCCGACAATCTCGCGGAAAGTCTCGGGGCCGTTGGTCACGTTTATCCGCTTGCCGATAGGGTCTTCGCCGGGGAAAAAGCGCTTGGCCATTGACTCGCTGATTATGGCGACATGCGGCGAGTCTTTCGTGTCGTTTTCTGTGAAGAAGCGCCCTCTCAAAAGAGGTATGCCCATCGCTTTAAAGTAATCGGGGCTTATGGCGTAATAGTTTGTCGAAGGCTCCTGACCGGGCGGGTCGGGCGGGCGGCCTTCGATATTGAAACCCAGCACGTAATCCCCCGTGAGCGGCAGCACGTTGGTAGCGCCCACATCTTCTACGCCCGGCAAAGTCGAAACATTTTGAATAAGCTGGCGAAAGAAGGCCACTTCCTGATCATCTTCCGCGTACTTCTTCTGCGGCAGCGCAAGAAAAACGGCGGTCGCATTTTTGGCGTTGTATCCGGGGTCAACATGTTGAAGCGTGATAAAGCTTCTGATCAAGAGGCCAGCGCCCACAAGCAGGATCAGGGCCAGCGCGATCTCGACAACGACCAGAGTGTTGCGAATGCGCTGACGGCGACCGCCTTCGGTCGAGCCCCTTCCTCCTTCTTTCAAGGTTTCGTTCAGGTCGGGGCGGCTCGCCTGCAATGCGGGCATAAGACCAAAGAGCGCGCCCGTAAAGACTGTGATGAGAAAAGTGAACCCGAGCGCGCGCGCATCAACTGCCACATCTTTCACGCGGGGAAGATTCTCAGGCGCAAGCGTGAGCAGGAGGTCCAGCCCCCAGATGGCCAGAAGCAATCCGACCGCTCCGCCCGCAAGCGCAAGCAACACGCTTTCGGTCAGCAACTGTCGAGCTATGCGCCAGCGGCTTGCGCCGAGAGCGGTCCGAATTGAAATCTCTTTCTGACGCGAGGCGGCCCGCGCAAGCAAAAGGTTTGCGACGTTTACGCAGGCTATCAGCAGGACTAGCGCGACCGCGCCAAGCAGCACAAGCAGAGCCGGGCGAACTTCGCCCACTTCGGCTTCGAGCATAGGAATGAGTTTTACGCTCCATCCGGCATTGCTGTCGGGAAATTGCTGTTCCAGATTGCTGGCAATGGCTACCATCTCCGTCTGAGCCTGCTCGAAACTGACTCCCGGTTTGAGCCGTCCGACGGCCCCTACGTAATGGCCTCCATGACTTGCGCGATCTCTCGCATCGAAAGCCATCGGCGTCCAGAGGTCGGCTTCGCGGTAGGGGAACCGAAACGTTTCGGGCATAATTCCTATCACGGTGTATATCTCACCGCCGAGGTTCAGCGTCTGCCCTACAAAATTCGGGTCGCCTCCGAAGTTTCTGAGCCAGAGGCCGTGGCTTACCAGAACCACCTTATCGTGGCCCGGCTGATCTTCTTCGGGCAGAAAATCGCGCCCCTTTTCCGGCGCGACTCCAAGCAGCGAAAGCATCCCCGAGGTGAACTTCGCGCCACGCAGCCGCTCCGGCTCTCCCTTGCCTATCAGATTAAAGGTTGTCCCCCGATGAGCCTCTATCCGGTCGAAAAGGGTGTTCTGCTCCTGCCAGGAGAGGAAATTTGCGGGCGCTACGGAAAACTCGGGAAACTGCGGAAGCTTTGTCTCGCGAAAGACCATAAGGCGGTCGGGGTCGTCAAAGGGAAGCGGGCGCAGCAGCACCGTATTGACTACGCTGAAAATAGCCGTGTTGGCCCCGATGCCGAGCGCGAGAGCAATCACGGCAATGACGGTGAAACCCGGTTTGCGGGTCATCATTCGAACGCCATAGCGAATATCTTGAAAAAAAGTGCTCATTGAGTAACCTCCGGGATAAGGGCGTGATGCGCGATGCGTGATGCGTGATCCGTTGTTTTGATAGACTGCTGGTTCCGGTCACGCATCACGCATCGCGCATCACGCATTACTGCTTAAGTGATATTTTCGCTCTATCGGCCTCGATGGAAAGCCTCGGGCCGCCGCCGTTGATGGTCCCTTCAAAGCTGTTTCCCTTTTTGGTTTGCATGGCTATCGGGAAATCCGTAGAGAAACCGCCTCTTTTACTGATGTCGGCGTTGACGCTGAGCGCCTGCCCCTGTGGCAGCCTCATTTCAAATACTCCACGGTCTACGCCGATGCGTGAATCGCCTTCGATGCTGACATCGTCGAGCCTGCTGTCGGTTCGGTCGGTCTCAAAATCGAGCCGCCCCCGCAGACGCGAGAACGTGCCTTCGCCTCTGTCTATACGCATTCGAATTTCGCCGGTCAGATCGCTCGCCGTCACCGGAGTGCGGTCCGCATTCACATCGGCCCGCCCGTCGAATCCGCTGATAGAGAGTTTCGATCTGTCGATCTCAAGACTCAGGTTGAGGTTGCGCGGCGCTCGAATCTCGTAGTGGATGTTGGGCAGATGCTTTGACTCGTTCATAAATCCGCCTTCGGTCGGCACACCGTCAAAATTGGAGCGAATGGTAAGCGAGCGGGCATCGCCGGTTACTTCTATTTTCGCGCCTTCAACCGCGCGCCGAGCGTAATCACTATCCACGCGCTCGGGCGCTTCGATTCGGGCATAAACCTCGACCTCATTTTGATTCCATGATGTCAGGCTGACGCTTCCCTTATCCGTATTTATTCGCAGGTCGCCGCCTGATTCAAAATTCACAGTCTTCTTGAATTCTTTACTCTGAAAGAGCGAACCTCCGGCGGCCAGCGCAAAAGGCGCGGCCTGAAAAAAGGCCAGCGTCACGATTATCAATAGAGTCGAGCGGTAATTCTTCATCATTTACCTCCAGGGTTATTTCGATTCCGTTCCCGGCAATCAATGCGGCAGCAACGCCGACACCTCGCCAACAGGTAGTGCGGAATTGGCCGCCAAGGTTGCAGAAATTTTCTGATTTGATTTATCGAATCTCAAGACTGAGATCATTCGCACCTCAGCGCCACCATCGGATCAACCTTCATCGCGCGGCGAACCGGGATAAAACTGGCTCCCAGAGCCACTCCCAGCAATATCAGCGCAACGGCGGCAAATATCGCGGGATCGGTCGGGCTTATCTGAAAGAGCAGGCTCGACATCAATCGAGTCAGAAAAAACGCCGCAATAAGCCCTATCGCAACCCCGGCCAACACAAGTATTACGGCCTGCCCCACGATCAGACGCACCACGTCTCTGCGCCTGGCTCCGAGCGCCATCCGCACGCCTATCTCGTGCGTGCGCCGGTTGACCGTGTACGACATGACGGCGTATACGCCTACCGCCGCAAGCATCAATGCAACCCCCGCGAATATGCTCATAAGCAGGGTGTTGAATCGTTCGCTTGTGACCGAGGCCGATATTCGCTTCTCCATAGAAGAGACTTTCAAAACAGGCAACTCCTGATCCGTAGCCCTGATCGCGTCGCGTATGGTCGAGGCGAGATTCATAGGGTCGCCCGCCGTGCGCACTACCAGATTCATGGTGCTCCACGGGCGTTGCGCGTGCGGCTCGTATGTAGCCAGGGCCGGTTCGGCGCTGAGGCCGGTGTTTTTCACGTCTCCGACCACGCCGACTATCGTGAGCCAGGGCTCGCCTTCGGGCGGCCCGATCTTTATCCGCTTTCCTACGGCGTCTTTGTCGGGCCAGTACCGGCGAGCCATCTCGCCGTTTATCAAAACGACCTTCGTCTCTCCGTTGTCTCGGGCATCAAATTCGCGCCCGTAAATGAGCGGTATCCCCATGGTCTGGAAATAGTTTGGAAGCGCGCGGCGATAACTGGCCGAAGGCGCTTCCCCCGACGGGAAAGGGCGTCCCTCGATGGTCAATTCGCCGAGGCTGTCGCCCCCGCTTATCGGCAGACGATTGACTGCGCTCGCGGCCTCGACGCCCGGAATTGCTTTAAGCTTCTGAGGAAGCTCCTTGTAAAACGAGATTACCTGGCTGGTATTGGGGTATCTTGAATTGGGGAGCGATACTTCCATCGTCAGCAGATTATCGGCTCGAAAGCCGGGATTGACTTTCTGCAATCGCCGGAAGCTGTCTATCATCAAACCAGCGCCGATCAATAGCACGAGTGAGAGGGCGATTTCCGCCACAACGAGCATATTTCGAGTGCGCGAACGAGCGAAACTTGCCGATGCTCTCCCGCCTTCCTTGAGAACTTCGTTGAGGTCCGGTCTGGAAGCCTGAAACGCGGGCATGGTTCCAGATATTGCTCCGGTCAAGAGAGAGACCAGAAAGGTAAAGCCGAGCACCTGAGAATCAATACCGATTTCACTCGAACGAGGGATATAATCGGGCATCCCCGCAACCAGCCAGTCAACTCCCCATAGCGCAAGCAACAGCCCCAGCCCGCCACCCGCAAACGCAAGCAAGAGGCTTTCGGTAAGCAACTGGCGAATGATTCGCAAGCGGACGGCCCCGAGCGCGGTGCGAATGGCCAGCTCTTTTTGACGCGACGCGGCGCGGGCAAACATCAGATTCACGACATTTGCGCAGGCTACAGCCAGCACGAAGACGACAGCGCCAAACAGCACAAAAAGCGACGGGCGGATCGTACCAACCATCACTTCGTGCAGAGACTTGAGTTGAATGGCGTGGCCGGGATCGGCATCAGGGTATTGTTGTTGAATGCGGCCCGCGATCATGCTCATCTCAGTTTGAGATTGCTCGAGTGTGACGCCGGGCTTGAGGCGCGCAAGCGCAATAAAGACGTGTATAGCGCGGTTCTTCAGAAATATTTCAGGGGTGTTTGGAACGAGCGGCATCCATACGTCGATGTGCTCGGAAGGGATTTGAAACCCGGAGGGCATCACCCCAATGACACTGAAGGTCGCGTCGTCGAGTGAGATTGTCTTTCCCGACAGGTCAGGGTTCGCTCCGAATCTGCGCTGCCATAGCCCGTAGCTTATGAGGGCAACGGGCGCGCCTCCCGCCTTCTCTTCATCATCGGAAAAGGCGCGCCCGATTATCGGAGCAACACCAAGCGACTCGAACAGATTGTCTGTAACGGTTGCAGCTTGAACCCTCTCAGGCTCGCCGCCGCCCGACAGTATAAAGTCCTGCGAACCGATTGCTGCCATCTGGTCAAAGCTCTGGCTCTGGTTTCGCCAATCAACAAAATTGGAATAAGAGACACTGATCGGTTCCTCGCTCTGTTGAGGGTTGAATTCCTGAAGTATTACCAGTCTGTCGGCATCCCTGTAAGGCAGAGGGCGAAGTATGACGGCATTTACCACGCTGAATATCGCGCTGTTTGCGCCTATCCCCAGAGCCAGCACAACGAGCGCCGCCGCCGTAAAACCGGGGCTTTTCCGGAGCATCCGAACGCCAAAGCGTATATCTTGCCAGAGAGCTTCCATAATTCCCCTCTCAAATCTCAAATCTCAAATCTGAGATCATTCATACCGAAGTGCCACCATCGGGTCTATCTTAGTTGCGCGCCGCGCCGGAACGTAACAGGCCGCGAGAGCGATAACAATCAAGAGAGATGTCAGCAGAACAAAGGTGAGCGGATCGGTTGCGCTCACCCCGAAAAGCATGGATTCGATCAGCCGCGTCAGAATGATTGACGCGGTCAAACCTATTGCCACGCCTATTACGGCCTGCTTCATTCCCTGCCGGATGACCAGCTTCAAAACGTCTCCGGGTTGCGCGCCCAGTGCCATGCGTACGCCGATTTCTCGCGTGCGCTCCGTGACCGAATAAGACATCACGCCGTAAATCCCCGCTATCGCAAGCGCGAGCGCGGCGGCGGCAAAGACTCCGAATACGACAAGGCTGAATCGGCGTTCATCGAGAGAAGAGGAGAAGACCTGTTCAAGCGTGCGGAAGCTCGACGGGACATTGCCGTTGAGCGATTCAACTTCTCGACGCATAGAAGAGATGAGCGCGGCAGGATCGGTTTTAGTGCGCGCGATTATGGAAAAATCCGATGCCTTTCGAGGGCGTTGCAGATAGTATGTGTAGACGGTTGGAGACACCCTGGTATCGAGCCCCCGGTCGCGCACATCTCCGACCACGCCTATGATATTCAGCAGCCTCGGGTCTCCATCCATATTGCCGAATTGAATCTGTCTGCCGATGGCGTCTTCCTGCGGGAAATACAATTCGGCAAGTGACTGGCTGATGACGGCTGCGTGAGGAGAATTCGCTGTATCGCTCGAATCAAAGACGCGCCCGTGCAGCAACGGTATTCCCATAGCGGCGAAATAGCCCGGGCTCGTCACACGGAAATCGCCGTAGCCGGATTTTGTCCGATCATTATCAATCAGGAAAGTGCCGTCGGCTCCGTCCACAGCCATAGGCAGATCGTTTATGCCGCCCACGGCAACCACGCCGGGCAGATTCTCCAGTTTTTCGAGCAATTGATTATGAAACGCCACCAGTTGCTGCTGCTGCTGCTCATCTTCGGGAAACGGGAGAGAAACATCCATCACAACCGCGCCTTCGGGTCGAAAACCCGGATCTATGCTGAGCAGACTGAGAAAGCTCTTGCCAAGCAAACCCGCCGCGATCAAAAGCACAAGCGTGAGCGCGAACTCCGAGACTACGAATATGCCGCGCAGTCGATTGCTCGCGATGGATGATTGATCACGCCCGCCCTCTTTCAATGCCCGTTGCAGATCATAACCGGAGGCGCGCATGGCCGAGATCACACCCAGAACCACAGCTACAAAAAACGAAAGTATTAAGGTGAAGACCAGCGCCCGGGCATCGACGTGGATTTCATTTGCGCGCGGGAGGTTCTCTTGATTTAGCGCAATCAACAGGTCGAGTCCCCAGAATGAGATTAGAACGCCTAAGGCTCCGCCGATCAGAGCCAGAACCCAGCTTTCGGCTATAAATTGTCGCGCAAGTCGGAATCGCGTGGCCCCGAGCGCGGCCCTCACGGCGAGTTCCTTTTGTCGCGAGGCCGCTCGCGCAAGCAGCAGGTTTGCGACATTCGCGCACGCAATCAACAGCAGAAAAGCGACCGCGCCGAAAATAAGCAGCAGGCCGCTACGAATATCTCCGACCATGAATTCCTGTAGCGGGATCAGACTGACTCCGATCATGTCAATCTCTTCGCCGTATTGCTGTTTCAGGCTGCCGGCCAAAGCGTTCAATTCACTGCGGGCCGCCTTAAGCGAGACATCCGGGCGCAGACGCGCAATGACTCTCCAGTTGTGGGCCGTGCGCGAAGTGTTTGGCGGATAAACGTTGCGAGGAATCCAGACCTCGGTCTTTTCGGGAAAGTCAAAACCCGGAGGCATGACTCCGATTACCGTCATGCTCCGGTTGTCTATGTTAAGCGCGGAGGATGTGACATCGGCGTTGCCTCCAAGCAATCGCTGCCAGAACCCGTAGCTCACAACGGCGACCGTACCGCCTCCGGCCTTGCTCTCCTCTTCCGTAAATACGCGCCCCACCGAAGGCAGCACGTCGAACACTCGAAAGAGATCGCCCGACACGACAGCGACATTGACCCGCACGGGGACGGCTCCGCCAGTTACCGTCGTCAGCCCGCTCGAATATAGCGCGAGGGTTTCGAGGCTGTGGTTTTGCGCGCGAATATCCAGAAAATTTGGCTCGGCCACCGCGACGCGACTGCCCTTTCTGGTTACCTCGCGAAGTTGCAGGATGCGGTCCGGCTCCGAGTATGGAAGCGAGCGCAGCAAAACGGCGTCAACTATGCTGAAGATCGCGGTACACGCGCCGATTCCAATCGCGAGCGTCAGTATGGCAATCGCCGCGAAGCCGGGACGTCTGAGCATCATCCGAAAACCATAGCGCAGGTCTTGCAAAAGGGTGTCCATCTCTCTCTCCTTGAATCTCGAATCTCAAATCTCAAATGTGAAATCTCAGATCATTCGTACCGGAGCGCGATCATCGGGTCTACTTTGGCCGCGCGCCACGCAGGGATAAAACTGGCCGCCAGAGCCACTCCTGCAAGCACGAGCGGTATGGCGATAAATGTAAGAGGGTCGGTCGCGCTCACGCCGTAAAGCAGGCTCTCCATCAATCGGGTCAGGGCAAAGGCCGCCGCAAGCCCGACCGATACGCCGATCACGGCCAAAAACATCCCCTGACGAACTATCATTCCCAACACATCGGATGGACCCGCGCCAAGAGCTATGCGAATGCCAATCTCGCGTGTGCGCTGGCTGACCGAATACGCCGTCACGCCGTAGATGCCTATCGCCGCAAGCGTCAGCGCAAGCAATGCAAAGCTGCCGAGCATAACGGCGGCCAGCCGCGCGGGGAAAAGCGAGATTGCCAGATGCTCGGTCATAGTCTTCACGTCGAACAGAGGCAGATTGGGATCGAGTCTCTGCACCTCGCCGCGAATCGCGCCTATCATGGCTTTCGGGTCAGAGGTCGTGCGAACAATCATGACCATGCTGGCCGAGTAGGATTGAAGAAGCGGAAAGCATACGAATGGTTGGGAAGATTCTCCGATGTTCCAGTACTTGCCGTCTCTTGTGACGCCTACTATTTCGAGAAACGGACCTTCAAGGCTCCGGGTGCTCACGCGCTTACCGAGGGCCTCTTGCGGGGATTGAGCCTCCGGGAAGAAACGCGCTACGAATGCCTCGTTTACGATGATCACGCGCGTTGTATTTTCGGTATCCTGATCGGTGAAGTTGCGCCCCGCCACAAGCGGAATCCCCATAGTCGGCAGGTAATCCGATTCCACCGAAGCGACCATCGCGCTTGGCACATTCGCGCCACGCACGGGCGCTTGCCCTTCCACATAAAAATAATCGCTCGAATAGTTGAGACTGAGCGGAAGCAGATCGGTCAAAGAGGCCGAACGCACGCCGGGAAGAGATTCTACGCGCTCGATTATCTGATGCTGAAACTGCTGTCCTCGCGCCTGATCATACCCTTGCAATCCAAGATCGAAGGACATCAACAGCCCGTTTTCCACCTCGAAACCGGGATTCATCGTCTGCAAACGGCCGAGCGCGCGAATGACCAGCCCCGCCGCGATCAAGAGGAAAAGCGATATGGCTATCTGCGCCACGACAAGCCCGCTTCGCAAACGCGAGCGGCGCAATCCCGCCTGCGACGAGGTGTCTTTCAAGACGACGGCTATCTCGGGATTGGTGGTCTGCAACGCGGGCACGAGGCCAAAGATCAGACTCGCGGCAAGCGATGCCGCAAGCGAAAAGATGAGCACTCGCCAGTCAACTTTCAAGTCTATCGTGAGCGGTATATCAAAGGGTGGTTTGAGCGCCGTGAGGAGGTCTACGATCCAGAGCGCAAGGAGTAAGCCCGCCGCTCCGCTAACTATCGAAAGCAGCACGCTTTCGGTCAGCAATTGGCGTATGAGGCGAAGTCGGCTTGCGCCGAGCGATAATCGAATAGCGATTTCCCTGCGACGTTCGGCGGCCCGCGCAAGCAGGAGATTTGCGATATTTGTGCAGGCGATAAGCAGGACCAGAGAGACCGCAAACATCAAGACCCATGTAAAAGATATGACCGCGCCACGGATGCCCGGAAGAATAAAACCCGGCGGCACGAGTTTGATCGTTCGCCCCTCATCCGTGTTGGGATACTCTTTGCCGAGTTGCTCGGCCAGCACATTGAGCGAGGCTTCGGCCTGCTCGCTCGTTACGCCGGGTTTCAGGCGGCCTGTGGCAAATATGTTGTTGTTGGTCCTTTTATCAAGCCACTTGTTTCCCGGCTCCATCCACTCCTGCATAGTCATCGGGACCCAGATTTCCGGCGTGTAAATGATTTCGGTTCCGCCGAAACCTTCCGGCGTTACGCCGATCACGCGAAAGCTGTGGCCGTTGAGAAGTATGTCTTTCCCTATGACGGTAGCGTCCCGGGCGAATCTGCGTTCCCAGCAACCGTAGCTCAACACTACGATGGGATTGGCAAGCGGGGCGCGATCTTCTTCGGGTGTAAAGGTGCGACCGAGGAAAGCATTTACGCCAAGCACTTCGAAGTAATTTCCAGTGACCTCGTAGCCCCAGATGCGTTCGTTATTTCCTTCGCGGCTCAAACTGACCGGCATCAGTCGAGAGGCGTAGAGGCCCTCAAGCACTTCGTTGCGGTCGCGGAAATCGAGATAACCCGGATAAGAGAACGCCTGCATGGAGTCTTCCGCGCCAAAGACGGATACCGCGACCAGTTCGTCAGGTTTGGAGACGGGAAACGGGCGCAGCAGCACCGTATTGACCAGAGAGAAGATAGCGGTGTTTGCCCCTATCCCAAGCGCGAGCGACACTATTGCAACAAGCGCGAAGCCGGGCCTCTTCACCAGTCTACGCGCGCCGTACTGAATGTCTTGAAGCAGTGTTTCCATATCAGTGCCTTTCCTTCTGGTGATTCGTAATTCGTGATCCGTGATTTAGCAGACTTGCAAGCTGTCTAAACCTGCGATCTACCTGAAAGTCACGCATCACGCATCACTATTCGTACCTGAGCGCCTCCATCGGGTCCACTCTGGCTGCGCGCCGCGCCGGGATGTAGCAGGCCGCAAGTCCGACCGCGATCAGCAGGCCGGATACCGCCGCGAAGGTCGAAATATCGGTGGTGCTGATGCCATAAAGCAGGCTCGACATAAAGCGCGTCAGGGCGAAGGCCGAGACGAGCCCTACCGCCACCCCTGCCAGAACCAGCATCACCGCCTGTCTTATGATCAGGCTCAACACATCGGATGTCTTAGCGCCTAGTGCCAGGCGGATACCTATCTCTCGCGTGCGGCGATTTACCGCGTAAGCGATCACGCCATACAGCCCGATTGCCGCAATCAGCAAGGCTACGAAACCGAAAAGCCCTGAAAGCATAGCTGCCATACGTTCAGTCGCTATCGAATTGCTCAACTCGCCCGAAAGCGTTGTCGTGTTGGAGAGCAGTATGCCGGAATCCAGCGCGCTCACTTCGCGCCCTATCACGGGCAGAAAGTCCGAAGCATCGCCTGCGGTGCGAACCAGAACCCGTTGATACGGGGAGAACGGCATCTGCAACGCAGGCAGATCGAGATGGGGTATAGGCGTTTCGGTCAGGCTGTGAAACTTGAGGTCGCGCGTAATGCCTACTATTTCAAGCCACGGATTGCCGGGGCCGCGACTTATGCGCTTCCCTATCGCATTCTGGTTGGGAAAATACTGACGCGCAAATGCTTCATTGATGACCACGACACCGGGCGAGCCTTCCCGGTCCCTCTCGGTAAAACCCCGTCCCGCGATCAGGGGTATGCCCATCAGTTCGTGATAGCCGGGACCGACAGAGTTGTAATCTATCCCGAGATTTTCACCCGGTTCGGCCTCGTAACCTTCGATCTTAACGAACACCTTTCCGAGACCTCCGCCCAGAGGGACCCTGTCTGCCGTAGCCACATCGCGCACACCGGCAGTGGTCTTCAATCGCTCGGTCAATTCCCGGATAAACTCGCGCCCTCTGTTCTTATCATATCTGTCGGGCGGCAACTCGATACCGGCGACCATCACGTTTTCAGGGTTGAAACCCGGGTCGATGGCGAAGAAATTGCGGAGGCTCCTTGTGAGCAGCCCTGCGCCGATAAGCACGACAAGCGATAAAGCTACCTGAGCTATCACAAGCACGTGACGAGCACTAAGAAACCGCTCGCGCCCGCCGCCCATCATTGCGTCGTCTTTTAGCGCGGGAACCAGATCATCTCTTGAGCTTTGCAGCGCAGGCACGATTCCGAAGATAAAACCTGCCAGCAGCGAAACCAGCAGAGTGAAGCCGAGCACGCGCCCATCCACTACATTATTGAGTGAAGCGTGCTGGCTGACAACCTTTGACTGATAAGCAATCAAGAGATCGGAAAGCCACGGAGCCAGTATCAATCCCGCTGCGCCGCCCGCGAATGCAAGCAGCGCGCTTTCGGTCAGCATCTGACGGATGAGCCGCCCTCGGGAAGCGCCTATAGCCAGGCGGACAGCAATCTCTTTCCGCCGGACAGTCGAGCGCGCAAGCAGCAGGTTGGCGACGTTTGCGCAGGCAATCAAAAGAATCAACCCGACGAAACCCATCAACAGGGTGAGAGGCGGGCCGAGTTTTGGGCGCAGGAAAGAGATTCCTTTGCCGCCGGGCTCAACCCTCATTCGGCGCTCGTTGAAAGGAAGGTTGAGGTCGGAGGCAGGCAGGGTCCCTTCTCTGATCTGGCGCGCAAGCGTATCGAGGCTCGCTTCTGCCTGCGCGATGGTCACGCCCGGTTTGAGGCGGCCCGCAACGCGCAGCCACGCCATGCGGCGCTCGTCGAACGAAAATGTTTGCGGCATAAGTTGCGGGAACATCCTCACAGGCACCCACAGATCGGTAGACGATTCGATATTCAAGCCGGTGAAGTTCTGAGGCGCGATGCCTATAACGGTGTAGTTGAGGCCATTGATCGGCACAGCTTTTCCGATAATTTCAGGGTCAGCGCCAAAGCGCCTCTGCCACAAACCATAACTCAAAACCGTGACCGGGTGTGTGCCAGGTGTCTTATCTTCTTCGGGAAGAAATGCGCGACCGCGCGCGGTTTTCACACCCAGTACATCAAAATAATTACCCGACACAATCTCTGCCAGCACCTGTTCGGGATGGTCTTCGGAGCCGAGTTTTTCCGGCATCTGTATGAACGCGGTCAAGCCGGACAGCACCTCGTTCTGGTCGCGGTAATCGGCATAATCGGGATATGAAAATATGTTGTTGACGAAATGTGGGTTCACGCTTTCAGAGGTGAGCAGCACAAGCTCGTCTGGCGCTTCGACCGGAAGCGAGCGCAACAGCAGTTTGTCTACAAGAGAGAAGATAGCGGTGTTTGCCCCTATCCCAAGCGCCAGCGACAGGACCGCTACCGCCGCAAAGCCACGGCTTTTTAAGAGAACTCGCGCGCCGTATCGAATGTCTTGAAGCAGTGTTTCCATGTTTTCGGCCTCTCTCTCCTGATAATCTCGGTGCGTGATGCGTGAACCGTTGTCTCAATTAATAGTCATCTCCGGTCACGCATCACGGATCACGCATCACTATTCGTAGCGCAGTGCCTCCATCGGGTCCACTCTCGTGGCCCGGCGAGCGGGGATGAAACAGGCTGCCAGAGCCACTCCTGTGAGCACGAGCGGGATGGCGATGAATATAAGGGGGTCGGTCGCGCTCACGCCGAAAAGCAGGCTCGCAAGCAACCTGGTCAGTGCGAGGGCCGTTATGACTCCGATGCCGACTCCGGCAAGCACAAGGACAAGCCCCTGTCTCAATACCATCTTAAGGATATCCCGGCCTCGCGCCCCAAGCGCCATCCGCAACCCTATGTCGTGCGTCTGCTGGCTTACCGAGTAAGAGACAATTCCATAGATGCCTATCGAAGCAAGCAGCAGCGCCACGGCGGCGAATATGCCGATCAGCAGGGCCGGGTAACGGCGCATAAAGGTCGAAGGCGATTCGGCTATCATCTGTTCCATTGTGCGCGCTCCGTCGAGAGAAAGATCGGGGTCCATCTCTCGCAACTCGCTGCGGATCGCGCCTATCAGACCGGTGGGATCTGATGCGCCTCTCACTAAAAGGCTTGTGCGGCTGGCCGGGTCTTGCTGATACGAATAATAAAAGACCGGCTTGATCTCTACGTCGAGGCCGTTGACTCTTTCATCTCCAACCACGCCTACGATCTCAATCGGCGGCAGATTCATACTGGTATAGAGCAGACGCCGCCCTACACAATCGCGGCCCGGCAGGAGTCGCTCGGCAAGCGTCTTACTGATGATAGCCCGTGGAGGCGCATTCAGATTTTCCCGGCTGTCGAAATACCGTCCTTCAATCAGCGGCACACCCATCACCTGAAAATAGTTGGGGCTTATCTCGCGGATATTTGCCTCGACCTCTTCTCCGGGAGGCGGGGCCGGTTCGCCCTCAATAGTCAGGCGGGTAGTGTTCCCTCCGACGAGCGGGAGCACATCGACCGTGCCCGCGTCCTTTACTCCCGGCAGGGCTTTAACCCGCGCAAGCATCTGATCGTAAAACGGGACGATCTGATCGGGTTGGGTGAATCTGGTAGCGGGCAGCGATACCCGCATCGTCAAGAGATTTTCCGGGTTGAAGCCCGGATCGACTTCGAGCAGGCGAACAAGGCTTTTCATCATCAAACTCGCGCCAACAAGCAATACGAGCGCAAGGGCGATTTCAGAGACCACAAGCAGACTGCGCAGGCGCGAGCGCCCGCCTCCGCTCGATGTGCGGCCTCCCTCCTTTAAGACTTCCTGAAGATCGGGCCGGGCGGCCTTGAGCGCGGGCGCAAGACCAAATAAAATCCCCGTAAGCAGCGTCAGCCCGGCCGCAAAAGCGAGTATGCCAAAATCCATGTGGAGCCCTTTCAGATATGGCATGGTGAGCAAACGGGTTTCGGGAATCGATGAGATAAGGAGTTCGACTCCCCACTGAGCGATCAGCAATCCCGCCGCTCCGCCTACAAAGGCAAGCAACACGCTTTCGGTCAGCAGTTGTCTTATCACACGGCGGCGACCGGCTCCGAGCGCCGCCCGTATCGCCATCTCTTTTTGTCTGGCAGCCGAGCGCACAAGCATCAAATTGGCTACGTTGGCGCAGGCTATCAGAAGCACAAAACCGACGGCGGCAAGCAGCGCGAGCATCACAGGTTTGACCTGCCCTACTATCTCATCGCGCAGAGGGTTGATCGTGATCGCAGTTCCCGCGTGCGAGTCGTTATACTGCTGCTCTATGCGCGCGCCAATCGCGCTCATTTCCGTTTGAGCCTGCTCGAGACTCACGCCGGGTTTCAGACGCGCAATCACGTTTGTCCCGTGCAGGAAGCGCCGGGTGAGTTGCGCCTGAGTGGGCTGGTATGAGAGATAGAGTTCGGCCGGTCTCATTGCGAACTGGAAACTCTGCGGCAGTATGCCCACGACCGTGTAGGGGTTGCCGTTGAGCGTGAGCGACTGGCCTATGATAGCCGGGTCTTTGCCAAAGAGGCGCTGCCATAAACCGTAAGTCAAGACCGCCACGCGCTCTCGACCGGGCGTGTCTTCGCCCTCCTGAAAAGTGCGACCGAGCGCGGCGTCTACACCGAGAGTAGAGAAGAAATTGGCCGTGACCGAAGGCGCAAACAATCGCTCAGGCTCGCCGCGTCCCGTCAAAATGACGCCGCCTCCGGTGTAGGCGGCCATCTGCTCGAAGGCCTGATTCTGCTGCCAGTCCTGGTAATCGGGATAAGAGGCCTCGCGTTTGTTGAACTGTTTTTGCGGTGTCTTCTCCCACAGGTGAAAGAGGCGATCAGGCTCTTTATAAGGCAGGCCGCGAATCAGCGAGGCATCTACGACGGTGAAAATCGCAGTGCTTGCGCCTATTCCAAGCGCAAGCGTCACAACGGCTACGACCGTGAAGGCGGGCTTCTTCGCCAACACTCTAAAGGCGTATCTGAGGTCTTGCCAAAAAGTTTCCATGACTTTCCTTTTTAGAACCGGGTATCCGCTTCTGGTTACGGGCACGATAAAAGTTTGACCGAGCATCTGAATAGACTTCAAGTCGTTATAGCCAAACGGCGTGCCATTTCACTTATCCGTTTAAATGCTGAAATCAGGCAAGTTGATGAACGGGTGGGAAGGAAATAACTTTTGCGGGTGTGCGCTTGTGGGAACCCCTGATCCCAAAACTGAAATCGAAACCTGGTCTTTTTCGATCATTGACGCAGGGCATCGTAGTTTTATATGATAACTCGCGTCTCGGAATCCGAAACATTGATCCCAGAATAATTCAGAGCAGGCTCAAACGGGTCGACTAGGCTTTCGAGCTTTTTTCGAGGATTGTTCGGGACAATCAGCATTTGAAAGGTAAAATTTATGATCATAAAACGGCTGATATTCAGTCTGTTTCTGCTGGCAACCCTATCAATCGGCGTTCAGGCGCAGAAAAGATTTGTTTATGATACCGCGGGCACCGGCGTCGGTGTCTTCGAGGTATCACCAGAGGGCGTTCTATCCCATATACAAACCCTCATCTACGTCCCAGTAAGCATAGCCAATTCTCAGGGGAAGGGCATAGCCCTCTCTCCCGCAGGAGACTTTGTCTATGCAGGCGATCCTCGCAATGGATTCATCCACGTTTATTCGGCTGATACCGCGACGGGGCTTCTCACAGAGATTCCCGAATCGCCATTTCCTACACAACTGAGTTTCGGGGGCGGAGGCACTATGGTAACAACCCCCGACAATAAATTCCTGTATATGGCAAATACTACTACGAACAGGATAGAAGTATTCGCCATCGCTCCCAACGGTGCGTTGACTCCGGTTCCAGATTCTTTGACACTCATAGGCGGGCTTGGGGTTCCTCCGGGGCTCAAGATTACTCCCAATGGTAAATTTCTTGCCCTTTCGCGTTTCTATAACGATGCCATAGAGGTTTACAGCATTGCATCGGATGGAAAGTTATCGCGCGCTCCGGGGTCACCCTTTATCGTGGGGACCGAAATCGCTGTCTCTTCGATAGACATAAATTGCGCGGGGGATTTGTTGTTTGCCATTGACGGATTAGGCCGCATACACGTTTTGAGAATAGCAACTGACGGAAGCGTGACGCCGGTTAACGGATCTCCTTTCGATAGCAACGCGCTCGGATATGGTATCCTCCAAATCGTTCTTCACCCGAGTGGCAAATACCTGTTCGTTATCAATGCCAACCGAGCGATAATTTCCGGGTTAGCCGTTCATCCAGATGGCAGTCTTACAAAACTTCCGGGCTACCCGCTTTTCGTGGGCGACGACAACAATGAAGATTTGCGACCTGTAAGAGTCGCCATAGATAGTAAGGGCGAGTTTCTTTATACGGGAAACGGCGATTCAACCGCCGGGATTTTCAGCATCGCCGAAGATGGTATGATTAGCCCCGTCGCAGGATCGCCCTTCAACGGCTTTGGTGGAGACGCGTGTGAATTTGTGGTGTCGCCTCCGAGGATATGCACAGCCCCCATTTTTGACCAGTGTATTCAGGATGAATCCAGAGGAAACATTCTCAAGATCAATTCGGAGACGGGCGAATACAGTCTGATCAACTGCGACGGGTTTACGCTTGACGGCACGGCCGAGATGAAGATCAAAGGCTGCCTGATGACATTGCAGGATAATAGTTCGGATCGCAGGCTGCTTGTAAAGATAGATAGATGTAAGAAACAGGCTATCGCATCCATTGTAGTCTTTTCGGCATCCAGGATATTCACGATTAGAGACAAGAACATAGAGAATAATTCCTGTTCATGCGGTGAAAGACAAAAGGGCATCAACCGTTGATTTATGGATCCGAAATGTAGATAACGCGGCCCCCGGACACAATCCGGCTCCGCGTTATCCATCTAACTCTTGTTTCCGAAGCGCTGATGTTTTTCTTGACGGTTCTCGATAATCGGTCAAACACCTCTCGTCATTTTATCTGCCTCAGGGCTTGCAGGTGAATTCTTATTGCGAGCGTGCCGCCGATCACTCCGCGCATGTAGTGTATGCCGAAATCGTGACGATCAAGTGTGGTTTGCGCCGAATAGTAGGCGACTTCCTCACCTTGAGGAGAGCGGCTGCGTTCGACCTGTGTCACATCGAGCGTGACATCGCGGCTGGTTTCGCGAATGGTCAGGGTTCCTTTGACCCTGAGAGTATCCCGGTCTCTTCCCTTCTCTACGCTTGCGCTCTGAAACCTTATGAGCGGGTGGTTTTCGGAGTCCAGAAAATCCGTCGCTCGCAGGTGAGCGTCCCGCTTGCGGTTATGTGTGTCGATGTTGGAAGCCTTGATTGTGGCTTCCACCGATGAGCGGGAAAGATCCGTTTCATCGAAGATAATCTTCCCGGCCACCTCCTTGAATCGGCCCTCGACCGTAAAGAAGAAGTTCTTGACGCGGAACTGAATCGTAGTATGCGCCGGATCAATCACCCATACATCCCCGGTTTGCTCTTTGATTCCTGCCTGAGAATTCATGGCTTCTCCTTTACTCTTAAATGAGGATTCAGAACAGCCACAGAGGCACCGCAGACATAGAGAAAAGATTATTAATAATCTCTGTGTCTTTGTGTCTCTGTGGCAAGTATTTTTACCTTTCCAGGCAGATGTATCTCAAATCTCAAATCTGAGATCATTCATACCTGAGTGCAACCATCGGGTCTACCTTTGCGGCCCGGCGAGCAGGGATGTAGCTTGCCAGCATCGCCACGCCCGCGAGCGCAAGAGAAATGGCCGCGAAGGTCAGCGGGTCGGTTGCGCTTACGCCGTATAACAGGCTCGACATCACGCGTGTCAGCGCAAAGGCCGCGCCCAGACCCAGGACTATTCCCGATACGGCTAGCGTCATCGCCTGTCTCAGAACTAACCCCAGCACGTCGCTTTTCTGCGCGCCGAGCGCCATGCGCACGCCTATCTCGTGCGTCCGCTGCGTGACCGACTGAGACATAATTCCGTATATGCCGACCGATGCCAGCAGCATCGCCACCACGGCAAAGATGCCGAACAGCAGAGTGTTCAAACGCCTCTGCGCCACCATATCGCCCAGCAACATATCCATGGTCTTGATTTCGTAAACGGGCTGATCCTTATCCAGTTCCAAAACCGCCGCGCGAATCGTGGTCGCAAGATTCAATGGGTCGGAAACACCGCGCACTATCAGCATCAATCCACGGGCCGGCGCTTGAGCGTGAGGCAGATAGGTCTCTGGCCTCACCTCGGCATCAAACCCTGTGCGGCGGGTGTCTTTTACGATTCCGATTATCTCTTTCCAGGAATCTTCCGAGCTTTGCTGCCCATACTTGATGCGTTTGCCCAGCGCGTCTTCGCCCGGCCAGAACAATCTCGCCATAGTCTCGTTGATTATGACTACCGGGGGGCCATCGGGCGAATCGCGGTCATCAAAAAATCGGCCCTCCAGCAGAGGGATTTCCATCGCCTTGAAGTAGTTTGGGCTTGCCACGTCAATCGGGACCTCGACGCGCTCGGCGGGCGGAAAATCGGGTCTGCCTTCGATGCTGAAATTGCCGGAGTTGGGAGTCTTGCTCAAAAAGACATCCGATACCGCGCCTGCCGATTGGACTCCCGGCATCGCGCTTACCCTCTGCAAGAGTTGTTTGTAGAAATCCACGGCCGCCGCGCCTTCGCGGTACTTCGAGCCCGAAAGCCGCACGCGCAAGGTCAGAATATTGTCGGGGTTGAACCCCAGATTGACCTTTTGGAGAGTCAGAAAACTTCTGATCATGAGCCCCGCGCCGATCAGCAAAACGAGCGCAATGGCAATCTCTGCGACCACCAGAATGTTGCGCAATCGTCGTCCGCGAATGCCTGTGGTCGCGCCGCGTCCTCCATCCTTCAGCGATTCGTTCAGGTCCGACTTCGACCCCTGAAGAGCCGGGACAAGCCCGAAGATCAGCCCCGTCAGAATCGAGACGGCAAGCGAAAACCCGAGCACTCTGCCGTCGATTCGTATCTGATCGAGACGCGGAATGTCCTGTGGAGAGAGGGCTATCAGCGCATCCAGCCCCCAGACGGCGAGCAGTATCCCGGCTGCGCCTCCGAGAGCGGCAAGCAGAGCGCTTTCGGTAAGCAACTGGCGGATCAGCCTCGCGCGTGTAGCGCCTATGGCCGTGCGGATCGCGATCTCTCTTTCGCGCCCCGCCGCCCGCGCAAGTAGCAGATTAGCCACGTTCACGCACGAGATCAGCAGCACAAAGGCGACCGCTCCGAGCAGCACAAGCAACGCCGGTTTGACATTGCCCACCACCTGTTCGTGGTATGAAACTATGTTCACATCATAGCCTTCCTGGTCGGGGTTTTGCTGCCGGATGTTTGCTGCAATCGTGCTCATATCGGCCTGCGCCTGTTTAACCGTCACACCCGGTTTCAGGCGACCGATAAGCTGAATCCAGAATGATCCCCGCGCCTGTTTTGTCCGTTCGCCGGGCGCGGAAGGAATCCACATATCGGTCTCCTTTCTCGGAAAGGCAAACCCTTTCGGCATCACTCCGACGACGACGCGCGGCTCGCCGCTAAGATAGATGGACTTTCCAAGGATGTCTTTGTCGCCTGCGAAACGGCGCTGCCAGAGACCGTAGCCGAGAAGCACTACCTTGTCTTTTCCGTCCACGTCCTCTTCGGCTGTAAAGGTGCGGCCGAGCGCGGCCTCTACGCCGAGCAGAGGAAAGAGATTCGAGGAGACGTGCGCCCCCACTATTCGTTCGGGCTCGCCTTCTCCCGTAAGGTTCAGGCTCATGTTGTTGAACATGGCGATGTCTTCGAAGGTCTGGGTCTGAGTGCGGTAGTCAACATAGTTTGGATACGAGTGCCAGTCCTCCGAGACATTTATCCGCGAGTTGTCCATCCAAACCATCGCGAGCCGATCAGGGTCTTTGTAAGGCAAGGGGCGAAGCAGCACACCGTTGACCACGGAGAAGATCGCCGTATTTGCGCCTATCCCGATAGCCAGAGTCAGTATCGCCATGATCGTAACGGCGGGTTTCTTAAACAGCATTCGAACCGCATACCGAAAATCCTGCCAGAGTGTTTGCATGACTCTTCCTCCGATAAGTTTTGAGTTTTGAGTTTTGAGTTTTGAGTTCCCCGTTGTAGGTAATAGTGCCGGAGTCGGATACCACCTATTCAAAACTCAAAACTCAAAACTCAAAACTTCCTACTCGTAGCGCAGCGCAACCATCGGGTCTACCCGCGCGGCGCGGCGAGCGGGCACGAAACAGGCCACCAGAGCCACTCCTGTGAGCACGAGCGAAAGCACTATGAAGATTGCGGGGTCGGTCGTGCTCACACCATAAAGCAGGCTCGCCATCAACCGCGTCAGTACAAGGGCCGCTGCAAGCCCCAATCCTACGCCAGCCAGAGCCAGTGACATTCCCTGCCTGATGACCATTCTCAAGACATCATTCTGCCGAGCCCCGAGCGCCATGCGGACGCCGATTTCGCGCGTGCGTTGCGCGACGGCGTAATTCATCACGCTATAGAGACCGACCGATGCCATAAGCAAAGCGATAAACCCGAATATCGAGACCAGCCCCGCTATCGTCTTTGGCCCCGACAGTAATCTGTCGAGAAACCTCGGCATGGTCTTTATGCCGTAGACCGGCAATTCGCTGTCGAGATTTGCGATCTCCTGCCGCAGGGCCGAGGCCACGCTTTCGGGTGCGCCCGACGTGCGCGCAATAAAGGTCATATTGCCGTTATAGTGCTGGCGAAACGGCAGGAACATGTATTCCGTAGGCGGTTCGCCAATCAGGTAATATTTGCCTTCGCGTGCGATGCCGACTACCTCGCAGTAGGTATTCTGCGAGCCTCCGAGCCTCAAGCGTTTGCCAAGCGGATTTTGATCCGGCCAGTAACGCCGGGCCATCGCTTCGTTTATGATGACGACCGGCGGCGACTGCTCGTCATCATGTTCGTTGAAGGCGCGGCCCTCGACGATTTCGGTCTTCATCGTCTCAAAATAATCGTCTCCGACTATGCTGTAGCCTACGCCGACGCGCTCGTTTTCATAACGCGGGACATAGCCTTCTATCGTCACTCTCATCCCATAGTTGTAGGCGTCCAGAGGCAGAGGCGCGGCCATGCTCGTGGCCTCCACGCCGGGCAGGGATTTTATTCGCTCGATTGCCTGTTTGAAAAAGTTGCGGCCCTTTGGTTCTTCATAACCCTGCAACCCGACATCGACCGAAGCCAGAAGAATATTTTTAGTCTCAAACCCGGGGTTAAGTTCCTGCGCGTTGCGCATGCTCTTGATAAACAGCCCGGCGCTCACAAGCAGCATAAGCGACAGTCCCATCTGCGTGACGACAAGCGCGTTTCTCAGATTGAACCGCCGCCAGCCCGATGTTGCCAGGGCGATCTCGCCTTTCAATGTGTGAACCAGATCGGGTTTTGAAGCCTGCAACGCGGGCACCAACCCGAATATGATCCCGGTCAGCATCGACACGCCGAGCGTGAATACGAGCACGCGCCAGTCAAGGCTCAGATCGTAATTGAAATCTATCGTGGCAAAATCCAGATCGGGATTTGCCATCGGGATAAGGTCATTAAACCAGGAAGCGAGCAGCAAACCCAGAGCGCCGCCCGCAAGCGCAAGCAACATACTTTCAGCCAGAAGCTGGCGAATCAAACGTCCGCGGCTCGCGCCAAGAGCGAGGCGAATCGCAATTTCACGCCTCCGCGCCGAGGCCCGCGCAAGCAAAAGATTCGCAACATTGGCGCAGGCTATCAATAGCACAAGCCCGACGATGCCCATCATCAACCCTACGACGATGGGGATGTAACCCATCAACACGATCTCCGGCTGAGTCTTGTTGCCGCCCGGAACCATGCCTATTGTGATATTTGCATCGGTCTGCGGATAGGCCTGTGCAAGCTGGCCTGCGTAAGCGTTCATCGCGGCGGTGGCCTGTTCTATAGTCACGCCGGGTCTTAGCCGCCCGTTGACGTTGAATGACTGATTGCCCCTCATTTCGAGCCACCCTTGACTGTCGGGAACTATCTGCTCGTGCATAGCCATAGGCACCCACACATCAGGAATAAAACCGGCGAACCGCGTGCCCGAAAACCCTTGACGCGCGACGCCTATGATCGTGAAATCGTGGCCGTTGAGTCGCAAGGGTTTTCCGGCGATGTTTGGATCACCGGCAAATCGCTGCCGCCAGAAAGCATTACTGAGCACGACTACGGCGTGGCCTCCCTGCGCAATATCATCGTCCGGCAGGATGGTTCGGCCCACGGCCGGTGTCAAACCGAGGCCCGTGAAATAATTGCCCGTGACCAGTTCGCTCCAGATCAGTTCGGCTTTGTCGCCTCCGAATTTCAGGCTGACAGATGTGCCGTAATGAACAAACAGATCGCTGAAGACTTCGTTGTGGTCGCGAAAGTCTCTATAGGCAGGAAAGGAAAATTGCCCGATAATATTCGAATCCGGCGTACTGGTGTAAAGCGCGACCAGTTGTTCGGGATGAGCTACGGGCATAGGCTTGAACAAAACGGCATTGGCCATCGTGAAGACCGAAGTGTTGGCCGCAATTCCGAGCGCAATCGAAAGCACCGCCACAATCGTCAGCCCGGGCGATTTGCGAAACATCCGCCCGGCATAGCGAAAATCCTGCCAGAGTGTTTGCATGACTCCTCCTTCGATAAGTTTTGAGTTTTGAGTTTTGAGTTTTGAATAGGTGGTATCCGACTCCGGCACTATTACCTACAACGGGGAACTTAAAACTCAAAACTCAAAATTCAAAACTCAAAACTCAAAACTCAAAACTCCCTACTCGTAGCGCAGCGCCACCATCGGGTCCACTTTCATAGCCCGACGGGCCGGGATGTAACAGGCGACAAAGGCTACAAAACAGAGCATCAGCGTTATGCCCGCGAATGTCATCGGGTCGGTTGCTTTTACTTCAAAAAGCAGACTCACAATAAGACGCATCATCGCTATTGAAACGCCTATGCCAACGGTTACGCCGAGAAGGACCAGCGACATGCCTCTTTTCAACACGAGCGCCAGGATGTTACGGGGGGTGGCTCCAAGAGCAAGGCGCACGCCTATTTCAGGTGTGTGCTCGGCCACGAAATAAGAGAGGACTCCGTAAATTCCTATAGATGCCAGCAAGAGAGCCAGCCCCGCAAAGGCCGCAAGCAGGATAATCCCGATACGTCGCTCCGCGGTCTCTTCGCCGAGGATTTCATCTGCTGTGATGATATTTGAAATCGGCTGATTCGGATCAACCGCGCGGATCTGATCCCGCACCGCCGAGACAATGCTCAAGGGGTCGCCCGTTGTTCGAATCACCAGATCGCGCGGCGCAAACCACTGTTGATAACCCACCTGCTGATAAGGCAAATACATCTCGGCCTTGACCGGGACATCCACCCCCATCTGCCTGACATCGGCAGCGATTCCCACGATGGTCAAATAGGGCCTCTTGGAATCGGGGTCGCCGACCTTGAACTGTTTCCCAAGCGCGTTTTCTTCCGGCCAGTATTGCCGGGCCATCGTTTCATTGATGATCGCCACGGGCTGCGATTGCGCGTTGTCGCCCGAGTCAAAATAGCGCCCCTGCCTGAGCGGGATGCCCATCGCCTGTAGATAATCCCGGCTCACCTGCCGGTGATTGGCATCATAAGAGAGGCTCGGGTCGGGCTGCCGTCCTTCGATATAGAAACCGCTCGTTCCGCCTTTCCATTGCAGAGGCACCGTCGTGGTATAGCCCGCAAAGACTACGCCCGGCAAAGACCCGACCCGCTCAAGTACCTGATCGTAAAATGCCACGCGCTTCTGATGGGTGTCATAAGTAGTGGGCGTAAGACTTGTCCTCATAGTCAGCACATTCTCCGTGCGAAGTTCCGAATATTGATTCCGCAAACGGAAAAAGGTTTGAATCAAAAGACCCGCGCCAATCAGCAGAACGAGCGCGAGCGCCATCTGAGCTACGACCATAGCCCCGCGCAATCTACTGCTTCCCGCTCCGACGCTTGAACGCCCGCCCCCCTGTTTCAGGGCTTCGTTCAGATCGATTCTTGACGCTTGAATCGCGGGAACCAGGCCAAATATCACGCCCGTCAGCAACGAGAGCAACATAGTGAAGAGAAGCATCCTTCCGTTAAGCTCAAGCTCTGTTGACAGGTTCATGCCATTTGGGATGAGGGACTCAAGAAACTCAAAACTCCACGAAGCCAGCAACAGACCCGCCGATCCGCCCGCGACTGCCAGCAAGATGCTTTCGGTCAGCAACTGCCGCACGATGCGGCCTCGGCGAGCGCCAAGCGCCGTGCGGATGGCGATTTCTTTTCGGCGAGTGGCGGCGCGGGCAAGGAGCAAATTGGCGATGTTCGCGCAGGCGATCAGCAACACAAATCCTACAGCGACCAGCAGAACTATCAGGGGGCGGCTGATTTCCCCCGCAATCTGCTCCCTGAGCGGCACAACGACCGATCCAATCCTTGCAGCCTCGTCAGGATGATCGCGCGCTATTCCCTGCGTGATTGTCTGTATGTCGGTTTGCGCCTGCTCGAGGTTTACGTCCTGTTTCATCCGCGCCACGACCGTCAGGTAATGAGCGCCGCGATTGGTCAATTCCTCTTGAGTGTGCTGGGCCGGAACCCATAGAGAGATGTAGCTCTCAAGGAACTGGAACCCGCGAGGCATCACGCCGACGACCATGTATTTTTCGCCGTTTAGCAGGATGTCGCGACCGAGGATGTCGCGGTCGCCGCCGTAACGGTTTTGCCACAGACCGTAACTTATGACCGTCACATTACCCGCTCCCGGTTTGTCCTCTTCGGGCAGAAAGGTTCTGCCAAGCATTGGTTTGACTCCCAGCAGAGGGAAGAATCCGGCGGTCACTCCATAAGCCGAAATCTTTTGCGGCTCGCCGTCGCCTGTCAGGCTGAAATCCCGCCAGTCGAGCGCGGCCATTTCGTCAAAGACCTGGTTCTGAGCCCTCCAATCCACGTAATTGGCCGGGGCCGGTGTATTTTGCGGAAAACCGGCAAACGACGCTTCTTCCCACACTATCACCAGCCGGTCGGGATCGGGAAAAGAGAGCGGGCGAAGAAGCACCGCGTTCACCAGAGAGAAGATCGCCGTATTCGCGCCTATACCAAGCGCGAGCGAAAGCACGGCCACAGTCGTAAATCCCGGATTCCGCCTCAACCCGCGCAATCCGTACCGGATGTCTTGCCATAGGTTTTTCATAAACTCACCTTTTCCTGATGCGTGATCCGTGATTCGTGATCCGTTGTTCCGATTGATTGCGATTTCCGGTCACGAATCACGAATCACTATTCGTAGCGCAGTGCGACCATCGGGTCCACCTTCGTAGCCCGACGGGCAGGCACGTAACTGGCTCCCAGAGCCACTCCTGCCAGTATCAGCGGCATTGCGATAAAGGTCAGCGGATCGGTTGCGGTTACGCCGAAAAGTAGACTCGCAAGCAACCGGGTCAGCGCAAGCGACGCCGCAAGCCCGATCACTACGCCTGTCAATACAAGCAACATCCCCTGCCCGACCACAAGCTTGAGCACATCACCCGCGCCCGCGCCGAGCGCCATGCGGATTCCTATTTCCTGAGTGCGGCGACTCACCTGATAACTCAGCACGCCATAGACTCCAACCGCTGTAAGAAGGAGCGCGAGCGCGGCAAAGATGCCCATCAACATCATCAGAAACTGCCGCGCCGCAAGCGAGGCGCTGACAACCTCAGTCATTGGGCGGATGTTGTCAATCGGCAATTGCGGGTCCACTTCCTTCACCGCCTGCCGCAACGCGGCGGTCAGATCAATCGGGCCGGAGGTGCGCACTATCCACGCTGTCAGAAACCAGCGATTCATCATCACCGTCAATCCATCCGACATCTGCGTGACGGGCAGATAGATCGTGGGCTCTGTGTCCTGATCCAGCCCCGTCTCTCTGATGTCACCCGCGACTCCGATGATCTGCCTCTGCTTGCCTTGAAGCGAAAGCTGAGCGCCGAGCGGGTCCTGATCCGGCAGATAGCTGCGCGCAAGCGTCTCATTGACCATGACCACAAGCGCGGAGGAACGCATGTCCGCATCCGTGAGCGCCCGCCCGCGAGTAACGGAGATGCCGAGGGCGTGAAAGTATTCAGGGCTGACCGCGCGCACCTGAACCGACCGATTTATCTCGCGGCCTTCGATGGAAATGCCCATCCTCAGCCCGCGTTCGAGCGGTACGTTTGATGCGGAGGCGGCAGCCGTCACACCCGGTAGCGCCGAAAGACGCTCAAGCACCTGCTCTTCAAAAGACCAGACCTGCGCGCTTGTTTTGTATTTTTCCGAGGCGAGCGAAACCTGCGCCGTCGTGACTTGATGAGGGTCAAAGCCGGTATCAACAAGACTCACATTGATGAAGCTCCGCACAAGCAAAGCAGCGCCTACGAGTAAAACCAGCGACAACGCGACTTCGCCTACGATCAGCAACCCGCGCATGCGCGAGTCCGATTTGCCCGAACTGCTTCTTGTCGAAGGCGACTTGATCGCTTCATTCACATCAATTCGCGTAGCTCGCAATGCGGGCACAACTCCGCACAGCAGGCTTGTCGCAAAGGAGGCGGCAACGGCGAAAAGGATAACCTGATAATCGAGCCTGACCTCTTCGAGGCGGGGCAATTTCTGAGGCGCGAGCGCAAGCAGCGCGGGCACGCCCCAGAGCGCGACGAGTAACCCGGCAAGGCTTCCGGCAAAGGCAAGGAGCCAGCTTTCGGTCAGCAACTGACGTATCAATCTCGCTCGACTCGCTCCGAGCGCAATGCGGATTGCGATCTCGCCCTTGCGGGCGGAAGAACGAGCGAGCAGCAGGCTAGCCACATTCGCGCACGCCACGGCCAGCACAAAACCGACCGCGCCAAACAAGAGCCACAACTCGCTTGTGACATCGCCTATCACATACTGCTTGTAAGGAGTGAGCCTTAATCCTCGCTCGCCTTCGCGGAGATGAGTGGGATATTCGCGGCGGAATTCGGGCAGCAATTGAGCCGCTTCGGCCTCGGTCTGCTTGAGTGACGCGCCCGGCTTGAGCCGCGCAATCATCTGCGTATTTTGCCCGTCATCGTTTACAAAAGCCTTTTGTTGCAAAGGCAGCAAGACATCAATCGGGACTTCGAATTTGAAGCCCGGCGGGAGCACGCCTACTATCGTATGGCTGCGGCCGTTCAGTTGTAGCTCTTTTCCAACAATCGCGGGATCGCCGCCGAAATAGTCGCGCCACATCCCGTCGCTTATGATGGTCACGCTCGGCCCGTTTGGGCGCGCCTCTTCCGGCAGAAAGCCGCGCCCCTGAGCGGGGTTGATCCCCAGTACGCGAAAGAACCCTTCCGAGACTTGCAATCCGTGCACGCGCTGCGGCTCGGCTCCTCCGGTGAGATTGAACCCGGAGTTCACGATTGTATAACCCGCGACCGTCTCGAATGCGCGGTTATGATCTCGCCAATATTCGAATACCAGGGCCGTAACCGAGTCAATTTTGTCGCTTTCGAGTTGCCAGAGACAATGAACCAGACGATCCGATTCGGGATAAGGCAAGGGACGCAGGATTATCGTATTGACCACGCTGAAGATAGCCGTGTTTGCGCCTATCCCAAGCGCAAGCGTCAGCACCGCTACCGCCGCGAACCCAGGCTTCTTCATCAGCACCCTTGTCGCGTACCTCACGTCCTGCCACAGTCTTTCCATCTCTCCTCCTTCGATAGGTTTTGAGTTTTGAATTTTGAGTTTTGAGTTTCCAGTTGGAGGTAAAAGTGCTGGAGTCGGGAACCACCTATTCAAAACTCAAAACTCAAAATTCAAAACTCAAAATTCACCCCTCCCTACTCATAGCGCAGCGCAACCATCGGGTCTACTTTCGTGGCTCGTCGGGCCGGGATAAAACTGGCTCCCAGAGCCACTCCTATCAGAATCACAGAAATCAGGATAAATATGCTCGGGTCGGTCGCGCTCACCCCGAAGAGCAGGCTCTCCATCAAACGGGTCAATGCGAATGCGCCAACAAGCCCCGCTGAAACTCCTACGAAGCAGAAGATCGCAACCTGTCGAACGATGAGTCTGAGCACGTCTCTCGCGCTCGCGCCGAGCGCCATGCGGATTCCTATTTCACGCGTGCGCTGCGTGACCGTATAAGACATCACCCCGTAAACCCCGACCGTCGCCAGTATCAAAGCAAGCGCGCCAAAGACCCCGAGCAATAACATAATCAACCGGGGTTGAGCTACGGCATCAGAGATGCGCTCCTCAAGCGTCTTTACATCGGCGACCGGCTGATCAGAGTCCACCGCAAACACCTGGCTTCGCACCGAAGCCGCAAGGCTCAGGGGGTCGGCATCGGTTCGCACGAGCAGAGTCATCGAGCGTGTAGGACGTTGAGCGTACGGCACATAAATCTCCGGGCCAGCCTCTTCGGTCCATCCGTCCTGTCGCACGTCTCCGACTACGCCGACAATCGTGCGGCATAATTCATCCCCGCAACCATAGCTTATTCTCTTGCCGAGAGGGTTCTGGTCGGGGAAAAAACGTCGCGCCATCGCTTCGTTTATGAGGGCGACCCGGGGGCTTCCTTCCGCGTCGCTGTCGGTCAGTTCGCGCCCCTGCAATAAGGGGATTTGCATCGCGCGGAAGTAATCAGCGTTGACCGCGCCGACTCCGATGGGGCGGTCTTTTGCGGGCTCCAGCTTTGGCACTCCTTCTATGTTGAAGTATGCGATCATATTGAAACCGTTCAGAGGAACGTGGCTGATCGCGCCGACCGATTTCACGCCGGAAAGGCTTCTTGTTTTTTCAAGCACCTGCTGGTAAAACGACGACACCTTTGCGGAATCGGCATATCTGTTTCTGGGGAGGTCCACGCGCAGGGTCAGGACGTTTTCAGGGTTGTAACCCGGTTTCACATCGAGCAATCGCGCAAAGCTCTTAATCATCAGCCCCGCGCCTATCAATAGCACAAGCGCGAGCGCGAGTTCTGAGACGACCAGCAGGCTGCGAAGGCTCAAGAGAGAGCGGGATTGGAATGCTGTCTTTCCGCCGCCTTCTTTCAGCGTCTCATTCAGGTTTGGCTTTGATGCGATGAGCGCCGGGGCGAGGCCGAAAAAGATTCCCGTCAGAATTGAAACAAATAGAGTAAAGCCAAGCACCTGTCGATCTATGCCTACATCTTTTATGCCGGGCAGGGAATTTGCGATGTTGCCCGGCATACCAGAAAGCAACAGATCAACGCCCCATAACGCGAGAAGGATTCCGAGCGCGCCGCCTGCCAGGGCGAGCATAATACTTTCGGTCAGAAGTTGCCGCATAATGTCGGAGCGCCGAGCGCCGAGTGCCGAGCGAATGGCTATCTCTTTTTGTCTGGAAGAAGCGCGAGCCAGCAGCAGATTTGCGACATTGGCGCAGGCTATGAGCAACACGAAACAGACAGCGCCAAGCAATAGCAAGAGCGCGGGTCTGATCTCTCCGACGAGGTGAGCGTGCAGTGGGACCACTTCGATTCGCGTGTTTTCAAGCATGCCGGGGAACTTTTCAGCAACTCTGTCCTCGATGGTGTTCAGGTCGGCCTGAGCGCGCTCGATGCTGATTTGAGGTTTGATTCGGGCAACGATTTCAAGAAGCGAAAATGTATCTCCGGTCTTTTCAGCCGCTTCGTCAAGCGCAAGAGGCATCCATATTTCGAAGGTCTGCGGAAAGCGAAAACTCGCGGGCATTATGCCGACGACCGTGTATGTCTTATCGTTGAGCGTGATGGTCTGCCCTATCAGACCAGGGTCGCCGCCATATCGTCGCTGCCAGAACCCCTGGCTCACGACTACTACCTGACCGTGGCCGGGCGCGTCTTCTTCTGGCATAAAAACGCGACCGCTTATGGGTTGCACTCCGAGCAGGGGGAAGAGATTCGCCGTGACCCGCGCGACAGTGATTCTTTCCGGCTCGTCGCCTCCGGTCAGATTGAAGTTATCGGTGCTATAACCTGCTATCTGTTCGAAAGCTTCTGACTGGTCCCGCCAGTCGAAATATTCAAAGGCCGCGATTCCGGGCAAACCCTTACCCATAGCCGCTTTATTGATAGCGAATATTCTTGCGGGGTCACGATAAGGAAGCGGGCGCAATAATACGGCATTGACCACGCTGAAGATAGCCGTGTTTGCGCCTATCCCAAGCGCAAGCGTCAGCACCGCTACCGCCGCGAACCCAGGCTTCTTCATCAGCACCCTTGTCGCGTACCTCACGTCCTGCCACAGTCTTTCCATCTCTCCTCCTTCGATAGGTTTTGAGTTTTGAGTTTTGAGTTTTGAATAGGTGGTATCCGACTCCGGCATTATTACCTACAATGGAAAACTCAAAACTCAAAATTCAAAACTCAAAACTCAAAATTCACCCCTCCCTACTCATAGCGCAGCGCAACCATCGGGTCTACCTTCGTGGCTCGCCGGGCCGGGATGAAACTGGCTCCCAGAGCCACTCCTATCAGAATCACAGAAATCAGGATAAATATGCTCGGGTCGGTCGCGCTCACTCCGAAGAGCAGGCTCTCCATCAGACGGGTCAATGCGAATGCGCCAACAAGCCCCGCGCCGACACCGATGACGGTAAGCAGGACGGCCTGCCCTACGACAAGGCGGAGCACATCGCCTGATCTGGCACCAAGCGCCACGCGGATTCCTATTTCGTGTGTTCGCTGCGTGACCGCATAAGAGATAACGCCATAGATTCCGACCGCCGCAAGGATCATCGCTAGCGATGAGAATACCGCAAGCAGAAACATTGTGAAGCGCGGCGCGGCAATCGATGTGGAGAGCAATTCTTCCATAGTCTGAACGTCTGAGACAGCCAGATTCGGATCAAGCGACTGAACCTGACTGCGCACGGCAGAGGCAAGATTCAGCGGATTTGAGGAGGCACGCACGGTCAGGGTCATCGCCTTTGAGGGAACCTGCCCGTGGGAAAAATACATCGTAGGGCGCGCATCCACATCCAGCCCGAATTGCTTAACGTCTTCGACTACGCCTACGATTTCGCGCCAGGTCGGCTTTTCAGGATCGCCCGTCCCGAGTCGTTTCCCGACCGGGTCTTCATCGGGCCAGAACCGGTTGGCCATGCTCTGGCTGATGATGACCGCCACCGGAGAGCTTGCATTATCTCGCTCTGTAAAGAACCGCCCGCGTACCAGCCGCATACCTATCGCGCGAAGGTAATCGGGCGTGACGACCGAGTACCACGCGGCAGGCTCATTCCCCGGCTGCGGGAGTGGGCGTCCTTCGACTATGAAATTCGCATCCGTGTCGTTACCTATGAGAGGAAGCGAAGAGGCGGCCCCGGCGCTCTCGACACCGGGCAGGGCCTTGACCTTTTCCAGAAGCTCGGCGTAGAAGACAGCCGCCTGCTGGCGTTCCGGGTATCGAGTAGCCGGAAGCGCAACGTTCACGGTAAGCACATTCTCGGGATTGAATCCGGGGTCTACGCTTCTCAGCTTGATGAAGCTCTTTATCAACAACCCGGCACCGACCAGCAGAATCAAAGCCAGCGCCACTTCCGCCACTACGAGCAGGCTGCGTATGCGTCCACCTGATGCGCCGCTGCTTGCCCCCTTCCCTTCCTTGAGCGTGCTGTTGAGATCAGGCTTCGTAGTCTGCAAGGCGGGGGCGAGGCCGAATATAAATCCCGTGAGCAGCGTCATCGCCACGGTAAAGCCGAGCACCGTTGAATCCATTCGTATCTCGTTTACGCGAGGAGTACCGGCAGGAGCAAAGGCCACGAGCAGATCGACCATCCAGAAGGCCAGAAGCAAGCCGAGCGCGCCGCCTACGATTGCAAGCAACAGGCTTTCGGTGAGGAGTTGACGCACGAGGCGCGAACGCCGAGCGCCGAGCGCCGAACGGATAGCTATCTCTTTTCCTCGCGCCGTGGCTCGGGCTAACAGGAGGTTCGCCACATTCGCGCAGGCAATCAGCAGGACAAGCCCGACCGAGGCGAGCAGAATCAGCAGCGCCGGTTTGAGGTTGCCCACTATCTGTTCCTGCAATGGCACAAGCGTGATCGCCTCGCCCATGCCGGATTCCGGGTACTGGGCAGCAAGGCGGGCGGCGAGGCCGTTCATTTCCGACGCTGCGCCCTCAAGCGTGGTATCGGGCTTCATACGCGCAATGACCCGGAGGACATAGCAGCCGCGCCCGCATCGGTCGGGAAAAGTGGGTCGAAGCGGCCTCCATATCTCCGCTTTGGCAAAATCGAGTATTGGGAATTTAAACCCGGCGGGCAAGACGCCTATCACCGTGTAGCTCTCTCCGCTGAGCGTGAGCGGCTTGCCCAAGATTGAGGGGTCCGCGCCAAAGCGGTTTTGCCATAAGCTGTGACTGAGGATCACGACCGGGGAACTGCCGGGCTGATCATCTTCCGGGAGGAAGTTGCGACCCACGACAGGCTCGGTTCCCAGCAGCGAGAACATGTCGTAGGAAACCGACCCACCGTTTAGCTGCTCAGGTTCGTTTATGCCTGTCAGCGTAGGCCCCCAGTTAATCATCGCGGCCATCGAATCGAACAACCGGTTCTGGTCCTTCCAATCTGAAAAGGTGGGAAGACAGGTCCATTCCTGAGCGGGACCGCCGCGCGATTGTTGATCTTCCCACACCATGACGAGTCGATCGGGATTCTTGTAAGGGAGCGAGTTAAACAGCAATGCGTTTACCACGCTGAAGATGGCCGAATTTGCTCCTATCCCGAGAGCCAGCGCAATCACGGCTATAAATGTAAAGCCGGGGCTTTTGAGCAGTGTCCGAACACCATATCGAAGGTCTTGCAAGAGAGTATCCATGAGGTTCTCCGAAATCTAAGATTTGAAATGATCCGTGATGCGTGATGCGTGATTTTAAGGGAGCCTGCCTGTTAAAGATAACGTGCAAGGCAGGTAAATCACGCATCACGCATCGCGCATCGCTATTCGTACCTGAGCGCTTCCATCGGGTCTACTGCGGCAGCGCGACGAGCCGGAATATAGCTGGCCAGCAACGATACGCAGCCCATCAGGATCGAGATGCCGATAAACATCAACGGGTCGGTTGCGCTCACCCCGAAGAGCAGGCTCCCCATCAAGCGCGTAAGAGCAATGGAGGCTGCGACCCCCGCGCCTACGCCAAAGGAGACGAGCGTAATAGCCTGCCCGACGACCATCTTCAGCACGTCGGATGTCTTTGCGCCGAGCGCCATACGTATTCCTATTTCGTGAGTGCGACGGCTCACCGAATAAGAGATAACGCCATAAATGCCTATTGCCGCAAGCAGCATCGCTACCAGGGCAAAAAAGCCTACCAGCATCAATGTAAAGCGCGGTCTGGAAACCGAGGCGGCGGCGATGTCATCAAGAGTCCTCACATCGGCTATAGGAAGGTCTTTGTCCAGAGCAAGCACCTCGCGCCGAACGGCTTCGACAAGACTGAGCGGGGAAGTATCCGTCCGCAAAGCCAGTATCATCTCGCTATAAGGAGCCTGGGCGTGCGGCCAATAGAATGCCGGTTCGGCAGAGGCCGCACCCGGCGTGTCTTTTACGTCGCCAACTACGCCTGCGACGGTGAGCCAATCTTCTTCTTTCGGGTTATCGTTAAAGGTTATGCGTTTGCCTACCGCATTCTCTCCCGGCCAGTAGCGATTTGCCATGCTCTCATTTATCAGAATGACCGACGGGGCATCCGCCTTGTCCGAACCTGTAAGGAAACGACCCGCAACGAGCGGCACTCCTATGGTCTGAAAGTATTCCGGGCTGACGAAATGGTAACGGGCGTGGGGTCCATTTTCGGGGTCGCTCACCTTTCCTTCCACCGTAAAGGATGTGTTCTCGTCGTATCCATCCCACGGCAGGTCCGACGTGATGGCTGCCGAGCGCACCGCAGGCAGCGCCTTTACGCGATCAATGAGGCTCTGGTAAAACTCCACCCGCTTATCGCCTTTTTCATACCGCGCGCGCGGCAGAGGTATGCTCATCGTGAGCACATTCTGAGGATTGAATCCCGGCTCTACCCTTTCGAGATTTAGGAAGCTCTGCATCAGCAACCCTGCGCCGATCAATAGCACAAAGGCGAGCGATACTTCGGTTATGACGAGCAGGCTGCGCAATCTGCGCTGACGAGGCCCGCCAAACGTACCTCGTCCTCCTTCTTTCAGCAACTCATTTATGTTCACCTTTGAGCCTTGAAAGGCCGGAACCAGACCAAACAACAATCCGGTCAGAAAAGTAAGCCCAACGGCAAACATGAGGATGCGGCTGTCAACCCCGATCATGTGCGCCCGGGGGAGTGTCTCGGAGCTTAGCGTAAGCAGAAGATCAATCATCCACATGGCAAGCAGCAGGCCGAGCAAACCTCCGAGCGTGGCAATCAGAAAGCTTTCGGTCAGCATCTGCCGGACCAGTCGAAAACGCCCTGCGCCGAGCGCCGTGCGAACGGCCATCTCTCTTTCACGGGCGGTGGCGCGAGCGAGCATTAGATTTGCGACATTTGTGCAGGCAATCAAGAGCACAAAACAGACGGCCCCAAGCAACACAAACAGCGCAGGGCGCGCCCCACCAACGATCTCTTCGCGCAATCCCTTTACCATTATTCGCCAGTCCTTGTTCGAGTCGGGGTATTGCTGTTCGAGGCCAGCAGCTATCAGGTTCATCTCCGTTTCGGCCTGCTGTTGGCTGATGCCCGGTTTGAGACGGGCCACGACATTCAGATAGTGAGAGCCTCGTTGCGCTTGCTGCGGATTCAGGATAAATGGAACCCAGACGGCCACGGTCTCTCCGTGCGAAAGCGATCTGTAGGTGCCTCCGACATGCTGAAATCCTGCGGGCATGACGCCGACCACAACATAGGGATTGCCGGACAGCGTAATTGTCTTTCCGACGATTTCAGGGTCTGACGCAAAACTGCGCTGCCAGAGGGCGTGGCTGAGCATCGCTACCTTTTCTTTGCCCGGGAGCTCCTCTTCGCGCAAAAACGGGCGGCCAAGCTCGGGCTGATAGCCTAGAAGTTCGAAATAACCTGATGATATTAACAGGCAGGGCAGGAGTTCGGGTTTGTCGCCGAGAGAGAGTTCCAAATCCTGCCGTGTATAAACCGCCAGGCCATCGAATACGTTGTTTCGTTCCCTGTAATCGAGAAAATTAGCAGGCGACATAGGGAACTTGGGATATTGCGGGTATTGCTCAAAGACCCTCACCAATCGATCAGGCTCTTTGTAAGGAAGCGGCTTGAGCAGTATGCCGTTGACCACACTGAAGATAGCCGTATTCGCACCAATCCCGATGGCAAGCGTCAGCACGGCCACAACCGTAAAGCCGGGATTCTTTAATGTCATCCGAAAACCATAGCGTGCGTCCTGCCAGAGTCTTTCCATGTCTCCTCCTTCGATAGGTTTTGAGTTTTGAGTTTTGAGTTTTGAATTTTGAATGGGTGGTTCCCGACTCCAGCACTTTTACCTCCAACTCAAAACTCAAAACTCAAAACTCAAAACTCAAAACTCACCCCTCCCTACTCATAGCGCAGCGCAACCATCGGGTCCACCTTCGTGGCTCGTCTGGCCGGGATGAAACTGGCTCCCAGAGCCACTCCCAGCAGAGTCAGTGAAATAGCGATAAAGGTCACAGGATCGGTAGCGCTCACGCCGAAAAGCATGTTTTCCATCAAACGAGTCAAAAGCAGCGCGCCCACGATTCCTATGCCGATGCCGATCAGCGAAAGCGTCAACCCCTGCCCGATCACTTGCTTCAATACGGCTCGGGGCTGCGCGCCAAGCGCAATGCGAATGCCTATTTCATGGGTGCGTTGCGTGACCGCATAAGAGATCACGCCGTATATCCCTACTGCCGCGAGCAGCAGCGCAAGCCCTGCAAATATTGTGAGCAGAAGGGCATTGAATCTGGGCTGCGAGACCGACTGCGAAACCAGTTGTTGCATTGGCTTTATGCCGGAGGCGGTCAATTCAGGGTTGACCGATGCGACGGCTTTTTGAACCGCCGCCGAAACGCTCATCGGCTCGCCTTTTGTCTGCACCATCACGTATTCCCAGAGAAACGGGGTCTGGGCAAACGGCGTGTAGACGGCCGCCTCGCCCGGATCATCCAACCCCGAATACCTTACATCCGCAACCACTCCGACGATCTCTCGCCAGTCCGGTTTCTGCTCGGGGTTGACGAGTTTGAGGCGGTGGCCTAAAGCGTCCCCTTGCGGGAAGAGGTTGCGGGCGAGACTTCGATTGATGATCGCAACTCGTGGAGAGGTTTCACCGTCGCGCTCGTCAAATTCCCTTCCATTTATGAGAGGGGTTCCGAGTGCGCGGAAGTAATTTGGAGTGGCGGCTATAAAATAAGCCGTATCCGCGCCGGGGCCGAGTGTCGGAAGTCCCTCGATTTCATACCCGGTGGCGCGTTGGGCCGTCAGCGGCGGAAGAGCCGTTCCCCCGCCGGCAACTTCTACGCCGGGAACCTTGCTGATTTGTTCTACGACCTGCGCAGCCAGCGCGGCCCTCTGCTGTGGCTCTTTGAAACCGACCAGCCCGACGTTCATAGTCAGCAGGTTTTCAGACGTGAATCCGGTGTCTACATTCAAGAGACGAGAAAAACTCTTTATCAAAAGGCCCGCTCCGATCAGCACAACGACCGACAGCGCTACTTCGGTGACAACGAGCGCGCTTCTCAATCGTCGTCCGCGAGCGCCGCTTGTGCCGCCTCGCCCGCCCTCCTTCAAAGACTCGTTCAGGTTTATTCGCGCGGCCTGAAACATCGGCGCGAGCCCAAAGACAAACCCGGTCAACAGGGCAGCGCCCAGGGTGAAAGCAAGAACCGGCAGGTCTATTTTGATGGAATCGGCTCGCGGGATGTCCGCCGCGCCAAGCGCGGGCAGAATATCGACCAGCCAGAAGGCCAGCAACAATCCGAGCGCGCCGCCGATGGCTGCAAGCAGCAGGCTTTCGGTGAGCAGTTGTCGCGCGACTCGCCATCGCCCCGCGCCGAGCGCCGTGCGTATTGCGATCTCACGTTCGCGCGCAGCCGTGCGAGCCAGCAACAGATTCGCTACGTTGGCGCAGGCTATCAAGAGAATGAAACCGACTGCGCCGAGCAGGACCCAGAGCGCGGGTCGAACGTCTCCTACCAGACGGTCATAAAGAGAGGCGAACTCTATCCTCACGCCCGCATTTGTATCCGGGTATCGTTGTTCGAGCAGGGCCGAGATGCGGTCAACATCGGCTTGAGCCTGCTCGACAGATACGCCCGGTTTCAGGTGCCCGACAGCCCGAAAGATGCGAAGCTGGCGATTGAGCATCTGCGGAGGCGTTTCAGCCATCGCCGATCCAAACGTTACCCACAACTCAAAATCCGAACTCGGGAATTGGAACTCGCCAGGCATGACGCCAACTATCGTGTGGGGCCGCCCGCTGAGCTTTATGGTCGTGCCTAAAACGTTTGGGTCCGAGCCGTAGAGTCGTTTCCAGAGTTTGTAGCTCAACACCACGAGCGGCACCTTGTCATCTTCTTCGGTGAAGGTGCGACCGAGCGCCGCATCCCCGAGCAGGGGAAAGAATTCGGGCGAAACGATAGCGCCGCGTATCTGTTCCCCCTGCTCACCGTCGGTCAGGTTGTAGAGATTAGAGGCGAAGACGGCCGTCTGGTCGAATACCTGATTCCCTTCCCTGATGTCGGTGAGGTCGGGCAGAGACAATCCGCCAATGACCAGCCTGTCGGCATCCTTATAAGGAAGCGGACGTAACAAAACGGCATTCACAACGCTGAAGATCGCCGTGTTGGCCCCTATGCCGAGAGCGAGCGTCAGAACAGCTATCGCGGTAAAACCCGGCCTCTTGATAAGCATTCTCAGCCCGTGGCGCGCATCCTGCCAGAATATTTCCATTATGGTTTCCTCGAAATGTGCCTGCCCAAAAGCGTAGGTGCGAAGATCAAAGAATCAGTTCGCAAATACAATTCGAACCTGAATAACCAAACGGCGTGCCATCTTTTACAAGCCGGGTCAAACATTGAAACAAATCAATTTTGCGGGGATCAAGATCGGGCCAAAGCGTCGAGGTGTACGCTTGTGGGAATCGGCGTTCCCATAATCGGAGAGAGAAAGTCTAATTTGAGACCTGAAATGATGCGTGATGCGTGATTTTACAAGAGCCTGCCGGTTAAAGACAAAGCGCAAGCATGTAAAATCACGCATCACGCATCACGCATCATTATTCGTACCTGAGCGCAACCATCGGGTCTATCTTTGTCGCGCGCCGGGCAGGGATGTAACCCGCCAGCGCGGCAACGACGGTCAAAAGCGTAGTTGCCAGAAGGATGGTCAAGGGATCGGCAGGACTCATCCCGAAAAGCTGGCTTTCGATCACACGCGCCGCTAGAAGAGCTACCGGAACACCGATGGCGATCCCCGCGAGAACAAGCAGAAGAGTCTCGCGCAAAACCATCCACAGGATGTTACCCTGCTGCGCGCCTAAAGCCATGCGGATGCCGATCTCATTTGTCCGGCGAGCTACGGCCTGAGCCATCACTCCATACAGACCTATGCTTGCAAGCACCAGCGCCAGCAGTCCAAAGAAGCTTACGAGTTGTGCGACCAACCGCTCCTGCCTGAATGACTGCTCGATCTGATCGCTTAAAGAGGTTATACCCTCGACCGGCAGCTTGTCGTCTATTTGAGCAATGATCGAACGAACCTCGGAAGCCAGTTGAAGAGGGTCGCCCGATGTTCGAATCTCCAGATTGCTTGAGTAAGCAGACCCGTCCTGCACCTGTAGAATCGGGCGATAAGCGGTGCGATCAGGTTTTTCCTTCGCGCTGCCGTACTTTGCGTCTCTGATGACGCCCACGATTTCAATAGAGTTACCCTTGTCAGGATCGTCGCCAAATCTGAACCGCTGCCCCACGGGATTCTGGCCGTTAAAAAAGTGATCGGCGAACGCTTCATTGACAACAGCAACCTGGGGGGATGCGGGTGTGTCCTGCGGCCCGATTTCACGGCCCAGCCGCACGGGAAGGCCAAGCGTCTCGGCGTATCTCGGCCCGACCAGCATATCGCGCACGACCATATCTTCATCAGGTTGAGGTGCATACCCCTGAATGGAAATGTTACTGCTCCTGTTGGTTCCGCTCATCGGGCTGAAAGTGGCCAGGGTGGCCGATTGCACGCCCGGCAGCCCGCCTACCCGATCAAGTATCTGCCGGTAGAGCGTCTCGAGTTCGGCAGGCTTGTAGCCGGCCGCGCGCGAGTCAAGGTCCAGCAGCAGAACATTGTCGCGGTTGAATCCGAGGTCTTCCCGCTCAAGCGCCATCAGGCTCCGCGAAAACAATCCCGCGCCTACGAGCAGGACGAGCGACAAAGCTACCTGAGATACGACAAGCATCGGAGCCAGCCCAAACCTGCTCCGCCCCCCTCCGACGCGGGCCGATTTGTCTTTGAGCCCGCCTGAGATGTCGGCCCGACTCGCGCGCAACGCGGGCGCAATCCCAAATACCAGGCCAGCCAGTAACGAAATAATCAGAGTGAATCCGAGCACCAGCCAATCGGGGCTGACATCTATCGGAGAGGTCCTGGCGACAAGGGCCACAAGCACGCTTACGCCCCACTGCGCGAGCAGAATCCCTGCGATTCCGCCCAGAATCGCCAGCAGCACGCTCTCCGTGAGCAATTGTCTGACAAGTCGCGCACGACTCGCACCCAGCGCCAGCCGGATCAGAATTTCCATCTGCCTCGCCGACGCCCTTGCAAGCAGGAGGTTTCCGACATTCGCGCAGGCGATCAGTAACACAAGTCCGACGATTGCCATGAGCATGTGCAGCGGCTGCGAGTAGTAGTACCTGAGACCGGAAATCCCCTGTGCCCCCGATAAGAGGCTGATATATGAATTCTCGATTGATTTGAGTCGATCTTCGGAAGGAGTGGCTCCGGCCTGCTCGACCAGAAATTGATGAAGCGCCACGTTTGCCTGCGCCTGCGCCTGTTCAATGCCGACTCCCGGTTTCAGCCTGCCCATCATATTCAGCCAGTACATATCCTGCTTTGTAAGCGCAGACTCCTGTAACTCGATCTGCGGTTGAAATGCGAGAGGCATCCAGAAATCGGGCGAACGTCTGACTCGCTCACCGAAAAACTCGGGCGGGGCGACGCCTACGACGGTAAACGGTGTTCCGTTCAACGCCATGCTTTTGCCCACAATCGAAGGGTCGCTGTTCAGGGTCTGTTTCCAGTAGTTGTAGCTGATCACCGCCGCAGGCCGCGCAGTAGGCGTGTCGTCTTCGCTCGCGATCGTCCGTCCCATGACCGCGCTTACGCCAAGCACCTCGAAATAATTGCCCGAGACGAGGTGTCCCCGCGCCCGTTCGGGTGCCCCGCCCGATTGCCCTACTTCCCGGCGAACGCTCAAATGGGCTTCGCCGCTTCGGAACGCGCACAACCCTTGAAATGATTCGTTGTGATCGCGGAAATACTCATAGACCGGATAAGAAAACATGCTCCACTCGCCCGTCGGGGGATCTCCTGTTGAGGTGCCTTCGCCATTTCCGTCCGAGAACAAAACGAGTTGCTCGGGATTTTGAACCGGGAGGGATTTGAGCATAACGGCGTTTATCATGGTGAAGATCGAAGTATTTGCGCCGATGCCGAGCGCGAGCGTAAAGACTGCGATCACTGTAAAGCCGGGATTTTTCCTCAACATCCTTGCCGCAAAACGCACATCCTGCAAAAAGTCTCCCATCATTTTCCTCCTTCCGTTACCACGATCACGCGATGTTTGATGCGCCGTAATTCCTCCGACAATAAATCGCCTCAACTCAACAACGCAAGCCCCGCGCGTGAGGTTCCTTTTTCTGTCGCGCCTCCAATAACGCCAAAATATAGAATTGGAAAACAGGAATAGGCCACCGATTCGACGGATCGGGCGGATCAACACGGATTTGACCATATCAAGTTCAAATCCGCGTAAATCCGTCGAATCCGTCAAATCCGTGACCTATTGTCACCGACCTTTCGAGCGACTGGATTGTAATTTTCAAACCATCTGATTATGACTCACTCGTATCTCAGCGCGGTAAGCGGATCAACCTTCGACGCTCGTCTCGCGGGCAGCCAGCAGGCGACGAGCGCCACCGCAATCAGGACGAAAGCGATAGCGGCAAACGTCACGGGGTCGCGCGAAGGCAACATTGGAATCGCCCATTGAAGAAAACGCGACACGGCATATGCGCCGCCAAGGCCAAACAACGCGCCCGCCAGACTCAGTCGGATTCCCTGACCGAGCACCAGCAAGAGCACGTCTCCGGGTTGCGCGCCAAGCGCCATGCGAATTCCGATCTCGCCCGTGCGTTGCGCGACCGAATAAGAGGTCACGCCGTAAATCCCTATGGCGGCAAGCACAAGCCCCAGCAAGGCAAATGCGCCGAGCAGAGCGCCAAGCAACGAAATATTACCAAGCCCCTGATCTACCATGCTCTGCGCGGTCCGAATCTCAAATACAGCCTGAACAGGGTCAAGTTCTGCCACGGCCCCACGCAAAGAGCCTGTGAGCAATTCCGGTTTCAGGGATGTGCGTAAGGAAATGATAAGCACTCCCCAGGGAGGCTGAGCCGCCAGCGGAACAAAGGATTCGTAGCGGGTGTAGGGCTCGGTAAGACTTGCAGGAATCTCTACATCGTTCACAACGCCTACAACCTCCGACCAGGAAGGGTTGGGACCCGACCCTCTGCCGATGCGCTTGCCGACCGCGCTCTGGTCCGGCCAGAACTGTTTGGCCATCGTTTCGTTGATGATGACGACCGAGGGGCTATCGGCAGTGTCGGCGGAAGTAAAGACGCGGCCTTCGAGCAGTCGGACTCCGAGAGTTTCAAAGTAATTCGGGCTAACGGGTTCGAAAAAGACTTCGGGCCACTGACCGGGTTGAGGTTCGGGCTGGCCTTCGACCCGAAAAGACCCGCTGCTGTTAAATCCGTAAGGCAGCGTTGACTGTGAAATTGCGACTCGTTCGACACCGGGTATGGCGCTGAACTTCTCTTCAAGCTGCCGGGCGAAGTCGGCGCGTTGAGAATTCTTCAGATAATTTTCGCCTTGCAGACCTACCTGCGCCATAACGAGTCCGTCCACATTCCAGCCGGGATCGAGGCGGGTCAGGCGTTGCAGTCCCCGGAGAAAGAGACCGGCTCCCGTGAGCAACACAAGCGCGAAAGCGATTTCGCCTACGATCAGCGCGTGCCGCAGTCGGTTTTGCGAACGGCCCGCCGTCGAGCCGCGCGAATTCTCTCTGAGCGCCTGATTCACATCTGCGCGCGACGCAAGCCACGCCGGGACCGTGCCAAAGATCAGCCCCGTAAGCACGGAACACAACAGGGCAAATCCAAACACCCTATAATCAATGGCAACCTTCGCGCCCGGCAACTGGCTGAACAGACGACTGCCGATAAAATCTACGCCCCAGAGCGCGACAAGTAAACTGAGCGCGCCTCCGATGAGCGAGACCGTAAGACTCTCGGTGAGCAACTGTCTGAGCAGTCGTCCTCGTCCGGCTCCAAGCGCGGCACGGATGGCATATTCGCGGCTGCGCCCAGCGGTGCGGACAAGCTGAAGATTGGCTACGTTTGCGCAGGCGATGAGGAGGACGAACCCCGCAAGGCCAAAGGTAAACCACATGACATGCCGTCCCGTTTCATCCGACATAGACATCTGCAACGGTTCGAGACGAATGCTGTCGTTTTCGTTCACGGCAATCTCTTTCCTGATATTTGCAGCGAGCGCAATCATTGACTGCTCGGCCTGCTCAATCGTCACGCCGGGTTTCAGCCGCCCGATGGCCTGCAAGAAATTGTTATCCCGATCCCGCCGCGACTCCGCCGTGAATGCCTGCGGAGACCACATGTCAATCGGCCCCCACAACAGCGGATACTCAGTCCCGGCAGGCATCACGCCGATAATCTTGGCATCCCACCCGTTCAGCTTAAGCGTGCGCCCGATGACCGACGGGTCACCGCCGAAACGCCGCATCCAGTAGTCGTGGTTGAGGACGACCACTCCGTTTGAAGGGATCATCTCCTCTTCGGCGGTGAACACTCGGCCCAGTTCTGGTCTGACGCCAAGCACATCGAAGTAATCAGCCGTGGCAGTCAAACACTGCACACGTTCGGCAGGCTGTCCCGGTTCGGACATGCTGATGCTCACCCAGGAGAACGCTGTCATGTGTTCGAATACGCTGTTCTGATCGCGGTAATCGAAGAAGTTGCCGGGTGAGTGCGGCCAGCTTTGAGAATGCGGAGAGGTGCGATAGATGCGCACAAGCCGGTCCGCCTCCGGGTAGGGAAGCGCGTGAAACAGATACGTATTCAGCACGCTGAACATCGCTGTGTTTGCCCCTATGCCGAGCGCAAGCGTCAGCACCGCCACAAAGCTGAAGCCGGGACTCTTGCGAAGCATCCGCAAGCCAAATCGAAGGTCCTGCCAGAGATTGCCCATTATCCTGCTCCTCCTGTTATTTCCCCAAACTACGGGGTCGTATCTTTCCTGGCGTTCGACACGGCGCAACTCTTGAGCGAGCAGTTCGCTCTCGCTCAATTCCTCCATGATCGCGGTCCTTGCCTCCTCGGGAGTCGCGCCGTCGGTCAATAGCTCCTCATAAAGAGAATCGAGATGTTCGGCCATCTCTTCGACTATTTCGGCCTCGCGCCACGGTGTAAGCCTCAGGCCCGCGAGCCTTCCACTGATCTCTTCTTTCCAATCAGGCATTTTCAATCCCTGTGATGCGATTGATCGCCTCGACAAATTCGCGCCACGTATTTCGCTGTGATGCGAGAACCTTCTTGCCTTCCGAGGTCAACCGGTAATACCTGCGCCTGCGCTGCCCGGCCTTCTCTACCCATCGGCCCTGAATCCATCCGCGCTTCTCCAGCCTGTAAAGCAACGGATAAAGCGAAGCCACATTGAAACGCAGCATCCCGCCCGAACGCGCTTCGATCAATTTGCTGATGTCATAGCCGTGGCGCGGCTGATCCTCGACAAGCGAAAGAATCAATAATTCCGCGCTGCCCTTCTTCAACTCCCGGTCGAACATCCGCGATTTAATATGTGTCATAGACACATATTATTAAGATGAATATAAAAGCTGTCAAGATGGGATTTGAGATTTGTGAGATTTGAAATTTGAGACACCAGATGGCCCGGCCCGGCCAGGGCCATTCAGTTTTCCAAAATGTAGAATTGGAAAATAGAAAATAGGCCGTCCCGGCCTATTCCCACTCGCCTTTCGTTCGAATTAACCTGCAAAAATTTTGTCGCATACAGCCCGCTACTCAAAAACTGAATGGTCCTGCTGCCCGGCGGTCTCCAAAGGCTTATCCGAGCAAAGAGTGTTGAACTTGCGTCGATCGGTCCATATAATCACCGGGCACTCTTTTTATAGACGATCAGCAGGGATAATGAGTATTTCCAGTCCGATATATTGCCAGGATTGCGGGAGGGCCAACGGAGCTGCCGCCAACAAGTGTCTGTGGTGCGGTGTGCCGTTGCAGCAAGGGGCCTCGCCTGGCAAGTTCGAGGCTACGCAGGTCGAGATAGATTATCTTGGCGGCATAGAGAGGCTGAATGATCCTATGGCGGTCAAGCTCGTCATCAACACCTCGGGAATAGAGGTGAGCGAGATCATTCCCGGGAGCAGAAAGATCACTATCCCGGCAGCCGCGCTCATAGAAACCCGCGTTGTAGACGCGACGACGATAGTCGAAGGCAAACGAGTGCGCTCGAAATGGTGGTGGGTGGCGCTCGGCCCGCTAGCTCTTATGGTCCGGGGCAAGAAGCTGCCCGACACGATAAAGCACGATTATATTCTGACGATAAAATTCCGGTCGGGCCAAGAGGTATCAAACGCGGTTTTTCACAGAGAAGACCGCCTCGGATTATCCCTGGTCAACGGGCTTGCGAGGATAATAACATCGCTCATTCAGAGGGACCGGGGAGAGATTACAGGTTACAGAGGAAAGGGGACAGGCGGCTAGGGACACATCCTGTTCCCTCTAACCTGTAACCTGTAACCTCTCTCTATTCAAACTCAAATGGATTTGGCGCGCCCGAGGCAAGTGTCTGTTCCAGGCGCTGGCGGCGCGGTTCGATCTCCTTAGAGAAATACTCCGTAAATGCTTCTATCACCTTCGGGTCAAAGTAAAAGCCCGAACGCTTGGCAAGCTCTTCTACAGCCTGTTGAGGCGATATAGGTTCGTTGTAGACCCGCTCTTCGACCAGCGCATCAAAGGCGTCGGCTACGGCAACTATGCGGCTGCCCAGTGGTATCTCTTCGCCGTGGAGTCCGTGCGGGTAGCCCGTGCCGTCCCATCTCTCATGATGGGCGGCGGCGACATAGGGGATGTCGGCCAGGTCTTCCGGGAAACGTATCTTCGACAGGAGCTTGAAGGTATGTTGAGGATGCTGCTTTATGTGCTCGTATTCTTCGGGAGTCAGGCTGGCGGGTTTCAGCAATATATCGTCGCGTATTCCGATCTTTCCGTAATCGTGCAGCAGCCCCGCATAATAAACCGAGCGGCATTGCGATTTCGTCATCCCCATCGTGCGGGCTATTCCGGCTGCATAGACTCCTACGCGGGCCGAGTGCCCCGCCGTATTATCGTCGCGCACATCGAGGCTCGCGGCGAGGGTGCGAATAAAACTCTCAAGCGAGTAGCGCTGTTCTTCGAGCAGGTAAAGATTCTCCATAGCGAGTCCGACCTGCCGCGCAAGCGCGGTCAAAAATTCCAGTTCTTCGTCATCGAAACTGCGGTCGCCGTTTACGTTATCGACGTAACAGACGCCCCACAACTTCGTCTTTGATCCGATGGGCGCGCAAATGACCGATCTTATGGCTTGAAAGCGGACCGATTCACCTTCGGCAAAACGTTTGTCGTGCTGCGCATCGAGGCTGAAGACGGCTACGTTCTGCCTGTATACGCGGTTAGTAACGCTGCGGCTCGGTTTGAACTTCAGCCCCGACGGGTAGGAAGCCTTAACTTCGAGAGAGTCCTGATGGCGGTTGTGAATCAGCACGGCGCAACGCTCGGGCCGGATCGTTTTATGCAGGAAAGCGGCGAGCCTGTCGCAGAGTTCATCCGACGAATGCGCGGTCAGCACTTCGCTTGTGAATTCGTAGAGGGCGCGCAAGTGGTCTACTGTCTCGTGGGTCAGCTCGCCCGAATCAGGGAGTTGGGAGACGTTTAGAAAGCGCGCCTCTTCGGGCGCGATTACGCGCACCGGATGTACGGAAACAAAGATGTCTTCGGCGGGTATATCCGTCTCTTCTCTCGACTCCTTCAGGTTGAAGACAAATTCCACGCCGTGGCCCCGGCCCAGCCTTATCCGGTCCTCGTCCTTAAGCATCGAGTGCTTTACCTGTTTATCGTTTACGAATGTGCCGGATGTGCTGCCCAGATCGGTCACGAAATAGAACGAACCGTCAAAGCTGACTTCGGCGTGAAATCGCGAGATGTAAGGGTTATCTATGGCGAGGCCGTTCTCATCCAGGCGACCGATGGTGAGGCTGCGCTCTCTCAGTTTATAGACACACTCTTCGTCGTTGGAATCCTTATAGGTCAGACTGGCTTTCGTCCCCATAACTTCCCCTTTTGTCTGTGGAAGACCGAGTTCCCGTTCAGACGATCAGTATCCGCGCATCTCGCAGGCGCCCGAATTTACGCAGGCGCGGCCAGGTTCCATAAAGCAGGTCTTCGGTGAGCGCGCAGACCCGGCAGGCTCGGTCAGCGAAAATTTCTCAAGCCCCGGATGGAGATTCTCGCCAGTTGCCGGGATGAATTTATCAACAGGCCTCGAATTACTATCGGTTTCGACCGTCACTCTCTTTGCCTCCGACTGATCAAGCACAATCAGGACAATACCGGGCTGATCATTTGCGGGCAAGCCCCTGACAGGCTTTGGCTCAGACGCGGTTTCGAGCCGGTCGAGGATCGCCGCAAGCACTCGGCGCGCAAGGTCTTGATCGGATGACTGCATAATTTTTTTGACGGGATTTACAGGATCGCCGCAGGATTTACAGAATTACTTTCAACCGAAACGCTCGGTCCTGTTCCCGGTTGTTAAATCTTCGACTCAATACTCAATCGTATCAACGACACCGACTATGGCCGAATCAATCGCTGCGCCCGGCTGCCCCGTCGAAGAGGTCGAAGCCGACCAGCCTTCGCGCACCACAACCACCGTATCTCCGACACCGGCATCAACGGAATCAAGCGCCAGCATCTCGACGCCTTCCGGCGTGCCTTCAGGGCTGATGGGCTGGACTACGAGTATGCGCCCGCCTTCGTAACGGGCATCTTTTTGTGTGGCTACCACATTTCCGACTACTCTGGCCAGCAGCATATTCTTATACCAGAATCAACTCTCCAAAAAAACGGTGTCGACTATTCCGACAATAGTGCAATCGGTCGGAACCTCTGACGGCATGAAGGGAAACGATGCCTCGCGCCCGCGACACCAGAAGATTATTTCACCCTTGCCCGCTCCGACCGAGTCAATTGCAACCATAGACTGACCGGCATCCTCAAGACTGGCGGTCAGCGGCTGTATGACGAGCAGCTTTCGTCCTTCGAGCGCCTCGCTTTTGACCGTAGAGACTACTGTACCAATAACGCGGGCTAATTGCATGGGTGACCTTTTTCTGTAGTTTGAGCGACCTTCGGTTACAAGCTTGCGCGCACCTGTGCCGTGTGTCAAGGATTTGAATGTTCTTTTTGAGCGGCCTCGGCATTCCATTGATCGCGTTTCACGAGCGTGACGCTTTTGAGCACGACCGGGTCCATAGGCCTGTCGGTCTTTGGCCAGACCGGCGCTCGGGCTATCAGGTCGGCCACGTGCTGGCCTTCTATGACCCTGCCAAAGATCGAGTATTTGCCGTCCCATTGCGGTTCGTTGCCTACGCAGATGAAGAACTGGCTCGTGGCGCTGTTTTCATCATTCCCTTTACGGGCAGCCGACACAATGCCGGGTTCGTGCTTCAGAGTTTGCGAAAACTCGGCGGGAACGGTCTTCTGCCCCGGCTGGCCCTTGCCCCACGTGGAGACATCGCCGTTTATGGTATTTGGGTCGCCGCCTTGAATCGCGACCGGCCCGGTCTGGCTCTTCACAAGACGATGAAATTTTGTGCCGTTAAAAAAACCTTCGGTCGCCAGTTCCTTGAAATTGGCTACGTGTTTTGGAGCCACATCGGGGAAAAACTCTATAACGATCCGACCGTAGCTGGTATCGAGCACGGCGACCTCATCGCTTCCGGCCGCGCTCTTGCCGCACGAAATCGAACCGAGCGATATAAGAACCACGACTAAAAATAGTGATACTAATCTGATCTTCATCAAACTCCCTAAATCTGGTTCTCATGAACCACTTTACCCCTGGTTATCGAGCGCCTCCTTGAGCAGGCTGTTGACGATCTGCGGGTTGGCCCGCCCGCCGCTTGCCTTCATCACCTGACCTACGAAGAAACCGTAAAGCCCAACCTTTCCGCCCCGGTACTGTTCGAGTTGTTTGGGATTGGCAATCAGAGCCTGTTCAATAATCAGCCTGATCTCGGCTTCATCCGAGACCTGCCCTCCGCCCATCTCGCGCACAACCTCATAGGCCGAGCGCCCGCTCCCGTACATCTCTATCAACACGTCCTTGGCCATCTTTCCGCTGATAGTGGCCTCGTCGATCATCTTTATCATACCGGCAAGCCCGGCCTCACTCACAGGGCTTTTGTCAATATCGGTCCCCGTGTTTTTAAGCTCTCGCAAAAGCTCATTCAAAATCCAGTTGGCTGCCGTCTTCGCGTTGCCCGACGCGCGCGCAACCTCTTCGAAGTAGTCGGCAAGCAATCGCGAATCCGTAAGCTGCGCGGCATCATCGAGAGCCAGCCCGTACTCTTCTATGAAACGCCGGCGGCGCGCTTCCGGCAGTTCCGGCATCCCATCGCGCACCCGCTCGACGCCCTCCTCCGGGACGACGAGCGGCGGCAGATCGGGCTCCGGGAAATAGCGATAATCGTGCGCTTCTTCTTTCGAGCGCATAGAAAAGGTCATGGACTCGCGCTCATTCCAGAGCCGCGTCTCCTGAACAATTGTTCCCCCGGCTTCGAGGGCTGCAATCTGGCGATCAATTTCGTATTCGATTGCTCGCTGAAGAAACCGAAACGAGTTGAGGTTCTTAAGCTCGACCCTTGTGCCAAACTTCTCCGCGCCCTTGAGCCGCACCGATACGTTGGCGTCGCAGCGCAGGCTTCCCTCTTCCATGTTGCCGTCGCACACGCCTACATAGATCAGCGTGCGCCGCAGGTACTGCATATAGTCGTAGGCTTCCCAGGAGGAGCGAAAATCGGGCTCCGAGACTATCTCAGCCAGAGGCACGCCGCTGCGGTTCAAATCGACGTAAGACTTTGTCGCCGATTCCAGCATCACGCCTTCGTGCAAGGATTTGCCCGCGTCTTCTTCCAGATGAAGTCGGGTGATATTAAACCGCTTCATGCGCCACTCTACGGCATGGCCGGATTCGTTCCGCTCACTTGTAGGAATCTCTACCCAGCCGTGCTCGGAGAAGGGTCTGTCGTATTGAGATATTTGATAGCCCTTTGGAAGATCGGGGTAGAAATAGTTTTTGCGCGAGAAGATCGATTCATTATTCACGCGCAGATTGAGCGCAAGCGCCGCGCGCGTGGCCATCTCTATAACTCTGCGGTTTAGCACAGGCAGAGCGCCGGGAAGCCCCAGGCAGACCGGGCAGGTGTTTGAGTTAGGCTCATCGCCAAAGCGGGTCGAGCATCCGCAAAATATTTTTGAATCGGTCTTGAGTTGAGCATGAATTTCAAGCCCGATTACGGGTTCATATTTTTCCCTCATAATTCTTTCACCGGTTGGGTGGCAAAAAGTATAGCATAGGCAGTAAGCAGTAAGCGGTAGGCAGTAGGCAGTTGATACTGAACTGACGACTACTGCTAAAGGGTGTGCGGGTATGCAAATGAATAGTTGGTATCCGCCTCCGTCACTGCCTACTGCCTACTGCCTACCGCCTACCGCTCAAGGTTGCATCCAGGCATATTTCCTGACCCGGCGGCGCGCGAGCCTGTTCAACCGCACCTCGGCATGCGGCGCTGAGGTCTTTAATTCGCCTAGCAGTTCGCGCATTCGACCGGTTCGGCCCATTGCTTTGTGCATCTCTCTGATCTTACAAGGGCCTGTGATTTCAAGATCGACATTCGAGATTGTTATCTCTGAAAACATGCCTTTGACTCTCAGGCTGGCTCCCGCGATGATAGTTGCGGCCACTTCTATTTCCGTAACGCCTGTCCACGGAATAAAAGCGTGTTCGCGCCCGTTATGAGTTTCGCGTATTCCTTCACGGGTCAGTTCGACCGTCTGCCGGGCCTCGCGCGCGAAAATCCATAGGATCGCCCCGTAAACAAGCCACATCAAGCTAATCAGGGCCGTAACGAAAGCCAGTATGATTATGCCTACCAGCGCTCTGTTGGAAATGTAAGCGCCTAACTCGGCCAGAATCACGCCGCTTGTCGCGTAGACAGTCGTGAGCGCCACGACGAGCTTTCTGTAGGCTCTCGTGTAAAAATAACTTCCAGACCGCTTGATCAAAATCTCCACTCGATTATTCTCGCTCGTTTTGAGTAAATCGGGCCCGCGCGCCTGATGAAAATTATATCAGCGCCCGCGCGCGATGCCACAAAAAATCCCGCAAGGTCATCAAGTTCTTGATTGAAGGTGGGAAACCGATGATCGAAAGCTTTGCCTGCTTTGAGTCTCTGCGCCCTGGCGAGAATCTACCTCTTGCCCATATGCCAAGCACCCTGAGTACGCCAGGCATTTCCTGAAATTTAATTGGCCCTGTATTCAAGCCATCTCCAGCCCGCCTGTGATGCCGGGAAGGCCGAGCCCGTTGAGTCGCTCGCGGATCATATCTTGAATCTGCCGGGCCACATCGGAAAACGCATCGAGGGGCTTGCCATGAGGATCATCTATGTCGCGATCGGGGTGTAGGCGGAAGGTCTTCGATTTTGCTTCTGGAAACATAGATGTAATCTCTTTCAGTTGCCCCTCGGTCATACAGAAGATGACCTCGGCCCTCTGAACTAACCCTTGAGTCAGATTGCAGGACCGATGTTCTAGGGTCGGCATGCCAATCGCCCCTAACGCCTGTTCGGCTTCCTCGGTGATAGTTTCCCCGGGCCGAGCAGTCAAGCCCGCGCTCACTGCCTTTATGCCCAGCCTGTCCAGTGATTCCAGAGGGACGCCGAACCGGCTGGCGATCTCGGCGTTGCAGATCGCCTGGGCCATAGGAGATCGGATAGTATTTCCCTGACATACAAAAACAAACAGACGCTGCAATGTATCGGAAAGGTTTGGGCGGACCGGATGGCACATAGCAGCGCCGATCATCATCCACACTTCTGCTGATACTTCGAGCCCGCAAGATTCAACCAGACGCGAGTCCAGATGAACGCGGAATTCAGCGCCGCAGCCTACCCGTGCTTCAACCATCGCGCCAATACGCTCGAACTTCTTTATCCTCCCACGGATCACGTTACACTCACTTAGGATCGAAGGCTGTGAGGCGGCGACGAGGATTTCGCCCGCGCGGAATCCAATACGCACCTCCGAGCCTATGGCTGCCTGAGCCAAACGAGTCTCGACAAGGATGGAGGTTCCGATTATCCGGCAAACCATTGTGCCTTCGAGCTCTCGCAGTTCGACCACGGTAGCATCAAAGAGGTTTTCGTACAGGATCGGCTGTGCCGGAACCGCTCGACCGGCAGCAGATACCACGTCCGGCGGCAGCCCTTCATTTAGGATCCGTCCCTGTTCGAGGGCGATTGCGCGATCCCCCAGGGCAAGCACTTCACCATGATCATGAGTGACATAAAGGATTGGAATCCGGTGTGTTTCGTTCCATCTTCGCAGGTCCTCGATGATACGGATCTTTGTACGCGGGTCCAGTGAAGACAACGGTTCGTCAAGCAGCAATACGGAGGGTTCGGTGACAAGCGAACGCGCCAGTGCGACCCGTTGTTGTTCCCCTCCCGAAATCTCTCGCGGCAACCGGCTACAGAGATGCTCTATCTGAAAAGATTCCAGGATGTCGCGCATCCGTCGATTTCGCTCGGCCTTGTCCAGGCGGCGGAGCCCGTACATGACGTTATCCTGGACAGAGAGGTGTGGAAAGAGCGCAAGGTCCTGAAATACAAAGGCGACCCGGCGACGCGACGGCTCAAGCCTGATTCGTTGCTTCGAATCGAAAAGCACCCTGTCTCCGATTGCAATGCGGCCCTCCTCGGGATGGCATAGACCCGCGATGCAGCGCAGAATGGTCGTCTTGCCCGCGCCGGAATGGCCGACAATCACCGTCACACCGGGCAATACGGCGAACTCGGCCTCAAGCTGGAAACGGGAAGAGTGACGCGTACGCAATTGAACCTCCAGCGCGCCCGCATCGGAGAGGACAGTTTGCGTGGGTGGTTCCCAGTTGCGAGCTTCCAACTGCCGTTTTAGTGAACTCATGTCAGCCTCCCCTGTGTGTCTCCGAGCACAGCTACCCCGTTCTGGTACCCGGTAAGGCGACCGAGCAGCATGGAGAGCGCCACTGCGATTGCTGCCAGAAATACCAGGAGAAAGGCCACGGGCAAGGCTCCTGTCAGGCCGTTTGATTCGAACTTCACCCACATATAGACCGGCAAAGTATGTGGGTTGTAGGCAACGATCAGTGTTGCGCCAAATTCACCGAGCGCTCGAATCCACGCAAGCGTGATGCCTGCCGCTATGCCGGGCCAGGCAAGGGGCAATGAGATCCGCCAAAAGATATACCATTGCGAATCACCCAGCGTAGCCGCTGCCATCTCAAGTTTTGGATCGACGCTTGCGAATGCCGCTAACGCAGATACGATGACGAAGGGAGCGGACACAAAAAGTTGAGCCAGAACGATCCCCGCCAGATTGCCTGTGAGAGCGATGTTCCAGCCGTCGAGAGGATGACCTATGGTTCCGTAAGGCCCGAAGGTTTGCAACAGCAGGATTCCTCCCGCGAGATCAGGAACGACCATCGGCAGGAAAACGAGACTGATCCAGACCTGCTTGAAAGGGAGCCGCGCTCGCGCCAGCACGTATCCGAGCGGAACGCCCAGCAGAGTCATTATCACTACTGCCATCGTGGATGTCAGAGCGGAAACCGACAGGGCTTCACCTGCGCTGGGCTCCCGCAAGGACGCCGTCCAGCCGGGCCAGTCGGCTTGAACAAAGAGGTTGATGATGGGCAGCACGAGGTTGAGCAAGAGCAGGCCGCCCAGCACGCCAAAAAGTATAAATGTCGGCTTGAAGCGCCCCGTCATGGCTTATATGCCCCCGAGCAAAGGCTACGGAGACCTGTCGGAATCTGCTCCCTGTCTCCGCCCACAAGGTGGTCCACGGGTCCCAGCCCGAACTCCTCAAGCAGATTGCTTGAAGAGAGAAAGAATCGAACAAACTCTTCGGCGGCAGCTTGATTCTGCACCGTCTTTGGAATCGTTATAGTGAAGATTATAGGGGCCCCGCTGACGCGCTCACCCGATGGGATCGTATAGGTGGCCTGCCCGTAGAGATCGGCAAACCTCGGGTCGCCCAGATTGATTTCGGGTGGAAAGCTGACGAAGGGCAATTTATGAGCGACTATCTCGTGTTTGTAAAAAACCCCGGCGTCAAATTGCCCGGTGTCTACGCGGGCTAACAAGACGATCTCCGGCAGCACCTGCGCGGGATTGAGCGGATCACCAAGCAGACCGGGAATCTCCGGTCGATTGTAATGTTTGCCGGCCAGATCAAAAAGGAGGAGCGTTCTGTACCCCTTCGGGTCGATAGTCGGATCGCCCCTGCCAAAGCGCACACCGGGCGTCTCTAAAACCTCATACCACGGAATACTGCCCGCCGAGGCCGCCCGGAATTTTGCCGCAAAAGGGCTTTTCGGGTTGTAGGCGAGCACGAGTTGCGAAGAGGCCAGAGTCACGAACCACGTAACAAGGTTCCCGTTCCCGCTTCCCATCAGCACGGTCTCGTTGACGGATGGATCGGCGCTGATGAAGACATCAGGGCTCCTGAGCCGATCATGGATCATACGCGCTGCGCCAAGCGACCCCTGCGCCTCGCCTCTGTATTCGTATCCGGTTGCTTTGGAGAATGCGGGGCCCAGACCGTTCTCCATAACCGTAGCCAGAGAACCCGCATACAGGACTGAAACCATGCGTTTCTGAGAATTTTTAGTGCAGGATGAAAGAAAAATCGGGGCAAAAAGAGAGACAAACAGAATCTGGCCAAGGCTCACGGACAAGCAAATACGCTTCATCGGACCACCTTATCAGGACACCCATCCTGTTATGTCTATACTGCATTTGTCTGGCTAGACTCGACGCAGCCATCCCTCGTGGCATGGTCGCGACAGAGTGATAAAGGCCCCTATTCGGAAGGTGATTACGGTAACAATTATGCTTGGAATTGTCAACGCGAATCTTTGCCAGCCGCCCCTCAATTGTGAGATTCCCCAGGGCCATTCAGTTTTTGACTTGCGAGATGTATGCGACAAAATTTTTGCAGGTTAATTCGAACGAAAGGCGAGTGGGAATAGGTCACCCTACATTTTGGAAGATCTAATGATCCTGCGCCTGATCTGATGGTTTACCCGATGAAAAAGCTTTCCTGTCGCAAGCGACGCGCTTCTGTTATCATGTCGGTTTGACTTGAGAGCAATCAGGAGGACATGTGGAAGCACGGGAAGATATTCGCAACATAGCGATCATAGCGCACGTCGATCATGGCAAGACTACGCTGGTCGATTCGATGCTCAGACAATCGGGGCTGTTTCGGGCCAACGAAACGGTCGTCGAGCGCGTGATGGATTCGATGGACCTCGAACGCGAGCGGGGCATCACCATTATGGCTAAAAACACGTCGGTCCATTATCACGGCGTGAAGATAAACATCGTAGACACGCCGGGCCACTCGGATTTCGGAGGCGAAGTCGAGCGCGTCCTCAAGATGGTTGACGGCGTGATGCTGCTCGTAGACGCAAGCGAAGGCCCGCTTCCGCAAACCCGCTACGTTCTGTCGAAGGCGCTCGCGCAAAAGCTGCCCGCGATAGTCGTCATAAACAAGATTGACCGGCAGGATGCGCGCGCCGAAGAGGTCGTGAGCGAAGTCTTCGACCTCTTTATCGACCTCGACGCCACCGAAGAGCAGGCCGATTTCCCGGTGATCTACACAGTCGCCCGCGACGGCATTGCCAAACTCGAACTCGAAGACACAAGCGACAATCTGCGCCCGCTTTTCGATCAAATACTCAAAACCATACCGCCTCCCGTTGCCGCGCCCGATTCCGTCTTGCAGATGCTTGTTGCAAACCTAGATTACAACGACTATGTAGGCCGTCTCGCCATAGGCCGCATCTTTTCCGGGTCGGTTGCCGTAGGCGATCAGATAGCCATCTGCAAGCTCGACGGCAAACTGGAAAAGACCAAGGTTTCAAAACTTTTTGCCTTTGAAGGATTGAAACAGGCCCCGATAGAACGCGCCGAAGCGGGCGAGATCGTGGCGCTCGCAGGCATCGAGGATATCTATATCGGCGAGACCGTTTCATCGGCAGACGACCCTCGTCCGCTCCCAAAAATCACCGTGGACGAGCCGACCATCTCGATGCTCTTCAGCGTGAGCACCTCGCCGTTTGCCGGACGCGAAGGCAAGTACGTCACATCCAGAAAAATCCGCGAACGGCTCGATAAGGAAGCGCTCGCAAACGTCGCTATCCGCATAGACGCAACCGAGACTATGGACAGTTTTAAGGTATCGGGGCGCGGCGAGCTTCAGCTTGCCATCATCATCGAGATGATGCGGCGCGAAGGCTACGAGCTTCAGGTCTCAAAACCCGAAGTCATAACCAGAAACGAAGGCGAGGGCCGCCTTGAGCCTATCGAGCTTGCGGTCATTGATTGCCCCGAGACATTCATAGGCATAGTGACCGAAGCGCTTGGCCGCCGCAAAGGCCGTATGACGAAGATGGTCAATCACGGAACTGGCCGAGTGCGTCTTGAATTCGAAGTCCCCTCGCGCGGGCTGATCGGCTTTCGCAGCGAATTCCTCACCGACACAAAGGGGACGGGCCTTATCAACACTATTTTTCTGCGATGGGATGCGTGGCAGGGCACTATCTCGCAACGAATAACCGGCGCGCTTGTGGCCGACCGCTCGGGTCAGGCGACTACATACGCGCTTTATAACCTGCAAGAGCGCGGAGAGCTTTTCGTCCGTCCCAATACGGAAGTGTATGAAGGGATGATCATAGGCGAGAACTCGCGCGACGCCGATCTTGACGTAAACGTAGTAAAGGAAAAGAAGCTGACCAACATGCGTGCCTCGACCGCCGACGAAGCCATGCGGCTTGTGCCTTTCCGCGAGCTATCGCTTGAGCAGGCCCTCGAATTTATCCGCGAAGACGAACTCGTCGAGGTCACTCCCGCCTCTATCCGCATGCGAAAGAAAGTCCTTGCGGCAAACCAGAGACCACGAAGAAGGGATGAGGGATGAGGGATGAGGGATGAAAAGGACTGTCGGGAAACACTCCGGTAATTGGTCAAACCAATTAATCGGAATTTTTCCTTAGACTCTTTTTCATCCCTGATCCCTCATCCCTCAGTTGTATTCCTCTGGCGACGGCGCGCAGTTTGCCCTGCGCCACCAGAGCCTGAATTGCCGAGCTTATCTGCCCGGATAATTTTCTCCCCGTTCGATCAAAGCCCATTGCGCGGGCGACCTCCGTCACCAGTTCATCAAGCATTCTGGCTCCGCCTGACTTGAGCACATAAATGATGGCCGCCTCAAACTCGGAGGGGCAGATGTATTCGGCATCAAAGACATAATCCCGAATCGCGCGCGCGCGAATGACTGCCTCTTTCTGGCCGGCCTTCCATAAGAAATCTCCCTGCAAGCGGAGCTTGCCGCTTCTATTCAGTTCACCCGCTATTTTGTAAATACGTTCTCGAATCCGATTCCCTGCGCGATTCATCTGCCAGTGAACGGCTACGCGGCGAGTCGCTTCGATAATGTGAACCGGCGATTCGCATTCGACTACGCGCAGGAGCGTTTCGGCAATCCGCGAGTCAGGTTCGGAGTAAAAACTTTCCGCCTCGCCAAGAATACGAATTGGCGTAAGGTTGTAAGACTCAATTTCCGGGAGAAACCCTTGCGGCGCTGTTTTACCATCGGGTGTGAAAGATGTCGGCTCAACAACGGGGTCGTTTGGATCGGGGTCGAATTCTTCAATTTCAATCGAGCGAGCGTCCGGCTTCTGCTCGGGTGCGGTCTGCGATAGCTCTTCTTGTCCGGCTTCTCTGCGAGACTGCTCGACCAGATTCAGGATGCGAGTGATTTGCGCCTCGCGGCTCTGATACCAGTCTGTAGACCAGATGCGGTGAATTTTCCACCCGAGATTTTCCAGCACCGACTGGCGCAGACGGTCCCGGTCGCGCGCGGTGGCCGCGCTGTGATAAGCCGCCCCGTCGCATTCGATACCGGCTATAAAGCGTCCCGGCATCTCCTCGTCCTGCACGCCGAAATCTATGCGATAACCCGATTGCCCGATCTGAGGTGCCAGCCGCAATCCTTGGCGAGTAAGTTCTTCATAAACCGATTGCTCGAAGGGCGATTCCATCTCCGCTTCCGCGCGAAGGGTGGGCGCGCTCAAGATGCCGCGCTCGGCGAAGAACAGGTATTCTCTAAGCAACTGCGCGCCCTCGCTCTGCGCCCTCGCAGGGTCTATGTCCTCGCCCCGTAGCGAGGAGAAGATTCTGAGCGAGAGCTTTGCCCTGGTGATGATGACGTTCAGCCTGCGCCACCCGTTGGGACCATTTAAGGGGCCGAAGTTATAACGTACGCGCCCTTCGCTATCCGGCCCGTAGGTCACGCTGATAAAGATCACATCCCGATCATCTCCCTGTATGTTCTCAAGGTTTTTTACAAAGAACTGGCCTTCGCCCCTGCGCGCAAAGAAGAATTCGAGCGCGGGGTCCTCGCGGCGGCGTTTGTCTAATTCATCAAGGATCAATGTCTGCTGTCTGATGTTGAACGTGCCCACTCCCAGAGTCAGTTCAGGGCAATTGCGTATGTGTTCGCACACGGCGTCTGCCACGGCGCTCGCTTCAACGGAGTTGATTCCCTTCCCCTCATATACGCCCCCCACCCAGTGGAATTGCAGGCCGACGCGGTCTGCGTCAATGCCCGGACCGGGAAAGGTTATCAACTCTGCGTCATAGAACTTGCGATTTGAAAACGTGATGAGCGATTCGTGGCGACTGCGATAATGCCATCTCAGCCGCAATCGGGCAAAGCCCAGACTCGCCATTTCGTCCAGTATGCTTTCGACGCTATCGGTGATTGCAGGCGCTTCTCCCTGAGACGGATCAATATCATCTTCGGCTATGATCTGGGCTGAGAAAAAGCTCGTGGGTGGAAGCTGTTTGCTGTCGCCTACGACAACCACCTGGCGTCCGCGAATGATTGCCCCCAGAGCGTCTTCGGGCGGAATCTGGCTCGCTTCGTCAAAGATCACAAGATCAAAGATGTGCAGGGAGGGATCGAGAAACTGCGCGACCGACAGAGGGCTCATCATAAAACACGGTTTGATGGTCCTGACTGCCTCCGGCGCTCGCAGGAGCAATTTCCGCAAGGGCAGATGGCGGGTCTTCTTTCGCGACTCGCGCTGCACAAGGACCAACTCGGGCGATAGCCGGCCGTCGCCTATCAACTCATCTTTCTTGCGCGACAATTGATGCAACACGCGGCGGCGGGCCAGATCGAGCGCGCGAAGGTCGAGGCGCTTAAACTCTTCGATCTTCTTTTCATGACTGAGCGCGCGGAATTTTTCTAACCGAGGGCGTTCGGAGCAGACAAGGTCGAGCCAGCGCCTGTAAAACAGTCTGCGAAATGCAGGCTCCATCTCATCGGGCTCGATGGCCTGTTCATAAAACCTTTTGAGAAATGCGGCCCCCACACCCGCTTCGCATCGTTTCAAACTCGCCTGATAGAGCGACCACTGGCGCAAACCCGGGATTGCTTCCTTTAACTCCGCGAGCCTTTCGGCCAGGGGTATCAGCCCGGCTTCCGCCTCTGTTGAAACATTGCCTGTCGGGTTGAAAACGCCAAGTTTTGCGACTCGCTCCACATCCGCGCGGGCCGCGCTCAGGTGTGCGCGTATCTCGTCCACGCGGATTTGAACATCATCTGGATTCAATTGCCCGCCTGCGGCGAGCCTTACACCTTCGCTTTCGAGAAAACCGTCGGCTAAGAATCGCCGCACCTTGACGATCCAATCAGAGAAGCTTTCAAGATCGCGCCAGTCGCTTTCCGATCCAAGCCATCTGTCGCCGAATAACTCGCGGCCCGCACGATCGCGCTCTCGCAGGAACAGAACTTCGGCCCGGCACTGCAACGCTACATCGAGGTCTTTGAGCAACTGTTCATTGCTCGACGGGCTGTAATCTTCGCGGAAGTAAAATCGCAGGGCCTTGCGGTCACGCCAGAAAGCGGGATTGAAGAAGCGACCCCAGGTCCGGCAATACTCGGCGTAGCGGGAAAGTAACTGGCTGAAATCCATCTGGAGCAATTCGGTGAGGTCGCTGAATCCCGTCTCTAAAAGCTCCGTCTTGAAATTTCTCAGTACGGCAGCGCGCTTGTCTTCAAACAACCGGCCGTGTTCGAGAATCTCTCCGGCTTCACGAGAGAGACTGGTCCAGTAGTGGCCTGAAACTATGGCTTCGGTCGTCTGAGGCGAGCGGGCAATCAGAACCGCCACTTCGCAAAGCGACTCGACCTGTCCGAAAGTTGATGGCCGTGTGGTACCGATCTCGCTTGCGTAAGCTTTACTTACTTCGATCAGTTTCCAAAGAGAGCCTGCGGCTCGATCAATCGCCTCGCTCATCAGATCGCGTTCCGCGCCGCTAAGGCTCTGGAGTTCGCTCCCGCGCCAGGCGTGACGCGAAGGATCACCGATCTCTTCGAGCAACGATGCGTGCTCTAAAAAATCCCTGCACGTCTGGTCGAAGGTCGTCTTGTCGCAATTTCCGATTTCATCTATCCAGGCATTGACGACCGGGGCCGCTTCGAGTTGCGCGATCTTGCCGAAGATAAGAAAAGGCGACGCGGCAAACTTGCCAAACGGCTCGTGCAGATCGCGCACATATCCGTTCAGGTCGCGCCGCACTTCGGCGAGGCGGTCAAGTCCGGCGTCGTCGTTGTGATCGCGCCGGGGAGGATTGTTCAAGACCCTCGCAAGCTCTTCGATCACGGCTCGCTTGTTCGTTTTGTTGCTGTGGAGGTTGAGGCAAAAATCGTGCAGACCGAGACTTTCGAGCCGGTTGTAGACGACTTCGAGTGCGGCCATCTTTTCGCTGACAAACAACACACGCTTGCCGTCGGCCAGCGCATCGGCGATCAGGTTTGCAATAGTCTGAGACTTGCCCGTGCCCGGCGGTCCTTCCAGCACAAGGTCGCGGCCCGATTTGACGGCCAGTATCGCGCGCTGCTGGCTTGAATCCGCGTCGAGCACCTGAAAGGTAGTTTCAGGCGGCAGGGCTTCATCCAGATCGGCGCGAAGCACCTCTTCGGGCAACTGGCCGAGCCGCTCGTTACGGCCCGCGCACAGCGCCTGAATCACGGCGTGATCGGCGTAATGCGCCTCGTTGATTTCCAGGTCTTTGTACATCACGAATTTTTGGAATGTGAACAATCCCAGATGGATGTCATTGGTCACACGCCAGTTCTTTTGCGAGGCGATGGATTGCTGGACGGAGGCAAAAAATTGTCCGGGATCGAAATCTTCGAATGTGTCTGGCAGTTGCGGCAATGCGATACGAAAATCGAGCCGCAGCCTTTCGGCAATCGCCGGATTCAGGATCGGGTCATCCTGCGTGGCCTTCACAGAAAAACCGCTTCTTGCGGTCTGGCGCGACAGATGAACCGGGAGCAGGATGAGCGGCGCTTTCAGAGGCGCAGTCGCATCGGGAGATTCAAGCCACTCTATCATGCCCAGCGCGAGAAAGAGCGTATTTACGCCCTGCTCTTCGAGCAGGCTCGTAGAGTTTTGATAAATTCTGAGCAGACTGTAATCGAGTTTCGCTTCCTGAAGCTCGGTCTGCAAAAGGGTATCCGTGTGATGCGAAGAGAGGCTTTCTCGCTCGACCGGGTGAAACTCGACCGGCTCAGTCAGCACCTGTTCGGATGTTGAAGCACCCGTTTCGGAAGCGCCCGTTTCGGAAGTTATCCGATTCTTATGGCCCGCCTGCTCTTTGAGCGGGAGAAATCTCATCGAGCGGTTTTCAAGGTGGAGGCTTCTAAAGACCTCCGCAGGCATTTCATCAACGATGCGAACGGTCGTGACCCGCGTCGGCTTGAAGCTCAGCAGGCGATTGCGCGAAGACAGGTCTATGAGTTGACGCTTCCACCCTTCCAGGCGAAAACGGACTGAATCATCCATATTCTAAAGGGATGAGGGATGAGGGATGAGGGATGAAAAGGACTCTTAGGGATTACACTGATAACTGGTGTGCCGCTTTTCACCGAGTAGTTAGCCTATATTCTTATTCATCCCTCATCTCATCCCTCATCCCTCAGATTGGTGGTCGTTGATAGCCGCCCATGGCTTCTTCAAGCAGGGCGGCGGTCACAAGCACGTCCTCTTCTTCAAAGGGGCGGCCTACGAGTTGCACGCCTATGGGCAAGCCTTCCGGCGAGCGCCCGCACGGAATGACTACGGCAGGCAATCCGAGCAGGTTGTAGCTTTGCGCGTAACTGAATGCCTTGAGGTATTCGACCTGTTGGCCTTCTATCTCGAAGCCCCCCTGATGCCCCTGCGCGAAGGCGGGCATCGCCGTTACCGGCGCGAGTATGAGCGGGCATTCCATCATCTCGTTTACAACCGAGATCTTGAGCATGTCTCGTTTGATCCACGCGCTCATGTATTGATCGAGCGTGAGCGACTCTTTTTCAACCAGATGCTTGAGCGCCTGAATAAGCGGCCCCATCAGTTCTTCTCTGCCCTCGTACATCCGTACGAGTCCCGGCACGCCCGCCTGTCCGAGCCACGCGTACCACAGGTCGAATGCCTGCTCGATTCCGCGAGGCCGACGCTCTTCCACCTGATAGCCGAGGCTTTCCAGCACACCGGCTACGCGCTCGATTGTTTCCCTCGTCGCTGCGGTCACGGGCGAGACGCCGTCATCCGTGTACCACATAACGCGCCGCCATCGCTCATCGCGTGTATCTTTTTCCTTTGCGTGGCTATGAAAAGGCAGGGGGACAGAGGCCGGGTCGGAAGGATCAAATCCGGCCAGCACTTTGAGCATAAGCGCGAGGTCTTCCACGCGGCGAGCCATGGGGCCGAGCGATGCGCCAAGCGCGAACGGGCCTATCCCCGGCGGGAAATGGCCCGAACCCGGAACCCTCCCAGGAGTAGGCTTGAGCCCCGCTATGCCGCAAAAATGCGAAGGGATGCGGATCGAGCCGCCGAGGTCCGACCCTACACCGGCAGCCGAGCACCCCGATGCTATGGCCGCCGCCTCTCCCCCGCTTGACCCGCCCGGAACACGCTCCGTGTCCCACGGGTTTCGCGTAGCGCCAAAGACTACATTTTCAGAGCGGTAATCCATAGCCAGTTCGGGCACGTTTGTCTTGCCGAGAATGATCGCGCCCGCGCGCTTTAATCGGGCAACTACGGGCGCATCCGTTTCCGGGATAAAAGACTCGCGCAATCGCGTGCCCGCTACCGTGCGAACCCCCGCCGTGTCGATAGTGTCTTTTATGGAGATCGGAACGCCATGCAGCGGGCGCGGAGTCAGAATGCGTGAGATGTTCTTCTCGGCCACGTGAGCTTCATCAATCGCCTGCTCAAATGTGGTCGTGACATATGCATTCAGTTTTGGATTCACTTCTTCGATGCGGTGAATGTAGGCTTTGACCGCTTCGACCGGCGAGACCTCTTTTGCCCGTATCATCTGCGCGAGTTTTGCCGCTGATACAAATACCAGATCGCTCATCTCGAACCTTTCATGCCCGGATTCTTTCACGGGCGTTTGTCCAGACGAAGTGTGAAGACCTCAGGGCGTCATAATGTTGTTTTATTCACTCGGTCGGAAAATCGGGACTGGCTTTGATCTTTTCGATCTGGCCCACGTGCCTTCTTTCGTGACGGCCCGCGATCAGAAGCCACTGGTACATGTGAAAATCTCCGCCCACCGGATGAGGTCGAACCAGATGCGTGAGGTCGTATTTCGAAAGTTGCTCGAATTCGGCCAGCATCTCCTGGCGCGATTGGTCGAGCTTTGCAAGCGATTCCTCCACCGTAATCTGAGAGCGCGGAACAACCCTGTCGGGCGCTTGCGCCTTCATGCCCCTTATTTTCTGCCCGAAACTGTCCAGGCAATCGAGCACCGACTGGTCGGGCGTAGGGTCAGGTGGCACATTCATCTCTTCGGCCTGCTTCAACATAAATACCCCGAGTTTTGCGCTGGCCTCGCCCGTCAGCGCCAGATGATGCAGTATGTCGCTGATTGACCATTGATCTTCCGCCCGTTTGTAATCGAGTTGATTACTGCTCAAACCCGAAACGGCGTTGATCAGCACCTGTCGGTCCTCCGTTATAGAGTCTTGAATCTCCTGAAGCTTCTTCGATACCGGCATAAGTCCTCCAACCTGTAGACCCGAATTATGATTGATCCTTAGCTGCTCTGGATGCTCATAAGAATACTAGCTGCTATCGGAACTGGCAACTCGACTGCTTGATGAGAAGTGTCTTGCCTGCCTTGCGCCCAGAGCCATTCAGTTTTTGACTTGCAGGCAATAGGCAAATTAAAGGTTGATTTGAAGCATAGGTGAGTTGAAATAGGCCGCGGATGACGCGGATGCGGCGGATTTTCGCGGATCTGAATATATAAGCGTAGATCCGCCCGACCCGCGTCCGTCCCGACCTATTCCCCTTCTCCATATCCAAATTTTGAAAACTGATTGATTCCGCGCAAAGCGGGACCAGGACTTGCGCTTTGTCTTTCTGATATTGGTTTGATATAACGGGTCGCGGCAGGCAAACCCGATGAAGACTTTCTCGTTTATTAAACCGCTCTATCATAGACCGCTTTTGCTTATCCTTATTTTGGCTTTGGGCGTCAATGCATCGGCTCAAGCAAAAAAGCCCGCGCTCAGAGATATAAACAGCTATCTCAGAAACGAAACGAGGACCGATGTAGGAGGCGAGGGGCTCTGGCTGCCCGGACTCGACGGCAAGCTTACCCGGTGGATTACGCCCGCGCCAGGTTTCACGGGGCAGGTTTACTATGTTCACGCGACGGCCTTTGCCGGTCTGTTTCAATATGAGTTTCAAACCCGGCAGGGCGCAAGCCTTACCGCAGTAGTCGTCAAACACGAATGGACCCCGGCCTATACCAGAACACGCTATAGCTTGAATGACGAAGACGGACGCCGGGTGGCTGCGCTTGAAGAGACTAAATTTATAAACGATTCGGAGCAGGCTTTCAGCCGGGTCAGGCTCTCAGGCAATGATAAGCGCCCGGTCGTGATCCGTGTGCGCATCAAAGACCTGCTCGCGGGAAATCGAGGCGAGGCCCACAAACCTGCCAATACACCTGTAAATACGCCTGCAAATACGCTCGTAAATACGCCCGAAAATACGATTGCCGGGCGGCTGATCTTCAACCCCACAACTTACTATTTCACCGATCTCGAAATCAGAAAAGTTTATCTGCTCGCGGCAGACCGCTTCGCTCCGGCTGATGAGTCGTCGCTCCTCAGAGAGATAAGGCTAAACCCAAAGACGAGCGCTTCGTTCACGGCAAGGCTCGCCTTCGGCGATGACTTCGGCCAGTGCGCCCGGAGGCTGAGAGACGCATTAAAGACCGACGCGCTCATCGCGCGAGTCAACGACTTCAATCAATGGTTTGCCTCAAACGTCCCCGCGTTCACCTGCTCGGATAAAGATTTCGAGAAGATGTATTATTATCGCTGGTACGTGGTGAAAAAGACCGCGATCAACACTCGCAAGTTCATTCCCACCCATCCATATCCCGCCCCGGTCATGTACGAAGGCGTAGCCGGGCGCTGGTTCACAAAGGTCATAGGGCTTCCCCTCCCCTTGCAGATAGTCGAAGCCCGCTGGCTGAACGACAAATCCATAGCCACGGGGCAGGCCCGCACGGCGATCACAAAGCCCGATTTCTTCGATTATCTAAACTGGACACCCTGGGCCATCTGGCAGCTTCATCTCGTAGCCCCAAACAAGCAATTGATCAAAGATGCGCTTCCGGCAATGGAAAACTTCACGCGAAGCGAAGAGGCAAAGGACGAGGACCGGGACGCTTTGCCCACGGTCTGGGGAACCTGGATCACGGGGATGGAATACCAGCCGAGCTTCTTTTATTTTACAAAACCGCGATGGGATCACAGGCTTGCCGTCGAGTTTGTGACCGACGATCACCTGACAAAAGACCCGGCGATTTATAAGAAATATCTGCCGCTTGAGCGCGTGGACGAGGCTACGTATTACTACCTCAACAACCTCGCCGTGGCAAAAGGCGCGGCCCTTCTGGGCGACTCGAAACTCGAGCGCGCCTCAAACGAGCGCGCCGCCTCCGTCCGTCGATCCGTGATGGAGAAGATGTGGGACAGGCAGGCGGAATTTTTTTATGACATTCACCCGACGACTCACGAAAAGGCGCTTGAGGCAAAGACTATTGACGGCTTCTTTCCTTTCCTTTTCGGAGAGATGGCCGACCGGTCGGAGGCTTCCGTCTTCAAACACCTCTTCAACCCCAAAGAATTCTGGAGCGCGTGGCCCGTCCCTACCGTGGCGATGGATTCGCCCGCATACGATTCGCACGGCCTGTGGAAGATAGGCCCCGGGGCGAGCGCCGAAAACCCGTACAGGTATGTGACAAGCTGGAACGGGCCAAGCTGGCTATTCAGCAATTCGCTCGTTGCAGAAGGATTGGGAAACGCGGCGCGAATGTCTGAGGATGCCGCATTGGTTTCCGAGTTCAATCAATTGATGAAGAAGTATACCGAGATCATGTTTCTCGGAGGCAATAAAGACCTGCCCTGTACGGTCGAGCATTACGATTCGATGACGGGCAAAAACATCAGATTGCTGGCCGATTATTTTCACTCGTTTTATAACGATCTGCTCATTCGTTTTATGATAGGGATAGTCCCGCGCGAAGACGATTTGATAGAGATTGACCCGCTTGCGCGTGAGTGGAAAAACTTTGCGATCCGCGATGTCAGCTATCGCAACCATAAGATCACAGTCGAGTACGGCAGAAGGTTTACGGTGATAATCGACGGCAAAAGGGTGCTTGATTCGCCTGTATTGAAGCGGTTTGTTTATGATCCGAATTAAATCCAAATCTAATCCCGTGAGTCCTGTCAAAATTTGCCTTCTGCGTTTCAGTATCATAAGGTAAATAGGAAAACTCAATTTTAAAGGGGGAACAATTGATAGAATGGATTCGTGAATGGATGATGCAGCAGGGTGTAAGCGGTGCAACCGCTGGCCCGCTGGTCAGGGGCATTTTGATCTTTCTCGTTGTCGTATTCAGCATCCTCTCGAAAATAATTGCCAGACGGCTTCTGCTCGGGGGGATGACTTACCTGAGCGCGCGCACGCATTCGCGCTGGGACGACATCATACTTGAGAGAAAAGTTCTTTCAAAGCTCTCGCATTTCGCCCCGGCGATGGTCATCTACATTATGGCCCCGCTCGTCTTCGAAGGCTCTGAACGCTGGATAGGATATACGGAGCGTGCTGTCTTCATCTATATGATAGTCGCGGCGGTTATGGTCGCGGATTCACTTTTGAACGCGGTCCTCGATATCTATCAGACCTATGAAGTCTCTAAAGAGAAGCCCATAAAAGGGATCATGCAGGTCTTAAAGATAGTGCTCTTCTTTATAGGCGCGATATTTATATTTTCGGTGATACTAAACAGAACGCCTGTCTATTTTCTGAGCGGTCTTGGCGCGCTGACCGCCGTCTTGATGCTGATTTTTAAAGACACCATACTCGGGTTCGTAGCCGGGATACAACTGACAACCAATCGAATGATAGCGCAGGGCGACTGGATCGAAATGCCAAAGTACGGCGCTGACGGCGACGTGATGGAGGTCGCGCTTACTACGGTCAAGGTGCGAAATTTCGATAAGACCATAACGACTATTCCCACCTATGCGCTGATAAGCGAATCGTTCAAGAACTGGCGAGGGATGAAAGAATCCGACGGGCGGCGAATAAAGAGAGCCCTCTATATCGACATAAGCACGATCAAATTTTGCAATGAAGAGATGATCGAGCGGTTCTCACGAATCCGCTACATTGCGGAATATATTGAGCAAAAGAAGCAGGAACTGGCCGAATACAACGCGACAAATCAGACCGGAAATTCTCCTCTGGTAAACCGCCGACGTCTGACCAATATCGGTACGCTCAGGGCTTACATCACCGCTTATTTGAGGAACAATCCGATGATCAATTCGGAGATGACCCTGATGGTGCGACAGCTTCCGCCGACCGAGCACGGATTGCCGCTCGAGATATATGTATTTTGCAAAGACAAGGTCTGGGTCAATTACGAAGCAGCTCAGGCAGACCTGTTCGATCACATTCTGGCCATAATACCCGAGTTCGATCTGAAGGTATTTCAATATCCGGCGGGGGATGATTTCCGAGAGCTTGCGCACCTGAGCAGCAAGGTTGCATCCCGGCAGACGTAATAATTTGAGCAGATGCTTGATTGCGGGCCGCGCCGCCGTTACCATTGCCAGCACCTTTGAAACCGACTACTGAAATGACAACCGCGCATGGCAGACGTGAAGCAAATCGCGCGCTCGCGCTGGTTTCGCTTGCCGTGTTGCTGGCTTCGTCCACGTGGTTTTCAGGCACGGCAGCCGCGCCCGTCCTCAAAAGAATCTGGCTCTTGAGCGATTCGGGAAGCGCGTGGCTCACCATATCGGTTCAGCTTGGCTTTATCACAGGGACTTTCCTTTACTCATTCCTGAACCTGTCGGATCGCTTCAACGCGCGGTGGGTCTTTTTCGCATCGGCAGCGGCGAGCGCGCTCTTCAACGCAGGTTTTGCGTGGGCAGGCTACGGGCTCGTATCTGCCGTCGTGTTTCGATTTTTGACGGGGCTGGCGCTTGCGGGCGTCTATCCGGTTGGGATGAAGATCATCGCCATGTGGTTCCAGTCGGGGCTTGGATGGCGATTGGGTGTGATGGTTGGCGCGCTCACGCTCGGGACGGCTTCGCCTTATCTGATACTCGCGCTCGGAGCCCAGTTCAACTGGCGGATTCTCATCACGCTCGCTTCGCTTGCGGCTGCGGCGGGCGGCGCGCTGATGGTTGCGGGTGTTGAGGATGGGCCTTATCTGAAACAGCGCGCGCCTTTTGACGGGCGGATGCTCGTAAAGGTCTTCCGGCACAGACCGTTTCGTTATTCGGCATTCGGATATTTCGGCCATATGTGGGAGCTTTATGCTTTCTGGTCGCTTGCGGCCTTTTATTTGAGCGCGCGTTTTCCGGGCGGCGCGCAAGATAGGGCCAGTCAGCTTGCGCTGCTCTCTTTTATTACGATAGGAATCGGGGCAATCGGATGTGTTGCGGGCGGCTGGATTTCACGGCGCGCAGGAGAGCGCCCGGTTGCGTTTGTCTCGCTTGTGGTCAGCGCGAGTATGTGCGCGCTTTCGGGATTTGCATTTGAGTTACCCGCAAAGCTTTTGATCGTCTACATTCTGATCTGGGGGATATTTGTGATTTCGGATTCGCCACAGTTTTCGGCGCTCGCGGCCCGGTACTGTCCGCCCGATTACACCGGCACGGCGCTCACGGTGCAAAACGGGGTAGGCTTTGCAATCACGGTGATTTCGATTCAACTTCTGCCCCTGATCGCGGGGCAGGTTGGATGGCGATGGGCCTTCGCGTTCCTCACAATCGGCCCGGTTCTAGGCGCATATTTTATGCTGCGCCTTCGGGACTTGACGAGTGATGCGTGATGCGTGATGCGTGACTTTCAGGCATCGCGGTTGTAAAAAATAACTTGCAAGCCTGCTTGCGTCACGGATCACGGATCACGCATCACGTGAGCGCATCACGTCCTTAACTATACCGGAGCCAGCGACCGAGTTCGGCGATGTTTGGGCGCTTGCCGTACATCAAAATGCCTACGCGGTAAATCCTTGCCGCAAGCCACACGACGCCGAGTATCGTTACGACCATCAACAGCATCGAAAGCAAAATCTGCCATAGCGGCGGGTTTATTATCGCTATTCGGAGCATCATCAGGGTAGGCGTAAAGAACGGAATCATCGAGAGCGTCACCGCCATCGGGCTGTTCGGATTGCTCAGCACGACACCAAACAATATCATCGGCACGACAAGCAACATCGTTATCGGGAACTGCGCCTGTTGAGCGTCTTCATCGCTCGATACGGTAGAACCTACCATCGCATAGAGCGTGGCAAACAGAAAGTAGCCAAGCACAAAGTAGATGATAAAGTAGATGAGTAGACTGATGGGCAGTTTCGGGAAACTGAACCCGCTTGACCCGAACAAAGAAGCGCCACCCAAAGTCAGCAGCAGCGCCGCCCCCACCCAGACAAGATATTGCGTCAGCCCCACAAGCCCTATCCCTATGAGCTTGCCAAGCATCATCTGTGTAGGCTTTACCGAAGAGATTATGACCTCGACTATACGCGTCTGTTTCTCTTCCATAACTCCGCGCATCACAGCCATTCCATACATCAGGACGGTTATGTAGATGAAAAACAGCATCACGAACCCGACCAGAAATAGCGCTTCGCCTCCCTCTTGAGTGGTCCCGTCCGGCCCCACCTTGTTTCTTTGCATCTCGACCGACTCCATGTAGCCGGTTATCTGGTCGGAGTTGACCCCTGCGCGCACGAGACGGCGCTCGACGACGGCAGAGCTTATGGCTCGCTCTACGTTCTGCACCGAGAAATCGCCCGTGCTCTTTGCAAAGTACTGGGCAGGCTCATTGCGTTCGAGTATGCCCGGCGGAAGGATTACGTAGGATTGATCGGTATCCTTCTGGACCAGATCGTTGTACTCCTTCTGGGTAGCCTGTAAATCCTCGCCCGGCGGAACACTCTTGTACGAGAGCGTATAGTTTGTGCTTCTCGACATTCCGTCGTTCTTCTCTTCGGCGTCGGTTTCGGATGGAGCGAGGCGTTTTTGAATCGCCCTATAAAGGTCAGGATCGCCGCTCTGATCGAGTATGGTGACATGACGGGTTCCACCTCCGCGCGAAGCCAGAAAACCCGGCACAAGAACCAGCGCAAGCATCAACAACGGAGTGATGATCGTGCCGATCAGAAATGCCTTTGTGCGGACGCGAGTCAGGTACTCACGCTTGATGATGACTAAGACTTTTTTCATTTTTTCCAGTCACGCTTTCTATGAATATTTCATTTAGCGACGGCTCTACGAGTTCGAAACGGTTGACCCGCGCACCCCCCTTTAGTGCTCGTCTGAGCACCTCCTGAGAATCGGCTCCTTCCTTGAGCAGTATCTCGCAATAGTTGGCAAACTTATTGACCCGCTTGATCAGATCGTCTCCCAGGAAAGAATCGGGGCCTTCGAAATCGAGGATAATCGTGTTGCGGCCAAAGCGGCGCTTGACTTCGCGCAAGCCTCCGCTCAAGACCTTTGTCGCATGGTTTATCAGGCAGATGTCGTCGCACATCTGCTCTACCTGTTCCATCTGATGGGTCGAAAATATTATGGTCTTTCCCTTCTGTTTGAGGTCGAGTATGACTCCCTTGAGAAGGTTGACGCTCACGGGGTCGAGGCCCGAAAACGGCTCGTCGAGTATCATCAACTCCGGGTCGTGCAGGATGGCTGCTATAAACTGAACCTTCTGCTGCATGCCCTTGGACAGGTCGGTTGCCTTTTTCTCTTTCCAATCCGATAGCTCGAGCCTCGTAAGCCATTCATCGATACGGCGGTCGGCTTCGGCTGAATCGAGTCCCTTGAGGTTGCCGAAGAATTTCAATTGATCTCCGACCTTCATCTTGCGGTAAAGCCCGCGCTCCTCGGGAAGATACCCGATATGAGATTGGAGTTCGGGCGTGACGCGCTGGCCGAGCACTTTGATCTCTCCGGTGTCGGGCGCAAATATGTTTACGATCATGCGAATCGAGGTAGTCTTTCCCGCCCCGTTCGGACCGAGTAAGCCAAAGATAGTCCCTTTCCTGACTTCAAAGGATAAATCTTTGACCGCCACAAAATCATCGAATCGCTTCGACACATTGTTGAGTTCTATGAGATTCATCTACTCTCTCCCGCGCCGCGATTGAATCGCAGGATTGCGGCGCGTATTTAATTTGAGGTTTTACAAAACAGACGGCGCTCAGGACGCGAGGCCAAAAGATCGCCTGACAGACCCCGGGTTGATATAGAACCAGCCTTATGAAAATGGACGACTATTCACGCACGCTCCGATCCCTATATTTAGAAGGCTCCATATTGCGCGTCGTATGTTCGGTTACACTTGAAACGGCTCTCGGCGGCTCGGCAAGCTCGGGGAAAGACCGCTCACCCTGCGCGTGATCGAGTCTGCCTGTTTGCGATTGTAGCTGCGGGGCAGAGGTCGCGCTTATTATTCGCGACAACTGCCGGGATAAAATAAAGGCTATTGCGAAGATCAACAGGAGAGCCATCCCGGAAAGCGGGCCGACTATTGCTGCGCGGACATTCAAAGCCACAAGAGCTATTACCCCGCCTATCAGCACGGCGAGCGAGACAAAGCCATAGACGGCGATGGCCCAGAACATGCTGGCAAACGTGCCTATATCGCTTCCCGACAACGGCGCGGATGCTGATTGAGAAAGGTTCGCCCCGCATCGCTTACAATACTTCAATCCATTTGTGAATTCACCGCCACAATTCGGACAATACATAGCTCCTCCTCAACATAGCGAGCCACCCGCCTGCTAAACATACCTTTCATTTAATCCGCGTTACTGAGTCACTCTGCGGCCGGGGCCGCGCCTGTTTATCTCCGAGTCTTCGATAGGCTCGAAATTGCGGGTCGTGTGCTCGGTCACGCTTGAGACGGCAGCGGGCGGAGTCGACAGCCGCGCATGCTCGGGCTCGCCCCTATGATGACGCTCTCTTCTATGATCCTGACCAAAGGGCGCAGAGATGCCGAGAACACGAGTCATAAGCGAAATCAGCAATGCGACCATTCCAAAGATCGTCGCGCCGTAAATGCCTGCCAGAAACACCAGCGCGCGAGGATCGAAGTTACTGCGCGCCAGTTCGGCCGTAAGCGCCCCAAAGCCTATTATTCCACCGATGCAGACTACGGCTACAGGCAGCAGCATCCCCATCATCTTTCCGAACGTAAGGTTCTGGTCTGTGATTGGAGCGGGCGCGTTCAAATTGGCCCCGCAGTTCTTACAATATTTCAATCCGACATTGTGTTCAATACCACAGGACGGGCAATACATAAAGGAGTTCCTCTCTGATAGTTGACGTGCGCGAAAGCGAAATCGCCAGTGTCGATGTGATCCAATATCTCGCATGACTTAAAGGGAAATACGCCTTTACTACGATACACCCTGCCAGCAAGTTCACCAACAATTCAAAAGAGATTCCCCGACTTGGCAGCTATGAGGCAGGAGGGTCATTCAGTCTTCCAAAATGTAGAATAGTAAAGTAGGAATAGGCCGTAGCGGCGCAAAGAGGAACGGTCAAATAAAGACGAAGCGGTCGGAGAGCGTGAAATTGACAAGCGAGCAGAGCGCGATTGTAGTCATATTTGCGGCATAGGCGTTCAAGCCCGCATTGCCTACCAGTATCCACATCAACACCAGATTTCCCGCAAGCGACATGGCTCCCGAGGTCAGATTGAATCTCAAAAGCATTCGACTTATCTGCGTTTGAGGTCGGTCGCGCCAGGTCCACTTTCTGTGCCAGACGAAATTATGAAGTACGCTCGTTTCCACGGCTATCGCTGTCGCAGCCAGATAGTGCATCCCGAATACGCGCAAGAGCAGCGCGAGCGTAAGCGATTGGACGAGTATTCCCGTAAAGCCCACGGCACTGAACTTCATCATTCTCTCAAGTAGCCCGTTTCGCTTCATTTCCCGCTTCGCCCTTTCGCCCGGCTGCTCAGACTCTCTCGGCTCTATAGAGCACAACCGTATTATGCGCGACCGATGCTATCAGCAGGACGCCCATCAGCGCAGAGGCCACCACTCCAGCCACATCATAAAAGAGAAAACTTGCATCAAAGACCTTAACCACCGGCTTGTTGAAGGCCACGAGGTTGCCTATCGCTATCAGTATTCTCAATTCGGTCGGGCTGAACTTCCAGTGCGATAATTTGAATGTGCCTATCGTATAGGTGGCCAGATAAACATTTATCGAGAGCAGCATATAAGCGACCAGCACCACGAGGGCCACCATCCACGACATGTAGCCCGACAGCGCGAGACCGCAGAGTACGAAGAGTGTGCCGAATGCGTCTACGATATGATCCACGTAAAAGCCGTAGCGGGGTCTTTGTTTGTTGCGCGCTCGCGCAAGCGTCCCGTCCAGACTGTCGCCGAACCAGTTGACGGCGAGCCAGAACCCCACAGCAAGCAGAAATGGAGGCCAGACCCGCGCCAGCGCGTAGCTTGCGCCTGCCAGCGCCATTGCGGCAAACCCGAGCAGTGTGAGGTGATCGGGATGAACCCACGAAGGCATACGATCTGCAAGCCATTTCAGGCAGACACGCTCAAGCGGGGCAAGCAGGCTGTTCTGCTCGCGTATAGCCGACTTGAACCCGGGATTGACGGGAAGCTTTTCTTCCCTCCTCTGCCGAGCCTCTGTCTGCACTAACGAAAGACATATCGTTCCCCTCTCTTGCGCGGGCAGGGTATTTGATTTCAGTTGAGCGCGGCTGAAGTTTGTCATCATATCTCCTTCGATATAGCTCTGGCCGCGGCATAGGCATCAAGCGGCGACAGCAATAAAATGATCATCCAGATGGGGACCGACAAGAGCGCCATGACGGCTTTCCTGACCTTCCGATTCGAGAGTTGAGACGAATGACTTGCCGATACGGACGCCACTACGGCTTTGACCAGAGGGCCGGAAACCGAATGATAGAACCTGTCGTCTCCTTTGATTCCGGGAAGCCGGGATGTCGTGTATCGCGAAACCGAAGTTGCAACCGCGCCGGAAGCGGGAAGCAAATCTCCCCCCGTATTTTCGCGCTCCATTCGACAGCCGCTTTGATCCGCGCCACACCAGCGGCAGAACATGTCGCTTTCCAGCAATCCGCCTTCGCACGCCCTGCACGCCTTTACTGCCAGTGTTATTTCCTGATCTATCTCACCCATAATTACTTCTTTCGGGGTCTGGTAGATTGATTTCCCCTATGAACAACTGCAAGGCCGGTGCCAGATGCAAAAATTAAAGAAAGCTTCGAAAAAGGTCAAAAAACGAGTTTTTCTTATTTTGGACAGATAAGGAAGGTGCAGTAAAAATCCGACACATGGCGATGCCGGGGGCCAGAGCCGAAAAGGTAGGATTACTCATCGTTTAAAATCGAATCCCGGGTTTAGCACAATGGCAATAACCCAGGAGGGACACAGATCAGGTGGACTTTCGCGGATCAAACACTTGCTGACTTCAAGATTACCGGCCCCCGGCCCCCGGCCCCTGGCCCCCGATTGGCCTACTGTTTACTGCTCACAGCATTTTTTCTCACGGCGGCGGCGATCTCTTTGAAACGGTCTTCGTTTTGAAGCGCGGCAAACTCCTTACCGTTTAGCGCTTCTACGTCAGAAAATCCTTTTTCTGCCGCCGATTCGAGCGCGCCGAGCGCCTTCTTTGTGTCCTTGCCCAGAGCGCAGGCGCGAGCCAGATGATAGAAGATTCTTGGATTGTCGGGGCGAATCTCTGTGCCGATGGAAAAATGCAATATGGCTTCTTCGTACTGTTTCTCGAAGACCAATGCGTTGCCCTGCTCGAATGATTCGATAAAAAGCAGGTCAATCAGTCGACGCGCTATGATCTGATCTATTGACGGGCGGTCGGTTTTGGCGACCTTCTTGAGGTCCGAGATGGCCGTCTTCAGTTCGGAAAAGGCCTGCGATCTGTTATCTGATCGCCTGACGGATTCGATAAGAGTATGGACCGCCAGATAACGCCGATCCTGTTCCCTTTCAAGGTCTTTCTCGCGTTTTAGTGCCTGACGAACCTCTTTCGTGGCGTTTAGCTCCGAGACTTTTTTTTCAAACTCTTCTATGGGTTTCAAGCCTCGGAAATCCTCGGTCAGCGCCTTATAAGATAAATATGCCTGGTACGGATCGGGCTTTGCTTCGTCGGCCCGGGCCTTTTCTGCGGCCTTGTCATAGAGCGCGGCGAGCAACCTTTCGTCCTTCTCTTTCAGCCCGGCGCGCATCGCCTGCACCTCGAGCCATTCAACCGCTTCCACAGAGAGTCGGGCAGGCATCCACTCGTGTCCGCCCTCGAATATCGAGAGGCGATTGGGAATCTGGAACTTATCGAACAAGCGAGACAGCGCCTGCATCTCAGGATTATTGAAATCCTCGACACCCGCGCTTCCGAACAATACAAAAGAAGGCGGCTGTTCAGACCCGCCGCCCTGATGTGGCGCGCCGCCGCTACAGGCGATGACTCCGGCTATTCGCCCCTTGAGCGAATACCCAAGAGCAAGCGCCACGCGCGCCCCGCCGGAAAATCCCGCCGCATATACCCTGTTGTCGTCTATTGAAAACCTGTTGTGAGTGTCTTCCCAAAGGGCCTTTATTATGTCGTTCAACGGCACACCGGGACCGTTGCGCGAGTTGTTCGAGCCTACGACTATGTAGCCGTATTTTTCGGCGGCTTCGCGAAATAATTCTACGGGCAGTCGGCCCCGCGCTCCGGGGTCGAAACAGTAAATAACCGGGTATTTGCGCCCGTCCGTGTAGGAAGAGGGCAGAAATAATGCGTAGCCTTGCGACGGGTCGCTTCTTGTGATGACCCGTTCTATCAGTTGACCTTTTGGCAGATCATCATCTCCGGCAAGAGCGGTCGCTGAAATCGCGTACAGCGAAACCGCGACAACTCCTATTGAAAAAATCAGGCTGCTACGTTTCATAGAATGCCCCATTCCCGAGCGTCGGTATGCATTCGAGTATAGTTCCGGCAATCTATGAATGAAATCCTTCGGGCGACTTTCAATATTTCTCGAGAATTATAAACATTGCCGGGGGGGGGCATAAGCTAATACCCGGGTTACATGCAAAAAATTGTAAAAGCTTCACCGGGCAGTTTATCGTAACCACCGGCAATTGGAGCCCGTAACAGAATTAGGGCATAATAATTAGAGCCTGTTTATACGAAGGGATGTTGATGTTAAAGAAACTGCAAATCAAGCATGTTGTCATAATACTGGCTGCTGTGACCCTTCTGGGACTTCTTGGGTTCAGGGTATTTCAAGCCGTAAATTCCGAAGCCGAAACGGGGAAAGGACGCGGCGGCACGCGGGTGCAAACCGTCGAGGTAGGCTCTGTCACGCGCGGCGCTATGGAAGAAAAAGTGACCCTCACCGGCCCTTTGAAAGCCAAAGAAGAGGTTGAGGTAAATCCCAAAGTCAGCGGGCGCATAGTCCAGATAAAGGTTGACACGGGTCAGGCAGTCGAGCGAGGCGCGCTTCTTGCCGTAATCGAAGACGCGGAAATCGAACAGCAGGTCCAACGATCCAAAGCCTCTATAGATGTAAACGACGCTACCATTTCTCAGCGCGAGGCCGAACTCAGCAACGCGCTTGCCGAGTTGAATCGCAAAAAACAACTGATGGAAATGGGGTTGATCTCGCATCAGGAGTTTGAAACGGTCGAGACGCGCTACAAAGTGGCCCAATCCCAACTGGAACTGGCGCGCGCGCAGAGACGGGCCACCGCCGCCGAAGAGCGCGAGTTGACCATTCGCCACGGGCAGACGCGAGTTTATTCCCCGATAAACGGCATTATCTCCGTTCGGCACGTAGATCAGGGCGCTATGGTGAGTCCTACGAACCCAATAGTCACCGTGGTCAATGTCAGCACGATGGTGCTTGAAGCAAACGCTTCGGAAAAGGACATCGCCCGCATAAGAGCAGGTTCTCAGGCCACGGTCATAGTTGACAGCCTGCCCGGACAACAGTATCCGGGCCGCGTGATGAGAATATCGCCCGTACTCGATCCGCAAACGCGAAACGGTTCGGTTGAGATCGAGATCGCCAATAAAGGCGGGGCGCTCAAAGGCGAGATGTTCGCCCGCGTAGAACTCGACCTCGGCACGGCTCGCGAGACGCTATTTATTCCGCGCGATGCGCTTGTCTATCGCGGGGACCAGCCCGGCGTCTTCACGCTGGAGGCTGAAACGGCCCGGTTTCGCCCGGTCGAGACGGGACTGACTCAGGAAAACAGGGTCGAAGTCACAAACGGTCTCAAAGAAGGCGACACGGTAGTAACAGGCGGAGCCAACGTGATCAAAGACGGCGACCAGGTCAAAGTGACGAACAGGCCAAACGAGCCACAGCCCTGAAGGGATGAGGGATGAGGGATGAACCGGACTGTGGGTAATTATACTGATGAAATCGCGAGCGGCTTTTTATCAGGCTGTTGCGCCAAACTCTTTTTCATCCCTCATCCCTCATCCCTCATCCTTTCTTTTATCGGAGACTGCGAATGAAACTGCCAGAGATTTCCGTAAATCGTCCGATCATGATTTACATGATAACTTCCGTGCTGGTCCTGCTGGGGGCGATTGCCTTCACGCGGCTGCCGGTCGATTTGATGCCGGACGTCGAAAATCCTACGTTGACGGTCAGGGCCCAGTACCCCGGTGTCGCGCCCGAAGAGGTCGAAAACCTTGTGTCGCGCCCGCTTGAGGAATCGCTCAGTTCCGCACCCGGCGTATATAAAATCAACTCGACTTCTTCCGAAGGGCAAAGCACCGTGCGCGTGACCTTCGACTGGGGCACGAATCTCGATGAAGCCGCAAACGAAATCCGCACCCGCGTAGACCGCGTGCGTGGCTCGCTGCCCGAGGATGTGGAACCGCCTACGATCTTCAAATTCGACCTGTCGCAATTTCCTATTCTCTATCTTGCGGTGGCCGGGGACCGCGACCCGCGCGATATGCGCACCTTTATCGAAGAGGAGATTCAGCCGCGTCTGGAACGCGTGCCGGGAGTGGCCGCCGTCGATATTCGAGGCGGACTCCGCCGCGAAATACACGTAACGCTTTCCACGGAAAAACTGCGCTCTTATAACGTGTCGGTAAATCAGGTGGTAGACATCCTCCGGCGCGAAAATCAGAATCGCCCAGTGGGCCAGATGGATGAAGGCAAGTACAAAGTGCTGCTCAGGACCGAAGGCGAATTCAAATCGATGGATCAGATTCGCAACGTGGTCGTCACCTCGCGCGACGGCGTGCCTATCTATATGAAGGACGTGGCCGATGTGAGCGATTCTTATGAAGAGATCACTCAGATCGTCCGCATAGACGATAAGCCGGGCATAAGGCTTGCCATCCGAAAGCAGTCGGGATCAAACACGGTCACAGTCGCCGACCGCGTAAAAGAAGAGATCACGCGCATTCAAAAGACCTACCCCGATATGTCGATCTGGCCGATCATAGACACATCCACCTTTATACAACAATCAATCAGCAATGTCAGATCATCGGCCATTTCAGGCGCGTTTCTGGCCGTGATGATTCTGCTGCTCTTTTTGCGGAATCTCAGAAGCACGCTCATCATCGCCGTTTCGATCCCCATTGCCGTCATCGGCACATTCGCATTGATGTATTTTTACGGCTTCACCCTCAACACGATGTCGTTCGGGGGGCTGGCGCTCGGCGTGGGCATGCTTGTAGACAATGCCATAGTCGTGCTTGAAAACATCTTTCGCCATCGCGAGGAAGGGCTTTCGCACAAGGAAGCCGCCGTGCTTGGAAGCGGCGAAGTGGCTTCGGCCATAATCTCTTCGACCCTGACCACGGTCGCCGTGTTCGTCCCTCTGATCTTTCTGACGGGGATGACGGGCATAATGTTTAAGGAGCTTTCCTATGTAGTCAGCTTCTCGCTTATCTGTTCGCTGCTTGTGGCGCTGACGCTCATCCCTGTGCTCGCCTCAAAGTATCTGAAAGTAAGACCGCCCGACACGGAAGCTCACCCCTTGATGAGCAAAGTGATAAATAGAAGCGGGAATATGCTCGACAAACTCGACGAGCGTTATCAGAACGCGATTCACTGGTCGCTTGCTCATCGAAAGACGGTCATCGTTGGAGCCCTGGCACTGTTTGCGGCCAGCATGGCGCTTGTCCCCCTGATCGGATTTGAAATGATGCCTGAAACCGACGAGGGCGAAGTGCGCGTGGATCTGGAGCTTCCGGCCGGGACCAGAATCGAAATAACCGATGAACTGGCTAAGAAAGAGGAAGCGATTATCGAGCGTGAAGTGCCCGAGATTCAGCACATCATGACCGAAGTCGGCGGCGGCGGATGGCAGGCATCGCAATCTCATACGGCGAGCATGCGCGTGAAACTCACAGACAAATCCGACCGCAGCCGTTCAAGCCAGGACATAGCAAATGCCTTGAGGTCAAAGCTGAATATACAACCCGGGCTGATGGTCCGTACCCGTTCAAGCAGCAACAACTGGATTATGAGGCTTGGGCAGGGCAACGGCGACCGCATCTCGATTGAGGTGCGCGGCCACGATATGGAAGTGGCAAAAGACCTTGCCAATACGGTCAAGGATACGCTCGAAACCATACCGGGTGTGGCCGAGCCTCAAGTGAGCCTGCGCGACGGAACACCTGAAATGCTTGTTACCGTAGACCGCACAAAGGCCGCAAGTCTCGGCATAAATGCCTCCGACATAGCCGACACGCTTGAGACGGTCATCGGAGGCCGCAATGCCAGCCAGTTTCGACAGGAAGGCGACGAGTTCAACATTCAGGTCCGATTGAGCGAGCAGGAACGTTCGGACCTGGCTCAACTCGATCAGGTGACGGTGCTGACTCCCTCGGGGCAGGCGGTCCCGATTGGCTCGCTCGTCAAGTTACAAAGACGCGAAGGGCCTACATCAATCGAGCGCCAGGATCAGGAGCGCGTAATGTGGGTCTCGGCCGGGTTTGCGGGCCGCGATCTCGGCTCTATCATGCAGGACATAGATGAGAGGCTCAGCGCGATGAGTGTGCCTCTGGGCTTTTCGCTCAACTACGGCGGCGAGTACGAAGAACAGCAGAAATCTTTCAAAGAACTGATCTTCAGCCTGATACTTGCGATCATACTGGTCTACATGGTGATGGCGGCGCAATTCGAATCGCTGCGCGACCCGTTGATAATACTCTTTTCAATCCCGCTTGCCGCAATCGGCATCGCTTTCATGCTGTTTTTGACCAACACGACCTTCAACATACAGGCGTTTATCGGAACGATAATGCTTGCAGGGATAGTCGTAAACAACGCCATCGTGCTGATTGATTACACAAACCTGTTGCGCCGCCGCGATAACCTTCCGCTCCGACATGCCGTAGAGCTTGCCGGGCGCAGAAGGCTCCGACCGATCCTTATGACCACGCTCACAACCGTTTTAGGTCTTGTGCCGATGGCATTGGGGTTTGGCGAAGGCGCAGAGGTGCAGGCCCCGATGGCCCGCGTAGTCATAGGTGGGCTTATGACATCTACACTGATCACGCTGCTCTTTATCCCGACCATCTACACCATGATCGAAGAGCGCGGGCTGGGCAGGAAGCGAGTCAAGGTCAGAGAGACCGACAGAGGCGCAGCGCCCGATTCGCTCGAACCCGTCGGCGCGGATTAATTTTTTAGAACGGTTGGAATTACAGAAGTCATAGTATACAGGGCAATTTGAGCCGGTGGCTTGCCTTAATAGGCCGGGACGGCCGCGGATGCGGCGGATCTACGCGGATCTGATCATATAAGGTCTAATCCGCGCTAATCCGTCGCATCCGCGTCATCCGCGGCCTATTTCAAGTAGTCTAACCAGCATTTTGGCAAGCTCAATGGCTCTGCGAATCCGGCTGTCAAACCTCATCGTCTGAAAGGATTTGGTATTAATCCCGTCTAAAGCTGTTTGTTCTTCAACCGGGAGTAGACCTCCGCGAGCCGCGTCGTGTGCTCTTCGGATTCGAGACATCGACGAAATGTATCGCCTATCTCTTCAAGCGCCTGGTTCGTATCCATATCAATCAGCTTGCGAGTCAATCGCTTTGTTTCAAACAGCGCCTGCCGGGGCTTTGAGGCAAGCACCTGGGCCAGTTCCCATGCGCGCGTCATCAACTCTTCGCGCGGATAGACGTGATTGACCAGACCTATGCGCCAGGCTTCTTCGGCCGAGATGTTTTGGCCCGTCATCGAAAGCTCTTTGGCGCGAGCAAGCCCGATTGATTTGTAGAGCGGGTGTATGATCTGCGTCAGCCCCAGATTGATTTCTGCCTGCCCGAATATAGCTTCTTCCGCTGCAAGACGTATGTCACAGAAGGCAGCCAGGTCGAATCCGCCTGCGATGGCAGGACCGTTTATGGCTCCGATGACCGGCTGCGGCAGGGTCCACAAGAGGCGAAAGATCGGAAACACCCTGTTCATATAAGACATCTTCTCTTCGGCGGTCCAGCCTATCAAAAGGCTCAGATCGAGCCCGGCGCAAAAGCTCCGGCCCGCCCCCGTAAGGATAACTACCTGTATGTCGGCAGAACCCTCGACCTCTCTCAGCGCCTCGGCGAGACGGGCTACGAGGTCGGGGTGAAGCGAGTTGCTCTTTTCGGGGTGATTGAGAGTGATCGTTATGATCTGACCCTTGCGATCAATCAGCACGAGCGGTTCAGTTCCGGGGCCGGTCATATTGCGTGTCCTCCTGGCGATAAGATTAGAGAGAGGTAATGATATAATGCCTCACTATAATCTTGCGAGAGGAGATGAGCGATGTTTTGCCCCGGATGCAGCACAGAGAATAATCCTGATCTGAAGTATTGCCGACAGTGCGGAATGCAACTCTCATCCGTGCGAATTGCGATGGAGTCGCGTATTGACGAGGCGCTTGAAAAATATGAGAAGGGCGCGGAAAAGATCAAGGCCGGAATAATCACATTCACCGTGCTCTTCTTTGTAGGGATAATCAATCTTATCTTCAAAAACACCTGGGGATTTACAATAAATATGATACTCGCGTTCGCCGTTACGCTGCCGATTCTCATAGTCGGTTTCAACTCTCTCAGAGGCGGCTCGCGCCTGCTCAAATCAGAAACGAGAGCCGATGATCGGGCCTTGAAACAATCGGGCGGGCCGGTGGTCGAATTGCCCCCGGCTCAGACAACCGACCGCTCGCTTGCCGAACCGCTCTCTGTTACAGAGCACACCACACGCGAGTTGAAAGAGGTTGAATAACTCGGACGATCACTCAAAATGATGAGGTTTGAGGCGACTGGAAGTTGACAGTCCCGCCGCTGCATCCTAGCATAAAGCATTAAACCGAATCGCTCGAAAATTCGAGGGAGCCTTTTGTAAACGAGTTCATAGAACACTGCTGATTCTGGAGAACAAGCCGATGTCAACCATCCACCCCTTTGAGGCATTGCGCCCGCCAAAAGATAAAGCAAACGATGTTGCCGCTGTGCCCTATGACGTAGTAAATACCGAAGAAGCCCGCGAAATGGCCCGCGCCAATCCGCTCTCTTTTCTTCACGTCTCGCGCCCTGAAATAGATTTGCCCGACGGCACCGACCCTTATTCGGATGAGGTGTATCAAAAAGCTGCCGACAATTTCGAGCGACTGAAACGCGAAGCCCCGCTTCACACCGAAGACGCGCCCAGCCTCTATGTCTACAGCCTGCAAATGGGCGAGCACTCGCAGACAGGCATAGCCGCCTGCTGCTCTGTCGATGAATATGATTCCGATATCATTCGCAAACACGAGCGTACGCGCAAAGACAAAGAGGATGATCGCACGCGCCACATCATCACGCTCAGAGCGCAAACGGGGCCGGTTTTTCTCACTTATCGCGGGCGAGACGAAATCGACGAGGTTGTCAAACAGGCTCAGGACGAACCGCCTCTTTATACAATCACACCGCCCGACGGAGTCCGGCACACTCTCTGGCGGCTCAATGACGAAGCCCGCGACCGTATCATTGAGGGGTTTCAACAGGTGCCGCTTCTTTATATCGCCGACGGCCATCATCGCGCGGCAAGCGCCAGTCGGACCCGCGCCCGGCTCAAATCCGAAGACCCGAATCACACGGGCGCGGAAGAGTACAATTTCTTTCTTGCGGTCCTCTTCCCCGCCGACCAGCTTCGGATACTTCCCTACAACCGAATCGTGAAAGACCTCAACGGCAAATCGAAAGAGGAGTTCCTCAGAGCGCTCGCCGAAAGCTTTACCGTGAGCGAAGACGCATCTGCCGCGCCCGCGCGTAAAGGGAGTGTCAGCATGTATCTCGACGGCAAATGGTATTCGCTCGACATACCGGCTGAAAGCGTCGATACGGATGACCCCATCGGATCGCTCGACGTGAGTATATTGCAGGAGCGCGTGCTTGCTCCGATACTTGGCATTGCCGACGTTCGGACGGACAAGCGTATAGATTTCGTGGGCGGCATTCGCGGCACCGAGGCCCTGGAGCAGGCGGTAAACGAAGGCCGGGCAGCCGTAGCGTTTTCCCTTTACCCTGTCACGGTTGACGAATTGATAGCGGTTTCGGACAAAAACGAGATCATGCCGCCCAAGTCTACGTGGTTCGAACCAAAACTGCGCGACGGCTTGCTCAGTCACTTGATATGAATAGTGAATCGTGATGCGTGATGCGTGATAAACCGGGCTTGCACCATCTCTTTTACGGGCGGGCGTCCTGAGAATCACGAATCACTCTTCACGCATCACTAAAGGAGTGTTCTTTATGAAAGTTCTCATAGCGGATAAATTCCCCGATGTCGGTCAGGAAGAACTGAAAAAAGCCGGTTGCGAGGTCGTCTATGACGCCGATCTCAAGGACGAAGCGCTCGTGCAGGCAATCGGTTCGTCGGGCGCAGACGTGCTTGTCGTGCGTTCGACCAAGGTGACTAAAGAGATGCTTGAATCGGGACATCTGAGCCTCGTAGTCCGCGCCGGAGCCGGGTACAACACAATAGATGTTGCTACGGCTTCGGCGCGCGGCATCTATGTAGCCAATTGCCCCGGCAAGAACTCGATAGCGGTGGCCGAACTTGCTTTCGGTTTGATACTGGCGCTCGACCGGCGTATCGCTGAAAATGCGGCTGACCTGAAAGAAGGCCGATGGAACAAGAAGGAATACAGTAAGGCGCGAGGGCTTTTTGGCCGCACGCTCGGCTTGATAGGTCTTGGCCGCATAGGGCAGGAGATGATCCCTCGCGCAAAGGCTTTCGGCATGCCCGTCGTAGCGTGGAGCCGGTCGCTTACGCCCACACGCGCCACAGAGCTTGGAATTGAGATGAAACAATCTCCCGTTGAGGTCGCCGCCTCGTCGGATGTCGTAAGCATTCATCTGGCGCTCAAGGATGAAACCAGAAATTTGATAGGCGATAATTTCTTCGAAAACATGCCGAAAGAAGCATTCTTTATAAACACGTCGCGGGCCGATGTAGTAGATCAGGCGGCGCTCGCTCGAGCAGTCCGTGAACGTGGCATACGGGCAGGGCTTGACGTGTTTGCGGGCGAGCCCCCGGGCGGAACGGGCGAGGTCCACGACGAGATTTTCAATCTGCCCGGCGTCATCGGCACTCATCACATAGGCGCATCCACCGATCAGGCTCAACAGGCCATAAGCGATGAAACCGTCCGCATCATACGTAATTACAAGGAGAAGGGCCGCGCCCCGAATGTCGTGAACCTGGCAAGAAAGACTCGCGCGACTCATCTGCTGGTTGTTCGCCACTTTGATCGCGTAGGAGTGCTGGCAGAGGTATTCGATAAACTGAAGCTTGCCGGTATCAACGTACAGGAGACCGAGAACATCGTCTTTGACGGAGCCGTCGCGGCGGTCGCCCGCATACATCTGGATCAGGCTCCTTCAGATGAAGTGCTGACCTCGATAAAAAACAGTTGCGCAGACTTGATCGAGTTGAGTTTGCTGAAGCTCTAAATCGAAAAGCAGAAGATTGGTACAAATGAAACTCCAAACTAAGCTAATCAGAAATAGGCCGCGGATGACGCGGATGCGACGGATTTTCGCGGATCTGACATTATATGATTTAATCCGCGTAGATCCGCCTGATCCGCGGACGTCCCGGCCTATTCCGACCTGCCTTTCACTCATATTCATATGTTTCAATCTCTTGCAGAGTGATTTAGGCAAACAGAATCGAACCCGAAGGTAAATCATGCCGAGAAGCAGACATCGCAATATAAGGAAGCCGCCCCGCCGGGGCTCGCAAGCACATTTGATGCATAATGCGGCCCGTTTCCCTCTGCTCGAATGCCTGATCAACGAAGGATGGGCCGAGCAGTTTATGGCCTCTGTCAGTTTTGCGCGTAGCCGTCCCGACGGGAGTGTAGCCGTCGCCGCCTTCGCCGTTGACCTCGGCTGCCTCGGCGTAAAATCCGCTTTCGCGCAACCCGAAATGAGTGTGGTCGAGTATCGGCAGCGAATAGCCCGAGGGCCGGGCAACGCGCAGCTATCTTATGATCCGGCTTGCGCCGTGAAGCTGATAAAGGGGGCTGTCAGGTATGCCAAAGCCATAGGCTTCAGCCCCGATCCGGATTACTATTTTGCGAAAGAGATTTTCGGCGACATTGACCCGGATGAGTGTCACGAGACTATCGAATACGGGCAGGACGGAAAGCCGCTGTATGTAGCCGGGCCCTACGACAATGTAAATCGAATAATGAATCAATTGAAAAAGAAGCTTGGGCCGGATGGATTTAACTACATCTTAGAGGTGACTCCCACGACGAAGCCGATATAGACGACGCGAGTTTAACGAGTGAGAAGCGAACCCTAGTTTTCGCGGTTCAAAAGTCACGAAAGGAAAACAGATTATGACGGAACGAATTTATAACTTCTCAGCCGGACCGGCTGTGCTGCCGCTTGAGGTCCTCGAACATGCGCAGAGAGATCTGGTGTCGCTCCCGGGCGTAGGCATGTCCATACTTGAGATCAGCCATCGCTCAAAGACCTTCGACGATATTATTCTGGCGGCTGAAGCGGATATGCGAGAGCTTGCGGGGATTGCGGACAACTACCGGATACTGTTTCTTCAGGGCGGCGCGTCGCTGCAATTTTCGATGGTTCCGATGAACATATTGCCCTCGGGAGGCAAGGCCGATTACATCATTACCGGCTCGTGGTCGAAGAAGGCCGCGAAGGAGGCGAAAAGAATCGGCGAGGTAAACATCGCCGCCACTACCGAAGAGAGCAACTTCTCGCGCGTGCCCGCGCAGGACGAGTTGAAGCTCGACCCCGAAGCCGCTTATGTTCACTTTACGACCAACAACACTATTTTCGGGACCGAATGGAAACGAGAGCCGGGGGCGGGCGATGTGCCTCTTGTGGCCGATGCGTCTTCCGATATTTTCAGCCACAGGCTTGACGTGAGCAAATACGGGCTGATCTACGCGGGCGCGCAGAAAAACCTGGCCCCGGCCGGCGTTACGCTCGTCATCATCCGGGATGATTTGCTTCGGCGCAGCCCCGAGGGGTTGCACACTATGCTTGATTACAACACGCAAGCCAAAGAGAGATCGCTTTACAACACGCCGCCTGTTTTCCCGATCTATGTTATGGGCCTCGTCTTGAAATGGCTGATCGAGCAGGGCGGGCTTGAAGTGGTCGAGCGCCACAATGAGGAAAAGGCCGGATTGCTTTACGACATGATAGATTCGACAGAGTTTTATCGCGGCCACGCCGAACCGGGCAGCCGTTCGCTGATGAATGTGAATTTCCGGCTGCCAAGCGAAGAACTCGAAAAGCAATTTATAAGCGAATCCACAAAGGCGGGTCTAAACGGATTGAAAGGCCATCGCTCGGTCGGCGGATGTCGCGCTTCGATCTACAATGCGTTCCCCCGCGAAGGCGTGGAGGCACTCGTCTCTTTCATGAAAGAATTCGAGCGCACAAACGGGTAACAATCCCCTGAAAATCCCTAGCGTTCTTTGCGTCTTTGCGAGCACCTATCGCTCACAAAGACGCGAAGTACGCTAAGAACCACCTGAGAACAAGATGAGCGTGAGAATATAATGAGCCTGAGCGCCGCCAGATGACTCCTCCTCCCTCTTCCCAAAAAATAGTCTTGCTTCTTGATCTTTCAGGAGACAAGCACTCCGCGCACGCGTGGGCGGCGCGTGAGTTTAGCGAGGCAGAGATTCGCGTTATCAACAAGGCCGATTTGAAATGGGGGTCGAAGCGCGAGGCGCTCCGCTTGATCAGAAGCGTCGCGCCCGACCTGTTCGCTTTCTTCACATCCGATCTTGAGATGCAAAGCGCCCGAAGCGCAATGCTTTTATTTGCGGCTCTCTCAGGCGCGCGTCGCGTTGTGATGGCAGACCGCTTCGGACGAACTCTTACACGCTCGCGCCTGGGCGCGCTGCTCATAGAAGCGCCTCGCTTCGCTCTGGAATTATTAGCCTACGTGCTGATAGTTCCACTCTCATGGTTTCTGACTCTGCTGCTTGGCGGCTCTCTTTTCTTCCGAAAAATCAACCGCGCTTCTCGAACCGGCAGCCCCGAAAGCTCCGCGCAATCAGGCAAAGGAAAGACGGCGCTCTATGTCAGAGCTACGATCACAAACACGACCGAAGGCGGTATGGCTACACACGTAGCCGGGTTTCGCCGGGGCGCTCTCAAATCGGGACATCATCTGAAGTATTTGATAAGCGGGCGCGGGCACGGCGCTGATGAAACCGTGCTGATAGCGCCCTCCTCGGCTGTGAGCGCGACGCGGGCGCTCTTTGAGTTGTGGAACAATCTGGTCTTTACCTTTAAGAGCCTCGAATTGTTGAGCGATCAGATTGCCGTCAAGGATATTGATTTCATCTATCAGCGATACAACAGGTTTAACTGGGCGGGGGTGGCGCTGTCGGTCGTAACGGGGCTTCCGCTCGCGCTGGAATTCAACGGCTCGGAAGTGTGGGTGAGCAGGCGATGGGACCCCGTGGGCCAGATATGGCTGCTCAAGAGATTTGAGCGACTCAACCTGCGCGCAGCCGATTTTATATTCGTGGTATCGGATGTCGAGCGGCACAACCTGCTTGGAGCAGGCGTCGAAGACGAGCGCATTCGGGTCAACCCTAACGGAGTAGACACGGATGAATTCAAACCCGATTCGGGCGGGAGACAGGTGCGGCGCTCGCTTGGAGTGGATGACAAGATCGTAATAGGTTTTCTCGGCACGTTCGGCCCCTGGCACGGCGCGCCCGTTCTTGCCGAAGCGGCTACAAAGGTCGATGAACGAACAGGCTGTCATTTTCTGTTTATCGGCGACGGCGACCAGCGCCCCGTGGCCGAGGCGATCATTGAAAAAGCAGACAAACGCGACCGCGCTACCTTTACCGGACGGATCGCTCACGCCGAGGTTCCGGCCTACCTGGACGCCTGCGATATACTGGCCTCTCCGCACGTAGAGTCAACCGACGGCAGCGAGTTTTTCGGCTCGCCTACAAAGCTATTCGAATATCTGGCGATGGCCCGTCCGGTCGTCGCCAGCCGGATCGGGCAGATTGCCGATGTGATCGAGGACGGCAAGACCGGGGTGCTCGTCGAGCCTGGAAACGCGGCGGCGCTTGCGCAAGCCATAGAGCGGCTGGCAAAGGATGCCGACTTGCGGTCGCGGCTCGGAGTTGCCGCCAGGCAGATGGTAAGCGAGCGCTTTACGTGGAAGCGCAATGCCGACCGGGTTTTTACAACGGTCATGCGAGGAATGACGCGTGATGCGTGACTATCAGACAGGTCGCATGTTTTAGACAACTTGCAATCCTGCTAATCACGCATCACGCATCACGCGTCACGCATAAGAAACAATGATTAAAAATAAATCTATAATCTGTTTTGCGGGCGAAGACTGGTGGTATCATCACCCGCATTCCAAGAATCACATAATGAAGCGGCTGGCACGCGCGGGCAATCGCGTGATGTTTGTCAATTCGATCTCGATGGGGTTGCCTTCGATGACGAGCCCCGATTTTTTCGGGAAGATAAAGCGAAAACTGCGCAGCTACGGCAGATTTGTTCGCCTCACCGAAGAGGGCATAATAGTCGTCTCTCCGCTTTCGCTTCCCTTCTATTCAAGTCGTACAGGGAGAGCGCTCAATCGCCTGCTGTTGCTCGCTCAGATAAAGCTGTTGATGGTTGCATACGATTTACGCGACCCCGTTTTGTGGATAGCCATCCCGACAGCGCGAGAGATAGCGGGCCGCATCGGAGAAAGCGCGCTCATCTATCAGGTATCGGACAAGTACGAAGCAAACCGCATGGATCACGCTACTCGTGAAGGCGTCATAGCCGATATGCACCGCGACCTGCTGAATCGAGCCGATCTGATCTATTTTTCAGGGCGCAAACTGATCGAAGAAGAGAGGGCCGCGCACCCGGAAATAACAGGCAAGGCGCGGCTGCTCGAACAGGCGGTGGATTTCGACCATTTCGCTTCGGCGACCTCAAAAGAGTGGACCGCGCCCTCAGACATCCGCGACCTACCGCGCCCGCGACTCGGCTACTTCGGAGCCATAGAGACATGGCTGATCGATCAGGAATTGATTCGCTACGTAAGCCGGAAGCGACCCGACTGGCAATGGGTGATGCTCGGATTAAAGGCGGCCCGCCTCGACATCGAAGACCTGCCGAATGTTCATTACCTCGGTTCGAAGCCGTACGCCGATATGCCCCGCTACGCCTCGGCGTTTCAAGTCTGCGTCTTGCCCTGGGTCACAGACAACGAGTTTGTAAGCTACGGCTCGGCCATCAAGGTGCGCGAATATCTGGCTACGGGCAAGCCTGTCGTCATAACTCCGCTTTACGAATATGAGCCTCTGGATGGTATACTGCGCATTTCCCGTAGCTACGACGATTTCATAGCCAGGGTTGAAGACGCGCTTTCCGAAGAGGGCGAATACGCAAGCCTTGCGCGGCAACAGGCCGTCAAAGGCTCAACCTGGGACGTTCGCGCCGAAGAAGTAAGCCGCGAAATAGAGAGGCTGATACGTGGGGAGTAATTTGAGCTTTTGAGATTCGAAATCTGAGACTTGAGCCCACGCATCACGATTCACTTATTAAATTTACCGGAGCAATACATATCCATGAATCATAGAAGAATCTTTCTGGGCATATCGCTTACGACGCTTGCAGTGCTGATGCTTGAACTGACGCTCACGCGGCTCTTTTCAGCCACGATGTATTATCATTTCGCCTTCATGGCGATCTCGCTTGCGCTGTTCGGATCGGGCGTGAGCGGCGTATTCATATATCTGTTCCAGCGCAGGTTCGACCCGGCGCGAACAGGCAGGTGGCTCAGCCTGTGGGCGGTGCTCTTTTCGCTTTCGACCGTATTCGCTCTCTGGGTGATACTTTCGAATCCGCTTGTCTTCTCGGACGGAACGGAAAATTTCCTGCGGCTGACAAAGATTTATGGCGCTACGACTCTGCCGTTTTTCTTTGGCGGCTGCGCGGTCACGCTTGCAATCACAAGGCTCGCAAAAGAGATAAGCCGCCTCTATCTGTTCGACCTGGCGGGCGCGGCTTTGGGGTGCCTCCTGCTCATACCCGTAATCAATCTGGTAGGCGCAATCAACACGGTGCTTCTCGCTTCGGCGATTGCGGCGGCGGCGGCGGCTCTCTTCTCAACTTCCACGCCCGGAGGCCGCGCCTATCTGGTCGCTTCGCTCGTAGTGGCCGTAGCGATTAGCGGCGTCATCGTCCTCAACAGCCGAAACGAGTGGATAGACATACACAGATCGAAGGGGATGAAAGAAGAGAATGTTCTCTTCTCCAAGTGGAACTCTTTTTCGCGCATCACCGTCGATGGCATCCCCGATCAGTATATGCAAATCAAGATTGACGCGGACGCGGCTACGGGTATCACAAAGAACGCAAGCGATGTAGAGAGTCATCAGGGCGAGCGAAGAAGCATCACCGCTCTGGCCTATAATCTGAAGCAGGGGGCGAGCACGCTGATAATAGGGCCGGGCGGGGGCAATGATGTGATGGCGGCCCGCGTATTCGGGCAGCGCCCCATCACGGCGGTCGAAATCAACCCCATCATCGCTCGCGATGTTATGTCATCCGAGCCGTTCAAGAGTTTTTCAGGCTCGATATATCAACAGCCCGATGTGCGGCTCGTCGTTGACGAAGGACGTAGTTTTATACGCAGTTCCGCAGATCACTACGACATCATCCAGGCCACGATGGTCGACACGTGGGCCGCAACCTCGGCGGGCGCGTTCGCGCTGACGGAAAACAACCTCTACACGGTCGAGGCGTTCAAGGATTATGTCACGCATCTTTCCGATGACGGGTTGCTGACGATGACTCGATGGTACTTCGAGCCGCCCGACCAATTGCTTCGGCTCATCTCGCTTTCCCGCGTAATGATGTCCGAACTTGGCATCACAAATCCGGCGCGGCACATTATGCTTGTGCGCGACGCGAGCAGCGGCAGCGAGCGCACGCCCGCGACCTACATCTTCAAGAAGAGCGAATTCACAGACGACGAGGTGCGAAGAATCGAAGCGGTCGCGGCGGAAAATGATTTCCAGCTTCTCTATACACCGCTCACCCGACCCGATAACATATTCACGAAAATGATAGAGGCCCCGGACCCGTCCGATGTATGGCGTACGTTCGAGACCAACGTCGAGCCTACGCGGGATAATAATCCGTTCTTCTTCAACTCGATTCGCCTGTCGAATCTCGGGCGGGCGCTTGGCGGCGTAGATGAATGGCAAAAGACCAATCTCGGCACCTTCGTGCTGTTCGCGTTGTTTGCGTTGACCTCTGTGCTCGTGGTGCTTTTCATAATCGGGCCGCTCCTGCTTGCGCGAGGACGCGCGCTTGTAAGCGGCTCAAAAGGAACTCTCTCTTACCTGATATATTTCGCGTGTCTCGGCGCGGGCTTTATCATAGTCGAGATAGCTATGGTGCAGAAGTTTATCCTTTTTCTGGGCCACCCGGTCTACGCGCTCGCAGTAGTGCTTTTCTCGTTGCTCACCTTCAGCGCGGCGGGCAGCTACCTGAGCGGGCGCTTCGACGAAGAACGGCTTGTAGGGGCGCTCACGAAATTGCTGCTTGTCCTCGTTGCGCTGGTCATCGTTTACATACTCGTGCTGCCGCCGATCTTTTATAATCTCGTGCAACTGGCGCGGCCGATTCGCATCGTCATCGCGGTGGTGTTGATGGCCCCGCTAGCAATGGTGATGGGTATGCCGATGCCTACAGGGATAAGGATACTGGCGCGCAATGCGCCTGAGATCATCCCCTGGGCCTGGGGAGTCAACGGCGCGACATCGGTCATGGGATCGGTAGCGGCGCTTGTCATAGCGATTCTGACCGGCTTTAATCAGGCCCTTATAATCGGCGCGGCGCTTTATCTGCTGGCCATCTTCTTTATCACACGGGCGCGCGCTAAACGAGGCAAGATCGTAGCCGAACATCCTCTGGCCGAATCCGTAAACGCCTGACGAAGGGATGAGGGATGAGGGATGAGGGATGAAAAAGACTGTTGCATGAGTACACGTTGAAAAGCGGTTTGTCAGTAATCGAGATAATTCCTGAGAGTCCGTTTCATCCCTCATCCCTCATCCCTCATCCCTTCCGCTGTCGTCTGCTTGCAATACGCCGCTGATCGAATAGCGCGTACCAAAAGAATCCAACCGCTTATATCCAACCACGTCATAGACGCAAAAATCCGTAAAATTTGAAGGTTTTTGATAATTTTGGGAATACCTGGGTCGATGGTACGAAGGTTGCAATTTCATCAGAGCGGAGGTTAGCGATGACAGCACTATTGGCAATAGTAACGGGAGTGATGATGACGGCGGTAGGAGTTGCAATCGCAGGGCTGGTCCTTGAGATCATCCTGGTTTTGTTGAGTCGAAGCTTTGCGCCCGAGCGACCCGCTGAAGCAGCCGAGATAAAGAGCAGGCCGGTCGTCATTGAATTCAAGCCGTCTGAAAGCGCTGTCAATGCTATGGAATGGATCGAAGAGGCGGCGTAAAGCCGGTCAAACTTATCAAGACATATCAAGGAGGATACTATGCTTTGGACAATTTTCGTAATTCTGTTGGTTTTGTGGATTCTCGGCCTTGTTAGCGGAACAACCTTTGGTGGCTTTGTTCACCTGTTGATCGTGCTCGCAGTGGTAGTGCTTATATTCCAGTTGCTGAGCGGTCGTCGGGCTGTCTAGCTGTGCCGGATTGAAAATATCACAAGGTTCCTTTAGAGGAGGAGAATATCATGGCAGATGAAGGTTCAACCGCCGGTCTGTATATATTGATTGCGTTTCTGATAATTCTTGTGGTCGGAGCGTTGCTATACTTCGGCGGCGTTTTCACTCAGAAGAAATCAGTGGACATTAATATCAATAAGCCAGGCGTAGTCCTACAACTCACCCGGTGAGAGAACGAACAAGCTGGGTTATGGGTGGGGCATCTGAGAAAGGTGCCCCTTTGCTATTTCAATTCAACCTTTCGTGCAGCAGCACTTTTACACCTGCGCGCCAGTTTTCATTTATCCCAAGGCGATAAACGGGCACGTGATCCTGTATGGTTTGCGCGATCAGTTTCGTAGTGGCGTGAAAACGAAATAGCGGCGCTACGAGATAGATCATCGGTCGAGCGTCTGAGAGTCTTAATCCTGCAAAGTAACCGCGTTTCTGGAAATCTTTTCGCTTCAAATGCCACTGGACTCTGAGCCAGTAATCGAGTCCCTGAAACGGGAATTCGACATCTTCGCTCACTTTCAATTCAATCACAACCAGGCGGCCATCACGCGTGGAGGCAAGCAGGTCTATAAAGGCCCGCTGCTCGCCGCGATAGGCCGGAACCTGAGAGTAAACAAAGCGAGGGTCAAGCGTTGCGTCGAGAATCGTTATATCGCGGCGTATGATGGATTCGAGCCATTGTTCACCCTGAGCGCGAAAAATCTGATCGTTGCGGTGCTCGGAATCGGCGCTGCGACGCGAGGCTATTTCAAAGATCAGTTCTTCAAGCTCCCGTCTGTTTGTTTGATCCAGTATCTTCTTCCCGCCCCCCGATCCAACACCCGATCCAAATTCAACCCGCCGCCGCGCAGTTGATACGCGGGCAAAATCCAGACCATGAATCGAAAGTTTGATCGAGCCGTGCTGCATTTGAATCTCTATCAAATCGGGCGCGAGTCCGGCTATCGAATCAACCAGGGCCGAAAGCTCGGGATCGCTTTGCAAGACGCGCGGCCACCTGGCTCGGCGCGCCGCTTTTCGCAGGTTGTCGGCCACATCGCCCTGATCGAAAGCCGCGACAGGCTCAAGGGTCTTACTCGTCTCGTCTACCTCGTAAAGCGAAATATCCGCAAAGTCAGACCGCAGCCGAGTCATGCGAGTCGCTATCGTGATTGCGTGACCGCGCGGGACAAAGATCATCAGCCGGTTCACGCGGCTCTGTTTTCGGCGTAACGCCTCAAGCCAGATCACGGCATAGGCAAGCGTAGCGTTTATGTTCGAATCGGATTCCTGCCCGCTTATTCCAATCCCCGCGATGAGCTTGCCGCGATAGCTGAGCACGAGCCGGGTATGGACTCCCGACAAATGGCTGCTATCATTGCGGGCGGAAGTGGCGCTTTCGACCCGAAAGCCCGCGAGATTCGATTCAATTATCGCTGAAAGCGAGACGGTGAAGTCTTCACGCGAGCGCGCGGATTCAAACGCCACAGGGCCGTGTCGTAATTCCACCGTGCAGCGAACCAGACCCATCTGCTTTGTGCAGTGAAGGCGCAAATGCTCGGACGCGACTTCGCAGCCCGTTATGCGCCACGAACGCGACCACCCCTCGCCCCAGCACGAGAATATCAATTTGCCGTATGAAAATTCTGCCGCGCACCGTCCGGGCGACGTGGAAGAGATGAGTCGCCCGTCTTCGTACAGATCGAAATCGCCGCCAAGCAGAAATAATTCGAGTTCATACCTGACGCGACTCAGATCATCCGTAGAATCGGTGTGATTCTTCACACGCGCCTTTTAACAGCCCGTTCATCCCTGGTCAAGGCCGTATGAAAGATGGGCGCAAATTGAATTCAGGCGGAAGCCTTGTGGCGGGCGGCAAGCTGGCCGCAGGCAGCCGAGATGTCCTGGCCTCGAGGGCGGCGAATAAAGGCGGGCAGCCCCGATGCGGTCAATATCTTTTGAAACGCGAGTATCCGCTCCATCGAAGACGATTGATAAGGAAGCTCGGGCGCGGGGTTGTGCGGGATCAAATTCACCTTGGCGCGCACGCTCGCAAGCAACTGCACAAGCTCGCGCGCGCTCGGGTCGCTGTCGTTGATTCCCCGTAGCATAACGTATTCGAATGTCAGCCGCTCGCGCTCGCCCAGAGGATACCTGCGGCACGCTTCCATCAATTCGGCGAGTGGATATTTTCGGTTTATAGGAAACAACTGATTGCGGATTTCATCATTGGGCGCGGTCAGCGATATGGCCAGCCTCGGTCGCACATCCTCTTTGGCCAGCCTGTAGATCGCAGGCACAATGCCCGCGGTCGAAAGCGTCACGCGGCGCGGCGCGATGGCGAGACCTCCGCTATCGGCAAAGAGCCGTATTGATCCGATCACGCTTTCATAGTTGAGCAGCGGCTCGCCCATCCCCATCATCACGATGTTTGTTCCGTGGGGAGTTTCGACGCCCGGCCCGTAAACTTCGTTTAGCACTATGACGACCTGCGAGATTATTTCGCCCGCCATCATGTTGCGCTTGAGCCCGATCACACCCGTCATGCAGAAATCACAGGCCAGAGGGCAGCCCACCTGACTCGATATGCATATGGTATCGCGTCTGTCTTCGGGCATGAAGACGGATTCTACCTCGCGGTCGTCGCCAAGCCTGAGCAAAAACCTTCTCGTCCCGTCCGAAGACACAAAGACGTTTTCTATCCGCGTACGGGTCACAACCGCTCGTTCTTCAAGGAGCCGGCGCAGCGTCTTTGGCAAATCCGTCATCTGATCGAAGGCAGTGAGGCGACGGCGATATACCGCATCGTAAAGCTGACGTGCGCGATAGGGCTTTTCATCGAACGTCCGCAGAAAAACGCACATCTCATCTGCACTGAGGCCAAGCAACTCTATTCTGTTTTCCGCACCCTCGCTGCTCATCAAATCCAATCACTCTGCTTTCAAGGTTATATGCGTGATCTCAGGCGGCGCATTGATACGAACAGGCGGGCCGGTCGTCCCCAATCCCCGATTGACGTAGAGATGGGAATCGCCTATCTTAAACAGCCCCGCTATAAACATCGTCGCAAGTTTGGCCGGCGCTATTATAAAATCACCAAACGTAAGCGCTATCTGACCGCCGTGTGTGTGGCCCGATAAAGTAAGATGAATACCGGCCCTTGCCGCCTGCGGAAAGACATCCGGCGAATGCGAAAGCAACAGCGTAGTCCCTTCAAGAGAGATGCCCTTTAGCGCCTGACCAAGCGCATTCGGCCCTTCTCTTGTGCCTATATAATCAACGCCGATGACGTTGAGGCGGGCTGTGCCTACCTCGATTATCTCATTTTTGTTTCTCAGCAATTTGAACCCGGCAGCGGTAAATCCGCGAGCAAGGTCGGATTCGGAGGAGCTAAACATATCGTGATTTCCGAGGCATCCGAAGACGCCGCGTCGGGCTCGCAGATTAGAGGCTGCTCTCATAAACGGCGGCACCTGCTCCTTCTTGGTGGCGACGTAATCGCCCGTCAGGGCCACCAGGTCGGGCGAGAGGCTGTTGGCAATGCTTACATACTCGTTCATCTGCGACTCCGACATAAAGAGCCCCGAATGCAGATCGCTCAACTGCACGATTGTAAAGCCGTCGAGGTCGGGTGAGAGTCCGGGCACGGGTACGACGATTTTTTCAACCACCTTGCGGGACCGGGCCGCGACCGCTCCATAAGCAGAGACGGCAAACGGCATTGAAGCCATCGCCATAAGCGCCATCTGTAAGAACCGCCTGCGAGACAGATCGAAAACCTCGATGGTCGTAGCGGTCTCCTGGTCGGCCCCCCTTTTTCTGAAAAACTGCGCAGCGGCAAATATGGCCATTGCAACGGGCGCGGCGGCGGCGAAAAGGAAAGAACCAAAGGTCCAGACGAAAAACGTGTATGCAAACGGGCGTATCAGCGCTTCATATTGCGGCGGCGGCGAGTATATAAAAACCTGGCGAGGATTGAACAGCCCTTCGATCATAAAAGCGATGAGCGGGATGTTCAGTATTACGATCAAGCCGATGGCCGAGGCGATAAGGGCTCTCTCTCTGCGCCGCTCAAGCGTCATCGAGCGAATTATGCGAACAAAAGCGCGAAGAACATACAATTGAACCGAGGCCAGCAGCAAAGCAAAAACCAGCCTCGCGACCACTACTAAAAACTCTCTGCTTATCAAACCGAACAACTCTGCCATTACTTGCGTGCCTGCCCTACTTCCTTTGACTCTCGCGGCCTTGATCCGCTTCTTTCATGATAAGGGGTGGCGGCCATCCATCCAAGTCTAATTAATGAAGCGCAAATATTGACAGGATTTTCAGGATTCAATAGGGTTAAAAGAGAATCCTGAAAATCCTGTCAAAAAGATGGCTCGACTTACTTTGGAGTGCCCGGCTTGACAGCGCCAATTTCAGCTATATAGATTACTTCTTCCGAAATTCAAACGGCTCCACTACTGGCAACAACTCAAAGAAGGAGTATAGAGCATGAACAAGAGGCCGACGCTTGCGCTTGCGGCGCTGCTGGTAATTGCTTCCGCGTCTTTCATATCAGGCGCAAAGACGGTCGTAGTGACCGCGCAAAAGAGACAGATCGTTTACGTCTGCCCTATGGACAAGGACGTAAAATCGAAGACCCCCGGCAAATGTCCCAAATGCGGCATGACCTTAAAGGAAGCAAATGAAGCTGATTTGAAAGCTCCGCCGAGCGCCGAGACTGAAAAGCGAGACGGTCCCGTAACAAGCATGAAAATACCTGATGTGACGGTTTATGATCAGGACGGGAAACAACTGCATTTCTACAGCGATCTGGTTCGGGGAAAGACCGTAGCAATCAATTTCATATTCACTACCTGCACGACTATCTGCCCGCCGCTTACGGCTACATTTCGCAAAGTGCAACAGGAACTGGGCAACGACGGGGGCCGCGATGTGAGGTTGATTTCCGTAAGCGTTGATCCTGCCAATGATGTCCCGGAAAGGCTGAAAGCTTTCGCAGCCGCCTTTGGGGCCGAGCCGGGCTGGAGCTTCGTCACGGGCAATAAACTCGATATAGATCGGCTGCTGAAGGCGCTGGGCGCGTTCGTCGGAGACAAAAACGATCATACGCCTATGATCCTTGTGGGAAATGAGAAGGCGGGTTACTGGACCCGCACATACGGGCTTGCCGCGCCAGCGACGCTTATCAGGATAATCAACGAAGCGGCTGACAAGACTGCTGCCGAACCTGCCGAGCCCGCCTCTTCAAATCAGAGCGCGAAAGCCAAAACGCCCGCCGATGTAGCGGCAGAATATTTCCCCGACATGGAATTGCTGACTCAGGAAAACAAACCTGTTCATTTCTTTGATGATCTGCTAAAAGGCAAAACGGTCCTGGTAAATTTCGCCTTCACAACCTGTACGGGCGTCTGCCCGCCTATGACCGCCAACCTCGCAAAGGTTCAGACGCTTCTCGGAGACCGCGTAGGCCGCGACATAAACATGATCACCATCAGCGTTGATCCAGTTACCGATACGCCCGACGAGATGAAGAAATTCGCTCAAAAATTCAATGTGAAACCGGGCTGGTATTTTCTGACCGGCAGGAAAGAACTCGTGGATCAATTAGCCTACAAACTGGGCGGCTATGTCGAGGATAAAAACCAGCACACCAACATCCTTATCATCGGCAACGTAGAGACGGGCGAATGGGCAAAGGTCTTTGCTATGTCCCCACCCGATCAGATTGTAGCCGAAGTCAAAAAAATTTCCCCCGACAGGTAATTACACTTAAGATTTGAGATTTGGGATTTTGATTCTTGGGGTCCCGAACAGCCCGGCTATTTCTCAAGCTTCTTCATAAGATCGCCGATCCTGTTTGAAAGCGAACCGCCGCGCAAGCCTACGGCGCGTATTATCCCATCCTGATCTATCAAGACCGTATGAGGTATTCCCGGCACATTGTAAAGCTGCGCGATTCTAGCGCTTCGCCCGCCCGCATCGTAATACTGCGGCCAGGTTAGCCCTTCCTCGGTTACGTAGGATTCAAACGCTTCGACAGTCCGGTCCAGGTTGACTCCGATGATGACGAAACGGTCGCCGCCGTATTTGGTCCATATCTTTTTGACCTCCGGCATCTCCTGTCGGCACGGCCCGCACCAGCTTGCCCAGAAATCGAGCAACACGATCTTGCCCTTGAGCTTTTCAAGCGAAAGCTCTTTACCTTCGCTCGATTTTACCGAGAAAGTGGGAGCGAAGTTTGCCCCCGCCATAGCGGGATTTGCAATCATTGCCCGCGCCTGATTTGCCTTGCTCGATGAAGGGTCCAGTTCGAGAAATTGTTTCAAAACGGCTATGGCTTCATCGTTTCTGCCCAGTTTGATGAGTACGTGACCGAGATTGTAATAAGCCGTGGGCATCCCTTTCGAGTCGAGTTCGATAGCGCGTTTCAAAGCCGACTCCGCTTCGGGGAGCGATTTCTTGTCGTCGAGCAAAAACAGCGATGCGCCAAGCGCGTTATCGAGCGCCGCCTCATTTTTAGGTTTGAGCGCAACGGCCTGACGAAACGCGTCGGCGGCATTCTTGTAACTGGCCATCTGAAAATAGACCTGCCCCATCATCTGGAAGCACTCGGCGCATTGATCGTTACGCAATTTGGCGGCCTTCTCAAACTCCTTGATCGCGCCCTCGGGATCGCCGTTGCGGGCAAGCACGCGCCCCTGATCAAAGACTCGCTGCCATTCTTCACCCGACTCAAGCGCAGGGTTTCTGAATGTGTCCTGCGCCGCGGCCTCCGAAACTGCGAAAATCGCTATAATGATTGCCAGATAAAAGCGCGCGTATTTGCTCATGACGACTCCTTGCCCGTAAAAACCTCAATTCAATTTCAACTCTATTTTCGATTTGGACTGTTTCGCGTTTAACCGTTCGACGCTCAGCGCCAGACCCGATTCACCAGCCGTTTCCGGGAGCACTTTGAAGAATATCATTCCCTGCCGCGACTCTCCAGACTCAAGCGGGGATTTTGTGTCCAGCGCGTATGAAGCGAAATCCTCCCGCGCTTGTCTGTACCCGGATTTTGTGTAAGTAGAGATGTCGTAAAAAGAGATTAACTGTTTGTAGGCGCTACGGGCATCCTTCGATTTAAACTCTTTGCCGCCCGAGGTCTTGATTCTGAACTTTGCTTTATTCAAAGAGATCGATTCCTGACTTTCGTTAGTCAGTTTCACCCGCACCGGCAAAAGGCCCGCCAGAATCAGGTTCGCGTCAAAGGTAGCGTAAAGAAAGTCTTCATCCGTTACGGGCTCGGCCTGAATCCTTACGCCGTCAATCTGCGTCTGGTCGCCTGAGGAAATCTCAGCCTGCGGAACTTCAGGCCGTGGCTTTACGTTGAAGGGCTTTCCGCCGCATCCGGCAAGCGAAAGGACTGCAAACCCCGCAAACCCCGCGACCAAAATCCCGAGGACTTTCGATACCAACTCTTTGAATGAATGCATCAGGGTGATGCTAAAGCCCCAGGCTCACGAGTGTCAACTTGCGGCCCGCGCCGACGGTGTGCTAATTTTGTCTTTTTCTGAAGAACCGTCGAGCCGGGATATACAGGCTAAGGAATAAAGTAGAAGCAATACCCTTCAAATCTTTCCCTTCCCCTTAACATCCCCGTCGGCAGAGCAAGAGAGAAGATATTATGATCAGGTCTTTCAAAGGCATCGAGCCGAAAGTGGCCGCCACTGCCTTCATAGAAGCGAGCGCGCAGATAGTCGGTGACGTGGAAATTGGCGAGCATTCGAGCGTGTGGTTCAACTGCGTCATTCGCGGAGACGTTTTTCACATCCGCATAGGACACAGCACCAACATCCAGGACGGCACGGTCATCCACGTGACCAACGGTCGCTTCCCCACCATCATAGGCAATTACGTCACCGTAGGTCACGGCGTGATGCTCCACGGCTGCACGATCAAGGATCGGTCGCTCATCGGCATCGGTTCGATAATTCTGGATGATGTCACAGTGGGCGAGGAATCTTTTATCGCAGCCGGGTCGCTCGTGACGCCGGGGACGGTCATACCGCCGCGCTCTATGGTGATGGGCTCTCCCGCCCGCGTGCGCCGGGAAGTCACCCCGGAAGAACTTGCCCGCATAGATCAACACTGGAAACACTACATCGAATACAAAAACAACTACCTGGGCGATGTAAATCAGAAATTCAAAAAGATTGACGCATAAGGCGTGAAGTGAAGCGCGATGCGTGAAGCGTGATCTGTGATCGGAGCAGCAGGGCTTTAAGAGAATAGTTCACGCATCACGGATCTCTGTCTAGTTATGATAAGCAAAGTTCGCGGCACACAGGATATTTTGCCCGCGCGATTCACCCGTAAGGTTGACGCGCAGATCGAACGATGGCACAGGGTCGAAGACGTGGCTCGCGAGGCGTTTCGCCGGTACGGGTTTGCGGAGATTCGCACGCCCATAATCGAGCGCACCGAACTGTTTGAACGCGGCGTCGGGACCGAAACCGATGTGAACAAGGAGATGTACACATTCGAAGATCATGGCGAGATGATCTCGCTCCGCCCCGAATCGACCGCCTCGGTCGTACGCGCGTACATCGAACACGGTCTGTTTACTCAGGCGGGCCTTGTAAAACTCTTCTACATCGGGCCGCAGTTCCGGCGCGAGCGGCCACAGAAAGGGCGTTACCGGCAGTTCGCGCAGATAGGCGTGGAAGTGCTCGGGCAGAGCGACGACCCGGCCATCGAAGCCGAAGTGATTGAAATGCTCGACTGGTACTTGAAAGAACTGGGCATCACCGGGACCGAGCTTTTGATCAACTCGATAGGCGATGAAAACTGTCGCCCGGCTTATATCGCTACGCTCAAAGAGGCTATAAAAGAACGATTGCCGCATCTGTGCGGCAACTGTAGGCAGCGATATGAAACCAATCCTTTGCGGGTGCTCGACTGCAAGGTCGAAAGCTGCCAGCCTTATTTGAACCAACTGCCCGTGATAGCCGACATGTTGTGCGATGCGTGCCGCGAGCATTACGGGCGATTCCGCGCCTATCTCGATGAGCGAGGAATCGGCTACACGCTTGCGCCGAGACTCGTACGTGGATTGGATTATTACAGCCGGACCGCGTTTGAGATTATAGGAAACCAGTTGGGCGCGCAGAACACGATAGTCGGCGGAGGTCGTTACGATGGATTGTCCGAGATGCTTGGCGGGCCTCCCACAAAAGGATTCGGCTTCGCATTTGGAATCGAGCGGATGGTAATGAGCCTGCCCGAAGAGAGCGCGGCGGCCAGGAGCGAAGCGCCCTCGGCCTATATCGCTTACATCGGAGACGAGGCGCGCAATCACTCGTTTGCGCTCGCTCGCCGGTTGCGCAAAGCGGGGGTGAGCGTTGTGGTCGATCTTGAGAATCGCAAACTCAGGAAATCGCTCGCCATCGCAAACAGTCTCGGCGCTCGGCATTCGATCATCGTCGGAGAAGACGAGATAAAAAGTGGTAGCTACAAGCTGCGCGATATGGCGACCGGCGAACAGAAAAGTTTAGGAGAGGCGGAACTGATCGCTACACTGAAATGAGTCGGGTTCGAGGAGTGGGCGAAAGTTTTTCGACATTACGATTATGCTAGACAAACTTGGCAACTTGAAACGCACACATTTTCCGGGGGAGTTGAGACCGGAGCACGCAGGAGAGAACGTGACCTTGATGGGCTGGGTCCACGGTCGTCGCGATTTCGGCCCGCTCACCTTTATTGACCTGCGCGACCGCGAAGGGCTTGTGCAGATCGTATTCGACGAAGACAAGAATCCCGAACCGCATCGCCGCGCCAAAGAAGTGCGGAATGAGTACGTGATTGCGGTAATCGGCAAAGTCGTCATGCGCGACAAAGACAAGATCAATGCCAAGATCAAGACCGGGCGCATAGAGGTCATCGCAAAAGAGTTGTATGTGCTAAACGATGCGAAGACCCCGCCCTTCGAGATTGATGCTCCGAGGGCGAGCGAAGACATACGCCTCAAATACCGCTATCTCGATCTGAGGCGCGCGAAGATGCAGAACAATATACGCCTCCGTCATCGCGCGGCGCTTGCCGTCCGGCGGTATCTGGACGACCGTGGATTTTATGAAATCGAGACGCCGATGATGATCAAGTCTACGCCCGAGGGAGCGCGAGACTACATCGTGCCGAGCCGTTTGTCGCCGGGTGATTTTTATGCGCTGCCGCAGTCGCCTCAGATATTCAAACAGTTGTTGATGGTTTCGGGCTTCGATAAATATTTCCAGATCGTGCGCTGTTTCCGCGACGAAGATTTGCGCGCAGACCGACAGCCGGAATTCACCCAGATAGACATCGAGATGAGCTTTGTTCAACCCGAAGATGTCTTTAAGACGCTTGAGCCGATGATGGCCGAAATCTTCAAGTTGATAGATGTCAAGATAGACCTCCCGTTTCCGCGAATGACATACGCCGAGGCCATGCGCCGTTACGGAAGCGACAAGCCCGATACCCGCTACGGTATGGAGTTGATAGACCTGTCAGAGACTTTCGCCGAAACCGAGTTTGCGCCCTACAGGACCGCGCTCGATCAATCCGGGCAGGTCAAGGCCATCCTCGCGCGGGGCTGCGCCAAATATTCGCGCAAGAATCTGGACGAGTTGACCGAGGTGGCAAAACGCTTTGGCGCGGGCGGCGTGGCCTGGATCAAACAGGCGGAAGAGGGCGAAATAACATCGTCGCTTGCGAAGGCGCTCGGAGAGGAAAAGGTCGCCGAGGTGTTTGCTCAGGCGGGAGGGGCGGCGGGCGACCTTTTGCTTATAATCGCGGGCAAGCCGCCGGTCGTGGCAGCGTCGCTATATGCCGTTCGCACCGAGGTAGCCAACCGCGAAGGGCTTATCGATACGAACAAATACAATTTTCTCTGGATCACGGAATTTCCGATGTACGAATATGACGAGAAGGGGGATCGTCTGGCGGCGATGCATCATCCGTTTACAAGTCCGCTCGATGAGGATATGGATAAACTGGAAACCGAGCCCGGGCGTGTGCGGGCAAAGGCTTATGACCTCGTTTTGAACGGCGTCGAGCTTGGCAGCGGCTCGATCAGAATCCACATGCGCGAGTTACAGCGAAAGGTATTCAGCGTGATGGGGCTCGACGACGAGGAGGCGCGCTCGAAATTCGGTTTTCTTCTTGACGCATTCGAGTACGGCACACCGCCACACGGGGGTTTCGCCTTTGGCTTCGACAGGCTTGTGATGCTGCTGGCGCATGAAAACTCTATACGCGAGGTCATCGCTTTTCCAAAGACTACGAGCGCCACCGATTTGATGATAGACTCGCCCGGCCCGGTTTCCGACGAGCAATTGCGCGAGCTTCACATCAAAATCAGTTAGTTATAACACCAGATATGATGCGTGATGCGTGATGCGTGATTATCAGGCTGATTGCCGTTAAAAGGTAATTACCAAAATCACGCATCACGCATTTACTCCGCTTACTCTTCTCTTGACCTTGAATCCGGTGAGCCTGCCTGCGGCGTAATTCCTGTGCCAATACAACAGACCAATAACAGATGGAGGAAAACCCGATGAGCGAACCTCAAACGCAGGTTTCCAGCCAGACTGAGCTACAGGAAACGTCAACCGAAAACCAGATGAAATCCTCGCGCAAAAACAGGAAAAGGCGCTGGATCATCGTCTCCCTGATCGCTGTGCTCCTGGCCTACTCCCTCATAGACCTGTTCGGCCCTCGATCAAAAAACCTGCGCGATTTCGACCCGAATGAAGTCGCCCGGCTTGAGACGGCAATGTGGCGCTCTTATTACAACCGAGAGCGCCTGCGGCTTTTCAATCAACTCTCCGAGTTGATGAGAACCGAGTATGATCTGCCGTTTATCAGATCGAACGTAGTCGCGTATCAGGCTGCCAGAGCCGCTTTCGTGTTCAAAGACGGGCACAATCGCGATGAGTACGAAAAGGCGCTGCCCAACCTGATAAACTTTTATACGGCCATTCGCAAGGTGAGCGATACGCCCTTTGACATTGATCGCGCGGCCCGTCTTGAGCTTGAATGGTGGATAGTGCATCGTGAGCGAAAGAACCACACGGCAGGCGATCTCGACCGCGCGCTGGCAGACCTGGCGTCGGAGGTCTATCGTGTGCCTGCCGACCAGTTGATGGAGCACGCCCGCCTGCGAGCCGAAGCTATGACGATCCGCGATGATAAGGCCGAAGCCGGAGGCGTGAGCGAACAGGATTGGGCGAGGATTGATGAACTGCTCCATCAGTCGTGGAAATCGCTCTGGGAGGCCGTAAACTGACGGGCACAGATTCTTTAATGCTAAGCTGAATTTTATGAATGAGAATTTTGAAGTTATAACATTCGATTGCTACGGGACGCTCATAGACTGGGAGGGCGGCATCACAACCGCCTTTCAATGCGAAGCGGCCCGCGATGGGGTCGCGCTCGACGCCGGGCAAATAATCGCGGCGTACATGGCCGCAGAGCCGGAGGTTGAATCGAGCGGCTACCGATCTTATCGCGAGGTGCTTTGGGAAACGGCCCGGCGAGTGGCCGCGCAAATCGCGTGGCCTATCACACAGGACCGCGCTCGCTTTCTAGCCGAAAGCATCGCAGACTGGCGGCCCTTTCCTGATACAAACGCGGCGCTCGAACGCCTGGCCCGCCGTTTTCAACTTGGAATACTTTCAAATGTGGATGACGATATGCTTGCCGCCACGCGAAAGCATTTCACGGTAGCGTTTGATCCCGTAGTGACGGCCCAGCAGGTCAAATCATACAAACCCGGCTTCGCGCATTTCGAGGAGGCCCGCAAACGCATGGGTGAAAAGCGACACCTGCACGCGGCTCAAAGCTATTTTCACGATGTAGTTCCGTCGCGCAAGCTCGACATCCCTGTCGCGTGGGTCAATCGAAAAAATGAACTCATCCCCGAACAGGGGTTGCGGCCTGATTATGAAGTAAAGAATCTGGAGGAACTGGCCGACCTGCTTGGCGCGTGAGACTTCAATGAATCCGCTCCATCAAAATTGGGGGAGTAGAAATAGGCCGGGACGGACGCGGATCAGGCGGATTTTCGCGGATCAGAGCATATTTGAGCTAATCCGTGTTGATCCGTCGCATCCGTCGAATCCGTGGCCTATTGCTCTGTTCCCAACTATTCAAATCCATTTCCACCAGAAGCAGACGGATTGATCTAATTCACGCGAGCGGATGCTTCGCGGATCGCATTGATCACCTCGTCGTCGCTCGGGCGAAATATCGGAAGCACCGACCGGCGATAGCGAATGACCCCGTTCGGATCAATCACCACAACGGCTCGTTGCGAGCCCCCGAGCAAGGACTTCATGTCATAGAGCCCCGTCACTTCCCCGCTTTCGTCCGCAAGCAGCCTTTGAGGTAACCCGTGATGCTCGGCAAATTTCTTATGTGAATCCACCGAGCCTACCGAGACTGCCACTACCTCCGCGCCCGTATCTTCATAATCCGTCCAGCGGTCGCGCATGCTGCACATCTGTTTTGTGCAAACGGGCGTTTCATCTCTCGGATAAAAGACCAGCGCCACGACTTTGCCGCGATTGGCGGAAAGTCGCCACCCGTTTCCTTCGTTGTCCTTCAGTTCAAAATCGGGTGCGAGACGGCCTACCTGAACGCCTTCAGACTCTGCTTTGCTCATAATCTCTCCTCACTTTTTCCCTTCCGGCACATCGCTACTCTTCTTTTCTTCTTCTGTCGGCTTGCCCCTGTTTGCCGGCTGCGCGGGTTTCGGGTTTAGAAGCGCAACGATGTCATCGTGTTTCTTGTCTTTTGCATAATCGGCAGCCGAGCGTCCGCCGTTGTCTCTTATCGTAGGATTGGCCCCGGCATCAAGCAGTATCTTCACATTCTCGGCTTGGCCGTTGAGGGCCGCAGACATTAGCGCGGTAAAATTTCCCGGAGTCATCGCATTCACATCGGCCCCTTTCGTAATCAACATTTTTACAACCTCCGGCTTCTCCATCCCGGCCGCCATAATCAATGGAGTTACACCGACATCGGTCTTCGCATTTACGTTGCCCCCGCTATCAATCGCCGCCTGAACGGCTGCCGGGTCGCCCTTTTGCACGGCCTGCATCAGCGGCGTACGACCTTGTGTGTCGCGCTGATTGGGGTCAATTTGCACGGTCTTATTGTTGTTTTCAGGGGTGCTTGTGCAACCCGCGAGCGTGATTGTCAACAACAAGAAAACGAGTGTTCGTGTGCTTATCATGTCTTCTCCTAATCAATTTGATAAAAGTCATCAAGTGTTCGATCTGTATAACTCAATCGAGAGGGGTTCGACAAGTCGTGCCGGATATTCAAATACAGAGCCAATAAAGGTCGCAGCATTTTTCCTCTGCCGAGTCCTGTAAATCCTGTCCATCCCTGTTATAATGGCCGACCGCATCAGGCCCGATCTGCCAGGATCATTCGAAGTCTTACACCAGACAGAGGCGGCCTGTTCTTAAATCGCTTTTTAAGGAGACGGTATGGACTTAAATCTCACACCCGAAGAGCAAAGCTTTCGTGATGAGTTTCGAGCCTGGCTCCAGGCAAATATTCCCGAAGAGTGGGAAGATTTCAACTCGCACGATCAAACGAGCGAAGCGCGGTTCAATTTCCTGCGCGCCTGGCAAAAGAAGATGTATGAAGCCGGGTGGGCCGGAATCAACTGGCCCAAAGAGTTTGGCGGGCGCGGCGCGTCCGTCATCCAGCAGGCCATCTTTATAGAGGAGATGGCTCGCGCACAATCGCCGCCTCTGATAAATGTGCTGGGGCTGTCGTTGCTCGGGCCCACGCTGATCGCCTACGGCACAGAGGCGCAGAAAAAGAGATTTCTGGCAAACATCCTGAGCGCGGATGAGATATGGTGTCAGGGCTATTCCGAACCAAATGCCGGGTCTGACCTCGCATCGCTCAGGACCGAAGCGGTGCTCGACGGTGGCGACTTTATTGTCAACGGCCAGAAGACCTGGACCAGCTTTGGCCACTACGCCGACTGGTGCTTCGCCGTAGTCAGGACCGACCCCGACGCGCCAAAGCACAAGGGACTCACTTACATGCTGATCGACATGCACAGCCCCGGCGTACACGTGCGCCCGCTCAAGCAGATGACCGGCGAGAGCGAGTTCAACGAAGTCTATTTTGAGAACGTCCGCGTGCCTGTCGAAAACGTTGTGGGAAAGGTTAATGACGGTTGGAGCATTTCAATCGCCACGCTGATGTTTGAGCGAGGCACGCTCGGCGCGAGTTTGCAGATCACCTTCAAGCGGCAGATCGAGCGCCTTGTAGAACTCTCTCACAAAATAGAGCGCAACGGGCGGCCCGCAAGCTCAGACCCGTTAATCAGGCAAAAGCTCGCCCAGATTTACGCCGAGATTGAAATCTTCCGGCTAAACCAGATGCGCACGCTCACGCGCATGAGCAAATCGGGCGTGCCGGGGCCGGAAGGCTCTATCCAGAAGATATTCTGGAGCGAGATGAATCAGCGCATGCAACAGGTGGCTATGGAGTTGCTAGGCCCATACGGCCAGCTTACGGGCGAGAGCGAGTACGCTCTAAACCACGGCCAGTGGGCGCACGCCTACCTGCGGTCGCGCGGTAACACCATAGAGGCGGGCACGTCTGAGATTCAGCGCAACATCATAGGCCATTTCGTGCTCGGCCTGCCAAAGAGCTATTAAGCCACGAGAGCGAGGAGATGATATGGATTTCGATCTTTCGGAGACTCAGCAACTATTCAAGCGTTCAGCCAGAGAGCTTTTCGTTCAGGAATGCCCGCCTGCCCGCGTCCGCGAGATGATAGAAAACGGCGAACCTTATTCGGACGAACTATGGGAGAAGCTTGTCGAGCAGGGCTGGACCGGGTTGATCTTCCCAGAAGAGGCCGGAGGGCTTGAACTCGGCATGGTCGAGATGGCCGTTGCATTTGAAGAGATGGGAAGAGCCCTGGTGCCGGGCGCGTTTCTCTCTACGGTGGCGCTTGCCGGATCGCTTCTGCACCGCGCCGGATCAGGCGAGCAGCGCGAAAGGTATCTGAACACCATCTGCGACGGGCGGATCAAAGCCACGGTTGCGCTGCTTGAAGAGAGCACCCGGTGGGACTCAGACGGCGTGGCTTTGAAAGCTACATCGGCAGGCGAGGGCTTCAAGCTCACGGGCAGGAAGCTTTTCGTATCCGATGCAGCCGCAGCCGATTTCATCATCACAGCCGCGCGCGCGGGTCAGGAACTACTGCTTGCCGTAGTCGCTCGCACAGCATCGGGGGTGAGCGTCAGCGAGATGCCTTCGATGGATGGCACGCGCAAGCTTTACGAGGTGACTTACGCGGATGTCGAGATAGCCGGTTCGGATGTTCTGGCGACGGGAGAGGGGGCGCGCGAGGCGCTACACCACGCGCTCGATGTAGCTACGCTGGCGCTCACGGCCGAGATGGTTGGCGGCATGCAGCGTGTGCTTGAAGCCACGGTCGAATACGCAAAGACCAGAAAGCAATTCGGCAAACCCATAGGGCAGTTTCAGGCCGTCCAGCACCACTGCGCCAACATCCTGTTGATGACAGAAAGCGCGCGTTCGGCCGTTTACTACGCCGCGTGGGTTATGGGCAACGACCCGAAACAGGCCCCCCTGGCCGTTTCCGTGGCAAAGACTTATGCGAGCGACGCATACCGCGAGGCCGGAAACCTGGGCATTCAGGTGCATGGCGGGATAGGTTTTACCTGGGAAGACGACATCCATTTTTACTATAAGCGGGCCAAGGCGAGCGAGCTTATGTTTGGCGATGCAAATTTCCACCGCGAGCGCATAGCGAGTATGATCGTGGATCGAAAAGGCGAGCCGTCAAAAGCCGTGGGCGAAGCCGCCGATTAACCTGAACAGCCCGGATGAGCCGATTGAAACAGGCCGGGACGGCCGCGGATCAGGCGGATTTTCGCGGATTAGACCATATCAAGTGCAGATCCGCGTCCGTCCCGGCCTATTCCTACTTAGAAATATTCTCGCTTGTTCCAACCATTCGCGGCGGATAAGTTCAGGCGGCTTGATCGGTGTTGCGCGCATTGTTTTTGATAAACTCGATTATCTCTTCCATCTTTGCGCCGGGGGTGAATATCTCTGTTACGCCCAGTTCTTTCAGTCGCGGGATGTCTTCATCGGGGATGATACCGCCTCCGAATATGATTACGTCATCAAGACCCGCATCGCGCGCAAGCTCGACCACTCGCGGAAATAATGTCATGTGCGCGCCCGACAGTATTGATAATCCTATCGCGGCCACGTCTTCCTGAACCGCAGCGTTGACTACCTGTTCGGGCGTCTGCCTGAGTCCGGTGTAGATGACTTCCATTCCGGCATCGCGCAACGCCCGCGCAATGACTTTGACTCCCCGGTCGTGCCCGTCAAGTCCCGGCTTTGCAAGCAATACTCTTATTCTCTCTTCAACCATAATTATTCACTGATCGGCTCTCTGATTTATCTTCAAAACATAGGTTCGCGGTACTCGCCATAGACGGGGCGGAGCGCGTCACACATCTCGCCAAGCGTCGCGTAAGCGCGCGCGCAATCGAGGAGTAAAGGCATGGCGTTTGCCCCTGCGCGAGCGCACTCGGTCAGCGCCTTGAGGTTGGCTTCCACAAGCGCGTTGTCGCGGTTGGCGCGCAGTTGACTGAGTCTCTGGCTCTGGAGTTCGGCTACAGATTCGTCTATCTGCAAGAGAGGTATTTCGGCAGGCTCCTCTTTCATCAGGTAGTCGTTGACGCCGACGATGATCTTGTCTTTCGACTCTACGGCAAGCTGATACTGATAGCTGGCCTCCTGAAGTTCGCGCTGTGGGAACCCCGCGTCAACGGCTTCGATCATTCCGCCGAAATCGTCTATCTTGCGGAAGTAATCGAACGCGCCTTCTTCCATTTCGCGTGTGAGTTTTTCTATAAAGTAAGAACCGCCCAGCGGGTCAATCGTATTCGTAACACCCGATTCGTGAGCGATGATCTGCTGAGTGCGCAGGGCGATAAGCGCCGCCTCGTCCGAAGGCAGCGCGAGCGCTTCGTCGTAAGCGTCGGTGTGAAGCGATTGAGTGCCGCCGAGCACGCCCGCAAGCGCCTGTATCGCCACCCGCACGATGTTGTTTAGCGGCTGCTGCGCGGTAAGCGATACGCCCGCCGTCTGAGTGTGAAATCTGAGGGTCCACGAGCGAGGATTTTGCGCGCCGAAGCGATCACGCATCACCCTGTACCAGATGCGGCGGGCCGCGCGGTACTTGGCTATCTCTTCGAAGAAGTCGTTATGCGAATTGAAGAAGAAGCTCAGACGCGGCGCGAAATCATCTACATCCATCCCGTGATTGACCGCGTACTGAACGTACTCGATCCCGTCGCGCAAGGTGAAGGCGAGTTCTTGCAGGGCGGTCGAACCGGCCTCCCGGATGTGATAGCCGGAGATCGAAACGGGATTGAAGCGCGGGACCTCTTTGGTGCAGAACTCTATCGTATCGACGATGAGTTGCATCGCGGGTCGCGGCGGATATATCCATTCCTTTTGAGCTATGTACTCTTTGAGTATGTCGTTTTGGAGCGTGCCGCCTACGTTTTTCCAGTCAGCGCCCTGCTTTTCGGCCACGGCCAGAAACATCGCAAATATCATAGAAGCCGGGGCGTTGATGGTCATCGAGGTAGTGACCTGATCGAGCGGGATGCCGTCGAAGAGCACTTCCATATCGGCGAGGCTCGAAATCGCAACGCCGCATTTTCCCACCTCACCTTCGCTGAAGGGATGGTCGGAGTCATAGCCCATCAGAGTCGGGAGATCGAAGGCTACGGAGAGGCCGGTCTGCCCGTGTTCGAGGAGGTACTTGAACCGTTTGTTTGTATCAAAGGCGGACCCGAAGCCCGCAAACTGTCGCATGGTCCAGAGCTTTCCGCGATAGCCCGTCGCGTGAATGCCGCGCGTGTAGGGCGGCTCGCCCGGAAAGCCCGACTCGGTTTCGTAATCGAAATCCGGCAGATCGTTTGGAGTGTAGAGCCGCTCGATTGGCTTGAGCGATACGGTTGTAAAGGTCTGTTTGCTTTCAGGTAAACGCTTGAGGGTCGGATTGAGCGTCTGCTCTTCCCATTCGCTTTCGGCTTCCTGCAATCGGTTTGTAATGTCGGTTGTGCTCATCAAACTCTCCTCGGGATAAATATCAAAGCATACGTCATATAGATAATATCGGACATGTATGAACGAAGGTAAATTTGATGATAGTTGACCGCCGATGAGAGTGTCAACTACGGGCCTTCTTGTGAAAAAAGCGCGGTTGCAGAAAATGAGGCCTCGATTTCATCTATGTAAGATGGACGGTATAGTGACCCGATACGCTGGCAATTGAAAATCGAGATTTCAAATGATAAGCTGTGCCGGACAGTAACCGGCCAGTTCTCGCAAAAAATATACCCGTCACTGGTTCAGGTCTCGTCGCCCGGAAAGATGCACGGAGGCCAGATGAGTCTAGCACACGACTCAAAAATAGGTTCATACAGGGTGCTTGCCGAGCTTGGAGCAGGCGGTATGGGCGAAGTATATCTGGCCGAAGACACACGGCTCGGACGCCGGGTGGCGCTCAAAGTCCTCTCGGCTAATTTCACAAAGAACAAAGACCGTGTTCAGCGTTTTCAACAGGAGGCTCGCTCCGCTTCGGCGCTCAATCACCCGAATATCATCACGATATATGAGATCGGGCAGGAAGGCCCCATACATTTCATCGCCACCGAATTGATAGACGGAGAGACGCTTCGCCGCCACATATCGCGCGACCGTCTCTCGTGCCGCGAAGTGCTCGACATAGCCCTACAGGTAGCCAACGCGCTCGCAGCGGCGCATTCGACGCGAATAGTGCACCGCGACATCAAGCCTGAAAACATCATGCTTCGCCCCGACGGCTACGTCAAAGTTCTCGATTTCGGACTGGCCAAACTGACGGCTTCTCCAAACGATTCGGTACCCGTAGACCCGGATGCGGTGACGGCCATTGAGGCGAACGTGCCTCAAAAACGTATGGTCGAAACCGACCCCGGGACGGTGCTTGGAACCGTCACCTACATGTCGCCCGAACAGGCGCGAGGCCAGCCCATCGATCTGCGGACCGATATATTCAGCCTAGGCGTGGTCATTTATGAAATGGTCGCAGGAAGGGTTCCATTCGAAGGCACATCCGTAAGCGATGTGATCGTTTCGATACTTGGAAGCCGCCCGTTGCCGCTCGCCCGTTATTCGCTGAACGTCCCAGACGAGCTTGAGCGCATAGTTAGCAAGGCGCTCGCAAAAGACAGGGAAGAGCGGTATCAGACTATAAAAGACCTCCTGATCGATCTTAAGAAGCTCAAGCAGCGGATCGAGATCGAAGAAGAACTGGAATTCTCTTCGCGCACCTATCAGGACCGCGAGACGGTAAGCATATCGAGCGCCAGCCCCGCTTCGGGCTCACGTTCCGGCTCAACCTCGGATGCCTCCTCAGGCTCAGGCGCTAAACAGGCATTCGCAGCGATGCCGAGCGTACCCGCAATAAGGACTTCATCGAGCGCCGAATACCTTATCACCGAAATCAAACGCCACAAGCGGGGCGCGATGATTACGGTCTTTCTTATCGCGGTGGCAATAGCCTCGCTTGCCTATTTCACAAGAGACAGCGGCAAGATCAACTCGCTTGCCGTCATGCCTTTCTCGAATGTGAGCGAGGATCAAAGCACAAAAGATCTGGGCAATTTACTGGCCCAGCGCATCATAAACACTCTTTCGCAGATGCCCGAACTCAAGGTGCAGTCCTTTCGCGCCGTGGCGCAGTTCAACAACCCGGAGACAGACCCGCAAACCGTAGGCACAAAGCTTGGCGTGCGCGCCGTTCTCGTAGGCAATTTCGTCAAGCGCGACCGCGACGACGGTCTCTTTATCAACCTTGAGCTTGTGGATGCGCGCGATAACAGCCAGATATGGGGCAAACAGTATGACAGAAAATTCGCCGACCTGCGCCGCGTTCAGGAAGAGATTCTGGCCGATGTATCGGCACGGCTCGGGCTGAAGATGAGCGAAGAAGAGAAGCGCGAGCGCGAGGCCGAACAGCTTTATCAGGAAGCGCGCAATTACTGGGAGAAGCGGACTGCGGACGGGCTGAAAAAGGCAATAGCTTCGTTTGAGCGCGCGATTGAAATACAACCGAATTACGCAGCGGCTTATGCGGGGCTGGCCGATTGCTACAATATGCTTGGAGTCTACGGCGCGCTCGCGCCCCTGGAAACTTTTCCGAAAGCGAGAGAGGCGGCCGAAAGGGCTCTGAGCATCGACTCGAAACTTGCCGAAGCCCACACCTCGCTTGCTTTCGTCATGTTTAGAGAAGAGTGGAAATGGGACGAGGCCGAAAACGAATTCGAGCAGGCCATCCGTCTCAACCCCGATTATCCGCAAGCGCATCAGTGGTACGCAAACTACCTGTCGGCCGTGGGTCGCCATCGCGAAGCCGAACAGGAGACGCGCCGCGTTCAGGAGCTTGATCCTACTTCACTCATCTTAAACGCGCATTTCGGATTTATATATTTCTGCGCCCATCGCTATGATGATGTTATAACGCTCAGCCAGAAGACGCTCGATCTGGACCCGAATTTCTTTGCGGCCCGGCGCTATCTGGGTCTTGCCTACACGCAAAAGAAGATGTACGACAAGGCCATCAACGAATATCAAAAAGCGCTTCAGGCATCAGGAAACTCGGCGCTAATCAAGGCCGAACTCGCGCAGGCGCTTGCATCGGGCGGCAAGAGGCAAGAGGCCGAAACCATCCTCGAAGAGTTGAAACAGCTCTCCTCTCAGCGTTACATTTCGCCCTATAACATAGCGTTGATCTACGTGGCGCTTGGAGAGAAAGAACAGGCTTTCGAGTGGCTTGAGAAAGCCTTTGAAATGCGGGCCGATTTCCTCGTCTATATCAAAGTGGACCCCCGGCTCGATGCGCTCCACACCGACGCAAGATTCGACAACCTTGTGCGGCGGATAGGTCTGTGATGCGTGAAGCGCGATGCGTGATGCGTGATTTTCAGCCGCGTGGCTATCACAGGTCAATTGCAAATCTCACGAATCACGCTTCACGAATCACGCTTCACGCATCACGCTTCACGCATCACGCATCAGCCGCTATATTTTCGCGTCCGTATCTGAGCACTTTAGCCATCCAGATCAATTCCTTCAGAAACTTATCAATGCGTTTGATGTATGCCTCATCCAGCAGATTTCCGTTCTCGTCGAAGAGGTTTTGAGCCTGGGGGAAATTCCCATCCCAGAATATATTGACAAGGCCGAGTTCTCTCATAACGGGAAGCAGGCTCTCGATAACGCGAGTACCGCCAAAGCTTCCGGCCGATACGCCGCATATTCCTACGGCCTTGTGAATGTACTCTTTCAAATTCGTATCGAGAGCGTGTTTGAGCATTCCCGGATAGCCGTGATTGTACTCCGGCGCGACTATGATGAGCGCGTCCGCCCGGTCAACGGTCGCAGAAAACCACGAATCCTTTATCGCCTCCCCCGCGTCGGTGATCGGCAGATTGAGATTGCGGATATCTACCAGCTCGGTCTCTACGCCCACACGTTTAGTTGTTTCGCCCAACACAAAACGGGCTACGTTTTCCGACATACGCCCCTGTCTGGTAGTGCCCAGAATAACTGGGATAAAAAGCGGCCTGTCTGTACTCATACTCTCTCCTCTCACTTGATATTCAGCACCGAATTCAGCCCGCCGTGACTGTCAGGTTCTTTCAAACCGTTGCCGGGGTCTTCGATCCATATCTGATTATTGATGACGAATTTGTACGCATAACGACCGGGCGGCGGGACTTCGATCTCTGCTCGCCAGACCCCTTTCCTGTCCTTAATAAACGGCGCGCGGGCCGGGTCCCAACCATTGAACTCCCCGGCTAGCGACACGCTTTCCAGCCGCTCTCCATCGGGATAAAAAAATACCAGCCGGTCGCCTTCGATCAATGGCGGTCGGAAATAATTTTCGTCCAGCGGTCTCTGATACTGAGTCGCCATCTCGACTGCGCGCCTCGCCTTCAACACGCCATAGCCCTGCCACATCAATGGCGCTCCGGCAATACGGCTCGCCGTCGAGATCAGGATGCGCTTTATCGCGGCAGGCGAAAGCGTGGGATTCGCCTCAAGCATCTGCGCGATTACGGAAGAGACTATCGGCGCGGCAAACGAAGTCCCGTCAACGTGCTGGTAATGCGCAGCCACTATTTTGTGCGCCTTGATCGCATCTTCGATATGAGCGCGAATCTTCTGCGCGCTCTCTCCGGTGAGCGACTTAGGCAATCGGGCTACCTTCCATGCCTCGCACGCCGCGCGGCTCAACCGGGCATCGGGGTCGCCCTCGGCCCGGGCGAGACTTGCCAGCACGTAATCAGGCTCGACGGCAAGCTGCGAGAGCGCCTCGGCCCTTTCGTAATCCTCCGTGTCGGGCAGAATAGGGGCGGCTATCCAGATGGCGGGCGCTATGATTTCCGGTTTTACCACGCCGTCGGCTGTCGGGCCAAAGCTCGAACAGTAAACACCAAAGCCTTCTTCTTCCAACTGATTCTTGTCATCGTAGCCGCCCACGGTTATCACCGAAGGCGAATTCGCAGGAGCAGTGGTGTTGTGCATAGGCGTACAGCCTTTGTTGCCCGCAGCCGCAACTGTGACTATGCCGAGTTTTATGGCCTCTTCGGCAGCGCGGTCGGCGATGCTTTCAGCCGAAGGGAGATCATCATCGCCGCCAAGCGATATGTTCATTATGCGAATATCGTAACGGTCTTTGTTTTCGATCACCCACCTTATGCCGCGCGCGATCTGATCTTCGGTGATACGACCGTCCGCGCCTACCTTGACCAGCACTACCTGCGCGTCGGAGGCAATCCCGCTATAGAGACCATCCGCCAGATGTCCGTTGCCCGCCGCGACCACTGATGTCATCGTGCCGTGCCAGTCCCAGGGTTTGGGCGAGCCGTACTCGTCAAGCACAGCGCGGTGGCCCGATATGTCTTTAAAGGCGATGATGCGGTTTTCAGGCTCGGTCAAATCGGGATGCGGGTAGAAACCCGAATCGAGAAAGGCTATGGTCACGCCCTTGCCCGTAAGATGAGCAGGGGCTTCTAGCCTGACCGGCGTAGGTATTACGCCAAAACGGTTTTGAGCGTGCGAGTGATTATGCGAGGCTGGGTGTCCGGCTTTCGTCATTGTAAACTCCTACCCGTTAAGGTTTAAAGATTCGCCGAGGGTGCTCACTACTATAAACAGAAATCAGGGCAGGCCATCATACCATTTTCTTGCGGGATTTCAGAAGCAGGTTTGCCCTGCTTTGCGTCTCCGCGTCTTTGCGAGCGACTATAGCAGTTTTCACTTGAATGTAGTCTGTCGGGGCCAGATGTGACACTCTCTCTTTAGCGCCTTGAGCAATCGGCTGAATCGAGAGCCGCTGCGCGATTTCTTTATGTGGTTTAATGAAAAATTGAGCCGACCATTGTCGGCCTTTGCTGATTTGGTGGGTTGGTAATCAATTCCAGTTCACGCCAGGCGTTTGAGAAGGCAAGTCCGGTGCGGTTGCCATTTCAAGCAGGCTTGTGTGTCAATCCTCTCCGAAAAACAGTTTCGAATATGGGCGAGGTCATCAAAGTAGTCACGACCGCCATCAAAACCAGGATTGTGAATAGCGTCGGAGTTATCATTCCGCGTTCCAGCCCTATGTTTAGAATTATCAACTCCATCAGTCCGCGAGAGTTCATCAAGGCCCCAATTGCCAGCGCTTCACGGTTGGGCTCGCCGCTCAATCTGGCTGCGAGCCAACATGCTATTCCCTTACCCAAACAAGAACCCAGCAATAATATGAGCGCCACATACCAGAGAGAGATCGAATCAAGCAGACCTATGCTAGTGTTCAGACCCGAATAAATGAAAAACAGCGGCAGCAAAAAATTGACCGTCAACGGCTCAAGCTTACGCTGGATTTCAAGGGCAAAGTCTCCGCGCGGCATGTTCACGCCCAGAATGAATGCGCCAAAGATGGCATAGATGCCTATAGTGTCAGTGAGCCACGCCCCGAACATTAGAAGTATAAGCACGGTTGAGAAGACCGCTCCGCTTATTTCTTCGCGGCTCCTGGCCCTCTCTTCCAGTCTTTTGAAGAGCGGTCTGCCAATCAGATAGACCCCGGCGGCGTAGAGCAAGCCGCCACCAATCGCCCATATCGCGATCGACGCGTCGCTGTTAAAGCTTGCAAGCACTATCGCAAGGATGCACCAGGCGGCTACATCGTTCAACGAACCGGCAGCCAGCGCCAGGGTGCCCAGAGAGGTTCCCGCCAATCCGCATTCGTGAATTATCCGGGCCAGCATGGGAAAGGCTGTAATTGACATCGCTGCCCCGATAAATAACATGGATTCCCAGAGGGTAACCTGCTTTGTAAAGTATCTCGAGTCTTCAAAAAGAAAAACTGCTGTCAGGCTGCCAAGCGCAAAAGGCATCGCGATCCCTGCCAGCGATACGGCAACGGCACTCCGCAATCGACTTCTGATCAGGCCTACCTCAAACTCAAGACCGATCAGGAACATGTAAAGCACCAGACCAAGCTGGCTGACGGCATATATGATGCTCATAAACGATTTCGGGAAAAGGTAGTTCTGAGCATCAGGGATTATCAGGCCCAGAAGCGACGGCCCCATCATTACTCCTGCAATCATTTCGCCCACAACCTGTGGCTGGCCTACCTTTCGCGCTAAAAAACCCACGATCCGGCACGTTGCCAGTATGAATGCCAACTGTAAAAAGAAATGCGCTGAGATTTGAAAATTGGACATTTTCCCCTCTGATGAGCCCCGGTAATCTAATAAGACTATTTATTGCCCCTCGCGACTATAGCGGTTTTCAGATGAATGTAGCCTGTAATGGCAATTGACCGATGATCTGCTTTGCACACGGCGGCCAATGATAGTCATCGCCCAAAAGGTGATCCGGGCAACCACAATAAAATGTATTCATTCGGGTTGCCCCTACAGCTAAACACATTCTCAAATCGCTATAGTTCTTGCAAAGACGCAGAGATACAAAGCAAGCCTAGCCGGCCATGTGGGTAAGCGCGGCGCTCATCTGCCAGAGCCTCGCGGCAGCTTCCCGGTCATAAGACCCCGATGAGGATGAGGTCTCCTTCTTATCCATAAAATACTTTCCGGTCACGTCCTCGACCTCAGGGGATGAGGCGAGATAGATGCTCGTCTCGGCTCCCGTTTCCGGGCTTGTAAGGAGAGGCTTCACAAGCCATGCGAGCGGGCGCGCAAGCAAAGGAAAGAACCCGTTCATCAGATTTGTCCCCACCACGCCCGGATGAAGACAGTTGGCCGTAACCCCGGTGCCTTCCAGGTGCCGGGCCAGTTCGTATGTGAAGAGCACGTTTTCAAGCTTCGACTGGCTGTAAGCCTCGGTCGCGCCGTAATGCTTTTCGCCCTGAATGTTGTCGAAATCGAGGCTCCGGCTGTGAATCTTTGAAGAGACAGTGACGATACGCGACGGAGCCGCAGCCTTCAGGTTGTCGAGCAGCAGGTTCGTCAGCAGGAAAGGACCGAGGTGATTTACAGCAAAAGTCGTTTCAATTCCATCCGCAGTAAGCGTGCGTTCGCGCAGGATGACACCGGCATTGTTGACCAGCACATCCAACCGGTCATTGCGGTCCTTAAAATCCTGAGCCAGGCGATGTATGGATTCCTGCGAGGCGAGATCGGCTATCATCAAATCCACAGCCTTGTTTCCGCTTTCAGATATAATGTCGGCCCTCGCCTCTTCGCCTTTGCTCTGATTTCGGCAGATCATGATGACGGACGCGCCCAGCGCGGCCAGCCCGTGCGCGGTGGCTTTGCCTATCCCGGTATTGGCTCCGGTCACCATGCAGATTTTTCCGCTCATATCACTGTTGGGTTGTTTCATTTTTTGGTTCCTCGCTCAACGGCGCGGCCCGTTTTCAAACCTTCTGATCAATTGCAACTTACTGCCCTTTGCGCTCCTGGCGCAAGTGCTTCTTTTTGGATAAATCCTTTTTGCGATAAATGATAAAGCGGCCTGTCGAGCCAATATTCTTATATTCCTTCATGAGTTCGCGCAAATCTGAAAACTTCTGGATGTCGAGATCGGCGTTGAAAAACCCAAGTTCGTCTATGATATATTTCGGGCGGGTCTGTTCAAGGTCGCTGAGAAGTTCAGCCCGCGCCCGACTTGTCTGGTCTTCATCGAGCACAACCGAATAATCGCTAAAATAATGAACATCGGCCGGGACTCCCGTCAACGGCTGCGAGCTAAGGTACCTGGAGGCGGGCAACAGCCCTGACCAGTAATATAGTTCGGGTCTGTAGCCCCACACGAAAAGATAATCCTCCGATGAACGGGGCGGGCGGGTGCGGGGACCATCGGCGCGTATATCTTCCAGCCCACGAAGGTCTGCCGACTCAGCGCCCTCCGGCAACTCCCTCACAAGCGCGGCCGCCATGCGTTCTTCCCGCTTCAGTCTCTCGTGAAACCACTGCTTTGTCTCTTCGCTCCTTGTGCCGCGAACCCAATCCGTCGCAAGCGTAATTGTCCTCCCATGAAATCGCTCCAGTGTAAATAAGAATCCGAGGATGAGCAACGCCACTGCCCCGATGCGAATAGCGCGACTGCGCGCTCTCAACTTGGAAATTATTGCCGTTAAACCTCGCGCACCTATCAGGCACAGGACAGGCATTATATCTAAAAAGTAATGGCCGAAAAATCTGCCGCCGACAGACAGACCGGCATAAGAGACTGCAAACCATATCAGCATCGTCACATCGGAGGCGAATATGCGACCAGTTTCAGAGCCGTCCGCCCCCTGTTTTCGATTCTTTATGGTAATCGCAACGATAAAAAGGAGAGCGACGAGCAAGGTGTTGTTGAACAGAAAATAATTCATGCTCTGAGTCAGGGCAGGCCAAACAGCCTTCCACAGAGGGTAATAATCGGCATAGCGTCGGCCCCAATCCCACACATACAGCCAGTAAGCCGTAAGCGAGTGTATCCAGGCAATGTATGCCAGAAACGGAAGCGAGCCGACAGCCGTGCCCGCAAGCGCGAAAACAAATAACAGCAGCGATTCTTTAAGCGCGTGCCTCTGCGTATCGTTATCAAACCATCTTCTTGCTGCGATCAAAAGGATCGCGAAAAATATGAGAGCGAATACGCCCTTTGGATTTACCTGAAAGGCAACGCCCACAAGCGCCCCCCCGATAAAGGCCGTCCGTCGCGACAGACAAACACGTGACCGGGCGAGCAGAAAGGCCGCCGCCGTGTTAGGCAGGGTCATCAGAAAATCCGTATTTAGCCCCTGCACGTGCCCCGTGGTGTAGGTCGTGCTGAAGACCGCAAACATCGCGGCTGCAAGCAATCCCGTCCGCCTGTCATAAAGCCATCTTCCAAACATATAGAGCGCCCATGAGACGGCTACCGAATAGAGAACCGTAAACAGGCGTATGGTGAGTATATGCGCGCCGAAGAGTTTGAAAAGCAGCGCGTACAAGAGCGCCGCTGCGGGCGGCTTGTCGAAATAGATTTCGCGGTAGAGCGCATGGCCGCGCAGGATCTCTTCGGCTGCCGTAAACCATAACCCGTCATCCTGATACAGATGCCCCGCGTAAAAGATGCGCAGCAGAAAGCTTGTTGCCGCAACGGCTATGAATACCCTCAGAACCAGCGCCCGCGCAAAATATTTACGCCACGACGCCTGACCGCCCGCTAAGATCGGCTTTGGGAAAAAATGCGTGTTCAAGATTAGACTGCTGAATTGAGACTCACAGGGACGAGCACGGGACCGGGGCCAGGGGTGTGAACGCCAAGCGCCAGATCAAGTTCATCCGCAAGGTTCGCGCCCGTTTGGGCAAGCGACCGAAAGTCAAACAATCTGGGGTCAAGCAGATGCGAAGGCGTGGTATTGCCTAATGCGGAGAGCATTGAATTTCGCACCATTGGTATTTCGAATTGAAGCTCTTCGATCAACCGCTTGACGCGTTTGCGCTTGAGGTCTTCCTGCGACCCGCAGAGATCGCAGGGGATGATTGGAAATTCTTGTGTCTCAGCAAAAGCGGCAATATCGGATTCCCAGCAGTAGGCCATCGGGCGAATTATCATATTGCGCCCGTCGTCGCTTCTGAGAGCGGGCGGCATGGCCTTGAGCGAGCCGCTGAAAAAAAGGTTGAGCAAAAAGGTCTCTAAAATATCGTCCGCGTGGTGGCCGAGCGCGATCTTTGTGCAGCGTTCTTCAACCGCCGTGTTGTATAAAATGCCCCGGCGCAATCTGGAGCACAGCGCACACGTAGTAGCGCCTTCGGGCACTTTGGCCTTCACTATCGAATAGGTATCGCGCTCGATTATTCGAAAGGGGACACCTGTTTTCTCCAGATATTCGGGCAGGACATTTTCGGGGAAACCAGGCTGCTTTTGATCGAGGTTCACAGCAAGCAGATCAAAGCGCACAGGCGCTCGTCGCTGCAAATCGAGTAGCAATGTAAGTAGCGTGTAGCTGTCCTTGCCGCCACTCAAGCATACCATTACCCTGTCGCCATCTTTGATCATATTGAAATCTTCGATGGCCTTACCTGTAGCTCGCAGCAACCTCTGCTTTAGTTTAGATTGTTCAATCTTCTTAGTCATCGCTAGAACAAGGATAGTAGCATATAGAAAAGACAGGTGACCACTATTCGAGTTCGCTCCCTTCAAGAGCAAGAGCAGCGATGCTAGGATTATTTGAATGCTTTGTAAACACTATGGAATCAGCGTAGATCGAAGGAGATAAAGCGTGAGACGTAAGCCGCCACAAGCCATTTGGGGAGGAACGAGAGAAGGAGCGGGTCGCAAGCCGCTTGGAGAGAAAAAGAGGGTCCATCGCTCTGTCACGATCGACCCCGATGTGTATGAACCTCTAAAGCTTGACGTGGAGAGCCTGCAAGCGCAGAAATTGAAGGCGAAAGCTTCTGATGTACTAAATTGTCGCCTCCGCAGGGACTACAGACGTAAACCAGACCACCTGATTTCAGAAGACTTAGAAGAGGCGAACCGCGCAAAGCTACAGGCTCTCGACAAGCCCACTCGCCGGGCAGCGAAATAGCTGATGAGGCAAAGGACAGAGTTGAGCCGACGCTTCGCTGACGGGCAGTTTATTTATGGTTTGACGGCTCTTTTAACCGCCCTCTTTGTGCCTCGACCTACGTGCCTTCCAGCGTGGCCCAGATGCTTGCCAAAATGCTTGCCGCCGCGAATGAGGCGACCGCGACGGATGTTGTGGCCGAGGCTCTTACCGGCCTTGCCCACCTCCTTGCCACCTTCTTTCATCTGGCCTCCGACGGTGGGCTTGCCCGGTGTGGTGTCCTTCTGGGCAAATGCAGTGGGCGTCGCTAAAGTGAAGATGACAATTGCTGCTATTGCCAGGACGGATTGCATCAACTTGAGCTTCATATTCTTTCCTTTATCAAGAGATATTTCTTTCAATTCTTCCTCCTTGGAATTAGCGTGTGAATCTTTTTTTCCGAGTCCATTCATTTTCATTTTACTCTCCATTCGTGATGACGATTTGAATACGACCGTCGCAACAAAGTTAATCTCATTACGGAGACCCTCCTGCTTCGGGAGATTCCCTTATTCCTGGTTGTGCATCTTTAACATTTCGTCGAGATGCTTGAGCACATCAGCACAATCCGCTGCAATCTGTTTCGAGCTCAGCGTGTAGTTCTCAACGTCTTTCTCAAGAGTGCGAATTGCCTCCTTGAGTTTGGAGTCGCGCATATCCATGTCTCCCATTCCTGACATCCTGGAAGGACTGCCCGGGCTCATCGTTTTCACATGTTCCTGATGATGCGACCGCGCCTCATCGAAACTCCGGCTGATCTCAGAAACGGCGGCGCGAGCAAAATCGGCGCTAAGCTGATTCCCGCCTTGCGCCTGCTCATTCAGGGCCTTTGCAAAGGTTTGGACGTTTTGCAAGAAAGCCATTGTCAGAACGTGGTGTGGCTCATTCATCATGGCGGACATATCCACCTTCAGTATGCCATTATGCAACCACTCCTGTCCCTTCTTGCCGGTCTGGGCGGATGCCGTCTGGTCGGCATTCTGATGCCGAGTTTTGTTTTGTGCAAACGCAGTCATCCCGCCAAAAACCATCAGCGCGATGACCGCAAGAACTATTCTGCAAAGATTCTTTTTCATCATTGTCTCCCTGACGACCGGGCCAAAGCCAGAAACCCGGCTGTGATCAAAAACTTAATTCCTCTGAATTTCGCTCCCCGGAAAGATGCCCGGCCATCGTCGTAATACGCAAAGCTTCGAGGGTTCATGGGTAAAGGGCTTTTCTTACCCGCGCTTCAATGCTTCTCATTTCCGTTATGGTCGTCTCCGGCGCCTCCACATATTGATTGCAGAACTGATGCCGCCACTCTCGTCGCACCGCCGCCATATGACTCCAACCGTAGCTTTCTCTCGGGCTGCCGGATGCATCCGTCACGTGGGTAGACGGCGAGGCCGTGCTAACGACGACTCTATGTTGATTCATGTTTTTTCTCATAACTTCCTTTCAATCCAGATAATCCAGCAGTAACCCTCCCCACAGATCCGTAGCCCGCTCGTCCTTGCCTTGCATTCATTGTCCGCCGCTGGCGGCACTTTGCCTCGATGACCGTTGCTCACTTTTTGAATCGAGCGATCCGGGCGACTGATCCCGCTATACCGTGAATCGGGCAGCCGCATCATCAGGTTGGACATGGTGGTAGCGAGATGACGAGATCAGATGTGGCGAGGGTTCGCTCTGCGGTTGGGGGACCATGCGCCGGCATTCGGAACCGGCATCTGGGCTTTCCCAGCGGTCCGCATTCAAGAATGGGCGGTTTGCGTGATCGCGCTAGATCGCCCTTCGGCGACCGCTGATCAGGTTGAAGACCAATACGATTGCCGCCACAACTAGCAACAGGTGGATCAGCCCGCCGCCGATGTGGGCGATCATTCCCAGCATCCACAGAATAAGAAGAATAACGATAATTGTCCAAATCATAACTCACCTCCATGCCCGGTCTTCTTCCTATATTCACGGTGTCGGGTGCCCGAGCAGTTTAACTCGACTTCCGATTACTATTTAATGATACGCCTCGCCAGTTTGGGTTTCAGTGCATTAAAGAACATATTAACGAATGACCGACAGAAGAACGTTGGGAGCAAAAACGACCCGATCCAGGTAAGTGCCGAGATGCTTTTTTATAATGAGCAAGCGCTCGGCGTCTGCCCAACCGGCATAGCCAGTCATTCGGCATTTATGCTGAATCTTTTGGAGCCGGTCGCCTGCGCCAGTAACCGGCGATAATTCAGGTACTGTCCTGTATTGAACAGAGGTCATTCTATTTTGGGCGTAAACTGTTATTGTGGAGAGATAAATGGCGATTCTTATCTGAGAATCGCTAGAAACGAAAATGAATAAGAATGATTGAACATAATCCTGATACGATTCTATTCAAAGAACAGATGCGCGGCTCATTGCAACGCGAGACCAGGAATTCCAGCGCGATCAAAATTGCCAAACACAGCAATGTCTACACGGTCGGCGAGGCAATCGAGATGGTCTACTTCATCGAAAGCGGCAAGGTCAAACTCGTCATGATCTCGTCTGAGGGCAAGGAGTGCTTGCTGGCTATCCACGGCGCGGGGGATATTTTCGGTGAGCTGTGCCTGTCGGGACTAAAGGGCCGGCTCGAAACCGCGAGCGCCATGGAAGAGACGGTTTTGAAACAGGTTCCCTGCGGCAGATTCCTTGGGCGGTTAGCCACGGACTCGTTGCTGGAAGGCTTTATCAAGTACCTGACAGTGCGCGTGGCGGATCAGCAGGAAGTCATCGCAAATCTCGTGACGGTCGATAGCGAACAACGGCTTGGACAGACGCTTTTGCAAATCGCCAGAAAGCTGGGCAAAAAAGACCCGCGCAGCATTCGCATTGACCTGAAGATTTCACACGAAGAACTGGCCTCGATGATCGGCACGACGCGTCCGCGAATCAGCGTGTTCATGCAGAGGTTTCGCAACCTCGGCCTCATTGAGATGAGCGCAGAGCGCCATCTCATCATCAAGGAACATAAGCTTGTGGCTTACCTCGCTTCCATCGCCTAGCCGCCTAATCCAGACATCAGTAGCAGTATCGAACTGCGCGGGAACCGCAATCAGGGCATCGTGACTCTTTACCATGCAATATAGAATAGTTGCGAGCGGCGGTTCGCCTACAGAATAAACTTCTCGATGGTCTCTTCCATCACGTCGAGGTCAAACGGTTTGTTGATGAAGGCTTGCGCTCCCGACTCAATCCCTACTGTCAAATCGGTTGGATAAGCGTATGCCGACAGGAAAACGATTGGCGTGCGAGCATCGAACGTGCGAATCTGCTTACACATCTCAACGCCGAGACCGTCGGGATACCAGCCGCCAAGGATCAGCAAGTCAAAGCCGCCTCTCTTGGTTAAGGGCATGGTTTCGGCTAAGGAGTTCGTCGTTGTCACTTTGTAGCCGCACAGGTCAAGCCAGTAGGCCATCATTTCGCGGGTATCATCATGGTAATCAGCGCACAAGATATGCTTGCGCCTCTTAACAGATAAATCCGAAGCCTTGTTGTTCGCCGCGAAAACCGTTTTGCTCATATCAGCCCCCTCATAATAATCCGAATTGACTGAGTATCGGTTACAAAAGTGAGTGAGGAAATCTATTTGCCCTTGCTTGTGTTTCACTTATGTAGACTGCTCAAATATTCCTGAAGCCAGGTAGGATAATATCTGCCAATTTCAAAGCGATCTGTTCAATACAGTACAGGGCGCAAAATAAATTCGAAGCATCCGGCGAATTGCCGCCTGGGAAGGCCCGCGCCGCGCGGCAAAATTACAGGCGAGGGATCGGAGGGTTTTGACCCGCCACCGAACTTACTACCTTTATTTCCGGGTTCGTGTCAGCGGCAAAACTGGATATGGCTTCCGACTCCGAGTCAAACGTCTCGAAGACGGTTATCAGCTTTGTGATTATCAGCAATTGATTCAGGCGCTTGCTGAGATTGAGCAACTTCATATGTCCGCTCACCTGTTGCATCTGCGTATAGCTAGCGATGAGTTCGCCAAGCCCGCTGCTGTCCATATAGTTCACTTTCGCCAGATTGATGAGCAGTCTGCGGCCTCCACTCGTGATGATGGTCTCAACATGGTGTTTGAAATCGGCATGCGCTCCCAAGGAAAAATTGCCGTCGAGATCAAGCACAGTTATATCGTTTAGCTTACGTTCCTGGATTTTCATGTCTATTCCTTCCCATTTCTTAAAAAGGCGAACTGTGAGGATTCAGGTGGACTGGATGATTCCAGAGAAGCTGAAGAAGAGAGCAATCCCGACTCAGTTCTCAGCCATTGTATCACCAGAGAAGAGACCAGGTCTGTTCTATATTAGACGATTACCAGAATCATTCGAGGGTGAGTATGGGGCCGGGGCAACAGGTCCGGGCGATTGATCTCCTTAATCCAGCGGGCAACAGCGACCGTCTCCGTTGCCACTTCGGCGGCGCCCGCATCCCTTTGTCAGAACTCTCACTTGCTTCGGCCCTCAACACTCAGGGCAAACTATTTTTCGGTATCGCTGATTACCATTCTGCGCCTGCTCGGCCCGCGGCTGCGGTCTCGATTTGCGCCTGATTCATCGCGTCGCGATCGGTCGCCGCTTGCTCGTTTGCGTGGTTGGCTTCTTTCTGCGCGCGGTCGGCTTCACTCTGAGCTTGATCTGCGTGCGGCCGTTTCTGTGCTTGACATCGGCCTTCCCTATGGCTCGTGGGGCGATGGCAGAACCCACCATGTTGATCGCGGTGCTGTCAAGTCTACGCAGACCCGGCTCCACTGAGCAGCCAGGAGCAGTGGAGCCGGGCACTTGTTAAAGACACCATCGTTTCAGTCTTTAGCGGAGCGGCTGCAAATTTAGAATCTGCGACAAGATAGCGCCAAGGATGCTATACCTGCCACGAGAATAACTGCCATATTGATGGCGGCTGGCGTAGCCATCTTCATAACCACGCTGGAAGCCCTCACGGAAGTAGTAGTTATAATCGTCCTGGCCTATGTAATAACCATTATAGCCGTAGTTGGCGTCCTGATAGGCATACGACTCTGTGTAGTTGGAATTCCAGTGGTCCTGCCGGTCTGCCCGTCCAGCATTGTAGCCTTCCTGATAGCCGTTATTGACGGCTTGCCGGAGCAAATTCGCGCCGTATTGGTTTGTCTCGTAGTAGCTGCCGCCGCGATTGTAACGATAATTCGGCGCCGTGTAGAAGTACGGATCTCGGCTGTAGTTATGATTGCGATCATTCTGGATGCGCAATTGCTGCTGGCGCAGGCGCTGTAGGTACTGTTGCTGGTAACGGTACTGTGCCGTGCGCTTTTGTTCACGTAGCCGCGCGTTATGCTGCTGGGAGTCGCGCCGCTGCTCTTCCAGATGTTGACGGTACTGCGTCAGACGCTGCTGTTGCTGCTCAATGAGTTGCTGCTGACGCTGTTGTGGGAGACGCTCGCGCTGTTGTTGCGTTTCCTGTCTTTGCCGTTGATCTGTCTGTTGTCGTTGCCGTTTTTGCTGTTGCTGCTTTTCCTGCTGAACTTGCTGTTGTTGTTGGACTTGCGGCTGTGGGGGGTGCTGTTGCTCTTGCTTCGGTTGCTGTTGCTGCTTTTGGACTTGCTGCTTTTTTTGTTTCCTCTCTTTTTTTTGCTGCTGTTTTTCGTCCTGCTTTTGTTGTTCTTGCTGTGGTTGTTGCCTGGCGTTTGCCGGTATGCTCATTCCCACAAGCGACACCGCGCTGATTGCAACCACCGCAATCGTCCAGTTCAAGATTTTACTTTTCATTGCATGCCTCTCTTAATGTTGCGGGCGCTCTAAATCGAGATTTATCGAGGCTTGAAGCGATGCGCCGCGAGCTTCAGCCCGTGAATTCAATCCATGATTAGTATAGGCCCGCTAGCATAAGGGGTGCTGTTCAGTATTAGACAATGGCCAATGTTGCCGGTCATCTTCGCCGTTAGCCCGCCCCATTCGGAGGTCTTGGCGTCGGCGCCCGGTTATCGCGGCCAGCTAATGAGCACGCAGGAGAACTGATGGCGATTCGATAAGTCTTGCTATATGATGAGTAGGCGCGCTGTCCTTGGCAATCAGAGGCATCGACAGGATAGTAGCCTATGATTCAACAGACTCCTCAGACGGACCTCTTCATAGAACAATTGCGCGTTTCCTTGCGGCGCGAGACCCGAGCCTCGCGCTCCATTAAGATCGCAAGGCATGAAAACGTTTACACCTGTGGAGCACAAGGCGAGACTATCTACTTCATTGAGCGCGGCCAGATAAAACTCGTCATGGTCTCGCCCGAAGGTAGAGAGTGCATCTTTGCCGTCCACGGGGATGGCGAGATTTTCGGCGAGTTGAGCCTGTCAGGGTTAGGCGAACGCATTGAAACCGCCACGGCCATGGAAGATACCGATTTGAAAGCCATCCCTGCTTCTAAATTCTTTGCGCTGTTAGGGAGCAACTCGCTGCTTGAGGGATTTGTCCGCTACCTCGCCGTGCGCATTGCAGAACAACAGCAGGTTATAGCTCATCTGGTGACGGTGGATAGCGAACAGCGCCTGGGAAAAACCCTGTTACAACTGGCTCACACCCTCGGCACACAAGGCCCTGAAAGCCTGCGCATCGAATACAAGATCACACACGAGGAACTGTCAGAGATGGTCGGGACAACGCGGCCCCGGGTCAGCGTCTTTATGGAGCGATTTCGCAACCTCGGGCTGATTGAGAGTGGCACCGAGCACTTCCTCATCATCAATGAAAAGAAACTCATTGCTTATCTGGCTCATATCGCCTAGTTCTGTTGTTTAGTCCGCTGACCGCCGATCAATCATTCCTATAAGCATTCGCCAATTATCTTCACCAGATTGTTTAATATTGGACAGAACCCACTTCGCGGTTGGCCTACTATCTAAAGGGGAAGGACTCGGTGGGCAAGCGGTTTTTCAACACATCGAATGTTATCTGCCCCGGAATGCTATGGCCGCCTCCCGAGCCGCTCCGACATGCGCAATCTTTAAGATATCCGGTCAATCCCAACAACCAGAGGTTGGCAATCACCTGGAGGAGAGAGGTATGAGGAACAGGCAGGAGATCAAAGGCAAAGGCAAACAAATTGCGGGCGCAATCAAGGATAAGGTCGGGAGATTGATCAATGACTCTGACCTCGCAGCCGAAGGTAGAGCCGAGCGCCGCAAAGGGCAAATACAGCAGAAAGTAGGGGAAACCCGCCGGAAAGCCGGTGACGTGTGGGAAAAGGTGGGCAACGCCATTTCCGGCAAACGATAGCCTGGACGCCGGGGCATAAGGAAGGGAGAAAAGAAAATGACTACACCGCAGAGGAAGGTCGCTCAAGAGAAGCAAGGCCGCACCGGTCACGAATCGCTGACAGGACACCTGACCGCACCGCTAATGGACTTCAATCTGCCGAACGAGATCACGCAACTCCATGCAGAGGAGGCGTGGCTGCGAACGGGCAGGAACTCGAAGACTCTGGTGAAGCAGCCTGATTTCAGGATCGTGCTGATCGCGTTGCAAAAGGGCGGTCACCTTGAAGAGCACAGTGCTGATGCGAGAATTTCGATATATACGCTGAGCGGGCTTGTGAAGCTACAATTGCCCGAGCAGACAGTTGAGCTGCCGGATGGTCATCTGCTCGTGCTCGACCGCGCGCTTGAGCACGACCTGGAGGCGCTCGAAGAGAGCGCAATCCTGCTGACCATTTCCTGGCCGCATTCCGCAGAGATTGCGTGATCAATTTCTGCGACGCCATCGAGTTAGAACTCCAATCGAGAACAGCGAAGTCGGACAAATCATGCTCTTCCTAAAAGGGTGGGGAGATAAGAACGAGCGGGTGATACCCCTGCACGGCTCCAAGATACGCCGGGATAAGAAAGGCTATCGCGAGCAACACAAAACGGAATGAGAATAAACTGCCTCCAAGAATGAGCGTGTTTCTGTTATTCAGGAACGGGATATTGAAATGCCTGCGCCGAGAAAAACGCCCAGAGTTCCCACAGGGACATTGAAAGAGAAGGCTTTATTGGCTGATCGAGGTAAGAGACTCAGGGGTAACGTACAGGCGGCGGGCCGGACCTGGGCAGGGCAATCGATTCAGTCTCATCGGGCACGGGAGCGAATCGGCCTGACTTCCAATCCTCTTTCGCCTGCTCGATGCGCTCATTGGAACTCGATACGAAGTTCCACCAGATGTGGCGCGGCCCCTCCATTGGCTCGCCCCCGAGCAGCATTACACGGGCGGGAGATGATCCTGTGGCGCGCAACGAAATATCCGCACCCGGCTTGAAGATTAAAAGCTGGCCCTCGCCAAAGATGTGATCATCTGTTGTGAGAGTGACCGCTCCTTCGACGACATAGGCGGCCCGCTCTTCAAAGTCTGTGGGCAGGGGAAGCTGTGCGCTGCTATCGAGTATTACATCTGCATAAAACATATCCGAGAGAGTCTCCACCGATGAGTGCGCGCCGTAGAGAGAGCCTGTGATGAGGCGCACTCGTTTGCCTTCGCCTTCTATGATCGGCAAATCATTCGCCCCGTAATGAGCAAAGGCGGGCTCGGTTTCCTCGTCTCGCAGAGGAAGCGCAACCCAGGACTGTATGCCAAAGAGTTTTGAGCCGGTTTGCCGCAACTCCTGCGGCGTGCGTTCCGAATGGGCAATGCCGCGACCGGCAGTCATCCAATTGACCTCGCCGGGGCGGATCGGCTGCACAGTGCCGAGGCTGTCGCGGTGCAATAGCTCGCCTTCGAAAAGATATGTCACAGTCGCAAGCCCTATGTGTGGGTGCGGCAATACGTCCAACCCTGTGTTTGCCCGTAGCACCTCGGGGCCCATCTGATCCAGAAAGATAAATGGCCCGACCATTCGCCGTTTCGCCGAAGGCAGCGCACGCCGGACCTTGAAGCCGCCTACAAGATCGCGCGTGCGTGTGACGACGATCGTTTCAAGCGAGACGAGGTCTGGGCCGGACTGCTCTCGCGTGTGGTCCGAGTTCATAAGCCCCTCCCGTACCGGCAACCTCTTAAGCTTTTTATTCTACTGACCGATGCTTTAAAAACGTGTTCTCCTGAAGTTCTTCGAATGCCTGCCGAAGCTGCTCTTGCGTATTCATGACAATCGGCCCATACCAGGCTACCGGCTCTTCCAGCGGCTGGCCCGAAACCAGAAGAAATCTTATGCCCTCGTCTCCGGCCTGCACGATCACCTCGTCGCCCCGATCAAAGAGCACGAGCGAGCGATCAGCGGCCTCAGACGGAGGCGTGGTATCCAACCATCCGACCGGCTCGGTCGGCACAGCAAGAGGACCGGAGGCGTTACAGAATTTGCCTGCCCCGGCGAATACGTATGCCAGCGCGTGGCGCGAGGTCTCGACGGGAAGCGTCTTTCGCTTACCCGGTGGGACCGACACATCCAGATAGATCGGATCGGCTGCGATGCCGTCGACGGGCCCCTTCGTTCCCCAGAAGCTTCCGCACACGATTCGCGCCTGCGTTCCATCATCATCGGTCACAACGGGGATGTCGGGAGCCTTTACTTCCTGGTAACGAGGCGCTGTCATTTTCAGCGCCGCAGGCAGATTGGCCCACAACTGAAAACCGTGCATGCGCCCCGCCGGGTCTCCTTTTGGCATCTCCTGGTGGATGATGCCGCTGCCCGCCGTCATCCACTGAACGTCCCCGGCCCCAATCGAGCCGCTGTTGCCCATGCTGTCGCCGTGCTCGACTGTGCCCGCCAGCACATAGGTAATCGTCTCAATTCCCCTGTGAGGGTGCCAGGGAAAGCCCGCAAGGTAATCTTCTGGAATGTCGTTGCGGAAGTCGTCGAGCAGCAGAAAGGGATCGAAGTCAGAAGTGTTGCCGAAACCGAAGGCGCGATGCAGCCGGACGCCCGCGCCTTCGAGCGCAGGCTTGGACTTGCTGAGTCGCTTTACTGGTCGAATAGACATCGTTGATCTCCAATCAACCCTGCCAGCGCCCCTTCCGGCGCTCGGCAGGTTATGTTCTAACGTAATGCCGCCAGTCACTCTTCAGGTCGTCACCTGCGGTTAAGAAAGAGCCGCCGGTTATTGCCTGCTCGTGCCTGGCCTCGCCCGGGAAGATTAATTATAAAGGAGTTCTTAGCCTCTTTGCACCAATCAGATGTGAGCCCTTTCTGAGGTTTAACCATTTACCCACACGCGCATCTCGATCAGTTCGGCCGGGCCAAATTGTGTTACAAACGCCACATCGGCGGCGTCCCGGCCGTAGGCGATTGCGATACGCCCCCCACGAGGCTGATCCTGAGTGGCATCGAATGTATACCACCTGCCCGCTATAAAAGCTTCAAACCACGCGTGCAAATCCATAGGCTTGAGCCTGTGCAAATATCCGACAACCATCCGGGCGGGGATGTTCAGGCTGCGACATAAGGCCATCCCCAGGTGCGTAAAGTCCCGGCACACGCCCGCCCTTTTCTCGACTATAGTGCGAGCGGATGTCGTGGCATCGCTTGTGCCGTAGCGATATTCGATATTCGAGTGAATCCAGTTCTGTATCGCCGCTACCTGATCGTATCCCGGCAGGGCTCCCTCTGTAAGCCGTCGCGCCATATCGCCAAGCAGATCGGATTCCGAGTAACGGCTGGGCAAAAGAAACTGGAGGACATTGTCGGGCAACTCCTGAACGGGTGTGAAGGGCGCACCCGGTTCCACGTCAATCTCTTCGGATGTCTCGACAGTGGCGCTTGCGGAAATCTCGAAGCGACCCGCAGGCGCTTCGATCCTCTGACACAGATTCCCAAAGCTATCAACATATTCCACAACAGGCGCGGTCTGCGATAAGGTGTAACGCTCTTCGGCTACCCACTGAGCGCTGCCGCTGCGAGGTCTGAGCATCAGTACAAGCAATGATGACTCAGACACTTCAAACACTATTTCACAACCTACATCCAGACGCATCATCTACTCCAATTCGCCTCGTCCCGTATCTGTAACAGTGATACGTGATACGTGATGCGTGATTTATAGGAAGGTAGCATAAAAACGCTGACTGCCTGACAGGTCCGGTCACGAATCACGCATCACAAATCACGTATCACGGATGACGCATCACGCAAGATTCAGGCAAGCTAAACTCAGATCACATCCACCTTTACATCCACTTCCATTCGTTCCTTGGAATTTCCCTTATAGATGCCTCGGGTCGGCGGCACATCGGCATAATCGCGCCCGATGGCCATCCGCACATACTTGGCGGTCTGTTTGCGATTGTGAGTCGGGTCGAGCGACACCCATCCTTCGCCCGATATAAACACGTCTACCCAGGCGTGCGTGGCGGAATGCCCGTTCTCCTGCGCGGAGGGACTGTTCAGATAGCCGCTGACATACCTCGCCGGCAAGCCCGCGCTGCGACAGGCCGCTATCATCACGTGCGAATAGTCCTGACAGACGCCGCGCCCTATCCGCAGAGCCTCATCGGCCTTCGTCTTTACGTCGGTCGCGCCGCGCTCATACTTGATTGCGGCGTGCACCTTCTCCATCAACCTCGTAACCCTGTTGATCAAATCGTCCCCGCTTTCGCACGACCCGGCCAGTTCGGCAAAGACCTCGCCCTTTGGCGCATAGATTGAAGGCGACAGAAAATCGTACTGATCGAGAGGCGATAGCTCTTTCTGTTCATCTGTAAAACTTTCCGCCGTGTAAACTTCGCTCCGCGCCGTCACCTTCAACTCTCCGTGCGGTTGCAGCACATCGAAGTAATGGACTTCATTGTTGTAGCGGTCTCTGTATCTGGTTACTTCGCCGCGCGGTTCGGTCGCCAGATTAAAGTACATGCGGCGTTGACCGGCATTATCCATCGGCGCAAGCCGCATCTCGGTGTAAGCCTCGCTGATCGGCTTATCGTAGAAAAAAACGGTCGTGTGTTCGATGCGTAGTTTCATAGTTCTCACAAATGTCGGGAATCAATAAATAAATGGCTGTTCCGTGGCAGCGCCGCTTTCGAGCGTCTGCTGTTGCTGCGCCTGTTGCGGGTGCAGTTCCGGCAAAATTATCTGCGTGCTGAAGTAGGTGTGCGTCACATCGGCGGCGGCGCGGTTGATGCGGATTATGAGTTGATCGAGATAGGAGTGCAGCTTTTCGTCGAGTATTTCACGCACATCAAGATACTCAAGTTCGGCGACCATCTGCCCGAGCGTGCGTTGAGGATGGCTCAATGCCTGAAGATGCTTCGCCGCTTCGTCTATCCCCGAAATAGCGTTTATGGCTTGCAGACTGCGGTTCAAACAGTAAGCCACGGCGCGCGGGAACTCGCGATTGAGCAGCAGGTATTCGATTATCAATGGAGACTGTATCTGTGAAGCGTTTGCTTTGCGAAAAGGCTCGAAGGCACTGCACGATTTTAACAGCGCCATCAATTGCAGAGGCGCGTCTTCGGATGATTCCGAAAGGCGGCTGATAGCCTGATACTTGGTGTCGAGTATGCGTACGGTCTTTTCGGCGCGCTCCAGATGCTTGGCGAGTTGAATAAACTGATACGCCTCGCCGTGTGTCATCGTCTCGTTTGTGATCCCCTGAAATGCGTGCGAACCGTCGCGAATCTCGCCAAAAAATTCGAGCGGCGCGCGCGATATGGCCGCGCGGTTGGCCTCTTTCGTCGCAAAATAGAGGCGGTTCAGGTACTCCCACATCTCCTTGCTGATCTGCTCGCGAACGCTGCGGGCGTTCTCGCGCGCAAGCGTTATGCACCACACAACGGCATTCGGGTTGTGCTGATTCCAGAGTATGAAATCGATCACGTTTGCGGCGTTGTAGGCATCATAATGCTGATTGAACAAAGGCTCGTCGCCGGTAATCGCGATCAAGGGCCGCCAGCCCTGCTCGCTGTCCATCTGGCGGGCATCGAGCAGAGTGTAAAAGTTTACCGCCAGCACCCGCGTCATGTCCTCTGCCCGCTCGATGTAGCGGGACATCCAGTAAAGCGAATTTGCAACACGTGAAAGCATAGAAAATCCGATCAACGATTTAACTTAATGGCTCAACACCCAGGTGTCTTTGCTGCCGCCGCCCTGCGAAGAATTGACTACGAGTGAGCCCGAGCGCAAGGCGACTCTCGTCAGCCCACCGGCTACGATTGTTATCTTCTCACCATTGAGTATGTAGGGGCGAAGATCAATGTGGCAGCCGCGCAATTCTCCTTCTATGTATGTCGGATGTCGGCTCAGGGAGATGGTCGGTTGCGCGATGAAATTTCGCGGATTGGCTCTGACCTTTTCAGCATACTCCTCGCGCTCGGCCTTACTCGAATGCGGGCCTACAAGCATGCCGTAGCCGCCGCTTTCGTTCACCGCCTTCAAAACCAGCTTCTCCATATTGGCGAGCATATAGGCGCGCTGCTTGTCGTCGCTCGCAAGATAGGTAGGCACATTGTTTAGTATAGGCTCCTCGCCCAGATAGTAACGAATCATCTCCGGCACGTATGCGTAAACGGCCTTGTCGTCTGCCACGCCTGTGCCTATGGCGTTTGCGAGCGTGACCTTTCCCCGGCGATAGGCATTCAACAACCCGGCCACACCGAGCGCGCTGTCGCTGCGAAACGCCATAGGGTCGAGGAAGTCATCATCCACGCGGCGATAGATTACATCGACCCGCTTGAGCCCTCGGGTCGTGCGGGTGTAGACGTTATCGTTGTGGCAGATCAGGTCGCGGCCTTCGACTATTTCGATCCCCATCTGCCGCGCCAAAAACGAATGCTCGAAGTAGGCCGAGTTATAGATGCCCGGCGTCAGCAACACTACGTTCGGATCATAGGCTTCGCGCGGCGCGACCGAGCAGAGCATGTTGAGCAATTCCTGCGGATAATGATCTATCGGCATCACGCCGTAGCGCTCGAACAGGCGCGGGAAACATCGCTTCATCGCCTGCCGGTTTTCCAGCATGTAGCTTACGCCCGAAGGCGAGCGAAGATTGTCTTCGAGGACGTAATAGTTGCCGTCGTGATCGCGAATCAAATCCGTGCCTATGATGTGGGCATAGACGTTGCGCGGCACATCAATGCCGATCATCTCGCGGCGGTAATGCTTTGCGCCAAAGACGAGTTCGGGCGGGATGCGACGGTCTTTTATTATGCGCTGGTCGTGATATACATCGTGCAGAAAATGGTTGAGCGCCGTTATGCGCTGGGTGAGCCCCCGCTCGAGCATCTCCCATTCATCGTGCGAGATGATGCGCGGAATCAGATCGAATGGAAAGATTCGCTCTATCCCCGCGTCTTCGTTGTAAACGGTGAAGGTGATCCCTTGATAGAGAAACGAAATATCGGCGGCGCGACAGCGCTCATCCAGATCACTGGTGCTCAAGGAAGAGAGGCGATCATAAAGGACGCGGTAATGCGGGCGCGGCTCGCCTGAGTTTGAAAACATCTCATCGAAAAAATTGCCCAGGTTATAATTACGGCTCAGAACCGGTGTATCCGATTCCATCTTTGTGTCAGACATGGCGATTGCTTGTGGAAAAAGGACCTGGCTGGTTCCTTCTCAAATCCCCTTAAGAAAATACCATTCCCTTATCGAAAGAGAATGGGAAGCATCCATAGCCTTGCTTCTGGTGTTCTAAATTCGGTTGAGAGCGATTGAGCTAATGAAAAATCTACGCAAATCAGCGACAGTATAAAGGCCCATCGGGAATGAGTCAAACTTTTGTAGGAGATCAGAAATAGCCACAGAGCCACAGAGTCACAGAGAAAAGCTTACAAAAAATCTCTGTGGCTCTGTGGTCTGTGGCAAATTTTTTCCTTCCGATTTCACTGGCGGCGGGCGGGAACCCAGTCGGGTTCAAAGCGCGTTCCCAGCACCAGTCGCACAAACAGGCCATAACTGGCAATGCCCGCCTGCACGCGATTGGCCTTGAGAAAACGGTCATACATCTCCGATTGCATGCGGCTCGCCTGTTGGTTCAGCCCCCTGCTCACCCGCTCGCTTATAGCGCGAAGATCGGCTATGACCTGAGGCGCGAGTTGGAGAGGCGCATCAGTCGTATTTTCCTCCTCGCTCCGGCGCGGCAGATACATATAAAGCGCCAGCCATCCCGAATACCTCACCGCCGCCGATTCGGATCGCAGACATGAGAGCAAGGCGACAAAATTGGCCTCGCCTTCATCGGCAAACCCCGCCAGATGCCCCCATTCGTGTGCCAGCGTGAACGGCTTTTCAATCGGCAACAACTCGGCGTTGAGTATGACCTCAAGCCCAAACGGATTGGTGAAGCCTTCGATTCCAGTAGTCTTGAAATAGGGGTTGAGAATCGAAGTCTTGGCAACCCCGGGAGTGATGCCGCTTCTGTCTCCGAGATCGACGACTACCCTGTTGAACGACGCGGCAAGCATTCTCCGCATCTCTTCATCAGAGGGCCAGTCGCCTGCCCTTACCTCCCCCGAAATCGCGTTGAGATTTTCGATTGTCGTTCTTCTCAGCAGGCCCAGCGCTTCCACGCTCAGGCGCTGGTTGTCGTATTCGAGTTTTCCGACAAGCGGCTCGCGCAGATAATTGAGCCCCCACAGAATCTCAAAGAGCAGAAAGATTGCCGCCGTCAGCACGAGGGTGTGAAAAAAGAGCAGCGGCAGGGCTCTCAAGCGTCTCCCCTTCCCTGCTTTTCTGATGCGATATGACCACCAGACGGGCGCAGCAATCAACACGGCAACAAGCAGAACATCGCCCAGCGCAAACGGTAGCAGGTTTGTAAAAGACGTAAGCAAGGGCTGCAAAGTAAGATAAAAACCGTTTGTGTAAAAGCGCTCGACCCACGCCCGGGGAAGCGGGATAAAAGCCAGCAGCAGCGCGGCAATGATTGTGAAAAGACCGAGCCACACGCGAGCGGAAAGGTTTTGCCTCAAAAATAAACGCATGATGAAATTGCGCTCTTTTGACAGGTTTGCAGGGTTATCATCTTTTGAAATTCTTTCAAAAAAAGGCAAGGAGCCTGCGCCCCTTGCCTCATTTGCTCGCCTGAATCCAAAACCTAGAGCTGGCTGGAACAGCCGGGATGACCGCAATCACAGGCAAGCTCTACCGAATCGCCCGCCGTTTCACAATAAGGGCTGCAATAGCTGCCGTCTTCGGGCTGCGCGCAATTACAGCTTACGTGCGAGCAGTTTTCTCTCTCTTCGTCTGCCATCTGATACTCCTTACCAAAAAATAAGAGCGTCCGCAGATAAATCTATTCTATCAAGTTTCTCTCGATCTCGCTTCCCTCGTTGATTTGACGGATCAAATATTTTCTTCCGTCAGATTGCCTGCGCGATGGAGTTTCATCGAAAGCGATATGATGGGATCGTCGAGCTTGCCCGCCATCACGACTACGCCTTCGCCACGCGCGGCAAGCCCCCGCTTGAGCAATATCTGATCGGCCTCTGCCAGAAGCGATTTTTTTTCAACAGGGTTGGCCCGAAGCATGTATGGCTCGACACCCCAGGTTACGGCCAATTGCGCGTAGCTCTGTTTGCGAGTCGTAAAGGCGATGATTCGCTGGCGCGGACGGAGCGCAGCCATGCGGCGTGCCATGTGCCCGCTCTCAGATATGACTACGATCAGACGGCAATCAATCTCTTCGGCGGCAAAGGCGGCGGCCTTGGCAATGGCCCGGCCATAAGAGCCGTGTCGCAATTTAAAAATCGTCTGCCTTATAGCGGCGTTGTTTGTGAACCCTATCTCCTCGGTAGTGCAAATGATCTCGTCCATTATCCGAATCGTCTCAACCGGGAACCGACCTACAGCAGTTTCGCCCGACAGCATCACCGCGTCCGACCCGTCGAGCACAGCATTCGACACATCGGAGGCTTCGGCGCGAGTCGGCCTCGGATTTTCGATCATCGACTGTAGCATCTGAGTCGCGGTGATAATGGTCTTTTCGGCAAGCAGCGCATCGGAGATTATCTTTTTTTGCAGAACGGGCACGCGGGCGGTCGAAGTCTCTACGGCCAGGTCGCCACGCGCTACCATCACGCCGTCGGCAACATCGAGGATATTTTGGAGGTCATCGACGGCTTCGGGTTTTTCTATCTTCGCTATCAGCCGAGCCGAACCGCCAAACTCCTTTATCAATTCGCGCGTGCGGCGGCAATCTTCGGCTCGCCGGACAAAGGATTGAGCCACTATGTCTATGCCGCGCTCGATTCCGAATTTCAAATCGACGATATCTTTTTCAGTGGTGGAAGGGATCGAGATTTGAGCGCCGGGCAGATTTATACCCTTGCGCTCGCCGAGCACTCCGCCGTGAATGACTCTGGCTCGGACGTCGGTGTCGGTGGTGTCGATAACCTTAAGCTCAAGTTCGCCGTCGCTGATGAGTATTCGGTCGCCGGGTTTGACTTCGCTTGCAAGCAACGGATAGTTGGCAGAAAAGCGGGCCGCATCGCCTTCGATATCTTCGCTTGTGATTGATACCTGAGCGCCTTCTTTGAGCACCACTTCTGTATTTCGCAGACGCCCGGTACGAATCTTCGGGCCTGAAAGGTCCAGCATTACAGCCACGTCTTTATCGAGTTCGGCTGCAACTTTGCGGATGCGATCTATGACAAGGCCGTGATGCTCGCGCTCTCCGTGCGACATATTGATGCGCGCCACATCCATCCCCGTCGTCATGAGCGCACGCAACAACTCTTCGGATTCCGACGCCGGACCAATAGTTGCAACTATCTTCGCTTTTCGCATAAACCTCCCACACTTTCAAGTTTTGAGTTTTGAGTTTTGAGTTTTGAATTGAGGGAGAGTTTTGAAAATGCCGGTACCGTGCTCAGGTCTCAGGATTCAAAACTCAAAACTCAAAACTCAAAACTTATTCAGGGTTGGGCGAGCGCGCTGTTGACTGCCTCATCGAGCACGCGGGCATGCGAATCCGTGTAGCCGATCAGGTGTTTTACGAGTTTTCCGTCGCGCCCGAAAACGAGCGTTTGCGGGATAGTGTCGTCTTCGCGACCGAGATAATCGAGAAACATTTGATCTGAGGCCATGCCGATTGTGTAATCGATATTGTACCGGTCCCTGAAGCGGCGAATGGCATCGGGCGTGGACCTTCCCCGGTCGTCTATATGCAGACCGACCACTTCGAGCCCGCGAGCGCGATTCTGGTCGGCGATTCTTACGAGTTGAGGGATTTCTTCTCTACAGGGCGGGCACCACGTAGCCCAGAAGTCGAGCACTACAACCTTGCCGCGATAATTCGACAGATTTATCGTCGCGCCGTCCATCGTCGGTATGCTGAAATCGCTAACGACGGTCGTAGTCGTATCTGACACGGGCGTGCCCGGCAGCGCAACTCTCGAATCCGTCTTCACATCCACGTGACCGAAAAAAAACACATAGCCTATCGTTGCAACAAGCACGGCGACCACGGCGGTTGCAAGTATGCGACCCGGCGTCCACATCGTCTCATCAGAGGTGGCATTATCGTCTGCCATCTATTACCTCCATCCTAATGCTCTTTCAAGCCAATGCTCTTTCAAGTTTCGGGCTGATTCTCTGCAATCTCATCAACATCGGTCAAAGGTAACGAGACATGATAGTCTTCCGATGCCCAGTTGCCGAGATCAATGATGCGACATCTTTCAGAGCAAAACGGGCGATCAGGGTTGTCTTTCCACTCAGTCGCTTTTCCGCATATAGGGCACTTCATTAGATTTAATACCTCTCTGTTTTCTTTGTCGCTGTTAAGATCAATGATACTACGAATGAAGGCGAGTCCGCACCAGCCGAGGGCTCAAGAGAGCGGAATGGCGAAAGTCGCCTGATTCATTTCTGAGGCGCGTTGACGTATAATGCAGCGTGGCCGGTTGGTATCTGGACTCCCGAAGTTCTGGTCTCTGATATAGAAATGCCCGGCGAAGATGGCTATGGCTTTATCAGTCGATTGCGGGCCTCGCGCTCACTTGAACCTGCGGCCAGTCTAAAAATCACGAATCACGAATCACGAATCACGAATCACGCCTTCATTCCAGATTCTTTTCAAACAATTTGTAGATGCGTTTGTATTCGTCGGCCCAGCTTGTCGGCTCGATGAAGCCATGATCTTCCACCGGGTAGACGGCCAGTTCCCAGTTCTCCTTGCGAAGCTCGATCAACCTCTGCGCGAGGCGCACGCTGTCCTGGAAATGAACGTTTGTGTCTACCATGCCGTGACAGATCAGAAGCGCCCCCTTCAACCCTTCGGCAAAATATATCGGCGAGGATTGTTTGTAGGCTTCGGGGTCTTCCTGCGGCTCATTGAGTATATTTGTCGTGTATGGGTGATTATAGTGCGCCCAATCGGTAACGGGTCTGAGCGCCGCACCTGCGGCAAAGACATCGGGGGTCGTAAACATCGCCATCAGGGTAATGAATCCGCCGTAGCTGCCGCCATAGATTCCTATCCGTTTCGAATCGACACCGTACTCGCTCACAAGCCATCGAGCCGCGTCTACCTGGTCGTCCAGGTCTTTGCCGCCCATGTGACGATAGATGCCCGTTCGCCAGTCGCGCCCGTACCCGGCAGATGCCCGGTAATCGGCATCCAGCACAAGATAGCCATGCTCCATCAGGTAATGATGAAACATATATTCGCGCGAGTAGCTTGACCACCAGCGATGGACGTTTTGCAGATAGCCCGCGCCGTGCACGAAGATCACGGCCGGGCCTCCGCGTTTGAAATTCTTTGGCTTGTAGAGGCGGGCATAAACCGTGGCCCCGTCGCGCGCGGCGAATGTAACTATGGGAGGGTCTATCCAATCATAGTTCCAGAAATCGGGCGCGGGTGATGAGGTCACTTTTATGCGGTCGGCCCCCGGGCGGTTATCCTGAATAAAGAGTTCGGGCGGGCGGTTGCTGTATGAATAAATGACCGCAAGGCTGTGTTCGTCGGGCGAGACAAATGCGCGGTTGTTGCCGGGATTGGATGTGATTTTTACGGGCGTGCCGCCTTCGGCGGGCATCACGTAAAAGTGTCGCTCGCCGGGCGAGACTTCGCTCGTTGTGAGAAAGAATTTTGTCTTGTCATCCGACAGATCCGCGTCTGTGACCTCCCACCTGCCCGATGTGAGCGGTTGGGAATCGCCTCCGTCAAAGGCTACGGTGTAGAGGTGCGAATAGCCCGTGCGTTCGGATTGAAAATATATATGGCGGTCGTCTTTCATCCATCCGAGGGTGAACGAACCGGGGCCGTCTATCCACGCGTCGTCGTGATCGCTTGCGATGACGCGAGTCTTGCCCGTTTCAGGGTCGAGCGCGAGTATCCAGCGGTCCTTGTTGTCGGCAGAGCGTGCAAGTAAGACCGCTTTCGTTCCATCTTCGGACCAGAGAGGTCGGAACAATCTCACATCACGCTCGCGCTGCTCGGCCTTGCGCGCCGCCTGATTCGTCTCTTCCTCGCTCTGTTTTTCCTCGGCCTGACTGGTTGTTTGACTCTGAGTCTGTTCACCCTCGTTCCTCTCGACACGCTCGGCAGTAGCCTTCTCGGTCCTGGCCAGCGTACGGGGAGCAACCTCTTTCTGGCCGTGATCCACCCATTTGACTTCGCCCGTCTGAACGCTGATGATCGCAAGGCGGCTGCGCGATTGTCTTTCGCCCGCGTTGGTCCGGCCCGGAATCTCTTCGGTGTAGGCCGACTCTGTAACGTAATTTGGGACCTCGGTATTTTTCGCGCCTTCGGGCCGTTCGATCACAGTTGCGATGACGCGATTCTGACCGGGCGCGAGTTGCAGGCTGACGACCTGCTGACGCGACTGGAGTTGAAAGGGCTTGCGCGGGTTTTCGAGTTTGCGCTTCTCTTCGTCCTGCTCGCGTTTTTCGGCTCGGCGTTTGACCGCATCAATCAGTTCGCGCTCTTCCTTCTTAAGGTATTCCTGACTCTCGGTGCCGCGCTTTTCTTTAGAGCCGCCCGCTTCCTGTTGAGCGGGCGAACCCGCCGCGCGAATGTCGGTCATCTGAACGAGCGACCCCGTATCGAGCGACATCACAAAAAGATTATTCGAACGAGTGAAATAGATATGGCGCTGGTCAGAGGTGAAATGCGCGTCGGATTCCACATCAGTCGTATCGGTGATCTGCCGTCGCTGCATAGCCTGATTGTCATAGACGAATACGTCTCCATCATCAACATAGACAGTCAGTCTCTTATCCCGCGACGGCTCGCCCGAGTTTGGAGGCGCATTTCTGGCCTCTTCCCGGGTGAGCTTTTTCAGATTCGTTCCGTCGCGGTTCACGACATATGTGTCGAAATCCGCGCTCCTCGGATCGCCCGCCTGCTTCCATTCGAAATAGATGCGACTGCTATCGGGCGACCAGCGAACGGCGCGTGGTTCATAACCCACGAGTTCCGGCCCTCGCATTATATTGTCGATGGTCAGATCGAATTGCTTGCCGGAAGAGTCCGCGCCCTTTTGCGCAGCTGTCTCCTTTTGCGCAGCTGCCTCCTTTTGCGCAGTTGCCGTCTTTTTCGCGGCTGTCGCTTTTTGCGCGGCAAAGGCTGTCGGGATTTGTCCCACTGCCAAAACGGCAATAAATAGAAGCAGGACCGGGTGTCTGGTTGAAGACGTGCGATCTTTCATCGATCCTCCGAATTGGGTTGTCGGATAAAAAGATAAACGCCGAATGACAGGTACGGTATAATATCCGTTTTTATCATTCGGCGTTCACGGGTCAATTCATGCAAATAAGAGTTCTTGAGGTCAAACCCCCGGCATAGCCTTCTTGAGCGGTTTCAATAAGAAGAACAAGACCACTGCCATAAAGAGCGCGCAAAGACCGAGAATGGCGAAGAAGCTCGAATGCAGCCATCGGTCCCAGTATATGCCGATCATAGTGAGCTTGTTGCCGAGGGCAGTTGCTACGAACCAGCCTCCCATCAGCAGGCCGCGCATACGCAGAGGGGCTACTTTTGAAACCAGCGAAAGCCCCATCGGAGACAGCATCAACTCTCCGAGAGTCACAACTGCGTATGAGGCAATAAGCCAGACAGGCGACACTTTGAAAGCATAAGGATCGGCCCCGGTAACGCTTGCCTCGCCAATCTTCGCAGCGAAATAGAGAATAAAGAAACTCAATCCCGTAAGCGTCATGCCCATGGCCATCTTGGTAGGAGTTGAGGGTTCAAGCCCTCGCTTGTCGAGCCATTTCCAGAACCACACCAATGGAAAAGTGAGAGTGACGACCCAGAAGGGATTGATCGCATTTGAGATAGTGCCCGACACACTCCATTCCGTGTTCTTATCGGCCCAATAAGTCAGCGTCGATCCGTTCTGGTGAAATACCATCCAGAAAACGATGACGATCAAAAATATCACACAAAGCGCGGCGATGCGTTTCCACTCGGGTACGGTCTCCATGAGGTTTTGCCGCGCCAGGGCTTCCTCCTGATGACGGCTTACGCCTTTTGGCGGCGCGTCGACGGCCACCGCAGCTTCGTCGGTTATTTGACCAGCAGGTTGCTGGTTGAGCGGCTTTTCGGTCGTATCTTCGACATACTTCTTAAATTTCCAGAGAATACCGACCGAAATCAACATTCCGAACGCGGCCACGGCGAATGCAGGATGGTTGCCCCACTTCTGCTTGATTATCTCCATTATGATGGGGGCAATAAACGCGCCTATGTTGATGCCCATGTAAAATATGTTGTAAGCGCGATCTTTCAGGTGGCTTCCTTCCGAATATAGATTGCCGACCATTGTGGAGACATTTGGCTTGAAGAGACCGTTTCCGATGACCAGGCAAGTCAAAGCCGCGTAAACTGCCGTCAGCGACCGGAAAGATAGCAAGAGATGCCCCGCCATAAAGAAAACTCCGCCTATCATCACAGCCCGGCGATAGCCCAGTTTTTTATCGGCCAGCCAGCCGCCTACCAGAGGGCTCGCGTAAACAAACATCAGGTAATTGGCATACAGGGCCGTTGCCTGTTCGGAAGTCCATCCAAATCCCTCGCGGGGATCTTGCAGGTAGAGCGTAAATAGCGCCAGCATGGAATAAAAGCTGAAGCGCTCCCACATCTCTGTGGCGAAAAGGACGTAAAGCCCCTTGGGATGCTTTTGCTCTATCTGACTTCCAGAAACGACGTTTTTATCAACGGTTTTAGCTCCCATAATCTTAGCTGGTCCTCAATTTGAATTTAGCTGCGGAAAGGCGAACTGACTCCACTGGCACGGGTCGCGGCAGACACATCCCTGGAAAAAATTCCTTGCCGCGTAGCTTCTAAAGGCAGTTCGAGAAACTTGATTGTAACCTCTCAATCGGGCGAGCAGCAACCGATTCAAAGACAATTAGATAAACAACCCGATTGAAGACCGCTTGGCAAGCCTCGCCTCTGAGGATAGACTGAGCGCATCAGTCTTGATAACACTATGGTTGAGTGGGATACAAACGGAAGACATTTTTATATACGCGAGGTCGAAGGAGAGGCCGAATTTCACGCCGTTGAAGAGCTTCAAAAAGAGGTGTGGAGCTTTAGCGATCTCGACATAGTACCTATGGCCACGATGATTGCGACACAGTGGGCCGGCGGCATGTTGCTGTGCGCCTTCGAAGGCGAAACGATGATAGGTTTTGTTTACGGTTTCCCGGCACACGAACACGGGCATCTCTCCATCCATTCGCATATGCTCGCGGTCAAGCCTGATTATCGCAACCTGCAAGCAGGATTTAAGCTCAAACTAGCCCAGCGCGAGTACGCGATTGAAAAGGGTTTGAGCGAAATCACATGGACGTTCGACCCGCTTCAGAGCCTGAATGCGCATTTGAACTTTGGCAAGCTCGGCGTCATAGCTCGCCGCTATATAGTGAATTTTTACGGCGAGGCGACATCGAGCCCCTTACACCAGGACTTCGGCACAGACCGGCTCTGGGTGAACTGGCCGATTGCAGACGACCGCGTGCAAAAACGTGTAAGTTACTATGACCGTGGGGTGCAGGCGAAAAACCTCGACCCTCATATCAAGCCGCATGTAATCGACTCTGCGGTTTTGCTGTTGCGCTCCGAAGACGGGCAACCACACCTCGCTGACCTCAACTCCCCTCTATCCGGTAATCAATCTCTGATTGAAATCCCCCATCAGATCAATTCCCTCAAACAAACCGACCCTGATGCCGCAATCGAATGGCGTAAAGCGACCCGCGCTGCTTTTCTCGCAGCGCTCAACGCCGGTTTCTATGTCAAAGATTTCTTTCAGATAAATGAAAAGCCGACCTCACGATGGCTTTACTCCCTGATTCGTTGAATTTTAATCGCCCGGGAACTCATCTCTCACTTCCAAGATTTTCCATTCGGAACCTACAATCGCTTTAACAAAAATTACACTACAGGCTAACATTGAAGTTAATTTTCTTTTTGGATAATTTATGATATTTATGCACTTACAGACACAAAACGAAACGCATAGGATCTGCGAATGTCCATTTTCGCACATTTATAAAGATATGGGCAAACTGTTTTGTAACGATATTATTTCTAGTCTCTGACAAGTTTACGAAGCGTGGCATTCGCCTTGCGATTATATATACGGTTGCCTGTTTTTGTGCTTCCGAATGAATCGAAAGGAAGCACTCCAGGCAATAATTGGGAAGATGGCGCACTAAAAGACTACGCTATCTGGATTGAGAAAGCGGCTTATTGGAGCCAGAAGAGCATTTATTGAACTAGGAGAAAGCGAATGAAAAGCACAGTAGGGATATTCGAATCGCGCTCGGATGCGCAACACGCGGTCGAGCAAATGAGGTCTATCGGCATAGCTCGGGACAGAATCGATCTTTTGACTCCCCAGGTTACCGAAAAGCAGGTCAGGGCTGTGCCAACTACTGAAACCGAGCAATCAGGAATGGGAGCCGTTTTAGGCGGCGTTGTTGGCGGAGCAATAGGCGCGGCAGGAGGTCTAAGCCTGGGGGCGGCGGCAGCCAGCCTGTTTGTGCCGGGCGTTGGTCCTATCATAGCCACAGGACTTATTGGCGCTGCCTTATTTGGAACAGGTGGCGCAATCGGCGGCGCGGCGGCGGGCGCGGCCCTTGAAGATGATATGGCTAAAGGATTGCCGAAGGACGAGCTATACCTCTACGAGGATGCGCTCAGACAGGGGCATTCCGTTGTGATAGCGATTGCAGAGGATGAGGAACAGGCTGTGGCAGCGCGCAAAATCATGGAACAGGCTGGAGCCGAAAGCCTGGACGCGGCGCGCGAGGACTGGTGGCTTGGCCTCAGGGATGTCGAAAACGAGCACTATTCCGAGCAGGGAGGAGACTTCGCAACCGACGAGCCGCATTATCGTCGCGGATTCGAGGCATCCCTGCACCCGGAAAGGCGCGAGTTACCTTATGATGAGGCAGTTGGTTATCTGGTTGAGTGCTATGGAGATGAATGTCGAGAGAAAGCCTTTCGCATAGGATATGATCGCGGTCAGGCTTACAACAGGCAACTGAAAGAAAAGCACGATCAGAAGACTAAGTGAAACAATCGCGCGCGAAACGCGAGTCAGCGCCGCTCTATGCCGATGAAGGCAAAGAATTAGAGACCGGCTGGGATGTCGCTTTATTGCGGTTTTCATCGGTGTAGACGGCATTGATTCGTCTTTGAATATGATCTTGCATTAATGTGCTCGGATTCTTCACTTTGACTGCAACCCGGTGCGCGCAATAAAATATCTTCCTGGAAATCGCTTGCCTCGGCGATGTTTAATTAATGCGAATTTCTATTTTCATATTCATAACCTTCATGTTTGCGCCGATTGATATCTGTCTGGCGCAGACAACTACGCCATCTTCACCTCAGTCTGCGCAGGAAACCGCAAGCGCAAAACCCGCACAAAGCGGCATACAAAGGGAAGCTACCCCTGCCGAAGCCGGCGCAACATCCAGTTCACCAATGGCGCTTCCATTCAAGAACTCATGGCACTATCTGACCGACAATGCGTCTATGCTTAAACCCACACTCGATGGTTCGAGCATATACCTTCCTCTCGCGGAGGGGCGCGTCATATGCCTTGATCGAAAATCGGGAGCGATGCTTTGGTCCAGCGAGCCTGGAGGAGAGATCTCTGCGCCGGTTGTTGCGGGTGAAAAGGTAATCTATGTAGCTACGAGCAAGACGGCTGAGGACGGGTCGGAAGCGGGCGCATCGTTGCGAGCTCTGGATAAGACAACCGGCCTGACCGTCTGGGCGCGCGATTATTCAAGACCCTACACATCGCCGCTTGAGATTGGCGCTGACAGGATTTATGCGGGTAGCGCGGACGGAGCCTTTTATGCTCTGAGCGCAGAAACCGGAGAGATAATCTGGAAAGTAGAGACACAGGATGTGGTGCGCGGGCGGGCGCTATTGACCGAGGGGGCTATCTATTTTGGCAGTGATGACGGGGCATTGCGCGGCGTGGATGCGAAAAGCGGGCGCGAGATATGGAAGTTTCAGACGGGAGGCAAGATCAGGGGACGCCCTGCAATCGGCGAGAACGAAATATATTTCGGGTCAGGCGACGGCTATCTGTACGCGGTCGACCTGAATACTCGAAAGCTGCGATGGCGTTCGCGTACAGGAGCAGCGATAGAGGCTTCGCCCGTGCTGACGGGCGACCGCGTGCTTGTGGCTTCGTTTGATAATTTCATTTACGCGCTCGCGCTATCGAGCGGGGATCGAATATGGAAACGCAGACTCGATAATCGCATCACGGCCGACCCGATAGTCGAGGGCGATGCTACAATGATCGCTCCCTTGCGTGGAAATCATGTGGCCGTCTTTCTCACCTCCGACGGGCGGCGTGTGAATTATTATAAGCTGGATCGCGGGGCGGAAATCGTAGCCGATCCCATCTTTTCCGATGATACGCTTGTGCTTGCCACTGATAAGGGAATCGTTGTCGCAGTCTCTACTCAGCCCACTCAAAGCCCCGCAAACTCGATTGATAAATGAGAAGCGGGTTGCGCTGAAGGCAAAGCCGCCGCAGCGTAGAAGACACACTCCTGCCGTGTTTTTACAATCTTCCTTTGACGCTGCGGCGACGGTATCGGAACAAGCGGGGGGCTTTGTCCGATAGGGGCGGGGGGCAATACGGGGGGGGGGGCGAATTCAGTTAAAACTTGTATAGAATAAGGTTCAATTCACAGAGACTTATCAAATTCATTCTTAACGATCTTTACTATAACAATTGCCGTTCCATAACCAGGCTTGAACCTGTCAAAGTCAGTTCGGCCTTTACTGACAGCTTTTATCATTGCCATTCTGATGGAAAACGGTTTCAAGCGAAAGCGATTTCAATCACATTGAAAGAATTGTTGCGCCTGAAAAATGTTAGATTGACCGAATGTCGGCTTAACCGCGATCCGTTGTAGCTGGTAAGTCACTCTCTACCAATATCTCGTAGTAGTAAGAATCTGCGCTCATCTCTCCGGCTTTCACTATTTGGCAGCAGCGCCTCTCACTATTTGGCACAATCGCTCAACACCTTCGATGATTTTTTCGGGCGATTCTTTTGAGAACGCCAGGCGCAGGGTGTTGGCTCCGCTCTCGTCAACGAAGAAGGGCTGGCCCGGCACATATGCCACTCCGTGCTCGATAGCAGAAGGCAGCAGCCGGGTCGCATCCAGCCTTCCGGTCAATTTCATCAAGATGAAGAAACCTCCGAGAGGTTGGGTCCATTTTGAATCTGTGGGGGCAAAGCGTTCGAGTGCGCCAAGCATAGCTCGGCAACGCGTCTGGTAAAATGCTCGCAACTCGGGCAATCGTCGTTCGACCAATCCCGAACGCAGGGCTTCGATGACTATAGCCTGATCAAGCACACTCGAAGAAAGGTCGGCCCCTTCTTTGGCGAGTTCGACCTTGTCGGCAATTGGTTTTGGTGCTCGCAACCACGCGGTACGAAGGCCGGGAGCCAGCACTTTTGAAAAGCTGCTAAGGTAGACGACGCGCGATGGTCGCAGGGCGGCAAGCGGCTTGAAACGGTCAGCCTCCGGGGTAAAATAGAGCTCAAAGTAAGGATCATCTTCTATAATGAGAAGGTCATACTCGTCTGCTACTTCGATCAATTGCGCGCGTCGATCTGAGGTGAGGGTCACGCCCGAGGGGTTTTGAAAATTCGGGATCGTATAGATGCACTTTATCCTGCGTCCGGCGGCGCGCAAGCGATCAATCTGCTCTTTGAGATCGCTTATGATTATCCCGCTTTCATCCTGGCGCACGCCTACGAGTTCAGCCTGTGCATTATGAAGAGCTACCGTCCCGCCTATGTAACTGGGAAGCTCTACAAGCGCCACATCGCCGGGATCAATGAGTACGCGAGAGATCAGGTCCAGCCCCTGCTGCGAGCCCGTAGTCATTACAACCTCTTCCGTGGTTACTCCCTCAATCCCCCGCTCAAGCATAGTCTTTACGACCGCTTCGACCAGCTTGCTTTGTCCTCGCGTAGGCCCGTACTGAAGGGCGAACCTTCCGCGCTCGCTTATGACACGCGATGCAATTTCGGCCAGTTCTTCAACGGGAAAAGTCTCGGCGCTTGGCGCACCGGCCGCGAGCGAAATCACATCGCTACGGCCAAGCAATTGAGTCAGCTTTCTGATGGCATTCGGACGCATGGTTCGTCCAGTGGTCGAGAATAGATTTTCGTATCCCGGTTCGGTTTCAATCATAAGGAGGCCGCCATTTATTTTTTATCCGAAGCAGTTGTAAATACCAGTTCCACATCAAGTTTAGGTTGAACCGGATCATTCGATTTAATAGTCACTTTCTTGGTGTGTTCTCCGGGAGCGATGCCCGTGTTGACCTTGACTTTGATTGTGCCCGCCTTACCAGGCGGGAGGACTTTCGGGAAGTCCACGGTGGTGCATCCTCAGCTAGGTTCGACGGCTTCTATCTTGAGTTTCTTAGTGCCGTTATTTTTCACCACGAACGTACGCGTAAGCTCCTTATTCTGCGGCTGTTTGCCAAATTCGAGCCGTTTGACCGGGACTACCAGTTTAGGGCCATCTTTCTCGCCGGCCCCGGTCGATGTCGCAGCCTCCGGCTGAACTTCGGGCGCTGCCGCTTCGGATGAGCCTGTATCTGATGTGGCCTGCGGCGTGCCGTTTTCCGTCACTATAGGCTGTGACGGCCCGGCATTGGTATTAGCCGTATCCGAGCCTTCGGGTGGTTTACTGCACGCAGCAGCCAGGGCTGCCGCCAAGATTAGCATCAGGTAAAAAGGTCTAATTCGTTTTATCATCGCAGGAATAATTTAGCATGGAATAGCCGCGCAATAGAACGGCGAATCACTCGCTTTCAGAAAGCGTGACGACGGTGGCACCCCAGCCCCCTGCATCCACAGGCGCGTCGCGGAACTCGGCTACATAGGGAGTGCGCGCAAGAATAGAGCGCACGATTTCACGTTGGACGCCCACGCCCTTGCCATGAATTATTCGCACCCAGCGTATGCGGCGGCGGCGCGCTTCTTCCAGGTAATCTTCGACAACAGCGCGCACCTGTCGCGGCGGAATCGAGTGCAGATCAATTACGTCACGAAACTCAACGAGCACAGGATCGGGGAAAGGATTGAGCGGATCAAACGCCTCGTCATCCTCCAACTCATTTCGCTGCTCGTTTTCGAACCGGTTTCTGCGCAGCGCCCTCAGCAAGCGACCAAAGATCATATTGAGATCATATTTATGTTCCTGAAATGATTCAACCGCGCGGTGGTTCCGGGTCGGGGAAGAGATTAGAGAGAGCAGAGAGTATCTGTTCAGAAAGGGAGAAAATTTGCCACAGAGACACAAAGACACAGAGAAATTTTATAATCTTTTCTCTGTGACTCTGTGGCTACTGCTGGACTCTTACCGCAGAGAAGCATTCTTGATACTGCTCGTTTTCGGTGTTCCACTGCGCCGGGATATTCTTATCTGGGTTTATTCTCTGCCGCCTGAAGCGTTCTCATATTTGAGTTCTCTTCTTCAGAATTCACCTTTATCACGACATCGCCCGGGCGAACCAGCCCGAGGTTTTGTCTTGCGATTGATTCAATAAAGCGCGGGTTGGTCTTCAGTAATTTGACCTCGTTGGCCAACCTCTCGGTTTCGATCTTCAGGTCTTCGACCCGTTGCGCGGCAGCTTGATTCTTACTTATGGCCGCCTCGATCTCTTCGCCCGTGCGCCAGTAGGCGGATACGCAAAGAGCAGCGGCGCTCAGAATTATCATAGCAATCAAACCATCTATTAGACGGTGAGAATTGACTTTCTGTTTCATGATGTGGCTCACCCTTGTGGATGAGTTTAATTGATTGACCAGTAATGTATTAACCGCTTGACTCACCTGACACCTCCAAACTTGATCGCCAGCAACCACGGCCCTTATCCACACCCGGGTCCGCAGAGACAAGTGCGCTCATCAGCGAAATTTACCCGCTAATCTGTATGATGTTTTATTTCTTGATTAACTATTTAGCCTTTGAAGGCAAGAGCGATACTAAGTTTGTTTGAACCTGTTTTTCTCTTCTTAAGTGGACGTCAAGACTCCTGTGGGGGACAGGCTTGCTGACAGGTTGGGACTTTACCACCTTTCGCCTGGCAGTGCAACACTTTTTTTTTGAATATTTCAAAGCGGCAAGTTGACGTTCTACTTTAACAGTTTATTCACGCTCTCGATCTTCTGAAACTGCGAGGCCAGACGACCGATTGCAAATGAATGGTTGGGAACCGGCTCCGCTTTGGATCAGATATGATCTTGCGGATACGGTCTCTTATTGCGAGCCGACCTTAAAATCATTATGCTTTGTGACTGCCGAGCGATACGGCTCAAAATCGGATGGTTTAAAAACATTTGGAGGTACATACTTTTGCCTGATTATGTCAGTTCGACTGTCGAGCACATAAAGGGTGAGATAAGCAAGGCCATAGTCGGCCAGGACCAGGTAATAGAACAGGTTTTGATCGCGCTGTTGACCGAGGGACACGCCCTGATCGAAGGCGTACCGGGGACGGCCAAGACGCTGCTGGTAAAGGTGCTCGCCAGAGTGATTGGGGCGGATTTCGGGCGCATCCAGTTTACCCCTGATCTTATGCCCGCCGATGTGACGGGGACAAATATATTCAACATGTCCACCTCGACCTTTACCTTGAGGCAGGGGCCCCTGTTTACCGACCTCTTGCTTGCCGACGAGATCAACCGCACTCCGCCAAAGACTCAGGCGGCGCTGCTCGAAGCCATGGAAGAACGGCAGGTCACAATTGACGGCGATCTGCACAAGCTGTCGCCGATGTTCACCGTGCTCGCCACTCAAAACCCGATTGAATATGAAGGCACTTATCCGCTGCCCGAGGCTCAGTTGGACCGATTCATTTTGAAGATACTGGTCAGCTATCCAAACGCCGAAGAGGAGTTGCGGGTGGTCTCGAACTGGAATCAGGGGTTTAATGCGCGCCGTCTGGAAGACCTCGACCTGCGCCCCCTGTCCGATCCAGCGGCCATTCTGGAATGCCGCTCGCTCGTGCGGCGCATTACGGTAGAGGAAGGCATCCAGCGATACATAGTCTCAATCGTTCGGGGCACTCGCGAAGCCATAAATATCTCGTGGGGCGCAAGCCCGCGCGCAGCCGTAGCCTTGCTGCTCTGTTCCAAGGCGCTTGCGGCCATTCGTGGCCGCGATTTCGTCACACCAGACGATGTGAAAGAGGTAACCCGTCCCGTGCTGCGCCACCGAATAATCCTGCGCTCAGAGGCTGAGATCGAAGGCACTTCGGCCGATCAGGTTCTCGACGAGGTGACGGCAGGGATAGAGGTGCCGAGATGATTCGTGATGCGTGATGCGTGACTTTCAGGAAGTCCACAGGTTTAAGACAACTTGCAAGCCTGCTTGCGTCACGAATCACGAATCACAAATCACTGAGCGCATCACGTATGAACAAGGAACCGATTCCGGCGGCGGCTGTCGCATTTGTCAGAGACACGGAGCGCGGCATAGAAGTCTATCTGAGTCGCCGCCCGATGCATTTTCGATATTATCCCGGCGCATTCGTCTTTCCCGGCGGACGGCGCGATCTGGAGGACCGCGACCTGAAGGCCACGGCCTGCCGCGAAGTGAAAGAAGAGATCGGAATGGATATTGATCCCGAAAAGCTCGTGCCTCTAAGAGATATAAACACAAGCGCGCACGCCGGTCCCGTCTATCACATGCTGACTTTCGCATATCCGGTCGAGATGGAATTTAAAACCTCGATCAACCGCGACGAGATCGAAGAAGAGATATGGGCTACCCCTAAAGAGGCATTGACTCACCTTGATCTGCCTTACCAGATTCGGGCCGCCGTCCACACGATTTCGAGCTTTCCGAGCGTAGCCGAGTTGTTAGAGGCTCTATCGTCGGGCAGCATTGACGAGGATTACTGGTTTTGAATTTTGTCTTCACAACAAAGTTTTTCGTGCTGCTGGCTGTCGGGCTTGCTCTGCTCTCCGTCGGCTGGTTGAACCACGACGCGCTATATATAACGATCCTCTATGATCTGGCATTGATTGGGGTCACGGTCGCGGATTATCTGATTTCGGAAAAGGCGCGCGATTTCCGCGTCGAGCGGGATATGGAAGAGCGATTTGCGATGGGCGCTGAAAATCAGGTATCGGTCAAGATCACAAATCGCGCGCGGCGGCGTGTCACTTTTATTATCAAGGATGAGTACCCGTCTCAGATGGAGTTGACGGACCCACGCGAGGTGCGTTTGACCGTTCCACCGGGTCGGGCGCGCACGTGGCGCTACAATTTGCTTCCGACCGCGCGAGGCAGCTACGGTTTCGGCAAGACGGGGCTTCGGTTTCGCACGCGCATGGGGCTCTTGTGGCGGCAATTGAATTACGCTACCTCGCGGGAGGTAAAGGTCTATCCCGACATCCGCGAAGCAAAAAAGAACGAGCTTTACGCGCACCGCAATCGCCAGATAAATCCGGGGCTTAGAAGAATGCGTCTGCGCGGGCAGGGGCGCGAGTTTGAGTCCCTGCGCGATTTCGTCATAGGCGATGAGATACGCCATATCTCCTGGGGGGCGACGGCTCGCCGGGGCAAGCTCATTACCCGGCAGTACACCATCGAGCGCAGCCAGAACATAGTAGTGTTGCTCGACACAGGCCGATTGATGACGGCGCGTATAGGAAAGCTTTCAAAACTCGACCACGCCATCAACGCTACGCTCTCAATCGCCTACGTAGCGGCGACAGGAGGTGACAACATAGGGCTTGTAGCCTTTTCGCGGCGCGTCATCAGCTACCTGCCACCGCATCGCGGGCGAGATCAGGTCAATCGCTTGATGGAATCGCTTTACAACATCGAGCCTCAGATGATCGAGCCGAGTTATGCCCGCGCATTCAATTTTTTCAGCGCGAACTGGCACCGCCGCTCGCTGGTCATCATATTGACCGACCTCGTAGACCGAGATGCATCAGCCGAACTGCTCGCGCACACATCCAAGCTCGTACCCCGTCATCTTCCTCTGATCGTTACAATAGGCGATACGGATTTGCGAGAGATGGTCCGCTCTGCGCCCGCCAAGGCTGCCGATGTCTATCGCCAGAGCGTTGCCGAAGAGATATTGCGTCAGCGCGAAGAGGCTCTTTCACGCATACGACGGGCGGGCGGACTTGCGCTCGACGTACCTGCGCACCATCTCTCGCTAGAACTGGTCAACAAGTATCTGGAAGTGAAAGAACGAGGACTGCTTTGAGGGATGAGGGATGAGGGATGAGGGATGAACCGGACTCTCAGGGATTGTCTTGATAACATGCGAACTGCTTTTTACCGAATACTCGCACCACAGTCCGGTTCATCCCTCATCCCTCATCCCTCATCCCTCCGAAGGTCTGGTTTCAGGAAATAAGCTGTCAAGAAAATCGCGCTAACAGCGGAGACAGAAAATTTATATACGGGCGAGATGTGAGCGGGCGAGATAAAGCCTTCTATCAATCCGGCGATCAGCAGCATAGGGATGCAGCCAAGTATCAGCTTTATCGCAAGGCTTCCGTTTGTGACCAGTGCGTCTATGCGCCGAAGATCGCCCGGCATGAGTAAGGCTTTGCCTATGAGCAGACCCGCGCCTCCCGCAATAAAGATGGCCGATAACTCGATGACGCCATGACCTGTGACGAAGATGGGAATCTCCCAGAAGCGGTACTTGAAACACAACCCCATAATGAGTCCGAAAGACAAACCGTTAGAAGCCAACACCAGAACAGTTACAATCCCTACGAATATACCTCCGGCGAAAGCCAGGAAGGTGACATATATGTTGTTGGTTTGAATCACCGATGACGCGAGCGGGTTGGCCTTGTTGACCTCTTCGGTCCAGTTCTCGTGCGCGATGATGGCTTGCTTCTGCTGCGGAGCCACGCGGTCGGCGAAGTTTTCATCAAGGTAGCTTACGCCGAAACCGAACACCGCCGGAGCCAAAAAGATGAGAAACGATACGAGCGTATAGCGAAAGGTTTGCCTGAAAACGGCGGGCAATTCGTAACGGAAAAAAGAGAGAAACACGCCAAACCCCGAAGATTCGCTGCGATAGATCGCGCCGTGCGCTCGCGCTACGAGGTGGTTCAGATAGTTGACCAGTCGCTGATCGCGCACCTCTTCGCGGGCGATTGCCAGATCGGCCGCCGTGCGGCGATAGAGGCGGCCAAACTCGCGCACCTCTTCCCCGTTAAGATTTCTCAAGCGATAGCGGCTTGCGCGAGCCGTCAACTCTTCGAGCCGCTTCCACTTTTCCAGCCTCGATCCGAGAAAATCTTTTAGCATCCTACCCCCGATGAGCTAGGTTAACACGGACGCGTCGAAACTGCTACAATTTGAAATCTCGATATGCCTTTTTCATCGCTGGTTGGAAACGAAAGAATAAAGAAGCTGCTTTGTCGCGCCGTGGCCGAGGGACGCACGACTCAGGGCTTGATTATGGCCGGGCCGCGCGGGGTGGGAAAATATCGCTTCGCTCTGGCGCTCGCGCAGGCGGTCAACTGCCTCCGTCCTGTCGAAGGTGATGCCTGCGGAAAGTGTCTGTCATGTATAAAGATGGCCGCAGGCGAACTGACAGATGTGCAAACTATAAAACGCGACGAAAAAAGACAGGCCATCGTAGTCAAACAGATGCGCGAGATGTCGAGCGAGGTGCAGTTTCGCCCTTATGAGGCTCGTCGCCGCGTTTATATCATTGACGAAGCGGAGAGGTTAAATGATACTGCGGCCACCTCTATTCTCAAGACGCTCGAAGAACCTCCAGATACTTCGTTGATCATTCTGATCACGTCGAAGCCCTACGCGCTGCTTGAAACCATAAGGTCACGCTGTCAGATGTTGAGCTTCGGCCCGCTCACATCATCTGAGCTTGAATCTTATTTGAAGGCAAATTTCAAACGGCCCGTCGAAGAGATTCGCCTGCTTGCCAGGCTTGCGCGTGGCAGCATCGGCCACGCTCTTGAAATAGACCTGGGCGAGTATCGCAAGAAACGCGGCTCGATGATGGAGATCATCGAAGCGCTGGCAATATCGCGCGATGCCATAAAACTTATGGATGCGGCAGAGCATCTGGGCCGCAAGCTGGAACGCCCCGAGTTTGAAAATCACATCGATGTGCTGATGGTCCTGCTGACCGACCTCTTTCATTTGAAGCTTGGCGAGCCGATAGATTCACTCACCAACGCCGATATGGGCTCCAGATTGGAACGGGCGGCGGAGGCGGCTACGCTAGATCAAATAATGGATTGGATCGGGCGAATCGAGGTGGTATTGCAGGGAATGAATCGCAACGTCAATCGCCAGCTTGCGATGGAGGCCGCCTTGATTGCCGTATAGACTGTTTTTCCGCGTGGATGCAGGAGCGCTCCTACAGGCTGCATTCATTTGAGAACCGATATAACCCTATCCATTCAGACTCTCACGTTCTTTCATGAGAATCGCCGTCGGAGGCGCGTGATCGTGACGACTCCATCGCTCAAGCATGCCTCGTCTTAGAAATTCCGCCTTGGCTCTGAGCGTTATGTCGCTTTGCAGGCGCGGCTCAAACCGATGGTCATAAACATAGGCTTTCACGCGAACTACCATGAAAGGCCCGTCCTGAAAACGATCCTGCAACAGCACTACCACAGGCTTGGACAAAAGGATGTAAGGCGAGCTATAAGCCGCTTCATAGCCTATTTCCATCACCTCATCGGGAGGCGTATCGTGCGGCAAAAACAGGTCGGTCACGACCTGACAATCGGGCACTCCGGAATTCGCGTTCCACGCCTTGCCGCTCAGTATGTCGCTGTTCGGGATCGTCACGCGAGTGTCGTCAGGCGTAGTCAGCTTGGTGCTTCGCAAACCGATGTGATCAATCTCGCCGTAAGCATCCCCGATCTTTACCCGGTCGCCAAGCTGATAGGGGCGGTCCACGAGGATGACAAGCCCGCCTATCAGATTCTTGATCAGGTCTTGCGCGCCCAGACCGAGTGCGATGCCTACGGAGGCCAGCACCGCGAGCAACGTATCGCGCGAAGGCGAGAATATCGAGAGGACTATCACGGTCCCGATTATCCACAGCAGAAATCTGAACGCGGGCATGAGAAGTTTGAAGAAGAACCGGGCGCGTGGAGCGCGTCGGCTCAGAGCCCCGAGCGTAGCATCGGTGAACCGCACAAGCAGGTATATGGCTGCCATCACAAGAATGGAGTAAAAAATTCTTGCGGTTGAAAACCTCTCAAGTATCTGAATGGGCGATTCGATGTCGGGTTGAAAGGCGGGTAAGATTAAGAGAAATTTGATAGCTGTCATATTCATCCTCGTGCGCCCGACAACAAGAGCCTAGCTCCCTGTTCTGCCGGTCAGCGCAAAACAACGGCGGAGTTCGTTCCCAACCATTCACATCAAATTGCGACGATAGAGCGCCTCTTTGACGACCCGCATAGCCTCGGGGCGCACTCGAAAGCCGGGCCGTCCGGGATCATTTTCTATGATCTCGCGCGCCAGCAACTCATCGATCTGAGCACGGCTGGCGGCAACGCTCTTCTGAAATACGGTCGCGTGCTCTTCGGGCGTGAGACTGCCGTGTTGGAGTATCGCTACAAGAGCGAACAGATCCGACAGATCGAGTGCGGCTATAACGGACGCGAGGTCCGAGGCAATGAGCGGTTTCATGTAGAGCACGCCCGCCTCTACAGTTTCAATATGGCTCAACCAGATGTTGAAGGCCGTTCGAAAGACGCCGGCCGACTCTTTCTCAAGGGTGTCGAAAAAGATCGCCTCCGAATCGGCCTGGCCACGAAGCCTCCCGTTGAGCCTGTTGAGCAGGTTGCGCGCCTCGGGCGGCGAGGAAAAATGCAGTCGCAAACCCGAAAGGTTATGACGCAGCAGGATTGCCTCGCGCAAAGCATCACGGCTGACCGTGGCAGCATTTATTCGATGTGAAAAACTGCCGCCTAAAGCAACCGCCGCGTTCAAAAATCTGAAAGCCACCTGATTGACGGCCAGAACCCAGAGCGTGGATGAACAGCTAGCCGTGATCAATCTCTGGAGTGATCGAATTGCCATGTAATGACCTACCTGACGCAGAAAAGTACGTTCAAGTTCTTCGAGTATTATCACGCGACGACGTTCTGAGAGAAAACCTTCCAGCCGCGCCGGGTCATCAAGGTTCATCAGATTGGCCAGAAAAACGCGCAGTTCCGATTCGCCCGGGAGCCGATCATGAAACTCTCCCCGGATTACCTCCATGCCTTCCAGAGACCGCTTCAGCGCGCAATTTATAAGGCTGGTCTTTCCGCTCCCGCGCTCTCCCACGATGATGATACCGGCCGGGCGACCCGCTTCCCAAAATGAGCGCGCCTGCGCGATGGCATCCATTTCCTGCTCGCGTCCGATGAGAAATCGCGGGTCTTCGAGCGCCTCGAATCTGAACAGCCGGCGGTATATCGCGGGCAATTCTTTGGAAGCGAGATCGGCGGAAAATTCCTGCGGCAGAAACGGCCTGATTATTATCTCTACTTTGCCCGCGCGCGGAGCCGACCTCCAGCCAATGTAGACGAGGAAGTGAAGCATCATCTTTTCGACAGCGCCGGGCAGGTTTTCGAATAGCCTCGTCAACACGGAACGAGCGCGGCGGCTGACCAGCACGGAGGCCCTCCCCATTCCCTGTTGAGCAAGATGGGTGAAGACGCCCAATTTGTGACGACCGAGGACGAGTCGATTTTCAAGAAAGACCGAGGCCAGCGCCCGGGTCATCCTCCGGTCTGCGACAGGCTGCCAGTCGCGCATTTCGCCCGTTTCAAATTCCAGAAGCGACAGAGCGTTTTCAAGCGATTCCTGAACGACTCGCGGATCGAAATCCTCTTCGATTCCTGCGGCCTCCTGTCCAAACGCGACCACTTCGCGCGCCCGCTCTATCTGTTCGACTATCCTCCGATGCTCGGATTCGACTTTCTTGAGCGCATTTGTTATCTCCCTCTGTCCATCTCTCAGGTATGCATCGTGGAAGGTCACCTTCGGGTCAAGCATCCGCATCCCGGCGCGACGGCGAGGAAAAGAGGTGAGCCTCGCCGGTATCTCGTAGGATTGATGAAAAATTTCGAGTTGCTTCCTGAGCCGGGCTTCCATATCAGACATCCTGCTCGGCAGGGGGACGACATCTGTCCTCGGTGCCGGAGAACCTTCCTCTGCGTTGCCTTTGATGCGCCCGCGCAGCCAGGTGATCGCCTCATCGAGTTCTGAGAGCAAACTGCTGCGTTCCAGACTCAGGCTCTCAAGCCCGCGCCTGAATATCTCAAGGGTCTGGTTCTCGGCGCGTTCAAGCGATATTTCCAGCCGGAGTTCAGTCTCTATGGCTCTCAGTTGCTCGGCGCGGTGAGTGACGAAGGCGGCGCGTTTGCGTGCCGGGTCGGGAGTTGTTCTTCTACGACTCCATATCACGTCGGAGAGCAATCGTGTTGCCAGGCGCTCGATAATGCTTTCCTGCCATTTTCTCCATCCGGCCAGGGCGCTTGCGGTCTGCCTCTTCAACGATTGAATTAATGTTTTTGCCGCCTCCCTTCGCGCCTCTATATCCTGCTCCGACAGGGTGTAACCGTTGACGGATGAATCCAGAATCTCGCGCTCCATCTCCCAGGGTGTCTTCAACTGGTGGATGGCCTGCGCGAGAGCCAGAAAATACTGCGCTTCCAAGTCCAATCGCAATCGAGCGAGCCGCCGTAACTCGTCGGCTATGACGGACTGAAGCGCGAGGGCGCGACCCTTACGCCGAAAGCGCGCAACCCGTAGCCTAACCCCGCCTTCTACATGTCCGCCCAGAAGTTCAAGCGCCTGAATCCCATCCGTCTCGACGGTCTCCGGCAGAGAATTGATCAGATCATCCAGGCTCCGATCATAGGTCTCTATGGCTCTTAACGCCCCTTTGTAAGGCCGGGTGCGGTCCCATTGCCTGACAGGTTCGATGAGAAGAGTTGAAGCGAGTTGCTGGCGCGCACGCTGAAACTGGTCGAGTTCTTCCGGGCTCGTTTTTTCTGCCGCGAGTCTGTTTACCTGATCGAGATGGCCGTCAAGAATGGTCTCAAGATCGCGCCAGGAGGCCTCCAGTTCGGCAAACAAACGGTCGTTGGATAAGCCCAACCGCTCAAGAACCCTGGCCCAGTTGTTTGCAAACTCGGAGTCTATCCCTAAAATTGGAGCGTGTTTAATCATACTGGAAAGGCACAATGCCGCTTACGTTTATTAATCTTTATTACATCACGCGGTCTGTTTGAGTTGCCGATTTATCGGATGTGTAAACCTGAGGAGGCTGCTGTTTTAATTTCCCTTCGATCAGCATCCTGCCCCAATCGCACATGGCATGTATGACGGGCTTCAGGCTTTCGCCTAAAGGTGTCAGCGAATACTCAACCCTCGGCGGCACCTCCGGGTAGACCTCGCGATGAACGAGGCCGTCTTTTTCCATCTCGCGCAACTGCTGGGTGAGCATCTTCTGTGTGATATCCTTCATTGCGCGCTGCAACTCGGAGAAGCGTTTTATGTCGTCGGACAGGTGGTAAAGGATCAGTATTTTCCAGCGTCCTCCGATAAGATTCAGAGTCGCTTCGGCAGGACATCTCGATTCTCTGCGTTTCATATAAATCCTCCTCAGTATCCTGGAGGATACTATAGCACTCAAAAGTGCCTTCTTCCCACAGACTAAGCGCCGTGTTATACCAGATAACTGTGATGGAAAAAATATCAGTCTCGGACGCAAAGAAAGGATTATGAAATGGCAGGTAAAATTTTAGTCACAGGCGCGACGGGCAAAGTCGGCAGCCAGGTAACAGAACAACTAGCCGCAAACAAGGCGCAGGTCCGCGCAACGGTTCGGCCCACAAGCAATCTTGATTCGCTCAGGCGAGTCGGGGCCGAGTCTATAGTCGTCGATCTGGCAAAGGCGGAGACGCTCGGCCCGGCTTTTGAGGGTGTAGAAAAGATATTTCTCGCCACGCCGGTCGTTCCAAACGATGTAGAAATCACCGAAGGTTTGATAGCAGAAGCAAAGCGGGCGGGCGTCAAGCACGTAGTTCGGCTGTCGGTGACGGGTGTTGATGCGGAGCCGGGGATGATTTTTACTCGAAAGCACCGTGAAATCGAAAAGATCATAAAAGAATCCGGCATCCCCTTCACTTTCGTGCGCCCAACTTTTTTCATGCAGAATTTTCTGGAGCTTCCCACGATCAAGAGCCAGGGTGCATTTTTTCAGCCGACGGGAGACGGCAAAGCGAGTTATGTCGATACGCGCGACATCGCAGCCGTGGCCACAGCCGCGCTCACCGAAGACGGGCACGAAGGCAAGTCTTATGAAGTTACCGGCCCCGAAGCGCTCTCGGCGTACGATGTGGCGGAGATTCTCTCATCGGTCACGGGCAGGAAAATCACTTTCGTTGATGCTTCCGAAGAAGATACCCGCGCAGGTCTGAAAGCCGGAGGCGTGCCCGACTGGCTGGTCGAGGCATTGCTGGAATTGAACCGATGGCAACGAGATGGTTTTGCAGAGGCCGTGTTGCCCGGAGTTGAGCAGGCGACCGGAAGAATGCCGATCTCGTTTGAGCAGTTTGTCAGAGACCATATCGAAGCTTTCAAATGAAACTCGCCACACTCAGGCATAAAGCTGTAAGCTTGTCTTGAAGACTATTTTTTCTGAATGGAGAACAGGCGATGAAAGCTATTGAAATTCGGGGCGGGTTCGGGCTGGAGAACCTGACGATCACCGAACGGCCTGAACCTGAGCCCGGCCCCGGGCAGGTGCTCATCAAGGTGCAGGCGACCTCGCTGAATTATCGAGACCTGATGACAGTCGAGGGCACATACAACCCAAAGCAGAAGCTCCCGCTCATCCCGCTTTCGGATGGAGCCGGCGAAGTAGTGGCCGTCGGAGAAGGCGTCACGCGAGTCAAAACGGGCGACCGGGTGGCAGGCATCTTCTCGCAGAAATGGCTTTCGGGCGAGCCTGCGCGCGATAAGCTGAGGTCTTCGCTTGGCGGCCCTTACGACGGCATGCTGGTCGAGTACAAAGTGCTGAACGAAGCGGGTGTTGTCCACATACCCGATCACCTGAGCTATGAAGAAGCGGCCACTCTCCCCTGCGCAGGCGTGACGGCCTGGAACGCTATCATCACTCAAGGCGGAGTGAAGGCGGGCAGCACCGTACTCGTGCAGGGCACGGGAGGCGTTTCGCTATTTGCTCTCCAATTTGCCTCGATGGTCGGGGCCAGGGTCATCGTTACTTCGAGCAGCGATGAAAAGCTTGAGCGCGCGCTAAGGCTTGGCGCAACCGACGGCATCAACTACAAAACCACGCCGGATTGGGATAAGCGGGCGCGGGAACTGACCGGCGGCACTGGCGTTGACCACATCGTTGAAGTAGGCGGCGCGGGGACGCTTGCCAGATCGCTGAACGCGGTTCGCATCGGAGGCCACATAAGCATGATCGGAGTGCTTGCGGGCACTACAACAGACCTGAGCGTAATACCCATCCTGATGTACAACATCCGTATTCAAGGCATTATGGTCGGTAACCGTGACATGTTTGAGGATATGAACCGCGCAATCGCGCTTCACCAGATGAAGCCTGTAGTCGATAAGGTCTTCCCGTTTGAGCAAACGCGCGAAGCCCTCGAATACATGGCCAGCGGCGCTCACTTCGGCAAAATCTGCATACGGCTTTGACCAGGTTTGAGCTACACTATGTCGCCTCCCGTCCGGCGAGAGGCTACACAGGAGAAATGACATGAGAGCGATTCGAGTTCACGAGTTCGGCGATGCGGACGTATTGCGATTGGAGGAGGTTCCTGACCCGCAGCCGGGCGAAAACCAGGTGGTATTGCGAGTCCACGCAATCGGAGTAAATCCGGTTGACACATATATTCGCGCAGGAAGACACGTCGTAAAACCTGCGCTGCCCTACACTCCCGGCATGGACGCGGCGGGCGTGGTCGAATCAATCGGCGAAGGCGTTACGCGCGTGAAGGTCGGCGACCGGGTCTATGTCGGAGGTACGATCAGCGGCGCTTATGCCGAAAAGGCATTGTGCAAAGGGTCGCAGGTACATCCGCTGCCGGAGCGGGTCTCTCTTACCGAAGGCGCAGGAATCAATGTGCCTTATGCAACGGCTTATCGCGCGCTCTTTTGTCGCGGGGAAGCCCGGCCCGGCGAGACCGTTCTGGTGCACGGAGCGAGCGGAGGCGTGGGCACAGCGTCGGTGCAACTGGCGCGAGCCCGGGGGATGAGGGTCATCGGAACCGGCGGCACAGATGAAGGGCGAAAGCTTGTGGCGGAACAGGGAGCCGATCACGTGCTCGATCATCACGCGCCTGATTTTACGGATCAGATCGTGGGGTTGACCGGCGGGCGCGGAGTAGATTTGATCCTGGAGATGCTCGCCAACGTCAACCTCAACAAAGACCTGACGATGATCGTTCCAAAGGGGCGCGTGGTTGTGATAGGCAGTCGCGGCTCGATAGAAATAGACCCGCGATTTATGATGACCCGTGATAGCAGTATTCTTGGCATGTCGCTTATGAACGCCTCCGAGAGCGAGCTTGCGAGCATTCACGCGGCGCTCTTCGCCGGTCTGGAAAACGGCTCTTTGCGACCGATAGTCGGCAAAGAATTTCCTTTTGAAGAAGCACAGCAGGCGCATAAGGCCGTACTGGAGCCCGGCGCTTACGGCAAGATAGTTCTAAGAATTGATGCGTGATGGCGTGAAGCGTGATGCGTGATTATCAGCTTGATGGCTGTCTATAGGTTCATTACTTATTTCACGAATCACGCTTCACGCTTCACGTTTCACGCTTCACGTGCTGTATTGAGGTGAGAGCGTAGATGGCAAATTTGCTGATCATTACAGGGTTCGCCGCCATTCTCGTAGTCGTATGGGATGCCTTCGAGACCATAGTTCTGCCTCGGCGTGTGGCGCGCAGGTTCAGGTTGACGAGGGCATTCTACCGCGCCACGTGGGTTCCGGCCTCGGCAGTGGCGCGCCGAATGCCCGGAGGGAAACGCCGCGAAAGGTATCTCGGAGTATTTGGTCCTCTCTCGCTGATAATGCTGCTTGTATTCTGGGCGCTGGGGTTGATCTTCGGATTCACGCTCATCCACTGGGCATCGGGCACTCCGCTAAACATTGCCGATCATGATGCGACCTTTGGGACCTATTTCTATCTGAGCGGGACGACATTTTTTACGCTCGGATTTGGCGACATAACCCCGGTAAACTCTTTTGGGCGGATGCTGGCTGTCTGTGAATCGGGGACGGGGTTCGGGCTATTGGCCATCGTAATCGGCTATCTGCCGGTAATGTATCAGGCTTTTTCGCGGCGCGAGGTCAACATCTCTATGCTGGATGCAAGGGCCGGTTCGCCGCCGAGCGCGTTTGAATTGCTGCGCAGGCACAATCACGACGGCGGGATGGAGGACCTCGATCTATTGTTGCGCGACTGGGAACGGTGGGCAGCCGAATTGCTTGAAAGCCATCTTTCATATCCGGTGCTCTGTTTTTTCCGCTCACAGCACGATAATCAATCGTGGCTCGCGGCCCTGACGACCATCCTCGACACAAGCGCGCTTGTCATTGCCGGAATTGACGGAAAATCGGCCCGGCAGGCGCAATTGACCTTTGCTATGGCGCGTCACGCCGTAGTCGATCTGGCCCAAATATTCAACACGCCGCCGTGCGAGTATCCGTTTGATCGCCTGCCCGCGTCTGAGTTTAACAGCCTGCAAAGGAATATGCTTGCAAACAATATAGCGCTGGATGACGGCGATATGGTCGAAAAGAACCTGGCCGAGATTCGGAAAAAGTATGAGCCTTATGTAAAGGCGCTTGCCGATTACCTGCTTTTATCGCTCCCGCCCTGGAGCACCGAAACAGAGGTAGACAACTGGCAAAAAAGCGCCTGGGATCGTATTACGGGAAGCCTCGCTTCTGCCGCCGGGTCGCGGGACTGAATTCGGCAAGAGATTGGTAAAAATGAGATTGAATGAAGGGCACCTGGTAATAGGCCACGGATTTGACCTTATTTGATCAGATCTGCGTTCATCCGTCCGATCCGCGTTCATCCGTGGCCTATTTCACCTGCCTCTCGATCAGCCGCGCATCAAGGAACCCAATCTGCGATAAAGACATTTGTTTCGCCCTGTTGTTTCCCGTGTCTGTTTGAGGCAAAGACTATCTTCTTTCCGTCGGGGGTAAACATTGGAAATCCGTCGAAGGTATCGTTGAAGGTGATGCGTTCAAGCCCTGTGCCGTCCACGTTGATGGCATAGAGATCAAAGTTTCTTCCCTTTGGATCATCCATATTCGAGGCGAAGATTATCCGCTTGCCATCAGGGAAAAAGAAGGGAGCGAAATTGGCTTTCCCGTTGCTTGTGACCTGTCGTTTGCCTGTGCCGTCAGCCTTCATCACCCAGATTTCAAGCGTGGTCGGGCGGATCAGATTCTCTTTTAGCAGAGCGCGATAATCGGCAATATCCTTTTCCGATTTCGGATGATGGGCGCGAAAGACTATCCACTTGCTGTCATAAGAGAAGAACGGACCGCCGTCGTATCCGACTTCATTCGTCAACCGCTTCACGTTCCTGCCGTCGAGATCCATAGTGTAGATATCGAGGTCGCCATCGCGCAGCGAAGTGAAGACTATCTTCTTGCCGTTTGGAGCGATGGTGGCTTCGGCATCGTAACCCGGATTCCTGGTCAACTGCTTGAGGTCTGACCCGTCGGGCGCGGCGGTGAAAATGTCGAAACTGGGATATACGGCCCAGACATAACCACGCGAAAAATCCGGTTTGGGCGGACAATCCGAACTGACAAGATGAGTCGAGGAATAAAGAATACGCCTGCCATTGGGAAAGATATAAGAACAGGTTGTGCGGCCCTTGCCCGTAGAGACCATGCGCACATCCGACCCGTCAATATTCATCTGATAAATCTGATCGCAATCGTGCCCTTCGCGGGTTGATTGAAAGGTCAGTCTCTTCCCATCGGCTGAAAAATAGGCCTCGGCGTTTTCGCCTCCAAACGTGAGCTGGCGGATATTTTTAAGGTGTTTTTCCTCGGGCAATCGGAGCGAATCCTCCGCATCCTGCCGAGTCAGAGGACGCGCAATCGAAACCAGAACGATGCCAATTGTCATCAAAACAACGAGAATAACTTTCATCATACCTCCATCAATTCAGTATGCAGTAGGCAGTATGCAGTAAGCAGTTTGAGGTTTCAAGTTAGGAGTAGCCCGGCAAATTGCGCCAGAGCAAGCCAGCCAAAGCAGCAGGCCGGATATGGATTTGAACAGGTGGTACCCGCCTCCAATCACTGCCTACTGCCTACTGCTTGCTGCATACTGCCTACTGCTTACTGTTTTTTGCGAGGCGTGCGGCAAGCTTTATAGCTTCGATCATGCTGCCGGGGTCGGCTATGCCGCGACCGGCTATGTCGAAAGCCGTTCCGTGATCCACGCTGGTTCGAATGATCGGCAGGCCAAGCGTTACATTGACCGCCTCGCCAAAGGCAAGGCACTTGACTGCAATCAATCCTTGATCGTGATAACAGGCCATAACTGCGTCAAACTCGCCGCGCGCTGCGCGCACAAAGAGAGTATCGGCGGGAAACGGCCCGTAAACATCTATCCCCTGCTCCTGTCTGCACCACTCGACGGCTGGAATGATCTCAAGTATCTCTTCCTGCCCAAACAGCCCGTGTTCGCCCGCGTGCGGATTAAGCCCGGCTACGGCTATACGGGGACGTGCAAGACCAAATCTTCGCAACTCCCGGTCTGCCAGCACGAGCGCGTCTCTGACGCGTTCTTTGGTTATAGCCTTTATAGCATCCGATAGGCTTGTGTGGATGGTCAAGAGGATGACTCTGAGGTCGCCCGCGAAAAAACACATAAGCGAATCGCTCACTCCACACAATGAGGCCAGCATTTCAGTGTGACCCGGAAAAACCGAACCGGCAAGCCTGAGCGATTCTTTATTTATGGGTGCGGTTGCAAGCGCGTTCAATCGCCCTTCGAGACAAAGCCGCGCGCCCGCCTCTATAAACGAGATAGCGGCCCGGCCCGCGACGGCAGACAGTTGCCCCCATTGCGCCCCTTCGGCGTGACTTCCCGTATCGAAAACGGCTACGGGGTGATTCTCTTTCAAATCAAGCTCGGTTTCAATAACTACGGGGTAGTCACAGGCGAGTCCGAGTCGGGCCGCCTGATTGGCGAGCGCGCCCGCATCAGCGATCAGTATGGGCCGACAGACTGCGCGCACTTCGAGATCAACTACGGATTTAAGCGCTATTTCGGGTCCAATACCGGCAGGGTCACCTATGGTGATTCCAACCAACGGCTTGTCGGGACTATTTTGTGCTCGCGTCACAAGGTTCAGTCAGAGAAAAGGAGAGGATATGGGGCTTTTACCTGCTGCACTTATTCTTCAGACATCTCCTCATCAGGAGACTCATCCATATCTGCGCTGTCTTCCTTGTACAGGTATTTGATGTTGTGCTTGAGCACCAACAGATTAGGACCTTCATCGCGGTGCAGTTTGATGCAGCCTCGGTCGTACCATTCGATGTTTCCCCGCAACACTTCGCCATCCTGCAGCACCAGCACCATCGAAGTCTTATTATCCATCTGCTTCTTGTAATAGAAGCTCTCGGCGTGGGTCTGCTCGGGTGGGACGCGCTTGCGGTTGGCATCGGCATTGCCGCCCCGGCGCTCGGACGGGCCGCGATCCGCCCTCTCTCTCACTTCTGCAAGGGTTGTTCGTATCAGCTTTCTATTCACTACACATCCTCCAAAAGGGAATTACTTTCCAAACAGTGGCCGAGTGCTTTTTGCGCTCTCTGCCCTCTTTAGGTTTCATTCGGAAATCAACGCCATGCGCACTGAGATCAACGACTGCCGGCGCTGATAAACCGTATTGTACTTCGCTAAATTAAGCGCGGGTTAACTGTCCACCGTTCAGAATGGCAAGATAGTAGCTCAAGCGTATGCTTTTGGCAAGTGCAAACTTCCAAGACAGAGGACAAAACAAAACGATCCCAGCGCGGTGGCAAGTTTCCTTCGTGAGGCTCGGGCGACAGGGACTCGGGGTTGTTATTCGGCCAAAATAAGCGAAGTATATCTTGGGGCCGGGCGAGCCGTTTTTGATAGCTCTGCCCGGCGTGAAAACATCCTACTGAGCCAGCGGCGTGCCGTTTTTGGGTACGCGATCCTGGGCAGTGGCTGTCGGCGGCTGGTCGCCTTCGGTTTCATAAATCACCATTGTTTCATTGGAATAAAAAGAGCGATTGCCGGTTCCGAAAGCGCCTACGGAGGCGGGCTTGGCAGTCGTATCGAACATGCCCGGCGCTCCTTCACTCGTTATCGGGACAGAGGCAAAAAGATATCCGCCTTTTGTCCCCGTAGCTATAGTAGTATCAACCAGGCTCTGCGTGCCCAGCGTGGCAAGGTCCGCAAATTTACCGTGGCCCTTGGTGACCGAATATTGGAGTTGTGATGCGCCAATATTTTTCACTTCTTGAAAGGCAGCCGTCTCTCGCGCGGCCTGCTGAGACTTCAGCAGGTTCGGTATAGCGATGGCGGCTATGATGCCGATGATCGCCACGACGATAAGCAACTCGATCAGCGAGAAACCTCGCTGCTTTTTCCTATTCATAATCTCTCCTCAGCCCTTAAGATGAAGTTTCCCTTTATGGGGAATAACTTTGCGCTCTCTTCGGAAATCGAACGCGACCTCAACAGGACGGTTCATTTATTTTTGAGCTGATGGAAGAAACTATACCATAGATGGGTAAGTCTCGAAAGTACCGCTTTGGGGAAGGCCCGGCTCGATAATTCGGCGGGCATCTATAATCTCTGGGCGTTGCGCATCAAAAACAGGACGGTCGAAATGCGTGTCTGCGAAACTGTTTGCGCCTCTATTTTCCGAAAACACGTTATTGCAGATTGAAATTTACCCTACGAACCGGCTCTTTAGCGTAATCGTACCCACCCGGCGATAGTCTTAGTAAAGAGAATGGCTGAGGGAGGGTCAATTTACCTTTTGTTGAACTCGCTTCAGGCAATCCGACATCGCCTCAACCAGCGAGTCAGACCCGGAAAGCGCGAGGCCGCGTTGAAGCACGGTGGCAGCATCAGCCGACCTCCCCGCCTTTTCGTACACAAGCCCCAGTTCATAATAGGTTTCGACATCTTTTGGAGCCAGATTGATGACCTGCTCCAATTCTTGCGCAGCTTCGCTATAATGACCCAGCCGAGAGTAGCACAGCCCCAGATTAAACCGCGCAGCCGTCGCCTGCGGCTTTAACCGTAGAGCGGTTATGAATAACCCCGATGCGGTCTTGTAATCTTCGGCCTTGAAGTAGATCGTGCCTAAATTGTTGTAGGATTCGAACATCGTAGGGTCCACCCTGATTGCTCGCCTGAAGTACTCGACAGCTTTGTCAGTATTTCCCAAAGCATCATAGGTTCTGCCGAGAGAATCGAGGACACAGGGTTCGTCAGGAGCCAGTTCGTCTGATTGGATAAATGCAGCGAGCGCCTCCGTATACCGTTTCACTTTCAGCTGCTCGAGCCCGATATTATAGTAAGGCGACCAGGAGGTCGGACTGATGCGAGCGGCGTTCGACCAGAGCGAGTACTCATCGGCCCAGCTTCGATTTCCGACCCAGCATCCCCCTATGAGGATTATCATTAACAGAGTGAGCATAAGCGGACTGAATCTTATAGCCCGTCGAGTAAATACCGCCTCCCGATTGCGCCCGGCCCAGACTCCACACATCCAGGCAAATCCCGAGGCGATGAGATAGCCAAACCCCATCACTGACAGATATAAGTATCGGTCAGCAAGCAAGTATTCTTCCGATAATTGAGTGATATTCAGCACGGGCAATATTGGAATCACTATCATGGCCAGAGCGTGCCAAACTTCCTTTCTCAACTTTTTGCGATAACCGACAATCAACCCGAATAATAAAGTCAGGAGCACAGCCGGTATGAGAAATTTGGGAGACGCAGCGCTCGTTATGATACGCGTATGATAGACCACGCTCAGGTTGAACGGCCATATAAGGTGCTGGATATACGACCATAAAATCAATGGAAGGGTCAGCAAAACGTGCACTAAAGAGCCTTTGTGAGCGTTTGGGTTCTCCCAGGTCAGAGCGCCGAGTACCGCGTAACGACAGGCCAGATAAAATAAGGCGACCGCCAGATGTGGCAGGGTCCAGGTTGCCGATTGAATAGCTCGGACGGTTATCGCGCGCCACCAGTTTTGACTCTTCTCTCCAGACCGCGCGACTGCCTTCCCGTTTGCGCCCGATTCGATATATTCATAAGCGAAGATGAGGATGATCAGGCTCAGAGCCGTCTCCTTCGAGAAGGCCGAAATGGCAAACATGATGAGCGAGACAGCTAAAGAAATCCTGCTTTTATTACTGCGAAATCTGAGATAAAAATAGTAGGATGCGAGAAAGAACAGGCTGAAGAGAGGGTCAGTCATCCCGCTTATCCAGCTCACCGATTCTGTATGTATCGGATGAATGGCAAAGATACTTGCCGCTATTGCTGCCATCCATTTTCGCTGAGATATCATCAGCAACACATAATAAACGCCTATCGCGCAAAGCAGGTGCATCAGCAGGCTTACAAGGTGCCAGCCCTGAGGCCACAACCCGAACAGTTTGTACTCTACCGTAAGCATCACCGTAAAAATCGGGCGATAGTAGGGCGGGGGGAACGGCACACGCAAGGTCGCAGCATGTTCTCTAAACTCCCAAACGTGCGTCGTGAATGCATGCCCGAGATTATCCCATGAACGTATAAGCGGATTTGTAACGATCTGCTCCGCGTCATCGAAGACAAAGTCCCCGCCGAGCATGTTTGCATAGGCAAGTGATGACAATAAGCATAAAAGCAGTATGATTCGGCTTGAACTGAGTTGCTCGATCCAACCAAATATAGTCATAGACTCAGCGTTTTCGGTTTTCGCTTTGCGCGAAGCGGTATCACGCAGGCTCTTGCTCATCTTGCTCGATTTAATTTTTGCTGCAACCATATGCGCTCCTGAATTTGGCAATCACTTATGCTTCCAAAACCATGCTTTGAAGAGTGTTCTCAGTATAGGGGCGACTCTGTTGCTTCGAGGCGTCAACGGAGGTACCTGCAATCGCGGCCTTCGGTTGCGCCCTTAGTGCCGCAATCACATCGGCGCACGATTAACGGCAGATGCAGACATGGCCTGGATTTCGCCCATCTTTTTTCGTATCTCGTCGCGAGCGGGCTCGTCCTTTTCATACTTCAGGGCCTCGCCACACTCTTCAAGCGCGGCATCGAGCTTCCCCTGATCGCGCAACACAAGCGCCAACGAGAAGTGGTAGACCGGGTCGGTAGAGGACTTACTGATAGATATGCGAATATTCTCTTCCGCTTCCTGTAATCGCCCCTGCTCTTTGTAAGTCATTCCCAGATAGAGATAGGCCTTTGGTGCGCGATCATCGAGCAGAATGGCCCGCTTCAAATATTTTTCCGCGTCATCAAGCCTGCCTACCGTAAAGGCCGCACAACCATAGTTGTATTGTGCCACCCAGAGATCAGAATCAAGCTGGGCCGCTTCATGAAACAACTCTACAGCCTCGTTTGGATAGCCGCGCTCCAGAAGGCTTGCCCCCATATTATTTTTTGCCAGCGCATTGTTTGGCGATATCTGTAACCCCCTGTGATAAAGCAAGACCTCGCTAGCCCAGTATGACTGTTGCATCGCCGTAAAAACGCCCAGAAACAGGATTACTCCCGTGGCCAGACTCACCTCAAGCGCGGGCTGTCCAAACAGCCGTACTCTTCCAAATCTGAATCGGCTTATTGCGAATGCCAGAATGAGCGCAAACCCGACCGAAGGCAGATAAAGATATCGATCATGCACGATCTCTGACTTGGGCAACACGGGCAGGTTCATCAGCGGCAGTAAAGGCAGCAGCATAAAGAGGAGCGCAAATCGCGTCCAACCTGCCTGGCGGGTGATCCATATCAGGGCTGCTCCAAAAAGCAGAATTCCTGTTAGCGGCAAGATGACGCTGGCAAAGCCTAAGCTGTCCACGTAAGGAGCTTCGTAGAACGGGCCCAGGTTGACGGGCCATACAAGGAGGGTAAAATATGACCACAACACGGATGGCAGGGTCAGTATCACCGATAAAAGTGAAAGGTCAACTTGATTGTGGCTGAAAGCCTTCAAAACCATTACGCGCGCTGCTAAATAAAACAGTACAACTGCGAGGAACGGAGTCGCTGCTTTGAATGCTGCCCGAGCCCTTGTGCGAAACGGGTCAGGCTCGCCATCCGCCGATTTCCGCATTAACCATTCATAGGCAAAGATGAGGCCGGGCAGGACAATGGCGCTCTCTTTTTCAAACATCGCAAGCAGGTAGCATAAAACGGCTGCGAGAATCCATATCCTGCGCCTGCCGACCGTCTCTCTTGCTTTGAGGTAGCACAGAAAAGCTCCCAGCAAAAATGCAGCCATCAGTGATTCGGTAGTGCCCGATACCCAGCTCGCGACCTCTATGTGAACAGGATGCAAACCAAAGATGATGCCAGCCCATAAGGCAGTGGTTCTATCATTGCTGAGCTTTTTGGCGAGCAGGTAGACAAAAAGAGTAGTGGCCATGTGCAGGCTGAGAGTAACCAGATGCCACCAGAACGGCTTCAGACCAAACAACAGATAGTTTAATCCGAACCAGAGCATCAATACCGGGCGATAGTAATTTTCTCCTGTCTGTTGGACTGTAACCCACATATGTTCGGTCAAGTAGCTCAATACCCTCCAGGACCTTAATCTCGGATTCTGGACGATCAACATCTTATCGTCGAAGACGAACGGAAAACTGAGAGTCCCAACGTAGGCCAGCAGCGTGAGCACCACTGGGACGATAGGCGCTATCCACGTTCCGGCATTTCCTTTCTCTTTTTTGTCCGGTTCCGCTTTTGTCTCCTCGACATCGAATCGAGATATGCTGTCAAACGGAGAAGGGCTCAATTCAAGTCCTTCAATCACCTGATTTCCTTCCATAAAAGCTGCTCCAGATTTGCTTTGTGGATCATGGCGCTCCTGGCGTTGAATAGGGCTATATCAGGATTGCGCGCTTCGATTGCAGGGGCCGAGCAACGGATTGGGGACAAAGTCGAATGCGTTTCTGGAGGCGACCGGGAGGCTTGATTCAACCGACACAGAGATTACCACAGCAATCTTCTTATGCGAAGAGTTTTTACCTGTTCAGGGTAGGGATACTCTCGATTTTTCAAAGGTGGTTTCTCAGTCTCGCACCTCGATCAAAGTTTTAACTTCTTAAAGAGGAATTCGGGCACGCTCTTTACAGCCGCCATGATCGGACGCCAGAACCACGGAACATAAACTTCGGATTTTCCAGCAAGCATCGCTCTGTGTATCGAGACGCCCACACGCTGCGGGGTTGCGAAAAGCGCGTTCTTTTCTATCGCGGACGTCATCGGAGTGTCTACAAATCCCGGCTTTATCGTAACCACTTTGACGCCGGATGGGTACAGACGATTGCGCAAGCCTTGCAGGAATATGCTCACCGCGCCTTTTGCGGCCCCGTAAACGTAATTGCTCTGGCGGCCACGGTCGCCCGCCACGGATGTTATGACGGCGATAGTTCCCTGTTTGCGCCGTTGGAAATAATTGGCCAGCATAGTAAGCAGGGCGATCACGCTCGTGCAGTTTATGGCGAATTCTTTCAGGGTTTCAGCCGGGTCGAGAGCGCATTCCTGCTGATTTGCGAGTGTGCCGTAGGCGATCAAAACGGCGTCGAGGTCCCCGATAGATTTTACAGCCTTATCAAGCATCTCTCGATGCCTCGCGGTTTCGGTTAAATCCAGAACGTAACTTTCGGCCCGGCTCGCCCCGCGCACTTCAAGATCATCTCGAACGGAACCGAGCTTTTGCGCGTCGCGCCCCACAAGAAAAAGTTCGGCTCCGGTCGCGGCAAAACATTTGCCGACCTCGTGCGCCATCGCCGAGGTCGCTCCGACGATCATTATCTTCTTCATCCCCTCATGCCGCCTGATTGCGCGGTGACGCGCCGCCAAAAACCGGAAGAGAATCTCGGATCGACATACCGGGCGAACTCCTTCCAGTTCGGGAAATAGGATTGAAAACTCTCGGCGCTCATCCTGGCATCCTTGGCCGGATAAACGGCTCCCCCACTTTCTCGCACGATCCTGTCTAGAGAGTCAAGCAGGTTCAAAGTCCTCTCTTCGCGATAGGCAAAATCGAGGCAAAGCGTCGAGCCAGGTTTCGGGAAAGAGATCAGGCCGGGCGAGGCAATGTCTCCAAACCGCTTTAAAACAGCCAGAAATGACCCTTCGCCTGCGCGCGCGGTCCGGGTCAGTATCTCGCTAACGGCCTCGCGTTCGACCGAGGGAGGTACAACGCATTGATATTGCAGAAAGCCACGTCGTCCATACATGCGATTCCAGTCGGTTATCGAATCGAGCGGATAAAAGAACGGGTCGTAATGCACTACCTTATTCGTGCCCCTTTCCATACGGTAATAGGTCTCGTTGAACATTTTCATAGTGAGGCTGTTCAAACAGACCGAAGGAAAATCAAACGGAACGCGAATATTTCTTTGGGTCTTCTTAATTTGAGCCTTCTTAAACTGTTCCGGCGCGGCTTCATCATGATTTCCACGTATAAAGATGCCCCGCCCTACGCTTGCGCCTCGCGCCAGACAATCCACCCATGCAACGGTGTATTCATAATCTCTGTCGGATTCGGCGGAGAGAGTAAAGAATTCGTCCAGGGATTCAAATCTCCTCCTCTCCATTGAGATGAAGGGTCCGCGTATGGGTTTCAGTTGAAACTCTGCCCACACTATGAGGCCGGTGAGCCCAAGCCCTCCGATGGTTGCTCGGAACAATTCCGTATTTCGATCCGGCGAGCAGAGCAGGCGCTCGCCCGTTGATCGCAGCAATTCAAAGGATTTCACGTGGAGACCGAATGTACCGGCCCGGTGGTGATTCTTTCCATGCACGTCGTTGGCTATGGCCCCACCCACGGAAACATACTTGGTTCCCGGGGTCACCGGCAGAAACCAGCCACCAGGAACTATGGTCTTTAGAATCTCGTCAAGCGTGACTCCGGCTTCCGAGCGAAGAACCCCGGTTTTCCGGTCAAACGAGATAAACCGTCTCAGCTTGGATGTGTCAATCACGACGCCGCCATCATTCAGACAGGCATCGCCGTAACTGCGACCCTGGCCATAAGCGAGCACGGGTCTGTCAAAGGCTGCGAAGTCCGGCGAATCGCTTCGCCAGTTGAGCCAGGTGATCTCGTCGGGTTGAGCTTCAGGGTAGCGGCCCCAGGAATGATATTGCTTCATAACTCAGACCTCACTGTGTCACAGGCTTAATTACGGAGGATATATCCGAGGTCGAGCCTTCGCTTGCCTGCGCGGGACCTGAAAGATATATCCCCATCTGCTCAATATCTTTCGGAAGACGCGGCGAAAACTCTCTCAGGTGCTCGGCCAGATTGCCTGCCTCCGAAGGCGCGACCGCGTAAAATGCAATCTTGTCATCTTTGCATACCACGTTGTCGGGAATATGCCATTCTCCTACTTTTACCCACTGCGACGGAACGCCCCCAAATATCGCAAACCATCGGTCATAGACCACCGCTATCTTTACATTATTTGCGTTTGCAAGACCGGCAATCTGCTGAGGCTCAAATCTGTTTTCGAGTATGGCGTTCGCCACATCGAGGCTTGAGCCTCCAAGGAGATCGAGGCACTTGATATCGGCGAAATAGTTTATGGCCCCGATGTCTGTACCGGCGACACTTTCATGCCTATAAAACTCGTTGAGAAACAGGGCCGTCTGATACTGATGTTCGTAAATATTTTTCGAAGCCCGCGCGGTTATCTCCAAAGAATCCAACGCCTGCTGCATGGGCCTTGTGGCGAGAAACAGGAGGAAAGGAGCGGCGAGGATCGTAAACAGCGCCGCCACAGCCTGCCAAAGATGAAGTTCTCGACCCGGCTTGAGCGTAAAGAGAGCGGGCAGAAACTCGCTCATAGATGCGCTCACGACGAATATGGCCATAGCGATCAGATACGCCTCGTATCTGAAAAACCAGCCTGTCCTTGCAAACTCCACGTGCAGCAGGACTCCCGCGAGGAAGAGCAAGTTCATTATGGTCGAGACCTGCCAGACCCGCTTTCTCTTCAACTGAAAATGAAGAAGGATCACGCCGGCTACAAGCATTACAAGAATCTGCGGGTTGGTTACAAGTATGGCAAATTGCTGATGGCCGAGACCTATGAATGATTCTATGGAGTTAATAGTCGGCTTATTGCCTTTGAGAAGGACCGGGTTTGGCAACAGGTGGGACCCAAGCAGGACTGAGATAAGCCCGAATATGATCACCGGCAATACGGCCAGCGCGCCCATCAAAAGAGAGTATCGGATACGCCTTCGCAGCAAGAGCATTATGCACCCGACCAGCAGCAGGAATAATCCTTCATAGCGGGTCATAACCATCAACGGGGCGATGACAAGCAACATCTTTTTATCGAACTGGACGTTCTGTTCGCTCTCCGCATCGCTCGCAAGCACCCTCGCGCACAGATATACAAATGCGATAGAAAGAAGAGTGTGCAGCACGTGTTCTTGCCCCGAAAATATTAGCGAAGGCAGAGGGGTAAGATAGATCAAGGCAAGCAAGGCTATTGCAATAAATCGCGAATACAAGCCCGACTGTCTTAAGACGCGATAGACCAGCAGCACCAGAGCGGTCGCGGCAATAAGATTCAGGATAAACAGGGCGCTTTCGATGCTCCCGAATATCAGATATACAAAGGCAAGCAACAGAGGCCAAAGGATCGAAGCCGATGCCGACGAAAATCCGTACGGCGTGATTCCCCATACGCCATGTCGAACAAGGTTCTTCGCTATGGCCATGTGTATATAAGGATCATCAAGCGCATAGATAAAGTGCCCGTCATTGTAATTGACTGCGATGGTCACCAATACGGCCATCGTGCCCCAGAGTGCAAGCACCGCTATAAAGGCGGGCCAGTGCGATTTAAAGAACTTCAACACAGGTGATGCTCCTTGAGCGGGGCCGGTACTTTGAGGCTTAAAGAGCCGCGAGCATTATGGCAGCCATCGCGATACACACACCATAACTGACTCTATCTTTGACTGTGAATACGATGGGGTCGTCATTCATTTTTCCGCGATGGGCCAGGAACCACATCCGAGTAATCCAGTAAAGCAGCAGGGGACCTATCAACCACAGGACTGTCGGGTGGCTGTAAAGAGGTAGCACTTCCTTGCTATTGATATAGAGCGCAAGTACAAGCGCCGACATATATCCACTTGTGGAACCCACGCTTCTGAGCAGTTCTATATCTTCTACGCCGTAGCTGCGACCGCTGGCGTGCGTCAGATTGCGTTCCTGCATGATGCGCAGTTCGGAATATCGTTTGACAAAGGCAAGGCAAAGAAAGAAGAACATCGAAAAGGCAAGCAGCCACGGCGAGATGATTATATTTACGGCCATCGCGCCTGCCAGAACTCGAAATGTATAGAGCCCGGCCAGCACCAGCACATCCCCGATCAAGACCCGCTTGAGATAAAAGGAGTATCCGGTCGTCAATGCCAGATACAAAGCAAGCCCCAGAGCGAACATCGCCGGGAGAAAAAGCAGCGCTATCAGGAAACTGCTCGCAAGCAATACGGGGATCACCAGCACGCCAGTTCTTATCGGCAGATGACCCGAAGCAAAGGGGCGCTGCCGCTTGTGAGGATGCAGCCTGTCGGATTCAAGGTCGAGCAGATCATTCATTATGTAAACGCTCGAAGCGCACAGGCTGAATGCCGCAAATGAGAGCGCAGCGGGAACGAACAATGTAAAATCGAATATCTTGTGGGCCATCAGCAAAGGGAGGAAGAGTAATATGTTCTTTACCCACTGATGCACACGAAGTGCTCTTAAAAAGGCGAGCGGGCGATTCCTCTCGATGGAAAAGACCTGTTGAATGGGCGCAAGGCGCGCCGCCCTGCCAAGCAATCGCTTCGACGGCTCAACCAGGATAGCGGCGTTTGCCGACTTCCATAGATGAAGATCGACGACGCTGTCGCCCGCGTAATCGAACTGTTTCGAGCCAAAACGTTCCTCAAGAGCCTTGCACTTATTGCGGCCCGAAAGGTTTACTTCGCCGTCGCTTGCCATGACAGAGGAAAAGATTCCCAGATACTCTGCTATCGGTCGCACGGCCTCGGCATCAGAAGCGGTGGCAAGAACTATCTCGCGGCCCTCTTCTTTTTGCCGACACAAGAATTCAAGCACTTCTTCGTTATATGGCAGGCTGGCGGCGTTGAGTTGAACTCTTTGAGCAACCTGGCGCTTGAAATAAGCCTTGCCCTTGAGCAGCCACAAAGGCAGGGCAAATAATGAGAGCGGGTTTTTCTTTATGAGTAGAAGGACTGATTCCCACAAGAGGTCTGTGAGAAGAAGCGTGCCGTCGAGGTCCACGCAAAGCGTCGGCACGAAGCTCCGCTCACCGATGATCTGCGATTTTATGTTCTGGTGTGCGATCATTAGCCTCTGGTCCGATGCTGCAATCAGGGAACTTGAGAACTTTCAGGCGATGGTTAAAGGGCGGAGCAATCGCTCGCTCCGCCCCACGTACTTGCCACTTTCGAACGAGCGACAATTTATTCGATCGGCGTGCCGCTAGTGGGTACGCGGTTGCTTGCAGAAGCAGTCGGTGCCGTTCCGCCTGACAACTGATAGATCACAAACGTCTCGTTGGAGTAGAACGAACGGTTGCCCGAGCCGAATGTCCCGCTCGACTGCGGCTGAGCCGTTGTGTCGAACTGGGCAGCAGTCGTAGAACTGGCTGCCGTGCCGGTGCAGGCGAAGTTGTAACCGCTCTTGCCGTTCGCGCTTGCAAGCGCCGAGTCAACAAGGTTTGACCCATTCAATGTGCCAAGGCTGTCGGCAAAATCTTTGCCTCTACCTTCGGTTGACTGATAGGTGGCCTGCGCCGTTCCGATGGTGCGGACAGAACCGATGGCTGACGCCTCATTGGCCGCCTGTCGGGACTTCAAAAGGTTGGGTATCGCGATAGCGGCAATAATCCCGATGATTGCTACCACTATCAGTAGCTCGATCAGTGAAAATCCATTCTCTTTCTTCATACAATCCATGCTCCTTCTTTTTATATTATTGCCGTAGGTCAGTGTCCCTAGCGGCCGAACTACGACAGATCGCAGCCACACTAATCGCAAAGCCCGTGCCGTTGCCCTGTGCCACAGGAATATTCTTCGAATTGACTGTAAACAAAGGGTTGTTTTCGCTTCGGAGAATTTCGCAGGTAGATTTAGGAAGGGAGTTTTGACAAAAAGCGGCAAACTGCGTTTGCCACTTTTTGTCAGAAAAAGGATTGATCAAGGGATGGGAGTGCTTGATCCATCGGCGGGTGCTCCGAGGTTGGTACGGATCACGCCCGTATCATCAACAAAGAAATATGGCGACGAGCCCGGTTCTTCTTCGGGCGTTGCTGTACAGGTAAAATTCTTATTGCTGTTCAGGAGTTCGAGGGTGAATGTATAACCGCTCTTCGATCCTGCGCTGACGGTCGGGTCCAATGTCCCTTCCGGGTTGAGACCGGCTAAGGTAGTGTATTCTTTATACTTAATGTTATACATATTCTCTGCGGTAACGACCATTCTCAGAGTTTGAATAGCCGACCCCGCTTGAGCCTTTTGTCTGGCCTTTCTCAATCCAGGCACAGCGATGGCTGAAATAACGCCTATTATGGCTACTACTACAAGCAATTCGATAAGTGAGAATCCTCTCTCGCTCTTCATATTCCACCTCCTCTATAAGACCTGATCTGCGGTCTGCGCCAACGAACAAAGATTTGACCCTTTCCAGCAATGACTATGCCATGCCCTTAAATCAGTCCTTACTGTAGAGAAATGACCTTTGCCCGAATTTCCTGAAACGAGTCGGATCAAATTCAATCCGACCGCATAGAGGAAGGCGATTGAACCAGGGGGCAGCTCACCGGGTTGAATCACAGAGTCCTCCGTGTCAACATGGCGGTCGGAGGCTTTAAATCCGGGACCATTTCTCCGGGTTGAGACGGATATCCTGACGCTTCCCGTGACATCTGTCACTGCCCGACAAGCCATTCACCCTTAAACTGGATTCTCTTTTGAGGCATTCGGCATTAGAGGGGACGTATTGAACAAAGAAATTGTAAAAGCAACTGCCTGGGGAATACTGATTACTCTTATGCTGTCTGCGATGGTCCTGCTCGGTTCGCGCAATCTGTCGCATTTCGATGCCGCGCTTGTGGGATATACCTTCGCCGTGCTCTTTGCCGCTTTCGCCATCACCTATCGTTATGCGATGTGGTTGCAGCGTCCGCCCACGACCCTGTACTGGAGGCGAGGCTGGCAGGTATTCTTTCGTCCGCGCCACCTGAGGGCGAATCTCGGCAACTGGTTCAAGCGCGTCATCTCCGAACTCGCGTTGAATATATTCATCTTCAAACGCGCGCGTCTTCGCGGAGTAGCCCACTGGCTGATAATGTGGGGATGCCTTCTGGCCGTAGCGATCACTTTTCCGCTCGTCTTCGGCTGGCTCCACTTCGAGACGCTGCCCGAAGACCTGACCCGGTATCGCGCCTATGTTTTCGGCTTTCCCGCCTTCTCGTTCCCGATTGAATCGCTGCCCGCATTTCTGATCTTTCACGGACTCGTGTGGGCATCAATACTTGTTGTGGTAGGAGTGATGCTTGCCATGCGAAGACGCATGCGCGATCACGGGGCTGCCGCGCTGCAACAGTTCGGGGAAGACTTTCTGCCGCTCATCCTCCTTTTTGCGGTAAGCGTGACCGGGTTGATGCTGACGGCAAGCTACACCTGGATGAAGGGATATGCATATGATTTCCTCGCCATCCTGCACGCCTTCACAGTTATCTTCACTCTGCTGTGGCTGCCGTTTGGAAAATTTTTTCATATCTTTCAAAGGCCCGCGCAACTCGGCGTGAGCTTTTACAAAGACGCAGGCATTCGTCAGGAGGCGGCCAACTGCCGCCGATGCGGCGAGCCTTTTACATCAAGGCAGCACGTAGAGGATTTGATAGAAGTTGAGCGCAAGCTCGGCTACAGCTACGAAATGAAGCATCCCGAGGCCGGGCACTATCAATGGATTTGCCCGCGCTGTCGCCGGGCGATGCTGGTTCTCGCGCAGGGGCGTCTCTCGGAAGACTCGCAGGGCGGCGAGCCCGCTATCACGGGCCTCGCGCCTCTTATGCCTCAATCCACGCTCGGCAATCCTCAAATAGGCTTCGGCCCTTTGAGCGAAGAGGATCGCAAGAACTTTCATCCGTAGGCGCGAGCGGAGAAATCTGTAGAACGGGGAAACCTGTAGAAGGAGTCATCGCCGATGGCCACAATACCTGAGGAGACAAGAAAGATCATAGAAGAGTTCGGGCCTCACCTGGCCTACTCTACGGGAGCGCGGCTGGAAACCGGCATCGAACCGGACCAGATGGTTGATACGCATTGCTGTTTCTGCGGGCAACAATGCGGCATAACGCTAAAGGTCAAAGACAATCAGGTGATCGGATTCGAGCCCAGAGAAGCGTTCCCTTTCAATCAAGGCATGCTCTGCCCCAAGGGTGTAAAGCGATACCTTCAAGGCTCGCATCCCGACCGCCTGCTTTCGGCATACGAACGCGACGCCTCGGGGTTTCGCCCCCTTCCCTACGAAAAGGCCATCGACCGGGTAGCCGGTGAGATACAGCGCATTCAAAGTCAGTACGGGCCAGACGCATTCGCTGTCCTTACAGGCGCGAGCCTGACTACTGAAAAGGCGTATCTGATGGGCAAATTCGCTCGCGTATGTTTGAAGACCGCCAACATCGATTATAACGGACGGCTCTGCATGGTGAGTGCCGCGGCCGGAAACAAGAAGGCTTTTGGCATAGACCGGGCCGCCAATCCCTGGTCGGACATACCCGGAGCAGAAGTCGTCTGGATAAGCGGAGCCAACGTAGCCGAATGCGCTCCGATCACGACCAACTATGTCTGGCAGGCGCGAGAGCACGGAGCAAAGATCATAGTGGTTGACCCGCGCATCACACCCATTGCGCGAACCTGCGATCTCTTCCTGCCGATCAAACCCGGACGCGATATAGCTCTGTTCAACGGTATTCTCTTCCTGATGATCGAGAATGACTGGCTCGATCACGACTTCATCGAAAAGCATACGGCAGGGTTTGAAGCAGTCGCCGAACACGTGAGAGAGTGGACCCCGGCGCGCACGGCCGAAGTCACAGGGATTGCCGAGCGCGCCGTGCGTAAGGCGGCCGAGTGGTGGGGCGAGGCCCGGACCAGTTTCCTGCTCCACGCGCGCGGCATCGAGCATCACAGCCACGGGGTTCAAAACGTGCTTGGCGCGATAAATATGGTTCTGGCTTCCGGTCGCATAGGCCGCGCGCATTGCGGATATGCCACGATAACAGGCCAGGGCAACGGGCAGGGAGGGCGCGAACACGGGCAGAAATGCGATCAGCTTCCGGGCGCTCGCGATATAAGCAATCCCGAACATCGCGCTTACATCGCCGAAGTCTGGGGCGTAGCACCCGAAGAACTTCCCGGGGCCGGCGTTGATGCCTACGAGATATTTCGAAAGATTGACCGGGGCGAAATCCGTGGACTCCTGAGCATATGTTTCAACCCCAAGGTCTCGCTGCCCGACAACAACTTCATAGCGCGGGCGCTTGATAAACTCGAATTCTATGTAGCGATTGATTTCTTCCTGAACGAAACGGCGCATCACGCCGATGTAGTCCTGCCCGGATCGCTCCACGAAGAGGATGAGGGCGTGGTCACTCAGGTCGAGGGCCGCGTCATCAAGATCAACAAAGCGATTGACCCGCCGGGCGAGGCCCGTCAGGACTGGCGAATAATTCAAGACATAGCGCGCCGCCTGAAACGCGAACGAGGATTCACCTTCGCAAGCCCGCGAGAAATCTTCGACGAGCTTCGCCGGGCATCTCGCGGCGGGATCGCCGATTATTCAGGCATAACTTATGAAAAGATCGAACGGCAGGACGGGGTCTTCTGGCCGTGCCCGAGCGAAGACCATCCGGGGACGCCTCGCCTGTTCGAAGCAGGATCGTGGAACCCTGTGGCCAAAGGCACAGGCCCGTTTTATTTCCCTGACGGGCGAGCGCGCTTCAACGTAGCCGCCTACACACCGCCCGCCGAAGACGTAGATGATGAGTACCCTGTCATCCTGACCACGGGCCGCGTGGTGAGTCAGTTTCTGTCGGGCACTCAAACGCGCAGGATCGGCCCCCTCGTAGACCAGTATCCCGAGCCTCGCGTCGAACTTCATCCGCGACTTGCGGAACGGCTCGGCCTGACCGATGGTGACTGGACAAGGGTTGAGTCGCGTCGAGGCGATTGCACATTGCGCGCGATGGTTGTGAGCACCATCCGGCCAGACACGGTCTTTATTCCTTATCACTGGGCGGGGCGAAAGAGCGCGAACCAGTTGACCGTTTCGGCGCAGGACCCTATATCGAAGATACCCGAATATAAGGTCTGCGCCGTTCGACTGAAGAAAGTGACAGGCGATACGTGATTCGCGATACGTGATTCGCGAATCATTGCGCGTATTGCGCGGGAGGCCATATGTCTGTTCCTGAAAACATGGAATTTTTTATAGACCCGGCGCGCTGCATAGGCTGTCAGGCCTGCATGCAGGCTTGCAGCGAGTGCGACACGCATAAGGGACATTCGATGATTCACCTTGAGTATGTGGACCGAGCGCATTCGGTGCAGACGGCTCCCGTCGTCTGCATGCATTGTTATTCGCCCACGTGCGCCGAAGTCTGCCCGGCAGACGCAATCAAGCGCACGGATGACGGTGTCGTGCAGACCGCTCGCAAGCCCAGATGCATAGCCTGCAACAACTGTGTGCTGGCCTGCCCCTTCGGCGTGCCAAAGATGAAGACCGACTTCAAGCTGATGATGAAATGCGATATGTGCTATGACCGGACCTCGGTGGGCAAAAAACCGATGTGCGCTACGGTCTGTCCGAGCCAGGCGCTCTTTTTCGGCACTCGCGAGCAGATAGAAAAATTGCGGCCTCGCTCCATGCCTAACAACCGCTTCCGATTTGGAGCGCAGACAGTAACGACAAAGGTCAATATGATGATGCCGCGTGCGGCGCGAGTCGAATATCTTGATGTCACCTCGGCTATGAACGAGCGCGCCATAGGCAAGAACATCACCTTCAACATTCTGACCGATGCTCTGCACGCAGGCGAGGAGTAAGAGATGAACCAGCAAGATCGAGAGAGCAAAACCGTTGCGCCCGATGGTCGGCCCGATGCGGATCAACCGCGCTGGCGCAGGGATTTCCCCATAGACTGGCCCGAGGATCATTACATCGCCCGGCGAGACTTCACAAAATTTATGGTGCTGACCAGTCTGGCATTCGTGGTGGGGCAGTTCTGTATAGCGTTTCAGAATATCTTTCGCAAGCGACGCGGGGAGCCCGCCATTCGCCGGATCGCAGACGCCAAACAGATAGCCACAGGCGAAGCGGTCAGCTTCGCCTATCCCGAAGAGCACAACAGATGCCTGCTCGTGCGAACGGGTGAAAACACCTTTGTGGCCTACAGCCAGGAATGCACTCATCTGTCGTGCGCCGTAGTGCCGGAAGTGGAACGGGGCCATTTCAAATGCCCGTGTCACGAGGGCTATTTCGACCTGGCGACGGGGCGGCCCCTGGCAGGGCCTCCGCGAAGACCGCTCAAACGAATCACACTCGAAATCAACGGGAATACGATTTACGCCACGGGAGTCGAAACGAGAACGTTATGAAAAAACGGTTCACACGCGAGCAACGGACTACGATAGTCTACGGCATCCTGTGCATTGTCCTGATAATAGTCCTGCTCCAGTTGTGGTTGCTTGCGGCCACGATGAACGCGTATCTGGGCGGGGACGAGTCGGTTATCTGGCCCGCGGCGTTTGCGAGCCTCATCTGCCTGGGATTGAATCTGGGGTTGCTTAAATACCTTTATAATATGGAGAAATCATAATGCAGGAGAATATGAGCGAGTATGCCCCCTCGGGCAATACTCTACAATTGATGCTGGCAACGGGAGCCTTCGCGGTCTGCTTTGCCATATTTGGCTCGGTTTCGGCGATGATGCCGATACTTCGCAAAAACCTCTCGCTCTCTCCAATCGAAGTAAGCATAGCAATAGCGCTTCCGGTCCTGCTCGGCAGCCTGGGGCGAATCCCGCTTGGGATGCTGACGGATCGTTACGGAGGACGCGTGATCTTTTCTATAGTGATGATCCTGTCGGTCATACCGGCGATGTTGATGGGATGGGTCTCGAATTACTGGCAGCTTTTGACATGCGGATTGTTTATAGGCATTGCGCTTGCCAGCTTCGCAGTCGGGGTCGGTTTTACATCGGGCTGGTACCCCCCCGAAAGGCAGGGCATGGCACTGGGCGTTTACGGCGCAGGCAATGCCGGGCAATCGCTTGCGGCATTCGGCTCGCCCGTTCTTGCTGCCGCGCTCGGTTACAGGTGGGGTTTTTGGACTTTCGGAATACTTACAATGATCTGGCTGATACTGTTCTGGCTCAAGGCACGAAACGCGCCGCGCAAAGGCCCGCCCAAGACGCTCTCCGATTTGATAAAGCCCTTGCGCGAGCGGATGAGCTGGGTACTGAGCCTCTATTATTTTTTGACCTTCGGCGGGTTTGTCGCCATGAGCATATACCTGCCGACATTCCTGACTGAGATGTTCAACCTTTCACCGCAAGACGCGGGTTTCCGCACTGCCGGTTTTGTGGTGCTTGCGACCGCGATGAGGCCCGCAGGCGGTCTGCTCGCAGATCGCGTAGGCGGTCGCACAATCCTGCTGTGGGTTTTTCCTTTGACGGCAATGATGGCAGTCTTTATGGCCTGTCCGTTGATGTCTACCTTCACAATCGGCGCTCTGGGGATGGCGGCGGCAATCGGGCTGGGAAACGGCGCGGTCTTCAAGCTGGTTCCCGAATACTTCCCGCATTCGGTAGGCAGCGTAACAGGGCTTGTGGGGGCATCAGGCGGGCTGGGAGGCTTCTTCCCTCCCCTCGTAGTCGGCAGCGTTCGACAGGTCACAGGAGAGTTCACCTGGGGATTTATACTCCTGGCACTGTTTGCCTCCATCTGCTGGGTCATAGCTCAAAAGATCACCTCCCCCCCGGCGAGTTATACGGTCGCGGCTGTTTAGAAGACCCGAGAAATCAGGACAGGGGATCGATATGAAATCGTCCAGACGCCACGATAGCTTGATTCCTCTTTCACGCGAGCATCAATACGCGCTGCTCTTATGCCTGCGGATTCATCGTGGTATCCCCGCCCATCGAAACGATCCCGACTGGCTCGGAAGGAAGGCCTCGGACGCAATACGGTTTTTCGAGAGCGACCTCACGCCTCATTTCAAGGCAGAAGAAGAGATACTGTTTCCGGTCATGCGAAGACTCACAAACACCAGGGGAATCATAGAAGAGCTACTCGCCGAGCATCGAAAGATCGAATGCCTGATTGACAGACTGCGCCACGCCGATGCTGAATCGATTCCTCTCGCGCTCAAAGAATTCGCCGACACGCTTGAGGCGCACGCCAGGAAAGAGGAGCGGCAACTTTTTCCAATCTACGAAGAGCAAGCGACCCTGGAAATCACCACCAGTGTCGAGCGCCAAATCCTGAATGCGATTGGAGACGCGCGCAAACCTCGCCACCCGGAATTGCTGGAATAGACAATGCGCCTATTCGCCTGCGTAAATCTCAAGAGCTTCTTCGTCCGAGATGGTTATACGGCGGCCGTCTGCGCGGATAAGCTCGTTTTGCTGTAAGCGCCCGAACGCGCGCGAAACGACTTCTCGCACCGAGCCGATGCGCGAAGCTATCTGCTGGTGAGTCAGGACCATATCCACTGCGAGGCCGTCGGGTGTGAGCGAACCCCGCTGTCGCGCTTCCGAAAGGATCAATCGCGCCAGACGCTGATCAACCTCGTGGAGCGATAATGCTTCGATGAGCGCAGCCGAACGCCGCAATCGTCCCGCGAGCACCTTGAGCGCGGCAAGCGCTATCTGCGGGCGTTCCAGACAGAGCCGCCGCACGTCGCGCTTATCTATATAAAGCAGAGTGGAATCCTCCTCGGCTGCAACCGTAGAAGGATAAGTGCCGTCATCAAAGACAGGCACTTCGGCTATGGTTGCCCCGGCGCGTTCGACGTGGATGACCTGCTCGCGCCCTTCGAGGCTCTCGCGGAAGGCCCGCACCGCGCCCGATACAACCACGTATAATCCGCGTGCCTCTTCGCCTGCTAAAAACAGTATCTCTCCGCGAGACAGGGTGTGCTCGACAGCACGGTCGGCAAGCACCCGAACCTCCCCCTCTTCAAGAGCGCCAAAAAGAGTCGTGGCCTTGAGCGCAGCAATTTTATTCGCAGCAATGTTATTCGCAGCAATTTTATCTGTTGCCATACTCAGGTATGATCGCGCTTGATTGGGTTTCCTTCAAGCTCGCGGAGAATTTGCAACTGTATGACTTAAGTCACCGCCTGCTCCGGCAATCGAGGCTAAACTCAGAAATCGAGAGAAGGTCAAATTGATCGGAGGAATTTATATGTCTATCATTGCAACAAGAACCGTAGGCGATCTGGCAGTCGAGATGCCGAGCGCGGCCCGTGTATTTGAAAAGGTGGGAATAGACTATTGCTGCGGCGGCGGCAAGTCTCTTGCAGAAGCATGCCTCGGCGCCGGCATTTCCCTGGAGGATATCACTCGCTCGCTTGAGCAGACCGGCGATGCAGAAGCCGATACGAACGTGTCTGTCAGGTGGCAGACAGAACCGCTCAGCCAGCTGACATCCTTCATCGTAAACAAACACCATGTTTTCACAAGAGAAGAACTGGATCGTCTCGAAAATTTGTTAAGCAAAGTCTGCTCGGTTCACAGCCGGAACCACCCTGAACTGCTGCGCGTGCAGGCATTCTTCCGCGAGCTGAAGCAGGATTTGCTTCCGCATATGCTAAAAGAAGAGCAGGTGCTCTTTCCCTATATCGAGCAGATGGAAGCAGCCCGGGCCAGCCACACGCCCGCTCCGACTCCTTTTTTTGGAACCGTGCAAAACCCTGTTCGAATGATGATGACCGAGCACGACAGCGCAGGAGAGATACTCAGACAACTCCGTGAAATAAGCGAGAATTTCACCGCGCCGGTGGATGCCTGTATAAGCTATAAGACACTCTATAATGCGCTCGAAGAACTGGAGCGGGACCTGCACCAACATATTCACCTGGAAAATAACATCCTGTTTCCTCGCGCTATAGAGATGGAAAAGGATGTATAGCCGGGCAAAGACAGCCAGAGGGCCTGCCAATCAATAGATGAGCGAGGCAAGATAGGCAAAGCTTTTTCACTAGTCAATCAGCGGTTTTCTTTGATCTCGCAGGTCAATTTAAGAATCAAATCACCCTGGCGCGGCCTATCCGGGTGGTACTATCTATGCTGTCCATGTTTTCAGATTCGATTCTACTCAGTTATACTCAATCAAGAAGTTGAGTATCTGAATTATGGTCAAAGCAAAAGAATTTACGCTCAGATTTGCTTGCGCGACTGTCGTAGCGCTTTTTGTAATTGGTGCCGCCGAGGCGCAGAGCGGGCGCAGGTTGCCTACTACCTCGCCGCAGGATCAGGACAAACCTCTCAGGCTGCGTGCCGAAGAGGTTCTGTTGAACGTGACCGTCACAGACCCTTATGGCCGCCAGGCTACCGACCTCGGCAAAGACGAGTTCATCATAGCCGAAGACGGAAAACGACAGGACATGTCCAGCTTCGCATTGAGCAGTGTGCCGATAAACGTAGTCCTCCTGCTCGATGCTTCCGGGTCGGTCGTGGGCGAAATCTCATCGCTCAGAAACGCGGCCATGAAATTCGTGGAAAAACTCGGACCCGAAGATAAGGTATCCGTCATCGAATTTCATACCAAAGTGGAGTTGATACAGGACTGGACTTCGAGCGCCGACGATCTGCGCCACGCCATCACATGGCGATTCAGACCCGGCACTACGCGCACACAGGAGGGCACACTGCTTCCCGGCACCACCTCTTTATATGATGCCCTCTATCTGGCAACCAACGATCAGCTTTCAAAGGTCGAGGGCCGCAAGGCGATCATAATGCTCACGGATGGCGACGACACTTCGAGCAAGGTGACATACAATCAGGCACTCTCGTCCATCGTAAAATCGGGGGCTACGGTTTATGTAGTCAGCAAGGCCCGCGCATTTCTCGCTCAGATTGACAGGTATCGCGGCAGGCTTGGGCGAGTGCTTGGCGGTGGAACCGCGCAACAGGCGGACATCATCGCGGCAAGACTTGAGAACGCCGAGCGACTGATGACCGACATCGCAAAGCGCACAGGCGGTCGCATCTTCTCACCACTCGAAGACAAGGATATGGAAGACGTATACACAGACGTGGCCCGCGAGTTGAAGAATCAATACATCATCACCTACATCCCCACAAACGAGGATCGCAACGGGGCGCTGCGCCACATCAACCTCTACCTTACACGACCGGGCTACTCCGCTCGCACACGCGATAGCTACTACGCGCCAAGAGAGGAAAATTAGTATGCAGTAGGCAGTAGGCAGTTGATACTGAACTGACGACCACCGCTAAAGAGAACACGGCGTATGCATATGAATAGGTGGCACCCAACTCCGTTACTGCATACTGCATACTGCCTACTTCTTCTTTTTCGGCTTATCTTCGTCGGATTTCTTTGATGGAGCCTTTCTGGTGGCCGGCTTTTTTGCCGTTACTTCTTTAGCGGAATCCTCTTTCGCGGTCGCGGTTTTCTTTGTCGATTTTCTGGTTGTGGCCTTCTTAGGCTCGGAATCTTTCACCTCAACTCTGGGTTTGCGCGCAGCGGTCTTCCTGGCGGCCTTTTTTTCCTTTGGCGCTTCCGGCGAAATATCCGGCGCGCGTTCGGCGCTTTCAGGCTCCGTGGCAGACCACGCCCCCAGTTCCGATTGCGACCGGGCGCGCTCGGCAGCCGTGAGCGCGCCCGAAGCTTCGGGGCGCTCGGCAATCTCGGGCGTCGTGCGAGGCTCGAAGGAACGAGGCCCTTCGCCCTGTTCGTCTATGCTTACCGAGCCCGTCGGTGGAGCCTCTTCGCGTGATGAAGGCCGAGACTCTTTTTTCAGGGCAGCTTCGCTTGCTTGATGAGCCTGACGCGCCTCTTCTTCGGCGCGGCGAGACTCCTCCACGATCAGGAAGCTCAGGATTTCATGTTCGGCGCGAAACCAGTCTTCGGCTTCGCTGCCCGGCTCGCCGCCGCGCCTCTGGTAAATTTCGTAGGCACGCATCGCTATCATGTCTCGCACCTGTGAATCGGCGAGCAATCTCTGGCGCAGTTCTTCTATGCTTTCTCTATTCATTGTTTTTTCCTCATATAATGAAAAGGTGTCCAGCCGATCAAACCAACCGGCTCGCTATAAAATGGATATGTATTTACTCACGCTCTCCCGGCCTTTGAGCGTCGTCGCCGGTCTTCGGTCTCCACCTGAGAACGGGCTTGCGCGCAGCGGCGACCTCGTCGAGCCTTCCTACTTTCGTAGTGTGCGGAGCATGCTTGAGTAATTCGGCATCCTCTCGAGCTTCGTCATTTATAGACCGCATCGCATCTATAAACAGATCGAGTTCCTCGCGGCTTTCTGTTTCGGTAGGTTCAACCATGATAGCTCCCTGAATGATCAGAGGAAACGACATGGTCGGCGGGTAAAATCCGTAATCAATCAAACGCTTGGCTATGTCGGCATTTCTTACATTGAACTTTGCCTGCTTCTTGTCGGAAAAGACAACTTCGTGCATGACGCGGCCCGGATACGGGATGTCGTAAACCTCTTTCAGATGATGCGCGATGTAATTGGCATTGAGCACAGCCGTCTCGGTCGCTTCGCGCAATCCATTGTCCCCGTGGGTCAGGATGTAGCCGAGCGCGCGGACCAGCACTCCAAAGTTTCCGAAGTAGGCCCTCACACGCCCGATTGATTTCGGGCGGTCGAAATCGAGCGTGAGCCCTTCGTCTGTGCGCGCCAGCCTCGGATAAGGCAGATACGGTTCAAGTTCTTCACACACCCCAACGGGACCGGCTCCGGGTCCGCCGCCGCCGTGCGGGGTCGAAAACGTCTTGTGCAGATTCAGGTGCATTACATCCACGCCGAAATCGCCGGGCCGCGCTACGCCTACGAGCGCGTTCATGTTTGCGCCGTCCATGTAGACCATTCCGCCGCGCTCGTGAACGATGCGGCAGACATCCACTATATTGCGCTCGAATTTGCCGAGCGTGTTCGGGTTTGTAAGCATCAAGGCGGCCACATCTTCGGTCATCACTTCCTTGAGCGCGTTGACAGAGATTTCGCCCTGCGGGTTTGAGCGAACCGTCTCAACAGTGTAGCCGCATACGATGGCAGAGGCCGGGTTTGTGCCGTGAGCCGAATCCGGTATCAACACCTTTTTGCGCGCATCGCCCCGCGCAGCAAGAGCGGCGCGTATCATCATGATTCCGCTCATCTCGCCCTGAGCGCCCGCCGCCGGTTGAAGCGTCACGGCGTGAAGGCCGGTGATTTGAACCAGGCACTCTTCGAGATGGCGGATTATTTCGAGCGCGCCCTGCGCGAGGGGGGCGGGCGTCAGCGGATGCAAATTGGCAAAGCCTTCGATGCGGGCGAGCCGCTCGTTTAAGCGCGGGTTGTACTTCATCGTGCACGAACCGAGCGGGTACATTCCGGTATCTACACCGTAATTCCACGTAGAGATTCGCGTGAAGTGGCGAATCACGTCTACTTCCGACAATTCCGGCATGCCTTCCAGATCGTCGTCGCGAAGCAGGCGCTCATCTATCATCCCGGTTGTCTGCTCGGGCACATCGAGTGTGGGAAGCGAATAGCCGATACGCCCGGGACGCGATATTTCAAACAGAAGGTCTTCGTTCTGGACCGTGTGTGTTGTTGCTTTTTTAATCCTGCTTTTTTCCATTTGTGATTTTCAGAGTCGAGTTTTGAAACCGGCTTTTCAGATCTCGGAAAGGGCGGATACCAGATTATCAATAGCCTGTTTCTTTGTGGTTTCCGTGACGCAGACAAGGAGTGAATCTTTTAGCTCCGGGTAGTAGCATTCGAGCGCGACCCCGCCTATTATCTGCCTGTCAAGCAAAGCCCGTGTCACTTCGACGGCAGGTTTAGGCATCCTTATCACGAACTCGTTGAAGAACTGCCCGGTATAGCGGAGTTCGAAACCACCTATCTTTATGATTTCGCGTGCGGCGTAATGCGCCTTTTGCATATTCTGGCGAGCGGTTTCCTGAATGCCGCGACGGCCCATCGTGGCCAGATATATCGTAGCCATCAGCGCGAATAATCCCTGATTTGTACAGATGTTGGAAGTGGCTTTCTCGCGCCGGATGTGCTGCTCGCGGGTCGAAAGCGTCAGAACATATCCGCGACGGCCGTTGTGGTCGTATGCTTCGCCGACGAGGCGACCGGGAACCTGGCGAATATACTTTTCCAGAGTGGCAAAGAGCCCCAGATACGGGCCTCCGTAACTGAGAGGTATCCCGAAAGACTGGCCTTCGGCTACGACTATGTCTGCTCCGCAAGCGCCGGGAGATTTCAAAACGCCGAGGCTCACGGGTTCGCTCATCGAGACAATCAGGAGCGCGCCCGCGCTGTGCGCGGCATCGGCGAGCGCGGACAGGTCTTCTATACAGCCAAAGAAATTCGGCGATTGCACGACGACTGCGGCGGTCTTGTCGTCTATCTGAAGCGCATTGACATCGAGCGTTCCGGCCTCCGTGTGACCGGCATAACCAACCTCGATGCCGAGGTGTTTGGTGTAGGCCGCGACGACTTCCCGGTACTGCGGGTGGACCGTATCGGCTATGATGAATTTGTCGCGGCGCGTCACGCGATGAGCCATCAGGACGGCCTCGCCCACAGCGGTCGAGCCGTCATAAAGCGAAGCATTTGCTACTTCCATGCCGGTCAACTGGCAGATCATGGTCTGAAACTCAAATATGTATTGCAGCGTGCCCTGACTCAGTTCCGGCTGATAAGGCGTATAGGCCGTGAAGAACTCCGACCGCGAAATCAACGAGTCGATGACCACGGGGATGAAATGCGAATACGCGCCCGCGCCAAGAAACGATTGATAATCGGTGCGGTTACGAGCGGCAAGCTGGCGGAAGTAGGCAAGCAAGTCCGACTCGCTTATGGCCGGACCTACGCCGAGCGGTTCTGCCAGCCTTAGATTTTCGGGGATTTGCTCGAAAAGGTCTTCTATTCGCTCACAGCCCATCTCTTCGAGCATAGAACGGCGCTCATCGGGCGAGTTGGGAATGTATCTCATCGACCCTTACTCCGAGGCTTCTTCTTTGATGTAATCCTCATACTCGGCGGCGCTCAATAAACCATCCACCTGCGAAGGATTCTCCATCTTAATGGCGATCATCCAGCCTTCGCCGTAAGGGTCTTCGTTGACCCGTTCGGGCGAATCATTAAGACTTTCATTGACCTCGGTAACAGACCCGCCCAGCGGCATATAAATCTCGCTGACGGCCTTGACGCTCTCAACAGAGCCGAAAGGCTCGGCGATCTCGAAGCTATCGCCTATCTTTGGCAATTCCACGTAAACCACATCGCCCAACTGGTTCTGAGCGTGATCGGTGATGCCGATTGTAGCCGTGTCGCCTTTGATGCGAACCCATTCGTGATCCTTTGTATAGCTCAAATCTTCCGGGGTAGTTGCCATCTTTACTTACTCTCCATTTTTTAGTCGAAAGTTCTCTCTCTTTTGTAAAAGGGCGTCTGTACGATGCGAGCCGCCACCAGCCGTCCGCGCACGATTACGGAAAACTCCGTGCCCACAGCCGCGTGCTCGACGGGCAGATAGACAAGACCTATGTTCTTCTTCAGGAACGGCGCGGGGCTGCCCGATGCAACCTGGCCGATCTCGCGTCCGTCCACAACGACCGCGTAACCGTCTCTTACGGGCACTCTGTCGAGCACCTCAAAACCCACGAGTTTGCGTTTTAGTCCCTCTTTTTTTTGCCGCTCAAGCGTCTCGCGTCCGGGAAAACGATTTTGCTTGCTGAGCTTTACCACCCAGCCAAGCCCCGCTTCAAGCGGGGTTGTAGTCTCGTCCATATCATTGCCGTAGAGCCTGTAGGCGGCTTCGAGTCTGAGCGTATTGCGCGCGGCCAACCCGCACGGAACAAGCCCCCGGTCGCGGCCCGTGATAAGCAATCGATTCCACAGATGAAGCGCGTGATCCGGGGGAACGAATATTTCGAATCCGTCTTCGCCCGTGTAGCCGGTTCGCGACACGCGACAATCAATGCCGTCCACCTTCAGTCGCTGCGACCAGTAATACGGTATGCGGTCGAGCATGTGATCGGTAAGATTCTGAAGTATTCGCTCGGCGCGAGGCCCCTGCAAGGCCAGCAACGCATAAGCGAAACTTGTGTCGTGAACCTCTGCCTTATAGGGCTCCGCGTGCCGCTTTATCCACGCGAAATCTTTTTCCGTGGTCCCCGCGTTGACCACCAGCAGAAAGTATTCGGCGTTTAGGCGATAGACCAGCAGATCATCAATGACGCCCCCCTGATCGTTTGTCATCGTAGAGTATTGAACCTGATTGTCCTGGAGCCCCGAGACATCATTTGTTGTGATGCTCTGGACCAGATCGAGCGCATCGTGGCCTACGATTTCGACCTCGCCCATGTGTGAAACATCGAACAATCCGGCCGCCTCTCGCACAGCCATGTGCTCAGGGGCAGGGCCGGCATACTGGACCGGCATCTCCCATCCCGCATAATCGACCATTCGAGCGCCTATCGCGACGTGCGCGTCATATAGGGGGGTGCGCTTCAACATAAGTAATTCCTGTATCTCTTCAATGATGAACTGCTCTCTACTCTGCAATATCGAGATTAACTACCCGAAAGCGAACTGGCAAGCTAACACAGGCATTTTTGCGGCGTCAAGACTTCACCGGGCAAGGTTAGCGGTGCGTAATGCGTGATTCGTGATTCGTGAAAAGATTTAGTACATTGGAAATCGAGTTTTTTGAGAAAAGATTTGTGCCGAATTGCCAGCAGGGCTGTTTGATTCCAATATATTTAGACAGGATTTACATGATTTTATAAAGACGAGTGGAAATCCTGTCTAAAATCCCGGTTCTTCATCACGCATCTGAACAGATTCTTTGGAAACGGGCTGGCTGCCTTGCCTTGCATACGAGCTATCGTTATGTGAAACTTTCCGGCTTACGAGCAAACATCTGTCGGATTGATTTGCGATGCATAACCTCGGACAGTTAGCGGGAATCATAAAAGCCGACTTGATAGGCGATCCTCAAGCCATCGTGCGGAGGGCCAGAGCATTCGAGATGGCCGAAGAGGGCGATGTCACGCTCGCTTCAAATGCCCGCTATCTTCGCCTTATGGCCGATTGCCCGGCCACGGCCATCATAGTCGCTTCTCCGATTGCCGGATCAAATCATAACCTGCTCGTAGCCGCAAAACCCAAACTGGCATTTGCCCGCGCCATCGAGGCGCTCCACGCCAGAGCCTATCAACCAACCGGCGTGAGCGAAGACCTGATAAAGGGCGCGGGTACGGCTCTCGGAGACGCCCTGTCAATCCACCCGCGAGTCACAATCGGGCGCGACTCGATCATAGAAGACCGCGTAACGCTCCACCCGGGCGTGGTCATAGGGGATCGCTGTCGCATAGGCGCGGATACGGTTCTCTTCGCAAACGTCGCGGTCTATGACGATTGCGAAATCGGCAGCCGGGTAATTATTCACGCCGGAACCGTGATCGGCGCTGACGGGTTCGGGTTTGTGCCGGATGAGGAAGGTCGACAGGTCAAGCTGCTTCAGCTTGGCCGGGTTATCATCGATAATGATTGCGAAATCGGAGCCAATTGCGCCATTGATCGCGGAGGCTCAACCGATACGATTCTAAGTCGAGGCGTAAAGCTGGACAATTTCATACAGGTGGGCCACGGCACACAGATAGGCGAAAACACCGTCATAGCCGCGCTCACAGGTTTTTCCGGCGGCACAATAATTGGACGCAACTGCGTTATAGCAGGCCAGGTCGGAACCGTTCAGCATATCACCATAGGCGATAATGCTACGATCACAGGAAAAGCCGTTTTGACCAAAAACGTGCGACCGGGCGCGATAATGGGCGGCATGATACCGGCTCAGGACTACAATGCATGGCGGCGATCGCACGTGTTATACTCACGACTGCCTGAACTGGCAAACCGCTTGAAGCAACTGGAAAAGATCGTTCTTAAAAAGAGTGAAGAGTAATCGTGATACGTGATGCGTGAAGAGTGATGCGTGATGCGTGACTTTCAGGCAGATCGCCCGTTAAAGAGAATTTGCAAGACGGGTAAATCACGAATCACTCTTCACGCTATCACGCGAGCGTATCACGTAAGGGGGTTATGGAGACACTACTTGACATAACGCAGATTCAGGCGATCCTGCCGCATCGCTATCCGTTCCTGCTCGTAGATCGCATCATCGAGTACGAGATGAACAAGCGCGTAGTCGGGATAAAAAACGTGACCATAAACGAACCGTTCTTTGCGGGTCATTTTCCGGGAGCGCCCGTCATGCCGGGGGTTCTCATTGTGGAAGCGATGGCGCAGACGGCGGGCGTGATGATGCTTGCAAGTCTGCCCGACCGTCAATCGAAACTTGTCTTTTTCACCGGGATTGACGGCGCGAAATTCAGAAGACCGGTCGTGCCCGGCGATCAACTCAGGCTTGAGCTTGAAGTGCTGCGGCTGCGGCCCCGTTATATAAAACTCAGGGGCAAAGCCTACGTTGACGGCCAGCTTGTAGCCGAGGCGGAAATCTCGTCCTCGCTTGTCGAGCGCAGCGTTATCGAGCGCGGCAATGAGATAAATCAGGCCGCGTTCACCCCCGTAGAGAAGTAATCCATCCGCGCGAGGAGATCGTCGCCAGACATTATGATTCATCCGACAGCCATAATCAGCCCGAAGGCCGAGCTGGGCGCAAACGTCTCTATCGGGCCATACTCGATCATAGGCGATGATGTAATACTGCACGACTATGTGCGCGTGGGTAGCCATTGCGTCATCGAAGGCCCTTCGGAATTCGGGCGCGACTCGGTCTTTTTCCCCTTCGTGTCGGCGGGGCAGACTCCACACGATCTGAAATACAGGGGAGAGCGAAGCTGGCTCCGCGCCGGAGAGCGAAATACATTCCGCGAATTCGTTACGCTGCACAGGGGGACCGAAGGAGGCGGCAACCTGACCCGGATCGGTTCGGATAACCTCTTTATGGCTCAATGCCACGTGGCGCACGACTGCCTGATAGGCGACCACGTGATATTTGCAAACGGGGCCTCGCTTGCGGGCCACGTGCTGGTCGAAGACTACGTGACGCTCGGCGCATACTCAGGAGTGCACCAGTTCTGCCGGGTAGGCCGTCACGCCTTTATAGGCGCTTCCTCCGTAGTGGTCAAAGACGCATTGCCTTATGCGCGAACCGTAGGCAATCACGCCCGGTGCTATGGACCCAACAGGATCGGGCTTCGCCGTCGTGGATTCTCCAATGATGAAATGCGACACATCTCGCATGCCTTTCACCTTTTACTCTCTTCGCGGCTCAACACTTCGCAGGCGCTTGAAGCCATAAAGAGCGACCTGGGCAGTTGGCCCGAGATTGATTACCTGATCGAATTCATCGAGACCTCCGAGCGTGGAGTAACTAAATAGGGGCCAGGGGCCGGGGGTCAGGGGCCGGTATCACAAGAAGAGAGCGGGATCGGTAACAGATGGAAGACCATACTATCAGCAAATCACCGGGGCACCAGAATAATCACTCAACACCGGCCCCCGGCCCCCGACCCCCGGCCCCTACTACAAAGTATGGATTGATAGCCGGTAACGGACGATTCCCTTTTCTGGTGCTCGAAGGGGCTCGCGCGAGTGGGGTCGAGATGGTCGTGGCTGCGATAAAAGAGGAGACCGCCCCCGAGATTGAAGAATTGACTCCGCAGATTGAATGGGTAGGCGTGGGGCAACTGGGTCGATTGATTCGCTTTTTCAAGCGAGAGCAGGTTACTCATGCCATCATGGCCGGTCAGGTCAAGCATCATCAAATCTTCCGGCTCAATGCCCTGCCCGATCTTAGAATGGTGCGTCTGCTTGCGCGGCTGGCATCGAAAAACACCGACAGTCTTATTGGAGCAGTGGCCGCCGAACTTGCCCGCGAGGGCATAACTCTGGTTGATTCGACGACCTTTCTGGAATCATTTATCGCGCGCTCCGGGGTGCTCACGCGTCGCTCGCCTTCACGTCAGGAACGCGCAGATATTGAATATGGCCTGACGATTGCGCGAGAGATTGCCCGGCTCGACCTCGGTCAGACAATAGCCGTAAAAGATCAGGCGGTTGTAGCGATTGAAGCGATGGAAGGAACCGACGCGGTGATTCTGCGAGCCGGTGAGATCACAGGCAATCGCCCGTTCGTGGTTATCAAGACAGCCAAACCAAATCAGGACATGCGATTCGATGTGCCGGTAATCGGTATACCGACCATCGAAGCTATGAGCCGCGCGGGCGCTACGGCTATACACGTCTCAGCCGATAAGACGCTCCTGTTCGACAGAGAAGAGTTGATCGCGCTGGCCGACAAGCTCAAAATTGCTGTGGTCAGTAAGCAGTAAGCAGTATGCAGTAGGCAGTAGGCAGTTGTACTAGAGGCGGGTACCAACTATTCGCATCTATATATTGCCTTGCTGAGTTCGACCCTTTGACTTTGATCTTGATTATCAGGTCAACTGCCTACTGCCTACTGCTTACTGCATACTGCCTACTGTTTGTGGTAAACTGAATTTGAGTGAGAAACCCTATCAGAGCGATTGAAGATGATCAGAAATACCCCGGCTGAATTCGACCCGGAAAGCGCAATTATAGACGCCGATCTGCTGGTCAAGTACCGCATGGTCAACCGCGCTATCGAGACGCTGGAACGTGCTATTGACAGCGCGCCGCGCCACGTAGGGCTACGCGAGAAATTGCGCGAGATATTGATAGAAGTGGGCCGCCGCGATCACGCTGCGCAGCAGTGTCTCGCGCTTGCGAGCCTTCACATCTCATCGGGCGATCTGGAAAGAGCCAACGAACGATTGCTTGAAGCCAAACGACTCGACCCGCGAGTCTCTGTAACCGGGCAACTTCACGACGTTCGCCGGACAACCGCGCCTCCGGCTCGCGCCGAGCCTTCGGCTACGGGCGCTCAAAAAATATTCTGGGGAAGCCTGGCCGATATAAATCTCTTTGACGTGGTGCAGATAGTAGAAAACAGCCGCCTCAAGGGAGCGCTGTTTATTGCATCATCGGCCGGAGACGGCGAGATCTATTTCCGCGACGGACAGATCATCGGCGCAAAATCCGATCAAGAGACGGGTATGTCGGCGCTCAGCCGAATGCTTGGAGCAATTGACGGCACTTTCGAGTTCGAGAAATCTTCCAAAGAGCATGAGCAAACCATTCAAGCCAATAATAATACGGCCCTCATACTCGACATGCTGCGCGCCAAAGATGAAGAAGAATACGGGCTGGGATTGTAAACTCCCCGAGCGCATCATCACGCAGCCGTTCATCATGATCTATAGTAGTATCGACAAGTAACCACACGATCTTTTGTATTGTGCGGATCGTTTGCGCCTGAATGTGGGCGCAAGTCCTAAATCAAAAACTTCGGAGGGCACAGAGTCAATCGATTCTGTGCCCTCCGGTTTGATGACTATGTCGGTCAAGGAGCAGGCTAAGGCTTTTGCGCCGGAGGGGCGGCTGCTCCAGGAACGGGGTTGGCCTTGTTGTACTCTTTGATGAAATCTTCCGTCACGTCGGTGCGCGGGTCGAACCAGACTATCGTGCTCGATTCCACGGCATTGGCCAGGTCTATGAGCATAACGATGCCCCGTTTTGCCGTGTATTCCTCGGCGAATTTGATCAGCTTTTTGTCGAGCGGTTCGAAGGCCTGATTTCGCACCCGCTGGCCTTCGGCCTGAAGGTCTTCGGCCTGACGCTGATACTCGCGTTTTTGCCGGTCGAGTTGTTCGCTCATCTCGGCGAGGCGGGACGGATCAAGCGAGGCTCGTTGCGTGTTTATAGTGGTCTCAAGCGCGGTGATTCTATCCGCCTTCGTCTGCAAATCCTTAACGCGAGGCTCGTATTGGCGATTAAGCTCTTCGAGCTTGATTCGAAATTCGGTTATATTCGTCTGAAAGGCATCCGTATTTACGACCGCGATCTTGCCCTTTGGCAGCATCGCCGGTGCCGCGCCCTGATTGGCTACCGCGCTCACCTGCTGGGCCGCAGCCACCGAGGCCAGACCGAGCAGAGCCAGTATTGCCGGCAATAACTTAAATTGCTTCATGGACTACTCCTTTCCTGCCCTCAAGGCTTGCTGGGTGCGGGCTTCGTCGCGGGTTTAGTCGCGGCGGGCGGCGGAGGCGAGCCTCCGGCCACGGGATTTGCCTTGTTGTACTCGGTGATAAAGTCCTGCGTTATATCGGCACCGGGATTGACATAGGCCAGAGATCCTGTTTGAGCCGCACCGGGCAGGTTGAGTATCAGAACGATGCCGCGCTGTGTGGCATAGTTCTGAATAAACTGAGACAGCTTATCATAGATGGGGCGGGTGGCATTTTCGCGCGCCTTGTCGAGTTCGGCCTTGAGATCTTCGTACTCGCGCGTGCCTCGCTTCTTCATATCGTCGTAACGATCCTGCAATTGCCTGAGCGCATCCTGACTCATGCTCGGGCCTTTGGTCTTTATCTCTTCTTCCATCTGCTTCAATTGAGTCTCCATGCCCTGAAGCGCTTCATAACGTTGTTTATACTGGCCTTCCACCTGTTCGTATTTTACTTTCAACTCACCTATTTGCGAGGGAAAGGCTGCTGTGTTTATCACGGCTACTTTGCCATCGGGGATCGCTCCGGCAACCCCGGCCTGAGTAGCCGACTGCGCCGAAGCGCTTACAGCTACTGCTGCCAGAACCGCGAGTGAAAAGGCAGCAATCTTTAACTTTATCATAACTGCTCCTGTCGGTTTTGGATTGATACAGGCCGACGGTGAACGCCGACCCTTACCTGATAAAGGGTGATTATACCAGCGACGAGCAGGGTGTGACCAGCATTAAGTTACCACACCCGCTCGCCGAAATATTAAAAAGTTCGCCCGATTGAGAAGCGAACAGCGCGTTTCTCTTCGATGAATCCCAGAGCGTTGTTTTTGGCATTCGGGTTTAGCGCGAATATCAACCTGAAGGGCACATTGATTACCGGAACTTGAACGCGCACCTCTCCGCCCATGCTGTAGCGATAGTTATCAAATATCCCTGCCTGAGAATTCGACAGGTCGAGGTTTTGTATTACCTGCTGGTCGCCAAACAGGAGGACCTGCTTGAACCCGGCGGGCAATGATCCGGCAGGCGTCTCAGGCGTTGTGGCCTGTCTGATCTCGCGCTGCGTAGCTATCTGTCCTCGCGGGTTGAGGATCTCTGACCCCAGAACTTGACCTGAAATGAATTCGCTCGTGACCGCCTGATCTTCGAGGCTGCGCAGATTGAAGACCGATCCTATGTCAAAAAACGGCACAAAAGCCACCGGCCCGAATATCGGTATGCGATATTCGAGATTGAAAAGAAGCTCGGTATCGCCGCCTATGATCTGAGGAAATGGCACAGACCCGGGGGTCGTGAAATCGCTGACCGTGTATTTATCAAGCACGCTCGGCGCCACGCTTTTTGAAGTGGCGTTGCCGGGCGCTCTCACCGGCAGACGAGTGGTGCCGAGCGTATCGGTCGAGGCGTAGACGTTGCGCGTATTCGACGTGTTGCTTACAAACGCTATAGGCGAGATGCCGCGTATGCTGTAGCCGCGTATGGTCTCTTCCCCGCCGAGGAAGAAGCGCGAAAACAGAGGCGTACCGCCTATGAAGGAAAACGAATTGGATTCAAACGGGGTGCCGAACGAGCTTATGTGGCCAAACAGAGCCCGGAATCCGAACGTGCGCGTCTTGCTCGGGTCGGGCCGCGCCGTCGCTTCGCGCCCAGCAAAAAGCGGGCGGAAATACTTGTACTCTATAGTCGGCTGTATGGTGTTCACCTTGCCGCCCAGTATGCTGCCCGAAAACGCCATCGCAAATGAGAGCGCCTGCCCGTTGGTCGGGTCGAGCGACGAGTTGAGCGTGTAGTAAGAGATGGACGGAGTAACAGTGGATTGCGTCACCCCGCTTTGCCGGAATGTGACCGGGATGTCGTTCTCCTTTATGTTATCCCGATTCGCCTCCGGGTCTATGATGTCGGTAGTCCTGAACGAATAGGAGAGACCGAGCCTTATAAAGCGGCCCTTTCTAAACTTCGGCATGAAGTAAGAAAGCGGAGCCGATGACGATACTGATGCTCCGACCGTCTTTTGAGTGAAGAGCGACTGGTTGAGCTGTTCAAGCGTGCTCGCCGCGTTGATAAAGGATATGCCCTGACCAAAGAACTGGTAGTCCTGATAAAAGACGCTGAAGCCCAGACTCACGGGTGTGCCGCGCAGATAGGGCTCTGTGAAGCCAAACGAGGCTACCTTCTGGCGATTTCCCGCCGCTACGGAAAACGACAGCGATTCGCCGTATCCGAGCAGGTTGTTGGTCGAATAATCTATTCCGAGAAACGAACCGCCTATGCCCGAGACGCCGCCCGTAAAGCTTATCTGCTGGCGGCCTTTTTCCTGTAATTTGAGCGTGATGTCTACCTGTCCTTCGCGCTCGTTTGTATTGACCGTGGCATCTTCTTCCTTGACCTGCTCGAAATATCCAAGCTGGTTGAGGCGCAACAGGCTGTAGTTCCACAACTCTTCGTTGTAGCGCTCGCCTTCGTTTAGCAGGACTTCGCGGCGAATGACGTTATCGCGCGTAAAGGTGTTGCCGATAAATTCGAGGCGGCGCAGGGTGTACTGCTTGCCCTCTTCCACGGTAAAAGTTATATCGGCTGTGCCCTTGCCCGGATCGTTCGGATCGTCGTGAAATTCGGGAATAAAGCCCGAATTGAATTGAATGTAGCCGCGCGAACCGTAAAGCTTTTTGAGATTGTCCAGCCCCTTCTGCAACACGGAGTAAGCCTTTATCGTTTCGCCCGGTTTTATGCCTACAACCGAAATTATCTGATCGTTTGAAAACTCGGTGTTGTCTTCTACCTTGATCTCTCCGGCCTTATACTGTCGGCCCTCATCGACTGGGATAACGATCTTCAACCCCTGCCCCTTATGACCGAAGATCGGGACCCAGGTTCCCACATGTCCGACTTCTTCGACTCTGGGCGTTCCGAAGCGTGTGCGCAGGTATCCGTTGTCGGCATAAACCAGCACGCGCAACCGTTCGAGGTCGGCCTGAAGCTTCTCTTTGTGATAGATATCTTTCGATGAGAAGGTCGTAAACAGCCCCAGTTGTTTTACGAGTTTCATCTTGCCGCGCAGATAGGAATCCGAATAGACCTGATTGCCTTCAAACTCTATGTCTGCGACGCGATACCGGGGGCCTTCTTCGATTTTGAACTTGAGCGCGACAGCCGTCTTTGAAATCTCTTCAAGCTCCGGCTCTACCGTGGCGTCGGGGTGGCCCTCGTTTGCAAGCAACTCCTTGATGACGGCGGCGGCGCGTTTGGCCTTTACCGGATCGTATTGCGACTCTTTCGACAATCCGACCTGACGCTTGCGGAACTCTTCGAGCACCGTGGACTGCTGTATGGATTTCAGCCCGTCATAACTGATGTCGAGAAGCAGCGGCCATTCCGTCACCTCGAAGGTCACGATCTTTCCCCCGCGCAGCCCTTCTTCGGTATAGACTTTTACATCCGAAAAATGGCCCTGAGCATAAAGCGAACGGACATCGCGGTCGAGTTGAGCCGGGTTGTATGGATCTCCTTCGCGAGTGCCGATCCATATTTTGGCCGTTGTTTCGGGAATACGGCGAAGACCTCGAATAAGCACTTGCTCGACGGGCACTTCCTGTTGTTGTTTGCTCGCCAGCGCGAGCGGATTGAGCATTGCTACCTGTCCGATAAACGGCCAGATGCCGGCCGCAGCAACCAGCAATGCTGCAAGGTATAAAACACGCTTACTCATAGAAAAATCACACTCTCCCTAGAATTAAAGAGCATTCAGTCGGTTCGTACCACCTGCTGTTTTTTAGTCTGAGCGAGCCCGTAAATATCAAGACCACCTGGCCAAACCGCGTGACTTCCCGCATCAGAGTCGTCAAATACTGCTCGCTCAAAACACCCGACCGCGGCCGAGCACATCGGTTTAAAGCTGGTGGTCTTGCCTCTCACTAAAACATAGAACGTCAATTTGATCGGTTATTGTAACAAAAATGCATCGGGCAAGCCAAACGATGATGAGCCTTTGGCAATCAATCGCCAAATGGCTGCCGAACACGAAATTATCGCCAGCTTGCTTGTGGAATGTAAAATATGAATAATTGTTTTTTCGATTATCTTCGCGTGCCGATTGATAACCCGGGCAGGGCGCGCAGTATTGCTATGAGACTAAATACCTTGCTTTTTTTCCTTCTGGTCACATTTGCGGTGGCCTGCGAACCTTCACCACAAATCCCCGGCGGACAGAAGCAGAACGCGCCCGTCGTTATCAGCGCATCGCCCGACAGGCTTGAAAACGCCGAACGCCAGTGGAAACGTATGCTTGACGCCTACGGCGCAACCCAGACGCAACCCGACTTTCACCCCATCATCTACACGCCGCGCTCGCTTTCCGGCGTCAATGGTCTAAACATAATGAAGGCCGCGCCCGAGCCCGGCACCGAAGTGACCGCTCAACGCGAGGCGGTCAAAAGATTCATAGACCGCTGGCAAGATTTGCTCAACGCCGACCCGGACGCCGTCTCTCTCGTAGACGCTCGCCAGATGGATACGAGCACGCAACGATTGACCTATCGCCAGGCCAATTATCATTACCCTGTCGCGGGCAATTACGGAGAGATGACCGTCGTCATCAACAAAGAAGGTTTGCTTCTGCAACTCGACGACCGTTTTCTTCCGGTGGTCGAGATACCGAATCAACCGCAGGTCAACCGCGATGCCGCCGCTCGAAGGGTCATAGGCCGCACATTCACCTATTCCGATATCGCAGGCCGTCCGCAGCAAGTCACTGTAAACGACCCGGCCCAGGTAAGAGTCAAGGAGCTTGTGATCGCGCCGATTGAAAAGCAGGATTCCATAGAAGTACACCTCGCCTGGGAAATCATAGCTGGGACATCGCTTTCCTGGACCGTGTATATAGACGCAATGACAGGCGAAGAGATTTTAGTCAAACAGAATTTCAACACGTAGGGGCCGGGATCAGGGTCAGGGGTCGGGGTAGCAAACCCGGGGCCAGGATTTTTAACGATTCTCTAACCCGTATCCGGCACCGGCCCCTGACCGCTAAAAGAATATGGAAACAGTAATAACACGAGACACGGATATATTGAGGGAATACCTGGCTGCGCTGGACGCACGCGAGCGAGGTCTTTCGCCTTTTGCCAAACTCGCCGCAACCGTAAAGCTTGCGCGGTTGCGCCGCGAGATGGATGCGGTTGCGCTTGAGGCTACCGACGAAGACGTAGCCATCCTGCGCCGTGAGGTCGCCGACCGCCTCAACCAGAGCTTTGTTCGACGCTTTGAAGCGAAACCCTGGGGAGCGCGTCTCTCTCTCTTTTTGATGATGGTACTCGGCCAGCAACTCGTTCTCGCTCTCGTATTGCTTGCGACGATGCTTTTCGTCCGGTTCGCGCCAGTCCCCGCCTGGTGGAATCCCAATCTGCCGCGCGAAGAGCCCGTCTTTCTTTATTTATTCATCTTCTTTTTCCTCTTCTCCACGCCAATGCTTGCGCTTATGGCGCTGTTCGGCGGAAGGTTTTTCCGCTCCTGGCGCAAGACTGTGCCTGCGACCATGGTCATACTTCTGATCTCGGTGATCGGGGTATTCATTACCGTGCGCGGCGAAAAGAACCCCGTGCAGCAGCCGGATTCTCTCGCGCTGTTTACAAAAGAGCGCGGGCTAAACGTTCCGAGTTACAACCAGTGGAAAGATGCTAACTGGCTGATGAATGACCCGAAGTTTCAGCGCGATTACGAGGCATTCCTGCGTAACGGGCCGGGCCGATGGATCACCTCCCGCTTTGATGCAAAAGAGGATCGGGCATGGAAAGACTCGCTGCCGGTGATGAATGAATATCTTGACGGGGGTCAGGATCCCGCAAGTTTTAGCGAGTGGCTGAAATATTATCTCGACCGCAACCGGATTTATTCAGAAGACCGCATAGATCAGGTGGCAGCCGAAATCACAGGCCCCGCCAATCAGCGATTCCTGGGCATCTGGCAGACCGCGCCCTTTCTCAAAGAACGCGACGAGCGCATGTATCGCGCCTATATGGGCAGAATCAACCGTCGCATGAAGTTGTGGGGGCTGGTCAATCTGGGGCTGATGACACTTGCTTTTCTGTTGATATATCTGCTGGGCCCGGCGCTTTCGGCATGGGAGCGGATGGCCGTTCGCCTGAGAGTCAGGGTCAAATCCCAGCCCTCTTCGATGGAACCGGATTACCACGATGCGGGCGGAAGCGAAGGGCGCCTGTCCCGCCTCAAGGAGCAATATTATTCCTTCCCCGAGCGGCGAGAGATTACTACGCCCGCCTTCTTCGATACGCCCTTCAAACTGCTTGCCCGAGTCCACAGATCGTTTGTGGGGCTCGCCGTCTTTACAAGCATATTTGTGTTCTGCTTCTGGGGCGTAGTCTATGCCATAGACCTTGCGGCAGGCCACGAGAACGCGCCCTCGCAGACCGCCTTGATGCGTTCACATCTGATATTTGGCGGTCCGGCCGATGCAGGCATCACAACCGATGATCAGATGGTGGCAGAGGCAAATGATCAGGTCGTCGAGCAGCATCTCGATTATGCTGCGCTGCCCGCGCAGCCGCCCAAAGGATTTGCGCCCGGCTCGCGCGAGGCCGCGCTTGCTGCGCGAGTCGTCGAGCTTGAACTGTTGCTGGATGAAGCCAATTACCATACCAATAAGGAGTTCAAGCAGAAGGACGAGTTGATCGCGAGTCAACACAACGAGCTTGATCTGTTAAAGAACCTGACTACGCAGATTCAGCAGACGACATCCGCGCTGCCCGATCAGGTTGCGGATGTGAACTCTCGCATAGGCGCGGTCGAAGCTCGCGCGGGTCAGGCCGCAAGCGATGTGAGCGTAGCCAAACAACAGGCCGAAGCGATGAGGGATCAGCTTGGAGCAAAGATTGACGACGTAGAGAAACGCGCTGCCCGGGTGGCGGATCAGATCGGCGAAGTGGAAGAGACCGCTTCGCAACTGGCTACCCGCACAGACGCGCTTGAAAAAGAGCTTGACGAACGCGCCCGCCAGATCGAAGCGCGCACCGAAGAACTCGGCGAGCGCACGGCCTCGCTCAAAGAGCGAGAAGAGCACCTAAACCGTTTGCAGGGCATCGCCTTTGCCGCGATACTCGCAAACATAAAGACCGATGTCGAAGGGCTGGAACAACGCACGAGTTCCACCTTTTACCGCCTGTTTAACAAGGGCGAGGCGCGCCGCGATGCCGAAGCTCTCAGCCAGCGCATCTCTTCGCTTAAGACCCGGCTGCGCGAGATGAACAGCGAGCAGGCCAATGAGTTGACCCGTCAACTCGAAGAGTACGGCAAACGGATAGATGCTATAAGTGAGCGCATCAAGTAAATTCACAAAAGACCGGGAGTAATTTGCCTATCATATCTCTCACCTTCTTCCGCGGAGATCTTTCGCCTTCGCCTCTCTTTTCGTGGATCGAATGATGCAAGCCGACGAAGAAGCCATTTCAACCTCTCCCCCTATTGTGCAGCGGTCGGCCCCTTACCGTCTGCTCACGCTCAAGCCGGTTGAGATCATCGCAGGACTATTCCTGATACTGGCCGTGATGGTTTGGATAGAGTTTTCAGGCAAAGCCATACTTGATAACGACGGCTATTATCACATCCGATGGAGCAGGATGATAGCCGACTCCTCGCCGCACCTTCCCGCCTTCCGGGCGTTGCCGCTTACCACGCTCAACGAGCGCGATTACGTTGACCATCATTATCTGTTTCACGTCCTTCTCACTCCCTTCACTTTCGGCGATATGCGAACGGGAGCAAAACTTGCGGCTGCTCTTTTCGCAAGTCTCGGGATTTGCTCTTTATTCGCCCTGATGGTCTTCTATCGCCTGCCATACAGATGGTTGTGGCTTGCGCCGCTTGTGGCAAGCTCCGAGCCCTTTCTCTACCGCATGGCGATGACCAGAGCGCCAAGCCTCTCGATATTGATGCTTGGCATCGGCGCGTACCTTATCTTAAAGCGCAAGCTACTGTGGCTTGCCGTGCTCTCATTTGCGTTTGTATGGCTATACAGCCTGTTTCCTCTGATCCTCGCTTTCGCCGCAGCGCATATGATTACGGTCTATCTGGCCGAACAACGATTGGAGTTCGGCGCTGTCGGGGCTGCGGCTGCGGGTATAGTCGCGGGCCTTGTCATCAACCCATACTTCCCAAAAAACCTCGGTCTGTTTTGGGAGCACGTATTGATGAAGGCCGTGAGCGATTACTCGGTTGACGTAGGCGTGGAGTGGTACCCTTACGAAAGCTGGGTACTGATCGGAGGCAGCGCCGTGGCGTTTGCCATCTTTTTTGTCGCGCTTATGGCTTTCGATTTCCGCGACCGCAAACGCGATCTCAAGCCGATGTTTTTCCTGCTGGTCTCGACCATGCTTCTGCTGATGGCCTTCAAATCTCGGCGCTTTATCGAATACTTTCCGCCGTTTGCCGTAATCTTCGGAGCCTTCACAATCAGCCCGAGACTCAAGCGATTAGACTTCTCGCGGCTTGCAGGGACATTTGACCGATTGATCGCTTCTCTTGCGGCGGCGGCGGTAACAGTAACTTTGATCGCTGCTATGGCCTTGACCATCTGGCAGGCGCATCGAGACGTGAAAGCCGAAAATGATCCATTTGCCTACAAGGGCGCAAGCGAATGGCTCGCGGCCAACACACCCTCCGGCTCGATGGTGTTCAATACGGACTGGGATGATTTTCCCATGCTCTTTTATTACGACCCGAACAACACCTATGTGGTCGGCCTCGACCCGACCTATCTGTACGACCGCAATCACAGGCTTTGGGACCTCTACGCGCGCATAACGCTTGGGAAGGAGAGCAATCCGGCTCCGCTCATACGCGACCGCTTCAACGCGGAATACGTCTTTACGGATAACTATCACACGGCCTTTTTGCGAATAGCCGACGAAAGCGGCGATTTCGATACCGTCTATAAAGACGCAAACACAACGGTTCTCAAACTCCGCTCCGAGCTACATAACCCTTTCCACGAAGATACAGACGAGCAGTGAATCCTGTCAAAAAATCCGTGTCTTCTTTAGCGGCACAATCATTGCCTTATTCAAACAATGTGCACGCAATCGTCGCACGATGTACGGGAACGATGCTGGAAAGCATACACGAAGACCCGGTTTGATACGAGAAAGCAGGGGAGGAAGGGGAGATCATGAAAAGCGTTTTATTGGCAGGAAAGAGAATGGCGGCTGCATTGGTAGGATTATCTCTGGTTGCCGCTTTTGCGCTGGCACAGACAGCAGCCCAATCGGGCGAGCAAGAAAAGATTTTTCAAGAAAAGATTTTCGAGCGCGCCCGGCAAATGATGGATCAAGGCGACCTGGATAATGCAATCACCGAATACCAAAAAGCCATACGCGCCGCTAATGGTAATTACCCGGAAGCGCATAATAATTTGGGAATGACATACGGATTGAACGGAGACGCCGAATCGGCCATACGCGAAATCAAAATCGCAATAAAGCAGAGCGAAGGAATTTATCCCGAAGCGTTTTATAATCTGGGAGTCGCCTACAGCATGACCGGAAATCTTGAGAATGCCGAGGGCGCATTCCGCACCGCAGCCGATCAAAAACCCGGCGATTTCCCCGAAGCTCACGACAATCTCGGAATCATCCTCGCCCGTAAAGGCGATAAGCAGCGTGCAATGACCGAGTTCAAAATAGCGATAGAACAGGCCGGTGGTGAATACCCCGAAGCGCATTACAATCTCGGCATATTATATTTCGGCCTCGGCAAATTCGAAGTCGCGGTCGCTGAATTCAAAGACGCGGTCACACAGGGCGGCGAATTTCCCGAAGCGCATTATAACCTCGCCGTAGCTCTTGATAAGATCGGCCAGAAAGAAGACGCGGCTCGCGAATTTGAAGAGTATCTTCAAAAGGCCGTGAATCCAAAAGACCGCGAAGAAGTCCGCACGCGAATATCGAACCTGCGTCAGGCTTCATTAAAGTAATAATGTTTTAGCCAGGAGCAGCAAGATTCGCGGGGGATTGAACAAGATTACTAATCGTGTAAATCCTCCGCCAATCCTGCTAATCCTGTAAACCGCTTCTCTGCCCCGCCCGCTCGATGTTAAAATCCCTCTCTAAAATTCAATTCAATATCGAGGTCTTATGAACTACGCAGAAAATATACTGGGGCTTATTGGGAACACGCCTCTGGTAAAACTCAACAAATTGACCAAAGGAATACGGGCAACGGTGCTTGCGAAGATGGAATCGCTCAATCCGGGCGGGTCGGTCAAGGATCGCATAGGGATTTCAATGATCGATGCCGCAGAACGAGACGGGCGCATCAAACCGGGCGGGACCGTGATTGAGGCTACGAGCGGCAACACAGGCATAGGCATTGCGCTCGTATGCGCGGTTCGCGGATACCGCGCCGTGTTTGTGATGACAGACAAATGCTCGGTCGAAAAGGTGCGATACCTCAAGGCGCTGGGCGCGGACGTAGTCGTAGTGCCTGTTTCGGCAAAGCCCGATTCGCCGGATCACTATGTAAACACTGCGCGCCGTATAGCAAGCGAAACGCCTAATTCGATCTTCATTTTTCAATACGGCAATCCTGCAAACCCCGAAGCCCATTACTTGACGACGGGGCCTGAAATCTGGGAGCAGACCGAAGGACGCATCACGCATTTCGTGGCCGGCGTAGGCACGGGCGGGACCATAAGCGGGACGGGGCGCTACCTTAAAGAAAAAAACTCCGATATACAGATCATCGGCGCTGACCCGTACGGGTCGGTCTTTAAGACATACAAAGAGACAAACAAACTGATGGAGGCGACCCCTTATCTGGTCGAAGGAATAGGCCAGGAGATCATCCCGGAAAACGTTCACATGAAATACATCGACGAGATCATCAACGTCACCGATCGCGACTCGTTTCAGATGGCTCGTCGCCTCGGGCGCGAGGAAGGCATTTTCTGCGGAGGCTCTACGGGAACTATTGCCGTAGCCGCGCTTCAGGTTGCCCGCGATCTCGGCAAAGACGGCGTGGTCGTCTTTATCGTGTGTGATACGGGCGAACGGTATCTGTCGAAATTCCTCTCCGACGAGTGGATGAAGGAAAAACGCATGCTCGGCGTTGAAAAGATCACCATAGGGATGCTGAATCAGTTTAAGCCCGATGAAGAGACTCCGCGTCTGGTTGCGGTCAGGCCCGATCAGCCGGTAGGCGAGGCGCTCCAGATGATGAACAGCCACGGGCTCTCGCAAATGCCCGTGATCGAAGAAGGCAAGTCGGTCGGCAGCGTCCGCGAAGGCCGCGTGATGGGAAAACTCCTGGCAAACCGCGACCTTGTGAACTCGCCCGTATCCGAAATCATGGACAAGACATTCCCGGTGCTCAACGAAGATGTAAGCTTAGAGACGGCCATGAAATATCTGAAGACCTCGCCCGCCATTCTGGTCGAGGAGTACGGCCGGATAGTCGGCGTAATAACTCGCCACGATGTGCTGGACGTTCATCCTTGAGCGAATTGAAACTATAGGCCATTTAGGTCTGGCGTACTTTGTGAGCGCTTATTTCTCGCAAAGTACGCCAGGATTTTTCACCAGCCAGTCAGTGATTCCCTGCCATCTCAATCTTCATCGCGTCCGTGAACCTGCGCGGGCGGGCTTGTAGCTTCGACCGCCGTGAACGGCTCAAGTATCTTGTAGGTATGTTTTGCGCCCGCAGGCACGAGCCATGAATCGCCCGCTTCGAGCAATATCATCTGCCCTTCCAGATGCAGTTCGGCGCGGCCCTTGATGACATAACCCACGGTCTCGTAATCATTCGTAGACTCGGGCTTGTCCTCGATTGGCTGCTCCTTTTCCCATAACCGCATAGAGACTTTTATGCCTGACACGAGGTATTTTTGACCCTCATGTCCTTTTGGGGAAGACTTGGATTGAACCTTCTTTACGCTTGTATCACCCATTTGAATCTCCTTCCTGTCTGCTTTCAATACTGGATTTGCGATCACACCGATCCATCTCATCAGAGGTGCAAGCCCCGTACCAGTAATGAAGCGTTATTGTGTTAAGATATGCTGCCCGCGAGAGATTCGAATATGGATAAAAATCACATCAACACGACAAACGGCAAGAACAGACGGTCAGGCAAAGACCGTCGCGAAGGAGACCGTCGAGAACCGGAACGCCAGACCGAAACCGGCGTTTTCAGCACGCGAAAAGGCGAGCGCCGACGTAACGCCCGCCGCTCCGAAGATCGCAAAGAGAAAGAGAAGAGCGAAGATTGACGGGTCAATCTTCGCTGATGCAAAGAGGCGCATAGCTCACAGGATTAAAACCTTGAGTTATGCGCCTCTTGCGATTGAAATAATTTTGTTCCGGTCGGCGAAAACAGGTTATGTTCCCGTCTCCCAGCTATTGGAATACTCGATCATTTCGGGCGTCATCTCATCAATCCCGATGCCCATCGCGTTGAGCTTGAGCGAGGCGATTTCCATATCCACCTCTTCGGGCAGCAGATGGAGCCCTGGCTGAAGAGCGCCATGATTTTTGACAAGGTACTCGCACGAAAGCGCCTGATTTGCAAAGCTCATATCCATCACCGAAGCCGGATGGCCTTCGGCTGCCGCGAGGTTTATCAGTCTGCCTTCGCCAAGCACGATTACCCGGTTGCCCGAAGCCTTTACCTTGTACTCTTCGACGAACGGGCGCAGAGTCTCGCGTTCTTCGCTCATCTCGCCGAGCGCCACAAGATTCAACTCGATATCGAAGTGGCCGGAATTTGCCACGATGGCTCCGTCCTTCATCTGAGCAAAATGCTCGCCGTCGATGACGTGGCGGTTTCCGGTGACGGTGATAAAGATATCGCCTATCTGACAGGCTTCTTTCATAGTCATCACGCGGAAGCCGTCCATCACAGCCTCGATGGCTCGAATGGGGTTGACTTCGCAAATAACGACGTTTGCGCCAAGCCCGCGCCCGCGCATTGAAACACCCTTGCCGCACCAGCCGTAGCCGACTACCACAAGAGTCCGGCCCGCAAGCAATATGTTGGTAGCGCGTATCACGCCATCAAGGGTAGACTGGCCCGTGCCGTAGCGATTATCGAAAAAGTGCTTGGTCTGCGCATCGTTGACGGCTATAGCAGGCCACGTCATCCGCCCGCTCTTTTCCAGAGCGCGCAGCCGCACTATGCCGGTCGTCGTTTCTTCGGTAGTGCCGACGATGTTTCCGAGCAATTCGGGCCGCTCTTTGACCAGCGTAGCTACTACGTCTGAACCGTCATCTATGATTAGATTCGGCTCGTGATCCAAAGCCATCCGCACGTGTTTATTATAAGTTTCGGTGGATTCGCCTTTGATCGCGTAGACCGGAATGCCGTATTCAGCCACGAGCGCGGCAGCAACATCATCCTGAGTCGAAAGCGGATTTGAAGCGATCAGGATGGCGTCAACGCCTGCGGCCTTGAGGGCGCGGGCGAGGTTGGCCGTCTCGGTAGTAATATGGCAACAGGCCACCATCTTCTTCCCTTCGAGCGGGCGTTCGCGCTCGAATCTTTCGCGTATCGATCTGAGGACGGGCATTTCGCGCTCGGCCCATTCGATACGCTTGCGCCCGGCCTCGGCCAGGCTCAAATCTTTCACATCACAATCTGGTACTTGTTTACTCGTAGTCATGAATCATTCTCCATCTTTCTTAGGGATGAGGGATGAGGGATGAAAAGGACTGTAGGGGATGATTCAGATAACAGGTCAAACCAATTTATCAGAACCTGTCAATAAACTCTTTTTCATCCCTCATCCCTCATCCCTCATCCCTTCTAAAGCCCTGCGGCGTTTCGAAGCGCATCGGCCTTGTCGGTTCGCTCCCATGTAAATTCAGGCTCGTTGCGGCCGAAGTGGCCGTAGGCGGCGGTCTTCTTGAATATAGGGCGGCGCAGGTTCAGACTCTCGATTATTCCGAGCGGCGTCAGATTAAAGAGTTCCCGCACGAGTTCGGATATTCTCTGCTCGGCGATCCTGCCCGTGCCACGGGTGTCTATCAGGACTGAAACGGGCTCGGCCACGCCTATGGCATAGGCGAGTTGCACTTCGCACTTATCTGCAAGACCGGCGGCGACGATGTTTTTGGCAACATAGCGAGCCATGTAGGAGGCCGAACGGTCAACTTTCGTAGGGTCTTTGCCGGAGAACGCGCCGCCGCCGTGAGCCCCCGCCCCTCCATATGTGTCTACGATTATCTTGCGCCCCGTAAGCCCCGTGTCGCCTTGCGGTCCGCCTATGACGAAACGGCCTGTGGGGTTGATATGGAATTTGGTATCGCCGTCTATCATTTCGCCCGGCGCGACTGCGCGAATCACATGCTCCATCACATCTTCGCGCAATTGATCGTTCTTAACGCTATCGGAGTGCTGTGTGGATATGACTACCGTATCAATGCGGACCGGCTTATGATCGGCGTATTCGATGGTGACCTGAGATTTACCGTCGGGTCTGAGGTAATCAAGCAAACCTTCCTTGCGCACATCGGCAAGGCGGCGGGTGAGTTTGTGAGCCAGAACTATTGGGATCGGCATAAGCTCAGGCGTGTCGTTGCAGGCATAGCCAAACATCATCCCTTGATCGCCTGCCCCGCCCGTATCAACGCCCATGGCTATGTCGGGCGATTGGGTGTCTATGGCAGTTATCACGCCACAGGTATCGCAATCGAAGCCGTACTTGGCTCGCGTGTAACCGATTTCGCGGATGGTCTCGCGGGCAATCTTTGGGATGTCAACCCAGGTCGCGGTAGTGATTTCGCCCGCGACGACAACCAGCCCCGTAGTCAGCAGTGTCTCGCAGGCGACGCGCCCGTGCGGGTCATCGTGCAATACTGCGTCGAGCACTGCATCGGATATCTGATCGGCTATCTTATCGGGATGGCCTTCTGTAACAGACTCCGATGAGAATAAAATCTTATTATTGGTACTCACTAACTCTAGCCTCCTAATTCGGTAATATGCCTGTGGCAAGTCTGGCTCTGACAGAGAGCATAAAGGCTTGCTCCAAAAACACGACAATCTAACAGACGGGATGTCGTGCGTCAAGGTAAGCGCCCGGGCCGCGCTGCTTGTCGCGGTTGAACTCCAGGGCCATTCAGTTTTCCAAAATGTAGAACTGGAAAATTGAAATAGGCCGCGGATGACGCGGATTGGGCGGATTAGCGCGGATTAGATCATAAAGAGTCAGATCCGCGTAGATCCGCCGCATCCGCGGCCGTCCCGGCCTATTCCCACTCACCTTTCATTCGAATTAACCTTCATTTTTTTGTCGCATACAGTCCGCAAGTTAAAAACTGAATGGCCCTAGTTGAACTCGACTTTGCTTAAGGGCTATCATTCCTTCGAGAGTCTGTCAGCATCGCTGCTTTTACCAGAGCGACAACACCAGAGGGGAGATTATGAGCAACTATATCGTCTTCGCCGGAGTAGCGCCGCACCCGCCTCTTCTCGTTCCCGAAGTCGGCAAAAGCCGCATAGCGCAGGTGGCGGATTCAAAGCGGGCGCTCGGCGAGTTTTCGCGCCGCCTGGTCGAGACTTCGCCCGATACGGTTGTCGTCATCTCTCCGCATTCGCCGCTCGATCCCAGCTTCTTTACTGCGCGCTCAACGCCCGAATTGCGAGGCGATTTTCGCGAATTTCTTGCGCCGGATGTCAGGCTCCGGTTTACCAACGACCTCGCCCTCCTGGACCGTATAGCGGAAGCGGCCGAGGATGAAGGCCCGGGTTTGCGAAAGCTGGCAAAAGATTATCCGCTGGATCACGGCGCGATGGTTCCGCTTTACTATTTGCGCGAGGCCGGATGGGATGGTCCCGTCGTCGTTCTGGGATTCACTCATCAATCAATCGAAAAACATCTGGCCTTTGGCCGCGCCATCGAACGAGCAGCGCGCGCCGAAGACAAGCGTATAGCCGTCGTGGCGAGCGGCGATCTGAGCCATCGCCTGATCGTAGACGGCCCTTACGAATTCGAACCTACGGCGCACCTGTTTGACGAGCAGATCGTAGACGCTATAGCGACGGGCCGCGCAAGACGTGTAATCGAGATAGACCCCGATCTGAGAGCCCGCGCGGGCGAATGCGGATACAGATCTATAATCATAGCTCTCGGAAGCGTTGCCGAAGATTTGCGCGATCACCAGGTGCTCAGCTACGAGGGGCCGTTCGGAGTCGGCTATATGGTAGCCGTGCTGATTGATGCCAACCGCTCAAATAGCGATACGTGAAAAGACTTAGACAGGATTTTTACTGATCTTCAGCAATCATGTGAATCATGTAAATCCTGTCTAAGATTTCGATTCTACATATGCAAAATCCAGCCGACAGCATCTCACCACAGGAACTTGCTCGCAGGGCAATCGAGGTTTTTGTGCGCGAAGGCAGGATTTTAGATACTCCAGCCAATCTCGAAGGGATGCTGGCCGAACGGGCCGGGGCTTTCGTGACTCTGCGCTTGAAGGATGGCTCTCTGCGTGGCTGCATAGGCACTATCGAGCCTGCATACGGGAATCTGGCCGAGGAGATAATTCAGAATGCGGTCAGCGCAGCCACACGCGATCCGCGATTCCCACCCGTCGGGACTGATGAGCTCGAGGGACTGACTTATGGCGTGGATGTGCTCGCGCCGCCCGAAGATGCGCGCGGGCCGCAAGACCTCGATCCCGCTCGCCTCGGGGTCATCATTGAAACGATGGATGCAAGCCGACGGGCACTGCTTCTTCCCGGCATCGAAGGTATAGAAACAGTCGAACAGCAGTGGCGCGCCGTTCACATAAAGGCAGGCATCCAGCCGGGTACACCCGTAAAGGTGAAACGTTTCACCGTCACGCGTTTCGGCAAAGATTGATCAGGCAATATCGTGATAATCCATCTGTCGGCGTATGCGTTCTTTCGCCTCAGGACCCGCCAGCTTCTCGCAAAGATACAATCCCAGATCAATCGCCGAGGTGACGCCTCTGGCCGTAATGAGGTCGCCTTCGTCAACTACTCTCTGATCGAGTACCTCGGAAGCGTAACGCTCAAGATCACCGAAGGCGCTCGGATGAGTCGTCGCCCGCCTCCCTCTCAAGAAACCTGCGGCCCCAAGCAGCAGAGAGCCGGTACAGACCGAGACTTTAAGCCTGCACGGCGCGGCGGTCTTCAGCCACTCGATGAAATCCGAATCCTTCACAAGCTCTCTTGAAGCAAGCCCGCCCGGAACGACCACCATGTCGTAATCCGCGAGCGAGCAGGCGACCGTGTCAGGTGTGAAGCGAAGCCCGCTACCCTCAACCGTTTCCGTATAAGCGCAAATATCCCATTCGAGATCAGGGATAAAGCCCATCGTCTTGAGTCGAATCAGCGGATCATAGACGCCTACGAAATCGAGCGCCGTCATCCCCGTATAGATTATGAATGAAATCTTCATCAGTAGGCAGTTGATACTGAACTGACGAGAACCACTAAACAGAGCACAGCAGTATGCATATGAATAGTTGGTACCCAACTCCGTTACTGCTTATTGCCTACTGCTAAAAGGGTAAGGGGAACAGAACCCATGATATCAGCAGTCCTATTCCGAGGAACGAGCCAAATATCTTGAGTCCGTGGATAAAGCGCTCGCGATTGGTTTCCGATCTGGGCTCTATTGTGGCCAGGACCGTGGCGGCGATGGCGGAGTAAAGCATCATCATCAGAACGTGCATCAGCGCTTCCTCCCTGCCGCTATATCATAAGCGTCATAGGCAACAAGGTAATTCAACAAACCCGCCAGAAAGGTGAACGTGTTGCCGTATTCGAAGGTCGCCGCCTGCGGTTGGTAATGTGTTCCGAATCCTGTGATATAGGAAATACCGTAACAGAGTCCCGATCCGATTTGAGCGAAAAACCACAGCACCGAAATCAAATCGACGCTGAAGGTTGAGGGCGGTTCGGCCGCCGCAGGCCAGAACAAGCGGCCGTGGATGGCCAGCCCTAAGACGAATGTCCCGACAAGCAATCCAAAAAACAGGAGCGCCCGCCCGTAGCGGCCTAAGATGAGGTGTCCCGCGCCGGGTACGAGCCACGCCACTAAGGGGGCTGTTGCCTGCATAGCCTTCGAGTACGGCTTGAGAGTTTCGGTTGGATACCGGCGATCCGGGTAAGGACTTACGACCGGGTCGCTCGCGCTGTCTGTAGTCTGCAATTATGCGCTCCTTTGCGAGTCTTTAGTAAAGAATATTCTAGGTGTGCGCCGCAAACAGTGTCAAGCAATCGCTCACCCGTGTAACTTGCATTTGACGAACGGCTTCCGCTATGATGGAACTATCTTAAAATATTAGAGAAAGGTCGAATCTCAAGATCAATATGAGACTCATCGTGAGCCAAGTCTCACGAATAATCGAAGCCGGTCCTCCAGCGGGTTGATGTCAGCCGATAAGGGCTGGTCATTCTCCCGCCTACGCCTTAAAGGAGGTGAAAGATGGGAGAGAAAATGACCAATCGCCAGGTGCTCAAATTCAAAGCAGAAATTCTGACCGATGCGGAAATCGCAGAAGTCCTCGATTACATTATGATCATGGAGTCATTGCGCGAGCAGGCCACGAAGCCCGATCTGTTTGATGACGAGCTTGTGAACATGTTGGCCGATGCGCTCGAAAATCGCAGAGCGCGCGGCGTGGCCGAATGGGACCGCGTGAGGCGCAGAGCCGATAACCGCGCAACTTTGTTTGCCACCGCGAGAAAGTCTGTCTGAGAAAGTCTGTCTGAGAAAGTCTGTCTGAGAAATTCTCTCTAGCGCGCATCAGAGGATAAAGGTCGTTGCAATCCACCTTGCGATCAACTATCAACTCAACCATCATAGCTCTCCTGATTTCGATCTTCTCTTTCAGCGGGGCGAGCCGGGTAGCCGCTCACCCGTCAAACATCCAACAATCTGACGAATCGGTCGAAATAGCTCGCCTCACGCGCGCGCTCAATTCCGCAGAAGAAGACGAACGTCTCGGCGCGGTGCTGAATCTGGCGGCTACTGGAAGCCCGGCGGCTGTGCCTGCGCTCACCCGGTCTGCCAACGATTCGTCAGGCCTTGTGCGAGCGGCAGCGATTGACGGACTAAGCCTGCTGGCAGATGCAAGCGTCATCCCACTGGTGGCCACCCACCTCACCACAGACAAGGATGTGATGGTTCGAAAGACGTCCGCTTATGCGCTTGGCAAGTTGCAAAGCCGGATAGACCGAAATCAGGCGCTCACGCCTTCCGAGCCTCGCCAGGCGACTCCTGCGCTTGTCGCCTCGCTAAATGACAAAAAGGATGAAGTGCGGGGCGCGGCTGCCGTGGCGCTCGGAGAATATAAAGATCGAGCGGCGGTTGAACCTCTTACGCGTTCGCTCAAAGATAAATCCGATTTCGTCCGCGCCTACGCAGCCCACGCTCTTGGAGTCAATGGGCGCGCATCGGCACAGGCTGTCCCGATGCTGGTCAATCTACTAAGATCCGATCAGAACCTGAAGGTAAAACGCGAAGCCGCAGTCGCACTTGGATTGATAGGCGACGGTTCGGCCTTGTCCGCGCTAAAAGAAGCGCAGATAAGCGATGACCCATACCTGAGCCGCGCCGCGCTCGAAGCGATTGAAAAGATCGAAAAACCGGCCCCAAAATAGACTCCTTTTTTTGACAGGATAAACAGGATTTTTTCAAACCGATTTTTAGAAACCCTGTTTATCCTGTCAAAGTCTCTCTCTAAAGCCTTCGAATCCCTAGCGCCAATCCTTACCGAGTTGACGTATTTTGAAATGGGGTAATAGAATTCCTGCATCGATTGTTTGTGGTTTACTGGAAATAGCAGGAGAACTTTATGCCATCATCGTCTCGTTCGACAAAGCTACTAACCGACCTCCAGCGCGCCGACCGGCTCAAAGGCGAGATTGCCGATTTTGCGACTGCCGGCCCGCTCTCTCAGGAATATGAGCGCCACCAGAAGTTGATCTTCGGCCTGTCGCACCCGCAAGGCGAGAACGAAGAGGAGAGCGTGCTTGACTGGTTTTTGTTCGAATGGTTTGACGACAACGGCGAAGGAGTGATCGAACATTTTCTGACATCGAAAGATGACATTGATGAAAAAGACCGCGACATCCTGGTTGAATGGGAAGATTCGATCAACAGCATATTCGAGATTCGCTCGCTTGATAAAAATGCGCTTCGCCTTCGCGACCTCGAAAGCCACGACCACTTCAACGTGCGCACAATAACCGATCTGCTGAGTGAAACGCCTTTCGAGCGAGGCCAGTTCATCGCGGCTCGTCTATTACCTTTTGGCGACGCCTTTATATTTGCCGGGCCGCAGTTCATCCTGCCCGACCGCGAATCGGCTGTCGAGGCGCTTGAGATGTGTAACGCGCTGGACGACATAGGCTCGCCCGAATCCATAGAGCAAGCCCAGCAGGAGCAATGCGAAGCCTTCTGCGAGGTCTTTGGATGCAAGGAACTCACCATCGCGCCGGAGGAACTCACCCCGACGCTTGAACGGTTGCAGAACTACATGTTTTTCGAGCGCCGCGACCCGGAAACGAAGATGACGATGGCCGAAACATTCCAGGCTAAATTCGGCGTCGAGCTTCAGATTCTCGATATGCCGCCCCTGCCCGACCAGCCTATGGGCGCGGGCGATGTGACAATTCTGTGCGACGAGTTCGACGGAATAGTCGTGCTGCCCGATTACAATAAATTCAAGCGCGTATTTGAGACAGACCGGCCTGAAAAAGCGGTGCCTGACTGGGAAGAACTGGTATGGAACTACATCAAAGACCCCGATATACCAATCGTCGCGTTTGAGCGCGTGGCCGAGCGTGAGCCCGCCCGCGTTCAAAAAATTCTGGCCACGCTTCTCGAAGATAAAGATTTTTCGATAGAGCACCTCTACGCGGTGCTGCTGCATTACAAAGAGCCGGTCGAAGGTCTGAATGAACTTAAAGACGATGAGCGTTTATGGGATCTCTTCGACGGCAATAATGATTCTGCGTCACCGGGAAAGAAGTCGGCCTCAAAGGCTAAATTGAAAACCAACGGCAAGAGCCCGGCCCCGGTTAAAAAGAGCACAGCCGGGAATCCGGCTACAAAAGCCGCGAAGAGCGCGAAAGGCGTTTCCCGCTCGAAGACCGGCGGGAAATCTGAATCTGCAAAATCCAAAACTACAAATTCCAAAACTACAAATTCCAAAACTACAAATTCCAAAACTACAAATTCTAAATCTGCAAAGGCTGTAATATCGGCCAAAGCACCTGCGCTCAAGAGCGCGAAAAAGGCTACGGCGGCAAAAACAGTCGGCGCAGCCAGGAAAGTGGCGGCATCCGGCGGCAAGGCTCAGACTCGCAAAAAAGCCCCGGCAAAAAAACGATGAGGCTTTCCGACTGCATAGCAGATTTCATCACAAGGGCGAAGCATCAAAAACTCTCCGGTAATACCTCCGCCGACAAAAGCATCCACGCTCTTGAGTTGTTTAATTCTTATTGTTCTGCCGTCAGCGCAAACGATTCAAACAATATTAGTTCGGCCCTTGTGCGAGACTTCGCGCGATGGTACATCGAAGAAACAGGCGATTCCGAACATTCTCCATTAGAGCCTCAAACCCTGCTTGATTCGCTCGCGGATTTCCTCAGGCAGGCAGGCGAGCAGACAGACATAAAAATCGCGCAGGAGTGCAGGCCGGTGATTTCGGAGCTTAACGAGAGCCTGCCTCGGGCGATAGAGATAACCCGCGCGTTTGCCGATTATCTTAGCGAGCACCGGGGCGCGTTTTCTTTCCCTGAATTTCTTACATCGTTTGAAGAGGGCGGCCACAGCCAGTACGACATTGGCCCCGGCGGAGAGGCGGCGGCGCTTGAAGGCTACTTTCGCATTGCGCGTGTGGAGGCGAATTTGATCGAGGCGGAAGACCTGATTACGGAAGAGCGAGTGTGGCCGGTAAATGTGCCCGACGAAGTGGCCCGATTGCTGAGACCCGATTACATAATCAATCTGGAAATTATCAGGACGCGGCAGGGATGGGAGGTCGCGGGCGGCGGCTTCGCATATCCGCCGCGCACCGCGATCATTTGAGAAGCTCAAAGCCAGTCGATCAGAACCATTCTGTTTCGTTCAGGAATGAAAAATATTCGCCACAGAGACACAAAGACACAGAGATTTTCAATCTTTTCTCTGTGCCTTTGTGTCTCTGCGGCTACTGCCATTATCTCTGCTGGCGATAAAGCGCCTTATCAACTACGCCCGCCATGTCCTGCGCGTTCAGGCTGCCTTCCAGGAATTGATCTATCTTCTCGATGTGTTGTCCCGGATTCTTCAGGACTTCGTTGTAATTCACATAGAGGGTTTCCATGTTTGCTTGTTTTCCGAGCCAGGCTTCGATGTCGCGCAGATGTTTATTAAACATCTCGGCCATTCGCTCATCGCTCACGGCATCCGTAGGCTCGCCTCTTCGAATGAGCATCGCTCGTTGAGAATCGAGTATCTCTTGCATGTTTCTGCGCATGAAAATGAGCTTGTAATTGTGATTCTCGGGCAGGTGTTTGAGCAGAGCCGAGATGATCTTGACGACTTTGCCACGGGCTTCCGGGAGCCAGTCTTTATCTTTTGGCAGTTCCTTGACCCTCTCGAATTCGTAGTAGCCCTTCGGATTGCTCTCGTCGGCTTTTCTAATGTTGTCGGTCAGCGCCTGCAATCCGCCCGCGACAAGCATCTTCATCATCATCGAAGTGCCCGAACGAGGCAATCCCGACACTACGATTATCGAATCTCGATCCATGAATTCTCTCCTTGTGAAAGCAGGTAATGAGGGGGCGTCTTACTCATCCTCGTTGATTATCTCAAATCGCATCGAGATGTCGGATGCGGCGGAAAGCATGGCCGAGACGCTGCAATATTTCGTTTCCGACAATTCGATGGCATGGGCTACGGCCTTCGGATCAATCGAGTAACCGCGAACGTAATGAATCACTTCGATGCTGGTGTAGATGCGCGGATGTTCGTCGCGGCGATGGCCCCGCACTTCGATCTCGTAGCCGGTCACGCGCTGTCTTTTCTTCTCCAGAATCCCGGTCACATCCGCCCCCGTGCAGCCGCCAAGCGCGATCAGCACAAGCTCCATAGGCGTGGGCGCGGATTCGTTTTCGTGAGCAAATCCTGTGACCATAGCGTGATTGCTCGGCGATTTGGCCACGAACTGTTCAGCGCCCGTGTAGCGGAGCCGGGCTACCTTCAATTCAGTTTTGACTTCTTCGGACATAAATCACCTCTGTTATCGAATTTGCCGAATTGTGTAAATTTCCGGCCAGGGGTAAATGATAGCACCGCAACAGGCGGGTCGAAAAGCAGAGGCACTACAGGGGGATTTGGGATTTGAGATTTGAGAACCGAGATTCGAATCTCAGGTCCGATAGCGCCGATCATCCGAGCAGTATTTCTGCCGGTTCTTCCTTTCCAAACTGGATATCGTAGAGCCGGGAATAGAGGCCGCCAACTGCAAGCAACTCTTCGTGAGTGCCGCGTTCGACCACCATGCCTTCGTCAATCACGAATATCACATCGGCTCGACGGATGGTCGCCAGCCTGTGCGCTATAACTATGGAAGTCTTCTCTTCCATCAAACGGTTGAGCGCGTCAAAGACCAGCTCTTCGGAAGCCGCATCGAGCCCTGAGGTAGGCTCGTCAAGTATCAGTATAGGCGTGTTACGGATTATGGCGCGGGCTATGGCTATTCGCTGGCGCTGGCCGCCCGAAAGCGTCACGCCGCGCTCGCCCACCATAGTAGCGTAGCCTTCGGGCAATTTCTCGATAAACTCGGCAGCGTTGGCAAGTTCGGCGGCGCGAATGATCTCTCGGCGCGTGGCTTCCGCTCTCCCGTAAGCGATGTTCTGCCAGATGGGTGCGCGAAAGAGCAAATTCTCTTGCAGCACGAAGCTGACCTGCTGGCGAAGCGATTTCAGCTTATAGCCGCGCACATCGCGCCCGTCGATCTTCACCTGCCCCGAAACCGGATCGTAAAAACGCGGTATCAGGCTGATGATCGTGCTTTTTCCCGCACCCGTAGGGCCTACGAAAGCGGCTATCTGGCCGGGCTTGATATCAAAGCTTACGTCCTTGAGTATCGGGCGGTCCTCATCATACCCGAACCCTACGCGATTGAACTCTATCTCGCCTTTGAATCGGCGAGCCCACCGCGCGCCCGGCAGATTTCGCACCTGCCGCTCGGTTTCAAGCACCTCTTTTATGCGCTCAAATCCGACCGCGCTCTTCGAGAGCGTGTCGGTCATCTTCGACAGTTCACGCATAGGCTTGTACATCTTGCCGAGATAGAGAAAGAAGACCAGCAACGCGCCCGTCGAAATCTGGCCCGAGATTACAAGCCGCGCGCCGTACCAGAGCACAAGACAGGTTCCGGCAGCGACAATGACCTCGACCAGGGGCGAAAGCTTCGCCTTGATGCTGCGAGCGCGCAGGGCCATCTCTACGCTCTCCAGACTCTGCTGCTCGAACCTTTGCTCTTCGTAATCTTCACGGGCAAACGCCTGAACCACCCGCATGGATGAAAAGACTTCTGACACCGTGGAAACGACTTCGCCCTCTTTTTTCCTGACTTCGCGCGAGGCCTTCTTGATGCGGTGCGTGAAACTGTAGACTACTAAAAAGAGCGCGGGCGCGACCGATAGCGCGATCAATGTAAACTGCCAGTTCAGATAAAACATGACCGCGAGCATCCCGACAAGCGTCAGCACATTCACAACTATCCCGAGCAGCGCCGAGGAGATAAAACTTTGAATCGCGTCGATGTCGCTTGTGACCCGGCTGATCAAATCGCCCGTTTTTTTATTGTCGTGATAGGCAAGCCCGAGCCGCTGGATGTGATGATAAAGCGTGCTTCTGAGATCGTGCATAACCCACTGGCCGACGCTCGTTGTAAGGAAGTTTTCCGTGTAGGAACTGACGGCGCTCACAAGCGCAATCATCAGGACCGCAATCGCCGCGAAATTCAGGATAGCCAGTTTGTCCTGACCTGGAGTCGAGTTTACGAAACCGGCCAGCCACTCCGGCATCTGTTTTGAGCCCAGCACATTATCGAAGACTATCTTCAGGGGCCAGGGCTCAAGCAGATCGGTCAGGCTTTCGCCTATGACTGCGATAAATGCGATGCCGAGTGTTTTCCAGTGAGGCCGCAGAAGCTCATAGATACGAATTTTTTTCATCGAGGGGTGCGGATAAACCGCCGTTTGCTCCGAATTGTGCGTCCACTTATTGATTGAAACACAGGGCTCACGGTTTAGCAATCAAAGCGCTGGTGATGCGGGGTGCGTGATGCGTGATGTTCAGAAAGATAGCTGTTATCAGCAGGCTGCCTACTTTCACGAATCACGAATCACGAATCACATCTCTCAAATCTCTTGAAATCTAGCCCATAGCTTCCGGCTCGCCTTGCGCGCCCGGTCATAAAGATTGCCCGCGTCAAAAGTAAATCGCCTGTCTCTGATGATGAATCGCCCGTTTACCATAACACTCTCCACTGCCGCCGAAGTCTGGGCAAACGCAAAATGCCAGGCAAGATTCTCTGATGCAACCGGCGTAGGCGATGCGTAGTCGAGAACTACGAGATCGGCCACGGCCCCTTCGCAAAGATTGCCGATCTCAAGGCCAAAGAGTTCGGAGGCCATTCGCTGATTGTTATGAAGCACTCTGAGCCAGTAAGCAGCGTCGAGGCTCGCCCGCTCGTCGCGCCCTTTGAAGAAAGCGTATCGAGCCTCTTCAAACATATCCGCGCCGATGCCGTCTGTGCCAAGCGCCATACGTTCGCCGAATTTTTCAACCGGCGCATAACCTACTCGATTGTTCATGTTCGAGCGAGGATTATGAGCAAACCACACGCTCCGGCTGCGAGCTATATCAATATCGCGGTCGCTCAAATGCGTGCCGTGCGCGAGGATGGTCCGATCATTGAGCGCACAGTGTTTATCGAGGCGCTCGACTACGCCGAGGCCGTACCTTCTGCGAGCATCTTCGACATCGCATAAATCTTCGGCCACGTGAATGTGAAGCCCTGTCTTATAGGCGCGCATCAATTCGGCGCAGGCGGCAAGAGATCGGTCTTCAAGCGTGAACGAAGCGTGCGCGCCTACAAGCCCGCGAAACATATCCGACCCCGCAGACCATTCAATGAAAGCGCGATTCTCTTCGATCCCTTCATCGCGCAGCTTCGGCCCGCCCCTGTCCGTCACCTCGTAACAGAGCGCGCCGCGAAGCCCCACTTCTGAAATCGCCTCGCGCAGAATCTGGAGCGATCCTCTTATATGCGAAGGCGAAGCGTGATGATCAAACAGACAGGTAGCGCCTGATCTCGCCGCATCGAGCGCACCTGCAATCGCGCTCCAATAGATCGTCTCTTCATCGAGCGCGCAATCCAGCCGCCACCAGACCAGTTCCAGTATCTCTCTGAAATCAGAGGGCGTTTGAGGGGGCGCGGGCATACCGCGAGCGAGAGCCGAATAAAGATGCGTGTGAGCGCAAACCATTCCGGGCATCAGCAACCGCCCGTCGAGCGTGATTACCTCTTCGCCCGCACGCGGCTCAAGGCTCAACCCTCGCTCTGTAATTCGCCCGCCTGAAACGCGCAAATCCGCGCGTTCAAGCGCAACCGGGTCGAGGGTTACGAGCGTGGCCGATTTGAAAAGAGTAGACATTTACAATCGAATCAGCCGGCAGCCCACTTTTTCAGGAAAGCCGAGAATTTTTCAAGGTCATAAGACTTGCCTGCTTCGAGCAGTCCGGTGTCCTGCGAATGGAGCAGTTTGCCGTCCCGGTCGAGAACGAATATGTGCGGATAGCCTTTTATCTCAGGATAGCGCTTGAGCACCACTTCGTTCTTGTTCTCGGGGCTGAAGTTGATTTTCACCATGATGAAATTCTTTTCCCTGAACTCGAGCAGTTCGGGATGCTCTTCGAAATAACGATCCATCGTATGACACCAACTGCACCATTCGCCGCCGACTTCGAGCAGTATGCGTTTGTTCATCATTTTGGCATCAGCAACTGCATCGCGAATATCTTTATCCGCGTTTCTCGCGGGATCATATTTCGCCACCGGGACATAATTCTGCGCGAATGCGTTTAGAGAGAGAGCCCCAATAAAAAGAACGAGGCATGACAAAAGCAATCTATTCACAATCATACTCCTTCCGTATTTCCTTTCGGGCTGATGAATTGATTATACACCTGAGAATCTTTTTCGCTCTGGTTATCGGGATATATCGGGATTCAGTAATCGGTCCAATTCGGTCAGATCGGGCCGCACGCGCAAGGGCGCTTCGACAGAGCGCCGCGCCGCGTCAATATCTTTCAAACCGTTGCCTGTAAGCATCAACAGCACGCGCTCATCAGAGGCAATATTCCCGCTCTCGCACATCTTCACAAACCCGGCGAAAGAGGCCGCCGCCGCAGGCTCGACAAAGACGCCCGTTGAGCGTGCAAGCATCCCTATGCTCGCAATTATTTCATCATCGCTGACCTTGACGCCCCCGCCGCCCGAGTCGCGCATCGCTCTGACGGCTCTGGTCGCATCGCGCGGCTTGCCTACGTTTATGCTGTCGGCCAGAGTCCGGGCCGATCCCTCGCGCACTATCAAATCACCCTCCACCGCGTCAACAAGCGCAGAAGCCTTCTCGGATTGCACGCCGATCAGTTGCGGCACGCGCTCGATAAAACCCAGCCGGTGAAAATCCGAAAAGCCCTTCCACATTCCGCCAATGATGCAGCCGTCGCCTACAGGCACAAAGATTTTGTCGGGCACATTCCACGCTGTCTGCTCGCAAATTTCGAGCGCGGCTGTTTTCTTGCCTTCCGCCATGAACGGGTTGTACCCCGTGCTGCGCTGATACCAGCCATACTTGCGCCCGGCTTCGATGCACAGATCAAAAGCGTCCTCATAGCTGCCTTCGACCAGCACAACCATCGAGCCGTAGATTTGCAACTGAGCTATCTTAGCCGCCGGAGCATAAGTAGGCACGAAGATAACAGACGGCGCTCGGACGCTAGCGCACATACCGGCAAGCGCGCTCCCTGCGTTGCCCGAAGAGGCCGTTGTGATGACGCTTGCGCCCGCTTCCTGAGCCTTGACAACGGCCAGGGCGCTCGGACGATCCTTAAACGAAGCCGTTGGATTTCGCCCGTCATCTTTGATCAATAGCTGTTTTACGTTATAGCGTTCCGACAACGGCTTTGAGTCGTAAACCGGGGTCCATCCTACGGCAAGCGGCGGCACTCTTGATGACTCTTCGACGGGAAGCAGAGGGCGGTAACGCCAGATCGTAAGATTGCGGTCACGCTCAAGCGAGGCTTTGCTCATCAGGTCGGCGATACGATCATAGTCGTAGAGTACATCGAGGTTGCCACTGCACGCGGGGCAGACGTATTCGACTTCATTCGTCGTATGCTCGCGCCCGCATTCCAGACATTTGAAACCGATTGCGTTGCTCATGATGGGTAATGCGCGATGCGTGATGCGCGATGCGCGATTCTCAGGGTAGCTGCCTGTTAAAGGTAACTTGCAAGCCTGCTAAATCATGAATCACGAATCACGAATCACTCAATAATTTCCCAGCTACTTTGATATTTATCCAGTTGCTGCCGGGTGTAATCGTCAATAGGGTGATCGCGTTCGGGCGACCGTACGTGTTTGGAAGTGCCGCACAGTTCGGTCGAAAAGTATCGCTGCCCCGAATCGCAGATCATCGTGACGATTCGTTTCATCTCAGGATGACGCTTCGCAAGTTTCAGGGCGGCGACGATATTTGCTCCCGAAGAGATGCCGCAGAATATACCTTCTTCTCCGGCAAGTCGGCGGGCCATCTTCAGGGCTTCATCCGAAGTGATGGTAACTATGCCGTCGAGAAGGCTCAGGTCGAGGTCACGCGGGACAAAGCCGTCGCCAATGCCTTCGATCTTGTGTTCGCCCCACTTGCGCCGCGAAAGCAAGGGGCATTCGGCGGGCTCACCCGCGTAGAGTTTTATGCCCGGTTTTTGCTTTCTGAGGAACCGGCCTATTCCGGTCAACTGCCCGCCCGTACCCTGCGTGGCTACGTACGCATCTAAGCGCCCCGAGGTCTGATCCCAGATTTCAGGCCCCGTAGATTTGTAATGCGCCTGAATGTTATCGGGGTTGTCGAATTGAGAAGGAACCCAATATTTCTTCGGATTTTTGCGCCGAATCTCGTCGATTCTCGCAAGCGCAAGGTCTACGTCAGACTCTCCGCCGGGAGTGTAAATCATCTCTGTGCCGTAGGCGATGTTCATCTTTTTGCGTTCCTCGCTCATGCCTTCGGGCATCACGATGATGCACGGATAGCCCTTGACGGCGGCTATAAACGAGCAGGCGATGCCGGCATTGCCGGTCGAGCATTCGAGTATCGTCATGCCCTTTTTCAACTCGCCCCGCCGCTCGGCCTTTTCAATCATATTCAGATATATGCGATCTTTGAGCGAGCCCGAGGGGCTGAAGTATTCGAGCTTGACCAGTATCTCAGACTTTACGTCTTCGGCTACCCGGTTGAGCCGAACCAGCGGCGTATGGCCTATCACATCCAAAATCGTTTTCGCGTACTTGCGCTGGGTGTCCCATTTCAGCATAGGCTTTTGTTAGACTGCGCTTCCTTTCATATATTCTCATTAGAATGCCCGATACGTGGCTACTCTATCAGAGTAGCGGATGTGAAACAATTAAGGGGTGGTTGCGTGCAGGGCTATTGCAAAGTCGAGCAAAAATGTAGGGGCAGCCCTTGTGGCTGCCCGAATCGCGCGTAAGCGCGATGACAGTCATCGCCCTTCGGGCGATCCGGGCAGGGACAAGCCCTGCCCCTACCATACATGTCAAGCTACTTTGCAATAGCCCTGTGGTTGCGTGACGGGCAGGAGTTCCAATATTATGCGCTCGAACTTCTTATGGAGAGGGTAGATCATGTCTAAATCAATCTGGACGAGCGCGGTTTTGATGATGGCTTTGCTCACGCCGCTGTTGAATTATGGGCAATCACGGCCAAACGTTTCTAAAGAAACATTTGATGTTTTGATAAAGGGCGGAACCGTTTATGACGGCACTGGGAGCAAAGGGTTGCGCGCCGACGTAGGCATAAAGGCGGATCGCATCGCGGCTATAGGCAACCTCAGGACGGCCACGGCGAAAACCGTTATTGATGCTTCCGGGCTTGCCGTCACACCCGGCTTTATCAATATGCTGTCGTGGTCAACTGAAACCCTGATCGTTGACGGTCGCTCGCAGGGAGAACTCAGGCAGGGCGTGACTACCCAGATATTCGGCGAAGGCGAATCGATGGGTCCGCTCAATGAAGAGATGAAGCGGCAGCTAAAGGCTCAGCAGGGCGATATAAAATACGATATAGAATGGACCACCCTGGCCGAGTATCTGACCTGGCTTGAGAAGCGCGGCGTATCGCAGAACGTTGCCTCGTTTGTCGGCGCTACAACGATTCGCGAATATGTGATCGGACTCGAAGACAAAAAAGCTACGTCTGAACAACTCGATCAGATGCGCGAGCTTGTGCGGCGCGAGATGGAAGCCGGGGCTTTAGGCATAGGCTCGTCCTTGATCTACGCGCCCGCCTTTTACGCCTCTACCGAAGAGCTGATCGAGATGTGCAAGGTAGCTGCCCGGTACAAAGGCAAGTACATTTCTCACATGCGAAGCGAGGGAAACCGGCTGATCGAAGCGGTTGAAGAGTTGTTGCGAATCAGCCGCGAGGCGGGACTCCCGGCAGAGATATATCATTTGAAAGCGGCGGGCCGAGAGAACTGGGGCAAGATGGATCGCGTCATCAAAATGGTCGAAGCGGCGCGGCGCAAAGGGCAAAAGATCACGGCCGACATGTACACTTACACGGCAGGGGCGACGGGGCTGGATGCGGCGATGCCGCCGTGGGCGCTCGACGGTGGATACGAGGCCCTGTTCAAACGGCTTCAAGATGCGCCCACTCGCGCGCGTATCGCAGAAGCCATGCGAACACCTACGAATGATTGGGAAAACCTCTATCTGGCGGCAGGCTCGCCGGATCGCGTCCTGCTGGTCGATTTCAAATCAGAAAAGCTGAAGCCATTGACAGGCAAGACGCTTGCGGAGGTGGCCGAGATGCGCGGCACTGGCCCCGTAGAAACGATTATGGACCTCGTGCTTGAAGATCGCTCGCGTGTGGGGACGGTCTATTTCTTGATGTCGGAAGAGAATGTCAGAAAGCAGCTACGCCAGCCGTGGGTGTCGCTTGGTTCCGATGCTGGATCAATGGCACCGGAAGGGGTGTTTTTGAAATCGTCCACTCACCCTCGCGCCTACGGAAATTTCGCTCGATTGCTTGGGAAATATGTACGGGAAGAGAGAGTGATTTCACTTGAAGAAGCCGTGCGCCGGTTGAGCGGATTGCCCGCCACAAACCTGGGGCTGGATCATCGCGGATACTTAAAGAAAGGGATGTTTGCCGACATAGTGGTCTTCGATCCCAGGACCATTGCGGACCGGGCGACATTTGATAATCCGCATCAGTACGCGGTCGGAGTCAAACATGTATTCGTAAACGGAACGCAGGTAATCAAAGACGGAGAGCACACGGGCGCAAAGCCGGGCCGGGCGCTCTGGGGACCGGGCAAGATCAGGTGAAAATTCAAAAAAATGAAATTTTTACGATTTTTTCTATTGACATAATGTAACTTTCATACTATTACTGAATGGACGATTTAATACATAACGCTTCTCGGTAACGATGCTCGGATATAGCAGGGCAGGCTGGTTTATAAATAGTCAGTTTGATAGAGCATCAGAACGACCTTTCCTTGGGTAATTGGGTTCCCGCAAATTCAATAGACCGATGCAAAAAGTGGTGCCCGGGCCAGATCCAGTATTCAGTATCTGTCTGGGTTGCAGCCCGAGCAATCTCATAGCGCCAGTAACAGAAACTGGCGGGGCGGACAGATTTATTAACCGTCACCCGTCGGCGTTAAGTGCGGAGGTCTGGGGAATTTTTGTGTTGAAGTTGAATGAAGATACACACTTTTCATAGTTTTATCTTAATTTGATGAATAGCAAAAGCGGCATCTATGGGTGCCAACACGGCGAGGGTTAAAGCCGGGCGTCTTTAATAAGTCGCCTGATCTGGTCTGTTTTTTCACCCGCAATTCTTGCAAGCATTCTCGCATTAAACACGTCGCCACTTGGCGTTTCAGTACAGGTGCGATCAAACCCTAACACTATAACCACCAGTGGAGCAATTACAGGAACTTTTCAATCTCGATACTGAGAGGAGGACTCTAATATGTCGAAACCTCAAGAGAGGAAAAAGAAGGAATCTATGAAGAAGGGGGACGAGGTCAGCAGAAGAACGGTGCTGAAGATGGGAGCGGCAGCGGGGGCTGCGACCCTTTTACGCCCGATCATTTTGACATCGAAGAAGTCAAGCGTCTACGGCATGACTGGAGTCGCGGAGCCCGTATTATGCGCTCCAACTCCGGTGCCGCAGAGCCCGCCGCACACGCCGTTTGTCGACGACCTGCCGGTCCCAAATCCGGCAATTCCACAACTCCTACTCCCTCTGCCCACGAAGAACGCCAACATAGCCCACGGCGAGGCCGCGCGCGACCCGCACCAGCGTTGGGAGGAATTCACCCCTGCCGTAACCTATCAATTTGAGGCAAAAGCTGGAACCCATCAGTTCCACCGCGACTACCTGCCGTCATACACGTGGGGATTCAACGGCGTGTACCCGGGGCCGACGGTCCTCAATGCCTACGGCGTGCCATCGCTTGTGCGAATCAAGAACAACCTGCCGCTTTCGACTACCAGCTTCGGCAGAAACCAGACGACCATCCACCTGCACAACGGGCATACCGCGTCGGAGAGCGATGGATTTGCGGGCGACTTCTTCGATCCCGGACTGTTCAAGGACAATCACTACGCAAACGCATATGCCGGGATTGACGCCTTCGGCGGATTTCCGAAAGGCGACCCGCGCGAAGCCATGCATACTTTCTGGTATCACGATCACAAAGCGGGTGACACGGCCAACAACAACTACCTTGGAATGAACGGGGTGTATCTGGTATACGACGATACAGACCCGCCCTGGGAGTTCAACACGCCAGGCTCTCTCAGGCTGCCCGCCTACTACGGCGTAACCGATATTCCGCTGGTATTCCTCCGGCAAAGATTCTGCGCTACCGACCCCTCTACCGGGCGCACCGAGCGGTTCCAGGTAGTGGGTGGAGCAGCACCGGCTACCGACAAGGTGACGGTTAATGGAAAGATTCAGCCAAAACTATCCGTCAGGCGGCGTAAATACCGTTTTCGCATGGTCAACACCGGCGTGGTATTGCCCGTTGCGGTGAGCCTCGTGGGGCCGGACGGCTCGCAGAAGCGGATGACGGTCGTCGCCGCCGATGCCAATTTCCTGCATCAGCCTGCTGACGTCAGCGCCACAAGCGGGTTTCCCTCTCTCGACATCAACGTGGCGTCGCGCTTTGACGTGATCATTGACTTCAGCCAGTTCCAGGTTGGCCAGTCGGCCTATCTGAGAGAGGACACCACCACTCCGCAGTTTGTCAGTACCCCGACGCCACCTGATCCAGCGCCGGGACTGCCCATCGGAAACGTGCTTATGCGGTTCGACATTATCGGGAATGCCATCATACCCGATACGCCGCCGATACCGAATACGCTGGTTGAACTGCCGCCGATACCGCCTGCGGCGCCAGGGGTTGATCCTTTCGAGTGGGGCTTCCGGTTTATTCCGGGTCAGGCAGATGGGAACAATTTCCGCGTCTCTCACTCGGATGTAACTGACAATGACACACAAATGACCAACAACTTTTTGCCGTTCGATCCGTTCCGTGTAGACCATGCGGTGTTGAAGGGCACGACGGAAGAATGGATCATCAGAAACGATACGCTTGCGGGCAACTGGCTCCATCCCGTGCATATTCATCTGGAAGAGGGCCGGATACTCGAACGAACTGTGTGCAACGTTCCCAGCCAAACCGGATGCTTGCCGCAAGACCGAGTTCCTGTCGCGATGCCTCCGTGGGAGGACGGCACCAACGCGCGCAGGGATGTCTATCCGGTGCCGGGTCAGCATAGGTTGAGAATCAGGCTGGCATTCAGGGATTTCCACGGGCGCTATCTGATCCACTGCCACAATATGAATCACGAAGACGCCTTCATGATGGTGCGCTGGGATGTGGTCGAAACCATGGCCGAATTGCGCAAGCGCCGAGAGGAAATCAATGCGGACCGCATCGCCAGGGGCTTGCCGTTGCTGTATAGAAAGGAGGATTTGGGCTAATGCAAAGAAGGAAATTTTTCACAAACCTCGCAAGCGACAAGTCGGCAAGCGCGATACCTGCGCCCGTGCAGGGCGTGCCGCACGTGGGGTCGCCGGGGCCTGCGGTCTTTACCAATGCCCTTCTGCGCACCCACGAAAACAAGGAGGTCCGCTTCTACGATGACCTGATCCGGGGCAAGCAGGTGTTGATCAACCTGATGTATGCGACCTGCGAAGGGGCCTGTCCTCTGGTCACCGCCAGAATGCGGCTAGTCTACGATGCGCTGAAAGATCGGATGGGTAAGGACCTGTTCATGTACTCGATGACCGTCAAACCGGAAGAGGACGATCCGGCGGCGCTCAAGGAGTATGCGAAGATGCACCGGGCGCTGCTGCCGGGCTGGACTTACCTGACGGGTGATCCGTATGACCTCGAAACCATCCGTTACCGGCTTTACAACATGGGCCATATCATGGTGGATACGGACATCTATTCGCACGCATCGTTTATGCGCATCATCAACGATGCCACCAACGTCTGGCTGCACGTTGATCCCATGGCAAGCATGTCGACGGTGCTGCGGAAAATCTCGTGGGCCGATCCTCCCAAGACGCACGAGCAAATTATGGAGGCCAATCGAAAACTCCAGGAGCAGATCGACAGGGAGCGAAAAAAGTTCGGCTACCGAATGACTGATTGACGAAGAACATTGAGGGCGAAAGGGCCGCGACAACCTCTCAGCCCTCAACGGTTCGTTCAATGTGGAACTAAGAATAGAAGTTGTCGAAAGGCGACTTCTATTCTTAGCCCTTTAATTCAAGGAGATTGCCATGAAACGACTTGCCATGATAGCTGGATTGATCCTTGTTGGCCTGACTCCAATCACCACGGCATTGGGTCAGAATGGTTGCGAACTCAACATCGTCGGCACCTGGAAAGCTGAGAAGTCTGACCAGGCAAACCCGATCCTTTATCGTTTCACGCCGGATGCCAGGGTGAGGGTGCTATCGAGGTCGGGGCAGAGTTCAGAATTGCGCGAAATCGCCAGCGCCGGCTATACGCTGGATAATCCCAAAGCCCCGAAGACTATCCTGGTCAAAGCCGAAAAGGGAGTTAGCGGCTTTGCAAAGGGTATCACCTCGCTCGTCATAACCGGGTACGACGACACCTCGATGACACTGGTAAAATCGAGTGCCGAGCCCGTGCGCTGGGTCAGAGTAGACCCTTATAAATACTACATCGTCCTCGCCGGGCGTATTGGAACGTTCTATGATCGCAGCGGGCCGACGTTCCCGATGTTGATCAAGACAGACGGAAAGCAGACGCAAATAGATGCTGTGGGCACTTATGCGGACGGCAGTTATTGGGCTTTCGGCGCGGTCCCCCCGGAAACTTATAACGAGTTTATGAAAGAATCCGGCAAAGATTCGGACGTGATGCTGCGTCTTGAAATCACGGCGGCCCAGTATGAGAGAGGTTTGAAGATCGTCAAGACCTGGGAAAGACGCGCCAGCAACGACGAACTCTTATACTTCGACGTTTTGCTGGATAACATTTTGATGGTGAAGCAGGTAGCCGAGAGCCTCAACCAGTGCGGGGAAAGCTTCAAGTTGTACAAGCTGGATTGGAGCCTTGAGGATAACATCTCTTCGTCTTCGCCGCGCGATGACAACCCGTTTTCGCGCATCCCGTTCCTGTATTTTAAGGAACTGAAGCGACTCAATCAGTCGCTTCACGTCACGGATGCGGAGTTTTACGGACACGAGAAGATGCTGAAACAGACAGGGCAGTGACTCGGTCACTCCCTGCGCGCTGCCGTACGAGAAAGGAGGGCCTGATTGATGAAACGAACCATCTTCCTCTGTTCGTTTGCGCTCATTTGCCTGCTGGCCGGGCGTGCGGACCCAGGCCAGTCAAATGCCAAATCTGATGGCAAGGTGGCGGCCTGCCCCTTCAGTATCGTCGGCCTTTGGAGAGCAGAGGGGACAACCGAAATGACCCGCCTCCTTTTCGACTTTTCGCCCGAAGGCTATGTTACGATGCTCGGTTATTCTCCGAACGCATTGCCCCAGGATTTCGAGATGGTGGGGGCAGTCGATTACAAGCTGGACAGGACAGGTGCGCCCAAACGCATCGACTTCATAAATACGCGCGGAAATGATGCCTTCCAGCCGGGGATCACTATACTCGAAATCATCGAGTATAGTGACACAAACTTCACCACAAAGGACCCCGCATCCGGGCAACAAACGCGATGGGTCAGGGAGCAGATGCACAGGTATTTCCTCACCTTCGCCGCCCGCAACGCGCCCGACGGCGGGGCTGCGCTGGCAATGTGGACCGTGCTGGACGGACGCAATACGAAAAACGACGCGCTCGGCCTTCAACATCTCAAGGATGATGAGGGCAAAACCGCGCCCGTGTTCGGACCTGTTCCGGTCGATGTCTACGACCAGATCAATAAAGAGAATGAAAAGGAGAAGAAAACCAACAAGAATGAGACCGCGATCATGCGCTTTGAGTTGACTCAGGCAGAGTTTGAGGCGACCTACAAGACCTATCAACTATGGGAGAAGCAGGTGAAGGATCACAAGCTCCCGAACCGGAACGCTTATTTCAACGCGCTGGAGTTTTTGACGAGAGTGGCTGATGGTCTCAATCAGTGCGGTGAAAAGGCAAGTCTCTACAGGCCGACCCGGAGCGAGCAGGACGAAATCGCCTCCAGATATGCTCTTCCCCGACGTATGCTGGAGTATATAAGGATGTTGAGGAAGAAGAACGAAGATCTGCACATCAGTGACGCGGATTTTCCCTGGCAATGGCGACCGATGATACAGATGCCGGAGCAATGATTGCGGGAGGATTGTTTTGAACATCGCATCACAGCCCCCTGCATTTAGTCAGCAGACGATCACCTGTGAATCAGAAGTTCGTCTGGAGTGATTGGCATACTCGCATAGTTTCGTCAGTACTGAATCCTCAGTACTGTAGGGATATAACTTCTAACTTCGAAGGAGAATCAGTATGACTACAACTGCAACCAGTATTTTCGCTCAACAGGGCAGGACTGGCCAGGAATGTCAAACGAGCGGTCCGTACAGGTCTGACAGAAATCCCACTATCATTGTGTACTTCAAGAAAGGGGATAAGTTTACAGTTGACCCCGTTGACGGACGCGACACGACCTGGTCGATGGTACGTGACTGAAACATATTTCGTGAGGGGATAGAGATGTCGCGCTCTACCCTCGTCATTTTCCTGATGCCCGACTTTCCCTGCCATCTAAGAAGGATCGAAATAGGCCACGGATGACACGGATGCGACGGATCAACACGGATTTGATTCTATTTGATCCGATCCGCGAAAACCCGTCGAATCCGTGGCCTGCTTCTGATTACCTTACTCTGGAGTTTCGTTCGCCCACCTGTGTTTCGATGATCATATCGAGCCTTCTTTCCCCCTTAACACAACTTCACAAATTCTTTATAAAATCTTGACACACGCTTTAGGGTTTTTGACGTTCAACCTGACGAAAGAGCTATAACATTACGAAACTTGCATTCTCACAAGGCCCGCTCCTCGCAAGTGAGATGGGCTGAGTCGAGCTGGAGACCTCCTCATCTCTAGCCTCGGACTATAATCTCATCGCGCCCCTTGCGTGGGATTTTGGAATGTATCTTGAGCACTAAGGGTGGAACCACTCTGAAACGTCGTTTCGCCTGCTAACTTACTGCCCGACTCGAACAACCGCATATCTTTTAGACCGATGGCAAGAATTGATTTCATTTGCCTCGTTTGGGACAAGTGTTTTCACATTCATCATCACCGATCACTTAAGAAAGGAACTCTATGGTTATGAGATCAGCCAAAATAGTTGTTTTGATGTTTTTCCTGGGAGTGATTCTCTTCCCGACTGCGTTCACCAGATCCTTCATGGCTAAACCTTTAACAGTGCCGAGCCACGCCCACGGCAATCAGACCCGCGCAGAACGCTTCCGCAATAGGGGCGTGATTGAGGACGAAGACACAGACAGCGCAAACAGAAGGAGGAGGGTGTCCGAGGCCTTGACCGGTTTTGATAATCAAACCAATGGATTCGATATACAGGGCCCCCCGTTCAATACTATTAATGAAGACAATGTCGTTGCGTTGCGCTCTTTCAACGATAACCGATTCATTTTCGAAGAGGTCGAGGGTGTAGCCGATGGGCTCGGGCCTACGTATAACGCGCAGAGTTGCGCCGAATGCCACCAAAACGTTGCGACGGGAGGCGCGAGCCAGATCGCCGAGCACCGAACCGGGCGTCTGGATAACGGAGTCTTTTTTGAATCTCTCGGAGGTTCACTCATTCAGTCGCGGGCCATTCATCCCGATATCGTAGAGCGCGTTGCCTTTGAAGATGGGGTTCGGACGTTTCGGATCTCAACCAACACACTGGGAAACGGGTTCATAGAGTGCATATCAAACAGTACGCTTCTCGGCCTGCGTGACAGGCAGCCTGAAAGCATGCGAGGCACAGCGATTATCGTTCCGGTTCTCGAAGCCAACAGTGAAGCGCGCATCGGGCGTTTCGGGTGGAAGAGCCAGCATGCCAGCCTCGAATCTTTTGCCGCCGATGCTTACCTGAATGAGATGGGTATCACAAGCCCTCTCTTCCCGGAAGAAAACACATCCGGGGGGCGCGATGTCAGCCGCTATGATACGGTGGCAGACCCGGAAGACGATGGCGAAGATATTATGGCCTTCGCCAATTTCATGCGTTCGACAAAAGCACCGGCACGCGGGCCGATAGATTCAGCAGTCAGGGCCGGAGAGAGTCTATTCATTCAAGTCGGATGCGCAATCTGTCATATCCCCTCTATCACGACGGCATCGCCGGGGTCGAGAATCAATGGCGGCACGTTTAACGTTCCTGATGCTTTGGGAAACAAGCTCGTTCACCCCTACAGCGATTTCCTTCTACACGACATTGGAACCGGCGACGGGATACCTTTTCTGCCCACGCCCGAATATGCCTCTACAGCGAATCAGATTCGCACAGCGCCGTTGTGGGGGCTCAGAACTCGAAACCGATTGATGCACGACGGGTTGACTTTCACCACGCAGGAGGCGATCCAGCGCCATGCCGGGCAGGCTGCTGCCGTGACAGACAAATATAACGCGCTTTCAGAGACGCAGAAGAGTCGACTTCTGGCCTTTCTGGATTCGCTCTAACATGACTTGAGGACGAGGGATTTCGTATTAAGATGCGTCATGTGAAAAGTGGTGCGTGGCTTCGGGCTGTCTGCCCTTTAAGAGAGCAACAAGTTATGTAAATCACGCATCACGCATCATTCGCCACTTTGCCGGGCTATTGTTTCACTCTGAAGGCGTCAGAATATGACAGCCCTCTCACTACGCGAATGGTGTTGTCGCCTGCGACTATTCCAAGCTCTTCTTTTTTGCCTTTGATCTTGATCTTTGACCCTGAGATGCTCTTGATCCGGTCCGTGCGGTCTAATCCGTTTATGATCACGCGAGGCTGCTCGCCCAACCCCTCGGCTTTTATAATAAGTTTCTTGCCGTTGTACTTTGCGGAGTTTACTATCGGCGGATTCATAACGGTCACTGTGAGCCTCGCCGTTTTCTCGACCCCTCCGCCGGAGGCTCTGATTGTGACGTTGTATGATTGAGGCGGGCTGTTCGGTTCTGCTGAAACGATGAGGCTCGCTTTCTGAGACGAGGTCAAAGTCGGTTGAACCATCGAGATATCGAGTGGAGTTGTTTCATCGGCTTCCGCCGAGATCGAAACCGGCGCGTCGAAACCGTTCGCAAACACCGCTGCGATATCGAACTCGGCATCTTCACCAACATTGATGGTCCGCGAAGACGGAGTGACGGACATCTCGAAATCCTGACCTTGCGGCAACAGAGAGATTACCGCTATCGAATATGGAGGCAGGGTGTAATCGAAAGCGGTTCCGGCCTCGTGAAAAAGCGACTGCGCTATATCGGGAGAACCGGCGAGGTTCCTCGCCGCCTCATCCTCTGCTTTGCCGTATGAATAAACAACCGCTGACGGTGAAGGCGAATACCCGGCGATATTTATCTGAGCGGTGATCTCTTCGCCGGGGCTCTTGTTTATCAGCATCAGTTTCAATCTGCCGTCGCCGCTCTTTACGCCGTAAGAAGAGAGCAGCGAAGACTGGCTCTTTGCCTCAACCACGCTGTCGGAAGGAAGGGCAAAGTGGGATAGCAGCTTGAAGACGTAATAAGACGGGTACGGCTCGTTGTCCACGGATGATATGCCGTAATCTCCATACTGTCTCCAGCCGTAAAGAGAAGGGCTGTTATTTTTTCCCGTAACGTAGCCGTTTCTCAAATCCCACCACACGAACATATTGAACTCGGTCTGAAGGATATTGCCTACGCTGTCGGCGAGAAACAGCCCGTTTACAAGACTCGTCGTCTGTTTTCCGGGATCGAAAGAGACGGAATTGTTTTCCGTGCAAATGATCTCTATAGGGTCTGCGGCGCTTCCCAGATAATCCTCCAATTGTCTGCGAAGGTCGGCGGCGTCATTCTTCCATGTAGCGGTAGATTGCAACAAACGCGCATCGCTCTCGTTTCCGGGGTTCTGTTCGTATCTGTGATAGATCACGAAATCGGGTATGGTGTTCAGAGATTTGAGCGTGGCAAGCAGCACGGGAGTCCACCCGTTGTGCACAATACCCGTGCGCGGATTCGTGGCCGGATGCGCTGTGTTGTTGATGTAATTGTCTTCGCCTGTTGTTACGACCACTCCTATCTTGATAGCCGGGTCCGCCAGTCTCATCTTCTGGATGTATTCGCTTGCTTCAAGCCCGTATGTGTAAGGGTCATTGCGGGCCTTGTGACCGTCCGTCTCCCAGGTGCCGTAGTTTTCGTTTCCTATCTCCCAGTATTTGAATCCATACCCTCTGGTTGTGTTCGAATACTCGACCCACCGGGCGGCCTCGTCCGCCGAGCCGGTGCCGTAATTAACAGTGATGATGGCCTGAGTTTTTACGGCGTTTGCTATCGCGGCGAAATCATCGAAACTCGTTGCCCACGTCCACGTATTTTTGAGAGTCGTGTTTGTCTCCCAGTGATACTCATCGGAAAGAGAGCCGCCGGGGAAACGCAGAATTCTCGCGCCCATGGATTTAAGAAACGTGATGGTCGTCTGCGATTCGAAAGAGCTATCCCAAACGGCCGCGTTGATGCCTGTGAAATCCGCGCCCACGTTGCGAATTACTTTCGCCGCGTCAACGTTGACCGCGACCACAGAACTCGCCGCCGTTACGTGCATTTTCTGATCAGCGCCGGCCCTTGAATCCGAGGGAAGCGCCAGCCGCGCGGGTTGCGCCCTGCGCCCCTGCGCCGCGATGTTAAAGGCCGGGCCAAGCAGTAATAATAAGATGAAAATCGCAATCGCTCTGTGCATTAGTGCCTATTTTACATGGGAACCGTTTTTTTTGACAGGATTAACAGGATTTCCAGGGATTCAATCGTGTTCTCTGTTAATCTTGTAAATCCTGTTAATGCTGCCCGGGTCTCTATTTTATGACAAGCAGAACGACTCTAAACGCAGGCGTTCACACATCGATTGCCGGTGGCATGGCAAACGCCGTAGCGATGGCCGAGGCTAAGGGCTGCGACGGGTTTCAGATTTTCGCCCGCAACCCGAGAGGCTGGTTTGAGCGTCCTCTGACACGCAAAGAGATAAAGGGATTCCGAGCGGCACGCGAACGCGCAGGGCTCTGGCCTATGGCTATTCATTCGGTCTATCTGATAAACCTCGCCGCGCAAGACCCTGTGGTGCAGGCCCGGTCTCGCGAGGCGTTCCGGCAAGAGATAAAACGCGGCATCGCGCTTGGCGCGGATTTTCTGGTAGTCCATCCCGGCAATCCAAAGACCGTATCTGCCGACATCGGAATAATGACAGCGACTGAATCCATTCGCGTCGCGGCACGCGGGCTGAAACTTGAAGGCGCGGGGCTGACAATTCTGATTGAAAACACCGCCGGGCAAGGTTCTTCCATCGGATGCGACTTCGAACAGGTCGCCGACATCCTGGCGGCGCTCGATGGTCTCCCTGTAGGCGTATGCCTCGACACGGCTCATACTTTCGCTTCGGGCTATGACCTTTCAACCGAGCGAGGCTTTCTCGCAACTACAAAAGCCATAGACCGCTCGTTCGGGTTCGAACGCATAAAGCTGATCCACTGCAACGACTCGAAAGCGCCGCTCGGCTCTCGCGTAGACCGCCACCAGCACATAGGGCTCGGTCATATCGGAGACGCGGGCTTTCGCCGTCTGACCCGCAACTTGAAGTTTCGCCGCATACCATTTATTTTAGAAACTCCGGTTGATGCGGAACGCGGCGACGAAGAGAACCTCGCGCGAATACGCGAACTGAGTCGCAAGTTGAGAGCTTGAATGACAAACAGCGGCAGGAGTGTACATCCAAATGCGTTACCTAATTATCAGGATGCGGTAATTCCACGCGAAAAGCTGGAAGGATATGCACTTAACCCGGATCATGATGATAGAAGGCATAAAGCACTCGTTTTTAAGAGTGTTCTTGATTTCGATCAATCAAATTGGGAGTTTCTGGCGCAGCAGATTCAAAAGGGATTACCATATTATGAGGCGTTTCTCAAAAAAGACTTTGAATATGGAAAGATATTTGAAGTTGTTATACCTATAACAGGACCAAACGGGCGAACCGTAGAGGTATTGACTATTTGGATCGTAAGGGTTGGAACGAACTTTCCGTTTTTGGTTACAGCATATATTACCAAGGCGTGAAAGAGGTGAGCTATGATTGAAACAAGAAAGGCTCAGGAACTTGATGTCGTCGAATTAGCGGAGGACTTGCCGGAATACGGACTCAAAAAAGGCGAGCGAGGCACGGTAGTCGTAGCATTTGATGAGCCGGATGAAGCATATATGATTGAGTTCGTTGATGAATCAGGCACTTCATCAAGGTTTGCCGATATTGTAAAACCTTGTCAAATAAAAAGCGCAAATGAAACAGCAATCGAAGCATTGGAACGAGGAATAAAACTTCATAATGAGAGTAAGGGAGTAGAAGCTGAAAAGGAATTTCGCCGGGCCGTTGAGTTAAAGCCGGATTTGATAGAAGAGTTGCATGACCGCATTGTGAGAAGCTTTGAATTACAGAGGGATTTTGAAGAGACAGAAACTTTTGAAAAGTTCATTTTTGCAATGCGCTTGATTCTACGGCTTAAGCCTGATTTCAAGCTTGCGCGAAAGAATCTCGCAATCGCATTTGAACATCAGGGCTTCTTGGAGGCAAAAAAAGGAAATCTCTATATGGCCATTACAAAATTTAGAATCGCTTTAGCCCTGGCTGAGTCGCCGGAAACTCAGTCACCGGACGTGATTACCCATATTAGAAGCAATCTTGCAGCAGCCTGGGGGCAATTGGGGGTTCAAGCCTATCAAAAGGGCGAAATAGAAGGATTGCCAAATTATATGGGGATGGCCTACGAGGCCGATCCCAACGAGCAAACAAAAAGTATTTTTGCAATGGCTTATGCAAGCCTTGCATCATGGTTGCTGGATCAAAACAACTATGAAGCATCCAGAGAAAGTTTGCATCTGGCTTATGATATTTCAGGAGAAGTGCCTGAAAACTATGAATCTCTATCGTGTGATCAAAGTTTACTGGGGAGAGCAATTTTGAACTTCCTAAATAAGGGAACGCAAGAATTTTCCATTGATATGCAAACTAAGCAAGTTAAAGTCCGTATGCCCCAGGTGGAACGGCAAGCATACAAGACGGCTGCATAGATATGTTGAACACATTTATGAACGAAAAGTACTTTCCACAAGAAGTAGAGCAACGATGGCAGAAACGCTGGGCCGAAGAGAAGATATTCGAGGTTAAAGAAGACCCCGAGCGCGAAAAGTTTTACTGCCTCGAGATGCTGGCCTACACTTCGGGCCGCGCGCACATAGGTCACGTCAGCAACTTTACCATAGGCGATGCGCTCTCCTGGTACAAACGGCTGCGCGGGTTCAACGTGTTGCACCCGTTTGGCTGGGATGCCTTCGGGCAGCCCGCCGAGACCGCCGCTATCAAGGAAGGCATAAACCCGGAAAAGTTCACACGCGATGCCATTGCTTATATGAAGTGGCAATTTCAGCGCATGGGACTCAGCTACGACTGGTCGCGCGAGATCGCTTCGTGCGACCCCGAGTACTACAAATGGAACCAGTGGTTCTTTATCCGAATGTACGAGCGCGGGATGCTCTATCGCAAGCTGGCCCCGGTCAACTGGTGCCCGAAAGAAGGCATATCGCTCTCAAACGAGCAGGCGTCGGGCGGGGTCTGCTGGCGCGACGGCACTCCCGTCATCCAGAAAGAACTGATGCAGTGGTTCGCTAGAATAACCGATTACGCCGACCAGTTGCTCGACGATCTGGATAAGCTGGAAGGCCAGTGGCCCGAGCGCGTAATCACGCAGCAGCGCAACTGGATAGGCCGCAGCCGGGGGGCCGAGGTTCAGTTCAAAATTGCAGACACCATAGACACCGTCACCGTCTTCACCACGCGCATAGACACTATCTTTGGCGCAAACGCGATAATACTCGCGCCCGAGCATCCGCTGCTAGCCAAGATAGTCGAAGGCAAGCCTGAACGTGAAGAAGTGCTGGCCTTTGCCGAGCGGCTGAGAAACGAGCAGCGCACCGGGCGGGCGCTGGAAGAGATGGAGAAGGAAGGCATATTCACGGGCGGCTGGGCGGTGAATCCTTTCAATCAGGAGCGGCTGCCTATCTGGATCGCAAACTTTGTGCTGATCCAGTACGGGACGGGCGCGATCATGGCCGTACCCGCAGGCGATCAGCGCGATTTCGAGTTCTCGCGCAAATACGGGCTGCCGTTTCGGCAGATCAAGCTGACATCGGACGGTCGCGAGGTTGCACCCGAAGAGATGGAAACAGCCGACGATGAATGGACCGTGACCGTAAACACCGGCCAGTGGAGCGGGCTCTCTTCGGAAGAGGCCAACCGGCTGATGACCGAATACGCCGAGGCTAACGGATTCGGGCGCGGCGCGATCACATTCAAATTGCGCGATTGGGGAATCTCTCGCCAGAGGTACTGGGGCACGCCCATACCTATGATTCATTGCCCGAAGTGCGGGATAGTTCCCGTGCCCGACGATCAATTGCCGGTCGTGCTGCCCGAAAACGTAGACCTGAGCGTGCAGGGCGGCTCGCCGCTCGATCACGTGCCCGAGTTTGTCAATGTGGAATGCCCGAAGTGCGGAGGCGCGGCCCGCCGCGACACAGACACTATGGACACCTTTGTTGACTCAAGCTGGTATTATTTCCGCTACTGCGACCCGCATAACGACCGTCAGCCGTTTGACCCCGAAAAGATCGCTTACTGGTTGCCCGTGGATCAGTACATCGGCGGCATCGAGCACGCGGTATTGCACTTGATCTACACGCGCTACTGGAACAAGGTTATGCGCGATCTGGGACTGGTCAAATTCGACGAGCCGGTTTCGCGCCTGCTCACGCAGGGCATGATCAACAAGGAGACGTTTCGTTGCCCTGAACACGAGTGGCTGTTTCCCGAGCAGGTGACAGAGGATAAGACCTGCTCGATCTGCGGGAGGCCGGTCGAAGTAGGACGCGTCGAGAAGATGTCCAAGTCAAAGAAGAACGCGGTTGACCCGATTGAGATGATCGAAATCCACGGGGCAGATGCGTTGCGTCTCTTCGTGCTGTTTGTCGGGCCGCCCGAAAAAGACAAGGAGTGGTCAGACACCGGGTTTGAGGGAGCGTCGCGCTATTTGCAGCGCGTGTGGAGAATCGCCTACAAATGGCAGGGGCGCATCACGCAATCAGACGGCGCTGGCGAGCTTTCGGCAGATACGAGCGAGGCGAGCGATTATCAGCGAAGGCTGCGCCGTCGCACTCATCAAATCATCCGCTCTATCACCGAAAATTTCGAGGAGCGTTTGCACTTGAATACGTGCATCTCTTCGCTGATGGAGTTGACCAACGAGATTTACAGCTTCGATCAGGCAGTAGACAAAAACGGCAGCGCGAGCGTCGAAGATGTAAGGATTGCCCGCGAAGCATTCGAGGCTTTGATACGGATGCTGACTCCGTTTGCTCCGCATATGGCCGAAGAGCTGTGGCAACAATTCGGCCACAGCGAAAGTCTGGCCCATGCCCGGTGGCCCGAGTTCAACACCGATCTTGCGCGGGAGGAAGAGATCGAAGTGGCCGTGCAGGTAAACGGTAAATTGCGGAGCCGTTTGTTTGTCAGTCCCGACGTGAGCGAAAGCGACCTCCGCGAAGCGGCGCTCGCCGACGAGAAGATCAAGGCAGCATCAGCGGGCCGCGATGTGGCTAAGGTGATAGTGATACCGCGAAAGCTCGTCAACGTGGTTGTGAAGTAAGCAGTAGGCAGTAGGCAGTTTTTAAGGGAACACATCGCTCTCTATCCAGATGCCAAATTAGAACATTGGGAATAGGCCACGGATGACGCGGATTGGGCGGATTTACGCGGATTAGTTCTTGGCCTCAAAATAACTGCCTACTGCCTACTATCTTGTAAGGTACAACAACAGGGTTGCAAAGACGTAGACGATCAATATCCCGAGAGAATCCCAGGTGAGAAACAATATCTTCTTCGTCGTCTTGTAGGTCAATCCTATCACGGCGATGGCCGTCACGATTATGGCTCCGTTGGCGGTTATGATGTGATTGGGTGTTAACTGCGCAATCAGCGGCCCCTTCGTATAACATATGTCGTCTATCGCAAGTATCGCGATGTTGAACAGATTGCTTCCGAACAGGTTGCCGTAAACCATGTCCACGGCTCCGATTCGAAAGGCCGTCACAGAGACGACAAGTTCCGGCAACGAGGTCGAAAGAGCTATGAATATGCTGCCTACGAAGGATTGCCCGAGCCCCGTCATCCGGGCGATCTCTTCTCCGAGATGAGGCAGGTAGGTCGCCGCACCAATTATCACCAGAGCGTTGACCGCGTACAGGACATAAGCCTCGCGCTTCGAGATGTGCTCGTATTGTATCTCTTCGGCCATCTCTTCCATGTATTCGCCCACGCGCCTCTTTTCATAGAAAAAGACCAGTCTCATCGTCACTACATAGACGGCAATAAAGACAAGGCTGTAGAGGCTGACCCAGCCGATTGTCGGAACAGTTCCATTAGTGATAAAGCTGAGATTGACCAGTCCGAGCAGAAGTATACCGAACCCCCCGGTGAGCACCTGCCCCTGATGCGCTCTGGTTGAGAGCGGCACGGCGCTGCCCGAAAGATCGAGCAGGGCGATGATAAGAATGTTGAACAGACAACTGCCCAGCACATCGCCCGCCGCGATGTTTGGAGTATCAAAGATGGTAACCGAGCTTATCCCCGTAATCAGTTCGGGCAGAGAGGTGACGGAAGCCATAAGGATCACACCTATCCAGGTTCTTCCCATCCCTGACTTTTCGGCGATCACGTCACCGTACTTTGAAAGCTTCGTGCCTGAAAACAGTATCACCGCCGTGCAGGCCGCAAATTCTAGCCATATCAACATTCGCGTCTCTTTCTGAAACCAGTAGGTGAGGGGCAGCATAAAATAATCCGGCTAATGCTGTCCATCATTGATTTATCTAAAAGTCTTTTTCACAAATCACGGATCACGCATCAGTGAAGGCTGCTTGTGCGCCGCGCTGCCGGAAAGGTAATATCACCATTGATGTTCAAGCCTCTTTTTTTAGCCATCTGCCTGGCGCTCGTCGTTGATGTTTGCGGTTACAAACCCGCGGGTAAGGGTAAAAGCCTGCCCGCTGACATCAAGACGATTGCCGTGCCTATTTTTCAAAATTCCAGCCTAAAATACAGGGTCGAGCAGCGATTTACAAAAGCCGTTATGGAAGAGGTACTAAACCGCGCTCGCCCGTTGCGCGTCACTACGAGAACGGACGAGGCCGACGCGGTCCTCAACGGCGATATTCGCAGCTTTCGCGCCACAGGCACCCTGCTCGACGATCAGGGGCGCACGCGGATGTGGAATGTCCGCATCATTATCGGCGTCACGGTGCGCGACACCAGATCAAACAAGATCATCTATAACAATCCTCGAATGTCGTTTGAGGGAGAGTATGAGTTGTCGGGCGACCCGGAATCGTTTTTCAACGAAGAGAACCCGGCGGTTGACCGCATAGCGAAGGATTTCGCCCGGACCATCATCTCGACGATTCTGGAAGGACTGTGAGCAGAAGAGCCAAAAAGAGACTCGACGGGCTGGGATTCGACGAATTCCGCCGCCAGATAAAAGAAGGCCGCATCTCGCCGCTCTACCTATTTGCGGGCGAAGAGACCTACTTTCAAGAACGCGCCCTTCGCCTGCTTGTGGGGACGCTCGATGAGGCGGGCCGGGTATTCAATTACTCGATTTACTCGCTTGGCGGAGACACATCTTCCGGCCCGAAGGTAAGCGCCGCTGCGGCCCTTGACGGGGCCAATCAGTTTCCGATGATGTCGGCGCGGCGCATAGTCGTAATACGCGACTTCGACAAGATAAAAGAAGAAGAAAATGATCTGGTAATCGAATACCTCAAGCGGCCCGCGCCGACAGCGACGGTGGTCTTTCAGGCCACATCGCTCGATCAGCGCCGCAAGATCACAACCGCGCTGATGAAAGCCTGCACGCTTGTGGCCTTCAATCGCCTCAGCGATCAGCAGGCCCAGAGATGGGCCGAGCAGTATTTGAAGAACCGCCAGTGTCGAATCGAGCCTTCGGCTCTCGGGCATCTGATAGGTCTTGTCGGCACACGAATGTCGAGGCTTGTAAACGAACTTGATAAGCTCGCGGCCTATGCAAACGGCGGATTCATCAATAATACGGTGGTCGAAGAGCTTGTGCCGCGCGCCCGCGAGCATACCAGTTTCGAGTTGTGGGATGCCATAATCGCGCGCGACCGCAAACGCGCGATCCGGCTTGCCGTGCGCCTGCTCGACGACGGCTCCGAGCCTCTTATGATAGTCGGGTCGCTTGCGGGTCTTTATCGCCGTCTGCTTGCCGCGAAAGAATTGACCATGCGCGGAGCCCCTTCCGAAGAAGTTATGAAAGCCACGGGCCAGTACGGGTCGCGCGCCCGCGATTTCAGCGGGCGAGTCTTGCGAACATCACGCGAAGAGATTGCACACGGTCTGAGCCGCATCAGTCAGGTCGACAACGCGATAAAGAACTCGGAGGCCACGCCGCGATTGCAGATAGAATATCTTGTGGCCGAATTGACTTTGCCCGAAGGCGCTCGCTGGGCTATATTTTGATTGAGTTTCGAGTTTTGAATTTTGAGTTTTGAATACCGCGTATCAACTGGTTAATTCAAAATTCAAAACTCAAAACTCAAAACTTAAATTTCAAGCCGGAGGTTCAGATGCCCATCTTTGCTCACGAAGAAAACCCGCTAAATAATCAAGAGTGGGAAAACATCAATAACATAGTGATTGATGTCGCCCGCAAGCGGCTGGTAGGCCGTCGCATAGTTGACCTTCACGGCCCGCTCGGCCCGGGGATTCAGACAATCGTGCACGATCATTTTTCCGGCACCACGATTGGCCGCATAGGGCTTCTCGGCGAAGAAGAGTCGGACCCGGTTCGTTCCGTGCGCCGCGAAAGCGGGATCATACCCCTGATCTACAAAGACTTCATACTGCACTGGCGAGACATAGAGACCGCCAGGCAATCGGGTACGCCGCTCGATACTTCTGCCGCCGCGGGCGCAGCCGCCTTCTGCGCCGACGCCGAAGACGATTTGATCTTTAACGGCAGCGAAGAGATGGGCTACGAAGGCTTGATGGTGGTCGAGGGGCGACAGACGCTAAGCAGGCGTGACTGGTCGGAGGCCGGGAATTCGTTTCAGGATGTAGTGGACGCGACTCAACTGCTCGTGCAGGCAGGCTATTATGGTCCATATGCGATGGTCGTCAGCCCGACGCTCTACACCAATATGCATCAGGTGCATCCGGGTACGGGCGTGCTTGAAATCGAGCATATTCGCCAGTTGATAACCGACGGAGTGTATCAATCGCCGGTCATACAAGAAGGCTACGGGATGATAGTGGCTACGGGGGCGCAGAACTTCGATCTGGCCGTGGCGCAGGATTTGACAGTCGCCTATCTGGGCGCGGAGCACATGAACCATCCGTTTCGCGTATTCGAATCGGTTTATCTGAGGATCAAGCGGCACGGTTCGATCTGCACGCTTGAGCCGGGGACTACTACAGGCTCGTCGAAAAAGCGCGGCAAGTGAATTAGGGATTTGAAATTTGAGATTCGAGATTTCAAAGCTCAGATGTAAAAGACGACCAGCAAAATGCAGCAAAAGAAGAGGACGGCCGCTTTGGCCGTCCTCTTCTTTTAAGATGAGGTAATAATGCGGTTTTTCTGCCCTGAATCAGTCCGGCAAAACAACCGGAACGCGGCAAAAGAAGCCATCCAGGACAAGGCGCTTCCGCGCCTACATCTTCGGGACAATATTTTCAGGCCGACATCTGGTTGACGGTGCTTGTCAGACGCGATTTATAGCGAGCAGCCGCGTTACGATGCAATATGCCCTTTTGAATCGATTTGTCTATAAGCGAGACGGTCTCTGGAAGCAATACCTGCGCTTCCTCCCGATTGCCCGCCACGATGGCGGCCCGGAGCTTCTTCATCTGCGTACGTAACCTTGAGCGATTATGGGTATTGACCGCGTTGCGCCGCTCGGTCTGTCTCATGCGCTTTTCTGCCGACTTATGATTAGCCATGCTTTTACTCTCTCCTCAATACAGCTAAGAAAATTCCAGTCAAAAAGACTTACAAGGATACCTGTGGACCCGATTTGCTGTCAAGTATCGTCCAGAGAACCAAACCGGGATCAGAAACAGAGACGGGATTGCCATCAACCGGAGGCAGTGGTAGAATCACGCCCTGTAAGCGCGGATTGAGTCATGCGCGCAGGCTCTGTTTGATCTAAACTACTATCGGGTAACGTATCCGGTTATATAGCAACGACCCTTTGATATATTCAGCAATTGGAGCGACGGCAAAGACAATAATCTGTCGAAAGCCGATGGCGCTTACATAAGGGTTGCAGGTATCGAAGGGTTGAAACCGGCAAAAGCGATTGGGTAAGGCAGGGGGCGCGGTGCGGCTCGCCGGACTGATCGGCTGAATCTGGCAGAGGTTAAGTGAGAGAGGAGTACGCCATGAGAGACAGGAAATTATCGTTATTATTAATCGCAGTCATTGCGGTTTGCACAATTTCATATGCCTCAAAAGCAGATGCTCAAACGCGGGAGCCAAATGATACAAACAAACTCCACATGAGGGCAAAACCCGCCATCGTGCGTATCATTTCAGGCTACGTAGGTAAATGGACGTGGCGTGGCCGTCAGTGGGATACGCAGTCGCTATCGAGCGGGTCGGGCTTCATCATCAACCCGAACGGCTACATAATGACGAATGCCCACGTTGTGAGCGACATCAAAGAGGGAGATCAATACGGTCAGCGAACCCTACTTTATCAACTGGCGGTTCAGGTGCTTCAGGCACTGAGCCAGCCCGTCAACGACCAGACCATAAATCAGGCCACGCAGATACTGGCCAATGAAGCCCAGCTTGGAGATTTCAAACGCATCAACCTCGTCTTTCTTCAAAGCGGCAGCCGCTATCCTTACGAGATCAAGGCATACGGCGCGCCGCTCGGCAATGCAAAAGACCTGGCCATCGGCAAAGATGTTTCCATAATCAAAATAGAGATCAAGAATGCGCCGACGCTCAGGCTCGGCAATTCCGACATCGTGCAGGTAGGAGACCCGGTCTGGGTGCTCGGCTATCCCGGAGCGGCGGATTCCGACGCTCTTGATGAAAAATCGCAACTGGAACCGACCACAAACGACGGGAAAATCTCTGCCAAGAAGACCTCGGCAGACGGAGCTCCGATACTGCAAACCAATGCCAACACTACGCACGGGAATTCCGGCGGGCCCGCCATAAATGAAAGAGGCGAGGTGATTGGAATCCTCACCTTCCGTGGCAACACGGTAAACGGGCAGGAGGTCCAGGGGTTTAACTTCATAGTGCCGATCAACACCGGGCAGGAGTTTGTCAGACAGGCGGGGACGGATAACTCGGAAAGCCTGATCGACAAGAAATGGGTCGAGGGCCTTAATTACTACTGGAAACAGGAGTACAGCAACGCGGTGCAGGACTTCTCGGCGGTGCTGGCGCTCTATCCCGACCACACGGAAGCGGCGAAACTCATAAGCGACTCGCAGGAGCATATCGCAAAGGGAGAAGATCAGTCGGGGGCCGTATTCGGCGGCATAGTATTGCTTGTGCTTGGCGGAGGCTTTCTGCTGCTGGTCGGCGCAGGCGTGCTGGTACTTGTGCTTGTGATGCGGAAAAAGAAGGGTGGAGCGATGCCTGCTCCCGGAATGCAGCCGCAGTTCGCGCAGCCGCATTCGGATTTCTCTCAGCAAGGCTATGGAAGCCCTGTTCCCTCCCCGGCTCAACCGATGGGGATAGGGGCCGCTCCTGCCCCGGAGAGGACAGCGCCGCTTGGCAATCAGGCCAAGACCCAGGCGTTCAGTCCCCCGGCGCAGGCTACGGCAAAGCTGATCTGCTCGATAGGCCCGTTGCAGGGGCAGGAATTCAACATCGGACAGGGAATCTATATCGGGCGCGACGGGGCCAGGTCACAGATAGTTGTCCCGGACATTCAGGTATCGGGGCAGCACCTGTGGGTAGGCCCGGTCAACGGGCGAATCGTGGCGCAGGACAAAGGCTCGACCAACGGCACCTTTATCAATAACCAGATGGGTAATCGAATAACGGAGGTCGAGCTTAAAGATCGGGATGTGCTGACGCTTGGCGGTGAGGGCACCGTAAAATTTGTCTTTAAGGCTTAAAGACCTGTTTGATGATTCGCCGAACGAGCGCGCTCCGCTTAACGGCGGTTCACATTCGAGGCCGCGTGTTACGGAAGCGGCTTCGGATGTGAATCAAAGTCCATGTCCTCAAAAATAGTCAGGAACACAATTCACACCCCTTTGCCGGCATCAATCTTATTTGCATTCAGGCGATGACCTGAAAACCGGCCACAGGCGCTATCAAACTATAGGCTTCACAGCAGGTTAAAAGAGTGAAATACAAAACGGTCGTAAGCATGTTAAGCGACGTGGGCTGTCATCGAGAGGTGAACGAAGACTCTTACCTGCAGGTTCAGCCGGAAGACGCGAAACTGCTCAAGAAGAGGGGAGCGCTTTTTGTCGTAGCCGACGGGATGGGCGGACATTCGGCGGGCGAAATTGCAAGTCGAATGGCTGTCGATATCCTGAATCGCGAGTATTACGCGCTGCCGGGCGATGCGCAAGCGGCGCTTACGGCAGCTTTGTGTCAGGCAAACCGCGAAATATACGAGGCGGCGCTCAAGAATGAAGAGATGCGCGGGATGGGCACAACCTGCACGGCGCTCGTGCTGCAAGACGACGCGGCCCTTTCCGCTCACGTAGGCGACAGCCGGCTCTACCTCATCCGTGGCAATCAAATACACCTGATGACCGAAGATCATTCCTACGTCATGGAGCTTGTAAAGAAGGGGGTGTTGAGCAGTCAGGATGCGCGGCGGCACCCGGATAAGAATATCATTTTACGGGCGGTTGGAAGCCACTCCGAGGTGGAAGTTTCAACCTGGCAAGAACCTTTCCCTGTTCACGGTGGCGACACCTTCCTGTTGTGCTCGGATGGCCTTTACGACCTTGTGGAAGATGAAGAGATCAGGAAAGCGGTCATCAGAGACGAACCTCGACAGGCCTCGGAAAATCTTGTCGAACTCGCAAAGGAACGGGGCGGGCATGATAATATCACGGTTGGAATCGTAAAGGTGAAGCCGCAAAACAAGACGGGTTACATAAAGACTCGCCAGACCCGCGACACGGAGGCAAGAAAATGATCGGCAGTATGATAGGCCCTTATGAGATCACCGAAAGTATAGGCGAAGGCGGGATGGGAACGGTCTTCAGAGGGATTGACACGATGCTCGAACGCGAGGTCGCCATCAAGATGTTGCGGCCTGAACTGGCCAGCCAGCCCCAGGTCGTGGAAAGATTTCGAACCGAAGCCATAACCCTCGCAAAACTCAATCATCCTAATGTCGCTACCCTCTACAGCTTTCTGCGCCAGGGCGACGACTACTTCATGATCATGGAATTCGTGCGCGGGGAGACGCTCGACGAGATCATAAGAAAACACGGCGCTATGAGTTGTGAACGAGCCATATCGCTTTTTTGCCACGCTCTTGAAGGCATTGAGCACGCGCATAAAATGGGCGTCATCCACCGCGACATAAAACCCGCCAATATGATGCTGACAAAGGAAGGCGTGCTAAAGGTCATGGACTTCGGAATAGCCCGCGTGCTGGGGTCCGCCCGCATGACCCGGCACGGAAACATCATCGGAACCATCGAATATATGTCGCCCGAACAGGTGCGCGGCGAAGAGACCGATGCCCGCTCCGATATTTATTCCCTCGGCATTTTGCTTTACGAAATGCTCACGGGTCGCATCCCTTTCGAAAGTAAAAGCGAATTTGAGTTGATGAGATCGCAGATAGAAGACGCGCCGGAACCTCCAACCACTTTTGCCGATCACATACCGCTTGAACTGGAGCAGGCCATCATGCGTTCGCTGGCCAAAATGCCCGATGCCCGGTTCCAGACCGCAAACGAATTTCGCGCACAACTGCTCAATACAATCTCTTCGGGGACCAATAAACTCAAGAGCGCAGAGATCACCTATGCCGCGCCCAAAACTCGTATACTCGAACCCCTGCCTCAGTCTGAACCATTGCCGACTCCGCAGCCGCCACAGAGCACAACCTTTAAGACCCGGCTTGATGAACCCGTTATTGCGAGAACAAAATTAAACGAACCCGTAGCTACCGGCGGTGATGAAATCAAAGCGACTCGCCTGGATGCAACCGTCCCGCTCGGGCCCGAACAGACCGAACTCCTCGCGCCGCCTCAAGAAGTTCAAGAAGTAAAGGAAGCTCAACAAGAAGTTCAACCGGCTCAACCTTCTTCAAAAAAGAGACTAAACTGGATGCATTATACCGGGGCGGCTGTCATATTAATGCTACTCATAGGCGTACCGTTTGCGCTCATAACCGGGAAGAAACAGACCCCTATCGAAGTTCCTGCGGCGGTCGAGTCGTCTGACGCCGCACCCGAAGCTTCTGAATCGTCCGCTCCTCCGGCTGAAACCGGAACCAATCCCTCCGATACATCGAACGCGGTCGCGCCGAACGCGCAGCCCGATTCCGAATCCTCAGACAGGGATAACACAAAGGCTTCGCCAACTCATACCCCTCGAAGCGAAAAGGATGCGGAAGGCCCAAAAGCGAGCGAGACGCCGACTGCCGCCGCCGAGCGGCCTGCGCCCGAACAGACTCAACCTAAAGAAGAGACCGCAGCCGCTCCAAAAAAGGCCGAGAAACCCGCTGAAGCGAATAAAGACAAGAAAGAGAAGAAGGGATTGTTCGGCAAGATTAAAGGGATTTTCGGGGGCGACGATAAGGCCGACGACAAAAAGAAGAAGCCAGAGAAAAAACCCTGACTACATCTACCATCTGAGATCTGAGATTTCAAATCTCCAAATCTCAGATCAGAGGGTAAAATCGAGCACAATAGGATCGTGATCTGAGAGCGCCCCCGCAGAATCGGCAAGATCATAAACTACGTGAGGGCGCAGGTCGGGATAAACTGAAATCCCACGGCCCGCGAACCAGTCGAGTTTGAACGAGCAACGACCGTCGCGCCCCTTAAGCGCCCAATAAATAAACTTGAAACACCATTGCGGCAGCCATTCTCCCATGTTTTTGTTGGCCGCCATATCCGCCACATCATAATGCAGAGTGCAGGCTCCCGGCTCATTCATATCGCGGTAGTTGTACCCGCGCCGTCTTAAATCCTTGAAAAGTCCCCGCTCAAACCAGCGATCAGGGTAAGGGTAGTGATTCTCGCTGACGTTGCGCACTCCCATTGCTACGCGTCTGAAATAGCCCAGTATCGAAGTAAAAGCCCTCTGCGAATTATAAGTGGACGTGTTCCAATCGCCGCCTATCAGCACGGGCAGTTTTGGAGTGAGGCTATCGAGGTGATCGAGCATCAATCGCATCTGGCGCTTGCGATGGCGGAGGCTCGAATGCGCGTCGAGATGCAGGCTGACGGCCCGGAAACGCCCCCGTGGATGATCCACTTCGGCCACGACCGCGCGCTGGCAGCCAAGCCGCTTCTCTTCCCCCTTCATCTTGTCTTTGCCGTTTGGCAGCGCGATTGAATGCGCCTCGATCAGCGGGTAACGTGACAACAGGGCATTGCCGTGGAGCGCGAAAGTGTTATCTCCGTCGGCGAGCTTTTCAAGCCCGCACCCCTTTGTCAGGGCCAGATAGCAGGGCGCGAATACGTAATTAAGACCAAGCGCCCTGGCAATTTCGCGTGTGATGTTCAGGTTGCCCGTCCGTGCCATCCCATAGTCGAGTTCCGTCAGCAGTAACAGGTCGCTCCCCTTCATCGAAGGGTGTTTCTCAAGCGCGCCGATGATCGCGTCAAGGCGAATGCCACGCTCGATATTCCAGGCCGTAGCCCGAATCATCATTGAATTCTCCCGGTTGGACGAAGGCGTTCGGGCGAAATTTTCCTGAGCCATCGCGCCCAGAACCTTTTCGATTTCAGGTTTCAGGGTGGCATATACCAGGGATGCTTCCATCTCTCTGGTTGATTCAAATTGCGCGAGTTCGGCCAGGTAAGGCGACAACTCATGGTCGAGCGCAGAGGCTTCTTTTGCAGGATAGCTGATCATAGGTTCAAAGGGAGACAATCTACCGGATTGCCCTCCTCTCTTTCAAGCGCTTCTCGCGGGTGTAAGAAATCATGATAGCCACAGAGGCACCGCAGACACAGAAAAAAGAATATAAAAGCCTCTGTGTCTGCGGTGCCTCTGTGGCGGATTCTCTCCTTTTCTGATGAGAGGCTCGCGAGCATATTCCAATTCGATTACAATATTCAGCATGTGGGTGAGCAGCCGCAAGAAATCCATAGCCTTCTTTATCACCCTGGGGTCGTGCCTGGTGGCGCTCACCGTGGCGCTCAATGTCGGCTGGGTTCTGCTCAACTGGCGCGAGGTCGCGCTGCTGATACTCGGGATCATTTTTTTCATCGCGATCATCAGCGGCCTTGTGCTAAACACCATATTTCTGGTTCGAGAGATTCGCCGCAACGAACAGCACGACGCCTTTATCAATGCCGTTACGCACGAATTGAAGACCCCGCTTGCATCCATAAGGCTCTATCTTGAAACCTTGAAGACCCGCGACGTGGACGACACACGAAGACGCGAGTTCTATGATGTGATGCTTGCCGATAGCGACCGGCTGCTTCATACGGTGGAGCAGGTGTTGAAGGCGGGACAGACGGGGCAGCGCCGCCGCCCGATAACTCGGTCAGTCATCAACCTGTGCGATCTCACACGCGAATCAATAGAGCTTGCCCGCACGCGGTATCACCTGCCCGATGGCGCGCTCATCTACAGCGAATCGCTCGACTCCGATCAGGTAAATATCCTTGGCGACGAGGATGAACTGCGCGCCGCCGTGTCGAACCTGATTGACAACGCTATAAAGTATTCCGATACGGTTGTGCAGATTTCGGTCAGCGTAGAAACCTCCGGCGATAAATACGTGACCGTCCGCGTCACAGACCGTGGCATAGGCATTCCACGCACTCAACTCAAACGGGTCTTCAAACGCTTCTATCGAGTGCCTGAACGCGTGCTGACACACGTGAAAGGCTCGGGGCTCGGGCTGTTTATCGTTCGTTCAGTGGTGAAAAGGCACGGAGGCCGCGCCTTTGCCGAAAGTGAAGGCGAAGGCAAAGGCAGCACGTTTACGATTCAACTCCCGAGGACTTAAAGCGATGAAGTCGTTACTGATCGTGGAGGACGAGAAACATCTTGCCGACGGATTGCGATTTAATCTCGAAGCCGAAGGGTATAGCGTAGACCTGGCCGAAGACGGCGAGGCGGCGCTCGAAGCGGTTATGCGCTCCCGCAAGACTTACGATGCGGTCGTGCTGGATGTGATGTTGCCCGGCATAGACGGATTCACCGTCGCCTCGGAGTTACGCAAGGCAAACCAGTTTGTACCCATCCTGATGCTGACGGCGCGGGGCCGCCCCGAAGATGTGCTTCGTGGATTTGAGAGCGGCGCGGACGATTATCTGACCAAACCCTTTGAGCTTGCGATATTGATAGCGCGTGTTCACGGTCTGATACGACGGCTCGAATGGTCGAGCAGAGAGCGCAAGCAGTCACAACCGGAACCTTCTTTATCCGAATATCGGTCGAAGGAAGCGGCATCTTCCAGCCCTTCGTCCGCGTCTGAAGATCAGGAATTTATCTTCGACGGAAAGACGATAGACTTCGATGCCCTCCAGATCAGAGTCGGCGAGCGGGTCGTGCAATTGACACTCATGGAAGCGGAGCTTTTGCGTTTTCTTACAAAGCGGACGGGTAAAGCCGTCTCGCGCAAATCCATGCTCGAAGAGGTGTGGGGGTTGCGCGAAGACACAGACACCCGCGCAATTGATAATTTCATCGTCCGTCTGAGAAAGTACATCGAAGACGAGCCTTCAAATCCCCGTCACCTGCTGACGGTCAGAGGAGTCGGGTATCGCTTCGTTCCCTTTCCCGATTCGACAAACAACGTATGAATGAAAAGCTCGAAAAAACAGTCGAAACGCTCGGCGTAAACAGGATCAAACGCCACATCTTTTTGTGCTCGGATCAAACCAAACCAAAATGCTCGGACAGAGTGTCGAGCCTTGAATCGTGGAATTATCTGAAGCGACGGCTCAAGGAACTGAATCTCGCGGAAGCGGGCGTCTATCGCACAAAGGCAAACTGCCTTCAGATATGTATGCAGGGGCCGATTGCGGTCGTCTACCCGGAGGGCACCTGGTATCACTCGTGCACGCCCGAGGTGATCGAGCGAATCGTTCAGGAACATTTGATCGAAGGCCGCCCGGTCAAAGATTATCTGATAACAGAACATCCCCTGCCCGACGCCTGCCGATAGAGGGACGAGTGATTCGTGATTCGTGAGATTTGTAATTATAGTAGCCTGTAGGGGCAGGGCTTGTCCCTGCCCGGATCGCCCGAAGGGCGATGAGTTTCTTGTGCGAAGCACGAATCACGAATCACGTTTCAAAATTTCCCTAATCCATCTCAAGCGGTTATCTTCATATTATGAGCAGGGATTTTCGCTACGGGCGCAACACTAAATCTGACGAGGCTCCATCCTGGCGCGAACGCATCGCGGCGCTCCGTTATGTGCCGCCGCTAATCCGGCTTGTCTGGCAGACGCATGGCGGCTACACCATCGCGATGGCTGTGCTGCGGCTGGTTCGCTCGTTTGTGCCCGTGGCCACGCTCTGGATAGGAAAGCTGATCATTGACACGGTAGTCGCGATGCGCGAGTCTCAACCCGATTTCCCGCGCCTGTGGCGGCTTGTGGCGCTCGAATTCGCAATCGTGCTTGCAGGTGAAGCTCTGGCTCGCGCCTCCGCGCTTGTCGAAAGTCTGTTGAGCGATCTGTTTTCCAATCACACCTCAGTGCGGTTGATGAAGCACGCGGCCACGCTCGATCTTTATCATTTCGAAGACCCGAATTTTTACGACAAGCTCGAACGGGCGCGCAGGCAAACGACCGGGCGAATCGGATTGCTCGAACAATTGCTTGGCATGGCTCAGGACCTGCTGACGCTCGTCTCGCTCGGGGCCGCCTTATTTGTCTACAGCCCCTGGCTTCTGTTGCTGCTGGCCGTCGCCGTATTGCCGAGCTTTCTCGGAGAGACGCATTTCGCCTCGCTCGAATATTCGCTGCTCTACAGGTGGACCCCCGAACGGCGGCAACTCGATTACCTCAGATATATAGGCGCAAGCGATGTGACGGCCAAAGAGGTTCAGCTTTTTGGCCTCGCGCCGTGGCTTATCGAGCGTTACCGCGTGCTGGCAGATCGTTTTTATGAAGAGAACAAACGGCTCTCGATCCGAAAGAGCATCATCTCGACCGGGCTTTCAATGATAGGAAGCGCGGGCTACTACGGCGCTTACGTAGTGATCCTTGCGCGCACCGTGCTCGGGAGCATCAGCATAGGTTCGCTGACCTTTCTGGCAGGTTCGTTTTCCAGGAGCCGCGATCTGATACAGCGGTTGCTGCTCGGCGCAAGCGGCATCTATTATCAAAGCCTCTTCCTCAAAGACCTGTTCGAGTTTTTCGAGATGAGACCCTCCATCACATCCCCGACCGAGGCAAAGACTTTCCCCGTTCCCGTGCGCGAAGGCTTTCGATTTGAAGATGTGGGCTTTCGCTATCCCGGCAGCGATAAATGGGCCGTGCGACACGTGAGTTTTCACCTGCGTCCCGGAGAGCGTATCGCATTCGTAGGCGAGAACGGCGCGGGCAAGACTACGCTCACAAAGTTGCTTGCCCGGCTCTATGACCCGACCGAGGGGCGTATATTGCTCGATGGAGTTGACCTGCGCGAGTACGATCTGGCATCGCTGCGCCGCAACGTAGGCGTTATCTTTCAGGACTTCGTTCGTTACGCGATGCGCTTTGATGAAAACATCGGTGTGGGCGAGATAGAAGAGGTGCAGTCATATCTGGACCTGAATAACAACGGAGCAACCGTTGATAAAAGGAGCGCATCAGAGGCAGCGAAATTGGAAAGCAGTGAAGTTCCGGAACCTATAGAAGCAGCCGCCGAAAAATCGCTGGCTGCTTCTCTGTTGCCGCGATTGCCGGAAGGGTACAGGCAGATGCTCGGACGCCGATTCGAAGGCGGCATCGATCTGTCGGGCGGAGAATGGCAGAAGGTGGCGCTTGCCCGCGCTTACATGCGGGACGCCGAGGTGCTGATACTCGACGAGCCTACGGCGGCGCTCGATGCAAGAGCCGAGTATGAGGTCTTTGTAAGGTTTTCGGAACTTGTCGCGGGGCGGATGGCCGTAATCATCTCGCACAGATTTTCGACCGTTCGCATGGCTGATCGCATAATCGTGCTGCACGACGGCAGCATTATCGAAGACGGCTCGCACGACGAGCTTGTAAGGCGCGGCGGATTATATGCCGAATTATTTTCCTTACAGGCCGAAGGATACCGCTGATCGGATTTGAAGATTATGAAGATAAAATTGCTGACGGCTTCTTATATTTTGCTGCTGGCGACGATCATTTATATGGCCGACCACATGAGGTATCAATCTCTATTCTCGATCATCAGGAGCGTGCCCGGCGCCGATAAGCTCGGCCATTTCCTCCTGATGGGATTGCTCTCTTTCCTTCTCAACGTAAGCCTCGGTTGCCGCTCAATCAGGATTGCCGGAAAGCTCTTTCTGCTTGGCAGCGTTATTGTGATTGCGCTGGTCACTCTGGAAGAGTTCTCGCAGCTATTTATCCGATACAGGACTTTTGATCTGATCGATCTGGCAGCCGATTACACTGGCATATGGATATTCGGGCGTCTGGCTCGCCAAGTGATTGAAGGGATGAGGGATGAAAAGGACTCTCAGTGATTATCTTGATAACTGGCAAGCCGCTTTTCACCGAGTTGTTACGCTACAGTCCTTTTCATCCCTCATCCCTCATCCCTCATCCCTTTTAAGATATTCTGGCGATACGATGAGGCAATTTCGTGACCTGTCCACGCGATTTCACATTATCCTTTGAGCGATACATCTGCTTATCGGCATTCATCATTAATTCTTCAAAGCTCTGCCCATCGGCAGGAGCGGTCGCGGCCCCAATGCTGGCTGTCACAGATATTTGTTCATCTTCGGAGATTGTCAGAAAGGGTCGGTTTATCGCCGCTTGAAGCCGGTTGATCACATAAAGAGCCTGCTGTTGATCGGTCATCGGCATCAGGGTTACGAATTCATCTCCGGCATAGCGCGCCACCACATCGCAATCGCGCAATTGATGGCGAAGCAGTTGAGCGAAGTCTTGCAGTACGCGGTCACCCACCACGTGCCCAAAGGTATCGTTGACGCGTTTGAAATCGTTGAGGTCAATCAAGAGAATCGAGAGCGGATGATTCGACCGATTCGCAGAGCTGATTTCCCGCTCGAAATGCAGCGCGAAGGCGCGCATATTCGGCAAGCCAGTGAGCGCATCGGTGAGCGCCGTCTGCTGGGTATTTTCAAAGAGCACGGCATTATGCAGCGCGTCAGATACGGGTTGCATAATCATTTCGAGCAATCGCAGATGCTCATCCGTGTACTGCGGCGTATCGACAGAATAAAGCGCCACGGCTCCAAGCGATTCGCCATCCTTTATTACCGGAAAGACCGCCACTCCCTTAAATCGTTCGGCCGTCTCCACGCCCAGAAACGTAAGGTCCAGCATCGGGCTTGTATTGTAGAGAGGACGGTGATTGGCTATGACCCACCCGGTCACCCCTTCGCCTACGCCAATCTCGCGTTCCCGAAACATCTCCATACACAGGCCGCTCGCATACTTGGCTCGAATCCGGGTCTTGCCCGCATCCAGCAGATAAATCACGCAGGTCGAATAAGGCACGAGATTGGCAATGCGGCTGGTGATTATCGCAAACGCATCCTGTAAGCTGAGCGTGCTGCTCAATACCCGGGCTATGTCGTGCAGCGTAGCCACTTCCTGATGAGCGGCGGCGATCCGGCTCAACGCGACTTCGCTCAGGGGTCTCTGTTCTTCCGCGTATCCGGCGGCCGGTACCGAATTGTTCCCGGCAAGGGCCGAAGACGGCGAAGACGAATCAGGCTCCATCACGGCGGCCTGCTCTATTTCAGCATCAAGGCTTTTGAGGCTCTCAAGAAAAATCCTGACCAGCGAAGGATCGAAAAACGACCCGCTCAGTTTTTCAATCCGGGATATGACCTCGGCGCGGGTCAGCGCCCTGCGATACGGGCGATCCGAATGCAGCGCGTCGAAATGATCTACGAGCGCCAGAATCCTCGCCCCGAGCGGTATCTGCTCTCCGCGCAGACCGTCGGGATACCCTGCGCCATCCCATCGCTCGTGATGGGCGCGAACATAGGCCGCGACAGGAAAATCGAATTTCACGTTCGATAATATCTCTCCCCCGATCACCGTGTGGGTCTTCATCTTTTCGAATTCGTAGGGGGTCAGCTTCCCGGGTTTGTTCAAAATGTAGTCGGGCACGCCGAGCTTTCCAATGTCGTGAAGAAGCGAAGCGGCTTCGAGCGCCTGCAACTGTTTCCCGCCCATCCCCATCAACTCGCCCAGCCGCCGGGCATAAATCTGAACGCGGCGTATGTGCTTGTGCGTTGTCTGATCCTTTGCGTCAATGGCCATCGCGAGCGCCTCAAGCGTAGAGCGGTGCAGTTCATTGACCTGATCGAGATGGCGGCGCTCTTCTTCCAGTTTCGCGTGATAGGTCTTGAATGTGTAGTAGATTATCAGCGGCATCGGAAGGGCCAGCACAAGGACAAGCAGCGCAGCCTCTAACGAGTATTTTGAGAGCGCGTAGCCGGTCATCCCCGCAGCCGTCGCGCCTGCCAGATAGGTGACGGGTATCCAGGGGAAAGTCTCTTTCAATGTGGATATAAAACCGGCTGTGCCTACGGCCTTCGAGAATATCGCCGTCAGGCTGATATTGACCGCGTAATGCGTGAGAGCCAGGACCGTCAAAGGAAATACCAGCAACTCTAAGGAGCGCTGCTCGCCGCCCAGAATCGTATTGCTTTGCAGGTAGCTTTGAACAATCTGATACATGCGGGCCGAGGCAAAGGCGGAAAGCGCCAGGATCGAGGCATTGATAGCTACATAGATTCGCAGCTTGGCAAGCTTTCGCGCTTCAAAGCCATCGAGCGTGCCAAGCAGGAATGCCTGATAAGGGCCGAGTATGATCGCAGCCAGGAAAATAACCGACTCCGAAACCGACACCATGGTCTTGGTCGTTCCGGGCAGCCGTATAGGATGAGAGCCCGTCCACACGGCTACGACGACCGCAAGCCCAAAAAGCAATGCCTGGTCGCGCGCCGATGTGTGTAAGATGTGGTTGAACGACTCAATCAGAATTCCAACGGCCAGTGTAATCAGGGCAAAACATAACAATCTGGCCTTTAGATTCAAATCGCGCAGTTCCTGCACCAGGCGATTCATATATTGCCTCCATCCGCTCGATAGAAGGGGTTATTGGCTAAATCGAAATGCACAAGATTGGTACAAACGAAACTCCAAAGTAGGGTGAGTAGAAATAGACCACGGATTTACGCGGATGCGGCGGATTTACGCGGATCAGTCCCTATTTGATCTAATCCGCGCTAATCCGCCGCCTATTTCAATTTGCCTTTCATTCAAATTCATTTGTACCAATCTCTTGCGGAATGATTTAAAGCCGGGGCCTTGGATAAAGGGCGTGTGACGAGTTGGGCACGACCGAGGCCGATACACCTGAGAACCCTTCACCCAGGGTCAATACACCAGCAGCCATTCCCACAGACGAACTCTGATCCAGCAATTTCGCCGACCAGACCGCCTCGTCGGCCCACTGACTGCTCGCCCGTAATTGATCGAGAACCAGAGAATCCGAAACGCTCCCCGCAATCATCACTCCGCCTGCGATCATCACTCCGCCTGCGATCATCACTCCGCCTGCGATCATCACCCCGCTGGCGAGCATGTTTCTGTTCGCAAGAATCATACCAACATATGGCACCAGGCGCAGCCCTATGATCAGGTAGTTTGTATCGAGAACATAAAACAACCCAGCCGAACGGTGCAGGAATACTATGCCGTCCGAATATATGCAATCCCCCCAACTCACGGTCTCGCCCGCTATGGCGCTCTGAAATTCAAACTGCGAATTGACCGGGCCTATGAGGTTCCTGCCGGAGAGCAGAACCTGAGACCCCCAGATTCTTGCAGGTGTAGATGCGATCTGACTCGCCACTCGAAGAGCCCCCTCCGCATTCAACAGCCCCGCGCCTTCGCTCACGAGCGCGAGCGTGAACGGCTCAGGGGCAAGCGAAGCGAGTCGCTGCGCCGAAAAGCGGAGCACGGCTTTGACCGTTCGTGGAGTAAGCGATGGATTGGCTTGCAGCATGAGCGCGACCACGCCTGAGACTGCGGGCGCGGCGACCGAGGTTCCGCTCATTCTGAAATAGACCGCCCGCCCGCTTTCCGAATAGACGACCGCTTCGGGATGATCGCGCACAAGCGCAGAATCGGGGGCGCACGTCGCTACGATGTAATTGGCGGGCGCGAGGAGGTCAGGCTTTGCAAACCCGTCAACGAGCGTGGGGCCGCGCGAGCTATAACTTGCCACCACATCATCGGATCGGACATCGGACCCCTGAGTTGCGGCAGCGCCGACGGTTATAACATTGGGTGAGTTGGCGGGCGAAAGTATCGAACCATACAGTGTATTGCCCGCATTGTCTTTGCCGAAATTCCCCGCCGCTACGACCACGACAACGCCCGAGGAGACCGCGGCTTCGGCGGCCTGACACAAGGGATCGTTTGCGTAAGAATCGGTTACGAGAGTACCTACAGAGAGGTTCGCAACGCGGATGTTATATGCCTGCCGGTTGGCGACTACCCATCCGAGGGCCATTATCGAATCGCTGACGCGGCCCGTGCCGTCGCCCTTGATCACTCGCAGGTCGAGCAGGTTGGCGTTGAAGGCCATGCCGGGATAGGCCGCGCCCGCACCCGTCATCCGCATGGAATCGACTCCGGTCCCGGCTGCCACACCGGCAACGTGAGTCCCGTGGCCGTAAGGGTCATACCCGTTTTGCAATTGCTCCGGGGTCAACTGCTCGTCGGATACGAAATTTCTGCGGTATGTGATGCGGCTGGCGCTCGGATTGGTCAGGGATCGCAAGTCGTTGTGAATAGAATCTCCGCTAAAGATTCCGCTGTCGAGCACGGCGATACTTATGCCTGAGCCATTGACGCCCGCCCCTTGAATGTACCCGGTCTGCTGGATCACGGGCGAGCCTCCACTCAACCCGTTCGTGCCTATCACCTGCGAGGCTCCCGATGTGGTGATAAAATGAAGAGGGCCGCCCGTCTGCGCCTCGGTGGTAAAGGTAACCGAATCGGGCGACATATAGAGCGCGCTATTGCTTTCAGCGACAGGGGCCAGTGAATTGGCAGGGACCTCTGCCACCACCGCATCAATCAAGTCAAGATAGCCAAGCGGGCTGCCGCCCCGGGCGACGATCTCGTTTTGCAGGTCGTTTATCATGCCCTTTTGAGCGCGAACTATAACGCGAACCGGTTTGTCGTCCTTAGAGGGGTTGCGCGCAAGGCTGACAAGTTCAGGCGAAAGGCGGGAAGCATAGCCAGGGCCGCCGCTCTCCCTTTGCACATACGCGGACGAGGGTCGGGCAAAAGTGAGATTGAGCAGCGAAAAAAGGACCAGACACATCGAGAGAAGCCGTAAGCGGTTTCTAAAAGTTTGGCGGTTAATCATGGTTTCCTCCGATCAAGAAAACTTCTGGTCCGTGAGGTGAACGAAAGCTTCCCTAAACAAAAAGGATTCAACACCAATAGGCATGAAGTGAAGATGGTCCTGGCGGAGGTAAGGCGTAAACTGTGACCTTCACTTCGGCAGTCGGGCCGCCTATTTGAATTCTCAAGGAGGCTCCGGCTTTGCGCCCATATCTTCTTAATCGAAGCGGTTGCCTTTATCGGTGAAGTAAATCCGTAAACATTCCCGGAAAAGATCATACTCTGCGGCTATCTGGTAAAGCCAAAAACGATAGCCGGATGGATTCTACGCCCGCGCCCTCGAAAGTGTCAAGATTTTTCAAGAAATTAAAGTAAGATCGCATACACCCCGAAATGGAATCATTCAGTTTTCCAAAATGTAAGATAGGGGAATAGAAATAGGCTGCGGATCGGACGTATCGGACGGATTTTCACGGACTAGCTTATATAGTGTCTGACCCGTGTTTATCCGTCCGATCCGCGTAATCCGTGGCCTGCTATAACGGTTTGCGATTGCGTTTAGCTGTATAGGGATCAGGAATCGGCAATAACGGATTCCGCGACATAGCTACGCACATCGCGCGGCCAAATTACCGTAAAGGTGGAGCCGTGACCGGGCGCGCTTGCCACCTTGATCCTGCCGCCCAATAACTCGACAAGCCTCTTGCTTATGGGAAGCCCCAACCCCGTGCCTCCTGTGTGATGAGGACTTCCTACATTGATCTGTCGGAACTCTTCAAAGATGAGAGGCACCTGTTCCTCCTGCATGCCTATGCCCGTATCGCTGACCTCGACATACCACATCTGATCGCCGTCGGGACCGGCCTTGAGAGTGACTGTGCCGCCCGCGGGAGTGAACTTGATGGCGTTGGATGAAAGGTTGGTAATGACCTGTGTGACTTTGGTTGCGTCGCTCATGACAGAGCGCATGTGGGGCTCGACTTCGTAGGCGAAAATCACGTCCTTGTCTTTTGCGGTCTGGTTCAACCCGTTGTAGATCGAGTCAATCAACTCGGCGGGTTCGAATGACTCAAGCTTTATCTGCATGCGACCGGCCTGGAGCCGCGAAAGATCGAGCAGATCATTCACGAGTCTGACAAGCATCGCGGTAGATTTTTCAAGCCGCGCCACGGTATCGTGCTGGCGCGGCGTGAGCGGCTCTGCCCTGTCGCGCAGCAACACCTGCACCAGACCGAGAATCGCATTTAGCGGCGTTCTGACTTCGTGCGCGATTGTAGAGATAAACTGTGATTTGATCTCGTCTACCTGTTTGAGTTGCTGGTTGGCCTGATGAAGCTCGCGATTTATCTGTTCAAGTTCGTGGCGGCTCTGGGTCAACTCGCCGAGTACACCCACAAGCTCCTGATTTTGAGATTGAAGCTCTTCGACCATCCCCGATTCGCTTGCCGAAAAGAACTCCTTGCGAATCTGTTCCAGGTCTTTGAGCTGTCGCTGATCTGGAGCGAACCACTTTATAGCCTGAATGCGCGTGCCGCGCCCGGGCGCGCTCGCTATATAAAACTCATCCATTAACCGGCGTGAGCCGGTGAGCCCTTTGCCCAGTCCCGTTCGCGATTTAAACTCACCGGCCATGATCTTATCGAGATCCTTTATGCCCGGTCCCTGGTCTTCACATACTATCTCTATGCCTTTGCGCCCGACCCTCTCGATCAATGAAACGGTAATGCTCCCCATGCCCGCATATTCGTAGATGTTTCGCGTCAGTTCCGATATTGCGGTCGTGAGCTTTATCTGCGTAACGTTATCGAATCCGAGTTCGCGGGCCGCAAGCCTGACGCGGTCGCGCACGCGCACTATGTCTGATTCACGGCGAACGAAAATCGAACCGATCTTTTCACGGCGCGACATATCTGGGGCTGAATCGTGCAATTCCGAGGTCAAAAGCTTAATCTCCCGCAAAGTATTGTCGCATCATCTTTCGGGCGATTGAAATCGCGCATCACAACCGAGCATATAAGCTGCGGGTGAAGCCCGAGCAGACCGGGGTAATTCTCAGGGTCCCAGTTTTCCGATATGCCGTCTGTCGTCATCACAATGGTGGCGACTCTTGGCAGTTGCTCTTTGAAAACCTTGATGCGGTTCAAACGGGAACCGAGCGTGCCGTTGAGCGAGATAAACCTTAAAGGGCGAGGGCCGCCATAGACCCGGAAATCGGTATTGCCTATTCCGGCATACTCTACGACGCCGGTCGCGCGGTCAATTGCGGCGAGCCCGAGGACCGCGCCACGGGTTTCGCGCAAGGCTTCGTGAGTGGTCTGAATTATAGTCTCGACCGGTTGCAAAGCCTGTCTGTCAATCACAGCCACGGCCTCTGTGGATGCCTCTTTTGCCCCCGCGCCGTGACCAAGTCCGTCTATGACGGCCAGAATCTGGCGATCACCTTTTCGGTTGATGATGTAGGAATCGCCGTTATCTTCCGCTCCATCGACCGGGCGGGAAAATGCGCCCCACAGCGATTGCTTTCTGGCGGAGAGTTCGCCATCGACCGGCAGGTGTTTGCGGATTACTATGACCGTGCCGTGAGTCGTGCGCCCGTATAGCGGGAGGCGGCGGGTCTGGCTCGCGATGGTAGAGTAAATATAGAACTCATCCATCATGCGCTTTATAGCCCCAAGCCCCGCGCCAAGTGTGCCTGTAGTCGTAAAGCCATCCGAGATTGCGAGCGCCGTATCGGGTATTCCAGGCCCCTTATCAGCGTAGATCAATTCAAGCCCCGCATGTTCGAGCCGGGCGGTGGTTTCAGCAACAAAAATCCTGCCCGTACCGCGCGCGAACTTTACTGCGTTCGAGCCGATCTCTTTCACCGCTATATCTATTTCAGCGATCCTTTGCTCACCGAACTGCATATCTGTGGCGCGCCGCCGGATGATCCTCCGGGCGTGACCTATGTGCGCTTCTTCGGTGAGCGGTATTGTCTCGTATTTTTTCATGAAATTATGAGTTTTGAATTTTGAGTTACAGGAGTTTAATTCAAAACTCAAAACTTAAAATTCAAAACTGATTAAAGCCATTTGGTTATTATCACGGTAGTTCCCTTGCCTGCTTCGGATTCAATCTTGAAATCATCAACCAGCCGGCGCGAGCCGGGAAGCCCTTTGCCAAGACCCCGGCTCGTGGTGTAGCCGTCTGTCATCGCCAGATTGATGTCGGATATACCCGGTCCCTGATCGCTAAAACTCACCTGCAACCCTCGGCGGCTCCCGTCTCTGACCCGGGTTACTTCCACGTGGCCGCGTTCGGCATAGAGCCTTATGTTGCGGGCCAGTTCGCTTGCAGCCGTCACCAGTCGGACCTGATCCACCTGATTGAATCCCAATCGAATCGCTGCGTCCCGCACGAGTGCGCGGACTCTAACCAGATCGTCATTTGTTTCTACGGATACTCGGTTAGCTTCCGGCTGCTGCATGCCCGTCCGTGCCCAGAACGCGTCTTCGTTGCCGCTCTTTTATGCGATCTTTCAGGATTCTGAGTCCGTCATCAACATCGAGAGCCGTCGAGACCCCCTTCAATTCCAGACCCAGTTCGACAAGCGTGATCGCAACGGCGGGCTGAATGCCTACGACTACCGTCTCTGCATCCATGATCGAAGCCATCGAGGCGATGTCGGAAAGCATCCGCCCCGTAAACGAGTCAACCATCTCAAGCAGAGAGATGTCTATGAGGACCGCCCGCGCGTTTGTGGTCTCGATTTGCGAGAGCACCCGTTGCTGTAATTCGACCACGGTCCGGTCGTCGATGTCGGATTGAATCGAGACGAGCAACACGTCGCCGACTTTAAGGATGGGCACTTTGTACGCGCTCATCAAACTCTCCTCCCTCTCCGGTATTTTCCTGTTCTCCGACCGCGTTTATCGGCACAACCTTCTGGCGCGTCAACTCAAAAGCGAGCCGGATGCCGTCAGAGAGTTGATTGCGGGTGATAATGCCAGCCAGGTCTATGCCGAGGTGGACTATAGTTTGAGCTATCGACGGGCCTACGCCTGTAATTATGCAGGTCGAGCCGAGAAGGCGGACGGCAGTAACGGTCTTTATCAGATAATTGGCTACCTGAGTGTCGACCGTGGGCACACCCGTAATATCGAGAATCGCTACTTCGGCCCGCGAGCGCACTATGCGTTCGAGCAATCGCTCCATCATCAATTGAGTGCGGCGGCTGTCGAGCGTGCCTATGAGCGGCAAACAGATTATCCGGTCCCAGATCTGGACGACCGGCGTAGAGAGTTCAAGCATATCCTGTTGCTGTTGACGAATCACACGCTCGCGGTTCTTGATGGTTGAAACGAAGATAAATGATCCGAGTTTATCAAGCGCCTTCGACAGTTTGTTTACTTCTTCAAGCAGCAACTCGGGATCGTCGCCATATTCATCGCGCAGAAAGGGGATGAGCGTCTCTTTGAGGCTGAAGACATAAAAAGCGGTTTCGGAAGGAGAGAATGCCTGAGCCGCGCGCGCCTCTGACAGATCGAGCAGGAGCCGACGGATGGCGTTGTATTCTTTGCCGCGCATCTCGTCTACGTTGGAGTTTGCAGCCGCCGTGACAAAGGCGCGCAGGAAGGTCTGGGAATCGGCGCGCAACTCCTCGCCCGATATCAGCGTCTCTCGAAAGTCTGACGAGTTGATGCGGTTCTCGATCCAGGCTTCCTGTATTTCATTCTCCTTTTCGGTGAGTACTTTGATGGTTCGCGGGTTTGGCGCGCCACTCGAACTGGCGTTGTCTGATGACAAGACTCTTATCCTCCTTAGCTGTAAAGCATCCTCAGCTGTAAAGCATCCTCAGGCGATATATTTAATTACCACGAGAAAAGCGCCCCTGCAATCAGAGTGAAGATGGATGGTTTGCCGGACAGGATGCGGGATGATTATTTTCGGTACGACGGATTTTACGATTTGTACCGATACCATCCTCAGCGCCACACCATCATTCTAACAAAGAAATACCCGATCAGGAATGCGAGAGAGCTTTTCCCCGTAAAATTCGCCGGACAGGTGTCCCGCCTACATCAATCGAGATCGCGCCCGCAGACAGAAAGCTCTGGCACGATTCTTGTACTTATCAACAGATGGTAGAGACGCCGGAACAGGCTCTAGTGGCTGGTTTCGGGTCATCATTTAAGATTCTTACAAGGAGGGTATTTGAATGGGTATGCCAAACAAAGACGAGATGGAAGGAAAATTCGACCAGGCCAAAGGCTCGGTCAAAGAGAATATCGGTCGCGCTATTGATGACCCTGATATGGTTCAGGAAGGCCAGGCTGACAGAGCCGGAGGCAACATTCAAGAAGGCTATGGCAAGACCAAGAGGAAGATAGGCGAGACCATAGAAGACATTGGCGAGGAAGTAAAGCGTTAGCTTTGAGGCTTCCTCAACTGAAATTGATCAATCAAAGGAAAAGTGAGGCCGGGCCAGATGATTGCCCGGCCTCACTTTTTTCTGATCCGTGATCCGTGATCTTCAGACAGGTCGCCTGTCAAAGACAAGCAGCAAGACTGCTAAATCACGCATCACGCATCACTATTCGCGCTTCTCTTCGTCCTTCGACGAGCCAAACGCCTGAGAGAAAAATCCTTTCAAGCTGCGGCCGAGCCCGGCCGGCTGGTCGCCGCTGCGAACGACCAGCACAGGGCACTCGGCGCGATTGACGATCTCGCGTGTGATGTTTCCCATGATGTAAGTTCTGAGCGTCCCCCGGTCGGGCGAAGAGCCGGTAACGACAAGATCATAATCGCCCCGGCGTATCTCTTTGAATATCTCGCTGATCACAAGCCCGTGGCGCAGGCGCACTTCGTTATCCACGCCCATTATTTCGAGCACTTCCTTCTCGCGCCGCAGGTTCTGTCCCAGACCCGAGTTTGAATGAAGCAGGAGATTTATATCCTCCTCCATCTTTATCAAATCCGAATAGATCGGAGGCGGTTCGGCCATGACGTGAAAGACGGTCATCATGGCCGAGGTCGCCCGCGCTATCTCGCCCGTGAACTCTACGGCGCGGTCAATATATTTTTCGCCGCCGCTGCAAAGCAGCACCCGCTTGAGTTCCGTGCGGTTTCCTATGACCACAAGCACCGGCGGAGTCACGGCCTTGATTATCTTGTATGCCTTTGCCGACATCAGAAACGGCCCGCGCGTCCCCTTGCGCACCGCGCCGATCACGACCAGATCATACTCGGTCCCTTCCGTGCGTTTCACGATTTCCGGCAGAGGCTCGCCGGCCTTGGTTATCAATTCCGCGCTGAGTCCTCTCTGCTTGAGCATCTGTTGGCTTCGTCTGAGAGAATCGAAAATCTCGTCTTCCTGACCGGGATGTTCCGTGATGCCGAGTATAGTGGTTTCCGCCTGACACGCTTCGGCGATGATTCCGGCGAAGCGCGCCGCATTTTCTGCCTGACTCGATCCGTCGCTACATATTAATATTTTCATCTCGGATTGTTCGCCCCGTTTCCCATTACTTCAAATGATGTCCCGTCAGCAGGCTGTAGAGCAGTACGGCTGCGCCGATGAGCGGCAACGGCACAAAGGCCAGCCTTATCTTCGGCCCGGCAAAATACTGCGTGGATGAGGCCCCTATCTGTGCGCCAATGGCCGCTCCCGTTTGCATGACGAGCGCTATCAACACGTCTACGTTCCCTTTGATCGCATGAGTGAATGTGCCGTAACTCGCCGATATTACAATCTCGAAGAGGTCGGTCCCGACCGCGATGTGCGTGGGAATGCCCAGCAAATATACCATCGAAGGCATACGGATGTAACCCGCCCCTCCGCCCAGGAAGCCGCTGAACACACCGCCGACATAGGACACGATCAGGATTACCCATACCGAAATTCGTTCGATGCCCGAGGCGGGAAGGCTTATCATCGGGGGGAGATTTATTTTATGAATCCTGCTTGCAATATGGCCGAACGCCGATTCGTCTTCACCGGGTTCGAGCTTTTTGAGGTAGATGCCGGATCGCTCGGCTTCGGCTTCGCGCTCGCGTTGCATCTTGATGGTCTGCCAGCTTTCCCATCCGACAAAGGCCGAAATCAGGATGAGAACGATGATAAAGGCTATACCCACGATAAAATCAATATCGGCCGTGCGTTTGAGATACTCTATCCCCTGCGCGCCGGTCTCGACCCCGGCCACGGTGCCCAGGACCATGAACATGCCCAGTTTGAGGTCTACATTGCCAAGAGCGCGATGCTTCTTTGCGGCCACGATAGATTTGCCGACGATGTGCGCCAGATCGGTCCCAACCACGAAATTCATTGGAACGCCCACGGCAAACAGCGCCGGTCCAGCCAGAAAGCTTCCCCCGACCCCGAAAAACCCTCCCAACAGACCGATCAGAAAACCGATCACTATAAGGTAGGCAGGGTTGATATGCTGGCCGGAAATCAGGAAATCCATTTGCGCTCCATTATTCGGTCCTTGATCTGATCAGCTTCAACAAGAGAGTAGTCACCATCTCAAGCACCACCGCCTGACCTATAATCAGCGCCAGCGCCGCGACGGCATACTCCCGCTTGCTATTTTCGAAGAGATGCTTCAGCCAGCCCACGAGAAAATAGAGCACGAAATAGACATACAGGCTTACCAGCAGCGAATAAACCGCCAGTTCGATAAGAAAAGACCTGAATGGATGGGAAGGTTTCTTGCCCACAGTTCACCGATGTCCTCTTCGACTCTCTTCGCAATATTTCGATTGTTCCAGCGCCTGCTACAGACGCCCCGATTTGCCGGTTAGGCACAGATCATACAACAAAGCATATGGAATTGGCACGAGTGAATCCAAAAACTGATACGTGGTGCGCGTTGCGTGAAGAGTGATGCGTGATCCGTGATTTACCAGACTTGCAGTCTGTCTTTAACAAGGGATTGCCTGAAAGTCACGCATCACGCATCACCTACCTGTCTACCTGAGGTCGTCTACATTATTTTGAGAAGGCACTTTCTCGACCTGCGGCGGGTCTTTCTTTTTTGGCTGATTCGAATTTACGGGTTTGTCGCCGCCCTTTACGGGGTCCATAACAGGAGGCTGGCTGCGCCGATTTGTATTGGCATTCTCTTGATTCTTCTTGTCAGCCTTATCCGCATCCTCGCTCTTGGTTCCTTCCTCATCGGTCGCTTCGGCATCCGAATCGGCCTTGTCAGACGTTTCTACATTCGCATTGGCCGGAGGCGGCGATACGGTCGAACTCGAAATTGGAGGAGAACTCGAAGAATTACTCGTCCCCTGCGCCTCGACTGCCGCGCGCGCCTGATTGGAAATGTCCTCGGCTCTCTCCTGATACCGCTCGGCTTTCGCTATGACCTGAGGGTCGTTATTGCCTACCTCTTGATACGCTCGCAATTCGCCCTGCCACTGCGCGAGTTGAGGCAGGTAATTGCGCAAAGAGTTATCTCTTGGCAGCGAGTCAACCCGCGCCATGGCATCCGTTATAGCCTGTTGCGCGTCGATTATAGGATCGCCCGATGAGCGAGGGCCAAATAGCCGATCTCCAAACATTATGTAGACCGCTGCGCCCCCCACAAGCACCACGAGGGCTACGACGGCGATTATCCAGCCCGAACTGCTGCCCTGTCTGTACTCGCGTCGAGAGACATAAGAGACGCCTCGCGCAGGCGTGGCATAAGGCACGGTATTGGCTTCCTCTATCAACCCGCCGCTTTGATTTGAAAGCTGAGAGGCTGTGTCTGGCGGATTGATGTATCGAGTTTCAAGACGCTGATTTGCTGCCGGAACGGGGGTGACAATTGCGGACGTCTCTGACCGTTTGCGCACAATCGTCGCCTCGCCGTCGAGGTCGTCTTCCTCTGCCTGCTCGGACAAAGGCTTCTCTGCGCCAATCGGAACGCTTATGCGGGAGTAGGCGTTGCCGCGCTCTGCGCGCGCAGGCTGCCCAAGCCCTGCCGAGGCATCGAATTCCTGAGACAGTTCGCCCGCGCTCTGCGGACGTCGGGCCGGGTCTTTGTCTAGAGCCTTCATCACTACTGCTTCGATTTCGGCGGGCAGATTAGGATTTCTCTCTCTCAGGGGCGGAGGCGGCTCTGAGGCGTGAGCCATCAGGAGCCGGGTCGAAGAGTTTCCGTCAAAGGGCGCTTCGCCCGACAGCATTTCGTAGAGGACTACGCCGAGAGAGTATATATCGCTGCGGGCGTCCACGGGTCTCTCATCGCACTGCTCGGGGGACATATAACGCGGCGTGCCGACGATGAAGTGAGCGCCCGTGAGCGCGCCGCGACGGTTCAGGTCTTCCTGTATCTTGGCTACGCCAAAATCGACAAGCTTGACCCATTCGTTTCCGTCGTATTCGGTCACGAGTATGTTATCGGGTTTGATGTCGCGGTGGACCACGCCTTCGGCGTGCGCGGCATCGAGCGCGCTTGATGCCTGGCGGAGAATATTTGAGGCTCGCTCTATTGAAAAGGCCCCGTCTTTGCGGAGCATTTCGCCAAGCGTCTGACCGTTTATAAGCTCCATCACTATGAATGGGGTGCCGTCTTCAATACCATAATCGGTTACGTTGATGGCGTGTGGATGATGAATGCGACTGGCGGCGCGCGCCTCCTGCTCGAACCGCTCGGCGATCTTGGGATCGACCGCAAGCTCCGGCCTCAGAACCTTCACGGCTACCCGCTTGTCCATAGCAATGTGACGCCCGCTGTAAACATCGCACATACCGCCTGAGCCGAGGTGCTCTTCAAGCAGGTATTTATCGGCGAAAGTAGCGCCGACCAGCCTGCCGCTTGTGCCTAAGAGTTGCCTGCCGCATTCCGCACAGTGTTCGTCCGCTTCTGGAACGGTCGAACCACATCCCGTACAAGTTTTCATTTCATCCACCTTTAAGAAACAGATGGCTGTAGGCAGCAGGCAGCAGGCAGTTAATAGTTCTGGAATCACCAAAACCATAACAGCCTGCCGTCTGAATCTCTCTCGTCGCTAACTCCATTGACTTATGCCTTCAGCCTTTTGCTCTCGTATCATTTTACCTTCTGCATATTCTGTCACCGCATTTATTTGCATATTCCGTACCGCTTGCTGCCTACTGCATACTGTATTACATAAACTCAGAGAGGTTGTACTTTCTGATCTTGCTGTAAAGGCGGGGCCGGTAGATACCCAGAGCAGTCGCCGCCGCCTGTTTATTGCCTTTTGTTCGCTGGAGCGTCTGATAGATCACTTCGCGTTCGATATCTTCCAGCTTCATATTTGGCGGCACGAGGAATTCCTTGCTCGGAGAGGCAGGCGCTTCTGTGGCGGTAAACGGCAGATCGGTTGCCTCTATCCGGTCGCTCTTTGACAGCAGGACTGCTCGCTCGATGGCCGATTCCAGTTCGCGCACGTTCCCCGGCCAGTGATAATTGTACATCACGTTTGTGGCCGATTGCGAAAATCCCTTGAGCGGCTTTGTATACTTGTCGGCAAACAATCTCAGGAAGTGATCGGCGAGCAGTTGAATGTCATCCGTGCGATCTCTGAGCGGCGGCACCTCGATGGTAATCGTAGAGATTCTATAATAAAGGTCTTCGCGCAAAGAGCCGTCCCGAACCGCCTCGGGCGGGTTGCGATTCGTGGCGCAAATCAGGCGGAAATCGACTTCAATAGGCCGTTCACTGCCCAGCCTGTAATACTTGCGCTCCTGCAAAGCCCTGAGCAGTTTCGGTTGCAGTTCAAGCGGCATCTCGGCTATCTCGTCAAGTAAGAGCGAGCCGCCGTTTGCCCTCGCGATCAGACCTTCCTTGTCCCGGGCCGCGCCGGTAAAGGCTCCCTTCGTGTGCCCGAACAATTCGGATTCGATCAACTCTTTGGGCAGGGCCGCGCAGTTGACCTTTACAAACGGGCCTTTCTCGCGGTGCGAGTTGTAGTGAATCGCGTTGCCGATCAACTCTTTACCCGTGCCCGACTCTCCGACGATCAATATGTTGGCATCGCTTTTGGCTACGGCCTCGATCATCTCAAAGATGTTCTGCATGGGTTTGGAACGGCCCACTATGTCACCATAAGTCGTGCGTTGTCTGAGAGTGCGCCTCAACTCTTCGCCCTGCTCGATCAGCGACTTGCGCTCAAGCGCCCGCTCGATTAGCAATTGCAGTTCATCGAATTCAAAAGGCTTTTCAACAAAGTGAAAAGCCCCGGCCTTTGTGGCTTCGACCGCATTTGAAACCGACCCGTAGCCGCTTATGATTATCACCTCGATTGAGGGACGATTCTCTTTCAACTTCTTCAGCACGGCAGTGCCGGCCATGTCGGGAAGTTGAAGGTCGCAAAGAACCAGATCGTAATCCTGATTTTCAAACAGGGCCAGACCCTCTTCGCCGGTCTTGGCCGTTGAAACGGAAAAACCCGTTTGCTCAAGGTTGAGTCTCAGGGCGTCGAGTATATGCTCTTCATCATCGATAACTAGAATATTGAATCTTGCCTTCACTGCGCTTCTCCTCTGCGAATTTTAGCCAGGTGCTCTATGAGCACATCAATACCTTTCAACATCTTTTCAACCGTCCTTAGCTCGTCCCCTTCGGTCAATTTTCTCTTCAGGAATGTAGCGTAGAGTTTTAGCCCGCCCAGATGGTTCTTTACATCGTGCCACTGTTCACGAGTAACCAGCGAATCGCCCTCGCCGACGGCGCAGACCATTCCGCCCACACCGCCGGGAAATAACTGAATGGCGTACTCTTGAATCTCGCTGTCGCTTTGCAAACTCTCAAGTCTTACAACCATCGCCCTTTTGCAGTCTCTCGATTCGTCGAGACAGAGTTCGGCGCTATGAGTTGGAAGCCTTCGAGCCTCGCTCATCTGTTCGGATAACCATTTGGTCAGCTTCGACTCGGAGCCGAACAGCTCCGCAAAATGCATCTGCTTGTGTCCCGCGCCCACAAGCCCGTTGTATGCCGCGCCCGAGGATGTGGCCTTGATTCTGCCGCCTGCATCACATATCAAGAGCGTGGTCGCGTCATCCGGCGGAGTCCAGCCCTGTTCTGCTTTACTCATAACTCTGCTTCCAATCGTGCTTCGATCAGCCCGGGGCTGAATAGTCGGATTCTCTAATATCCAAAGGTTAAGGCGGAAGGAACCGAGATTCCTTCCGCCGGTTCTCAGTCGTCTCTTAGCGTTTGTACTCGCTATCGAGAAAGTCCAGATTGCTGTTGACGATTGTGATCTGAGTCAGCTCATTTCGCAACTGATCCCAATCATTCCACACTGTGGAAGAGACAGTCTGTCTGTTGATTCGCTTGAATGCGCGATGGACAAACCGGGCCTGCCTCATCACGGCGTCCGCGGCACCCTTTATCGCATCCTGATCGTTGACTCGCCCGACCATACGGTCATAAAGCGAGGTCGCCGATTGCAGTGCGTCAAGCTGGAACAGCAATTCGACTTCATTCTCTCTGAAATTGCGGCGGTTATCGAAAACTACCTGCCCGCGATTTCCTCGTATGTTCAGGTCTCGTTGATAGTCCTGCAAGATGCGATTTGAGAGAAAGGCTATCTGCCGCGCATTGCCGATACCATTTGAGTCGTTGTTTCCGCCGACATTGCCGGTGTCAATATCAACCGGAAGGTCCTGATTAATGCCGTGAAACACAACGCGAGTAACGCTGGCCGGAACGTTGTTGAATCTTTCGTCAATCGGATGATGTTCGATGACCTGCGCGCCCGGTCTTTGCGGAGCCACACCCCTCAAAAAGACGTGCAGGGTATCGTTTCTCACGAAATGATCCGTAAATACAGTCCATCCCGATGATCGCGTTTCGGCGTCTACGACTACGCGAATCGTGTCGTTGTCAACGCGACGCGCGCGCGGGTTATTGATCTGCACAAGGCTGCCAACGTACCCGGTTTCGTTGATGATACCGAGCGCACGGGCGGTCCTGATGTCAAGGTCGCCGCTCACGGGTATGCTCTGCGCCTGCTGGTAACGACGAAGCGATATGCGCGTGTTGTAATCCATCTGGCCGTTTATCGGGCCGTCGTAATACCCGCTGGTTCTAAGCACGGTCTGAGCCGAGCGTATCGCATCGGCGGAATTCAAGTCCCTCTGCGGATAGCCGGGATAATTTCCCGCGTTACCTTCCGTTTCGACCGTGAAGGCTCGCTCGACCCTCATACCGAATTCGGTTCCGGGCTGTACCTCTGCCTTATCGCCTTTTGTCAAAAGCACGCCGAGCGTACCCAGAACAGCACCGAGACCGGCCCCTACGGCCGCGCCTTTTCCGCCACCGGCAATCGCGCCAATAAGCGCGCCCGCGCCCGCGCCGCCGCCTATAAAGACCACTGCGCGCTTGGTGCGGTCGCCGCCTCCCACGTTATCTTCATCGCCTATATCTTCCAGCCTGCGGCGAGACTCTTCGTTGAGTGAGGTCAACGACCCGTCAACCGGCACTGTGCGACCATCGCGTATAATAAGTCGGTCGAACCCAATGGCTATGGTTCCGGCGCGGCTGACACGCTCGGATTCGTTGACGCCCGTCACGTGCCCTTCTACCTTTGAGTTGTCTGGTATGACCACATATCCATTTACCAGCACATCTTGAAACACGGTGGCCGTGAAGCGGTCGCCTACTCTGGAATTACTGGAACTCAGATACGTATCCATTTTGAGAGGAACTATTGTCCCAACCGGAACAGTCACCGCCTGATAGGCCCAGGCCGGTGCCGCCATTACAAAAATCATCGCCAGCGTTAGCAAGATGCCCGCTGATCTTTTGACAGAATTATTCATCGCTTTTACCCTCCTTCGAGTAAGTTGTTATCATTATTATTGCCTGTTCTCGATTGTGCATAACTTAGACAGACCTCGCTGGTACAATCAGATTCTCTCAATAGTTAAGGGGCAACTACTGTGCCAGTCTTAAGGCTCCAATATATGGGGGAACCGGAGCTATGTCAGTTCAGATCGCGGTCGAAAACGGGACGCTGCTGCAAGCGCCTGCGACTCATTTGCGAACACAAATTTAGGATTCAAGGATTTGAGATTGCTCCGGCAGGCGGTTGAGCGCAGGAAAAGTAATATTTGGATTCTGATTGATAGCTGTTAAAATGCACCTTGTAGGTATAGAAAGAATGGCAGAGCAAGAAATGGTAAATGACTCCAGACGAGTGCTTTTGGTAGAAGATTTCGAAGACAGCAGGTTTTCGCTTTCGAAATTGCTTGAGATCGAAGGTTACGAAGTGTTGGAGGCCAGTGACGGCGAACAGGCGATAAAGATAGCCATAAACGATAGACCCGACCTGATACTGATGGATTTGTCATTGCCGATAGTTGACGGGCTCAACGCGACCAAACAGATTCGCGAGCACATGGGCAGCGTGCCCATCATAGCTCTGACGGCTCACGACCTGACCGATTACCAGAACAAAGCCCGGGATGCGGGCTGCACAGACTACATTACGAAACCGATTGACTTTGACAAACTTATAGACATTCTGTCGAAATATCTGCCCGCCTCATCCTGACGAGGTTCTCTCTTATCATCTGATCTGAGAAGCCACCTCGGCCAACAAACCCTCTTCTTCAAATCATCTCAGAGTATGGGTAACCGCTCTGTCGGTTGTGAATTAAACCTGCAAGACAGTAAAATACTAATGTTCAGTAACAGGAGATCACGGATGTATAAAAGTATAAGCACTCTGATTCTTGCGCTGGCCCTATCGAGTCAGGCAGCGCTGGCCTTCCAGAATAATTCGACACAGACAGCAAGACAGCTTCCGATTGACCAGGTCATTCAGAGGTTTGCCGCTGCCGAAAGTGAAAACAAGGTTGCGCGCAACAACTACACCTTCACGCAGGATTTTGATGTGATGACGATGGGCGAAGCCGGCTCAATCACCGGGCGTTTCCACCGCATCTCAGACATTGTTTATGATGATCGTGGAAATCGGGTCGAGAGGATAACCTACTTCCCGCCTTCGACGCTACAGGCCGTCACCCTGACCCCGGAAGACATGCAGGATCTGGCCGGGATACAACCATTCGCGCTGACGACCGAAGACCTGTCGAAATATCAAGTGGATTACGTCGGAAAAGAGAAGCTTGACGAGTTGAGCACATACGTTTTCGACGTAAAGCCGAAACGTTTTGAAAAAGGCGAGCGATATCTTGAGGGGCGCGTTTGGGTCGACGACCAGGACCTGCAGATTGTGAAAGTGGCGGGCAAAGGCGTTCCCGAAACCGATAAAAGCAAGTACCCGCGATTTGAAACTTATCGCGAAAACATCGACGGCAAATACTGGTTTCCTACCTATACATATGCCGACGATGTGCTCGAGTTCAAGAATAATCCCGTTCGCCTGAAGATGGTCGTGCGTTATACGAAGTACAAGAAATTCACCACCGGCATCCGCCTCGCCGATGAAGGCGAAGCCGCAAGCGAAGAAGAAGTAAAATCGGGTGACAAGGAGATGAATAACAATAAGCCCGACATGACCAAAGAGAAGCAGGATGAACCGGATAATCCGGTCCTGAAAAAACCCAAACGCAAACCGAACGACAAATAAGGGATGAGGGATGAGGGATGAGGGATGAAAAGGACTGTCGGGGAACGCCCCGATATTTAGTTATCCCATTTCATCGAAATATTTCCCTGGACTCCTTTTCATCCCTCATCCTTCATCCTTCATCCTTTCTTTTTCTTACCCTCTGGCTTGCGCCGGTTTAACTTTGATTGCTTTAAGTAATTTTCATGGTATAGTGTCTGCGTTCGCAAACAGCGGTTTCCTTATCTTGCGGTCCCAGGTTTTCGCAGTCGCATAAGGAAATGAGGCAGGCTCCATCAGGAGCCGGTTGAAACTCTTTCATTATTAAGAGCCGAACTGAAGCATCCACTGATGCTTCCAGTAAGAGTCAGCCATGAAAATAAGCTACTTCTCTTTTTGCGGTATAGCTGCCGCTTTGCTTATGTCGGCATTTGTCTGCCCCGGAATCGGCATCCCTCCAAATAGGCAATCGAGCGTGTCCCCGGGTGAGGCGATCAGACGAGCGGCTGCAAACGAAGAAAGGATGAGGGCTGCTGAACCAAATTTTTTCTATCGTCAAAAGATAGTCGTACAGGTCCCCGGAGAAGGCGGAAGCGTCAGAAGCCAGCTTCATCGCGTTTCTGAGATGGGCTATGACGATATGGGGAATCGCGTGGAGAAGATTATAGAGTTCCCGCCCTCGCGATTGATGACTACTCTTGGCGTCATGAAACCCGATTTCAAGAGCCTTTTAGGCATTGATCCATTCTTTCTTACGACCGATGCGCTCTCGCGTTACTCGATCAAATTCGTCGAGCGGCAAAAGATTGACGAGCTTAACACCTACGCCTTCGATCTGGAAGGCAAGCGGGGATCTGCGAAAGATATTGAAAAGGACGGCTGGCCCTTCAAAGGGCGCGTATGGGTTGAGGACCAGGATTTCGTGATAGTAAAGGTTGAGGGACGCGCCCTGACTACAAAAGATGATCGCCAGCGATTCCCGAAGTTCGAGTATTACAGAGAGAATGTTGAGAGTAATTTGTGGCTGCCGAGCTTCGCCTTCGGAGAAGACGTGCTCGATCTTCCACATTATGATTTGCCGGTTACGGTCAAGATCAACTATACAGAATATAAACGGATTCAACCGAGGAAATAGGAAAGTGAAATATATCGGTCGAGGACAGTCGAAATGTTTCGGGCTTACCATTGCGCGGTCATTGGCGATAGCCATTCTAGTCGCGCTCATCCCGGCAGCAGTTCCTGCCACCTTGAATCAACAGAAGCCTTCTCCGGCTGAGATACTCACGGCCACGACCGCTAACGGCAAACTGTTGCTCGACGCGATCCACAATTACACATACTATGCCGAGCTTACGCTCGAGGTCGTAAACGATGCCGACGTCATAGCCGGAAAGCTTTATCGCTTCTCGAAAATCTCTTATGACCGCGACGGCACCAGACAGGAACGAGTCTTTGAGGATAAATCAGCCCTGCCCAAAGATGTCTACATCGGCACGAATGCCGTCAACAACCTTGTGCGCGTATACAGTTTCATGATCACGCCCGAAACGATCAATCAGTATGAGTTCAATTATGTAGGTCAGGAGCGGATTGATGAGTTGAATACATATGTATTCGACGTGATGCCTTCGGTGAAGCTGCCCGACCCGCAAAAGAGCCGTGACCGATATCTGAAGGGACGAGTGTGGATTGATGACCGGGATTTTCAGGTTGTAAAAATTGAGGGTGAGGCGCTGCCTGAACAGAGCGCCCATCGAACTCCAAAGTTCGAGACTTATTTCCAGAACTATGCGAAGTACTGGTTCCCGGCCTTTACAAAGGCGGATGATATTATTCGCGTGGGCAATCGCAAGATGCGCGTAGTTGTCGAGCTTCGCTTTACGAGCTACAAGAATGCCGATGAGCATTAAATAAGAATCTGGTTGAATCTTTCAAATCCTGTCAATCCTGTCTAAAAATTTGGGTTTACCTGCTTGCGCAAAATATCGGTTTGACTACACCATGTCGGTTGAATGTCTGACGCAAGAATCAAAGTCGAAAACCAATCCATTCCTGTCACAATTCTGCCCCGGACGGAGAAGGCTCTGATCGCAAGCTCTATCGCTGTCTTCGCCCTGTCGCTTGCGCTTTACGCGGTGACGCTTGCCCCGACGGTGACGCTCGTTGACAGCGGAGAATTGATCGTAGCGGCGCAAGGGCTTGGAGTCGCCCACCCGCCCGGCTTTCCTCTTTACGTATTGCTGGCTCACATTGCAACGCTTGTGCCCGTGGGCAACGTAGCGGAGCGGGTAAATTTCGCTTCGGCCCTCTTTGCCGCGCTCGCATCGGCGATGATCACTCTCGTCCTGGCCGAGATGCTGTTCACCCCTTCAAAAAACGAGAGAGGGGAGACCAGAGCAAAAAGACAGGCCGGGCGAAAAGGGAGAAGAAAACGATCCGTAAAATCGGCTTTCGAAGAAACGGTTTCGCCCCGGAACCCGCTACACGTCTTTGTACCGGCGCTTGTCGCGGGGCTCTTACTTGCTTTCTCGCGTACGCTCTGGTCATACGCCACGATAGCCGAAGTCTATACGCTCAACACCCTGCTCATCCTGATAATCTTCTTCCTCATGTTTCGCTGGCGGCGCAAAATAGTCGAAGCCGAAACCATACGAATAGTTGGTACCCGCCTCCCATCCGGCGGTGATACAGGCGACAATATCCAGGCGGAGACGCTTCCGGTCAAACCGCGCGCTTTCGAGAATCGCGACCGATTGCTTTACATCGCGGCGGCGGTCTTCGGGCTTGCTCTGGGGGTTCATCACGTCAGCGTAGCATTGATGCTGCCTGCTTTTGCGGCGCTCGTGCTCTTTACGGAGGGGCTCAAATTCTTCGCAAGCAAAAGGCTCCTCTACGCGGCATTGTTTGCCTTTGCGGGGCTTGCCATTTACGTGTACCTGCCGATTGCCGCGTCGCGTTCGCCCGTCATGAACTGGGGCAATCCCGAAACGCTGGAGCGATTGTGGTGGCACGTAACCGGCAGGCAGTATCAGGTTTTCTTCTCTTTTTCAGCGTCGAGAATGGGTAATCAACTAGGAGAATTCTTCCGGCTCGTCGGTAGAGAGTTTGGCCCGTGGTGGCTGCCCCTGGGGCTTTTGCTTGCGGCGGCCGGAGTGGTCCGGCTGTTCAGGCGTGACCGCGTGATCTTCTGGTTTCTCGCTCTTGTCTTCGCAGCCGATCTTGCCTATGCCCTCAACTACGAAATAGCCGAAGACAAAGACGCTTATTACCTGCCTGCATTTCTTGCCCTGGCAATCGCTGCCGGGTACGGCGCTCTCTGGCTTATCAGGGCGGCAGGCTCCGCGAGACCTCCGGTAAACATCCTTGGCGGTCGGGGCGCAGTCGCGGTATTGCTCGTTCCTGCGGTGGCGTTTGCCACGAATCTGCCTTACAACAATCGAAGTCAATATTACATAGCTCACGATTACGTCGAAAACATTATGAGCACGATCGAGCCGCAGGGCATGTTGCTCACGCTCGACTGGCAAGTACATTCGCCCATGCTTTATACGCGCGAGGTCGAAGATTTTCGCCCCGATGTTGTGACGATAGATGTAAACCTGCTCAGGCGCTCGTGGTACTTCGATTATCTTGAGCGCGCCTACCCCGAGGTGATGGCCGGATCGCGCGACAAGGTAGATGCATATCTTGAAGACCTCCTCAACTGGGAACAGAACCCGGAAGCCTATATCAATCCTGCGCTCAATCAGAGGATCAACTCGCGGTTTTACGACATGATCACGACGTTTGTGAGCCGCCACATAGAGCACGCGCCGGTCTACATCACACAGGATATAGCGACTGCTTCGGGGCCTGACAGCGAGTTGACTACGGCTCTTTCAAACAAGTACCAACTCGTTCCGCAAGGGCTGGTATTTCAGCTATTCGAAGATCGCCAGTTTCATCAACCGGCCTCGCCCGACCTGGCGACGCGCGGGCTCAACGACGGCACGATCAGGTTCGAGGGCGATGATGTTGTGAGGCAAAAAGTGCTGCCGGTTTATCTGAATATGTTGACGAACAGGGGGCGCTATCTGGCGGCTTTCAATCAGCATCAACAGGCCATAGAGGCGTGCAAACGGGCGCTCGAAATTGACCCTCATTATAGCTACGCCGAGCGGCAGATGGAGGCAAGCGCGAATGCCTTGCGCAACGCAGGAAGCAATAAGCCCTAAATCACACCGAAGGAGATAGGCACAATGTCAGGTTCAGACCCGTTTAGTTTTGTGGCTTGCTCTGATTCGAAGGGGGCTGGTAGGCTCAAATATTAAATTAATTCAGGTATAAGAGAATGAAAAGCTGTCCGCAATGTGGCAATTCATATAACGACGATTTCACGGTCTGTCCCGGCGACAAGACTGCGCTCATTCATATAGCGTCTTCGGGGGCCGACCCCATGCTTGGGAGGCTGCTCGCCGGTCGTTTCCTGCTCGTAGGGAAGCTGGGGCAGGGCGGTATGGGATCGGTCTACAAGGCGCTTCACACGCAGATGGACCGGGTCTGCGCCATCAAGGTGCTTTCGCCTATGGTGACCGATATCGAGGTGGGCATCGCTCGATTCAAACGCGAGGCGAAGATGGCCAGCCGCATAGATAATCCTCACGCCGTAACGATATATGATTTCGGCTCGGACGAGGGCGGCTTGCTCTATCTGGCCATGGAGTGCATAGACGGCAAGTCGTTGTCACAGATTCTCAAGCAACAGCATCCGCTTGAGATTTCCCGCATAGCTCACATCACAGAGCAGATTGCCTCGGCGCTCGCCGCCGCTCATCGCCTCGGGATAGTTCACCGCGACCTCAAACCGGATAATATCATGCTCACGAAAAAAGCCGGGGAAAGCGATTATGTAAAGGTGCTCGACTTCGGCATAGCCAAGACCATGGCCGATGATATGGGGGACCATGTGACGCAGACGGGCGCGGTGCTCGGAACTCCGCTTTACATGTCGCCTGAGCAATTATCGGGTGAGAAGCTTGACGGGCGGTCAGATACTTACGGGCTTGCGACGATGGTCTATGAGATGTTGAGCGGGCGGTTGCCTTTCGACGGAGAAAACACTCAGGCGATAATGATAAAGCGGATAACGAATGATCCGATTCAGTTGGGTCTGGTCGCCCCTTCCGTAAGCGATTCAATCGCGCGGGCAGTCATGGACGGGCTTGCGCGCAATCGCGATGATCGGCCTCAAACGGTAGAGGGATTCGCGCACGCGCTAAGGGAGGCCGTAAAGATAAGCACGCATCCCATAGGTCCGCGCGCGGCAGACGAGAGGGGAGAGAGGGGATCGAGCCGCGAAACCGCTCCCTCATATAACGATAAGACGGTCACAGATGGCAGCCTCGGCTGGACGGGCGATAACGCAAACCTTTCAACGGATTTCACGCGGGTGGATGGAGCCATCACGCCGACAACGCCTTTCAACCGCGAAGAGCATTCTGCGCCTGAAAGAATCGAGTATCCACCCGCCGCAACCTATATAACAAAGCCATCGGTCGAGCCTGTAAAAATTCAGCCCGACCAGACGCAGCCGTCCGAACCCGGATGGGAGGCGACTAAAGATTTGCACAGCGCGCAGTCTGCCCCTACGGTCAAATCGAACGTGCCGCCGCCGCCTTATCCATCACCATATCCATCAGCGCCCGTGTCGGTTCAGGCTGCGCCGCAGAAATCCCGAAGCGCCGCCCTGATAATAACCGCCGTTGTCGTAGTGGCCTTCATAATCGTGGTCACAGTGGGCTATCTGATATTTCCACGACTCAGCGGGCAATCCCCTCCCCCGACAGTCCATCCTCCGACGATCAATACGCCTCCCGAAACAGGAAGGACAGTGGGGCCGTCCGAGCATTACGAGAATGCCAAGAAGCATCAGGAGCAGGCATATTTGCTTGCAAGTTCAGGGTCGAAAAGCGAGGCAACGGAAGAAAATCAGAAGGCCATACTCGAATATCGCATGGCGATCTCCGGGCGTCCGGTCTACCCGGAGGCTCACGAAAATCTAGGAGTAGCGCTTTATAATACGAGCCAGACCGAAGCCGCTCTGAGCGAATATCAGATAGCGATGAAGCAGTACACAGAGCAATCGGGGCGACCCACGGCGCAGGTGTTGACCAATTACGGCCTGGCGCTCTATGACTTGAAACGCTACCGCGAGGCGGCCGATTCATTCGGGCAGGCGCTCGAAATTGATCCCAACGATTACGACCTTTACGCGCACAGAGGGTTTGCCCTGCAAAACGCCGGGAACCAGAGCGGCGCAAGGAGTGCTTATCAGCAATATTTGCGGCTCTCTCCTACGGGACAATACGCCGACTTTATACGCGAGATAATCGCGGGCCGCGCCCAACCTCCCACCGACAGCGGCAACCAGTAAGAGTGATGCGTGATGCGTGATGCGTGATTTAGCAGACTTGCAATCTGTCTTTAACAAGAGACTGCCTGAAAATCACGCATCACGCATCACGTATCACGCATCACGCACCACTCAACGATTAAACTGCGCGGGTCTGAGCTTCAACGTGAGCTTTGCCAGTTCGCCGCCTGCCGGGCCGGGGCTTGAAGACGGTACGCCGGTCGCGGGTTGCTTTCTAGGTCGCGGCTTGGGAGCTACGGCCAGATGCGGACGGACGGATTTTGCCTGTCCCGCCACGGCTTCGACTTCGATAACGTTTTCAGAGAAGGCCACCACGGGCGTCTTATAGGTCTTGCCTCCAACGACAAAACTCTGCTGATTGAACCACTCGTACAGTTCGAGATCATCCATGTCGGTTTCGAGCTTTAGGCGAGACGCGCCTCCGCTCATCCCCGTTCCGAGCGAAGCGGTCGCGCCCCTGCTCTTCAGCTTTTCAATCACAGCCTGCACGAGCGGCGCTTCTGCCGAATAGATGACAAGTGACAACTCTTCCTTCAACTGCGGCGTGTTATAGATCACGTCGCTGTCGGAATATATCGATTCGTAAAGCTGCGACATCGCGGTTCGAGCAATGACAGGCGCTACGGAATCGAGCGCGCGGTCGAATGCCAGCATGGGCGACGAGCCGCTGCCTCGCTCGCTTACGACCGACTCTCCGAGTATCAACCCGCCGTTTGGTCGCAGGATGGTATAGATAAAATTTGCGTCCGAGATATAACCGCCCTGACTGAAGGGCTTCGTATCGACCTCGGCATCGATATAAATCAGGTAATCAGCGCCGTACTGAGTCGCCTGACGTATCAGCGCCTTGCGCTCAACTTCGCCCTTCGTGATCTTTTCCGTCACCTTGAGATCGAGTGTCTGGCTCGTGCTTTCAAAAGCGACGGGGCGAAGCCCGGCCTCTTTGACTTGATCGTAGATCAGAGCGCGAAGCGTCTTGGCCGACTTCGGATCTTCGAAACGCGATGACGGCAAGACCATCACCTTTGGGGCCTCGCGCCCGAAACTGAGCACCTTGTTTTGAACAAGCGCCGTGATCATGGCGGAGAGGTCTATCTGGCCTTCGACGGTAAGTGTCACCTGCGTCTCGTCCTCGTTGGTTCGCTCGCTGACTACGTTGAAAGATGCGAGGTACTGATCGGGCGGATCGAGCGCGATGTCTATGTCTTCGGAAAGCCGGTTGATGATTTCAGGGGAAAACTTCGCAGCCAGATAATCTTTTAGCAACTGCTTGCGCGCCTTTGTGATCGCAACCAGCGATGATGCCTTGCGAGTGGTGCGGTCGTAAGGAAAAGTATACCGCTTGCGAATAGTTTCGGCCTGTGCCGTCAGGTGAACACAGGCAAACAGAACAAGCCCGGCAAGAGACAGTATAAATATTCTTTTCACGGCGAACTCCTTCTTTGCTACTCAGAGGCGGTGACGCAAAGACCGGTGTAACAGTCTCCGCCTCACCGCGTCGTTTTTCCGGGATTCTCTATTTAACGGGATTCTCTATTTAATCTGTTTGGCCGCGTAATTGACCTTGATGCGATCCGGCCTCGGCTGAGGGTCGGGCGTGCCGTTTTCGTTGTAGGTTTCCAGGATTGTAGCCCAGGAAAGTTTTGGCTCCACATCACTGATGCGAATGCGCGCATACTTTGTCGTCACGTAAGAGAGAATCTCACCGGCTGCATTCTTGATCGGATCATCCTGCGTGTAGATTTCGAATTCCTGCCCCGTCTGTATGGATTGATCGCTGCCAAGATCGAGGGCAACGCGCCCGCCTCGCACCAGTACCACGAGCCCTTCGACCGGAACAGAGGTTCCGATCTCTCCGGCAAACTGCGCGGCGATTTTGGCCATAGCCTTGCGATAACCTTCTTCGCGGATGTCGGATTCGCTCCGCGATTTCGTAAGCGTGTCTTTGCTGGTCTCTTCCTTATAAGTCTTTGACAGTTTCAGAACGCCGGTCTCTGAATCTATCATCTGAATCTGCACCTGAGACTTCACATCGGCCGAAAACTCGCCCCCGGTGTCAATGCCTTTCCGACTGAGGAGTCCGCCGAGTTTGCCCGGCACCTTGCCCTTGGAAAGCGATACATCGAGGGCGTTTCCGACCACGATGTATTTGGCCGAAAGCAGCTTGCCCACTCGCGATGCCTGTTTCGGGTCAACAAGGTCCGAGTTGTTGAATCCCTGTTCGGACAGCAATTTGTCCCTCTGCGCGGCGGTAATCAATTCGAAACGTCCGCTTTGCGAGAGCGCGTCTTCGAGGGCCGCGGTTGTCATGTTAGTGGTCCAGCCTGTGTCGCCCGATCCGGTTGCGAGGACGACGACGCGAGGTTTCCCGCCCTGTGCAGCGGGAGCGTCTCCGCTTCGGCGCTGCGCATAGCCGGTTACAGAAAGAATCATCGCAATTGTGACGATAGCAAAACCCAAGAGATTGACCTTGATGCTCTTCATAATCCCTCCAACTCAAGACTACGAAAGGTAGCCGTGGCTAAAATCTGATAAGAATATTCCATCGGGGTCGAGGGCAAAGCCTGGCAACAGAGATATGAGGAAACACTCTTATCCTGCTTCAATAGTATCTGTTCTGACCGCCCTGTCCCTCTGTACGCTTAGTCTACATTAAGCAATTTTACATTAAATCAGACTATAGGCGAGCCAGGCTCGGAGTGTCAACGCTCGCTTCAATCTTCACCGAATGCATGGTCTTCGGCTATAATCGAATCTCTGGGAGCAAAATCTTATGTCATCTACTCAGCAGGACAAACGGGCGAGAAGACGCCCGATGAACGGGTTTGAAATCTATATCGCAATGAAGAGGCGGCTCGAGCAGGGAGCGACAGCCGCCATGGCCACCATAGTCAAAACTCGCGGTTCCACTCCGCAACGAGCCGGGGCGAGACTCGTGGTATTTGATGACGGCAGTTTTATCGGCACAGTAGGCGGGGGATGCGTCGAGGCCGATATATACGCCGAAGCACAGGAAGTGCTGCGCTCGGGTAAGACGGGAATCTTTCATTTCGATCTGGCCGGGGATATGGAAGACGATGAAGGCATGATCTGCGGCGGACAGATGGATGTATTGATCGAGCGGTGGTCGCTGGACGAATAATTCTAAACAAATAAATCGGGACGAATAAATCGGGACGAATAAATCGGGCAGGAATCTCCTCACCTCATTCTGGCCGCTTGCCCTCACTTCGGGCTGTGCTAAACTCTGATGCTATGGCGAATCAGCGCGTGCTTATCGTAGACGACGAAGAACCTGCTCGACAGGGGCTGAGCGAGCTTGTGGCCGGATGGGGCTACGAGCCTGATACGGCCGCCGACGGGCGCGAAGCGCTCGACCGCGTGGATTCGTTCTCTCCGATGGTCGTAATCACAGACGTAGTGATGCCGCGTCTGGATGGATTTCAATTGCTCAGCCATCTGAAGCAGGAGCACCCGGAAACGGCCGTGATACTGCTGACCGGACAGGGGTCGGTTGACGCGGCTATCCGCTCGGTCAAAGAAGAAGGCGCTTTCTATTATTTCGAAAAGCCTATAGACATGCGCCGTCTTCAGCTCGTTTTGCGAAAGGCCATCGAATACAGCAGCGCGAGGCGCGAAAACGAATCGCTTCGCCGCCAGCTTCGCCAGTACGGCGCGTTTGGAGAGATGGTAGGCAACAGCGATGCGATGCGCGAGGTATACACCTTGATCGAACAGGTCGCGCCAAGCGCCGTTTCGGTCCTCGTCACGGGCGAATCGGGAACCGGCAAAGAGATGGTCGCGCGTTCGATTCATCAATTGAGCCCCCGCGCAAACAATTCGTTTATAGCAATCAACTGCGCGGCGATGCCTGAAACCCTGATGGAATCCGAATTATTCGGCCACGAAAAAGGCGCGTTTACGGGCGCATCCGACCGTCGCATAGGGTGTTTCGAACTGGCCAATAACGGCACTCTGCTCTTGGACGAAATAGCCGAGATGCCGGTCCTATTGCAGGCAAAACTCCTGCGCGTGCTCGAAGACAAAAAGGTGCGCCGGCTCGGATCGAGCCGAGAGATGGCCGTCGATGTGCGGGTAATCGCGGCGACCAATAAAGACCCCTATAAAGCTGTCCACGATGGATTGATGAGAGAGGACTTGCTGTACCGTCTGAACGTAATTACAATAAAACTGCCCCCGCTGCGCGAACACCGAGAAGATGTCCCGCTGCTCGCCCAGCATATGATTGAAGAATTGAGCCATCGCCACAACCGTTTGGCGCGAGTGATATCGATTGAGGCGATGGAGGCGCTACTGAATCATCACTGGCCGGGCAATATCCGCGAGCTTCGCAACGTCATAGAGCGCGCGGTGGTCATCTGCGACGGAGAGCAGATTGAAAAGCGTCACCTTTCTCCGCATATAACAGGTCAGACACCCTCACCTAGCACAGACGCCGTGATGATACCCATAGGTATGCCGCTTGAAGAAGTCGAGCGGCGGATTATATTGAGCACGCTCGCGCGTACAGATAACAACAAAACGCGCACAGCCGAGACGCTGAACATAAGCCTGAAGACGCTACACAACAAACTGAAGGCTTATCGCAAGGCAGGCGAAGAGCAGCTTGATTGAGCAGACAGGTTTTACGAGATAAGGGTCGAACCGTATCTTTCTAAAACTTGCAGATTCTGTTGGGATTTGTTTGGTATTTATGGCGACCACCGTGAGGGCAGGCGAGCAGATCGCCGAGGAAGAGATACCGCGAGTGAGCAGAAATCGCTCGGGCAAATTGTCCTGGCCTAGGCCCGGTGTCCGCGCGCGGCAAATCGCGCTCATAACGCTGTTTGTCACGCTGGTGGTGGTGCTCACCACGATAGCCAACACCGCCTACCTGACCGGTGTGATAATCAACCGCATCAAGGAACAGGCGAGCCAGCTATCGTCTCAGGTCTCCTACGCCGTTCAGCAGGAGCTGGCTCACAACCTCACGCTCGATCAACTGGATAATCCCTATCAGGCGCTTGCAAGCGAGCACTCAAGCGTGCGCGGATTGATGGAATCGACTATCGTCACATCGCGCGCCATCACTTATCTTTACCTGACCGATGTGAGCGGTCATATAATCACCGATGCCGAGGGCAAAAACGAGCTGGCGGCCAACCGCCATATGATCGGAGATGTGCCGTCGGATATGCCCGACCTTGGCAAACTGGCAAAAGAGAGCGCCTATGTCCAGCTCTTTCGAGTCTTTCTGGGCGCGCCTATTTACGAGTTCCGCGACCGACTGACGGTCGATGGAGCCATTGAGAGCAATATTCATATAGGCGTATCGGCTACGGCGATACGAAGCGAATTGTTGTCGCCCATCACAACCAATCTATTCATAGGTGTGCTTGCCATACTCGGAGCGGCCATAGTCGCGATCAGTTCAGCCAATCTGTTGCTAAAACCGCTCGAAGCAATCTCGACAAGCATAGATCGTCTGGGGCTTGCCGGTGAGGCAGATGCGATCAACAAAACGCACATGCCAAACGACGATATGATTACCGGCGTGACCACACGCATCAAACAATTGGGCGAGAGGCTTGCGGGCGAACGCACGGAGCTTGAGTTGATGCGCGGCAGACTCAGACAGGTCGTAAGCCACCTCGAAGAACGTCTGCTTTTGATCAACCGTGAGGGACGCGTGATGCTGGCAAGCCCGGATGCGGGACAGATACTCGGCGTAGACGATCTTGAGATTACGGGTCTGCCCGTTGATGAGAGCCTCGGATTCGATCACCCGCTCGTCGTGCTCGTAGAGCGCGCATTTGCCGAGCGGAGTTCCATAGCGAGGACTACTCTAAACCTGTCGAGCGGTTCGCGCACGCGCCAGTTGCTCGCCTCAGTGCAATACATCGAGGACGCGGGCGAGCCTGTAGGGGCGCTTGTCAGTCTGCGCGATTACGAGTCGTTTCAGAAATTCGAATCGCAGTGGGATTTATCAAAGAAGCTGGCCGATCTCGGACGCATCACAAGCGGCATAGCCCACGAAGTCAAGAACCCGTTAAACGCGATGGTAATCCATCTTGAGATACTGCGATCAAAACTGGAATCCGGCAGCGGCGACCCTTCGCCTCAAATCGAGATACTCGACTCCGAGATCAAGCGTCTCGACCGCGTCGTGCAGACGTTCCTCAATTTCACGCGGCCAATCGAGGTGCATCTGCAACCGCTCGACCTCAACGCCATAGTGAGCCAGGTGCTGGCGCTCGCATCAACAATAGCCGAAGAGCAGGGCGTCACGATAAAACGGGAACTCACCTACGGCCAGTTGATCGTTAAAGGCGATGCTGACATGCTCAAACAGGGATTGCTGAATGTGATAATCAACGGCTGTCAGGCAATGCCCGAAGGCGGGCCGCTTTCGGTCAGCACGTCGCGAGTCTCGGACGGGTCGGCGCGCATAGTCGTAAGCGACCGTGGAATAGGAATCCCCCCCGAAGCCCGCGACCGTCTCTTCAACCTCTATTACACCACAAAGAAAGGCGGCTCAGGAATAGGGCTTGCCCAGGCATTCCGCGCGATCCAACTGCACAACGGATTGATAAAATTCGAAAGCAAGGTCGGTGTCGGCACTACATTCGAAATCATCCTGCCCGCCTCCAACTAACCAGATTTGAGATTTGAGACTTGAGATTTCAACTCTTCGGATGTGCAGAGGTGAAAAGAGTCAAAAAAATTTCAAACGCGGCACACCATTCAGCCGTCTCGATACATCACACATCCGGGTGTGGGGTGAAACAGATGCAATTGCTGGAGAAAAATGATGTATTCGCAATCCTTCAAACGGGCGGCTGCCGCCACCCTCACCGCGCTTCTTCTGACGGCCAGCCTGGTCGGCGCTCAGGGCACCGGCTCTCTTCTTAAAATTACCCGGCCTGACACAGTTACTGAACCTGCCAGGAAGCAAAGACAAACATCCACCGCGCAGATGGACCGCGCTGCCGCGTTTCAAAGAATCAACCCCAACGATGAACAGGCCTTCACGCTCGCGCTCAAACGAGCCGGGCGGCGAACATTGAAAATCAGTCGGACAGACGCGCTCAAACGCGCAAGACAGGCCGCATCTGCCGCAACGGTTATAGACGCTGGCACGGGCGGCGGGGACATAAACGAAATCGAGCCAAATGACCAGATTGCTCAAGGTGTGTCGCTGCCGGTCAACATATTTGGAGAGATAAGCTTTAACGGCGATGTTGACTTTTTCGCCTTTGACGCGCTTGCCGGGCAGCAGATAACCATCGAGCCGTTTGCCGCGCGTCTGGCAGGCTCTTTACTTGTTCCCGACATCGCGCTCTTTGACACATCGGGCCAGCTTCTGGCCCGAGCAGTGGGCGATGAACTCAACGACCCTCTGATTCGATATGTTTCATCGACAAATCAGGTGCTCGTAGTCGGGGTAGCCGACATCGAAGACCTTGGCGGAAGAGCATTCGATTATCTGCTCAATATAACGCGCGGTCTCGATGTTGACGAGGTCGAATCGAATGACACCCGGGCGCAAAGCCTGCCCGATCTGCCGGTTACGGTCTTTGGCGAAATCGAGAGCGAAGAGGATGTTGATTTCTTTAGCTTTATTGCAGCCGCCGGACAAACACTCATTATGGATATCGATTCCGAAGTTTTCGGTTCGCACCTTGATCCCGAAATCAACCTCATTGACCCCGAAACAGGCGTCGAGTATTTCTATAACGACCAGTATGACGGCGACGATTCTCGTTTCAATATAGTGTTGCCCTACACGGGCCGCTATGTCATAGGCGTGGGGGCATATCGGAGCCGTTCAAACGGCTTTTACCGCCTGAATGCCTCGCTGGTCTCGGGCGAAGATGCGCCCGTCATAACCGGGCTGGAGCGATTGTCGTTTAAGAAACTCCTCGTCACTGGCACCGGCTTTACAAATGGAGCCGTGGTCGAGATCAACGGCGTAGTGCGTAAGACAAAGCGCATAAACTCCGGCACGCTACGTGCAAAGATCAAGATGAAGGTCGGGGATGTCGTAACGGTGATAAACCCGCCTGATGAAAGGCGATCAAATCCTTTAATAGTACAATAGCAGGAGATTGCCACGGTTTCGAACATAGCTGTTTGAGTAATAACTACATCAGGGCAAGGTAAAAATTCCTGCTCTATTTGGGAGGGTGACTACCCGATATGGTTTGGACTTTCGCTCCGGCGGCGCCTTCCAAGATCGCAAATGCAGTTTGTGGCTGGTTTTCAAAACAGCGTTATGTATAAAAACAAGTCATAATGAAGCAAAGAGAGGAGAGGGGAGATGTCAAGAAAGTTTTTAGCAGTGATGCTGGCCTCCGTATTGGGGGCGGCGGGTGTTCTGGCCATGACCGAACATCGGTCCGCAACCACAACGGCCACTCAGGCAAACGCGCCGGTTCCCATAACCGACACGGCTTATGCAGCAGAATCCGGGGGCTATTCGGAAGCATATCTGGGTGATTTCAAATCAGGATATGCGGATGGTTTCAATGCAGGTGTAAGCGGCTATAGTTTCCCCGATGATTCTTCAATGACGAGCAATGCGCGCGGATATCTGGACGGATACTCGCAAGGATTTACCGACGGGCAGAGCCAGCAGGCGACTCTTCGCAACAGACTGTGCGATCAGGCCAGCGCAGCCGTAATATCGTCTGCGCCTGCCGTTTACGGCCAGCCGAGCAGATACGCGCGTTCTACGAGAACGGCCACGACCCGAACCCTCGGCGACCGCGCCTACAACAACAATTACAATTACAACCCTGCGCCGAGAGAAAATCTCGGGATCGGATCAACGGCTCGCAAGGCTCTGCTGATTGCAGGCGGCGCGGGCGCGGGCGCAGGGTTAGGCGGCGCCATCGGCGGTGGAAAAGGCGCGCTCATCGGGGCGCTCGTAGGCGGCGGAACGGGTACGGTTCTGGCAGTGAAGAAAAAACCGAGCCGCGCTTTTAATCGTCGCGTATCCAAGAAAAGCCTGCTGACCAAGACGGCGATAGGCGCGGGCGCAGGTGTGCTTGTTGGCGCACTCGCAGGTGGCAAACGAGGCGCGCTTGCCGGAGCGGCGCTTGGCGGCGGCGGCGGCGCGTTGTGGTCGCTTATGTCCGGCAAGAGATCGTCTCGACGTTAATAACAGACATCAACCCTGAGAATCATAACGCTTAATAGGGGCAGATCACCCGGGTCTGCTCCTATTAAATAGACTGTTTTAGCCCTGAATCCTCATGCCTGAGTTTGAACAAGCAATATATTAAAGAAAATTTCAGAAAGGCCCGCAGGCAAATTCTTGACTTGGTCATTCGTCTGTGATTGAATGCCCGGGAAGCTTTGCTGCAATAAACCATATACCAGAAGCCCCTTTGTTGACAGGTTCATTGTATCCAGACTCGCGACATGGGGACTTGAGCGAAGCATTAAAGCTGCTCTCAGACTGGTTTTGAATCTTCTGAAATCAATCCATCTGGCTTTTGTAAGATAAAGCGATTGGCCGTTATTTGATCTCTTACGACAGCCGGATTGGGGATAAAATTCAGATCCCCGGCGATCAAGGAAAAGGTAAGAGGAAAATCCAATGAAACGACTTTGCAGGAAAGTCATCCAGCTGCTTCTACCGATTTTTGCACTCTCTTTGCTGGCACTACCCTCTAAAGCGACATCCGTAGTCATGCTGTCTGACGACGAGATGGTAGTGACATCGAGGTTCATCCTCACAGGCGAGGTACGCACTGTAACGAGCGCCTGGAACGATGAGCATACGATGATATGGACCTATGTCGAAATAAAACGCGACCGCCTGCTGAAAGGAAAATTGGGCGCGAAAACCATAGTGCTCAAGCAGCCCGGCGGAACAGTGGGTCAATCGGGGATTCGCGTCCTGGGCCAGCCCGAGTTTTCACCCGGCCAGCAGGTCTTGCTTTACCTGAATACTTCTCCCGAAGGCTATATCCATGTTGCTCACACCTTCATGGGCATGTTTTCCATAGTGGAAGACAAAGCGACAGGTAAAAAGATCGTCACTCGCCCGACCGGCAGCAGCGAAGTACAGATTCTATCTCGCAATGATGAACAGCCTGTGACGGATCGCGCTCCACTAAAAGAGTATCTCAACAAGATCGAAAAGACGCTCAAAGACAAAGCCGCGCGCATCCGAGAAGTCGAAGCCCAGCAGAGCCTTTATCCTCTAATCACAGAGCCCGATGAGTATTATGTCACCAAAAGAGGTCCGGCTGAGATATTCCCCAATTTCGCATTCATGGGCGACGGGGTGAGATGGATGGAGCCGGACTCCGGTCAGCCGGTGGTCTATTATCTAAATCCTGACAGAGCGCCTGTCAGCGGAGGAGGCGCAGCAGAGATCGCTCGCGCTATGGCTGCATGGGCCGATCAAAGCGGGGCCAACATCCGCCTCGTGGTGAACGGACAGACTTCTAATTGCGGAAACGTGTCCGACGGCGTAAACACCATCTCTTTCGGAGATTGCCTGAATCAGCTTGACCCGCCGTCAGGCTGCGCCGGAGTAGTCGCCCAGACACAGGTTGCCTGGACTTTTGAATCAAAAACCGTGGGTGGCCGAACCTTCCAGCGTCTGGTCGAAACCGATCTGGTCTTTAACAAAGGCATGGATTGCTTCCTCGGCATCTCGTCTAATCTGGCCGAAGTGGCCTGTCACGAACTCGGGCATTCAATAGGTCTGGCTCATTCGTCCGACAATGCAGCAATCATGAGAGCTTATGCCCATGGTGGAGGACGTGATGCGACACTTGGGGCTGACGACATAGCCGGTGTGCTGGCCATATATCCTGCATCTTCGGGTAGCGGAGGAGGGGGCACAGGCGGCGGCGGCACTGGAGGAGGGGGCACTGGAGGAGGGGGCACTGGCGGCGGCGGAGGTGGTGGCGGCACTGTTACGATTACGAGCAACACCTTGCCCGACGGCGTTGTAGGCCAGTTTTATAACGCACAGTTGACGGCAAGCGGCGGGACGCCTCCATACAGATGGAGGGTAATCGGCGGCATTCTGCCGCCCGGCTTGCATGTTTCTTCAAACGGAGTGGTTGACGGGTACCCTACCACAACCGGGCAGTATTCTGTCTCAGTTGATGTTTACGACAGCACAGGACAGAGCGCCAATTCGGCAGCAAAACGGCTGACCTTAAATGTAGTGAGCGGTGGCAGCAACTCGCAACCCACCCCCTTTATCACGCGGGTTAAGATAAAGAACTCCAAGAAATTATTCGTATTCGGCGAACATTTCAATGACACCTCTTTGATTTTGCTAAACGGAGTTACATTGATCCCGAAATCTTTCAACAGTGAAATAGGCCGCCTTAAATACAAAGGCAGTCTCACTCTCAGGGCCGACGGAGCCAATTCCGTGATAGTCATAAACAACGGCAAACAATCGGCTCCTTTCTTTTTCTGAGCCGGTCTGAGAGGGGCCAAAACAGCCGTTGCAATCTCAGAACGGGACCACAAAATCGCAGGTGGCCCCGTAAAACAAGGTGGAAATTCTTTCCCTTATCTGATAATGTTTCTGGTCTTGAAGGGCGCTTAGCTCAGTCGGTAGAGCACTGTCTTCACACGGCAGGGGTCACTGGTTCGAGTCCAGTAGCGCCCACTTTTAGAATCAATTAATTACAGCCACCTGCGAGGTGGCTTTTCTTATTTAGTCAACCATATAGTCAACCATTGGCCTTCATGTCTTAATTTGGATGGTCTAAGAGAAATACCTGCATTGTTGTGAGATTTCAATTTGTTGGAATTGATCGAGGGAATTCATCAATTCAACTATGAAGGCAGGTATTAGGCAAGCCAAACCCTTCTAATTTACTGAACCATTGCTGATTCTACAACCTCAAACGATGAATCAAATATCAGTAGTTGCCCACAGTCGCCGCAATAGGCAAAGTGATGCATGCAAGCATTCACAAACGTAGCGCGCAATTCCCGCGCTCGTTCTTTTGCCTTAGCTTCGGCCGCACCGATCACCGGGCCGGATGGGTTGAAGACAACGAAGCGACAGCCGCATAAGCAACGCATGCTCCATTCGACAGGCACGCGGCCATCGTATGCTGGAATACCTGTAAGCATGTTCTAACCTGCCCGCCATCTGCCTCGCGTCGCGCTCGACCCATTGAGGGTTCGGCACGGTCGCAATCTCGGCTCCCTTTCGAGCCATTGGATGTGTGATGAGTTGAAGGCAGCCGACATCAAGCCTCGATCAAATAGACCAGACATATCAAGTCTTTCTGCTCGTCGCACTTGCATCAATCCACATCAAGAGCATGCCCGGTTGTACCTGTAGGGTCTGACATAACCGCTCAAGCGTATCTAATGCGGCCATCTTTGCTGTGCCGTTCCAGATGCGGTATATGCTCGCGTAGGGTATGCCTGATCTGTCAGCCAAGTCTTTAGCGTTCCTGATGCCCTTCGCCTCTGCCACTTCCTGAACATTCCATTTCATCATAGCCTCCGCAGTCTATCACAACTTGCTTTCAGAGTATCACGAAGTTGAAATAATTACAAGAGAGTGATAAACAGAAGTTATAGCGAATTATCACGATAGAATATATTTTATAGGTTTTGACCTTAAAAAAAGAAGGTAAATTTTCATCTTTGTGATATTTTTATCTTGATTGAATTTCACTTTCGTGATAATATCTCCCTTGTCAGTTGATGCTCTTTGACAATCTAGCGCGAAGCTCTCAGGCCGGAGTTAAAGGAAGAACCCGGAAGAACGCGACGAGCGCAAAGGCAGGTCAAATATAGTAACCTGTCTGACAACACCGCAAACACTCACCTTAAACAATTCACCAATTCAAATCAGGAGGCTTTCACAATGAAAGAGCAGCGCACACTTGAGCAAGTCAAGGCAGGTGACATACCGCAGGTTGAGTTTGAAATGACCGCCGAAGACTTTGACGAATGGTTGCACGAGGATGACCAAGATTATCCGTTCTAACAGCGAAGAGGCTAGATGGCTGGAACCCATCTAGCCTCTCGAAACTTCCACCGATTAAACGATGAAAGGATTTACATTCAAATGAAGACTAACACGGCACCGACCGACATTCAATCACTCACGAACGACTTTTACCCGACCGCTTACAGCCTTCAACTACAGGCCGAAGAATTAGCCGCAGCCGATGACTTTGAAGGCTACAGCGAATGGAGCGAAGACATTGAAGCCATCCGATTGGCAGAAGAGGAAGCCAAAGCATGGGAAGGCGCGAAGCCGGTTGTTTTGGATGATGGCGCGCAAGTGCTTATCAAGCGCGAATGCGATCATACAGAGTGCTGGGTCCAAGTGCAAGAGATCGGAGAATTGGAGGCATAGAGATATGAATCTGATTTGTTTTTCTGCAATCAAGGCAATCGGGCCGGGTGATGTATCAATTTGCATCACCCGGTTTACCGCGCCAAGGAGGCAAGGAAATTGCGCCCGCTCACAAAGATTGCCATGTTGCTTATCATTCTAACTCATGGCGACTTCCGCGCATTCGGCCGCATTGGCGGTCAGATCACGCGACAACAAAGCGATGGGCTTTCAATCTTCGCAATGTCCGAACCCATCCCGCTCACGAAATAAACCGGGCATTCTACACAGCCCATTATTCACACTGACCAAGCCGGGGCAGGCAATGAGCTTGCCCCACATTGGAGGAAAGACCATGAATATTCATCAGATACCAGCAGCAATTGAGAGCAAACAACAGGAGTTGATAACCGACAGTGAAGACCTCGCAATTGTGCGAGAGCAGATCAAAGATGCAGAGCTTGAGGCAATCTGCGAAGCGTCCGACGCTCGCAACGAAGACGGAAAGCAAATGTACACAAACGATAAACAACGCGAGCGCGCCGCCCGGCAGAGCATGAGAGCAGTCGCGCAGTACCAGAGGGACCGTGAGACAGCCCGAATACTTGAGCGCCGGGTTGCCTTGCTCACAGCAGAGATCGAGCGAATGCGCCGAGATTATCGCATCGCATTGATTGACTACGAACGCGTGCAATTAGGCCAGCGCGCAGCATGAGGTATAACGGGCCGGTTTCAACAAGTAGACCGGCCCGCCCTTTTGGGTCAAAGATTACACCTACAACCCCATTCTTATGGTGACATAGACCGCCAAAAGTAGTATGCTCACCAAGCCATCCCCAGGTGGTTTCACTTGCATTCGGTTTGCGAGTGAAAGTCTCAAGCTACAGATGGAGTCTGATGATTTCCGATAGTGTGCCGATCACAATCCAGACACTTCTCAAGGATGAAACTCCACTATCTTCATCCTTATTGATTGGCTGACGACTTGGAGATGTCCCTGGCAGATTATGACCATCATCAGCTACGGCCACAGATTGAAAACTTACGCCTTGATTGCTCATAGGCGTAGAAAGGAGGGGAACCGACAACGTGCAGCACAGAGCCGCTATCAAGAATTTTGCTTTCATACTTACCTCTGTTAGTAGATTTTCGAGCTTATCTCTGCAAGACAGAGAGAAGCTGTTGCGTGGGTTGGTTTCTCTCGGAGACACAGCCTATGCACTCCGGCAATGGGACAGGCTGGAAGATGTTGGGAAAGCACTTGTCAGCCTGCCCCTGCCGGATTCAAAAAAGGCAATTGGATATTACTTCCAAGGACTCGCGGCCAATCCTAAAGCCAAAGGAGATAACCGCAAAGCCTGCTCGCTATTTGCTCGTGTTATAGACCAAGCCCCGCTTTACTTCCGAGCTAAAGCATTGGTTTCTATCGGCTGCCAAAATATTGCTGCGGGCAACTGGCAGCAAGGCTATAACTACAATATCCAAGCTGCGTCATTAGCCACTCAATCGGAAGACTGGCTGACAGTAATCAATGCTCATAGCGCCATAGCAATCTTGCATTCGTTTGAAGGCGATCATCGCCGCGCCCTTGATAAATTGGAATCGCTATGGCCAATGGTGCGAGCGATCCACCGCGCCAATCCTGTTGCATACCTGGACTATCTCAACTCATTAGCCATTGAACTCAGCGAAGTAGGCCACACCGATCAGGCCCGCAACGCCATAAACATCGCTCTCAGTTCGTCTTTAGCCGTTCTCTATCCAGAATGGCACGAAACCGCCCGCGAGATTGAGCAAATCGCATCAGCGCCGGTTATTGTCATAGTTCCTGATCTTCAGCCGGAAACTCAATCTAAGCCGGAAAAAGTTCTTATCATCCTGCCTGTAGATACTTCGTCTCAGGCATCACCAAAGCTACTGCCCATAGCCTTTGCGATAGTCAGCATATCTGTGCTGATCTGTAAGAGTCGCCCTGCTCGCGCTCCACCTCTATTTTGAAACTTCCTCAAAAATCTAGCCGGTAATCCTGACCGGGCATACCTACACTTATCCCCGGATAAATATAGGTGTGCTTGATTGTAGAACCGGAGCGGGCCAGTTCCCTGGAAAGTTCTTGACCCGCTCCATCTGTCATAACCGCCAATTAAGGAGGAAACGACTGTATGAGTATAGTGGATAAACTTACTTTTGAAGAAACTGACTTGAGCAAATCTCTGTTGGAAACTAAATGTATAGCTGCGCTGGTTGCTCAAATTATCGGGGATGAACCCGCAGCTAGTATTCTTACTGCGCCGGGTGATGAGCTTGCGGATTTGCTAATGACAATTCGCAGAGGTATCACTGGCTCACCCGAAGAAATCCAACGAGCAGTCACAACAATAGATGAGGCTATCGAGTTATGCTTTCTGCATTCTGAGGCATACACGGCCGCATTTGAGCTATTCAAGCTTGAGAAATCAGGCGAGTTAGTAAGCGACACAACGGCCAGAAGCATTATAAACGAGGCCATAGAACAAGTCGAAATCCACAGCGAAGTATCAGCGAGCAAGAGCGAACAGAGCAAGATTGAATCTTTTGAACAGCACGAAGATCACAAAGAAAGGCAAAAAGGGCAAAATTGAATCGAGCAGAAAGAAATGATCATGGGGCAAGAATTGTTCTTGCCCCATTATCATTTAATGAAATTCTCACGAATTTTGCCAGCCATATCGGTGTTTGCTTATCTGAGCCATACACCCTTATCACCAGGAGACGATGGCTCTATGTCAAGAGTCAAACAAACGTGTAATCTTCAAGTGCTTGCCTCTTTACAGTAATACCAGCAGCACACTGTAAGGAAACAGTAATTGAAATGAATGCAATCAACTAAAAAAATCCGGGTAATGGTAGCAGCATAAGCCGAAAAGGAATCTTTTCGGCGCTATTTTTTCTTACCACAACCACCATCAAGACTATCTCGCCATTGTCTGTGCTGCCATGAGAGTTTGCCTTTGTTGAATCTGACTTGCCAAAGATGGAATTGATCCTCTTGATTCTCGTGCTCCAAATCCCAAAAAGAATGAAGTCCTCCATCCTTCCAAAATTCGTAAACTCCTGCCATGCCATTTACGAACTCTTTCTGCTTAGCTAAGTTTTCAAATTGCTTTCCTATAGCCTCACGAGAAATGTCCGGGGAGGCTTTGGATAAAACTTGCTTTGCAATCAAAATGGCATCGTGTCCATATGCATAAAAAGAAGGTATATCAGCGTAAGAACTATTTTCACGGCTAATGTTATAATAGAAATCTCGCGGTGCACCGAATGGAAATACTCCCCATACACATTCTGCATCATTACCTGCGTCATTAATAAACTCTTGAGTAGTGCTACCATCACTAACTATTACGATAGGTTTTCCCACAGGAAGTCTCAAACGCTTACGTAGCCTAGTAATTGTGCGAACTAATTGAATAGCTTTATCCGTCATACCAAAAAGGAGAATGGCATCCAGAGGCGTTTTTTTGTTTAAGAGCATTTGTTCCATCATGTAATCCAAATTGGCTTCATCAAAATCTTTAATTCTAGGCATGCAGCGGGTTCTTTTAGCTCCTTTCAGGGCTTTGTCAAACTCCCAACAAAGATTTTCTGAATATGCAGCATTATCCTTGTCCTTTAGAATTAGCAGATTGCATTCTTTGGTGGCGAAAGTATCCCCAAGCCCATTTACTATTTGCGCAGCTTGTTGGTAATTAGAAGGGGGAAGTCGAAGGATAGGGTAGTTCCAGTTGTCCTTGTTAGGTTTAGTCAAGTCTGTGCTTGTCGCTGCAATTAAGATAACAGGCATTTTATACCGATTGTAAACTGTGAGGGCTTTGGTCGCAACTTCGCTTTCGACAAAGCCCATCACCATAATATAATTCTCGTCTCTGCAAATGGTTTCAGCAATCTGCTGAGACATCTCTGGTACGTCCTTATCGTCGTGTTGGATAAACTGAATATTAATATTCTTGCCCTTCAGTTCATTCAATAAGCCCGAATCTATTGCTGCATCAATACCGGCCTTAATCCCTGCCCATGTCTGTTCTTCTTTACCTTTTACAGGGCCGACAAGTGCAATTTTGTATTCACTTAATTTTGGCGTGGGTTTTATGATCTCCCAAACCTTCACTCCGAGTACAATGATTGAAGCAGCCAATATGAGAAAACTGAGTAAAGCAATGATCAGTGCCCAAGGCCGACGCTCCTTATATGCTCGCCTTGATTGCTCAAAATAGTCTTTTAGTTTATCTATCATCTATGCAACCCGATTGGCACAACTATATGTAGTTTCTACCGCAATAGATGAGCTAAGACAAGAGCAGACTCTTCCGAAACTTCTGAGTAAGGGCGCTTTTGATACTAAAGACTGCTAATTTGCTTGACGAGGCTCTTTCCTATTTGGCAAAACAGCCACGTTCTCTTGTCCAACTGGCAACCAGATAACCTTCTTTTCTTTTTCGACAGTTGACTTGCTATTCTCTATTTGGCTACCAGCTTGTTGGCTTTGCTTAATTTTGTCTTCATCTTCTCTTGACATCATGAAAACCTCAAAGAAATGTTACTACTTTGTTATAGGAGCCGTAAACTGTCAAACTACAGCGGGTTGCAATCGAATGAAGAGACAAGTATGGGAAATGCCTGTATCCGTGCAATATGTTGTTGAATCAATCTACTCACTCGTCTGCAACCCGCTGTAAATTAAGAAACTCCCAAAGCGAAAATTTCCGTTTCAAATTTCTGGATTAAATTAGTAGGCTTGGCTATATCTCCAAGTATTAGTGAAGCAGTCATCAATTCCTCCATCCTGCGATACCGTTTGTCAAGGGACAAAAGATCATTAGTTCTTTCCAAAACTGAATAGGCAACATCAATTGGGCTTACATTTTGCTCCTCCCATAGGGATTCTAAAGTTTTCGGATAACAGTAGAAGAGTGTGAAGAGGCAATGTGCCATATACAGGAATTCTTTCCACTCAGGCTTTGGAACATACCGGGAGTGGAAGGGAAATAAGTCGGGACGTTGGTCCGCATAATCATTCTTCTCGACAATATCAGGCACATCAAATAATAGTCTAGTTCGCAAATTATCGCTCTCTATTAGTGATTGATATGCAGCTTTAGCACCAGTGCGGTTGTACAAAGTTAGTGTGTTTAGTCTAACTTCCGCCCCGCTGTTTCGAGCCTTCAATGCCATTCTTAGCGTCTCTACTATATCCCCCCCACAGGAATGAGATGGGGGACTTATCAGAAAAGCACAGGTCGGCAATATACCAGCTTCAGCACATTGGGTCAATTTATAATCAAGCTGTGTTGAATGTTGCAAAAAACTCTTTTGAAACGCCTTTTGAGATGACTTGCCAACAGCATCAACACCTGTAAATACAGAGGAACAGCCAGCCCTGGCCATCCAATTTATGACTTTTGCTGTCAACTGAGGAAATGTTGCATAACAAGTCCAACTCATATCTAATCGAGCAGCTTCTAGTTCTCGGCAGAATTCAATGGCGGAAGAAGAATTATTCAAAAAATTATCTTCTACAAAGAATAGGTGATTAATACCCAGTTTCTTAAGGCGATAAATCTCCTCAAGTTTTGTTTCCACATCGAAATCTCTAAAACCGCTATAGTGTGTGGGGCTATAACAAAAAGTACATTTATATCTACAACCTCGCCCCCCCTCAAAATTGAAAATTCTCAATGGATTTACTTGGAAATACGGCTTCAAATCAACCAAATCATAGTCGATGAAAGGCAATTTGCGAAGTCCTATATTTTGCAATTGGCTAGTAAATAGGCTACCTCGACCTTGTAAACCAACTAGCTCTGATACTATATGCTTTTTGTTCTTAATATGGGCTTCAATTAATTCTTTGAAAGGGGTTTCTCCTTCTCCTTCAATGACGAAATCCACCCAAGGGTATGTGTCCAAGAGGTCGTTCGCAATGCTAGAGAAATGCGGTCCCCCAAAAACCGTGATGGTGTTTGCCTTCCCTTCTTTTACTAATCGAGCAAGTTCTAACCCTATATGAGAATCAATCCCCATCGAAGTGAAGCCATATACATCTGCGTCATGCGCTAGTAATACCTCACTGGCCTTTTGATAAAACGATGAATCCTGAAACTCATCATCAAGGTGATAAAGAAGGTTAAAATCCAGAATGCTAACTTCGACGCCCAGATTGCGTGCCACCGTTCCGAGTCTAAGCAACCCTAGTGGTGGACTCAATTCCGTCAAGTCATAAAGCGATCTGGGAGGATTTACTAAAACAACTTTCATAGTATTAGACAGTCTAAGTTTGTTGAAATCCTGGTGGATTGTATCCCACCGTAGTCAACATAGCAATAATCCATAATTGATCCCTTTCACATAGAATCTTTGTTCATTTACTTAATGAGCCGAAATCATCAAGCCTGGCTTCAAGATAACTACGTGTAAGATTGCGGTAAGTTGTAGTACCCTTGGCTAACAACCTCAACGCCTCATCAGTAAGTTCCTTCTTTACTATTGCCGGTATACCTGCCGCTAGGAATCATCGCGGAATTCTTGTGCCCGGCCTGACTACGCTGCCTGCTGCAAGCATGGCTTGTTCTTCCACCACTGTGTTTTCCAGCACAATGGCGCCCATGCCAACAATTGCGCCTGATTCAATAGTGCAGCCTTCCAGGAGTGCGCCATGCCCAATTGTCACTTCGTCAGCTAATATGGTTGGGTACTCAGGAGAAGTATGGAGTACAGCATTGTCTTGAATATTGCTATTGCGGCCTATAGTGATTTTGCCATCATCACCACGCAACACTGCGCCATGCCAAACACTTGAGCCATCGCCAATTACCACGTCCCCAATTATTACAGCAGTTGGGGCAATGAATACGCCTTTTCCTATTGATGGTCTTTTGCCTTCAAATTCGAAAATCATACGCACTCCTTAGTCACTGTCATTCTTAGCCTAGTATGCTTTGTGAGCAACCTTCGATGCAAGGTGAGAGCAAATAGAACTTAAAATCAAAATCGAACTGCTACAAACGCTTCAAAAGGTGCTTGGACCCTCTTGTGGGTATAGTATACGGTCAGCAATTTCCGACATTCAAGAATTAAGGTAACTCACTCAACCAGCAAACAATGCGAAATGCCCCTGAAGAATCCTATAGTCACTATTGATAGACGCATCAGCACACAGATTTTTTGCAAGTATTATTGTCTGGCGGACTCTATAGAGGCTTCAAAAAAGTATGAGATGGGAAGGGCCGTTAGAAGATGGAAGGTTGTATTTACCCTGCTCAGATTCTTTGGTATGATGCGGAAGTCCTCGGTGTGTATTATCTCAGGGTATTCACAACCTTCCGGTAATCGAGGCTTATTCAGCCACCATATCGGTGTATTGTGCAGATTTTGAAGGAAGCAGCTTACGGCCTGCCAGAGGCAAAAGTAAAGAACCCCGCCGCAAGCAGCGGGGCTTTGCAGCGGAGCCGGATTATTTATCTGTATCATCTTGGCGATGGCATCGAGCCTGCCGCCAAGATCGTTTATTCATCCCCGCCGCAAGCAGCGGGGATTTAAGCGTATTACTAAAACGGTGACTCAAGTATGCCAAAGACTGATATTTCGGTTTCTGAGCTTGTGGAAATGATTTCCAGAGGGGAACTTCGTCTCCCCGAAATGCAACGGCGCTATGTCTGGACCTCGACTCGTGTGCGCGATCTGCTTGACTCGCTCTATCGCGCCTACCCTTCCGGCAGCATACTCGTTTGGGAGACGGATCAAGCACAGCCCAGTAGAAATCTGGCAGTGCAACAAGCTTTTAGCCCGTTCGCCGGTCACAAACTCTTGCTGGATGGTCAACAGCGCCTCACTTCCCTTTCCGCTGTATTAAGAGGCGAACCTGTTATTGTGAAGAATAGAAAGCGGCCTATTGATATAGCTTTCAATCTGGATCATCCCGATGGACCGCCCGCTGAAATCCTTGAGATTGAGGACGATTCTACTTCTATGAACGGTGATGACGAAACCATAATGGAAGGTGAAGACGATGAGTACACGCCTTCGATTCAAGAACGCCTCAGACAGCGTACCTTTGTCGTAGCCAGCCGCGCACTGTTGTCCTCGCCATCCTGGGTTTGGTTTCGGATATTTTCAAGGGAGAGCGAGCGACTGGCAACTGGTAAAGGGTCTGGTCTCTTCGCCTGATGATCCTGGTTATGAAGTTTATACCCGCCGTCTTCAAGCAGTAAGAGCCATTCGCAATTATATGTATGTCATGCAAATCCTTCCGCGAGACTATTCCTATGAAGAGGTCACGGAAATATTTGTGCGCGTCAACTCTCTGGGCATCAAGCTTCGCGGTTCGGACTTGGCTCTGGCTCTCGTCACCGCAAAATGGCCTAATTCGTTAAAGCTATTCGAGGAGTTCATTGATGAGTGTGAGGAAAGCTGGTTTACGCTCGACCTCGGCCTGATCGTTCGCACTCTGGTTGTTTTCGCAACTCAGCAGAGCCGCTTCCGCACCGTAAGCTCATTGTCAAAGGAAGTGCTGGAAACCGCATGGGAGAAAACAAAAGATGGATTGCGATTCTCGATCAATTACTTAAAGGCAAACGCGGGCATCGAAGATGAAACGCTTCTTTCTTCGCCGTTCCTGATGATTCCTATCGCCGTCCTGAGCGTGTTACGCGATGAGCGGTTATCGAGTGAAGATGAGCGCAATCTGTTAAGGTGGCTATACATCGCTAATGCTCGCGCTCATTATTCCAGTTCGAGCGAAACAAAACTGGATGCGGATCTGAATCTTCTCTTTCGCGGAAACGGGCCTGAAAGCTTGATGGGGCCTTTGGAGAGCCAGTTTGCCCGATTGATTATCGAGCCATCCGATTTTACGGGCCGTGGAGCGCGTAGCGCCCTATTCTCATTAGCCTATCTGGCGCTCAAGCACGCGGGCGCAAAGGATTGGTTTTCGGGGCTTGGTCTATCGCTTACTCATCAGGGCAGATACCATTTCATTCAGTTCCATCATATCTTCCCAAAATCGCTGCTGCAAAAAGCCGGATATGAAAAGGCTGAGATTAACGAGATTGCCGACATGGCTTTCATCACCGGTCGAACGAATCGCCGTATATCCAACAAAGCCCCGATTGATTACTTCAAAGATATAATTGCTCAACGTGGCCAGAAAGCATTGATCCAACAGCAAATCCCTATGGATGAAAAGTTATGGAAAATAGAGAATTATCGGGAATTTCTTGAAGAACGCAGAAAGCTTCTGGCCTCAATAATCAATGAGTTTATAAACCGGGCCTATGAGACAGGGGCCGTAGCGATGATTCAAACTGACAAAGACTGAACCTTCAGTAGCTCTCAATTAAACAACCGGACCAAGAAAGGGTAGAGATGCCGAGAAAGAAATCATCGAAGACTTCGGAAACTTCCGTAATAGATTATCGCCACGAGGCAAAACGAAAGACAACCCGCCCGCAGGAATAGCTGCACGAGGCATGGTGCGCGAATCTCCAAAGGTCGTCTATGAGTATAATCCTCATCTGCCGCCTGTCTTGCGCTCGGACCCTACAGCAAGCTCAGATGTATTGCCCGAACTATTGAACATAGCGCGCACTCGCGCACTGACGGCCGAAGAGGCCGAGACGCTGGCCAATGCCCTACGTAACCACGAGCCGTGGCTTGAATGGGCAGGCAAGCGCGAGAAGAAAAGTTTTGAAGTTGATCCGGTTGCGCTCCACATCCACGAGCGCATCTCGACACAGGCAATCCTCAAGGTGGCAAAGCGCGAGGATGTTCAGCGGTCGCTGTTTGCCGACCCAGAGCAGGATTACCGCGAGGCCGTTCAGTTCTATCAGCACGATGTAGACTGGACAAACCGGATGATACTCGGAGATTCGCTGCAAGTAATGGCGAGCCTTGCGCGAAGAGAAGACCTCGCGGGCAAGGTGCAGATGATCTACATCGACCCGCCGTATGGGATCAAGTTCGCGTCAAACTTTCAGCCCGAAATAGGGAAGCGCGATGTTAAGGACAAAGAGAGCGACCTGACGCGCGAGCCTGAAACGGTGAAGGCATATCGAGATACTTGGACGCTCGGCGTGCATTCATATCTGGCGTATTTGCGTGATCGGTTTATTTTTGGCGAAAGAATTGCTCGCGGATACAGGTAGCATCTTCGTGCAGATTGGAGATGAGAATCTTCATCACGTCAGAGAGTTGCTGGATGAGATATTCGAAGCGCAAAATTTTTGCAGTGTAATAACACTTGTTAAAACCGCTGGACAAAGTGCCGAGCTTGTTCCTAATGTATGTGATTATCTGCTCTGGTATGCAAAATCAAAAGAGGATATAACATTCAATCAAACCTTTCGAGAAAAGATAGCTACCCCAGAAGAAGCTGGTCATTACAGTTGGGTGTTGTCGCCAAATGGAGAAATGCGAGGGCTTCGAAAAGAGGAACGTGAGGGAAAATCAGTTTTGCCAGAAGGCGCGAAGCTATACGCCCCTACCTCGCTTACCTCACAGGGTGGCAGTTCCGAAGGTCCATTTCCGTTTGATTATGCAGGGCAGACATATACAATTCCTGTACGTGATCACTGGAAGACAAACTTACAAGGCATGGCGAGGCTGGCTCAAGCAGACAGAATTCATATCGCTGCAAACAGTGTCCGATTTGTTCGATTCCTGGATGATTTTCCTGCGATACCACATACAAATTTTTGGGATGATACCGCTACCGGCAATTTTACAGAAACAAAAGTTTATGTCGTTCAAACAGCTACGAAAATCATCGAACGCTGCCTTCTAATGTCAACAGACCCAGGCGACCTTGTGCTTGATCCGACCTGCGGAAGTGGCACGACAGCTTTTGTTGCAGAACACTGGGGTAGACGATGGATCACGATTGATACCAGCCGCGTAGCTCTCGCTCTGGCTCGTCAAAGATTGATGACCGCAACTTTTCCCTTCTACACGGTTAAAGATAGTAATGAGCAAACAGATGATACAGCCAATCCCGCCAAAGGCTTTGTCTATAAAACTGTCCCGCATATCACGCTCAAAAGCATTGCCCAGAACGTCGCCCTTGATTCCATTTTCGCAAAACATCAACCTCTGCTCGATGCGAAGCTCAATCATCTCAACCACGCGCTGAAATCTGTATCATCAGAATTGCGTCAAAAGTTGCTGACAAAACTTAAAGAGAAAGAGAAACGCGACGGCAAGCGGTCTGTCACCGACGCCGACCGCAGACGTTGGATTTTGCCTAAAGGCGAGTGGATGGAGTGGGAAGTTCCATTCGATACGGATGAGGATTAGCCCGATCAACTCAAGACGGCTCTCGAAGAGTATCGCGCTGTCTGGCGCTCAAAGATGGATGAAGTTAATGATTGCATCGCCGCAAGCGCCGATCAGGAAGAACTCGTTGACCAACCCGAAATCGAGCGCAAGGTTGTGCGCGTCTCCGGCCCGTTCACAATGGAAGCCGTTATGCCCGCCGAAGAATCGCTCGAATGGGAATCGCCCATTGGCGGTCAACCCGACGAGCTTGAAACCTTTAATCAACAGGCCGAGGCCGAAGATGATCCCATCAATGCCGAAGCCTACCTCGACAAGATGCTCAGATTGCTCCGCGCCGATGGGGTCCGTTTTCCTAATAACAAAGTCGCCGAGTTTACTCGACTGGAAGCGATCAGCGGCGGCGAGTATCTTCACGCCGAAGGCGAATGGGAATCCGAAGACGGGCAGGCGCGAGCCGTCGCCGTATCCTTTGGCCCGCAATTCGGACCCGTGACCGCCTTTCAGGTTGAGAACGCATTGCGTATGGCCTACCGTAGAGGATTCGATGAACTGGTCTTTGCGGGGTTTAGTTTCGACGCCTCGGCTCAGGCTATAATTCAAGATGATACAAATCCGAATGTGCGATCTCATCTGGCTCACATTCGCCCCGATGTGAACATGGGCGATCTGCTGAAAGAGACTCCAAATAGCCAGATATTTACGGTGTTCGGCAGCCCGCGCACAAGTATTGACCAGACGGATGAAGGGCTATTCGTAATCGAGATGGAAGGCGTGGACATCTATAACCCCGTAGACAATACCCTCCTCCCCACGAACGCCGATAAAGTAGCCGCATGGTTTTTGGACGCCGATTATGATGGGCGGACGTTCTGCATCACTCAGGCATTCTTTCCAGACAAGAGCGCGTGGAAGAAACTGGAACGAGCCTTAAAGGGTGTGATTGACGAAGATCATTTCGATGTTTTCAGCGGCACTACATCCCTGCCCTTTCCGGCAGGCAAGCATAAACGAGCGGCGGTAAAAGTGATTGACCCGCGAGGCAACGAGGTCATGCGCGTTCACAGGTTATTCGGCAAAGGGGAGGCGCGATATGGTGACTCCTAATCAGCTTGAAATACCCGTTCAACCTGTCAACAAGCCTATCCTCTGTAATCCTTATGATGAGCCGGACAAGCACTGGCTTTATGATACGGTCACAGGCGAAGCGAGGGAGGAACCGGGCAGGCGACCCGCGAGTTACTGGTTTAAAACACAGCGAACCGGCGCTGTGCAGGCGCAACTGTTTGCCGAAGAAGAACGCGACGATCTTCCTCTGGTCAATGCCTTGCGCGCCGACGTGGGCCGATGGCGAAGATCGAACTACGAAGGCGCGACACAGGTAACAAAGACTCTGCTCGCCTATTGGGCGCGCGAAGACCGCCCGCGCCGCTTCTTCTTTTGCCAGCGCGAGGCCGCAGAGACGATCATTTATTTGACGGAAATCTCTCGTCCGGTAAGCGATCCAGATGGAAACCCGATGTGAGTCTTGACGATTACCGGCGACTTCTCAAAGGCGAGCGACCTTCGTTTCTGGGGACGGGAGCACAGCTTAGAGTTTATCCCGCACTAATTGACCACCCGAACGAATCGGGGTTAGAGGCTCTAACTCGCTATGGCTCAAAGATGGCAACGGGCAGCGGAAAAACCGTTGTGATGGCAATGCTCGTTGCGTGGGCCTTCTGCAATCGTGGCCGTGTGCCGGGCGATGAGCGTTTCCATCGGCGGCGCTCGTAGTCTGCCCAAATCTGACAGTCAAGGAGCGGTTGCAGGTTTTGCGGCCTGATAACGAAGACAATTACTATTCGGCCTTTGATGTTGTGCCTTCGCAATTGATGCCTGAGCTAAAGAAGGGCAAAGTGCTTGTGACAAACTGGCATTTGTTCGCGCCCGAATCCGACATGTAGAAGGCGGCAAGAGTTATACGGTTGTCAACAAGGGGCCGGAAGGCCCCGATGCATTCGCCCGGCGAGTGCTCGGAGACCTTTACGACCGCGCGCCTGTGATGGTCTTAAACGACGAGGCGCGTCATGCCTACCGCCCCGCACCCGTAGAGGAAACCGAGCGACTAAACGCAGCCGAAAAGGCCGAACGCGAAGAGGCTACTGTCTGGGTGTCTGGATTGGACAAAATCAATCAGGCTTGCGGTGTGCGGTTCTGCGTAGACCTTTCGGCAACGCCATTTTACTTGCAGGGCAGCGGCTATATCGAAGGCTCGCCTTTACCCTGGCTGGTCAGCGATTTCGGGCTTGTTGATGCTATCGAGTCGGGCATAGTCAAAATTCCTCGCCTGCCTGTGAGCGACACAACGGGGCGACCTGAACCAAAATACTTTGCCCTCTGGAAACATATCACTGATCGTCTTCAACCGGGCGAGAAGCTCCCCGGTGGCAAACCTAAGCCTGAGATAGTATGGCGCGAAGCCGAAGACGCGCTCATCACTCTTGCCAGCCAGTGGAAGGAGCGATACGAGTACATCGAGCAAGCCTCATCTGAAAAGGAGAAGACGCCGCCCGTGATGATAATAGTCTGCGATAACACGGACATCGCGGAATTGTTTTACAAGAACATATCAGGCGAAGATGTTATAGAAGTTGTGCCGGAGGATGACGACGAAGAGGATGAAGAAGACAGACCTCGACGCAGGCGAAAGAAGAAGGCCAAAACCAAAACCGTTTACGGGACAGGCAAGATATTCCCTGAACTCTTCTCGAATCGAGAGGGCTTTCGCGCTACGTTGCGAATAGATTCCAAGTTATTGGCCGAAGCTGAGAGCGAAGACCCGAAGGTCAGCCGTAGCGATGCCGCAGAAGAACTCCGCGAGATTGTCGCAACCGTGGGCAAACCGGGCAAGCCGGGCGAACAGGTGCGCTGTGTCGTGTCTGTGCAGATGTTGACCGAAGGCTGGGATGCAAACAACGTAACTCACATTCTTGGGTTGCGAGCATTCGGCAGCCAGTTATTATGCGAGCAGGTTGTCGGGCGCGGATTGCGAAGGATGGATTACACGCCTGACCCTGAAACGGGAAGGCTCACCGAAGAGTATGTAGACGTTTACGGCATACCGTTTTCAGTCATTCCCTTCAAAGGAAGAAAGCCAAACAGCCTGCGCCCGAAGACAAACCAAAAAATCAGGTTCGAGCCATGCCTGAGCGAAGTCAATATGAAATGCGTTTTCCTGTCATCGAAAGATATGCCTTCGCCTTGCGCTCAAATCTTATTAAAGCGGACATCGGCAAAATGCAAATGCTTGTTTTGCAGCCATCGCACACGCCAACGGCCATATTCGTGAAACCACAGGTAGGCATTCAGATGGGAAGCCCGAATATTGGGGGCGGGTTTGAGTTTGACGAGCAAGACCGGGAAGCCTATTACACGAGTACGCATTTGCAGACCATCAAATTCGAGATAGCCCGGCAGGTAGTCTATGCTCTGACGGAGGGAGTCGGTGAGGCGCGGCCCCGGTTGCGGCTTCAATCGCGTCATCAGTTATTTCCACAGGTAATGCGACTGGTCGAAGATTACGTTAGCCGAAAAGTTGATTTTCATGGATGTCATTCGTGCGAACTGGGATTGGAAACATACGTCAAGCGCACGGTCGAGCGATTGCTTGATGCCATCGAGCCGGATGATGAAAAAGGCGAGCCTCCGCTCCTGCCGATCCTCAATCGCTACAAACCAATCGGGTCAACGTCGTCGGTGGATTTCAAGACCACACGGCCCTGTTACCACACAGCAAAGAGCCACATCAACTTGGTGGCTGCCGATACAGCGACGTGGGAACAATCTGCGGCATTTAGACTTGAGCAATCGAAGAATGTCGCTTTCTATGCTCGCAATGACCATCTTGAATTTGTAATCCCGTATGAATACTTGGGAATCGGTCATGCCTACACTCCCGACTTCATAGTGCGGCTGGCTAACGGTGTGACTCTCGTGCTGGAAATTAAGGGCTACGAGGACGACCAGGACCGGGCCAAGCATCAATCCATGCAACGATGGATTTCAGCCGTCAATAATTGGGGCAAACTCGGTCGGTGGGCTTTTCATGTCTCGAAAGACCCAGATATGTTGGGGCGGGAATTGGAATGGATTGTCCGTGATACTTGATACCATTACCTCCTTCCAAAATTCATCTGCTACGGATTCTTGGCCACTCCTCATTTCGCCACTCTAAACCGCCGCGAGCCAGTAACTACTGATCCATCCTGTCGCTGACCCTTTACAGGCTCTATTCTTATACTTTCTTCTGGTGATTTCGGTGCAAGTTGCTTTGGCTCTGGTTTCGTTGCCCTTTTGCTGTGCTTGCGCCTGTTGACACTGTTAGACTCTTTCCTTGCCGGTTTCTTTCTCTGTTTATTCTTCTGCACATTTACCTGCTGCCCGCCATCGGCTGCGATATTTACCTGCTGCGGGTTATTGATCGTCACCGGCAGATTGTAGCGCCGTAAATCACGCAATTGGCGAAGAGTCCGCAGGAATAACCGATTATATCTATCTGCCATCTCAGTAGCCTGTTGCGCATCTGCATCCCCAGTCACAGAAACCGCTCTCCACTTGCCTCCTCTTTCTTTTATCTGATACGTCTCTTCTTGACATTCTATCGCCACTCGCTGCACCGAAAGCTCCATCCAGTGCTCATACGTCGTGTAGAGGTGCGCCATCATCTCGATCAGCCTCATCTCTATACTTCCTGTCGGCCTCCAATCAGTAATGAATGATTCGCGTAGTGCCAGATAGCGAGCCTTTATCCAGGGGCGCATCATCGAACTTGCAACGACATCGGCCGCTCGTTCCCCGCTTTCCAGGTCTTCACGAGCAAGCTGTTTGATATGGTCGTAAACCTCAAATCCCGTTCCCGGCTCAACCTGCTCCGCATAGGAAAGCTCACGCCATTCAATACCGGCAGGGGCAGCATCAAGGAGTTGTTGTTTGTCGTAGCGAGCATAACCAAGGCCACCAATGCGTCCTTCGGCATCAGCTTTCAATGCCCTCCAATAAGCATCCGCCATGCGGTGGGCGAGTGGTTCGATTTCCATCTCGATTAAGGCAGTAGGTGTTTCAGTTTTTTTTCTTGCGGACATAGGACTCAACCTCCCTGAGTTCGATTTGCAGATTTCTCCAAAGTTCAAAGTCAATATTTATCGTTTGCCTGATTCGGCGATTGGCTTGGCACAGATCACGAACGCGCTCAACATCACTCTTCCTGACGTAAGCCTTGCGGAGTCTGCCGTCTTCGCGCCAGAAGCAATAGAAGTAGGGACCGTGAAGTTCGCCATTTGCACACTTGCATCCTGATTTGCCACATCGCACGTATTGAGGGCAGAGGGCAGCAGGCAGATTCTTAGGTAACATTTCGGCTGTTTTTGTTTTCAATCCCGAACCTCATTTCTGGCTAACATCTTTTTTCATCTCCCTCTTGATTCTTTGGATTGTCGTGTTGTCGTGACATTGCAAATTCAAGTGCTTGATTCGCGGCGCGGCTACAGGGAGTGCATTGGTAAGCGTCACCGAAGTTCAATGGGTCGCCGCAACTCAGGCAGCATTCCTTCTGCGGCTCCACTGCTTCCCGCGCTACTAGAAATGGGATTGGTCCAACATCCGGTATCTGTGGCAGCATGGCTTTTACCCTCCAAGCTATATCAGTATCAGTAATAGCAATGAGCGCGATGACCTGAGACTTATGCTCTACCAGAGCTTCGCGTAATTCAGGTGTAACGGCTCCCCTTGGAGCATCAATCCGCAAGCGGTTGCCACTGGTTTCGATGAATATCCCCCGCTCGCGCAGTTCGGTTAACAACTCAACTGCGGTCATATTTCGAGCACCTCCCGCTCTACTTCCTCTTTTTGAGTCGCCACACTCGCCACAGACTTTGTTTTCAAAGAATTATCGCCATTTCCAGTCGCCACAGAATAGGCATCTTGTGGCGACTCAAATTCATTGTAAGTTGTTGATTTCAGGACTTGTGGCGAGTGTGGCGACTCGATCATCAGGTATCTGGCAAAGACATCCTCAAAATCATTTCGCAAGTACCCTCGCTGTGTTTGGTCCCGCTCGCGCCATTTCGTAGGTTCGACTCCAAAAGGTTTAAGAAGGCGAGCTAATCCAACTTTGCTTAAAGCCTTCCCGCTCTTATACTCTGCCCAAGGCCGTGATTCCATCTCGATGAGAGATTGAATTATTTCGTCTGATGTCAGCCGCTCCCGATCTTCAGCAAAGATTACTTTGAGGTCACCAAGCAACAATGTTCTGGCTGATTCCGAATCAGGCTTCTCACCGGCCATCGTTCGGGCGATAATGCGCGCTTCTCGCGGCCAGTCGCCACCAGCAGTATCGGCAATGGCAAACAATGGTCGCCAGTTGTCGCGTGCGCGGTCGTTAGTGATTTCAGAAGGGATATCAGGATCGGCCGCCCGAAGTTGTTTCTTCATTTCATCAACCCATCGAGCAGAGCGACGACGTAAGTGCTCAAACTCTCCCAGACGATCAAACCTTAGCCGCTCGATATTATCGTTTGCGCGCTTGCGTTGTAAGCGAATGATAATGGCTCGATCTTCAAGTGTGCCGGGCAAGGCTCCTATTAAGGCTATCGCTTTCGGTGACCATGTAGTGAATCGCCGAGGTTCGTAATCTTCCCCTGTTGTACGAATGATGTAGCTGGTGGCTTTCCGATGTCCGCTATTGAGAATGCCTCTCAACTCCTCATTATCCGTTAAGAATGAATCCGCCTCATCAATCAGCAGGGTGGGTTGATATTTCTCTACGGTTCTAAATAGGGCGCTTGGAGTTATGTTTGCGACTGCGAGCGGACGCGGGGCAAGCGCGTATAGCAGAGTCAAAAGCGTGGTCTTGCCGCATCTCTTCTCTGGACTGGTTATTGCGAGCAATGGAGAAATGTCGAATAGATCGAAAGCGTAGGTATAGACAATCCATAGAGCGATTGCCTTGAAAGTATGTTTGGAGGCCGAAAGGAAGCGGTTTACAACAGCAGTGATTTCGTCAAGCATGATTGCGCCATCAACCGGCTCAGGCCACAGGGCAGGATCGCGCAAATCAAGCCCTTTTGATTCTTCCTCATCGCTCTCAAGTTTCGGCATTGCAACATCAATCAATCGAGCAGGACTTGAGAAGCCGCGCTCTTTGAGAATTTTTATAGCCTCCTCTCGCGCAATTCCTCGCGCAAGTTCATCAAGCGGTTTTACGGCATCAGCAAAGTCTCTGAATGCCTTCTCAATATCGGCAATCGTCGCGCCAACTTTGAGATTGCGAAGCGAAGCCAGGGCATCGTCGCTTAGATGTTTGCCGGGTTGAGAATGACCATGCTTGCCATTCGGTTGCTCAGGCAGTCCAAACGAATGAAGCAATGCTGCATGAAAGCACCCTTTCTGGCATCTGACTGCGCCTGTGGCCGGATTGAACATGATGCCCGCATCGCTTTTGGGAACATGGCAGCGCGCACGGCAGTGATAGAAGCCGTCACCATTTTGCTTCGCAGTCGGATCATACATGATGCGCCGCCTGAGTTCAGCATTAAGCTCATCCCACGTCGAATAATTTGAATTGGTATCAGTATCTTTGCTCATCTGTTCAACCAATCGCGATGATTCTTGGGCAGTCTCGATAATTTTGCGCCAGTTCAGCGTCTTGCCGTCAAATAGGTGATACTCATAAGGCGCATCGGGTAAAGCCTTCGCTGGCATATAAAACATTCGAGATTCATCTTTTGCCTGCGGATCAATCTTGCCGCCTGAGACTTTGGCAGCCCATTGCCAAAGCCGCGAAAATAGCGAAGATGGGACAGGTTCAGATAAAGGGATGATGATGCGAAAACGCTCTTCCACTGTTGGATTTGAAATAACGACACGCCTATGCGAATGAGTCGTATAAACCCCGAAGCAAAAACCCAGATCAAGCCAGGGTTGTAGATCCTCATCAAGCGCGGCGTGATGGTCATAATCAAGCACCAGCATAGAAATCTCGGTGACATTTGCCTTTTTCCGCTCAGGTGGTTTGAAGGTCGCGGGTGAGAATAGCGGACCATCCTTTTCGGCGCGCACAACTGGACAAGCAAGATACCTGCATATAGCAGCCCAATCGTGATGAACGATCTGCGGGGATTTGTCATGCTTGCTCTTGAATAATGAAATTGCGTAGCTCAAGCGCCCTCCCATTCTCAATCATCACGACCGTACCTTTGCCTCGACGCGCCGAGCGCAGTTTGTCTTGAAGTCTTCAAGTGATTGAGAGTCGTAAAGAACCCTACGTCCGACTTTGAAATATGTGATGAGTTTCTTGGATTTGTAAATATTTAGCTGCGCTCGACTGATCTTAATTCTTTGCAGAAACTCACGTTCACTCATCAATCTGTCCATATCATCATTAAGTGCTGTGACTGCGGTGCTCATAGTTCCCTCCAATAGATAAAAAATAGGCAGTGGCGTTATTGATGTTCACCACTGCCTACACATTACTATGGCTGTCGAGGACTAAATTACGAATTTAGTCCGGTGAGAATTCAATTGGTTCTTTAACTTCTCAGCCTCAAAAACTTAAAGATGATTCTGGGCCATCTCTGGCTGTCACCTTGTAATTCAGGGTAATAGCGATCTAACTCCTTCCTTAGCTGGCGTTCGGTAAAACTTCCGTTCCCATTCCTTATGAGTCTATCAATCTCGTGTGCTACTCGCTCCTCATGAAAGGCGTTATCCGCTTGAGCCAAACCAAAAGCCGTTTGCAAAGTTCGTTCAAAGGCTTCTTTGCTGGTGAATAGCGGTGGACGACCACGTCTGGCTGTCTTTCGGCTACTCCGTTCAGATCCCGCAGCAATGTCAAGTTTGTTGATTGTGACCTCTACACGCCACGAATCGTTCTCTGGAGGAAAGGGGGATAGCCCGGTTATAAGCATGTCGTTGTCAGGATTGGTAGATACAGACGGGGCATCAAGCTTATGTTGGGATTGTCTGGTTTTGCTGACCCCTAATTCGAGATTGCAATACTCACCGCGATGCTTTGTTGAGAGCAATTCGTCATCTTCATTGGAAGCACACTCATATACTGCATTCGGATCAACAATCACAGCATGATGTGTTTCGGTGTCGGGCGGACCATAATTGAGCGAAACACCTGCGTAATAGCTCTTTCCTGGGGTTGCCACACTCCCTGACTCTATCTGCCCGCTAATATCTTCAACAACAGCATCCCCTGGGCAGATAGGCAACTTGGACGAGGCAGCCTTCTTTACAAACCTTATAAGGGGCGGCCCACCATGAAGGGATGCCAATAAATTGAGTCCTCCAATCTTCTCCTCCTTGTCCATAATGAGCCTCCTGATTCTTCAGCGGATTATTTCCTTTGGTTTTTGTGTTTCCTCTTTTGAATTGAACTCATCGAGTACCGCAGCAGCCCTCTTTGCAGTCTCTACATTAGCATTCACATAACGATAGGTCGTATTAGCCTGAGTATGCCCGAGAACTCGCCCTACCTCAGACAGAGGGACATGGCCAGATACAAGCCTTGTGGCGTGCGTGTGGCGCAGGTCGTGAAATCTCAGATCGGGAAGCCCTGCAACTATTCTAGCCTTGCTGAATGCTTTTTTGACGTTTGCTACCCCAAACACAAAACCATCAGGATTGAGGGGGGAGCTTTCCCACAACGCCTGTAGCTCTTGGGCCAGTCGTGAGGTAATTGCAACTTGGCGCTGCCTCATGGTCTTGGTATTGAATGCCTGTATGTTGACAAGCCCGTTCTCAAAATCAATATCTGACCATTTGAGCTTGAAAATTTCGCCTCGGCGCATCCCAGTATCCAAAGCCATGATGACGATGGGCCTTAAATGTGCCTTCGCTCCTGTGCATACAGCCAGCAGTTTTTCTTCTTCATCACGAGTCAATATCCGCTCCCGATGCCTTTCATCGCCCGGATTGATGAGAGAGTTACCCATCACAAACGGGTTCTTGAGAATCCAGCCGTTTTGCTACGGCAACATTGAAGACTCGGCGAAGCAGGCTCAACTCTTTATGAACGGTTCCGATGGATCTTTGTCGTTCTGTTTGATTTCCTGGCTTATCCGTTCCGCGTGTATTTTTCCCAAATACAACAGGAGTTTTAAGCCTGATGGATTTGAAGCGTTCCAAATCGCCATGCGTGATGGATTTTATTTTCTCCTTCGCAAAATAGTCTGTGAGGATGTTCAGGCGCAGTTGAAGTTCATAGCGACTCCTATAGCCCGCAACTTTCCTGCCGTCCACATATTCAGGTTCTACAAGGTAGGTTCGCTGGTAGTAGTCGGCAAGCTGGGCGAATGTCATATTGGATGCGTCAATCGCCTTCTCTCCCTGTCCTTCGATCTCCCCAAGCATTTTCTTGGCAAGCTCACGCGCCGCTGTCTTCGTATTATCTTCGGGCTTCTGTAGCCATTGGCGCCGCTTGCCTTGTTTGTCTATAGGTTATGCAAGCAAACCATCGCTTGATCTTTTTGCCGTTTCTGACTTTCCATTTGTAGATCGCCGCACCTGTTTTGGGCCTTGCCATAGCATACCTCCTGCATAAAAGTGGGCTTGCGAACCATTGAAGTTTGACAGATTTGGTCAAACAAATGGTCAAACATTGAAGCCCGACATCAGCAGACAATGAATTGACATCACTAGACAATCATACTTGTAAACGCTCGCAAATAAAAGATTTTCTATACACGAGTAGGCGTTGCTAGACATCGAAACACAAGGTATTCCTGCATTCACACGGCAGGGGTCACTGGTTCGAGTCCAGTAGCGCCCACTTTTAGGATCAACAAATTACAGCCGCCCTTAGAGGTGGCTTTTCTTATGTTGTCATTCATATAGTCAATCATTTTACATTTCACCTCTTAATCCGGGATTGGCTTAGAAAGATGGCTATCTTGTTGTGAGATATGTGTTCGCCAATCCTTCTCTTCACTTGAAATTCAGCCTTTCTATGTCAACGCGCGTCGAGCGGGCGGTCAGGGGTCGGTGGCGACATTTACGAAGAAACTCATTCTGTTTCTCACAATTTCCTCCTTTCACTGAATACCGGTCAGTGACAGTTGACTGGCTATGGGATTTGCTAGGATGACGGGCGATCAGATGTTGCGATTATGGCACGTCCACCAGATAGCCGGACATCACGACAGCAGCACCGCTGTTGCTGTTGGCGACGCCACCAAGCACACTTGTGATGACAATCACCTGTGTAGCTGGATCGGCAAAGACCTTCATCGGTTGCGCGGCCACGAAAAAGTCTGAGTTGTCTGCCGAGAATGGCCCCTGTAATTCCGGCACAAGGGTGTGGGCATTGGTCGAGCCGCTGGTTGTCGTTTGGATGCGCACCCACATCTTCGTTCCGGAAGTCGTGTTGATCGTCGCGGAAGCGAACTCAATGACAAGCCGCTTACCCGCAGGCACAGTGAGGGAATCCGAAGCCGTGAACGATCCCGCAGGTATGAGCGGATCCAACTCTCTCTGAAAAGGCTGCCTCGCCGGGTTATCCACGTCGCGCACGGGCAGCGGCGAATTGAAGGCATTGCTGACTTGAACGGTCGGCGTATTCGTTATGCCTACGTTGCCGGCAACCGGCACAGGATTTGACTGCGTATTCACCACCACAACATCTTTATCGGGTGGCGGCGCGGCGTGCGAGGCACGTGAGTCTGACAATACCAGCGAGCCGATGAGGATCGCGAAGACAATAGCCGCGAAAAGGTAATTTTTGAAGTTTTTCATTTCGAGTTCTCCTTTTTTGATGTGAAGCCCACGACGGCGTATGCGATAAGCCATCCGTTGATCTTATTCATTGCGTGACCCCTATTGATCGAATCAACCGGCGACCATCTACTGAACCTCGACGGTTACGGTTGCGGTTCCCACCCGACCTGAGTCATCCATTCCGGTAAAGGTAAGTGGGAAGTGTCCTACCTGCGCATCGCCTTTGATCTTCAATTTGAAAGTTATGGTCGCATCGCCCGTCTTTATGGGTGCCGGAGGTTTGACTTTTATACCGACCGGCAGTGTGTCGGGTGGGGTGACGGTGACCTTGCCCGTGAACCCGCCTGTGCGGTTGATCATCACGTGGAGTTTCACCTTTGTGCCGCGCGCGCCGGTCACAGGGGATTCAGTGAAGGCGAGCGAGAACCCGGGTGCCGCGACATCGCCAACCGTATAGCGCGCAAGCGCCATCGAGGCTACACCGGTGGAGGGGCCGGTCGGTAGAAATGAATAACCGGCGAGAACTATTTTGCCGTCGGGTTGCGATACCAGGGCGCTCGCATTGTCGCCCAATCCCGAGAAATCCGTGGTAACTTTGCCGCCCGCGCCGAATGTTGTATCGAGGCTGCCGTCGGCGTTGTATCGAATAAGCACGAAATCGCTTTTGCTGAATGCGCCAGCGGCAAAGGTCAAACCAGCGAGTATGATCTTTCCATCCTTGCTCAGTGCGATTGCGTTCGCGCGGCTTTGCTGCCCGAAGAAGTCTGTAGTCACTATTCCGCCGCTGCCAAAACTCTGATCGAGGCCTCCGTTAGCGTTGTAGCGGACGACCACGGCCTCCTCCATTTCTTCGTTGGGTGCGAGATTGGCCGAGCCGGCGGCGAGTATCTTTCCGTCGCTTTGAATTGCGAGAGCATTAAGGCTATCTGGATGGCCAAAAAGGTCTGTAATGACTCTGCCGGGAACGCCGGAAGGGCCGAAACTTCCATCCTGAAAGCCGTTCGCATTGAGCCGCGCCAGTTCGAAGTCACCAGATTCGTCGCTGTTCTGGTCGTAACCGCTTCCCTTTATGAGCAGTCGCCCGTCCGGCAGTACCGCTACTGCCGTTGCAACATCTGCATGGCCTGAGTAGTCTCCCGACATCTTTCCGCCGTTGCCGAAGCTCAGGTCGAGGCTCCCGTCTGCGTTGTAGCGGGCGATGGCAAAGTCTGCGGACTCATTAGTGGAGCCACCTCTTCGAGCATAGCCCGCCACCACGATTCGCCCGTCAGGTTGAAGGGCTACGGCATCGGCGGAATCGCCGCTTCCGTAGAAATCGGTAATCACGGTCCCGCCAGTGCCAAAGCTCGAATCCAGCGTCCCGTCGGAGTTGAAACGCGCGACGGCGAAGTCACCGGCGGCGTTTGAGACATCCCCTACTACGATTAGCTTGCCGTCCGGCTGAACGGCCAAAGCCCTACCGAAAGCCTGTAACCCGGAAACATTTGTAGTTGCTTTGCCGCCGTTGCCGAAACTGGGATCGAGACCGCCGGGGGCGGCTTCCGCTTCCACCTCTTGCGCTTGCGCAGAAAGTCGGCTCGATAGATTCAGGGGTATAAACAAGGCGGCGATCAATAACGCGATCAGGGTTGTTCGATTCTTCTTGCTTCTCATAACTTCCGTCCTTTCGTCTTGCAGACGATCAGTAAGTAAATAGAGCCACAATGTGTTTGTGGTTGCCGCTGAAAGGCGCGGCCGCGCAGTTTGCCGCGCCTGCCGATGGCCGGTTATTGCGCGCCGGGCGGGTCGGGCTGCGGGTTGAAGCCGCGAATGACTCCGGGGTTCAGCAGCGTTGTCCTTGCCGTCAGGTTGTCTATCACCTCAAGTGTCGGTATGCAGGGGTCAGGAGGAAGATTGGGATCGCCTGGCATCACGGTCACCACCGGGCGGAAAGTGAGCCGCGTCTGACCGCGCTCGATGTAGTTATCGCCGTTGATTTGCAGGAAGGCTGCGTGGCCCGGTTGCAGCGTCACCTCGCGCTGCACCGGCTGGCCTGCATTATTGATGAGCACGTTGCCGTCGGCGTCAACAAACGACATCGTCACACGGCAGGGATCGGGCGGGAACAGAGGATTATCTGGAGACGATACGTTGGCAACATTGATACGGGCCGTCTGGCCGCGCGCGATGCCGAGTATGCCGAACTGAACGGCAGACTGAGTCTGGATCTGGTTTTGGGCCCGCACGTGAATACCTGCGCACACAACGCCAATGATTAAACAGGCGATTGTGGCCAGCACCGTAAATTTCATCTTTGAGTTTTTCATGACTTTCTCGCTCTCCTTTCACTGATGGAAGCGTTAAATGTCTGCCCGCGCTGGCCGGGAGGAAACCTCCGCGCGGAATCGGTTGCTAAAATTCCCACAGGTCTGCACCGTCAGAAAACCGATTGCGACAACGATTTGAGTCATCTTTCCGTCGTTCCATTTTTGACCGCTTTTTCTTCTTCACGGTTGATAAAGATGGGAAGGTCGCAGGCATATTACCTGCGGCTAATTTTTTTTTGCGAGAAGCAAGCGCTAAAAAGCCAGGGGCATGTCCAGCCGGATGCTTTTGACTTCCCTCGAAACTTGCGCCACAATTTGGTTGCCTTCCGAGAAGATATTTCGAATTCGATTTCATTGCGCGTCTCAAGGCGATGAAAACCTCACCAGATGCGGCGCAATGTATAACGCGGCTCAACGCAAGCCGCTCGCGCAAGCCACAATTTCGCTTTGAAAATGGGGGTCTTATGATTGATTCAAATAGGCTCCGGTCACGAATCCTGCTTGTGATCTTTTGTCTTTCATCAGTCGGTTTATCTCAAGATCAATCGCGCCCGCAGACCTCGACCACCGACGAAGCCGCGTTGCGCGCCGTCGCCCAACAATTCTTTGCCGCTTATGCGAAGAAGGATTTGGAGGGCTTCACAGGGTTGTGGAGCGCGAAATCCCCGGAGATCCAAGCGCGCCGCAAGGTGATGGAAGAACGCTTTGTGGGTATCGAAAAGATCGAGCTAAAAAGCCTGGCCTTCCGCGATCTGACGATAGAGGGCGACAAGGCTCGCGTGCGCGTCATGGTCGAGATGAACGCGCTCGATTCGAAAACGGGCAAGGCGGCTGCCGGTTTCGGCAAGATGAATCGCTCGCTCGAATTCATCAAGGAAAGCGACGGATGGGAGGTCTGGCGCGAGTCATCATCGGAAGAGGAACTGGCCTCGGCACTCGTTGCGACGAAGACCGACGAGGAGCGAACAAAGCTGCTGGCAGTGGAAAAGGATCTTGTGGATGTCGAGTTGTGCAATGCGCTGAGCGAGCTTGGCACACAGCAGAGAGCGCAGAGTCAGTTTGGCGAAACGATCCGCACTTTTACTCTGCTTGAGCGACTGGCCGAACAGATCGACTATAAGCTCGCGATTGCTTTCGCAGAGCGGGGGCTTGCCATTTCTCACGCCGAGCTTAGCGACTACGGCTCGGCATTGGAGAATTTCCAAAAGAGTCTGGCGATTGTCGAAGAACTCGGCAGCAAAATACAGATCGCCTCCAACTTAAACAACCTCGGCATCGTTTATCGTCGGCAAGGCAACTACAACAGGGCGTTGCAGTACTTTCAAAAATCCCTGGCGATAAGCGAGGCGATTGCTGACAAGGGAGGAATCGCCCTGACAATGAATAACATTGGATCTGTTTATTACTTTCAGGGCAACAGCACTCTGGCGATGGAATACTATCAAAAGAGCCTCGCGATGAAGGAGGCCCTGATCGGTGCGGCCCCCCGTTCCAACGGCATGCTCATTAGCATTGGTAGCACGCTCACCAATATTGGCAATGTTTACGATTCGCAAGGTGATTACACGAAGGCGATTGAGTATTATCAGAAGGCTCAGGCTCAGGATGAGCAGGTTGGTGACAAAGTAATGTTGGTTAATACTCTCAACGATCTTGCCACTGCAAACGTTATGCAAGGAGACTTCCAGAGTGCGACAGAGAATTACCAGAAGAGCCTTGCTCAGGCTGAATCCATCGGCTTCAAATTCGGGGTTGGCGAGGCGCTGGGCAACATCGGCTCTTTGAACATCAAACAGGGCGACTACAAAAAGGCATTGCAATTAGCCGAGCGCGCTGCCGCTATTGACAGGGAAGGAGGGTTACGCGAAAACCTGTGGCAGGCCCTCACCGTCGTCGGTAAGGCTCATCGCGCATTGAACCAGCCGGATCAGGCCCGTTCAGCTTTTGATGAAGCCATCGCCACGATTGAATCAATTCGCGCCGATATCATCGGAGGAGAGCAGGCCGAGCAGGGTTACTTTGAAGACAAGCTCTCGCCTTATCAAGCGATGGTTGATCTGCTGGTCGCCGAAAGCAGGAACGACGAGGCGCTCGCCTACGCCGAACGCTCCAAAGCGCGTGCGCTGCTGGATGTGCTCAACAGCGGCAGAATCAATGTTACCAAGGCGATGACCGTCGGCGAGCAAGATCAGGAACGCACGCTCACGGGCAGGTTGTTTTCACTCAACTCTCAGATCACGCGCGAGGGCGCAAGCCCTCAATCCGACCCTGCGCGACTGGCCGCGCTCAAAGCCGATCTGCAAAAGGCCCGCCTCGACCACGAAGCCTTTCAGGCCACGCTCTATGCCGCGCATCCCGAATTAAAGATCAGGCGCGGCCAGGCCCAACCTGTAACCATGCAAGAAGCCGCCGAGCTTTTGCCCGATGCGCATAGCGCGATGCTTGAGTATGTGGTCACCGATGACAAGACCTATCTGTTTGTGCTGACGCGCGAAACGGGGGCGGACGGAGGCGCGAAGAGCGTTGCCGTGACTTCTCCGACCCCTGCACTGAAGGTGTACACACTCGACATAAAGCGCAAGGATTTGACGGACCGCGCAGAGGCCTTTCGCCAACAACTGGCCCTCCGCGATCTGCGATTCAGCCAGTCGGCCCGGGCTCTTTATGACCTCTTGTTGAAACCGGCGCGCGCGCAATTGCAAGGCAAAAACCAGTTGATCATCGTGCCTGATGCGGCGCTGTGGCAGCTTCCGTTTCAGGCCTTGCAGCCAGCATCGAATCGCTACCTGCTCGAAGATGCCGCCATCGCTTACGCGCCCTCGTTTACGGTGTTGCACGAGATGACGAAGCTTCACAAAAGAGCAACGCCCGACGCCCCTGCCTCTTTGACACTGCTCGCCATCGGCAATCCGGCGCTCGGTCGTCAGACCCTCGAACGCCTCAGGGTAGCAAATCGAGATGAGAAGCTTGACCCGCTGCCCGAAGCCGAAAAGGAAGCGCGCACGCTCGGGCAGTTGTATGGCTCAGATCACAGTAAGGTTTATATCGGCAGCGAAGCGCGCGAAGACCGCGTAAAAGCGGAAGCCGGGAAGTTCACAATCCTCCATCTCGCCACGCATGGCATACTCGACGATGCCAGCCCGATGTACTCACATCTGGTCTTGTCGCAAGGCGAAGGTGACACGAGTGAAGATGGCTTGCTCGAAACCTGGGAGATGATGAACCTGGATTTGCAAGCCGATCTCGTCGTGTTATCGGCCTGCGAGACGGCGCGCGGGCGAGTGGCCGATGGCGAAGGAGTCATCGGCATGTCGTGGGCTCTGTTTGTCGCCGGGTGTCCGACGGCGATGGTCAGCCAGTAGAAAGTCGATTCCGCTAGTACTACCGCTTTGATGCTGGCGTTTCACAGGCGATTGCAGAGTGAGGCGCAAAAGGCGAAGGGACGGATGAAGGTGGCGCAGTGCCTTCGCGAAGCGGCCATCGGATTGCTGCGCAAGGGCGAACACCGTCATCCATTTTACTGGGCCGGGTTTGTCGTAGTCGGCGCAGGGTTCTAATCGGGTCTCTATCTCTGCCGCAGCGACCTGACGCTGTGCAAGAGCCTCCGGGCAACGGCAGAATTGGGATTTGCGGCGAGAAGCTGTTTGAACTCGCGCTCGGCGCTATCCAACAAGCCCGCCTGTTTGTAGAGCGCGCCCAGAATCAAGTGTGAGTTGGTATAACTCTTTTTCGCTCGGTTCAACTCTTCCGCGCGCGTCTCGTCGAGCACCTTGAATCGCGCCTCAGGCGCAGGCGGCACAGGCGAGGTGATCTCTTTGCTGTCTTTGATGGCCGTCACCTGCCAGGAATAAATCTCGTTGCGTTTGAGGGGTCGTATGGCTGTCCATTCGGTCGCGGATCGCTTGTCGGAAGTGGCGACGTTGTTGAAATTTGAATCAAGAACATTGACGACATAACCGGCGGCACCCTTCAAGGCTTGCCAGCGAAAAGTAGGGCGGTCGGTTTCGATGAGGGTGCCCACCGGGCTGAGGAGCGCAAAGGAGATGCCTTCGCCGGAACCGCCCATCAACGTTCCGGCTTTGCCTATGAGACCGCGAAGCTCTGGTGAGAGGTCTCCCCGATCATTTATCAACGCTGCTCTAACCGCCTGCTGTATCGGCGGCGCAAGCCCCTCTATCCCGCTGAGATTCCCCTGCTTGTCCCAAACAACGATTCGGCCACCGTCATAAAGCTCCTGCGCCGTTGATGCGGGCAGGTCCGATTGCGCCTGTTGCAGTTCGGCCAACTGCGCTCGTAATTCGTCTACCGTTGCGGCTTGCTGTTGCAACTCGTCATTTTTCTGTTGCGCCGCATCAAGCTTTGCTTGCAGATCGGCAACCCGGCGTCGTAGCGGCAGGATAGCTAACCAGACGAGCAATATTATTGCGAGCGTAGCACCTGCCAGTTGCAGCGGGATTCGATAACGCGGCTTTTGCCAGAAGGCTTTGAACTTCTCCCAGAAGGCGGATGGCGTGCGGGACGTAGCCGTTGTTTCGGCGGGACGTATCTCTTCCTGGAATGCCTGCAAGTCCTGCGCATCGGCTGCGCAGCTTGAGCAAATCTCCATATGACTTTCGACGATTTCGCGCTCAACCTCGTCGGCAGTTTGATCAACATAAGCCACAAGCTGCTCGTATCGTAGATGCGTTAACGGATCGCGGGCCTCGGCCTTCAGCGCGGTTCGCAAAGCTTTGAATGTGGCTTGCGTCTGTTGCGCTTCGCCGAGCATCTGGCGACACGACTGGCATACCTTCACGTGGTCAAAGACCAGTTGCAATTCCGCCGCACACATCTTCGACTTCCTGCAATCGCTCGCCGCTCGCGCCGCCAAAAGCAGGTTGCAGCTTGCGCCTGGTAATGCTCCTGAGCACCGATTCAGCCGTATGGGCTAAGAGAAATTCCAGGTGCCGCTCCGATTCCTGTTTATCTGTGGCTTGTAAATAGGGCAGCAGCAGATTATCTATTCCGGGCGTTGCTCCTTGGCTATTCATCGACAGATCAACAAGCCTTTCAACAGGATACATTCATTTGTAGCACCCTTATCCAGACTAGTCGATGCGAGACGGATATCTGCTTTGCTCGATGAAGGGAACCGAAGAGCGAGAAAGAATCAGGCGGGATTAACAAGACTTACAGGATTTGCGGGGGGGGGGTCAGCCATCTCTCGGAAAATTTGTCAATCCTGTAAAAGAGATTCAACTACGCGGTCAACTGATTGTATGCGCGGTGTATCAGAGTGCGAACGCGGTTGCGGCCCGCGGCCTTTGCAAAATACATGGCTCGATCTGCCATTTCGATCAGTTCGATTTTTGTCGAGGCCGAAGATGGATAAGAGGCGACTCCTATGCTTGCGGTCACCTGTCCGATCTTCTCTACCGGAACCGAGGCTATTGATTCACGTAATCGTTCGGCTACCTCGATTGCCGATTCACGCCCGCAATCAGGCAATACAATTACAAACTCTTCACCTCCATAGCGAACACAAATATCGACTTCACGCACGGTTTTTCGCATTACTGAGGCTACGTGCTGGAGCGCCGTATCGCCTGCGCGATGCCCGTGCGTGTCATTGATCCGTTTCAGGTGATCGAGATCGAGAAGTATGAGCGATAGTTTTCCGCCGTTTCGGTCGCAGAGACTGATCTCTCTATCGAGTCGCTCTTGAAAATATCTATGGTTGAAGAGCCCTGTCAAAGAATCGGTCATCGCCTGCATCTGGACCTGTTGAAACAGACGCGCATGAGAGATGGCCACAGCCAGTTGATCCGAAACCGTCTTGACCATAAGTATCTCTTCGTTTTCCCAGTCGCGTTCCGGCGTATTGTCTTCGACTCTGAGCGACCCGATAACGGTATTGCGATAAGTTATCGGCACTTCGATTGGAACGAGGGTGGTCGAATGGTTCTCATCGACGCGGATGGATGCGAGGCGCAATTGATTGTCTGCCTTTGATTGGTCGTCCTCATATGATTCTTGCGGGCGCTCATAGACGCTTGCGCTTTCAGGGTTTCCGTCCTCTTCTCGCCACAGCGCGAGCACGGCGCGACGCGCATTAAGCGCGCTTCCCACCTCTTCAACCGCCGATTGCAAAATAGATTCTAACTCCAGCGTGCTTGAAATTGCCGAACTGATGCGATTCGTGGCCATCTCTATCTCATTTTGACGATGCATGAGAGTAGTGAGTTTCGTGGTAAACGATAGCGCGAGCCTGAGCGACTGGCTATGCGGAGTAGAAGCATTCAACAAAGTTCCAAACCTCTGGCGTTCATCGGGCCATTGCGCGCTGATGCGCGCCAGCAGGTATTCGATGCCTGTAAAGATGACGTTTGGATCAAATGTCCAGATCATCTCATAAGTCCTGGAACCATTGCTTGCTTTTTGAGGCAGTTCGTTTGAGGCCAGCAATGCGCAGAAACGGTTGTCCATTATAAGAACGAAAGGCCCTGTTTCGATATTATGATAATCACGCTCCTCAAGCAGGCACTGGGTATCATTGGATTCGCAATGCCAGGTACGGGACTGGCACTGCTGATCGCAACTAAATAAATAGAGGAATCGAGCTACACCTTTGAGCTTTCCCAGCCGTTCCCGTTCTCTGCTTGCATGGCCGTCAAGACACCGGCCCTCGACAACGAGTGCCGACAGGTTGTTTTCCGTTACTACGTCCTCGAAGTAACGGAGCAGACGCATCACGGTCTGCTCGTTGCACCGCACGGGTGCAAACTCTCCGCTATGCTGGTTTATAAGCCCATGATATAAGGAGTACATTTATTAAGGCTTTTCTGGAATAAATTGGGTTGCTAATAGCGGGGACTATCATTAACGGGGACAGTTCGATTTTACACCCGGAAGAATCTCTGTCAATTCTTTTATCAATTCTTTCTTGTGTGTGAATCCCTACGCTGCAAGCATTTCGCAGAATAAACTGCCCCCCAGATCAACCCGGTGAGGTCAATCTCCAGATCATGTGTCTGGAAAGATGTAGTGTGTAATTTTTTCCGACAGAGTAGGAATCCCGTACAACCGAAATGACCTGTTATTTTCGGGCGGGCGGCGAAGTTCTTTAATTGAAGAGTTTAGCATATCCCTCATCGCCTCGCGTCCTGGCACAGTGTTCGCTACATTTCTCAGTACAGTTTTAAGGTGAAGATGCAGAGGAGGTTCAGCAGCAATCTGTGGATTATCCTTCATCTCGCAGGAGAATTTCTTTTGAGGAGAGCTATATGAAAAATAAATTGATGGCCGTCCTTATGGTTCTGACACTCGCCGTATTGTTCGAAACCGGTTGCGCTACAAAGAAATATGTTCGCAATCGGGTATCCGAGAGAGTCGAGCCCCTGGAAAACCGCACAACAGAGCTTGAAGAGACATCGCGCCGAAATACCCAGCAAATAGGCGATTTGCGAACCAGCATTAACGATGTAAACGCGCGCACGGACAAGGCACAGCAGACCGCCGACCAGGCCGCATCTGCGGCTGAACAGGCAAATACCCGTGTGACCGGCGTCGAGACCAGTCTTGAGGATTTGCGTTCAAATCTGGACAAATATTCGCTTACCAACACAGCGATGGTCTTCTTCCGCCCGGGCAGTTCGCGCCTGACTCCCGAAGCAATGGCGCAACTCGACCAGTTGGCGTCGCAGATAACCGACCGTAACGGGTTCATTCTGGAGATTGTGGGCTTTGGCGATACTTCCAGGGCTACAAACTACAATCAAAGGCTCGCGCAGTTGAGAGCCGATGCCGTACAGCGTTATCTTGCCGACAAGAATAACGTTCCTATCATGCGAATGTTTTCGCTCGGCTTTGGCGCGGCGAGACCAGTAACTGAGGCGGTCTCAGACGACACGACTCCTACAAACAATCGCGCATTAAACCGCCGGGTAGAGATTCGGTTGCTTACAAATGAGGCCGTGCCGGGGACTCCTATGCGATCCAACTCGACTACCGGAACCGGAACCGGCTCCACAAACGAATAAGACCGCATCACGTATAGCCACATTCCATCTCAAGCCCTCGCCGAAAGAAAGAGGCCATCATCATAGATGGCCTCTTTCTTTGTCTTTTCGCCCCTCGCCTGAGTCATTAAGAGCAGTAATTGCGTCTGTTCTCTCTGAAAGATGTTAAATATTCTGGCTATGAATCATTCAATCTTTCACTGTGAAATGCTATACTCCTGGGGCAACCGGGGTTAGGGACCTCGCATCTCAGCACGTGAGGCCATGGCTGATACGACAGGCGTACTGATTATGACCGTGATCGCTGAACCAGGCCAGCCCGCTTCCGACCTCGAACTGGCTCGGCTTGCGGCGGCTGGTGACGCGGAAGCGTTTGAAAAATTATACGAGTATCATTACAGGCGAGTCTATTCACTCTGCCTCAGGATGCTCGGAAACGCCACGCAGGCCGAAGACCTTACGCAGGAAGTCTTTCTGCAGGTTTACCGGAAGATAGGAGGCTTTCGTGGTGACTCGGCATTCACCACATGGCTACACCGTCTGACAGTCAATCAAGTGCTGATGCATTTCCGCAAGCGCGGGACCAAGCTCGAACAGACGAGCGAAGAGGGCGACTTCACAAATGTTATTGAAACGCCCATTCAGAGCACGCGGCGCATATCTATGGTTGATCGCCTGGCGCTGGAAAAGGCCATAGAGGAATTGCCTCCGGGATATAGAACGGTCTTCGTACTTCACGATATCGAAGGCTATGAACACCAGGAAATAGGCGCTATGCTCGACGTAAGCATAGGGACCTCGAAATCGCAACTGCACAAAGCACGAATGCGCTTGCGCGAGTTGCTTTCGAAAAAAAATGAATAGAGATTGGTTGGAACCGATGCTTTGTAATCACTGTCAAGAACTCATATCCGATTATGTTGATGGCGCGCTGGAACTCGGCGAGCAGGTGCAGATCGAACGCCACCTGGCCGATTGCGAGCCTTGCCGCGCTGTGCGCGACGACTTTCTCCAGATTATTCACTTCAGCCGTCAACTGCCTCTGCACACGCCGTCAAGCGAGGTCTGGACTCGCATTCGCTCAGAATTAGAGATTGAGCGACCGGCGAACCTTCTTTCTCGCGCAAGGCTGTGGACGACAAAAATCAGAGGGCTGCATTTTAACCTGTCCATACCTCAAATGGCCGCAGGAGCGATGGTGCTTGCGATACTCGTGACAGTCGCCGTCATCACTTCGCGCAACGATCTCTCCTCAATGTCAAAGACGACAACCGCCGGATTGCCATCTGCATCTACGGGGATTGAAGCCAATCTTCTGTCGAACCCTGATGTTGAAGAGATGGAACATCGTATCGACCAGCTCAAGCAGGAGGTCGAGCAGCAGAAGGTCGTATGGACCCCGGAGATTCGCGGGACATTCGAGCGCAATTTGATCTACGTAGATCAGTCGCTTATTGAATGCCGCCAGGAATTGAGCAATAATCCTACCGACCCTGTTCGCCAGGAGATGATGCTCAACGCGTATCGCGAAAAGGTGCGCCTGCTTGAAGGGTTTACCAGATTCTGATCAAGCTGGATAAAAGCTTCTTTGATTAATTTGAATCGGTGCTCGAAATGCCAGGTCTCAAAAATAGAGGCGCAAGCCAGAAAACGCTAAGAATTCCCCTGATGCCGGCCCTTGTTGCCGGCCTCTTTGTGTTGTTTACGACCGGCGCGGCAATGGTCGCGGGGAGGTTTGAGCGAACCTACACCCCACAGGGAGCGGCCCACCTGACGATTTCAAATATGAACGGCGACATCACTGTTACGGCCTGGGATAAAAAGACGCTCTCCGTAAGGGCGAAATCTGCTCCTGGCGTGACTATCGAAGACCAGGTGGCAGGTGATGAAATAACGGTATCGGTAAAAAAGAATCTGCAGATCGGTCACGCCGATTTTGAAGTCTACGCGCCCCAAAACACTTCTCTTTCGCTCAAGAATGTACTTGGAAAGATCGAGGTGGAGGGAATAAACGGACACGTGAGCGTAAATTCGATTGACAGCGATATTCGCCTTATAGACATGCGCGCGGCTTCGATAGAAGTAAAAGTGACAAGCGGTGATATTCTCTTTGAGGGCGATCTGTACGAAAGCGGCTCCTACAGTCTGCAATCGGTCAAAGGCGATATAGATGTGACCTTGCCCGCCTCAACATCCTTCAATCTGGTGACCCGCGCGATGAGCGAAAATATAAACCTCGGCGGATTTCTCTCCAGCCTGCGCAGCATCAGCAAAGGCGAAAAAGGGCTGTCGGGCACTTATCTCAAAGGGGGCGCGCGTCTCAGCCTCATCACCTACGATGGCCGCATCCTGCTCCACCAAAAATAGGCAGTGGCCGGTGGTCAGTAATATTGCCAGTCCTCATTTTACAAGTTCCGCTCTAACCAGAATCTTTGCAAAACCCGTTACCGATCACCGTTTTCGGAACATTTGCTGTCCGAGCGCGTATCTTTCGGTGGCGCTGCCAGTTGTAGAAATATTTTACAGTACATGTTATAAAAGATTTGGACGGGCTCTCATAATCGGGAAACCAGAGAAGATTTGAGGGGCGACTTGCACGAATGGAAGTAATTTAAGGGGATGCACAGAAGCGAATTGAATTCCAGTCAACCGAACAACAAACCTATTAACCCTGTGAAACAGGATAACCGCATCAATGATAAACCTCTACAGTTTGAGGCGATAGTTTCCAATCGACCTGAACGTCTCGACCTGGAAAGTATTCTGCCTTTCCTCGAAGAACGGGTCGCTTTCAAGATGCCAAGCGATCTTCAATACCTCGATGGAGTGCTCGATTATCTCAACGAACGCATGCTCAAACTTGGCATTGTCGGCCCTGACGATTCGGAAGTCGTCATAGCGTTAGACGAAGCCATAGTCAATGCCGTCAAACACGGAAACAAGGGCAACCCGCGAAAGGCCGTCCACATTGTGGCCGAATTCAACTCTCAGGGAGCGCGGTTTACAATCAAAGATGAAGGGACGGGATTTTGTAAAGACTCGGTTCCTGACCCGACCGATCCATCCCGGATACTCGAAACCAGCGGGCGCGGTCTTTTGTTGATAAATCACATAATGGATGAAGTCTGCCACAATCATTGCGGCAACGAGATTCAGATGTTCAAACGCATTACTCAATCAGCCCGAGAAGACTCGCCCGAATCCAAAAACACCGGCCAGGAAGAATAGAGGTCATCATTTTTCAAATCCCTGCTCTCCTTCGTCGCAGCCCTGGACCAGGGGAACCAACCGTCCACTTGCGGTCTCTTTGAAGCGCCTGACTTCAATCGGCATTATCTGAGATTGTTCATGCAATAAGTTCAGCAGAGTCGAAGCGCGAACGTTGTCGGAAATATTTCCTTTCATCGCGCGGCGGGCGCATTGCTCGCCGTATCCGTGCCTTATCAGCGTGGCGCGCAAACGGAGTTGATCTTCATCCGGCCATTTTGTAAGCGCGTCGATGAGCGCAACTTCAAAGACTACCCTATCTGCGGAACTCATACTCCTGAGCAATTTCTCATTAAGCTCTCCCCCGGCGCGCAATCGCTCTATCTCATCAAATATGCGTTGTTGCCCTGATGGCCTCAGCGCTATTAAGTATTTAAGGCTGATGCCGCGCCTCCGGCTTTTCAGTCTGGAATTATGTAATCTATAGAAAAAGGCCAGAGCAATAAACTCTATCAGCACAGTGATGCCGATCAGGTACCAGAAGAAAGGCGCGGCGCGTAAAAAATTCATCATTCACATTACTACTCAATCCAGATTCCTACTAAATGGTTAAGGGCCCTCTCAAACCTGGGGCCTTTTTCCGCAATCGCTGTTCCTCAAATAGCATTCCCGGTAAAATCGTGGCTCTGCTTGACATAGCCCGCCTGAAGGGGAAAGAGAGGTAAAACACATATTTGAAAAGGGTTAAAGAAGTGTTACGTAACACGCCAACAAAGGCATATTTGCTCCACAGTCGCGGGCAAAAAAAATCCGGGGCCTTTCGCCCCGGAATGGATTTTCACTTTGCGACCAGGTCAGCGTCGCGGTCTGGCCCTGTACTTTTCATATAGCTCGGTATGCCGACTCGTGAGCGGAACCTCCCGCCCGTCTATAAACAGATGTTTTACGTGTGTGAGAATTTCGAGCGGGTCGCCATCGGTCACTATGAGGTTTGCGATCTTGCCCTGCTCGATTGAGCCTATCTGATCGGCTACGCCAAATATCTGAGCCGGGTTGATGGTCAGCGCCCTGAGCGCCTCGTCTTTCGGCAGGCCGAAGGCCGAGGCCATACCGGCGTGATAAGGCAGGTCGCGGGCTTCGGCGGAATCGAGGGTCTGAAAGGCTATCTTCACTCCGGCTTTCGCAAGCAGACCGGCATTGGCAAAGGGCGCGTCATAAGGATCATCTTCATTGCCGGGCATGCGCAGCACAGGCCCAAGGATTACGGGTATATTTTTCGCCTTCAACTGATCGGCCACCCTGTAAGCCTCAAGCCCGCCCGACAAAATCATCTTGAGCTTCATCTCATCGGCAAAGGCGATGGCGTTTTTGATGTCTCGCTCTTCGTTTGCGAGGATGACCACCGGCATCTCGCCCCGCACGACCGGCACGAGCGCTTCAAGCTTCAGGTCAACATCCTGTTTGGGAAGGCTCGGGTCTTTTTTATATGCATCCATCGCGTCGCCGTAGGCTTTAGCGTCACGCAATATATCCTTCAGACTCTTGACCTGCTTATCCTGTTCGCGCCGGGCCTCGGCAACCGATCTGCGCTGTCTGGTAAAGGAGGCGAAATCAAAGCCAAAGGCCGCTGCGCCGGGCCAGTTGATGTGCATCGCCACGGGCGATTTTACAACCATGTCTTTCACGACCCAGCCGTCTAGATTTATCAGGGCGCTGCGACCCGCGATAACTCCCCCACGCGGTTCTGAGAGCGCAGTCGTGATACCGTTCACGCGCGTAACGGCTATGTGTGAACTGTCCGGGTGAATCGCCACATCTACGTGTATGTTGGCGTTGTTGTCGCCGATCTCGCTTGTGTCTATAGAGCCCGCGACCGATTCTATCTCCATCAGCCCGATCACCGATCCCGAATCAATCAACCCGGGATAGACCGACAGCCCCGACGCGTCAATGATCTTTGCTCCCGAAGGGACTGAAACATTTGCCCCGACCGCCGCTATCTTTCCGTCGGCTACGACTATGGTTCCATTCTCAATGACGGGGCCTGTAACCGTCACGATCCGAGCGTTTCTTATGGCATAAGTCTCAGCAGGCGCTTGCGCCAAAACAGACTGCTGATCAAACCCGATAAGGCTGCCCGCGCAGGCAATGATCAGCGCCAGGACGACAAAACATATTCGATTCCTTTTCATCTTCTGTACCTCGATATTTGATGCTACTGGTTTTGCGATTCAGCCGGTCGAAGCGCCGGCTCATCCTTTTCGTCCTTGGACGGAGACTTGTCGTTGCCCTTTCGCTCTGCCTTCTCGCGTTTGATCAGGTCTTCCTTTTCGCGTTTGAGCGCCTCGCGATCTTTGAGGTCCTGCTGCCGGTCGAAATAGACTTCGCCCTCGATGATTGTCATCTCAGGCACCGTGTAGATCGAAAAAGGATGCTGGCTGAAGATTGCAAGGTCGCCATCCTTGCCTACATCGATTGAGCCTACATGCTTGTCGATGCCGAGTTGTATGGCCGGGTTGAGCGTTATCATTCGGAGCGCCTCTTCTTCGCTTGCGCCGCCGTATTTGATCGCCTTCGCCGCGTCGAGGTAGAGACGGCGCGCGCGCTCATCCGAGTCCGAGTTTATCGAAACGACAACGCCGCGCTCGGCCATCAGAGCGGCGTTGTAGGGAATGGCATCATACGCCTCCATCTTGTATCCCCAGAAATCGGCAAAGGTCGAGCCGCCGGTCTTGTGCGCGGCTATCTCGTCGGCAATCTTATAGCCTTCGAGTACGTGCTGGAGCGTCTGCACGTGAAAGCCCAGTTCGTCGCCTAAATTGAGCAGCATCATGATTTCATCCGCGCGATAGCAGTGCGAATGAATAAACCGTTTGCCCTGAAGAACCTCGACCAGCGCATCCAGCTGAAGATCGCGTCTGGGTGGAATCGCGTTTTTGTCTTTGCCCTTTTTCGCTTCGTATTCCTGCCATTCGCGCATGTAATCTTTTGCGCGCACGAAGGCATCGCGAATCGTCTCTTCCACGCCCATACGAGTCGCGGGATAACGGGGAGGACGCCCGGGCGTTTGAAAATTAGAGCGCTTCGGGTTTTCGCCGAGAGCGAACTTGATGCCCTGCGGCGCATCGGGTATGAACCACTCATCAACCGGCTTGTTTAGTTTGAGTTTTACAACGGCATTCTGGCCGCCGATTGCATTGGCCGAGCCGTGAAGAACGTTGACCGTCGTGAGCCCGCCCGCAAGCTGACGATAGATGTCCGGATCGTAAGGATTGATCACGTCGCGTATTCGCACCATCGAAGTGACCGAAAGCGACCCTTCATTTACGCTCCCATCGACGGCCGTGTGCGAGTGACAGTCTACGATGCCCGGTATGACGTATTTGCCCGTAGCGTCAATCACACGAGCATTGGGATCGCTCGCCTTTACATCAGTACCGACGGCGGCTATCAGACCGTCGCGGATCAGTATCGAGCCGTTTTTGATCGTGCCGTGCGAGGCTGTCATGATCGTCGCGTTGCGGATCAGCATCTCGCGCGAAGTGGAAGCGGGGGCGCGCCCGCTGCCCTGTCCAAAGACGGATGCGGCCATCGAGAGGGCCAGGACTATCGAAATGATTGCGTTAGCCTTTTTCATCTTGCTCCCCCTAGGATTTGAGACCTCAAGTCTCAAATCTCAAATCTCAGATCATCTGGGTCTGTTTCCAGTGAAATTAAATGTGCCGAGCGAGGTCAGCGCAAACGAGCCTCGCATGCTGTTGCCTTCGATTGTGCCGCTGACGACCGCCTCCATTGTGTCTGCGCCCATCGTGACGTGCGTGGTGAATCGAAGCTGATCGCCTTCGAGCGTAGCGTTTTCAATAGTGCTCTCACCCGCCGGCCCGTTCAGCCTTCCGGTTATGTCATCGCCCTGCCGACTGAGGCTGAGTTGCATTCGGAGATCACCACGCGGAGAGGCTACGATCAACTCCCAGTTGCCCGAGGGGTTCACAGTCGCAGGGCTCGCGCCCGGCTTTTCTCCTGCTCTTTCTCCAGGTCTTGCCCCCGGTGACTTCGCTTCCGGCTTTTTCAATTCGACTTCGTTGCCGTCGATAAAGACGTGCTCGATCTTTGTGTCCTTAGCCAGCAAATCACCTTTCGTGATCACAAGGTTGGCTATCTTTCCAACCTCTACGGTTCCCAGTTGATCACCCGCGCCCAGTATCTCTGCCGCGTTTATCGTGAGCGCCTGCAAGGCAGCCTCTTTTGAAAGCCCGCTGTCGACCGCCTTTTGAATATTTATCAGAAAATCACGCGGCTTGAGCGCGCCCGATGCAAAGGCGAATTTCACCTTCGCCTGAGCGAGCTTTGCCGCTCCCTTCGGAGTCTCGGCCCGCTCGCGAAGGACGCGCAGAGGCTCGTCTTCATCCTCGGGCAGATCGGCCGCCCGCTTCGGGAAATCTACTGAGAGAATCACAGGCACATTCTGAGCTTTCAGCATATCGGCCACGCGATAACCGAAAAGCGCGCCCTCGATAATAGGTTTGAGTTTGAACTCGTTTGCGATCATCAAGGCGCGGCGGATGTCACCATCGCTGTTTGCGATAAACAAGACGGGCAGATCGCCTTTGAGCGCAGGCTGGAGAGCTTCCAGCTTTTTGTCGTATTCAGGGCGAGGCACGCCGCGCTTTGCGCGATTGTAACGCTCTACCTCGTCGCGATAATGCAGGGCGTCATAAAACGACTGGCGAATGAAGGCGACCGTTCCCATAAGGGAATTCGGGTAACCGCTCAGAAAGCCTCCGCCGGTTGAAAACTGCACAGTGAGTGCCACGGGGGCGCGCACGACAAGCTTTGAAGTATCGTCGCCTGCCAGATTTATCAGCGCGCTTTGACCCGCGAATATTCCCTGCCGCGAATTGGTAAGCGCAGTCGTTATTCCAGCCGAGCGCGCGTCTTCAATGGCCGTACCACCCGCCTTTATCATATCGGCCGCCGCTTCCGAAGGATCGCCCTGCTTCTGGTCCTGTCTCTCTTCGGCACTTGCCTGCGAAGCCTGCGATGCCTGCGCGCCTCTTCCCTGCCCTGCGGCTGGCGCAGCCGGGGGCATTCCCAGATCGGTGTAGGCGTCAATCAAACCGGGATAGACCGTAAGCCCCGCTCCTTCGATCACTCTTGCATCGGCCGGTATCTTTACCTTATCGCCCACTTCCGTGATCAGACCGTCGCGGATGACTACCGTGCCTTTTGCTATGGTCTTGCCGTTGCCCGCTACTATTTGCGCGTCCTTGATCGCGTAAACGTCGGGGGCGTCGAGGCGCGCGGTCGGAGCCTTTATCAGCAGAGCAAGGCTTGCCGACATCATAAAGGCAAGCGCGATGACTCTCGGTTTGAGCCGGGCGCGTGACGCAATGCGGGCGCTACAGCGTTTCAGTTCTGCCATGCTTTGATCTCCTGCATCAGCTTTTGCATCGAATTGAAGAGTTTAATAACTATATTTGCGCCGGTGGATTTGATTGGATACCGGCGTCCACTGTGGCGACCGTTAATCTATAGCAAAGAACCTCTCTGTGCAAGCTGACACGCATCTCAGAAGGCGCACCCATTGCAGCGGCTGAGGTGTACAACCCCGAGAGTCAGATGGTAATCTGATTGTCTGTTTAATAAATTTGGGAGCAATCTCGATGGCAGGCGATCAATTCGAAAAGGATTTCGGATATTTAATGCCCTTTCTCGATAAGGTGGCCGAGGCTGCAAACTCGATTCAGGATCAGGCCGCTCGTGAGGAATTCATCAGGCTCGTCGGCGGCGAAAAGGCACGATGGACGCGCATCAGACAACTCTTATCCGGCGCGCCCGCAAGCCCAAAGGCTTTACCCTCGCAGCCGTTATCCGAAAGTAAAAACGAACCGGCAGCCCCGTCCCGCTCAAATGATGAGGCAAAACCCAGACCCGTTTTGCGCTTCACCGTAGGCAGTCTGAAGCCACGCAGTCGTTGATGATCGCTCCCGGGAAGAGTCAGGAACCCGAACATGTCAGAGGCCGTTCAGTTGCCAGCCATAAAAGGCAAGCCGGTTATCGGAAATCTGCTTGAGTTCCGCCGCGACCCGCTAAGTTTTCAACTCCGTGTCGCTCAGAGCCACGGCGATGTGGTCCATTTCAAACTTGGCCCGCGAGATATTTATCTCGTCAATAACCCCGAATATATAAAAGATATTCTCGTCACAAACCACCGCAATTTTATAAAGAGCCGGGGGCTTCAGATGGCCAAGCGCTTCCTCGGCGAAGGCTTGCTTACAAGCGAAAGAGAGTTTCATCGACGCCAGCGCAGACTCGCCCAGCCTGCTTTTCACCGCCAGCGCATTCAGTCCTACGGCGATGCGATGGTCCATTACGCCGTAGAGATGCGAGAGAGATGGCAGGACGGCGCAACGCTCGATATATGGAAAGAGATGATGCGCGTTACGCTCGCCATAGTCGGTAAGACCCTCTTTGACGCCGATGTGGAGCGCGAAGCAAAAGACGTGGGAGAGGCGCTCGCCGATATAATGAAGCTCTTTGATCGCGTTACCATGCCGTTTCCTGAATTGATCGAAAAGCTGCCGCTCCCAAGCAATCGCCGGTTCCGCAATGCCAGAGAGAGACTCGACCGCATAATCTACGGCATCATAAACGAGCGCCGAAAAAGCGGCGAAGATCGCGGCGATCTGCTTTCGATGCTCCTGCAAGCCCAGGATATGGAAGGCGACGGCACCGGCATGACCGATCTGCAATTGCGCGATGAGGCGATGACCCTCTTTCTGGCCGGGCACGAAACCACGGCAAACGCGCTCACCTGGACATGGTATCTGTTGTCCGAGCACCCCGACATACAGGCCCGGCTCGAAGCAGAGATTGATTCGGCGCTCGAAGGCCGCAACCCCACCTCGGATGATGTGCCGCGGCTGCGATACGTAGAAAGGGTCTTTGCCGAAGCCATGCGGCTCTATCCGCCTGCCTGGTCCATTGGCCGGGCGGTGCTGGCCGATTACAGGGTAGGCGAATATCTTGTCCCCGCAGATTCGATCATAATCATGAGCCAGTGGTTAATGCATCACGACCCGCGCTATTATCCTGATCCGTTCAGATTCGATCCCGAACGATGGCTAACAGAAGCGCAGGAAGCTCGTCCGAAGTTCTCTTACTTCCCCTTCGGCGGCGGCCCGCGCGTCTGCATAGGCGAATCTTTCGCCTGGATGGAAGGCGTCTTGCTCACAGCCGCTTTTGCTCAGAAGTGGCGCATGCGATTAGCCCCCGGCCATCCGGTAGAGACCAAACCTATGATTACTCTCCGCCCAAAATTCGGAATGAGAATGACGCTCGAACGAAGACAGGAAGCGCTTCCACACATCAAAAACCGGCAAGAGGAAAAGATACTGTCGGCGTCCACATAGCTCAAACGGCATCGAAATCTCAAATCTCGTATGAGCGTTGCAGAGCCTCGCCTTTTGCGCGGGAAGCCCTGCATTCGGTCTCTGTTTTAGATTGAAATCAGGCGAACAGCCCGTTTATATAGGCTTCGGGCGAAAACTCTACAAGATCATTTATCTTCTCGCCTATGCCTACGTAGCGGATGGGGATGCCAAGCTCTTTGGCTATCGCAATGACGATTCCGCCCTTTGCGGTTCCGTCGAGTTTGGTCAGGACGAGACCCGTAACAGGCACAGTGCGGGTAAACTGCCGGGCCTGTTCGAGCCCGTTCTGCCCGGTCACCGCATCGATTATCAAGAGCACTTCATGAGGCGCTCCCTCGACATCTCGACCGGCCACGCGGCGCATCTTTTCGAGTTCCTGCATCAGATTGGTCTTGGTGTGCAATCGGCCCGCCGTGTCAACGATCAGGACATCGGCGTTTCGCGCGCGCGCCGCGCTTATCGAATCAAAGAGCACGGCCGAAGGATCAGTGCCGGGCCTTTGTTGTATGAGCGGAACCTTGGAGCGGTCGGCCCAGATGGCGAGTTGATCGTTTGCGGCTGCGCGAAAAGTGTCCGCCGCGCAGATCATCACTTCGTTGCCCTCGCTCTTTATGCGATGCGCGAGTTTGCCTATGGTCGTGGTCTTGCCGACCCCGTTCACGCCGACGATCATCAGCACATAAGGTTTGATGTCGAGTGGGACTTCGGTTTCAGAGGCCACGGTGCCGCGCTTGCGATTGCGTTCGGCCGATTCGAGTATTGCTCGCAGTTCGTCTTTGATCAATCGCTTCAGTTCGTCAACATCGTTAAGCTGATTGCGGCGCACCTGTTGCCGCGCCTTTTCAATTATTTCGAGCGAAGTCGGCACACCTATGTCTGCGCCTATCAGGGCCTCTTCAAGCTGATCGAGCACATCGTCGTCTATCTTGCGCTTGCCCGAGACGACCGTCTCGATTTTTTCGGTAAGGGTTTCGCGCGTAGCCGTGACTGCCTGCTTGAACCTGTCATAAAAACCGGCCTCGTCTTCGGCCTGAGCCTCTTCCAGGGGTTCGCGGGCTATACGCTCCTCTTCGGGTGTGGGTGCGCGGTTCAGACCGAGCGATATGAATTGATCTTCCGTCTTTCGTTTCCAGAATGCCATAATGACCTTATTATTTGCTCCGATGAAAATATTAAAAGCGCAGCGCCAGAGACGCTACGCGCGGTCGTCAGTAAGAATAGAGATTAGCACCGGGCTCAAAACAGCGTCAACAAATTCGCCATGCGGGAAAAGACCTGGACAGGATTTGTATCTGTTCAGAAAGAAAAATTTGCCACAGAGACACAAAGACACAGAGTTTTTATGATATTTTCTCTGTGCCTGCGGTGCCTCCGTGGCTATTCTGAATTCTTATCAGGATTTGATCCACAGACCATAATGCCGTTATGATTGTTAATGTCTGGCTGGCCTGTGGATGGAATGCCAATCCGATAAACAGAGGGCCGCCGTAAGTTTCAAGGGAGCCTCTATCAAAGAAATCTGGCGGGATCACATTATGTCACGATCAATATCAACAGCTATTCTCTTGATGCTTCTGGCGTTCTTAATTCCTTCGCCTCGCGCTCGGGCGCAACGCAAGTTTGAAGAGGTGGGAAAGCCTGAGCCTACCAGAACGGTGAGACCTCGGAGGCAACCGAGTGGCCCTACGCGCGCGCGCGTTCGGGCAAACGGGGTGTTATTCGTGCTGGGCGACCCGCCTGCCGCCGAAGTGGTAGTCAAAAACAGCAAGGGAATAGTCACTCGTGGAGAGATAGCAGAAAATGGGGAGTTCAGGGCCGAGCTTCCACCGGGCACCTACAGCGTCGAGGTATCGGCTGAAAACTTTGCGCCCGAAACGCTGAAGAATCTTCTGGTCAGACCGCCCCAGCCAAAGATCGTGCGCGCAGACCTTCTGCCAAAGACGGGTTCGATACTTGTGGCTATGGGGTCGGTAGAATCAGACGCAACCATTTTGCTCGACGGCAAACGGCCTGACGACATAGTGAAAAAAGAGAATCTGATCGAGATAGACAATATCCCGGCAGGAAGTTACAGCCTGCGAATCACACACCCGACCATCGCCGCCTGGGAGAAAGAAGTCGTAGTTGAAAACGGTGCGCGCACGCCTGTCTCTCCGAAATTCAAACTGGCTGTCGTCAATCTGACGGTCAAGAGCGAGCCGGGAGCCGAGGTCTATGCCGATGGAGAGTATCAGGGCACGGTGGCTGAAAACGGCGAGTTGTTGATTTCAAACAAAATCCGCCCGGGCAACCATACGATCAAGGCCGTCAAAGATAAATTCGAGACTGCTACGCGCACAAAAAGCTTTGCCGCCGGAGATGAAAAGATCGAGATGCAATTGAAGCGCATCGGTTTCTCTTCGGAGTTTTCAGACTCATTTATGGGTGGGGCATCTGCGTGGCTGGCCCCGTCAACATGGAAAATAAAAGAAGGCAAAATGACGGTCAAAGGCCCGGATGTGGGGCTGGTCCGCGACGTGATTTATGACGATTTCAGGATGGAGTTCGATGTGAACTTCATAAACGGCAAGGGCGCTGCCTGGGTAGTGCGCGCCCAGGACAAGAAAAATTATTACCTGTTTCAACTGACCGGCCCAAAGGGGTCGCCCCCGACTACTTTTAGCAGTTACATCTGCCAGAACGGCCAGCTCAAACGCTTAAAGCCCCCCGATTATGTGGCCGTGAACCTCACCCGGCCCGATGATATGTATCACATCACGGTCGAGGCGAAAGGCAATACTATAAAGCATTTCATCGAGGTGACGAGCGACCCGAAAGCGACGGGCCCCGAGCCCATGAGCGAGTTTCGTGACGCGAGCGTCTTCTCATTCGGCACGGTCGGGTTCGCCACAAAAGATGATGAGGAATTCGTCATCAGATTTATAGTGGTCAACCCGCTCGACAAGCCCGGCAATTGATACGCTGCGAAGTTTGACACTCATGCCCCCCTGTAGTATTCTGCAAGTGTTCGAAACAACAGGCTAAATTGCTCCGCTAGTCATGGATTGAATTGCCGTGAGGGTGCGGTTTGACGGCAAATCTGTTCATCATTCTGGCTTCGAAGGCCTTTCATATATGCCGCGTACTGGTTGAATGGTTTCGCCCCGGCATCCAGCTAATTTCTCACGAGTGGGATTCTAATGAAATCTGGCTTATTAATCTGATCGCATTCAGCTTGGTTTTCCCCTTCGAATGCCATAAACGCAATCAAACACCAGGAGAGGAAATTATGAAGAGAATCAGTCCAAAATTCCTAGCGTTGCTCATAGTCTGCTGTGTGGTTTTAAGTTATACGCCGGTCGCTTCATTACAGACAACCACAACCGGGGCTATTCAGGGTCGAGTTCAGGAAGAGACGACCGCGCTGCCCATCCCAGGCGCTACGGTCAGTGTGCTGAATCAAGAGACCGGCCTGAAACGCACTACCCTGACCGGGCAGGACGGCACTTACTGGATAGCCACATTGCCTCCCGGCTGGTACACAATCTCTGCGACAAAAACCGGATACGTGCAGGGAGCGGAAGGTACTGAAGCCAACTTCGGCATAAAGCTCTCAAAGACCAATACCGTACAGCCTCCCCCGATCTCTCTCAGAAATCTCGGGACCGCTCCGGTAACTTCCGGCAATCCGCCGCCTGTTACGACACAACCGCCCGTGACCACGCAACCACCCGTCGCTGCGCAGACCCAGACTACTTCGGGGATTCCGGCGACCGAATCTTCTTACGAGCAACTCGTGAACCTGAGCAACGCGACCCGAGGCGGAAACTTTGATCGCCGCATCGTGATCGCCCTTCCACTTTCCGGCATCCGTACATTCGATGAGCTTGCGTTCCTCGTCCCCGGGGTCGCGCCTCCGCCAAAAGCCATCGGCTCAACAGTCGGGCCGGGGATCGGACCGGGCGTCGGCACTTCGGGGCAGTTCTCAGTAAATGGATTGCGGAGCCGCTCGAACAACTTCACCATCGACGGCTCGGACAACAACGATGAAGACGTGGGCGTGCGCCGCCAGGGATTCACATCCCTCGTGCCGCAATCGATAGAAAGCGTTCAGGAATTTCAGATCGCTACCCTGCTCCCCGAGCCGCAATTCGGGCGCAACATGGCCGCGCAGGTCAACGCCGTCTCCCGCTCCGGGGGCGCGGACTTTCACGGAACGCTTTACGGATTTCTTACCGACAAGCGGCTCAAGGCGCGCGATGCATTCGACTTCACCGGAGGCCCGTCAAATTTCCCGCTCACTCGCGCATCTGACGGCGCTCCGGTGCTGCTAAACGGCAGCCAGCTTGCGCCCGCCAATCCCGTAAACGGAGAAGACCCTTTCACACGCGCTCAATACGGATTCGTTCTGGGCGGACCCATAGTAAAGCAGAAGACAAGCTTCTTTGTCTCTTACGAGCATCAGGATATAAACGCGAGCCGTGAATCGCATTTCGCGGTACCCACGGTGGGCGAGCGAGGTCTGTTCGGCAAGGGCGACACCGGGCTATTTGATCAGGCCGGCACTCCCGTATCCCCTACATCGGTAAACGGCGACGCGTTTTTCAGTCTCTTCCCGTTTCCGAATAATCCGGGCGGGCCTTACGGACCAAACACCTACACGGAAAATTTACCCGCAGGGGCCGACGGCAATATCTTCTCAGCGCGTCTCGATCAGATGGGCTTGAAGGTCTTTGGCGCAGAGAGCACTCTGACGGGCAGATACAATTTCACCGACGACGACACGGTTTTGCCGGTAACGGGCGAGGCGCTTTTTTCGACCATGCGCGCTCTTGTCCGCACTCAAAACCTTTCAGTGATACTAAACAGCAGCGGTTCTCATCTGGCCAATCAGGCGCGGTTCTCATACGGAAGAACGCACCTTGCTTTTGAAGAAGTCCGCGACCCGTTCCTGATTCCATCAAAACTCTTCCCAAATACGCCGTTTTTGTTGAACGCGCCACTGACGTTGAATTTCACACTGCCGGGCGGGCCGCCGAGGTTTATCGCTCCGGGCGGGCTCGACACAGAGACGCTCGGCACGGGCATATTCGATCCCTCGAACGGAACTGGCCCGATTGGGCAGGTGAAAATATCGGGCTACAGCCCCATCGGGGTAGACGTATTCAACTTCCCGCAGGGGAGGACTTCCAACGCGTTTCAGTTTGCCGACACGCTCTTTTATGACAGGGGCGCGCACAGAATCTCGGCCGGGTTTGACATAAGGCGGAACCATCTTGACAGTTTCCTCGACAGAAACTTTCGCCCTCTGGCCATCTTCAGCGCCGCGAAAGATATTTCGCCTCAAACGATCAGCCAGGTTTTAGGTAGCGATGTCGGAGGATTTTTCCTCGGCAGAGACTACGCCGCCGCTGGCACGCCTACGGGCTTCTATCAGACGCAATCGTTTCTTGTCGATAACTCGAAGATAAGATTGCGATACTGGCAGAACAACTTCTTTCTCGTAGACCAGATTCGCGTCCGGCCACACTTTACCTTGACCCTTGGCGCGCGTTATGAACTAAACACCGTTCCTACGGAAAAGGACCGGCTGATAGAATCGAGCTTCAATCAGGATCAGGTTCAGACCTTTATAAATCTGGAGCGCCAGCGATTTGGCGTTTCGGGTCTTGAGCAATTTCTGGCCGGGCGCACGAAAATTTATCAGCGAGACAACAACAACATCGCGCCTCACATAGCTTTTGCGTGGGACCCGACCGGCGACGGGAGGATGAGCATACGCGGAGGCTACGGCATATACTATGATCAGATTCTCGGCGCGGTGGTCAGCCAGTCGCGCAATGTCTTCCCCAATTTCTTCACGCTCAACACGGCGGGGATTGTGGGCGGACTGCCCGGAGCGGGTTACACAAACCCGGCTGCCTTCGCCGTGCCCGGGACGCTGAATCAGACGGCCATCAGCAATCCGGCTCAATTCCTGGCAAACCTCGCGCAGACGACAAACAACGCCGCAGGCCCCGGATTTGTGCTGCCGGTAGCTGATCTCGTGACTCCTTATGCCGAACACTGGAGCCTTACCCTTGAGCGAGAAATCAAGAAAGACTTTCTGGTTTCGGCTGCCTATGTGGGAACTCGCGGAGTTCATCTGCTCAGGTTTGCGACTCCAAATCTGGGTCCGAACGCGATACCGGGAATAAATGCGATAGTCTCGACGCAAGGCTCAAGACTCAAGCCGGTTCCGACGCCCAACGCCGACAGAGACCGGAGAAACCAGAACGTCGCGCCGGGGTTCCTGACCGGCGGGCGACCCTTCCCCCTGCTCGGCTCGTTCACTTCGATAGAGTCTGATGCCAACTCGATTTATCACTCGTTGCAGTTGCAGATGAACAAACGTTTCTCGCACGGGCTGCAATTCACAACCGCCTACACGTGGTCGCACGCGATTGACGAGGTATCGGACGTATTCGATCTGGCGGGCGCTGAGGCGCTGCCGCAGGACAGCTTTAATTACAGGGCCGAGCGCGCGAGCGCGAATTTCGATGTGCGGCATCGTTTCGTTTACAGCCTTGTGTGGGACTTGCCCGTATTCGAAGACAACGCGGTGCTCGGCGGCTGGCAGGTGTCAAGCATAGGGACTTTCCAGACCGGGCAGCCCTACACGGTTCTGTTTTGCTGTGATGTGAATCTGGATGGAAATCTCACAGATCGACCGGGCATAGCGATACCGGGAACGGACGCGGGCCGCAACGCCTTCCGCGCACCGGGCATAGCCACGGTTGATGCAGCAGCATCGAAGGGGTTCAAGTTTGGTGAGAGACAGCGGCTCGATTTCAGGGCCGAGGCTTTTAACCTGTTCAACCGGACGCATTTTGGCATACCCGTAAATCAACTCTTCTTTGCAAGGTTCGCGGCAAGACCGCTGTCTGAGAAGATTTTTGTTGATACGACCGTGCCTGCGCGCACGTTGCAGTTCGCGCTCAAGTACACTTTCTAAAAAGGAAAACAGGAATAGGCCGCGTTTATCCGCGGCCTATTTCAATTCGCCTTCCCTTCAAATCAGCTATTAATATCGCTGACGCATATCGCATGCATATCAAAAACTGAATGACCTTTGATCTTCGCCCTTTGCCTTTTGTAATTCACTTCCTGGCAAGAACGACGGGCGCTTGCTCGGCTGCGCGTATCGCCACAAAGAAATCACGCACTTCCGCGTAATGGTCTACAGTTATTGTCTCGCCGCGCACTATAAGGCTCCGTTTAAAGTGCAGGTATCCGTCCTTGACCTCATAGCTGGTCGTGTAACTGCCAAAAGGCGCATTGAGTTTCACGGCGTCCGGCATCTCATCAACCTCGAACCCTTCGGGAAGCTTTATACGCGCGGTCTCGGTATAAGCCTTCGACTCAAGCACTACGGGGTGTTTTCGCGAGCTTTCCGTAAGCGAAAGCGATTCACGACGCGAGACTATGGCAGGCTTGAATACAAGAAGCCTCTCCTGCATCAGTTGTCCATAGCGAGCGGCAAATTCGACATTCAGCGTGAAGCTCCCTTCGGCGCGATTGTCGGCGGGGTCCACCTTTGAAAGGCTGGCTCCGTTTGCGCCCCGCGTGATCCATTTCTCGATCATCTTCTGATATTCGGGCCGGGAGAGATGACGGAATGCGCCCCTCTCGGCTACGGCGGCCTGACCCGTGGACATCTCGCGCACCTTTGCCGTTATAGAGCCGTCGGAGGCAAGCACTACTTCGGTCTGGCGCTCAAGCATATTGGATTCGGGCGGCGTGGTCGGCATGCGCAGGAGCGCGCCCTGCTCGCCCGCTATTACGAGCGCGAGGCTGCCCTGTTCGTGATCGGGCAGATCGCCTAAGGGGGTGTCATCATCCGTAGGATCGAATATCAGCAAACGGCCGAGGGCGGGATGCTCGACTATGGTCGGAGCCTGCGTCTCGTCGCTCACCTTTATGGCTATGATTACGTGATTGAACTGCTGCGGCGAAGCCCATTCCTGTCTGACATAGGTAGGATCACCCGCGAAGATCGAAACCAGGTAAGCAGGTATGTTTATGGCCTTGAGCATCGCGCGCATGAGATTGGCTTTGTCTTTGCAATCGCCGTAGGACTTTGCGAACACATCGGCAGATGAGTGCGGGCGGTATCCGCCGCCGCGCCCCACGCCTATCTGTATCGAGCAGTAATTGACGCTCTGGGCGAATCGGCCTATGGCCCTTATGCGCTCAAACTCGGTCCTGGCGTTCTCGGTCAATTGCCGCGCCTTTGCTGTCATCTCGTCATTGACGATCATCTGGGGGTCGCTCAATTCGCTGAGCCACCTCGACACGTCCTTCCAGCTTTGAAAGCTCCGCCCCAGCTTCGCCTCTTTGCCTTCGGCCGCATAGAAGCTTATGGCCAGCCTCGGCGCGATATTGGTTACGGGAGGCGCGGATGGTTCTTCTTCAATGAAAGGCAGATTGCCGAGTGACCAGGAATAAGTCGAGCCGGTGACGGTCGGCTCTATTTTCGCGTGATTAAAGGTCACGCTTTCGGCGCGCCACCCTTCCGGCAGAGCAACTGTTAAGCGCGAGAGGATGACTGGCAGGCGATTTTGAAAGCTCCAGTCGTCCTGCGTGAAGATTGAACGGTCCTCTTCCGTGTACTCATACCCAAAGACAGCCCCCGGCTCGACATCGTCTCGCGCCGAGATCACCTTTGCGCGCGCCTCGTTGTAGACATCGTTGTCTACTCTGGCCACATCCAGAATATCGTCTTTGCCATACTTTTTGATCTCTCCAGAAGGGCGAATCATCCAGGCCCTTATGTCGCGCACCTTGCCGCTGTCGGTCCTGTAAGGCATGAAGGCATGGGCTGCTTCCCGCCCGTCACGCGTCAATATCCGCACGGCGTAGTAGTTGACCTTTGTAGTGCGTCCATCTTCGCCGATGGTCATCCTCGATTCATCAAGAAGCACGACCGCCGGAACTTTCTTATCATAAGTGGGCACGCTCGCCAAAGCGGCCTGCCTGAACCACGGGGGGACATCATCACCAGCAAAACCGGAACCAGTAGAACCGGGACCAGCAAAACCGAGACCGGCAAAAGCGGGCGCGCTTACGAGCGTAAGCACAAACAAGAGCCCGATAAGTTTATTCAACATAGCTTTCCTCCTCAAACCTCGGCCACCGCCGACCCGACTCAGTTTCCATCAAACGCGCCCTGTTTGAACGTGATCGTATGATTGTCATTTTCGTGAATGACATCGAATATCTGCTTCAACTGAGGGTAAATATCGGGCTGATACAACATGCCGGAAAAGTCGGCCTTGCGGCTATAAACCATAACGCGCTTATCCTTGGAGAGACCAATAGTCACTTCGTATTTGCCGAGATTTTCCACATTGAGCGAACCGGGTGCCTCAGGATTGTCCGGTAAAAACCCTTCGGGCAACTCTATTTCCACGCTGTCCTCCTCAGACCACGGATGATGAAAATAGATCGGGTACTTGCGCACGCTCGTCTGAAACAACGCCCCCACTCCCTTCTGGAAAAAGGCCGGTTGTATAAACAGCCGTTTGCCCGTGCGCTGTGCGTATCCGGGCACGCGCACATGATAAGAATAAACAAAAGGCTTGACCGGGTCTGTGATATTCTCGATGTGAATATCGGTCAGCTCTGCCGTAGACATTCGCTCCTTGACCATATCGAGCAGGGTCTGCTCGCGCTGCTCGGGCGAATCATCGTCGTTATACTCTTTCTTTGCCGCGCCGAGATGGCCCGTATACTCTATGCGCACATCGCCTTCAAGCGTGCCGTCTGCGTCGAGACGCAATTTGGCGGTCCGTTTTTCGAGAGATTTATCGGCGGGCGAAAGCGGTGTCTCTATGAATACGGGGTTCTTTGAATCCGTTACCAGCGCCTGCATCCCCTCCTCGGCCCACCTCAACATGCCAAAAGGGACATAGGTGCTTGCCGGGTCGAAGAATCTCCACTTCTCCCCGACCTTTACCGCTATATTGTACCCTCCCAGAAAATAGCTGTCTGCCATGGTAGGAGTGAAAAAGAGATCGCTGCGGTCACCAATCAATGCCATGCGCGAATCGAACCCGGCGGCAGAGGCAAGCGCGGCAAACAACATGTCTATGTCACTCCCGGTTCCCATCCCTCGCTTGATAGTATCGGAGGGGTTTTTATTCTCTTTTAGCTTGCTGCGATCATCATCGGTGAGGCCAGAGGCATCATCATCCGTGTTTTTGATCTTGAGACGACAGTAATCATATAGTCTTTCGAGTTTCTGATCGGGGGTCGTCGCATCGCCTATGATCTCTGCGGCGGCCTTCCGCACCTCGTCATTTACCTTCATGCTGTCCTTTGCCTTGGAGTACATCTCTTTGCCCAGACTGTTCCAGTACTTGTCAGGCTCGTTGTGACTATCCTCCGTGTAAAAGATCAGTATCCAGGATCGAACCTGATCTTCGGGCGGCATGCGAGGCTCTTCGTGAAAGGCCGGGACATTGGTCATCGTCGCGCTGTAATATCCGCCCTTGTCCTTCTCAAGGCCCGCGTTCCGCCCGTTGAATGTCAGAGAGCGCATACCGTATGTGTAGCTCTGAAGCGGCTTGATGTAGTATTTGACCATCTGCACGGGAATCTCTCTTTGCAGATAGAAACGCATGTATATTCCCGTGCGCCGCACCTCGCGCCAGCGATATTCGATAATGCAGCCCGGCTCGACAGATGGCATCACAAACGATTTGACCTTGATCTTAACATCGCCCGCCTTGACGATAGTGCGCTCAAAGATGGCATCCTTCTTAAGCTCGACTATGCTGCCGTCCGGCTTTATCGTGCGACCCGAGATGTCTTTTACCCTGCCCCGAGCAAAAGGAATCTCTACCGTGCTTTGAGACTCTTTGCCGCGCTCGGTAAAGACTTTGATGCGTATGTAATGAGACAACACCGTCTCATAGTTTTCGTCATTGACCCGCACCTCCCAGAATATGGCTTCGGCGTCGGCATCTTTTTCGACGACCGGCGTTTTCAATGAGAGCGTGGCCGCATCAATCGGCAACCAGTCATCCCCGGCAGCAAGGGCCGGAGAGACCGTAAACGCAGAACCTGCGCATAGCATTAACAAGATCGCAATAAAGCGATAGATATTCATGGCAATCACCTTTCTCCAAACGATTGCGCCAGACAGATAGCCCGGCTTGAAATTTTATTAGATCAAAATACCCACATCTGAGGGATAGGAGCAGTAATCTTACCGGTGTAGTGCTGGAATGTAAACGATTATTTTCGACTGTAAGGCAAACAGCCAGGCAATAATCAGGGCCATTCCATTCTCAGAAAAAGATTTATTATTTCAGCCCTTGGATAATCTGTATGAAAGAAAATTGTTTCCAATTCAGGAGGCAGACTTTGATTCCCAGACCTTTTCAAGCAGTAATTATTACACAACGTCAAGGTTCGCTAAGTTTCTTTTACAGCCACTTTAATATTTCCGATGTCGCGAGTATTTGAAGTAGGGGTGATAAGCCACGGACGGGCGCAAATCATTGTGAACACGGCAAAGAGCACAGATAAAGGGGTTTCATCTGTGCTCTTTGCCGTGTCAGGAATTATCCCCGGGTTGGTTACGATTTATTTCTGAAATACCTGATCTACGGGGATGATCTCGACCTGTTTGGGTTCGAGCGGGAGTCTGTATTTCTCGATTATTTTGTCCTCTTCGAGTATATCTTTCGGCATAGAAGCTGTGTAGCTTATGGGCGAAGGCTTGTTTGAAAGCACCGCTTCCTTAAACTCCGTAGCGTCCTTTGTGACCACTACTATTTTCACATTGTCCGCTTGCAGATATTTTTTTATAGCCCGATTCACATCTTCAAGCTTGAGCTTTGCCAGCCTGTCACGGACATACTCGTTGAAGTCTCCGATCCCATAAAAACGGCTGTCGAGCGCATAGCCGAGTTGCGCGTCCTGAGTCTTGGTGAGCGAAGAGACGTTCTTTGAGAGAAACTGCCGCGTGGCCTCGAAATTCTCTTTCGACATCCCGTCTTCGACCAGTTTTCTCAACTCGTAGAGCGCAGCCCTCAGAGCAAACACACCGTTCTTTGGCTCTACGGGGCGTATCCACACTTGAAAGATTTGCTGATGGCGGGCAATGTTCGGGTCGGGCTGAAACTGAAACATGCCGCGCGGGAAATACTCTATGTAAGCGTAATCGCCGTAGTTGAGCCCGCGAATCTCGCGCAGGCGGTGATAAAGATAGCTGTTGCTCGAACGGTGCTGCCCGAAATAGGATTGGACCACGAGCAGCGCGGGCCAGTCCTTATCGGCGCGAGTCACAGGTATGGGGAACCCGAACGAGATGGCCGTACCGGGCGTGTCCTTCTCGATGATCTCCATCTCAAGCCCGTGGATCGCCTCCGGCGCGGGCAGGTCGAGTTTCGCAGGCTTTCCTGTCGGGAGTTTTGCCGCGAAGTCCGATTCGACTTTTGCCAGGAAATCCTTAGGATATCCGCCCGCAAGCCCTATGACCAGATTCGCCTCGTTGTAGTTGTCCTCATAGAATTCCTTCAGATCCGCGATGGTCAGTTTTTCAAGCGCTTCGACCGTGCCTACGCTGTAGTGTCCGTAAGGATGGCCTTCATAGATGAAGTTGTAGAGCGCCTCTTTGCCCAGTTCTTCGTCGTTGTTGCCGCGAAGATTGATCTTCAAAGAGTTGATCGCATCTTCTTTGATGCGCTTGAAATCGTCCTCGCGCCAGCCGGGGCTGAGCAGCATGTCAGAGATTATAGAGTAGTACTTTTGCAGGTTATCAATATGCGTGGTGCCGTAAAAGACGGTCATTTCATTATCAACCTGCGAGTTGAAAGACGTGGCCATAGGGTACATGGCCGCGACTATTTGCTCATAGGTCATGGTCTTGCTTCCGCCTCCCGAAATCATTGCGGCAGTCAGAGCAGCTACGCCTTCTTTACCTTTCGGGTCATAGGCCGAGCCCGTGTTGAAGAGTATGCGAAAGCTGACCAGAGGCGACGAATTTGGTAAGAGCACAGTTGCCAATTTTGGCGAACCCTTTCCGGCCTGCGCCGACGCAAGCCCAGGCGCTGCGAGCGCCAGAACTAAAATCAGAACTAAAGAAAGATTGATCCATCTAAGTGACATATTACTGCTTCTCCTCGTGCGCCAGGGTCACAACCGTCCGGTGCTTGTCTACGAAATACTTCTTTGCCATACCCTGAATATCTTCGGGAGTGATCGAAGCGTAGACGGTGTAAAGCTTGTTTATGGTCTCGGGCGTGCGACGCAGCGCGATATAAGGAGCAAGCCCACTTGCTATCGCCTCGGAGTTATCGAGGCTCAGGGCAAACTCGTATTTCAGATGCGACTTGACTGCTTCGAGCTTCTCTTTTGCTACCTTATTGGTCTTGAACCAGTCGAAGGTTTTTATGATCTCGCCTCTGACGTAATCCATGTCTTTCGGGTCTTTGACGCGAGCCATGACCGTCAGCAGATACGGGTCCATTCGATCATCGAAGGAAGCAAACAGCGAGTCTACTTTTTGCTCTTTTATGACGAGCTTCTGATATAGATCGGAGGTCTCAGAAAAGCCGAGGTTGCTGATAAGGTCCATCGAAGGCATATCTTTCTGCTCGTCGGAGTAGGCCGGGCCTTTATAGCCAACCGCCAGCCACGGCAGCGTCTTTGTAGGCCAGTCGACATTGGCCGTCAACTCTTTGGTCTGCTCGGGCTCGTCTGGGATTTCAGGCGCGTAATTGCCCCGCTTCCAGTCGCCCCAGTATTTTTTGACATCCTGCAAGACCTGGTCGTGGCTCACATCGCCCGCCACGATTATGGTCGTGTATTCCGGGCGATAGTACCGCTTGAAGAATTCCTTGCTGTAGTCATACTCATTTGGCATGTCCTCGATGTCTTGAATAAAGCCCATCGTAGTGTGTTTATAAGTATGTTTCTGGAAGGCTGTATCGCGCAGGACTTCATACAGTTTGCGGACCGGGCTTGAGGCGTTCTTATTGTATTCGCCAAGCACGGCCCTGGTTTCGGTCTTGAAAAGATCCTCCGGCACCTTGAGGTTTTGAAAGCGGTCGGCTTCGACCATCAATATCTCGTCGAGGTCTTCTTTGGAAAATACGGCGTGATAGACGGTGCGGTCATCGGTCGTGTAGGCGTTGCGGTCCGCACCTGCCGCCTTGAATATCTCGTCGTATTTTTCTGCCGGGTACTTTTCAGTCCCGCGAAACATCAGATGCTCGAACAGGTGGGCGAAGCCTGATTTGCCCGACTCGATCTCATTTCGCGATCCTGTGTTGACGACTACATAAAGCGCGACGATGTTCGGATAATCCGTAGGCACGGTTATCACTCTTAGCCCGTTGGGCAAATCGTCCGTAGAATACTTGTACGGGAAAATCTTGTCTGCTCCAAATGTTGTCAAAGGCATAATCATCCCTAAGAATAGAAATAGGCTGACCAGTTTTTTCATGACGTAACCCCTCATTTATTGATATTAAATTATTAACGATGAAAAGCGAGTTCGCAAGCGACAGGCTATACATAGTTCATTTTTCAGGGGGAATCAGGGAAAAAGCGGGATTGTTCCTGCGCCGCCACACAAATCCGTCCAGCACGTAATGCGTCACCTGCGGCAACGCAAGCAACGGCACGATCAAAAACTTGAAGGCGGCCACATCCCAGGGTCCGCCGAAAAACCAGCCGCGCTCCTGCCACACCCCACGATCCCAGAACATCTCTTCGACATAGGCCAGCGCCCACAGAATGAACAGGAAAGCGGCAGGCCCGTGTGCGAACAGACGATAAGCGCCGCGCCCGTTAGCTTGCCTGAGCCTCGCTCGCGAATACCAGTAGATCAGCGCAAGGTACGGTACTCCGTGAATGATGACGTTTGTCACCGTAAAAGCGTAATCGGAATTGAAAGCGACTATGCCGACATACCAGCAAACCGCAGTCGTCGCGACGACTATATCTTTGCCGGGGTTTGATCGTTTTTTCACAAACCGACGATAAAGAGAATTGAGCGCGTACAACCCGAGCGCCGTCCAGTAAATCGGCTCGGCGATTCGCTCGATCATCGCGGGGATAGAGGTGAAGTCCTTAGCAAGAAACCACCAGAACCGACGAGGCAGATTGGTGTGCCAGTAAATCAGAGGGTATCCGGTCGCGGCATAAATAGCCGCCGTATCTATCCACCAGCCTGCGCGGTCGCGCTCGCCTGCGCGCGCGCGATAAAGCGCCACCCAGCCGTATTGCTGTCTGACGAAATGAAAGACCGCGACATAGGCCAGCGCACGCCAGAAGACAAGCTCGCCTTCGGAATAAAGCGCCACCCCTATTGCAAAACCGATAGCAGGTACGAGCGTGTAGAGCCACGGTCTTCGCCTCACCTCTCCGACATCGAAATAGACTCTGAACCCCGTAGCGTAAACGTGAGCCACATCTATCAACAGGACGGCGGGAATCCAAGCCCAGTCGGGCGTGTCATCGTAAAGCACACCGGCCTGAGCGCCTACCCATAGAAGCGCGAGGGAAACAACCGCGCTGCCAAGAAAGACAGATAGGTCAACAGGGGCTGAAAAGAGCCAGACCGGGCGAGGGCCGGAGCTTTGCCGGGGGCTGGTCCTGGAATCAATGACCGGCAATTGCTGTTCAGATATTTGCGCGCTGGCTGCCATATTCTTATCCCATCCGGCCCCCGGCCCCCGGCCCCCGGCCCCCAGTCGCAAGCACTTCATCAGCGGCCCTCATACCGTGATAAAAGGCTTCTTCGAAAAGCGCGACGCCGCTCAGGTCCGTGTTGGCAAAATGAATGCCTCGATATGGACGCGCAGCAGCCAGACGCGCACCGCCCCAGATAAAACCGGGGCGCGGACGTATCATGGCGTGGCCCCATCTCATCACATCCAGACGTTCGACAAGCGAGCGTATACGGCTGTGTGCGCGAGTAAGGTCCGTGAGCGCCACATCGGCCCAGTCACGCTGGTCGGCGGCAAGCAATTTCTCTCGCGCATCTCGCGGGTTCTCGTCCGAAAGCGGATAGTAATAGGTAAAGACGGTCGGGCCTCGATCAAGCCCGCGCTGGTGAGTCGCGACTACGTATCCGAGAGACTCGCTATCATAAAGCACGTTGTCCCACGCTAGCGGAAAACCCCGGCTTTCGGGTCTGTCCTTCAGAAATAAATTTGCTACCATCCACGCGCCGTATTCGAACTCTGCCACTTCGGCGGGCGGGTTGTCGCGATAAGGGCGGATAAGATAGCGAGTCAAAAAATGAGGCGCGGCAAAGATCACTCGATCCGCATGAAAACCCCTGGCCTGTTGCCCCTCGTGATCGACGGCAATCACATCCACTCCGCTTCGACCGCTTGACTCGACGGGGATAATTTCCGATGCTGCCCATCCCAGTTGCACCTTTGATTTGACCTTGCCGTAGAGGTGCGCGATCAATCGCCCGTTGCCTTCGGGCCACGTCATAAGGGGGCGCGCTTCCTGGCCGGGCTTTGGCACACGCGAGGCAAAATAGAAAAGCCCCGCCCACGCGCTTGTCTGCTCAACAGTCATCCCGTAATCGTCGCGGCAACTGTAATTCACAAGCCAGCGCAATCGCTCGGAGGTCAACCCTTTCTGGCGGAGCCATTCGGCCATCGTCATCTTATCGAGCGCCGTCACCTCCGCATCGTCGGACCCCGTGGAAATCGGTATCGTAAAGGCGCGGCGGCCCTTCGCGTCACGCCACCCAACCCACCGGTCAACCTCCTTTTGAAACGCTTCGAGATGGGCCAGGTCCTCGGGGCTTGCGCCCGCGTGCAGGTAGAGACCTTCATACCAGTATCCCCGATAAAAGGTGCGCTCTTCGGGGTCGCGGCAGAGGAACTGTTCGGCAACAACCGGTTCGCCCTCTTTGTCCTGCCCTTCGAGCATGTCCATCTCGTCAAGCAAAGAGATGAGCGCGGCATTCTCTTTGAGCGGCGCGGGCAGGTAATGCGCTCCCCACGGATATGATATTAGCGGCGAAGAACCGCTGCGCGCCGTTCCGCCCGGCGCAGGCTCAAGTTCGATCAAGGCAAAATCATCGAGACCTGACTTCATCAAATGCCACGCGGCGGTGAGCCCCGCAACCCCGCCGCCGACTATCACTACCTTTACGCGCTCCCACCTGTCGTCGGGCGGAGTGATGCTCAAACCATCGCGCAAGAGATGGCCTATGCGATTTGATGCCCCGATGATTTCGCCCGCAGGCAAGGGCACGGGCTCAGGCGACCGGCAGGCAGAAAGGGCAAGCGGCAAGCCGAGAAAGGCAGCAAGCACTTCGCGTCTTGTGAAATTGCTTCCGGTCATATGATGAGAATGGACAAACAACGAGCTATTGATGAACACCAATCAGTCGATCCGCTTTTTGCCGGTGATAATCACGACTTCCGATCCCCCGAATGCAGTCTTGGAAACCGTTATCCCAAGGAACGCGAACCCCGTTCTACCGGCTTCGTTTATCTCCTTTTGCATAGTCGAAGTCCTCTTGGTCGCAAGCAGCTTGTACTCGTGGTGGACGGGTTTGGAGTTTCTGTCGCGCTCCATAATTATGACTACTTCGTTGCCGCCAAAGGTGGTGCGAAACACCGACTGCCCCTTGTAATAAAAACCCTCGTCGGCAGCCTCTTTCATCTCCTTCTGCATGGTCGATGTCCTGTTTGTAGCAAGCAATTTGTACTGAAAAAGCGATTTGCTCTCTGCCTCCATCTTCGCCATTATGACGACAGCTTCATCACCTCCAAAAGAGGTTTCGCCTCCCATTACTCCTTCAAAACGAAACCCCTCTTCGGCGGCCTGATTCATCTCTTTTTCCATTGTCGAAGTTCTATTGGTGGCCAGCAAACGATACTCGAACTGTTCGTCGTCAGACTCTCTAAACACGTTCGCAAAACTTATCTGCCCGAAGCCCGTAACCGCGAGCAGTATCGAAATCACGCAAATACGTAAGATCATAACTCCTCCCTCTTCGATCATTCGTATCTTTTCCACTCCGATTCGTAATAACGAACGAGCGCCTGATTGTCGAGGCGGTTTATTTCCACTGGCACGGGACTGAGGTCTGAGGGCAGGACGAACATCGCTTCCATTGCGCGGTCATCCAGGAAACGCAGCCCTTCGGGAGCGCGTGCGGGAGCATCGAACGGCGCGAGTCGCGCAAGAGCGAATCCCCACACGCCAAATGAGGGAACCGCCGTCTGGTAAGGCTTCACCGCAAAGCCCGCCGCCTCGATGGTTTTCACTATACACCAGTAAGATGAGCGCGCAAACAGAGGCGATGTGCATTGCACGCTGATCGCCGAATCGGGCGCGAGTCGCGCCTTCAAGAGATGATAGAACCTCGTGGTGTAGAGCTTTCCGAGAGCAAAAGTGTTTGGATCGGGGAAATCCACTATGGCTACATCGAAGATTTCGCCCGGTTTCTCAAGCCAGATCATCGCGTCTTCATTGATCACTCTGACTCGCGGATCAGAGAAAGAATGTTTATTCAACTCGGCGAGCGGCGGAAAGACCTCAGACAGTTTCGTCATCGCCGGATCAAGGTCCACAAGCGTTACGGATTCCACGCTCGGGTAACGCAAAATCTCTCTGAGCGCGAGGCCGTCGCCTCCGCCAAGCACAAGCACGCGGCGAGGCGTGCCCACCATCATCATCGGCGGATGCACAAGGGCTTCGTGATAGCGGTATTCATCCGTGGAACTGAATTGCAGATGGCCGTTTAAGAATAGCTGAAAGCCCGCCCGGCCGCGCGTCACGACTATTCGCTGGTAAGGCGTGTTGCGCGAATAGATGATGTCATCGGCAAACAACTCGTCTTCGGCAAGCGATGTGAGGGTATCAGCCTTGATCACACCGATCAGCAGGATTGCCATCACTATAACAGCGCGGCCTCTCAGCCCCGAGACTTCACCCTTGATCAAGGGCCGCATCAGCCACGTGCCCCACAGGCCCACTCCCGCGTTCAGCATCCCGAATACGAGCGATGTGCGAACGAGTCCGAGTTTCGGCACCAGAAAGAGCGGAAACAGAAGCGAAGCCACGAGCGCGCCCATGTAATCAAAGGCGAGGACTCTCGAAATTATCTCTTTGAAATCGAGATTGTCTTTCAGTATCCGCATCAATAGAGGGATCTCAAGACCCACAAGCGCGCCTATCATGAAGACCACGACATAGAGGACTATGTGAAAATAATTGAGCCGGGCAAAGCTCAAAAAAAGCAGGGGAGCCGACAGCCCGCCAAGCAACGCTACGCCGATTTCCACATCAACGAACTTGCGCGCAAGCCCGGTGTCTATAAAGCGCGAAAGCCACGAACCCGCGCCCATAGCCGAAAGATATATCCCGATTATCAGTGAAAACTGCGTTACGGAATCACCGAGCACATAGCTGGCCAGGGTGCCTGCGAGCAACTCGTAAACCAGCCCGCACGTGGCTATGATCAGCACGTTCAGAAACAGTATGGGCGTGCGATTCATTTACTACCCGTGGACGGCAGCCGATACTATAAGCGCGATGCCTAAGATCACCGAAGCTATAACGATGGCAAGCGCGGTGTTTTGATCATCTTCGATCTCCTTGCGAATCGAAAAAGGCGAGGTCTTGACGATGATCCAGAAGGCGAGCGCAAATAGCAGAAGCCCGATAAGTGAAAAGGCCAGCGTTGATACGATCAACTCGGGTAGCTGATCAACGGGTATCAGCAGGCCAAAGGGTTTGAGCTCAAAGAATTTGAGACCAAAGAATTTGAGACCAAAGAGTTTGGCCGGCGCAATCGAACCCGCCTGATGAATAAGATAATCTGTTGGCATTTATTTTCCTCCTCGATAGCCTGAATGCCAGAAGTGGAACGAGCGATACCCGCCCGGCGATTGGCGCACATCGGCAGGCAGCACTTCGCGTTGAGGGTCGCCAAACTCCTTGCCGGTGAGCGCAACATAGCCGTAGAGCGCGATTATCAGAATTCCAAAAACCAGATAGAGCTTTGTTAACACTTCTATTCTCCTTTAAGAGTTCCGCAATAGCCACAGAGGCACCGCAGAGACAGGGAAAAGATTATAAAAACCTCTGTGCCTCTGCGCCTCTGTGGCAGATTTATTCCCTCTCTGAACAGATCTAACCATATAGTTTTCAACTGGAACTGAACGGGCTGTAATCGCTGTCTTCCCACCTGCGCTTCTCGAAGCTCAAGTGTCGGATAGCCACTAGCAGCGGGATGATCGAAAGCGCAAGCAGCGTGAGAAACAGGTGCAGCAGGCGGGGCACGCCCTGCTCTATCCTGACAGAAAGCGAAGCCGGTTGCTGCCATCTTTCCCACGATACTTCGAGCCTCAAGGTGTATTTGCCTTCGGGCAATGCCGAAATATGCTCTTCGGGCTTTTGCGATCCCTCGCTCCACGATTCGCCGTCGTCTACGCCGTGATAGTATTCGACCGGGACTGCGAAAGACTGAACCAGCCCCGTCTCTTCGTTGACGAAATCGCCCTCGACATAAAGCCAGGTGTTGTCGACGGGCGCGCGGGCCATGACCTTGATATTCTGCCCGCCCTTGAGGTCGAACGGGTCGCTAAACATCACCTGCGGCGTATCGGCATTTGTCATCGGCTCAAGCGCGTAATTCTGCTCGAAGACTTGCCTGTGCGCGCCCGTAGCGATTATGCCTATCCCGAGCACAAAGGCGATAGCGCACAGCAATAACCAGTATTTGTAAATCGCCTTGTGAGGGAAAGGCTGATTTGGCGCGACCTTGGTCGGGCGCGGCAGCCCCGTTATGCCAAAGGTCTTTTCGACCTCCGAAGGTTTCAAATAAGAGCCAAGCGACCAGTTTATCTCTCCCGACTGCGCGGACGCGAATTTCTTTCGAGCGCTTTTCGCCTGACCTCTGTCTATAAGCGAAATCTCTCTTGAAAGCATCAATGGAGGGTGAATATAATCGGCGGCCGTGACCCTCTCGCCCGCCGTGACCTTCCAGTAAAACTCTCCCTGAACGTGTTCGACTCGCGCATTAGCGTTCTGATAGAGCTTAAAAGTTTTCCCGCGAAATTGAACCGTCTTGCCTTTGTCTATGATCTCGCCGGGCGGGACCGACTGAACGAAGTTCCAGTTGTCGTCGCTGCGCACGAGCCAGCGAAAACCGAGACGCGGATCGTAAAGCAGGTACTCTTCCCAGTAATAGCGCACGCCTTCAAACTCGACGCTGCGCTGCATGAAGCCGATCACCATCAACTTGCCGCCTTCGAATTCGCCTACCGCGCCGAGCGGTATCACGGGTTTTACTTTCCCGGGCTTGAGCGCCTGGAGAAATTGCAGGCGGCCCTGATTTACATCCAGAAGCGAGCCGCAATTCGGGCAGGTCACACGCTCGGTCACATCGGGCGCTCTGAGCGAGAGCGGTCCTCCGCAATTCGGGCAGGAGAGTTGAAGCGCCGAGACCCTGCGAGCCTCGCGCTCGGGCGCAAGCGCGGTTTTCGGAATCCCGAGATCGTCTAAAGTAACCTCGCGGCCTATAAAGACGAGCGGTGTCTCTTCGCTGAAATCTATAGTGGCAAACTCGCCGCGTGGTCCTGAGAGGTCGGCGTATTGATACTGCGAGTCGGGAACCAGACGGTAAGGAATCTCTCCTTTTGCGCCGAGCGCGCGAGCTACGCCTTTTTCCGTGACCACGAGCGGAACCTGAGAAGGCATAGCCGGAACCGGCTGTCCAAGCTCAAGAAAATCAAAGGGTGGGAACAGCCTCTGTTCAGACAGCTTTATCTGAAAAGTCAGATAAAAGCGGCCCTGCGCTTCCGCGAGCCAGCCCCATCTGCCGTCTGCAAAGGCGGCGTACCACTCATCCCAGAAGCCCCCGGCTTCGTGGCCGAGTTGCGCACGCCCGGTCAATTCAAACGGGACGCCGTGATAGACGCCTCTCAAGCCTACGTTGAGCGGCGAGCCCGATTCGACCACTTCGGCTACCTTGCCGAGGTCTTCGAGCCTGCGGTCCCCGCGCGCCACGACCGACTGACAGAAATCGCAGATCACGACTATCGAAGAGCCTGACTTGAAAGTAATCGGACCGCCGCAGGAGGGACAGGAGGCTTCAATAGAACTCATCGCTCTCCTTTCTCTCGCGCCGTTGCCGCGAGTTCCACATCCGACCCGCGCGCGCAAAATCGCACCGTTACATAGAGAGCGCCGAGCATCTCTTTCAAACGATCCTCCCAGGGCCAGTCGGGGCGCGGCCTGCAACAATAGAGGTTGAAGGTAGCCATACCCGTTTCAGGATAAGTGTGGCAGGCAAGATGAGATTCGGTCAGCAGAAACAGCCCCGTCACTCCGCCGGGCGGCGGGAATTTATGCCAGACACCTTCGCCGATCACCTGTAGATCGAGTTCCGCGATTATACGTCGGCACACGCGGCGAACCGCATCGAGATCGCCGAGAAGCGCCTCAGAGCATCCTGCCGCATCAACTGACCATTCGATTCCAACAATCATGGGAAATGCTTACCAAAGAAATCCTATTAGAAATTCGTTGCCACTGTTAGACGCCGCCCGGACGTACAGCCCAACTTCTTTCTGACTGATCCCCTCAATCCTTATGTCGATACTGAGCGGGCCGTAATCACTCTGTTATTCGGGAAGTGAGCTTATCATGCCGGGCGCAAATGACAAAAGCGATGAGGTAAAGCTAGTATTTGAGTAGAAAATTCTTTTGCTCGCGCGCGAATTCACTACCTTACCAATCTATGCGATGGATGACCTATGTGGATGTGCGCGCCGGTGGCCGAGCCCGCGACCGCCTGACGAAAGGCAATGAAGGGGATTCCGACACTGCGGAGATAGGCCATCAAAGCCTGCCCCTCGGCGCTGTCGGGATGTACGGCTACGTCAACGTTGTTGTGATGATCAAACCCCAGCCGGTCGTGTGTAGCCGACTGGCCGAATGCGCTTATGGGAAGCGAACGACCAAACCTGCTTGTAAAGAAATTCTGCACCTTCGCTATCTCGGTAATAACCCACGGGGCTCCGCCGTTGTACCGGATGATGGCATTCGTAGCCCGATAAGCCCCCTTGGGTATTTCCGGCAGCTTCACTTCGGCGCTCGCCTCGGCTATTAGGTCGTCGGTTTCTGTGAGTTTCTGTTTAGTGTCGTCTACCTTCTGTTGCGCGGCTGATAGAGCTTGCTCGCTCTCTTCAAGCTCGCGCCGCGATATGATGCTCTGCTCAAGCAGGGCTTTTCGCTTCTCGACCGTTTCAGCCTTATCTTTTCTTTCGTCCTCAAGTAATGTCAGCAGTTTTTCGAGGCTTTCTTTATATTCTTTAGCCGCGTTTACAAGATTGTTCCTCGATTCCTTAAGATCATTTATCGTTGGAGGCTTCGATTTGGCTTTCGGCTTTTTTGTCTGCGCTCCGACCGATAAGCCCGCCGCCGCAAGCGCGAGGAAGAGAATTATTCTTATGAAATACTTGCCGCTCATCATTGATATTCTACTATAAAATCCTGCTATTTTTCGCTCTATTTTGTTAGATTGCCGTCGCGGGCGGTCGCGTTGCCGCCCTTTAATTTCTTCCCGTCATACCGCTCACAGATTCGCCATCGCTGGACCATGACTACTTGCCCGTCGGGCTTGAGCCTCACGCTTACCTCATCGCGCCTGGCCGGTCTTCCGCCTTCGCCGCGCGAGACTACATCTACCACCTCGCCGTAGCGAACTGCGCCCGAAAAAGTCCTGAAACCTACAATGTCGCCCGCTCGCACTGTTCTAATCATCAGCATACTCGCTCGCGCAATCACATTGTACTACCAAATCAAGGATTATTCTCAGCCGGGCGACAGGCGGGCGGGAAGGATAAGAATGGTTGGGAACCGAGGGTCCATTTTTTAGACAGGATTAACAGGATTTTTGTAGGATTCAACAAAAACCTCTTTTAATCTTTTTGAATCCTGTCAATCCTGTCTAAATGTTTATTCGGGTTTGGGCGAAGGCGGGGGAGCGGGATTGGCTACATCAATCACCACTTTCCACGATCCGCCTTCCTGCTTTTTCCAAATCCTCACATAGGTGCTGTACTCAGAAGGCTTCTGTTGCGCGCCGCTCTCATAATACTCCGCAACGCCGTATGTATAGCCCATATCGCCTGATCGGGCGACATCGGCAAAGGCGGGGTGCCAGACCAGTTTGCCCGGCCTGGCCGATAGAGTTTGTTGAATCTGCCGACCGTCCTTGACGGGAAAGTTGTCAGGGCGAAAGAGTATTGCATCAGAAGTCATATATGAACCGTAGGCCCTGGCTGCGCCCGTGGCCCCGGAGGCTTTTGAGAACTCGCGGTCGGTATTCAACAAGGCTGACTTCTCAGCCTCTACGTCTACTTTTCGCGCAGGCTTTTGGGCAGATTTCGCGGCCATTTTCGGGAGTTCCAAAACGGGAGTCGTGGTAGGTTGAGGGTTGTCGATACCCGTATCAATTACAAACTTCCACTCGCCGTCAGCCTGCCGTTTCCAGACCGTGACGTAATTGCCAAAGGCTACCGCCTTTTCATCCTCGGCCTTTTCTCTGTACTCCCACGGACCCGTAGTGTAGCCAAGATCGCCCGCCCTCGATATTTCAGCCTTGACCGGCTCCCAGGTCAGCTTACCGGGGTTAGGGGGGCGTTCGCCGTACCATTTCCTGCCGTTTACCGCGTAAGGGCGAAAGACTATGGCATCCTCAGCCAGGTTTGCAAGAAAAGCATCGCGGATTCCACTGGCCACAGACCGGGCGGCGAACTGGCGCTCCGCGTCCACCAGAGAGTGGAGGTCGCTATCAGTATTCATCTTCTGAGCGATTGCGCTCGCGGCAAAAATAAGCAAAGTTGCCGATAACAGAATCTGTTTCTTCATCATTACTCCTTCTTACTTACAGAGCTATGTTTCAAAGTTTAGTCTTTAAGATGACCGGCTCTTGAAGCTTCTCAACGGCCAGATTGCCTTTGCCGTCAATCGCGTCCCACTGGCTGTTTGCGATGTAATAAAACTCATTCTTTACGACCACGCCAAGCGTAAGCTCATCAAACAGGGGGTTATTCGCCTCGATGATTTCCAGCTTCTCAATGCGAGTTTGATCGCCGTTCAAAAGGACGCGGGCTATGCGTTGAGGGCTTATGCCGTTTTGAACCACTACGAGGCTGCCGCTTGAAAAATAGAGTCCGTCTATGCCAAGGGCGCACACGTTTTCGGGGCCGGGAATGAGCGAAAGTTTCTTGCTCGGCAAATCGATCTTCCAGATGCCCTTTGAGTAATCGGCTATGAACAACTGCTTGCCGTCTGCCGAGAAATCGAGTCCCTGTAGCGATTCAAACTCGCTCGATTCGAGGAACGGCTCAAGCTCGTCCTTCTGACGACGAATAACGTAGACGGCGGGTGTACCGCTATCGGTGACGAAAACATCTCCGTCTGTGCTCACGACAAGATCGCCGAAAACATGATTTTTCGATCTGTCGGCAAGCACATATTTTTTCAGCAGTTTCCCGGTCTTCAGGTCATATTTAAAGACGCCGGTCTGGTTCTTATCCTCTTCTCTGAACCCCGACATCTGAGGCAGAGCGGCCGTGCATACCCACAGAGCGCGCTGATGCGGGTCCACCTTCATCCCAAGCACGCTCCATAACCCATCCGAAACGGCGGAGAAATCCTTTGCCTCGCCTGACCTGTTTACATTGATTATCTTTCGTCGGTGAACGCTGCTGATGTAAAACGTACTTGTGGCGGGATCATATGCGAGCCCTTCGGTGATCAGCCCCTTCTCAGAAATTCTAAACGCCGCCGCGCTGTGATTTATCGGGGCCTTGTTGAGATCAAATTTTTTGAGTATCGCCTCAAACTCATCCGTGCCCTTGATCGAATCAAGATCGGTGTCGCCGGATGCGGGATAGACAAGTCCCATACTGGCTACTCTATCCAGCCACTCGATTGATTCCCTCTTGTTTCCGGCAAGAGCGTAGGCGCAGGCAAGATTGTACATCAGCCTCGGAGAAGACGGTCTCAGGCTCTGAGCCATCTTGAGGTTATCGAGGAACGCGGGATAATCCTTTGCCTCATAAGCGCGAGTCGCCTGCTGATAATAATACTTCAGGTCTTTCGGCGCATTTTCCTGTGCGGAAGAACTGACCTGAGCAGAAAGCAATGCCGCGCACAGAGCCAATTGAAAGGCCCCGGCTCGGACCCGTGCAACGTAGCGTTTAAGATTTGTCCAGATCATAAAATTGCCTCGAATAAGAGAAGATAAATGAAGCGGCGGGAAAGGACTACGGGGCAAAGGTAAGTTTAACAAACCGGGGACAGTTTTCACACTTTTTTACAATGTAGCGAGTCTTTATGATCTGATCCGCTAGTATCCATACGACAGGATATATCTTTATCACCTGTACAAAAGGCTCGTATCGCCTTTTTCTTCTTTAACAAGCTTGCCATCGAGCATATGAATCAATCGGTCTGCCATGTGAACAAAGCGCGGGTCGTGAGTCACCATGCAGATCGTAGCGCCGTCGCCGTGTAATTCGCGCAGCATCTTCATTATGGTTTCGCCGTTTGCGGAATCGAGATTTCCGGTAGGCTCGTCGGCAAGCAGTATTCGCGGGCGACCCACAAGCGCGCGGGCAACCGCTACGCGCTGCTGCTGCCCGCCCGATAGCTGGCTGGGCCGTCGCCGCGCCTGATCCATCATTCCCACCCTTTCAAGTGCTTCGGTGACGGCGCGCTTGCGCTCAGAGGATTTCATCTTCTGGTAGGCAAGCGGCTGCTCTACGTTTTCAAAGATAGTCATATCACCTATCAGATTGAAGCTCTGGAATACGAAACCGATCTCGTGATTGCGAATGCGGGCGCGGTCTGAAGCGCTCAAGTTATGGACCGGTTTGCCGTCAAAACAATAGACGCCCTCCGTAGGCGAGTCCATCAATCCCAGGATCGAAAGCAGAGTGGATTTGCCGCAGCCCGAAGGCCCGATGATCGAGACATATTCTCCGATATTGATCTCAAGGTCAATGCCTGTCAGGACGGGAGATTCCACCTGTCCGTTGCGAAAAACTCTCGTAACATCTTCCATGAAAATCAGCGGCGACCAGGACTTGCTCATATTATCTCCTTACCAGTTTCTGACTAAATCGTAACGCTATGAATCGGGCAGAGGCAACAGGCCATGCGTGATTCGTGATTCGTGATTCGTGACCTTATAAACAAAGCTCTTTTTACAGGGAATGCCAGGTCTCACGAATCACGAATCACGAATCACGCCCTCAAATCATCAAGCGCGGAAGCCAGTCTTTCAAGCCCCGTGGCAAGCAACCCTGAGTCGCCTCCAAGACCTATGCGAAAATGATCGGCCATCTCAAAGAACTTTCCGGGCACGACCGTAGCGTCATACTTTTCGCGCAGCAAGGCGCACAACTCATCAACGTTTCCCCGAATCAGTTTCGGGAAAGAGGTGGTTCCAAACTCGGTCCTTAGCGCCTGCAAATCATCACGCGAATCGAGAAACTGGTCGAGCAGGGCGCGGTTCTTTTCGAGTCGCTTGCGGGCGGACGCGGCGATCTCCTCGAGATTATCGAGAGCTATGCAGCTTAACCGCTCGGCCGCGTGCGCGGGGATCACGCCATACAGATCGTTCAATCGCCACATCCTCGCGGCAAGCGTGGGCGCGGCCAGCACCCAGCCACATCGCAGCCCGCTCAAGCCGTAGGCTTTCGTCAAACTGCTGGTTACGATAAACTCACCGCCCAGATGAACGGACGAAGGCGGCGCTTTATCAAACATCGCTTCCAGATATACTTCATCAACCAGCACTCTCGCGCCCACCCGCCGCGCTATCTCTCCAACGCGGCTCAGAGTGTCGTTTTCAACCAGCGCGCTGCTCGGATTATGGAGGTTGGTTATGATAACGAGCCGCGTGCGCGAGGTGATTTTGCGTTCTATCTCGTCCGCATCAATGCGAAAGTCGTCTTCCAGTCTTCTTGAAAACCTTTTGATGTTTGCGCCCAGATAAAGAGCCGCACTCACAAGCAGTTCGTATGTAGGATGTTCGATCAGAACCTCATCGCCCGGTTCGAGGACGGCAGCCATCGCCAGATGATTTGCCATCGAAGTGCCTGTGGCAGCGACTACGGTGTCAAGGTCAACGCCGCTTTTTGCCGCAAGCCTCTGCTGAAGCGGCTCGTACCCGTACAGGCTTGGGCCGCTCAACTCAAGGTCTTCGAGCGCGACCGGGAAGTTTGAAATCGAATAGTTGTCTATGCCGCTCGTCGCCAGATTGTACGTCGCGCGCGAGCGGGTCTTTGCCCAGTACATGTAATCGGATGTGATTTTTCGTCTAGCTTCGCTCATCCCTTGCGCCTCCACCAGCGCCAGAAAAAGTAGACCGGGATTCCGGCTATCATTATCGCAAGGCCGATGCTGCTGTTTTCAGGAAATCTGTAAATTGTGTTTATCACCACAAGCCAGCAGGCGGCCACAAAAAAGAGCGTCGTGAACGGATGGCCCGGTATACGGTAGCTCGCCTCTTCGCTTTTGCCGTTTGCCCGGTCGCGGCGACGGAAGACAAAAATGCAGGTGGCCGTGAGACCAAAAAAGATAAAATCCACCGACACGACATAATTAAGTATCTGATCGTACCGGCCTGAAAGCGCGATCACTATGGCGAGCGCCCCCTGCAAGGCAATCGCTATGACAGGCACAAGCGTACGTGGATCGAGCCACGCCACGCTTTTGAAAAACAGCCGGTCCTCGGCCATTGCGAAATAGACGCGAGGCGCTGTGAGCATGCCCTGACTCAGAAATCCGAGAGTCGAAACGGCAATGCCTACGGCAATCAATCGTGCACCCCTTTCGCCTAAAACGAGTCTCATCACTTCGGATGCAGGCGTGGTAGTTGCGGCAAGCCTTTCGACTCCAAGCGCGTTCAGACAGGCGAAGTTTACTCCAAGATAGAGCAGCACGACGCCGAGCACGCCTATCAACAATCCGCGAGGCAGATTCTTGCGAGGTTCGCGCATCTCGCCCGCTATGAAATTGGCCGTCTGCCACCCGCCGTAAGCAAACAGCACCGGAATCATTGCCGCGCCCATCGCCGTCACTAAATCAAACGAGGTTTGAGCCGACTCGGTCGTCTGAGAACTCGATACCGTTTGACCGCCGCCTGTGGCCATCAGCCCATAGCCGATCAGCGCAGCGATGGCCGCTATCTTCATGACCATCAGCGCGTTCTGCACGGAACTGCCCGCGCGCACGCCCAGACAGTTGATTATGGTAAGCACGCCTAAAGCTATCGAGGCCACAAGCCAGTCGGGCGCAGCCGCGCCCGTAAGATCGACAAAGTATTTCGCAAAAGTCACGGCTACGGCGGCCATGCCCCCGGTCTGAGTGACAAGCAACAGCGCCCAGCCGTAAATAAAGGCCACCGACGGATGATAGGCTTCGCGGATGTAGGCATATTGCCCGCCCACTTCGGGTCGCCGCGCTGCAAGTTCGGCGTAGATGAAAGCGCCCGCAAGCGCGATCAACCCGCCAAGCGCCCACGCGCTCAGAATCAACACCGGAGTGTGAACCCGACGAGCGACTACGGAGGGGTTTATGAATATCCCCGCGCCTATTATCCCGCCCATCACGATCATCGTGGCATCGAAAAGGCCCAGCTTGCGGGCCAGTTTCGGGGCCGTTTCCGCGCCAATCGCTTCATTAGTTCTCGTTGCTTGATTGCTTTTGCCGGTTTTCATGGTGTGGGGGTTCCGCCCGTTGCGCGGCGGGTCTTAAGCGATGTGCGCTCGCGCATGCGCAATTGCCACTTGCTTGCGGACGTGTCTTCTTCCTCGAAATCGCCAAACGCTTCCTTGAGGCTCTCGCCTCCGGCCTGCCGCGCCTTCACGTAAAGGAAAGCCGTCATAATTGAGAGAAGCGGCAAGAGAAACATGTTGGTCAGCGTCTTTATCATCTGAGCGATAGCCATAACTATACCGGATATCTGCTGACGATCCATATTTATCGTGAAGCGCTCTATCAACCAGGTGGTGACATTAGACACAACAGTAGGGATGGCAAATTGAATCAAAATCACAATAATAACGGTGGCCATCGCCCGGCGAGTCAGTTCCTTAGATCGTTTCAACGCTGCCCTGCCCTTTTTATTCTCTATCATCACAACAGGCGCGACCAGAAAATAATATATCAGGGCCAGAAAGCCGGGGACGATGAGCAGGAATCCCAGTATAACGCGCAGCATTACAATCGTAATCGCAAAGATCATAGAACGCAGTCGCTTCTTTGTAATCAGAAACGCGGAGCGGAGTTGTAAAGGGCGGAGCGGAGCGACTATTAGTTGTATGACTATTCTCACGCTCATGCCCGAAATTATTGCCGAAGCAAAGAAGCTGGAAATCACCAGAAGCAGCATAATCACGCCTCCCAGTATCATTCCAGGCGTAGGCGAAAGGGTTTTCTTCTTTGCCAGCACTACATCGAGCAGGAATAAAATGTTTAAGGCGATTACCGGAAGATGCACAAGAAGCGAGATGCGAAAAAATGTCGGAAAATGCTCGCTATAAAGCGCAAACGACCGGCGCAGAATAGCGCCCGCTCCATCGGCGCTCGCGCGCAATGCGTTTGCGAAGGCGGCGGCGCTTGCGGGGCGGTCGTCCGGTTTTTTCGCAAGCGCCGACATCACTACCGAAGCGACTTTCTTGGGTATCTTTTTATGTTGCTCTCTGAGCGGCGGCGGCGGCGCTTCGATGTGAAGCCGCATCATCTCGTACGGGTCGCCTGTAAACGGCGTCTGGCCGCAGAGCATCTTGTAGCCGATCACGCCCAGACTGTAAACATCCGAGCGCGGATCGAGCGGTTTGCTGTCGCACTGTTCGGGCGACATGTAAAGCGGCGTCCCGAGAATCGAGCCTACGCGGGTCAGCGCGCCAGACGACGCGCCGCTCGCCGGTCCGCTCTCGCCCTTCCCGGACTCAGTCGTCGCCGGGTCGTCGAGCGCATACGTAAGTTCGTCTTCGGAAACAGACGCAGGTTGCAGGCGAGTCGCTGCCTCGCCCGTATGAGTGTCATTCCCCAAATCGAGCGTGTCATTCCCTAAGTCGAGCGTGCGAGGTTCGAGAAGTTGTGTCTTCTCTTCCTCATCCGCCCCGGATAGCGCAATAGTTTCGGCCTCGAAAAATTCGTCTCTGACAGAGAGCGCGAGCGATGAGGCTTCGTGTAAAGAATCAGGGTCGCCCGGCGCGGCATCCTCATTCGATTCAAAGGGCGCGGAATCGGCCAGTTTTGCCAGGCCGAAATCGAGAACTTTCACCGTATAGCCGCCGCGCCTGTTTGGTTCAAGCCAGATATTATCGGGTTTGAGGTCCCGATGTATTATGCCCATTTGATGAGCTTCATTGACGGCCGAGCAGACCTGATCGAGAATATCGACCACCCACAGGAGCGGCAGGCGACTATCTTCGGCCAGAATTTCGGCCAGCGTACAGCCGTCCAAATATTCCATCACCAGATAGGCGACACGCTCTCGCCCTACGGCGGCAAATCCAAAATCGGTTACATTGACCACATTGGGATGACGGAGCCGCCCGGCGGCTTTCGCCTCGCGCCGGAAACGCTCGACAAACTCATCTTGATTCATGAATTGCGGGGTGATGACCTTGACGGCTACGGGGCGGTCCGTGCCTACGTGGGTGGCCAGATAGACTGCGCCCATGCCGCCTTCGCCCAGGCGTTTATCTATCAGGTACTTTTCATCGAGCACCTGCCCTATCAGATGCTGTAATGCCATTGGTTACACCATCAAAAGATTTGAGATTTCAGAAGTGGCTCGCGCCTTCTTCATCGATTGATACTTCTCTGGACGGGCGACCGGTGAGCCCGCCGTGGCAGACGGCCAGTTGCGCGATCACGGAAGCGTCATTGCCCGCGAGTTGCTGCGCGAGCAACAGAGCGCGGTCGAAATCCACGCGCGCAAGCACCGCGAGCGTACTCTCGAAATCGAGGTTGTTCAGTTCATCAGGCTTGAGGGGCCGCACGTTTGTTGACAAAGAGGCTATGATTGCGAGGCCCGAGACGGTCGGGAGTTTCTCGGGCGCGAGCAGATCGTTGATGGACTTCACGGCAGATTGCATAACCTCGAAGGCGCGCAACGGATCAAACTTCGCAAAGCTTGAAACCACGGTCAGCAGCGCCTGAGCGCGAGCGATTGAAGGGCGGGCGCGAAGGGCCTCGCCTTCGGCATCGTTCAACAATTCGGCGGCGCGCACCCTGTCGCTTGAGGCAAGCGCGGCCCCGGCAAGTCGCACAAGCGCTCCCACGCGCGCGGTGTCGTCTTCGATACGCTGCGCAACCGAAACGGCATCGTCTATGTGGCCCTCGGACGTCTGGCGGCGCGCTATCTGCGCAAGCACGCGGTCGCGCATTTCGGCGTCTGAAATCTGCGAAGCCGAAGACTGCGCTTCGCCCACTTCGCCTTTTGCAAGCCACGCGAGCGCCGCCCGCGCATAAAGCGAGTTGCGCTCTTCGGTGTCGGGATTCAACCTGGCTTCGCGCACAATATCATTGGGTGTAGGCGCTCGCGGTTCGATCATGCTCAGATCGACTACGCGGTCGGTGGCGCTCTCCTGGCTCATCTCGGCTATCCTGCGTTGCAGTTCGGAGAGCCGGTTCGGCAGATAAAGAGCGAACAACTCCAGAAGCTGGCGACCCACGAAATAGGCCGCCGCCGATTGATCGGAATTGCTGCCGGGCCTGTCTCGCTGCATCAACTGATTGAATGCGAGACTCAGGAATCTTGTTATGAGAGATTTATCTATCGAGCCTGTGGCGTTTGTTCCGGCCGTCGAGATCAGATAAGAGCCGAGCGTGTGGATGTCGCTCAGATCAATCTGAGACGCACGCTGGAGCCGGGCCACGGCGCTTGAAAAGAGGAGGTCAGCCAGTCCGTGGTCCACTGCGCGCATCAACAGAAGCAGACGTGTGAAATTGGGCGAGATGCCAAATGAAAGGCTCAACTGTCCCAGTGTCATCGCCCGATGAGGCTCGCGCTCGACCACCTGTAACGCAACGCCTATCAATGCTTCGCGCTGATCGGCTCCGCCTCGCGTCGAAACGGTGACAAAAGAAGCCCCCGCATCCGATGAGGCCCGGCCTTCTGAGTCATGCGCGGCTGGCGGGGCGTTGTTTTCGTTCACCGTGTTGAAAGCAAGTGCGCGGGCGAGGTCTTCGGCCAGTTCCGCATCGCAATCCGCTATTTGATTGAGCAAATCCGTGCGTAGTTGCTGCCTTTCGTCCGCCGTCAAATCATTACCGCTATCTTTTCGCGAAACGCTTGCGCCCTCCTCATCACCCGCGCCGCGCTCAACCGGCGCGGGCGGAGAGAGAGAGTCAAAGGCGCGACCGAAGATAGCGCGGGCAGCGGCCCGGTCGTAAGGCCACAGCAGGGTAGCCGCCTGAGCCTGAGCGCGCACGGCGAACGCGAGATCATCCGATTGTCGAGCCTGATCCGCAAGATGAGAGAGCAGGAATACGATTCGCGAGTTTAGGTCACCGCCTTCGGGCAGGCGCGTGCTTTGAGCGTTGAGCGGCGCAACGCCCAGAGCGATGACAGCAATAGCGATTATGAGATTTCTAAACACGCTGCCAACCATACCGCGAATGTACCACAGCACGTCGCGAGCGGGGAACCCCCGCTCGGAGGGATGAGGGATGAGGGATGAGGGATGAACCCGGATATCAGGCGATTCTCGCTCATCCTCCAGGGGGTGATCAGATTACAAAAGAATCTGATCCGCGTTCATCCGCCCGATCCGCGCCCGTCCGTGGGCAATTCCCGCTCGCCTTTCGTTCATATGGATTTCTATCAGCCATTGACGACGGGGTTATTCGCCGCCGGAGTAAAGCGATTCGATCAGCGCCCGGTTCTTCTCTTCCACTACACGACGGCGCACCTTGAGCGTTGGCGTTAGCTCGCCTCCATCTATCGAAAACTCTTCCGCCAACAGCGCCACCCGCTTGACTTTTTCATAGTCGGCAAGCCCGCGCGTCAGGTCACTCACCTCAGACTTAAACAGATCCAGCACGCGCTTGTCGGCTACGAGTCTCTTTTTATCCGTGCTCTCGATCCCCTGCGATTTGGCCCAGGCCCGTAGCCGCTCGAAAGCCGGGACGATGAGCGCGGATACATATTTGCGTTTATCGCCTACGATGATAACCTGCTCGACAAACTCGCTTTGTAGAAGTTTGCCTTCGATCATCTGCGGCGCGACGTATTTGCCCGCAGATGTCTTTATCAAATCCTTCTTGCGGTCGGTGATGAATAAGAAGCCGTCCCGGTCAAAACGGCCTATGTCGCCGGTCTTGAACCACCTTTCGGAGCCGGTTGCCCCCTCTTCGGCAAAAGCGACTGCCGTCTCTTCGGGCTTCTTAAAATATCCCTGAAAGACGTGGGGGCCGCGTGTAAGTATCTCGCCGTCTTCGGCGATCTTCACCTCATAGCCGGGCAAGGGATGTCCAACCGAGCCTATGCGATTTTGTTCAAGCGTGTTTACGGCGATCACGGGCGAGGTCTCAGTCAACCCGTACCCTTGCAGCACGGGTATTCCTACCCCGGCGAAAAAGAGAGCCATATCAGGCGAGAGCGCCGCGCCTCCCGATACCATTCGCTTTATGCGTCCACCCACGGCTTCGCGCAGCTTGCTGAAGACCAGATGGTCTGCAATCTCGTGCTGAAATTCCAGCAGCGGCGGCACGCGCTCGCCGGAGGACTCCATTGCGACCCGGCGACGCCCTACATCCTGCGCCCAGTCGAATAGTCGTTTCCTGAATCTGCCCCGGTCGGATGCGGCCTTTTGCATGCGGCCATAGATTTTTTCAAGCAGGCGCGGAACCGTGGACATCAACGTAGGCTGCACCTCGCGCATGTCGGCGGCCACGGTTTCGACTCCGCCCGCGTAGTTTATCTGCACGCCGCAATGCAGGCACAGATATAAAACCATGCGCTCGAATATATGCGAGAGCGGCAAAAATGAAAGCATAAGATTGTCGGGTTCGATCCCCAGGTATGAACCCGCGACAACGGCGTTCGAGACTATATTCGAGTGCGTCAGGACCGCGCCTTTCGGCTCGCCCGTTGTGCCCGAAGTGTAGATGATCGAAGCCGTATCGGTGGCCTTCACATCTGAGCAGATCAAATCGTAAGCCTCGGGCCGGGCGGCGGCTGTCTGCCCGCCTTTCTCTTCAAGAGCCTCGAAAGATGTGACATTTTCGCCGTTTTCAACCGCCTGAAAAGTGACGATGCGCAAATCTGGAAAGCGTTTGAGCGCATCGGCCACGCGGCGGATTTGCCGAGAGGTCGATATAAACAGCAGCTTCGGCTCCGATTCGCGGAGGATGTATTCGACCTGACTGGCGGACTGGGTAGGATAGATGGGGACATTTATCGCGCCGTTTGAAAGAATGGCGTAATCGCTGATCGTCCACAGAGGCCCGCCTTCGGCGAGAATCGCCACGCGGTCGCCTTTTCGTATTCCGAGGTCGTAGAGGCCGAGCGCGACATTGCGAACTCGTTCGAGCAGTTGCTCGGACGAAATGCCGAGCCACACCTTGTCGTGTTTGTACCTGAGCGCCTCGTGATGAGGGCGGGCCGCGACCGCGTTCTTGAGCAGTTCGACTAAAGTCTCTGGCTTAGAATTTTCCATTTGATTTATCCGGGTGCTGAAAGTGCTGAAACGGAAAGCGGGGCCATTTTAATCGGCTAAAGGCAATCTGTAAATCCCAGTTTGGTGAAGAAAGTGTGGCAACGAAAGCCAGGGGGAAAAAGCCGCAGGCAGGGCTATTCAGTTTTCCAACATGTAGAGTAGTAAAATTGAAATAGGCCGCGGAATCCGCGGCCTATTTCAATTCGCCTTTCGTTCAAATGCATTTCCATCAGGCTCCATAAATTGATTCAACTCTTCAGGGCCTGATCCAGGTCTTCGATCAGTTCATCGGTCGCCTCTATGCCCACAGACAGACGCACAAGGCTGTCGGATATGCCAAGCCGCGCGCGGTCTTCTGCCGACATTCCAGCGTGTGAAGTGGTTGAAGGCCGCGTGATGAGCGTCTCTACTCCGCCAAGGCTCGGCGCGATGATAGGGATGGTGATGCGGCGCATAAAAGCTTCGGTGGCCTCGATGCCTCCGTTCAACTCAAAACTCAGCATCCCGCCGAATCCATCGAAGAGTTCGCGGGCGCGCTGATGCGCGGGATGGCTTTCAAGACCGGGATAGTTGACCCGCGCTATTGAAGGGTGCCGTTCCAAAAACTGTGCGACTGCAAGCGCGCTCCTGTTCTGATAGGCGACCCTGAGCGCGAGCGTCTTCATACCGCGATGAAGCAGAAAGGCCGCGTGCGGGTCGAGCGAGCCGCCCAGATGATCGAGCTTGCGCTTGATCTTTTCTATCAAATCCGCACGTCCAATGCACGCGCCCGCAACGATGTCCGTGTGACCGTTCAGGTACTTTGTGCAACTGTGCACGGAGAGGTCGAAGCCCATCTCAGAGGGCCGGAAATTCACGGGGCTTGCAAAGGTATTATCTATGATCGAAATCAGATTATGACGGCGCGAAAATTCGACCACGGCCTTGAGGTCGGCAATCTCTACGAGGGGATTCGAAATGGTTTCCACGTAAACGGCGCGCGTCTCGGGGCGAAGCTTCTCTTCCCACGAGAGCGGCGCATTGCCGTCTATGAAATCGAAATTGATGCCGAACGAGGCGAAATCCTTAGTCAGAAAATCGTGCGTGCCTCCGTAGAGACAGTCTTGAGCGAGAAGGTGCTCGCCGGAAGAAAGCAGCGCAAGCAGCGCCGAAGAGATCGCCGCCATCCCGCTTGCGCTGACGAGCGCGGCCTCGGCTCCTTCAAGCGCGGCAAGTTTCTGATGCAGAGCAATGTGGTTGGGCGTGTTGTTGAGGCGAATATATCTGACATCGTGATAATCGCCTTCGCCCGTGTATTCGAACGTAGACGATTGAAATATGGGCAGGCTCACGGCTCCGTTTATTCTCGGGTCAGGCTCGCCCGCGTGAATGAGTTTCGTTTCAAGGCGTTTAAACTGTCTCGTCATAAATTGATTCTCCTTAGCTTGAGTCCTCGGATTTTATGCGGGCCAATCTCGAAGCAACTTGCGAGTTTGCACTACCTGTCCCAGATGATAGGCGTTGTGATCGGCTATCAACAGCAACTCTCGCAGATATGTATGCTCTTTGCCATGGGCGATTTTTGCCGTCAGGTCCACGCTTTCATCGAGCGCCAGATTGACGGCTTTTTCGAGGTCTGCAAAAAAGCCTTTGACGGTCGAGTCCCACATCTCTTCGGTCATGCTCTGGGGATCGGCGGGCCAGTACCCGGCGGGCCAGCCGGGCGATTTCCATTCGGGGTCGAGCGAGTATTGCAAAATATCTTCCTGAGCTATACGCATGTGTTCAAGCTCTTCCCAGACGGAGTGCACACCCTCGGTCGGGCGCTTATTGCGAAGCTCGGGCGCGACATCGGCAAGAGCATTTTCGGCGCTCGCGTGCGCCCCTTTCCCCCTGAGGAGCGCGGCCACGCTCTCGCGAAACACAGATTCGTTCATCTCTCCACCCCCTCGGCAATGAATTATACGTGAATCGTGAATCGTGAATCGTGAATCGTGATGCGTGACTTTCAGACGAATAGATTTTGCCGGTTAATTACAAATCTCAGGAATCACGAATTACGCATCACGATTCACGATTCACAGATCATCCAAGCGTCTTTGGCGTCAGCAACCATTTTAGTCTGCCTGCGCCGTCTTCGACATCTTCCCATCTATCAATCTGAAACTCTATGCACGCGAGCGCAGCCGTAGGCATCGCCTCGTCCTTGCCCGTAAGTCTTGCGACCAGGTTTTCGAAACCCGGATTGTGCCCCACAAGCAGGGCGCAGGCGCTCGTGTCGGGTATGTGTCGCACTACGGCCATCAACTCGGCTGACGTTGCGCCGTAGATCCCCTCTTCAAATTGCGGAGTGATGTCAAGAGCAGCCGCGGCGATCACGATTTCGATGGTTGCGCGCGCGCGCGCGGCAGGCGAACTGATTATGAGATCGGGCAGGATGCCGCTCTCTTTGAGAGCCTTCGCCATGCGCGGGGCCGCTTTGCGACCGCGCGGAGCAAGCGGCCTCTCAAAATCGCGGAGAGAAACGTCGTCCCAGCTCGATTTCGCATGCCGCAAAAGCATCAGGGTCTTCATCTTCGATCCCTCCTTAAAACAGTCCGGGTCTATCCGCTTACCTTCCCGGCGCGGCCTGTCCCGATTCGGCGCACAGATGACGAACGATTCTATAAAGCAGTCTCGTGCCGTCGCGGAAGGCTTCAACCGGGATGTTCTCGTCATTGCCGTGGACGCCTGAAAAGGCATCGCTCGGTATTAGAAAAGGCGAAAAGCCATAACAGACGATGCCCAGGTCGCGGAAGAAGTGAGAGTCGGTAAAACCCGCGAGCACCGTAGGCACGAACTCGGCCGAATGGTCTTCTCTGCGTATCACATCCGTGATTGCCCGGTACAATACGGTATCAAGCGGTGAATCGGTCGCGCCGAATGCCAGCAGGGTCTCGACCTGTATGTCAGGATCATCAATCACACGTTTGATCTCAGCGACAAAGTCATCGGGCTTCTCGCCCGGGAGCAACCGGCAATCGAGTTCGGCGGTGGCAACCGGGGCGATCACGTTTGTCTTCGTGCCTATGGTGACAATTGTCGGCTGAATCGTGTTTGTGAGCAGCGCTGCGTTGTATTCGGTTGAGAGGATCATCAGCCGCAGTTTGGGGTCTTTTATCGCGGCGGCGATGTCGGAGTAAGCCAGTTTCATTTCGGGACTTGTTTGAGAGTCCGCGATTGCTTTGAAATAGCTTGCCACTGCCGGAGTCACTTTAAGTTCCGGGCGGTATGCTTCCAGTTTTCCAAGCGCCCGAACCATTCGCGAAGGCGCGGAGTCGTGACGGGGTATGCTGCCGTGTCCGGGAGTGCCGCGCGTGGTCAGCCTCAACCAGCAGGGCGTCTTTTCCGTAGGCCCTATTCCGTAATAAACTACGCGGCCCTGATCTACGTAATTACTGCTCCCCTCGTTGAGCAGAAACTCGGCGTCTTTGATCAGCTCGGGGTGATTTTGCACAAACCAGCCCGCGCCCTGGCGTCCGCCCGCCTCTTCGTCGGCGGTCGCAAGAAAGATCACGTCGCGGTCAAGCTGCACATTGCCTCGCTTCAGCAACACCATCGCCATCAATTCAGAGAGGCCGAGGCTTTTCATATCGAGCGCGCCGCGCCCGTAGAGGTCTCCGTTGCGAATCTCTCCGCTGAACGGATCAACGGACCAGAACCGTTTATCAGCCGGGACGACATCGGTGTGATTGAGCAGGATGAGCGGTCGCTTGCGGCCATTGCCTTTGAGCCTGGCATAGAGAGTACCGCGTCCCGGCGCGGATTCGAATACGCGATACTCGATTCCCTCCTTCTTGAGAATGGAGGCGAAGAAATCTACAGCCCGCACTTCGTTGCCGGGAGGGTTGGTAGTGTCTACGCGCAGGTAGTCGACGAGCAGGCCAACGGCCTCGTCGCCAGCCTTGCTCCAATCGGGCTCACCCGGATAAGCTGCCCGCCCCTGAGCCGTAACCATCTGCGATAAGGTAAGCAGCAGGATCAAGCCTCGCAGCCCCGCCTTTGATATCATATTTCCGTTTGCCATAATTTTGTGAATCTACCACGCAAGACTCGTACACGCAATGAAACGCCTCAGATCAGAAAGTGGCACAGAGACAGGCTTTGCGTACTTCGCGTACTTTGCGGATTTGCGGAAACCTGCTGCCCGCTGAGACGCGAAGCAGCAAAGTACGCGAAGGATATATCCATTCTCGTCTAATCGTGGGCTAGATTCGCCGCGCCTGCGTCTCACGTGGTAGGATGCGGATATGAACCTGTTGAAAGGCAACACATTCTTTGATGGGCCTGCCGGTCGCATCGAAGCCATCCTGAAAGAGCCTGACCCGCCCGTCACCCGCGCAGCAATCGTCTGTCATCCCCATCCTCTATTTGGCGGGACGATGCACAACAAGGTCGTTTACCGTATAGCGAAGGCTTTCGAGCAGGCGGGTTTTGCCGTACTGAGATTCAACTTTCGCGGCGCGGGCCGCAGCGAAGGCGCGCACGATGACGGGCGAGGCGAACAGGACGACCTGCGCGCCGCCATCCGATTTATCGAAGAGAGATTTCCCAACGCGGAAATCTGGGTAGCCGGTTTCTCATTTGGTTCAAGCGTAATGCTTCGGGCCGTATCGGGCGACAAGCGAATCCGCGCCATCGTAGGAGCAGGCGTTCCCGCTTCGAAATACGAATTCGATCACGTCATAGCGTGTGACAGGCCCAAGCTCTTTGTTCAGGGGTCAAATGACGAGTTCGGATCGATTGCCGATCTTGAGAATCTCTATAATCGCTTTAACGAGCCGAAACAGTTGAAAGTGATCGAAGGAGCCGATCATTTCTTTGAAGGCCATCTGGATGAATTGCAAAAGATAGTCGCGGATTTTATACAGAGCGGAACTGATGCGCTCAATGATTCGTGATTCGTGATTCGTGATTCGGAGAGAGATAGCTATCTGTTAACGTTTGTTTGCCTTAAAGTCACGCATCACGCATTATTCGTAGGTCAGCATCATTTCCAGTTCGGCGGGGTTTGTAGCGGCGAGTGGTAGTGCTAAGAAAGTAATGCTGGCTCTTTGAAAAAATCAGGGCGACCCGCTGTAATAGAAGTGTCTGACTTTTACTTACAAGGAGCCGCCCACATGAACAACCTTTGTTGCCCACACTGCCGATTATCTCATATCAAAAAGAATGGTCACACTCATTATGGCAAACAGAACTTTCAATGCCTCAATTGCTCTCGCCAGTTCGTCGCTCAATCTCAACGCATTGACGACTCGACCAGACAACTTGTCAAACGGCTCTTGCTCGAACGTATCTCGCTTCGTGGCATCTGTCGCGTACTCGACCTCTCCCTTGAGTGACTCTTGCACTACATCGCTGAGGTTTATGACCAACTTCCTGATCATCTGTATGCCAAATCGAGCAACCCTTTTCAAACTATTCAACTACTGCGATTGAAGGCAGAAGCCGATGAAATGTGGAGTTTTGTGGGGAAGAAATCACTCAAGCAATGGATATGGCTGGCCTTCGATCCCCAGACAAAACAGGTGCTGGCATTCTATGTAGGAGATCGAAGTCGAAACAGCGCCAGACAATTATGGAAGCGAATACCAGCGGAGTATCGTCAGCGGGCAACCTTCTACACAGACGATTGGGAAGCATACAAGGGAGTGGGCACACAAACGGGGTGGAGCGATTCAACTGCACGCTGAGGCAAAGGGTATCGAGGTTGGTGAGGGATACATTGTCATTTTCAAAGAAGTTGGAGAACCATATAGGAGCGATAAAGTATTTCATCTGTCACTATAATCAAGAGGTAGCTGCTAGTGTTTCATCGCAATGATTCTGTAGAATAGATACTCTGCTTTTTCGGGTAATTCTTTGCCATTCTTCCATCAAATTCATTGCGATGAAACACTAGTCCCGCAATCCAATCATCAGGGATCACTTCGCTGTCGATATCGCCACCCAGCGCCTCTTTATGAGCCCCAGCGATTGGACCCGCATGGAAGGCCCCATAAGTCAGGCCTGAACGGTGGGTCAGGAGGTCTTCAAATGTGATTGGTCGCTTTGCTGGATCCGTCAGATTGAGCGGGCCTGTGGGCGAGTGCAGGACGCGCATCTGCGAAAACTCCGGCGCCCGACGAGTGATCGGATCGCTCAACGCGAACCGGCCTTCCTCAAACAGCATAAGTGCCACCGTAGAGGTAATCGGTTTTGTCATTGAGGCAATAGATGATCCGATAAATAAAAAATGAAGCGTGCTTGGGCGGCCCACCGTCAGATGGGCACACTTCACCCTTTGCAGTCTGCTTACATAAGGATTCGGTTGAGATGTACCAATCCGACTACTGCCGACGCTACCATCGGGAACAACCCCATTGCCAGCCGATACTTCTCTCTCATGATCTTGAATCCTTTCACTCTTCTTATGCCGTGTTCTACATGTACCCTCACACTCGCCTTCGCTCGATTCTCCTCTCGCTCATCATCACTTAGCTCACCTCCTTTCGGCTTCTTGTGTGGTACTTCGATTCCCTCTGTGCCCTGATATCCCAAATCCCCTTGCTTGCTCGCTTCTCGATATTTCTCCCCCACTCCACTGGCTTCATATACTCGCTTATCCGATGCTGGCCCGCGATGCCCTCCTCTGATACCCAGCACTTCTCCCTTTCGATCACTCTCTACTTGGCTCTTGAGCGTGTGGCATTTCTTTTTACCAGAATATACCCGTTTTTGACGTTCATAATTGGAGGGGCGGGGTATTGGCGTCTCAAAACTGTCGATGAGAATTCGGTCAATCTCTTGGATTTTGAGGCTCGGTTCCTGACCTCGAAACCTCTTCTGTGCCTCAAAGCGATTGGAGGGAAAGAGTTCTCTGAGCAAGGGGACAATCTCGTGAAAGAGATTCTCGGAGGTGTCGGCGCTAACACCAAACAAGGCTGCGACAACGCGCGTGAGCGAGGTTGTGACGCAGGTAGATGAGAACGAGCAAGACCTCCTGAGAAGGAGTGAGTTTGGGTTTTCTACCGCCACCGAGAGCGCGTTTGCGATCAGGGCGAAGAAGTTTGGCCTGTTGACGGAGATGAACCAAGACCGGCACGGTAGTAGACAACAATTGTTGAAGGGCGTTTGTCGTCATGCGGGTCAAGGCGCGGAGTCTTGCAGGTTTGAGATTGTTGATTTGTTCGATTGTCATGCGAATAGTTTACCAAAGTCCTTCTTATTCCTCGGATCATCTATTTTATAAAAATAGAATCGGTGCGAGCCATGCAACTCACGCCCTATTTTAATCATGCCCCTTTTTAATCATACCCTGCCCGTGTGGCGAATTTGACACGCGCAAAAGGGCCGTGCTAGTTTGACGGCGTGTCTGCCAAGTCTAGAACCCTCCTTCGTAATCGGCTTGAGTTTGCGCTTGCCTGGCTGCTGCTGAAACTGCTCGGATTTTTGCCTCGCAAAGGCGCAATCCTCGCAGGCCAGGCTATAGCCCGGACCATCTTTTCTCTGCATGGCAGGTTGCGCCGAACGGGACATAGAAATCTGGCACTGGCTATGCCGGAGTTGACCACAGAAGAACGCGAAAGAATTATCAGGAGTGTTTCCAGTAATCTCGGTCGCTTGCTCGGAGAGTTTTCTCAATTCCCAAAGATCACACCTGATAATATCGGCCAACTGGTTGTCTATGATGGCTTCGAGAATTATGAAAGGGCTGCCAGACAGGGTCGTGGCGTACTGCTTTTGACCGGGCATATTGGCGCATGGGAACTATGCGCTTTTGCGCACGGAGCCTACGGCCATCCTCTCAGTTTTCTGGTCCGTCCGCTTGATAACCCCTTGCTGGATCGGTGGATCAGTCGCTATCGCGAGCTTTCAGGCAATCGCATAATAGACAAAAACCGCTCGGTCAAAGCCGTGCTGAGTTCTCTCAAACGGGGTGAAGGAGTGGGCCTGTTGATAGATGTCAACACACTGGCGGATCAGGGGGTGTTTTGCGATTTCTTCGGCATACCTGCCTGTTCGACGACGGGGCTGGCAGTCTTTGCGCTCAGAAGCGATGCGCCTGTCATCCCCGGATTTCTTATCTGGGATGAGAGACTGAAAAAATACCGTCTTCGTTTCGAGCCCGAAGTTCCTCTCGTGAAGACCGGTGATTTCAAAGAAGAAGTAGGAATTAACACTGCCAACTACACAAAGGTCATCGAAGAGTATATCCGCCGCCACCCCGACCAGTGGCTTTGGATTCATAAGCGATGGCATACGCGTCCCGAAGGCGAACCGGACCTCTACAGCCCGGGCGAGCCAGGACCTCCCACTCGCCCTTCTTTGAAGGCAGAAGCTAAGGCTTGACCAAATCCCTTTTGCTCGCCAGAGACCAACCGGCTTGCTCATAGATTATCTGGGCTCTGTGCCTTTCCTCTTATAATCGTCCTCGAATCTGATTATGTCGTCTTCGCCCAGATACGATCCGCATTGAACCTCTATAAATATCAGAATATCTTTTCCGGGGTTCGCAATTCTATGTTTCGTCCTGACGGGAATGAATACGTCTTCATTAACCGCTCGCCTGACCTCTTCATCACCTAAGGTGACAAGGGCCTCGCCGCTCACTATTACCCAATGCTCGCTGCGCAGATCATGCATTTGCAAACTGAGGCGCTGGCCGGGTTTTACTTCAAGTCGTTTGACTTTATACCCGGGTCCTTCCGCCAGTACTTCATACATTCCCCATGGTCGTTCATCTCTTTCCATTTCCATAGTGCAAAATAGTGTACACCAGTTTCGGTCTTGCAGTCATAGCTGATAGAAATTCCTGAAAAATATCATGCAAGTCGGCAGGAAAGAAAAAGGGGATGGTTACCCATCCCCGCGTTCTCACACAGAGAACCCCCGTTTTGCGTAGCGGCAATATACTATCTCTTCTTAGCGCCGGCTTTCTTAGCAGGTGCCGCTTTCTTAGCAGGTGCTGCTTTCTTAGCAGGTGCCGCTTTCTTAGCAGGTGCCGCTTTCTTAGCAGGTGCCGCTTTCTTAGCAGGTGCCGCTTTCTTGGCGTCGCCGCCTTTCTTTGCAGTTGCCATAGAGTGTGCTTCTCCTTTCCTTTAATTTTAGCTCGCACACAAGATACTGTATTATTACCGCTCTTGTGCACTAGTCTGAATAACACACAACATATTGTTGTATATATTGACTTCACGCATGCTTGTCAACGTTTTTTTTTGGAAACAGCCCTATTCAATCGCCTCATAATAGTTAGTGCCTTGAAACCGGCTGCCAGAGCCTGTTTCAGAAAGCCTCTATATTGGGGCAGCCTTAGATTCGGCACGGATGTAATGACACGCATTTTGCTGGTTTTGGAAATTCTTGGAAACGCGAAAATGGCTCTCAGAGCCGTTTTCGCGGCACGTGCCCTGAAACGGGCTCTGGTGGCTGATTTCGTGCCAGCGCCTTGAAACTGGCTCCTGTCGCAAGTTTTAGGGATTGACTTCGACTTTTCAGGCTCGATTGACTTTATCTATCAGCGACGGATAATATCCTGTCGATGCAAAATCGAATGATAGATCTTCATACCCACACAGTAAACTCAGACGGCAGCGTGACACCTGAAGAACTGGTCAGGCTGGCTGCGCGTGAAGGAGCAAGCGCTGTTGCGATAACCGATCACGATACGGTGAAGGGACTTGCCGAAGGTCGGACGGCTGCCGAACGAATCGGCATCGAATTTATCAACGGCATAGAGATCAGCGCGGAGTATTCACCGGGCACGATGCACATACTGGGTTATTATATTGATGATAATTCGTCGGATCTGAAGATGAGACTCGAAGCATTAAAGCAGGCTCGCGATAGGCGAAATCCCGAAATAGCGAATCGACTTCAATCTCTTGGACTCGATATAGACTATGAAGAGGTTGCACGCCTTGCAGGTAATGAAATAGTTGGACGTCCTCATTTTGCGCGCCTGATGGTTGAGAGAGGTTACGTTGAAAGCATTCAGGAGGCTTTCAACAGATTTCTGGCAAAGGGGGCTGCGGCCTATGTGGAGAAGGAACGATTTTCTCCAACCGAATCCATATCGCTTATCCATGATGCCGGAGGTGTTGCGGTTCTGGCCCATCCTTATCAGTTGAAGCTCTCTTCAAATAGAGAAACCGAAGAGATGATTTCCAATCTGGCGGCCATAGGGCTTGACGGAATCGAGGCCGTCTATAGCCGTCATTCCGATCTTCAGCGAAATGAATATAGCCGCATAGCAAAGCAATACGGGTTGCTCATAACCGGGGGCAGTGATTATCACGGCACATATAAGCCTGACATCAATCTGGTCAAGGGGCTGGGTGATCTTCGAGTGCCTTACGAATTGCTTGAAGAGATCAAAGCGCGAGCGGCCTTGCGAGCAAACCGTAGTCGAGGCGATAAAGAGCGGCTTGAAAAGAGCCCGGAACTCGGACAGACGGTGCCCAAATAAGATTTAGCGGCCTTGTTTTGGGCTGCGAGGTTGGCAGACTTATGCAGGAAGATTTGAACATCGAAGCACTGGTTTCGCAAATCACCGATGTGATTCTTTCACGGCTGGGCGGCGGCGGAATCACAAACGAGTGCGCCTTATGCCACGATGAGTGCTTTGTGAAATGCCCCGACCGTATGCATTCGATAATTGCCGATGGAGGCGTGCGGTTGGGACTTACGGGCGCGGAAAGCGAAGCAGCCCGACAGGTCGCCCGATACATCGATCATACCCTGCTCAAGCCCGAGGCAACGCGAGACGACATTCTGAAGATATGCGAGGAGGGAGCACGGTACGGGTTCGCATCGGTCTGTATAAACCCGACCTGGGTGCGCGAAGCAGCATGCGCACTGCGCGGAAGCGGGGTGAAAGTTTGTACTGTCATCGGTTTCCCTCTGGGCGCAAACTCCACCGATACGAAAGCCTTTGAGTCGAGACGCGCGATATTCGACGGCGCGACCGAACTCGATATGGTCATCAATATCGGAGCATTAAAGTCAGCCGATTATGATCTGGTTCTGCGCGATATAAGAAGCGTTGTTGAAGTTGCGCACGAAGCCGGTTGTATCTGTAAGGTGATTATCGAGACGGCGCTCCTGACCGATGATGAGAAAGTCAGAGCGTGCGCAATAGCAAAAGAAGCGGGGGCCGATTTCGTAAAGACCTCGACCGGATTCAGCAAAGGCGGCGCAACGATTGCAGACATCGCGCTCATGAGACAGGCGGTTGGTTCCCGAATGGGTGTGAAGGCCTCAGGGGGAGTTAAAGATCTGAAGCAGGCTCAAGAGATGATTCGCGCCGGGGCGACTCGCATCGGGGCGAGCGTCGGCGTGAGGATAGTTCAGGAAGCAAGTGGCCTTGAATCTTCCGCAGGCAGCCAGGCTTCTCTCAGTTACTGACACGCCGGATCAACCACAGGATCAAAATGCGAACGGCGCGGCTTTGAAGTGTGCAAAGCCGCGTCGCTTCGTCTAAGATCAGAGACTCTTTAGTAAGCCCAGCGGGTAAGAACGGAGCCTACCGTATAGCCCGCGCCCACGGCGGCGAATAATACGAGGTTATCTTTTTTAAGCCGTCCGCTATCGAGCGCGTCGCCGAGCGCAAGCGGAATCGTTGCGGCGGTAGTGTTGCCGAACTTGTGAATGTTTTTTACCACCTTGTTTTCATCCAGACCAAGTTTATCGGCGGCGGCATTGATGATGCGAAGATTCGCCTGATGCGCGATGAAAAGGTCTATGTCTTTGCCTTCGAGGTTGTTGCGCTCAAGCACGTTTCGGCTTATCTCGCCCATCTTGCGAACCGCGTACTTAAAGACCGGCTGGCCTTCCTGATGAACATAGTGCATCTTCTTTTCCACGGTCTCGTGCGACGAAGGGTTCAGGCTTCCGCCGCCCGGCATGTAGAGGAACTGGCCTCCCGACCCGTCTATTTCATGCATATAATCGAGTATACCGATCTCTTCGCTTTCACTCGGCTCAAGCAAGACCGCGCCCGCGCCGTCTCCGAACAGCACGCAGGTAGCTCGATCCTCGAAATTGATGATGCTCGACATCACATCCGCGCCGATTACCACTACCTTGCTATGCGCGCCCGATTCGATGAACTGCGTGCCAACGGTCAGCGCGTAGAGAAAACCGGAGCAGGCCGCCGAAATATCGAATCCCCACGCGCGCGAGGCCCGCACTTTGTTTTGCACCATGCAGGCGGTTGAAGGAAAGAACATATCGGGCGTGACGGTGGCAACGATGATTACCTCGATCTCGTCGGCTTCAATCCCTCGGCGCTGAAGCAGATCGCCTACAGCCTTTGCCGCCAGTTCCGAGGTCGGAGTGCCCGGCTCGACCATGTGGCGTTCGGTAATGCCCGTTCGCTCTACTATCCAGTCGTGCGTCGTCTCAACTCTTTTTGCCAGATCGTGATTGGTCACAACCTTCGGCGGCACATAGCGCCCAAGCGCCGTTATCTTTGCTCTGCGTGTAGCTTTCATCAAATTATTCCTTCCCTTGAATCCTTAATACCATAACAGGTTCTGGAGTTTGCCTGAAGTAAAGCCCGATAGTAGCATCCGATTGTTTTTTGGCGCAAGCAGCGAAATAAACAGCCGAGACCGGCTAGAGCTCGCGCTTGTCGGGCGTAAGAGGGTTATGTTATAGGGTAAGTAAGACCTTACCCAAACGTTTTTGCGAAGGAGAACGCTTTATGACTGAAACGACATCGAATACCAGACCGAGCATCACGCAGTTGATTCTGATTCCAAGCGTGATAACGCTGGCTATCACGCTACTACGACTGTTTGGTGAACTAAATCACTGGTCCAGCACGTTGTTCAACCCGGCCCCCGGAGGAGCAGGGTCGCTCGTCGGCATCACATGGCTTGCGCCAATCTTCGGAGCCTATTTCGCCTGGAAACTTGCGCAGCGGGGCGACCGGCCCGAGCATCCTGGCCGCACTATCGTTTATGCTCTTCTTGGAACCGTAGTCGTATTTGCCGGAGCCATTTTGGCATTTGCCTCGAATGGCTCTTTCTCAATTCTCAGATTAATAGCCGGGTTGCTACTTATGATGGCGGCTGCGGCAGTGCAGTCTTCCGGCTGGCCGTCGCTCTTCAAGACGCAACTGGCCTATGCATACGCGGCGCGCATCCCTGTGCTCATCGTAATGTTCATAGCAATCCAGGGCAACTGGGGGACTCATTATGATGTTGTGCCTCCGGGATTCCCCGAGATGGGTCTGTGGCCGAAATTCCTGCTCATAGCGTTTTTGCCCCAGATGATTTTCTGGACCGCCTTTACTGTTGTAACCGGCTTGCTGTTTGGCGGCATCGTGGCGGCTCTAAGGCGCGGAGATAAGACTGCGCCGCACGCAGCAAGCGCGGCATAAATATGATCGCGGCTTCGAGCGCAACGAAATCAGGGTTCACAAATGATGCTAACTAAACTCGCGCTGACGACAGCAGCATTTTTCGCTGTCGCCCTCATCAATCGCGCTTCTGCTCAGAATTTCAAATCTGAACAGGCGAAACAGGTTCGCGTGAAAGATGCAATAGCCGAAAAAGAAGCGACGGTAAAGGCGCTGTTCGAAAGTAAGGGATTCGCTTATCCGCCGAAAAATATTTTCATTCGAGTGTTTAAGCGCGAGCAAGTACTGGAACTCTGGGCGAGTCAAACTCCGAAAGATAAATTTGAATTGGTGAAGGCCTATAAATTCTGCGTGGCCTCAGGCCAGCTTGGGCCGAAGCGCAGGATGGGAGATGAACAGATCCCCGAGGGCTTCTACTATGTAGATCGCTTCAACCCTGCGAGCCAGTTTTACCTCTCGCTGGGCGTGGACTACCCCAACGCATCGGATCGAATACTTGGAGAAAAGGGCCGCCTGGGCGGAGACATTTTCATTCATGGCGGCTGTGCCTCAATCGGTTGCGTCCCGCTCGGTGATGAGAGCATAAAGGAGCTTTACCTTATAGCCGTCGAGGCCAGATCAGCAGGGCAGCAAGCGATACCTGTTCATTTCTTTCCCACCCGTTTTGATCAAAACGGGTTGAAGCAACTGGAGAGGCTGGCTCGTAACGACAGTGAGCTTAGAGATTTTTGGGCTAATCTGAAGGAGGGATACGATTTCTTTGAGAAGCATCGCCGTCTGCCAAAGATAGGAGTTGATCGCAGGGGAAGATATCTGATTGGCGAATAATTGGATTGACCGTTTCTGTTTTTAAATCGAATCAGCGAACGGGGACAATACCAATAGACCACGGATAACGCGGATGCGACGGATTTACGCGGATATGACCTTAATCCGTGTTGATCCGTCGCATCTGTAGGTTAGCCTGAAATTATCTGCTCTTTCGCCGATTCTCAGTCGTAGTATTCAAGCCCCAGATGCGTAATCAACTCTTCGCCTTGCAGGTGGCGCAGCGTGTTCTTGAGCTTCATCAACTGGATAAACAGGTCGTGCTCGGGATAAAGCTCAGGCGCAGTCATTGGACTCTTGAAATAGAACGAAAGCCATTCCTGTATGCCGCGCATGCGGGCGCGGGCCGCCAGATCGAGAAACAACGCGAGGTCAAGCACTATCGGTGCGGCCAGGATGGAATCTCTGCAAAGGAAATCTATCTTGATCTGCATCGGGTAGCCGAGCCAGCCGAATATGTCGATGTTGTCCCATCCTTCCTTGTTGTCGCCGCGCGGCGGATAGTAATTGATTCGTACCACGTGGCTGAAATCTTTGTAGAGCGCCGGGTAGACATCGGGTTGCAGGATGTATTCAAGCACCGAAAGCTTAGATTCTTCTTTGGTCTTGAACGACTCGGGGTCGTCAAGCACTTCGCCGTCGCGGTTGCCCAGTATGTTTGTAGAAAACCACCCGTTCAACCCGATCAGGCGTGATTTCAAACCCGGCGCGATGATCGTCTTCATGAGCGTCTGCCCGGTCTTGAAATCCTTGCCGCAGATGGGAAGCCCCTGATCGATGGCGAGTCGTGTCAGCGCCGGAACATCTACTGTAAGGTTGGGCGCTCCATTGGCAAACGGCACGCCTGATTTGAGCGCGGCGTAGGCGTAAATCATCGAAGGAGCTATACAGGGATTGTTATCGCGCATAGCCTGTTCGAAGGATTTCAAATCCTTGTGTTCTTCCACGCACTGCATGAAGATCTCGGTCGAGGCGCACCAGATCATCACAAGACGGTCGCATTCGTTTACGCGCTTGAAATTTTCGATATCTTCGATTATCTGTCCGGCAAACTCCATCTTGTTTGCGCCCTGCTTGATGTGAGTGCCGTTGAGCCGTTTGACATATCGCTGATCAAAGACAGCCTTCATCGGCTTGATCGCTTGTAACCGTTCCTTAACCTGATTGACCAGATCGCGTTCGAGCACGCCCGCGTGCAGCGCCGCCTCGTAAGCGTCCTCCTCGAATATGTCCCACGCGCCAAAGACGAGATCATCGAGTGATGCGAGTTTTACGAACTCCTTTATAAGAGGCACGCGATTATCGGTGCGCTTGCCCAGACGAATAGTGCCCATCTGAGTGAGCGAGCCTATCGGCTCCGCGATGCCCTGTTTTATCGCCTCAACGCCCGCGACAAAAGTAGTGCTGACTGCGCCAAGCCCGACCAGCAACACGCCCAGTTTCCCCTTCGGTTCTTCAATATTTACAGATGTCTTTTGATTCTGTTCAGCCATTTTAGTTCCTTTCAGAAAATCGCCCGGTCACTGCGCCTCAACTGACCTCACTCTATTAAACCAGAACGGCCCGGAACCGTCTTGCGCGATATTGCTCTATATTAGCGGAGAAGTGCCATTCTGGAGGGATGAGGGATGAGGGATGAAGGATGAAAAAGAGCCTGAGAGGAAATTCCGATTAATTGGGTTGACTTATTATCGGAGTCTTACCCGACAGTCCTTTTCATCCCTCATCCCTCATCCCTCATCCCTTCGTTCCTCCCTCTATAGGCTCGTGGGGTGATGCCGGTGGCAGATTTGAATATCTTTGTGAAGTGGCTCTGACTCTGATAGCCGACCATCGCCGCGATCTCGTTTATTGAATACGCGGTTTCGACTATAAGCTTGCGGGCGCGCTCAAGCCGGATGTTTGCCAGATAGACATGGACCGTGACGCCCGTGATCTGCTTGAAAAGGCGGGCGAAATGGTACTCGGACAGATAGGCGGCCGAGGCTATTTCTTCAAGCTGTAGCTCGCGCGAAAAGTTGTCGTGCATAAACTCGATGGCGCGGCGCAGACGGCGATCTACAAGACCGGCGCGTGATAGCTCTACGCGAGTCGATTTGCGAACCGTCAGATGTGATCTCAACAAATGAATCACGATCTGTCGCGCCAGGGCGTCGAGCATCGCGCCGTGACCGGGGCCAAGGTCGGCCATCTCACGCGCTACCCGGCGCGCAGAATCGGTGATGAACGCGTCGGTTACGACGCTTGAGCGAAAGGTGATTTCCGAATGGGTGCGAGTAAGGCCGATCTCCATAACAAGCTCGTTGATTATGACCGGACTGATTTCAATCGAAACGAATTCCACGTTGCGCGCCCGGCCCGAGTGAAATTGACCCGTGTTTGTGAGCGCAGTCTGGCCCGGCGAGATGTCAAAGTTACCCGCGCCTATCGTTGCCTGCAATTGCCCCGACAAAACGGCGGTCACGGTAAAGGAGGAATGTGAATGATCCAGAAACTCGCAGTCTGCCGATAAGGTGTGCCGCATTGTAAAGTGCGGGCGCGTGATGATTCTTTGGACCCCCGTTTCAGGGGATTGCCCGGGGGCGTTGTCGCCTGTCGTTGCCTGCTTCATCAAAAATCACCTGCGACGGCGCAGTTTGCGCCCCTTTGAATCGCGCGTCCTCGGGGTTTCAAGAACGGTAAACAACCTGTTTGGAAAGTTAGTTATTATCGAATTCACGCCTACTGAGATGAGCCGACGCATCAATATCTTACTGTTGGCGGTCCAGACCGAGACCGCAAGCCCGCTCTCCTGAAGGCTCGCGACCGTGCGGCGCGTGGCGAGACCAAAATGCAGGGCCGTTTCATCTGCGCCTATTCGTTCAGCCGAGCGGATGATTGATCGCGCCGTCACAAGCGTCTTTCCGGCTGTCGGAAATGTAGCCGCCGCGCGAATATCGGAAGCAACCGTTTTGGCAAGCCGCACTATTTCGTGATCGAAAGAAAGCAGTGTGACCTCTCGTTCCAGATGAGAGGCGCGCACAAGCGAGACCACAGCCCGAAGCAGCGTTTCTCTGTTTGTGGGATCGCTTTTCAATTCTATGTAAATCCGAGAAAGCGAAGTCCGGGCAAGCAGCGCGAGTACTCGCTCGAGCGTAGGGACTGCCTCGCTCGAGAAATCCATTTTGCCGCCTGCAATCGCGGCAGCGCGTTCGGCCATAGCCCGCACTCGGGGTCTGACCGCAAGCCTCTGCTCGAACCACGTCCCCGCATCGAGTGAGCCGAGTTGCTCCGCGGTGAGGCGCGATACAGGTCCGGCTCCGTTCGTAGTGCGGTCTATGCGGATGTCGTGGATGACGACCGGCTGCCCGTCTGCGGAAAGCTGCACATCCATCTCAACGCCGTCTGCGCCCAGATGGGTTGCAAGACTGAAGGCCGCGAGCGTGTTTTCCGGCGCAAGCCCAGATGCGCCTCGATGCGCGATGACGAGCGGCGTTTGTCCGCCTGTTTTTACCTGTCTCTGATTTTCGGGCGATGGTATCACTACCGGAAAATAATAAGGCCCCGTAAAGGCGGAGGGCAACTGATGTGTGGCGGGTGAAAGAGTTCTGGACAGGATTAACAGGATTAACAGGGCTAAAATCAGCCCGCTTTTTTAGCCGCTTTTTCGACCTTCTGACAACTGTCGCATATGCCGAATATGCGATGGCTGTGGTGGAGCGGCTTGAACCGATAGCGGCGCGTGATCTCGTCTTGCAACCTCTCTATGTCTTCGTTGTAAAACTCGATCAGCGCCCCACACTGCGTGCAGATAAGATGATCGTGATGCATATGGTTGTAATCGTTTTCGTAGAGCATGCGACCGTCGTGAAACTCCAGTTCGCGCGCCAGCCCGCTCTCTTTCAGCAGCTTCAGCGTGCGATAGACGGTCGTAAAACCTACGGACGGATCTTTGGCCTTTACAAGCACATAAAGTTCTTCGCTCGAAACATGCCCCGATGTATTGAGAAAAACATCAAGGATCAAATCTCGTTGCGCGGTTCGTTTTAGCCGCTCGCGCTTTAGGTGTTCGTGGAATACCTGTTTCTCTTCACGTTCCATAAGTGTCCGGGATTTACTAAAACGATTATACACTACTGGTCCGGCAGTGCAAACTTTGGGCAACCGCCCGTTTTGACAAGGGTGTAAACCGGATTGAGCGCATTCAATCGGAGCAGGTATAATGCCAGGCGGTTTAATTCAATCTGCGACCTGTCGGACCCCATCATTTTGCAATACTTCCTGAAGCGTGACCCGCACGCGCTTGTATTCGACTTCCAACTCGTTGACCATCGTAGCCGCCTCATCAAATTTGCCTTCGTTTGCGGCCTCTTCCAATCGGGCACATTGCGCGGCCAGACGTGTCGCGCCAAGATAGCTGCTGCTGCCTCTGAGAGTATGCGACATCCGTTTGATCTCTTCCGCGCTTTGCGACGAGATGGATTCCTTGAGCGCTTTCATCTGCGCAAGCGAGTCCTCAAGGTAAAGACTTATCAACTCTCCGGTCAGACTGCCTCCGTCCTCATCATCCATGCGCCTGATGTCATCCAACACAGTGAAATCTATTGAAGAATCTTCATCACCTGCCGTACTCGCTGTAGGCTCTGTTTGTACGCTCAGTTTCGATCCCCACTTCTCAAGGGCGGTCTTCAGTATCGCTATCCTTACGGGCTTGCTGATGTAATCATCCATGCCCGCGGCCATACACTGCTCGTTGTGTTCCGACATCGCGTTTGCCGTCATAGCGATCACTCGCGGGCGGTTTGGCTCGGGCCAGCGCCGACATATATGGCGAGTGGCTTCAAGCCCGTCCATCTCCGGCATCTGCATATCCATCAGAATTATGTCGTAAGGCTGTCGCTCAAGAGCCTCCAGAACTTCCAGTCCATTGCCCGCGATGTCGGCCCGATAGCCGAGCGATTCTAGTATTTTCAAAGCGACCTTCTGATTGACGGCGTTGTCTTCGGCCACAAGTATCCTGAGCGGCAATCTTTCGGCCATACTCTTCGTGTCTTCGGTTGCGTCGTTCTTCTCCTCGTGCGGGGTGACTCTTATGCGTCCCGGGTGCTGCCTGTCGAATACCTCCATCAGCGCATCGAAGAGTTGAGATGGTTTGATAGGCTTGGTCAGATAGACCGAAAAGAGCGAATCAACCGTCTTGTTATCTTCCGCCCTGCGACCGAGTGAGGAGAGCATCACGAGCGGGAGCGTCTGGCCGCCTTCCTGCTTGAGGATCTCTTTTGCGAGCATCACGCCGTCCATCTCAGGCATCTGCATGTCGAGTATGCCCACGTCGAACCTCTCTCCGCTTTTAAGTATTTCCAGGGCTTCGGCCCCCGAAGCAATCGCCTGCGTAGCCATTCCCCATAATCGAGCCTGCTGAGTGAGAATAAGGCGATTGGTTTCGTTGTCGTCTACGATCAAAGCCTTCTTCCCTTCCAGTTGCGGCTGCGCCCCTCGCAGGTAGATGCGCATCCTGCCGCTTGAGGGCTGCGTTGTAATTGTGAAATAAAATGTCGACCCGATACCGACATCGCTTTCCACCCACATCCTGCCGCCCATCAATCCCGCGAGCCGCTTGCTGATTGCCAGGCCAAGCCCCGTTCCTCCATATTGCCGGGTCGTCGAAGCATCAACCTGGCTGAACGATCTGAAGAGCCGGTTGAGCCTGTCGTCGGGTATACCTATCCCCGTGTCTCTGACCGCGAAACTCAATTCGTATGTCTGCTGGGATGCCTGATCGAGCAGGCGGCTGCTTACCGAGACGACGACCTCGCCCTGGTGAGTGAACTTCACGGCATTGCTCAATAAATTGACCAGTACCTGCCGCAACCGCGTTACGTCGCCGCAAATCATGCCGGGTACGTCGCTGCTTATCAGGTAGGCCATCTCCAGCCCCTTCTCCGCCGCCTTCGCCGCAACCAGATCGAGCGATTCTTCTATGCAATCACGCAGATCAAAGGGCTGTACTTCCATCTCAAGCTGGCCGGATTCTATCTTCGAGAAATCGAGTATGTCGTTGATAATTGTAAGCAGTCCATCGCTGCTGCTGCGTATAGTCTCAACGAAATCGCGCTGCTCGCCGCTCAATTTTGTATCGAGCAATAATCCCGTCATGCCTATGACGGCATTCATCGGCGTGCGAATCTCGTGGCTCATATTGGCCAGAAACTCCGACTTCGCCCGCGTAGCGGCCTCGGCTGCTTCTTTGGCCTTTCGCAGTTCGGCGGCGGCCATCTTGCGGCTTGTAATGTCGCGGATTATCCCTGTGATAGTCGGCGAACCGTCGATTTCCTGCTCTGCGAAAGACATTTCAAGGTGAATCTTTTTACCGCTCTTGTGAAGCCCCGGGATTTCCATCGAAGATCGCTGTAGCTGCTTCTCTCCGGCCTCGGCTTGATCTCTGGATGCGGCTTCCTGAATTTGATTCATGAATTCGGGCATCAAAAGCGTTATGGATTGACCGATCATGTCCGTGGTCGGATGGCCGAATATCTTTTCGGCCGCCGGGTTGATAAAAGTTATCCGGCCCTTGCTGTCTATAGTCACGATGGCATCGGTTGCGGTCTCTGCCAGCGCGCGATAACGCTGCTCGCTCTCCTGCAAGGCCGCCTCCGTCCGTTTCAAGGCCGTGATGTCAACGGCGTGACCCAGCACATAGGCGGGCCTGCCTGGCTCTTCGTGCCGCGAATTGCGGAACATCCAGACTCGTTTCTCGCCCTCTTTTGTCAGGAGCGTCATCAATCCCGATGATGTCTTTTCTTCCCGGATGAGCGCAAGATAGCCTTCAAAATAAGCCCCCTTTGATCGCGGGATCAACTCTTTCAAACTCTTGCCGACCAATTCAGACGCCTCGTATCCGAGAGCCGACGCAGCGGCCGTGTTGACCGATAAGAGGATTCCATCCAGGTCGTGCGTGCATATCATCCCCTGGCTGTTTTCTACGAGATCGCGGTAACGCCGTTCGCTCAGACGAATGATCTGCTCCGCCCGTTTGCGCGCAACGAACTGACCGATCTCAGAACTCAGGCGTTTCATCACGTCGGCGAGGGTCTCATCCCCGCTTCGTTTCTCGCGAGAGAAGAAATGAATAAGGCCGATGACCTTGCTGCCCAGGGTGAGGGGGAATCCTGCGCCGCCATGAATGCCGTTCATTTCCGCGACCCTGGATCGAATAAACCTCGACTCCCGCGCAACATCCGAAATCCAGACGGGCTTGCTCGTTTCCCATACGAGGCCCGACAACCCCTCGCCCTGCTTGATTGATATCTTCCGGCTTACGGTTTCAAACTCTTTCATCTGCATTTCAGGCGCATGCCAGATCGCGACCATCTCAAGCGCGGTTTCGTCGTTGTTGGCAATCCAGATGTCGGCGGCATCCCAGCCCAGTCTCTCGCAGATCGTTTGAAGCATGTTCGGAGCCACCCCGGTGAGCGATTCGGCCTGAGCCAGCAACCGGCTCACCTCGTGCTCGATTACCAGCCTCTTTTCGGTCAGCTTGCGGTCGGTTATGTCTTCGGACGTTCCTACGTGGCCCAGCAACTGACCGTCCTCATAAACCAGAGCCCTGGTGCGACTCGATACCCATCGAGTCTCTCCCCGCCTTTGCATCCTGAACTCCAGGGCAGACTCACCATCCTGGGGCGCAACTTTTGCCCAGTGATCGAGCACGCTCTGCCGGTCTTCGGGATGTAAGGCGCGCACCCATCCATCGCCGAGACTCTCTTCAAGCGTAAGCCCCGTGATCTCTTGCCATCGCTTGTTTGTGTATATGCATCTGCCGGAGGCGTCGGTCTGGAAAATGCCTATGGGAGATGCGGCGCTCAGCGAACGGAATCGATCCTCGCTCATCCGAAGCGCCGAAATGTACCTCTCTCTGTCCATCCCGGTCTTGTTTAGCTGTCGTGAAAGCCTTCGCCCGTAAAAGAGCGCGCACCCGACCAGCCCGACTATGCAAGTGGCTATTAGAAGCTCGCGGGTACGAAGCGAAGCAATATGAGACTCTCTTTCTGTCAGACGTTCCTGTTGGATGTCGCGCTGGGTCTTTTCAAGTTGTGATAGCAATCGGCTGACCTCGGTGAACCCGCGATTCATGATCACCAATCTCCCCCTGGTGTTCTGCGCAGAGGCATCCTTAAAGCTGGATAAGGTCAGATTGGCCTCATAAACCGCGCTGTTCATTTTCTGACCGAGCGCATCGAGTTGCCCGAGAAGAAGATCGCGGTTCGCTGCATCCTGATTGTATTCAACCTCAGAACGGGCTGCGCCCAGTGCTGTATTGAACTCCGAAACCGCATTCGACAACTCCTCCGCTTCCCGGTCAAAATCGTCCGGCTCGAAGGCTTCAAATGCACGAAACCTCACCCCGGCGGCCAGTTGCCGGAGATTGGCATACTGATTCAGTCGCCTGGTCAATACCTCATCAACTTGCGATGAGGCCGAGTAGGTCTTTATTATCTCGTGGCTTTGAAAAAGGCTCAGCAATACGGTTATGACTACGAGAGATGCCAGAAGTGAATAGATCGGCATCCATTTCGGTCGCTGCATAGCCGGGGCGGGTCTCGGTTTGTTTAGAGACAAGGGAACTATAGTAATATCGTCCAGGCTGACTTCCTTTTCCTTGCTTAAGAATTTGAATGGCATCCGTTTTTAACCTCATGCTTTAGTTATCGCAGTGCGAGCAGTCGTGCCTGCCGCAGCGCAGTTCGATCACCGCGATTTCAGGCGGGCAGAAAAAACGCACCGGCACACACGACGACCCGACACCCGAACTCGTATACCCTTGCACGCGCCTGTATCTCCACGCGCCCTTCGTGTACTTCCTCGGGCAGTTTGCGTTCACAAGAATTGGCCCTATCCACGGAAGACATATTTGCCCGCCGTGAGTGTGCCCGCATAAGTAAAGGTCTATGTCGCTCGCGTCGGCCTCTTCCAGCATCTCGGGCGTGTGAACGAGCAACAGCTTGAAGGCATCGCGGGGCACCCGGCTCAGGGCCGCGGGCAGATCGTCACAGCCGTAATAGTGAGGATCATCAACCCCGACTACCCAGATGCTCTGCTTGCCTTCGCGCAACTCTACCGCGTCATTGATCAGCATCCTGACACCCATTCGCTCAAGCTCGAACGCCTCTTCGGCGAAGTCGTGATTTCCGAGAACTCCCAATACGCCGTGCCGCGCCCTTATGCTGCCGGCTATCTTTTCCATGTTGTGATAGACGCCGTGACACGGCCCGTAAATCTCGAAGCAGTAATCTCCGGTCAACACGCACAGATCGACTTCAATCCCTCTGATTTTGTCGCAGATCGCTTCGGCGAGTCCCGCAAGCCCGTCGGCGTGCAGATCGGACAGATGCATCAATCGAAATCCGCAGAAATCTTTCGGGAGCGTATCAAAGGTAAATCGTATATCGCGCACCACGGGGCTGAGCGCGTTTCTCTCGCCTCGCGCAAGCAACCCTGTCGCGCGCAACAATCCGCGTATGATGTAAGGAAGTATCTTGAGATTTTCAAAATGAAACGAGCCGCGACCCCGCCCGAGCCACGCTTCAAGATGGCCCAGTTCGATGGCCTTTCTTTTGAGTCTCAGGTTTTCCATCACTCCCGCTTTATCCTCGGATGTTGTTCGAATCTCTCGCCTGTAATCGAGAAGGCCGGAAAGTCTCGCCTATGATGCGCGCCAGGTATCCGGCCAGAAGCTTCAGATCGTGCGTGAAGCTTGCCGTGACGGAGTAGAATGCTTCCGACGAATAAAGCTCGTCTTCCGTAGGGTGCGCGCCGTAATTGATGTAGGCTTCGATAACGATACCGGCTTTCGACTTCAGATAGAGCGTTTGCCAGTCGTGAGGCAATGCCTTTATCTCGCGTCGGCTCAAGGGTCGCACGCCGACAAATCGCAATTCGTCCTTCGCCACATTGACAAGCGCCGGCAGAAAGCCCAGAAAGAATGCCTTAAGCCCGCCCGGCGCGCTTTCATAAGCCGGGCTGAAACTCCACCGCTCATAGGTGCGCCAGAGCGCCGGGTCTGAATCCGCGGGCAGGGTCACGGCCTCATACTTATGCAACACCGGGCCGCGCTGCTTTAGCTTGAGCCACAAAGCAGTGAGCAGGATCATCGGCCACAAGAGCGCAAGCAGCAAGAGCGCCGTCAAGCGCGAGAACGCGCCTGAAAAGCTCTTCCATAAGCTCAATGCGATGCGGGATAGATTTGCCCTCCGTATTTGATTCTGAAATCAACACGTCCATAATTTGCTCACTCTTGAATTAATTGTGAAATGCGTTGAGGGCTTCTTCACGCGTATTGAAGATGTCGAATATCCTGTGCATGCGTACGAGCTCAAAGAGCGCCCGCACGGGTTTGTTCATCGAACAGAGCTTCAATTCGCCGCCTGCCGCGTTGAGTTGTCGCAAACAGGATAGAATCGCGCCAAGCCCTGAACTGTCGACGAACTGCAACTGGCTCAGATCAAAGATGAGCTTTAAATTCTTGTCTACATACGGGGTGGCATATCGCTTGAACTCCTTGACGCTGCCTGCGTCGAGGCTATCGCCCTGCAAAACCAGCACCGTGACATTGCCTACTCTTTCGACGTTCCCTTCCATAATCATTCGCTCCTTATTTCTGAAAATTTCTTTATCAAACAGGTGAAATTGTTGCCGCTCGCGTCGCGGCCATAAGTCAACTCATCAACAAGCTGCTCGATGATAAACAGTCCGAACCCGCCGTCACGCGAGCCGTCGAATGAAGGCGGGCTCACCGATTGCGGATCGAAGACCTCTCCCCGATGACACAGGCGCAGCGTGAAGCGGTCGGCTGTCACGCTTGCATCCAAAATAACAGGCTGGTCGGCGCGGCCTCTGTATGCGTGTCTCATTATGTTGCTCACGGCTTCGTTGACGGCAAGCTCAAGCTCGGTTGCAACCTCCTGGCTCACATTCAGGATCGAGACCCTGTCCAGGACTTTTCGAACAAAGGCGCGAGCCGCCCCGAGTTCCGACAGATTGCTTAGGATTTCTGCTCTTTCCCGAACCAGATAGAATTCGTCTTCGGTGCCTGAGATCTTGACCACGATCAGGGTGAAGTCATCGGAGAGGTTTTCAGAGCCCGCGAAAGATGTAACGGCCAGCCTTATAACAGTCAATAGCTGTTGTGGATTGAGGCGGTTGTAATTCTCTACTAACTCGGCCAGCCGCTCTTCGCCAAACATTTCGCCCTGCGGGTTGCGCGCTTCGGTTATGCCGTCGGAGTAAAAGAGGAAAACGTCCCCGGCTTCGAGCGGGATCGAGAACTGTCTGTATATCTCTCCGTCGCTGAATCCGAGCGGCATATTATCGCCTTGCAGGGTTCCGCACATACCCGTGCGTCGCCAGAATCTGATTGTCCGCGTGTGACCGCAATCGACCAGCTCGACACGCCGACCGCTCGTATCGAACCGCGCATAACAGATAGTTGAGAAGCTTTCGAGTGCGATCAACTGCCGGGTCATTTCGTTGTGCACAAACATTACAATCTCTTCGGGTGAAAGCAGGCTCTCGCGGCTCATGGCTCTGAGGAAGCTGGTCTTTGTAGCCGCGCCGACCAGGGCCGCCGGAATGCCTTTGCCCATGACATCGCCGATCAGCACATCCATGCACTCGTCGCTGTGCTTTATAAAGTCATAGAAATCGCCGTCGATGTACTGCGACGGTATCGTGAGCGCCGCCAGTTTCACCCCCGCGATTCCTTCGGGCGTTTTGCCTACTAAAAGCGATTGCTGAATCTTTGACCCGATCTCGATCTCCTGTTGCAATCGCTCGCTTTCAATCGCCGCCCTGTGGAGGAAGTCGTTCTCTGTTACCATCACGGCCTGAAGCGTGAGCGTCTGCAAAAGCCTTATCGAGTGCGAGTCGAATACCAGTCCCTCGCCCTCGTACCAGACTTCAAGCGCGCCGGCCAGCCCCTGTCTGGTGGCCGCCGGAACTATGGCTACGTTTGTTGCGCGGGCAAGCTCTACGTCATCACCTTTTCGCCCGGCAATCTTTGTCTGGTCGTTTAAGACGAGCGGAGAGCCCGCTGCAATGGCTTTGCCGACAAGGCCCCCCTGCAAGGGCCTGTTTTCAAGATCGGAAATATTCTTCGATACCAAGGGCGTGAGCGAGCCCTCCGATTCCAGCCAGAAGACGGCTCGCGTACCTTCCCAGATCGAGGTTGCCCGGTCAATTATTCTGTCGAGCAGTTCTGTCGAATTCCGCGTAGCTCTTATATCCGAACTGACTTCATAGACGGCTTCCAGGCTTTCCCAGCTTGCGCTCAATTCCTCAAGCAATAGCTCTTCGCGTTTCTCGCGCTCGATACGGGTTGCTGCTGTTTGCGACAGATAATCAATAATGCCCGGAAGAAACAGGTGTTGATGGTCATAGCATACGATTACTTCACCCAGGTCCTGCGAATCGCAATCGACCCGGGTCGAGGTGAAATACCTGTCGCAGACCTGAAGCCTTTCCCGACAGGCTGGCAATTTGCCTGCCGCCTGCGAACACGCGCACTCTTTGCGCGATGCAAGCCAGCAGATGGATGACTCGCGGATAAAGGCGATGGCCGCGTCTGTGTTTCCGGCAATCGGCGTTATGGCCCGGCTGAGTTCATCCAAAAACAGACGGCTCAATCCATCCGGGTCAGCCTCGAACCTGAATTCGAATAGACTTCCGGTATATGCCTGTAATTCAACGCTCATCGTGTCAGGCCACCTCAGCCCGGTTTGAAATCAGAGGCGCTACTCCGCTGTCGAGCAGCTTTTTTATCAACGTAGTAGGAGCCGCGGGTTTGACACAATGAAAGCTGGCACCGGCTTCTGACACTTCACTCGACATCCCCTCAAACGAGCGTGCAGTGAGAATGCCTATCTTTACATGGTCGTGATGATGATTGGCCCTCACCCGTTTGAGCACATCCAGACCCGAGAGCCCCGGCATCACAAGGTCTAGCAACAGGCCATCCGGCTCGAATCGCTCGATCATCTCAAGCGCCTGCTCACCGCTCGTGGCCACGCGCACCTGATAGCATTCCTTCTTGAGCACATACTCCATGAGCCTTGCAATGTGGCGCTCGTCATCTACCACAAGTATCCTGGCCGGGCGCGATATAAATGATTCTTTGGACACTAATCCCTCAATTCTCGATTCAAGAGCTGGCTTTGCCTATGGCAGTCAATGACTCAGCCGGTTGGGGGCAGGGCAAGTTGTCTTTATCCGCACCTCAGATAGTCTGGGCCGACAAATAGGTATCACAGTCAAGAGCAAGATATATGCCGCTTTCCGTACCTTTACAGTCGAGCGGCGCAAGTATTAGATTCGTTATCTTTAATTGGCCTTTCGCGTGAGGGCCACAGATTCAGGCGGCATTTGATGTGGAAATCCGAGCCACCTGGCCTGGGGCGGAAAGGGGCAGCAGGCCAGGTTGTGTGGCAGTCTGTACTTGAAGAGTGAAGAGTGAAGAGTGATGCGTGATGCGTGAAGGTGGATTTGTTGTTTTGACTCGCTGCTATTTCCGGTCACGCATCACGCATCATTCTTCTCATACGCTCTTAACGCCCCAAATATTTTTCGCATATTCGCGGATGGTCAGGTCTTCCCATCTCTTTGCAACCGTGTATCTTGAGTGGAGAAGAATCGCCTCGCGCAACTGGCTCACACTCTTGATAGAAGTCTTCTGCTCGTCGCAGATCATCATAGCCTCACCTCCCGCGCAGGGTTGATCCCTGCCTTGTCAAATTGCTTAAAGGGGCCGCGCTCAATCCGCCGGGCTGACCTGCGATCTCAGGCCGCGTTTTCGTATTGAGGAAACCATCCCATCAATTCTCGAAATGTCAGAGCGGTACGGTCTCTGTGCGACAGGGTCGGCAGATTGACGGGCCACTCGATGCCAAGCTCGGGGTCGTTCCACATCAGATGAATCTCGTCTGACGGGTTATAAAAGCCCGTACACTTGTACTCTACCTGCGCCGCCTCGCTCGTTACGCAAAAGCCGTGGGCAAACCCCGGCGGGATATAACATTGCCGCGCGCTTTCAGCCGATAACATTACCGCTACCCATCGGCCAAAGGTCGGCGAGCCTTTGCGGATGTCAACCGCTACATCGAATACCTCTCCCTCGATGACCCTTACAAGCTTGCCCTGCGGGTTTCTGCGCTGGGCATGAAGCCCGCGAAGAGTATGGCGAGACGAACGAGAATAGTTGTCCTGCACGAAGTTTGCTGTAATGCCGCCCTCGGCATATTTTCGCGCATTGAAGGTCTCAAGAAAAAAACCTCGCTCGTCGCAGTATATGTCCGGCTCGACGACGATTATTTCGGGTATTTCGGTCCTTATGAATTTCATGCGTACACCTCCTGCTCAAGCATCTTCATCAGATATTGGCCATAACTATTGTTCTTCATCACCTCTGCGGAGCGTATGACCCTGTCAACCGTGATATAACCCATGCGATAGGCGATCTCTTCTATGCAGGCCACCATCAACCCCTGCCGCTCCTGCAATGTCTGTATGAAGGTCGATGCCTGCGTGAGCGATTCATAGGTCCCCGTATCGAGCCACGCGATGCCGCGTCCCAACCGCTCGACGTGCAGCGCGTTCATCCGCAGATAGGCGAGGTTGACATCGGTTATTTCAAGCTCGCCGCGCGCAGACGGCTTTAATTCACTCGCTATATCAACCACACAGTTGTCGTAAAAATAGAGACCCGTGACCGCGTGATTGGAGCGAGGGTTGACGGGTTTCTCTTCGAGATTTATGGCTCGCGCTCTCTCATTGAATTCGACCACGCCGTATCGCTCGGGGTCGCGCACCTGATAGGCGAATATCATGGCCCCCGAAGTTTGCCGCGCCGCGCGTTGCAGGTATTGCGAGAGGTTGTCTCCATAAAAGATATTGTCCCCCAAAACCAGCGCTACGGGACTGCTGCCTACAAACTCGCGGCCAATGATGAAAGCCTGCGCGAGGCCATCGGGCGCAGGCTGAATCTCGTATTGAATCTCAATCCCCAGGTCTGAACCGTCTCCGAGCAGTCGCATGAACTGCAATTGATCGTGCGGTGTAGTGATAATCAGAATCTCGCGGATTCCTGCCAGCATCAGCGTCGAGAGCGGATAGTAGATCATCGGCTTGTCATAGACGGGCAGTAGTTGTTTGCTCACGGCTCGCGTCATCGGATACAGGCGCGTGCCCGACCCGCCAGCCAGAATAATGCCTTTCATACCATACCTCCGGTATATGTGAATCGTTGCTTTGTATAAAAAGAAGGGGCAGCAGAAAAAATCATCAGGTAGCGAGTCGAATCATCGCCCGGCAATCTGAATATCTATTGCCGGATTGCGAACCGCTGATTCAACCATTGTCAATGCTCGTTTCCTTTGACGCCGAGCCGCTCGCGTCGATACTTATTTGCCTGAACCGTTTCGCACCATTCGCGATTGTCGAGATACCAGCAAACGGTATTCTTTATCCCTGTCTCAAAGCTGTGCGAGGGTTTCCACCCCAGTTCCGTTCGAATCTTGCTCGCGTCAATCGCGTAGCGGCGGTCGTGGCCGGGTCTGTCTTTAACAAACTTTTTGAGATCGCTGTAACTTGTGATGCCGCGCGCCCGCATCGCGAGGTTTTCGGGCGCAGGAAGCAACACTTCGAGCACGCCGCAGATTCTATCCACGACCTGAAGGTTCGTCCTTTCATTCCCGCCGCCGATGTTGTACTTCTCGCCCGGCTTGCCGTGTCTGAGCGCCTGCAATATGCCCGAACAGTGGTCTTCAACATAGAGCCAGTCTCGAATATTTCCGCCGTCGCCGTAAATGGGAAGCCGCTTGCCCTCGACGGCGTTCAATAGCGTGAGCGGGATCAGCTTTTCCGGGAACTGGTAAGGTCCGTAGTTATTCGAGCAGTTGGTAATTACAGCGGGCAACCCGTAAGTCTCAAAATAGGCCCGGACCAGGTGATCGGCTGCGGCCTTTGATGCCGAATACGGCGAGTTTGGCGCGTAGGGAGTCGTCTCTGAAAACAGCCCCGACGGCCCGAGCGTGCCGTAAACCTCATCGGTCGAAACATGGAGAAAGCGAAACGCCTGTCGCCTTCTTGCGTCGAGTTTCGCTACGTATTTGCGCAAGGCTTCAAGCAGCATAAACGCGCCGACTATGTTTGTGTCTATAAACGGACGCGGGTTGTCAATGGCGCGATCCACGTGAGTTTCAGCCGCGAAGTTCAACACCGACTGCGGGCGATGCTCGCGGAGAACCGTTTCGACGGCTTCAGAGTCAGCGATGTCTGCCTGAATAAATACGAAGCGCGGCTCGTTCATCAAATCTTCGAGTGTGCAGAGGTTTCCGGCATAGGTGAGCTTGTCGATCACGACTATGCGTGCATCTGTCTGCGCCAGCGCGTAGCGGACGAAATTCGCTCCGATAAAGCCCGCGCCTCCGGTTACGATCATTGTTTCCATATCTGTTCAAAACTCCTTTGATATCGGCAATTGCCTTTTTCCCAACTATTCATATCCATTTCGGCCGACACTTACCGATAATTCATTACTACGGCTTCCTCGACCTGATTTTCAACTCGTTGATTTTCAGCTCGTTGATTTTCATCTCGTCGATTTTCAACCCGTTTTTTGGGTTTGACCTTTGCCGGGATGCCTACGGCTATGGAATCCGTCGGAACGTCGGTCAGCACTACGGCGTTCGCGCCGATGGCGACATCATCGCCTATGTGAATCTCTCCGAGGATTTTCGCGCCCGCCCCGATGTCAACCCGATTGCCGATTACAGGTGCGCCTCTCACTCCCGTTCGCCTCAACCCTACGGTGACGCCGTTGCGAATCACAACGTCATCTCCGAACCGGGCATCACCGCTGATGATGATGTCGCCGAAATGCTCTATCTTGAACCGGCGGCCCACCGTGACTTCGCATGGCAGATCGATGCCGGTCAGAATCTGGCTTATGACTTTCATGATTTTGTAGCAGATTGAAAACGGGACGCGAACAAACCCCGGCCTGATCTTGTATCGCCACCGCCCGAAACGATAGACCGCCATCACCCAAAGCCCCTGGCGGAAAATATCTCTTTCGTATACCTGCCAATCTTCGCGGATATTACTGAACATCACTTGAACTCCTGAACACGTGCGAAGCCTGCTCGTTCAGCCGCGCAATGCGGCCGTCAACATGCCTTCGATGTCGGCGAATCGCCTCATGTAGTCTTCGTAACTGGCTCGTATCACGTTCAATGCCTCCTGCCGCCCGTAAACGTCTGTTATCTCGGTCTTCGATTTGGCCGAGCCGGGCGCGCCCTTGTAGGTCAGAAAGTAATGCTGGAGCCTGTCTATCACGGAGCGGGGGCAGTCTTCGATGTCTTTCCAGTTTCCGTAGGCCACGTCTTCTTTCATCACGGCTATGATCTTGTCGTCGGCCTCTTCTCCGTCGATCATGCTGAGTCCGCCAATCGGGACGGCCTGCAATAATATATTGCCGTGCGAGATCGCTTTTTCCGTAAGCACGCAGATGTCGAGCGGGTCGCCATCGCCTACGATGTCTTGGCGGCCCGCCCGCTTGCTCAAGAGTTCGGCCACGCGCTCGCCGCAAAATGTTTGCGGGATGAGGCCGTAGGGCGAGGGGCAGACGTTTGAGAATCTCTGAGGGCGATCAACCTTCAGGATTCCCGTTGTTTTATCCATCTCATACTTGACCGTGTCTGTAGGCACGATTTCTATGTAGGCCGTCACCACATCGGGCGCGTCATCTCCGATTGAGACGCCGTGCCACGGGTGAGCCTTAAAGAGCAACCCCATCAATTTCCACAATGGTTCCTGTGCGTTTCCACTCATAGTTACCTCATCTCCTCACCAGGGGCGCGGCGGCGAGACAAGCCCTCCGCGCGTCTCCTGCCACGCCTGTCGCATCAGCACCGCTATCGTCTGCGAGTCTTTCGCTTTCGCCTGCCGCTCGCCGTCACCGCTCGACCGGTTCTTTCTGGCGCGCAACGTGTGCCACAAAGATTCAAGCCGCATCGCCCCCCACGCCCCTTTCAACCCGTGATGCTTTCGATAATAAAGCAGAGCGCTCCTCATTCGCCAAAGCGTAAGCTGCGAGCCCGCAGATGACATCGAAAGATACTTGATAGTTTTTGATGACTCGCCTCCGATGTGCTCCACAACAACCTCGGGCCAGTACCATATCGAGTATCCCGCCGATTTGATTCTGCGGCAAAGGTCCACCTCTTCACAGTAGAGAAAAAACTTCTCATCAAAGTATCCCACTTTTTCGAGCGTTTCGCGGCGAATAATCGAGAAGGCCCCGGGAACCCAATCGACCTCGGCGGCTTCCTCAGGGTCTGCCCACGTCCGGTCGAATCGGCCAAAAAAGCGCGAGCGCGGATATTTGCCTGCAAGCCCCGAAAGAATGATTATCTCATCAAGCACCGACGGAAACTTTCTGGCCGAAGGCTGCCACGAACCGTCCCGCCCTACCAGTTGCGCACCGGCAAGACCTGTGCGCTCGTCAGCGTCCATCTTTTCAAGCGCCTTTGGCAGAGCGCCGGGCCGCAGAAAGGCATCCGAGTTTAACAGTACTACGTGGCGGCCCTTTGCGATTTGAAAGCCGCGATTATTTGCCGCGCCAAATCCCAGATTCACATCGCTGCGGATCAATTTTGCTTCGGGAAAGACGCGCTCGACCATCTCAGCCGAGCCGTCCTTTGAAACGTTGTCAACGACTATGGTTTCGTAGCATACGCCCCCGGCATGCTTTGCAAGCGTAGCCATGCATTCGCGCAGCAGATCGCGCGTGTTAAAAGAAACGATCACTACGGAAGCATCCGGTTGCAAATCGTGTGTCATGGTCTTCCTCCTTCGGAATTGGCGCGCTCGGTGCGGACCCACTCTGCGTCTTTTTTTGCCGTGCGTATCATCATAGGAATCAATGCCGCCTTCCAGGCTATGTAAAAAGGAGCGGCTGCGAGCGCGGCTAAATCTCTCAACCCGCCGCCTCCGACATAGATCGCCGCGAGTATGTGTGAAGCGACCGCCGCAAGCGCCGCGAGCGCATAAGTCCTTGTCGGGGCGAACCCCACGGCGAGCGCCGCAAGCAAAAGCAGTACGTGAAAGGCCAAAGGCAGGAGCAACAATTCGAGCAGAGGCTCGATCAATTTCAATCGCCCGGTCATGACGCTTTTTGCGAGCGAGGGCGCAAGCTTTCCTATCATCTGGAACCTGCCGCCTTCCCATCTGGCCCGCTGGGTCTTTGCCCCGCGCCCGCCCGCAGGCATTTCGGCCCTGACCGTAACCGCGTCGGCGAAGCGAACACGGCGGCCTGCCCTGACGAGACGCAGATGGTATTCGAGGTCTTCGACCAAGGAAACGGCGGTGTAGGGAACCGCGAGAAGCGTCTCTCGCGTGAGCGCAAAACCGTTGCCGAGTATCCCGCACGAAAGCCCCAGACGGTCTCGCCCGCGCGGCCTCAGCACATTGAATGCGAGCAGCGCCGCGTGCCCCGCTGTCGCGTTCAACGCCAGCGAACGGAGGCCGGGGCTTGCGGGTCTGCGATCACTTTGATTGACCTCCATAAGCGGGCGGGAATCCTTTTCGATCCACCACTGAGTAGGCAACTCCGAATCCGACACGCGGGTGAGCGCGACTACATCGCCGGGCGCGAGTTCGGGCGCGTCCTCATCGACCAGAAACCTCGGAGAGCCGTCGATCTTGCTCTGGCGTGATTCGACTATCGAACCGTGTCGCCCCGCCGAGGTGCCTGTCAGCACATCGAATCGAGCACCAGTCCAGAAACCGTCGGCGCGGGCCAGTATCGCGGTGTCATCTGAAAACCCCGATGCATCGGCTCTGCTGACGATCACGATTGCGCGATCAATGACGCCTTCAAAACCGGGATTCTTTAACACGTTTGACGACAACTGCTCTGCCCCCCACGATGTCCACGTACCGATATTCACTCCAAACCGCTTCACATCCGAAACCTGTCGCGCTGATTCAATTTCGAAACTCGCGCTGCCTGCCCGCGCAGACTTTGACTCGCGGGCGAAAAGCCGCCCAAGCATTGATCCGCCTCTTGTGTTACATGTCGCCGAAAAGCAGAGCGCAGTCGAGACGGCGATCATTATCAGGGTCTTTCGTTTCACCGTATCGCCTCCAGCCTGCGGCGGAAAATATCGGCCAGCCGCGCCGTGTTTCGCCCGAGTTCGTATTTGTCACATACTTTTTTTCTGCCCTGCTCTCCGAGCCTGCGGCGCAATCCGGCGTCCTCCATCAGGCGCGCTATCGCCTGCGCTAGCGCCTCGTCATCAGACGGCGCGACAAGCAATCCTTCCGACCCGTCGTGAATCAATTCGGGTATCCCCGTGATAAAGGTAGTCACGCAGGGAATCTCCATCGCCATCGCTTCCATCAGCACAACCGGAATCCCTTCTGCGAAACTCGCGAGCGCGAACACGTCGGCCCCCGAGTAAAGCGCGCGTATGCGATCCTGATTTACTGCGCCTTCAAAGATCACGCTTGCTTCAAGCCCTCTTCGATTTACCATCTCTTCGAGGCTTGCGCGGTCGGGGCCGTCGCCTACGAGCCTGAGCCTGATTCTGCGGCCTTCTCTTACAAGTCGCTCGATTGCCGCGACCAGAATATGCTGGCCTTTGGCCGGAACCAGACGCCCTACGCTTATCACCTCAAACGTATCGGGGCGCTCGCGGAAGGCTCGCGGCGCGAATGCCTCCGGGTCAACTCCAAGCGGAGAGACCTCGAATTTATCCCACTCGGCCACGGGCGAAAGCTTCATCAACTGGCTGCGAGCATAGGCCCCTATGCAGCAGATAAAGGACGCGCCTCTTATCTTTTCGGCAAGCCTGTAATTTGACACGTCGTAAAATTCATCAGGCCCGTGGACGGTGATCGAGAAAGTGACGGGGAAAACTTTGGCAGCGATCAAGCCTACGCTTGATGCGGGCGTGGCGAAATGTACGTGCAGATGCGTCAGCCTGTTTTGCTTCATCCACTGGCCAACCATTATCGCTTCGACGAAATAGAGGAATCCGAACAGAACGCCCTTCACATCCATCCCGCCAAAACCCAGGGCGAAAAAGAGTCCGCGCAAATAGGCGACGGGCGCTGAAAAAAAGGTTGCCAGATGCGCTCTGATTGCGCCTGCCGCGCCGTGACGCTTGACGTAATAAGCGCGTGCGCTCTCGCCTCGTTCTTCTTCGGTCAGGCCGTCAGCGGGGCGGTCGGGATCATTGATCGAGGCTACGTGAATATCAAACCCCATCGCGCGGAGGCTCATCACCTCGCGCAGTATGAAAGTATGTGAGATAGCCGGGTAACGGCTCACAAGATAAGCCAGCCGGATCATTGATTCTTCCTTCATTTCAAAACTCTTCTGAAACGAAATAAGGGTTGTTGTACGGGAGCCAGAAAAGCGTTCTCGCCCGCCGGTTCCTCTTTTCGCGTGACGGGACCTTCGGTCCATCCCGCCATCATGAATAAAAGCTGTTGCGCCTGTAGCCCGAGATAGACCGTCACTATCGAAATCACGATTGCAAGCAGCGCGGCAAGCATACTGAAAGCGAGCGAACTGCCTGGCGCTTCACGCGGCGCGTTATATGCGTAGATGCCCAGCCGAACCGCCGCAGAAAACACTATCAATACAAAGAAGCCAACCGTAACCATTCCGTGTCTGATCGCCAGGTTCAGAAAATGATTGTCAATCGAAGGCATGCCGGGAACTTTCGGCCATTCGTTCTGACCCCATCCGAGCCACGCTTTTTGAAGCGCAATGTCGGTGTATTTGTCTATAAGCTCTTTTCGATATGCGGCGGTTTCCTGCGTGTCGCTTGTCGCCCCGTCGCGGCCTACGGACACATAAGCCTGAAAGGCGAGATAGGCCGGTGTGCCTATTACGACCGCAAGCGTGAGCACGGTCGCAAGCATCGTCTTGCGATTCTTGGCGCGGCCTATTATGACTATGGTGCTTCCAAGCATGGCCCCGAGCCACGGGCCGCGAGATTGCGTCATAACCATCCCTGCGACCATAGCCGTGGTCATCAATTGAGCCTTTCTTTTCGTAGGCCAGTGACCTTGCTGTTGCAGCCATCGCTGGATGCGAAAGCCTGTAGCCATCAGAACGCCGCAAAGAATCGCGTGTCCGTAAGGACCGGCGGCGCGGCCAAGCCCGCTTCTTATGGTTGTGACCCATCCGTATCCCTGATAAGGAAAAAACGGGTTGAAGATCATCTTGAAGACATTGTTTATAAAGCGAAACTCGTAAGCCTGCCCGATTGTGACTATCGCAAGCAGCGTGACGAATTTCTTTGCAAAATCTACGCGCAGGCCAGAAGGCTCGATGATCCCTTTCGCAAGCACGTAGGGGAGGATGACTATGCATATCATGTCGAATATCAGGTTTTGCGCGTCGTTGTAACCCGAGGCCAGAAACTGCGAAAGGCCCTCGCAGACGGCAAACCCCAGCACGAGCAGATCGGTGAGCGTGTATCGCCACCCCTGCGCGCCTCGCATGAAATAAGCGATGGCGATGTGGATGATCGTAGCTTCGCTGAAAGTCGGATCGGGCAGTCCGGCTACGATCCAGCGATAATAATCGGGCACGAGGAAAAGCACCGGGAGATAGACCTGCATGAATGCCTTCTGCGGCGAACGCGAGAACGCCACATAAGCTGCTATGAATGCCGGTATCAAAACTATAAACTGCACTCTATCTATCACCCTTCATACAATCAGAAACGACCTTCATTTCAATTCACAATGCGCCGACCCGATATGATCCAATCCGCGAAAATCCGCCGCATCCGCGTCCGTCCCGGCCTATTTCTAATTACCTTTCTTTAAAACTCATTTTCACCAATCCCTCGCAAACTTATCCGGCCCCAAAGAAATAGCCTATCCTGAGCCGCCGCAATTCGACTTCGAGATGCGGATCAAAATCGCCCTCTCGATTTCTTATCAACTCAGACCATGGCAACTGTTCCGTCTGCGACTTAAACCGCTCGACCAGATCATCCAGGCTGCAAATCCTTTTGGCGGGTACTCCGCCCACGACCGAGTTTTCCCCCACATCGGAAGTGACCACCGCGCCCGATGCGACTATGGCTTTCGGGCCTATGGTCACGCCGGGCAATACGATTGCGCCGTGGCCGATGAATACGTTGTCGCGTATGTCGATCTTTCCTACGCGATCAAGCTTGCAGCCGTAGGCGCGGTTGAGCATGTTCACGCTGCCGTCGTGCCCGAACAGGGTACAGCCCGAAAGACGCACGTTGTCGCCGGAACCCCGACTATCAATACGAGGACCATTATCGTGAGCGCGAGGTATTTGTGCGCTCTCAAGGAGACCAGAGGCTTTATGCCGCGTCCCTTTGGAGGCTGAGCAGGCTGCTGAGTTGCTCCTGCCACGGGCAGGTGTGCCGACGGCGTGAGGCTGCGGCGAGCGTCCGCGGCCTCCGGCTGCTCGTCATTATTCGAACTCGTAATTTCAGTTAGAGTATCGGGTTTCACTTCTTTACCAGCGACGCTCCAAAGAGCATGTATGTGGTGAACGGAGCTATCTTTTCCATCACATATCCGATCTTTGAAAGCCCTCTCTTTGGAACGTAGATGATGTCTCCCTCGTTGAGCGAGACGTTATCTTCATTTGCTGCTTTCAACAGATCGGCAAAATCAATTTCGCGACTGAGTTGCTGGCTCGGTCGAACGATGTGAAGCTTTTTCGAATTGGCGTCTCTGTTTGGTCCGCCCGCGAGCGCAAGCGCATCCATAAACGTCATGTTCGGCGTCAGGCGATAAGCCCCGGGTGTATTGACCTCGCCAAGCACATAGACAAGCTGGTCGTCGGAATCAGGTATATAGACTGCATCGCCGCGCTTTAGCCTGAGATTTAACGCGAGGTCCTTTCCCGTCAAAAGGTTTTTCAACTCTATCCACACCACCTGATCGTGTCCGCGAAAGATGGCGCAACGCGCAAGCGCCGCTTTTTCCGCGCCTGATCCTCCGACAGGCAGACCGCCCGCCCGCGTAATCGCTTCAAGCAGCGTGGGCGGCACTTCAAAATCGAGCGTGCCTGGTTTCATCACGCGCCCGAGCACCGAAATGCGATTCGACGCGTAGCGGTCCACGCGGATCGTCACGGCCAGGTCGAGGTAATATCGCGCAAGCCCGTCGGAAAGAGCCCGGGTGCCCGCTTCGCGAGACAATCCGGCCAGATTGATCGCTCCCACCTGCGGCAGGGTTATCATTCCATCAGGCCCTATGATGTGCTTGCCCGAAAGCTCCGGGTGATCCCACACTTCGACGGTTAATTCGTCCCCTGCGCCAAATGTGTATTCGCCCGCGCCTTCTGCCTCAAATTTCGCCAGCAACTCTGCGGGAGTAAACACGCTGCTCTTTTCAACATAGTGAAAATCGCCCTGCGGAGATTGCGAAGAGTTGGAACTGTTTTGCAAGGCAAGGCTCTGGCTCGACAGTGTAAGCAAAAGGCAGACGAGTGCGGCAGGGCTTATTTTTTTATACGCGCGCGTGACGCATCTGATCAGATTACTCAAAGGCTGGAAATCCACACGGCTACCTTTCTCCGGTTTTCAGGAGGGTTCATAAACAGGGGAGGGGCAAAAGGCAAAAGCCGATTAACGAACCTGAGAAACCTGTTGAACGTGGCCGGTTTCAACAGGTTTCTCTTCGCAGACATCAACGTCGTTTCAAGAAAACGGGCTCAAAATGTTTGGCAAAGGATGTACCACTCAATCCGGGTTGAGTTGATGAAGGTAATCAGAGATGTCCCGAATCGGTTAAATCATTCATACTTTACGGGCATTCCTGTAATAAATATCTGTTGTGCTCTCGCGCTGCGATATAGACAGAAGCAAGTGGAAGTGTAATTGCGCTACATGTTTTTGGTAATGACCGTGGCTCAAATACCCATGAGATCGGGCGGATGATGCGTGATGCGTGATCGGTGAAGGGAATCACTGATGGCTCAAAGTACGCCAGAGATTTTCTGAGAATCAAATGGTCCTGCTGCAATGCAACCCGTCAGATCCGATTGCTGTTGATTTCAGTATGCCGCTGGTTTATTCTCGATTCTCCCGCCTCGCCTGTGTTTATCCGGACAGGCCGGGCGCTTGCGACTGGGGATAAATACTGATGATGAAATCTCTCTTGCTTTATCTGTCAGGTAGCGAAGGTTTCAAGAAGTTTCTTACGCGTTTCAAATCTTTCAATAACGTCACCCATCGGTTCGTAGCGGGCGAAGAGCTTGCGGACGCGGTCGAAGCCGTCCGGGAACTCAACCGCAGGAGTATCTCCGCATCATTCGATCATCTGGGCGAATCAATAACGGTCGAAGCCGAGACACGCGACGAGGTAGACGAATACACGCATATCTTCGACAGCATAAACGAACATGCGCTCGATTCAAACGCATCGGTCAAGCTGACTCAACTCGGACTCGACATCGATAAAGAGCTTTGCTATCAAAACACCCGCGCCATCGTTGAGGCCGCCGCCCGCTATAAGAGTTTTGTCCGCATCGACATGGAAGACTCGCCCAGAACCGATGCTACGCTTGAGATATTCACCCGCCTGCGACCGGAGTTTGACAATGTCGGAATAGTTGTTCAGTCATACCTCTATCGCACCGAAAAAGACATAGAAAACCTGTTGAAACTGGGCGCGAGGATCCGCCTGTGCAAAGGCGCATACGACGAACCTGAATCCGTAGCCTTTCCCAACAAAGAAGACGTGGACGCCAACTACGTAAAGCTGATGAAGATGCTGGTTGTATCAGGGATCTATCACGGCATAGCCACGCACGATGAGAACATGATCGCGGCTACGAAGCAGTTTGTCGAAGAACGCAAGATAGATCGCGACAGGTTTGAGTTTCAGATGCTTTATGGAATCAGACGCGATTTACAGGAGCAACTCGTAGCCGATGGCTATCGCATACGCGTCTATGTGCCTTACGGGCGCTTCTGGTATCCGTACTTCATGCGGCGACTGGCCGAACGCCCCGCCAATCTCTGGTTCGTCCTGAAGAATATTATGAAAGGGTGAGCGAAGGGATTTCAGAAGGGATGAGGGATGAGGGATGAGGGATGAGGGATGAAAAGGACTGTAACGTCACATCTCAATTAAATGGGGAGAGGGAATACCGGGATGTTACCAGATGGTCCTTTTCATCCCTCATCCCTCATCCCTCATCCCTTAAGAATTAGGTTCCGATTCTCATCTCGAAAAGCGGATTGCTTAGCGAAGCGCTCGCGGTTTTTGCTGCGGCACGCTTCTGTTGGGCTTTTGGTTTGGCCGAGGCTTCCTTTATTACCTCAACGGCTTTCTTTAGTTGAACGTCTTCGACAGGTTGCTCTGGCGGCTTGGGCACGGTGGCCTGCGGCTGCTCGCCTTTATCATCGGCGGCCGAATCATCGTCGTCATCGCCGTCGGGCAGGACGACTTCCGCTTCCACCGGGCGGTCTACTTTGATTGATGGAGTGACCGGCTCTTCCATGAAAGGCTTGCCGGTGGCGGGCGCGTATTTGGCCGTCGTGATCAGCAGCGCCCCGCCGTCTGAAAGCGAGAAGAGTTGCTGGTCAGACCCCGCGCCGAAAGTGCGCTCGCCGACGACATCGCCGCGTTTCTGTTCGAGAACTGCCGCTGCGATGATCTCTGCCGGTCCAGCCGTAGAGCGATCCGTTACGACGACCAGCGGCCCGTTGAATACGACCTTGCTCTCATCGGCGTTAAAGGCTTTCGCCTCCTTGCCGCCTTTGCCCACGATGCGCGCAAGCGGCCCCGAGCCTATGAAGAGGTTGGCAACAGCCACGCCTTCTTCGATCTTTCCGTTAGCCGCGCCGCGCAGGTCGAGCACAATCTTTTGAGCGCCCTTCGAGATCAGATCGTTTAGCTGCGATTTCACTTCGCCCGCCTTGCCTTCGACCATGCTCGTGACCTTTATATAGCCAATTCCCGGCTCTTCCACACGCGCTTCGATTGCGGGCTGAACTATCTTTGCGCGAGGCACCATGATCTTGTGCGACTGTCCCTGATGGAGTATGCGAACCTCGATCGAAGTTCCGGCCTGCCCGCTCAATAGTTGCTCGATGTCATACAGGCTCAGGTCTCTTGACGGCACTTTGCCTACATATTCTATGAAGTCGCCTTCGCGTATGCCTGCCTGCTCGGCGGGCGTTCCTTTCAAGACCGAAACTACGTAAGCGTACCCGGCCACCTTCGACACTATCATGCCGGTCTGGGCGAGATTGGCTTTCGGGTCATACTGCTTGACCTGTTCGGGTGTCAGGTAGGCGCTGTAAGGATCAAGCCCTTCGGCAAGCCCGCGAAGGCTGCCGATTCTCACCTTTTCCAGGTCGGGCTGGTCAACATAATCGCGGATGATGTGGCTGAGCACTTCATCAAAGGTTGTTAATTGAGCGTATTGACTTCCGCGCGCCACCGCCTGGCCGGACTTCGACATAAAGCTGCCGACTATGGCATAAAAGGCGATGACCGTTGAGAAAACGACGATGGCGATTTTGGTTTTGAACTGCATCCGTGACTCCTTATTAGGCGTTGAGCACATCATATATTAACCCGCACCCGAGTCCGGGCGCAAGGATTTAAGACTCCGCCTCAAGAGCCAAAGTATATTGATCATCAGAACCACCTGGTTTTGTGCCGGGTCATTGTCATAGCGCGACAGCAATTCACGGACATTTATTCCCTCCGTATTTCCCAGTAGATTGACTTGCTATCCAAGCTGCTATAGATTCACTGTCGGATCAACTCCGTCTCTCATCCTAAGATTGGATCCCAAGAGGTGTTTATGCGAGCTAGAATCATTCGCCTTTTTATTCTGGTGGTCTTCATCTCATTTGCTTTCGTTAGCATTTGTTTTAATAGCCAAGCACAGAAACCTGACTCCCGCTTTTCGCCGATGATCCCAAAAACCTGGGACGAAGCCGCGCTTGCCGATTGGGCAACGCCGGTCGCTGGATTGAATGTGCGACCCACGCATATTTCGGCCAAAGAGTACTACTCCTTACCGGTGGAGAATCTGAGAACCTATCCGGTCTATGTCCCAGGCCGGGAGCCGGAAGGCTATTGGGAGATGCTTCAGCGTGTCGGGCCACAGCCTTTGATTGAGCCCGAGAAGCTGAAGACCGAAGCTGACTGGATTGACGCGGGACGGAGAGTCTTCGAAGGAGCGGATGATTTGCACCTCCGAACTTTCGCCCCAGAGTTAATATCTACAGCCAGGAACCCTAAGACTTTTGAGGGGCGGCAACCGTTACCGGACGGCACGGTATCAGATTTGCGATGGGTCCCGACGAAAAACGGGGTTGCTCTTTCCCTTTCAAATTGCACGAATTGTCACCTATTGCTTCTGCAGGATGGCACGCTCGTCCCTGGCGCCCCCACGTTCGCCAGGCCTAATCCCCCTGGCAGAAGCGGCCTGGTTCGCCCGCTACAAACTGCGGTGCGCTCCGTTACCGGAGCCCCGCCATTCCTTATGGGAACTGAGAGCTTTGGGACCTGGCTCTACCAGGCATACGGGGTTCCCTGGAAGGAGGACGACATCCACGAGCGAGTGAAGGCGATGTCGGAGGCTGATTACAACTTATGGATCAATGCCGCAGTGCGCGGCGGCGGCGTGCCGCGCTGGAATGGCAGCCCTTATTACCCGGCAAAGATTCCGGATCTGATCGGCATTAAGAACCGGAAATATTTAGATCATACGGCAACACACTTGCACCGCGGGATCGGCGACCTGATGCGGTATGCATCTCTGATTAGCTTCGCCGAAACGGCTGAGTTTGGCCGCTATCACATGCTATTGCCAACCACAAAGAGGGCTCAGGCGAGATTGTCGGATGAAGCGCTCTACGCGCTCGCGTTGTACATTTATTCGCTGAAGCCGCCTCCGAATCCGAACTCATTCGATGAGCAAGCGAAGGCAGGAGAAAAGATCTTCGCACGAGAGGGTTGCACGATGTGTCACACGCCGCCGTTGTACACAAGCAACAAACTCACCCTCGCTGAGGGGTTCATCCCGCCGAAGGACGTGCCAGCGACACTCGACATCCTGCGGCTATCGGTCGGCACCGATACGGGTTTGGCGCTGGGAACGCGTAAGGGCACGGGTTATTACAAGGTGCCCTCGCTCAAAGGCGTATGGTATCGCGGACATTACCTGCACGATGGGGGGGCGGCAAGTCTGGAGGAGATGTTCGACCCAGATCGCCTCAAAGAGAGCCATGTAGCTGGAGGATGGTGCCCACCTGGTACCCAAACCCATGCCATCAAGGGTCACCCGTTTGGCCTAGACCTGTCAGAGGGGGAGCGTAAAGCATTGATCGCTTTCCTGAAGACGCTCTGAATAGTTTAAGATCATTTCGCAGAATGCCTGTAGTGCGAAATTATTGAACCGATTTGACAGCTTTTGTAGTAGGCTGAAAACGTCTACTTATGCGTACTCCATCCGCTAAAGCGAAATCTCAAAATGGCCTGAAAGAGCTTATCTCTGCGACCACAAAGCTTTGGCGCAAGCATCATCTCACTAATGATCAAGCCCGCTATATCTCTAAAGAGGTCCGAAGGGCTTTGGGTATCGAGCGGGTAAAGTCTCGCAAGCGGATAGTCCAACGCCTATCGCGAGATGAGGAGCAACATCTCATCCAACACGCATATAAGCAAAGCGGAGAGCGCGGCCTATTGGTCAAGTCCCTATTCCAGACTGGTGCAAGAGTATCCGAGTTCGTCAACATCAAGGGGGAGGATTTCTTCTTTGAAGAGACAAATGGCTCCGGGGCCTGAATAGAACGGCAACTCGGCTTTAATCGCGCTCGTTGACACCTCGCAATCGCCCTACTTATACTGAAAATTAATGCGTGTGCTCGCCATAGATTTCGGCACTAAAAGAATAGGAACGGCCGTATCGGACGCGCTAGGCATAAGCGTGCGTCCGGTAGAGACGATTCGCCGCTCGTCTTTGGGCAAAGACCTTGACAGGTTAAAGTCGCTGGTCGAAGACCTTGAACCCGAGGCGGTCGTCGTGGGGTTGCCTTTAAGAATGGATGGCCGGATGGGCGACGCCGCGCTGTCGGTTATGCGGTTTGCCGAGCGGTTGCAGGTTGCGCTTTCCATACCCGTCTACACGCAGGACGAGCGATTGACCAGTTACGAAGCCGAACAGATGATGATCGAACGCGGCATGGGGCGAGACGAGCGGCGCGCGCGCTCGGACCAGTTTGCAGCGATGATAATATTAGAGGATTACTTATCAACAGCCAGGATCAGGAAATGAATTCGCAAGAACCGGAGGCAGATGCCTCAAGCATACAGATCGAGTCTGTAGCGCCGGAAACTCCCGCCGCCGCGCCTCCTCAAAAGCCGCGCCGCCTGCTTCGCTACGCGGCGCTCTTTTTACTCGCACTGATTCTGGCAGCGATAGCCGCAGGCGCGCTGTGGGTGAGGGGGGCCGTGGCCGGGCAGGTCGAGCACTCTTCGGCAGACGAGATAATTTCAATAGAACCGGGGATGAGCACGCAGGCGATCATATCTCGATTGACCGCAGCCGGAATCGTTCGCCGCCCGAGAGTGCTCAGACTCTATTTGCGCGTCACGGGGCTGGGCGATAATCTCAAGGCAGGCGATTACAGATTCGACTCTCCGATCTCGCCGCTTCAGGCTATAGACAAAATAAGGCGAGGCGATGTCTATCTCGAGCGCGTCACCATACCGGAAGGTTTCAATCGCTTCGACATAGCCGAGACGCTCGCGACAAAGACCGGCAAGGCCACAAAGGAAGAGTTCCTCCACTTGATGGAAGACCAGACGCCGATTCTCGATATAGCACCGTCGGCGCGAAATCTTGAAGGTTATCTCTTCCCGGATACATACTCTTACACATCAAAGACCACGCCCGAGGAATTGATTCTTTTAATGGTCAATCGCTTTAAGGAGGTATTCACGCCCGAATGGCAGGCGCGGGCGAGTGAACTGGGGATGACAGTGCATCAGGTGGTCACGCTCGCCTCCATAGTCGAAGAGGAGGCGCGACTGCCCGAGGAGCGCCCGCTTGTCGCGTCGGTCTTTCACAACCGTTTGAAAATAGGCATGCAGCTTGCGAGCGATCCAACCTTTATTTATGCCGCGATCCTGGCCAACGACTATGACGGGAACCCCAACCAGCCGCGCCACCGCCGCCGGGACTCGCGCTACAACACTTATCTGTATCCGGGGCTTCCGCCCGGCCCCATAGCCTCGCCCGGTCGCGCTTCGCTTGAGGCGACACTCTTCCCGGCTGAAAGCGATTATCTCTATTTTGTAGTGAACGGGACCGGGGGACATCACAAGTTCTCGCGCACCTCGGCAGAACACGAAGCCGCGGTCGAAGAGTACCGCAAGCTACAGCGCGAGCAACGCGGGCAGCAATAGCCAAAGCCGTCAGTCTCCCGTTGTCCCTTGTTAAATTCTTCCACAACGGACAACGGGAGACTGACAACCGACAGCTTTTCACCGAACAGTCTTCGGTCGTTCGCTGAGTCGCACCGGCAGGGTCAGGCGCTCGCTTTGACGCAACAATTCCAGTTGGACTGTCTGCCCGGGTTGCTTGTTCTGGAGAACGTGCTGAAGGTCGTCGTTTGATTTGATAGGTTGTTTGTCAATCGCAAGCAGCACGTCGCCCAGTTTTTCCAGAGCCATTCCATAAACCGTATCGCGCACCTCTGATCCGCGAACGCCCGCCGCCGCCGCGCCGCTGCCGCGATAGACATCGCCGATTATCAATCCCTCTTCAACCGGCAAGTTTAGTCTTCGAGCCATCCTTCGGTTGAGCGGAATCAGCGAAACGCCAAGCCACGGGTGCGCGACATAGCCCTTAGAGATCAGATCGGGAATGATCTTTTTGGCCGTGTCAACCGGGATGGCAAAGCCTATGCCCACGCTTCCACCCGACGGGCTGTATATCGCCGTATTGATGCCTATCAATTCGCCCTTCGCATTCAACAGAGGTCCGCCGGAATTGCCGGGATTGATCGAGGCATCGGTCTGTATTGCGCCCTCGATTGTGCGGCGCGAACTGGAATCGCGCAACGGTCGCTCGAGCCCGCTGATTATCCCTGTCGTCAGGGTTCGCTGAAGCCCGAAGGGATTGCCGATAGCCAGCACCTTCTGGCCTACTTCCAACCCCTGCGATGTGCCGAGCTTGACGGCAGTCAATCGGTCTCGCGGGGCCTTTACCTGTATGACCGCCAGATCGTTGTCGGGGTCTGTGCCTATGAGGGTTCCCGGATATTTATCATCTCCGATCATCACCTCAAGCTGCTCGGCTCCCTGCACGACGTGGTTGTTTGTGAGGATATGGCCTTCCTGATCAATTATAGAACCCGAGCCGCTGCCTTCCTGCGGGTATACGCCGAACCATGTCTCAGTGTAGCTGCGGCTTGTGATGTTGACGACGCCGGGGCTGACCGTCCGATATATGTCGATGTTGTTCTGTTCGTCGGTTGCAACCGAGGGGTCGGCAATGGCGACAGGTTCTACGCTTGCGCCGCGCCGCTCCAATCCGAATTGCGCGAGCGTCACAAGCACCCCCGCGATCACAGCCGAAAAAACTGCCAGCGCCGTAAGCTGCTTACCCGTGACCCGATACATAACTGCTTCCTCCTTTGAATCCATCTTTTCATTCAACCGGATGGCAATCTGCTCTTTCACCGATTGGTCTTTCCATCCCGACATCAATTATAACGCCTCTCCCCGAATTCTCGCTGCATCATTTTGCCTTCCCGAAGTTCACCCCTTGCTCATACGTGACTGAATTTTATCGGTCATTTCATTCACTTTGACCGAAAGCCGAGACGGCCGAAGGTACCCTGGTGAAGAGAGATATATTCCATATGAAAGAAGATTAAACGAGCAAAGAAAATCGCTCAGAGACAACTCGGTCGCGGTTTGGTGGGAGCTAAACCATTGCGTCTACAGGGTATATCTTATTTCGAGGCGAGGGCGAAGAAACGGTTTTTTGCGTATTGGACCGATCACGGCGCGCTTACCCGAAGGGGATGGCCGTTATTTGGTACATGGCTTGATAGTTATCTTGAGCGAGAGGCCAATCGAGAAATTCGGGTTGGGGATAGGGCGTAAGGCAGAAGGGTACAGAAGAGGATAAAATCTCAATTTAACAATCCTATTCTTAAACGAAAAATTATGAAGAAGAATCAAGTCACAAATCAGAGACCGGGAGCCTTCAAGAGTTTTCTTATAGTAGCCTTGATGATATTGCTTCCCTTTTCGGGAATAATATCAGGAGGGTTTGGAGCCAGCGTCTTAGCTCAAACTGGTTCCAGAAAACCGATTTCAACCAACGGCAACCCTCAAAACGGTGGTTCCAGGCCCCCGTCCGGCAATCAACCCGACACCAAGATTTCGCGTGACCTGAGAGTTTCGATAAACAATGACGCATCAAAGATGATGCGCGTAATCGTTCAGACCCAGACGCCTCCACAGAAAACAAAAGACTTTCTCACGGCTCTCAGTCGCACTGGCGGAACGATTCGCAAGAGCTTTACCCGGATCAATGCTGCGGTCGTAGAGATTCCTGCCGCCTCGGTTGATTCTCTTCTCTCTCGCACCGATATCAAGTTCATCTCTCCAGACAGACCTACCCAGGTATCGGGCCACGTAGAGGTTACGACCGGAACCAGTCTGGCTCGGTCCTACGGCACACCCACTACAGGCGTGATTGACGGGCACGGCATAGGCATAGCGGTTCTGGACTCGGGCATCTACTCTGCCCACGATTCTCTTCACTCTTCCACCCTGCAATCGAGAGTCGTGGCAAACGTAGATTTCACGGGCGAAGGAAGAACCGATGATCCGTACGGGCACGGCGCTCACGTGGCGACGCTGGCGGCGGGCAACAATGAGATTTCCGGCGGCGCATACACCGGGACCGCTCCGGCGGCCAACTTAATCAATGTAAGAGTGCTCGACTCTCAAGGACGGGGCACATCCTCGGCCCTGCTGAGCGGCATAGACTGGTGCATTCAAAACAAAAATACCTATAACATCAGAGTGATGAACCTGAGCCTGGGCACCGTGGCTGTTGATTCCTACGTCAACGACCCGATTTGTCTTGCCGTGCGTCAGGCGGTCGAAGCAGGCATAGTGGTTTGTGTGGCGGCGGGAAACCTCGGAAAAGATGAGAACGGAAACAAGATTTTCGGAGCCATTCACTCGCCGGGCATCGAGCCCTCGGTGATAACGGTCGGAGCAGCAAACACAAAAGGCACTGACTCTCGCAGCGACGACACGGTAGCGACTTATAGTTCCTGCGGGCCGACCAGAGGTTATTACACGGACAGCTACGGCGAAAAACATTACGACAACCTTATCAAACCGGACCTCATTGCGCCGGGCAACAAGCTTATCTCCGCCAAGTCCCCAAACAATTATCTGGTAACCACGCATCCCGAACTGGATGCGCTGGTGAGCCCGCTTTCCACCCGCAGCATGATGACCATGAGCGGGACCTCGATGGCAACGCCAGTCGTGAGCGGGGTGGTGGCGCTGATGTTGCAGAGGAACCCCGCGCTGACTCCGAATATGGTCAAGGCGATCCTCGAATATACGGCGCAGCCGCTGGCCGGATTCAGCACCATCGAGCAGGGAGCGGGGCTCTTGAACGTTGAAGGCTCTGTTCGACTCGCAGGGCTCGTCAGACCGGATTTTGCCGGGTTGCCCGCAGGCTCGCCCTTACTTACCGGCACGGCCCCCACCGAAGCGACTACGATTGCAAACGAGACCTTTGTCTGGGGCGGCGGAATCATTCAGAAATGGAATTTCCTGACCGGGTCTAATCTGATAACCCAGTGCCAGGGGATTTACGGCACAGGCGTAATCCTTTCGGATGGAGTAATACTTTCGAACGGAAGCTTCGTGCCCGACGGAGTATTGCTCTCGCAAGGCGTGATTCTTTCAAACGGAGTTATTCTCTCGGATGGAACCACGTTGGGGAGCGGTCCTCTGCTGGCCGATTCCGTGTTGCTTGCGGATGGGACGATGTTTGCCGACGGAGTAATGTTAAGCGATGGAGTGCTCATCGCTGACAGCATACTATCGGATACGACCGCCGCTCAGAGCGCCCTGTCCACACCCTACAATGGTGATGACGGACCGAGCTTAGTTCCCGTGCCGGACGGAAATCATTGAACGGAAACGATTGAGACGGGCAACATCACAGGCCAGGGATAAACATGGCGCGGCGGATTTATGTAAATCCGTCGCGCCTCTCTTTTTGTCCCGTTGATGGTTAAAAAGCGCGGCGCTTTCGATAAAGTTTTCCGCCCGGTTTAGCGTGTTTCGCGGACCTAAAATTTATTTCAGGACCGTTTCCGCCCGATTGCCAGTATGTGCGCGCTTGCGCCGATAATCGACGGCTCATCTTCAACCCTTCGGATGGCGGCAAGCAATCTCTCGCGGCGAGCGGGGTTCTGCCACTGCTCATCAAAATTTTGCAACAGCCACGCGGGGCCTTCCACGCTCAGGCTATTTTCGTAACTTAACCCTGCATCCTCGAATTCAGACGCAATCTCGCCCGGGTGATGAAAATAAGCCGTTGTGAAATAGGCCGGGTGATTCGTGGGATTGCGGTGCTGGCCGTCTTTCAGGTCGCGCTCGACAATTTTCACAAACTCGGGGTCATCAAGAAAACCCTGACAAAGCCCGTCAAGCGTCGAGGCAAATCTCGATATGACCGCCGCGATTACGGCTCCGCCTTCGCGCACTACGCGCCTCGCCTCCGCGAGAGCCTGAATCCTTTCGCCTCGTTCGATCAGGTGGTAAAGCGGCCCGAGTAACAACACCGCGTCGGCGCTCGAATCGGTGCGCTCAAGGCGGCGCGCATCGCCTGTGTTGAGGCTTGCTACGGGATGCGCGGGTTGAGAGGCGGAAGCCTTGCGCGCCAACTCTACATGCAACGGCAAGGCATCTATCAGGTGCACCTCGTAGCCCTTTCGGGCAAGCCAGCAGGCATAGACACCCGGCCCGCCTCCAACATCGACAACCACGGCGGGCGGCGAGGGCAAAAATCGCTCGATTATTTCCCGCGTGCGCGCAAGCTCAAGCCGGCCCGACCCGCCTGTGAGCCTCTCCCCTTCATAGCCGCTTTCGTAATGATCCGACAAGGCTTCCGCGAGCGCCTTCTGTGATTCTGATGAATTCGACATGTTCTCTCTTTGCATCACGCATCGCCCATCGCGTCACTCGATCAAGGCTTTATCGCCGCTTCGATCAGCTCTATGCGCTCGCGTGGCGTTTCGCCGTCGCGTGGCGCTTTCTCTATCCTCTCCAGAACATCGAAACCGTCGATCATCTTGCCAAAGATCGTGTACTTGCCGTCGAGATGCGGGGCCGGGCCAAGCACTATGAAGAATGATGTGGTGGCCGAATCGGGGCTTTCCGTCCGAGCCATCGAGAGCACGCCCCGCGTGTGTTTTCTAAAGCTGAACTCGGCCTTGAGCGGATGGACCCAGCGATCAGCCGGGTGCGATTTTTGATCCACTCGCGTTTCTCCGAGACCGCCCTGAATGACGAAGCCCGGAATCACGCGATGAAAGGCCGTGTGATCAAACCACCCCGTCTGAACAAGCATCAGGAAGTTGCGTACGTGTTCAGGCGCGAGGTCCGGGTCAAGGCTGATGGTAATATCGCCGAGGCTGGTCCTGAGCAACACATCCTTACGCATCTCTTCGACGGATGCGAACTTAAACGGCTCGACTCGTTCAGGCTCGATTTTGACGCTCGTTATTCTGATCGGAGTGATGGTCAGATTATCTTTGCCTGAGGGCGCAGCCGATATTTTGTCTACCACATCCATTCCCTCGACCACTTTGCCAAAGGCAGAGAACTTGCCGTTTAGCTGTGACTGCGGCGAAGAGCAGATAAAGAACTGCGCGCCGCCGCTGTTTGCGCGGTCGGGAACCTGTACGGCAGAGACGGTTCCGCGTTCGTGTTTGAGGTCGCTCACCTCATCGGCAACCTGATCGAGCCCCCCGCTTCCCCATCGCTCGCGTGGGGTCTTCGGGTCTTTGAGCAGAGGGTCGCCTCCCTGAATGATTCCGAGTTTGACTACTCGATGAAAAGCAGAGCCGTCATAGAAGCCCTCACGCGCAAGCTTTATGAAATGCTGGACGTGTTTTGGCGCTTTGTCTGGGAGGAACTGGAATCTGATCACGCCGAGTTCGGTTGTGATGACGGCTTCCAGATGGGCCGCATCGGGAGCCTCCACGGCTTCGGCCCCGGCGGGTTGAACCTCCCTTTTCTTGTGCTGGGCCGACGACAGACCGGGCGCGCACAATGCAAACAATAAAAAGATAATCACGTACGGGGTTATTACGGCATCTCTTTTCACAATCCTCATTCAACATCACTCCTTGTGTTCGATCATCGAATTAGTGGTTTGAAATTCCAACCGGCGGCAAGTCAATTCTAACATCTTCGCCCGGAGCTTTCGACAACCGGGGAAATATATCAGGGTTCAGCAACAGCCACAGAGGCACAGAGACACAGAGATTTCTTTTTATCATTTCTCTGTGGCTCTGTGCCTCTGCGGCAAAATTTCTCTTTCTGAACGCATACTCATATCCTTGAGAGAGGTCTTGTTGATCGTTGTGGATTACTATTGCCGCCGAGACGCTTTCGAAATACCATAGGGCTATCGCGCGATTGCCCCTGAGAACCTTTACAACTAATCAAGAGAGACACTCATGAAACGGATGCTATCGATAATGGCAATGCTGTTTGCAATAACGCTTTGGGGTTGTGACGCGATAAAGACAGAACAGGCTCCGCACGTGACCGCGGGAAACGAAATGGCGGCAATGACGAGATTGCATGCAATCGCCGCCGCCGAGGCCCAGTATCAGGCGACCGACGGCAGCGGCAATTTTGCCACGCTAGACGAGCTTATCGAAAAAGGCTTTGTCAGAGACCCATCGAGCGGCAAGTTGACCGGCTATCGCTTTACGGTCAAAGTCCGTGCGGGCGGGTTTAGCGCCACGGCGGTTCCCGAAAAATTTCCCATCACAGGCACGCGCTCTTTTTATGTGGATGAAACAAACGTGATGCGGGGCGCAGATAAAAGGGGTATGGAAGCCACAAGCTCAGACCCGACAGTCTGATTCGTGATGCGTGATTCGTGACTCACCAGCCTTGTTATCTTTAACAGGCAGTCTTCCTTAGAGTCACGAATCACGCATCACGGACGAGCGAAGCGAGTCGCGCGTTAACAGAAGTCGCTTATCAGGACGGCATCTGTGGTCGAGGTGCCGCGTGAGCAGACAAACTGTTTTCCGTCCGGCGACCAGTCGAACGAAAAAATCAGGTCAGATTTAAAATCGGTCAACTGTTTAGACGGGCCGCCCTCTATCGGCTGAATCCAGATATTAGAGACTCCGTTGTGCGTCTCGACGTAGCTTATTGCGCGGCCATCCGGTGTCCAGCGAATCTCTCTGATCGGAGAACTGGCGACATCCAATATCTTTACAGGCTCTCCGCCCTCAAAGGGCAGAAGAGCTACATGGAATCGCGAGTTCGGTTGCTGAGACAGGTAATTGCAGGCTATAAGCTTTGCGTCGGGCGAGACGGCCGGTCTTCCCACCGTATCCTTGAAAGTCAGTTGTACGGGGTCGCCGCCTTCGATAGGGACCCTCCACACGTGAACACCCTGCGGGGAATGCCGATAATAAACAACCCATTTGCCGTCAGGTGAACAATCGGGAATGCTCCCGCCATCGACTAACTGTCTGGGGTCTGCGCCGTCGCTGTTCATTCTCCAGATGCTTGCCTGGTGCGAGCGATCAGAAGAGAAAACTATATAACGACCATCAGGAGAGACCGAGGGGAAACTATTGGAACCGGCATCCGAGGTCAGTTGTTTTTGCCCCGTCCCGTCCTCGCTCATAATCCATATATCCTGATTGCCGCTTGCCGCCGACTGGTAGACTATTCTGCCGTCAGGTGTCCAGCAAAGCCCCGCGTAATCGCTTGTTGCCGATGTGATCTTTTGAGCGCGGGTTTGATCTGCCTCAGGCACGATCCAGATATTTGCGGACTGCTCGCCCTGCACCGTTACAAGGGTTCGGGAATCTGCCGTAAGGCTCACGCCCATGTAACCGCTCAAGTCATTGGTAATCCTGTAGGCTTCGCCCTCCGGGTAAGATACGCGCCACAACTGCGGCTGACCGGCTTTCTCAATGGTCGATATAATCAGACCGCTCGCATCGGAAAGCCATGTAAAAGCTTCGACATAACCCCATTGCTTTTGAGAGAAAGCTTTCTCTGTGCCGTCATCTGCCCGCACTTCGATAAAACTCCTGTTGCCTCCGCCCACGCTGCCGCCTCTGGCAAAGCTGCCTTCAAGACAGACGATAATATTTCCGTCGGGCGACCACGCCGCTCCCGCCAGATACTCGGGCAGCGTACGCGAGGCAAGCGCACGCTCACCTGTTCCATCCGTGTTGATTACAACCAGACTTCTATTGAAATTCTCGTCCAGGCGAATGAGGGCGATCCGCTTCCCGTCAGGCGAAAAACTGATGTTGCTCAATGTGTCCTGTATGCTTATATCCGCGATCAGCTTTTTAGGCTCGCCTCCGAGGACCGTCATTTGATAGAGCGTGGCGCGCGGCTCGCCTTTCTCTCTCCCGAGGTAATAGATGTAGTTTCCATCACGTGAGAAGGCCAATCCCCGATAAGATCGGTCCCGGGCGGGCCGAAGTATCTGCACGTTGCTTGTCGTGGCCGCTTGCCTGAGCCAGAGACTCTGCCGTCCCGCATCGTCTATCACATAGATGATATATTTGCCGTCGGGCGAAATCGCCGCCCCCGCCAGATTGCCCGTCGATGTGAGCTTCGTCATGTTCATCGTCTGAAAAGGCGAGGACGTCTTATTTTCTTCGGGCTTTTGCCCGATGAATCGTGACAACGCAAAAGCGGTCCCCAAAACGACAACCGCGAGCAGGGTTAAGATGAGGGCCGCGCCTCTCTTATTGCGTTTGATCTCGCTGATGATCAGGTCAACCGAGGATATCGGGCGAGCCTCATCCGAAGCGAGAGTTTGAGCCGATACCTCGGCCGGGGTCTGAATCACGGTATCCCGGCCCGGGATAGGCGGCGCGGGCTTCCTGTTCGAATCGGCGCACCCGCTGGTCATCGGTCATGAAGGTGGCGGGCAGCAATTTGATTGCAACGGGGCGGCCCAGCCTGCTGTCCTGCGCCAGATAGACTTCGCCCATCCCGCCTTTGCCGATCTTCGAGATTATCTTGTAAGGGCCTATGCGCTGGCCCGATTCCACCCCCGGCCCGGTTTCCGAAACCATCTCGGCCGCCGCTCCAAAGATCAGCGATTCGAGGAAGCCGCCCGCTTCATCGTGGGCGGCCAGAAGCGATTCGACCTCTTTTCGAAGCGAGATGTCGTCTCCGCACATGCGGTCGAGCAGCACGGCTCGCTCGTCAGATTTGTGCTCAAGCGCCGATTCCAGAATCTTATTGATCTGTTGCCATCGCTCGGGTGTCATAGAGATCGTGATTCGTGATTCGTGACCTGATAGAACAAACGCACCTAGCTTATGCATTTGCCCGATGCGAGTCAATTAGAAGGTTATCGAGAACAATCCCTCCTGTCCCACAGGACCAGCATTTGATTCTCAGGAGATTCTTTGCGTGCTTCGCCTGCTCTGCGCCTCGGCGAGAAATAGGTGCTCGCCAGGGCGCAAAGCGCGCAAAGAGCTTCCTTAACATAGATTATCCCCCGAAATAAGGCCCGACCTGCCGCTTTGAACCTGTTGCCGCCGGTTGACTACAATGCTAATTTCATGTTTCATGCTTGCTTGCAATTTGTAGAACAACATCTCTTGCTCAAGTAGAATACAGATATTGTCTTCGATGACGAAAAACAACGGGCAGCAGCCCTCAAACGAATACTCTGCCCCCGCCGGGACTTTCTGGCGGGTCGAGGGTAGTCTCCTGAATCTGAGCGCGGTGCGCCCGGTAGGCTTTTTCACCTGGAACGCTCAGAGCTTCCTCGAACGCTGGGCGCGGCGCTCAGGCGTGGCGCTGCTTGCGCTTGTGCGTCCCCTGCTCTACGCCACGAACCGCGTATTCGCCACCCGCGTGCTGCATTCGCTGCTGCGCGGAGTAAGCCAGGACCGCCTCGACCTTCTCGGCGAAGAGTATTTCAATTACATCCTCAGACCCCGGCTCAATCAGGAAAGCGTAGAAAAGCTGAGAGAATTGATGAACGCGGGTGAAGACGTGATTCTGGTCTCGCAGGGGCTTGAGCACGTCATGCGCCCGCTTGCCGCATACCTCGGGGTCGGTCGCCTGGTAGCCAACCGGCTTGAGTTTCGCGACGGGCTCGCGACGGGCCGTTTGCTCGATCCGGTCATACGGCCTCGCGGAGGCTTTGCGCGTCTTGCCAGACGAAAGGTGGACGGGCGCATCGCCCCGGAACGGATGGCCCGAGACCTCGGATTTTCCGGCGGGCCCGAGGCGCTCGGTCGCGCCATAATTCCTACGACCAGAAACCAGCATTTGCCCACCCGCCCCATAGTGCTTTTCGACACCCGCAAACGGCTCAAAGAGTTTTCCGTAAAAGAGTCGCTTGCCGGGAAACACGTTTTGCTGATCGGGACCACCGGCTTTATCGGCAAGGTATGGCTGGCAAAAATTCTCAGCGAAGTCCCCGATATAGACAAAATATACCTGTTGATTCGCCGCCAGCGATCTACTCCGGCGCAACGCCGTTTTGAAAAGATAGTGGAATCCTCTCCGGTCTTTGAGAGCTTCCACGAAAAGTACGGCGAAGATTTGCCGCGTTTCTTAGGCGAGCGAATAGAGGTGGTCGAAGGCGATGTGACGCTTGCGGGCCTCGGGCTTGAGGCGGAAACCAGAACGCGCCTGCTCGCCCGACTCGATCTTGTGGTCAACAGTTCCGGTCTCACGGATTTCAATCCCGACCTGAGACTTGCGCTTTCAATCAACGTGGACGCGACGGTACACGTTCTCGACTTTATTCGCCAGAGCGACCACGCGGGCCTCCTCCACCTTTCTACCTGCTACGTAGTGGGGCAGAGAGACGGGCGGATACTGGAAGAGATTCGGCCCAACTACACCCCGGCGGGCGTTAAAGGTTTCGATGCCGAGCGAGAACGCGAGGCGCTTCACGCGCTGGTCAGAGAGATCGAAATCAGAAGCGAAAGCACCGAGGTCACCGAAGAGTTGCGCGCACAGGCGCGGTCAAAAGCGCCAAAAAATATCAGCGAAGAGGTGCTTGAGAACCACGTCCGAAAGTATCGCTCGCGCTGGGTGCGCGCTCGGTTGACCGAGACCGGGATGCGCAGGGCAAGAGAACTGGGCTGGCCCAATACCTATACCTTTACAAAGAGCCTGGCCGAATCGCTGCTGGCAAAACGCGGCATAGACCTGCCGGTTGCGATAGTGCGGCCCTCGATTGTAGAGACATCCACGCAAGACCCGTTCTGCGGCTGGAACGAAGGCGTAAACACATCAGCGCCGCTCTCTTATCTGCTCGGGACTTTCTTTCGCCAGCTTCCATCAAACGAGCGTAAGTGCCTTGATCTGATCCCCGTAGATATGGTCTCTCGCGGGATGTGTTTGATCTCGGCCGCGATAGTCAATCGGGTCCACAGCAGGGCATATCAACTGGCTACCTCGGCGGTAAATCCCTGCGACATGCGGCGCTGCATAGAGCTTACGGGGCTTGCCCATCGCAAGCACTACCGCGCGCAGGAAGGCTTGGAGCACTGGCTGCGGCGCAGGTTCGATTCTATCCCCGTCTCCAAAGAGCGGTACGAGCGATTGTCTGCGCCGGGGCAGAAGGCCGTAGTTCATGCCATCCAGCGAATCAGCGCGCCGCTACCGCTCAAGCGTCCGCCCTTTGTGCGCACCGAACGCGACCTTGAACGCGTCGAGAAACTCATAGAGCTTTACGAGCCGTTCATTCTCCATAACGAGCACGTCTTTGAAGCCGAGAATGTCGAGCTTTTATCGGAAGCCCTGCCCGAGCGGGAGCGCGAAGCCTTCAGCTATGACGCGCTTTCGATAGACTGGTGGGAATACTGGATCAATATCCACATCCCCGCGCTTAGGAAGTGGGCCTATCCCTTGATCGAGGGGCGGCCTCTTGAGTCTCGCCCGAGTCACGATTTTCACCTTCCGGCGCAACAGGCGCAACAGGCCGCTAAGGGAAACAGCAATCGCCTGAGCGATGAGCCTGTAGGGACTTAATCAGTATGGCAATATTTCTAACAGGCTCGACGGGGTATCTCGGCGCTCACCTCGCGGCAGGCTTATTAGAGGGGCACGCCGAAAAGCTGAATCTTCTGGTTCGCGCTAAGAGCGAGCGCGAGGCGGAAGAGAGATTATGGCGCGCCCTGCAACTGCACATGGATTTCCCGCGCTTTTATGACTTCCTGAAGACCAGGATCAACATCTTTTGCGGCGATCTGACCGACCCGCGTTTTGGGCTTGAAGCAGATGATTATCTTCGCATGGCGAAGACCACGGATTCGATTATTCATTGCGCCGCTTCGCTAAATCGCAAGAGCGAAAAAAGCTGTCTGAATGTAAACCTGAGGGGTACGCTCGAAGTAGTCAAATTCGCAGCCGCCGCCCGCGACGATCACGGGCTTCGCCGCATCAGCCACGTGAGCACCGTGGCCGTGGCCGGGCATCGCAGCAATGAAGTGGTCAGGGAAGACGAGGCGATAGACTGGAACCGTTCCGATTATGACCCCTACGCCCGCACAAAGAAGTTTTGCGAGCACATGGTGGCGGAACTCCTGCCCGATGTGCCTCATACCGTATTTCGCCCGAGCATAATACTTGGCGACAGCCGCTGGCCCGAAACCACTCAATTCGATATGGTGCGCTCATTTGTCTTTCTGGCCGGACTTCCCGTCCTGCCCTTTCGCGCCGAAGACCGCATAGACATAGTGCCAGTGGATTTCGTCGCCTCTTCAATCGTCGCGCTCCATCAAAAAGAGAAGCCCGATCACGATATTTATCATCTGTCGTCGGGGACAAGTTCTCAGACTTTTCGCGAGCTTACCGATGCGCTCGCGAGGGTCCGCGACAAGCGCGGGCCGGTCTTTTTGCCGAGCCTTGAGCGCCCCTTTACGAGCGCGGTCAATTATCTGGCAAACAGACGCGGCACGACTCTCGGTTATGGAGCCTCGCTGCTGAAGGTCTTTATTCCTTATCTTGTGTGGAACACCGTATTCGACAACACGCGAGCAGTTACGGAGACAGGACAGTCGCCCGCGCTGTTTTCCGACTACAGCTATGGCCTGTTGAAGTTCGCCAAAGAAGGCAATTTCACATACGATTACAAGCAATGGCCGAGTGCCGTAGAGGAGTATGCCCGATGAGCATGGATTTGATTTTAGAAGGCTGGGTGAGCGGTCTGATCGAAGTGACGCGACTTGGCTGGATGCTCGGAGCAGGGAGGAGGTGGACGCCAGGCGAAAAACTGAAGCTGTTGTTTACGGGCTACAACGGCACGCGAAACACGGGCGCGGATGTGCGCGTGGAAGAGATGCTCCGCCAGATTCGCCACATACTTGGAGACGAGAATGCCCGGTTGAGCGTACTCAGTCAAAACTTCGACATGACCAGAGGCTATTTCGACAACGTCAAACAGGTCAAACTGCCCGACATCTTTCCGCCTTTCCTTTACCGCGAAGTGCGCAAGTATGACGGCGTGGTAGCGTGCGAAGGCTCTATGTTCAAGAGCAAGTTTGCAAACGCGCTGACCACGATGATGATAGGCTCGCTTGCCATCGCTTCATCGCAAAACAAGTTGAGCCTCGGCTACGGCGCGGAGGCCGGACACATGGACCCTACGCTTGCGAAGATGTGCAAGCGATACTGCAAGGATTCGCTCGTCATCACTCGCAACGAAGAATCGGCCACGGTGCTTGGCAAGCTCGGCGTATCAACAGAGCTTGGGACCGACACGGCCTGGACCTTTGAGCCGCACGGAAACGAATACGGGGAAATGGCGCTTAAGAAAGTCGGATGGGACGGCAGCACGCCTGTTCTGATCGTCTGCCCCATCAATCCGTTCTGGTGGCCCGTGAAGGCATCGGTTGCCAAACGCGCCGCGCATCTTATGACCGGCGCTTTCAAGGAGAGCCACTACCGTTCGGTCTATTTTCACAATGCCGGGCCGAATGTGGATCGGGCCTACGAGCGTTATTTGAAGGCCATTTCGAACGCGGTTGACAGGTTTCGCAAAGAGAATCGGGTCTTCCCGGTTCTGGTAGGTATGGAGGCGCTCGATATGAAAGCCTGCAAGAGAGTCTCTGACCACCTCGGGGGCGTGCCCGTTTTCACATCTTATGAATATGACATGTACCAGCTTGTCAGCATACTTCGCTGCGCTCATATGCTGGTCTCTTCGCGGTATCACGGCATAGTGACGGCGATGCCCGCGCTTGTGGCCTCGGCCGGTGTGACTATGGACGAGCGCATACGTAATCTGATGCACGAGCGCGGGCACGAAGATTTACTGCTGACCGTAGACGACCCGGACCTCGAAGAGAAGCTTCTGGTAGTGATGGGCAAATTGCAAAAAGAGCACGAATCGATACGCGACGGCATAGGGCGAACGGTTGCAAAAAACCTAAAGGTGATGGCTCGCATGGGAGTCTATTTCGAAGAACACGTGCAGAAGCGTTATCCCGAATTCCCAATACGCACAGGCATCCTGAGCTGGGAAGATTATCTGCCCCCGTTCAGCCCGAGCTTAAAGAAACTGGTCGAAAATTATGGGTAGTGGTCAGTGATCAATGACCACCGCTTGTTATGAACTTTATCGAGAACATCTTTAATCGCCTCAGACAGACGCCCGAGAGAATCGTGTTGCAGGAGGCGCGGGACGGGCAGATAGTGGCGGCGGAGAGCAAAGAGTTGCTGGCGCTTATCCGCGCCGCCCGCGCTTTCCTGAGGGCGGCGGGTGTCGGAAAAGGCGACCGCTGCGGCCTGCTTGCCCATAACAGCATCCGATGGGCGGCGATGGATCTGGCCTTGATGGCCGAAGGCATTATAGTAGTCCCGCTCTACGCACGACAGGCCCCGGCAGAGCTCGCCGCGATGATGAAAGATTGCAAGACCACGCTTGTTTGCTCGGGCGATGAGAGTCTTCGAGACGGCATACGGGAAGCCTGGCCCGACGCCCCCCCTGTAAAATTATTCGATGAGATTTTCGCTTATGATTCGGGCGATCTTACAGACGACCCGCTGCCGCTTGCCAATGCTGACCCGGTGACGATCATCTATACATCGGGCACATCCGGCGAGCCAAAGGGCGTAGTCCTGACCGCAGGCAACGTTACTTTTATGCTGCCCTGCACCAATGCGCGGCTCGATCTGCTTATGGGCAGACGGGCGGAAGCCGACCGCGTCTTTCATTATCTGCCTTTCTGCTTCGCCGGATCGTGGATACTGCTGCTCACAAGCCTCACGCGCAATAGTGTGCTCACGATCTCAACCGACCTCAACAAGCTTGTAGATGAGATGAAACTGGCCGCGCCCAATTATTTCCTGAATGTGCCCGCGCTGCTTGAGCGCGTTCGCGCGGGTATAGAGAGCCAGTTGAAAGAGCGAGGCGGCGCGGGGCAGTTCTTATTTGAAAAAGGGAAGACGGCGTGGTTTCGCCATCAGGCCGAGCAATCGAGCCGTATCGACGGAGTGTGGCTGATGCTTGCCGGGAAGCTTGTCTTCCCGACCATAAAGGAAAGGCTCGGCCCGAATCTGAAGGCGCTGATCTGCGGGTCGGCCCCTCTCAGCCGAGAGACGCAACTCTTTTTCAGTATGATAGACATCCCTGTTTTGCAGGTCTACGGGTTGACCGAAACTTCCGCTATCTGCACTATGGATCATCCGCATCAGGTGAGGCCCGGTCGCGTGGGGCCGGCCATACCCGGCATAGAGATGAAACTCGGCAAGGGCGATGAGATACTTGTGCGGGGGCCGCATATCTTTCCGGGCTACTGGAATCGCCCCGAAGAGACCGGACGGGTATTGAATAATGGATGGTTCCACACGGGCGATCAGGGCGAGGTGGATCAATCGGGCAACTGGAACATCATCGGGCGCATAAAGAATCTGATTATCTTAAGCTCGGGTCATAACATAGCGCCCGAACCAATCGAAGAGATGATCCTGAAAGAGGTTCCGGCAGCCGGGCAGGTGTTGCTTGTTGGAAACGGGCGCAGCTATGTCTCGGCCATCGTGACCGGAGAGGTGAGCGACCGCGAAGTGGAAACGGCGCTTGACAGGGTCAATCCGCAGTTGCCCCACTACAAACGCATCCGCGCGTTTTACATATCGAAAGACCCTTTCACTATAGAGAACGGGTTGCTTACGGCCAACGGGAAATTGAAGCGCGATCTTATAACTGGGCATTACGGCGCTCAGATCGAAGCTCTCTATCGCAGCAAGAAGGCTTGAGGAACTTATGATTATCAGTTTCGGCGATATTCGCCATCTTATACCGGCATACATATTCAACGAATACGGCCAGCTTACGGGCAACTACGTCTACGGCGACCAGATAGTGTGTGAAGTCGATCAGGGGCGCATAAAAATCTGGCTGAATCAGGACGCCTTTGACCAGAAAGACCCCGAAAGGCTGATATGCGATTATGATGAAACGACTCTGCGCAGTCAGAGCGCGGGCTAAATTATGAACAGCTATAACGGCAAGACACTATCCTGGGAGGTGACAGACGGGTGCGTAGAGCTTAAGCTCCACCGACAGCCCTGCAACGAGATAGGCTCGATCACGCTTGAAGAGCTTGAGCGATTTGCAGAGGCGCTCGGCTCGCTTGAAAGCTACGCGCACGCGCTCATAATTCACAGCGCGGAAAAACCGGGCTTTTGCGCGGGCGCGGATTTGCGCGAGCTTTACTACCGCTCACAGGAGACGGCCGAGCCTGACCGCAATGCGGGCGTGCGCGATTTTCTGGAACGCATTCACCGCGTGATGAACCGGATTGACTCGACTCCGTTGACCACAATAGCAGCGGTTCACGGAGTCACCTTTGGCGGAGGCTTCGAGCTTGCCCTTGTCTGCGATCTGATCATCGCAGACAAGATGGCGCGCTTCTGTTTTCCCGAACTCAGGCTTGGGCTCATTCCCGGTTTTGGCGGCATCCCGCGATTAAAGCGCGACCTCGGAAACGGCGTGGTGCGCGACCTGCTGCTGACGGGTCGAAGTATAAACGCGGCCAAAGCTCAGGCCGTGGGCCTTGTCAGCCAGCTTGCCGCCGAAGGAGAGGCGCTGCGGGTTGCGCGCGCGACCGCCGCGCAGATCAAGAAGTTTGATCGAGCCACAAGCGCCACGGCCAAGCATTTTATAAAGCCGATTCCCTACGAAGAGTTGCGACAGGAAATAGACATCTTTTGCGATCTGTTCACGCGCCCGGCAGTCGAGGCAGGGCTGCGAAAGTTTGTAGAAAGCACAGACGCGCTGCCCTACCTGCCGTGATTGTGAGCAGCAGAGTTTTGTAGGGGCAGCCCGGATGAGTACATTTATTGTGGCTGCCCGAATCCGTCGTAAGCGCGATGACAGTCATCGCCCTTCGGGCGATCCGGGCGAGGACAAGCCTCGCCCCTACAATCTGGAGATAAACATGCGAACACTTGAACAAACCACTGATGAGATACTTACGCTCGCGGCGACTCATTTCAAAGTCTCGCGCGAAGAGCTTGCGCCCGAAGACGATTTTTTCAAGAAACTCGGAATAGACTCTCTGCAAGCGCTCGAACTGCTCACCCGGCTTGAGAATCATTTCAACGTAGAGTTGCCCGATTACGAGATTCAGGGAGTGACCGACTTTCACACTCTGGCCGATAGAATCCAATCGAGACTGTAGACCGATGCTCGACCTCAACATATACCAGTCCCTCGGCGCTGCGCTCAAAGACGCGCTTGAGCAATGGCCCTACGAGACCTGCCTGATCGAAGCCGACCGCGACCGCGAGAACTGCCGCCTGACTTACCGTCAGTTCAAAGAAGCCGCTCTCCCGCTTGCCGCATACCTTCAGCAGTCGGGGTTCAAGGCAGGTTCTCGGGCAGCCATCATAATGACAAATCAGTCGAAGTGGCTCATCAGCGCCTACGCCATATTTTATGCGGGCGGCGTTCTTGTGCCGCTCGATTACAAGCTGAGCGCCCGCGAACACCTGCAATTACTCGCGCATTCCGGGGCCGAAGTCCTCGTGGTCGAATACTATCTCTGGCGCGCGATAATCGCCGAAGAAGGGTTCAAAGACCTGAAGGCCCGGACCATCCTCGTCACCGAGGCACCGGCCAGGGCCGATCTTAAAGGGGCCGGGCGATGGGAAGAAGCCAGAGGCGCGAGCGAGCCGCAGTTTGTCGAGCGAGAGCGCAAAGACATGGCCTGCATAGTCTATTCGTCGGGCACAGGCGGCAGGCCGAAGGGCTGCGTGCTCACGCACGAAAACTATCTCGAACAATGCATGGCGCTCACATCGCTCTACCCGTTCTGGCCGGGCGTTCGTTACCTGAGCATCCTGCCTACGAATCACGCGATAGATTTCATGGTCGGTTTTATAGGCCCGTTCACCTGCGGCGCAGCCGTGGTTCATCTGCGCACGCTCCGCCCGGAGTATGTGCGCGAGGCGTTTCCGCGTTACAAGATCACCTACATGAGCCTCGTGCCTATGGTGCTGAAGAACCTCGAAAAGGGATTGCGCGCCCGCTTTGATGAACTGCCCGCGACAAAGCGATTCGTGTTCAACCGGCTTCTGGGCATCAATCGCGGGCTTACGCGGAAGCGGCCAAATCTGAATCTGAGCAGGCGGCTTCTCAAACAGGTGCACGAAGCATTCGGCGGAGAGTTGAAGTCGCTTTTCGTGGGCGGCGCTTTTATTGATCCGGGGACGTTGCAGTTTTTCTATGACCTCGGCATTCAGGTGTCGAACGGCTACGGACTGACGGAAGCGGGCACTGCCGTTACCTTAAACGATATGAATCCGTTTCGAGCAAATACGGTTGGGAAGCCTCTGCCGGGCATGGAGGTGAAGATAATAAATCCCGACGCGGAAGGCATAGGACAGGTGGCGGTTCGCAGCAAGACCGTGATGTCTCATTATCTGGATGACCCGGAGATGACCGCCGAAACTATTGTGGACGGCTGGCTGATGACGGGCGATCTCGGACGCATTGACGACGCGGGCCACCTGCAATTATTCGGGCGGGCAAAGAACATGATCGTCACCGAGGGAGGGAAAAACGTCTACCCCGAAGACATCGAATCGGCTTTTGAAGACGTGCCTGTAAAAGAGCTTTGCGTCTTTGCGGCAAACTATATCTGGCCCGAGCACACGATGACGGGCGAGCAACTGGTAATAGTGCTTGGACTTGAGCCGGGGCAGAAATTCACCGAAGAGTTGCGCGCAGTATTGATCGAGCGCAATCGCCGACTGCTCGATTACAAACGGATAAGCGGCTACGTTTTATGGACAGACGAGTTTCCGCGCACCGCCTCGCTCAAGATCAAACGCGGCGTTCTGGCGGAAGAATTGCGGAGCCGTCTCGACCGCCAAACAGCGCTGGTAGAACTGTGACGACACCGTACCTTGCAATAGTAAATCCGGCTGCCGGGTTTGGTCGCGCGGGCAAACTGGTAGGCCCCGCGCTCGACCGCCTGCGCGCCGAAGGCGTTGAGATTGAGGTGGTTGAAACCCGTTACGCGGGCCACGCTACCGAGATCACGAGAGAGGCTTACCGCGAAGGGCGCACGCGTTTTCTGGCCGTCGGGGGGGACGGCACCTCTTTTGAAATCGTAAACGGATTGTTCCCCGAAGCCGAAGGCAAAGAGCCTCCTGTGCTTGGCTTTTTGCCGCTCGGTACGGGCAATTCCTTCCTCAGAGATTTTTCCGAAGACGGACTCGCGCATGCCCGCCGCGCGCTCGTAGAGAATCGCTCGCGCCCGTGCGATGTCGTGCGGTTGACTCATAAAGAGGGCGAGATCTATTTCATCAATATCCTGAGCCTCGGTTTCGTAGCCGATGTCTGTATGCTCGCCAATCGCCGTTTCAAACGCATGGGAGAGATGGGTTACATGCTCGCCGTAGTGCTTTGCCTTGCGCGATTCAGGCAGGGCGAATTTACCATGCGGGTGGATGGCGCAACCGAGCCCGACACTCATCGCACGGCGTTGCTGATATTCAACAACAGTAAATACACGGGCGGCAAGATGATGCTTGCTCCAAACGCCGACACGAGCGATGGGTTGATCGACATAGTTCGATGGTCGTCGGGGCGCTTCGATTTTATATCGAATTTTTCCAAAGTGTATGACGGTTCGCACGTAAACCACCCGCTCGTATGGCAGGGCAGGGCAGGGCGCATTGAATTTGATTTCGACAGCCCGGTTGATGTGATGGTGGACGGCGAGGTGCTGACCCTGCAATTCAAATCGCTTGAAGTTCTGCCTTCGGCCCTGACGGTGATGGTATGAAGAAAGTCTATCTGATCATACGCAGCATAATTGTATGGCTTGTGAGCGGTCTGCATTTTTTCACCGTTTGCAGCTTTCTGGTCCTGCTTGGCGCATTCATTGATCCGCGCAAAAACGACCGCCCGCAGCGATGGTTCTTTCGCAATATACTCAGGCTTGCAGGCGTGGGGTTCGAAGTAAAATACGCGCCCGGATTCGACCGCGAGCGCACGAGTTTTTTCGTCTGCAACCACATAAACATTTTCGACGCCTTTGTCATCTATTCCGCCATCCCTCAATTCGTGCGCGGGCTTGAGCTCGAATCCCATTTCAAAATCCCGGCTTACGGCTGGATGATGAAACGTTTCGGCAACATCCCTGTGCCCGCCGAAAGCACGGCATCGGCGCTGAAAGAGATGATGAAACGCACGCGCCGGGCGCTCGACGCGGGTGTGAGCCTGATTGTCTTTGCCGAAGGCACGCGCACCGTGACGGGCCGCGTAGGGCCTTTCAAAGAAGGCATCTTTCGCATGGCGATTCAATTCGGCTACCCGGTAGCGCCGATGAGCATTGTCGGTTCCTATGAATTCAATCGCAAAGGCGACTGGATGCTCTATCCTTCGAAGATAACCGTCTACATGCACGACACAATCGAGACAAAGGGACTAAGCAAAAATGATGTAGAGGCGTTAAGGGATCGCGTGCATAAGATCGTTTCCGCGCCGGTTGATGAGCACTTCGGCATAGGCGCGAAATCGGAAGCGGTGTGATTTAGACAGGATTAACAAGATTAGATTGGATTGACAGGATTCTCTTTTAATCTTTGGAAATCCTGTTAATCCTGTCTAAGTATGGCCGTGCCTGTTCAGGTCGCTGGCTGTTTACTGAATCGACACATATTGATCAACGAATTCCCGTTCGGAAGTCGCCCTGCATCACGGTTTGCCCGAGCAGGTCCTGTATCTCGATGTGGCGAATGGAGTCTATCTGCCCGGGCAAGGGCGGGAGCGGCTGTCCCACCCCGTCATTTGCAAACAGGACCCGCGCATATCCGAATCGAGCGGCTACCAGCCCGATTGTCACGCCGTCGGCCACTACGCGATAAGTCTCGCCCGAATTAAGGCCCTCGACCTCTATGCCTAAACGCTCGCGGTCGGATTCAATGCTTATCCGCGCCCGGCCTCCGGCATCCGCGAGCCCGAGCGTCGACGCGAGCCGCGCTTCTTTCTCAAGCGATCTGATAACAGGCTCCGGCCCCGGGCCATCTGTAGAGAAATCGCCTTGAAGGATGATTCTGCCCAGCGCGTCTCGCAACTCGACACGTTTTATAGTAGTCAGAGGATCGAGCGGCGCGGGCAGCGGAGCCTCTCCCGGAGCGGTCGAAAATTTGAATTTGAGACCGCCCAGACTGGCCGATAAATCCGCGCCTACTTCCCTGTCGTCTACAAACAGATCATACGTAGAGCGGACGTTTAGGCCGATGGCTTCGAGGACGAATTCCTGCGTGCTTCCGGTGACGGTTATAGAGGCGCGGCCTCGCCCGCTGCCAACCGACGGGCCGCGCATAAGCTCAAGTTCGATGTGATTGAACGAAGGGCGGTCCTGAATAAGCTGGGCCTGGAGCGCGGCAAGCGGGTCGATACGCCCTTTGCCAAGCTTTCCGGCATATTCGGGATTGATGTCGTCAAGGTTTACGGCAGTGCCTGTTATGAGCCGGTCTACATCGGGAAATCTTGAATCCGCCGAGAGCAGGAGCGCGGCTTCTGCCGAAGCGAACGGCGCGGCGAAAGAGGTCCCGCTCCACCTCGCATAATTGCTCGGATCATCAGCGGGATCGGTGCCCGGATACGCGCTTATGAGCTTGGTGCCGGGAGCGCACACGTCTACGTGTTTGCCGAAGTTTGAAAATTCGGATTTCCTGCCGTCCAGATTGATCGCGGCCACGGCTATGACATCGGGTGAGCTTGAAGGGTACATAGCGGGTTTTGCCGTATTGTCGTTCCCGACGGCGGCTACCATAACTATTCCGCGCTCCTTTGCATAATTTATCGCGTCTTCGAGCAGGGGCGATACTTCGGGCGAGCCGAGGCTGAGGTTGATCACATTCGCGCCGTGGTCCACCGCATATTTGATGGCGGCGGCTACCGTAAAAGCATCGCTCATGCCTTCGGGCGGGAAGGCGCGGACGGGGAGGATGCGGCAATCGGGCGCGAGCATATTGATGAGCCCGCCGATAAATGTGCCGTGCCCGGCGACGGTCGTTTCCGGGTCGTCGGCCTCTTCCGAGGGGTCGTTGTCGTTGTCTACGAAATCCCACCCGCGAGCGTCGTCTACGAGCCCGTCGCCGTCGTTATCAATCCCGTCTCCTTCGATGTCGGCATTGCGCCGTTCATCTTTCCAGATTTGACCGGCGATCTGGGGGTGAGCGAAGTTTATTCCCGTATCAATAAGCGCGACTACTATATTTGCGCCTCGTGAACGAATGCTCACCTGTTCAAGCGCGAGCAGATCGAACAGCGCCTGTTGCGAGTTGTAATCAAGCAGACTGAGGCCCGGAGAGGCGACGCCGTCCGGGAAGCTGAAGGTTGATCGCCCAAAGAGGCTCGGGCTTGTGATAACGGGGTTGAGCGAGGCGCTCAAAACGTCGCGGTCTTTGCTGAGTTTCTTGCGCCATTTCTTCTCCTTCTTCGCTTTTGGGGTCAGGAGTCTATAGAAATTGGTCCCATAAAGCCGCTCGATGGTCGTGGTGCCAAAACGCGCGTTTATTGCTTCAATCGAAGCGCCCGCCTTTATTTCGACCACGACTTCGCCCCTGCGGACATCCTTGTTGATTTCATCCGGCTGACCTTCGGTTTGAGCCATCAGGGGCGTGGCCCCACCCAAAAGCAATATCAAAACAAGAACCGCATTTATCAGCTTCATAATAACCTCGCAGCGATACGTGATACGTGATACGCGATACGTGATGCGTGATATGTGAAATTAGCACTGACCTGCAAAACAGTCGTTAACCTTAAAATTACGAATCACGTATCACGCATCGCGCATCAATTTGGGTTGCCCATCAAGACAAACGGAGCCCAGTAGTAAGGATGCCCATACATGTCTTTGAGGGCAAGTTGCGCCGCCCTGAGCGCCGCTCGTTTCGTAGCGCCTTCGCGCAAATGCCCGTACATCTCTTGCATAAATTCGGCCGTAGCCGTGTCGTTTGCCGCCCACAGGCTTGCGACAAGCGAAGGCGCTCCCGCATAGAGGAAGCCCCGCACGAGCCCGTGAAGCTCATCACCCGGAAAGACCATGTTTACTCCCGTGTGGCAGGCCGAAAGCGTGACCATCTCGGCCTTTAATTCAAGCTCTAACAGACTGTAAAAATTCAGAGGCGAATCGGCGAGCTTCAGAAATGAAAACATGGGATTGTCCCGCCTGAAATATCCGTGCGAAGCCAGATGAAGAAAACGCGCTCGCGGCGCGTGCTTCATGAGGTTGTCGCGTGTGGCATCGTCTCCGACAAGAGTCACAGCGCCGGGGAAGATTTTTCTGAGGGCCGAGACTTCAGCCTCTATGCTGGGCGTTTCCGGGTGCGCTACGCCAAGAGCCACCATATCGCATTTGAGATTCGAGATTTGAGATTCGAGATTTGAGCTTGCCCGAGCATCCGCGCTGATCTGATTGCCCCGGTCGCGGCAGAGCTTTAGCACGGTTGCGCTTGGCGCGTATGAAATTTCAAAGCGGTCAATCAGAAAACCGCGCCGGTCGAGCAGCGCGTGAAACGGCACATAATGCAGCGCCCCGTGCGGGATGATAATCAAGCGGTCGCCTTCTATGTAGGGTTCGAGCGGCGCAAAGACCGCCTCAGATAACCGTATCAGATGCTGGTTGGTTGCGTGGTTGAGATGTTCGAAATGCTCGTCGGCAAACTCCGACCCGTAATTGAATTTCTCAAGCTGAAACCTGAGCCCGGCAAGCATCTTTTCCACCTCGCCCTTTGAGGCTACCTCACGCACTACCCTGATGCAGTCGCGGCCTACGATAAAGGCTGAGACTACATTTCCCGTTGTGAAGTATTCGATAGCCGTCTCGTCGGCTTCAAGCGAGCTTCGCAAATCCGATACGGAAGCCGCCTGCATGCGCTGCATCTCGGCAAACTGAGAGCCGTCGGCCTCCATGCGGCGGAATAGCTCGGCTATACGGCGTTCGCAGTGCTCGACCTGGCGAGCATATCGCCCCGCAACGTGTGCCCTGCGCTGATTGCCCTTTTCATCTTCGAGTCTCGCCTGAGAGCTATACCAGTTCAAGTTTTCAATCAACGTGAGCAATCGCGTCCGTGCCTCGTCTTCGACAGGTCGGCGAGCGGTGGATTGCGGGTCGCGCAAGTATCTGGCGAGCAGGTCGGCGAGCGCCCGAGATTTCGACGATTCGACCAGACGGAATGCCTCTTCGACAAGCGGTTCCGTGCTTTGATCGAGGCACGCGCCGATAGCGTCTTCATACACCCCGATCTTATCGCGCAGGAAAGTAGCCTTGAATTCATCAGCGGCGATTCCGCCTCGCATCTGCTCTACGGTTCGAACCGCGATTTGAAATCTTTCGAGAGCCGCACGTATCTGCCCCCGGTCCCTCTCTATCTTTCCGATCAGATGGTGACATTGATATGTGACCGAGGGGACGAGTTGCGCTGTCGCTCGGCCAAGCGCGGCGCGGGCCTTGCGAGCCGCTTTTTTACTGTCGCCCGCGAGGTATGCCGCCCGCGCCCCAAGCAACCTGGAGTAGGCGGCTCGGCCCGGGAGTTTCTGCCGCGAAAAGACTCTGAGCGCCGCGCCCGCCCGCGCGGCTGCCTCTGTGTGGTCGCCTCGCCGCAGAGAAAGCTCCGACAGATAAGTGTCTACTGTGGCGGCGAATGTGTTGTTGCGGTTGGCGGCAAACACCTCTCTTGCGCTTTCGAGAAATAGGCCGGCCTGATCCAACTGTGCCAGCCCCATTGCCGCGAGCGCCCGCACGACGAGGGCCTGCGCGGATTCGTAAGGCGTGCCGATCTGGCTAAATTGATCGTGCGCGAGCGCGGCGTGTTCGCTCGCGTCGTCGAATGAATTGAGCGCAAGCAGAATCTCGGCTATTTCGAGATTGCACCACGCCACAAGCCACTGGCTTCCGAACCCTGCTAGTTGCTCTCGCACGTTATAGTACCCGGCGAGCGCAGCGTTGTAATTTCCTCTGAGGAATTGAAGATAAGCGATCTTGGAGCGAGCCTGCGCCGCAAGCAGCGTCTGTCCCGCGTCTTCAAGTACAGAGGCGGCCTGCTCAAGCAAAGCCATTGCCTCAAGCGGGCGATCCATCTCAGCAAATATATTTGAGCGATTGCCGTCAACGAGCGCGCACATGGTCGCCTCGTCTTTCGATTCCAGAATTTCGCGGGCCGTGTCGTAATGCGCGAGCGCCTTCTTATACCTGTCGAGCCGGTAATAGATATTGCCTACGTGGGTTTCAAGCTGGGCGAGATGGACCGGTTCGTTTTTCGCAAGCGCGCGTCTTGCCGTTCGGGCAAGGCGCAATGCGTCCTTGTAGCGGCCCATCTGTGTAAGGGCATCCACCTGCTGTTTTTGAAATATAGCCGCCTGCGTCCGAAGCCTTGCCGCAAGGAGTGCATCCACCGCGCTTTCGAAAAGATTGTTTGCTTCGGTGTGGCGACCCGACAGGTGAAGCACGCGAGCGCGTCCGGCTCTGGCAAAGGCGGTCGAGACCGGATTGTTTTCTACTGCCGCGAGCTGATTTATGCGGTCGGCGAGGCGGGAGGCTGCGGCGAGGTCGCGGCCCGCAAGATGATCCACTTCCGATTTGAGGGCAGCAAACACCTCTCGGCCGGCGCTCGGGCCATGCTCGCGCATAAACGCCTTCAAGTCCTCGGCGTTCATCAGCCTGTTGACGAGTTCGCTACTCAAGCTTTGGCTCGACTTTCGTCGAAGTGTTCAGGGCAAAATTGCAAGCCCCGGTAGAGCGGATTTGCAAGGACATAAATTCAAGTCCTCCCCCGGTTGTCGCGCCTGCGTCTCCCCAGCGCCGCGCCACATCTGAAAGTCCGCTCATCCGGGGCCTGTCTCCGGTTATTCACCGTCTCCGCCCGTGCGCTCAGGCGGGCCGAAAAAGCGATCAACCTATCGGCAGATTCTCAATCATCACCGACGTTTCGCGGGTCTCTATTTGCAGGTCATAGCTGCCGCTTTCAATCGAAGAGAAGGCGAACTCTCCGAGATCGTTTGTAAAGGTCGAGCGAATCCCTTCTTCACTTCCTGAAAGAGCGATTTCAAGCCCGGCGACGGATTCGAATTTGAACTCGCCTTCCTTGAGTATCTGCCCGCTCAATTCGGCCGTCTGTTGCCCCGTAGAGACTATCTGTAAATCAATGCTGAAGCTGCCCGCTCGAAATAGCATTTGATGGTCGGCGGATGCGGTCAATCGCACTCCCGAAAGGGCCGACCCTGCGAGACTGTCGAATATGAGCGAAGCCACTATGCGGCTGACGCGCTCGGTGAAGCGCGAAGGTCGGCTCGCGGTCTCAAATAATTTAACGGCGCGTTTCAAGACCCAGGGCGGCGGCTCAATGCTATCGTCGCTTGCGGCGATCACACTGACGCGCTCGTACCAGTCGCGGTCTGCGGCGCATTGCGCACAGCCCGAAACCAGATGCGCCGCGACCGCTTCGGCCAAAGCGCCGGACAGATGTCCGTCGAGGTAATCAATCAATTTTTCGAATCCGGGGCAGTTCATATTCTTTCGCTCCTCTGCTGCCGAAGCCCTCTATCTGACCGCTGTAATAGATTGTTTGTTCTAAGTGTGACCGCGCAGTTCAGGTAATAGAGGGCCGGGAATACGGAAAAATACATGCGACGGCAAATTTTTATCCCGTGGGTTCCGTGATGCGATCACATGATTCGTGATTCGTGACTATACAGGTAGATCGCAGGTTCAAGAAAACTTGCAAGCCTGCTAAATCACGCATCACGCATCACTTTCAAATTTTTCCATCGAGCGATTTCTTCAGCTTTTCAAGACACCTTGCCCGCGTCGGTCCCACAGAGGCTACGGGCATACGCATGCGGCGGGCTATATCGCCGTAGCTCAGGTTATCTTTCTCGTAAAAGAGCATCGTGATGAGTCTGCGGCATCGGTCGGGCAAGGCCGTGATCGCCTGACGGATGATCTGTTGTTGTTCGATCTCTTCGCGCTGCTCGTCGGCCAGAGGCGCATCCGAAGCCAGTTCGCTCAACCGATCCCGTGGTTGATCCGGGTCGTGTCGCGAGGGCTGGCCCTCGCGCCGCCATCGGGCCGCCACGCGCCAGCATTCCCGCGTAGCCGTAGTCATCAGCCATGAACTTATCTTCTCGTGTTTGCGCAGAGTCGGGAGCCTTTCTATCATCACAAGACAGACGGATTGAAACACATCCGCCGCGTCAACGGTCGAAAACCCCATCTTTATCGGGATCGAATAGATCAATCGCTGATACCGAAATATCAGAGCCTCCCACGCCGCCGAATCGCGCTCAAGACATGCCGCAACGATTTCGGAGTCGCTCAACTGGGCGAAATCAACACTGCTCTCCGGTTTGACCTGATTGCTCATACCATTCATTTGCGCCGGGTTTGGGAGAGGGCGGCAAGAGGGCGAACTTTGCTTATCAAAGTGCCCCGTCGTTTTTGTAACACACCGATTCTGAGTTCGCAAGAATGTTGAATCTTCGCCGCCGGGATTCCCACGCTTCTTGATTCGCGCGCTTCTTGATTCGCGCGCTTCTTTGTTCAAATTCATTTCTGCCGGGCTCTTGCGGTATTATCTCGATATAAGGTTTAGAGGCTATGTATATTCCCCGCGTCAAGATATGTTGCATAAGCAGTAAAGCCGAAGCCGAAATGGCGATTCGTTACGGCGCTTCGGCGCTCGGTCTGGTATCAAGCATGCCAAGCGGGCCGGGAGTGATTTCAGAATCGCTCATCGCAGAGATCGCCCGGGATCTGCCTCCGGCAATAAGCACATTTCTGCTCACAAGCCGTCAGGATGTCGCTTCGATCATCTCTCAGCAGAAAGAGTGCTGCGTCAACACGATTCAAATTTGCGACCGGCTCGAATCGGGCACCTATGACGAACTTCGCGCTGCGATGCCCGGCATTTCGATAGTTCAGGTCATTCACGTATCGGGGGAAGATTCTCTGGCCCAAGCTCTTCGGGTAGCGCCGCAGGTAAATGCTTTATTGCTTGACTCGGGAAATCAATCGCTTGCGGTAAAAGAGCTTGGAGGCACAGGCCGCACGCACGATTGGACCGTCAGCCGCCGCATTCGAGAAGCCGTCCGCGTGCCCGTGTTTCTGGCCGGAGGACTGCGGCCCGATAATGTGGCAGAGGCGCTTGCCCTCGTGCGCCCCTACGGGGTCGATATATGCTCGGGCGTGCGGACCGACGGCAGATTGGATGAATCAAAACTCGCCCATTTCTTCGAACAGGTGCGAAGCGTCCGGCAATAATCCCCTGATTTCTTTACGAAAAGCCTTGCGTCTTTGCGCGTAACAATCTCTTGCAATGACGCAAAGTACGCAATGAATTTCCCGAAAAAATTAGTTACTCTGGAATTATTTCGCAAACGCTTTGCCCCTGCTTCAATCTGTTTGCTCTGATTGCAGCTTTGTGGTATTTGTTCCTGAGTACCGAGGTGCAGCAAGCTGTAACAGCCGTAAAATCAAACACCCGAAGATGACTCTATATGAATGATGGATGGAAGTGGCCCGGAGACGCGCTCGCGGCAATCAGCTTCACTTATGACGACGGCGTAGACAGCGCGCTCGATTCAGCCATGCCCGATCTTGAAAAGGCGGGCTTTCGCGGCTCTTTTTATCTGCCTGTCGGTAATCCCGATGTGCCGAGACGCAAAGGCGATTGGAGAGACGCTTTTCTCAGAGGCCACGAAATAGGCAGCCACACCGTAAGACACCCTTGCAGAGGCCCCGAGCACGAATACAACCTCTCGACCTATACGCCTCTTCGGATTCGCAACGAGATTCTTTCGGCCTCGACGTGGCTCAATCGCCACATAGGCAGCGACCCTTTCAGAACATTTGCCTACCCTTGCGGTCAAACGGCAATAGGCGACCCGCCCGATGAAGCCTCTTATACGGCGGCCGTTCGGGCATCGCATTTTGCGGCGCGAATGGCTCGCGGAGGCATCAATAACCCGGCAGTCGTATCCAGAAACCTCTTGAGGATCGCCTCAAGCGCCATAGATTATCCTCACGCGCGTGAGCTTTCGCCCTTTATTCGATACTGTGAGCAAGCGGCAGATTCGAGAGGCTGGGGCGTGCTTCTGTTTCACGGCATTGGAGATGACTGGCTGCCTACCGAGCGGGACGTGCATCAGGGTATTATCGACTATCTCGCCGATGGGCGATTCTGGGTCGCCCCGGTCAGAGAGGTGGCAAGGTATATTGTCGAAGTTATGTGAAATGTTAGTCGTCCGAGAAAACTATTCTCGCGGCCTATTTCAACGCACCTTTGTTTCAAATCAACCTTTGATCAGCAATTCTCGGTTTAGAAATTCTGTCTTAACAAGAAGTGAACCACGAAATACACGAAGCACACGAAATAGAAGAATTATTCGTGTATTTAGTGTGTTTCGTGGTATATCCCGGTGCGATTTCCTCTAAACCGAGAATTGCTGACCTTTGATATTGTTTTCGCATATCCTCCTGTAGGTCAAAGACTGAATGGCTTTGTCTGAGCCAAAAAAGAGTTGCAGTTCTTGTATTTCAATTTGCAGAAGCGGCCTCCTGTGATAGGCTGTGTGCCCGTTGAGTATTCAGGGAAACGGGTCTCAAGGGGCTTTATTAATCAGAGGATACTGATTTGGCAACTCAGGAAATCTACACCAGTGATGTCGCTCGCCGCGCGCGACATCGCATCATGCGGCGCACGCTTCCTTATCTGTTTTTTCTCTATATCATCGCCTATCTTGACCGGGTAAACGTCGGGTATGCCACGCTTGAGATGAATACGGCGCTTGGCTTTTCGCCGGAGGTCTACGGGTTTGGCGCGGGCATATTCTTTGTTGGTTACTTCCTGCTCGAAATCCCCGGAACCATAATCGTCGAGCGATGGAGCGCGCGCAAATGGATCGCCCGCATTATGATCTCGTGGGGGATACTGGCCGTACTCATGGGGTTCATACGGACCGAGACGGAGTTTTACTGGGCGCGTTTTTTACTTGGCGCGGCAGAGGCGGGGTTTTTCCCCGGCATCATCGTATATCTGAATCACTGGTTCCGTTATGAAGACAGAGCGAAGGCGGTGGCTCTGTTTATGGCGGCCATCCCGGTTTCCTCGATCATCGGTTCGCCCATCTCCGGCGTGTTGCTTTCGGTAAACTGGCTTGGGCTGGCCGGGTGGCGATGGCTGTTCATACTCGAAGGAACGCCCGCAATAATATTCGGAGTAGTCACCATATTTTACCTGACCGACTGGCCGCATCAGGCTCGATGGCTCCCCGATGATGAGCGCGAGTGGCTTACATCGGAGCTTGAACGCGAAAGACAATCAAAACATCTGACGCATTCCTACAGCATCTGGAAGGCGATGAGACAGCCGGAAGTCATAATACTCGCGCTGGCTTATTTCTTTATCGTGACCGCCGTTTACGGCTTCGGTTTCTGGCTGCCTACCATCCTGAAGCGGCTTTCCGGGGAAACGAACCTGATGGTGACGATCATCGCCGCGCTTCCTTATCTGGTCGGATTCGTAGCCATCCTTCTGATAGGCTGGTCTTCGGACAGAACCCGCGAACGCCGCTGGCACACGGCCCTGCCTATGATTATCGCGGGAGCGGGCCTTTTGCTGAGCGCCCTCACTCAGGGAAACACCGCGCTGGCCCTTGCTATGTTTTGCCTCGCCGCCGTGGGGCTGTACGGATACCTGCCCGGATTCTGGGCCTTGCCTACAAGCTTTCTGTCTGGGGCCGCCGCTGCGGCTGCCGTCGGGCTGATAAATTCGGTAGGAAACCTCGGAGGATTCGTAGGCCCCTTCATCGTTGGATACCTGACCGAGATGACGAAATCCTTCTTTGGCGGAATACTCTACCTGTCTGTGTCCGCCCTCGTCGCGGCGGGCCTGATCCTTGCCCTCAAAAAGAGAGGCCGGGGGCTCGAGGCAAGCGACCAGTAACCGCCTCTTTGGAATAAATCAGATTGACAAGTTCGTTTGCAAACAGCGTTCTTTGCTAAAGGCAGTAGCTGTGATAAAAAATCTCTGGACGGGTTGATTATATGAGCAGGCTCTTGATAGTTGAAGATGATCAGGCGATGGCCGTCGCCCTGCGCGACGGGTTTGAATATGAAGGCTATCAGGTGCAGGTGGCCAAAGACGGAGAGACAGGATTGCGTCTGGCCAGAGAAAAAGACCTCGATATCATTATTCTCGATGTGATGCTGCCGAAATTGAGCGGGCTCGACATCTGCAAGAGACTCAGGGCCGATGGCAATCAGATACCCATCATCCTGCTCACGGCTCGCGGGCAGGAAATAGATAAAGTCCTGGGCTTGAAACTGGGCGCGGATGATTATGTGACCAAGCCTTTTTCCTTCATGGAACTGGCCGCGCGCGTTGAAGCCGTACTCAGGCGCGCCTCAAGCCGCGTCGAGAAAATAGAAGACTTCCAGTTCGGAGATGTGGCTCTCGATTTCAAGAAATTCGTAGCCACAAAGGGCGGGCAACCGCTCACGCTTTCGCCGCGCGAGTTCAAAATCCTTCAATACTTCATCGAGCATCGCGGCGAAGTGGTAACGCGCGATCAGCTTCTCGACACCGTCTGGGGGTATGATAGCTTTCCCCTGACGCGCACAGTTGACACCCACATCGCAAAGCTGCGCCACAAGATCGAGGATGACCCCGCCACGCCTCACTTCATCATAACGGTCCATCGCGCAGGCTATAAATTCATCGGCTGACCTGTGGGAATCCCGCCGCTCAGGTTGATGAATTCTTCGCTTCAAGTTAGGCTCAAATAGTATGAAGATAACCATCATTGGAGGCGGACCTTCGGGCCTTTACTTCGCCGTCTTAATGAAAAAGCTCGACCCGGCTCACGAGATTACCCTGATAGAAAGAGACGGACCCAACGACACATTCGGCTGGGGAATAGTCTTTTCCGATCAGACATTCTCTTATCTGGAAACGAGCGACCGCCAGTCGTTCGCCGAAATCATCAGAAGCTGCGAGACGTGGGATAACGTAGACGTGGTCCACCGCGACGAGCGAATCACGATTCGCGGCAACAGGTTTTCAGGCATCGCGCGACTGGCCTTTCTGCAAATCCTGCATCGTCGTTGCCGCGAACTTGGCATCGACCTGCGATTCAATACAAACGTCACCAGTGTTGAGGAACTGAGAGACGCGGATTTGCTTATCGGCGCAGACGGGGCAAACAGCCTTGTGCGGCGCACCTTTGAGGCGGCGTTTCAACCTACGCTTGAAACGGGAAAGAACAAATACATCTGGCTTGGAACGCACAGATTGTTTCACGGTCTGACGCTCACCTTCCGCGAATCTGAGGCGGGCCTGTTCATAGCTCATTCCTACAAGTTCGACAAGACAACCAGCACCTTCATAATCGAGTGCGGCGAAGATGTCTGGAAGAAGGCCGCGCTCGACGAGATGACGGATCAGGAGACCTGCCGTTATCTGGCCCGTGTCTTTGAGAAAGACCTTGAAGGGCACGCGTTGCTGTCGAACAACTTCGTCAGGTGGCTGAATTTTTTGCTGGTCAAAAATAAACGATGGCACCACAAAAACGTGGTCTTGCTTGGGGACGCGCTGCACACGGCTCATTTTTCGATAGGTTCAGGCACAAAGCTGGCCCTGGAAGATTCCATCGCTCTGGCCCGATGCTTTGAAGCGAATTCGAGTGTTGAAGAGTCGCTCGCCCAGTTTGAGCGCACCAGAAAACCTGTCATTGACGAGTATCAGGAGGCAGCCATCTCAAGCCTTCTGGCATTCGAGAACGCCGAGGAAGATATGCACCTCGACCCCATTCCTTTTGCTTATAAACTCATGACCAGAAGCAAGAAGATCAATTACGAAAAACTGAAGCGGAGAGACCCCGGCTTTATCGCCGCCTACGATAAATGGGAGAGGGATGAGGGATGAGGGATGAGGGATGAGGGATGAAAAGGACCGTAAAGATAGATTTGATGATAAAGGATACCGCATTAATCGGTGTGTCTCCTGACAATCCTTTTCATCCCTCAAGCTGTTATGTGGCACACTGAAAAACCGATACGGCATAAACTGTTGGAAGCGCGCTGGCCTACACGCCGAGAGGCGGCGCGCTCGATGTTGTTTTCTCCCGTACCTGTCGGGCAGGTCGTGCTTGAAAGCCGCACCTGGGTTCCGGCTATGGTTCCATGGCGCTCTACCGAAGATGGGTTCGTAACTCCAAATATTCTGGAATGGTACGGGCGGTTTGCCGAAGGGCGTCCGGGGGCCATCGTGGTCGAAGCTACCGGCATACGCGACATAGCCAGCGGCCCGCTGCTTCGCATAGGGCACGACCGTTTTATTCCCGGCCTTCGCGAACTTGTCGAAACCGTTCGCAGGGCCTCGGGCGGCCACACTCGCCTCTTTATTCAAATCATAGATTTTCTCAGCGTAAAGCGCCGCCCTCAAAAAGAGAAATACTTCGAGCGATTCTTTCAGGTCACAAACCGCCATCGCCGCGCCCTCGCCAAAGTGACGGGCGAGCCCCGGTGGAAGAGCGCAAACGATGATGATGTGCGCGCTTATTTGAAGGACGCGGCCGAAGAGGTTTTGGATGGTGTTCTGAATGAGCGGGAACTTGAATCACTCCGCTACGGCTATCGCGAGCGCGTCACCGACACGCATCTTGCGCATATCCTCGAACTGCCCCGGGTGTTGCCGGAAATATTCGCAGCCGCAGCCCTCCGCGCTCGCCTCGCCGGGTTCGACGGCGTAGAACTTCATTACGCGCACGCCTATACGATGGCCTCATTTTTAAGCGCGAAGAACAACCGCGAAGACGGTTACGGCGGGCCGCGCGAAAACCGCGTGCGATTGCCTCTGGAAGTTTATCGAAAGGTGCGCGAGCGGGTGGGGGCCGACTACACCGTAGGCGTTCGCTTTCTCGGCGATGAGGTGATCGAAGGCGGGAGCGATCTGGATGACGCCATCTATTTCGGTCTGGAATTTGCCCGCGCAGGATTCGACTATCTATCGGTCTCAAAAGGAGGGAAATTCGACGACGCGAAACAGCCTAAAGTCGGAAACGCGGTTTATCCTTACACGGGGCGAAGCGGGTATGAGTGCATGCCCACGGTGCTGTCGGACGAACGCGGGCCGTTTGGCCGCAACGTCCCGCTCGCGGCGGCGATCAAACAGACGGTGAACGCGGCTGATTTTTCTACGCCTATAGTCACCTCAGGCGGGATAGCCACTTTCGATCAATCCGAAGCGATACTGCGCCGGGGAGAGGCCGACATCATAGCTGCCGCGCGACAGTCGCTTGCCGATCCTGACTGGTTTCTGAAGATGCGACAGGGGCGCGGAGGCGAAATCCGCCGTTGCGAATTCACTAATTATTGCGAGGGCCTGGATCAGATGCACAAACAGGTGACCTGCAAGCTGTGGGACCGCGTGCAGATTGATGAACCGGGCATCACAAAAAGCGATGACGGTCGTCGCCGACTGGTCGCGCCCGCGTGGAAGGGCGAACAGGAAACTTAAAATGTCACAAACTGAAATCGACGAAGCAGATTATAAAGACTTCGATCGGGTCAGAGAGCAGTTTCCCGCGCTTCGAGATAAAGTCTTTCTCGACGCGGCCTGCGTGATGCGTGAGATTTGAGATGTCCGGCTAATAAGGAATTTGCCTTTAAGGTCACGCATCACGCATCACGCATCACGAATTCTAAACTTCGTAAGTCGCCGATGTCGAAGGAGTTTCCCATACGCGCACCTTGTAAACCTTCACCCGGTCGTCGTTGATCTGTTCGGCTATCTTGTGAAGTATGAAACCGGCCAGATGCTCGGATGAGGGGTTCATCTCGATGTCGAAGGGCTTAAGCTCGTTAAGATTCTGATGATCGAGAAAGCGCATGACCTCCCGCGCAGCCGCTTTCAACTCTCTGAAATCAACCAGCATGCCTATATCGTCCAGCCGTTCACCGCGCACATAAACTTCGACCTTCCAGTTGTGGCCATGCAGGTTTTCGCATTTTCCGCGATACCCGCGCAAGGCATGAGCGGCGGAAAACTCTTCTTCGATCATCACCTCGTACATTATTTAATCCTCTTCATCCAACAAGCTTGTGAGGCCGCCTGCCTTAACTCCGGCTGACCTCTTTCAGTTTTATGTCGACCGTCGTGCCTGCGGTCTTGATCTTTGCGCGAACCGGAATGCGGTCGGCGTCCTCTGATACCCATATGGTCATCTCTCCGCTGTGGCGAACGTAGCGACCATCAAAGGCCTTCACATCCAGCCGCATGGTCTTGAATTTCCCCGCATCCACTTTTATTTCTTCCTGCTGGTCGGCTACGACTTCGATGGTATAAGTCTTAGCGCCGTCGCTCAAGGGCAACGATATCGTTTCACCCGGCTTCATCTGCTGGGTTCGTACGAAATAGATAGCCGAAAGCACATCCAGTACCCAGGAGGGCGACGCTCCTTCTTCAACAGTCGGCTCGCTCGATTCATCTGCAATGTTTCTGTCAATGTAAGTCACGCGCCCGGTTTCCCGGTTTACGATGGATTTCTGCAATCGCCTGCGGTTTCCCTCCTCGATTTTAGTCGTGGAGGTGTAAAGCCCTATGTCTTTGGGAAAGACAACCGATGTATAACTGTTGTCGAGTTTGACGCCGAAGAGTTTAGGAAAGAACCCCCTGGAAACGGCTCTGGCATTGAGTTCCAGAAACCCGGGTTTTTGAGCCTCAGTGGGTTTCGCCACTCTAAGCGTGATTTCGCCTATCGTGCCTGAAAATATGAGCTTTGAAAAACTGGCGTCATAAACAAGCGTCTCGCCCGGCTGGAAGGGAAGCGGCTCAATTACCGCAGGCCCCTTCGCATCCTTTTCGACATCGGCCTGAGCGCCGATAAGAGTTGCTGCTTGAATGAATACTAGTATTAAGGCTAAAAACATCTTTTCTCGCATAATACTTATTATACCCGTTCTGCCTGTGCGGGTGCATCAACCGCCGGTAGACAGAAAAAATTTGACCAGAAGCAGCGCGTAGACGATCACAAATCCGAGCCCTGCTCGATACTCGCGATGATGCAGATAGCGCTTGAGATCAAAGCCCTTGCGAGCGCCGGGTATAGACTTGATTCCCTCTGAGGAGGAAGCCTGATAGGGTGTAATCCGAGGCAGAAAAAGCGGCACATTCCGGCTATAGTGCTCATATTCGCCCGGAAACAGTTCTCGTACGGTATCGGCTTCGGCAAACATCACAGGCACGTAAATCAGCAGATATAGCGCGATGAAAAGGGCTACGAACCATAGCGCCCCCGTGCCGACCGCTACCCCCGCGCCCAGCAAAAGAGTGCCGAAATAAAGCGGATTGCGGGTGTGCGCGTAAGGCCCCCGAGTGGCCAGTTCCTGATTCTTTTTCAAATGCCCCGAAGCCCATGCGCGCAGGGCGAGGCCGGTAAGGGCGATGACGGCTCCGGCTATGAGTGTAAGGCTGGTCGGTCGGGCCGCTATCACAAAAAGAGGGGCCATTGCGAATCCGGCGGGCACCCTGATTCTTTGCGCCAGGGCACGGAGATGGATCATCTTTTCTTCACTTGCCTCAAACATAGATTTGGCTGATGTCAGATTCGAATTGCAGGTTCGGCGAGTCGCGCCGAGACAGCCTCTGTGACGGCGCTGACCGGGATGTCCATACATTGCCAGTGCCAGCATTTACGGCGATGGCACTCGTCGCGGCACCAGAGGTCGCGGCCTACCGTCAGATCGCGTTTGTCGAAAGGGCCGTTGCGCTCGGGAGATGTCGGGCCGTAAATGCCGACTATGGGAGTGCGGCAGGCAGCCGCCAGATGTAGCGGCCCTGTGTCGCCGCCTACGAATAGCTCCGCCCGCCGGGCAAGAGCCGCGAATTGCTTTAGCGATGAGCGAAAGGGGCGGGCCGCGCCTGTCCGCGAACTGGCCGCTACAGCTTCGGCCAGCGCCTCCTCGCCCGGCCCGTAGGTTACAAACGATACGATCTGGCGCTCCGTCCACAACCAGTCCGCCACCTGTCCGTAACTCGAAACCGGCCAGAGCTTTGTCGGCCAGCCGCCGCCCGGGTTGAGTATGGCAAACCGTCTGCCTCGCTCGTTGATGGTTTCCATGACATAGCCTTCGTCTTCGCTGGGGATGACGATGGGAAATTCGTAGGCGGGCTGGCCAGACCGGGGATGAGTTATTCCTGACGCGCACGCGACATTCGGAGAATTTACGGCGAGGGAATCAAGGGCCGCACGGGCCAGCGCAAGATTCTTGTCAATAACATGTTTAATCTCTGCCGTCTTTACTTGATTGTTTAGAAAAAGACGACTTGCCTTTTCGCGCAGCTCGCCTGTTTCAAACCCCATCCGGCTCGCCGCCCTTGAGGCAGCCACGACCAGCCCGGATTTAATAAGCCCCTGAAAATCTATGGCAACATCTATTGAGGATCGGGATTCATTTTTTAAGCCTCCCCGAACACGCCCGATCTGCTCACGGATGTCCGCAATAGTTGCATCGTTTAGCGGGCGCTTGCGCCAGGCGCGGGTGTCAACCTCTATCAATTCATCTATGGCGGGACAGTCTTTAAGAATGGCGCTCGCACGCCGCTCTACCACCCACGAGATGTGAGCGTCAGACAAATTTCGCCTGATCTCAGCCGCCGCCGGCAGCGTATGAACCACGTCGCCTATCGAACTGAGCTTGACTATCAATATTTGCATCGTATCCGGGTAAATAGAGACTTTCGAAAAATCGCAAAGAGAGATTATACCACCTACCTCCCTCCTTAATTCATTACCCGAGTCGGCACAAGTACTGAAAGCGGCAACTGCTTCCGCCCGGATTTCTCTAATCCTCAATTCCAAAAATTGGTAACACTTTTGGCCACTCATCTGAAATGATCCGGCAGATACATTACTCCGTTTCCATATGTTTTGTAATATATAAATCATTCAAATTTGGCAATTTATCTTACTTAAGTCTTCTTTTACAGATGTTTTCCGGATGTGGCAGTGGTTGTTGGTTATCCAAATATTTGGAATTTAATTCAAATATTTGGATAAATTCAATAAAATTGATCTTCATTGAGGAACAAGAGAAAGCGAGCTAAATAGAGTTATAGCTAAGTTAAGCTCCCAAACGGGTTTTCAGGTATAGGAATTGCCTGTATTGAACCGACTCAGGGGACATCCAGAGAGATTATGGGGCAATGCAACAAAGGTACTCACCGACTTTAGATACGAGTGTATTTGGTCAAGCACAGGCTCCATTTTTATCAGTATTTCAAGGATAAGCTACTCCCCAAACTCTGTCGGTGAGCAAGACCAAACAATTCAACTATTTATGAAGGAGGAGAATCCGTGAATAGAATCCTATCGATAAAAGGTTCTTTCCGTAAGGTGAGCAGCTTTCTCATGCTCATCGCTCTCCTGATCGGCCCCGGCTCTGCATTTTCAGCCCTGGCCTCTTCTCAGGAGATTTCCGGTAGCATTCAGGGGACGGTCAAGGACCCGGCCGGAGCAGTCATCCCCGATGCTTCCATCACTGCTACGAGTGATAGACAAACCTTTAAGACCACATCCGACTCTGCTGGCAACTACACCATCTCGGCCCTCCCGCCGGGCAATTATGTAGTTACGGCATCGGGCTCCGGCTTCAAGTCGGTCAAGCGCGAGAATGTGCCTGTCGTACTTGGAAAGACCTTGCAGGTAAACTTCGACATGGAAGTTGCTGTAAGTGGAGAAGAAGTGACGATCACGGCAGCCGACGAGCCGCTGGTGGACGTGACCTCTACAAAGACGGCTACAAACGTGACCCAGCAAGAGATCAACGTCATACCGAAATCACTCAACTTCTCTTCGCTGATTCAGGTAGCCCCCGGAACCCGCGCTGAATCGAAATCAGGTGGATTCCAGATTGATGGAGCATCCGGCTCAGAGAACGTCTTTATCGTAGACGGCGTGGAAGTTACCAGAATTGACGATGGAACTCTTGGCCGAACCAAGAACATTCCGAACGATTTCGTAAAGGAACTTCAGATCAAGAGCGGCGGATATGAAGCAGAGTACGGCGGAGCGACAGGCGGAGTTGTAAACGTAGTGACCAGAGGTGGGACGAATGATTTCCACGGGGAACTGCGATTCGAGTACACGTCTGACACGTTCCGAGCCGAAGACAACCCGACCTTGAGGCTTGCTCCGCAAGATACAGACACATTCGAGTACTTCCATAACCGGGACGGGAAGGACAAGACACGATTTTTCAGCCCGATCATCAACATCGGCGGGCCGATAGTCAAGGATCACGTATGGTTCTACACGAGCTATGCGCCACAGTACACAAGGACGACACAACGGACCGATCTAATCCGTGTCAACCCGGGCGTGGGAGTAGATTCGCTCGACACTCGCTTTATCACGACGCGAGAAAAAATCGACTACTTCCTGGGACGGCTTGACTGGGCCGCAAGCGACAGGCTTTCGGTATACGGCAACTTTATCAACAGCCCGATCAAATCCGAAGGTCAGCAACTGGGCGCTGAAGTCACAGGCTCTACGGCCTTCAATGACATTCGACTCGGCGAAAAAGGCGGCTACGTCCCGGCGTGGCAGGCAGCATTCGGAGTGAACTATTCGGCGACGGATCACCTGATCCTGAGCTTCCGAGGCGGCCACACCTATCTCAACGATAAGGGCGGTTCCTACGACATTCCCGTAGGCATCCCGCTCTACACGATATCGGCTGCCTGCGCTCCTCCGCTCAACGGATGCGCTGCCGGTTCAACAGCTACGGGCACGCCGATCATACAGACCAACTTTGCAACGGCCTTCAACATCACTCGCCGTACGAACCTCAACTTTGATGCGACCTACATCACGAGGTTCCTCGGCCAGCAGCACACCTTCAAGGGTGGCTATCAGGTCAACCGCCTCAGCAACAAGGTCAACGAAGGCTATCAGGGCGGGATCATCAACTTCTACTTCAATCGTTCATATCTGGGCGAGCGAGGAACCTATGGTTATTATCGAACGACCGACTTCGGAACCGTAGGCGATGTCAACAGCAAAAACCAGGGTTTCTTCGTTCAGGATCAGTGGCAGATTCATCCTCGCTTGACCGCAAACATCGGTCTCCGCATTGAGAATGAGTTCCTGCCCGCATTCCCGATTGACACAACCTTCCACCCGACCATTCCAGCCGACGCGCAGATTTCGACCAAGCCGATTGATTTTGGCTGGGGCGACAAGATCGCGCCGAGAGTCGGATTGGCCTGGGATGTATTCGGAACCGGAAAGCTGAAAGTCTACGGCAGCTTCTCAATATTCTATGACACGATGAAGTATGAGCTTCCACGCGGCTCGTTCGGCGGCGATCACTTCATCAGAACATGGTACACGCTCGATACACCGAACTTCACGAGCATCAATCTCGGCAACACGCCGGGCAACATCATCGACGGACCGCTTGATTTCCGCGTACCGTCAAACGTAGTGCTTGCCGGTGAGCGGCCCACGATTGACCCGAACCTCAAGCCCACTAAAGAGCGAGAGTACACCTTTGGCGGCGACTATGCGCTGGGCACAAATCTTGTTGCAAGCGCACGATTCACCCGCAAGAGGCTTGACCGAACGATAGAAGACATCGGTGGGCTCGACGCGGCGGGCAACGAAGTGTACACGATAGGCAACCCGGGATTTGGAGTATCGATAACGGACTTCAATCCGCCGACGCCGAAGGCGGTACGCGAGTACACAGGGTTGGAATTGAGGCTCGACAAGAGGTTCACAAACAACTGGTACGCGAATCTGTCGTACACCTACAGCAAGCTGTATGGAAACTACTCCGGGCTGGCCAGTTCGGATGAGAATGGACGAACAAGCCCGAACGTAAACCGCTACTTCGATTTACCGGAGCTTGTGTATGACACACATGGACAGCAGGTACTCGGCCGGTTGGCAACGGATCGACCGAACACGTTCAAGGCATTTGCCAGCTATCAGTTCCACTACTGGGGAATGAGTACGGACATCGGCGGTACGCAGTTGATCTACCAGGGCATACCGATCTCGACGATCCTATCGGAGCACGTCGGAGGGGGCGGAGCGGAAATCTATCCCGAAGGCCGAGGCGATCTGGGGAGAACAGAGGCGTTCACACAGACTGATCTGGTGATCAATCACCTGATCAAGCTGACGGAGAATGTGAAGCTGCGTTTCTCGATGAACGTATTCAATCTGTTCGACGAGAGAAACCAGACCAACATCTTCGCCAACTATCTTGCGGCGGGCCAGGTAGTGCAGTACGGAAATGCAAATGATTCGTTTGATGTAGCATTTCCGATCTTCATCAACTCGAACGGAGATTGGCAGCAGAGAATCGCGAATCAGGGTCTGGTTGTTGACCCCCGGTTTGGCCAGGCCAACACCTTCCAGGCACCGCGCGAAGCTCGCTTCGCAGTCGGCGTCCAGTGGTAAGAGAGTAGTCTTATTAAGTGAAATTCTTTTCACTTGCCCGCCCTCTCAGTGAGGGCGGGCAATTTTATTGAGTGCCCGCCTTATTACGAGCCTCGATTATTCTCGCTTCGCAGCAATAGCGTTTTATATGAATGGTTGGGAATGGGAGTCAGAGGCGGGGTCGCATCGACCTGTTGAAATATCGGGCAGGTAGTCGGTAATGACCGGCAGAGAGCGAGATAACCTCGCCGATTATGCTTTTGTGGATGAGCGAAAGTGACCCTTCTTTTAGCGATCACTTTCCATGTCGCTCGCTACTTTCTCAGCCGCTACTTTCTCAGTCGCGGGGCGGTCAATTCTTTTGATTTGCTTTCTCGCGCAACTGCACGATCAGGCTTTCGTATTTCTGACGCTGAGCCGTCTGATGCTCAGTCGGCGGGATGGTCTTCAAATAAGCATCCAGGACATCGGCCGCTTCTTTATACTGCTTGTTGTCGCTATAGAGAGTGGCGAGATAGAGGTAGGCATCTTTTACATCTTCCCCGCCGATTTCAATAGCTTTTTTCAAAAACTGCATAGCTTCCATTTTTGTATCCTTTGCCTGAGCCAGGACTATTCCCAGTTGCATATTTGTATAAGCCGAATCGGACTTGAGTTCCACTGTGCGCCTGAGCATCTCTATCGCACGGTCTCGCTCGTTCAAACTGAAGAGAGTATAACCGAGCAGGTAACAGCTCTGCCAGCTGTCCTTATTTACTTCGACTGCGTGTTCAAGAATCGGCCTTGCCGCCTCGAACTGATTGCGCTTTACATATTCGAGTCCCATCACCTCAAGCGCGTCATAGTAATCGGGAAAGATTTTGACCGAACTCTTAAAAGCCGCAATCGCCTCATCGAAAGAGCCCTGTTCCAGGCTTTTCACGCCTTTAAGGTATTCATCTTTGGCTTTAGCCGGGACATCCTGATAAAAGACCAGACCGGGCGACGCACCCGCTTTTTCGTCTCGTTTTGCCTCTTTTACTCTCAGCACGAAATCAACGCGGAAGACCTCGCCGCCCCGATTGCTGACGGTAAAGGGGTTGACCTCGACTCTCTCGGTTTGCCGCTCGAAATCCGATCCCGCAGGCTCGACCCTCACATAGAAGGTCCCCGCAGTCAGGTTGTTAAACCTGTAGCGCCCGGCGCTGTCGGTATAGACCATTCTGAGTTCCGAATAGCCTTCGTTGAGAAGCGATACGCGGGCATTTTGATAGGGTTGATTCTTGGTCGTAGTGACCCGCCCGTCTATGGTATTGCGCCCCTGAAAAGCAGAACTGCCGATCAGAGGTTGCCAAAACGTGAGTGCTAGCGCGATGAAAAAAACTGCTGGCATAACTTTAATTCTCCAGGTTCCGTCGTCCACAAAATATGATGAGTGATTGGTTGAACACATTCTATCAGAAAAGCTCTTGCGGTTCTATTTATGATTGAGAGAGAAAGCGGGTGGGCAAAGAATAAAAATGGTTCGAGTCGGCAAAAACTTCGCCGACTCGAACCTGTTACTGTCGAGGCCGCAGGCGCTGCTGTATTCAGATCACTTCTTTGTCGCAGCCGCTTTCTCTCTCAGTTTTTCTACAATCTTTTTGAACTGTTCGATCTGGGCTTGAACTTTCTGGTCGCCGTTTTTCGGGAGGGTTTTAATATAAGCCTCAAGCGCGTCGGCCGATTCGCTATATTGCTGATTCAGATTATACAGCTTGGCAAGTTCGAAATAGGAATCGGGCACCTGGCTGCCCGCCGCATCGGCGACCTTCTTCAGTCTCTGAATCGCCTCTTCCCGTGTTGTCTTGTCTTCGGCCAGCGTCATCCCGAGCCGCATGTTGGCGTTTATCGAATCGGGGTTTAGTTCAAGCGCCTTTCTGAGCGCGCCTATGCCCTCCTCTCGTTGTTTCAATTCAAGCAGGGTGACGCCGAGCGAGTAAAAGGCCCTGTAGGCATCTTTATTTATCTCAACTGCGTGAGCCAAAAGCGGGCGCGCAGCCTCATATTCTTGTCGTTTGAGATACTCTGTGCCGAGCATTTCAAGAGCGTAAAAGTAATCCGGGAAAAGCTCTATGGCCTTCTTCAGCGAGGCCGCCGCCGAATCGAAATCATTCTTATCGAGGCTCTTCATACCTTTCATAAACTCTTCCCTGGCAGGGTCCGGGATTTCCTGATGAAAGGTTGTGGCGTCTGCGCCCGTTGGACCTTTGGCGGCGTTCGTGGTTTTTGGCTGGAATCTGAACTCGACCCTGAATATCTCACCGCCGCCCGTGGTGCTCATGCCGATAGGGTTGACTTCGACCCTTTCGGTCTGCTGATCGTATTCGCCTCCGATTGGTTCTACCCTGACGTAAAACGTTCCGCGCGGCACGCCCTGCAATCGGAAGCGCCCGGCTCCGTCCGTGTAGGCCAGCCTGAGTTGGCCGTAGCCGTCATCCAAAAGAAAGACGCGGGCATTTTCAAGACCCTGATTGTTACCGACCGTCACCCGACCTTCGATAGTGTTAGACGAAGGCCGAATACTTGTATCCTGAAGGATTGGATTGATCGTTCCGCCAAAACCGACAAAGACCGATAAGCTGAAGAGAAAGACTAGAAACACGGTGAAATCCTCCTAAAGAAATGTATTTGCGGATGCGAAGAAACTGCTAAACGGCGCGCCTATTCTAGCAGATATGTCGATACCAATCTATCAGGGTCAGGGCAAAATCAGCGCCGTCGAGCCATCTGCGGCAAATCTCGCTCCACGAAGGGAGAAGGACTTCAAGTCGCAAGGGATTTGTCATTTTCATTGAGCCTGGCTCAAAGCCGCCACCTACTGGCGGCAATAGATAAAAGATCATCCAAAATTTTGAATGAAATTCCAAAATTTTGGAAAGCCTACGAACTTTACAAACGAATGGAAAGAGGCTGAAAAGAGCTAAGTAAAAGATATTACTATCTTAACCTGAAACGCTGAATCTTGGGTATCAAAGTTGCCAGGAAGGGCGGCTACGGGGAATTCCTATAATATTGCGAATGAACAAAACCGAGGCTCCGAACTTCGCAGTAGGATAGGAAAGCTACTTCCCAATCTTAGCTAGAGATCAAAGACCTAAAATTTAGGATATCTGTATTTAGAAGGAGGAGAATCTGTGAAAAGAGTTTCATCACTAAGAGGTTATTACCGTAAGGTGAGCAGCTTCTTTTTGCTCTTGGCTCTCTTGATCGGCCCCGGCTCTGCATTCACAGTGCTGGCGTCGCAGGAGGTAAGCGGCAATATCGAAGGTACATTGAAAGACTCAAGTGGAGCGGTCATCCCCAATGCAGCCGTCTCTGCAACGAGCCCGCAGCGCACCTATAACGCAACCACCAATGACGAGGGCTATTACAGGTTTAACAACCTGCTGCCGGGCGTCTATACGGTCACGGCCAGCGGTACCGGCTTTGGCACGGTCAAGCGAGATGAAGTAACGGTCGAGCTTGGGCGCACGCTGCAAGTAAACTTTGAATTGAAGCCTGTTGCTTCGGGTGAGTCGGTCACTGTAACCGCGTCAGACGAGCCAATCGTTGACATTACCTCGAGCAAAACGGCCACCAACATCAGCAAAGAGAAGATTGACATCCTGCCGAAAGCCAGCCTCAACTTCTCATCCGTGATTGATGTCGCTCCCGGCGCTCGCAACGAGCCTCGTTCGGGGCAGTTCCAGATTGACGGCGCGTCAGGCTCCGAGAACGTCTTTGTTATCGACGGCGTCGAAGTCACTCGCGTCATCGGTGGTACGCTTGGCTCGACCAAGAACATACCCGTTGATTTCGTTCAGGAAGTTCAGATCAAGAGCGCCGGTTATGAAGCGGAATTCGGCGGCGCGACAGGCGGCGTTATCAACGTCGTGACAAAAGGCGGAACCAACGAGTTCCACGGCGAGGGTCGTCTTGGAGTACAGCTCCGACACCTTCCGCGCCGAAGACAACCCGACTCTGAGGATCGTTCCGTCCGACCCGACGGCGCAGACCTTTGAGTATTTCAATAATCCGAGCGGCAAGGATGATACACGGTTCCTGAATCCGACCTTCCTGCTCAACGGACCGATCATCAAGGACAAGCTCTGGTTTTCAATCGGAGCCGCGCCCGAATACACCAAGACGACCCGACTGGTTCGCCAACTCACTCCCGTCATCTCGGGTGATCCCACAAGAACTCTGATCAATTCACGCCCGATTACCCAGAGAGTGCGCAACGATTACAACATCGTTCGTCTTGACTGCCTCGCCGTCGAGCAAGCTGTCGGTTTACGGCAACTTCATTCACACTCCTTTGAAGACCGAAGGGATCTTGAACTTCGGCTCTTTCACTTCCGGGTTCGATACAACAAGCGCTACTACGCTTACCGAATCCGCGTTATGATTTCCAGGGCGGTTACACCCCTGCATGGCAGGCTTCTTTTGGCGCGAACTATAGCGTCACCCCGCACCTGATCGTCGCTTTCCGAGGCGGCCACACATACTTTAATGACAAGGGCGGCAGCTATGACATCCCGGTCAATACGCCGAACCTGATCATCAGCGTTCCGTGCACTTCGACCAGCAACAATGCCGGCCCGTCCAACTGCACGCCGTTTACGACCTGCAACCGGTGCGAGCATCGTCACAAACCAGACGACCTCGTTCGACATCACTCGTCGTACGAACCTCAACTTTGACGCCACCTACATCGGTCGCTTGCTCAATCAGCAGCACACGATCAAGGGCGGCTACCAGACAAACAGGATCAGCAATGATGTTTTGTTCGGTTTTTCAGGTGGCAGATTCCAGTTCGTCTTCGGACGAGCCAGACCCAGCGGACCGAGGTACCTACGGATATTACGTTGCTGACGAGTTTGCGCGTTCAGGGTAAGGTCAGCAGCAGCAACCAGGGCTTCTTTATTCAGGACTCCTGGCAGGTTCATCCGCGTCTAACTCTGAACCTCGGTCTGCGCGTCGAGAGTGAATTCCTTCCTTCGTTCCCGATTGACCGCGCCGGTCACCCGGATATTCCCGAAGGTCATCGAAGCCTCAACCAAGCCGATTGATTTCGGATGGGGCGACAAGATTGCTCCGCGTATCGGCGGCGCGCTTGACGTTTTCGGCGATGGCCGATTGAAGATTTCCGGCAGCTACTCGGTATTCTTTGACACGATGAAGTACAACCTGCCGCGCGGTTCGTTCGGCGGCGAAATCTTCCTCCGCACTTTCCGCGAACTGAATACGGCTGATGTCTCGGGAATCAGTCTCACGAATCAGCCCGGCAGAATCATTTCGAAGGTCCGGCAGACCTTCGCTTCCCGGCCAACGTCAATCTGCCCGGCGAGCGTCCCGGCATCGACCCGGACCTCAAACCGTATCGCGAGCACGAGTTCTCTTTTGCCGGCGATTACACTTTCGGTCGCGACCTCGTTGTCGGCGCGCATTTCACCCGCAAGGTGCTTGATCGCGCAATCGAAGACATAGGCGGCGTCGACCCGGTAACGGGAACCGAATTCTTCACAATCGGCAACCCCGGTCGCGGGATTGCCGTGGATGCATTCGATCCTCCGACACCGGATGCGATTCGTGAATACACCGGATTAGAGCTTCGCGTTGACAAACGCTTCTCGAATCACTACTACTTCAATGGTTCTTACCTGCACAGCAAGCTGTATGGTAACTACTCCGGTCTTGCAAGCTCGGACGAAAATGGTCGTACGGACCCGAACGTCAACCGCTACTTCGATCTGCCGTTCCTGAACTTCAACACGGATGGCTCGGTGCAAAAGGGTCGCCTGGCGACAGACCGCCCGAACACCTTCAAGTTCTTTGGTGGCTACCGTGGAGATTTCAACCTGTTCGGTAAAGGCATGAGCTTTGACGTAGGCATTGGCGAGCGCATTTATCAGGGTATCCCGCTCTCGACAGAAGTTCCGACATGGTTGAAGCCGGAAGCGGCGCGGCGGCATTTCTTGCCGGACGTGGCGATGTCGGTCGGACCCCCTGGTTTACGCAGACCGACGTGCTCTATACCCACTATATAAACGTGAGCGAAAATGTGAAGCTTCTGTTCCGCATCAACGTGAACAACCTGTGGGATGAGCGCAATGCGACGGATCAGTTCCGCACCCTGCTCGGACCCGGCCAATCGCTGTTCTACCCGGATCTTGCGACCTTTACATCGGGTCAGGATTTCCGGCAGCGGATTGCCGACCAGCATCTGGTCACAGACCCGCGCTTCCTCCAGCCGAACGTCTTCCAGACACCGCGTGAGGCGAGGATCGCTTTCGGAGTCAAGTTCTAGTACTGAATCTCAGCACAAGAACTCTTCTTGTCGGCCCGTCCTCGAAAGGGGACGGGCTTTTTTGGGTCTGTAGTAGACCTCAATCAAGTAGACAGGGGATTTCAGGCGAGGCTTTCACTGTCTGAAGGTGTTTATGCTGAAGAATTACTGTGTGGAAAGGTTTATGATCTGGCCTTCTGTCTCATTTGATCGAGGACTTTTTTATACCGTTCGCGTAACTGCGTTTCGGCTTCGGGATTGAGCTTGATATAGGTTTCCAAGGCGCTGACCGCTTCCTTATATCGTTCCTTCTCGGCATAAAGCTTTGCCAGATAGAGATAAGCGTCTGGAACCTGCTTTCCGGCCAATGCTGCCACTTTCTCGAAAGATTTTAGGGCTTCTGCATAGGTCTCCTTGTTATTGACTAAAATCATCCCCAATCGCATATTGGCATTGATCGAATTGGGATTTATTTCAATCGCCCGGCGCAGCGCCTTGACCCCCTCATCCGCCTGTTTAAGCTCAACACGCGCAACCCCAAGATAGTAATAGCTGGGCCAGGCATTTTTGTTGATTTCTGTAGCGTGCTCAAGTATCGGCACTGCCGAGTTGAAATCGTGTCGTCTCACGTATTCTGAACCGAGTTGCTCAAGAGCGTCATAGTAATCCGGGAACAACTCAAGGGCCTGTTTCAGCGATTCAATCCCCCTATCGGCATCGTTCTCTTCTATGCTTTTTATGCCGGCGGCATATGCTCTCCTTGCCGCCTCGGGCACTTCCTGATAAAAGACGGCTTCGCTTGATCTCGCAGTAGCGCCACTCTTTTCATCGCCCGGCAGTCTTCTCGGCTTCAGTATAAAATCCGTGCGGAATATCTCTCCGCCTCTCCCGCCGCTCCGGCCATTTATGGCCACGGCTTCGATTCGTTGTGATTGTCGCTCGTACATGCCATCGGTCGGGTCTACCAGGATATTGTAAGTGCCTGATGCGACTCCCCTGAAGGTGAAGCGCCCGGAACCATCCGTATAAACAGTGGCGATTTCAGAGTATGCATCGTTTTGGAGAAAGACGCGCGCGTTGACTATCGGGCGGCGTTCAGGCGTCATGACCTGCCCGTCAATTGTGTTTCGCGCTTGAGCGATTGCGCCCACGGAAAAGAACTGTCCGCCCGCAAATACCATAGCGATAAACAATGATGTAATCACGTGCTGTACCTCCCGCAAAGCGATTGATTTGAACGGCATCTGATCTGTGCGACGGGCGGCCTGATCCTCAAGACCGGCTTTATCTCGTCATCTATGTCGGATTTCAAAGATAAGGCAAGACCTGTTTTTGCCGCGAACTCAGTATTGGAAGAAAGATCATTCTAGCAGAAAAGGAAGCAATCACTCTACACTGTATTGCGCAAACCGCACGGTCATCACTCTCCTGCTTTTTAATTCGTATCGGCGCGGGTGAAACTCAACCTTGAGAAGATTCTCCCTTGAGCCGGGCGCGCAGTGTTTCAAGATGCTGGGTCTCTCTTGCCGCGTCCGGCGCGTTCGGTTGTAGTTGCAAGTACCGGCTCAATTGCTCTACGGCTTCCTGCACTCGCCCCCTATCGGAATAAGCATAGGCCAGAAACTTATAGGTCTCGGCGTATTCGGGCTCTTGCTGCCGCGCGATTTCGAGAAAACGTATGCCGTTTTGCGCGTCGCCCTCCTTGATATAGGTCGCGCCCATGTGAAAGTTGCTTATGAACAGGTCGGGCTGAATCGCCAGCGCGCGCGCGAAAAAAGCGCGTGCGCGTGCATAGTTCTTCAATTCGGTATCGAAGGTATAGACGTGTCCGAGCGTATCCCACAGCGCCGGAGATCTATCATTCAGGCTCAGGCCCTTCTCAGCCAACTCGATGGCCCGGTCGAGATGCGAGCGATCTTTCGTTTGCGTGTACACCTCGATATGCGCCGGGGGCAGATTGGTCAAAACTATATAGTTGCTTGGATCAATCTCCAGACATTTTTCAAGTTCTTCAACGGCTTTGTCATATCGTTTCTCTTTTATGTATTTGTGGCCGAGTATGTAGTGAGGCATTAGCTGTTCGTCCGCCACCTCCAGACCGTGGGTATAAAGCGCCATATCATCCTTCCATACAGGATTCTGGGCGAGGGATTTCCCGGTCATTAAGAGGCAGATGATTGCTACGATTCCCGCCTGTGCAACCTTGCGATTGCCGATGGAAAACCATTCTTCAAACGGCACTTTCACAAGCGCCAGAGCTATCAGTAAAGAAAACCCGATTGAAGGCAAATAGACGTAACGCTCCTGCACCATGAAGGCTTCGGCGAAGGCGCGAAGATTCAACACAGGCAGCAGGTGGATTGCAAACCACAGCAGGCCGAATCGAGCGATCTGTGATCTTCGCAAAGGCCACATCCCGAGCGTGAGTGCGATCAGCCCGACGGCGGGCAAAATGAAACGCGCGCTCAACGCGCTTTGAACCATAGGCGTTTCATGGAATAAAGAAAGATCAACAGGCCAGAACAAAAGCCCCAGATACTTGCAGATTACCAGAGGAATTGTCAGCACAACTTCCAGGTTAGTGCCGTGCGTAAATGAACCGTCATTGAGCCAGAACCCTAAAGCGTTGCGCCTACAGACGAGGTAGAATGCTATGGGCACTATGAATATCGCCGCATTGATCGCCGACTGTTTTATCCGCTCCAGAAGAGGCTTTTCCAGATTGATGACGAATATTTCGTAGGCCGCGATGAAGATCGGAAGAGAGATGGCCGACTCTTTTGTGAAGGCCGCCAGCAGGAAAAAACCAAACGCTCCCGCCAGATATTTCGATCCCCCTTTTTCGCGATAGATCATGTAGAGATAAAATGCCGCCAGCATAAATACAGCGAGCAGAGGATCGCTGATGCCGCAAAGCCAGGCTATTGATTCGCTCCGCAAAGGGTGAACTGCGAACAAGACCGCCGCAATCGCCGTCATCTTCAGGTCGCCCGTGATTCTTTCAAGTATCAGGAATGCCAGATAAACGACCAGCAGATGGACGAGTATATTGGCTACGTGCCAGCCGAACGGGTGGTCTTCAAACATCCACCAGCAGACCATCTGGTAAACCGCAAACACCGGGCGGTAATATGCCGAAGTGGGGCCTGTGTCTTTGTTCGGATCCTTGTCCTGAAGCACACGGTAAAACCATAGCTCTTTTGTGAATACCGTGGGTATATTGGAAAAGTTGCGAACGAGTTTATTTTCAAGGATAAAAGTATTGTCGTCGTAGGCGAATTGATTAAAGACCGAGTTTGAGAATGCCAGAAACGTGATGCCAAGTATTATCCCTATCACCCATCGCCGTGTAGTATGTGACTCTGAAACGGCGTGCCGACGTTCCTTCTTTGTGCGCACGCGACTCTTCTTGCCCATTTGATACCTGTATTTGAAGTGATGTTAATTAATTCCCTAAATTCACTTGCCCTGGTAATTTATTGTGCGGGAAATGTTATCGCAGCCTATGAGGGGTGTCAAATGGGTGGAATACGTATGCCTCGCGTTTATGGTTGAATGAAATTTCCTCAACGATCTTGCCGGGAGCTGAGCTTTGGATGGGACGCTACTTGACGAAACTGCTCCCGGCTAAGTAGAGTAAGGCGCACAGCAGGAATAGGACTGATAGAGCCTGTTTCATAATTCTGAGCGTCCTTTCGAATGCTAAAACCGAGAGTCGTTATGGACAGTTTTTAGAAACGAATGCATTGCTCCTCATCGGGCAGTGGAATTCCTGATCTGAAAATGCAAGAGTCTGTGGCAGGGCTCGCCGAGAAAACAGACCCGTTGCATCGGTGAAGTATGATCAATCGGGGTAATCAAGGGGTAGTTCCTTAATGAACATCAATGAGTATGAAGAGATGTACAGGCTTGAGAATTTTTACTGGTGGTTTGTCGCCCGCCGAAAGTTGCTCAGACAATTAATCACGGAGATTGTCGGCAAACTCGATAAACCCGCTATTTTGGATGTAGGTTGTGGGACCGGCATGAATTTTTCGATCCTCTCACAATTTGGAAATACCTTCAGCAGCGACGCATCGGAAGAGGCGCTTAAATTCTGCAAGTCGCGATCCATGAACGGCCTTGTTTGTTCCCGATCCGAAGCGCTTCCTTTTTCCTCAGAGAGCTTCGATATAATAACCGCGCTCGATGTGCTGGAGCATATTGATGACGATCTGAAGGCGATGGGAGAGTTGCGGCGCATCATGAAGAGCGAAGGGAGGCTGGTCATTACGGTTCCCGCTCACGGGTTTCTCTGGAGCGAACACGACGAAGCGCTGCATCACAGACGCCGCTACTCGGCTTCCGAACTCAGAAACAAACTGGTTGCTTCGGGCTTTAAGGTAGAGCAGATGAGCTACTACATAACGATTCTCTTTTTCCCGATTCTCGTCATGCGTTTCCTTCAAAGCCTGCGAAAGAATTCAATCTATCCTAAGACATCTCACATCATCTTGCCGGGCTGGCTAAATTCTTTTCTGATAGGTCTGCTCGATTTCGAACGGATATTGCTCAAGTGGATTCGCCTTCCAATCGGCGTCTCGATAGTCTGCCTCGCAAGAAAAAGCGACGACCATTCTTCCTGAATCCAACCGAGGACAATTTTGAGCCGCTATTGGCCCCTCCTGCCGCCTTATCGCCCTGCCTTCGACCAGCAAAAGGCGGGGAGAGAAGCCTCCTGCATTTGATTTGAAAAGCCGCCTTTTTGGGATTAAAGTGGCCTTATATTGCTTACTTGAGCGAAGCGGACTGCTTGTGAAGGTTCCAGAGCATTGTTTATCAGAGCATTGTTTAAACGGTCTGGCGTGCCGGACCCCACGAAAGGCCAACGATGAATATCTTACTTTTATCAATGCCCGACTCATTCGAGCACATGCCGACAGTCGCCATAAGAATGCCCAACGGAGCGCTCGCCTCACTTGCCGGCAACATAGACGCGCATCATAGAGTCGCAATCGCAGACCTCGTGCTTGCCCAACGAAATGTGCGCGAGACCGTCGAGCGGCTTGTGCGCGAGACCCGACCCGACCTCCTCGGGCTTTCGATCATGTCGTTTCAGCGCAAGACCGCCAAAAAGATCATAGATTTTGTGCGCTCGATCAGTCCCGGTCTGCGCGTAGTCGTGGGCGGGTATGATCCGAGCCTTGCCGCCGAAGCCTATACCGATCAGGGTTCCGGCGAGGTCGATTTTATAGTGCGCGGCGAAGGCGAGATCACCTTTCGCGAGCTTTTGCGCGCTGTGGAAAATGAAAGCGGGTTTGATCATATTCAGGGTCTCTCATACAGAAGCGGCGACCGCTTTTATCACAACCCGGAACGCGCGGTAAGTTCACTTGAAGGCGCGGAGATTCGCCTGCCCAACCGCGCATCTCGCGTGCTTCATGGCTACACTATGCTTGGCCGACAGGTCGATGTGATAGAGACCTCGCGTGGCTGCACCTTTGATTGCAGTTTCTGTTCGATCATCGAGATGCACGGACGTAATTTTCACACCTATTCTTTTGATCGCGTAATCGCCGACATACGCGATGCCTGTGCGCACGGCGCGCGCTCGATCTTTATCGTGGACGACAACATAACGCTCAACGTGCGGAGGTTCGAAGCCCTTTGCGAGGCGATCATCGAAGCCGGGCTGAATCACATCGATTACATCGTGCAGGGGATGACTTCGGCAATCGCCAACCACGGCGAAACACTCGCCCCGTTGATGCGAAAAGCAGGATTTCGATATGTCTTTCTCGGCATCGAAAACATACTCGAAGATGATCTTCAGTTCCTGCGCGCAAGCTCGAAAAACAGCAAACGCGAGCAGGGGCACAGGACGGGCAACGCGACCTTGCAGGCCATAGAGTATCTCCACCGGAACAAGATGTATGTCGTCGGCGGGTTGATAGTGGGAAACCCGGACGACACCCGCCAGTCCATCGAAGCCAATCTGAAATTCGCCCGGCGCTATATTGACTGGCCTTACATCCAGCACCCGACGCCTTATCCCCGCACTCCTATGACGAAAGAGTTTCGAGACCGTGGATTGATAATCAATGAAAACCTTGAAGAGTACGACGGGACCACGGCAGTTGTAAAAAGCGAGCACCTGTCGGCCGAAGAGATCGAATTCATGCGGTGGAAAGAGGATCGCTGGATGAAGGTGCGCCACATGCCCGTAGCGCTCTTTCACGACCCGGTCTTTGTCTTAAAGAACGCGCCGCAGATGTTTGCGCATACTTTCCGTGGCAGTACGATCAAGACCGTGATCGGGCTTGAAGACGAGCGCAAGGCATTCGAGCGATACCGCGCCCTCAGAAAAGCCGAGAGAGCCTATATCTGACAGAGATCAAACCGGGCTATTTTATCTTGATTACCGAGATTGTGAGGTCGTCTTCGGGGCCGCCCGCCTCCGATGAGAATTCCCGCACCGCGTTTACGACAGCCTGGCAGATTTCGTGTGCGCGGAGGCTGGCTGTTTCACGCACGACCCGTTCCAGCCCCTCGATCTCGAATGCCTCGTCGCGTTCGTTTGCGGCTTCGGTCACGCCGTCGGTGTAGAGCACGAGTATGTCGCCCGACTGGAAGTCTACGACCGATTCCGAGTAATGGGAGTCTTCAAATATGCCGAGCGGGAGGCCCCCGTCTTTAAGCAGCTTGCTTGTCGAGTCGGCGCGCAGGAGCAGGGGCGGATTGTGACCCGCGTTGATGTAGAGCAGTCGTCTGTTGTCCGGGTCTATCAACCCATAAAAAGTAGTGATATAGCGATCACCTGCCGTAGTCTCGTAGATCAGGCGATTCACCCGCGCCATCACAACTCGCATGGCCAGTTCGTTCATCACAGTGGCGTGAATGTATGCCCGGAAAGTGACCATTATGAGCGCCGCCGCAAGCCCCTTGCCCGAAACATCCGATATCAATATGCCGAGTCTCTCCGAGACCGAATCTATAAAATCGAAATAATCGCCCCCGACTTCGCGCACAGGAATCGTGGTGCCCGCGATGTCGAATCCTTTTATGAGTGGAAAGGCACGCGGCAGCAGGCTTTCGACCACCTTGCGCGCAAGCTCGATCTCGCTTTCGGCCCGCCTTTGCCGCATAACCTGACGATAAAGCATGGTGTGGTCGATTGCAGAAGCGGCCAGAGAAGCAAACATCGTGAGGAGTTCAAGGTCGCGCTCGTCATAGCAATTGATCCTGTCGGATTCCAGATTTATAGCGCCTATGACTTTACCGTCGGCCCGAATGATGGGGGCGGCGATCTCGGAAAGAGTTTCGGCGCGGGCCTTGACGTAGCGCTTGTCACGCTTTACATCGTTTACCACCTCTCCCGTGCCGTGCTCTATCACCCAGCGGATTATGCCGCTCGGAGAGGCGAGATAATCTTCGACTATGGCCGAGGGGGGATAGCCGCGAGCCTTCAATTCATAAACGGCCTCGGTCTTTGAATCCACGAGGCAGACGACCGCCGCCGAATACTCCATCAACTCTTCCAGAGAATCGAATATAGTTTCGGTCACTTCATCGATATCGGGCGAGGAACTGATTTTTCGCACCGCCTGAATGAGCGTTTCGATCCTCTTTTCGGTCACAGCCATCTGTGTAGTCTCAACTCTGCCTGCGGTCATAATCGCAAAACAAATATGCTAGATGCTTGCGCCCGTAATAGCAAGAGAAGACCTGCATGATTTTTGTCGGTGGTAATCTAATTTGCCTCTCGCTTGAAAAGGAGTATAATCGCCCTGAACGGGGTGTTAATTTTAAGAATAAAGTTTTAACCGTCTCAGCCCTGCTGATGTTGGAGACACAAGAGAAAATCCCGGCGGGCTTTGCAAGAGGAGGGCGTATGAAATTCTATAGAATCAACCTGGCAGCACTGGCCATTCTCTTCGTGTTCTCGACCGCCTTCGGACAATCGCGCAAGCCAATCTCGCCCGAAGAGCAGAGCCAATACCTTGTCTCGATCAAGGCCGGCGCTATCAATTTTGCCGAAGGCGATGTCTCTTTCAAACGCGACGAAACCGGCTGGGGCACTCTGATTATGGGCGATGATCTGCGCGACGGCGATGTGGTGAAGACCGGCGCGGACGGCCACGTAGAGATATTGCTCAATCCCGGTTCTTATCTGAGGTTGAGCGAAAACACCGAACTCGTCTTCACAGACACGGCCCTTGACGCCCTGAACCTTAAACTCGTCAGGGGCGCGGCCATCGTAGAGGCATCCGTGGTCGAAGAACCTATAGCGGTTGTGACCTCCGGCGCGGAATATTCCATACAGGAAAAAGGGCTTTATCGGATCAATGTGAATCAGGACGGAAGCTCCGAAATCTTTGTTCGCAATGGCAAGGTTATGGTGGCGGGCACAAAGGTCAAAAAAGGCAAGAAGGCTTTGATCGCCGGTTCCACGCCGGTCGTTACAAAGTTTGATAAGAAGGAAGAGACCACTTTTGACCTCTGGAGCAAGGACCGCGCCAGGACTCTGATAGCGGCAAACAAGCAGTTGTCGAATCGAAGGCTGAAATCGACTCTCGCAAACTCCAATGTCTTAGGCATGTGGCTGTACGATCCAGTGATGGGTTTTTGCACATTCCTGCCCGGGTATGGTGGTTTTTCTTCACCATACGGATGGGGTTATTCCAGATATAATCCTTACTGGTACAACTACGGCTGGGGATACAGCGGCGGATATTATAACGGCGGAAGCTCAAGCGGCGGACAAAATACTGGAACGGGCGGCGGAACCGCAAGCAATCCCGGAACCGGAACGGGCGGCGGACACAAAGGCGGACACAAAGGCGGCGGCGCGGCTGGCCCTCCGCGTCTGCCAAACCCCGGAAGAGGCAGAGATTTCGGCGGCGCTCCAAGCATTCCAAGAACCGAGATGCCTGCGCCAAGCTCGGGCGGCGGGAAAGGCCACAGACACGGTAACTGAGGCCGGTTGATACGGGATCGAATACAAGTTCGAATAAGATTAGGCGCTCTTCAAGGGGCGCCTTTCTTTTTTTCTGTCCGGCTCACCTGCTTTTAACCATCCGTAGCGAGAAGTCCCCTGCTCTTTAGGCGGGGGATGAATCGCGGCGGTACTAACTGAGATTTGGTACTGCTATGAACGTGTTTCGTGCTATAATGATGACGGCTCAAATCAGCACTTGCGATGCCAATCTGAGCCTCACCGATGCCGACTATAGGAGAGTCAACATGGCTGATGGAATCATAACACAAAGAGCCTACCGCTACAGAATCTATCCCTCTCACGCTCAAATCACACGACTTGAACAGACGCTTTCCTACTGTGCGGAGTTGTATAATGCGGGCCTTCAAGAAAGAAGAGACGCTTACCGGATAGCTCGAAAGTGTATCTCTTACAAAGAGCAGCAAAACCAGCTTCCAGAAATCAAAGCTGTTCGACCTGAGTGGAACACGGTGCATTCTCAGGTATTGCAGGATGTTCTCAAGCGACTTGATAAGGCTTTCGATGCGTTCTTTCGCAGAGTCAGAAGCAAGCAAGGCAAAGCCGGATTTCCGAGATTCCGCGCCCGCTCTCGCTATAATAGCTTCACCTATCCTCAGTCTGGATTTGCAATAGAGAATGGCAAGCTTAGACTTTCTAAAATCGGCCGCATCAAAATCAAACTCCATCGCCCGATTGAGGGTGCTATCAAAGGATTGACTATCACGCGCAGTTCCACGGGCAAATGGTTTGCCTGCTTCACAGTAGAACAGGTAATCAATCCAGAGCCGCATAAGGGCAAGGCTGTAGGCGTGGATGTAGGTATAAAGACCTACTGCACATTGTCTGACGGAACTGAGATTGATAACCCGAAGTTCTTTAGAGTGGAGGAAAAGAACCTTGCCAAAGCACAGCGCAAACTCTCTACCTTCAATAAAGGTTCTGATGAGTATCGGAAGCAGCGCAAGGTAGTAGCTCGCATTCATGAGCGAATCACAAATAAGCGAAAAGACTTCGCGCATCAACTCTCTCATTACTTCGCTATTACTTATGCACTGATAATCTTTGAGAAGTTGAATATCAGAGGCATGGTGAAAAACCATTGCCTCGCCAAATCCATTCAGGATGCCAGTTGGAATCAGACTATTCAGTATACGACCTACAAGGCAGCATGGGCCGGGGGTATGTCGCTGAGAGTCAATCCAGCAGGCACAAGTAATACGACTCACTGCTGCAAGGCGAAGGTTGATATTACGTTGGCAGATCGTGTAATCCATTGTCCTCAGTGTCATCGAACTATAGGCAGAGATGAAAATGCATCTCTGAATATTTTGAGTCTGGGATTACAGACTCTTGGCCTTAGCGCCATAGAAGCCGCTTCCTTTGGGTAGCGGAATAGTCACTCAACCGCAAATAGGGATAAAATTGGCCTCGGAATGGAAACCGGAAGGCGGGTCCGGAACCTTTATGGCCTACATCGTAGACGGCAACAACGTAATGGGTCAAACGCCGGGCTGGCATCGCGACAAATCCGGGGCGCGCCGAGGGCTGCTTGAGCAACTGGCCGCTTTCGCGCATGTCAAAAAGGCTCGCGTAACGGCCGTATTTGACGGCGCTCCTGACGAGGGCGTGCCGGAGGGGTCTGCCTATCACGGCGTCAAAGTGCTTTACGCTAAGAGGGGATCGGATGCCGACACTCGAATCGAACAACTCGTAGAGTCGGCCCGTGATCGGCGCGGGCTGATCGTCGTCACATCGGATCGACGGCTTGCGCACGCGATTCGCTCGCTCGGCGCATCCGTCCTGCGGTCGGGAGAGTTCAGGAATTTGATCGAAGAGGTGATTGCCGGTCGCCCGCTCGCCGAAGACGGAGAGCAGTTCGATCTCGGAGATATGAATGAGTGGCTCAGATATTTCGGCGCTTCGCCCGAAGACGATGTGTGATGGGTGATATGTGATACGTGATACGTGATTCGTTGTCTTGATTGCCATCTCCGGTCACGCATCACGAATCACGTATCACTTACCCTGTATCACGAAGGAGGTAATAGGCATGGCTTACGAACGGCCTCGAGCTTACCGCGATGTAAGGGTAGGCGAATTGCTCACGCTGCTTGCGCGAGACTACCCGCAGAACGAGGCGCTGATTTATCCCGACCGCGAGCTTAGATACGATTTCAGTCAGCTTGAATGGTTCGCCCGCCAGATAGCCAGAGGGCTGTTGAGCATCGGTGTAGAGCGGGGCGACCGCGTGGCCCTGTGGGCGCATAACATCCCGGAATGGGTCGTCTTGCAATTCGCCCTCGCAAAGATCGGAGCCATACTCGTTACCGTAAATACCAGCCTCCGCGCTGCGGAAATCGAATACCTGCTCAGGCAATCGGAGACCAGCACGCTCATCACCGTGGCGGGCTTTCGCGATCTTGATTATGTAAAGACCATCTACGAGATCATCCCCGAATTGCGCGGGGCGAAAGAGGGCGCGCTCCATTCAATGAAGTTCCCCTATCTTCGCAACATAATTTATATCGGCGATGAGCATCCGGGTGGGATGCTCCGTTACGACTCTTTGCTCGACCGTTCGGGGCGGGTGAGCGATGATCAGCTAAACGCCCACTCGGATATGCAGGACCTCGACGACGTGATAAACATGCAGTACACCTCGGGCACAACGGGCTTTCCAAAAGGGGTTATGCTGACGCATCGCAACATAGTAAACAACGGCTACTGGCTGGCCGAAGGGCTTGCGCTCACTTCAAGCGACAGGTTGTGCGTGCCCGTGCCTTTCTTTCATTGCTTCGGCTGTGTGATCGGAGTGCTGGGTGCTTACACTCACGCGGCTGCGATGATTCCGCTTGAATACTTCGACCCGTTGCGAGTGCTTCAATACGTGGAACGCGAAAGATGTACAGCCCTTTACGGGGTGCCGACCATGTTCATAGCCGAGCTTGAACAACTCGATTATCACTGTTTCGATATGTCGAGTTTGAGGACGGGCATAATGGCGGGCTCGCTGTGTCCCGAATCGCTCATGCGAAAAGTGATGGAAAAGATGAACCTGACCGAGATGACCATCGCCTATGGATTGACCGAAGCCTCGCCCGGAATAACGCACACGCCGCGAGATGACAGCATCGAGTTGCGTACGCAGACCGTAGGCCGCGTGATGCCCGAAATGGAAGTCAAAATCATCGACCCGGCCACGGGCGAAGAATGCCTGCCCGGCAAATCCGGTGAGTTGTGCTGTCGCGGTTACAACGTGATGAAGGGGTATTACAACAACAAACAGGCCACAAGTGAGGCGATTGATGAAGAAGGATGGCTGCACACGGGCGATCAGGCCAGTATGGATGAGCGGGGGTATGTCAGGATCACCGGGCGTATAAAAGACCTGATAATTCGCGGCGGCGAAAACATCGCGCCAAAAGAGATTGAAGACCTGTTGCGCACGCATCCGAAGATCGCCGATGCCTATGTTTATGGTGTGCCCGATGAACGCTACGGCGAAGAGGTCGCCGTGGCTGTCCGCCTAAAGCCCGGCGAGACGGCAACCCCGGATGAAATCCGCGCATATTGCGAAGGCCGCATAGCCAAATTCAAATATCCGCGCCACATCCGTTTCGTCGAATCATTCCCCATGACGGCTTCTGGCAAGGTGCAGAAGTTCAAGCTGAGAGAAATGCATGCTCGGGGGCCGGGGGCCGGGGACCAGTAGGTGGGGGCCGGGAAGCATAAGATTACTTTTCGCTTGCTAACTCCAATAGCAAATCAGCAAGCGACATTATAAAGTACGCTTAGCCTTGATTGGTAAACCGGCCCCTGATCCCCGGCCCCCGGCCCCTACCTTATGGCCCCTGACCCCCGGCCCCCAGTTCAGTGCTTGATCTTTTCCCAGTATGTCTGCAAATCGAAAGCGGGACTGGTCTCCGGCGTGTGGCACGCCGCACACGTGGATTTCATGTCGCTTATGTGGCCGTACCCTTTGGCAGGTTTTGCTATGTGCTCGCCTGCCGGGCCGTGGCACGCCTCGCATTGTACGTGTTGAAGTTGAGGCAGATTGTTCTCGCTTATCAAAGTTCCTTTTTGCAGCCCGCTCGCGTGACAGTTCAGGCAACTCGGTTCAAACTCCGCAGGCTTGAAGACGACAGGCCCCGTCGCCCGCGCGTGCAAAGTGTTTGCCCACTTTACATATTCCTGGGTGTGACACTGAGAACACGCCGAGGCTGAGGCATAGACATCTCCGTGCTCTGCGCTTTGGGGCGAATCCGCGGAATGTCTGCTTCGCTGCATTCTGGTGCTCGCCTGCCAGTCGAGCAATATCTTTTTTGATGTCTTTCTGAAATTGATTTCCGCCTCATTAGCCTGATTGATAGGCCCGACCGCGCCCGGCGCATCGGGTACCAGATCGTCGAGCACGATCTGACGGTCTTTGATTGAAAATCTGCCCCGCTCGTCTCGGTAAAATCTAAGCTCGCCGAGCGCCCTGGTTTCATAAGGCGTAAAGGCTACGAGGGTCTGCCCCGCGTCATAGGAACGAGTGATTATATCGCCGTTGCCCGCTATGATGACATCGATGTCGGGGACCTGCCGGGCTATGTTGAGCGCCTCGGTCGTCGAGACGTGCGCGAGCGCCACAAGGAAATCAGATTTCTGTTTTGCCTCTGCTACAGACTTGCGGGCGGCTTCTACGGGGTCGATGATCTTGAGACCGCGCGGCGGTGCGGGCTGCGCGCCTGTAAGACCCAGAAAGGCCACCCGCAGAGGTTTCGTCAAAGATGATTCCTGGCTCTGGCGGACGGGGATTTCTCGAACGACGAACGGCTGAAGAAGGGCGCGGTCACCCGAATCGCTTGCGATGTTGGCCGACACGAGGCGGTTGAATATCGAATAAGTGTCGCTTGGATGAGCGGCATCTGTTTGTTTGAGCGCATCGGCTATATAGGCCAGGTCTTTCGCCGCTATGTTTACGGCGTCGAACCCGACCTGTTCATAGGCCTTGAGTATCATCTCGTTCATCACGGCAGCATCGGCCCGGAGATAGCCGTGAGTGTTGCGTCTGTCGGAGAGGAAGTTGCCGGTATCAACGACGAGCGCCGGTATCTTATCGAATTTTTCTCGGAATACCTTAGTATAGCCGACACGCCGTGCCAGCCCCCCTACGCGGGGCCCCTTTCAACCACAGGTTCCGAGTTCGCCGTGAGTATCGCCTCCGAAATGAATGACGAAGGCGGCCCCGTCGTCCGCCCCGAGCCTTTCGGCAAGCGGCACACCCGTGGCGACGAGTTCGGTCTTACGCTCGGCAGGTTCCTGCGAGGCGCTTGTCTGCTGGAAGGGCAGGTAAGAGCATAAAAAGGCAGCGATCAGCGTGATAGCCGATAACTTGATGCGTTTGATTAGAGTTTTATGATGCATTGAGTTCAACCCGTTCGGTAAAAATCCTTTTGTTACGGTGAAAAAAGTCGAGTAAAAGACTCTAATTGATCCGGCATCGCTCCGCAAGCATTCGCGCCCGTCCCGGCCTGTTCCAATTTCTCTTGCTTACATTTTGGGAAACAGAACTATCCTGAGATGCTCTCAGTTTGTTTGCAACAACCCTGGAATTTGTATTGATCGGTTTGTTCTTTTGTAGTACGCTCCCGACAGATTTGGTGAAAGCCCCCGCTCGGCCCATTGGCCGGGTGGGGTTTTCTTTTTGGGGGAACGCATGAATCAGGAAATTCTAAATCAGTTCCTTGCTGTGGCCGTCAAGAATCGCGCCTCAGATGTGCACCTCCAGGTAGGCGAACATCCACTGCTGCGCATAAACGGTCTTTTGACCCAGGTAAAGTACCACCCGCTCACGTCCGATGATATGCGTTCCATAGTCTCTGCGCTCGCCGGGCGTGAGAGATTCGAAAGCGACTTTCACAGAAGGAATGAATTCGACACCTCCTACGAAATCGCGGAAATCGGACGCTTTCGCGCAAATATCTTCAGACAGCGAGGCCATTACGGCGCGGTGCTGCGCGTAGTCCCGCTCGAAATAAAGACTTGTGAAGAACTCCACCTGCCGCGCGTCTATGAAAAGATCGCGCACCTCAGTCGCGGGCTTGTGCTGGTTTCGGGCGCTACCGGGAACGGCAAATCCACCAGCGTAGCCGCCATCGTCGAACACATAAATCGCTCGCGAAAGGCTCACATCGTGACCATCGAAGAGCCTATAGAATTTCTCTTCAAGAATAAGAAATCTGTCATCTCGCAAAGAGAAATAGGCACAGACACCGACAGCTTTGCAGACGCGCTGCGCTCGGCAATGCGCCAGGACCCGGATGTGATCTATGTAGGCGAAATCCGCGACCGGGAAACCATCGACATCGCGCTCAAGGCCGCTGAAATAGGGCATCTCGTGATCTCTACGATTCACACGCCCGACGCGCAACGGACCATAGGGCGTTTGATCAGTTTCTTTCCCGCCGAAGAGCATATGGCCGTGCGCGAGCGGCTGGCTCAAAACCTGATGGCCATTACAAGCCTGCGGTTGCTGGCAAGCTGCAACGGCAGCGGGCGACTCCCCGCCGTAGAAGTCATGCTTGTCACGCGCAGCATCGAAGAGTGTATTCGCAACCCTGAAAAGACCGGAGAGATTCAGCAGTATATTCAGAAAGGAACCGAGCTTGGCATGCAGAGCTTTGATCAACATCTGGTCGAGTTGTTGCAGCAAGGCAAGATTTCTATAGATACGGCTAAACTCGCCGGGTAGTGCTAAGAAAGTAATGCTGGTGAAGACTAGCTCAAGGAACACTTTCCATCCAACCTGGCCTAACTCGTCATTCCAGCGGACGCGCATGCCAACCGCTCGCGTTCCATCAGCTACCGGCGCGCCGCTGAACTCGTCGTTAGGCTTCCCTTGCCAAAGCAGGCACCAGACATTCAATTTCAAATAGGCTATTATACTAACGATGGGAAAGACGGCTATCTATATCGAAACGAGTGTTGTCAGCTACCTTGTGGCAAGGCCAAGCCGCGACCTTATTGTTGCGGCACACCAACAAATTACCTCTGACTGGTGGCATAGCCATAGCCATCAATATGATCTTTTTATTTCACAAATCGTCCTTGATGAATCAAGAGCAGGCGATAAAGAGATGTCGAACAAGAGACTTGCTGCTATACAAGACTTGTCGCTTCTGGATATTAATGAAGATGTTATTCAACTCGCTGAACATCTTGTGAATTCTAATGCTGTTCCTCAGAAAGCAGCACAGGATGCTCTACACATTTCTACAGCATGTGTAAGTGGCATGGATTATCTTCTCACCTGGAATTGCAAACACATCGCAAATGCAAAAATGCGAAATCAAATTGAAAAAGTGTGCCGAGAAGCGGGTTACTTGCCGCCAATCATATGCACTCCTGAGGAACTGGAGGGTTAAGTATGTGGAATGACCCCATAGTAGAAGAAACCCGTAGAGTACGAGAAGTCTTAGCATCAAAGTTTGACTATGATGTTAGACTACTGGGCCAATACTATAGATCTCAACAGATAAACGAAGGGCGGACTATCGTACGCAGGCAACCAAAGGATCGAGCACAAAGAGTGGAAGAAAGTCCTGTGGTTATGGACCAAGCCTAACTGCTCATTCCAGCGGACGCGCATTTCAACTGCTCGCGTTCCATCATCTACCGGCGCGCCGCTGAATTCGGCGTTAGACTCTCGCGTTTATTTCCAATACAGTGATTTGGTTAAACCATGCTAATACGTGGTATTATTCGAGAGGAGTCAAACTTATGAATTGGAAAGAGCACATAGTTGTAGACCCTACCATCTGTCACGGCAAGGCTTGTATTAAAGGAACTCGAATTATGGTTTCTGTTGTTTTGGATAATCTTGCTGCAAATGTTACCCCTAAAGAAATCCTTTCAAGTTATCCTTCTCTAAAACCAGAGGATATTCAGGCTGCTGTGGCCTATGCTGCTCTCCTAGCGCGAGAGCGAGTTATCCCTTTCCCGGAAAAGGCTACTGCTTGAAATTCAAAATAGACGAGAATTTGCCAGTCGATATTGTAGACCTATTTCGCTCATCACGTTTCGATGCTTCATCGGTCTTTGATGAAAATCTGGCTGGAGAATCCGACGACCGGATCAGCGAAGTGTGCCAAGAAGAAGAGCGTGTTCTTATCACGTTGGATTTGGATTTTAGTGATGTGAGGTCATATCCCCCTGAAGATTATCCAGGGTTGATAGTGTTGCGTTTGAATCAACAAGACAACAGCAATTCTCGGTTTAGAGGAAATCGCACCGGGATATACCACGAAACACACTAAATACACGAATAATTCTTCTATTTCGTGTGCTTCGTGTATTTCGTGGTTCACTTTTTGTTAAGACAGAATTTCTAAACCGAGAATTGCTGACAAGACAAGCCCTTTGTTATCAGTGTCATCAAGAAGGTGATTGAAATGCTTAATTACGAACCGATAAAGAATCGGCTTTGGGTTGTTGAGGAGACTCGAATAAGAATTCGCGGGGAGAAAGAATAGATGATCCGAGGAATAAGAAGGACTTTGGTAAACTATTCGCATGACAATCGAACAAATCAACAATCTCAAACCTGCAAGACTCCGCGCCTTGACCCGCATGACGACAAACGCCCTTCAACAATTGTTGTCTACTACCGTGCCGGTCTTGGTTCATCTCCGTCAACAGGCCAAACTTCTTCGCCCTGATCGCAAACGCGCTCTCGGTGGCGGTAGAAAACCCAAACTCACTCCTTCTCAGGAGGTCTTGCTCGTTCTCATCTACCTGCGTCACAACCTCGCTCACGCGCGTTGTCGCAGCCTTGTTTGGTGTTAGCGCCGACACCTCCGAGAATCTCTTTCACGAGATTGTCCCCTTGCTCAGAGAACTCTTTCCCTCCAATCGCTTTGAGGCACAGAAGAGGTTTCGAGGTCAGGAACCGAGCCTCAAAATCCAAGAGATTGACCGAATTCTCATCGACAGTTTTGAGACGCCAATACCCCGCCCCTCCAATTATGAACGTCAAAAACGGGTATATTCTGGTAAAAAGAAATGCCACACGCTCAAGAGCCAAGTAGAGAGTGATCGAAAGGGAGAAGTGCTGGGTATCAGAGGAGGGCATCGCGGGCCAGCATCGGATAAGCGAGTATATGAAGCCAGTGGAGTGGGGGAGAAATATCGAGAAGCGAGCAAGCAAGGGGATTTGGGATATCAGGGCACAGAGGGAATCGAAGTACCACACAAGAAGCCGAAAGGAGGTGAGCTAAGTGATGATGAGCGAGAGGAGAATCGAGCGAAGGCGAGTGTGAGGGTACAGGTAGAACACGGCATAAGAAGAGTGAAAGGATTCAAGATCATGAGAGAGAAGTATCGGCTGGCAATGGGGTTGTTCCCGATGGTAGCGTCGGCAGTAGTCGGATTGGTACATCTCAACCGAATCCTTATGTAAGCAGACTGCAAAGGGTGAAGTGTGCCCATCTGACGGTGGGTCGCCCAAGCACGCTTCATTTTTTATTTATCGGATCATCTAATGAGAGTGTCGACTTGGATGTGGCCTGGCGATTGCACATAATTTGAAGATAGATTGTTTCCTATAAGTATGGGATTACAATCAAGAGACGGCACGCGGCAGTGGAGGAAAGGAGAAAAAGATTGAAGACCGTTGCCCAAAGATCGAGAAAACGACTGACGGTGATGGTTCTTTCCTGTCTGTTTGTTATCTTTGCGTCGGTCTTCTTGATGAATCTCGAATCGCCGGGCAGCACCGATACGGGCGAGCCGACGCCTATCTACAAACCTGTTCTCGCCCCGTCTCCTCCAGAAAGCGCGCCTCATCCGAGCCGGGCCGACAATATGCAATCTGAGCAGAAGCCCAGAGAGCCTCAACCTGCCACGGGGTCCGAGGTCGGTGTGCAACCTTTGTCTGCGGCGGCGAGCAGTGTCGGCAATGCTGATCTCACTTACCTTGGCACAAGGAATCTGCTCATACCCGTTCAGGGCGTAGCCGCAAATCAGCTACACGACTCTTTTTACGAAGGGCGCTCGGAAGGAAGAACGCACGAAGCGCTCGACATCATGGCCCCCAAAGACACGCCCGTTCTCGCAACGACTGACGGGGTTATAAGAAAACTGCACGAGAGCGTGAGGGGCGGCATTATGATTTACGAGATGGACCCTTCGGGGCTTTATGTATATTACTACGGCCACCTGTCGCGCTATGCAGACGGCCTGAGCGAAAACAAACAGGTAAAACGCGGAGAGATAATAGGCTACGTGGGCGACACCGGAAATGCGGGTGCGGGAAACTATCACCTGCACTTTGGCATTTCGAAATGCAGCGCGCCGGGCAAGTGGTACGGTGGCGACCCGATCAATCCTTTTCCTTTGCTCGGTGGAAGGTGATTCTTCCCACCCCCTCGGCCCGATTCAATACACCAACGTACTCAATAAGAACGACAGCGCAAACAACGGGGCCGACGCTTTCAAGAGCGCCGGCCCGATTAAAAATTGAGCTTTTATGGATTCTTACCAATCGTTGTTCTTGATGCGTTTTTTGATCTTGCGTTTGACCAGGTCTCGCTTCAACGGGCTTAAGTATTCAATGAACAGATCGCCATCCAGGTGATCCGTTTCGTGTGCCACACACCGCGCTTCAAGGTCCATCAGGTCGAGCGTGAAAGGGCTGCCGTTAAAATCCTGAGCGCGAACCACGAGGCGTTGGGGGCGTTTCACCTGAAAGAAGATACCCGGGAAACTCAGGCACCCTTCTTCGCCTACCTGCTCCCCTTCTTCGGTTTCGATCACAGGGTTTATCAACGCCAATTTCTGCGGTCTATTCTTGCCACTGCTGCAATCCATAACGAACAACCGCTTGAGCACGCCTACCTGAGGAGCCGCAAGCCCTACGCCCGGCGCTCCATACATAGTCTCAAACATATTGTCTATGAGCCGATGCAGGTCTTCATTAAATTCCGTAACCTCTTCAGCGCGTTTTGTGAGCACCGGGTCGCCGTATTTAACAATATCTAAAATCATCTCTCTATTTCGAACTCCTTCTGTCTCTCTTCGAGCTGTCGCCGCTCGGCAAGTTTCTCGCTGAGCAGATGCTTGATAACAGCGGTTCTGGCCCTGAATCCGGTCACTTCTCGCCAGGCTACGAGGGCCAAACCTATCAATATTATAACAGCACCTACAATGGTATGCGTAGCATGTCCTATGGCGAATCCAATGAAAATTATGGTCACAAGCAAAAGATAATAAAATATACCGTGGGTCCGCGTAGAGTTGATAGACTGGCGAAGTTCATCCACCTCGTGGTCTATCTCTTCCAACCTTTTCGTCGGCCCATGCTGATCGCGGCTCGTGCTTATCATATATTCACCCCTCGCACAGGTCTCAGTATCGTTTGAGTTGTTCGAGATAGCTCTCGAAGTTTCGCTTCATCTCTCCTGTGCTGTCGCCGCCAAATTTCTCTCGCGCGGCATCGGCAAGCACAACAGCCACCATCGCCTCGCCGATCACGCCCGCCGCCGGAACCGCCACTATGTCGGAACGCTCAAAAGCCGCGACTGACTCTTGCTTGCTCACTACGTCAACGCTTGAGAGCGGCTGTCTCAGAGTCGAGATAGGCTTCAGATGGCCGAGCACTCGCACCTCTTCGCCGTTCGTGATGCCGCCTTCGATACCGCCCGCGCGATTCGTGGGCCGCGTAAATGTGCGTTCCGTATGATTATACCCGATCTCGTCATGTATCTGCGAGCCTGTAGCCCGGCTGACCTCCACGCCCGCGCCTATCTCGACCGCCTTCACGGCAGGCACGCACATAATAGCCTGGGCCAGCCGCCCGTCAATCTTGCGGTTCCACTGCACGTGCGAGCCGAGTCCGGCAACTACGCCACGCGCCACGACTTCGAATATCCCTCCGAGCGTATCCTTCGCTTCTTTGGTCGAATCAATCAAGGCGATCATCCGTTGCTCGACTTCTTTATCCACACAGCGCAGTTGAGCGTCATCCGCGATGGCTACGATCTGGTCCCAGTCAGCCGTTAATGGGATTTCGGGCACGCCGCCGATCATAGCCGTGTGGCTTGCTATCTCGATGCCGATCTCTTTGAGGAGCAGTTTAGCGAAGGCCCCTACGGCAACGCGAGCGGTTGTTTCCCTTGCGCTCGCTCGTTCGAGTATGTCGCGCAGGTCGTGCGTATCGTATTTGAGCCCGCCCGCAAGATCAGTGTGGCCGGGCCGGGGCCGCGTCACCCTGCGCGCTCGCTTCTCTTCGGCAAAATCTGTCGGAGTGACGGCCATCACATCCTGCCAGTTCTGAAAATCCCTGTTGTGAACCAGAAAAGAGACGGGTGAGCCGAGAGTGCGCCCGTGACGCACGCCCGAAAGGATTTCAACTTCATCGCTTTCGATCTTCATGCGCCCGCCGCGACCGTAGCCTTGCTGTCGCCGCCATAACTGATGGTTGATGAACTCTACATCAACCGCCAGCCCTGCGGGCAGCCCTTCTATTATGGCTACAAGCCCTTTGCCGTGTGATTCTCCCGCTGTGATGAAGTTGAATTCCATAACTCCTGTTCCCAACCATTCATATCAAATGCGGGGATTCTATCAATCGAGCCGCTCGCATCACAAGGAGCGCATAAGTGGCGCACCGAATCAGAACCGCCGGATATTGATTACAAGTAAATTTGAACGGACCGTAAAGCCTAATAGTCCGGGACGGACGCGGATTCGACGGATTAGCGCGGCTCAGATCATATTCCGCCGGGTCCTGATCGAGTAGTGATTTTCATGACATTTCGATCTCGCGGTTTCGCAGGTACTTGAGCTTGTCACGCAATTCGGCGGCGCGCTCAAACTCCAGACGTCCGGCGGCGGCGCGCATCTCGTGTTCCAGGCGCTCGATAGTCTCGCCGAGTTTGTCGGGCGAATATTCTTCGATCTCATCGAGATTTAATGGCACTTTGAAATAGTCGGCTTCGACTATGGAAACGAGCGTAGAATCGATCGCCTTCACGATTGATTGAGGCGTGATGCCGTTTTCGCGGTTGTAAATCGCCTGCTTCTCGCGGCGGCGCTGAGTCTCGCCAATTGCGCGCCGCATGGAATCGGTTACGCGATCCGCGTAGAGTATGGCTTTGCCGTTTATGTTGCGAGCGGCGCGGCCTATCGTCTGAATGAGCGACATCTCCGAGCGCAGGAACCCTTCTTTGTCGGCGTCAAGTATCGCGACAAGCGAGACCTCGGGCAAATCCAAACCCTCGCGCAGAAGGTTTATCCCTACCAGCACATCGAAATCGCCCGCGCGCAAATCTCGCAGTATCCTTATGCGATCAAGTGTAACGATCTCCGAATGCAGATAGCGCACGCGCACGCCCAGTTCGGCGTAGTATTCGGTGAGGTTTTCGGCCATCTTCTTGGTAAGCGTTGTGACGAGCACGCGCTCGTTTCTCGACACCCGTTCGCGTATCTCGTTCAGCAAATCGTCTATCTGCCCTCGCACGGGACGCACGTCTATCTCAGGGTCTATCAACCCCGTAGGCCGTATAACCTGCTCGACCACCTCGCCGCCCGTTCGGGTCATCTCGTAAGGGCCGGGCGTGGCGGAAACAAAGATTACCTGATCGATTCTGCGCTCCCACTCTTCAAAGTTGAGCGGGCGGTTGTCCATGGCCGAAGGCAGGCGAAACCCGTACTCTACAAGCGTTCGTTTGCGCGACTGATCGCCCGCGTACATGCCCCGGACCTGAGGAACCGTCTGGTGGCTTTCATCCACAAGCACGATAGCATCGCGCGGCAGGTAATCGAGCAAGGTCGGCGGCGGCTCGCCCGGCTGTCGCCCCGTCAGGTGGCGTGAATAGTTCTCGATTCCGTGACAATAGCCAAGTTCCTTGAGCATCTCAAGGTCATAAAGCGTTCGCTGATGAAGGCGCTGGGCTTCCAGTACGCTGCCTCGCTCGATCAACTGCGGCTCCCACTCTTCCAGTTCCTGCTTTATGGTCTTTATCGCCCGTCTGATAGTGTCCTGCGACATTACGTAGTGAGTCTTCGGATAGATCGGCAACCTGTCGTGACGCTCTATCACCTCGCCCAGCAGCGGGTCTATCGTGGAAATCGAATCGATTTCATCGCCCCAGAATTCTATGCGTATCGCCTTGTCCTGATAGACCGGATAGATCTCGACCACGTCGCCGCGCGCGCGGAAACTGCCGCGCTCAAACGCCACATCGTTGCGCTGGTATTGAATCTCCACGAGCCTTTTCAATAGCGCCGTGCGTGACAACTGCTGGCCTCGCTCTACGAAAACCACCATGCCGTAATAGGCATCCGGGTCCCCCAGACCGTATATGCAAGAGACGCTGGCTACGATCACGCAGTCACGCCGTTCAAACAGGCTCCGCGTGGCCGACAGCCTCAGCCGGTCGATCTCTTCATTGATCGTAGCCTCTTTCTCGATGAATGTGTCGGTAGAGGGAATGTAAGCTTCGGGCTGATAGTAGTCATAATAACTAACAAAATACTCTATGGCGTTATGAGGAAAAAAAGATTTGAACTCCTGATAAAGCTGCGCGGCAAGTGTCTTGTTATGAGCCATGACAAGCACAGGCCGGTTGATATGCTCGATGACGGCGGCAAGCGAAAACGTCTTTCCGCTCCCGGTCACGCCGAGCAGCACCTGATGCTCGGCCCCTTCCCGGATGCCGCGTACGAGTTGCTCTATTGCCTGGGGCTGATCTCCCTGGGGCACATAATCCGATACGAGTTTGAAATCCATTGATCGCCTTTCTCTGTCTGTCTGTCGCGCCGCTTCAAATCTGAGCGCCAGCGACGACGCATACGGTAACACCCGTTTGAGAGATTATACAGGCAGTCGAAAAGGGCAAGCAATCGAGGTAAAACAGACCGCGATGAGAAAAAAAATTGCCTGAATATAGATGGTTCGGCGATGTTCTCTTGACATTAAAACTCACGATGTCGATAATGCGACTTGCCATCACAAAACCAAAAAAATCGATAGCATATATCCTCGCAAATTGACAGTTTTACTCTGATAGAAAGGACAAAACAATTAGTAAAGTAATCACTCAAACCGACATCCCCGGCGTAGAGCTTTTCCGGCGCGGCAAGGTGCGTGATGTTTATGCCGTTGAAGACAAGCTGCTCATTATTGCGACCGACCGCATCTCGGCCTTCGACGTAGTGCTTCCGAGTGCCATCCCGCGCAAAGGCGAAGTGTTAACAAAGCTTTCGCTCTTCTGGTTCGATTTCTTCAAAGACAGGGTAGCCAATCACCTGATCACGACCGATGTTGATTCGTATCCGTCTCCGCTTGCCGATTACCGCGATCAGATCGAATCTCGCTCGATGCTTGTCACGCGCGCTGATGTGTTCCCTATAGAATGCGTGGCGCGTGGCTATTTGAGCGGGTCGGGCTGGAAGGAGTATCAAAAGACGGGCGAGGTCTGCGGCATAAAATTGCCCTCCGGGCTCACCGAATCCGACAAGCTCTCCGAGCCTATTTTCACCCCGGCTACTAAGGAAGAGACCGGACACGATATAAACATCAGCGAGCGCGAGATGGCAAACCGCATTGGCGAAGAAGCGACCCGAAAGCTCAAAGAGTTGACGCTTACCATCTACTCCGAAGCCGCCCGATATGCCTTGAGCCGGGATATAATCATCGCCGATACCAAGTTTGAGTTCGGCGAAAAAGACGGGAAAATTCTTCTGGTAGACGAAGTGCTGACTCCGGATTCATCGCGATTCTGGCCAAACGAAACATACGCGCCGGGTCGCGCCCAGCAATCTTTTGATAAGCAGTACGTGCGCGATTATCTGGAGACTCTCGATTGGAACAAACAACCTCCGGGGCCAAACCTCCCCGATACGGTGGCAGAGAAGACCAGCGAAAAATACCTTGAGGCATACAGCCTGCTGACGGGCCGGGAAATTTGAGAGATATTAGGTTTTGGATTTTGGATTGGCCGGACACAATCGGGCCCGGTTTTTCAAGTCCAAAATCCAAAACCTAATGTCGGGAACGGTAATGACGGTTCTCGATTACTTCGTTCTGATTGTCGTCCTGGCATCTGTAGTCTCAGGAGTCACAAAAGGTATTCTCAAAGGCATTATTTCGATAATCTCTGCGCTGGCCGGGCTGGTTGCAGCCGCCTATCTGTATACGTATGCGGCAACCCTGTTTAGCCGTTTTACCGAGACGGCGCGGGCGGCAAATCTTCTGGGGTTTGTGGCAATCTTTTTGCTTGTGCTCATTGCCGGGAGCCTTTTAGCAAGACGGCTGCGCGGCTTGCTAAAGCGTGCCAGGCTCAATTGGATAGATCGCGCTCTGGGAGCCGTTTTCGGGCTCTTGAGGGGCTGGCTCATCTGCTCGGCTATATACCTGGCGTTGACTGCTTTCCCGGTACGGCTCGACGCAGTCGAGCGAGCCATGTTTGCGCCCGCGCTCCTGGAAGGGACGCGAGTAATCGCCTATTTGACTTCACGCGAGTTGAGAGATCGGTTTCTGGATGGTTACAGGTCTGTACAGAATTTGTGGGAGCAAAAAACTTAGAAAACAAAAAACTGTGCCCCCGCGATTACAGGAGATGCTATGACGATGAAGGCCCGGTTAGAAACGCTTGTGACTGAGATGGTTGAGAGGGGAATTCTTTTTGAGGATGCGGTTGCGGAATTCGAAAAACATTTCATTCTTTCTGTGCTTGATCGGACTAATGGCAATATGTCAAAGGCCGCCGAAGAGCTTCGCATTCACCGCAACACATTATCCAAGCGCATAGAAAAATATTATCAGAACGGTAATATGACGGACGGCCATCGCCGCCTGCCTCGCACGCGAAAAAAATCTCAAACCAGGCGAGTGGCAAGCGCCCCCACGCGTAAAAGAAGATGAGAAACCGGCAGATAAGACGTGGCAAGCAGAAGCCGCTTAACCGGATCGCTCTTTCAAATGAGAACGACTTTTGATGGCACCCCGGCCCGGCTTCACAGGATTAAGTTCAAATCGCCAAACTCGTGCCATAAATAACCTTCTCTTACCGCCTCTTCGTATGATTGCCTTATCTCTTCCGCAGGCAAAAACGCCGTCAATAGATCGAGGTGGCTGGCCTCGGGCTCGTGCAAACCTGTGAGCAGGCCATCCACACCCCTCAGAATGTGATCGGATGTTATCCGTAGTCGCGTGTATCCGTGACCTGATTGCACGAATCCCTCTTTATCGGCGGTTGACTCTATGGCTCTCACAACCGTTGTGCCCACAGCGATGACGCGCTTGCCCTCGGCGCGAGCGCGGTTTATCTTGTCGGCCGCCGTTTCGCTTATCATGTACTCCTCTTCCGAAGCCGGATGCTGCGCGTCAAGATCGTCATCCATATAAGATGACAACCCCGTGTGCAACAATATGTAAGCCGTCTCGACGCCCCGGCGTTTCAGATCAAAAAGCAGTTTCCAGGTAAAAGCCCGCCCCGCCGACGGCATCTCGGCAGAACCCGGCTCCTGCGCGTATACGGTTTGATAATAATCCAGGTCCCACGGCGCCGATACGTATTCGTAGCGAACAGGCCGTCCGAGTCTGTAGATCGAATCTACAAGCTCGGTTCCGCTTTTTGAGAAGCGTAACCTCCAAAGTCTGGGAATGTTTTCGTCGCGGTCATAAACCGATCCCGCCAGCCCTTCGCCGAAGTCTATCTCCATTCCGCCCCTTAACCCGCACGAGAACGGGTCTCCGTCCTCACACAACAGCAGCGCAAGCCACGAATCATCAGGCAAATGCTCGGCCAGCCGGACCTCAATGCAAGGCCCGCCCAGCACGCGGCAACCCTTTAAGGAGGCGGGAAGCGTGCGGCTGGTGTTGAAAACCAGGAGATCACCCGAGCCTATGAATTCCCCTAGATGATCGAAGCGAGTGTGAACAACTCGCCCCGTTTTGCGATCATTGACCATCAGCCGGACTCTATCGCGTGCAATGCCTCGGCGCTCAGGCGGCTCTTTCGCCTGAAGCTCAAGTGGGAGTGTGAAATGAAATGGAGTAGCCATATTCGCTCCTGCATCAAATTAACCTGCGAAATTAACCTGCATCGGCCGACAGCTTCTTATCCGAGCGCCCCCAGTCTTCCTCCTGCGCCTGGAATCTTTGCCCGTTCACTTCCCGGCTTTCATCCGAGGCCAGATAGATAAATACATCGGTCACATCGGCGGGATCGGCCCACTGAGTCGGGTCTTCCTCCGGTTCGGCGGCCCTATGCATATCAGTGTTCATCTCGCCGGGGTCCACCCAGTTGATGCGCACACCCGATTCGTCGAGTTCCGCAGCCCAGGTCTCGGTCATTCCCTCAATACCGAATTTAGATATACCGTAAGCGCCCCATCCGGGATAACCTACACGCCCCGCGTCACTCGTCACGTTTATAATTGATCCGCCGTGTTCGAGCATGGCCGGCAACGCCTTTTTGATTATCAGGTACGGAGCGATCAGATTTACATCTATTACCCGGCGGAAGTCTTCGAGCGGATAATCGAGCAGATAAGGCATCGGTGTGGGGCCGAGGTCAGAGGCATTGTTTACGAGCACATCAAGGCGGCCTCCGAATTCGGCAAGCGTAGTCGCAACGACACGCTCGACATCTTCCTGACGGCTGAGATCCGCTTCTATCGCTACGACCTTCGCGTCGGGCGCAATCTGCTTGATTCTGTCCCGGACGCCTTTTAAGGCTTCAAGGTTACGCGCTGAGATGGATATGCCGCTTGCGCCCTGTCGGGCGAAATCAATGGCGAGTTGCTCTCCCAGCCCCTTTGAAGCCCCCGTAATCATTATGTGTTTGCCCTTAACTCTATCCATAATTTCCTCCTGGCCTGACAGAGGGCCTTGGCCCTCTGTCAACTCTTCTCACGAAAATCCCGGCACGAACGCCCCCCGGCACAATCTAGCTTGCGCTTCATTGCCCCTCATTGCCCTTCATTGCCCTTTACTGGATGTGTCTTTCGAGAACTTCCGAGAGCACATCCTTGCTGACTGCGCCGACTACGCGATCCTCTTCTTTGCCGCCCTTAAACAGTATCAGCGTAGGAATCCCTCGCACGCCGTAGCGCCCCGCCGTTTCATGATTTTCGTCCACGTTCAGCTTTACGACCTTCGCCTTGCCCTGATACTTCTCCGCAAGCGCTTCAACGGTCGGAGCTATCATTCGACACGGTCCGCACCATGTCGCCCAGAAATCCACAAGTACCGGCTGCTCCGATTGAAGCACATCCGTTTCAAAACTGTTGTCGCTCGTGTCATTAACGTAATTGCTCATGCTTTGTCTCCTTACCAAATATTTGTAACTGCTTCTGCTACAGATCGGATCAAAAAAATTTCAGACCATCATTTCTTTGACTTCGACTGCTTCCTGACGGATTCGAGTATTTCCTCAACCGTAATCTCTGATAAAACCTGTTCCATAGCCGTTTCGACTCTGCTTAACACATCACCGAGCACCGGCGCGATGTTTGCGCCTATGCGGCAGCCGGGGTCAGGCGGCTGCCGATGCAGAGAGAATATCTCTCCTCCTTCGACCGCCCTATACACATCGAGAAGGCTTATCTGGTTCGGAGCGCGGGTTAGCTTCGAGCCGCCGTATGCGCCCGTCTGCGATGTGATAAGCGAGGCTTTTGAAAGTGCCGACATAATCCGTCTTATTACAACCGGATTCGTGTTAACGCTACAGGCCATGTCTTCCGACTTTAATTGCTCATCGTCGTAATAAGCCATCAGCGCCAACATATGTACGGCCACCGCAAAACGACTGCTTCCTGACATATCATCCCTCTTTACTGTAACAAGTATAGTTACAAATCAAAATTTGTCAAGGCCCAATTTTAGGCGATCCAATTTTTTGACTCTTCGAGCAATGGACAGAAAAAGAGTAATAAGGTTTATTTGAGCGAATGGAGGAGGGGAACAGGCCACGGATGCCGCGGATCAGGCGGATTTATGCGGGGCCGATCATATGATGACTAATCCGCGAAAACACGTCTGATCCGCGTTTATCCGTGGCCTATTTCTATTTTGCCTTTCAAAATTTTGGAAATCTGAATGAGTTTGCCCTACTGCTAACTGTTGCACCGAGTCCAGGTTGCCAGCTTGCGCTACCCGAGCGGCGCAAGATAAACTCTTGCCTTATGGCGACAACCGAGAGTGCTCAACTGTACTTCAAGCAAGCCAAAATGATCGGGCCGGTAGTATCGAATCCGCCGGTCTGTTTGTATCTGGAAACAACCAACCGATGTAATCTGCTCTGCCAGCACTGCCCTCGCACATTTGCTTCGGTCGAGCGCCCGGCCGATCTTTCATTCGAGCAGATGAAGCTGATCGTCGAACAGGTGCCCAACCTCAAGCAGGCAGTTCTACACGGCATCGGCGAGCCGTTAATCAACAAAGAATTGCCCGCTATGATCAGCTATCTGAAGGAGCGAGGCGTCTATGTTCTGTTCAATTCCAACGGCACGATGCTCTATCCGCACATTCAGAGACAGTTGATTGACAGCGGTTTGGACGAGTACCGCGTATCGCTCGACGCAGCGGACGCGAAAACATTCGCAAGGGTTAGGGGGCTTCCCCGTTTCGATCTGATTGTCAAAAACGTGCGCGAGCTTGTTGCGCTGAAGAAGCAACTTGGCATAGAGCATCCGCGCCTGTCGCTCTGGCTTGTAGGGATGAAAGAGACGCTCGCCGAGCTTGTGGCCTTTGTCCAGCTTGCCCACGATATGGGCGTAGGCGAAGTCTATTTGCAGAGGCTGGTTTTCTTTGACGACCAGCAGAACGGGCAAGGGTTTGCCCGACCCGACCAGGCGCTTTTCGGCACGGTTGATGAGGAAGAGGCGCGATTGATTGCCGAAGCCCATATGATAGCCGATGAACTGGGGGTGACGTTTCACGCATCGGGGGCGACTACGCCAGAGCAAAGCCTGATGCCCCGCGACGATGATCAGCCGTGGAATCTGTGCCGACGCCCCTGGACGTTGATGTACATAACGGCTAACGGCAATGTGCTGCCGTGCTGCATTTCGCCCTTCGCCGAACGCGATTACGATTCGCTCATTTTAGGCAATGCGTTCGAGCAGCCTCTGATGGACATATGGAATGAACATCTCTATCAGAAATTCAGAAACGATCTTCAAAGCGATCACCCGCACAGCGCGTGCAAAAACTGTGGCGTGCGTTGGAGCCTGTAGTCGGTGAGCCCTTTAACACGCCGGGCACGACCCTGTAAAACAGGAGATGATTTGATGAGACGAGTGTTTGTGATGGCAACGATGATTTTGGCGGCTTTGCCAATCGTTGCTTCGAGTCAGACAAAGACCAGACGCCCGCGCCGCAACGTGCGCCCCGGCCTGAGCCTGGAGCAGACCCTGAAGAAGATGGAAGGCGAATTGTTCGAAGCCTTCAAACAGCGCGACCGGGCGGCGCTTGATCGGTTGATGACCCCGGATTACATGGCCACAAATCAGGACGGGTCGACGAGCAATAAGGCGGAGACTCTTGAGGCGTTCAAAAACGACGCGGTTTCAATCGAGTCATTCGAGACCGAAGATGTTTTGGTGCGCCCTTTGGGAAATACGGCCATCATAACCGGCCACTCCAGGTGGAAAGGCCGCAGAGGCGGACAAGAAGCAAGCGGGCAGTTTCGCCATACAGGAGTGTGGGTCAAGCGTCAGGGGCGATGGCAGATCGTGTCGTGGCAAGAGACAGCGATAAAGGAACGAGCCGTGATCGGGAAGGAAATCACTACACCTACGGGGTTGAAATACATCGATCTGGTCGAAGGCACGGGAGAGAGCCCAAGACCCGGTCAGATGGTCACGGTAGATTATACGGGCACGCTCGAAAACGGAGAAAAATTTGATAGTTCGCTTGACAGAGGCCAGCCTTTGATTTTTCAGATCGGTGTCGGGCGCGTTATCAAAGGGTGGGATGAAGGCGTTATGAGCATGAAAGTAGGCGGCAAACGCAAGCTCATCATACCCGCGCAACTCGGCTATGGGGAGAGGGGCCGGGGCATGATTCCGCCAAACGCGACTTTGATCTTCGAGGTGGAATTGCACGGAGTGAAGTGATTTGAGATTTGAAATCTCAGATCTGCTTACCCGGATTGAAGTTTTGCCATGAGTGGGGAACATAAACACGAGCACAAACACTCTCACGGTTCAGCAAACAACCGGCGCAGACTCTCTGTTGTGCTCGCGCTCACATTCCTTTACATGCTGGCGGAGGCAATCGGCGGGTATTTAACAAATTCGCTCGCGCTGTTGTCGGACGCGGGTCACATGATGACCGACGTTGCCGCGCTCTCGCTGGCGCTGCTCGCGTTATGGTTCTCGACTCGGCCGATCACACCAAAGAAGACATACGGCTATTACCGTATGGAGATACTTGCGGCGCTCGCAAACGGCGTGGGTCTTGTAGTCATTTCGCTGCTGATTTTTTACGAAGCTCTGCATCGCATCAAACAGCCTCCGGCAGTCGAAGGTTTCGAAGTGACGCTGATCGCGATTGGAGGGCTGGCAATCAACGGAGTGAGCGTGTGGATGTTGCACGCGGCGTCTGCGGAAAACCTCAATATGCGCGGCGCGTTTCTGCACGTCATCAGCGATGCGCTCGGCTCGGTGGGTGCAATCACGGCGGGGCTTTTGATTTGGCTGAAGGGGTGGACGATCTCCGATCCGATTATAAGCATCGCCATGTGCCTGCTTATAATCTACGGCGCGTGGCAACTCATACGCGAATCGGTAAACGTTCTGCTGGAAGGAACGCCGTCTCATATAAACATACTCGCGGTCATAGAGGCCATGCACGAAATCGAAGGCGTCACAAGCGTACACGACCTACACGTATGGACGATCAGTTCGGGCAACGAAGCGCTTTCGGTTCACGTTACGATTGAGCCGGGCGCATCGCACAAGGAAACCCTCGAAGCGCTTCAGTATAGGCTGCGATCAGGGTTCAAAATAGGACACCTGACCATACAGGTGGAATCGCCGGACGAGCCGGTTGTGGACAACGTCAAGCTTTACAAGATCAACCCAAGGAGCGAAACCTACACGGATGCGCCAAGCACTAGCGGTAGCCGCAAAAGCGCCGCAGCCCGGAACAGTAAAGACTAGGCTGCACTCACTTCTTTCCATTGACGACGCGACCGAATTGTATCGCTGCTTTCTCAAAGATACTCTTGCGCTGATGGAAAGCGTCCCCGAAACCGAAACCGTGATATCTTACACGCCCGCCGGGGCCGAACACCATTTTGAAGGAATAGCCTCAGGCAACCATCGCCTCCTGCTGCAACGCGGCGAGAGTTTTGGAGACAAGCTCTATCACGCGCTCGCGGATTTGCTGAGAGAAGGGTTCCGAAGCGCCGCCATTATGGACGCCGACAGCCCGACTTTGCCTCCCCGGTATCTGGCGCAGGCATTTGAAGAACTGGCGCGACCGGGCGACCGCGTAGTCCTCGGCCCCGCCCTGGACGGAGGCTATTACCTTATAGGGATCAAGCAACCACACAGACAACTCTTCGAGCGAATAACATGGTCGACCGAGATGGTTCTCGCCCAGACCATCGAGCGCGCAAGAGAGATAAACCTCGAAGTGTCGCTGCTTCCCGAGTGGTATGATGTAGACAACGTCACCGAATACGAGCGACTGATGGAAGAGATAAAAACCGCCGCAAACGAAAGGACCGACTTGAACGGGTTTGCGGCAAATACCCGGCGTTTCATCCTGTCGCGCCGGTCGCAATATCAGGCAGACGGGAAGTAATGACAAGTCATTCGAAGCTCTTGCCAGGCGGTGTCGAGCGAGAAATGCTGACCTTCATAATATTCAAGGTCTCGCTTGTCGCTCTCGGCATTTTGAGCCTTGCGCTTTATCACATCAGCGCGCCTCTTTACCGCTATTCGCCGGGCAACGTAACCTACATCGCCACCTTTATCGGCCAATTCGCGTTTTACCTTCTGGCCTGTTACGCGGTTACTCGCTTTCGCGCAACAGACGCGGCCCGCAATTTATCATCGGTCACGATTTTCACGCTGATGATAGTGCTGATGTTTGCGGCGGCTTTTCGCGCAAGGCTTGTGACCGAGCCGCCCTTCCTGTCGAGCGATGTTTACCGCTATATCTGGGACGGTCGCGTGCAGGCATCGGGCATCAACCCTTACCGTTACATTCCGGCAGAAGAGGAACTGGCTCCTCTGCGAGACGACCTGATCTATGCCAACATAAATCGCAAGGATTTCGCGCATACGATCTATCCACCCGTAGCGCAGGCGATATTTTTGGCCTCATACCTTGTACGGCCATCGAGCGTGACGACATTCAAAGTAACGATGAGTTTGTTTGACGCGCTTGCGGCGCTGGCCATAATGCTTGCGCTTGCGCGGGCAAGGATGGACCCCGCGCTTGTCATCTTTTTCGCATGGCATCCACTGGTAATCTGGGAAGGCGCGCACAGCGGTCATATCGAATCGGCAAGCATGGCGTTTCTGGCGCTCGCGCTTCTCTGTTGGACCTATGAAAAACGCGCTCTTACCGGCGTAGCCCTCGCGCTCGCAACCCTGGTCAAACTCTATCCGATCATGCTGCTGCCGGTGTTTGCCGCGGCGAAATTGCCGCAGGGGCCAGCTTCGCAGGGGCCAGCTTCGCAGGAGCCAGGGGCCGGGGGCCAGCTTCGCAGGGGCCGGGGGCCGGGGGCCGGGGGGCTGGGGGCTGGGGATGAGAAGAAAGCTACAGGCAAGAAAATTGACCTGATAAACCTACTGGCCCCCGGCCCCCGGCCCCTGCTCCATCTGGCAGCTGCATTTATCCTCACGATCATAATCGCGTATCTGCCTTATCTGAGCGTAGGCGCGAAAGTGATAGGATACCTGCCGGGATATTTGAAAGAAGAAGGATATATGCACGCCGGGAATCGCTATTTTCTGCTGAGCCTCGTGCGATGGTTTGTCCCTTTGCCGACTGCCGCATACTCTGTTTTTTCGGCCCTCGCTCTACTGGGGTTCGGCGTGTGGCAGCTATTGAAACCGAAACGCAACGTTACGGATGTCGCTCGCGGAGCCGCTCAGTTGATAGGGCTTTTCATGATACTCAGCAGCCCTCGCTATAGCTGGTATGTAGCGTGGATAATTCCATTTCTCTGCTTTGCGCCACGGGCGGCCTGGCTATATCTGACCGGCGCTTCGGTCTTGCTTTATCTGCTCTGGTTCACGACCGATTATCCCAATATCCCTTTATGGCTGGGCGCGGCGATTTATGTGCCGGCCCTCGCGCTGTTTATCAGGGATAGGGTCAAGATAAAAGTTGTGAAAGAGAAGGCAAGCGCGTCACAGGCTTGATAACCGGGTGTGCTTGATAGAAACTTATTTTCCACATTTTTGCGAACCGGGGAGAATTGAATGCCTACTTTAGATCAGGAATTTGACTTTGATTTCAACGAGCGATCCCTCGAAGGCCGGGTGATTTTAGTGGCGGGCGGAACAGGCGGTCTCGGAAGCGCCACGGTCGCATTGCTCGCGCGCGAAGGTGCTCAGCTCGTAGTCGGATATTGCAGCAACCGCGACCGGGCAAGGGCGCTCAAACAGGTAGTCGAAGCCGCATACGATACTACTCTTCATCTGGTTGAAGGAGATATTTCCGATCCCGACCAGCGCAGGCGTTACATCGAAACAGCCGACCGGCTAGGAGATGGCCTCTATGGGCTGATCTGTTTCACAGGCGACCCGGCTCGCGTGAAATTCGAGGAGATGACCGATGAAGACATGCAGGCTTCGATGGAAGAGAATTACATCGCGCCCGTGTTGCTTGCGCGGCAGGCGGCTGAGAGCATGAAGCGCCGGGGCCAGCAGGGCGCAATAGTGTTGACTTCGACCATGCAGGCAGTGGCGGTCTTTGAATCGAGTGTAAATTACGCAGGGCCGAAAACGGCTCTGATACAGGCAGCACGCATAATGGCCAAGCAGGCGGGCGGGCCCGCCGACATTCGTGTGAACGTGATAGCGCCCGGGGTCAATCGCGCAGGGATGGCGATGAAGTCAATCGAGTCGGGCAAATATGACTTCTTCATCGATCAGGAAGTCATTCCACGCTTCGGTCGCCCCGAAGATATTGCTCGCGTCGTGCGCTTGCTCGTCGAGCCTGATAATTACATAACCGGCCAGGTAATCACCGTAGACGGCGGGCTGACCCTGCGGCGAGATCGTGGATAAAGATAGCCCCTTGCCCGTACGGCGGTCTATAGACAAAAACCAGAAGGAGCAAAATGCGAATTAATTTTCGGTTTTTCAACAAGAGTGTAATCACGAGCCTGATTCTGATTGTGGCCGTTTCCTGTATGGGGGCGCAGCAGAAGAGTGTCCGGCAATCGGCTCTGACCCGGAGCAGGCAGGCGACTCTTGATCATATCTCCGCTTCGTCGCTCGAAGGCCATCTGTCATTTATCGCCTCTGACATGCTCGAAGGGCGCAACACTCCATCAACGGGGCTCGATACTGCCGCTCTGTATATTGCCGCGCAGTTTCGCCGCGCAGGTCTCGAACCCGCGGGCGATGATGGTTATTTTCAAACGGCCAACTGGCTTGTTTCAGAGCGTACGCCTGATGGGTTTGAGCTAAAGTTTGATACCGGGAAAGAGACTATCAAGGTCGATAAGGATCGGGTGAGCATTTCTCTTAATCAGGCCCTCGATCTTTCGCGCGCTCCTTTGCTCAAGGTGAATTATGAAGATTCTGCGGCTATCTCGGCGCTTGGCGTTGATGCGCAGGGAAAGGCGATACTGACCGAGATACCCGATTTTCGCAAAGCAGACCGTTCTCGACGGGGCGAACTGTATCAGGCCAGAAGCCAGTTCATGAGGAAGATGGGAGAGGTTAAAGCGGCTGTGATTATTTCGATTGACCGGAGCAGTCCGACCGGCACAGGCCCCGCGTCCAGCCGGTTGATAGACCCCGAAAACCGCCGAGATATCGCTTCAACCGCTTCAACGCCTTTCATCACCGTTCACGATCCGGCAGTAGTAAAAATGTATGACTCGATGGCATCTGCATCGAATACGGGTACGGTCTCTATTCATCTTGCCGCGCCTGACGAGCACCCCGTCAAGCTGCGCAATGTCATAGGCATCCTGCGCGGATCGGACCCGCAGTTGAAAGATACTTATGTGCTGGTCACAGCGCATTACGATCATATTGGCGTGGACCCGAGTCTTCCGGGCGACAAAATATTTAACGGCGCGAACGATGATGGGAGCGGCACGGTTTCGGTCATCGAGATAGCATCGGCCCTGGCCACGCTGAAGGCGCGACCAAAACGGACCCTTGTTTTTATGACCGTCTTTGGCGAAGAGAAAGGGCTGCTCGGCTCGCGTTATTACGGACGGCACCCGATCTTTCCAATCGAGAAGACTGTAGCCGACATCAATCTTGAACAGGTAGGCCGCACCGACAGCACCGAAGGGCCGCAAATCGCTAATGCCTCGCTGACGGGTTTTGATTATTCCGATGTAGGGGAGATTCTGAAACAAGCCGGCTCGCTTACAGGCATCACCGTCTATAAGCATGCCCAGAATAGCGATGCCTATTTTGGCCGCAGCGACAACCAGGCGCTTGCCGATCAAGGTGTCCCCGCTCATACGCTGTGCGTGGCTTTCGATTACGCCGACTATCACGGCGCGGGCGATCACTGGGAGAAAATAGACTATGCAAACATGGCTAAGGTAGACCGCATGGTAGCTCTCGCGCTCATAATGATTGCCGATAGCCGGGACGCGCCAAAGTGGAATGAAGCAAACCCAAAGACCGCCCGCTATGTGAAGGCATGGCAGGAGCACCACGGGAAGTAAAACCGTGGCAACTGAATTTTAGTTTTCCTCAAACGGATTAGCTCATATTAGGTCAGATCCGCGTATATCCGCCGCATCCGCGTCCGTCCCGGCCTATTAACCCCGCCTTTCATTCAAATCCATCTGCACCGATCTCTCGGGGTATGATTTAGAGGCTGTGACCGCAAATATGCAAAACTCGTCTAAGGGGGAGCATGCTCAGGGCTATTGCAAAGTAGCTTGACATGTATGGTAGGGGCAGGGCTTGTCCCTGCCCGGATCGCCCGAAGGGCGATGACTGTCATCGCGCTTACGCGCGATTCGGGCAGCCACAAGGGCTGCCCCTACATTTTTGCTCGACTTTGCAATAGCCCTGGGAGCATGCTAAAGCAGATTTCCCCATGTCTGCTCGCTCCATTACAATACAAACAGGACGCTGTGAGCAGATGTCGGTAGCAATCGAGGATTATGCAGCTATTGCTTGCAGTGCTCATAGAGTTCTGGAGTCTCCTCAGAAAACTCGGGGGGCTTGGCCTGATCCTTATGGGTTTTCTTGACAGTTCCGTCATTCCAACCCCGGGCGGGTTGGATTTGCTGACCATCGTGCTTGCGGCGGGGCAAAAAACCTGGTGGCCTTATTATGCCGCGATGGCTGTTGCCGGGTCGGTTATCGGCGGGTATCTGAGCTATGAACTTGGGCGCAAGGGCGGTGAAGAGGCCATTGAAAAAAGAATGTCCAAAAAGAAATTTGACCGCGTATGCCGAGCCTTCGAGAAATGGGGATTCGGAGCCGTCTTTGTACCCACGATCCTGCCTCCCCCTTTTCCGATAGGTCCGATTTTTATGGGCGCGGGGGCGCTTGATTATCCGCTCAAAAAATTCCTGCTCGCGCTCACCGCAGGCCGCGTCATCAGATTCACTATAGTCGCTTACATGGCTTCAAGATATGGCCAGTACGTAATAAAGTTCTTCTCAGATAATTACGTGATGATACTCCTGATAATCGCGGGGCTGACGGCAGCAGGAGGCTTAGCCTTTTTTCTTTTCCGCTCACACGACAAACAAACCAAAAAGAAAGCGTCCGATGCCACGGCAAGCGGAGATTAAATGACCGGCACAGGGACGGCCATCTCTTCTCCGCCAACAGGCGCAAGTGGAATTATTAACCGGAACTCGGTTCCGTGGCCGTCGCGTGCGGGGCTCTTGAGTTCTATAATGCCGCCAAGCTCAACGATACGGCGCTGAACTATGGCAAGTCCCAATCCCGTGCCTCTGGACTTGGTGGTATAGAAAGGCTCGAACACCCGGCGCTGATCTTCTTCGGGAATGCCCGGCCCCGTGTCTGTGATCGTAAGCATCACGCTGGACGAAGACGGGGTGCCTCTCTCCGAGTGGGTCTTTTGCCTGTCGAATTCCACGCTCGCAACCACGGCGACCTCTCCCCCCTCGCCCGTTGCCTGAAGACCGTTGAGCACAAGATTGCCGAGCGCCTCGCGCACCGCCGAGGCCTGCGCGCCTGTAAGCGTCACATCCTGATCAACCACAACGTTCAGCGCGACGCGCAGTTCGCGAGCCTCTTTGCCAATGAGTGCCATCGTGGAGTCGAGCAATTCCGACATCGACACGGGGCGGCTGTCTTGATGATTTGGGCGCGAGAAGGCGAGAAGTTGCGAAACAGTCCGGTTGAGGCGATCTATTTCGCTGACGATCAACTCCAGATCACGGTCGTATTCCTTGAGCGACTCTTCTTCGCGCATCACCTGGGCTATGGATTTGATCGAAGAGAGCGGGTTTTTGACTTCGTGCGCTACGGTAGCGGCCATCTGTCCAAGCGTAGCCAGTCGCTCGCGCGCGGCAAGCTCACGTTCGAGTCGTATCTTTTCTTCTACAAGCAGGCAGCCTTCGACTTCGATGGCTACCTGCCCCGCCAGCACATCGAGAATAGATCGCTTCTCAGATGTCAACGTCTGAGCTTCGGCCTCTATTATCATCAGCCCTATAACTTTGTTTTCGCGTCTGAGGCCGTAAGCGATGCTCGCGCCCAGTTCCGTCAAATCCTCGTCCGTCTCGATCATATCCGATTGCCAGAGGCGGAGCTTTTCAATCAGCCGCCGCTCGGGGCCTTCGGCGAGCGTAGCGATTGAAGGGACTACGCGAACCCGCGCCAGATCAAGCCCCCGGCGAATGATCTCTTCCGTGTACCGCACAACCGCGTCGAGTTCACCAAGCCCCGCAGTGCCTGCCGACACCTGTCGCACAACGTCGCGGTACAACCCGATCTCATGAGCAAACAGGCGATGCACCATTCTCTCGATCACCCGTATGACGGGACCGGCCAGCGCGACCATCCCGAGTATCAATATCGCTTCGATCACTCCGGGCCGCGACCCAAATCGCTCGACAAAAAATTGATCCAGTTGCCTCACGCCGTAAGTGTAAACCGCTATAAAGACGACCGCGAATCCCGCGTACATCAAGCTGTCTTTTATGATGATGTCCACTATCTTGTAGCGATAGACGTAGTAGGCCACAAAGAAAGTCGGCAAAAGCGACAGCAAAATGTAGGCTACCCAGAGAAAATCGTTCGGGCCTGAGCGACGCAACCCGACTATGGCGAATTCGAACCCGCCTATGATGAACAGGAAAATGGCGAGCAATTTGAAGAACGCTCGCTCGCGTGTGGCAGATATATTTAGGCGATCCTTGATCACCCAGTCAATTGCCGACGCCGACCAGAAGGCATACATCCACCATACGGAATAGGGAATAAGCAATCTTCTGAGCTTTACAAAAAACAACTGGTAATCGCCGGTATTGATCAGGTAGATCGCATAAGGCAGCACGATCATCGGCGCATAAAAAGCCAGCCCCGCGATTCGGGCCTGCCTCTCGCTTGCAGTCCGATTCTTATTAAATGAACTCCAGACGGCAAAGTGCGCGTGAAGTAGCGCGGAAGGGACCAGCGCTACGCCGATCATAGTAATGGTATCCCAGACTCTCAAAAGAGAGGTTAGCCGCTCGCTGCCAAGCAGCAGAAGGTGCAGCATAGTGAGCATATTTCCGAGAAACCACCCGCCCAGACAAAGACCCAGCAATACGAATGTGCGTTCGGCAAGCGTCATATGCTCGCGTGCGCCCAGCCGCCTCTTCCAGATCAACCAGGCGATGTAGAGGTGCAGCGCCGCCCCGGTGGCGAATCCTACGAGCTTTAATATTTCAAGCAGTGACATAACCGAAGACAATAAACTTCAACTGGATGGCAAGTCAGGTCTAAACGCTACGGCTTACTGTAAACGTCGGCGGAAAGAAATGTCAAAGCCCTTTGAGGGCGAGCGAGAATCCGCGTGGCCTGATCTATGATATGTGGATACAATGTCAGGGCGGGAATCAAGGATCAGCAAATGAAGGCCACCGACAAAGAAGAGACTCTCAAGGCTTATGAGCGCCACGCCTCATCGGTAGACGCGGAGTTTCACCGTGTCTTCGAGCAGTTTGCCGACCGCATGCAGTGCGGTAAAGGCTGTTCGATGTGTTGCAGTCAGATGTTTTCGATCTCGCTAATCGAAGCCGCCTACATATCTCGCGCAGTAAAAGCTATGCCCGAAGAGCGCCGCCACCGCCTGCGCGCCTCGGCTCGCGATTACATCGCAAAGGCCAGAAAATTGACCTTAGACAACGATGAAGACGACGGCGAAGAAGCCATAACGCCGCGCCCCGGATTGAGACTTCCCTGCCCGGCGCTCATCGATGATGCCTGCTCGATCTATGATGCGAGGCCGCTCATCTGTCGCAAGTGGGGCATACCGCTTTTCAATCCAAAAAAGCCTGTGGAACTTCAAGCCTGCGAGCTGAATTTTCGCCCCGGCGAAGAGGTTGATATAACCGGATTGCTCGAACCCCAGGTGTCGCTGCTGGAAGAGTGGGTCGAACTCAAAGACCAGACAAGAAAAACTCTTCGCCATCCGAAGATGACAACTACCGTGGCTGAAGCGATAATGTATGACTTTGAAGATATCTTATTTAACGAAGAAGAAGGACAAAGAAAACATGGTTTTGAAGCTGCAAGAACTGAGACGATACGTGATTGATAATCGAGTTGAAATCAAATTCAGCGACCCCGATTCCAGCCACCAGTTCCTACTCAACAACAAGGGGCAGATAAAGATTTTAAGCGAAGACAAGGATTCCCGCCTTGAGGATATTTTTGCCTCTGTTCAAACCTTTGAGGTAATCAATGAAGATAAGACGCAGCAGATGTCGCGGGCGGCTCTGGCCGAGGCAGTCGGCGAAGCGTTCAAGCGGCGCGGATTTGCCGCCTGGAAAGATGAGGAAGAGTAATTCAAAAAGGCCACCGAGATATTTCGGTGGCCTTTGTTGTTTTCAAATCAGAGGTCAGGTTAGTCGCCAAAACCGGCTCTCTCCTCCTGCGCCTGCCCCTTCCCCTTGCTTCCCATCTGCACCAGCTTCCCTTCCACCTTCGGCCCTACTCCCAACTGTACCAACTTCGCCTCCGGCTCCCCGCTCTCTTTCAATACGTGCTGCCGGTACAACTTCGCCATCCTCAAGTTCTCCGCTTCGCTCAACTTCGCTGCCCTCGCCCTCTGCTTCTCTTCCCTCGCCGTCTTCGCTATCCCTAACTCGTCCAGGTCGTGTTGCACTTCCCTCGTGATTATCTCTTCCTTCAACACCAGATTGTGCTCTACACTGTTTAACTCTACTGCTCTCCCTCCCGCAAATATCTCGTGCCTCCCGTACTCCTCATACCACTTCGTCAAACTCGCCGTCATGTGCATCTTCTCTACTATGTTCCTCCACCCTATCCCCGTGTTGTATGCGCAGAAACTTATCTCCCCTTCCTGCGTCGCATACGGGATTATGCACCTCTCCGTCCGCCGAAAATCATAGTTGAACAAATCCTGAAACCACATCCCCGCTATGAACAGGAAGTTCCACCTGTCTGCTCTCCTCTTCTCTATGTCTTCCTTCGTCCGGTCTCCTGAAACCTTCCCATAATTCTTCCCCGTCGCTCCCCACGTCTTGTCAAACTTCGTCAACAAATCCTTTAACTTGAAATGCGTCGGCGACTGGTACGGGTCGTAGTTCTTCATCAAGGCCAGGGCCATCCCCACTATCGACAGCCACTTCCCTCTCCCAGCATCGTTGACCTTCATCACATCCTTCGCCAACTGCTCCCCGTCCAAAAACGCCGTCACTGGCACCGACTCCTTCGTCTCCTTGTCCACCATGATCGCCATACCTACTCCACAATTCGGATGGCATCCACAACTCAACTGCCCCCAGTCCGCCTCTGGCCCGTGCACCAGATCCGACCAGTCTGAAAATGTGCTCATAAACGAGATCGGAAACCAGTCTCTCACTGGCTCTCCCAGCCCCGTCTGTTTCTTCACATCGTGCGCCAGGTGCGACAGCGTGTATCTCTGCGCCATTCTCCGCTCGTCCGTGATCGCCTCATCTCGCCCCGTGAACGAAACGGGCTGGAACGACAAAAACGAGGTCTTCTTTGGATTATCTAGCGCAAACTGGATTATCCGCCCCACCTGCTCGTTGTTTATCCCGTTTATGATCGTTGTCACTGGCACAATCTCCACTCCCGCGCTGTGGAGGTTCTCGATTGCTCGCAACTTCACATCAAAGAGGTTCCCGACTTTTCTGTGCTCGTTTGCAGCGTTGCCGATCCCATCGAATTGCAGATACGCATATCTCAGCCCCGCTTCTGCCGCTTGACGCGCAAACTCGGCGCTCTTTGCAAACTCTATCCCGTTTGTAGCCGCCTGCACGCTGTTGTAGCCAACCTTGCGTGAATACCTGACGGCATCCAAAAAGTAGGGCGAAAGCGTTGGCTCCCCGCCCGAAAACTGAACGCTCAACTGGCGGCGGGGCTTGATAGAAATCGCGTTGTCGAGCATGGTCTTGATGTCATCCCAGGTGAGTTCGTGAACAAAGCCAACCTGATTGGCATCCATAAAACAGGGGTCGCACATCATGTTGCAGCGATTTGTGAGATCTATCGTAAGGACAGAGCCGCGCCCGTATTTTATGGTAGAAGAGCCGTGATCGTGAAGGGTCTCGTCGTTGTGAGCGCGGATGTCAGAGCCAGGAAAGACCTGTTCAAGGTGTTTGAAGAAATCGGCGTCGATAGCCATGATGTCTTCGAAGTGGCCGTGTTTAGGGCAATCCTTGACCATGAGGATATTGCCGTCGCGTTCGATGATCTGGGCCTTGATTTCGCCGATGCGTTCATTTTTGAGGATATCGACGGGAAGAATGCCGTCGAGGACCTGCTGGCGGATTTCGGGAACGCAGCGAGGGCAGAGGGAATCGGTAGTGCGAGGCCAGCCGAGAGGAGGCTTGACCTTCTGATAGGATTTCAAGAGAGGCTTATCGCTCCAGGCAGGAGTGAAGGAGGGATTCTGTTTGATGCGATTGAATCTCTCGAACAGGGCCCAGGAGCCGCGAGCGGCCAAGGTCAATCCTTTTTCAACATACTTTATTGGCTTGTGCATAACTATCTCCTAGTAATGTGCGAAGCCTCAAAAACATATTTCCAACTTCGCTGTTGCTGTCAGAATTTAAGCACAGCGGATCAACCGGATAACCGCTTCCCGATTGCGCCAGTGCCTGGCAAATACGTTCGTCCCCGAATCGAAAAAAGCTCCGGCGAAAGCTCAAGCCAGATATTCGGCAAGCTCCCGCTCAAGTTCTTCCGGGCCGACCTGCTCACCCCGATTAAGCCGGTCCAGAGTGCGATCAATTACGGCCTTCGCTTCATCCTTGTGGTCCTCACTCAAGAACCCATCGAGGAAATGATCCCCCGCGAGGGCGTGGTTGATCTCCGATTCCTTGTTGTGCTCGTCCAACTCCGTGAAGTAGACAACCTTGTATTTGCGGTTGTAGCTGGCTTCACGATAAACCTCAAACATTATCTTTTCCGAATTTCGCATACTCAAAACGTGACCAGTGACGCGTGATTCGTGAAAAGGGAATCAACTGATGACGATTCGGGTCCCTGAAAATCACGCATCACGCGTCACTGGTCACGAATCACTTTCCTAGTCTCCCGAAGCGCCTATCTGATACTGTGGCACATTGCCTGAAAGCACGGGCAGCGAAATAATTGAACCTCGCCGCGAACTGGCTTTCTCTTCTGCCTCGGCCTGCAATCGCAGAAGACGCTCGAATTCGGCAAGCTTCTCTTCCAGCGTCCTTACCTTGCCTTTGTTCTTGATCATGTCTTCACGATAGCGCTTGAGGAAATAACCTATCGTCTCGACTCTGATCTTGATAGAGCCGGTCGGTTTATTTTCGTCTATGTCCTTGAAGCAGAAGTAAGGCGTACCCGCATTCTGAACGGTCTCTTCGACCACGGTGTAAATCGGCGCGTCGTGGCCGCATTTGAACGACGAAAGCTCCAGCGCTACTAGATTCGGATGGCGCGCCGTGTATTTCGCGGCCCAGATCTTGCGGCTGGTGTTTTCCGAATAGGAATTCTTCCACGCATCCTGAATGTCCATCGGATGCTTGATTATTCCCGCCCGCACTTCGTCGCCAAACAACCGCCACAGTATGTCGTCATCTATCGGCAGCGAGTCCATAGTAAAGACCGGGTATCCAAGCTTCTGGAACTCTTCAAGTATCTCGTGATTGATGCCCGGATCGTTATGATAAGGACGACCAAGCATCACGACTCCAAGCCCGTCTTCGGCTTCGAGTTTTTCGAGCACCTCGCGGCCCGCGCCGCGCAGCGTCACATTATAGAGAGTATCGAGCGCCTTGAATCCTTCTTCGATGGCCCGATGATTCTCCTCCTGCGTGAGACCTAGCAGGTCTTTGAATACTTCATACATCTGCTTTTCAAGCAGTGGCGGCTCATCGAGATTCAGAATCGGGTCAAGGTATCTGGTGCCCAATTGCGCAAACAGATCGCCCTCTTTGATGAATGCCGCCTTGACCGCTTCGGGCGTTGCCGTGACGGTAGGGCATGCGCGGCTGCCCTGCGTGTTGACAAGATCGGTGGGCAGAGCGTCTATCATCGGGAAGAAGATAAAATCGAGCGGCTTCTTTTTGTGATGAACCTGGAGCAGGTTGTGAACGTGCGGTATGCCCACCTTTGACGGGAAGCACGGATCGATGGCCCCGCGTTTCGCGCCTTCTTTGTAAAGCTGCTCGGTTGTGTAATCGGAATAAACCAGATTCTGCGGTTTGACTCCGAGGCTTTCAAAGTAAGCCGAAACAAACGGATTGATCGAATACTGATTAAGAACGCGCGGAATGCCTATGCGCAGGGACTCGCGTTTCTTGAGCAATTCGTTGCGCTGTTTCTGCGACTTTGTGAAAGCATATTTATGAGCCGGGTCCGCCACCTTCTGCGGATTGTAGCTGCGCCATGCGGCTTTGGCCGCGATCTCGACAAAGTTCGGATTTGCGGACTTCATCGAATCGAGCCCCTTCTTGATGACCCGCATATCGGCCACGTCTTCGACCAGCCCCTTCTCGCAAGAGTTGCCTACGATAAGGCGCTGCACGCCCGGCAGGATCGGAATCTTCGATTTGCGCGGCGGTTCGGTGCTCTCTTTATCCGACACCTTCACGTCAATAAAGGTGCGCAGACATTTGTTCTTGCAGAAGTAACACCTGGTGTCCTCATTGCGATGCGTGACATAGGTGATATCCTCGACGCTCTTCAATCCGATAAAGCTTGTCCGGCGACCGTTTTCCCAGAGTCTTACCGCTTCGATTGCAGCCCCAATCGCGCCCGATTCGCCGCAGTGCTCGTGGACTATGATTCGCGGCTGGATATCTTTGCCCTTAAAGCGCGACTCGATAAAATCAACCTGAGACTTGACCGCCGCGAGGTTGTGCTGAGTGCCGCCCTGCAAGACGAAGTTTGTACCGAGCGCGGCGATGTTTGGTATCTGCGAAACATAGAGCCAGATGTTTTTCGGAAGCACGGCGGCAAGACCCGCCATGATCTCTTCGGGCTTCCAGCCCTGTCGCTGAAAGTCAACAATGTCGGATTGCATAAAGACCGCGCATCCGTAACCGAACGTGGGCATCGCCTGCGCGCTGAAGGCTATGTCGGCGTACTGCTCTACCTGCATGCCAAAACCTTCGGCCGTCGATTGCAGGAAGTAGCCGTTTCCAGCCGAGCATTGCGTGTTCAATTTGAAGTCTTTGACCTGACGATTCTTCAGGATTATCAGCTTGATGTCCTGTCCGCCCACGTCAACGATCACATCCACATCTTTGTAAAACTGCAAAGCGGATTCGGTATGCGCGACCGTCTCGACTAAAGCGACATCGGCGTTGAGCGTGTCTCTCAAAATGTCTTTTGCGTATCCGGTAGTGCCTACGCCGAGTACGTTGAGAGTTGCGCCCTGATCGGTTACCTGCTTTTCGAGTTTGCCGAAGACTTCCATGGTGTCTTCTATCGGGTTGCCTTTTGACAGTTGATAAGTCTTCACAAGAATCTTGCGGTCCTTATCGAGCAGCACGGCTTTCGTAGAAGTCGAGCCGCCGTCCAGACCTATGAAACCTTCAACGACCTGCCCCGGTTCAAAAGTGGCGGGCGTGAACTTCTTGCGCTTGTATCTCTCCTTGAATTCCAGCAGATCCTTTTCGTCTTCCGACAGTCCCTTTCCTCCGGCCTTCTTCTTCTCTTCGATGCGACCGTAGGTGATGTAATACTCAAGATCGGCAGTGCCGCGATAAACGCCTATACTATCGTCTTCGGACTTGCCGAATTCGACAGCGCCGAGTGCCGCGAAGTACTGCGCGTTTTCCGGCACTTTTATCAGGTCTTTCGGGTCAACCCCTTCGGGCAGCGGATAGTTGCGCTCTTCCCACACCTTCGGGATATTGGACTTCCAGCCTTCGACCATGCCCCGGATGTATGTATTGGGACCGCCAAGCAGCAAAACGTGCGGGCGCAGGGTGTTGCCTCGCGTAAGCACGGCGAGGTTCTGGCCTATGATCGCTTCAAACAGCGAGGCCATAAGCTCAGAAGGCGGCACGCCCATTTTCTGAAGCGAGTTGATGTCGGTTTCGGCAAACACGCCGCACTTGCCCGCTACCGGATGGAGCTTTATATCGTAGTAGCCCATGTCGCAGAGCTTGTCGGGCGGGATGCGGAGTTTGGCGTTGATCTTATCGATGACCGCGCCGGTTCCGCCCGCGCATTTGTCATTCATCGAAGGGATTTTTTTCTTCTTGCCGGTTTCCGGGTCTTCCTTGAATATGATGATCTTGGCGTCCTGACCGCCAAGTTCGATGACCGAACCGGCTTCGGGGTAAAGTTTTTCGACCGCAAGCGATACGGCGTTGACCTCCTGCACAAACTTGGCCCCGATCATGGTCGCAACGTTTCCGCCTCCCGACCCTGTGATGAATATCCTCACGTTTTCTTTGGGAATCGGGAAATCGGCTTCGATGCGCTTGAGGAATTCCAGGCATTTTTCGGGCTGTTTGGTATCGTGACGCTGATAATCCTGCCATAGGATTTCGTCTTTTACGGGGTCTACAACTACCGCCTTGACGGTCGTCGAACCAACATCCAAACCTATGTATAGTTTTTCGTAGTCTTGACTCATCGTCTACTCCAACTCTTTCTTTTCGTCGTTCATTGGCCGGTGGCCAGTCGTTATTCACAACCGGCCACCGAACACTGACCACTGCTTAATCGGCGGCGTAGCTGGATGCGCGTTTGCCTTTATCTTTCGCCATCAATTCGGAAACGTGCATGACAAAGTTGGCCGCCGAGCCGATCACACCCTTGTGGTGCGGCACATGGTAGAGGCCGCTTTGAAGCTCGGGGTGTTCATCAGCATAGGCGCGCACCTCGTCGAGCGTGAGGCCGGTCTGCTCAAGTATGCGGGCCATCTCCTGTTTGGCCTTCACCTTAGCTTCGCCCAGAGCCATCTGCACGCGGCTGTGCGCATTGATCTCGCCCTCGCCCGATGTCTCGATTGGCAGGTAGATCATGTCTTTATACTGATTGACGACCGCCGATTGAGCGCCGTCTGATTGCGTGGAAGGCATACAGCCGAACGGCTTGAGCGACAGGACCATATGAGCGAGGTCTTTGTTGGAGTAGTAAATATTCTTTGCGACTTCGAGGTGTCCTTCGCCGCCCGCCGCCCGCGAATTGTAGTAAGGATGAGCCGCTCGCTGAAGTTCGTACTGATCTACAAGCTCGTGCGGCAGGTTATTGAGCGCCTCGCGCAGGCGATTCCACTCGCGTTTGAATATCGCTTCGGCAAGCGTAAGCTGGGTTGTCGCCTTGCGGACCTTCATCTCGTTCTTGAGTCGCTTGTCGATTCTCCAGGCCGGCGGCATCGCTTCATCTTCGCTTACGCCCTTGCGGTCAACCTTCTGCTGCTTGGCCTGATGAATCAGGTACATAATCCACGTTCCGATTGGCTCGACTATGACCTGCGCGCCTTCGCGTTCGAGGAACTTGAACATGTTGAAGTTGCCGTCGCCTTCTGTGGTCTGAGCCCAGAATTCGCCCGTGACCTTGACGATGGGCTTGACGCGGGTGCGGTCTACCTTGACGGTTGCAAGCCGGTCGCCCACGGCCTTGAAGGCCGAGGTGTATTCATCGCCGAACAACTGGTCTACGAATTTGCCAATGTACTCGGCCGTGCCGCCGACCTTTGGCAGGTTCTTGAGGAAGCCGCCCGCTTTGCCCTCAAGCGTAAACGAACGATGCTTGCGATAGACTTCGCGCAGAAGTTCGAGCGACTCTTCCATAGCGGTGTTGGTATCGCCCTCGCTCAACTCGTAGGGTCGGATTTGATAGCAGGCATCGCCGATCAGATCGCCCATGTTCAGCGCGTTCAGGATCGCGAGGAAGAAGTCTACGTTTAGCTCAAGCCCGGCTTCGGCCTCGGCCTGATTCAATCCGCCGGATTGCTGAAACAGCATTACGCGGAATCCCTCGAAGCCGGAATTGCGAAGCGCCAGCCGGTATTCGCTCTCATACATCCCAAAGCGGCACGGACCGCAAGCGCCCGCCGTGAAGAAGACATAGTTGTCTATAATATCCTGGCGAGACAGGCCCTGCTGTTCGAGCGATTGAAGATACTGCACAAGATTTCCGACCGTGAAATAGGTGGGATTGCACTGGCCGTTGTTGCCGTATTCTTTGCCCAACTGGAAAGCAGCTACGTTGGGAGTGGGCAGATACTGACATTTGTAGCCGAGCCCTTCGAGCGCACCCTGTATCAATCGCTCGTGCCTCCAGGTCAATCCGCCGAACAGGAGCGTCGTATAGGCTCGTTGCTCCTTCGTAAAAGTGCGCTCGACCGGCTTTGCGAAGTGTTCAACGCTCTTTTCCTCGATGCCCAGTTCCTGCAAAAGTCTCAATCTCTCCTGTGCCAGCTTCTTTTGAATCGTTTCTTCTTTGGACGAGATTTGAACCAGTGATTGCAAAGACTCCGGCTGCGCGCCAGACTGCCTTTCCGTACTTGCGCTCATAGATTTCCTCCTTAACTTTCTAGGTGCCTTTCCTTAGCAATTAAAAAAACGTCTGCCAGTGTGATTTGGAGAGTGGCTATTACGAACGGCTCCGGCCAGCTCAATTGATGAGCGGTCGCGCTGCCAATGATTGCCGGACCCCCTGTCATATTCTTCTTGCTATCGTTTCTTACCATTCGCCGATCATACTAATCAGGCTTTGGGACGAACATTACTGCAAATAGCGTCCGTCAGGTGAAATGCTTGCGAATTATACAGATGTGAGAAAAAAATCCGTCGGTTTACAGTGGCAAGTTGCGCGCCACAATTCCTAAGAGAATATTCCTGTTGCCGACGATCATCCCTGAAAGGCGTTTCTCTAATTATTACTGCAATTAGCCATCTGCAAAAGAGATTCACAAATAAAACGCCTGACCCGATCAGGGAACGCTGTGCCTCCAAATGACCCATGCGCTTTTAGAGCCCTCTTGAAGGCGTCAGTTTGACCCGACATCCTTTTAAGGTCTTTCGTGGCCTTAAAGCGGCGTGTCCTATTGACTCATAGCAAGCAATTACAGCATTTACGAGCTGCCAATTGGCTTTCGGCAACAGGCCAATAGAATCCAAAAACCCTGAATTACGTCTGATACGTGATGCGTGATATGTGATTTAGCAAGCCTTCAAGTCCGCTTAAATCTGCGGCCCCTCCGGCGGTCACGCATCAAGAATCACGCATCCGAGGCAGCCGTTTCCTCTACCGAGCAACCCCTTGTTCATCGATATTTAACGGCCAAACCGATGCGCGTCCTGGCTGGCATAGGCGGCAACCGCCGTATCGGCTACTGCGGTGGTCTTGAGCGACTCAACCACTTCGGCCAGTCTTCCGGCAGGTATGGCGCAGGTCATTTCGGAATTCGCCATTCCCGTGCGGACGCGGCTGAGCATGCAGCCTACACTGACGGCTATCTGATTTTGCTCCTTTGCCATTGGGATGATGTGGCACTGCGGTTTGCCTTCGAAGCGCAACCCCGGCACGGCATCCGAAAGCACCATAGCCTGTTTGGCGTTAAGGCGCAGAAAGACTACATCCGGGTCAAGCCCGGCCTCTTCGAGCGGGCCGTAAGTAATGAAATTCGGGCGGTCGCTTACGGTTGGGATTTGCGGAACCACATCCATAGTCACCCACCCGGATTCGAGTAGCGCGGCCACATCGGAATTGCCCGCGACCTCTTCGAGCGTCTTGAGACCGTGAGTGAGGCTTCCGACGCTGCAATTGCCGTGGTCTTCCGGCTCGGTTGTAAAGGTCTTATTTGCGGCTTCGACCCAGAATACGCAACCCGCTGGCACTTTTCCGGTGCGCCCGTCCGGGCCGGGGTCAGGCACGGGGCCCTCGAAGCGCGGCACACCCTGTGGCGCGTCTTTAGAAAATGTGATCGCAAGCGGCGGCGATTGCAGTTTCAAAAGCGAATTAAGCTCTGAGGCCAGTTCATTCCAATTCTTGCTCATAATTTCAACAATTCTCTCCAGATTAAAATAGCCCGTGAATTCGTGTGGCTTATAACCAGCAGATACTATCACGCAAAGGCAGGGGTTTCACAATCGAGTTGACAGCAAATTCTCAAAAAGAAAAGAATCCATCTCGTTTATCGCCCATTGATTGCAACGAAAGGAGCACAGAATGAGAGACATTCACCGGGAAATAGAAGAGATTGTAAATCGCGAGACACGGGCGTGGGACACTCAGGATGTGGATTTATTGATGACTGTTTTTCATCCAGACATGGTCTGGCCGTGGCCGAGGACTCCAAAATCGCACGACCCTCTGGACTGGGTCATCGTATGGGGGCGGTACGATTACGACAGATGGCGGCAGGGGTGGCAGCAATTATTTGATACACACAGACTGGTTCACAACAGGCGAGAGATCAAAAAGATCGAAGTTTCGAAAGAAGGCGACGGCGCATTTGCCGTGGTTGATATAGATACGCTCTGGCGCGACCGGGAAGGCAACGCCAACCACTGGAAAGGTCGCGTGTGCAAGGTATATTCAAGAGTCGGTGATGAATGGAAGATGACCATGCACACAGGGGTGCTCGATTATTCGTGAGGCCATAACAAGGGTTTTGAGTTTTGAGTTTTGAGTTTTGAGTTTTGAGTTTTGGGATTGAGATTTAATAGCTCAGATACTTTAGTGGAACCTGCCAAGTGTCTAAAACTCAAAATTCAAAATTCAAAATTCAAAACTTAAAGCTCATGCTTTTCTCATCGCTCATCATCTTGCATTAGCTCAGGCGTGTAATTAGACTGCCCGTCATGGCTGAGGAGTTACCCGAAGAGATTGAAAGCTATCGTGACCGGATGTGGCGGCGCACGCCTGACCGGCGCGTAGAAAACGCCGTCGAAGCCGAGAGTCTGATCGAAGACCTCGGCTTTTGCTCTACACTGACAGACGCTCGCCGCCCGGGGCCTTCTCTTTACATAGCCGTATGCGGACGGCGTGATGCTCACATGCCGCGCAATGTGCAGAAAGACCCGGAGGCCAGCCTCGCCTGGCAACTCAAGGATGAGGTGATGCGCAGGGGACGGATGTATTATGCAAAGCTCATCAAGGGACGTTCTACATTTATCGCGCCGCGTTTGATACCTCATTTCAATGCGCTTTTGGGAATGCCCCGTCGAAAGGAATCGACCGAACTCTCGACAGATGCCCGCATGATTTTGAAGATCCTGCGCCGCGAGTGGGAGATGGCCACAAGCGATCTGCGCGCGGAAGCGGGCATATCTGAACGCGCTCGCGCTACGCGCGCTATTGACGAACTGCAAAAGGCGATGAAAGTGATACCGGCGGAGGTGCTCTACGAACCCTGGTTCACATACATCTGGATGATTGCCGAAGGGCGCTTTGCCGAAGCTTTGTCCGTCAAGGTCAAACGCGAAACGGCCCTGCGTGAAGTGGCTCGCGCATACCTGAAAGGTGCGGGCCAGACCGCTCGCGGAGAGCTGGCAAAGATCACAGGGCTCTCGCGTGTGGAAGCGGGAAAGGGCAACCACTCGCTGGTGGACGAAGGCTTCGCCGAACGGTTAGGAGTGGGGGTTTATCGCCTGAAGGAATTAAAAGAGAGTCTTGTTGAATCCTGAAAAATCCTCTTAATCCTGTCCAAATTTCCGATCAGACATCTAATTCGGTCTCTGCCAGATAGCGGGCGGCATCGGTCGGATTTAGCGGATTGATGTAAATCCCGCTGCCCTGCTCGAACCCCGCCCAGATGGTCGTCCTGACAAGTATCTCTATATGCCAGTGGAAATCGTCTCTGATCGTAGTGTAATCGCCCGCTCTCGGTCTTACGCTCAGATTCGGCGCAGAGTGTATATAGAAATTATAGGGCGGGTTGCCGAGCAATTTGTAGACTTTCATCAGCACGGTTTTCAAGATGTCGGCAAGTTCCATACGCTCTTCGGGCGTAGTCTGTATAAAGGTGTGCTGATGCGTCTTTGGAAGTATGTGAATCTCGTAAGGCATACGAGCGGCAAACGGGATATAAGCGACGAACTTTTCATTTTCCGCCACCACGCGATCCCGCTGGCGCACCTCGACAAAGATCGTGCCGTCAGGATTGTATATTCGGTTCTCGTAATAGAAAAGCTGCTCGATCTGTCGACACCACATACAGCCCTCGCCGTTTTGAAAGTGCTGCTTGGCTACGATGAGCTTGCCCTTGAGCGCATCCGGCACAACCGTTGTGGCGATTATCTGCGCGTGCGGATGAGTCAGAGAAGCGCCCGCCGCCTTGCCGTGATTCTTGAATATCAGGACATATTTCAGTTTGGGGTCGCGTTCCAGGTCGACGTGACGTTCCCACCAGGTATCTATGATCCGGGCAATCTGTTCGGGCGGTTGTTGCTCGAGATAAATATCGTGGTTAGGCGATTCGATAGCCACTTCGTGCGCGCCATATCCGGTAGCTATCTGAAACATTCCAACTTGCCGAACATTGATTTCGTTAAAGATTCCAAAGGCGGGAAACTTGTTCGGCACCACGCGGGTGAGCCAGCCCGAAGAATTTGGCGGTTCTCCGTTTTTGCGAATCGTAAAGATCTCGGGCGGCGTCTGTTCCTCGTGTCCGTAGCAAAACGGGCATCGCGCCCGCGCTTCGGGGTTTTCCTCTTCGCGCCGAGGGGTTGGGGCTTCGGGTCGCTGGGCGCGCGCGGTTGAAATGATTACCCATCGCCCGGTGACCGGGTCTTTTCGGAGTTCTGGATTTAGGGATGTCATGCTGCTCCTTATGAAATCTGAATCTTTTGCCCACGTATAGACATAGCAAGTGATTATGAGCCGGGAGACCGGTCGTATATGAATTCGGATAATCTCCCATTCCCTTCGAGGCCGTTCGCACGTCAGATCCAGGCAGATGATTGCGGTCTGCCTGATAAACGCAACCGATGTGGGCGAGCGTCAAATATACGATTGCGCGAGCCAAGCGTCAATCGAATGTTGCGGCCTGCCGGTGAAGCAGGAGGTGATTGCCCGTCGCGGCCGATTTCCACTTATCATGGGTTATCTCAATCTGGTAAACTTTACACAGGCATGTGAAGCATACGCTCCAACCCGACTTATTTTAAGACGTGCCATGTAAACAGATTCGGAGGATTTATGAAGTCTTTTACGCCCGTGCGAGTGACAGCCGTAGTCATTCTTTTAGCGGCGCTTTTGACCGGTTCGTTTATCAAAGGCCCGGTCGTCGAAGCGCAGAGCGGACGCCAGCCGCCCAGGAAGAAAGTCGAAAAGAAGATCGAAGAGCAGAAAGGAAATCCGCAGCAGGACAAATCACAACAGCAGGAACCGGAAGAGCCGGTCCCACCCGTCCCGCGCGATTTCAAAGACCAGCCAGCGCTCAAGCTTTCGACTCAGGTGGTCAACGTGGATGTCACGGTAGCGGATAAGAAATCCAAACAGCTTCTGACCAACCTTACCAGGAAAAACTTCATTATCTACGAAGACGGCGTCAAACAGGAAATCACCAACTTTTCAAGCGGTGAAGGCCCCATCACAGTGGCGCTTGTGATCGATAACGGATTTCAAAATCGCCGATGGCAAGGCTGGTACACACCCTCGCTCGCGCAAGAAATTTTCGTATCTGCTGCCACCTTCGTTCGCAACTTCATGCGCCCTGAGGATTACGGCGCGGTAGTCACCTTTAGCATGAAGATAAAGGTAGTGCAGGATTTTACGAGTGACGGCAATAAGCTTTACGGCGCTATAGTAGACGCTTCGCGCGACACGCTGAACTTCAGCGAGTCAAACATTTACGATGCGCTTGCTTTTACGCTGACGGGCGGCAAGGCCATACAGTTGTTTGAAGAGAAGGCGGGCGAAAACGAATACATGGGGCTGAATGAGATCGAAGGCCACACGGCAGCCATCCTCATCACCCACGGCATAGACACATTCAGCAAGCTCACCTTTGATAAGGCGCTGAAGATCGTCTCGAGCGCGGGTGTCCCCGTATTCACGGTCGGCGTGGGCAATCTGCGATACAAAAAGCTCGAACCATACATGGCCCCCGAAGACCGCCTGACATGGTTGATGGCATTCAATCAACTCAGAGCATTTGCCGAACGAAGCGGAGGTGAGTATTACCCCATGACGTTCGAGGGCGAAATACCGACCATCATGCACGACATAGAGGTGCGACTGCGCAATCAGTACAGCGTCGGATACGTCCCGTCAAACACAAGGCGCGAAGGCAAGGAGCGCAAGATCAAGATAGAGATAGACCTGGACGGCGACGGCAACCCCGACACAAAACAACTGGAAATGAATTATCGACAGCGCTATGTCGAGCCGGATGAGAATCCCAAGAATTAGGCAAAAGGGCAAAGGACAGAGGGCAGAGGGCAGAGGGCGTTTAGCTCTTCGTTCCTTGCGCTTTGCTCTTTGCCCTTTGCCCTTTGCCCTTTTATGCAATTAGAGATTCAGTTTCCCACAGCCGAAGAACCCGATTTGAATGTTATATTCGAGAAGGCGTTGCGCGAGGCGGTAAAAAAAGAGCCGCGCCCGCAATTTGAAGCTAGTTTCTATCCCTATACGGGGTTATCATCGACCATAAGATTGCGAGAAGGACGCATCTATGTCCGCATCTCGGATATACTTCGCTCGTCGCCTCCCGAAATTCTCCACGCGCTGGCTCGCATACTGCTCGCAAAGCTCTACAGATCGAAACCGTCGAAAGAGCACGAACGCATCTACCGCGAATATACCTTGCTGCCGGAGGTGCTCGAAGCATCCGACTCGTCTCGGCGCGAGCGAGGTTATAAGCTCACGACTTCGCCGCAAGGTAAGGTCTACGATCTGGAAGAGTTATTCGCCCTGCTCAACGAACGTTACTTCGAAGGAAGGCTTGAGCGGCCCGTGCTGTCGTGGAGTCAGCAGAAGACGGGCCGGGTACTGGGCCATCACGATTACGTTCACGAGGCTATAATAGTCAGCCGCACACTCGATGACGCCGCCATACCCCGATTCGTAGTCGAATATGTGCTATACCACGAAATGCTGCACATAAAGCATCCTCCGCGCGTGGCGGGCAATCGCACGATTTACCACAGCAGCCAGTTTCGTGCCGACGAGCGCCGATTCGAGCAGTTTGATGAAGCGCTAGAGTGGATGGAGAAGCTCGCAAAGCCTGTGCGCCGCAAACGCAGAAAGACCAGACGCTCGCGATGATGAGAAGTTAATATCTCAGGGAACAAAATTCTTTCGCGAGCGTTAAAAAAATATGAGCGAATGATTCGGATAAAAGATGGAAGGAAGTAGAGCAGGATGTGTCAAACATTTCTTCCACTTAAATCAGAACCTGAGTTCAGAGCAGATAATCCTTCTCCTTGGGAACGGGGCGCTTATGGGGGCGCCCCGTATCACTTCAGACAGTCAGTGACAAGTAATCGGTATCTTTAATCCAGTATAATTCTGATCCGCGAATTTCAAATATTCGAACCTGTATTTTGTGAGGCTTAATGGCTCTACGAATTCGATTGCCAATCATCATCATCTAAAAAGATTTGGTATTGGATTCAAGAAATTGGATCACACACCTTTCCGATTTTTTTTGAAACTTCACAGAATACTTCGCGTTTATGAAGGTGTGAGTGAAGAACGGCGACGATCTGCGATAGATTTTAAGTGCGCCTGAACATCGCGGATCGAAGCCTTGTTAATCGTTGTCGCTTTGGGGTGAATCCTCCTCATAAAACTCACCGGGCGCTGCGGAATAAGCGTTAGTTCTCCTCAACTAAATCAACCGCAGCGCTCGATCTTTTTTCAAGAACTTTCCCGCTAATCCAGTCGCTTGTGAAATCTTAAGGCGCTCATCCCCATTATTATTAAGCCAAAGACAGACAGCGCCAATATCTGAGGCCACAGGGCCGCTATGCCTGTACCTTTTAGAAATATGCCGCGAACGATCTCTACGAAATAGCGAAGCGGGTCCAGATAGCTGAGGTACTGGATCGCCACGGGCATGTTGCGGATCGGAAACGCGAACCCGCTCAACATGAAGGCCGGTTGAAAAAAGAAGAACGAGCCCATCATCGCCTGTTGCTGAGTCTGCGACACGGTTGATATGAAAAGACCCACTCCAAGCGACGTAAGCAAAAACAGTATCGCGCAGCCGAGAAGCAACAATGCGCTTCCCCTGAACGGGATTCGAAATATCAGCAGGGCCGCCGATGTCACAAGTATCAGGTCCAGCAACCCTATTGCCGCAAACGGAAGCGTCTTGCCTATAAGCAACTCGATTGGTCGAATGGGCGTCACCATCAATTGCTCCATTGTGCCTATCTCTTTTTCGCGCACAATCGCCATAGCCGTCAGCATCAGCGTAACCAGCGCGATTACGTTGACGATTATTCCCGGCACGAAATAGTTGCGGCTCAAGAGTTCGGGATTGAACCAGACCCTCGTGTCGGCTACGAGCACAGGCACGTGTGGGACAGCGGGCGCGGGAGAGGCCGTAGTCGCAGACCTGGATTGCGCGGCCTGGACCTTCTGGGCGTAGGCGCTTATGACCTGCGTGGCATAGCTTGAGATTATAGACGCGGTATTGGAATTCGATCCGTCAACCAGTATCTGAACCGATGTCGGGGTGCCGCGCGAAACATCCCGCGCAAAACCGGGCAGCACGCGAATGATTGCCTGCACCTCGCCCCGGTCGAGCAGGTCGCGCACCTCGTCTTCGGTTGTCGGAAAATGTGTTATGTCGAAATTCTGCGATCCTGAAAAATATGATTGCAGATCGCGGCTCGCCGGTGTGCGGTCCATATCCATCCAGGCTATGCGAGCGTGCTCTACGTCCAGATTTACGGCAAACCCAAAGATGATGAGTTGCACGACGGGCGGGACGATGAGAACGAAACGCATGCGCGGGTCGCGCAGCACCTGCAAGAGTTCTTTTCTGAGAATTTCTCTGATTCGTCCCCACATATCCTTCACGCAATCTTCTGCCTGAGCCTGCGCGCAGCCACAAGGCCTATAACAGTAGCGTACAGAATCAGGAACCCGACCTCTCCCCAGAGAACTTCGATCCCGATGCCCTTGAGAAAAACTCCCTTGAGTATGGTCACAAAATAACGCGCCGGAACGATATGAGTAATTATCTGTATGACGGTCGGCATGTTCTCAATCGAATAAACGAATCCCGAAAGCAAAAAGGCGGGTAAGAAAGATGAAACCAGACTCATCTGATAGGCCAGCAACTGTGACCGGGCCACAGCCGAAATGAAGACTCCCCACAGCAGCGCGCCGAAAAGAAAGATGCAGCTTGTCAGGATCAGAAACAGGGCGCTTCCGCGAAACGGCACGCGATAGATCAGCAAGGCTACAACAAGCGCGATAATGAGGTCCACGATCCCTATGCTAAAAAAGGCCGATACCTTGCCGACTATCAATTCCGACGGGCGAACCGGCGTCGAAATCAATTGCTCCATAGTGCCGTTTTCCCACTCGCGCGCAATCGTGAGCGATGTCAAAAGCGCGGCGATTATCATCAATATGACCGCGATCAAACCCGGCACGATGTAGTTCTTCGACTCCAACTGGCTGTTGTACCAGACTCTCAGGCGCGGTTCGACAGGCGGCGAGATTTGCCTGCCTGCTTTCTGGTTCATCGCCTCCAATCGCATTTCGATTGCGTAGGCCTGGACTACGCCCTCGGCATAGCCCTTGGCAATCGAAGCGGTATTTGAATCGCTGCCGTCCAGAATCAGCTGGATGTCGGTCTCCTTGCCCGACAGCAGATTGCGCGAGTAGTCCACGGGGATAACCACCGCAAGCAGACATTCATCCCTGTCTATGGAGCTTTCTATGCTCTCATAATCGCTCACCATCGCTTTGATATCGAAGTAGCGTGAGGCCCGAAAGCGCGAAATCAGATCGGTGCTTTCGGGGCTGTGATCCTGATCGTAAATGAGAGTCTGTATGCGGTCTACGTCGAGCGTCAGCGCATAGCCGAAAAGCAGGAGCAAGAGAAAGGGCAGCCCGAGCGCCATCCCGAGACTTCTGGGATCGCGCAGGATGTGAATAAACTCCTTTCGGGCCACAGCTCGCGTCCGCCGCAAATTCATGCAGTCTTTCGCTCCTCTTCCTCTATCAATCCTACAAAGACATCTTCCATCGAAGGCGAGATAACTTCGAGCCGCTCTATCTTGATGCCCTTAGCTTCGAGAATGGATCTTATCCGATCCTTTGCCTCATCTGCCGACTCGACCGTTATGTGCAATCCGCTTCCAAAAACCGCGACATCTAGTAGCCTCTCCTGGCCTTCGAGCGATTCGAGGCTGTCGATCAAATCAGACGTATCGAGTTGTAAAAGTGTATTGGAGTACATCTGATTCTTTAACCGTTCGGGCGGCCCAAGCGCGATTATTCTCCCCTGATACATCAACGCGAGGCGATGGCAATACTCGGCCTCATCCATATAATGCGTGGTCACGAATATGGTGTGGCCGCTCTCGGAAAGCCTGTAAATCAGGTCCCAGAAATCTCGCCGCGCTATTGGGTCCACGCCCGATGTCGGCTCGTCCAGAAAGAGAATGGGCGGCTCGTGCAGGATGGCGCACGAGAGCGCGAGTCGTTGTTTCCATCCTCCCGGCAGCACAGCGGTTTTGGCAGTTCTCCTGTCTTCAAGCCCGGCCATCTCCAGGGCGTAGGCTTTGCGTTCGTCGCGCCGCTTAACGGGCACTCCATAAATGCCGCTGAAAAAATTGATGTTCTCTTCAACCGTCAAATCGTCGTAGAGCGAAAATTTCTGAGACATATATCCGATGTGTTTCTTCACCTGCTCAGACTCGGTGACCACATCGAAGCCGCTCACAACCGCCTGCCCGCTCGTTGGCTGAAGCAGACCGCAAAGTATGCGAATGGTCGTAGATTTGCCCGCGCCGTTCGAGCCGAGAAAGCCGAATATTTCCCCGCGACCGACCGACAGAGAGATATGATCTACGGCCGTGAAATCGCCGAATTTCTTGACCAGGTCTTTGACCTCGACGGCGGTCGTTTCCGACTCACTCGCCGTTGTTTGACTGCCGGGTTCCTTCATCAGCCTGCCCCTTTGATGCCTTGCGCGAAAGGGCAATAAATACATCCTCAAGCGAAGGCGTTATCTGTTTGAACTCTGCCTGTCCGACGCCCTTTTCACTCAGCCGCTTTTGAATCTCCTGAATCGATGTCTCTGACGGCGCTAAAAACAGGTGAAGCGTAGCGCCCGAAGGCTCTACGCTCACGACCCCTTCGATATTTTCGAGGGCCGTCCTGACCGCCCTTTGATCCGAAGAACGGACTTCGTAACAGACCTCTTCCAGTTCGTGTTTGAGCGCATCTGGTGTGTCACATCGGATCAATCGACCGCGATACATGAAGCCCACACGGTTGCAGCGTTCAGCCTCATCCAGATAAGCGGTGGTCAGGAAAACCGTGAGACCATCCCTCACCAGTTGGTAGAGTATGGCCCAGAAATCTCTGCGGCTCACGGGGTCTACACCGTTTGTCGGCTCGTCCAGGAACAAAATCTGCGGACGATGCAGCAGGGTGCACATCAGCGCGAGCTTCTGCTTCATCCCGCCCGATAGTCTCCCCGCGCGTCGTTTGCGAAAAGGGTCCATCCGCGTCATCTTGAGAAGATTCGTCATCAACTCTTCGCGCTCGCTACCGACTATGTCGAACAGATCAGAGTAAAACTGCATATTCTCTTCCACGGTCAGGTCGCTGTAGAGGCCAAACCTCTGCGCCATATAACCTATCCGATCTTTGACCGCGTCGGGGTCTCGCGCCACATCGTACCCGGCTATCGAAGCCCCGCCTTCGGTGATCTCCATCAGGGTGCAGAGCATTCTGAGCGTAGTAGTCTTTCCTGCCCCGTCAGGCCCTACGAGGCCGAATATCTCTCCGCGAGCGATTTCCAGATCGAGATGATCCACGGCGGTCAAGTCTCCGAACCGCCGCGTGAGATCGGTGATCTTGATAATCGTGCTGTCGCTTGAATCTGGTGCAGTCATCTCGGTTATACAGCCAGTTCACGATTGTGCAAACGGGAATAGCCCAGGGATTTGACGGATGCGACGGATTTTCACGGATCAGTTCATATCTGCCACTCTCGTGTTGATCTGTTGCGCATACTTGCTTTCAGCCGCCTATTTCTGATTAAGCGAGATCACAGCATCCGCGGGCATATTGGATTTCAATTCGCGGTTTGGATTCTCCACGTCAATCTTGATTCGATAGACAAGCTTTGCCCTCTCTTCGGGCGTCTGAATCTGCTTTGGCGTAAATTCGGCCTCGGAGGAGATAAAGGTGATCTGCCCGGAATAGACTTTGCCGGGAAATGAATCGGTCGTCACTTTGACTTTGTCTCCGAGGTGCACGCGCCCGAGATCGCCCTCAGAGACATATCCGCGCAACCAGGGATGGGATACGTCGCCTATTGTGAGGACAGCCGTTCCGGCAGCCACGACTTCGCCCACTTCGGCCGATTTTACAAGCACTACGCCGTCAATCGGGCTTATAGCTTCTGTGTCTTTCAATTGCTCTTCGATGACCGCGAGTTCCGCCTTTGCGCGTTCGATGTCAGCGCGCGCCGATTCCAACTGCTGCTGCTTCTGCTTGACCTCAAGCCGTCCGGCTTCGGTCGTCCTCAGGGACGCCTGTGCCCGCGCCACCTGCGCCCTTGCCGCGTCGATATCCTCGCGTCTTGGCCCTTCCAAAACTAGCGCGAGTTGCTCTTCGGCCTGCTTTAGTTGAGCGGCGGCAGTCTCGTATCGCGTCTTGTATTGGTCGTAAAGCTGGGCCGAAATATCTCTGGTTTCGTAAAGCGATTTCCCCCGTTCGTAATCGGTTCTGGCCAGTTCATATTCGCTACGGGCGCGGGTTACCACGGCCCGCGCCTGTGCGATTTCCTGAGAGCGCGAACCGGCTTCCAGTTGTCGCAACTGCGCCTGAGTCTGCTGCAATTCCGCCTGCCGTTGCCCTATCTGACCCTCGGTGGTTTCGCTCTGCAACTGGATAGCGGTCTGTAGCTGATCCATCTGAGACTGGGCTGCCTGAAGAGTCGCCTGAGCGCGATCACGCTGGCCTTCAAGCTGGGCCCGGTCGAGTCGGGCTACCACCATTCCTTTATGTGCATCATCGCCTTCGTCTATGAGAAGCTCAACAAGTTTGCCGGGCGTCTTGAAGGCAATGTCGGTTTCGGTGAGTTCGATGTTGCCGGAAACCGATATCTCGCCCGCGTCGCTTTTCCTGAACCAGCTGCAAGAAACGACCCCCATACTCAAAACGGCAAAGAGAACTATGAAAATCAATTTTCGATCCTGTTCGATCATAGCTTTCCCCCGACTGGCCATCTGACGGCTTATCGCTTTCCGTCCGGTTTTTTTGTCCCTTTTTTTCGAGCGCCCTTCTTTTGCACGCTCTGTCTTAACCCGATTGCGGAAGCCTCAACCCCATGTAAAAAGAGGTCTACCGTATGGTCTGAGAACTTTTTGATAAACTCTTCATCATAGCGTTTCTTACCAAGCACGGCGGAAATCACAGGCTGGCCGATCTGAAAAAAGACTATCATGCCGATGAGGCTAAACGGCGAAAGGTCTATATTGACAGACCGCAATTCTCCGCTTTTCACTCCATCGCTAATAATCTCGCGCAGGATCGCATAGTTTTTGCCTAACTGTTTTTGCAATACCTCTTTCAAATGCTTGCCGTCGGAGAGCATCTCGCGGTGAATGATCCGCGCCAGGTTCGGGTGGGTGAAGACATATGTAGAGTAGGCGTAGGTGAATCCCCTCAATCGTTTCCTTGCATCCTGCTTTTCATCAATCGCCTGTTTTACGAGGGCGCGAGCCTCGACAGCAGCCGTCTCAAGTATGGATTTATAGAGCTTTTCTTTGCTCCCGAAGTAATAATGTATCATCGCTCCGTTTACGCCCGCCTCGGTTGCAATTTCTCTGATCGAGGCACCCGTGTACCCGTGAGCCGCAAATAAAACCGCTGCCGCCTCCATTATTTTCGATCTGACTTTCGGATCGTCTGACTTAAGCCTGGCCATATCCACCTATTAATTAAACGGTTGATTAATTAATCCTAAAGAGAAGACCAGCCCGGGTCAAGCTGAGATTGAAGTAATGGCATTCGATAAAAAAGGGCGAGCGGGTTTCAATATCGTTTCGCTCTTATCAACCGGCGCTTTATAATATCGGCGGCGACTCTCGTCTCCCGAATCCGCAGAAACCATGCAATCAGATAAAAGACTGCTGCGCCCGCTAAGACAGAGGTTAAGACGTTTAAGGCTCTCATAGTCAGGCTATCGTTCCCTATCCCGGCAAGCGCATGATTGACCGTCCAGCTTACGGCCCCCATAACAGCGGATGCGATCAATATCCTGATTACGGCAAGCGCGGTACGCCCCCCTTCGATGCCGCCTATTCGGCGACGCATTATGAAATAAAGCAGGGCGAAGTTCAGAAGGGCCACGGCAGAGGTAGAAAGCGCGAGACCGCGTTCTTCAAATGCTCCGACCAGCACCCAGTTCAGGACGAAGTTTGCAGCTATCGAAAGCAGGCTGACGAGCATCGGAGTGCGCGCGTCTCCGAGGGCGTAAAATGCGGGCGCGAGTATCTTGATTGCCGAGTACCCGGCCAGCCCCACGGCATAACATCCGAGTGTTGCGGCGGTGCGGTCGGTATCGAACGGGGTGAAATCTCCGCGTTGATAGATCAGAGCCACGATGGGGCGACCGAGCACGGCAAGGCCGACCGCCGATGGGATTGTCAGCAGAAATGCGAGGCGAATCGAGGTCGCCAGCGTGTGGCGCAAATCGTGAAGCTCTTCGAGCGCGGCGTTTCTTGAGATCGTCGGCAACGTAGCGGTCGCAATCGCCACGCCAAAGACTCCTATAGGAAACTGCATCAAACGGAACGCGTAGCTGAGCCATGCCACGGGTCCGTTGCCTGGGATATAAGAGGCAAAGTTGCTGTTGACGAATACGTTCACCTGAACGGCGGCTCCGCCTATTACAGCGGGCCCCATCAGGGAAAAGATCCGCCGCACGCCAGGCTCGCTGAAACTCAAAGCGGGGCGGTATCCGAACCCTTCTCGAAAGAGCGCGGGCAACTGTCCCGTCAGTTGCAAAAAACCGCCGATCAACACTCCATAGGCCATGCCTACGATCCCTTCCACAGGATTGCGGATAAGGGCTTCGACCGGATGAGAGAAAGACGGGTCGGTCAGCAAAAAGGCAAGAAAGACGCCGCCAAGTATCGAGCCTACATTGAAAAATGAAGCCGAAAGCGCAGGCGTCGCAAAACGGTCGCGAGCATTCAGCACGCCCATCGCCTGCGCCGCAAGCGATACGATGAGGATAAACGGCATCATTATTCGAGCGAGCCGAACCGTGAGCGCGAATTTTGCCGGGTCGTCTTGAAAACCCGGAGCGATGACGGCCACTACCTGATTGGCAAAGATGATGCCGAGCACGACCAGTATGCCTAGCGTAAGCAGCAGCGCAGTGGCGACAAGGTTGGATAATCTGACGGCGTTCCGTTCGCCCTTCTTGATTAGATACTCGGAAAAGACCGGAACAAACGCGGACGAGAGTGCTCCCTCGGCGAAGAGATCGCGGAGCATATTGGGAATGCGAAAGGCGATCACATAGGCATCGTAGGCGAAACTTTTCGAAGCGCCGAAAAAGTACGCAAAGATCATTTCGCGCACTAGGCCGAGCACTCGGCTCGTCATCACGGCAAGGCTTACGATTCCGGCTGAGCGCGCCATGCTGCCGGGGCGAGAGGCTTTCGGGCGGCTCTTTTTCATCCCGCTGATTCTATCTGCACACGAAAGGCTTATCCAAACGGATTGGTTGAAAGTGCAGTTGCAAAGGTTTTATTTGAGTGGTTGGTATTAAGAGTCCCGTAGATCGAAGGCGATATTTTTTATTCGCAAGCCTTTGTAGGCTATCCCCTCTCGGCTCGAAACAGACCCGCCTCGCGCTGGTTCAATCCGATTTTTTCGCCTGGATTCCAAATCTTGAAAGACATCCATACTCCAAAGCAAAACAATGCTATAGATCCGTATTGAGCTGCCGTCAGTCCCCAATAACGCAAATCGGCACCCGGAACATTTGCGATTCTGAGAAAGTCTAAGCCAAAGCGAGCCGGGGCATAGATAATCGAGACGACTGCCAGATAAGCGCCCTGCCGCGCTTTCCATTTATGAAGGATAAGGATTGCCGGGAAGAGCACAAAAAGAGTCAACAGGAACTCATAAAAACCGGGATTGTGACGTGAGCCTCCGGGATAGTTGAAGGCAAGGAAAAAAGTCGATTCCCGGCCGATATGATCGTGGGCGATTGTGCATCCCAACCGCCCGAAGATCCATCCTACAACCAGTCCCTGCAATATTATGTCGGCCTGCAATAACCAGGGCTTCTTAAGACGCCCGAAGTATACGCTCAGACCGATCAGGGCACCGAGGAAACCACCAAAAGAGCTCATACCCTTCCAGAACCTGGCAAGAACAATAGCTCCTTCCTGACTGAGTAATTCAGGATGATAAAATAGGATCTCGACTATATGCGACCCGATGAAACCGGCCACCGTGGCCCAAACCACGGCATTCCTCATCTCTTTTCGCTCGATACCGGCTTCTTCGGCTCGACGGTAAATCAGGTGGCCTCCGACAAGCACTCCGACGGCAACGAGTATGCTGAAGGGGTGGATTGAGAGTGTACCGATCAGGTGTATCTCTGGGATTCGATAGTATGGGATCATCATCCTTTGCCGATCAATCACTCTTTCTTTAGGTTCTTATATGAGCGACGCCACTCGCCCTTAGCAATCCCGCGCTCCCATTCCACCAACTGGGCACGCATACTGTTTCTTTTATCTCGCGGGTCGGGATAAAAAGGCTTATCGCTCCAGGCCACCTCTACCCTCATCGTGGTTGCCTCATGAATGGGAAGCGTCTCGATTTTAGGTTCATACTCTCTTTCGCTCGCGGCCATTCTTGTCAGGAATCGGGGCAGAGATAATGAAATCACGGTTTGTCCCTTGGGGTCTACGGATGTAAAACGTGGTCGATTGAAGTTTGACACATGCGGCTTTTCAGCCAGCCCTCTATCGGTCAAAAGCACGGTCAGCGCCTTTGTGGCGCTATCGTATTTCAAGCCTCGCACACTGGCATACGCATGCAAGGTTCTGTCAGAGGTATTACGAATTTCGACTTTGACTATAAGATTTTGGCCATCGTCGTGAAATTCAATGTTGCCGACTTCGATTTCACCTTTCATAATTAAATCCCTTCGGGAAGAACCCGGCATCAATAAGTAAAGCGATTACTCTCTCGTCCAAAAGCAGATGCTCCGCGAGACGACGACCGAATTGAAAACGCGCATCATCGCTGCAAAGCAAGGCTTTCTTTAAGAAGTCAAGCTCTTGAGCGATAGCATATTTTGATAGCGTCTTCCAAATATCGGTCAGAGGCATTCGAGCGCCCCATTGATCGAACCTGGCGGCCAGTCGCTTGCCGATTTCAGCGCTGTCATACGCGTCGTTTCGCCATATCATAGCAGCGACATAGATTTCTATTGTGTCCCTGAGTGCCCATGTAATATAGGGGCTTGTGCTGGCACGCTCATTCAATATCCGCCACAATTCGTCTAGCGAAGGATCAACAAGCATCGATTCATCTCGCATACGGCTCAACAGGATCTCAAGCTTTCTCAGTTCATCCGAGTTAAGCAGCAGAAGTTCCGGAGAAGTTTGCAACCCCGCTTCAAATCTCATTCCAAGCTCTTTTGGGCTGCATCCATTCATAGTGTAGTCTTGAATGAGATTGAGGCACAGCGTCAGCGGTTTGACAAAAAACAATTCGACGAGTCGCGTAAGGTCGCCTGAACGCCCCATCAATTGGCAGACCTCCGGGCTGAAGCCGTAATAATCGTAATGAAGATGTTCAAAGAAATCAAAACCCACATCCGAGCGACGGAGAAATCTATCGCGCACCTGGCGGAGTGAATTGACTTCCGAGGAGTAAACCGAACCGGATGCGATGCTGGCCACGATACAGCAATTTGTCGGGCATCCGGGGTCGCCGCAATGATCGGTCACATCTCGGAGAGGAATGCCTAACTGAGTGCGCATATCGTTTTCGTCAACCTCGGCAGCCATCTCTTCCGGGGATGCCCCGCATGCCGAGGGCGGGGTCAGAGAGAGACTACTGTTAGTCGCCTGACGAAACGAATGCGAAAGCTCGTGATAGAGAATTGCGGGGCTGGGATTGGGGGCATCATAATTGCCGCTCGCTTGACCTTTAACACAGTTGGTTCCCCCGCCTGATTCATAAAGCACGACGATTGAGGTTGTCGGATTGAGCACGGTGCCACCAAAGGAAAACCCCGGAGGCAGTGAGGTGCCGCCTATGGTTGACAGTAATTCCCCATCATTCAGGGCAAACGAGCCGTTACTTGCCACGATGATGATATCCACATTTTGCGGATTCAAGCCGAAATTTGTATTCACCAGATTACTGAGCCTCGTCGGACAAGGCCCGGTTGCAGTATTCAAGGTGTAGGTAACCTGGATCAGGTCCGAGGGCGCGGGCTGCGGGTTCTCTCCGTAATTAGCATCGGTGTTAGCGACATTGCCGATGTCCATAAGGTTCATACTTGCGTTTCCGGGCTGTACCGTGCCCGTCCCGAGGGTTCCGTTATCGTTTTGTATGAAAAGCGTCATGACATTTATTCCTTTTTCTGTGCGCTCCGGCAGGCAATCGCTGATCAGCAGTGTAGCCTATCGGCAACGCAGAGAGCATAGAGCCAGTATCGGGCTGATTTCCCGACCGACACTTGACCGGGAAATCAGTTCTGTTTCGCCGTTATCGCGCAAATAGCGCGACACTGATGTCTTTTGCCTAGACACCCCTATCAGTTCAGGAAGGTCGCCGACAGAGTGCCGGACGAATCTCCTGTTATAGATAGAGTGTGAGTCGTGCCGGGTGTCAGCGCCTTGGTCAATGTCACCGTAGGCTGGCTTCCGCCTGATAACGCCTGGATTTCGATAGACCAGCCCGCATCTGCGAGATTGACTACATTTTCGGTCTTGGTGCCGGTTCCCTCAATATTTATTAAGAAGGATGTTTGCGCGCCGGGGTGAAAACACAGATGCTCACCTGTTCCTCGATTGCCGCGAATCTTCAACTGAATCGGCTGGCCGATGGGTCGTATCGTTGAAAGATTCGCGGTAATAGTGATCGCAGATGCCGCGTTTGTTCCATTTGGGCAGTCTGGTGAAACATCTGGATTCGACGAAGGGCATACGCAATTGAACGACACCATTCCAATAGACACCAAACAAACAAACATCAATACTGAACGAACGACAAAACGTCGGATTGATCTCATTATTCTCCTCCTCCGCACAGATATAGGTCTATTTCGGCGGCTCCTGTGGTTTTCTCGGATCTAGAGGTTTGTACTCAGGTACTCTGGGATCGTAAGGCTTGTAATCGGGTTCGCGGCAAGGCTCGTAGCAATGCTCCGGCTCCGGCTCCTTCTCCGGGCAGCACTTGTCCAATCTGGCCTGAAGCTCCCTTCGTTTGAGCACTTCGACAGTCTCTGTTCCGTAAACAAGCTCGAATGTTTCTTTGATCTGTTGCAGAGAACCATCCATTGAGGTTTGTAATGCCACTTGCTTGTCGAGACGATGGAGCATACGACATAGCACATCGGCGATATTGGCCAGCCAGCAAATCATCGTATCATTTTGCTGACGATTGTAATCGAGCAGATTATTGGTTGCCTTCTGCTGGTCTATAATGGCGGCAAGACCATTAGAGAGGCTTACAAAGCCCGCCTGATTGTTTGCGACTAGAACATTTAGAGTGTTCTTGATATCAGCCGTATCTCCTTTGACCTGACCAACTGTGGTGGCAGTATCCTGAGTATTGGTTTGAATCTGATTGAGCGTATTGTTTACCTGATTGGCAATATCAGTAAGACTAGGCATGAGAGTTTTCTCCTATATGGAATTTTGCGACTGATTTATTTTGCTTGATCCCGGCCACAGCCTATGAGCCACACGGCATAATCTGACGGTTCCCAATGTCTGCACACACGTAAGGCGCGGCTTCGATCATCGGCAAATTTTCAGCCGGAGGAAATCTTGTTCTCTTGCCCTTAACAGAAGGGCATCTTTAACCAATCACCTCGTAGCAAGGTCAAGATGAGGGTTCACGTTCGTAGGGCAATTCCTATGTTATTCAGTGATTGGACTACTCTATTGTATTAGAGGAGTACTGCGATTTACCGAAGGGGTTGTGTGCTCTTATCTTTGTACAACTCCTGAAGATGTAAACAGGTTGGCATCTCGACAAGAAGGGCAATCCGTCGTTATTGATCGCCCAAAGTTGGCGGATGCAAGAACCACACAGTTGATCGTAGGCTTATTCAATGCTTATGCGTTCAATGCTTATGCGCAAAAGCTTCGTCACGAACAGTGTCAATTTTCGGATCGGGAGTTTTACACTCTCGAAATCTCCCACATTGATAGTAGACGTAAAGATAAACACAAATAATGCAAGGAGCCTTACGAATCAGGAAAACCAGGTTGGTTATTGTCGCGCGATTTGCAGAGCCCTCCGATCACCACTCCATAAGCCCTGCCGCACTTGATCGAGCAGTTGGAAAAGACCGAAGCAAAAGCCGATGAAAGTGCCCCCTCGGCAAACAGATCGCGGAGCATATTGGGAATGCGAAAGGCGATCACATAGGCGTCGTAGGCGAAACTTTTCGAAGCGCCGAAAAAGTACGCAAAGATCATTTCGCGCACTAGGCCGAGCACTCGGCTCGTCATCACGGCAAGGCTTACGATTCCGGCTGAGCGCGCCACGCTGCCGGGGCGAGAGGCTTTCGGGCGGCTCTTTTTCATCCCGCTGATTCTATCTGCACACGAAAGGCTTATCCAAACGGATTGGTTGAAAGAGGGGTCACAAGATGCAGAATTTCAGAATTATCAGCCAGAGGCTCAAACTTGCTATAATCAAACCGACATTGGATACTTGTTCGCATGTTTTGCCTTCTATCGCAAAAGGCGTCCACAGAGAATTTTTGAGAAAATACTTTTCGCATCCGGCTCTTCTGGATGAAACGGGCAAGTAGTAATATGAGAGATGTCTATGAGTAAAACTAAGAATTAGCTTAGATTTGGGCACGATGGACGCTCTCAGGCATCAAGCCAATTTCCGTTCTAGAGAGCCGCTAAGAAGAAACTAATGCTATGAGATATGGTAATGCTAAAAACGCTCTTAGAATCAATCCTCGCGCGACCTGGGCCATAACAAAGGCGGCGAGAGGCTCCGTTTCTGAGCTAAACAGAAGAAAAGAAGAGAGTTATTGGTTATACTTTCGATCTAATTGCCCTAGATTCTCACTTCAAGACGACAACCTTTTTGACTCGTGGCGACAAAACTAGAGCAATGCGTTCACTCTATTATGCGTGGCGTGCCGGTGGCGAAGGGATAACGAGAAGGTGGAAGGCACGTCCGCTGAGATGAGAAGTCAGCCTGCCTGATGTATTGCTAAGAATGATAGAACCGCTTCATTGTAAGCGCGCGGATTGTCTTCATGCATTATGTGTGACGCCGCAGGTATTTTAATTCTCTCGGTATGCGGCAGCAATTCCTCAAGCCGACCTATCAGCCGATGGAACAGGCTTGGGCTGCGCTCTCCAGTAATCAACAATATGGGCGTCTGTATTTTACGAATATCCTCATCATCCAGAGGCGCGAATCCCGATCCAAGAAACTCTGCTTTAATGGAGTTGTTGCGTACTTGCTCCAGACGCAACTCGGATAAGCGACTATAGAAGTCGTCTCCAAGCACCGCCCTGCCAAAAATGCGCATAGCTGCCTGCATGTCATCTCGCCGAGCCGCCTCAGTCGCTGGACTTATTCCTGTCGCGCCAAACCTCATGATAGAAATTGCGGTGCGTGGCCTGGTAAACAATAACCTCAGAATTTCAAACGGCTTCGGCCTGTTGCTCACAAACAGGGTGATCACGGGCGGTTCAGCCAGTACAATTGTGCGCACGAGTCGTGGCTCCCGAATGGCAAGGAGCAGACCGATGAAAGCGCCGTAAGAATGTCCAACGAGATGCGCCGGTGCAACATCGAGCGTGCGCAAAAGTGCCCGAAGATCTTCAACATGGTCCTGCATTGGATAGTCAGCATTCTCATGAATCGGTTCGTTGGGCCAGTGATAGCGCCGACTGTAGGCGATTGCCCTGTAATGTGCGCTGAAATCTTTCAGTTGTGATTCCCAGGTCCGATAGTCACTGGCTGAACCGTGGACGAAGACCACTGGCTGGCCAATGCCTTGCTCAACATACTCGAATGTCGTGTTGTTGATGTTGATCTTCGCCATCGGGATTTCGTGTTCGTTTGAGGACTAACGCCCAAAGTTTACCGGGGCGAGGGACGATGCAGGCAAAACCATGCCAAACTCGTTGCCCCCGCTCCGGTCAGGTCAGACCAATTGAAAAGCGGGGTCAGTGCGATTAACGCGCCGCTTCTTTAGTATTCAACTTCTTCACATCTTGCGTGGTCACAGTGTGACCGCCGATGCCCCAATCGCCGCTCTTGATTTCTTCTACAAGCACAACGGTTTTATCTCTGAGGCCCTCCCCTTCGACTGATACGATTGCATCTGTGACCTTCTGGATTATCTCCTGTTTCTTGTTTTCGGAGAAAACCCCCTCGATAACTTTAACTTGTGCAAATGGCATTGATTTTACCTCCTTTTAGTATTTTGTTCGGATAACTATTCTCACATCACAAATAAACGTCCTATTATTAGCCTACAACTATGGGCTGGATGATTCAAATTGGCATCATGGCATCGCTTGAGAAATGGACCATATTGAGAACAATCCAAATGATTCTGTAATCACTGAGTGAGCCTAAGGCAGAATTCGGCGGCATACTGTAATGAGGGGAAGTTTCTTCGCAGCCTGAGCCGCCACACACACTGGATTTACCATACCAAAATATGCGAGCGTTTGAATCAATCATAGAGCGATAGCGCGTTACTTGATGATAGCTCACCAGACAGATGCCCGCTGAAATCTTAGCGGTTATTATTAGGGTTTGTGGAGTCCAGTAGAACCAAGAATCAGCTTGGGTTTTGGCGCGATGGACGACCTTAGACATCAAGCCAATTTTCCGTTCTAAGGTACCTCTAAGAAGAAAACTAATGCTATGTAGGACCTATTCAAGAAAAAAGACTCTTAGAATCAATCCTCGCGCCCTCTAGACACATAATAAAGAGAGTAGGAGGTCGATTTCTGCACTATCTAGAAGAAAAGAAGAGAGTTATTGGTCATACTGGATTGTTTTCTAAAGCACGGGCTAATGCTAGGAACGGGAGCAGCGGCACAGGCCGAGTTGTGGCGGCACATGGGTTCGTGCGGCAGAGGCACGAGCGGACGGAGTGTCGGAAACAGGACGGCGAGTAGCCAGGTGCGAATATGAATACCTCGAAGACAAAGCGGGGCGCCTGTCACTGGCGCACACTTATAATTAGGGCCTCGCGCTGTCGGCTACCCCTCTGGACGTCTCTGGCTTTTGCCTCAGCGATAACCGGTCAATGAGGAATTCACCAAGGGCGCGGTTCAGCCTGAGGCACATTTGATAATCCTTTGCCGCTTCGGCTCTTTTGCCACTGTTAGCGTAAACCGAAGCCCGATGGGCATAGGCCAGCGCGTAACTGGGATCAAGCTGTATGGCCCTGGTGTAATCTTTGATTGCGCCATCTAAATCGCCGCGAGTCTCTTGAGCCTTGCCGCGTCCGGTGTATAACGCTGCCCGGTCTGGGGCTAACGAGATGGCCCGATCAAAGTCGCCAATCGCCTTCTCAGGCTCTGACTTCTCTAGCCAGGCCGTGCCGCGGTCGTAGATGGCTTCGACCGAGCGGGGTGATAGTTCGATCGCTTTGCTATAATCGGCGATCGCTTCGTCAGGTTGCCAGTTCACCTGTCTGGCTATTCCTCTATTGGTGTAAGCCGCGGCGTGTTTAGGATTGATCTCAATGGCCCGGGAGAAATCTGAAATCGCTTGCTCGTATTCACCCAGGTCAATGTATAGGTTTCCCCTGCCGTTGAAGGCATCTGCGGAGCGGGGTTCCAGGGCGATCGTTTTGTCAAAGTCTTTCAACGCCTCCTCTAAACGGCCCTTGCGGTACCAAACGATGGCGCGGTTCAGGTAAGCCCGGACATAATTAGGGTCGAAGGTCAGCGAAGTGGTGAAATCGGCGATGGCCCCGTCCAGGTCGCCCTTCTGAACGCGCTCGACTCCTCGCTGGGAATAAGAGGCAGCGGACTTCGATGTCTGTGCGGCGACACTGAGAGTAAGGAATAACTGCAACGCAATGGCGAGATATATGTGAGCCTGCATAACAAACCTCCGACCCCATTAGAATTCTTGAGGGCGTTCAATGTAATAAGGTAAGACCCGCCGCCTTGTGCTCATAGCCGGGTATGGACTGGCGCTCCCACAGCGCCAGGTCTGGCTTGGAGCCTCTGTCTGGCATCGCCTTGCACGATTGCTCAGGATCTGGTGATCTCGATCGAGAATGTCATATAGAAATCTCCCTGATTGATCTCGGTGACGCTAGCTCCTCGGGTGATCACCTTGACCAGTTTGATGACGTTCCGCTTCACCGAGCAATCAGCCGTCACACATCCGCCTTTTGCACCGTCCGGCCTGATCTGCCACCTGTTGCACTGGAAGTTTGCATCCACCTCCGTGCAGGTCATATCCACAAGGTCAGTCTCAGCGTAAGGGAATATGGATTGATCGTCCGGCGTGTTGTGGATACGGTAAAGATCACTGCTGCCCGCCGGGTAGTAGAAGCCTATCGTCATCGGTACCTGCACTGTCTGTCCATAGCCTATCGTGAGCATGTTGAGGCCGTACTGAGACAGCTTGGCTCTAAACCGGGGACTCACAAGTGCGGTGACGAAGGGTGCTATGGGATCGCCACCATCAGGCGCACTTCCCGCTATTGGCTGGCTGAAGTCGATGAAGGCTTTCCTCGTCGGCTTACTTATGGTGACCCCCGTGTCAAGTTCCCAGTCGCCAGATCCCTGAATTACCGATATCAAACTCTTGCTGTTCTTGTAGGAACCGGCGCCGTCACTCTGGACCTGCATCGGAATTCTCTGCGAGCCGCCCGCCAGGTCGAGCACGTCGACATAATCCTTGATGACGACCGTGACCGGCACATCCTTGATCCTCTGCGCCAGAGTGGTAGAGATCAAGGCGAGGCAAATGGTGAAGACAACAAAGACTGTTTTACGCATGCATCTCTCCTTATAGTCAAGCATTCAGCTATGAGTACATAAGTACAAACCTCTTCGCGAGATGTGTTCTTCTTGATCTGCAAGACAGGGTGCATCCGTCTTCATCCTGTTAAGCGAGAAAATAGATCAAACCCTATCACCAAGGCTTAAAGTTCTCTTTCGGGGATATACAATTGCTCGAAAATGAGATAATCTTTCGGTGCCAATCAGCCTCAGGATTTGTTTTAGATAATCAGCGAATCAGTGAAGGAGCAGATCATGCCTTCTCTTCCCGGCGAGGTCACGCAGCTTCTCATCAAGTGGGGTGAGGGTGACCAGGCTGCCTTTGAAGAGCTGATACCCGTCGTCTATGCCGAGTTGAAGCGGCTCGCCCGACGTTACATGGGGAAGGAACGGGTGGACCACACGCTCCAGACCTCGGCTTTGATTAACGAAGCTTACCTGAGGCTGGTTGACTGCCATTCGGTCGAATGGCAGAACCGCAATCACTTCTTCGCCGTTGCCTCTCAGATCATGCGGCACATCTTGATCGACCACGCCCGCAGCTATCGGTACGCCAAGAGAGGAGCCGGCGCTGAGAGGATACCGATTGAAGAGGCAGAAGGACTGCGCGTCGACCGCGCCGAGGAACTGCTCGCTCTGGATGAGGCGCTAAAGGAGCTTGAGTCTTTCGACCCACGCAAGAGCCGGATCACGGAACTGCGCTTTTTTGGCGGGCTGACGGTCGAAGAGACAGCCGACGTGATGGGGCTTGCGCCCGTGACGGTGATGCGCGAATGGCGGGCGGCGAAAGCCTGGCTGCACCAGGCGATGACCGGCAAAGAACCAGCGAAAAAGGATGATAGGTAGTCGCTAGATTTATCGCTTTACCAGATGAGGGCAGAAATACAGATTCGGCGCAGTCATTAATCCGAACCATATGAATGTTGATCGCTGGAAGCAGATAAACAGAATTTTTCAAGCGGCTCTGGAACGAGAACCCGCCGAGCAGTCTGCCTTTCTTGACGAGGCCTGCTCAGAAGACAAGCAATTGCGCAGTGAAGTTGAAGCGTTGCTTTTATCCGACCGGCAGGGGTGCGATCTGCTTCAAGGGAATGCGTTCGAAGCCGCGGCTGGCCTGCTTGCCGAAGATCTGCCCGAACTGGCCGCAGGCGAGGCAGTCGGCCATTACAAAGTCATCGGCTTGATTGGAGCGGGCGGCATGGGTGAGGTTTACCTCGCAGAAGACACGAGGCTCGGCCGACAGGTTGCGCTTAAGCTCATGCCCGCAAGATACACAAGAAGCGAGTCCCGGTTGCGGCGGCTTCAGCATGAAGCTCGCGTCGCGTCAGCCCTGAATCACCCCAATATCCTAACGATACATGACATCTGGGAAATAGAGGGACAGCACATCATCGCCACAGAGTACATAGAAGGTGAGACGTTGAGGCAGCGACTCAAGCGGGGCAAGCTGAGCATAGAGGAAACGATCAACATATCCATCCAGGTGGCGAACGCCCTCTGGGCAGCTCACCAGGCAGGCATCGTTCATCGCGACATCAAGCCCGAGAACATCATGCTGCGGCGGGATGGCTACGTGAAGGTGCTCGATTTCGGATTAGCCAAGCTCACCGAGCAAGATGAGCGAAAACCGCGCGTGCGCGCAGCGCATAAATCGGACGTCTCTTCTGGTTTAGTGATGGGCACCGTAAGATACATGTCGCCCGAGCAGGCGGCTGGCCAGCAAGTGGACCCGCGCAGCGACATCTTCAGCTTCGGCGTCGTGCTTTACGAAATGCTTGCCGGTTGCACCCCATTCGCGGGAGAGACCTCTGGCGAACTGATTGCCGCCATACTGAAGAAAGAGCCACCGCCGTTAACCGGCGTGCCTGATGAGATGCAACGCCTCCTTAGCAAGGCACTGAGCAAAAAGAGAGAAGAACGCTATCAAACCATTCAGAGTTTGCTCGACGTTCTCAAGGCCCTGAGAGAAGACAAAGCGGTGACGGCCGGTGGCAAAATGACAACTCATAGTGCTGATGGTTCAGCGCTTACAAAGGATGATGCGACGCCTACATCGACAGCCTCAAGCATCGAGTCCATCGTCAGCGGTATCAAACGACACAAGACAAGCGCGGCCTTTGTCCTTGCCAGTTTGATAGTGGTCGCTGTGAGCTTTACCTTTGGTATCAGTCGGTTGACCAGACTACGCGCCCCATCGAATCAGATGAGAATCGCCCGCATTCCCAACATGGACAAAGCCGACGAGGTGGCAATTTCTCCCGATGGGAAGTATATCGCTCAGACCGCGCGCAACGCCGGGCAATACGGCATATGGTTGGTCGAGTTGGGGACTGACAACAGCGTTCCAATTCTAATCTCACCTGCAAACACTTTCCCGACCGGCCTTACGTTTTCAAAAGATGGCGAGAAAATTTTTTATGTGAGCGCCCATACGCTTTATCAAGTTCCCGTGCGGGGTGGCGATGCTACGAAGGTAATGGCAGATGTGGATGGCCCGCTCAGCATTGCGCCTGATGAGAAGCAGATTGCTTTTGTGAGAACCCGCGACTCCGACCAGGAGAAGGCGTTGACCGTTGTGAATGTGGATGGTAGTGGCGAGCGCGTATTAGCCACTCGAAAGAACCCCGAGTTTATCGATCTGCCGGCGTGGTCCCCGGACGGAAAGCTGATTGCGTGTTCGTTTGGACTGATTGCCTCAAACCACACAGAGAGCCTGATTGGATTTGAAGTGGCTACGGGCCAAGAGATACCGATCACCCCCCAGAAGTGGCAAGGATTTGTGAGCCTGGCCTGGCTTCCAGACGGCAGCGGTCTGGTCGCAGCCGCGAGTGAGACGTTTGGTGGCCCCACGCAAATCTGGCACATTTCATATCCTGAGGGCGAAGTGCGCAGGGTTACCAACGATCTGGAGAGCTATGGAAACCTGAGTTTGACGGCTGATGGCAAAAATTTGGCGGCTTTTCAGTTTGCGCTTCGGAGCAGTCTCTGGATAATGCCCCGGGGAGCCCCCGGAGCCAGGCCGATCACATCAAGTGAGCGCGTGGTTTACCGCGCAGTCTCCTTTACTCCGGACGGCAGAATTCTCTATGCGTTAATTGTAAGGGGCGACCAGGACATCTGGATCATGGATGTTGACGGGACAAATCCAAAACAACTCACGGCAAACGCAGGCGTAAACATCCTGCCAAAGCCATCGCCTGACGGTCGCTACATCGTCTTCGCTTCAAACCGCGCAAATTATAACGCTTTTAATATCTGGCGCATGGACATGGACGGCGGCAATCCCATTCAACTAACTCACGGCAGCGGCGAGACGGGGCCTGCTTGTTCGATGGATGGGCTTTGGGTCATTTATTCAAAAGGCGGACCCGAGGTCAATAACGCCCAGAAAACTTTATGGAAAGTCCCAATTGACGGCGGGGAGCCGGTACAATTGACGGATACATCTTCGAACGGGGCAGCCATCTCTCCTGATGGCACGCTGATAGCCTGCTGGTACAAGACGGATGCAGCCTCGCCCTGGCAGTTGGCGCTGATTCCTTTCACCGGCGGACCGCCGATCAAGTTTTTCGACGCGCCCCGAATGCCAAGGCTTTGGCCGCGCTGGACGCCGGATGGCTCGGCCATTAGTTACATCGACACGCGCGAAGGCGTCTCAAATATCTGGAGCCAATCCATCAGCGGCGGCCCACCGCAACAGGTGACGCAATTCACCTCTGAAGAGATCGCGGGTTTCGATTGGTCCCTCGATGGCACGCTCACCTGCTCGCGCTTTCACAGTGCTAAGGACGTTCTTCTGATCACCGATTTCCGGTGATAAGTGAAAGGAGGGATTTCGTATGTTCCCAAATCAGGAGAAACCAAGCGTTGGAATAATGGCTCACGACAAGCTCAAAATGCGCTCGTCGTTACCAATAATCCTGATAACTCTTTTTATGGTCTTAGCCGATACAGCGCAAGGCGCGCCAATAAGCTGGCCGATGTCGATGGCACCTGCTCAATCGTCTACGGCCATACTTTACGGCACGGTCGTGGATCAGGAAGGAGCGGTAGCTCCTGACGTGGCTATCCGAGTAACCAACCTCGACACCTCGCTACGCCGGGAGACTCTGACGGACAAGGCGGGATACTTCGTAATGCCTTTGCTTTCGCCGGGTCGCTATGAGGTGAACGCCCAACAGCAAGGATTCGTTACGGTGCAAATCACCAATGTCGTGCTGCGCGTAAACGATCAACTGGCGCTCAAGATCGAATTAAAGCTAGGAGAGATCAGTGAATCAATCACCGTCGAAGGGGCATCTCTTATTCAGACCGAGTCGGCTGCGGTGAGCACCGTCGTCGATCATCAATTCGTCGGGAACCTGCCGCTCAACGGGAGAAACTTTGGTTCCTTGATCGAACTTACGCCGGGGACAGTCCTGACCAGATCCAGTGAAGGACAATTCAGCGTCAACGGACAGCGCGCGAATGCCAACTACTTCATGGTGGATGGGGTGAGCGCGAATTTCGGTAATCTTGGATTCCAGCTTCTCTCAGGAACCATTCCGGCATTCAACGTTCTCGGAGGACTAAACAATCTCGTGTCAGTGGACGCGCTCGAAGAGTTCCGCGTGCAGACCTCGACCTACGCCGCTGAGTTTGGCCGGATGCCGGGCGCGCAGGTGTCGGTCATCACGCGCTCTGGTACAAACCGGTTTCATGGCGACGTTTTCGACTACTTTCGCAACGATGCGCTCGATGCGAACGACTGGTTTGCCAATAGCCGCGGGCTGCCAAAGCCTCCTCTACGGCAGAATGACTTTGGCGGCGTGCTGGGCGGACCGATCTTGAGAAATGAAACCTTCTTCTTCTTTTCCTACGAAGGGCTGCGCCTGCGTCAGCCGCAGTTCGCGATTACCACAACCCCGACCCTGGCGGTGCGAAACGCCGCGCCAATTGAACTCAAGCCATATCTCGATGCCTTCCCGATTCCCAATGGAAAAGATCTGGGAGGCGGATTTGCGGAGTTATTCGCAGGCTATTCAAACCCATCTACCCTGAACGCCACCAGTATTCGCATCGATCATTGGGCAAGCAGGAAGGTTAATCTATTTGGGCGCTTCAACTACGCTCCTTCCGAAAATATTCAACGCAATCCCGCATCGCTGAACCAATTGACAACGAGCCGGCAGAACGCAACGACGCTGACGCTAGGATTAACTCAAGTCATTTCATCTCAGAACGAGCAACGATTTTCGAGTCAATTACAGCAGGAGCAAAGGAGCGATGTTAGCCTCGCTCGATCATTTTGCGGGAGGGGTTCCACCCTCAGATTCAATGATGTTTCCGGCTTCGACCGATCATCGAGAGTCTGCATTTCGTTTTCAGGTGGGTCCTGCCGCATACGCCGTCGGCCTGAGCGATGTTTCAAGCGTTCAGCGTCAGTTGAATGTGGTGGATAACTTTCTGATTACCGCAGGAAGTCATCAGCTAAAATTCGGTATAGACTATCGGCGACTCGCGCCCAACTCGTCGGAGATTGGCGAGAACGGCTTTGCAATATTTGTCTTCTACTTCAGTACGAATGCAGTGCTCTCTAATAGCCCAGCATTCGTGGACGTCGAGGCTGAACCAACTCGGTATCCGTTGTTTACTAATTTTTCTGCTTACGCGCAGGATAGCTGGAAAGCGACGCCGCGACTGACGCTAAGCTATGGGTTGCGATGGGAAGTGAATAATCCGCCCACAGACAGACGCGGCAATGATGCCTTTACCGTGAGCGGATTAAACGATCTGGCCACGATGACTCTTGCGCCCTTAGGAACGCCGTTATGGGAGACCACTTACAACAACTTCGCGCCTCGACTTGGCGTCGCGTATCAGCTTTCTCAGGCCAGGGGGCGTGAGGTGGTTTTGAGAGGAGGCTTTGGCATATTCTACGATGTTGGCACTGGCCCAGCCTCTGCTGGCATAGAGGGCCACCAGTTTCCCTACTCCAGAAGTCAGTTCTTTGAAACATTTCCTTTTGATTTCAACCAGATTTCGATTCCTCCGGTCAATTTCCATCCCACCCCGCCTTACGATTCTCTGTTGGTCTTCGATCCGCATTTCAAACTGCCGCGAACCTATGAATGGAATGTTTCGGCTGAACATTCGCTCGGCTCGAATCAAAGCATAACGGTTTCATATGTAGGCGCGGCGGGCCGTCGCCTTCTGCGCAAAGAAATCGTGCGCGGACCTGCGCTTCCTAATCCTGATTTTACGCGACTGGCGGTTATCAGAAACGCCGCCACTTCGGATTATGACGCGCTCCAACTCCAATTCCAACGCCGCCTGTCGCGCGGATTGCAAGCCCTGGCCTCATACTCGTGGTCACATTCAATTGATATTGCTTCCTCCGATGGAGCATTGAATCTCCCAATCGCAAAGATTGATCCAAAGATTGATCGCGGGTCATCCGATTTTGATGTGCGTCACGCCTTCTCCGCCGCCGCCACCTATGATATTCCGAGTCTACCTGTGCACCACTTCGCGAAAGAGTTGCTGCGAGACTGGTCGGTTGATGCAATCTTCAAAGCTCGCACCGCGACCCCCGTCAATCTGATTGCGCCCGGCGTGCTCTTTGGCGTGTTCCAACCACTGGTCCGACCGGATTTAGTTCCCGGCGTGCCGCGCTACATCCACGACCCAACTGTGGCCGCAGGCAAGCGCCTCAACCCGGCCGCGTTTGCAGAGCCGCCGGTCGGCCGGCAAGGTACTTTGGGGCGCAACGTCGTGCGCGGCTTTCCTCTGTCTCAACTGGATTTTTCAGTTCGCCGCAAATTCCTTTTGGGCGAACGGTTCAATCTTCAACTGAGGGCAGATCTCTTTAACGCGCTCAATCACCCGAATTTCGGAGCGCCGGACAGCTTTCTCGTTAGTCCATTTTTCGGCCAGGCCATTGGAATGTTGGGAAGGGATCTCGGTGGCGGCGGTGCTGGCAGCCTTAGCCCGCTCTACCAGATTGGCGGCCCGCGCTCAATCCAGCTTGCTCTAAAGCTACAGTTTTGACGGGGCCAGGTTCATTATCTTTCCGACCGCATAAGGTCGGCGCATAACAAAATTATATTTGCCCTTGGAGAAGAAATTGGCAACGTCTGGCTGGCTAAACCGCAGTGAGGCAGACTGGGCCAAGCAGTTACGGGAACCGCCCCGGTTTGGTGGACAGGTGTTGACTCTATTGAACACTCTTTTGATGAAGCCTTTACTACTCAACCGCTGAATGATTTTCGATCCCTGAATCCTACGCTGCCTATTGTACCATCCTTCGATATAATCTATGACTGCTGTACTTTAATCCGAATGTTACAATCCCCATGCCTGGGTGGCTGAATATTTTTGTGGACGACCGGCAAGTTTGATGCGACCATCTTTCATTACAGCGAGATGCTATGGCTTAACCCGGGCGATGATCCTGAAACTCGTTATATCCTGGTGCGACTGCTACTCAAAAAAGTTGAGATCCATATTAATCAGACATGCAATTTCAATGTGGCCCTGAAGGAAAAAGCAGTCTTTCGACCGCCTCTAAGTTGTTGATTCGATTGGTGGCCAGGGACGGAATCGAACCGCCGACACGCGGATTTTCAGGCTGATCGAGAAGCCGGTAACAGGGTGTAACCCTATGCCTCTAAAAGTAACATAAACTCTTTACTTGCAATACTTAGCCATATCAGGTATAATCATAATAGCACAGCAAATATCTCGACGTAACGGGTCAATGTGGCCCTGAATGTGGCCCTGAGTGTGGCCCTGAAAGGAAGACAAAACTATGGCAAAAGAGCGAACAGGTAGTGTATTTGAAAGAACCCCAGGAGCATGGTACGCGAAGGTGTCTTTCACAGACAAATCGGGCAAGAGGCGCTACCTAAAGCAGCGAGGAGAGAATAAGACCGACGCGAAAAGGATACTCAAGAAACTACTACGCGACCTTGACGAAGCGGGCGATGCGTTTATAGAAGGCAATAACATAACGGTTAATAAATATCTCGATAAATGGCTAGAGGTGGCAGCCAAGCCGAAATTAGCCGAGCGAACTTTTCGAGACTATAAGGATATGCTTCGCCTCTATGTCAGGCCCGAAATAGGCAATAAGAAATTATCGAAAGTGCAGCCTCTCCATATTCAGGCGATTTATTCAAGCCAACTGGATAAAGGGTTGTCGGCGCGCAGAGTCCGCTATACGCATGCTGTTCTTAGCTCCGCTCTCAAGCAAGCGGTCAAGTGGGGATACTTGATGCGAAACCCGGCATCCTTTGTAGACCTTCCCAAACAGAAACGTAAAGAGATGCAAGCATTCTCACCCGAAGAAGCCAGACGCTTTCTCGATGCCGCGAGAGAGGATCGCTGGGGAATCATTTTTGAACTCGCACTGATTACCGGAATGCGCCCCGGAGAATATCTGGCACTCCAATGGAAAGATATTGATTTTGAGCGACACGTCATAACCGTTCAACGCACCCTTTCCTGGCGGCGTAAGGGTGGCGGTTGGTATTTCGGAGAACCCAAGACGAATCGCAGCAGACGAAGCATCCCCATCCCCAAGTCTTTGGTTCAAGGACTGAAAGAGCATAAGCGTCATCAAGCAGAGGAAAGATTGAAAGCGGGTCCAGATTATCAAAATCATGATCTGGTGTTTGCTACGGCCGAGGGCAGCCCGCTTATGCATCAGAACCTCATGCGGCGGCACTTCAAGCCCATACTTAAACTCGCAGGATTGTCTGAGTCATTCAGGATGTACGATCTTAGACATAGTTGTGCGACATTACTATTGGCTGCGGAAGAGAACCCTAAGGTTGTGAGTGAGAGACTTGGCCATGCTACAATCAACCTGACTTTGGATACTTATTCGCACGTTTTGCCTTCTATGCAAAAGGCAGCCACAGAAAAGCTGGAGCAAATGCTTTTCGCATCCGGCTCCGATGCATGAAGCGGCCAAGTAGTAAGGGGAGATGCCAATGAGTAAGACAACTTTAGAGCATGTAACGCAACTGGCAGATGAACTCTCTTTGGAAGAGCAGATCCGCCTTATTGAACACCTGAAAAAGCAACTCCAAGAAAAACAGGCAGGATTCAAATTCGGCCGTTATTGGCAAGACACAAGACCTCTATGGAATCTGGCGAGGGAAGGTCGTAGATGATTTCGATATAGACGCGGCCCTCTACGAGATTCGCCACGAATGGGAAAAGGAATGGCCAGAGGTGTTCGGTAAATGAACCGCTACGTTGCCGACACGCATGCGCTGTTCTGGTATTTGACAGCCTCTCCGCGACTTGGCGCAAAAGCCAAAGATGCCTTCGATGAAGGCGCTCGCGGGGAGGCGTTCATATATCTTCCGACCATAGTTCTCGCAGAGCTTTACTACCTGAATGAAAAACTGGGCAAGCCGTTAGATTTTGCCGATGGCATTTCATCACTACGCAGCAGTGCCCAGTTTATCTTTGTCCCATTAGAGGTTCAAGACACGCTTGATTTTGAAATTGATAAAGCAGTGCCCGAAATGCACGACCGCATAATTGTAGGAGTAGCGCGACGGATGAATGCGGCCTGCATATCACTCGATCAGCAGATTATAGATAGCGGCCTAGTTTCTATAGTCTGGTGATCTTTTCAAACTACCCCACCTCTATTCCTCCTCAATTGACATTAGCATAAGATAACTGCCGCAATAGTCTATACTGGGGCCTGAAGGATGGACCATATTAAAAGAAGCCCCAGATGAGTTTCTTTTAGGAGAAAGATGCTCATTAACTTTTTTCGGTTTGAGAAATAATTGATAAATAATTATTTTTTTTGTGCTAGCTAGCAATTGGCTTTTTTCTCTCTAAACTTCTTCTCACTATTACCACTAGCAACGTTTTCGCAAACAGCGTGAAAATCCTTAATGCCTTCATATGTTATATTCGCGCTTGAGTAAATCCCATCTCCCATTTCACATCTCTAAATCCTTGCTCGCATCAGAACCGCTTGCTGTATTCATTTGCTGCATGCTAGGCACTGTAAGGGCTGTGCTTATTAGATACCATATCTCGTATTTACCTTCCTGGCTCTGGCCGACTATACCACTTACAGCTTGTGTTGAGAACTCTCACAATATAGACGCAAAATTGCGTCTCTGCATTGCTGAAAATCTCAAGCGATGAGATTTTGCGACTCCCTCGAAAGTAAATTTCGTGCTGTTTTGACTCGGATAATGTAGGTAACTCTCAAGTCTACAAACAATTGCGCCAAAGCGACATCTGCAAACCAACGATCTGCCGTGACAATCAGGCGGCGACGGCAAGGCAAAATCTAAATCTGGAGATGACGCGCTTGATACAGCAACTCGTAGCGGCGCATTCTCCCCTTAAGCAACCTCTGCGAGAAGCCGCGAATAAATGGGAGAGCCCGTGCGCCGGTGACAAGCGAAATGACAAGCAAGTGATGGTCGCCTTCATGGTCCAATCAATTGCCAGGCGGATTTTGCCTCGTCCAGGCAATTGAGACAAGGCTTGAAGCAAAACGGCCTCCGCAAGATCATTAGGCAAAATACGCTGATTATGGATCAAGCGAGAGAGGCGTTTGACAGCAGCCTCTTGAGAGCCGAAACAGCGAGCCAGCTTAGCTTGATTGACAGTTTGATTTTCAATGATGGCAGCGACGAAATCTAGTAATCGCTTTAAGTTGATGGCCGTGCGCCAAGGAAGCAGCGCAGTGATATAATCATTCAAACGAGTAGCAGAAGATTCTTTGTTTGTCATAAAACAAATCTTCCACAAGTGCATAACTTGTCGCTACTCGTTCACTTACAATATGTGTCCATCCTTCAGTACTGGGGCTTAAATAATTGATGGTTTTTCAGGTTGGAAAGAACGGTCGAGTATGGCAGATTAACCCCACCAGATTGAGCATCCATAGATAGGGTTATCAATAGAAAAAATATACAAAATCCCTTTAAATACCCCTTTCTGCCTTTTCTAAACTTTGGTATAATATGATTGTAATTGATTGATTCGTATAGGCTTATTCTCCTGCCTATACAACCTGAAACCACTTGATTACACCCGGAAAGTATGGCTCGTCTTTTCGAGCCTCCTCGTTCACTGAATCAAAGGGAAAACAGAAAATGAAAAAAAAGCTTATCTCTGAAAAAGAGCTTTGCGAAAACTTGGGTATTTCACGCATGACAGCTTATCGCCTACGCGAAAAAGGCAAAATCTCTTATTGCCGTATAGGTAATAAAGTGAAATATCGGCCTGAACATATAGACGAGTTCCTAGACGATTGCGAAAACCGAACCGACAAATAAATCAACCGTCATTTGAGATTAAATCATGCGCGGATTTTAACAATCCGTGCATGAAGGTCTCGATTCGGCGCTTCAAGACATTGCAAAGGGCGGGCAGAAGCGAGCCTTACCGATATTGCGGCCTATTGCAATATGAACGAACGCGCCGATTTTCATGCGTGCATGTATGCGCGTCATGCGCGCGCGCCCGTTTTTTATGTCAATGGTTACTACAAGCACAGCAACAGCAGAGCAGACAACAGGCAGAGGACACGAAACACGGCGGTATAGTTTCTCTATACATTTCCTATATATGACTATTATTCAGGCGTTTACAGCTAGAGAATTAGGTAGTTTGGTTACTTATAACAATCTCAGAAGGGAGGGTTCATAATGCCGAAGAAGGCCAGCAAATCATACATTCCACGTCATCTGAAAATGCTCCGTCCACAAGCAGATTTTCTGAATGAGCAATTAGATAAAATTGATTGCCTGCCCGCAGACAGGCGCTTCCTGGCATTTAACGTTATTTCCTATGCACACCAAGCCTACAAGTACAGTGATGGAATTCCTATACCCTATGAAACCTATAAGCTGGCGATGCCCGGTGCGAATCCATTCAGACTTAAAGAGCTATTGCATATTAGCAACTTCTGGAAAGGGCACTGCCGAGAGTACAGACCCTCTGACTCCTTGATGATGGGGTATCTAGGCATAAGCTCACGGATGAGCGCCGAAGAACTTATTGCAACCGACATGGTTGATTTTGTCAGCGGGCGAAGGATGAATAGACCACCAAGATCGAAGCGGGTTGATGACAACAAGAATTCTTATCCATCTTTAGTGAGAGCCACTATAGAAAAGCTAACCGCTAATGGGGGAGGTGTGATGCTTGGGAACATGGAGCGGCACTATCGCAGTCTCTACTCAGACATTCAATCAAGAAGCAACTCAATTGATTCAAAGACAAGGCGCAGGTTCGCTAATAACACATCCTGCCGTGAGCACCTTCTGAGATTTCCAATGGAGCATGAGGGTGGTGGTCTGTATTCTTTTACTCCTGCTTGGCGCACACATAATACCGGAAGGATTTATTCCATAGGCGGTTGTTTACAATCGGCATCACGCGACCTGAAAAGAGCAGCCTACAAAGACATGCCCGGATTCATGAACTACGATATAAAATCCTGTCAGCCGTTTATCACTATTATCCTGATACAGCAGGCAGGGCTTGACGCACAACCGCTTATTGATGTTATTCAACGTCCAAACTACAAAGACTACTACGCATCGGCCCTCGGTATCTCGCCCGACATAGCGAAGCGAATAATCATAGCGTTGTGCATGGGAGCGTGCTTACCTCGCACAATTAAAAATATGCAAGAGCGCAACAACTCGATTCTGGAATATCTTGCCGACTTTGCCGAGGATGAGTCAGGAGAAATAGACGAGAGCAAATTAGAAATGCTCCTCAAGAGAGGGCGGGAAGTATTAGGATCATTGGCCGAATGCCTCAAGAATTGGCATAGACATTTATTGGAAAGCTACATTCCTATTCACAAGAAGAAAGGCGGTAAAGGCTTTGTATTGCCCAATGCGGTTGGGATGACATTGCCTCTATGGGAACTTCACCTGGACCGTCCAAGATATAGATGGGTAGGTGTGGCAAGAGTGGCCGCGCATCTCCTTCAGGACTAGAGCAAGCCTGCATACAAGAGCAGATCATACGCGATGAGGGTTGCAAGGTAATCAGCATCGAACATGACGGATTCATTATCAATGAAGGGCAGCCTGATATGACTCTGTGGAATGAGATCACAACCA
>CAVXWP010000010.1:0-169681 GCA_963765495.1 Blastocatellia bacterium
TATAGCCAGTGCTATGGCCACTGAGCGTAGCAAGCTTTTGTTCGTCGCATGCATTCGGCATCTTAGCCTAGGTTGAAATAGTCGAAGCCATATCGGCCAATGCGGCATGTCAGATCAGGAAGCGACTGCCAAATACAGCCGGGTGCATTGACGCCTGCCTAGCGGCCCATCAGTTGTAGCGGAGGCTCCATCGCGAGAGTTGTGAGTGCTCGATAGATCATCCCCTGCTGGTCACATTTGTTAGGACAAATATGGTTTAATAAACCTAAATAATCCAATGCATCTGTGTCCCATCCTGCAAGCGTTTCTTTACCAGACTCAATATAGCAGCAAAGTGTCAGTAACCCCTCACACCTTCAAATACTCTATAAAGAAATTGGATTGATACCTTTGTCTCAGCGACATAATCACAGAGAGTAGGACAGCCAGATTATCGGCTGTCTTTTTAGTCAGAGAACCAAAGGAAATCTTCCGTTTTATGACCAAGTGACGCAAGGCTCGTTCAGCCTGGTTATTGGTCAAGGGAATCCGAGAATCTTCTAAGCAGGTCAGATATTGAGGAATATTCCTGCTGAGAGTTGTCTTAAGGCGAATCACTTTTTTAGGGTCAGTAGCCTTGGTGGTTGCAAACTTGCTTAATCTTTCCACTAGGATATCATAGTTGGCTGGATTTCTGGACTGGGTAATATCCTCATAGACCTGACAGAGGGTAGCATAGTTTCTTCGACAAGTTTGTTTCTGCTTTACCCCAACTCACTAGTCTGGGCTAGATCTCGAAACTTTCTCAGCAAGTGAGCCCAACAAAGTTGATGCCTTTTGAGTTTACGGTAAGCACCATAGTCGTCAGAGACTACAACTCCTTGATAATCTTCGCCCAATAATTGGTCGGCATTGCCTTTGCCTCGGGATTGACCCACTACAAAAACCGACTCATCGCTTTGAGCCCCGCTCATAACCCAGGAGTAGGACTTGGTTTGATCCAGAAACAGCCGCCAGCCGGTTTCATCGAGATGAATCATTGGTTCTCCTCGAATTTGCTGCTTTAACCGCTCATAGAAGGGTCGGAGCCTAATGGCTTCTCGGTTTAAGATCTTGGCGATCTCACCTTGAGAAATATTGAATCGGTAAGTATCAGAGAGTAATTGCTGAATCTGGCTAAAGGACAGGCGACAGAAAATATTGAGATAGCAGACATATTTCTGGACATGGGGACCAAGGATAACCTTCGTGGTCGGGATAGGAATGGCTGTTTGCTGGTTTTGGCACATAGGACAAATCGCTTTTTCTACGATGTGCTTCCTAACAACCTTTCTGGTGGGAACAAGGATGTCTTCTTCATAGAAAGTTAGGATCTGTTTGTCGGTCAAAAGTCTGCCGCAAGTGCAGAGGTCGAGAGCGTGATGTTTGGTCTCAGTCACTTCTTCCTCCTTGGGCAGTGGCCGGTGGTAGGACTGACTTGTTCTTGGCAGCTTAGCTGATGATGGCCCAAGATCGTCATCATCAGCTGATTTCTGTTTCTTTTTACCAAAAACTATAGTGCGCAGTTCTGTCATTTGGAGCTTGAGGTCTTCGATAATCTTTTGCTGCTCATTAACTACCAGCTTAAGGGCTTTGACTTCCTGTCTTAGGGCTCGGTTTTCGTCCCGCAGGTGCCAGATCTTGAATCTTTGATTCTCGTGGAGCTGTTCTAAATTACGGAGACGAATTAAACGTCTGTTGACCTCTTCTGGGGATAAGCGTAGCTTAGCCATATCTTCTATTTTACCACGGTTTTACTAGGGTTTTTCTGCAAGTTATACACAGGCAATACTGTAGACAAATTTTCGACTTCGAGGATTGGCAAAAAGGGCCACGAACCGGTTAAATGAGAGTAGATAACAACTCAATAACCGGTGAATGGCCCATGACAATTGTCAATCAAATCCTAATGCATATGCCTGGACTCGCCAAGCCACAAGCGAAGTTTCTCACCTTCTTGTTTGCCACCATACTGGCACGCCGTGGTCGCTGCAACTTTCGCAACTTGAGCCGCTATGGCCCTTTCTGTCAACGCTCCATTGCCGCCAGTTCCGCCGTGAATTTGACTGGCCGCTGTTCAATCAACAAGTCATCCTCAAGGCCACCAAACCCAGCCACACCTTGATTGCGGGTCACATGCCTCGTTCATTCCCAAGAGCGGTAAACGCACTATGGCTTGGATCACTTCTTCAACAGTTGCGCCGGGCGGGCCGAGCGCGGCTCACAAATCTCGACCTTAGCGGTCGTCAATGTCACAGACAACGCCGCTTACACCCTGACCGTTCACAAACCCCGCCTGGCAAAGAACTGTCGCGCGAAGACAAAGAACAAACTCGCATTGACTTTTATGTCAAACAATTGCACGAGCATCGCCACCTGCTGCCCGTCGAGATCACCTACTTGGCCTGCGACGGCTTTTATGCCAAGCAGAAATACATCGACGGGGTGCGGGCCTGCCATCTACACGTCATTACCAAACTGCGAAGCGATGCCGATCTGCGATTCCTTTATACCGGCCCGCGCCAGAAGGGGCGTGGTCGTCCTCGCCTCTATGATGGTAAGGTCAATTTTCAAGACCTCAGCCGCTTTCAGTATCTGGGCACGGTTACAGAGGCTGATCATCTTCACCTCTATTCGGCAGTGCTTTATCACGTCACGCTCAAACGGCGCTTGCGGGTTTTGGTCGTCTTGGATTGCCGCGACCAAAACAAGAGGCGTTACGCAGTGCTTGCCTCAACGGATACTTCACTCGATGGCGAGCAACTTTATCGGTTCTATCGCGCACGCTTCCAGATTGAATTTATCTTTCGCGACGCGAAACACTATACTGGCCTGCTCGATTGCCAGGCGCGCGACAAGAGGGCGTTGGGCTATCACTTCAATGCGGCGCTATCGACGCTAAATCTGGCCCGGGCCGAAGCGGTCTTGGCCCATAGGGGCAGTGGAACGCTCGTCTTTTCGATGGCTAGCCGTAAACAATTGGCATTCAATGAATTATTCATCCGAGTAATTTCTGAGGAGTTAGCATTGGACCTAACTGCCATCAAAAATCACCCGGCTTACGATAACCTCAGGACTTACGGGGCTATTGCCGCGTGATTTTGTCTCAACCATTGACACAGGAGGTGTGAGGGGTTACAAGTGTCATTATTGACGCACATCCTGTAAACTGTTATAATTAAACTACTTAGGTAAACACACTATGGCCTGTCTAACCTAGGTAATTCACAAGAAATCTTCTTTTCGATAGATGGCAGTGCTTTAGGGATAGAGCCCTGCCAGACTGTCAGAAAGGAGGAGGCTGGATATGAAGAATTGCCAAGCATGTTTTTAGAGAAATCCCAGAAAAAGCAATTGAGCGTGGGGTCATATATGAATTTGCACGCCACGGGGAATCTTTGGACTGGAGTTGGGTGGGTTGTTTCAATTGTGGCAGAATAGTCTGCCGCAACTGCTACCACAAAGAGGAGGACGAACCCGTCCCCCTCTACTGTAAGGAATGCTGGCAATCAAACGAGCAAGTACCTTACTAGGCCAGTCGGTGCCGCAATCAAAGGCCGCGAGTAATTCGCGGCTTTCTTATGCGCATGTTGAAAGGAATCGCCCGAAAATGGAGATACATCTCCTTGACCGCTCACTCGATGTCGTATTTTTTCACCCAATAATCGAATGTCTGATAGTTCGGCAATCCAAGCAGTTTTGCCGCTTTGGTCTTATTACCTTGTGCTTGCTCGATTGCTCGCTTTAGATAATCACGGACGATCTCACCCAGAAGTTCTTTCAAGCTAAAACCATTTCCGAGGGGGCGACCGATGATCTCTGTATTTCGTTCCAAAATGCTGGGAATGAGCGCGGCATGAATGTCTTCGACTTCTATCCGTCCACCGCTGGACCAAATTGCTGCTCTCCATAAAGTGTTTTGCAGCTCTCTTACATTACCTGGAAAATCATGTTTGAGCAGAACGTTTCTTGCAGCTGGGGAAAGAATCTTAGGTGCAAACCCTGGCTCTAGGGCGCTTTCCCTATTAATCACTTCCAGAAATCTGTCAACCAACAAACCTATATCACCTTGGCGGATACGTAACGGTGGAACATAAAGAATGGCAACTGCCAGACGATAAAAAAGGTCTTCACGGAATCTGCCTACGGCTACCTCTTTGATCAAACTTCGATTCGTAGCCGCAATTATCCTGACGGCGACCTTCTTTGACTTGCTGGAACCAAGCCGAGTGACATGACCCTCTTGGACAGTACGAAGCAACTTGACTTGGGCCGCCAGCGGCAATTCACCAATCTCATCAAGGAAAAGCGTACCCTCGTGTGCTACCTCGAAATGGCCGGGGCGCGGTTTGTCAGCCCCGGTGAAAGCTCCTTTTTCGTGACCAAAAAGCTCAGATTCTACTAACTCCGCTGGTATGGCTCCGCAATTTATAATCACAAGTGGTTTGTCTCTTCGCGGACTTGCCCTATGTATAGCCTTAGCCAGCAATTCTTTGCCTGTGCCTGACTCTCCCTCAATTAACACTGGAACTGATCGAGGAGCAACGCGACGAGCCATGATAATCGTTTTCTTCATGACAGAGCTCCGGTGAATTATGTCCGAGAATTCAGGAGCCTCCAAGGGTAATCCCGCACTCAACTGGTTTAGTTTCTCATCCTGGCGTCGCAGTAAATCAGGAATGAATTCTGCTGATATATCAAAAGGCACGGAAGTGGTGGTTACGCCATAATCCTTTGATGATTGGATTAACTCAGCGGGGAATTGTGTCTTAGCAAGAATAATCCAGACGGCAGCCATAGAAGGCGTTCCGGGGCTCAGATGATAAGTTAATTCTACTGTGCGCCCGTTAGACTTAAAGACTTCTTGAGTTGCCTGAACAGCCGCTTCATAGATTTCTCCAAAATGTGTAGGCGTTGAGAGGTTTATATAATGAAATTCGATTCTGGCGTGCGTTTGCGCCTGAAGCCATCTTAGATAAGGTCACCCTAACCTTCGGATAGTTACTTAATAGAAAGATAAAATCAAATTCGAGTTCGCTAACTGCTCGTGCAATTGGGCCCAGACCAACCCTATCACCTTCGTTTACCGCCCGAAGGTCGGTATCGCCAACCCAGCTAATGAGTGCCTTACTCATAAGACCTAGTCAAGTATAACATTTTTTGTGCAAACATAAACGATTTTATTAAAGTAATGACATCCCAGAAAGAGGTCCCCGTCTATCATTCATGTTATAGGGCTGCCAGACTTTATCATCAGGGTAGCCTTTTAGGTTTCAAGTGGACTGTTGATTGCCCTAGTGTGCGACGGAGATATCAGATAAGAGAGGGGTATCAGCAATGGTTCTTAACAAACAGGCACAAGCAGTAGAAGCAGAAGGTTTCTATCACGGCACACAGGGAGTGAGCCCGGATGCGGCGCAGTCAAAGATTCAAGCTCAATTCACACAGCGGCAAGAGAAGGTGCGCGACAACGCAACTCCTCTAATTAAACAGCAAGAAGCGAATCTTGCAATTCTAAAAGACGCCAAGCAGAAACCGAGAAGCATTGGCGCGACTTAGAGATTCATACTAATGGAATGCCGCCGCAGATGGCTCTACCGTTTTTAGCCTTCATCTCGGCCTTGCTTGTGGTCATTGGTGAAGGAATTTTTCTTGCTCCGGTCATGGATGGCTTTGGAATTACGGATCCACTCCAACAGTCAATTCTTGCGACGGTGCTAGTCCTGACCTCAAGCGGTCTTCTTAAATTGGCCATCCATCAGTTATATCCGCCGCCACCTTTGAATATTGGTGGTAGTGATACAGAAATCAGTGTAAATAGAACTTCCTCAAAGTCCAAAGCGGTCCTCGGGGTGGTTATTACAGCCCTCCTTTCATTGTTGGCTCTATCACTTGTTTTTATTCTGGGTTTGTGGCGAGCCGAAGAGATGATCTTTGCCGCGTCACTTCAGCCGGGAGAACTGGCCAGCTTTCTCAGTCACAACCGGACACTAACTAAAATCTGTGTAGTGTTATTGACCATCGGGCTTCCAGTCTTCGCGGCCATCGCGTTTGAGTACGCATTTAATCACCTGTACCTTGCCTGGGAATGGCGTAAGGCGCGGCAGGCTTTCTTGAGTTCGTCGCGCCGTCTTGACCAAACCCGCAAGAGGATTGAGGCGATCAAGGAAAGAGTTAATCACCAAGTTGTTGATCTCAATGAGCGAAGAAAGGAGCGGATCAATGCCTATCTGCAGAGTTACGAGGTTGGCCGCAAAGTCGGCGCTCAACAAGAGCCGTTTGGGCCGATTTTGCTCAAAATCGTAGCGGTGGGGGTGTGCGTCTTGTTGGCCTGCCTTTTATTTGATCCGGTGCTGGCCAACTATATAACCTCAGGTGTGTACCGTGGCTTGGTTTACTCCTGCACTACGCTGGGACTTGCTGGCCTGTATGCATATCACGCGCTCAATGCCTGGCGTCGCCCTAACCCAATACAGTTGTACAGGCATCGGGCGACCCTTTGGCGGAAGGAATCAATATCCAGCACATCTGAACAAGCCCCGGTGCACAGCACAATACAACCAAAACAACAGCAGGTTGATTCCATCGCGGTGATTCCGCGAGGCGAAGGTAGAACCCCACCCTATTTCGCGAGAGGAGGGGAACGATGAGGAAGATGACTTTAATGAAGAATGTAATCTGCGCATTACTCCTATCACAAGTCTTGTATTTTGGTTGCCGTCGTCATCAGGTTGAACCTCTACAGTTGATTTGCATTGTTGACCTGACAGCGAGCGTTGACCCGAAAGCGCAAGCGGAGTCCTTCGCGGCTCTCGAAGCTATATTCCTCCAGCTAAGGCGAGGCGATACCGTTACTTTGATCCCTATCACCGGCGATAGTCTGACTGAAACTCAAGGGCACATTCTCAGATTTCACCTAAATGAGAAGCGAGAGGCTTATGATGCCGATCTGCGGCGGCTAGCTGAGGAAGCGCAAAAAAACTTGCAGGTGATAAAGGAACAGGCTGCAGCCAAGCCATATATGAAGAGCGATATCCTCGGTGCAGTCGCACTCGCGGGGGAAGAACTGTCCCTGACACAAGCGGAAGTGAGCAAGCTCATAGTTGTCCTAAGCGATTTCATCCAGGATGATGCTCAACACAACTTCAATCGCGATGTGAGACTTGCAAAGGAGCAATCGGCCAAAGACTTAGCCCAGATTTTGGCACAACCTCATGCGCTTCAAGAAGCGACCGTCTATATGGGACTGCTTCGAAGTTCCGATCTCAAGTCAATGCCACAGGGAAGACGCTCAGCGATCCGAACTTTTTGGACCGAGTACTTCGGTCTTGAAGGCGCTGGATCTGTTCACTATACAAGCGATGGCCCGGGCCAACTCGCTCAGTTTCTGAAAAGGTCGCAAGAGGTTAAGACGCAACAATCGGATTTGACTGAGTAGGCGTCCTTGGAGAGGTGAATAATGGGGAAAGAACTGACACGCAGTTTTAAGTTTCACGCGCTAGTTATTCTTGCGGTTGCTGCTTTGGGGTGTTCGAAGCGCATCGCCTTTGATCGTACACCAACAGTTGGTACCGCAACCTGTCGAGTGAATCTTCGGTCAGGCCCGGGCACCTCCTTTCCCCGGATTAATACGATTGAGGAGGGTACCCAAGTAAGGATCACGTCGCGTGATGGCGACTGGTATCAGGTTGAGTGCAATGACCAATCGGGATATATCTCTTCGACTTATCTCAGCCTTGGAAACGGCGCACAACCAGAAGCTCCTGCGGAAGACTATCAGAGGGTGCTTGCTAATCCTAAAAACTTCAATCCAAGACACGCGCAAATCCTGAAATCCACAGGCTGGTATGAGTACGTGAATGGCAATATCGACGTGCTCAAGTACTACCATTGGAGTGCGTTTCAAAGCGATAAAGGTCCTGCGGTCGGATTGTCATACATCTCCAATGGAGAACGAGTCGTATTCGTAGCCACAAAGGATCGAAGCGAAGAAGATGTAGTTGCCACTTTAGTTCATGAAGCTGCCATTGCGAGTTCGGGGTAAGGTACGGGCAGGGTGGTGGCCGCCAATGGCGCGATCAAAGTGAGGCCTATGCCCAAAAAACCGAAAGGCGGTTCCTTGACGACTATTACCGATGGATCCGAGGCAAATGGCCTCAACCACGTTGCACGTGCAGATGCTCAAGTGGGAGACAGTAACGACATGAAGAAGGCAGCACTTATTCTGGGAATGGTTTCTGGCGTGTCCTTATCCTTGGGTATCTACCCTGGAAGTCTGATGGTTCTTGGAATTATCCTCCTTGTCTTCGTAGCCTGGGGACGCGGTCTTGCTGGCAAAAAAGCCTTCGATCGGGAATTCCTGATTTCGTTTCTTATCGTATTATTCCTACCCCTCTTTGTTTGTACACTGATTAATGCCATCGGTTGGCCAACGCTGCTGGTTCTCATGCTGGCAACAGCCCTCTTCGTTTACGTCGATCTGAAAAAGAGATGGCGGCATACACGGCCTAACAAACCAAGCGCGTCGAACACCAGAGGAATCGAGCGCACTCCTCTATATCCGCTTCACCATATTGGTGATCGTGATGGGTACTTAGATGAAAGCTTTGAAGTTGATCCAGATACTTAATAGAACGAAGATTCAGCGGGCCACAAGCAAGTTCTTATCTGAAACCGCCTCTTATCAGCACTCTCGCTATAGGCAGCGGGTGGGTGAACAGATGAGGAAGATTGAACGGAGTGCCGGGCCGTTAGTTTCTCTGGGCAAAACGGAGTGGGGAAGAAGTGTCTTTGTGCCCTTCGATCACCTCTACGCCCACAGCCTTATCGTGGGCGCGAGCGGCGCAGGGAAGAGTTATACCGCCCTTCAGATCATCCTGAGATTGCTTCGCGAGGGTGAAGCTGGCTTTGGGTTGGTGGATGCGAAGGGCGAGCTATACGGACTCGCAGTACGTTACCTTTATGCTTTCCTCTATCGGCTTTCGCCGACAAAGCGAGAGAAATTCAAACGAAGGATTACACTAATTGACTTTTCCGACTCTCAGAGGATTTCACCCTACAACATACTTTTGCCTCATTCGGGGCAAGACATTGAAGTCCTGATAAACAACCGTCTGGACACAATCAGTGACCTGTTCTCCGACGAGACTTCCGGCATAACGACTCGAATGAGAACTGTGCTCAAATACATTTTCGTGCTCGCTGCACATGCCGAATACCTCTTACTTCGATTGACAGGCTTATAGACGATCGTAAACTCCTTGAACACTATATTAGCCGGTGCCCCGATGAACGGGTCAGAGATTACTTTCATTCGCGGTTCGACAAAGAACCTGAGATAACTGTCCAGGCAGTCAGGCAACGACTCGACGCGATTCTGGCGAGTGAAAGCGTTCGCTTGGCACTTTCGGCAGATACTGCGCCTGATTTCAGAAGACTTCAAGATGAAGGGGCCATTGTCTTGGTCAACACAGCAGGACGCAACATCAACCGTTCGGTCTCGCTACTCTTACAGATCTTAATCTTGCAAGATATCAAGCAGTCGATCTTCAGCCGGAAAGAAAAAGGGCTCCTCACCTCTGGTTTCTTGATGAGGCTCAGAACTTCTACCGGTCTCGCTCAGCGCAGAGCAGTATGAATGAGATTCTGACTATGGCCAGATCCTTCGGCTCCTTTGCTTGCTTGATAACGCAAGCTGCCACTTCTGCCATTCAGGACAGCGACGCTTTAAACACCTTGCTTGCGAATATCCGTTGGCTTCTTATGTTCCGCTCAACAAGTAGAGATGCCCGAATGATCGAACCGGCGATCCCCTTAACCGGCAATTGTCAGAAACTGCAACGGCATCCCTATGAGCAGGCCGAGTACATGGGCTTGGAGGAGGAGAAACGTCATCGATTAAACGCCGTCAGCTACCTTCCCGACCGCAAAGCCTATCTCTGGCTGAAAAGTGAAATGTCAAAGGCGATTATGATAGAGACTGCTTCTGTGCCATCACCGTATGCGGTTGCCGGTTGTAGCCAACTTGAGCTTGAACGATTCATAGAAAGCGAAGAATTGGGTTCTCGAATAAGGAGGGAAGACCTTCTTGCTCAAACAAAGAAACGCCAAGCCGAGATGAGAGGGATAGAGGCGGTAGAGCCATCCATAGCATCTGACGATCTGCTTCATTCGCTTGAGGAGGAGTATAAGAAAAAGTCATCGCGGAGGAAGAGTAAGTGAGCGCTCCCTCGAATTGGAAATTCATGTCCAGGATTGTGGCCTATATCATCGTAAGTCCGTTCTTAGGAATATGGATATTATGTAAAGGGATTCGTCACCTCGTGAAGATCAAAGTGGCTGGCAAGATTGCGGTGATGTGTCCAAACTGCAAGATGCTTGTGTCGCTCGTGGGGATTTGGAAATGCACCTGCGGCTTTACTTATCGGGGACATCTTATCACCAAGTGTCCGATCTGTTTCACCGTTCCCCGAATGGTACGTTGTCCTCGTTGCCAGGTGACAAGGAAACTTTTATGACAGTCAAGATCACAGATAGAGATATCCAGATTCTTGAGTTGATTGCCGCCGTCGGGTGGCTTTCAACCCGCCAGATTCACTATGCCCTGTTTCCTGATGCCATTGCGAAGGTGGTCAACAAACGAACGCGAAAGCTCACTCAGGCACGCTATCTGGACAAGGTGAGACTCAGCCGAACAGATCAAAATCTCTATAGGTTGGGGAAGGAAGGCAAGAAACTGCTGGCCGTTGAGACTAACTTTCCAGAGGAGGGGATCGTACAAATGAGAAAACCGCCAAGAGAGCTAGACCATTTCCTGGCAATCAATGATTTGAGATTGATCTTTGAAAAAGAAATCAAGAAGCGGGGCGGTGAGATGAAGTTCTTCCTTGCCGATCTTGAGCTAAGAAAGAGAGGTGAACAATCTCCCATCATTCCTGATGCTATTATGCGTTTCCTGTTAGATGGGAGGGATTACCGCTTCGTTATCGAGTATGACAACGGCACCGAAACCTCACGCTATTTTGCAAGGGAGAAGGTGCGGAAGTATATCCAGATCGTTTCTACTAACCGCTCAATTTTTAGTCTTATGCATTTTCGGATTCTCGTCTTCACTGCGAATCTAAGAATAGCTTTGAAACTGATTAAGGGGTCAGTCAGAGAAAACCCTCCACCGGGCCTTTTCTACTTCGCTGCCAAAAGTGAGATAGCTCCCGAAGATATCTTGGCCGACAATTACTTGGATCCGGCAGGGCTTCTTCAAGAGGGGCGTGGTAGCAAGGTTGAGGGCATAACCAGCCGCCGATCGGAGGTTAAGTGGCACTCCCTTACTGAGATGGTGTCTCGTAGTGGTGTCTCGATGCACCAGGAAGAGCAGGATAAGTCCTTTGCTATACGTGAATGCCAACTCTAGCCAAAACAAATATGCCTATGAATTCTTATGATAATTGACAGATCAAACCAGGTAACAAGGTGCTTGCCCCTTTCGTCAGCTTCCGCACCCTTGTTGACTTGCTTATATTTTCTAATCTGAAGCTGGTTCTCTGAAAACTAGGTTTCTCGGTTCAATGGGATTGAAACAGTTGGAGCAAACCAAGGCAATGACCGATGATGTGCTAACAAAATCTGAACTGGCTGAATTCCTCAATGTCAGCGAGCGCAGCATCGAAAGGTGGATTGTGGAGAGGACCATTCCTTTCATTTTGCTCCCCCAAAGAGGCTCACGCTGCAATATACGCTTTCTTAAATCCACAATCATTATGTGGCTTAAGAAGAATGAAAGGAGAGCATCAAACAGACTTCTCATGGAGGTAGATAATGAAGAAGAAAAAGAGTGAACTTCCACAAGGCGTTTTCTGGAGGGGAAACATACTTTGGATACGCTACCAGAACGAGCAAGGTAAAATCGTCAAGGAAAGCACAGGACAAACCTCTGTCAAAGTAGCTGTGCAGATTTACAACAAGCGAAAGACAGAGGTTGCAATGGCAATCAACTTCCCTTCTAGAAGAATTCAAGAAAGTTTCCTTTTAAAGAGTTGTTCGACTACTGGTGGAACAATCACGGAAAGTACAAGCCGAGTAAATTTGAATACCTGATCCCTCGCCTTCATAGATTCTTTAAGCTCAAAGCAAGGCAAATCTCTTCTGACATGGTTCGCGCGTTCTTGAACAGCCTGAGAGACGAAGAGGGATTGTCAGCCTCTAGCGTCAATCACTATAGGACAATTATTAACTCTGTTTTTAACTACGCAATCAGGAACAAGAAGTATGATGAAAATCCGGTAAAGGCTGTGCCTATGATGCCGCAGCCGCCTGGACGAGACAGATTCACAACGCCGGAAGAGATCCAGAAGCTTCTGGATATGTGCGAGAGGGAGAATGATCTAGAGATGAAAGCCTTTGTCATCATTGCGGCCACCACTGGTTTGCGCAAAGGCTCAATCCTGCCCCGCAAGTACTCTGATGTGTTTCTCGATACGGAGATTCCCTACCTTTACGTGGGCAAAACCAAGAATGGCGACCCAATCAAAATCCCTCTGGCAGAGATGGCAACGCAATCCATTAGGACGTTGCCTAGCTATGGAAGAAGTGAGTACCTATTCCCGGCAAGGCCCAACGTACGCTACAAGGGCAATTTCAAAAAGCTGCACACCTGGGATATAGGAAAGCGGTTTAGAAGGCTTTGCAAGCTGGCCGGTATAGAAAACCTGAGGGTTAATAACCTGAGACACTTCGCTACTACTATGCTGTTTATGGAGGGAATCTCAGATTCGATGATAGCCAAAATGACTGGACATAGGAGCAGAGAGTTGAAGCGTTACCAACACCTGAGTCCAGAGTTCAAGAGGCAGACAGTTGAAATAATAGCTCAGAAACTCACCAAGGCTATTCCTTCCAGCGATCTCATACATTGATGCAGGTGGTTGCACAGATTGGAGTCCCATTTCAAGGGAAGCATCTACGGGTTTGTGCGTGCTTCCCTTCTTTATTCCGTATTTCAAGTGATGGATTACAAATATTTGGCTGAAAAAGCTCTCAATACTAATTGGCCCGACACCTGTCACGAGTTCTCATTTTGAAATGTGCCAAGTCCACTGCGCTTGATTTTAGGTATGTTTAGTGGAACACCTACTGGCACAGTGCTTTTTCCCAATGATTTAGGGCTAGTTGAACTAGCCCTAAATCATTGATTATAATGGCGGAGCCGACGGGACTCGAACCCGCGACCTCCGACGTGACAGGCCGGCGTTCTAACCAACTGAACTACGACTCCGCGCTGAAAATTCAATGCCAACTCAACGCCAGAACCGGGGAAGACTTCCCACCCTTAAAGCGATGGTGGGCGGTACTGGGTTCGAACCAGTGGCCCCCGGTTTGTAAGACCGATGCTCTACCGCTGAGCTAACCGCCCCTCGTGGCGAAAGGATACTATAGAGGGCATATTCAAGAACTGTCAAGTAATAAAGCAAATCCTCTACGGGCGCAAATCGAGAAGGAAATCAGTCAGAGAATTTTGCAGATTCATCCCCCATTTGCAGTATTGATTGGCCCGACCCAATGCCTCAAACTTTTCTCTTGACGAAATTGTTATCCGTAGTACAATGCGGTCTTTCATACAAAACTTGCACTATCGAACGTATCAGTCGAAATTTCGGACGCTGATTGCATGTGGGTTGGAGAGGCGCAGCCAATGCTCGCACACCAGGCCGCATCAATAAAGGCAGACGCCAACAGAAGCGCTGCCCAATCAGACCGAAGCCTCATCCTCGGTCAATATCAGATCGGAGGAATACCTGGCCTTTACAGGGGTTGTTATGTCCCGAAGGCGCAGGCCTTTAAAGATTGCGCCTGAAAGACCTGTCGATGCTCTCCTGATTTAACCGGCAATCGCGTTCCTTGCGGCGATTGCTTCAACCGATAACCACTCAGCGGTCGGTGCGAAGGCTTTCTGCACCGGCATTACATAAATCTCACGGTTTATCGCAGGCGAGTGCACGCTCAAGGGCGTGCCCGGTGGAATTCGTATGCCTGTGCTTCCGGGCCGCACTCGCAGATGCTCAATAAAATCACTCGATTCGAGTGAAAGGGGAGAAGGTGTAGCGCAGACCGAGACCCCGTCAAAAGACTCAGAAGCTTGCTAAGGAGGAAAAATGAGGAGATTCACCTATTTGATAGTATTTCTCGTAGTGGCAATCTTTTCGATTGCTTCAATTACCAATAAAGCAACGGCAGATTTGAAGAAATTCTATAGCGGCGCTCCCCAGGAACTGGCGCTCGCGCAATCAATCAGCCGCGACTTTCTCGCCCATCGAATAAGCGATTACGGCATCAAGAACGTCGAAGACCTGAAAGTGCAAAAGGTATTCGTGGACGAACTGCAAATGGCGCACACCCGCGTGCAACAGACGCTCGAAGGGGTGCCCGTATTCGGCGCGGAGGCTATTGTTCATCTAAATTCGGACGGGACCGAGTTTGCTTTCACCGATTCTCTGATAAAGAATGTTAAGGTTGACACTCGACCAAACATCACAGATAAGGAAGCGTCCAACATAGCAATCGCAAAATACGGTTGTAGCGATTGCCTGACCGCTGATCCGCAGGTTGATATGTGGATTTTGCGCCACAAGGATAAGGATCATCTGGTCTATCGCGTGCAGCTCAGACGCGAGGACGGAACCTCTAAAACAGCCATGCCCGTCTATTTCATAGACGCTCACACGGGCAAAAAGGTATGGAGCTATGACAATCTACAGACCGGCTCGGGCTCTTCGCTCTACAGCGGGACAGTGAGTATAAACACCCTGCAAATATCTTCCACCTATTATCTGGAAGACATCACGCGCAAGGTCGGCACATTCGATAATCGCAATACCACAAACAGCACCTTCCGCTTCACCGATACAAACGACGTGTGGGACAGTTCAACCCAGAGGGCCGCTGTCGATGCGCATTATGGGGCTGAAAAGGTCATGGATTATTACCAGAGTGCGCACGGACGAAACGGCATTGACGGCAGCGGCGGTCCGGCCTACTACACTTCGGCCAACGGCGTGACAGGGCTTATAAGCTCCAAGGTCCATTACAGCTCGAACTATAACAACGCATTCTGGAATGGAAGCTATATGACCTACGGCGACGGAAACGGCACGACTTTCAGCCCGCTCACCACGCTCGATATCTGCGGGCACGAAATGACTCACGGAGTGACCGAGCGCACGGCCAGCCTGATCTACTCGGGCGAATCCGGCGCGCTTAACGAATCCGTTTCCGATGTATTTGGCGCAATGGTCGAGAGGTTTGTGCAGGGAGAGAGCGCCAATACGTGGAAGATAGGCGAGCAGTGCTACACTCCTGGCAACGGCACAAGCGACGCGTTGCGTTACATGGATAACCCGCACGCGGCAGCCAATTCCGGGTTCACGCCCGATGACGATCCCGACCATTACAGCGAGCGATATACAGGCTCGTCCGACAACGGCGGCGTGCATATCAATTCCGGGATATCAAACAAAGCCTTCTACCTTGTGGCAAAAGGAGGCACGCATCATCTGGGCGGTTCTATGACCGGCATCGGAGCCGACGCGGCGGCGGCGATCTGGTACAAGGCGCTCACAACCTACATGACCTCGAGCACGAACTTCGCCGGAGCGCGCACGGCCACACTAAACGCGGCGGCGGCGCTTTATGGAACGGGCAGCACCAACTATAACGCGGTGGCCAACGCCTGGGCGCTTGTGGGCATAGGCTCGCCGGCAGGCGGCGGCGGCGGCGGCGGCGGCGGCGGCGCAGAGTTGCTGACAAACGGGGCGTTCGAGGGCAGCGTAAGCCCGTGGGTGCTGTCTGGCCAGGCTTTCTATACGGCCAACGGCAATTTCCCGCACGGCGGAACGGGCTACTCCTACTACGCAGGCGGCAATAACAACAGCGGGGCGGCCTATCAACAGTTCTCGATTCCGAGTTCGGCGACGACGGCCAATCTGACTTTCTGGCTCAATGTCACCTCAAGCGAGACGACCACGACAACGCAATACGACAAACTCTTTGTCGAGGTGCGCAACACATCGGGCAGTTTGCTTGCGACTCTTGCAACCTACTCGAATCTGGACAAAGGCACATCGGGCGTTTACTCGCAGAAAGGCAGCTTCAGCCTCATTGCCTACAAGGGGCAAACTGTAAGACTGCAATTCCGCGCAACGACCGATTCTTCGCTTGCCACTACTTTCCGCGTAGACGATGCCTCGGTGCAATAGCCTTGCAAGAGGCAGTGAAGGGGCGGCTCTGAGGAGTCGCCCCTCGCTCGTTTCGGCCTCTCCCTTTTAAGATCATCATTACTTTGAAAACTGTCTCTTTAATCTGAGATTTGAAATTTGAAATTTGAGATCAAAGATAAGATACGGGAATCAAAGAATCTGCTTTCCGATATTCCAAAGCATAAATCCTGTCAGGTTTATCTGCCCTCTCTTGTGTGATAGACTCTTACAGCGTAGAGAGTGTTTCGAGTACAACAGAGGGGGTGCAGTGCCGTTATGGCTGACAATAATAAGGAAGAGTACATTGATGCGGGAACGGCCGAAAGCGAGCAGTTCGAAGCTGACGAAGAGGTGCAGCAGGAGTTTGCCGATGCGCAGAAGCTCGGTTCAGGCGGTGAACAGTTTATGCGCGAATTGCGCGAACATCATTCGCGCACGCCCGATCTCTCGGGCGGCGATCTGGATGCCGATTGGGCGCGTGCCGACATCGGCGATGAGACCGTAGGCGGTTCCAGCCCTACGCCCGATCAGGATATAGTCGAAGAGCTGGGCGAAGCCGTGGGCCTGACCTATCAAGACAACGAACCATTGCATACGACCGAAAAAGTGGATGAGCGCGATCATAAACGATGGGAGCTGGATCCGGCTTCTTCGGAAGACTACAACCAGAGAGTCAATCACGAAGGCGAATGAAGTTTTCCGGCCTGTCCTCTCTTCGAATCGAAGAGGGCGCGGGCCGGGGCTTTGTTCGCGGCAAGTTTCTTCGCAATTGACCTTCTGATATAATTCGCGCCGATTTCGAAAATCGGAACGAGTGGAGGGATAGCGTAGCAATGCGCAAGATTTTTTCAATTCTGCTTATGACCACAATCGCGCTTGCCGCCCAGGCGACGCAAGCCGATACCATACACCTGAAAAACGGCAGCGTGCTCAAAGGAAAAGTCGCAAGCTTTGCCGATGACCTGTTCGTCATCATGCTCGATACCGGATCGGGCCAGTATATGAGCAAGGCTATGATCTACATGGGCGATGTGGCTCGCATAGAGTTCGACTCGGCTCCTTCGATCACATCAGGCACAGAAGGCCCGTCAAGCCCGTCAAGCTCGTCAGGCTCGTCGGAGTTCTCCGATTCACCGCCCGCGCGAATCGATGCGGCACCTGCTCGCCAGGATAATTCATCATCGATACTGCCAAGCGTCAGCAAGCCTCGCGAAGAGATTTCGCGCGATTCCTCTCCGGGAGTCACCGTCCTGCGCGATGAGGTTCCGCGCGATACGCAGCCAGCCGAGGCTGTCCGCGATGCAACCGAAGCGCCTGCCGAAGCTCCAAAAACCGACACCGATACGCCTCAGCCTCAGCCTGTGACCGAAAGCCCTGCGCCTGCCCGGCCTTCTCGAAAGCTCACAGGCCCGGTCAGGACAGCAAGTATTGATGTCGTTGCGGCGCGCGACTGGACGAGCACCGGGCTTATCGTCAAACGAGGCGATGTTTTGCGAATAACGGCCACCGGCTCGGTCGTGCTTGATCCCGTGAGCGGTAAATCGAGCGGCCCGGAAGGAACCGAAGCTGCCGACGCCAAGAAGCTTTTGCAGGATCGCCCTACGGGAGCGTTGATTGGAGTGATCGGAGCCGACAACGATGATTTTATCTATATAGGCAATTCGGCCGAATTTACAGCTACTCGCGACGGCCTGCTCTTTTTGTCGGTAAACGAAGGAACGCTGTCGGATAACGAAGGCTCCTATAAAGCCACTATCGAATTGCAGGCGCAACGCGCTTCGATCAAATAATTGATAGATCAGGAGATTGGAGCAGGGTGAGCGCACGGCTCAACTCTGCTTCGATCTGCTCTCATTTTCACCATCTTCTCACACTCGAATTTTGCAAGCTCTCGCTCGGTAATCTAACATTCAATACCCTGGACGGTTAACATCCATTTTACATCCATTTTCCTTGACTTGATTACAACCTTGAAGTAGGCTGTCGCTTACTGTTTGCGGTTGTTTTTATCCTTTCAAAGTCCAGGGGCAAGGCGGGCAGCAGCGTAACATTTTTGTAACTCGTTTAGAGTTCCATCCGACCCGGGTTAAGGATCAAAATGACGCGCAGACGTTAAGGCTCTTTTCAGGCAAAAAATATGACCACTCATAACCGCAAAGGATAGAGCTTCATATCCGCGCGGCAGGATAAAGGCTGTAAGCAATTGAGTTCCGGTCAAAAGCTGTTGCTGCGATAATAAGCGGCCTTAAATTTTAGTAAAACCGCTCAAAGGCTTGGGGCCGAATGCTCAAAATTGGTAAAGAGACGGGGGCGCTGCTTTGTATAAAGAATCTCTTATGCAGCTCCACGCCGATCAATTCAAATCAGAGTGAAGATATACGAAATCAGGTTACGAAAGATTTCCGGTCAGGCAAAAACGCCCGATCGGGTCTTTCGTAGCCTTAACCTTATTTCCAAAGAGAGGCAGGAAAATGTCAAAAATAAAACCATTCCGATCAGTTAGTGCGCTGCTTGTGGCGCTCTGCCTGGCCCTCAGCACCGTTCCGGCGATGGCACAATCGCAGGCCAGCACGGGCCAGATCACCGGCTCGGTCGTCGACAGCACGGGAGCACTGGTTCCCGGCGCGACCGTAAAAGCCACAAACAATAATACGGGTTTGGAGCGTAAGGTGACGACCGGCGATGATGGGCTGTACACGCTCGTGTTGCTCCCCCCCGGCACCTATACTCTAACCGGCGAGGCAAGCGGATTCTCGACTACGACCGTCACCAATGTAGAGGTAGTCGTGGGACGAACCGTAGATGTTAAGATCAACCTTAGCGCAAGCGGCGTGCAGGAAGAGGTGCAGGTATCTGCGGGGGCGGTTCAGGTACAGACGACCCGTCCCGAAGCCGACGCGGTGCTAAACGAGAAAGCAATCGACAATCTCCCGATCAATGGACGGCGCTTCCAGGATTTCATAACGCTTACGCCCTCGGCTCAGGTCGAGCCTCGCCGCCAACAGATTTCACTTTCGGGGCAGCTCGGAATTCACAGCAACATCAACGTTGACGGTGTGGATTATAACCAGCCGTTTTTCGGCGGCATTCGCGGAGGCGAACGATCCAACAATGCCTACACCATCCCGCAGGAAGCCATCAAGGAATTCCAGGTGGTTGCAGCCGGGTACTCGGCCGAATTCGGTCGCTCGACCGGAGGCATCGTCAATGCCGTGACCAAATCAGGAACCAACGATTTTCACGGCTCGGCCTTCTATCTTTACAGGCCAAAAAAACTTGCCAGGGACAACGATTTCATCAACGCGCTGGAGCTTAATCTGAGCGACCCGACCGGCTTCGATAATCCGACCGGCCCGCTCGTCGATATTGCCCCAGCACCAACACAACACCAGTTCGGCGGCTCTTTCGGCGGCCCTTTGAAGAAAGACAAAATATTCTTCTTCGCCGCCTACGAGCAACAGCGTGTGCGTCAGACCCGGCAGGTGCTCTTTGATGCCCTGTCAGGATTTACTCCGACCTCGGCAACACAGGAAGCATTCGACTTCTTCGAATCGCTGCAAACACCTTTTATCCAAACCAACGATGCGAATGCCGTGCTGGGGCGCGTTGACTATGAAATAAACAACAGCAATCGCTTCAACATCCGTTACAGCTTCAGCAGGAACGAGGCATTGAATGCCGTATCCAACGGCGTGCCGCTGTTTCCAACCATAACAAACGCGCTCTCTAATAACGGCACGGAGAAGGACCGCAGCCACACGGTAGTAGGCCAGTTGACCAGTTTCTTCAGCACAAGCATGGTAAACGAGTTACGCTCTCAGTTTTCCCGCGAAACTCGCCCGCGCCTGTCAAATGAAGAGTCGCCCACAGTCGAGACAACTATCGGGCGCTTTGGAACGGTCAGCTTCCTTCCCACAACCGAGTTCGATTGGCGCATTCAGATTGCCGATAATTTGACCTATAGTCACGGCGGTCACACCTTCAAGTTCGGCGGGGAGTATAACCGCACTCACGCGGATCAGGCATTCGGTTTCAGTCAATTCGGGCGCTTCATTATCAGCAGAGATACCGTGACGACGCTCGACGTACTGGGTCTTGGCGGATCGACCGCCAACCGCTTCGATTCGACTGCGGTCACTTATCTGAAACAGATCGGAAATCTTCAGGCAGCTTTCAACACAAATGAAGTCGCCTTCTTCGGGCAGGATGCCTGGCGCGTGCTGCCTAACCTCACGCTCAATTTCGGGCTGCGATGGGAAGGTCAATACAATCCTGACCCGGAACTCGGCAACGATGCCTTAATCAACCTGATCAAGGGATTTCCCTTCCCCTCAAAACATAACGTAGACCCGACACGCATAGACGACGACACCAACAATTTCGGGCCGCGTTTCGGGTTTGCCTATGATCCGGCGGGTGACGGAAAGACCGTCATCCGTGGTTTTGCGGGCATCTATTATTCGCGCACGCCTGCGTTGCTGATTGCCGGACCGCTCAACAATTTCCGCATACCGGCGGGCGACCTCTCGATAGCCCTTCCGCTCAGGGCCGCGCCCGGTAATCCCAATGCATCGGCCAACACCGTCTACAAACAACTGAAGCTGATCGGCATAGACCTCAACACTTTCTCGCTCGGCAATCTGCCGAACATATCCGCAGAGCAGATTCAACAGATCGCCACACTGCTTGGTGTCGATCCGTTCACAGCCGGTCTTCAGCCCATCCTGATGGCAACCGGATACGAAAATCCGAGATCGAATCAGGCGGGCATAGGCGTCGAGCGAGAGATCAGCAGAGGTCTTACGGTCGGAGCCGATTTCACATATGTCCACACACTGCATCTTCAGCAGAACCGCGATGTGAACATACCGGAACCGAGAATCCGGGCAACCGATCCGGCGCAACGCCCGTTCTTCGGGCTTCGCAGCGGCACACCGCGCCCAATCCCGACTCTGGGCAGCATTCAGATACGTGAATCCACGGGCAAATCGCTCTATCGCGCGCTTACGCTCCGGTCGAAATTCCAGCGCCGCTGGGGGCAGGTAAATCTTTTCTATGTTCGGGGAAAGGCGCTTTCCAGCACCGATAACGAGCGCGAATCGGGCGGCGTGCAGTATGAAAACGCTTTCGACGTAAACTCCGAGTACGGGCTTTCGAACCTGGATATCAAACACCAGTTCCTCGCCAACCCGATCATATTCCTGCCCTGGGGCATAGATGTAGCGAGCGCCATTCGGCTGAGATCGGGTCGCCCGATTGACGCAGTCTTTGGCAGCGATGCCAACGAAGACATCGGCGGTTCGGATCGTCCTTTCAGCGCCCCGGGCGTGCCCTTCGAGCGTAATATGTTCCGCAACAGAGCGATCTACAATATTGATTTTCGCGTCCAGAAGAGAGTCCAGCTCAGCGAAAACAAACGGCTGATCTTCTCCGCGGAATTCTTCAACATCTTCAACTTCAACAACATCGAACTGGCGGGCACAACCGTCACCCGGTATTGCGACAATGCCGTGGGATCGAGTTCGGCCCCGCTCGATTGCGGGTTCTCAAGCCCGACCAATCCCAACTTCCTTCAGTTGAGAGACATGAATCCCGCATCAAAACGATTTGGAAAATTGTTACTCAGCAACAACTCGGGCGATCCCTTCCAGGTGCAGCTGGGCGCTCGATTCCAGTTCTAAGCAGACTGGCAGAAAAAACTCTGGCGGTAGCGAGACAAACTCGCTACCGCTTTTTTCTTTTGCAGAAAGTCTTGTTCACCCCATAAAACGATACTTTCTGCAAGCCCGATATTCTCTCCCGTTCATTCAAAGGTAAGAGATTCTGGAACCGAATTCAGTTTCAGGTGTCTAAATAATAAGCGCCATTCAATCAACAAAAAAAGCGCACGCCGTGCTGTGCGGAATCTGGAGATGTGCGCTGATGCGAGCTGCCACCGAGCCTTGCGAGCCGCGTCAGCAATGGAGGAGATAATGAAGAAAAGATTCGTCTTGACGTGTGCCCTTCTCACCGTCGCTTTCCTTGCCGCTTACATAGCCCTCAATAGAGTATCCGCAACCACAGCCCCCGAGCCTCAGCCTGAATCGGGCAGCGTCACCCAGGGCGCTCTCAACGTAGTGGGTTCCGAGGGGCAATTGACCGCCCAGTGCCCGCTCAAGCACACCGATGTAAAGGCAGAAATCAGCGGCTTTCTTTCAAGGGTAGTCGTCACTCAGGAATTTGATAATCCATTTAAAGATAAGATCGAGGCTGTCTATACTTTTCCTCTGCCTCAGGCCGCAGCCGTCGATGATATGACTATGATCGTAGGCGATAGGACCGTCCACGGGCGAATCAAGCGGAGAGAAGAAGCCCGCGCCGTTTATGAAGCCGCTCGCGCCGCCGGAAACGTAGCAAGCCTCCTCGATCAGGAACGCCCGAATATCTTTACTCAATCCGTCGCAAACATAATGCCCGGCGAAAAGATCAAGATCACTATCAGCTATGTCGAAACCCTGAAATATGAAGACGGCTCATACACATTCGTCTTTCCAATGGTAGTCGGCCCGCGTTACATTCCGGGAGCGCCCACAGGCCGACAGGCGGGCGGACGGTCGCCCGACACGACAAGCGTGCCCGACGCCTCGCGCATCACTCCCCCCGTTGCGGCGAAGGGCACGCGCGCGGGCCACGACATCTCACTCGAAGTCGCGCTCGACGCGGGCGTGCCGATTGATGATCTGAAATCAACGCTTCACGAGATCAACCTTGAACGTCCGACCGATCACAGCGCGATCATCAGCCTCAAAGACAAGGACGTGATTCCCAACAAAGATTTCATCCTCAAATACGATGTCGCGGGCCGTAAGATCGAAGACGCGGTGCTTGTGCATCGCTCGGAAAGAGGAGGCTTCTTTACGATGATTCTGCAACCGCCCGACCGCGTGGCGGTCGAGGACGTGACCCCGAAAGAGCTTGTATTCGTGCTCGACACTTCGGGTTCGATGAGCGGCTTTCCTATCGAAAAAGCTAAAGAGACAATGAAACTTGCGCTCGATAACCTCTACCCGCAGGACACATTCAATCTGATTACATTTGCCGGGGACACAAGCATCCTCTTCCCCCAGCCGGTCCCGGCAACGCGTGAGAACCTGGCAAAGGCGCAGGCATTTCTGGCCTCGCGCGCGGGCGGCGGCGGGACCGAGATGATGAAGGCCATACGCGCCGCGCTCGATCCGTCAGACGCGCAAAATCATATCCGCATAGTCTGTTTTATGACCGACGGATATATCGGCAATGACATGGAGGTAATCTCCGAAGTTCAAAAACACCCGAACGCCCGCGTCTTTTCATTTGGCATAGGCAGTTCCGTAAATCGCTTTCTGCTCGACAAAATGGCCGAGTACGGGCGGGGCGAAGTCGAATATGTCACGCTTGAGGATGACGGGTCGGCGGCGGCCCGGCGATTTCACGAGCGAGTCAGAAAGCCTCTGCTCACAGACATCTCGGTTGACTGGGGTGGGCTCATCGTCGAAGACGTTTACCCCGCGCGCATACCCGATCTGTTCAGCGCAAAGCCGGTAGTCCTGACGGGGCGCTATACATCAGGAGGCAGCGGCAAAATCCTCCTGCGCGGCAATGTGGCCGGACGCGCGTTCCTACGGGAAATCCCCGTAGAGTTTCCCGAGAACGAACCCCGTCACGATGTGCTCGCCGCGCTCTGGGCACGCACCCGGATTGATGATCTGATGGGACAGGACTACGCCGGTCTGCAACAGGGCACCACGCGAGACGACATCCGCGAGACGATAACGCAACTGGGTCTTGAGTTCCGCCTGATGACCCAGTTCACCTCCTTTGTTGCCGTAGAAGAGATGACCATCACAGACGGCGGCGAGCCGCGACGCATAGAAGTCCCGGTTGAGATGCCCGAAGGCGTGAGCCACGAAGGCGTATTTGGCGATAAGGAAGAAATGGTAGGTGTTGCAGGCGGGGTGTCTCAAGGAGTAGTGACGAGTATTGGAGGTGTCCCAAAGCCGATGGCTCGTATGAGGAAAGGTGAACCATTAAAGAGTAAAACCAGTATGGGTAGAGGGTCAGGCGGAGGCTCTGGTGCGGGCAGCGGAGCAGGCAGAGGCCCGGCCAGAGGTTCTAATGCGGGCGGAGGAACCGCTGTAACAGGAAGCGGAACTGCGCCTTATTCGCCGCCGCCACCACCGCCTGCCAAGCCCATTACTGTTAATGAGGTTGGCAAGAATAAGGCTGACACTCCCTTATCCGCTAGAGATCAGAAACGGCAGGAGCTTCTTTCAAAGCTTCATCCATCTGTCGTCGCTGTGATAGAGCGGCTAAAGAATAAGAACGCCAGAGCGGGCGCAGATGAGAGTAAATTTGTCCGCAACGGCAAGGCCGAGCTTCAGATATGGCTTGCAGACAAATCGCCCGAGACAATGGCCGCGCTCAAGAAACTCGGCTTTGAAATACTGCTTGAGCCAAAGACGGCAAAGCTTGTAATCGGGAAAATATCCATCGAAAACCTTGAGGCGCTGGCAGAAATTGCCGCAGTCCGATACGTAGCGCCCTCGACCGGAGGTAATTGACTTTATTTGCCGGGGCCATGAGTTGTCCCTGTATCCCTTTAGCGGCCCCGGCCTTTTTATGGACTCCTCTCTACAATCTATGCTCTGGGCAGGCTCTGCGGAGCTTGCCTATTTTTTCTTCGCTTGCCGAGAGTTTGAGGTTATGCCTGATTGCTTCCAATTTGTCCGATTAACTTTCGGTCTTCACCAATAGCGATGAATGAAGCCGCCCTCATCGAGTTTCAAAAGGCAAAGCAAGATGTGGTCAGGCAATTACTCAGAGGGAAATTTTTGTTGCGCCAAATGTCCCGTTTATCACGCCTATGGGAACTTCGGCCGGGTCCAAAGGATCCTGGAAGGGCAAAAACAATTCGTTCTCGAGAGATCCTTCAAAGCTTTCGAAATCCTGATCGAAAGTGACTATTCCACTCACCCTCCCTTTGAACATCAATTGCCCGTTTTGGTCCATGTCGAAATAGAAAAAGAGAATCTTCACCCGATGACCATCCATTCTCTTCCAGGTACCAAAACCGGGCGTGACATTCCTTCCGGGCGGGCCGAATGAATTTCGCCCCAGTGCTATCCCCTCTCGGGTCAGGATAATCAGGGTTTGGAATTGGAAGCCAGGGGTAATGAAGGGTGGAAGTGCAGGTGTCCCGGATTCTATTACCCCATGACCAAAATATGTTCCAGCAATCTTCTTACTCTTTCCTCCTGCATTAGCCTTAAGATTGGCTGCGAGCACCCGGCTCGGCAGGGCAGGAACCAAGAGTCCACACAGGATAAAGATTGCGGGAATAGCTCTTGCGTATCGTCGTATTAGCATGTCTATTTCTCCTTTCGGTTTAAGGTTTGTCCTTTTCAGGGCTTTTTTGATTCAAGTTCATCCTCCTGTACCGGGTGCGCACCGTGGGACGTGAACTCGAATCGTTGTAAGACGTTCTTTAAAAAACTCTATTGATTCAAATCAGGGGTAACTGAATAGAGATCAGGGCAAAGCTATCCTAAGACTCGCCACCTCTTTTGGCTGTCAGGTCGGATATGGGTTGTCAACAAACTTCAGAGCGTTTTCAAAAACGCTATAAGCGCCTTGCGATCTTCCATTGAAAGTTTCAGTCCGAACTCCTGCCCCTTCACTGCTCGCGCCTTTCCTCTATTTCCACGCAGTCCCGGCGACACGTAATCCTCTTTGAGCCGACGCGGGTCAAACCAGACTTCGAGGGTAGTATCTATTTCTTATCCCTGGCCCGTTGTTGTTCGCCGTACTTCCTTATAAAGACGGGCGCAATCTATTGACGAGGCATGAGGGCCGGTTCACAGAAGTCTGTGGCCCTCATACCTCGGACGCATTGCTCCGTCCGGAAGCATTGCAGTAGAATAGGTTCTCTACCAGGACTCCACCTGCATTGGGATGTCACTGGCATCACCTTGTTAAGGGCAAATCATACTCGGCTGGCAGGTTTAGAGTCCTCAGAGATGCTCTAAGAATACCTAAGAATTTCTAAGAGCCGTTATGAGTCTGCAATCACAACAATTATATGAGTTCGGCCCTTACCGCCTCGACCTCGAAAAGCGCCTCCTGATGCGCGATGGTGAGATAGTGCCCCTCATGCCCAAGGCTTTTGATACGCTGCTTGCACTGCTTGAGAGTAACGGAAACGTGGTTGAAAAAGACGAACTGATGAAGCGAATATGGCCCGACAGCTTCGTCGAGGAAGGCAATCTCACCAATAACATCTCTACGCTCAGGAAGGCGCTCGGCGAGAAAGTAGGCGAACATCAATATATAGTGACCATTCCCGGACGGGGTTATTGCTTTGTGGCAAAAGTGAGCGAAGTGTGGGACGAATGCGCAGACTCTGAAACGCAAGAGAACAGCGGATCGGATACCGACCTGAAAAAGGGGCTTACACCTGATCCGTCTGAACCGGAAAGCGTCTCAAGCGTGTTTGAGAGCAAAATCACAGTCCGAAGATTGAAGGTAGCGGTACTTACGGCTTTGATAGCATCAACAGTAACGCTTGCGGCGACCTGCGATTTTATTTTCGATAGATCAAAGCCCAAAGCAAGGATAAGGGTAAAGACAATAGCCGTACTCCCCTTCAAATTTTTAGGCTCTGAGCAGGACGATCCGTACCTGGAGCTTGGCATGGCAGACACTTTGATCACAAAGCTGAGTAATATCAAGCAAATCATCGTGCGGCCGACAAGCGTCATACGAAAATACTCAGATGAGAACCAGGACCCGATAGCCGTCGGTCGAGAGCAGCATGTTGACGCGGTCCTAGATGGCAGCATTCAAAGGTCAGAGGGAAGGATTCGCGTTACCCTGCGGCTCTACTCCATACCTGATGGCGCGCCGCTTTGGGCGGACACACTCGATAGACCCGACGAGGATATATTCAAGCTCCAGGATGCGATTGCCGAAAGGCTGGTAGCTGCTCTGACAGTGGAGATAACGAGCGAAGAGCGAACGCTTCTAGCCAAACGTAACACGGAGAATACCGAGGCCTATCGCCTCTATCGAATGGGGCGCTATTGGTGGAACAAACGAAGCGAGGAAGGATTCAAAAAGGCAATTGATTATTTCAATCAGGCGATAGAAAAAGATAATCGTTACGCTCTGGCTTATGCCGGGATTGCCGATTGCCACACTCTGCTCGGGTTCACTCCGTTTGGAGTCTTGCCTCCGACAGAGGCAATGCCTAAAGCAAAGCAGGCGGCTATGCAAGCTTTGAGACTCGATGACTCGCTTGCCGAAGCTCATAACTCATTGGCCCTTGTTCTGATGAATTACGATTGGGACTGGCCGGGCGCTCAAAGGGAATTCAAAAGCGCGATTGAACTTAACCCTAACTACCCGGCAGTTCACGATTGGTATGCCGATTATCTATTGGTTATGGGGGAACGCGAGAAAGCCATAGCAGAGAACAACCGCGCTCAGGAATTAGATCCGCTATCGCTCATTTTCAAATTGAAGGCAGGCAATCAACTCTACTTGGCGGGAGATTACGATGAGGCCATCAAACGCATTTCGAAAGTGATCGAGATGGACCGGAACTTCTCTCCGGCGCACACGTCTCTGGGATATGTCTATCTGCAAAAGAACATGTATGAGCGGGCCATAGAGGAGTTTCAAGAGGCGAAATTGCTTTCCGGTGACAGCCCTTGGGATTTAGAATCGCTCGGATACGCTTATGCGGTATCGGGAAGAAGAGAAGAGGCGATGAAGATGCTTCTGGAATTGAGGGAAATGTCAAAGCAGAGATATGTCTCACCAATCCATGCGGCAATGATTTATATAGCTTTAGGTAATAAAGACAAAGCTTTCGAACTGCTTGAGAAAGCCTACGAAGAACGCTCTTCTCGACTGCTTTATCTCAAAATACATCCATCTTTCGACAGCCTTCGCGCAGACCCGCGCTTTGCGGACTTGTCGCGACGCGTCGGACTTCCGTAGCAAACCGGCTAGCTGAAGGGATACTCTCTGATTGAAAATCTTTTTAGACTATCCGCGTCCCGACTGCCTGTAGAGTCACCCCTTGCTTTTACCTATGTTGCGATTGCCTTGATTGCGCCCGTCTGATTCTGTCCGTCCGATTGCGCGAAAAAAGCCGGTTCTCCTCGCGATGTTTGTCGAATTCGATATATAATTCACCGATATATGATTCGCACAGGAGAAGATAAAGAGAGATGAAATCATTGGATTCTGATCCCGGCACAACGGCTGTTGAATCCGGAGGCCGGTCGAATTTTATTCGTGACATCATTATACAGGACCTCGAAGAAGGCAAAAATGGGGGACGAGTGCAGACCCGCTTTCCTCCCGAACCAAACGGGTATCTCCACATAGGCCATGCCAAGGCGATATATCTCGACTTCGGGCTGGCTGATGAGTTTGGCGGCAAGTGCAACCTTCGTTTTGACGACACGAACCCGTCCAAAGAAGAGACCGAATATGTTGATTCCATTATGGAAGACATCAGATGGCTTGGATATGAGTGGGACGGGCTGTTTTATGCTTCGGACTATTTCGGGCAGCTTTACGAGTGGGCTCTGCAATTGATCAGAGACGGCAAAGCCTATGTGGACGACCTCAGCGCGGAGGAAATCCGCCAGTATCGGGGCACATTGACCGAGCCGGGCCGAAACAGCCCGTACCGCGACCGTTCAATCGAAGAGAACCTCGATCTCTTCGAACGGATGAAGAAGGGCGAATTTCCAGACGGCTCGCGAACGCTGCGCGCCAAGATCGATATGGCTTCGCCAAACCTGAATATGCGCGACCCGGTGATGTATCGCATCCTCCACATGGAACACCACAGGACGGGCGATCAGTGGTGCATTTACCCCATGTACGACTACGCGCACGGCCAGTCGGACTCTATAGAGAAGGTGACGCATTCGATTTGTACTCTCGAATTTGAGGATCATCGCCCGCTCTACAACTGGTTTATAGAGCAACTCGGGATATTCCCCTCGCGACAGTTTGAATTCGACAGGCTCAATCTTACCTACACGATCCTGAGCAAACGGAAACTGCTGAAGCTGGTAGAGGAAGGCCACGTAACAGGTTGGAATGATCCGCGAATGCCTACGCTTACGGGTCTGCGCCGACGCGGTTATACGCCCGAGGCCATTCACAATCTCTGTTCAAATATCAGCGTGTCGAAGACGAACAACACCGTGCAGCTTTCGCTTCTAGAGCATTATGTCCGTGAAGACCTCAACAGACGAGCGCCTCGTGTTATGGCTGTTCTCAAGCCGCTGCGAGTCGTCATAGAAAATTATCCCGAAGATCTGGTAGAAGAGATGGAGGCGATCAACAATCCCGAAGATGAGAGCGCGGGAACCCGCGTGGTTCCTTTCTCAAGAGTCCTCTATATCGAAGAGGATGATTTTCGCGAAGACCCGCCCAAGAAATACTACCGGCTCGCGCCGGGCCGCGAAGTCCGCCTCCGCTACGGGTACTTCATTACCTGCACCGAAGTCGTAAAGGATGCTGACGGGAAGGTCATAGAACTCCGGTGCAGCTACGACCCGGCGACGCGAGGCGGCAACGCTCCCGACGGACGGAAGGTCAAATCTACGATCCACTGGGTCTCGGCCGCCCACGCCCTGGACGCGGAAGTCCGTATCTATAACAACCTTTTCACAAAAGAGAATCCAAACGAGGTGGAGGAAGGGCAGGACTTTACGGCCAATCTGAACCCGGATTCATTAGAGGTGTTGACGGGTTGCAAGATCGAGCCGAGTCTCGGTGATGCGGAGGCAGGGTCGCGCTATCAATTTGAAAGACTTGGCTACTTCTCGGTCGATACGGATTCCACATCCGGCAACCCCGTGTTCAACCGTACGATAGGTCTGCGCGACACATGGTCCAAGATCGAGAGTCGCGACAAAAAATGAGAGATGGTGCCGCAAATCAATCTTGCACCGGAATCACAGAAAACTAACGAGTCATTATGGATAAACATACCGCCAATCTGATGACATCAGGTGGCGCTTTCGACACCTCGGATAATGCAGGCCAGTCTCAGCAGAATGATTGGATTGCCATAGCCGAATTATTATTTCCGGGATGGGGAGAATTCCCATCCCTTGAACAACTCCACGAGAGGTACCCTGAAAGAGCCCTGGCCGAAGGGGCGATGGTCACGCGCGTAGGGCCAAGCCCAACGGGAATGATGCATATTGGCGGGCTATATGTCGCGATTCTTAACCATAAACTTGCCCGGCAGACAGATGGTGTTTTCTATCTGCGCATTGAAGACACGGATACCAAGCGAACGGTAGAAGGGGCTTATGAAACCATAGTCAGGTCTCTGATGGATTATCGGTTACTTCCCGATGAAGGGCCGATTCGAAACCGGGAAGGTGAGTATATAGAGCGGGGGGATTATGGTCCTTACGTTCAATCAGATAGGAAGATTATTTATCACGCCTGTGCCTTTGATCTCATCCGCCGAGGGATAATGTACCCGTGTTTTATGTCGGCGGAAGAACTTGAGCAAACCAGAGAGAAGCAGCGAGCCGAAGGGTTACGCCCGGGCATCTATGGCCCCTGGGCCAAAAGCCGCAACCTCTCTATCGCAGAGATTGAGACTCGACTAAAGGCACAGGGTTCATTCGTCTTGCGGTTGCGTTCCACGGGTGATTTTGACAGGACGGTTAGCTGGGATGACGGAGTACGCGGAATATTGACTCTGCCGGAATATGACATAGATGCGGTAATGATAAAATCCGACGGCATACCGACTTATCATTTCGCCCATCTCGTTGATGACCACTTCATGGGGACAACCGATGTTATCCGCGCCGAGGAATGGATATCTTCGGTGCCTCTGCATTTACAACTCTTCAAGCGCATGGGATGGGAGCCACCCCGTTATTCACACGTTTCAGCCATTCAAAAACTCGGCGAGAAAGGGGGGAAGCGAAAACTCTCAAAAAGCAAAGATCCCGAGGCCGATGTCCAATTTTACTGGCAGAGCGGTTTCCCTCGGGAGGCGGTTATCGAGTATCTGCTGAATCTGGCAAATCCCGATTTCGAGGAGTGGCGTGGCGAGCATCCCGATACGCCCTATGATGCCTTTCAACTCTCGCTGAGCAAGGTGGGGCAAGCCGGCCCGCTGGCGGACATGGTAAAACTTGAGAGCATCAGCCGCGAAGTTTTACACCGGATGCCAATTGAGCGATTATACGAATATTCTTATACATGGGCTGTCGATCACAATCCTGCCCTGGCCGAAGAGATGGCCAAAGACCCAGATTACGCAAGCCGGGCCCTCGACGTTATCCGTGATCCCGAGAATTCGGCTAAGCGGATTGTCACACTCAAATATCTGGAACCTTTGTTGTCACCGTTCTATGATCGCTTCCTGCCCGAAATTGATCAACTGCCGTTCCCGCCGGGTGTCAGCAGTGAGGATCGAAATCATATTCTGAAGCTGTTTACTGAACGCTATCAAGAGGAAGATTTTTCGCTCCATTTTTTCGAGCGGATAAAAGAGATCGCTGCCGAGTTAGGATTCGCGGCGACAGTCAAGGATTATAAGAAACACCCGGAAGAGTACAAGGGACATGTCGGCGATGTTGCCATGATAGTTCGGGTGGCAGTATTCGGCAGTACTCGCTCTCCTGATCTTGGTATGCTAATGCCGGTGTTGGGTAGGGAAAGGGTTGTGCGACGTTGTAATCAGGCTATGGGAGTTGAAACGGAACGACACGACTAACCTTATTGCCGATCTCGTTTCGACCGTGTGCTCTTTCCTCATCCTTCGGAAATTCCCCTGGTAATTTCGGTCTATTCTTCATTTCAGGGTCATGAGAGGGATCTGACTCGGTCGATATAGCAAAAGACTGGTTTCCCTCTCAAGCTCGCTGGTCGAGCACATGCTTTTTCTATTGCCAGTGGGTGCTCTCGAATTTATTCTGTGAGCGGGTATCGATACAGATTCCATTCAGGCGGTCCGTAAATTAATGGAGACAAAAGATTCAAATCTTATACTTTCCGGGATAGAGCCGGTGGACGAATTGCTTGGCGGGCTGGAAAGCGGTCAGTTATACCTGGTCCATGGCGATTCTGCCGGCAAGTCGCTTTTCGGGATCAAGTTTCTCATCGAAGGGCTCAAGCGCGGGGAAAACGGCTCGCTCGTTATTCGTTACTCTCCCGAAGATGCGGTCAGGCGATTCGCCCGGCTGGGATACGATTGTCTCGAAGACATCTACAGCGGACGGCTGGTAATACTCGAATACACAAACGACATCATACAGCAGATAGCCCGGCTTGAAGAGATCACCCCGGTCCTGCGCGAACTGGAATGGCTGCTCGGAGAGACCCGACCTCAGCGAGTTATTTTTGACCCGGTAGCTCATATGGTGCTCAGCGAACGAGGCGACATTGAAAGACGCGTGCGCGCCTTTGCCGATTGGGCGATCTCGTTTGGTTCGACCGTCGTGCTTATCGCAAACGGCGATGGATCGGGCGTAATTCAGCACTTCACCCCACTTGTAAAGGAATCCTTCCGCTTCGAAGTCAAGGAAGACGAGGAACGAGCTACCAGATACTTTATCTTTGAAAAATCCAATAACATCCCCGATCAGCCAATCGAAGTCGATCCTTCGCGTGGAGTCTTTTTGCTTGGCCGCGCACAGATGCCCGGGCAATTCGCTACCAGATTTCACCCCCCGGCTGCGGCTGACATTACGATAGAAACTCTCCCCATCATAGAAGCCCGGCCTCAAGCCGAATCCGATGTCGAAAGCGAGCCCGTTGTCGAAGCCGAACCCGCAAGCCCGGTCTTGGCTGAGGTCGAAACAGAACCCGAGGAGAGCGAGAAAGAAAAACTTCTCGATGAAACCGATAAGCCGCTTGCGGCTACAGATGCTGAGGCGAGCGGGGCGGATGCGGATATGGATACGTCTCAGGTGACAAGACCATTGATTCCGCCGCCGGGACTCCGGCGACAAAGCACTCTCAATACAAACCCGACCGAGGCTCCGCAAGAAGAAACCGCTTCGCAGTTGCCCGCGCCCTCAAGCCCCAATGAAGTAATTGAATGGCAGGAGGACCTGCTTTCTGAGTTATTGGATGATCTGGCCGGGATACCTTCGCCCGTGGATCTGGAAAGCGACGATTTCCAGCCCATACCCACGGAGAAAGTGAAAGCAGAGAAGGCAAAAGAAGAAGCCGGTGCCTGGATGCCCGCTTCGCTTGAAGAACCTCGCGAAGAGGAGGATTTTCAACCCCCGGCTGAGACAGAGTTGCAGCCCGCCCCCCAGCCGACTCCCGTTCACACCGAACCATCAAAGAACGAATCACCCATCACAAGCAGGGCCGTAGAGGCTTTGCTCCGGCCACCCGACACCGAACCCGAAGCGTCGATTGCGGGCGCTGCTTCCTTCTCTTACGAGGAAAACCGTATTCCTGTAGGCATAAACACTAAGGATTTCAATGTGCTCGTCATAGATGATGATCCGGCTTCGTGTTCTCTGATGACGCAAGAGTTGAGCGACTACACGGTTGAAATCGTTCACGATGGCGTGGCTGGGCTTGCAAAGCTCATATCATTCAAGCCCGATCTTGTGATTCTCGATGTGGATTTGCCTATACTCGACGGGTTCAGAATACTGGCTCACATCCGGTCGAGCCTGAATATGCCGGTGATCATTTTATCGGGTACGCATATGAGGGCAAGCGACCGCGTACTGGCCGCAGAACTCGGCGCGGACTATTACATGACAAAGCCCTTCAGCGTAAAAGAGATGCGCCAGAAGGCCCGACACCTGATAGCTCGCTACCGGGGCATCAACTCTTGGATCATCACCTCGCCCACTTCGCAGGAGGCGCAAATCGTGCCTCCCATACAGGAAAAGATCGAACCCGAGTCTGCCCGCCCGACAGAGAAAGCGGAGATGGCTTTGCGGTTCAAACCTTACAGAGATTTCGTCCTGCTGGTTGAAGACAATGTCAGGCACGCGATAGATAGCGGAGCATCATTTTCAATAGTCGGATGCCGGTTGAAGAATATGACTGCCGGCGGAGGACGCCCGGCTATGCATCTGTTGGATATGGTGAGCAAGCTCGTACGCGAGACCGATCTGCTCTCGACAAACCCCCGCAATGATCTGGTGATCTTTCTGGCCGAGGCGGACGTTGCCGGGGCGCAGGCCTTCGCCGGTCGCCTGCGAGAGCGCGTGCTGGAAGAGATGAATCAGGAACCTTCCGTCTGGATGCGGAGCTTCCCTGACATCGAAGAAGCCGATCAGCCGACCAGGCCTACCTACGTGCCCTCAAACGGCAACCTGAACCGCCGGGCAAGCGATGTCAAAATTTCCGAAAACGACCTGACCGAGAAGGGCGAAGATCATTCGGAAAAATCGCTGACCGATTTTCTCGACAAATTATAGGACGCCATACATAGACAGGATTACCAGGATTCAAAAGAATTAGACAAGATTGAAAGAGAATCTTGTTGCATCCATAGAAATCCTGTAAATCCTGTCTCAAATGCGCCTGTAGCGGCGAGCCTTAAATTCATAGCGTGGCAGGCTGCCGCTTGCCGCCTTTTCCATATTCACACGGATATTGAACCGGGCTCGAAACGCCTGTTCGATCTGGCGCGATGTCTCTTCGAAGTTATGGCCTGAAACGGTTTCTATCTTTAAGAGAAGCTCATCCATTCCCGCCGCCCGGCTTATGATAACCTCGTATTCGGCGACGCTTCTAACGCCGCGCACAAGATCGTCAATCGCGCCCGGATAAATATTCACGCCGCGCACTATCAACATATCGTCGGCTCGTCCAAGCAAACCGCCTTTGATGCGGGCCATGCGTCTGCCGCAGGGACACGTCTCGCGGGTAATTTCTGCGAGGTCGCCCGTGCGGTAGCGGAGTACGGGCATTCCGGCGCGACCCAGATTTGTGATTACAAGCTCGGCCCGAGCGCCGTCGGGCGCGGGCGTCCCGCTGCCGGGCAGCATGCTTTCAAAGATAAATTCAGCTTCGTTCAAGTGAAGCGCGCCGGTCTGAGCCTCGCAGTCAAAGGCCCACGCGCCTACTTCCGTGGCCCCCGCGTGATCGAAACAGATTGCCCCCCAGGCTTCTTCTATCGCGCGCTTGACGTTTGGAAGACTCGCGCCGGGTTCGCCCGCGTGTATGCTCAACCTGATCGCGGAAGACCGCAGATCAAGCCCCCGCTCTCTTGCCACTTCGGCCAGATGCAACGCATATGTAGGCGTCGAGACAAGCACCGTCGCGCCACTGTCGAGCATAGCCTGCAATCGTTGCTCCGAATTCATCCCGCCGCCTGAGATGGCCATCGCCCCGATGTGCCACGCGCCTGAAATGGCCGTCCAGTGACTGATATAAGGTCCAAATGAGAAGGCGCAAAAGACACGGTCATTTTCCGTCACTCCCGCCCCGCGATAGACGTAGCCCCAGCATCTGGTCCACCACTTCCAGCTATCTTCCGTGTCGAGCCATCTGAGGGGTGTTCCGCTCGTGCCCGATGTCTGGTGAAAATAGCGATAACGCGACAACTCGTAGGTGAGCAGATTGCCAAACGGCGGGCTCAGGTTCTGTGCTTCGACCAGTTCGCTCTTGGTCGTGAAAGGAAGAGCGCGCAGTTGCTCAATCGTCTCGATCTCTTTGAGATCAACCCCGCAAGAGGCAGCTTTCTCCTGATAGAATCTGTTGGCAGCAATTTCGCCGATCAGTCTGCGTAGCCGGTCATTCTGGACCTCTCGCAACTGGTCGCAATCGACCGTCTCCAGCTCAGGGTTGTAATAAAGCACTCCGCGTCTTCCTCTCTCACTACAGGGCTTGAGTTTAATCCTACCGGCAACGGAAAATTTGAACCAGACGAAATTGAAACCCACAAGGCGTGACCGGGCAATCGGGTGATAAAAGGCCCGTCCGGGGGTTTTGAGCTATTGATCACATAACCATCGCGCATTTTTTTGAACAGGCTCGCCATTTTTTGCTTGTGTTTCGATACACGCAAGTATATTTTTTCTTTGTATCCAGATCTCCACTCACAGGGCAGTTGAAGCGTATGGCTGTCCTCTGGTGACGAATTGAAACCAGGCCATCCGGCTTTAATCAAAAGTTAATGACCGAAGAAGTGACACCAGAAGAAACAAGCTAAGGCGACTGAAATAGGTTGCCACTTCAAGAGGAACTCACCGAGACTATCAATTTTGCAAAAGGAGAATATGTGTGATGGAACAGCAGATACAGAATCAGACAACGAGTGCGGCCCCGCCTTTTCGGGTGGATGTTAAATTGCACCAGTTGCTGGTAAAGGGGACATCCGAGCGAACTCCTCCCCTGGAGCCTGCGGGTCAAACTCTCCCCGATGCGGTCTTTCCGCAATACCCGGAACTCCTGGCTCTTTCAAACAAGGCGGTCGAGGGCCCTCACATTCCTCCCGAGTCCCGCAAGTGGACAGGGCCGCTCATCTATAGAGCGATGCGTGGATGGTTATTCCCCTATGTCAAGTCGCGAGTTCTGCCCGGAGATTTTCATCCGATAATTGCCTATCTTTTTACCGAGTGGAAATGCAATCTCGATTGTCACTACTGCTGGGCATTCGACAACAGCGTAAAAGGGATGAGCGAAGACACCGCCCGACGCACGATAGACTGGCTCCACGACACAGGTTGCAGGGTGCTGGCCCTGATGGGCGGCGAGCCTTTGCTCCGCCCCCAGTTTGTCCACAAGGTTGTCTATTACGCGGCGAAAAAGGGCTTCTGGGTCTACTTGCCGACCAATGCGCGTTTGCTGCGTCCCGATGTCATAGACCGTCTGGCCGATGCCGGGGTCGCTACATTCAACTTCGCCGTTGACGCCGTTGATGAAAAGCCGGGGCTGCCGAAGGCGCTCAACCCGATAAGGGCGAATTTCGATTATCTGGTAAAGAAGCAGTACACCTACGGCTACACGGTGTTCTTCAATATGAACATCTGCCGTAATAACATGGATGACATCAAGCAGCTTACCGAGATCGCCCGCGAAAATGCGATAGCGACCGACTATCACATCAACGAATCTCCCATGCTCGAACAGGAGCATTTCAAGCATCTCGACGAAAACGACACCTTCATCCGTCGCGAGGACTGGCCACAGGTGGACGCGCTTGTTGACTGGCTGATCGAGAAGAATCGCCAGGGCTACAAGATGGTGAATTCCATCCAGCGCCTTCAGGATATGAAGGAATTCATGCGCGGCAAGGTCGAGTCCTGGCAATGCCGAGCGGGGCAGAACAACGTGATCATCCGAGTGGATGGCACGCTCGCTCCATGTTTTCCGATGTACTCGGCCACTTATGATTGGGGGGTAGTGGGCAATCATAAATTCGAGGTGAAACAACTCGACGATATGAAGACGGAGTGCCAGACACATTGTTTTTCGACTCTGAATCACAATCTGGCATTCTGCTATAACGATATGCGGGTTGTGAAATGGGTGCTCAGACAGGCGGTTCGCGGCTTCCAGGGAGTAACCGGCAGCTTCGACTAAATCAGAAAAAAACTACCACTGCCTGATAAGAAAATTTTGCGTTACTTTGCGGCTTTGCGAGAATCTGTTCCTCGTAAAGCCACAAAGCTCGCAAAGAGCTTTCGTAGAGGTGAAACCCTTCACACGCTCAGGTCGGCGGTTGGCAGAAACTTTGGCGGGCGGCGAAAATGTGTAGCCTGCTCGAAGGCATAGGCCAGCTTTATCAGCGTAGGCTCGCTGTAGGCCCGTCCGAAAAACGATATGCCCACCGGCAGACCGAAAATATATCCCGCCGGTACATTGATGTTGGGATACCCGGCCACGGCCGCGGGCGTGGAACTGCCGCCTGAAAAATGATCTCCATTCACCAGGTCCGTAGTCCAGGGTGGCCCTCCCGTAGGCGCGATGATCGCATCAAGTCGATTTTTTCGCATAACCGCGTCAATCCCCTGCGCTCTCGAAAGCAGATGATCTTTTCTAAGGGCTTTCAGGTACGCGCTCGACGTGAGCGGCCCTTTCTCTTCGGCCCGGTGGAATATCTCCTGGCCAAAATAGGGCATCTCTTTCTCCTTGTTCTGCTCGTTAAAGGCTATGAGTTCTTTTAGCGAATGAGCGGGCGCATCCTTTCCAAGCCCCGCCAGATACGAATTCAAATCGGCCTTGAATTCGTATAACAACACTTCGAATTCCGAGTCGTCAAACTTTCCCGAAGTAGGAATATCGGCCGGATCAATCATAATCGCGCCCTGTTGTTTCATCGCTTCTATGGAGTCGTTCATCAAACGGTCTACCCTGTCGCTAAAGCCGAAGAATTTACGCGCCACTCCGATTCGCGCCCCTTTCAGGCCGTTCACGTCGAGAAAGCGCGTGTAATCGGTAAAGGATTTTCCCCGGCTCTCTTTTGTCGCCGCGTCTCGCTGATCTATCCCTGTGAGCGCGCCCAGAAGTATCACAGCATCTGTCACGGTACGGGCCATCGGCCCGGCAGTGTCCTGGCTGTGAGATATGGGTATGATGCCTGCCCGGCTAATCAGGCCGAGCGTCGGTTTGATTCCGACTATCGAATTTGCCGAAGACGGGCATACTACAGACCCATCGGTTTCCGTGCCGATTGCGACGGCGCAGAGGTTGGCAGCCACGGCTGCGCCCGACCCTGAACTCGACCCGCAGGGGTTTCTGTCGAGCGCGTAGGGGTTGCGAGTCTGCCCGCCGCGCCCGCTCCATCCACTGGTCGAATGGGTAGAGCGGAAGTTGGCCCATTCGCTGAGGTTTGTCTTTCCAAGTATCACGGCCCCGGCCTGGCGAAGTTTTTCAGCAACGAAGGAGTCACGGACGGGTTTTGCCCCGACAAGCGCGAGCGAACCGGCGGTGGTCATCATACGGTCGGCGGTGTCTATGTTGTCTTTGATGAGAACGGGGATGCCGTGAAGCGGGCCGCGCAAGCGCCCGGCCTTGCGCTCCTGATCGAGCGAATCGGCTATGCTGAGGGCATCAGGATTGGTTTCGATAACGGAGTTTACAGCCGGGCCGTTGCGGTCAATCTCTTCGATGCGCGACAGGTATTTTTCCGTGATTGATCGCGCGGTGAGCGCCCCCGCCTGCATCGCTTCGCGCAACTGTGCGATAGTGGCTTCTTCGAAATCGAATGAGCCTGCGTTCTGCGAGCGAGCGACTGATCGAGGCAAAGCAGGTCGAGCGATGGCCATTGCGCCGCCAAGCAAACCGAATTGCAGAAAATTCCTGCGCTTCATCGTCTCCTCCTCTTTATCCGTTTAATTGGGCCAATTGCTGCCGAGAATCATTCGATCTTTAACGCAAAATCTTTCACTTGCGCTTATCTGAGATTTCTTCAAATCTCAAATCTCAGAAGTACTCAGCCTTTCTTCGGGCGATAGATGTGAGTGCTCTGGCCGTAATATGCCTCGGCGGCTTCCATAATCGTCTCCGACAGAGTCGGATGAGGATGTATCGAAAGCTCTAAATCTCTTGCGAGCGCCGCCATCTCTACGGCGACGACGCCTTCCGATATCAACTCGCCAACTCCAACTCCAACCATTCCTACTCCAAGCACGCGCTCGGTTTCAGGATCGATCAGGAGTTTGGTCACACCGTCCGGGCGGTCGAGCGTCGTAGCCCTTCCCGATGCGGCCCACGGAAAGCGAGCGACCGTATAGGCGCGGCCCTCTTTTTTCGCCTCTGTTTCGGTCAGGCCGCACCACGCCACCTCCGGGTCAGTGAAGACGACCGCCGGTATCGCGCGAGGCTCGAAGACCACGTTATGGCCCGCGATGACTTCCGCGGCCACGCGGCCTTCGTGAGACGCCTTGTGCGCAAGCATGGGCTCGCCCACACAATCGCCTATGGCAAAGATAGACGGCTCGGCGGTGCGCAGTTGTTTGTCAACCTTGACAAAGCCGCGCTCGTCAATCTCTACCTTTGTATTTTCAAGCCCCAGCCCGGCTGAATTGGGCTTGCGGCCAACCGAAATCAGAACCTTGTCATAAACCTGTTCGGCCTCTTCTATGCCCTCGCCTTCTATCCTGACCTTGATTCCCTTCTTCGTCTCATTAAGCTCGACCACTTTTGAGTTGAGCATGATCGAGTCGAAAATCTTCTTCACCTCTCTGGCCAGAATACTCACAAGGTCGCGATCCGCGCCGGGAAGTAATCCCGATGTCATTTCCACAACCGAGACCTTACTCCCCAGAGCCGCGTAGACGGTTCCGAGTTCGAGGCCGATATAGCCGCCGCCGATCACAAGCAGCGTCTTTGGAACGTCTTCGAGATCGAGCGCGGTGGTTGAATTCAGAATGCGCGAGCTTTCAAGAGACAGCCCCGGAAGCGTGGCCGGGCGCGACCCCGTGGCGAGTATCGCGTGTTCGAATTTAAGTTGCTCGGTTCCGCCTTTTACTCTTTCGATCTTCAAGGTATTGGCGTCGACGAAAGTCCCGCGACCTTGAATGTAGTTAATCTTTCTGACTTTATTAAGCTGGCCAAGCCCGCCCGTCATCTGCGCGACCACTCTGTTTTTCCACTCGCGCAGCTTGTCCATGTCGATCTCAGGCTCGGAAAACTTTATGCCCCACCGGGCAGCATGGCGCGATTCGTTTATGAGTTTGGCTACGTGCAGGAGGGCCTTTGACGGGATACAACCTCGATAGAGGCAGACCCCGCCTGGATTGAGTTCGAGATCAACCATCGTTGTTTGAAGACCGAGATCGGCGGCCAGATAGGCGGCTGCGTATCCGCCGGGGCCGCCGCCTACGACGACCACCTGTGTCGAATTGTTATTTTCAGTCATAGCTAACGTGATGCGTTCACGTGATTCGTGATTCGTGATATTAAGGGCAGTTCCCCTGTTAATCGGGATTTGCAGTGAGTCACGCATCACTCTTCACGAATCACGTGAACGCATCCCTCTCCTATCCTTCCAGAACCAGTAAGAACGGCTGTTGCAGGGCTTCGGCCACCCATCTGAGGAAGCGGGCGGCGTTTGCTCCGTCTATCAAACGGTGATCGTAGGAGAGCGTCAGCGGCAAGATCAGTCGCGGCTGAAACTCTCCATTTATGTAGACCGGCTGCATGCTTGCCCGCGAGATTCCCAAAATAGCCACCTCCGGCACATTCACTATCGGGGTGAAACCTGTGCCGCCTATGCCGCCAAGATTTGTGATGGTGAATGTGGCTCCCTGCATCTCGTCCAGACTGAGTTTTTTGTTTCTTGCCTTCTGGGCCGCTTCGTTCAACTCGGCGGCCAGCTCAAGTATGTTCTTCTTGTCAACATCGCGGATCACAGGGACCAGAAGACCGCGCTCCGTGTCTACGGCCACGCCGATGTTGTAATACTTTTTGTAGATGATCTCTTCGTTTTCAACATCAATGCTTGCGTTGAACTGAGGGAAAACTTTGAGGGCCGAGGCCGCTATTTTCAAGGCAATGGCCGTGACCGTGAGTTTTCCTCCCATTGATTCGGCCCGCTTGCCAAACTTTTCTCTCAATCGCTCAAGGTCTGTGATGTCGGCCTGATCGAATTGAGTGACACGGGGAGACGAGAGCCAGGAATTTCGCATGCTTTCTGCGGTCTTGCGACGAACGGCGCTCATCGGTTTGCGCTCTATCTCGCCCCACTGGCTGAAATCAGGCAGCGGTACCGAGACAAACGGCGAGGCTGAAACTTTGGACGCGCTCGCGTTCACAATGATCGAGCGGGCATAATTCCTCACATCCTCTTCGGATATGCGGCTACCCGGCCCGGTCCCTTTCACTTCGTTGATTTCGACTCCAAGTTCGCGGGCCATCCTTCGAATCGAAGGCGCGGCAGGCGCAAGCTCTTTCGCTTCCCCAGTCTGGAGAGCCGGGCGCGCCGCGCGAACAGGTTCGGCGGTTTCGGCTCGCTCAGAGGGGCGCGCCGCTCTCTCTTTCGTGTCAGGTTTCGCCTCCTGCTCAACCACTGCGGGTTCGGCCTCTGCTTCAACTTCTTCGGCTGCTTCCTGCTCTTCGGAGGATTGATCCTGAGCCTCTGCGTATTTTTCCAGTTCCTCTTCGGGTCTGGTTTCTGCGGGCGTCTTCTGGCCGTTGGTTCCTGTTTCGACCGTCAGAATCACCTGTCCTACTTTGACCTTCTCTCCCTCCTTTACGTGAATCTCTCTTACGACACCGCTTGCGAATGCGGGGACCTCCACGGTTGCCTTATCGGTCTCAAGCTCAAGAATGGGCTGATCCTTGTCAATCTGATCGCCCACCGCAACCAGTATCTTCGCCACATCGCCCGAATCCACGTTTTCACCGAGCACGGGTAATTTGATTTCAGTTGCCATAATTCAGACCTTCCTCTACGCCAGAAATGGGATTGCCTTTTCGGCATCTATATTCATATCTTTCATAGCCTTCTCTACTACGGCGGGCTTGATCTTCTTCTCGGCGGCCAGAGCCGAAAGCGTCGCAAGCGTTATAAACCGCGCATCGACTTCGAAGAAGTTGCGGAGCGCCGCGCGGCCCTCGCTTCTCCCAAATCCGTCTGTTCCCAGAGAGATGAGGCGTCCGGGAACCCATTGAGAGATCGAATCGGGCAACGCCTTTACATAATCCGTAGCCGCTACAAATACGCCCGGCGCATCGGCCAGACACTCTATAACATAGGGCACGCGCGCTTTTTCGCCCGGGTGCATCCTGTTCCAGTGCTCCACTTCGTGCCCGTCGCGATAGAGTTCCTTATAGCTGGTCACGCTCCAGACATCGGCGGCGACATTGTACTGCTCGGCCAGCATGGTCTGCGCCTTCAAGGCTTCGTTCAAGATAGCGCCGCTTCCGAAAAGCTGCGCGCGGAGTTTGGCGTCCGTGTTTTCGGTGGCCCTGAACCTGTACATCCCCTTGAGTATCCCGTCGCGCACTCCATCGCCTTCGGGCATATGCGGGTGGTCGTAGTTCTCGTTCATCACCGTCAGGTAATAGAATACGTCTTCCTGATGTTCGTACATTCGGCGGATACCGTCGCGGATGATGACCGCAAGTTCGTAGGCAAAGGCCGGATCGTATGTGATGAGGTTGGGCACAGGATAGGCCAGAAGATGACTGTTGCCGTCCTGATGTTGCAGCCCTTCCCCGGCAAGCGTAGTGCGTCCGGCGGTCCCGCCCAGCAGGAATCCTCGGCAACGCATATCGCCCGCCGCCCAGACCAGATCGCCTATGCGCTGAAGGCCGAACATCGAATAGAAGATGTAAAACGGTATGGTGTTTATGCCGTGCGTGGCATAGGCCGTACCGGCTGCGATGAAATCGGCCATCGAACCTGCTTCCGTGATGCCTTCTTCCAGGATTTGCCCGTCTTTCGCCTCTTTGTAATAGAGCAGCGTGGCCGCATCGACCGGCTCGTATAACTGGCCTACGTGCGAGTAAATGCCTACCTGTCGAAAGAGCGGCTCCATACCAAAAGTGCGCGCTTCGTCCGGCACTATGGGTACGATCAACTTTCCGAATTTTTCATCGCGCAACAGCTTCGCAAGTATCCGCACAAAGACCATAGTGGTGGAAGCCTCGCGCCCTTCGGTTCCGCTATAGAATTCCTCGAAGAGTTCTTCGCCCGGGGCCTTTATCGATTCGACCGCCACCACGCGAGACGGTACATAGCCGCCCAGTTTCTGTCGCTGCTCGCGCATGTACTGAATCTCCTGACTGTCTTCCGAGGGACGATAAAAGGGAGCCTCGGCGATCTCTTCATCAGAGATTGGGATGCCGAACCGGGCGCGGAACCGCCGCAACTCATCCTCATTCAGCTTTTTCTGCTGGTGAGTGATGTTCTTTCCTTCGCCGCTTTCGCCAAGCCCGTACCCCTTGATTGTCCTCGCAAGTATGACCGTAGGCGATCCCTTGTGCTCGACGGCAGCCTTGTATGCCGCGTAGACCTTTTGAGGGTCGTGCCCACCGAGCCTCAATTTCTGAAGTTGATCGTCCGACAGGTGCTTTACCATGTCGAGTAATCGCGGGTCCGCGCCAAAGAAATGTTCGCGGATGTAAGAACCGGGTTCGGTGGTGTATTTCTGCCACTGACCGTCTACGGTCTCACCCATTCGCTTGACGAGAATTCCGTCGTGATCGCTGGCAAGCAACGGGTCCCAGTCGCTCCCCCAGATGACTTTTATCACGTTCCAGCCCGCGCCCCTGAACGCGGCTTCAAGCTCCTGAATGATGTTGCCGTTGCCGCGAACCGGGCCGTCGAGCCTTTGCAGATTACAGTTGACCACGAAGATCAGGTTGTCGATTTTTTCGCGCGCCGCAAGCGTTATAGCGCCCAGCGTCTCGGGCTCGTCGGTCTCTCCGTCGCCGAGAAAGGCCCATACCTTTGCGTTTGTGTGTTTCTTCAGTCCGCGATCTTCCAGATAACGGTTAAAGCGCGCCTGATAGATCGCCATGATCGGTCCAAGTCCCATAGAGACTGTAGGAAACTCCCAGAAATCAGGCATAAGCCACGGGTGCGGATAAGAAGAAAGCCCGCCTCCCTCCCTTGATTCCCGGCGAAAGTTTTGCAGATGCTCTATCGAGAGTCGGCCTTCGAGAAAGGCTCGGGAGTAGATGCCGGGCGAGGCGTGCCCCTGAAAATAGATTATGTCGCCTTCGTGATCGGCTCCCTTGCCGTGAAAGAAATGGTTGAATCCGACCTCGTAGAGATTCGCCGCCGAGGCATAGGTAGAGATGTGCCCGCCGATGCCGCTCTCTTCGCGGTTGGCGCGCACCACCATAGACATGGCGTTCCATCGAACGAGGCTCTTGATGCGGCGCTCTATCTCGCGGCTTCCCGGAAAGACGGGCTGTTTTTCTAAGGGGATAGTGTTGATATAAGGCGTGTTGGCTGTAAAGGGGATTTTTATTCCGGCCTTCTGGGCGTGAATCTGAAGGCGTGTGAGGAGGTTTCTCACCCTTTCCGCCCCGCCGTTCTGTATCACGTAATCAAGCGAATCGAGCCATTCCTTGATCTCCACTTCCTCCGTTGTGGTTGCTTCTTTCTTAACCGTCGTAGTCATACCTTAAAGGTCCCTTTCTCAAATACCTGTTCAAATCGCAAATGAGTATTCTATTGCGCCAGGGAGTGATTGCTCAAGCTGAGGATTAAATAGCAAGACAGGAAGCATTAAATTCTATAGTAACCGTCTGTTTGAATGTGGGCAATTCGTAAAGGCAAGATCAAATAAAGGCGGATGGGAACAGGCCTATTCAGTTTTCCAAAATGTAGAATCGGTTTAACCTGTATTCCCAAGAATGCATCAAGCGATACTTTCTAATCAAACACGGCCAGGACGGGCACGTGGTCGGAAGGGCGTTCCCACCCGCGAGTCTCTTTTTCTATTCTTACGGATTCGAGCCGCGAGGCAAGCGGGTCAGAAACCCAGATATGATCTATGCGAAGCCCCGCATTGCGACGAAACGCCCCGGCGCGATAATCCCACCACGAGTAAAAGCCGCCTTCTTCCGTGCGCAATCTAAAGGCATCTGAAAATCCCCAATCCCTTATATTCTCGAGCGCGGCACGTTCAGGCTCGCTGAAAAGGACCTGCCCCCGCCACTTCTCCGGGTCGTGCACATCGCGGTCTTCGGGCGCGACGTTGAAATCGCCACACAACAAAACCTGCTCGCTCTTGTCGTGATGGGAATCAAGAAATGAGCGTAGCCGCCGCATCCAGTCGAGTTTGAAACTGTATTTATCGGTTCCCACCGCGCTGCCGTTTGGGATGTAAACATTGATTATGCGGATGCCCTCTATCGTGACGGCAAGCAACCGCGCCTGCGCCCCCGGCTCATCATCGAGAAACCCGCGCTGCGGCTGCTCGATTGCGGTGCGCGAAAGCGTGGCCACGCCGTTGTAGGTCGGCTGCCCGAAGGTTTCCGACGTGTAGCCAAGCTCCGTAAATGCCTCGCGCGGGAAACGTTCATCTACCGTCTTGGTCTCCTGCAAACAGAGCACATCCGGGCGGGCCGATTCCAGCCATCTGAGTACGAGAGGCAATCGCGCCGCCACTGAATTCACATTCCATGTAGCTATTTTCATAATCATCCACTTAGCGAACAATTTTTGTGTCGACTTACTTTGCGGGAACGAGTCGCAGTATGCGGTCATCATCGTTTGTGGGCGATCCTCGCCCGTCCCGGTTTGATGTAGAGAAATAGATAAAGCCATCCGGCCCCTGAGCGATTTCGCGTATGCGACCGTACTGGCCTTCGAGCATACGTTCCTGACTCACTACGCGGCTGCCGTCAAGAACTACGCGGATGATGGCGGTGCCGCGCAGACAACCGAAAAAGAAGTTGCCTCGAAACTCCGCAAAGGCCGGGGCGCTATAAAACATGCCGCTCGCGGGCGCTACTGCCGGAGTGTATTCCAGCAGCGGAGATTTCAACCCCGCCCGTTCCTGCCGGTGGTGAATGATCGGCCAGCCGTAATTGGCTCCCTTCTCAACTATATTCATCTCATCGCCGCCGCCGGGACCGTCAAAACCCGAGGGTCCGTGCTCGGTTTCAAACAGCGTGCCTGTGCCCGGCTGCCAGTCTATCCCCTGCGGATTGCGATGGCCGTAACTCCATATCTCTGGCCTCGCGTCCGATCTTCCGGCGAAAGGATTGTCCGGCGGCACCGAGCCGTCGTCGTTTAAGCGGAGTATCTTTCCCGCAAGCGAATCAAGCCTCTGAGCCTGTTCGCGCTCCGTAGCGTCGCCCGTCGTGATATAAAGCTTTCCGTCGGGGCCAAACCTCAGACGACAGCCCGCGTGAAAACGCGCCGCAGGGATTCCCTCGATTATCACTTTTGGCTCGGCGAGCGCCGATCCCGTTTCACGATACCGCACCACGCGCACAAACATGTCGCCGTTTTTGTAAGCATAAGAGAGATAGAGCAGATGATTATCGGCAAACTTCGGGTGCAGGGCGAGCCCCATCAATCCGCTCTCGCCCGTATCCTCGGTTTCTGAAATAGCGGCGAGCGGCTCACCTCGCAGCCGTCCGTTTTCAACTACCCTGACCCGGCCCGGACGTTCCGTGAAAAACATCCTTCCATCCGGGGTAAAAACGATTGACCAGGGAACCTGGAGATTGGAGACGACCGTCTCGACCTTGAATTTTGTGTCGCCGCTCGGCGTGGCGAGCATCTCTCCTGCGCCCTTCCCCGGTGGAGGACTGCCGCACGCGGTCGCGAAAAACAGGGCTGCGAAAAGAAATGTTATTAAGTTCATATGCTTCCTGATCCTCATCTGATTTCGCCTTTCCTTTCTTGATTCACAGGCAGGAGGCGTTCAAATGCTCGCTGCTCGGGAGCAATTCCACGACGATAAATAAAACAATGAGCAATTCTTGCTCAGGATTATGATAGGTGAAACATCCTCTTTTGGCCATTCACGAGGAAAGCCGGGCAGACCCGAGTTTGCACCCGGCAATCATCTGAACGCTAATCAGACATGCCTGCACTGTAAGGGGACACAAATGCAAATTGCAAAGGATGACTTTGTCCGGCTTCGGTCGGCCTGAAAGCAAAAGCGAGGGTAGGCATATGCAAAACAAGCACAATTTTTGCCGGGATTTTGGGGCTTTTTTCATCTTCCTCGTGGATATACCTCTATGAGAACCCGGAGCCGAAGGATGAAATGAGGGCTGGCATCTGTTTTGCAATTAATAAAACCGGGTTGGCGTGAGTGCCCAATTATTTGAGCAAACGGTAACAAAAAAAATCAAGATAGCAGGAGCGTAACTATGGAACAGACTAAAGACCATTACAGCACTGGCGGCGGGGCGGCGGCTGTCGGGGCGCGGACCGAATCGGAAGGTTCGACGTTAAACAATATCAAGACAACGGTAGCCGAAAAACTCAAGACCGCGGCCAGCGCCCTTGATGAAAAAATCAGCGAGACGGGCGGGCGTGACAGTACGATTTCTACTTACGGTCGTCAGGCGGCGGTTTTGCTTGATCAGTCTGCGGATTACGTCCGCGATCTGGATTTGAGTGGGATTGACAAGAAAATACGCAACGAAGTGCGCCAGAACCCAGGCCGCGCCCTGCTGATAGCCGGGGTCGCGGGATTGTTCATAGGCGCGCTGCTCAGACGGAGGTAACAGGATATGGAAGCGCGCAGAGAGTTTATAAGACGAAACGAGGCAATGATGGAGCGCGAATCCTTTGGCGAATTGCTGGGCCAGCTGGCAAATAATTCCGCTGCGCTGGTCCGCGACGAGATCGAACTGGCCAAGCAGGAGATGGGCGAAAAGGTGAGCATGTTTCGCTCCGGGGCCGTTGTCATAGCTGCGGGCGCAATCATCGGACTGATAGGCGTGATGGCCCTTGTCGCCTCGGCAATTATCGGATTGGCAAATTACATGGCACCGGGATACGCGGCGCTTATAGTCGGAGGGATACTGGCGCTCGCCGGAGGCATAACCGCTTTCGCAGGCATCGGGCAGATCAGGCGAACAAACTTCAAACCAGAACAGACAATCGAGACATTGGAGGAGGATAAGGTATGGCTGAAGGAACTGACGTAGCGGCTCGGCAGCGCGCTGTGGTCGACATATCGGAGCGAAGCGCGGCGGAAATTCGTCACGACATTGCCGCCAAACGCGAATCCATCTCTGAGACGGTGGATAAGCTCGGCGAGCGTATCCATGAATCGCTCGACTGGCGGGAGTATGTGGCCGAATATCCTTACGTAGCTCTTGGCATAACGGCCGGACTGGGCTTGCTCGCGTCAGGCATCTTCAAGCCGCACCCGTCCCCGCGTGACCGCATAATGGATGCGATAGCGGAAACGGTAGAAGATTTTACGGATCGCGCGCATTCGACCATCGAAGAGGTAGTTGATCGCAAGAAGACAGGTCCAGTGCGGATAGCAAGGACCGCTGTTGGAACTATCATTGGCAAGGCCGTGACCGATTTTGCAAAAGGGAAGATTCAGGAGGCGCTTGAGCAGCGCAACAGAAGGTCTCGCAGCAGGAACGCATAAAAATGCATCAACGCGTCCGCTGCCCGGGAAATAGATTTTGATCCGAAGATTCAGGTACGAACTAATTTCATAAGGAGGGAAGGTATGGAATCGAACAAGACCACTACAACAGACACAAACAAGACGGCTGAACGCACCGCATCTGCGGTGACTACAACGGGCGGACAGAATAATCCGACGGCAAGCGCGCCGCAACGCGCGCGCGAGGTGGAGTCCGATGTGAAAAGCTTTACAGAGGAAGCCCGTAAACAGGGAGAACAGGCCTATCAACAGACCAAACAGGTTGTCAGCAATGCTTATGAGAAGACATCCGAAGCATTGAACGATACTTACAATCAGGCAATGAGCTATGGCCGCGACAATCCCGGCACGGTAACGCTGATCGCATTCGGCGCTGGAGTAGGAATTGGGCTGCTCCTGGCCGGCGCATTTACAGACAGGCGAAGCCGGTACAATCGACTGGCGGAGCCGGTAGTAAACACGCTTGCGGAAATAGCCAAAGAATACTTTCGCTAAACCGTAAGCAGCTTTTCAACACGAGGCAATACAGAACCAGGATTTCGGGTGTCTGGTCTTTGATCGGGCATCCGGTGGATTCACAGATTCTCCTAAATATTACCGAAGGCGCGGGCCAGAGGCTCGCGCCTATTTTTTGTCCTCATGCGCCGGAAATCACTAAAGAAGTGTTAGACTGTAAGGCAAGCTATGAATAGACCCGAACCACCAGAACAGATCAAAGCGATGGACACGGCGGAAGGACACCAGCGATTTCTGCGGGCGCAGTGGAAGAAATTTGCCGCTTATGCCTGGCACAAGCATCTCTCGGAGGGGCGCGGCGCGGTTGTAATCGATCTGAGAAACGCCAGGCGCGAAGGCGCAGGGTTTAACGTGCCCTCGCAGTATGTGGCGGAAGAGAGCCGGCAACTCGCAAAGCAGGGCGGCTGGCCCGATACGGATGTCGCTCAGGTGATCGAAGAGTATGACCCCACGCAGGACGTAGTCTTTATCTTTCTCAGAACCAATGGAGAGATATCTTACTATCAGGCCTCTGACGACCCCACACCACCCGAAGCCTTCGAGATTCAAATGAGCGGCTCAAAGCTGGAACCTTCCAAAGACTGAACTACTTATTTCTCTCCCCAGGGCCATTCAGTTCTTGAGTTGAGGGCAATAGGCGGAAAAAATATTAAAAGTTGAGTTGACGCAAAGGCAAGTTGAAATAGGCCGCGGATAACGCGGATCGAGCGGATCTACGCGGATTAGCTCATAAAGAGTCAGATCCGCGAAAATCCGTCGCATCCGCGTACGTCCCGGCCTATTTCCCTTATCTCTTTCTACATGTTGGAAAACTGAATGACCCTGTTTCTCTCCCTGATGAGTATGTACATAACAACAAATATTATTGCTCTTTTCCCAACCGGCTGTTATAAACAGACTAGTGTTTGTGTTCAGGGCGAGAAGTAATCACATTAAGCAATATGGGTTATGTTTGAAAACTATTAGGTTATTAGCCTGTCACTCCTTGATTTGAATAACGGTTATAGACCCGTGCTCATTTAATGAGCAGTCTCTTAAGCAAATTGTAGCAGTGGAAAATAAAGGTTGTATTGCAAAGACAGATCCCCCACCTGTCTTCATAGACGATTCAGGCTCAACATCCTCGTATGCACAGGTTGCTGACTCTGAATACATTCGATAAGTGACTCTTCCACAGGGTCGGATTAGTTTTAGAATTTATGCAGTTGAAACAAGACTAAGCTAAAAGCAAAAACGCAGCGCAATGGGCTATCACTGTAAGTTGCTGATTCTTCGTTCAATTGCCTAACTCTAAAAATTATTATCGATGCTCAGAATATTTCTTGAAAGATAAATCACGCACGTCATTGAATTTATTTGGCATACTGAAATCAAATTGAAATAATAGGAACCTATTAGCAGGCCAAACTGAGATGAGGATTTTTTCAGCATTTTACGCCCAGGAGATTATGGTAGTCCCGGCACTCTATGGTGCTGCCAAATGGAAACTTCGCTATGAGTAAAACAGTTAGGTCAATTGCGATGCGATATGGACTCGCTCTGGCATCATTTGTACTAACTCTCTTTATTGCGTTGGTCCTTCGATATTATTCAATCAGGATCAGTCTGGCCATACCGATTATTCTCGTATTGATTGGAACTACCTGGTATGGAGGGAAAGGGCCGGGGCTTATGGTGGCAATCCTTCTTGAGATTGCTACTATCCTACTGGCCTCTCCATCCCCTGAAACATCGCTGGCAAGAACCATATTTGGGTATTTCAACGTCATGGTGTTACTCATCACAATGGTTCTTCTGATCAGCGGGCGAAAAAAGGCTGAAAGTGAGTTGCGCGAGCAACGCGAATGGTTACAGGTGACACTTTCCAGTTTACGCGATGCGGTGATTGCAGCCGATCTCAAGGGCCGGATCAATTTCATGAACCCGGCGGCAGAAAGCCTGACCGGCTGGCCCATGACGCAGGCGGCAAACAGGCCTCTCGAGGAAGTGTTTCAGACCATTGAGAAAGCGCCCAACGACATAGAAGAGAGCCCGTCTTCAAAAGCGGGCGTTTCAGGAATTCTTTCCGCAGGTATCTCTGATGAGGTTACGCTTGTTTCCAGAGACGGGATAAAGAGAGTGATTGATTATAGTTGCGCGCCGATTCTAAGCAGCAACGGCGAGGCTACAGGTACGGTTATGGTATTTCGCGATATTACCGAGCGAAAGCAGGCTCAACAACTCATCCTCGATCTCACATCAACACTGGAAAGCCGTGTGATCGAGCGAACAGCCCAGCTTGAAGCCGCAAACAATGAACTCGAATCATTCAGCTATTCGGTCTCTCACGATTTGCGCGCGCCTTTGCGGCACATCAACGGTTTTGCCGATTTGCTTGAAAGAAACGGTTCATCTGCACTCGATGAAAAAGGCCGCCGTCATCTGAAGATCATATCGGATTCGGCCAGACAGATGGGTCGATTGATCGACGATCTTTTGAGTTTCTCGCGCATGGGTCGCACAGAGATGCATCAGACCGTGATCAATTTCGAGCAACTCGTAAATGAGGTCAAATCCGAACTTGAGCGCGAAGCCGAAGGACGCGAAATCGTCTGGAAGATAGAGAGCCTGCCCACAGTATACGGCGACCCCTCGATGCTGCGGCTGGTATTGATAAATCTATGCTCCAATGCTGTGAAATACACTCGCGGGCGCGTCCAGGCCACTATCGAGATCGGAACGCTCGCCTCCCCTGAGGATGAAACGATCTTCTTCATCCGCGACAACGGCGCAGGATTCGATATGAAGTATGTAGACAAGCTCTTCGGAGTATTCCAGCGGTTGCATCGAGTAGACGAATTTGAAGGGACGGGGATCGGGCTGGCCAATGTTCGGCGGACCATACATCGCCACGGAGGTCGCGTCTGGGCTGAAAGCCCGGATGAAGGCGGCGCAACTTTCTATTTTTCGCTTCCAAACATCAGAAAGGAAGAGCTATGTCGCGCGATATAAGACGCATCCTGCTTGCCGAAGATAACCCCAATGATGTCGAGTTGACGCTGACGGCGCTTGAAGAAAACAACCTTGCCAACGAAGTGGTTGTGGTTCGTGACGGTGAAGAGGCGCTTGATTATCTCTATTGCCGGGGGCCCTTCAAGATGCGCGATGAAGGAAACCCGGCTGTAGTCCTGCTTGATCTAAAGATGCCTAAAGTGGATGGGCTGGAAGTGCTCAGACAGGTAAAGTCTGATCCGGCGCTCAGAATGATTCCAGTCGTAGTGCTCACTTCTTCGCGCGAAGACCGTGACATAGTCGAAAGCTACAGCCTGCATGCAAATGCCTATGTGGTCAAGCCGGTTGACTTTCATGAGTTTGTTGATGCGATCAAAGAGCTGGGCCTTTTCTGGGGCATCATAAATGTCGCGCCGCCCGGCAGCATCGGCTCCGAAAAATAGGACCCCGTCTCCAGGGTTAAAGCGACAGGGCTAAAGCGACAGGGCTAAAGCGACAGGGCTAAAGCCTCCTCTGGGATTATTGATATGAAAAAATCTCTACGTATTCTCCATCTTGAAGACAACCCGCTCGACGGCGAGCTTATATACGAATCGCTCGAAGAATCGGGTGTTATGTGCGAGTTGCTTCGCGTGGAGACCCGCGACGATTTTATCTCTGCGCTCGAGCGAGGCGGATTTGACCTGATACTTGCCGATTATACCCTTCCCGCCTTCGATGGTATTACGGGGCTTAGTATCGCTCGACGCATGCGCCCCGAGGTCCCGTTTATCTTTGTCTCGGGCTCACTCGGCGAAGAGGTAGCGATTGAGACGATGAGGTGTGGCGCTACGGATTACGTTCTCAAGAATCGGCTGTCGAGGCTCGTGCCGTCGGTGCGCCGCGCTCTTGACGAGATCAAACAGCAGGAAGAGCAAAGGCGCGCCGAGAGACAAATTCTCTTTCAGGCGTCACTGCTCGATCAGGTGCGCAACGGCATTATAGCGACCGACGCCGACGGCAAAATAATCTACTGGAACAAATTCGCAGAGACTCTTTTCCAGTGGAAGGCCGAAGAAGTAAGGGGCAAAAACATGAGAGAGATAATCGGCTCCGGCAAAGATAATGATATGGCAGAGCAGATATCGATTCAGCTCGATAAAACCGGGTACTGGGAGGGAGAGCTTGAGGTAAGACGACGCGACGGAGATATATTTCCGGTCTATGTAGTCAATTCAGTGATAAATAATGGGATCAGCGAAGGCATCGTAGGCATTTCCATAGACATCACGGAACGCAAGAGGGCCGAAGATGCGCTCAGGGAAAGTGAAACCCGGTTTCGCATGCTGGCAGATACGGTCCCGGTCCTGATCTGGTTATGCGGCCCCGATAATCATCGCACCTATTTCAACAAAGTCTGGCTGGAGTTCACCGGGCGAACTATGAAGGAGGAGACAGGTCGGGGCTGGGTTGAAGGCATACACCCCGCCGACCGGCAGGATTATTTGGACATCATCAATTCCAACTTCGAGGCGCGGGAGCCTTATCAGAGTGAATACAGGCTCAGACGCTTTGACGGAGAATATCGTCTGGTTCTGGCTACGGGTGTTCCGCGTTTTACGCCCGGCGGTGAGTTCGCCGGTTATGTAGGCTCGTGTATAGATATTACCGAGCGCAAACAGCTTGAAGAGCAACTGCGTCAGGCACAAAAGATGGAGGCCATCGGGAGGCTGGCCGGTGGAGTGGCGCACGATTTCAACAACCTGTTGACGGCTATCATAGGGTACAGCCAGATACTGATAGAACGTTTCATCAAAAATGGCTGGGAGAGTAAAGAGATCGAAGAGATTGAAAAGTCAGGAAGGCGGGCCGCCACCCTGACAAGTCAACTGCTTGCCTTCAGCCGCAGGCAGGCGCTTCAACCAAAAATGCTCAGCCTTAATACGGTCGTCGCCGACATGGAGAATATTCTGCGAAGAGTCATCGGCGAAGACATTGATCTGCTGACTATCCTCAAACCCGAACTGCATTACGTCAAAGCCGATCCCGGTCAGATGGAACAGATCATTATGAACCTTGCCGTGAATGCGCGCGACGCTATGGCGGAAGGCGGCAAGCTTGTGATCGAGACAGGCAATGTCGATCTGGATGCGAGCTACGGACGTGACCACCTCGATGTAACGTCCGGCCCCTACGCGATGATGGCTGTGACCGACACGGGCTGCGGGATGGATAACGATGTGCGGGCCAGGATATTCGATCCTTTCTTTACGACCAAAGAGGTAGGCAAGGGGACCGGGCTCGGTCTTTCAACCGTGTACGGAATCGTGAAGCAGAGCGGCGGGCACATCTGGGTCTATAGCGAGCCGGGACAGGGCTCAACCTTCAAGATATATCTGCCCAGGTTTGCGGATGTATTTGACGTAGAGACCCGATTCGCAAACACAGAGACCTTGCCCCGAGGGACGGAAACGATACTGCTGGTCGAAGATGATTTGTCGGTTCAAGGAGTCGCGGCCCGTGTGCTGAACGAACAGGGATACACCGTGCTGCTGGCTTCAAACGGCGAAGAGGCTTTGCAGATTGCCGAAGAGCACGCCGACTCTGAGATTCACCTCCTGCTTTCGGATGTCGTGATGCCTCAGATGAGCGGTAAGACGCTGGCCTCGCACCTCAAGCGTTTGCGACCAGGAATCTGTGTTATATTCACTTCGGGTTATACAGACGATGCCATAATATTTAATGGTGTATTGGATGCGGATTTGGCTTTTCTTCAAAAGCCGTTTACGCCGCGCTCGCTTTCGCGGAAAGTTCGCGAAGTATTGGATTCGCCCAGACAGGGCAGCGCGTCGCCAGATGTCAAAAATCCCCAAGACGAATCCTCATACTGATATTTGCCGCCCTCGATCCTCACGTCATCTCTTTGAAAGCATCCGGCCAGGCTGGCATGTCTGGAACGTTGGACGGTCTTAAGGTCGGGTCTTGATGTAGGCTCTGAGAGTTCCAGCTTATTTCGGATTATGATTGAAAACTGACCCCGACAATGTATCCGTCTTCGACGGCTTCTGCCCATCTGATAACGGCCCAGGAAGACCCGGATGGCCCCCCAACATTCAAGCTCAACCTGATTTTCTGGCCGATAGGAATGGCTGTCCTGGTCTTAAGCCCGGCTCCGGTGTTGCTGATCGAAAAGGTGTGAGCGTTTTCGATGACTTCCTGGTCGGAAACATCCGTCCAGCATAGAGTCGCCTGGAACCGCACACTGACTCTGGGTTCTTTGCGCTTGTCTTTTAGGGGGTATGACATCCTGAGTTTTCGACCTGCTCTGCTATTCCACCTCCTTATCTATAGAAGCATGCTTCGCTCAGGAATCGAACGATTTCTGAGATTTACTGCTCGCATCATAAAGACCTGAGGTGATCAAGAGTTTTATCATCAAGCTACAGGCCCGTCAATTACCCGTTCGGGGCCGTAAGAATTCTCGATCAATACCGCATCCGGGAATTAACCTTACACTTATCCGCCTGCCCCCCGGCTTTCGATTGGATAAGTATTGGCCTGCTAACGAGAACGAAACAAGAATAAGCGATACGTGTGTGGAGAAGATCGGTAAAGCTCCAAAGGCTTTGATCAAGCGGCGTCAATGTTTGAATGACTGGTAGCCGTCCTTATAGCTGACCGATAATCTGCCAAGCCCCTTGGGCGATCTTATTTTGATCTTCACTTTATGCCATCTGGCTTCGCTGCTCGCATCGGTTGGATAAAAGCCTATGGCGTACTGGTTGCGAAGTTCGAGCGCTATTCGCGTGCAGATTTCCATAAGCTCCGGCTCGTTATAGCCCATCGGGAAAAAGGCGCGCCCGCCCGTCGTGCGAGCTATCTCTTCAAGCAGCGACCGACCGTAGGCCGCCAGCGAATCCTGATAAGGGTCGGTGATGCCTATGACATAAACTATGACATCGGACTCCTTGAGGCGGTTGCGAAGTTCTTTATAGGTATAGCGGCTGTTGTTATCCTGCCCGTCTGAGATTATCAGCAGAGCCTTTTTCGGGTGGCGTCCCTGTTTCACTTTCTCCACCGCAAGATAGGCCGCATCATACAGCGCCGTCGATTTTCTTGCGTCTACAAGCATCAATCGGCTGACAAGCTGATCTACGGAAGTCGTGAAATCCTGTACGAGGCTTGCGCGCTCGTTGAAGGCTATCAAAAAGAAATCATCGTCCTGATGGGCTGTTTCGAAGAATCTGGTAAGCGCGCGAATCGAGCGGTCAAGACGCGATTTCATCGACCCTGAAACGTCATAAACTACTCCGAGCGAGACGGGCGCGTCGGCGTCGGAGAAGAAGTCAATCTGTTGTTTTACTTTATCGTCATAGATCTCGAAATGCTCGGGCCGCAATCCGGTGACGAATCTCCCGTGGGTGTCAGTCACCGTGACGTTCATATTGACAAGGTTTGTGCCGAGTACGATCTTGTCTTTACCCTGATTCTGCTTTTCGGCTATGAGCCCGACGGGGCGTCGAGTCTTTGCCTCGGCTTCATCCCCGGTCGTGTTATCGGCTCTCAAGGCCGCCGCCTGAGCATTTTTACTCTCGCTTCCTCTCTGTTGTTGAAATCTGGCGACACCTATCGCAGGCAGCGCCGTGGCAATGAGAATTGCCAGCACTACATGGGTAATTCTGTTTCCCATTGGAATACCTCTTGTTCTTATCTGTGAGCAACGACTCTCTGCTCAGAATTAGTATTCAAATACAAGCGATGTCTTCTTTGGATGCAACTTCTATGCTACTGCTATGCTATCATTTCAGACAGATATATGCAAAAAACTGAGGCTTTTGCCTACAATTCTGGGACCCGGCTGAGACATAAGTGCGTAGCGGGGCAAACAATCCGGTCACGGATGTAAGAGATTCACTCACCTTTCACCTGGAAGAATCTGCCGAGAATCGAATGCGGAAGGCAACGCCATTTGGCTCTCAGGATAATTCTTAGAGCACATTGCGACTTTGCGTCTTTGAAACTACCTGTGGCTTCGCAAGTCGCAAAACCGCAAAGCTCGCTAAGAGGTTCCTGAGAATTATATGGCCCCGGTTATGCAGGGCCATTCAGTTTTCCAAAATGTAGAATTGGAAAATAGAAATAGGCCGTCCCGGCCTATTCCCACTCGCCTTTCGTTCGAATTAACCTGCAAAAATTTTGTCGCATACAGCCCGCAAGTCAAAAACTGAATGGCCCTGCCGGTTATGGCCCTGGCTCGCCCCGGCTTTATTCATTGTGCTTGCACTGGTTTGCTATTGTTGATATACTCCGGCTCCCGACTTTTTGCAGAGAGTAAAACATTGAGCCGTTGAAAGATAGCCTAAGAGTCCGGCGCGAATATCCGGCGCAAAAATTTTGCAAATTTAACATAGTCAGTTCCGCTCGCATAAAGGCACAATGTTTTATTTCCAACCATAAATGATCGGGTCTGCCGGAGTGAGGTTCGGCTTTTCAGAGCAGGATGACAGTTGGCCTTTTGCCCCTCGGGTGTGTATTTCCCTGAAGGCAAGCCTTAAGTAATTTCATTCTGCCACGGCAATCAGTCAAGCAGTACGGTCGTGGGGATCAAGCTCTTCAGAGGTTTGTACGGATGGCTCGTGTAGTGTTTTTGTCTTGCGCTATAGTATTTCTTCTCATCACATCCACAATTCCCGGGCATACGAGTTCCGGCAGTTCCACGGCTGATTTAAAGCCTCAAACTTTAAAGTCTGCCGCGATCACAGGTGATTATTCCCTTGTCCTTGTTGATGCCGGCTCAAGGGAGGAACTTGATGAGGCAGACGAATTTATTCAGGCGCAGGGAGGAAAGGTAGCTTTCGTTTTTCCACCTCATGCCATCCTGGGAACCATATCGCCCGATGTGAGCGCGAAGATAATAGGCCAGCATAAGATACGCTCGATTTATCATTCCACCATCGGACCGGGGACGACCGGCTATACCGACCGCGAGACTCTGAGCGCCATAGGTCTATTCAATGAAATGATCTCAGGCTCTTTGGCCTCTCGTATCACGAATCAGGCTAAAAAGGCGACCGGGCCGGGGACCGATCTTCCTCCCCTGATAGACGACTCTCTTCCCCATCAGAAAGCGGATCAATCCGATATGATTCGCAATCTCCGCTCGATGGGCGCACATTCATCCGTAGCAAAATTTCAATCCAATATACAGCCTCAGTTTTTCAGCAACAGCGATTCTATGGACGGCAAGGTAGCCGTCGCCGTCTTCTTTATGGAGAGCAACGGCGGGGTAGACCCTAATCTTTATTCGTGGAGCGAAGAGGATAAAAACTACGCTTACCAGCAGGTTGTACAGGGATTGAACTGGTGGGTCGAGCAATCGAGCGCGTTCAATCTTGGGCGACCGCTACAATTCATCATCGTCCCGTTTTATCCCGACAATCCGGTCTGCCAGCAACCCTACGAACCGATACTCCACCCGGCAAGCGATGCCAATCTCTGGCTCGATCGCATCATGAGCAACGTGGGCTCAAACTCAGGCACAATCTATTCTCGCATCGCGGCCTTCGACCGCCAGATCAGAGATCAGAATAATGCCAACTGGGCTTATTCGATCTTTATCTCTTACAACCCGTCTCCGGTTCGCACTTCCTTCACCGACGGGCGCGCTTCGTGGGCCTACATAGGAGGGCCGCACGCAAACGTCCTGTTCCGAAGCTTCGGCTGGGATCTGGCTCGAATCGTCACTCACGAAACGGGACATATATTTTACGCCTGCGATGAATACTACCAGCCGGGGTATCAGACTTGCAGTTGCACGTGCGCACCCGAAATCAGACCGGCCGCTCAGAATCATAATTGCCAGGATGCCAGTTGCACATTCAATTCCGTGCCCTGCATGATGCGCCTCAACGAATTCGGGCTATGCCCCTACACGGTGGCCCAGATAGGCTGGACCGGAACCGTTCAACCTCCTGCGCCCACAGCGCCGGAGAGCCTTGTTGCCACTGCCGCATCGCCCACCCAGGTGGACCTGATATGGCAGGACACTTCAAAGGGAACGCTTGGGGCGGCCAGCGGATTTATGATCGAACGCCGGGGCGGGTCAAGCGCCGAGTATTCTCAGATAGGAACCATCAGCGCCGCTTCCGCCAGCTTCAGCGACACGACCGTGCTGCCAAACACCGCTTACGCGTATCACGTGCGGGCTTTTAACAACACGGGCGAATCTGACTTCTCCAACGAAACTACGGTCATTACACCAGTGACCGCATCCGCGCTGTCGGTGAGTACCGACTCTCTGCCCGATGCAGTCGTAGGCGTACCCTATGACCGGACTCTTTCCGTAAACGGCGGCAAACCCGATTACAGGTGGACGATTGAAAGCGGTTCCCTGCCCTCCGGGTTTTCTCTTTCGCAAAACGGCGACATCTCCGGCACACCGACTACTGCGGGCACAAGCAATTTCGCCGTGCGGGTGACGGACGGCGATAACAGTTCGGCAACAAAACCGCTCTCTCTTGTCGTCAAACCGGCAGCCCCTCTCTCTTTGACGACGACCTCGCTGCCCAAAGCAAGCGTAGGCACGACCTACAGCCAGAACCTCGGCGCGAAAGGCGGGCAAACGCCTTATAACTGGGCCGTTCAATCGGGCAATCTACCCGATGGACTGATTCTCAACCAGACAACCGGGGCCATCTCCGGCATACCCGAACGCGCGGGAAGTTCGAGTTTCGTTGTCACGGTAACCGATCAGACTGCGACAAGCGTCAGCGCGACTCTTTCCATACTGGTAAATCCGGGCATAAACGAACTCACTTTCGATACGGAGTCGCTGCCTGATGGTGTTGTAGGGCAAGCTTATTCGCGTTCATTGAAAGCCTCGGGCGGCAACAGCCCCTATCTCTGGGAGATAAAACGGGGGGCGTTGCCTCAAGGGCTCGCGCTTTCCCAGGCCGGAGCTATCGAAGGCAAACCACAGGTTTCCGGCGAAGTCGAATTCGACATACAGGTATCGGACCAGAGCGGACAGTCGGCCGTCAGGACCCTTTCGATAGATGTTGACCCGTCTCCTGAGTTGACCATTGTCAGTCCAACCGCGCCGCCTCAGGCTGCCTTAGGCGTTCCCTACAGCGTGGATTTCTCGGCGACAGCCGGGCAGCAACCATACAAATGGCTCAAGAAGAACAAAGCAAAATTCGGGACGCTGCCCGACGGTCTCAGTCTGTCGAAAGAGGGCAGGCTTTCAGGCACGCCTACGCGTGAAGGCACGTTCGATTTCACCATCATGGTGAAAGATGCCGGTGGCAAGAGGGCCACCAGACCGCTGACTATCGAAGTAGGACCGCCGCCGCCGCCGCTTGCCGTAAAGACTACATCACTTCCGAGCGCATTGCGCGACCTGCCCTATAACTCTTTACTTGAAGCTACGGGCGGGCTCACACCCTACACATGGGCAATCGAATCGGGCATTCTGCCCGACGGGTTGACCATGACGAGTGCCGGTGTAATTTCAGGCACTCCGACCACAATAGGAAGCACGACCTTCACCGTTCGGGTGCAGGATTCGATAGGAACCACGAGCCTCCAAACTCTCTTTATAACCGTGACCCAGCCGCCGCCGCCGCTTGTGATACTGACGACGCATCTGCCGGAGACGACCGCCGATCAGGGTTATTCCCAGACGCTTTCGGCGGCGGGCGGAGTGCCTCCCTACACCTGGACCATCGCGAGTGGCAGCCTGGGCCAGGGATTGAACCTCTCGGCGGCGGGCGTTATTTCAGGCATAGCCGCAAATGCGGGCACAAGCGTCTTCGTAGTGCGCGTGACAGATTCGGCGCAACAGACCGTTCAACGCACGCTGGCAATCGAGATCAAACCGGCTGATAAACTCGCGCCGTTTGGAAATATTGAGACACCCGATTCGCGCGCAACGCTCAACCGCAACGCTACCGTGACAGGATGGGCGCTCGACAATGTGGGCATAGTCAAGGTAGAGATACTGGTTGACGGCACGAAGATGGGCGAAGCCATCTACGGGTTGCTGAGACCGGACATCGCCCTCGTATGGGGAAGTTTCCCCAAGGCAAATCTGTCGGGCTTCTCCTTTACATTTGACACCACGGTGTTGCCAAACGGCAGTCACACGCTTGTTGCCCGCGCGCTTGATCAGGCAGGCAATGCAACACTGATCGGTTCGCGCACGGTTCAAACGCAAAATCAGGTTCTGGTAATAACGACAGGCGATATCCCCAAAGGGAAAAAGGGCGAGTTCTACAGCACACAGTTGAACGCAGCCAACGGCGTTCAGCCCTATACCTGGACGCTCAACTCCGGGGCGCTCCCGCAAGGGCTTTCGTTGAATGTATCAGGCAGGATTTCAGGAACGCCCCAGGTATCGGGCAATTTCTCGGTAGGTGTGCGCGTATCAGATGCGGCTGGCGCGTCTGCCACCTCTGTTTACACGCTAGTTGTGCAACCGGACTTTATTCCATTAACGATACTGGTTTCGGGCGATCTGGACCCCGGAGTCAAAGGCGAACCCTATTCCTTCCATCTTCTGTTCACAGGAGGCAGACCGCCCTACCTGTGGGGAGACGGAACCGGCACGCTTCCGCCGGGGCTGTCACTCAACTACGAGACGGGTATAATAAGCGGCACGCCGACGCAGGTGGGCAACTTTACCTTTACAGTAAAGCTGAATGACTCCACGCCATCGACGATCACAAGCCAGCCGCTTCGAATAAGGATAGATCCGGGTCCGCTTACAATTCTGAGCGCCGGTGCCCTGACGGCAGCGACGGTTGGCGAGATTTATTCTCAACAGATTCAATTCTCAGGCGGAGTCGGTCCATATACCTGGAGCCTGCAAAGCGGAGCCCTGCCTGCGGGGCTTTCACTAAACACCTCGACGGGAGCCATTACGGGGACGCCGAGCGAAATCGGAACATCTACCTTCACGGTGAAGTTGACTGACTCCACATCGGCTTCGGTCACATCCACATCCCTGAGCATAACCGTTATGCCTGGCCTGTTGACAATTCTCACAAATGGTGAGTTGACACCGGGCACAATAGGAAAAATCTACACTTATACGCTCTTAGGGACGGGTGGAGTTCTCCCTTACACTTGGTCCATAGAGAGTGGAGCCTTGCCTTCGGGAGTAACACTTGACGGGGCCACGGGAGTGATTTCCGGCACGCCTGCCGAGGTAGGCACTTATACTTTCACAGTAAAGCTAACCGATTCGACCACAGCGACGACGACCTCCGGCCCGCTCACAATCAACGTCGGCGCACCTGATTAGGCAGTAGGCAGTAGGCAGTTAGTTGACGATCAAGACCCAACCAAAAGGGCTGGAAGCAGCTAAGGATATGGATATGAATAGTTGGTTCCCGCCTCCGGCGCTTTCACTGAAAAATGAAACCTCAAATCTGGAAACTGCCTACTGCCTACTGCTTCCCGAAAAGCCGGCCAGCGCAATGACTATCGCGTCAATGTCGCCGCGAACCGGAGAGGTGCGATCCGAGTTGTAGTAATTGTTTAGAAGGATGGAAAAAGCCAGATGCTCTCCGGCTGCCGTCGCCACGTAGCCCGAAAGCGTATAGACATAGCTGAGCGAACCGGTTTTGGCTCTGACATTTCCTTCCGCCGGAGTCCCGTTCATTCGATTCTTCAAGGTGCCGTCTATCCCTGCGATGGGCAGCGCATCGCGAAAAGCCTCGGCAGCTTTATGACGATTCATAAAGCTGAGCAATCCGACCGTGGCATCAGGCGTTATCATATCGCGTCTCGACAGGCCGGAACCTTCTTCGAGCACGACATCCCCCTTCTTTACTCCGACCTCTGACAAAAAGGCATTCATCGCCTCGATGCCCGCCTCTTCCGTAGTCTTTCCCGGTTGATCGTTTTGAGCACTCGCGGACTCCGGGCTCTGCGCCGCGTTTGCTCCGACTGTCAGCAACAGCAATTGCGCCCACAGATTTTGTGAAGGCTTGAGCGTCTCGCGGATCAAATCTTTGACCGGGAGCGATTGAACCGAGCCGAGATCAACCAGCTTCTTGAAATCAATCGGCGTGACTTCGCGGTAATGCCAGTCGAGCGTGCGAGTCCTCCCGGTTACGATTATTCCGCGTCGGGCGAGCGCCTCCTTAAACAGTGACGCAAACAGACCGGCAGGATTATGCACAGCCACATAACCCGTGTATCCTGAACCGCCAAGCGGCAACTCCCCCGACACATAGACTATATTTTCGCCGACCGGGCGATAGACGGCCATGCGCGGCTGCCCGCCTTTGGCAATCGTCTTTGTCCTGTTGATAAACGAAACGTGAGAAGTAGGCGGCCCCGTAGATATGCGACACGGCATTCCCACCCGTTCGGCCGGCTTTACAAACAGATCGAGCGCGTTGTCGTTTATCACAAGCGAAGAGACTTCCGCGCCGTAATACCATTGCAGATCGTCCCACTCCCAACCCGAGCCCAACGGCGGCCCCTGAAAATAGCTCTCATCCGCTATGAGATCGCCTTCGACCCGGCGGACGCCCGCGTTTGCGAGTTGCTCGATCAGAGGGTCAAACCCTTTGTAATAATCGCCGTCGTTTAACCTTGCAGCCATGCTGGGGTCGCCTCGTCCGTAAACTATGAGATCGCCCTTGATCGTGCCAGCAGCATCGGGCCTCACGGTTCCATAGAGCGAAGTCTTTATTCGATAATCGCTGCCCAATCGGTCCAGAGCGAGCGCGGCGGTGTAGAGTTTGGCGTTCGAGGCCGGGTTAAAATACTTTCCAGCGTTGTGTTCAAAGAAGACTTTTCCCGTGTCGAGCGAAATTACCTTTATACCCCATGCGGCAGGAGAGAATTGAGGCTGCGAAATTATGGCCGAAATACGCGCTCGAAGCGATTCAAGCGTCTCGGCCTGCTCTGACTTACCGCTTTGCGGGGCCTGTGCAAAAACAGATCCCGGCAGGGTTGAACTCGAAGCAAGTAAGAGCGCAATAATCGCGCTTATGGAAGAGATGCGTTTGAGTCGTGAGACCATATTCATTTGACGCCTGAAGGGTACAGTCAGGATGCGTCTCATCGCAACCGCAAATGCGAGCGCCTGTTGTTAGCGCGTGCTATGAGCGCATGCCATGAGGCAATCTCTCTTAATCTGAGATTTCAAATCTCAAATCTCAAATCTCAAATCCTGGATTGAGGGCCGCTATATCAATTAGTTTTTTCATCCCCGGCAGCTTCTAATGCCCCTTCTACCTCCACTTCGGCGGGCGCGAGAATTGATCTGAGAGCGGCTGCGGGCAGTGGCGGCAAATTGATCTCTTCCACGCGCCAGCCACTATGTTGCAGCAATCCCTTTAGAGGCGGCTTGCGCTTTGCGCCGCCGATGAGTCGAATGGTCGCCCGATCAAATCCTTCTTCCAGAGTGATCTGCTGCCCGCGCGAAGAGGGCACGATTGGAGCAAGCTTGATATAGCGTGTGATCGCTTCCTGACAGCTTTGCTGGAGCGAGCGGATAGCAACTCCGACCTCGGCATCAGAGTACGGCGACAGATCTTCGGTGAAAAAATCAATCAGCCGCGCGTGGCGCTGCAAAAGCGCAAGTATCTGCACTGCGCCATCGCTCGGGCTTATCGGTTCCGGCCCGGGTTTCGATTCAGGAGCAAAGGCAGGCGGGGTCATCGCTTCGGGGGCGAGCGCGGCGGGCAGCGAGATCAATTCCCGGACTACATCTTCGGGTATCTCACCGCTTCCAACAATCGAAAAAAAACATCTGAAAGCATAAGCAAAACGTCTACCGATTCCCATTATGATTTCCTCCTGCACACGGGACCGCACACCCCCCGGTGTCTATCAACAAAAACAAACTCCTATGCTACAGTCTCGCTTGATATTTTGGCAATCGCCCCTCTGGACTTGCTTAAGCCCTATCTGCTAGTATGAGGCCGGAGAATGGCAGCTATGCGCGCTGTCGTAGTTTTTGATCTTAGGAGCGACCTGATCCTCTGTTCGGAGAGCGTTTGATCCGTGTCTAGTTCATCCTCTTTCCCACAAAGCCCTGGAAGTTCCTTTTTAACCCGTTTCAGGAGAAACATGAGCAAAAGAATCTATGTAGGGAACCTGTCGTACCAGACGACGGAAGATGATCTAAACAACCTGTTCGAGCAGATAGGCGCGGTTGAATCGGTAAGCCTGATAACCGACCGTGACACCGGACGCTCAAAAGGGTTTGGTTTTGTCGAAATGGATGATGAGCTTGCCGAGAAGGCAATTGCGCAACTCAATGGAAGCGAACTCGATGGCCGGACGCTCACAGTAAATGAAGCGCGACCGCGCACAGAGCGGAGCAATCGCGGCGGCGGCGGCGGCGGTCGCGGCGGCAATCGCGGCGGCGGTCGCGGCGGATACGGCGGCGGCGGCGGCGGATATAACCGATACTAACGGGAGGAGATTGCTCGGACTTTCCAGGGCTGAAAGTAAATCACCTCTGTATCCGGCATACTCCTGTTTGACATTCTTCCAGGCTAAAGCAGACCGATGAAAACTGTAACAGCAAAAATCTCTATCGGTCTGCTTTAGAAAACGACCAGACAATTCGAGCCGGCAGATGAGTTTTGTCCGTGCAAAAGCGACGGTGAAATGATCTGCCCGAGTTGATTTCAAGAATTAGATCAACCAAGTAAACGTGGATAGATTCCAACCACTGAACGCCCCCTCGACGAGCATGCAAGCAAACCTGCCGCGCTGGGACCAATTTCAGAAGTCTCACATAGCGTGTATCGAGCGAGCGGCGAATTTGCTTTTTATAGTTTTTCTCAAATGATAAGCTACAAAGTTCCGGCAACATATCAAGATTTCTGTCAGCGCACACGAGGGGCTGCGAAGGCTAGCTGTGAGGAATCAGCCCCCGAATCTGCTTCAAATCCTGTGGAGCCCGAACGCAGTCGGAGTCGGAAAGGCCAGGATCAAAAACAGGACCGGTGGTACGGCCCTGTTCACCTACAAACTTTTGTACCGCACAGACTCAGGCCTGCCCGCGTCCGGCATGCCGAGCCTGCGGTCAGCTCAAATCGAGTTGAGCTTGCATATCAATTTTTCAGAAAGGCTAGTGATGGCTGTTCGTCTTTTCGTTGGTAATCTCCCCTACGACACAACCGAAGCGGATTTAAGGGAGCATTTCTCACCGGTCGGCACGATTGTCTATGTGTATCTTCCAAAGGACCGTGAGACGGGCAAGCCCCGGGGGTTCGCTTTCGTCGAATTTGATACCCGTACAGAGGCCGAAGAAGCGATTAAACGTTTCAACAATCAGCCCTTTAAAGGGAGGCCGATGGCAATCAACGAAGCGCGCGCCAAAGAGGATCGCCCGCGCTCGGCCGTTGCTTCAAGACCCATGGCCCCCCGCAATGATTGGCAAAACGAGCCGATAATAGACTTACCGCCGGAGGGCGGCGGCAAGCCCAGTCGCAATTTCGGTCCAGATGCCGCGCCTCGTCGAAAAGGCAAGCAACAACGACCTCAGAAATCGGAACGGGTTCCCAAGGGGCCGCTGCGCGAGCGAAGGGCGGGAGGCATCCTCTTTGACGAAGATGAAAATGATTTTGAAAACTTTGAAGAGGATGATAACAGCGGTGAAAACTTCGCCAGTCGCGTAGACGATGACGACGACGAAACCGATTGGGGTGATCGTCGCTGAGATGCCAGGCCGGCCCTTGCGCCCCTTCTTCGATTTGAAAGGCGGTTGACCTGCGATAGATACGGATGTGTGCCCAAGTAGGGATCATCTCAAACCTTCGCCCGCTAAATCGCTTATCTGTTGAATAAGGCGAGGACCAGAGGGGATTTCAAGCCCTCGCCTTTCGCAGTTCCAGAGATAACATATCGAGCGTGGCCGTGAACTGCGGCTCTGATTCTAGTATGGAGAGTGGTCAAATTTTCTCCAGAAAATGAATTACCATCTATCTTACATAAAAAATCTTATTTGCCTATCGGGAAAAACGAGCGGTCTACCGGGGAAATCCCTAGCCTGAGAACCATCTGGTTCTCAGTTTGGCCTGTCGGGATGAGAAACTACTAATTGCTCTATAAAAAAACATAACGTGCTTTGTGGCTTTTCGAGAAAAAATTCATGCAAAGGCGCAAAGTAGGCGAGGATTTCCTGAGAATCATATTGCCCTGTAGCTCAGGTCCCTGTAGCTCAGGTCTCTTTCAGCCAGCCTTGCAACAAAGCGTAGCGCACTATATCTGTGCGGCTGCGGAGGTCGAGTTTTTCCATAAAGCGAGTTTTGTGATATTCGACCGTCTTGACGCTAATGCCAAGACTTGCGGCTATCTCTTTATTGCTATGTCCCCAGGCGATCAGACGCAGCACCTCGGTTTCGCGCGCGCTCAAGGGCTTTGCAGTGGTTTTCCCCTTTGCCCGCTGGCGACCGACGAAGTTCTCAACCACGGAGTTTTTAAGCATCGGATCAAGATAGGTGCCGCCTGTCGCCACTATACGAATCGCGTTGATCAACTCTTCGGCGGCAGCCTGTTTGAGCGCGTACCCACGCGCCCCTGCCTGTAGTAATTTCTGCAAGTATCCCTGATCGCTGTGTCGGGTCAGGGCGAGTATTCGTATATCGGGGTTGGATTGCTTCAATTGACGGGTGGCATCTGCGCCGTTCATCTCAGGCATAGAGACATCCATCACAACCACATCAACTCGGGGGCAGTCGCGTATCTGCTTCAGGGCGGTCCTGCCGTCTCCGGCCTGTCCGACAACTTCCATATCCATCTGAGTATTGACAAGCAGCCTGAGCCCTTCGCGCAAGGCGGCGTGATCATCTACCAGAAAGACGCGCAGCTTTTCCATAAAGTAGCGGTTTCAAACCTGATGCCGCGAGAGTGGGATGCGCACAAAGAGTGTAGTCCCCGCGCCGGGTGCGGATTCGATATTGAGCGTTCCGCCGACCTGTGAAACCCGCTCCTGCATACCCAGCAACCCAAGTTTTCGCCTTATATTTGGGGATTGTTTTATACCGTCAACATCAAACCCGCAACCGTTATCTTCAACGATGGCCAGAATGTGATCATTGCGGCGCTCAAGTATCAGGCTTGCGCGGCTGGCCTCGGCGTGTTTCAAGATATTGGTCAGCGCCTCCTGCACGATGCGGTAAAGAGTAGTCTCTATGTCGGGCGGCAGCCGGTCACGGTCTATGCCCGTACTGTGAAAATCTATGGGAATGCGGTTGCGGTCTGACCACTCACGGATGTGGTTGGTCAGCGCCGTATACAGCCCCAGATCGTCGAGTGTAGGAGGTCGCAACTCAATCGCCAGACGGTCTACTTCCTTATCGAGTTGCTCTACGATTTTTTGCAATGAATCTATGTGCTCAAAGGATTGCGCAGGCGAGGATTCCCTGAACGCGTTCAGCCTTAACATGAGCGCGGCCAGATGTTGTCCCATCTGATCGTGCAATTCGCGAGATATGCGACGGCGCTCTTCTTCCTGAGCAAAGACGAGTTGCCTGAGTATCTCTCTGCGAGCCTCTTCGGCCCTTTTGCGTTCGGTCACATCGCGCTGATTGCCCCATGCCCGCACCAGAAAACCGTTTTCTATAATGCCGATCAAATTATTTACCGCGTGCCACGGATTTCCATCCTTATTCAACTCTACCGATTCGGCGTCGGTCAATCTGTACCCGGAACGAATAAATGCGCGAAGGTATTCGATGTTTTTTGGTTGCGAAGGGTTTAGAAGATCTCTCAAACTCACCCCAAGAATCTCCGCCGCCTTTGAAAAGCCGTACATACGGGCCATCGCGTCGTTACATTCGGCCAGATGGCCGTAACGATAGATGAGTTTGATCTGCTCGTCTTCGGATAACTCTATCGATATGGGTTGAGCAGCTTCGAATCGCCATATCCCCTCCGAGCTTTGCGCAACAAATGCCCTGTAGCGTTCCTCGCTTTTTCTGAGCGCCTCTTCGGCCTCTCTTCTTTCGGTAATATCTCTAAGAATGCCGCGAAACCCGACCGCCCGACCCTCTTCCATAATGAGAGAGACCGAAACTTCTATGACACGATAGCTGTCATCTTTTGCCCTGACCTCGTAATCGAATCCTCCGGCAGCCTCATGGGTTCTATAGACCCGATTGAAGACGGCAAATACTTTTCGAGCGGTATCAGGGTCTGTGTACTCTCGATAGTTCACGCCCTTGATCTCCTGCCCGGAGCATCTGAAAATATTGCAGACCGACTGGTTGAAGAAAGTGAAATTGCCTTTAAGGTCAACCTCATAATAGCCGTCCTGAATATTATTGAGTATAGCCCGATATTTCTCTTCGCTTTGTCGCAGGGCCTCTTCGGTTTGCGTGCGTTCGATGATCTCGTTTTGCAATGCGAGATTTGTCTTCTCAAGATCGGCTGTTCTCTGCCGGATGTGCATCTCCAGATCAAGGTGCGCTTTTCGGCGTTCCTCTTCGATCCGCTTGCGCTCACTCATATCACGATTGACGGTCACATATCCGGCGCATTCGCCGTTTTCCCGGCGCAGCGCAATCGTAGTCGCTTCGACATAGACCGGTTCGCCATCCCTGCGATATTGAATGAATTCCAGCCGGTATCTGCCCGTATCGCGCAAGGCGAGGAGGATCGCCTCCCGGCTTTCCGCGCTCAACTCCGAGCGGAAGAATTCCCTTATATCGCGATTGATAACCTCTTCGGCCTTCCAGCCGTACATCTGCTCGGCGGCCAGATTCCAGGCCGTCACCATCATAGACTCGTCAACCGCGATAACCGCGTCGTGTATGTTGTCCAGCAAATATGCCAGATACCCAATGCGCTCTTCGGCCAGACCAACATGGCTCTGCGCAAAATCATCGCCTACGGCCATAGTATCCAAAACTCAAACTGCACGGTTTTCTAAAATCAAGCTTGTGATCACATTTTTATGACAAATTCGCGCCGCAAGTCAAGAAGTGTTGTGCGATACCTGAAAAGAAGTTGAACGGGATTTACGGAATCTTCAGAATTCTTCCAATTGCGTTTTGAAAAATTTTAATCCCGTAAATCCTGTCAAGAAAATATCGGGTGGCTTTGCCGCTGTCGCGGTTCCATACTTTGACTCTCGCATGCATCCTAGTATAATTACGCTTTCCGGTCAGTCGGGCAGGATGAATTGTGAGATACATTCGGAGAAACCCACCGTGCAAATCCCTGAAGGCCAAACCCCTGAAAGCTGGGAAGAAATCTCTGGGCAGTTAACCAAAGGATTTTCAGAGCTAACAACAGACAAACAACTCATAGACAAGGCGCTCGGCCTGTTGCGGTCGTGGCTGGATGGTTCTATATATGAGCGACAGCGGGAGGCGGCACTCGCTCATATAGCTTCCGGTAAATATGCTCTCCTGCTCGATGCCTTTTATCAACTGGTCCCGTTCGGCACGGGAGGAAGGCGGGGGCGAGTGGGATACGGGCCTAATCGGATCAACGAGGCCACAGTAGCGCTTTCGGTACAGGGGCATTGCGATTATCTGAAAAAGGCTTTCCCTTCCACCCCGTCGCCTCTGGTCGTGGCGGCATTCGACACGCGGATTTTTCGCGACATCGCGGGAGCATACGAATTCCTGGGCTCCGATCACCCGATGCTCGGATTGACTTCGCGCGAACTTGCGCGGCAGGCGTGCGAAATATACGCGGCCAACGGATTCACGGTCTTTGCGCCACGCCAGGAATCCAAAACATCCTTTCTCGCTACGCCCGAGCTATCGTTTGCCATCAGACATCTGAAAGCCGTCGGCGGGGTCAATATGAGCGCGTCGCACAATCACCCGGATGACAACGGATTCAAATTCTACAATCATCAGGGCGCTCAGGATATACCGCCCGAGGATGAATACCTCGCCTCTTTTATGAACGATGTAAAAGAGATTCATCGCCTTCCTTTTGAAGCGGGTGTCGAGCGAGGTTTTATCCGCGTGCTGCCCGATTCCGTGCACGAGGCCTACATACAGACCAATCTCGGATTGCAATCGAAGGGGCCGTCTTCAAACGCGCTGATAATTTACACTCCGCTCTCAGGCACGGGCGATTCGACCGTAGGCGACACATTACGCGCGGCGGGCTACAACATAGAACTATTCAACCCGCACGCAAATTTTGACGGTACATTTTCATCCGTCCCCTTTCGTCTGCCAAACCCCGAAGTGCGCGAGGCCGCGACTCCAGCTCTCGAAACAGCGGAGGGAAAAGGCGCGTGGATGGTGCTCTCGACCGACCCCGACGCCGACCGCGTAGGCGTTTACGCCCGTACCGCAGACGGAGAGTGGCGATACCTGACCGGCAACGAGATAGCCATGATTCTGGCCTATTACCTGACGCTCGATAAGAAACGCGGCCCGCAAAAAACCGGCCTGATCATAAAGACGCTTGTGACCACTCGCGCTCTCGAAAATATAGCTGAAAAGGCCGGGTGCAAGATCGTCTCCGATCTGCTGGTCGGGTTCAAGTATGTGGCATGGGTGCTTGGCTCGCTTGAGCGGGAAGGGCGGTTCCGAGGCATAGAAGCGCGCCCGGAAGATCTGGTCATTGCGGCAGAAGAGAGTCACGGCATACTGCTGACACCTGAGATTTACGACAAGGACGCGGCGGGCGGCGCTCTTATTCTGTCCGAATTGATGACGCAGCTTTATCAGGAAAACATAGGTCTTCCCGAATATCTCGACAGCCTGTCAATCGAGTGTGGAAACTATGCCAATGCTGCCGCGTCAATAGTGATGCGAGGCATTCGCGGAACCGAGGCGCTGAAAGAGATGATGCGCTCGCTCAGAGCCGAGCCGATAACTTCTCTGGGAGAGTTCCCGGTTTTGAATGTGGTGGATTATCACTCTACGGAAAAATTCGGCCCGTTGAGGAGCGAAACCGAGCGATTGTCGCGCAACCTGTTGCTCTTCAGACTCGACGGCGCGCAGGTGGTAGTTCGCCCGTCAGGGACCGAGCCAAAGGTCAAGCTCTATATAGACGTTGAAGGCAGCAAAATGGTATCGAAGGATGACAGACGCGCGGCTGAAAATCTGGCTCGAAAGATTGGCGGACTTGCCTTCGATGCCTGCATCGAGCGCATCGGCATAAGGCTTTCTGCCGCCCCTAAGCTCCTGCCCGATCACCTGGACCTCGATCTCAAAAAGGATTTTGATGAAACCTTTGCCCGCGATCTTGTCGACGCCGCCCCGCGACTTGCTCAAAGCTCCGCCGAGGAAAGGCTTCAATGGCTGAGAAAAAGATTATCGGCTTATGGAGCGGGCGCTGACCCGCTGGAAGCAACCGACCGCGCCGTGGCCCGCGTATGCAGAACGCTCAAGGAAGAAATGACGGATGAGACGATTCAAAAATTCTTTATCGAATTGGAAGACTTGCTGATCGAAAATGCAGACACGAATAATTAATATTCGTGCGACAGGCAAATCCAATTTTGAGCGGATGGAAAAATCATGACTAATGCCGAAGTAAAAACAATAAGCACGACTCCCTTTTCGGATCAGCGTCCCGGCACTTCGGGGTTGAGAAAAAAGACTCGCCGTTTTATGGAGCCAAACTATCTGGAAAATTTCGTGCAGTCGGTCTTTGACGCGGTGCGCGAGGTTACGGGCGAGGACTTCAAAGAGCACTCGCTCGTCGTCGGCGGAGACGGTCGCTTTTACAATCGGGAAGCCATTCAGACGATCATTCGCATGTGCGCGGCTAACGGATTTGCCCGCGTGATGGTAGGCCAAAGCGGAATACTCTCCACGCCCGCTGCATCGGCCGTCATCCGCAGACGCGGCGCTCTTGGCGGATTGATTCTTTCGGCCAGCCATAATCCCGGCGGGATCGATGAGGATTTCGGAATAAAGTACAACATAAGCAACGGCGGCCCCGCGCCCGAAGCCGTCACCGAAAGCATCTTTGAGCATACGAAAAAGATCAACCGCTTTTTCACACTCGACCACCCGCCCCTAGACCTCGACCACGAAGCAACCATCCGCGTTGCCGATACCGAGGTAGTAATCCTGGATTCGATGTCGGATTACACCGACCTGATGGAGGAGTTGTTTGACTTTGAGGCGCTTGGCGCGCTCTTCGAAAGCGGTTTTCGCATGTGCTTCGACGCCATGCACGGAGTGACAGGCCCTTACGCCCATCACATCCTCGAAACCCGTCTTGGCGCACCCTCGGGCACGGTAATTCACGGCACTCCGCTTGAAGATTTCGGAGGCGAGCACCCGGACCCGAATCTCGCGCACGCCCGCGAGCTTGTAGCGACTCTCAACCGCGCGGATGCGCCGGATTTCGGCGCGGCCTGCGACGGCGACGGCGACCGCAATATGATCCTGGGCCGGAACTTCTTTGTCTCGCCGGGCGATTCGCTTGCCATTATCGCCGAGCGGGCCGGTGAAACGATTCCCGGTTATCGCGCAAGGATCAAGGGCGTGGCGCGCTCTATGCCCACAAGCACGGCGGTTGATCGAGTGGCGGAAGCTCTCGGAATTGCCTGTTATGAAACGCCCACCGGCTGGAAATTTTTTGGCAACCTGATGGATGCGGGCAAGTGTACCATCTGCGGCGAGGAGAGCTTCGGCACAGGTTCGGACCACGTTCGAGAAAAAGATGGTCTCTGGGCCGTCCTGTGCTGGCTGTCAATACTTGCCGCGACGCGAAAATCGGTGGCCGAGGTGGCGGGCGAACACTGGCGGCGCTTTGGTCGCAGCTACTATCAACGACACGATTACGAGGCGCTCGACTCGGTTGTCGCTTCCGAAATGATGACCGCTTTGCGAGAAAAACTCCCCGCCTTGACGGGGCAATCTCTGGCAGGCAGCCCCGTCAGCGCAGCCGATGATTTCAGCTACACAGACCCCGTAGACGGAAGCGTGAGCAACGGTCAGGGCATAAGAATACTTCTCGCCGACGGCTCGCGTATAATCTTTCGCCTGTCAGGAACAGGGACCGAAGGCGCGACCCTGCGCGTGTATCTGGAGCGCTATCTTAAAGATGACGTGGAGGCAGATGTTGATGAAATACTTGCGCCGCTTGCCGAAGCCGGGCGCGCGCTGATCGAGATCAAAGAGCGAGTGGGGCGCGATGCGCCCACAATCATCACCTGAACAGGACACCAACATTCACTGACAGGATTAACATGATTTGGTAAGACTAAGAATGAATCTTGCTACATCCCTTTGAATCCTGTTAATCCTGTCAAAAAATTCAGACTGAAAGAAAAACAAGATTATGCTAAACCCTTTTGCGCATCGCCCATTACCCGAGGGGCTTGAAGGATTATCTGAACTGGCTCTGGACCTCCGCTGGACGTGGAGCGAAGCAAACACAAAGCTCTGGGAATTGCTCGACCCGGAGACCTGGGAACGCACGAAGAACCCCTACATGATTTTGCAGAATGTCTCGCAGGCGCGTCTGGAAGAAGCAGCCCGCGACGAACAGTTAAAGCAGGAATTGCAGGTCTGGCTTGAACGGCGCAGGCGAGCACTCGAAGACCCCGGGTGGTTTGGTCGCGCTTATCCTCAAAGCCCGCTCAAGAATGTAGCCTACTTCAGCATGGAATTCGGATTGACGGAGGCGCTTCCCATCTATTCAGGTGGGCTGGGCGTGCTCGCGGGCGATCACCTCAAGACGGCAAGCGATCTGGGCGTGCCGGTACTCGGCATAGGGCTGCTTTACCAGCAGGGCTATTTTCGCCAGACCATAACGGCCGATCAGGGGCAGCTTGAAGCCTTTCCTTATAACGATCCGACGAGCCTGCCCGTCACTCCTGTGCAGGATCAGGCGGGAGGGTGGCTGCGAATAAAGCTTGAGATGCCGGGCCGCACAATCTTCCTGAAGGTCTGGCAGGCGCAGGTGGGAAAGGTCAAGCTTTACCTCCTCGACAGCAACGACCCGCTCAACCGCCCGTGGGACCGAGGAATCACAGCCAATCTTTACGCCTACGGACAGGAGCGAAGATTGATCCAGGAGATCGTGCTTGCCCTGGGTGGATGGCGCGCGTTGGAATCGCTCGGCATCGAAATTGACGTGTGCCATCTGAACGAAGGGCACGCCGCCTTTGTAGTCTTTGCGCGGGCCGTCAGCTTTATGCGCAAAACGGGGCAACCCTTCCCTGTCGCGCTCTGGGCCACGAGGGCGGGCAATGTCTTTACGACTCATACGGCAGTGGCGGCCGGATTCGACAGATTTGAATCCTCGCTGCTCAAACAATACGTTCTCAATCTCGCCGATGCGGTGGGCGTGCCCATCGAAGACATATTCGCAATGGGCCGCCAGAACCCTTACGATCAAAACGAACCGTTCAACATGGCTTATCTGGCCATCCGAGGCAGTTGCTGCGTAAACGGAGTGAGCCGCCTTCACGGAAAGGTGAGCCGAAGGATGTTTCAAGTCCTCTATCCGGGCTGGCCTCAGAGCGAAGTTCCCGTAGGCCACGTGACAAACGGCGTGCACGTCCCTTCGTGGGATTCGCCCCGGTCGCATAGCCTCTGGTCGAGCGTCTGCGGTGATACGCACTGGCTGGGTCTTGAAAGCGAAGAGTGCCCGGCCATCGAAAATGTCAGCGACTCCGAGCTATGGAATTTCCGGGCAGCTTCGCGGCTTGGGCTGATCGAATATGTTCGCCGCCGTCTCGTACGACAGGTAAAAGAGCAGAGCGCAACGGCAGAAATCATAGAGCGCGCCCGACACGTTTTGAATCCGAATGCGCTCACCCTCGGTTTTGCGCGGCGATTCGCCACCTACAAACGGCCTACGCTGCTGATGCACGACCCCGACCGGCTTGCCCGCCTGCTTCGCAACTCCGAACGCCCCGTACAACTGATAGTCGCGGGCAAGGCTCACCCTCGCGATGACGCGGCAAAGGCTATGGTGCAACAGCTTGCGAGATTCGCGGCGCGGCCGGAGCTTTTCGACAGCGTGGTCTTTCTGGAGGATTACGACATGGTGCTCGCGCACCAGTTGATAGCGGGAATAGATGTATGGATCAACACGCCGCGTCGTCCGTGGGAGGCTTCGGGGACGAGCGGGATGAAGGTGCTGGTAAACGGAGGATTGAACCTTTCCGAACTTGACGGATGGTGGGCCGAAGCCTACACGCCGGAAGTGGGATGGGCGCTCGGCGACGGCAAAGAACACGAAGGGGTCGAGTGGGATGCGTTTGAAGCCGAGCAGCTTTATGACATACTCGAAACACAGGTCGTCCCTCGTTTTTACGAGCGCAATCAACAGGGCATTCCCGAAAAGTGGATACACTGCATGCGGGCCAGCATGTCGAGCCTGACTCCCCAGTTCAGCAGCAATCGCATGATGCGCGAATACGTAGAGCGGGCTTACTTACCCGCCGCCGCGCTCTATAACCGCCGCTCGGGTGACGGAGGAAGGCTCGCAGTCGAGTTGCTGCACTGGCAAAAGAAACTGGCTGAACACTGGAAGGGGCTGCGCTTTGGAGATATTCGCGTTACCCACGAGGACGACCGCTGGCATTTCGAAGCGCAGGTGTATCTGGGCGATCTTGATCCTGATATGGTCTGCGTCGAGCTATACGCCGACCCGCTCGATGAGGAAGAACCCATCCGCGTGATTATGAATCGAGAGGGCGAGATTCCCGGCGCAGTGCACGGATATCTATTCTCAGCCGTAACGGCGGCCACCCGCCCGTCCGAGCATTTCACCGCGCGTATAGTTCCCAACCACTCGGATGCCTACGTCCCGCTTGAGGAAAATCACATCTTCTGGCAGAGGTGAGAAGTGAATCGTGATGCGTGATTAAAGCAATTAGCCCGTGAAACAGGAACCGCCCTTAAGTCACGAATCACGCATCACGATTCACGATTCACGATTCACGATTTCCTGTCGAGCCGCTTGAAGACCAGCGGCAGCGACGCACCGCCCTGTTGCCACTCTCCTGAAATCTCTGCCCCGTCGGCATTCACCTTGCCTTCGAAGGAAGCACTGATCCTGTTTATCTCAAAATGGAGGGTGCCGTCCTTAAAGGTAATCGTGTCTACAGTCAAATCCTCTACGCCCTGATCGGGGCTGTCTATGCTTGCGGCAAAAGACCCGTCGGCAGATTTTTTCACTTTGAGCACGACCCTGAGAGTAACATTTACTTCGATGTTTCCCTGCCAATAGCCCTCCAGCCCCTGACCGGGCATTCCTTTATCAGGCGTCGCCCCGTATGCTTTCCCGGCATTTTGCGAAGGATCAACGCGTTCCAGTGTGAAGGGCAAGGTTTTGTCTCCATGAGCCATGTTCCCTGAGATAGTCTTGCCGTCCTGAGCGAGCGTACCCTTGAAAGCAGTATCGCCCGCACCTTCGGCCATGACAAAGGAGACGGACGAACCTTCTACGGATATATTGCTGAGCGCAAAATCCTTCAACTGCTGGCCGGGAATGTCTATGGTCCCTGACCAGTTGCCGTCTTTTTTCGAAAGATCAACGGCGATACTCACCTTTACGCCGTTCGCGTCGATGTGGCCTTCCCAATGCCCCGAAGCATCCGCCTGTGACTGAGCCTGCATTGAAGAAATAGGACACAACGCCGCCATTGCCAGTGTTATCAGAAGTGATAAAAAACACTTTGTCATTTAAATAGTTCCTTTCAGAATTTTCCGTTTACAAACAGGGTCGGAAATCACAATTCATCCTACCCGGGCGATACGTGCTCTGCCAAAGCAGAAACCTCATCAGGTGGTCGGAACCCTGCGTTCAGAGCGAGCCGCCTCTTGCGATTCCGGCTCATCGTAAAGCAGGTGGCTTTCGGCAGAATTCGATTCTTCGATTTGAGATTGACCGCCTTCAGCGATTATCGTTTCAATGCGATTTGCCAGTTTCGTCAGCTTGAGTTTTTGAGAACGACTAAAAATCCCCCAGGCAATCCGCACGAGCAAATGCAAAGAGGTAATCAGGGCAATGGCCGCAGGCCATTCGATCAATGGTGATAGCTTTAAGACCTTCATCAAGACAAGGGACATGAGGGCGCTTACAAGAAAGGTAACCAGATAAGAGACATAAGCGCCGCCTTCAGAGTTATAGTTAATCTGAATTTTAGTCTGTCCGTCGCGTGGGCTGAGCGTGACTTGCGTGTGTGTTGCGTCTTCTCGTTTGTGGGTCCATTCCAGCGAGTTGCCGAGTTTACCGATTTCTCCCAACTGCCCCTGCGCGCGGCGAATCTCCTGCACAATCATCTCCCATTGCTCATCGGTCACTTCGCCTTCGATTACTCGCTCTATCTCTACGGGGACGGAGCCGGCCAGCAGACTCTTCTCCTCAGCACGGTCATCGCCTCTGTCTATCTCTAATACGGCTCTCCGAATATAGCGCGGGTCAACGCCTACCTCGGCAGCGATCTGCTCGATATCACCTATAGAAGCGCCTCTATCAAGGAGGTTCGCCCGGCCTTCGGATTCCTGTAGATCGGTGGCTCGTTTGATTATGCGGCCGACTTCCTTTTCGTTATAACGCCGCCTGTTTCCCGGTTTATCAGACATCTGTGATCCCTCCTGATTTCCGTATCGGCCTGGTGTAGACGCTCAGGTAAAAAATAATCAGACAGACTCATCTCAACAAAGAGTTGAGATTGCAGACATAATAGTTCCTCCCCGCGTTTCTGACAAATACTCACAATATTCCAGGATGTAGAAATTGACGCCTGTTGCTCGTAAGTCAAATACTGAATGGCTCTGGTCGACGCTGAGTTCAGGCTTTTCGCTGGCGAGTTATGGTAGAATCCCTCCAGTCCCAACAGGAGAAACGCTATGACGACTCAAATCGAATTTACCCTGAATGGAGAGAGTCGCTCACTGGGTGTCGAAGATGATGCTTCGCTGCTTGAAGTGCTCCGCGACCATTGCGGATTGATCTCGCCCAAAGACGGGTGCAGCCCGCAGGGGCAGTGCGGCTGCTGTACGGTGATCGTTGACGGGCGGGCGATAGTCTCTTGCGCGATGCCTGCAAAAAACGCGAGCGGTAAAAGCGTGCTGACGCTCGAAGGCTTCTCTGAATTTGAGCGCGACAGCTTCGCAGAAAGTTTTATCGAAGGTGGTGGTTTGCAGTGCGGATTTTGCACGCCCGGAATCATCGTCCGCGCGAAACAGTTATTTGAAAAAGAACCCCACCCGACCGACGATCAGATCAACCGAATCCTGAGCATGCATCACTGCCGATGCACGGGCTACGTCAAGATCGTAGACTCTATCAAGCTTGCGGCAAAGGCGCTGGCCGGAGAACCAGTCGAGCCCAGAGACGGGTCAGGACGAATAGGATGTCGCACTGCTCGCTATGAAGCGCGAGAACTCGCGCTCGGAGACAGGCCCTTCATAGACGACATGTCATTTCCAGAAATGCTTCACGGCGCGGTCTTGCTTTCGGCTCATCCTCGCGCTCTCGTCCGGCAGATCGATGCGAGCAAGGCGCTTGCGATGGATGGCGTATTTGCAGTCATCACCGCCCGCGATGTACCGGGCGAACGGTTTCAGGGTTTGATCTATAAAGACTGGCCCGTATTCATAGCCGAAGGAGAAGAGACTCGCTATGTAGGCGATGTGATCGCGGCGATTGCCGCTCTTGACCGCCGTACGGCCCGACGTGCCGCTCAGGCGATAGAAGTCGATTATGAAATCCGCGAGCCCGTAACTCATCCCGAAGACGCGCTTGAACCCGACGCGCCAAAGCTGCATAAGAAAGGCAACCTCCTGAGTAAATCCGAGATCAAGCGCGGCGATGTCGAAGGGGCTCTCGCCGGTTCGGCTCACGTGGCTTCGCATACTTTCGAAACCCAGTTTATCGAGCACATGTTTTTGGAGCCCGAATCCTGCATCGCTCTCCCCGAAGGCGAATCGCTCAGGGTCTACACTCAGGGGCAGGGAGTCTTTGACGACCGTCGTCAGATAGCATCCTGTCTGAACCTGCCCGAAGACAAAATATTTGTCTCGCTCGTCTCCAACGGCGGCGCATTCGGCGGCAAGGAAGACATGAGCATACAGGCTCAGACTGCCCTGCTTGCCCGCATCACCCGCCGCCCGGTAAAACTGACACTCAGCCGCGAAGAGAGCCTCAGGCTCCATCCCAAACGCCATCCTATCAAAATGGATTACACCGTAGGGTGTGACGGCCAGGGGCGGTTGACCGCTGTCAGGGCGCACATGATAGGCGATAAGGGGGCGTACGCCTCGGTAGGTTCCAAGGTGCTTGAGCGGGCCGCCGGTCACTCGACAGGCCCTTATAAAGTAGACAATGTCGAAATCCTGTCGCTCGCGGTTTACACCAACAACCCGCCTTGCGGAGCGATGCGCGGATTTGGAGCCAATCAGGCGGCCTTCGCCATCGAATCCATGCTCGACATCCTCGCCGAAAAAGTTGGAATAGACGGTTGGGAAATGCGTTACCAGAATGCGCTCGACGTTGGAGACAGATTCTGCACGGGGCAGGTATTGGAAACGAGCGTGGGTCTTAAGAAGACGCTCGAAGCCGTAAAAGATATTTACAAAACGGCCCGGTACGCGGGCATTGCCTGCGGCATCAAGAACGTAGGCATAGGCAACGGCCTGCCCGAATACGGCAAGGCAATGCTCGAAGTGCACAACGACGGCACCGCAAGCATCTACACTGGGTTCACAGAGATGGGACAGGGGCTCTTTACCGTGCTGATGCAAACCGCCTGCGAAGAGACGGGGCTGCCGCCGGCAGTATTTCAACAAATCTCTGCCGATACAAAATATGATCTGGATTGCGGGCAGACGACCGCCTCGCGGGCTACGTTTCTTGGTTGCCGCGCCGTACAGGAGGCGGCCCGAAAGCTCAAGCGCGATTTAGACCGCGCGCCGCTTACAGAACTGGCGGGCCGGACCTATTACGGCGAAGTAAAGATCGCCGATACCGTATCGCTTGAAGCCAGGGTTGAAAAACCGAAAACACATTTTGCGTATGGGTTCGCCACCCAGGTCGTCCTGCTCGATGATGACGGGATAATCAGGAAAGTCGTGGCTGCGCACGACGTGGGCAAAGTAATAAACCCGACGCTGCTCGAAGGGCAGTTGGAAGGCTCGGTTCACATGGGATTGGGCTATGCCCTGACCGAAGAGTTCAAGGTAGAAGACGGCATTCCGCAAACGATGACCGTGAATTCTCAAGGGCTGCTTCGAGCCAGACACATGCCGGAAGTTGAATTGATTATGATCGAAGACAAGCACCCGGACGGTCCTTACGGCGCGAAGGGCGTTGGCGAAATAGGTCTTGTCCCGACTGCCCCGGCTGTGGCCGGAGCGCTTTACAGATTCGACGGCATCAGGCGTTTTTCACTTCCGATGAAAGATTCACCGGCAGCCCGCTTTGTGCGCGGTGGTCGGTGGTCGGTGGTCAGTGGCCAGTGAATGTAAAAGAAGCCACGAATTACACGAATTCGCACGAATCATTCGTGGTTATTTGTGTTTATTCGTGGCTATATTTCTGTTCGACTTACGCTAGCCTCTCAGTTGGACCGAGTTGGCCATTGTCTGAAACGTTCTCTGGTAATTCCCGAAATCATCGCGCGGCGCAACGCCTATTATATAGAAAAGCTCGCCGTTACCAAGCATCGTCGTATAGACTCTTATAGTCTCTTCTCTTCCGGTCACATCCGATATATTGCTCATCGTGATGGTCAGTCCGTCTTGTCCATCTATAGTGCTGCGTAGATAGCGACTCTGCTGACGCAGGTTGGGGTTCCCCTGTCCGAGCGATCTGATGAAATCATCCGTAGCCCGTTGCAGATCGTTACTTTGCACGCGTGCGACTCCGACCATCGCGCCGTGGGTAAAAATGAACTGCCCGTTTACCTCTCCATATGCGCCTTCGGGAGCAAACGTTATGTTGTTGTTGCTCGGCAAATCGCGCCAGTTTTCAGGCACGTCTATGCGAAAGGCGTTTCCACCCGTGTATGTGCGATACCGCGATGACGGGTAGGAGACGCGGCCCGTCGGCTGGCGGCTCGGGTAGCGCTGATTACCCTGCGATATATCCTGCATCGAGCGAGCGCGAGGCATATCCCGCAAACGGGCTTGAATGCGTCGAAAGTCGTTTGAATCTCCGATGGGATTTCTCACTTGCAGCAATCGAGCTTCCTGATTGATGGTCTCGTAACGATTTCCGGGGTTCGGGTGCGAACTGAGCCATTCCGGCCCGCCGCCGCCGCTTGTGCGCTCGATAATGCGGAACATCTCGGCCAGATCGCGCGGGTCATATCCGGCGTTCGCCATTATATGCGAGCCAAGCAGGTCGGCCTGTTTTTCATATGACCGGCTGAACTTTAAGAAGTAAGCGCCGATGCCCAACTGGCTGCCCTGCGAGATTACGCCGCCAAGACCGCCGCCTATTATGGCTCCCAATATAGAACCCGCGGCCTGTCCTATGGCGTACTTCTGAGCCTTGGCCGCCTGTGCCGTTCCGTGACGCAGGGCTACGTGGCTTAGTTCGTGCGCCATCACGCCCGCTAATTGACCTTCGTTTTCCGCTGCTTCTATCAAACCACGATTCACATACATAAAACCGCCGGGCAAGGCAAACGCGTTGATGTCGGTCGCATTAACCAGCTTGAAGGTATAGCGAAACTCCGGGTGCTGGAACTCTCGCGGGATCGCTTCCACGAGTCGCTGGCCAATTCGATCCAGATAATTTTCAGCCACGCGATCATTCATGATCGGCAACTGGCGCTCGACTTCCTGCGCCGCTTCCCGGCCAAGCTCTACATCCTTGCTTGGAGCGTAAGGATTCTTTGGCGCTTCTATTCTGGTCTGCGCCAGGACTCCTAAAGGCAATGAGAGCATAGCAACAATCGCCAGAAGGCTTACGCTTGAAGATAAATTCCTGATTCTTTTCATTACTTGCCTCCGAAAAAACTTGTTCTGTTGCTTATGGCAATCGCAATAGTTATGCCAGTCCTTAAGATACGCCAACGCCGGTAAAAGTTGTAAATTGCTTTATTATGATAACAGACCGCACGTTTTTTCGCACACATTGCCGTGTCGGATCAATACAGACCAGTTGGTTAATCGGGCTCTTAGAATCCTCTAGAGCCAATCACTAAATGGCATATGAGTTGCAACTATTAACCACCGTGGACGAAAAAGAACAGGGGAGGATTCTAACGATGTTAAATAACAAAAAAGACGCGAAAAATTCAGACAGAAAGAGCAATATGATGAAACGCCTGCTGGTGTTGGCTTTGATGACCATGAGCCTGGTATTTGCTGGAGCGCAAGCCATACCGACTACCCGGGCCAGTCAGGGTTGCGAGATGACTTGTGGTGAACCTTTCATTAATCCAAGCGACGGAAAGTGCTATGTAAGGTGTTGCCCGATAGATCCCGAGTGCAAAACACCGTGTATGATAAAGCCATGCGACAAGTAAAGGTTTGCGGAAAAGTGCCAGCACAAGGATGACAATCAGAGAAAACTGTCATGCTTGTGCTGGCACTTTTTCCATTTTAAATATCATCCGCTAGATAATAATAGCAGTGTCCCGAACGTCCATAGTCTTTCACCTTAAACGAGAATATTTTTATTCAGGAAAGATATTTGGACGCCTCTCTTTTCATATCAAGGTAACTGCCCGGGTCAACAATCAAAAAATCAGGGAGTGAATTATAGAAGAGGCAGTAGAGCTAAAGGCGGTAAGCCTGCCGGAAGTAAGAAGACCTCGGCCCGGGTGAAGAAGGCAAAGATAGCAACAACTCAGATCATAGGGAAGCTAAATCAAAACGTAGCGGGTCGGCATAAATAGATATATAGAACAATGCGTAAGAGTGAGGCCGGGTTCTTTTGACAGTATTAAAAAGATTGGATTGGATTGAACAAGAAACTTGTTCAATGATCAGGTATGGGGTTGCGTCTTTGCAAACTGAATGGCCCGGGTTTAATTGTCATCCTTCGGAGCAGAACCCGATTCGTTGCGTGGAGACTCTTTTTTCTGCTCGCGCCGCTTGCCGTCTTTAATCATCGTAGGCGACATCTTCGTGCTCTGCCCGCGTGGCTCATCCTGTCTGTCTGCCTCACCCGAATCATAGCTGCTGCCGCTGCTCTGTTGATCTCGCGGCGTTGAATAGCTGTCATCATAACCGCGCTTGTTGCCGCCTTCATCTTTTCTGATCGCGGCTGTGGCGTAGGTGTGGAGGTTGCACATATCCAGAGGCTCGTGGCCGAGTTTATAAGTGCGTTTCTCCACGTTTGGGCAGTAAGGCGTGGCGATCAAACCCGTGCGGGCGCAAACATCAAGCGTGATTTTGCTGTAGTCATACTTGGAATCCTGATTCGGATCGGTGTAATTCCAGCCCTGATTATCCATATCATATGAATCAGGATACAGCCCTTCATCCAGATAAGCCTCCTGCTGATGACTGCACATAGAGTATGGCTCTGTGCCTGAAATAAAAATCTCTTTGCGATGCGAAGGGCATTCGGGCCCGGCCAATAAACCCGTAGTCGGATCAATATCAGCCGATGTAATCCCGCCGGGTCGAGCAAACGAATCGCCTCCCAGATCGTGACGAATCTCGGTGGCCTCCTTGACGAAATCTGCCCAGATTGGGAGAGCCGATTCGGAAGCCTTCAGTCCTAAATCTCGATTGTCATCAAATCCTACCCAGACGGCGCAAACCATGTTTGGCGTATATCCGACGAACCAGCCGTCACGCGAAGTACCCGTCTTTCCAGCCGCCGCGCCTTTCACACCCATTGCCCGGGCATGCGCCGCCGTCCCTGAATTGACCACAGATTCGAGGAAGTCAGTAACGATGTAGGCGACCTGTTGTGAAAAAACTCGAACAGAGGTGGCTGAAACGGGCCTGGAGTTTTCATTTGCCGTACCCGCGCTGATGTCTTTGATAGGAATCGGTCGCAAGGCCAGACCCTGATTTGCAAAAGCCGTGTATGCGCCCGCCATTTGCAGCGGAGTCGCTTCGCTTGTGCCGAGCGCCATCGAAGGGTAGGTGCGCGGACGGTCAAGCCCGCACTCTTCCGCTACATCGGCGATGCCGCCAAGCCCTACGCGGAGAGCCAGTTCGACGGCGGGCACATTGAGCGACCGGGTCAGCGCCTCACGCAGGGTCACATCTCTATTCGTGAAACCGCCATGATAATCATTTGGGTTATATTCTTCGCGCCCTCCATCGTATGAAAATGTCTGCGGACGATCAGAAAGCAGGGTTGCCGGTGTGTAAGAACGCATTGAAAGCGCGCTCGCATACACAAAAGGCTTGAAGGACGAACCCGGCTGCCGACGGGCGTCGGTCGCGCGATTTAGCTGACTCTCTGCGTAGTTGCGCCCGCCTACCATCGCAAGCACCTCTCCCGTATGAGCATCTATCGCTACGAGCGCCGCCTGCACCCGTGGGCTTTCGCCGCCTTTTCGAGTGGAGCGCGCAAGAACTTTATCAAGCTTCGCCGCGTGGTTTGTCACCGCTTCATAGGCGGCGCGTTGCAGGCGCGGGTCCATAGTCGTATTTATTCGGCGAGAGGCAAGCTCCGTATCGCCGTACCGATCTTCGGTGAATCTCTGCGCATAATCTATGAAATAGTTTGTGCCGTAGCTATCCTGAGATGTGCGTTCTTTGAGCGCAATCTGGGCCGTTTTAGCGGCCTCTGATTGCTCGGATGTAATAGCCCCTGTGCTTACCATAGCGTCCAGCACATCATTACGACGCTCGGTGGCAAGCTTCATATCACGATGCAGGGTATAACGGTTTGGCGCGTGGATCAGCCCCGCAAGAAATGCCGACTCGCTCAGAGTCAGGTCAGACAACTGCTTGCCGAAATATACCTGCGCCGCTTCCGCGAAACCGTGTATCGCAAAGGTTCCGTTCTGACCGAGATAAACATTGTTAAAATAGAGCGTGAATATTTCCTGTTTTGATAGTCTGGATTCGAGTATGACGGCCATCGAGGCCTCTTTCAATTTACGCGTCAGAGTTCGGTCGCTGGTAAGGACGGCATTTTTTATAAGCTGTTGAGTTATTGTCGATCCCCCCTGCACTATTTCGCCTTCGTGAATATCCTGCCATAGCGCGCGCGCGATTCCGCGCCAGTCAATACCGCCGTGAGAGAAGAATCGCCTGTCTTCGACGGCTACCATCGCATCGCGGAGATTGGCCGGAATATCAGAGAATCGAACGCTGGTCTTTTTTCTCCGGTCGCCGTTTTCGACCGAAGCCAGAAGCTCGCCTTCTATCTCTGCGCTGCTCAGTTTCTTGTTGTTTATGGGGCTTGTGAGTGAAGCGATCTTTCCATTCTTGTCTATTTCAAGGCGAACGGGATAGAGGCCAAGCCGGATAGCGGATTTACGCGCGGGCCTGATCTCGATATCGTTCCCGTCAATCCAATATGTGCCTAATGCGCCCTGCCCGTCTTCATCCTGTCTCTGCTGATAACCGGCTGCTTCAAGATATTGGCTCAACTCTTCGATAGGAAGTTTATCGCCTACAGATACCTTGAAGGGCGAAGAGAATATGCCTACCGCGTTGTCGAAGAAACCCACTTCGAGGCGTTCGTCGATTTCTCGGGAAAATATGTTGTAGTAGTAAACGCCCAGAGATAAAAAGGCGAGAGCAATAACGCCGAAAACCACCATCACCTTTGGTTGTATGAGGCGCGATCCGATCAGTTTTATTCTTGTTGGGACGTGCGATTTGAAGCGGGCAAAAGATTCGCTCAATACATCCCAGCCATACCATCCCGCGTGCGCTGCCGATGAGTTATGAGCGACTACGGTACGTGGCGACCGCTTTCCGTCTTTACCTGATCTGACCTTGCTTGCCAGTTCCATTTACTACCCTCCCCTTCTTGCTTTTTGCAACGATTGTGCCAGCAAGCGACCGAAAGGGATAAACACGAAAACAGGCAGTTTTAGGGGGAATTTTGATGTAGAAATGTTTTTTAAAGTGCGTGAGGGGCGATCACAATGCACTCGAACAATACATACGCAAGGTATGTATTCAAATGCAATATTGAATCAGATCAGTAATACCGGCCAGGTGCAGTCTTCGACAAATTATTTATGTATCGGTCGGCAGAGATCGCGGCGATCACGCCTTCTGCGGCTGAGACCACGGCCTGCTTCAGTTGAGTGCATGTCATATCGCCTACGGCAAAAACACCGTCAATCGGTATGGATTGATCGCGCGAGTTGTTTATGCAGCCGCCGTCACCAAGCGGGATCGCATCGTTTAAGAACTTTGTGCTCGGCTTGTTGCCCTCCAGATAGATAAACGCGCCGGTTACGGGGATCTTCTGTTCTTCGCCGCCGCGCTCGGCTACGTCAATGGCGTTTACAGCCCCCTCTCCATTTATGCGCGTCAATTTGAGGTTTGGCATCAACTCGATCTTCTCTTCGCCTTTGACTTTCTCTACTAACTCGGCGCTTGCTTTGAGATCAGAAGACGGGTAGACGAGTTTTACCGACCGGGCATAACGAGTCAGAAACAACGCTTCTTCAAGCGCGTGATCGTCGAAACCGACTACCGCGACGTCTTCCTGTTTGAAGAAAGCTCCGTCGCACGTACCGCAATAGCTTACACCCCGGCCCAAAAACTCATCTTCGCCCGGCACTTTATTTTTTCGCTCGTGCGCGCCTGTCGCCAGTATCACGGCTTTTGTCTGATATGTATTGCTTGTAAAGATGGTCTTCGGGTTGCTCGTAAGATCAACGCCTATGACCTGCTCCTGAACAAAGCGAGCGCCAAACTGCTCGGCCTGTCGTCGCATCCGGCGAAGAAGTTCCAGCCCGCTGATCTCTTCGGGTACGCCGGGGTAATTGACTATAACCGAGGCGGCGGCAAGCGCGCCGCTCATGATGTTTTTGTCTATAACCAGCGTCTTCAGATCGGCGCGCGCCGTATAGATGGCCGCAGAGGCCCCGCCCGGCCCACCTCCGATTATGATCACATCAAAAAGATTTTCTTCCATAGTCTTTTTCAACCCCAACTGCTCAATTAAGACAGCAGCAATAGACCGCGGATGACGCGGATGCGGCGGATTCTCACTGATCAGACATATCAGGATCAGATCCGCGAAAATCCGCCGCATCCGCGTCATCCGCGGTCTATTAACATGAGCTTTTCGACCCGGTTCACTTCCACCGACATCTGGCGGGCTAATTCAACTTATTCGACCGTCACGGATTTGGCCAGGTTGCGCGGTTGGTCCACGTCGCAGCCCCGGCGCACGCCTATGTGATAGGCCAGTAACTGAAGCGGGACTACGGCAAGTATCGGTGAGATCAAATCCGAGGCTTCCGGTATCTCGATTACGTGATCGGCCACCTGATGTGCCTCCGTATCGCCTTCGCTTGCGATGGCTATCACTACGCCGTCGCGGGCTTTCACTTCGACCATATTCGAAAGCGTCTTTTCGAATCGCAGCTTTGACGATTCGCTCGTTTCATCGCGGGTGGCGATAACGACCACGGGCAGTTCTTCATCAATCAAGGCGTTAGGCCCGTGTTTCATCTCGCCCGCCGGATAGCCTTCGGCGTGGATGTAGGAGATCTCTTTGAGCTTGAGCGCGCCTTCAAGTGCTATGGGGAAATTGATGCCGCGACCGAGATAGAGGAAATCATGCGCGCGATGAAACTCACGCGCAAGCAGTTCGAGTTCGTCGTCGGCCCCAAGCAGGGATTCCATCTTGACCGGCAGGCTGTTGAGGGCGCGCATGTGATGAAGCGACTCATCATCGGAAATCATCCCGCGTTGCTGCGCCATAAACAGAGCTACCAGATAAAGGACGGTCATCTGAGAGGTGAAGGCTTTTGTTGAAGCGACTCCGATCTCAGGCCCCGCGTGCGTCAGTATAGTACCGTTTGATTCGCGTGTGAGCATCGAGCCCTGTACATTGCAGACCGCGAGTATCTTTGCGCCCTTCTCTTTTGACTCGCGCACGGCGGCGATGGTATCGGCCGTTTCGCCCGATTGCGAGATGGCTATAACGAGAGTCTTATCGTCAAGAATCGGATCGCGGTATCGAAACTCCGAGGCGTAATCAATCTCTACAGGAATGCGCGCCAGTTCTTCAAGCATGTACTTCCCGGCCATCGCGGCGTGCAGACTGGTTCCGCAGGCTATGATTTTGACCGATGTGAATTTGCGGAATTCTTCGGCGTCTATCTCCATCTCGTCGAGGTAGACGCGGCCCGTTTCCTGCGAAAGGCGGCCAACGATTGTGTCACGCACGGCGCGTGGCTGCTCATAGATTTCCTTGAGCATGTAGTGTTTGAATCCGCCTTTTTCGGCCATGATCGGGTCCCACGTGATGCGCTGCACATCGGGAGTCACCGAGTTGCCTTCGAAATCGGTGACGGTCACGCCTTCGCGGGTGAGGACGGCCATCTCGCCGTCGCCGAGAAAAAACACGTCGCGGGTGTGATAAAGCACGGGCGGTATGTCGGATGCGACGAAGTATTCGTTCTGTCCTAGCCCTATGACGATTGGCGGGCCCTGCCGCACGGCGATGATCTTTTCCGGCTCGTCGGCAGACATTATCGCAAGGGCGAATATGCCTTTCAGGTCGGCGGTTGCGCGCTCGACGGCCGCTTCCAGATTTTCCGCCCCGGCTCTCAGATATTTCTCGATCAGGTGAGCTATAACCTCGGTGTCCGTCTCGGTTACCATCCGATGGTCTTCGGACAGGAGTTCGCGTTTGAGCGGGAGGAAGTTTTCTATGATGCCGTTATGGACTACGACTATGCGGCCCGAGCAATCGCGGTGAGGGTGGGCGTTTTCTTCCGTCGGACGACCGTGAGTTGCCCAGCGAGTGTGGCCCACACCATAGGTTCCGTCGAGCGGGTGGAGCCGGACAGCCTCTTCCAGATTGCGCAGCTTTCCCGAAGCCCGGCGAACTTCCATGTCTCCGCGCTCGTCAACGACGGCGATGCCCGCCGAATCGTAGCCGCGATATTCCAGTTTCTTGAGCCCGTCGAGTATGACTCCTACAACTTGCTTATCACCAACGTAACCGACTATGCCACACATAAATCATTATCCTTTCACATTCTTCTTAATCACGGCGGGGACGCCTACGGCGAGTGAATCGGGGGGAACATCTTTAGTCACGACCGCGCCTGCGCCCGTCTTTGATCCGCGCCCGATTCGCACAGGGGCCACAAGCATCGTATCGCTTCCGATCTTCACATCATCTTCGATGATAGTTTCGTGCTTTCGCGTGCCGTCATAGTTGCACGTAACGGTTCCCGCGCCTATGTTTACGTTATCGCCAAGCGTCGCATCCCCCAGATAAGTCAGGTGAGAAGATTTTGTGCCCCTCCCGATCTTCGACTTCTTCACTTCTACGAAATTACCAATGGCGGCTTTTTCCCCGATTTCGGCACTCATTCGCAGGCGTGAGAACGGCCCTATGGTCGCCTTGTCGTGAATTATCGAGTCTTCGATCACGCTCGAATTCCTTATGGTGACTCCCTCGCCTATCTGAACATTCCTGAGCCGCGTCCACGATTGAATCACACAATCGCTTCCGATCCGGCTCGCTCCTTCGATGATAACCTGCGGATATATGATGGTATCCTGACCGATCTTTACGTCCTGATGGATGTAGGTCGTAGCCGGATCAATCAAGGTAACGCCCGCAAGCATCAACTCGCGCAGTTTCTCTTCGCGCACCTTGCGCTCCAATCCGGCAAGCTCAACGCGGGTATTGACTCCCTGAACCTCTTCGGCGCTCGTATGACAAAACACCCCGACTCGCCTGTCGCGCTCACGCATCAATTGCGGCACATCGGTCAGATAATATTCGCCCTGCGCGTTGTCTGTGGTCAGGTGGTCGAGCGCCTCAAGCAGGGCCTCTATATCAAAACAATAGATGCTGACACCGACCTCGCGCACGGCAAGCTCGTCGGGCGAGGCGTCTTTTTGCTCGACCACGCGCAGGAATCGCCCCTCTTTGTCACGGATGATGCGTCCGTACCCGGTAGGGTCATCCATTTGCACGGTCAGGACGGTCGCGCTGTTTTGCTCCGACTCGTGAATAGAGGCGAGGCGGCTGAGCGTTTCGGCCCTTATCATAGGCCCGTCGCCTGCCAGTATGATGAGTGATCCGCTTCGATTTTTGAGCGCGTCTCGCGCAGCCATCACGGCGTGCCCGGTCCCGCGCTGTTCGGTTTGCAGGGCGAAGTGGAGCCGAGGCCCGGCGGTGGCGCTTCTCTCTTCAAGCCGCGCAATCTGATCGCGCACCGCCTGCTCCACCTGTTCGGCCTGATAACCGACTATCGTTATGAGCGCGTCGGGTGATGTCTCGAATGCCGCGCGCGTTACATGAGAAACAAGCGGAAGCCCCGCCAGTTCGTGAAGCACTTTGGCCCGGCGCGACTTCATGCGAGTGCCGAGCCCGGCCGCTAAGATCATTACATCGGTCATAGTTCGATCCATATTGAGTTATTCGTGATTCGTGATTCGTGATTCGTGATTTTGCAGGTTTGCAAGCGGTCTCTATCTGGCAGCCTACTTGAAAGTCACGGATCACGCATCACGCATCCGTGCTAATTTGTCAGGCACGCCCACTTGCTTTCTACGCGATTCATTTCCAGAAGGAGACGAGCGAGTTTGTGCGGGTCGTGGCGCACCACGCAGTTCTGGTTGAGCAGATCGCCGCAGATAACGCGAAAAGGTCGCCGTTCTTCTCCATCAATGCTTACTGGTGCCTGTGGATCGCGAGCAAGCGCGCGGCTCAGTTCCGGCCCGAACTCAACCGAGACAGCGCCGTCGGCCAGATATTTTTCGAGCAATTCGTGATTGATCGAGGCGGAATTGACTATCACATAATCAAGTTCCAATTGTGGCGCGTAATCGAAAAGCGCCCGCAAATGGTCTTCAACGCTGAAGCCATCGGTCTCGCCCGGCTGGGTCATTACATTGCAGATGTATACCTTCACCGCGTTGGAATCGCATATAGCCTCAACGATTCCGTCAACAAGCAGATTGGGAATGATCGATGTGTAGAGCGACCCCGGCCCCAGAGTGACAATGTTTGCCTGAGAGATGGCTTCGAGCGTTTCCGGCAGCGGCATACATTTTTCTTTTGACAGCCGCAAACGCTTCAGACGCGAGCGCGTTTCCACGATTCTGGTCTCCCCTTCAATCTGGCTGCCGTCTTCAAACTCGGCTACAAGTTTGACATCATCCATAGTGGAGGGAAAGATTCGCCCCTTTATGGCGAGCACTTCGCTTGTAACCTTGATGGCTTCCAGAAAATCTCCCGTGACACCCGCAAGCGCCGTAAGAAAGAGATTGCCGAAACTGTGCCCCGACAGATGCCCGTCGGATTCGAAGCGGTACTGCAAGAGCCTTGTGAGCAGATGCTCATCTTCGGCCAGGGCTACCATGCAGTTGCGTATGTCGCCCGGCGGCAGTATTTGAAATTCTTCGCGCAATCGGCCGGAGCTTCCGCCGTCGTCGGTTACCGTAACTACTGCGGTCAATGTCTCAACCCAGGGTCCGTCCACCTGTTGAGTCAAATGCGGTATGACGTAATTTTTAAGCCCGGAAAGCAGAGAAGATAGACCTGTGCCTCCTCCAATAGAAACAAGTTTCAATCCAAAGTAATTCCCGTCAGACATTTTGTAAACTCCCTGATCGAACCCGGGCTCAATCCTCATAGAGGTCCAAGCCATACCCCGTGAGTTGCTTGAAATCTTCGTTGTTGTGGAGGCCGGCAAAATCGCGATCACGCCGGGCGTGGGAACGGTGAACGGTTCGGAGGGCGATGGCGCGACGTAGAGCATTTAGCGCCTTTGGAACGTCGCTTATGCGGGCGTGGGCTGCGGCAAGCGAGTAGAGCACATAATCGGCGCGCGGGTCAGATTTAAGCGCCTTCTCGAATAGCTCGATAGATCCCCTGATATTGCCTCGGTTCATCTCAAAGACACCCCGATTATACAGAGCGTCGGAGTTGCGCGGGACCGGCGGCGTACTTGCAAGCTTCTGCTCGCAAATATTCAAATAAGTGCGCGCCCCGGCTATGACTTCGGCCTGATCGCCATATTTCGCCAGTATGTTTTCGAATATCGATTGGGCGGCCGAGTAATCCTGGCGATGGAAAAGCTTCAATCCCTGCTCAAAGGCGTGCACCGCGGCAATCGAATCAGGCGTGGGAGCCTTTTTCGGCTGCGCCTGCGCTCGGCTGGGAGTCTTCTTTGCAACTGCGGCTTTCTTGATTGCAGCCTTCTTAACTGCCGCCTTCTTAGCCGATGCTTTACCGGCGGTCGTTTTTCGGGCCGCTTCCTTTCGGGCAGGTGTGGCTGCCACCGACTTCACGCTCTTCTTTTTGGAAGGGAGTCTTGTCGGGCCTGGCGGCTGCCTTTTTTGTCACAGCCTTTTTTGTCACAGCCTTTTTTGTCACAGCCTTTTTTGTCACAGCCTTTTTTGTCACAGCCTTTTTTGTGACTGTCTTCTTTACGGGAGCCGCGGATTTTTTAGTCGCTGTGGCGGTAGATTTTTTTGGTTTAGATTCTGTGGCTTTTTTTGCCTTCGGAGAAGCGGTGATTTTTCCGGGTCGCTGCGGCTTCTTTGTGGCCTTTTTGCCTTTTGTAGCACGAGCCTTCCTGGCGGCAGGAGAGCGGCTCTTATCGGCTTTTGTGCTAAGGCTACTCATTATCTCCTCAACGAATAGATTTGTACTTGCTGCGCCACTAAATCCTGCCCCTACGCCAGTTTATGTGAAAACTTATATCAGTAATTCACACTCAAGTCAAGAAAATAGCTCCCCTCCTTCAGACCGTCAGATCAACACTGTTTCAATCGCAAACTCGCATGAATGAAGACACAAAGATGATGCTAAACCCAGAAATAACAAAGATTAGCCCGACAAGGGTGAAGACCCTCAGATCGCACAGGATTTCACAGGAATCAGCTAACCCCTAGTATCTAAAGCCCTAATCCCGGCAATTGCGGCTCGATTGAAGCACCTTTGCTATAAGCGTATAATTTGCAGCCAGTTAGCCGGGGCAAAGGAGGGATGCGGGTTTAGGGAGATAATTCTATGAAAGATGCAGAAAATGTCGCGCCAGGCTCGCCTGAACATATAACTGCCACACCTCTTCCGCTCTCGGGGCGCACAGTTATGGTGACCAGAAACCGGTCGCAGGCAGGTGAAATCACCTCGCTGCTCGAAGGGCTTGGCGCGACCGTCACGCACTGTCCTACGATAGAAGTGGTCGCGCCGGATGACTGGGCACCGCTTGATCGAGTCCTTGACGAGTTGAACCATTACGATTGGGCGATTTTCACAAGCGCCAACGGAGTAAGGTTCTTCCTGAAGAGACTGGTCGAAAAAAAGGGCGGCGCGGCCTCGTTTCCAGGCAATCTGTTGACCTGCGCCATAGGACCGGCTACGGCCGGGGCGATGACCTCGTCAGGTTTTCGAGTCGATCTGATTCCCGATGAATCCGTAGCCGAAGGGGCGCTCAGGGCTATCATCGACCGGGCTGGGGGAGAGGAAAAGATTCGCGGGCTGAAATTCCTTTTGCCGAGAGCACGAGTGGCCAGAGATTACCTGCCCGCCGCGCTTGGCAGGCTTGGCGCTCAGGTTGATGCGGTCGAAGCATACCAGACCGTTAAACCCGACATTGACGGCGAAGCGATTCTCAGCCGGATAAAAGAAGGCGGCATAAGCGCAATAACATTTACCAGTTCTTCGACCGTTTCTAATTTCGCAGACCTCGTCGGCTTGAAAGATTTATCAGTCCTGCTTAGAGATATTCGAGTCGCCTGCATAGGCCCGGTCACAGCCGCGACCGCCGCCCGATATGGCCTTGAAGAAGTAATTCAACCTGAAATTTATACGGCGGCTGCAATGGTAGAAGCGCTCCGACAGGCAATCGAATGATCTGTTGATCGAGAGATGTCTGCAATGTTGTTCCCGACCTCCGTTCATATGAACAGTCGCAGAGCGGAAAGTCTTTATGAACAAACAATCAAGTTTTATTACCATCTTTTTCGCTCTAGTCTGCACCCTGAACTCGATGACAGTGAATACAGTCGCGGCTGGAGGCATATTCTTTCAGGATCGCCAGAAGAGCGAAGACGATCAGCAAGCTTTAAAGCTTAAGGCAACGCTCGTTCAAATCCCCGTAGTCGTCACAGACGCAAGCGGGAAGTTTGTTACAGATTTGACCGAAGACGATTTTACAATATCGGAGGACGGCAAACATCAGAAGATAGCTATCTTCAGAGCCTTGAAACAGCCATTCAACGCCGTACTGGTTCTTGATACGTCCAACAGCGCGCAGGACAGGCTCACGGTGATACAAAGCGTGGCCCTGAGTTTCGCCCGCGAGATCAATCCTGATGATCAAATGATGGTCGTATCCTTTGATCACGACATTCACCAGTTGACGGATTTCACATCCGATCAGGCGGAAATCTCTCAGGCCATAAAGAGTACCGAGCCGGGCTTCGGCAAATTGCTCTACGAAGCGGTGGCTCACTCGCTCGAAAAACTCAGAGACCTCGAAGGCCGCCGCGCTGTAATCCTCCTGAGCGATGGAGTGGATATGCGCAGTATCGAGCAGACCGCCGAAAGCACTATAAGGCTGGCCGAAGAGGTGGGCGCGGTAATCTATGTAGTGCGATTCGACACTCGCTGGTGGATAGAAGAAGAGGCCCGCCGTCGGCAGCAGGAAGAGAACGAATCGAAGATACCCTTCCAGATAGATGGGCGAATCCCTCTGCCGCCGGATTTTGGGGGCCCCGATGTGACTACACCATCGGAGATTCCCCACCCAAAATCCCCGCGAATAGAGATAGGGCCGTCGAGCCGTCCGCCGATCACCTATGATGATCCTAATATGAATCGCACGATGGGACCTCCCCCACCGAGAGACCCCGTCAAAGAGGCGCTCGACAAGTTGTACGGCGAGGCCGATCAATTTATGGAAGACCTTTCCACACGCACGGGCGGGCGACTGTTCCGCGCAGAAAACTTCGACGGTACGCGGGGGGCCTTCAAGGCCATCGCCGAAGAGTTAAGAAATCAATATCTGCTGGGTTATTATCCGACAAACGAAAAATCCGACGGCAAATATCGAAAGATCAAGGTCGAGGTCAAAGGCAAAGGGCTCAAGATTCGCGCCCGCCCCGGCTATAGACCCGAAGAGAGTAGGCAGTAGGCAGTAGGCAGTTATTTTGAAGCCAAGAACTAATCCGCGTAAATCCGCCCGATCCGCGTCATCCGTGGCCTATTCCCAATGTTCTAATTTGGCATCTGGATAGAGAGCGATGTGTTCCCTTAAAAACTGCCTACTGCCTACTGCTTCTCCGTTATAGAGCAACAGCTACACTAATTGGTGTAACCTCCATTTTCACTCTCTCGCTGACTGCTCTGATTTATTTTGAATTTCTGCTTTGGAATGAATACCTTACCTGCCCGTAACCTCTGAATCAGCCAGATGCCCCTTTGCGGCATAATGGTTGCTCCAAAACTTTCCGGTTAAGATAACGATAAAAAGTTATTTGCATAAAGGATAAGAATATGAAACGCTCTCTCCCCACGATTCTCAGCCTGATTCTTCTATTCTCTGTTGCCTTGACACCGGTCACGATTCTGAGCCAGACAATAGATTCCACCTCACAAGATTCAGATGACAGCGAAGATGATCTTGGTGTCACGCAAGTAGCGCGGCTAAGCTTCATTGACGGCGATGTATCTTTTCTCCGCGCTGGCGTAAGCGAATGGGCCGATGCGGCTGAAAACCTGCCCCTGCTTGCGGGCGACCAGATTTATACGGGCGCAGGTGCTCGCGCAGAGATTCAACTCGAGCGCGGCAATTACATAAGGCTTTCAGAGAAAACCGCTCTTACGATCTCGGAATTGTCGGACACCACGGCGCAGTTCGAGATCACAGAAGGCATAGCCATCATTCGCATCGAACGGTTCTCTTCCATATTTAAACGATTCGAAGTAGATACCCCCAATTCGGCTCTCATTCTTGAGCAGGACGGTCTTTATCGCGTCAATGTTCAGGGCGAGGAATTATCGGAGGTGATCGTGCGGCGCGGCGCGACCGAGGTTTCTACCGAAGTCGGCAATTTCAAGGTGCGCGAAGGCAATCGCCTGATCGTAGACACGTCGCCTCAAGGAAGGCTCGAAATCGCCGCCGATACTTCGCTTGACGACTGGGATCAGTGGAGCTATGACCGCGACGCGGCGATTGATCGGATTACCGTCTCCTCATCGCCGGATTATGTAAACGATTACGAAACAAGCTACAACAGCTTTTACGGCGCAAGCGAGCTTTCAAGCTACGGCACGTGGACGAATGTTTCTTCATACGGGGATTGCTGGATTCCGAGGACGAGCGGCGACTGGGCACCCTACCGATACGGCCAATGGCTCTGGATACCGGCGACGGGCTGGACCTGGCTTGCTAGCGAGCCGTGGGGTTGGGCACCTTATCATTACGGCAGGTGGGCCTACATAAGCAATCTGGGATGGGCCTGGATACCGGGCTTTCGCTCTCGGTCATACGGTTATGATCAGCGCTATTACAGATGGCGACCGGCGCTTGTCTCTTTCTTCAATTGCCCGACTCCTCGCGGTAACTATATTGGATGGCGTCCGCTTCACCCGGGCGAGAGATGGCACAGGCCCGACCGTGACGGAAGAAACGGAAGAAAAGGCGACCATTCTCATCTGCAATATCCAACCGCTCGCGGCGGAGCGCGGCGGCCCGGAGATAATGGCGGAAAAAACCAGAGACCTGGAACTCGCGACGGAGTGACTGTTCTGCCGGTGGAAGGATTCACAAGACCGGGCAGGCTCTCTCCTCGGCCCGAAGCGCCCGGACGAGAATTGCATAAATGGGTGAGCGAAGATGCGCGACCCGGGTTGCCCGATCTGACTCCGACTCAGGCGGCATCGGCTCCTATCTCAAAGCGAATCGACAGGCAGCAGGGGTTCCGCCCAGCAGTAAAACCGCCGATTGAGATCATCAAGCGCCCGGTAGTCACACGCAATCGGACTATTGATACGCAGGCGGAAACGAGCGTTCCGCGCGTGCGCCGTCTGATCGTCCCGCGCAAACAGGCGGAATCGAATGATACGCCACGGACAAGAGACAAGAAGTCAGGAGACAACCGCGCAGGTCTTCGCGACAAAGACCGCGCGAATGAATCCGGCGACGGGCAACAGCATTCATCTGATCTCGATAAGCGCCCTGATCGAGCAAACAGGACTCCGCGATTTGAAAAGCCGGACCCTTCAAATGAGGTTGTTGTCACGACAAGGCCGAAGCGAGAATCGAAGAGGGGAGCCTCTGACGAGCAAGGAACTACCGATCAGGATAAGAACAGAGATAAGAACCCTGAAAAGGAGCGCGTGCGCCCACGCCTTGCGCCCGCGTCTGATCCGTCGGTCATCACTCAGCCAAAGGATAAGCCGCGCGAAAGCGAAGATCGTAATCGCGAAAAGAACTCTCCCGCGACCGAGCGCCCACGCCCTTCAAATGATGAGCCTGCGCGTACACGGGAAAACAGACCTGAAAGGCCGCATGTAGACAGGGATTCAACTCCGCGAACCACGGAGCCGAAACGCGAGCGGCCCGATCCCCCTGCTGCCAAACAAGAGCAACCTCGCCAGGAACGCCGCCAGGAAAGACAGGAGCAGAAACAGGAGCGGCAGGAACAGCGCAAGCAGGGAAAAGACCATTGAACCTTGAGAATTCTCTCGGTGGCACGGACTGGGCGGATGAGTTGCGAAAATTAGTTTAACACCCCATCTGCTTCATCCTCCTTCGTCTCTCCTCCGCCTGGTCGGTGCCATCGAGAGTGACGAGCGATACGTGATGTGTGATTGAAGCGATTGACCTGTGAAATGTGAGTTGGCTCAAAGTCACGCATCACGCATCCCCTATCACATATAACACTTCCCGCTTCACCAGGAGATAGCCATGAAAAGGTTTATGTTCATTCTGTTCTCACTCTCCTTTATTCTCATATGGCCTTCGCTTCCGGCGACTATCGCGCAATCGCCCGAAATCCCAAAATCACAGACTTCAGATTCACAGACCTCAGATTCACAGGATAAGAAAAGAGGTCCCGTCAAACTCGGAGTTGATCTGGTAGTGCTTGATGCGCAGGTCATGGACCAGAAGACCAGTCGCATAATAGGCAATCTTAAAAAGGAAGACTTCGTTCTCTCGGAAGACGGAGTCCGACAGACGATAACTCACTTCGGACAGGACAGCCTCCCGCTCTCTGTGATACTGCTTGTGGATAGAGGCGGATGTCTCGACCCCTTTGGCGAGCAGGTGCGGCAGGCTACGCTTGAGGCGCTCTCACGGCTCAAGCCCGAAGACGAGGTGGCGGTGATGGCTTTCCACGATACGGTTGAATTGATCCAGGGATTTCGCACCTATAAGAGGGCGGCCGTCGAGGCGCTCAACCGGATGCCGCCCCACGATGAAAATGCCGAGCATTGTTTCAATCGCGCATTCTATGAAGCCGCGAACTATATGCAAAGGGCTGCAAATCCCGACGGTCGCCGCGTCATAATCATGATCACGGGACTCACGACGAGCTTTGATTGCTCGGGACCTTCCGCATCAGAGACCCGCGAAGCGGTGCTCGAATCCGGTAGCGTTGTCTGTGGTCTCATCCCAAAAACGCCGGCCCAGAGGCTCGAAAACGGGGTGCTCGGAGGTATCACGGGCATAGCCGGTGTATTCAAGGCAAAGACTTCCAGCCTGAAAGATTTCGCCGAAGAGACGGGCGGCGAAGTCCTTGGCGCAAAACCCGAAGAGATTGACCACGCTTTTAACGATCTAGTGAATCACCTGCGCACGCGCTACAGCCTCGGCTTTGTTTCCACGAATACGAAACGGGACGGAAGTTATCGCAGGATAAAAGTCGAACTGGCTCAAACCCCGGCTAAGGGCAAGACAAGACTGGTGGTCAAAACCAGACGCGGTTATATAGCATCAAAAGCGGGCACCGAAAAAACCGATTCCGGCAGTTCGCATTGATCAAAAAACAGACTTGCCATCGAATGCAAAAAGACACTGAGAAAAATTTAAAAGAATCTCAGTGTCTTTTTGCATTCGATGGCAAGCCAAATCCCTTCATTGAGAGCTATGCTTGACACGGCAAAGGGCCGGCTATACTCTCACACCGTATGAGCGACGCTATTGATGTCGCCAGAAAAATCCTCATAAACGACGAAGGCGAATTGCGCTCCGGCTGGCGAGTAGCCGTGTTCTTTATCGCCTTTGCTCTCTTTTCGGTATTGCTTGGCAGCACGGTCGCCGTCTTAGGGATTCTATTCCCCGCTTTCAAAGCCCTGCTCGCCGCACAGGATAATCCAGCGGCGGCTGGTTCAGCCGGTCTGGTTCTTTTTGCGCTCAGCCAGATGATCAGCCTGATAGCGGTCATCGCGGCGACTCTGCTTTGCGCGCTTGCGCTCGAACACAGGAGCTTTGCCTCCGTAGGTTTCAAGCTGCACAAAGGCTGGCTGAAGGATTTCGCGATGGGTTCCATTCTGGGCACGGCTTCGCTGGGGCTGGCAGTGGCTATAGCCTTTGCGGCCGGGGCCACGCGCTTTCAGGTGCAGACGACCGGGGTTGCGGTATTATTTCGTGATTTTATCTTTCTGCTCTTTCTGTTTCTGATCGCCGGAGCATTCGAAGAGTTGTTCTTTCGGGGTTTTGCGTTTCAGGCTTTGACTCATAATCTGGGGCCCGGTGCAGCTATAGCGATCACAGCCGCGCTGTTTGGGATGGCCCATCTGGGAAACCCGGATGCCACGTTTTATTCGACCATCAACGTAGCGCTCGCGGGCATATGGCTTGGCACTGCCTACCTGATGACCAGAAGCCTCTGGCTTGCGTTCGGGCTGCATTACTCGTGGAATTTGGTTATGGTCTTTGTCTTTGGCCTTCCCGTGAGCGGGTTTAAAGTTTTCAGTCAGCAAGGCTGGCTCGAAGGCGGCGCGGGGCCTCCCGAATGGCTTTCAGGGGGAGGGTTCGGCCCGGAAGGAGGCGTGGCGGCAACTGTTGCCTTGATCCTGTCTACACTGATAGTGTGGAAGAGCGGGCTTTTCTCAGCTTCTGAAGAGATGCTTGCTGCGATAAAACATGGAAAGAAAAGGACCCGGTTTTTGAGCCTGTCACTTGAAGATCAAAAAAAAGATTCATCATCAGAATAAGTACACCAGGGTAAGTACATCAGGATAAATAGACCGGAAATTAATTCCCATCCTTCGCGCTTATCTGAGATTTGAAATCTCGGATACCGTTACGCAAATCGAAGTGCGCTGCCTGCCGAAAATCAATTGAGTTGCCTACCCGGATATTCAACAAATTGCTTTATCTTCAATATATCGCAATATTGCAACTATTTTGTCCTCTGCTCGCGCGAAATTCGATGTATAATTCTCTGGTCATTAGAATGTGATCGGGGCTTCACTTCGGGTCAATACTTCGGGTCAATGGTCCCGCGAAATCTAATGATCTAATCTCCCTCATGATTATTAAAGGTGGTTTTTTCATGAACAGAAGAATTTCTATCGTTGCCATACTGATTGTGTTTTCAATCATTGTTGCGCCGGGCTTTCCAGGACTGCTTCATGTCGCCAGCGCGCAGAGCGATGTGAACCCGGCAGACTCCACCGGACCATCCGCGCCCAATTTGTCGGGACCTGTGCGCGCTATCGTAGAGCTTGAAGGCGAGTCGGTGGCCGCTCGCGCAAGAAGATTTACACCGGCAACGATTCGTCGCGGCAAGATTGATTTTGAATCGGCCTCGGCCCGCGCCGTTGAATCCGAAATCGAAGTCGAGCAGAACACATTTGCTTCGAAGGCCGCTCTGGTCTCTCCGAGTCTTCACGTCGAAGCCAGACATCGCAAGCTCATAAATGCAGTCACGATTGAAGCACAGAGCACAGAACTCGCCGCAATCGCCGCCCTGCCCGACGTTAAAAGCGTAGAGATGGAAAAGCAGTATCACGCAACGCTTGATTCAAGCGTGCCTCTGATCGGCACCCCGGCTCTGTGGGAGAAGCTGGGCGGGTCGGCGGTCGCGGGAGAAGGCATCAAGATCGCCATCCTTGATACCGGCATAGACCAGAATAATCCCCTCTTTTCAGGAGCGGGATTTGTCGCGCCCGAGGGTTTTCCGCGAGGCGACGCCGGATTCACAAATAATAAAGTCATCGTAGCAAAATCATTCCTGAACGGTTCCTCCAGCCCACTCGACGAAAACGGTCACGGCACAAACGTGGCCGGTATAGCGGCGGGCAACCTCAACACGATCACCCCGCTCGGCCCAATTTCGGGCGTAGCGCCCCGCGCCTTTCTTGGCAACTACAGAGTATTGAACAGGAGCGGTTCGGGCGGCAGCAGCGGAATCATTTCTGCCCTTACGGAGGCGGTGACAGACGGTTTCGATGTCGCAAACCTGAGCCTCGGCTCGGACGCGGGAAAGACTCTCGATGCACTTGCCCGCGCCGTCGAAACGGCCGTGGCCTCGGGGATGACCGTATGCATAGCGGCAGGCAACGAGGGCGCTCAGGGAGAAAAAACAATCGGATCGCCCGGCATAGCGCCTTCGGCGATAACGGTAGGCGCAACTTTTCTTGTGGAGCCGTCTCTTGCTGTGACCGATCCCGCGCCCGTCTCTCCGTCGGTTGCCAATCTGGTAACTGCCCGAGGAACCGGGGGCATTTCAACATCGCTTTTGCTTGCCTCCATCGGGCCACTGGGATATGCAGACACAAGCTCGCTCAACGGCCAGAGCCGCGTCTGCGGCGCTTTGCCCGACGGATCGCTCACAGGAAAGGTGGCGCTGATCGAACGCGGGGACTGCACCTTTACCGACAAGGTTAACGCAGCACAGGCAGCCGGGGCCGTTGCCGCGATTATCTTCAATCAGCCTTCGAGCGAAAAAACCGACGGCAGCGGGGGCGATCAATTGTTAGAGATGAGCGTGCCGGGAACCGCTATCCCCTCTGTTTTTGTCTCTCGCACAAGCGGGCTTGCGCTTCGAGACTGGCTGAATTCGCACCCGACCGCAAAATTAAAGATCGATCCGTTTGGCTCGGATGTCGTAGCCGCGTTTAGTTCGCGCGGTCCCTCATCGCTTGAAACTCTCAAACCCGATTTGACAGCGCCGGGCTTTAACATCTATTCGGGCGCTATAACTACATCCAACTCCGATGGAGTATCCGACCCGAGCGGTTTCCTCGCGGTGAGCGGGACCAGTCAGGCAACGCCGCACGTCGCAGGCGCAGCGGCGCTCATCAAGCAACTCCATCCTTCGTGGCAGCCCCAGCAAATCAAATCAGCCCTTATGAGTTCGGCCGGCAATACGACGTTCAACGATTTAACCGAGCTTCAACCGGCAGGCGTGCTCGACGCGGGCGCGGGGCCTATAAATCTTGCGCGGGCGGCAGGCGTGAGTGCCGCTTTCTCGCCAGCGAGCCTCAGTTTTGGAATCAATAAGCTAAAGAAAAAGGCTGTGACCCTGTCGTCGGATTTCAATATCACGAATATGTCGGGCGGGTCGGAGAGTTACAAGATTTCCATCCAGCAGATTGATCCGGGCGACGGGGTGGAGATCACTTCATCTGAGGAAATGGTTTCGCTCAGCCCGGGCCAATCCAGTACCGTAACCATAACCATCGCGGCGGCAAAGACAGCCGTAAAGCGCGACTATACGGGCTATATCCTGATCACAGACTCCCTGGACCAGACCTATCGCGTGCCGTATTGGGTGCGGTATGTGAAGAAAAAGAAGTAATCTTTTCAAGTATGAATAAAGATTAAGATAACTTTAGCCACAGAGGCACCGCAGACGCAGAGAATTTCTCAATCTTTCTCTGTGTCTGCGGTGCCTCTGTGGCTATGATGCGGGCTCAGGTCACTCTATCTACGGCTGCCTATAAAAATAGAGATTTTGCTTCTTCCAAAGAAAACCCGGCGAGTGTCGTCAAGACGAGGTCGGCTTTTGAGAGTTGCGCCTTCGGGTAGGAATTTGTCACAGCCACGCAGCGCATTCCGGCGCGATGGGCGGCCTCAACTCCGTGGATGGAATCTTCTATCACCAGACATTCGGCAGGCTCTATCTGTTCCTCAAGACAATTTCCGATTCTTTCACAAGCTCTGAGAAACGGTTCAGGATGAGGCTTTCCGTGAGCCACATCTTCGGCGCTGATGATCGCGCAAAAACACTCGCGCACGCCGCCGTGGCGCAAGACCAGTTCAACCTCGTGGCCGAGCGCACCCGACGCGACAGCCAGTGGAAAATATTCCGATGCCTGACGAATGAAATCGGCTACACCGGGAAAAAGGCTCAAATTAGCCCGCATCACGGGTTCGATGTAAAGGGCTTTGCGCCGGATCAAATCGCGGAGCCGAGCATTATCAAGCGATTTCCCGCGATCCGAAAAAACCTTACCGAAACAGCCGCGATCATCGAGCGCCAGATAGGATTGAAAATACTCTTCTCGGGTAAGAGTAATCTGCTCTTCATCGAGTACCTTTTGAAAGGCTGCCAGATGAAGAGGCTCCGTGTCGGCAATTACGCCGTCGCAATCAAATATTATGGCTTTAAGCATGTCAGTAGGCAGTATGCGGTAGGCAGTAGGCAGTAAGCTGACGATCAAGATCAAAGCAACCGGGACGGTAACGCTTAGCCAGAATATGAATGTGAATGGTTGGTACCCACCTCCGGTATACCGATGCCACTGCTTACTGCCTACTGTCTACTGTTTTTTCTTTGATTTTTCCGCCAATTGCTTTAATGCCTGCTCGGCTTCGGCGCGATCAACGGAATTGTCGCCGTTAAGATCGAGCGCTTTGAAGGTTCGCTCGTTGCCCATCTCGTCGGCGGTCAGTTTGCCGTCCTTGTTCTTGTCGTATTTGCTGAACAGATTGGTGACTTCAACGCCCCCGGTAGCCTTTGCCTGAACCTCGCTCATGGCTTGAAAGAACTGGCCCATCTCTTCCTGCGAAAGCGAGCCGTCGTGATCCTTGTCGAGCGCATCGAAGAGGTCTTGCATACGGGCGAACTCTTCACGCGATACTTTGTTGTCTTTGTCGGCATCCAGAAACTGGCTGAGTCTTTCGCCTAATCGAGCGCCGCCGCCACCGCCTCCAAAACGTTCGCGCATATGGTTCCATTCGGTCTCGTCTATGCCTCCGTCCTTGTTTTCATCCAGACGGTCGAAAATCTGCGGCGGCATCTGGGGAGGCATTTCATCGCGGCTGATCTTCTTATCCTTGTTCTTGTCGAGGTCGGCAAAGCTCGGCATCTGAAAGTTGCCTCTTACTCGCGGGCCTCCACCCTCTCCGCCCGGAGGCGGTCCATCCTGAGCGGAGGCAATGCTTGACGCGCCTCCCATCACCATTGTCACTATCAGCAACCCAAAAAACTTCTTCATTGATCCCTCCGAGGACGAGTGGAGCCGTCCTGCTAAAATCTCAAATTGTCAAAATCTCAAATTGTCAAAACCTGAAACTCATCACAGCCTCTATGCTTCGCGCGCCCGAAGCGCGGTTGGCAGTCCCGAAGAAAGGAGACGTAAGCACGCCGTTATAGCCTCCAAGATTCGGGTGATTGAGGATGTTATTCACATTGAGTCCGATTGAAAAGTTGTACTTGTGACGATCATCGCCGCCAAAGAAACCGCCGCCGCCGCCTCGACCGCCGCCAAATCCACCCCGACCGCCGCCGCCGCGTCCGCCGCCACCAAAGCCGCCCTGCCCGCCGCTTGCCGGAACAGTGCCGAATCCGAATGTCTTTGCAAAATTCATGTTGACGCTTACCGTTGCCGGCCCGTTGCCGTAGTTGCGAGGAATGATCTGATCTCCCGGTCCGGGGTTCGGATTGAATACGCCAAAACGCGTGACAATGGCATCGGGGTCACCCGGGCTGGCAAAGGCGGGTCGGTCGGTAAAGCTCGTGTCGCCGTTATTGTCGCGCCCCGTAGTGATGTTGAAAGGACGCCCGGATGCAAAGCGGCTGAATGAGCTTATGCGGATGCTCCAGGGCAGATTCACAGAGCCGCCTACAAAAAATTGATGACGCGCATCCAGACTCGAACGCCCGTACTCGTTCGCCAGATCGTAAGGGTTCGCAGGCACGCTGTAGGCGCTGTCGGTATCGCTGTGCGTCGAAGAAAGCGAGTAGTTGGTAAAGAGAGAAAACTTGCCCCTGACATTTGCCCGCAACATCACCCTGAGTTCTTGCCGGTTCGAAAGCCCTGTGGATTCGAACTGGTATATAGGACCTTCGCCGGGGAAAGGAAACACCCGTTCTCCGTCCGTCTCCAAAAACGGCGAGTTGATGTTTCGCGTGCGAAGCAGATGCACTCCGCGCTGCCGCGTATAGATGGCAGTCGCAAACATATTCTTTGGCAATTGCCGCTCGTAGCTCACGGTCGAGATGACCGAATAAGGCTGTTTTAGGTCTTCGGCTTCGGTGCGAATGGTGGGCCGAAGCGCGACCGCCCCGCTGAACGCGGACGGGATGTCAGGGAAAAACGCCGGTTGCTGAATGATGTACTGCAACTGGTGCTGCCCGTCGTATTTGATCGTGTCGAAAGTGATGCCGTCGTCTATGAAGTTATAAAAGACACCGGCACCGGCGCGGATTGTGTTCTTGCGCTTTTTGTCGAGCACCCAGGCGAGACCCGCGCGAGGCGCAAGATTCAACTTGTCTCCGAGGTGGGTTTGAAATTCCTGACGCACACCAAAAGAGAACGTCATTCGGTCGGAAATCTTCCAGTCGTCCTGCGCAAACAGGCCCGTCTCCCACTGGTTGAAACCCACAAACGGGTCGCCCTGAACTATTGAAAATTGCGAGGGGCGGTAGCCGGGCTCTCCGAGAAGCGTACGGCGATAGTGTTCGAGCGCCGAGATGCCGATAGAATTGCCTCTGGAATCGAGAATGACCGCGCCCGTAGCATCTCGCTCAAAATCGGTTCCGAACGTAAAGGTGCCGCCGAAATTCGAGCGATCAAGATTCCTGCGCTGTAGCGACTCGGCGCGAATCCCGGCCTTGATCGTATGTTTCTTTGACGTGAAGGTCAGATTGTCGGTGAACTCAAGCTCATTGTTTCTGTTATTCAAAAACAGCGAGCCCTGATTGCCGCCCGAGTTAAATGCATCGAGCACGTTTATGGCGGTCTCATCGCTAAGGGCGAGGGTATCTATCGTGCCGCGGCTCAGTTGCAGGCGCGCTTCGTTGACCGCTCGCTCGCTTGCTATCGTAGTGAGCGAGAATCGCACGGTGTCTTCGCGTGACGACCGCGTGAGGCCCCGCGAAGGCAAATCGAATGCGCCCGGCAGGTTCTCTTGATCGCTTGTTGAAAACCTGTATTGCGCTCCGATGGTGTGCTTGCTCGACAGAAGATAATCGGTGCGAAGAGAAAAATTGGTCCTGCGCGTGGGGCTCGGCACCGATGCTATAAACGGAGTAGGCTCAAGCGTCAGGGGGTCGAGTACAGTCGCATTGACCACGTCGTTTTCATCCCACGCTCGCCGGTCGAAATCCATGAAGAATCCCATGCGTTTGCGTATGATCGGCCCGCTAAAATCAAAACTGTAAGTCCGTTTTTGCAGGGCGGCCTTTGAGGGCGCGAAAGCGTCTCTGGCATTCAGGGATTCATCATTGAAGTTGAATCGCAGGCTGCCGTGAAAATCATCCGTACCCGGCTTGGTGATGATCTCGATCCGGCGAAAGCCGACTTCGGAAAACTCGGCGGCAAACGGGTTTGCGTTTATGCGAATCATCTGGATCGCTTCTTTCGGCGGGATGCGACCCCGCTCGCGGAACCCGCCTACGTATACGGCCGCGTCATCGCCGCCCCCGGCAGCGCCCGCCATCTGGCGAAGCGTGTCGAGCAACTCATCCGGGTCATCGGGCAAAGCCTCTATGTCGGCGGGCGTAAGCGTGATGGCCGAGAGGTTATTGTCGGGGTCGGCAGAGATGCCCGGCGAATCCGTCGTCACATCGGTCTGCTCTTCGATAAAGACTTTGAGTTGAGCATCGAGCGTGATTGATTGCTTCTTCGTGGCATCGACCTGCTCGCTGAAGGGGGCAAACCCTTCGACCTCTACAGTAAGGGTGTATAAACCGGGGACGACGCGAGTGAACCGATAACGTCCCTGTTCATCGGTCTGGCCCGCATAATGGTGCCCCTTGCCGTCATCCATAACTATCGGCGCTGCGGGTATAAACGCCCCGGTTTCGTCGGTTACAAGACCTCGCACCTCGGCCGTTCCCTGACCGTAAGCCATAGAGGAGCCAGCCAGACTGCCAAAATTAATCAGCATCAAAAATGCGCTGAGAGATACAGCTATCAGTTTTTTCATTATATATACTTCCCGAGCTAAATTAAGAACCCCGTTCCACTGGTTACTCGCAAGCGATGAACGGGTCAGCTTGCTTTAGACGCTTTACCTCTTATTTTTGTCGTTGAATTGTTCGCGCCTGCGGTCGCTTTCGCGGACAAGCTCTTCGAACTCAGGCAATTGTTCGGGGGAAAGTGCAGCACGCATGCGATCTCTGCCCTGCTGGCGCACTACGTCAATACGCGGTTCTATATCTTTTCGGATATCTGCGTACTTGTCGAAGGTTTCATCTAGTATGCCCTTGATCTGGTCTCGCTGATCGGGGGTGAGTTTGAGACGGGTAGTCATCTTTTCGATGATGTAATCCTGTGGCTTGTGGTTATGCTCTTCGCGCGACGGATCGGAAGTGGTTATGCCGGAATAGAGGTTCATGGCCAGCGCGCCGGCCAAAAAACCTATTGCGAATACTGCAAGCACGATCAAGCGCGCTTTGGTTTGACTTCTGGTATTACTTTCCATTCTCAGTTTCCTCCACCGCCACCAGTGTTTCCAGGACATCATCGGGTGTCGGTCGGGATAAATCATAAACATCGTTGAATATCACACGCTCGCTCGGGCGAATAGCCATCTCGCCGTTTCGTGGGGTGGCGGCGCTCCAGAGCAATGACGCGCCTATTATCAAAAGAAGCAATACGGCCATAATTGGTATAAGCTGCCGCGCCGCCACCATCACCACAGACGCCCAGGGTTCGTCTGCGCCACTGCTGATACCGAAGCGAGACGCCCACCCGGGTCCGCGATTGATTCTGGCCCGAAGCGCGATAAAGAAATCCTCGCCCGGCTCAACCGGGTGATCGGCTCCCGCGCGATCAAGCACCACCTGCGTAAAAGCAAATATTCGATACTCACGCGAGCATCTCTCGCACGATTGAACATGGCGCTCAAGAACGGAGGGCTCAAGAACGGGGCGCTCCGCGCTTGAGCGCCCTTCACCGGTCGCGTCTTCCGACAAGCGCGAGAACTGCTTGCGCGCTTGTCGGCAACTGATTGTCACCCCGCCACGGGTTCGATTCTTCATTTCATATTCCTCTGTTTGCGTTCGGCGCTCATAATCAGCCGCTTCATCGCCGCTCGCAAAGTCCTTCGTGCCCGAAAGGCCCTCACCTTGATTTTGGAATGACCCCACCCGGTCATCTCGGAAATTTCGCCTACAGAATACCCATCCCTGTCCATCAGCACAATCACCAGCCTGTCTTCGGGCTCAAGCTTTTCGAGCAATCTCTCGGCAATATCTGCCGATTCGCGCTGCCGTTCGGCGCTCGCGTGCCGATCAAAAGCCGCCTCTAGCATTTGAAGTTCGAGCCATTCGCCCTCGTTTTCTGCGCCCTCTGGCATGTGATACTCAGCCCGGCGGCGCTGCGCTCTCAATTGATCGTAGCACGCATTTACCGCGATCTTTGCAACCCAGGCTTCGAAAGAACGCCCAAGCGTAAAGGTCGCAAGCGAAAAATAGGCCCTGGCAAAAACCTCCTGCGCGATGTCTTCGATCATGTCGCGGCGGCGAAAAAAGCTGCCGATTATATTGAAGACTCGCGGGCTGTAACGGCGAACCAGAACCTCGTAACTGTACTGGTCTCCGGCCAGGCTCTGGCGGATCAAATCATCTTCGCCCGCCTTGCCGGTTACTGCTCGCAGGTCCGATTCCTCTTCAATCGCCAGGGGCTCGGCATCGGCGCCAGCCGAAACTTCAGCCTGGGCGCGCGGAGCCGCACCTTGCGCGATGAGGTTATTTGACTGACTCTTACGGTCGCCTGGCAAAAGCCTCCTGATCTCCTAGCGCCTTCCCTCTACAGGCGCTAACTCGGCTGATCTCGCTTTCATCCTAAAAAATCCACCCCTTGTAAGTTAACCTCTGACGGGCTTTTACATCAAACCGTATCAGTTAAGCGGCACGCGATTGTATTGACAAAGAACCATTCCGGATCATCAACCCGGCCCGGATTCGCGGCTATAAGGCGCGGACCCGGCTTGGTGGCCACATTGCTAAAGACGATGGAAGGAGATCGACGGTTACGAAAATTCCTTGGGTGATTCGTAAAGAGTGATGCGTGATGCGTGATTTTCGAGCAAGCATTCCGTTTAAGCTGCCTTACAAGCCTGTTATATCACGAATCACGCATCACCCAAGAAACTCCGCCGCGATGCGATTACACTCAGCGGCAGCGGCGCTTTCATTGTGAGGGCTTGTGATTTGCGATCAAGAGCCGCTCGATTTTCCCACGCCGCCTATTCTCAGGAAAAGCTTCGCACGCATAAAGAGCTTACTGAGAATCAACTGGCCTCGGATTATTCTGAAAAAAACTTCATCTCATTTTCATAAAGCTTTAAGTCTGAAAGTGTATCTTTACAGGCAGACCAGATTATCTGGCGGAGACGAAACGGGAGATGAATGGGCGCTCGGAATATTCCCGTTCCAGGCCAGAGGTTGCCCGCTCGATCTCAGCCCCCGATTATGAGGGCCGTTGACTGAGCCTCGCTGCCTGTTCATCGTTTCGCCGATCCGGGTCAGACAGAATCGCCACAATGCATCGAACATCCCATCGTAGCACGAATACGATTGCCCGTGTGACTATCTATGGCGCGGTCTTTCTGCTCGCCTTTATTGCCTGGGCGACCTACACCATAGGCATTTCGCCATACATTACCGAAGTGGGCGTGCCGCGGCCACAGCCTGTGCCTTTCAGCCACAAACACCACGCAGGGCAACTCGGCATTGATTGCCGCTATTGCCACGCGACGGTCGAGACATCCGCCTTTGCCGGGATGCCGCCTACCTCTACCTGCATGAATTGCCATTCGCAGATATGGACCGGCAGCCCCTTGCTCGAACCCGTGCGAGAGAGTTACCGCACCGGAAAACCGCTTATCTGGACCAGGGTCTACAACCTCCCACAGTTCGCCTATTTCGATCACAGCATTCATATCCACAAAGGCGTAGGCTGCGCGACCTGCCACGGGCGGATGGACCAGATGCCGCTGACTTGGCAGGCAAGCCCTATGTTGATGCAGTGGTGTCTGGAGTGTCACCGCGACCCGGCGCGATTCGTCAGGCCGCGCGAAGAAGTATTCAATATGGACTGGCAGGCTCCGAAAAACAGGTCCGACCTCGGACGGGAGCTTATCAAACTCTACAACATCAAGGACACACGCAGGCTGACCGATTGCTCTACGTGTCACAGATAGAGAGAACGGATTGCAGGGTGAAGCAAGATCCACACACTACCTTGATCGAAGAGGGGCGCAGGCTCTGGCAGAGCCTTGAGGAACTCGCAGAAAGAGAGGAATCTGCCGGAACGCGCAGCCACAGGTCGGGTAACCAGACCGCGATGCTTGAGAACGCGCTCGACCGACGGGATTTCTTGAAATTGATGAGCGCGTCGCTTGCGCTTGCCGGATTAACGGGCTGCGCCGCGAGGCAGCCTATTGGAAAGATCGCGCCCTACGTGCGCCAGCCCGAAGAGATTATCCCCGGCAAGCCGCTCTTTTATGCGACCGCGATGACGCTCGGCGGGTACGCTTCGGGGCTTGTCGTAGAGACTCACGAAGGGCGTCCTACCAAGATAGAAGGCAACCCCGACCATCCCGCGAGCCTCGGCGCTACGGATGTCTTTGCGCAGGCTTCGGTGCTGTCGCTTTACGATCCTGACCGCTCGCAATCGGCAATGCACAACGGACAGATAACGACATGGGATGATTTCTTCCGCGAGATGCTGAAAGAGATTCCCAGCATCGCCGCGCGACAGGGCGAGGGTTTGCGATTCCTCACCGAGACCACAACATCGCCGACTCTCGCTCGTCTGATACAGACAATTTCGGAGAGGCTCCCGAAAACAATCTGGCATCAATACGACGCGGCAGCGCGCGATAACGAGCGAGAGGGCGGGCGGCTGGCTCTAGGCCGATACGTGCAGACCATCTACCACTTTGACAGGGCCGATGTGGTTCTCGCACTGGATGCCGACTTTTTTTCAATCGAAGGCGCAGGCACACGTTATGCGCGCGACTTTATCTCGAAGCGGCGAGTGCGCGTGGGTAAGACCGATATGAATCGACTCTACGCCGTGGAGTGCACGCCTACAAACACCGGAACGATGGCCGATCATCGCCTGCCGATAAAGGCAGGCCGGATAGAAGCCTTCGCTCGCGCAGTTGCCTCCGCGATAGGAGCCGCGCCTGAACAGACGAGCCCGACGCCTTCCGATATAGATCACGCGGAATGGATCAACGCGCTTGCGCGAGACCTGACCGCCCATCGCGGCTCGACGATAATCATAGCGGGCAACAGCCAGCCGCCCTCGGTTCACGCGATGGTTCACGCTATGAATCGGGCGCTCGGCAATGTGGGAAACACATTGAGCTATATCGATCCGGTCGAGGTCAATCCAACCAATCAACTCGAATCGCTCCTCCGCCTTATTCAGGATATGGAAGCGGGCACAGTCGAAGAGCTTATTATCTCGGGCGGCAATCCTGCGCTGACGGCCCCGGCTGATTTCCCTTTTGCCGAGTGCTTGAAGAAGGTCAGATTGAGCGTTCACCACAACCTCTACTTTGACGAAACATCGGCGCTCTGCCAGTGGCACATTCCCGAGGCTCACTACCTTGAATCGTGGGGCGACGCTCGCGCGTATGACGGCACGATCAGCATTATTCAGCCGATGATAACGCCTCTTTTTGGAGGCAAGACTACCGGCGAACTTCTGACCATTTTTACCGACAACCCGTATCGCTCAGGTTACGATCTCGTGCGTGAATACTGGAAGAAGACGGGACCCCAGGTACCAGCTATTCAAATGGAGCCGGCAGCCGCAACAGAGCAAAAAGAGAATAGACAGAAAGCCGCGCAATCGAATCCTCCACCCGATTCCCAAACAAATAAGGGTGCGACCTCCGAAGCGCAGACCGCTCAGACACAGGCTCCATCGGCAGAGTTTGAAAAGTGGTGGCGCGAAACGTTGCGGCTCGGGATGATTTCCGGCACGGCGCATCAGACAGCGCCCGGCTCCACCGAAACAAACAATGCTCAATCAGTCTCCGCTCAATCAGTCAATGCTCGATCAAACAATAGCCCTTCCCAGTCAACATCATTAGATCAATCCTCGGCGGCAGACCGGCCTTCAGGGCTTGAGATAGTATTTCGGACCGATCCTTCGATATATGACGGGCGCTTTGCCAACAACGGATGGCTTCAAGAACTTCCCAAACCGCTGACCAGACTCGCATGGGACAACGCCGCACTCATAAGCCCTGCAACGGCCAAACGATTCGATCTCTCATCCGAGGTCAATGCTCACGGAGGGGCGCACGGAGGCTCGATCACCGATGTGATCGAGTTGCACTTTCAAGGCCGCAGCCTTCGCGCCCCCGTGTGGATCGTGCCGGGACACGCCGATGATTCGGTGACGGTTTATCTGGGCTATGGTCGAACGCAGGCGGGGAGCATCGGGACCGGACTGGGGTTCAACGCCTATTCGCTTCGCACTTCGGATGCGCAATGGTTTTCAGACGGGCTTGAAATCAGCAAGACGGGCGAGCGATACGAAATCGTCTGCGTTCAGGCTCATCATCAGATGGAAGGGCGCGAGCCTGTGCGCTCGATCACCATCCGCGAGTATCTGGAACACCCCACGCAAGAGAAGGCAGAAGAAGAGTCGAAAAGATACCTCACGCTTTATCCCGAATGGAAATACGACGGCTATGCCTGGGGCATGTCGATAGACACGGGCTCGTGCATAGGCTGCAATGCGTGCGTCATCGCCTGTCAGGCCGAAAACAACATCCCCATAGTGGGCAAGTCGGAAGTCCTCCGGGCGCGCGAGATGCACTGGCTGCGAATTGATCGCTACTACAAGGGCGACCCTGCAAATCCCGAAGTGCTGAATCAGCCCGTGCTGTGCATGCATTGTGAAAAGGCTCCGTGCGAACTGGTCTGCCCCGTTGAAGCGACTTCTCACAGCAGCGAAGGCTTAAACGAGATGACATACAATCGCTGCGTAGGCACGCGGTACTGCTCAAACAACTGCCCGTACAAAGTGCGCCGCTTCAACTTCTTCGAATATGCCGCTTATGACACGCCGTTCGTGCAGCTTCAAATGAACCCGGATGTGACGGTCCGGTCTCGCGGCGTGATGGAAAAATGCACCTACTGCCTTCAGCGAATAAACACGGCGAAGATAGCGGCAGAAAGAGAAGACCGGACGGTGCGCGACGGCGAGATAGTTACCGCCTGTCAGGCGGCCTGTCCTGCCGAAGCCATCACGTTCGGGGATAAGAATGACCCGAACTCTCACGTGGCAAGGCTCAAGGCCGAGCCGACCGATTATGGCTTGCTCGCCGAATTGAACACGCAACCTAGAACAACCTATTTGATGACGGTGCGAAACCCTAACCCTGAAATCGAAACGGAGTAACCGATTGGGATCGGAAGAGATCAAAGAAGAGACCAGAGAAAAAGAGCGTCAGGAGCTGGCTCGCCCGCCGGTCGTAAGGGGCAGCCATACATTCCTGTCGGTCACCGATAAGATCAGTTCTATAGTCCTTGCGCGCAAGACCTCGATAGGCTGGTTTATCGGTTTCGGCGTCTCTTTTCTCTGGCTTATGGTCCTGCTCTACACAATCGCGCGGCTGATCTTTGTAGGCATAGGCATCTGGGGCGTGAACATTCCCGTGGCCTGGGGGTTTGCCATCACGAACTTCGTCTGGTGGATAGGGATAGGCCACGCCGGTACTCTCATATCGGCCATCCTTCTCCTGCTGCATCAGGAATGGAGGACTTCGATAAATCGCTTTGCGGAAGCGATGACGCTGTTCGCCGTCGCCTGCGCCGGTCTGTTCCCGCTGCTTCACCTGGGGCGGCCCTGGTTCTTTTACTGGCTGCTACCCTACCCGAACACGATGTGGCTATGGCCGCAGTTTCGCAGCCCGCTTGTCTGGGATGTCTTCGCCGTATTCACTTACGCTACCGTTTCGCTGATCTTCTGGTATATAGGAATGATTCCCGACCTCGCGACCTTGCGCGACCGGGCCGAGAGGCGCTGGACATGGAGAGTCTACGGCTTTCTGTCGATGGGCTGGCGCGGGGCGTCGAATCACTGGCACAACTATGAAAAGGTCTATCTGTTGCTTGCGGGGCTTGCTACGCCGCTTGTAGTCTCCGTCCATACGGTTGTGAGCTTCGACTTTGCCGTAGCCGTTGTGCCGGGCTGGCACTCGACGATCTTCCCGCCGTACTTCGTAGCGGGCGCCATCTATTCCGGCTTCGCGATGGTGCTGACGCTTGCCATACCTCTTCGCTTCACCTTCAAGCTCGAAGATTTCGTCACGCATCGCCATCTGGAAAACATGGCCAAGATACTGCTGGCTACGGGAATGATAGTTCTCTATAGCTATCTCTCCGAATGGTTCTTTGCTTATTACAGCGGGAACATCTACGAGCGATACATCGAGATCAACAGAATGACGGGCGGGTATGCTGCGATGTACTGGGTCTTGCTTCTCTGCAATCTGGGGACGCCGCAACTGCTCTGGTTCAAGCGCGCAAGGCAGAACGTGCTGTTGCTTTTTGCCGTCTCGATACTGATCAACATAGGGATGTGGATCGAGCGATACATCATCGTGGTAACAAGCCTGCATCACGATTTCCTGCCGTCATCGTGGGGGCGATACGCCGGAACATTCTGGGATTGGACGGCGCTGATCGGCTCTTTCGGGCTGTTTCTGTCGCTCTTCTTTCTCTTCATAAGATTCCTGCCGATGATCTCGATAGCCGAGATGCGCGAACTGCTGCCGCAGGCGAAGGTAAAGGAGGCGGAGTGATGCGCTCGACTTTCAAGCAGGTCACAGGTCAAAGACAATTTGCAAGCCTGCTTGAATCACACATCACGAATCAGAGGTTGAGATATGAAGAAATGGTCTTCCGTTTACGGGATACTCGCAGAATTTGAAGATCCACAGACGCTGTTCGATGCAACAAAGCGGGCGCATGAAGAGGGCTACAGACGGATGGAAGCTTATACGCCGTTTTCAATTGAAGAGGTGTCGAAGTTGATAAGAGGCAAGCGGTCGTGGATACCGCTTATAGTTCTGATAGGCGGCATCATAGGCGGGCTTGGCGGATTCCTGATGCAATATTACGCGGCAACGATCAGCTATCCAATAAATATAGGAGGCCGCCCGCTCAATAGCTGGCCTTCGTTCATCCCCATCACGTTCGAATTGACCGTGCTTATCGGGTCGCTTTCGGGCGCGCTCGGGATGCTTGCTCTAAACGGATTGCCACAACCTTATCACCCGCTGTTCACCGTAGAACGTTTCTCGTGCGCGACGCAGGATCGTTTCTTTCTGTGCATACAGGCGGAAGACCCGAAGTTCGATCAGGTCGAAACGCGTGAGTTTCTTGAGAGCCTGAACCCGCGCGAGGTCATTGATGTTATTGATTAGGAGAAAAAGAGTATCGCCTGTGATCCGCATCCTTTGCGCCGTCGTTAGTCTGGCGTTTCTATCGGCCTGCGCCCAACAGATGGGAGCGCAGCCGAGTTACCGCCCCCTTGAATCAAGCTCTCTTTTTGAAGACGGAAAGGTGGCGCGACATCCTCCACACGGAACCGTTCCGCGCGCGTATGCGAGAGAGAACCCCTTTCTTCGCTCAGGCGATGCGCGAAGGTTTCAAGAACCTGTCGAAACGAAGACCTTTCCACTCGCCGTCACTATGGAGATGCTTGCGCGCGGGCGCGAACGATTCAACATCTATTGCTCGGTCTGCCACGGCGAGACGGGCTACGGCGACGGAATGATCGTGCAGAGAGGGTTCAGCCCGCCACCATCCTTGCACTCTGAAAGGTTGCGCTCGGCTCCACTCAAACATTTCTACGATGTGATCACAAACGGATTTGGCAGCATGCCGAGCTACGCAGTGCAGATCAACAGGGATGACAGATGGGCTGTCATCGCTTATATCCGCGCGCTGCAACTGAGCCAGAATGCCGGGATTGATGATGTGCCTGAAGACAAAAGGCAACAGCTTGAAGAGGGAGGAGGTCAACGGTGAGCGAATATGCCGACAAGACGCCTCGCGACCTCGCCCGGTTTCAAATACCGTTGCTCGCGGTAGGCATATTCGGGTTGATACTCTGCCTCATCGGGGCGATCTTCAGCCCCGCGCAATTCTTCCGCTCTTATCTGCTCGGCTACATGTTCTGGGCGGGGCTTGCTCTTGGTTCTCTCGGCATCCTGATGATGCAACATCTGACGGGCGGTGCGTGGGGTCTCATCATCAGACGCGCTCTCGAATCCGCAACCACTACGATTCCGCTGATGGTGATCTTGTTTGTGCCGCTTCTTTTCGGACTGCGCAGTCTTTACATATGGACACAGCCCGAGGTCATGGCATCTGACCCACTTCTCGAAAATAAGAGCGGGTATCTCAACATCCCTTTCTTTCTCGGACGGGCCGCCATCTATTTCGCGGTGTGGGTGGTCACGGCCTACCTGTTGAATCGCTGGTCGCTCGAACAGGACGAGACGGGCGAGCCGAGATTTGCGCTCTTGATGCAACGGCTGAGCGGGCCGGGGCTGTTCGTTCTTGCCGTGACCCTCTCGCTTGCCTTGATCGACTGGATAATGTCGCTTGAGCCTCGCTGGTATTCGACCATTTATGCCCTGATCTTTATCGCCGGAGAGGGGCTTGCGGCCTTCGCCTTTTCGATAGGCGTGGTGATTCTGCTCGCAGACCGTGAGCCGTTTGCGCGAGTTATCAAAGAGAAGCATTTGAACGATCTGGGCAATCTGATGCTGGCTTTCGTGATGCTGTGGGCTTATTGCTCTTTCGCGCAGTTCCTCCTGATATGGACGGGCAACCTGCGCGAAGAAGTAGGCTGGTATCTGCCCCGCATAGGCGGCGGATGGAAATATGTGGCAGCGGCGCTGATCCTGTTTCACTTCTTTCTGCCCTTTTACATGCTGTTGTCGCGCAAGATAAAACGCGATACGCGAAAGCTTGCGATAGTCGTAGTGGTGATAATCCTGATGCGATTCGTTGACCTTGTATGGCTTATCGAGCCCGCATTTTATCCGCAAAACCTCAGCCTGCACTGGATGGATTTTATAGCGACGATAGGAATCGGAGGCATCTGGCTTGCCGTCTTTCTGCGGCAACTGAATGGAAGACCCCTGTTGCCACTAAACGATCCCTACGCGGAGAAGGCATTCGAAGATGAGCAGTGATGAAAATCCAGATCGCGAGGAAAAACATTTGCCGGAAGAACATCCGTCAGAAGAAGTCCTCGCCGTAAAGCACCTTGATGTCCGGTACGAAAAGAGCGATGTCAACACTCAGGTCATCGTGCGCACAGCCGCAGGAGCTATCATAGCGGCGGTCATCATCACCGTGGGAATCTGGGCACTCTATGAAACGTTCAGCAGGCACGAGAACCCTGCATACAATCCCCCGTTTTCAGAGCACAGAGGCGGGCCGTCACCGCTGCCCGTACCGCCCGCAGAGTTTCCCGAGCCCCGATTGCAGACCCGCCCCGTCGAAGACCTGCGGACTTTGCGCAGCCGTGACCGCCTCATACTCGACAACTACGGCTGGGTGGATCGCAACGCAGGGACCGTGAGGATTCCCATAGAACAGGCGATGAAGATCGTGGCTGAAAAAGGGCTATCGGATACGCCTGAATCAAAACCGGAGGTGAAGAAAAAATGAAGAGATTCTGTCTGACAGCGGCTCTCGTTGTCTTAATCATTTTTGCCCGATCGGCACGTGCCGAAGATTCGTCTTCGCAGTCCGCCGTGCCGGGAGACATCCGCATCGAGCAACACTTGAACGAACAGGTTCCGCTCGATCTGGAGTTCGTTGACGAATCGGGGAACAGGGTCAGGCTTGGCCAGTACTTCAAGGGTCGCCCGGTCATACTGACGCTTGTCTATTATCAATGTCCTATGCTGTGCAATGTAGTCTTGACCGGGTTGACAAACAGCCTATCCGATCTTCGATTCGATATAGGGAAAGAGTTTGATGTCATTACGGTGAGTTTTGATTCACGCGAGACTCCGGCGATGGCGGCCGAAAAGAAAGCTACATTCGTGAGGCATTATGTGCGAGCGGGGGCACGCGAGGGCTGGCATTTTCTGACCGGCGAAGGGGCTTCTATAAAACGGCTCGCGGACGCAGTAGGGTTCAAGTATCGATACGATTCGGCTACGGGTCAATTCGCGCACGCGGCAGGCATCATGATCCTGACTCCGCAGGGAAAGCTTTCCCGCTACTTTTACGGCATAGAGTACCCGGCAAGAGACCTGCGCCTCGGGCTGGTCGAGGCCTCGGCGAACAAGATCGGATCGCCCGTAGACCAGTTATTGCTGCTCTGCTTTCACTACGATCCGACGACGGGGAAATACACCGCGATTGCGGTGAACTCCATGCGGGCAGGCGGAGTGGTAACGCTCGCGGCTCTCGCGGCCTTTGTGCTTGTGATGCTGCGTAAAGATTGGAACCGGAAGCCAAAGAATCCTTTGAGAGTTGAATGATGCTGGCAAAAGGGGACCGGCTCGAAGGGGTCAATTTGTAATTATGTTGTTGCTCATCCCATTCTTTCCCGATGAGGCTTCCAGGGCGGCGGGGAATATCGACGCCCTGTTCTTCTTCCTGCTTGCGGTCTGCGGCACGGTGGCAATCGGGGTCATTCTTCTCATAATCTACTTCTGCATCAAATATCGCCGTCGCTCCGAAGATCAGCAGGCCCGCCAGATTCGCGGCAACAACCTTCTCGAAATCGTCTGGACGGTGATCCCTTTCCTCATCTTCACAGGGATATTCTTCTGGGGCGCGAAGCTCTATTTCGCGCTCGAACGCCCGCCCGCCAATGCACAGGAAGTCTACGTGATAGGCAAACAGTGGATGTGGAAATTCGAGCACCCCGGCGGCCAGCGGGAGATCAACCAACTTCACGTGCCTCTTGGTCGCCCCATCAAATTAATGATGGTGTCGCAGGATGTCATCCACAGTTTCTTCGTACCCGACTTTCGGCTCCACAAAGACCTGCTGCCGGGCCGGTACACAATCACGTGGTTCGAGGCGACAAAGACCGGCAGATACAACCTCTTCTGCTCTCAGTATTGCGGCACAAACCATTCACAGATGGTGGGCGAAGTGATAGTGATGGAGCCGGGCGATTTTAAGAAATGGCTGAATGAAGGGCCGGACGGATCGCTCGCCTCCGAGGGGCAAAAACTCTTTCGCAAGCTCGCCTGTGATACCTGTCACAGAGGCGATTCCGAATCTCGCGGCCCCGTGCTCGAAGGCCTCTTTGGCAGACAGGTCATAGTCCAAAATCAGGGAATGGTTCTCGCAGACGAGAATTACATACGCGAATCTATACTCGACCCGACCGCGAAAGTTGTGGCCGGGTTTCAGCCGATAATGCCCACGTTTAAGAATCAGGTTGATGAAGAACAACTATCTCTTCTGGTCGCCTACATCAAATCGCTTGCGAGCGGACGCGAGCAGATCCCGCCCGTCTCTTCACCCACGGGGCCGCAGCCCGCCCCCGTAGGTCCAGTCGTGAACCCGGAAGAAGGCAAGGAGCAACGATAAGGGAAAAGATAATGAGCACGGCAGTCGTCGAAAAAACCAGAAAGCATTATCTGAATGAAAGCTACGGCATAAGGTCGTGGCTCTTTACAACGGACCACAAGCGAATAGCTCTGCTCTACATGGTGTCGCTTACGCTGATGTTTTTCGTAGGAGGAGTCTTTGCGGTCCTTATGCGGTTGGAGTTGATGACGCCCGAAGGCGATCTGGTCACATCCGGCACATACAATAAATTCTTCACCCTTCACGGTGTGATAATGGTCTGGTTTTTTCTGATTCCTTCGATACCGGCGGTGCTCGGAAATTTCCTCGTGCCGCTCATGATCGGAGCCAAAGACCTGGCCTTTCCGCGCATCAACCTGTTGAGCTGGTACATATACATTCTGGGAGCCGTCTTTACCTTCTGGGTAGTCCTGAGCGGTGGCATCGACACGGGATGGACCTTCTACACGCCCTTCAGCACCACATCATCAAACACGCACGTAGTCTCGACCACGCTCGGCATATTCATAGTAGGGTTCTCATCCATACTGACGGGGCTGAATTTCATAGTGACAATCCACCGCATGCGCGCCCCGGGGCTCACGTGGTTTCGCCTGCCGCTCTTTGTCTGGTCGATCTACGCGACAAGCATCATTTTGGTGCTTGCGACCCCCGTGCTCGGCGTCACGCTCTTGCTTGTGATGGTCGAGCGAATCTTTCACGTAGGCATATTCGATCCGGCGCTGGGAGGCGATTCGCTGCTTTATCAACACTTCTTCTGGTTCTATTCCCACCCGGCCGTATACATCATGATACTGCCGGGGATGGGCGTTGTGAGCGAGCTTATAACCTGTTTTTCGAGGAAGCGAATCTTCGGATACAAGTTCATAGCCTTTGCGACTCTGGGGATAGCCTTTCTTGGATTTCTGGTCTGGGGCCATCACATGTTCGTAGCAGGCATGTCCGTATATGCCGCGATGACCTTCTCTTTTCTGAGCTATCTGGTGGCGGTCCCTTCCGCAATCAAAGTCTTCAACTGGACCGCTACGCTCTACAAGGGCTCGATCTCTTTTCAAACTCCGATGCTTTACGCGCTCGGCTTTATAGGGCTGTTCACTATAGGCGGGCTCACGGGATTATTTCTGGCGGCGCTCGGGCTCGACGTGCACGTGCACGACACCTACTTCATCATCGCGCATTTCCACTACATCATGGTAGGCGGGATGGTGATGGCATATTTTGGCGGCCTGCATTACTGGTGGCCGAAGATAAGCGGCAAGCTCTACCCTGAATGGTGGGCAAAGCTTGCTGCTCTGATTGTCTTCGTAGGTTTCAATCTGACCTTCTTCCCGCAATTCATTCTGGGTTATCTGGGGATGCCCCGGCGTTATCACATATATCCACCCGAATTTCAGACGCTCAATGTGATGTCGTCGGCGGGCGCTTCGATTCTTGGGCTGGGTTATCTGTTGCCGCTCGTTTATCTCTTCTGGTCCATGAGGTACGGGCGCGACGCGGGGCCTAACCCGTGGGGAGCTACGGGGCTTGAATGGCAGACGCCGTCGCCGCCGCCGAAAGAGAATTTCGATGAGACGCCCGAAGTGACCGAGCCGCCTTACAACTATCCCGCTCAGCCATACAAGACCGGAATAGAGGAGGCCGAAGTTGCCTGAGACCACTCAATCGCTTGTAGTGCAGTTCCGCGACATGGAGCAACAGCGGGAAGCCTCTACCATTGGGATGTGGGTCTTCCTGATGACGGAGTTGTTGCTGTTCGGCGTGCTCTTTACCGCCTACGCCGTTTATCGCCATCTCTACACGGCAGCATTCTTTGAGGGAAGCCATCACATGGAGGTAGGCGTAGGCACTCTCAACACGGCGATTCTGATTTCGAGCAGCTTCGCCGTTGCGATGGCGGTCTATGGCTCCGAGGTAGGCGGGCGCAAACGAGTGCTTGTGGGATTGAGTCTGACGATATTGCTCGGCGCGGTCTTTCTCGCGCTCAAGTTCCTGGAATACTATCATCACTATGAAGACCATCTGGTTCCCGGGATAGATTTTCATTACGAAGGCGCGCTGGCCCCTTACGTTCAAATCTATTTCTTTCTCTATTTCACGATGACCGGGCTGCACGCGCTCCATATGACGGTAGGTCTCGGGCTTGTGACATACATTCTGATTCAGGCAAAGAGGCGCGTCTATTCGCCCGTCTATTACACGCCGGTCGAGGTAGTCGGCCTCTACTGGCATTTCGTAGACATAGTCTGGATATTTCTTTATCCATTGCTCTACCTGATAGACCCGCGCTGACGAAAGCGAGGCAGATCTTATGGCGGAAAAAAAGATAGGGCAGAAAACATACGCTCTGGTTTATGTGGGGTTGCTCATTCTGACTCTGACCACGTGGGGAGTCGCTTATCTCAAAATGGGACCGTTCAATCTTCTGGCAGCCGTAGCCATAGCAATTGCTAAAGCGTCGGTTGTAGTGCTCTACTTTATGCACGTGCGACACAGCATCCGCCTGACGCGCATCATTATCGGGGCGGGGCTGTTCTGGCTCGGAATACTCTTCTGGCTCACAATGAGCGATTACCTGACGCGCAGTCTGTAAACTGTCCCAATATTGAATCGGCATGTCCCTTATTTGTAGCTGATACCCTTGATTTCTAATCTTTACGGCCCGGCATAAGGATTGCCCCGAATATTTTTGACAGGATTAACAGGATTTCAAAAGATTGAGAAAGAATCTTGTTGAATCTTTCAAAATCCTGTTAATTCTGTCTATCTAATCCTGGGGGATTCCATGAAGAAGTTTTTCAAAAACAGAGGCAATAATCACACGTCCGTTCAAGGTAACGGCTCGAATCATCGCTCGATTGAGGATCAGCCTTTCAGTCCAAATTCGATAAGGAAGGGCTCGCGCATTCGAGGCGCGGTCGAAGTCGAAAGCATCTGCCCGTATTGCGCGGTCGGGTGCGCTCAGATGGTCTATGTCAAAGGCGGAAAGATAATCGACATCGAAGGCAACTATGAAAGTCCGATCAACGAGGGCACGCTCTGCCCCAAAGGGGCGAGCACTTTTCAGCTTACGGTCAATCCGCATCGCATCAAAAAGGTGCTCTATCGCGCGCCTTATTCGAGCAGGTGGGAAGAACGCCCGCTCGATTGGGCGATGGACCGCATAGCCCGGAAATTAAAAGAGACGAGAGAGGCCGATTTCATCGAGCGAAAACAAGAGAAGGTCTTGAATCACCTGACGACGGTCGCCTGCCTCGGCGGCGCGACTATGGACAACGAAGAGAATTATCTTATCAAGAAGCTGTTTGGAGGCGGGCTGGGCGTAGTCTCTATCGAGAATCAGGCGCGTATATGACACAGCGCCTCGGTGCCCGGTCTGGGCATCTCATTCGGTCGCGGCGCGGCCACCACTTTTCAGCAGGACCTCGCAAACAGCGATTGCGTAATGATAATGGGCTCGAATATGGCGGAGGCGCATCCGGTAGGCTTTCGCTGGCCGATGAAGGCGCGCGAGCGCGGAGGCAAGCTCATACACGTCGATCCGCGATTTACCCGCACCTCCGCGATGTGCGATGTGCACGTCCCGATTCGAGCAGGAACCGACATCGCCTTCCTCGGTGGCCTCATAAACTACATCCTCGAAAATGATCTGTGGTTTAAGGAATACGTATTGGCTTACACCAACGCCACGACGCTCATCAACCGAGATTACGCCGATGCAGACGACCTCGGCGGCCTCTTCAATGGATACGAACCTGAAAAGAAACATTACGAGCCCGAGTCAACCGACTGGAATTATCAGGGCGAGCCCGACGATGCGCCACCTACTCGTACGCCGCCTGAGATAAAGAGCGAATCCTTGAGCGAGCGACTTGGCTTTATTCAGAACCCGCAACCGCCGAGCGACCCGACCCTCAAAGACCCGCACTGCGTCCTGAATATTTTGAAACGCCACTATTCCCGCTATACGCCTGAGATGGTCGCCTCCATTTGCGGCTGCAAGAAGGAAGACCTCATCCGAGTAGCCGAAACGCTATCGAAAAACTCTGGCCGCGACCGCACGAGCGCGATAGTCTACGCCGTAGGCTGGACCCAGCACACAACGGGCGTGCAGATGATACGCGCTGCCGGGATACTTCAGCTTCTGCTCGGCAATATGGGGCGGCCCGGCGGCGGCATAATGGCCATGCGAGGGCACGCAAGCATACAGGGGTCTACAGACATTCCGACGCTCTACAATTTGCTGCCGGGCTATATGCCGCAGCCTGCGGCGATACGAAATCACAACACGCTGAAGGATTATCTTGAGGAAGAGAAAGTGCCAAACGGCTACTGGTCGAACTTTCCGAAATTCATGGTGAGCCTGCTCAAAGCGTGGTACGGCGAGGCGGCGACAAAAGAGAATGACTGGGGTTTCGGATGGGTTCCGCGAATTGATGACAACTACTCACAACTGCCCACCTTTATCAAAATGGCCGAGGGCAAAGTCAAAGGGCTTTTCCTCTTTGGGCAGAACCCGGCCGGGGGTGCGCCAAACGCGGGGCTCAATCGCGCGGCGATGAGGAATCTCGACTGGCTCGTAGTGCGCGACTGGTTCGAAATCGAGAGCGCGTGTTACTGGTACAAAGGCCCCGAAGCGCCCGACCCGACTACGATCAAGACAGAGATTTTTTTCATGCCTGCCGCTGCCGCTGCCGAAAAAGACGGTTGCTTCACAAACACTCAACGGCTGATACAGTGGCACGACAAGGCCTTAGACCCGCCCGATGATTGTCGCTCGGACACCTGGTTTGTTTACGACCTTGGCAAGCGAATGAAGGCGCTTTACGAAGGCTCGACGGCGGACCGCGATCAGGGGCTTCTTAATCTGACGTGGGACTACGAGCGAGACAAAGAGGAAACGCTGCCCGACGGCAGCGCGAGCCGAATACCTGACGAGCCTGACGTTGAGAAGATTTTGAAAGAGATAAACGGCTACACGGTCGCAGACCGCAAGCAGGTGAGCGGGTTTTCGGACCTGAAAGACGACGGCAGCACAGCCTGCGGGTGCTGGATATACAGCGGGGTCTTTCCCGAAGAAGGGCGCAACCGCGCCCGCTCGCGCAAGCGCGACGCTGAAAATTACACTCACCCGGATTGGGGCTACGCCTGGCCGCATAACCGCCGGATACTCTACAACCGCGCATCGGCAGACCCCGAAGGCAAGCCCTGGTCCGAGCGCAAGAAATACATCTGGTGGGACTCGGAAAAGCAGAAATGGACAGGCGTTGACGAACCCGATTTTCAACCCGACAAGCCGCCTTCTTACAAACCCAAAAAGGATTCGAAGGGTATGGATGCCATCTCGGGCGATTCTCCTTTTATCATGAAACCGGATGGAAAGGGGTGGCTTTTCGCTCCGGCAGGCACAAAAGACGGGCCGCTTCCGACTCACTACGAGCCGATAGAATCACCCGTTCGAAACCTGCTTTACGACCAGCAGGACAACCCCGTCTCCGAGCGTTGTGATGTGCCCATGAACGTGAAGGCCAAAGCGATGGATGAGAACTATCCAATCGTAGCCACGACCCACCGATTGACCGAGCAGTATTTGAGCGGGCCGATGAGCCGTTTCAATAGCTGGCTGAACGAACTACAACCCGAGATGTTTATCGAGATAAGCCCCGAGCTTGCACGCGAGCGCCGGATAGAGCACGGCGGCTGGATGGTGGTCTGGACCGCGAGAGGTGAGATCGAAGCGCGAGCGATGGTCACACGCCGAATCAAACCGCTCGAAGTCAACGGCCGATTGCTTCATCAAATCGGCATCCCTTTTCACTGGGGTTTTGCGGGCGAGACTATAGGCTCGGTGGCCAACGACCTCACATCAATAGTGCTGGACCCGAACGTGAGCATCCACGAAGCAAAGGCGTTCGCCTGTAACGTGCGGGCAGGGCGGCTGACTCGTAGCGTCGAAGAGAAGGCTTCGCCTGCGGCCCCGTGGCCTACCAGAGAGCCTGCGCCCGACACGCCGGATTCGGATCAGCCGGAGGGACAGGCGATATGATTAAACAATTCCTTGAAGCCTTCGAGCGTCCCACACCTCCTGACGCAAAACAGGAAATGGGGTTCTTCACCGATACGACGGTGTGCATAGGATGCAAAGCGTGCGAGGTAGCCTGCAAGCAATGGAATCAACTCCCGGCAGACGGCTTTCACTGGACGGGCAACAGCTATGACAACACGGTGACTCTATCGGATACGACGTGGCGGCACGTTGCATTTGTAGAGCAGTTGGACGGCCAACGCGGAACAGACCGATGGCTTATGATGAGCGATGTCTGCAAGCATTGCGCGGCGGCCCCGTGCCAGGAAGCCTGTCCTACGGGCTCGATAATCTACAATGAATTCAGCAACGTCTATGTCCAGCAGGACATCTGCAACGGGTGCGGCTATTGCGTGGCCGCCTGTCCATTTGGGGTGATTGCGCGCAACGAAGCCGACGGGCGGGCGCACAAATGCACGCTCTGTTATGACCGGCAAAAAGACGGCCTTGAGCCTGCCTGCGCGAAGGCATGTCCCACCGATTCGATTCAATTCGGACCCGTAGTCGAGCTTAAACAGAAAGCCAGAAGGCGAGTCGAGCAACTGCACGAGCGCGGCCTAAGCGAAGCATATCTTTACGGCGACGAGGCTATGGGAGAGTACAGCGCGCTGAATTCTTTCTTTTTGCTGATGGACAGGCCATCGGTTTACAACCTGCCCGAAGCGCCGCGCAGACCGCGAGCGCACATGAAGACAAATTATCTGTTCAGCTTTGGCGCGGCGCTCGGACTTGCTGCCGCGTCTGCTTTCCTGCTTGCGAAAGGGAAATGAGATGGCTGTAGAAATGAAAGCGCGAGAAATCACTGAATGGCTGCCCGAATTTTCGCCCGTGGTTGATCTCGTAAAACGCGCGACTCCAGAAAAAGCCGCCCGCGCAGAAGCGGAAGAAGGTTATTACGGGGTGCCGCTTCTAAAGCGCCCCTCGTGGCGTTGGGAGATAGCCCTCTATTTCTTCTTTGAAGGAATCTCTTCGGGGTCTTTTATTTTGAGCAGCCTGGCTGATATGTTCGGGCGGGAGCGTTACCGCGATCTTGTTCAAGCAGGTTATTACACGTCGTTCCTCTCGCTTCTGCCCTGTCCGCCGCTGCTTATAGCCGACCTCGGTCGCCCCGAGCGATTCCATCACATGTTGCGTATCTTCAAACCATCTTCGCCGATGAATCTGGGAGCGTGGGCGCTCACGGCCTTCAGCCTCCCCAATTCATTTCTCACTGTTCGCCAGTTGACGGGCGACGGCCCCTCTAAGAATGAGAGCAGACTCGCGCCCGCGCCATTGGCAGGCGCGATGGGTCTCCCTTTCGCAATCACGATGGCGAGCTACCCCGGCGTCCTGCTCTCAACGACAAGCACGCCCATCTGGTCGAAGAGTCGTTTCCTCGGCGCGCTGATGGCTTGCAGTTCGATCAGCACAGGCGCGGCGGCCGTCTCGCTCGCCCTCGCCATAAGCAGTGAGACTTCGAGCGACCCACTCGAAACGCTGGAGAAGATCGGGCAGGTTTCAAGGCTCTGCGAAGGGGCGGCGCTTGCGGCCTACTTAGTCACAACCGGAGACGCGGCGCGCCCTCTTGTGAAGGGAAAGTACAGCCCGCAATTCTGGCTCGGCGCAGTGGGCGCAGGTCTTGTGCTGCCGACAATTCTTGAGGGCAAATCCTCAAGCAAGCGAAAAAAGAGCCTGGCATCAACCATCCTGAGTTCGGCGCTGACGCTTGCCGGGGGACTTGCGCTCAAGTGGGCGGTGACATACGCCGGGCGAGAATCCGCCGAAGATATAGAAGCTACTCGAACATCCTTTAAGAGATTGTGAGGGAATAATGCGATTGCTTGTAGTAGAAGACGAACCGAAGGTTGCAAGCTTTATCAAGCGGGGGCTTGAAGAGGCCGGGCATGTAGTCGATGTAGCCTATACGGGCTGTGATGGCGAATATCTTGCTGCCATAAATTTCTATGATGTGATGTTGCTTGATTGCCTTCTGCCGGATAAGGATGGTCGGCAGGTCTGCCGCGATCTGCGCGCCCGGGGCAGGACCGTGCCTGCCTTGATGGTGACGGCGAAAGATACAACCGCCGACAAGATAATCGGCTTCGATAGCGGGGCCGATCAATATTTGACTAAGCCCTTCGATTTCGGCGAACTGTTGTCGCGCATACGCGCTCTGGGCCGTCACGCGCAATCGATGCCGGTTTGCCAGCTGGCCGTGGCTAATCTGACCCTGGACCCGCTTTCACGGCAGGCGCGTAGAGATCATAAGACGATTTCGCTCACAAACAAGGAGTACCTGCTGCTCGAATTGCTGGTGCGGCGCGCGGGACAGATCATCACCCGCACAGAGATCATCGAGCAGGTGTGGGACTTGCATCACGACCCAACTACCAACACCGTTGATGTGCTGGTGAAGAATCTTCGGGACAAGATAGATCGGGAATTCGAACCTAAGCTCATCAAGACCGTTCGAGGCGTAGGCTATACGATAAGTCCCGATTAGCAAAGGAGCACATAGTTATGAATTTACTGGATCGGCTCACGGATGATCACAAAGAGGCGCTGGCGCTGATCGGCAGTCTTGAAGGCTCGGTCCTTCATGAACCGCCTCGCTCAAAGAGTGAGATTTTCTCTGAGCTAAAACAGAAGCTTGAGCATCACACAAAGATCGAGGAGCAATTCTTTTACCCGGTGCTCGAAAGATTCGAGGAGACTCGCGACGTTTTGTCGGAGGCTTACAAGGATCATCAGAGAGTAGATGAACTGCTTTCTCAATTGAGCGATTATAAAAAGAATAGTCAGGGGCAAAGCTGGGAGGCGGCTCTTAATGATTTGAAGTCAAGCGTCAGCCGACACATTGAAAAAGAAGAGACGGAGCTTTTTCCAAAAGCCAGGAATTTGATAGGACTGGCCCAACTCGAAGAAGCTTATTACGAGATTGAAAGGCTAGAAAGCGGCCAATCCAAACGCGACAGCCTGATATTTCCGGCAAGCCGCCTCGGCTGAATGGAGAGTGATACGTGAAGCGTGACACGTGATGCGTGACGCAAGCAGGCTTGCAAACTTTATTAACCTTGCGCTCTACCTGATAGCCACGAATCACGAATCACGCTTCATGTATCACGCTTCATGTATCACGCTTCACCGACAGGCTCATTTGCCGCTCCCAAGATGACTTAATCTGTTATGGCGCTGACGTTTCGCCTTCGACTCACGATATGGTATGTCGCCGTGATGGGATGTCTACTTACGCTCACGGCTGCGGGGCTGATTTACTCTCTCCATCGCATCGCGCAAAAGAGATTTGACACGCAACTCTGGATGTTGAGCAGGAAGGAGGCCGAAGCGATCACGCCGCAGTTGCGCGAGCGCAAACCGAATCAGACAGATGTTTTTCTCCTCCTCGATGGGCCTCTCGGCAAACCGGCGGAATCTGCAAACAGGTATCCGCAAGAATATGTGACCGTCCTTGATGACAGGGGCCGGACAGCCGGGCTCTCTGCAATTCTCGCTAACCCTTTGCCCACAAACGAGACTCTTTTTGCGCGGAGTCTTCAAGGAGAGGTCGTTTATCAGACCGCAGAAGTAGAGGGCGCGGGTCCGCTTCGAATAGTTTACACACCGATTCGCCTGCCCGCCGTTCCGCGCCCGTTTGTCGTGATGCTTGGAATGCCGGAGTCATTTGTAGGCAGCGAAATCAGAGGGCTTGAAGTTGTGTTTGCCCTCGGGCTGATCTCCATACTGCTGCTCACGGCAGCAAGCGCCATGCTGCTTGCGGAGCGGGCCATAAAACCTATCGAAGAGATTATGTCCGCAGCCGAATCAATTACCGCATCGGAGTTGCGAAGGCGACTTCCGGCATCCCGCATAAATGATCCCATCGGGCGGCTGGCCGATGTGCTCAATCAGATGCTCGGACGACTCGATGCCTCATTTGAAGCGCAACGTAACTTCACGGCGCGCGCAGCCCACGAACTGCGCACGCCGCTGACTATACTAAAGGGTGAAGCCCAGGTAGCCCTTCGGCGCAAACGATCGGTTGAAGAATACGAGGCCCTGCTTTCGAGCAATCTCGAAGAAATAGAGAAGCTCGTAGTTATGATCGACGAATTGCTCTTGCTCGCCCGCTACGAAGGAGGGGAGATGGCCGCGCCGCGAGATCCGGTTCGACTCGATGAGATTGTGGCCGGGGTGGCAACGGGGCTTACTGCCGTAGCCGATGATTTTGGAATTGATCTGCAGGCTGTAACCGATGAGTCATTGACCGTAGAAGGCGACTCGAAAGCCCTCGAAAGGCTGGCCGCCAATCTCGTGGGAAACGCCCTTCGCTACACACTCCAGGGCGGACGGGTCACGGCTCGCGTCAAAGGCGAGGACCATCACGCCAACCTGATCGTGGAGGACACAGGCGTGGGCATTGCCGCAGAAGATATGCCCTACATCTTTCAACAATTCTATAGAAGCCCAGCGGCGCGAAGGATGCGACCCGAAGGTACAGGACTCGGACTCGCCCTCTCGGCGGTAATCGCGCATCTGCACGGAGCCTCGATCAACGTGACAAGCGATAAAGGAGCGGGCACGCGAGTAGTGGTAAGCTTTCCGCTCTATCAGTCAGACCTGCCCGCGCAACCGGCTACGGATTCGGTGCGAAAACCCAAAGACTGATCGAGGTCATCCCGGCTTGCTGAAAAAAAATTCATCTTCTTTTCATAAGCTCTTAATTGAAAGAAGGTATATTCGAAGTCCGGCCGCTCACTTGAGCGAGGTCGGCGCAACGACCCGGCATACGGGTCTGATTTCGAGTCGGCAACCTTCTGTACATTGGGCGAGAGACAAAAGATAAATGCAAAAAACAGCCCGCCGGATCGTCTTTCGGCGAATGAAGAAATCTCAACCCCGGCCTACACGAGGCAGTATCAGAGCAAGAACCTGAACTGGCGCAAGACGTGGCTCTTTCTGCTTATACTCGCGCTCATAGCTCTCATCCTCACTATGATACTCGGCTATTTTGCGTTCCGACCAAACGATCATCTGTAAGCGAACAGAGAATAGGCCCCGGGCGCGAAAAGCGCGACGGATTCCCCCCAATCAAATCTTATAGCGGGTTGCGATCGTGTTTAGCTGTAGGGGCGATTGGCGCCTGATATGCTTTGCACGGCGCGGGCTTGTCCCCGCTCGGATTGGCCGAAGGCTAATGACAGTCATCGCCCGCCGTGTGCTTTGAAAATCGCTATAGATGAGTTTATCTATGTGAATCCGTATGGCCCTGAAAAAACCGGAGCCATTCAGTTTTTTTGACGGCCGCTAGTTTTGTGCTAAGGTTCAACCATTACATATGACGACGAAGAAAAACGACATCGCCATGGTTGATTCAATCGCTTCCCTTCAGGATCGAATCATAGACTGCGCGCTCTGTCCGCGACTCGTAGAGTGGCGCGCTCGCGTGGCGCGAGAGAAAGTGCGGCGGTTTGAAACCGAGGAATACTGGGGCAGCCCCGTGCCCAGTTTCGGCGACCCTTGCGCGCGTTTGCTCATCATAGGTCTTGCCCCGGCGGCCCACGGGGCCAATCGCACAGGCCGAATGTTTACGGGCGACCGCAGCGGCCTCTGGCTCTATCGCGCCCTGCACCGAGCAGGCTTTGCCAATCAAACCGAGTCCTCGCATCGAGGTGACGGACTTGAATTGAGTGACTGTTTTATTACGGCAGTAATTCATTGCGCGCCGCCTGAAAACAGACCTCTGCCCGAAGAAAAACGAAATTGCCGCCCCTACCTGATTGAAGAGATTCGCCTGCTCGGCCGTCTCCGCGTAGTCGTAGCTCTCGGGCGCATAGCCTTTGACGCAGCAATTGCCGCGTTCAAATCGGAGGCCGGTACCACCCGTTCAAATGTAGGGGCGACCGAAGGCAAACCCCGGTTTGCTCACGGCGCTGAATACGATCTGCGAGATGATTTGACGCTCATCGCGTCGTTTCATCCAAGCCAGCAGAATACCTTCACAGGCCGGTTGACCGAACCCATGCTGGATCTGATTTTTTCCCGCGCCCGCGAGATCATAAATAAAAGTTCAAGATAACGATTTTAAGAATTGATGCCGCTTTAAGAATTGACGCCGCAAAACCCTGAGGGGCCGATGCCGGTTTTCGCCAGCATCGGCCCCTCCCCTGTACACTCATCCCCTTGCTCCCTGCCTTACCCTTCGCCTGAGATCACTTGTTCTTGTTCTTCTTCTTCTTCAACTTCGCTTTTACTGCTTTGATTATGAAATTCTCGTCACACTCATCCTGCCCCGTGTAACGGGAATCTCCGTAAGCGATCACACGCACTCGTACCTTCTTGCTCGGTGAATTCGGAACTACCCAGTTGTAACTCGTCGTCATGCCCGACAAGCCGTTTACAATGTCGGTCCACCTGCTGCCGCCGTCGACCGTGTATTGAATGTCCTGTCTGTAGAGCCCCGTGCCTGTTACGGTCCATTTTATCGTCAGCGTTTGCCCGCTCGATACCTTGATCCGAGTATTGGGTGAAAGGATGTGAACCACAGGCTCTACAGGCTCTCCCGCATCCACGGTGATCGTAGTCTGCGCGTTCGCGGTAGCGCCTCCGTTATCGGTCACCGTAAGACGCGCCAGATAAGTGCCCGGCGTCTGGTAATTGTGCTCGGGCGATGCGATGGCCGATGTCTGTCCGTCGCCAAAATCCCAACTGTATCCGACCACCTGCCCGTCCGGGTCGTTTGCAAAGACGGTGAAGCTCACCCGTAAGGGCGCGACCCCCGAAGTCCGCGACGCGGTGATCGTGACAACAGGCGACTGGTTCCCTGCTCCGGTCGCGGTTATCTGAACAGTGGCGCTTGCCATTGCGCCGCCGTTATCTGTTACCGTCAGTTTGGCAGTGAATGTGCCCGCGACCTGATAGACGTGTGAAGGCGATGCCTGAGACGAACTCTGCCCGTCGCCGAAATCCCAGTTGTATCCGACTACCTGCCCGTCGGGGTCGGAAGCATTCGAGGCAAAGGCGACCGCAAGTGGGGCCGCGCCCGATGTGGGCGTAGCCGATACGCTTACGGCGGGCGGCTGATTGCCGGGCGGATTTTCCGAGGGCATCTCTCGCGCCCCTATGTCGAAAGCGTTGCCCTGCGGGCGAGGAACCGACAGGTAATCGTTTAAGACCCCGGTGAGGCTTTCGCCGTGATCTATGACCGGGCTGTCGCTTGCGGGCAAGTACATCTCTTCGGCATCGAGCATCGGGTCGGTTGTCATCGAATTGTGATCCGCGCCCATGCCCAGCTGCCAGTCGTTGAAATTCTCCCAGTAATGGCCGGCGCTGGGTGTCTCCTGCCAGAACTTGTATGTGCCGCCAGTCGGTCTGAACCATACGTTTGAATCTGAGACGAGCGGGTCCAATAGGTTCATCACAAAAGCCATCGGGCGACTGCTCAACACGACCACTATATTGTTTTTGAACCGGACCTGCTCGGCGGGAACTTCGCGGCCGTTCATAGTCACATAGAAACCGCCGTTGTAACTCTGCGCCACATCATAAAGCGTGTTGTTCTCGAAACTGATGTTCTTGCCCGAGTATGTGCCTAAGCCCGCGCCCTTCGTAGCGATAATAATGTTGTTGCGGGCTACCGAGTTCAGACATTCATAGGGAGTGCCGTTGCGCATGAACTCTTCGTCCGTATCCTGACCGAGCAGTATCCCTGAATGGCCCGTATGTTCTATTCGATTGCGCTCGATCACGCCGTTTGTGGCTCCGCCTTTGAGGTAAATCCCGGTCGTCGCGGTGTCGTGAATGTAGCAATCGCGTATCGTGATGCCTATCGAACCTATTGAGTCGATGCCTTCGGCATTTGACGAATCGCGGACTCCCGATGGTCCTATCTCGCACTTTTCGATCAAAAGATTGTCGCAGTTGAATGTCTTGACGCAATCGCGGCCCGAGTTGTAGATGCGGCAATTTGTTATAACGGCGTTGGTCGCCTCTTCGAGCTTCACCGCATAGTAGGAACCGCCTTGAATCTCAAGGTCTTTCAGCGTGATGTTATGCGCATAGATAATAAACAGAGAAGCCAGGTTGGTTTCATCGGTCGTGGAACCTGTGATGACAGCCTTCTCATCGGTGTAGGAAGAAAAAGTGAGGTTATCTTTATCAACCCAGAGGAAACGTGAAAATGTGTAAGTTCCTCCTCTGAGAATGATGTTATCGCCCGGCGAAGCGAGATCGAAAGCGTGTTTGACGGTCGCCACAGGCGAGTTGAGCGTGCCCGGATTTCCATCGTTACCGTTTGTAGAAACGTAAAGATTTGCAGCAGCAGCGTCTGTCGCGGCGGCGCTGAAAACAGAGACTGTAAGAATCAGACAAAAGAATACTATCAGTTTTTTTGTTTGTGCCATCTCATACCCCATCAACAGCCGCCATGCTATGGGCTTGTTACGCAGTACTCTTTTGGCTTGCGTTTTTGATCAGCCGATATGCTGGCGACCTGTGGTCCCACACGGCTCGGAGGCGAGGTTCCGTTGTGGTGCGGAGCCAGGTCTTGGGGACTTCCCGCTAGATTGGGAGTGAGATGGACCAACTCAGGTGGGGTCATCTCACTTCGGCAGCCAGACATCCTTCGGAGGGATGAGGGATGAAAAAGACTCTAAAGACACGAGCCAGTAAATGGGCTGAACCAATTACTGGAATGTTTCCCCAGAGTCCTATTCATCCCTCATCCCTCATCCCTCATCCCTCCGAAGGCCTTGGCTTTGCGACCCAGGATCACTCCTGGTGTGCCTTTATCGGTGAAATGTTGTCGCAGACGCGACTATGGAAAGTCGGCTGCCCGCGATATGGCCGGATTAGTAACAGAGTGTGAAAAGTTGTTCCGTCGCGCAAAACAGGGTCGCCGGTTCCCTTCCCAATCCCTCAAATCAATCCGGTCATTCAAATCACACGGCATCAGTCTTTTATTAACCCGGCATCAAAGGCGCGTCGGTTTCGCCCAATTATTCGCGCCTCAACCTGCCAGAATAGACTGCCCGCACCCTTTATACTGGCAACTGGCGTTCCGTGGCGCGCTTCTAAATTAAACCGGTACTTAAGGGAAAACTTGAGGTGTCGAGTGTAGAGGTTTTCGTCTTTCGGTCAGAATGACCGGGGGAAAATTCTACGCCTGCCGGGGCTTGAATGACAGGTAGATGGCGGCGCAAGTTTTCACTCTGACGTGACGAGCAGGTTTGAAAGTGTATAATTAAGTTCTGTGGATTGATGAGCCGCAAACCCGTTTCCCATAAGGAGGCAAGATGGCAAAAGCCGAGTCCAGCTCAAAAAAAGGCGCAAACAAAAAATCAGCAGCCAAGAAGAGCCCTGCTAAAATGAGCGCCGCCAAAAATGAGGCCAAGGTTCCTGCGGCGGAAGAGACCGCCACACTCGAAGGGTCGCATTTACCAGCCACTCACGGAAAAATAGGCGTATTCGGTGGCCCCAGAGATCGCGGCATCAAACCCGAAGACAAACTTGCTTTGCCTACGGGAAAACATTTCGTCTTCGAGCGCGTCCGCAGCCTGAATCCGAAAAGCTTTTACTGCGCGATGCGCTGGGATTATCACATTCAGGGCATGAGCCCCGAAGAAGGCAAGCGTTGGTGGGCCAACAAAAAGCTTGTCGTCACAAATCCTGAAAACGGCGTTTCGGTAATCGTGCGCGCCGTTGATTACGGGCCGCACGAAAATACTGGGCTCGACATAGGCGTGTCACCCGCCGCAGCCGAGGCTCTGGGAGTGGAAGTGGGCAATGAAGTCGATGTGGCTTTCGCGGATCAAAAAGCGCCCACCGGTCTCGTAACAAAGAAAGACGCCGAGGAAGAATAATCAGATCAGATTTTTGGGTTCAATAAATGATTCGTTATCCCGCATTCGATCCGCCGGAATATGTAGACTGGCAACCAGACCCCGATGTGGTCGGGGAATTTCGCCGGACAATCGAAAAGGACTCCGCAAGATGCGAAATCATCTCTTCGCTCAGAGCCAGTCAGTTGATAGTGCTCTATGAAGGAATGCTTCGCAACCGTCTGCACGACATAGCGCTCAAGCGATGGGTCAAGCAGGGCGTGATTTCGAAAGCCTGGCTTGGCACAGGAGAAGAAGCCGCCACGATAGGCGCGGTCCACGCGCTCAATCGCGACACCACGCCCGGCCACCTGCCGACGGATTTCGTAGCGCCGATGATCCGCAACGCCGGAGCCTGTCACGAGATGGGTATGACGATTTCCGACATGCTGCGCGGCTATCTCGGAACCGAGGACTCGCCTACGAGGGGACGCGATCTTCACATAGGCGATTTCGAGCGAGGCGTGCTTGCGCCGATCTCTCACGTGGGCGATGTGATGGCCGTCACGGCAGGCGTGGCTCTGGCTTTCAAGATGAGACACGAGCCTCGCTTGGCGCTCACGTGGATAGGCGACGGGTCTACGAAGGCGGGGGTCTTTCACGAAGCGATGAATCTGGCCGCCGTCCAGCGATTGCCTTTGATCGTCATCATCCAGAACAATCAGGTAGCTCTGGGCACCCGGCTCGACCAGCATCATCGCGCCTCGTTTCTGAAATGGCCCGACGCATACGGGGTCGAAGGCGGGGCGATGGATGGAAACAACGTGCTGGATGTTTACGCGGCGGTGCGGATTGCGGCTGATCTCTGCCGCGAAGGCCGAGGCCCCTGCCTGCTCGTCGCAGAGACCTTCAGGATGGGCGGGCACGCCACGCACGATGAGCGCGAGGCGCGGGAGACTTTCTCAAATGAGTTGTTTGCCCGGTGGGGAAAGCGCGATCCCGTAGGCATGTTTGAAACCTATTTGATCGAAGGCGCGCTCGACCTTGAAACCGGCCATCGCTCAGAGACAACCGATGACCTACGCAAACGCAACAAAGAAGCATTGAAATTGATAGAAGAGCGCGTGATAGCCGAAGTAGACCGCGCCACCGAAGAAGCGCTCGTAAGTTTACGGACCCGAATGCCCAAACCGGCTTCAGCCGCCGAAGGCGTTTATTCCGAAAACCCGGACGCCAGATTACTGGCAGAAATTTCGAAATTATGAAACTGATAGTAGTAAGTCTGATCCTGTCGCTGTGCCTGGCTTCGACCGGCGCGGCGCAAAAGAGCAAGAAAAAACGCCGGACCACTCGCCCGCGCCCTGCGCCTGAAAAGAAGGTCCAGCCCCCGATAATCGGCTCGCAGATTATGATCATCACCAAAAATGGAGATCAAATCAAAGGCGAGCTTCTGGACCTTACGGCCTACAGCGTGCGAATTCGCGCGAACAATCTTGAATCCACGCACGCGCTCGACACAATCGCGGCCCTTTCGTTCGATTCAGCATCGGTTCCTAATGCCAAGTCCGGCCAGAGCGACTCTCGGATGCATCCCGATTTTGGCCGGGACCTTCAAGAATCGCTCAAGGCATTTCAATCAACCGTGGACCAGTTGAAAACAGGAACGGATTACGCGGCTTATGGAAGATTGCTCACGGATTTTCGCCGTTCGGGCGAGCGGTTTATAGACAAATACAGCGCATCCGAAAACTCGACCGAGGCGCGGGCCGTGGCGCTTTTTTCGGGCGCGCTCACGGATTATTCCTGGGCGCGAACCGTCTGGACGCTCAAGTTCGGACGCAAAAGCGACGGTACGGTCAGCGAGGCCGATTCGCCCGCCGTCTCTGACGCGCTTGCGGTTTATCCCGATCTGCGCGCGCAAGCCGCAAGCGGCAGCAGGTTTTCAGGCGATAAGATAATCTCCAGTCTCTGGGCCAGAGCAGCCGACAAAGCCGCGAGCATCCGCGAATTGATGGATGGGCAAAGGTGAGTAAAAAAAGAGCAGAGGTGGGTTAAGATGAGAGACGTATTTCTGGTTTCATCTGTGAGAACACCTATCGGCAGGTTTGGCGGCACATTGAAGGATTTGAGCGCGGCCGATCTTGCCGTCCCCGTAGTTGAAGAGAGCCTCAAGCGCGCGGGGCTCAGTCCCGAAATCATCGACGAAGTGATCATAGGCAATGCGCGACAGGCTGGTGGAGGCCCGAACGTAGCGCGCCAGATAAGCTATCGCGCCCGCATCCCAGAGATCGTCCCCGCCTACACGGTGAACAAAGCCTGCGGGTCGGGGTTAAAGGCTATCCTGCTTGCGGCTCAAGAGATAATGCTCAACCGGGCCGAGGCGATAGTCGCGGGCGGAACCGAATCAATGAGCCGCGTGCCGTATCTGGCCGAGGGCGCGCGATGGGGCTTGAGGATGGGCAATGTCGATCTGGTTGACGGGATGTACAGGGACGGCTTTTTTGACCCGCTTTCAGGGCAGGTGATGGGAGAAACCGCCGAAACTCTCGCCCGTGAGTATGAAATCTCTCGCCAGGAACAGGATCAGTACGCCCTGCGTTCGCAGCATCGCGCAGAGGCTGCCACCCGCCAGGGAAGGCTTCGCGCCGAAGTGTTTCCGCTCACGATCAAGGACCGTAAAGGCAACGACGTAGAGTTCTCAACCGACGAGCACATCCGCAACAACTCGACGCTCGAATCTATGCAAAAACTGCCTCCCGTCTTTGCTTCGGACGGGACGGTCACGGCTGGCAATTCGTCTGGAATCACAGACGGCGCAGCGGCGATGCTTGTGGTATCGGAAGATTTCGTCAAGGCGCACGGCGTACAACCACAGGCCCGGCTGGTCGATTACGAGATTGCGGGCGTTGATCCTCGCGTGATGGGGATCGGGCCCGTACCGGCAATTCGGCGGCTTCTCGAACGCCGCAAATTGTCGCTTTCAGAGATTGATCTTATAGAGCTTAACGAAGCCTTTGCGGCACAGGTGCTGGCCTGCGACCGCGAACTTCATTTCGATCACGACCGGCTGAATGTAAACGGCGGGGCAATAGCCCTGGGCCATCCGATAGGCTGCACCGGAGCGCGCATAACCACGACTTTGCTGCACGAGCTTGAGCGCAGCAAGGCGAGGCTCGGACTTGCTACGCTCTGCATATCGGGAGGGATGGGAATAGCCGCGCTTGTCGAGCGCGTGTGAACGATCCGATAAACAGACAAGTGAGTCAGGGCCATTCGAATATTTATCCGCTCAATTCTTTTCTTGTGCTGCTTGCCTTTTTTTATACTTTAAGCTACATTCTCGCCAAATCCCGCGCTGGCTTCAAAAACGAGCGCGGGCTCTTAAGGTCAGCCATTTAGAGACGAACCCGGGCGAGCAATATTTTGGCGAGTAACTTTTTAGCCTGGAAGTATATTCGCAAAACTATTGCCAGCCCGCCCGGTTTCTCTCTCACCAGTTCAAGGCCCGCGACTTAATAGAGTTGAGAGGTGGTGCCGCCATGAGCAGCTACGTTGGGAAGAATTACTGGGTATTTCTTAGTTATGCCAGACGAGACGCCAAGGGGCTTGAGGGCAAAGAGAATCCGTTTTTCGAGCGGTTTTACAAAGACCTGGCGTCTGAGATCGGCAAGGTTGCCGCAATACCGGCTTCTATTCCCGAGAAGGATATTCAGTTTTATGACCGCGAAGATATAGAAATTGGTGCCGACTGGAGCAAGACTCTTTATGATGCGCTACAATCGAGCAAGGTGTTTGTATGTCTCTTTTCGCCGAGTTACTTCAAGAGCGAATATTGCGGCAAAGAGTTTCAGGTCTTTAATGAGCGCGTGAAGAAATATAAAGCCGCCCTGTCTCAAAACGTCAGGGAACCCGAGTTGATTATTCCTGTCTTGTGGGAGAATCCAAACAGGTTTCTTGAACCATTGCCCGAGGCCGTATCCGGCATTCAATACGCGGATAAGAATCTCGGTCTGGGTTACTCCAATATAGGTGTTTCCCAGATGCTCAGGCTCCAAAAAGAGGTGGATTATCAAGAATTCCTGATAAATCTGGCGGATAAAATCTACAAAGAGGCCCAGTTTCATCCGATGCCGCCGGAGCCTTCCATCAAGCCTTTGAAAGATGTAAAGAGCGCGTTCCACGTCCCTCCGACCCCGGCCGTTGTGGCGGGAGCGGTTCCCGGTGCTAAAGGGCCGAGCATAGCGTGGTTTATCTATGCCGCGGGAGGCAAAGCGGATTACAACAACATAAGGCAACAGCAATCGCAGATTTTCTACGGCAATTCCGGGCTGGAGTGGCAGCCCTACTATCCAACCGATCCGAACATCATCCATTACATTGCCGCTACTGTCGCAACGACGAAAGGGCTTGCGCCGATACCCCTGGCCGTAAGCAACAGCCTGATAGATCAACTTGAAGAGGCCGAAGACAACAACACGATTGCCGTCATAATAATCGATCCGTGGAGCATAAAATTGCCCGCGTTTGAACAGCCGCTGAAACAATTTGACAGGACTCGTCTGTCCAATTGTGGAGTTATCATAGTCTGGAACGAGAACGATCAGGAAACCAAGACCGCGCGCACCGCCCTTGAAACGCTTTTGCAAAAGACGTTTTCTCGCAACTACATCTCGAAAGATATCTTATTTCAACCCTCAATCAGTTCCGAAACAGAGTTGCGCACCAAACTCGGCGAGGCGATTGAGGAAGTCAGAAAGAAGATAGAAGAACGAGGCAAATATCTGCGCGGGGAGTCCGGCGCAGCAAATGACCCCTTTCCGAAACTCCCGACAGCAAACTCCACTCCCTCCCCAACCACCCCGACCGGAGGCGTATAATGGACGCAAATGAATTCTCAGACACCGCGCAAGAGGAGAACAGGAACGGAAAGATAATCACCTTCTACTCATATAAAGGCGGCACGGGGCGCTCGATGATCCTGGCAAACGTGGCCTGGGTGATGGCGAGCAGCGGAAAGAGAGTGCTCACCATAGATTGGGATTTGGAAGCGCCGGGGCTCCATCGTTACTTCTACCCGTTTCTTCTCGATAAGGATTTGAACTCCTCGGAAGGGGTCATAAATTTCTTCCACATCTATAAGATGAGAGCATTGACCCCACCCGCATCAGGTGCGGCAACGGGTGAAAACTGGCATCAGGAATATGCCGATATCAGACAGTATGCCGTATCGCTCGATTGGAAATTCCCTCAAGGAGGCCGTCTCGATTTCGTGCCTGCGGGCAAACAGGATGAAACATACTCGAATCTCGTAAACTCGTTCAACTGGGAAGATTTTTACACGCGCCTCGGTGGGAACAAATATCTGGAAGCGGTCGCGGCGCAGATGAGCAAGAATTACGACTATATACTTATTGACAGCCGAACAGGCGTAAGCGACACGTCGGGCATCTGTACGGTCAAGCTGCCTGATGCGCTGGTCGTCTGTTTTACGCTGAATTATCAGAGCATCAACGGAGCTTCGTCGGTGGCCGATTATGTTTACAAAGCGCGAGGCCCCGCCGCCCTTGAACAGACGCAAACTCCTACCGAGACCAGGAGCAATAGAGTAGAAAACGGCAAACCTTTATTCAACATATTTCCGCTGCCGATGCGTCTGGAAGATGCTCAAAAGCGAAAGATGGAACGGCGGCGCGATTATGCGCGGCTCAAGAGATTCGCGCCCTATCCCATATATATTCACGAAGGAACGCGAGAAGACTACTGGGCAAGAGTGCCGGTTCAATACGACTCTTACTATGCGTACGAAGAAGTGCTGGCGGCATTCGGGGAAAAGGAACGAGACATAACCTCTCTTCTCGCTTCGGTCGAACGTATCACAGCGTACCTGACCAATGGTGAGGTTACTTCTCTGTCTGTTCTCCCCCAGCCGAAACGCGAGGAGATACTCAAGGAATTCGAAGGCGACACATACGAACCGCCTGCCACGGAACCGACAACCAGCAAGGCCGCCGAAAACGCGTTTGCCAGCCTCGGACCGGAAGATCAGGATATGGCCCGTAAGGTCATACTACGACTCGTGAGAGTAGCGGGGCCAAACGAGAGCGAACACGTTCGACAGGTTGTGAACCTCAATGAATTCGACAGGTCGGAAAAGCCGCTTATAAGGACTTTAGGCAATTTTCAATTGCTCAATAGCTATACAGATAAAAACGCGGGTGAAGAGGTTGTTCAGATCGCTCAGGATGTCTCTTTGCAGGATTGGAAAGAGTTACAGACGTGGATTGACCACGACCGGGAATTCCTGCTCTGGCTGCAAAGGTTGCGCTCTCAGGCAACCGAATGGAAGCAGCGCCAAAGAGACGAAAGCCTGCTTCTCGGCGGCGCCCCCCTTCAGGTTGCCAGAGACCGCCTCGCAGACCGAAGCAAAGATTTGTCGAGCCTCGAAAAAGAGTATATCAATGCCAGCATAGCCTTCGATGAGCGGTTGATGATTGAGAGAGAGAAAGAGAGGCAAGAGCAGCAGAGGAAGTTGGAGGCGGAACAGATTGCCGCCGCAAACGAGAAACGCAAGAGGTATGAGCAGGAGCAGCAAAGCGGCTGGCTGAAGAATCTGCTCGAGCGGTTTAATTTTTCGACGCCGCCCGCACCCGAAGAACCGGGTGAGAGCCTTAATATAGTAACGGCCCGACAGGTCCTTCGCGGGACCCGCCTCGGTCCGGGCGAGATGCTGGCGCTCGCAAAGAGGCTGAAGGAAGAAAAGGCATTCAGTTACGCAAGGCGTGTGCTTGCGAGCGCGCGAGCGAGGGGAGGACTCGATCAGGACAAGGATCTGAAACTGAAGATATATCAGCAATCGGCCCTCTGCACATACAAGGACACCGATCTCCCCGCCGATAAACGGCTCGATCTCGCGTTGAAGATATTGCGCGAGGTTGAAGACATTTCCACAACCCGAGATCAGGAAACCCTCGGTCTGGTAGGAGCAATCTATAAGCGCAAATGGGAGGTTGACAATCAGAAGCAGCAACTTGAAAGCTCGCTCATGTATTATCAGCGAGGGTATCAGGAAGGCCCCGAAAAAGATCAGGGTTATACCGGCATAAACGCCGCATTCATACTCGACCTGCTTGCTTATCAGGAGGAAGAAGAGTCCAGGCGAGCCAACAAAGACTCAGACACCGCTCGCTCGCGCCGCGCCGAGGCTCGTCGCATCCGCGAGAGCATTGTCCAGAGGGTTGCGCCACTGGCCGGGCAGTCGGGCACCGAGTGGCTGGCTGAAATGTGGTGGTATTACAGCACGGTAGCCGAAGCATTTTTCGGGCTCAGACGATATGGAGAGGCGGTCCAGTGGTTGAATCGCGGACGCAATGCTATTGGCAACATCCCCGAATGGGAATACGAAGCGACAATCCGCCAGCTTGTTCATCTCGCTCGCCTGCAAAGCGATACGGATTATTCGAGCAAGGAATTTGAGAACACCGAAGCGTGGCGCGCGCTCCGAGAATTTTTCGGTGATGATGTCGCACCCCTGCGCAGCGCATTCCTGGGCAAGATAGGTCTGGCCCTGTCGGGCGGGGGCTTTCGCGCTTCGCTTTTTCACATCGGCGTACTTGCGCGACTTGCCGACCTCGACCTCTTGCGCCACGTCGAGGTCTTATCCTGCGTATCGGGCGGGGCGATCATCGGAGCGCACTACTATCTTGAAGTGCGGAAACTTCTGCAATCAAAACCCGACCGCGAGATCACCCGTGAGGATTACATCGAGATGATCGCGCGCATCAAGGACAGCTTCTTAAGAGGCGTGCAGCGAAACATCCGCACGCGCATCGCAGCCGAATTTCTGACCAATCTGTGGATGATCGTTCTACCCGATTACTCGCGCACCAGCAGAGCAGGCGAGTTGTACGAACGGGAAATCTTCTCCCGGATAGACGATGGAGAAGGCAACAAGCCGCGATGGCTAAACCAGTTGAGTATAGCCCCGCTCGGCGAGACCGAAAATTTCTCTCCCAAATCGCATAACTGGAAACGCGCTGCGAAGGTGCCGATCCTGATTCTCAATGCCACAACGCTCAACACAGGGCATAACTGGCAGTTTACAACTACGTGGATGGGCGAACCGCCCGCCTATATCGACAGCGAAATAGATGGGAACGACTATCTGCGGCGTATGTATTACTGGGAGGCCCCAAAACGCCACAGGCAAATCCGCCTCGGCCAGGCGGTTGCCGCCTCGGCCTGCGTGCCGGGCATCTTCGAACCGCTTGTGCTCAAAGACCTCTACCCGGACAGGGTCGTGCGGCTGGTTGACGGCGGCGTGTGCGACAATCAGGGAGCATTCGGATTGCTTGAGCAGGATTGCACGGTCATGATGATCAGCGATGCGAGCGGGCAGATGTCATCACAGGAAGACCCGGCAAGCGGGGTCATAGGTCCGCTAAAAAGGTCGAACACGATCTTGCAGTCACGAGTGCGCGAGGCGCAGCACGGCGAACTGCTTGCCCGATGGCGGTCATCGCTGCTTCGCGGGTTTATGTTCGTGCATCTGAAGGAAGACCTGAGCGTTGATCCCGTCGATTGGGTCGATTGTCGCGACCCTCATAATGCCCTTGAGGATGACGCATTTCCGGCTGCTCGAAAAGGGATATTGACCAGGTACGGGATTGCAAAGGAACTGCAAGAGAGCCTTGCCAAAGTCAGGACCGATCTCGACTCGTTCTCAGATGTTGAGTCTTACTCTTTGATGACGAGCGCATATCGCATGACAGATTACGCGTTCAAGCAATCAGAGAGTCTCAAGAATTTCCCTGGTCAAGCAGGCAATGAAATGTGGGATTTTCTAAAGATCGAACGGTCGATGGTTGGCATCGGAGCGGGTTACAGTAGAGTGAAAAAACTCCTCGGGTTGAGCAGCAGTCTGGCTTTCAAGGTCTGGAAAGGCTCTCCTATCGTGACGGCTGTCGCTATAGTTTTCCTGCTTTCGATGATCGCTTTTGCCCTGTGGGGCTATATGAACATAAGCCTTGTCCGGTCAATCATCAATTGGAGTGGTGTAGTGCTGGCAATCACGGCCCTGCTCACGACCATCTTTACCATAGTCAGCAAAGTAATAGTGGGCGGAATGCGCTGGCGGGCAATCCTATCGCCAATTGTTTTGGGCACTCTGATGATTTCGATAGGGTGGATTCTTATGCGTCTTCATCTGTTGATCTTCGACAAAATATTTCTGAGGCGCGGGAGCATGCAGAAGATCGAGCGCCAGACCGATTGAACCATTTATTGATAAGGGTGGAACCATCCTCGTGTGAAGTAATCGCTCAGGGTCAGGGTGATCATAATCGCCAGCCAGAAGATACCTGCCGCGACTATTACTTTCGTAAGCCGCGAACTGTATCGCACGTGCATGAAATAGAGAACCACAAGCAGCGCCTTGACGACCGCGATAGTCAGGGCAAGGACGACATTCATACGTCCGAGATCCATAAATGCCACGGCTACGGTCAGCCCCGTAAAAAACATCAACGAGATGAATACTGCAAAATAAACTTTAAGGGAAACAATATGCTCTGACATGATTCTTTCCTTCAATGCAAGGTATGCCGACCCAACAGGTACAGGAGTGGAAACAGAAAAATCCACACGATGTCAACAAAGTGCCAGTAAAGCCCCGAAAGCTCAACGGGCGAGTGATATTCGGGAGTGAAGCGCCCTTTACTTGCCATGTAAAGCAGCACAGACATCACGCCCAGACCGATGATCATATGCAGCGCGTGGAGCCCCGTCATCGCAAAGTAAATCCAGAAGAACATCTGCACCTTGTTTGTATCGAGCGGTGCCGTTTTCGCTCCTTCGGCGGCGGCGGCACCTTCGTGCCCGCCTTTCGTCTCTTCTTCAAAGTGGAAGCTCTGGCCGGGGAAATGGTGATGATCAAACTTTTCCTTGTATTCGACCGCCTTTATTCCCAGAAAGACGAGGCCGAAAAACATGGTCGCGACCAGAAATCCCATCAGCATCCGGCGATTGCCCGTTTGAGAGCCATAGACCGCCAGCGCCATAGTCAGGCTGCTACAGATGAGCACCCCCGTGTTGATCGCGCCAAGCGTCACATCGAGCGAGTTACTTGCCACCGAGAACTCTTTGGCATAGAGCGAGCGATAGAGCGTATAGGCCAGAAACATACCGCCAAAGAACATTATTTCGGTGATAAGGAATACCCACATTCCAAGGGTTCCGGCCTCGCGCTGCTGCTCCATATTATCGAAATGGTGGGCCAGCCCCGCGCTATGCGCCTCTTCATGAGTTACTGTGTGAGTGTCAGCCAAAGCAGCTCTCCTCTCATCAGACTAAAACTCTCCAACGATCTCTGCCTGTTCGCGCGGACGGAATTCATATGCGTTCCACGTCACGACAGGCGTAACTTCAAAGTTATGCGTGGGCGGCGGCGAAGAGGTTCGCCACTCAAGCCCGGTTGACGGCCAGGGGTTGGCGCTCGCGATGGGGCCGTATCTCATCGACCATACGAAATAGACCATTGGCAACAGATAGCCCACCGCCAGTATCGAAGCCCCGGCCGATGACATCACGTTCAGGACTTGAAATTCGGGCGGATAGGCGTGATAGCGGCGCGGCATCCCCATATAGCCCAGCAGGAACTGCGGGAAGAAGGTCAGATTGAAACCGAGGAATATGATCAGGGCTCCGAGCTTGGCCCATCCTTCGGGGTACATCCGCCCGCTTATCTTCGGCCACCAGTAATGCATTCCGCCGAGATAGCCCATTATCGCGCCGCCCACCATAATGTAATGGAAATGCGCGACCACGAAATATGTGTCCGTCACGTGGACATCCATCCCGAGGGCCGCCAGAAACAATCCCGTCAGCCCGCCTATCGTAAACAGACCGATAAAGCCAAATGCATAAAGCATCGGAGTCTGGTAGGAAAGCGAGCTTCGATAGAGCGTGGCCGTCCAGTTAAAGACCTTGACCGCAGACGGGATAGCCACCGCAAAGCTCAGGAAAGAGAATATCATCCCGGCGTAAATTGACTGGCTGCTGACAAACATGTGATGTCCCCAGACCAGAAATCCGAATACCGCGATGGCTATGCTCGAAAAGGCTATGAACCTGTAGCCGAAGATATTCTTCCGGCTGAAGGTGGCTACAAGCTCGCTGACCACACCCATAGAAGGCAGGATCATGATGTATACGGCCGGGTGGGAATAGAACCAGAACATGTGCTGAAAAAGGACCGGGTCTCCGCCCAAGGCCGGGTCGAATATGCCTACGTGGACAAGACGCTCAAATGCCAGAAGCAGTATGGTGATCGCAATCACGGGGGTTCCGAGCACCTGAATCAAACTCGTCGCGTAATGCGCCCAGACGAAAAGCGGCAACCTCATCCAGCCAAGTCCAGGCGCTCGCATGGTGTGGATCGTGACTATGAAATTCAATCCCGTAAGTATCGACGAAAACCCCGTTATGAAGATGCCCACGGCGGTCGCCATAACATAGGTATTTGTGTAGTTGGTACTGAGCGGCGCATAGAAGGTCCAGCCCGTGTCAACGCCTCCGCTGATGATCGCGTAGAGAGATATGGTCGCGCCGACGATGTACACGTACCAGCTCAACAGATTCAACCTGGGAAAGGCTACGTCTTTGGCTCCGATCATCAGAGGGATCAGAAAATTTCCGAGCACGGCCGGTATCGAGGGGATCAGAAAGAAGAAGATCATCACAACGCCGTGCATGGTAAAGAGCTTGTTGTAAGTCTCTGAGGAAACCAGATCGCCCTGCGGAGTGGCAAGCTCTAATCTTATGACGGTGGCGAATGCGCCGCCGAGAAAGAAGAAGAGGGTAATTGATATGAGGTAGAGCAGCCCGATACGCTTGTGGTCGGTCGTCAACAACCACGATTTCACGCCGTAGGCGGCATTCAGATAATGCGTTCGAGGTGCTACTGGAATTGCGGGCGCTGTCTCAATCATGGTTATTATTCCTTATTGCTGAGTGTTTCGATTCGCCCCCGAAGGCGTGACAACCGGATTCGATCCCGGCGGATTCTGCGGATTTGTCATAGAGGGAGCCGCCTCTGTCCCGGCAGGCTTCTCGCCCAGAGATTTGATATAGGCGATCAACTGTAACAACTGATCTTCGCTCACCTGTCCCTGGAAGGTAGGCATAATCGAAGGCTGCGCGAAACCGGCCACGATCTTCGCCTGCGAGTTTAGTATCGATTCACGCAGGTAATTTTCGTCGGCGATAACGGTCTGTCCATTCGAGAGCGCCGTGGGCTTTCCGAAAAGATTTGTCAGCACAGGCCCGCGCCCCAGCCCGTCCGCCCGATGGCAGGTAACACAGGCCAGGTCCTGAAACAGCTTCTCACCCGAAGATGCGAGCGACCCGCCGACCGTCCCGCCCGAAAGCCAGGTCTCGTAATCGGCGGGCTCCATCACATAAATCCAGCCGATCATAGCCGAGTGGTTGGTTCCACAGTACTCCGCGCAGAACAGATGATACTTGCCCGCTTTCGTAGGCTCGAACCACAGCGAAGTGTACCGGCCTGGCACGACATCGGCCTTGACTCGAAACGCGGGGACGAAGAACGAATGAATAACGTCTTCGGTCGTCATAACGAGTTTGATCTTCTGACCTACGGGCACGTGAAGCTCGTTTATCTCCATCTGCCCGCCCATGTGCTGTAGTTTCCACATCCACTGCTTGCCGATCACATAAACTTCGGTCGCATTTGTGGGCATGCGGTACATGCTGTAATAGATTTTCGCGCCCCAGCCAAATATGACCATAGAGATGATAAAAGGGATGACGATCCACACGGCCTCAAGCCTCATCGCGCCGCGAACCGGGCGCGGGATCTCGTCGGGCGACTTGCGGCGATACTTGATTGCGAAGACGATTTCAAGTCCGGCGATCACTACTACAAAAAAGATGGTTATCCCGACCAGGAAGAAATAGAGATCGTCTACTTGCCCCGCAAGCGTGGAAGCCTTTTCTGGCAAAAACGGTATCCAGTTTTCCATAACCTAAGCGGTCCCTCCTATATCGGCCTGCTCGCCGCCGGTAACGCGCCGCTTGAGCAGCAAGATCATACCCGCAATTATGATGAGAGTGATTACGCCGCCCACTCGAAGCATATTCATTACCACCGCTCCGTATTTGCCCGTCGCCGGGTCGTAGTGATAGCAGTAAAGCAACAACGCGTCTACGGGCGAGCCTATGCGGCTTTCCGAAGCTTCGACCAGACCGAGCCGCACATCCTTTGGCGCGTAATCAATCCCGTAAAAGTAGCGCGCAAGCTTTCCTTCGGGCGTGGCGATCATGATGCCGCTCGCGTGGGCAAACTGATTTATCTGCGGATCGAATTCATAGTGAAAGCCTATCGCTTTTGTGAAGGCGTCAATCGCCGCCTGATCTCCGGTTAGAAAATGCCAGCCCTGTCCGCCGCCGTCGTGTTTGTAGCGCGCAAGAATCTCTTGCTTCTTGGCCGCCGCGTCTTCGGGCAATTCTCGCGGATCGAAGCTGACCGCCAGAACATCGAAATCCTTGCCCGCGTCGAACGAGAGTATGTTGAGGCTGCTTGAAAGCCCGTTCAACACCTGATTACAAAGCATAGGGCATTTGTAATAGACCGGCGCAAGTATAACGGGCTTTTCGCCGAAATACTTTCTGAGAGTCACGTTCTCGCCGTTCTCATCGCGAAAGACGAGGTCGAGCGGCAATTGCCCGTCGAGGTTCTGATCAATGCCTACGCTCCGCAATTTCTGAGGCAACCCCTGTTGCAATTGAACATCCGTGGGCGGGCGCTGGCCGTAGGCCGTCACCGCCGACAAAAGAGTGAAAGCTATAAATCCAATTATGAGTCTTGATGACTTCTGCCTGACTGATTTTTTACTGCTCACTGCTGATTCCCTTCTTTCAAGCCCATTCCAAATCTGTGCAGGTGAAACAGGCCAGGACGGACGCGGATCGGGCGGATTTACGCGGATCTGATCATAGAAGCCTCCGTTCTCGTTAATCCGCCGTGTTGATTCTATTGCTGATGCCCCGCGCCAGCCTCCTTTGTCATTTGCGGTTTCTCCGCCTGATTGTTTTCCGGTTCGGTTTTGGCCGCCTGCTGTCTGAATGGCAGTCCCTTCTCCAATAATTTTTCTTTGGCCGTCTCTATGGGCATTCTAACGACGCCCGCGCTTTGATCAACCCAGCCCCAGTTTTCAAGCTGGGCATCTTCGTCGCGCTTGAACTGCTGATACTCAAGCGCCGGATTTTTCAACGCAGCCTTGCTGCCGGGAGCACCCTGCAAAATAGGCCCCGGCGGGCCTTTCGGCTGATCGGATGTAACGAGCGTGGCGGGTGGCTCCTGACTCTCTTTCTCGGCTACCTGGTGCTCGAGGAATCTGTAGAGCCCCCACATCAACGCGCAAACAAGAGCCGTGGCGACGGCGAGCGTAACGGCGAAGGTCACCACCCCTCGAAGATTTACGTCGCTCTTTTCGTGCATGACCTCCGGGTTCTCTATGTGAGAAGTGTCCGGCGTCGAGTTTTCTTTATGCGTCTCGTTCATAATCGAAAGCTTCCTCGATCATTTCATTCCGTGGCGGCAGTCTCCCAGTTCGGATCGTGCAACGGGAGTATGGGCATGCTCTTGAGTTGTCTGAGGTAAAACCAGAGCCAGATGCCGCCCATTCCAGCAAGGACCAGCACATCCATCAGGAATCCGAGGCCCGGAACCAGTTGATCCGTGTGATGAAATTCGGGCGCGATCATCCAGACCACGTCTATAAATCGCATCACGATCACAAGCGCCGCCACCCAGATCAGCGAGCGGGCGTGGCGTTTCAAATCTCTCGACAGCAACATCAAAAACGGCAGGGCGAAATGCAGGAGCACAAGCATCAATCCCACCCATTTCCAGCCGCCTTCCAACCGCTTCACATACCACGGGATCTCTTCCGGCAGATTGCCCGCCCAGATTATCAGAAACTGCGAGAACGCGAAGTAGGCCCACAGCATCACAAATGCAAGCATCAGTTTGCCGAGGTCGTGCAGAGCCCCGGGCTTCAAGTGACTTCGAATAGGCTCATAATCTGAAAGCAACACCAGGACGGCGATGACAAAAGAGAGAGCGCTCAGTCCCTGCCCGCCCATTGTCAATATGCCAAAGATGGTCGAGAACCACTCCGGGTCGAGCGACATCACCCAGTCTATCGAGGCGAAGGTGACGGTCAATCCGTAAAGTACAAGACCCGGCCCGCTCAGTATCTGAAGCCGCCTCTGTATGCGGGGGTCGCCCGTTTCGTCCTGCAAACGCGACCATTTGTTAAAGATGTAGGTCAGCGTGAGCCAGACGGCGAAGTAAAAGACCGTGCGCCCTATAAAGAACGGGATGTTCAAATACGGGTGCTTGTATTGCAGGATGGCATTTACTGCGACCGCATCGGGCCGCGCCCATTCATAGAGAAAACGCGCGCCCACGATCACGGGCAGAAAGAGCACGGCAAGCAGCGGAAGCGTTCGCGTGGCAGATTCCAGAAGACGGCGTATGACGACTCCCCAGTTGCCGCCCGACATCTGATGCAGCATCGCTATGGCGAGGCTGCCTACCGAGATGCCGGTCAGAAAGAAGAACGACACCAGATATGAAAAGAAGAAGCGCCCCGGATTGAAGACGGCCAGGACTACACTTATGACCAGAGAGATTATGCCTATCATAAGAGCGCGCTGCTGAATGCGATCTACTTCGGGAGGAGCCGTGTAAGAGACATCCATCATTTTTGTTGTCCTCCTTCGCCGAGGTTATTGCGCTCATCGGGCGGCACATCCGCGACCGTGGCGTTCTGACTGAGTTGCAGCGCGCGAATATAGGCGATGATCCGCCATCGGTCTTCGGGCGTTATCTGGGCCGAATAATCGGGCATCGCTCCAAATCCGTTTGTTATCACATCGAAGAAGTATGAGACCTTAGCCTCGCGCAGTCTCTGGATGTGATAAGAAGGCGGGCGGCGAAATCCGCGTTGAACTATCATGCCGTTTCCGGTTCCCAGCCGGTCGTGGCAGACCGAGCAAAATACATTGAATTGCTGCTCACCACGGTCGAGGTCTTCTTTCTTTATCTGAAAAGGAAAGATGTCACTCTGCCCTTGTTGAGCCTGAGATTGTTGAGCCTGACATTGTTGAGTCTGCCCTCCACCCGCTTGCGCCTGCCCGGCAGACCCGGCGGGGGGCACAGGTTGCGGTGGCGTGGGCAGTTGCAACAGACCGGAACTCTGCGCCCTCTGGCCCGCCGCCTTGCCCGTATAAAGCAGCGAATCCTCTTTCAAGAGGCCGCGCGGCACGGTCCCGGCAACAAGCGGACGGGCCGATCTGCCGTCTTCGAAGAATGTGCTCGTCGCAAGCGGTCTGTATTTAGGCTGGTCGTGCATGTCCTGGCGGCAACCCGCGCTCAAAAAAGCGAGGGGCATAAGCAGACAGCCAAAGATCAGAAGCGATAAAGAGCGCCTCGCGGATTTGATCTTTGAAGCTACGGCCTTCACTCGATCAGAATTCGACATCGCTCACCTTCCCTCCCAGGCCCTCAAGGAACCTGCCCGTCTCTTTCACATCGAATTTCGGGTCTTTGGATTCGATACACAGAAAGAAGCGGTCGCGGCTGGCCAGCCTGAAATTCTTAGAGTTAAAGACCGGGTGATAAGGCTGCGGCAGCCCGTTGAGCGCCAGCATCCCAAAGACGGCCGAGAGCGCGGCTATGAGTATGGTCATCTCGAAAGTGATCGGGATAAAAGAGGGCCAGCTATGAAAAGGGCGACCGCCGACGTTGAGCGGATACTCGATTACCGCAACCCAGTATTGCAGGAAGTAACCGCTCAAACCTCCGACTATACCGCCTATCAGCACGATGAGCGGAAGCCGCGTATGATGAAAACCTATCGCCTCGCTCAGCTCCTCAATCGGAAACGGCGTAAAGGCATCCATATTGCGATACCCGGCTTCATAGGCCTTGTGCGCCGCCGCGACTATCGTTCCCGGACTCTCAAATTCGGCTATCAGGCCGTAAACCGAAGGCCGTTGTTTCATAACTCTACCTCGATGCGTGATGCGTGATCCGTGATCCGTGAGATTTGCAATTGACCGGCAAAAGCCATTCGCCTGAAAGTCACGCATCACTCTTCACGCATCACTTTTCACTCAACCTCTTTGACTTCGGCTTCCGGCAACAGCGTTCTCATCTCGAAAATCGAGATCATCGGCAGGAAGCGAAGGAACAGAAACAGCAAAGCCACAAACATTCCGAGCGTCCCAATGTAGGTAGCCCAGTCCCAGACCGTGCCCCGATACATCCCCCAGGACGACGGCAGAAAGTCGCGGTGCAGGCTCGTGACCACGATGATGAATCGTTCAAGCCACATGCCCACGCTCACGATGACCGCCACTATAAACAGGACCGGCACGCTGTTTCGCATGCGGCGCGACCACAGAATCTGCGGAGCCAGAATGTTACAGAAGATCAGCATCCAGTACTGGACCGCGTAAGGCCCGGTCATCCGGTTCCTGATCATGAAGCGCTCAAATTCATTTGCGCTGTACCAGCCAAAGAAGGCTTCCATCATGTAGCCGTAGCCGACTATCATTCCGGTCGCAAGCATTATCTTGGCCATGTTTCTCAGGTGCCGCATCGTGATGAAATCTTCCAGCCCGTAGAGCTTGCGAATCGGTATGGCCAGAAGTATCACCATCGCAAATCCGGCATATATCGCGCCCGCCACAAAGTAAGGCGGGAAGATAGTCGCGTGCCACCCCGGCACTATGCCTATTGTGAAGTCGAAGCTTATGACCGTGTGAACCGAAAGGACGAGCGGCGTGGCAAGCCCCGCAAGCAGCAGGTAGGCCGTTTCATACCGCGCCCAGTGCCGCGCCGACCCTCGCCAGCCCATCGCAAGCATGCCGTAGACGACCTGCCCTCCACGGCTGCGCGCCCTGTCGCGCAAGGTAGCAAAGTCCGGTATCAATCCTATGAACCAGAACAGCGCCGACACGGTCGCGTATGTCGAGATGGCGAAGACGTCCCACATCAAGGGGCTGCGGAATTGCGGCCAGACCTTCATCGTGTTCGGATAGGGAAAGAGCCAGTAGGCAAGCCACGGGCGGCCCGTGTGGAACACGGGGAAAATCCCCGCGCAGGCGACGGCAAACAGCGTCATCGCTTCGGCGAAGCGGTTGATCGAAGTTCGCCAATCCTGACGCAACAACAAGAGTATGGCCGAGATCAACGTGCCCGCGTGCCCTATGCCTATCCACCAGACCAGATTGATGATGGCAAAACCCCAGCCTACCGGGATGTTGATTCCCCAGATGCCGACGCCTACCAGGACAAGTTCCGTAAGCGCGTAAAACAGCATCATGGTCAACAGAAAGGCGATGCCGAATCCGACGAACCACCAGCGCGGCGTCTTGCGCGTCAAGGCGATTGCGCTGATCTTTTCCGTGACCGATATAAACGTATGACCCGGCCCGATTACAGGAGCAATCGTCGGCTCATCGCGCAAATGTTCGGGCACATACTCTTCTTCATCATCGAGCAGGCGCACGGGCGTACGCTCATCGTTTTGATCGTCTATGCTCATTTTATCCCTCGTGCGTAGACTCTCCCTCCACGGGGTGTTGATCCCTTATATCCTGATTCGAGTTGCGAACCGACGACAGATAAGTAGTCCGTGGTTTCGTGTTCAACTCCGCCAGCAGCCCATAGTTGCGCGGCTCCTGCTTCAATCTGGCGACTCGGCTGTTGGGATCGTTTATGTCGCCGAAAGTAATGGCTTCGGTTGGGCAGACCGCCTGGCACGCGGTCTTGATTTCGCCGTCGCGGACCTGGCGGTTTTCAATCTCCGAATTGATCTGAGCGTGCCTTATGCGCTGCACGCAATATGTGCATTTCTCCATCACGCCCCGGCTGCGAACCGTCACATCCGGGTTTCTCAGCAATTTCAGAGACGGCGTATCCCAATCCTGAAAGAGGAGGAAATTGAACCGGCGAACCTTATACGGGCAGTTGTTGGAGCAGTAGCGCGTTCCCACGCATCGGTTATAGACCATGTCGTTCAGCCCTTCGGCGCTGTGGACCGTGGCCGCGACCGGGCAGACCAGTTCGCAGGGCGCGTTTTCGCAGTGCTGACACGGAACGGGCATGAAGTATGTATCAGGGTTTTCAACCGGCCCGCTGTAATAACTGTCGACTCTGAGCCAGTGCATCTCGCGGCTGCGCAGGACCTGCTCTTTGCCTACAACGGGGATATTGTTTTCAGACTGACAGGCCACTACGCACGCGCTGCAACCTACGCACGAGTTCAGGTCAATCGCCATGCCCCAGGCATAACCTTTGTACTCGTAATCGGGATAAAGCGACGGCTGCTTCTCTTCGTGCTCGCCGCCCTCGCCGTGTTCGAGATACTGTGTGAGCGGTTGGGAACGGACTATGTCACGGCCTTCCATCATGTGATGAAGCTGGGTGACGGCCAGCGGATAGGTGTCTCCGGTCTTTGTAAGACTCACCCCGCTGCTCGACCATAGCGCATCCGATGTTCGAATTTTGTATGCGTTAAAGCCTGTCCCCGACCCGACGCGACCCACATTCGTTCGGCCGTAACCCAGATGCACGGTGACGGAGTCATCCGGGTGCGCGGGCATCACGTAAACGGGAGCGATGATTGATCGCCCCTTGTACTGCACTTCGACCGTGTCGGCTATGATCTCTCCGCCGGTCGGCCCGGCTTCGTTATTAAGACCGAGTCGCGAGGCCGTCGCGGGGCTTATCATCACGGCGTTATCCCAGGTCAGCTTTGTTATGGGCTTTGGCAATTCCTGAAGCCAGGCGTTGTTTGCAAAGCGACCGTCGTAAATAGTAGGGTCGGGCCGGAATAAGATTTCCAGTTCCCCGCCCGCGCCGCCCGTCTGAGCAGGCGCAGCCTGATTTAACGAATCGGCCTTTGCCGATACGGTCATTGGCGCTGCCTGTGTGTTTGGGATGATCCCATCGTGAAGCGCCTTGCGCCAGAACGCTTCGAAATCCCCGGAAACCGCTACAGGAACAGGCGCGGTTTGCGGATGTGAAGCCGCTTGCCCTTGATTTGCCGCTTGCCCTTGATTTGCCGCTTGCCCCTGAGCAGCCGTCTGCCCCTGAACAGGTTGAGCGGACGGGCGCGGCGCGCCTCCACCTCTGTGAGCCTGCCAGTATTCCCGGACAGTATCGTAGCCCGATTGCTCGGGCTTATCGGTAAAGATCGCGAGCAACTCGTGCGGCGACTTGCCGTTGTAAAGCGGTGCGATCAGGGGTTGAACTATTGAAACGGTTCCGTCAAAAGCGCGCGTGTCGCTCCAGGTTTCGAGGTAGTGAGCCTGAGGAATGTGCCAGTGGCAGAGCAAGGCGGTCTCGTCTCTGTAAAGGCCCATGTGGACGCGAAGCGGAACCTTTGCCATCTGCGTGGCTATATCAAAATCAGATGGAGCGGTATAGGCCGGGTTGCTCCCGATGATTACGAGCACGTCAACCTTGCCCGAGGCCATATCCCGAACCAGTTCGCCAAGCGAAGCCAGTTTGATTTGTCGGGTTCGCCTCAACGGGTTCGATGTAATTGACGGTCGCGCCTACGTTTCCGAGAGCCTGATTCATGGCGTGCGCTAGAGCGTGGACCGCAGGCGACTGGTAATCGCCCGCTATCACAAGGCTTGCGCCCCGATTTGCCGAAAGGTCGCGAGCCAGCGCGTCAATCCACTCTGAGTGACGGGAGGTGTCGGGGCTTTCGGCGGACGCGCCGGTTTGAACGCCTACTTTCGCGGCCACGGCGCGAGCTACGGCTTCGATCTCGCCGGGTCTCAGCGCAAGGCGATGATCCGCCTTGGCTCCGGTGTTGCCGGGAGTCGTTTCGACGGCATAAAGGCGGCTCATCTCTTTTTTCTCGCCTTCGAGGCGGCGGGCGGCGGCAAACTCTCTGGCATAACGCAGGCTTGCCGGGCCGCAGGCCAGAAAGTCGGAGTCTATCGAGAAGACGACCCTGGCCTTATCAAAACTATAGAGAGTGTCTGCGTACTGGCCAAAGGCGAGACGCGAGCCTTCGCGGGCATTGTCGCGTCCGCCCGGGTCCCACTGATGCCATTTGGCCGAAGGGAAAGCCGCGAGCAGGTTCTTCATCTGATTGCCGAGAGTCGGAGAACAGACGGTCTCGGTCAGTATACGCAGACCCGTTCCGCCGATTGACGCCTGAGCCTGGACGGCCGGGCGTATGGCTCCGAGGAAATTGGAGTACGCCCTTATGTCTCCGAGATAAGTAACGGTCTGAGAGCGATCCGGGTCATAGAGGCCGAGCACGGATGCCTGTGACCAGAGATCGGTCGCGCCGAGGCTTGCCGGGTGGTCCGGGTTGCCTTCAATCTTGGTGGGCCGCCCCAGATGCGATTCTACGAGAAGGCCCGTCGCCACGCCGCTCATCTCCATAGCGGTTGCGAAAAAGAGCGGGCGTCCGGGGATAACATCTTCGGGCTGGCGCACATAAGGCGCGATGTATTCGGGCGGCTGGCGAGTGCAGGCCGTAACGCCCGCAAGGGCAAGAGAAGCGCCCATCAATTTCAGGAATTTCCGGCGGCCTACGGGGTCGTGCCACTCCGAAGCCTGCGAGGGAAACTCGCGATGCAGCAACTGCTGAAAGGCTTCCGTATCGGCCAGTTCTTCCAGGCTCCGCCAGTACTGTTTGCCCTCGGACGCGCTTAATCGTGAGCGAATCGCTTCAAGGTCAGGGTCTGTGTGTGGGGCGGTCTCTTCTATTGACGTCTCTTTGCCTCGTCGAATTCCACTCTCAAGCTGCACTAAATCACTCATCGTTTGATCCTCATCTAAGCTTGCCTTCGGGTCGAGCGTCTGGGTGTTACCTGTGACAGATACTGCAACTGGTCAGGGCGTAGGGACTTTGAATCTTGTACTCTGCGGCCAGACGCCGTCCCTCTTCTTCCTGATTGGCGGGCGGTTCCCACGTCATATCAAAAATCTTATCGCGCGGGCGCAGATTCTTTTCCGGCGCGCGATGACAGGCCAGACACCACTCCATCTGAAGCGAGGCGACCTGATAAGTGAGCGCCATCTGGTCTACGCGCCCGTGGCAGGTCGAGCAACCCACGCCCTTGTTGACGTGGATGCTGTGATTGAAATAGACAAACTCGGGCAGATCGTGCACCCTGCGCCAGATGATGGGCTTGCCGGTACGCCAGCTCTCGCGGACAGGTTCCAGATAAGGGCTGTTGGACCATATCTGGGAATGGCAGTTCATGCAGGTCTTGGTGGGAGGGATACCGGCAAAAGACGACTTTTCGACCGAGGTGTGGCAATAGCGGCAATCGATCCCGTCATCCGAGACGTGATGCTTATGGCTGAACTGAACCGGCTGCTCGCGGGCATCATAAGCCCCCGTGTTGTATGACGACCGGGCGAATTCGCTTGTGAGCCAGAGCAATCCGGCGATCAGAAATATCGCGCCGAAGATGCTTACTCTGGAAAGAACGTTTGTACTGCGATGAAAGATTTGGGTCATAGTCCGGTCATCCTTGAAAGCGATCAAAAATGAACAAAACTACCGAGGCTCGCGCTTCAGAGCCCGGACGGGTATCGCATATCACGCGAGCGTGCTGGAATCAGCCTTCTCGCTTGTTGAAAGAGGCACCAGTTTCAAAGCATGCCCCAGGCCAGTGATGCTTAAATCGGGCAGGTTCGATCATACGATAATCGGAGATGCCAGCCTTTATGCCTAGAATCCAGCAGAACACCTTAGTGTTTTAACCGAAAAGCTTATGCCGGTCAAATTCAGCCATAAAAGATTCAACACCTCCCCAGGAAAGTCCTTATAAATATCACTCCTCGCACGAAAGGGCAATCTCTTTTCGTAAAATGAAGATGAAAATTTTCAGGGCCGTCAAATCCCCGTATCGAGCGAGACAAAATATTGCGCCTCCCGAGGAGGACGTGTATACTAGGGGGTCGAATGTGTCATTATGCCGCTATGGTGTAAGTGGTTAACACGCCGCCCTCTCAAGGCGGAGAGTACGGGTTCGAGTCCCGTTAGCGGTACTCATAATCAGATAGTAAAACCGGCCCGGAGGTTATACCTCCCGGGCCGGAAACATTTTCGGGCAAGCTCCCCGGGCAACCATTCTTTTTATTCATTCTGACTGATCTTATAATTTTCATTCCATATCTGGAAAAAATGACGGGTTCGTCATTTCTATAGGTGGGACATTGATCTTATTTGCAAACAGGTGTTTCTGCCTCACCCAGGACTCTTGTAAAAACCGGGCATTTGCCCTGAGGGGGTCCACATGCAGAATAAGCCTTCCGATAGCAAACAATCGCCTGCCGCCAGAAAAAGAAGAAGATTTCAGGTGAACTGGTCCGTCATGGTCGTAGGCCGTGACACTACGGGGGCGAGTTTCATTGAGATGACGGTGCTTGAGAATATAAGCTCTCGCGGCGCTTATCTCTACATCGAGAAATTGGTCGAGGTAGGCGCGATTATTGATCTGTTGATCAAGCTGCCGCTCAAGTCTGACCGGTGGATGAAGTACAGCGGAGAGGTTGTAAGGACCGAAGACTCTTCGGCGGGGGTCGGCACGGCTATGGAATTCAAGCATTTCCGGCCTGAATTCGTCTCTTCCTCCGCAATTGTGAAATCTAAGAAGGACCAATTACCTCTATCACCCGGCCTATCTCTCCGGTTTCGAGCCTGACCTTTATTCCGTGGGGGTGGTAGGCCGATCTGGTAAGTATATCTTTTACTATTCCGCGAGTCTTCCTGCCTGTTCGCTGGTCGGGCTTTAATATAATGTCTACTTCCAGCCCCGGATGAATCTCTTTTCGATGCTGATGGCTCATGGTCTCAATAGTAGCACCCGTCAACGCAAAACTTGAAGAATCAAATCAAAGCAGGCATTGCCCGCGTTATCAAGATTATGAAAGAATGAGAGCGTTCTGAGTATAAGAACTTTTGTGAGGTTGTATTTGCACTCTGTTCCCGGGAAATCGCACTATTACAGAAAAGGGTTAGACGCGGATTTTCGGGATGCGGAAGAGACTTATCATTTTCGAGCAAGCGGGAAATCGGTTTTGGTAGAGAAGAGGAAATGGTCCAGATACAGGATGTCGTCTCCGGTTAAAGTGGCAGGTGTAGATCGGGACGGAATCCCCTTCCAGAGCACAGGCATATTGTGCAACATCAGCGTGGGCGGAGCCTTCGCGCAGATTAATAGAGGACTTTGCCCCGGAGTGAGCGTAGAAGTAGCAATAGAGTTACCCTTGACCGGAGACAGGTGGATGAGCTACCCGGCAGAAGTCATCCGCGCAGAAAGCAATGAATCGGGAGCGGGCATTGCTATAAGATTCACTTCCGGCTGGCCTGTTTTTACCAGGGGAACCGCCGGTTAACACGTTGGGTTTTCGGGATTGAATTCTCTCGACTATTTCAACGGCTCATCCCCCTCAACCCTCTTGAGCAAAGATAATCTGAGTTCACATTGCTGACGCAATTCACGCAGCCTTGCGATGTCACTCTCGCTGGCCGTCTGGTCGCAGTCGAGTTCTCGCCCGATATCGGCAAGCAGAGAGTTAAGCGCCGCCACGTTTCCCGCCAATCTTTTTCTGCTCTCCATTGGCTATCCCCATCCCATCTTCTCAAACTATCCGCACTAAGTAAGAGATGCATGAGACTACCCTCAAATACCCCTTGAATTCTTGTATTCTTATTGCATTAGAGCCTGTTGAAATTTCAATTCTTTTGCAGCCCGACTGATCCTATTTCGCAAGCCCTGCCTACAGGCGTACCTCTTTGCGATGTAGTAGCATTGACCCGGTCATCGAAGCCTACAAAGAGACGTAGACATCACTTTGATCCGGGGGAATCTAGAGCTTACTCCGACCGAGCGAATCGAAAAGCTGATGCGGCTTCAGGAGTTCGCCTCGGAATTGCGGCGCGCAGGAAAAGAACAGGCAAAATAATCCTCAGGCATCTTCCTGAGCCGTCTTCATCCACTATATCCTTCAGACAATTCCGCCTCGATGTGGCGCGACACCGGAAACAGGCTTAAACTTTGTATTCTGAATTTGCTATTATGCGAGAGCGCGGCTTACGGGAAGAGTATGCCTAAGAATTTGCGCTCACAATTATTGCGTTATGGCGGCGCGGTTCTGCTTGTCGCAATCGCTACGCTGGCCAGGGCGCTGCTCACTCCACTGATTGGAAACACCCTGCAATATTTCACCTATGTTCTGGCGGTGATTTTCGCGGCGTATTATTACCGGCTTGGTCCGGCGCTGGTTGCCACCGCGCTTGGAGCGGTTGCGGCCCGCTATTATTTCATCTCGCCGATATACTCTCTTGCAATGACTGGCGGGATGGACTGGCTGAGACTGGTCACATATTTCACTATAGGCATTTCCGTCACCCTGTTGAGCGAGAGCGTACACAGAATCCGCATACGTGGCGAGCAGGCTGCGTTTTCGCTCAAACAACAGCACAAGTGGTTACAGGTGACGCTTGCAAGCATAGGCGATGCAGTCATCGCTACCGATGCCGAAGGCCGTATCACCTTTATCAACCGCGTAGCTCAGTCCCTTACGGGATGGACGCGATACGAAGCGGTAGGCAAACCGCTTGAAACAATCTTCAAGATAATAGATGAACAAACTCGCGAGCCGATTGAGTCTCCGGCAAAACGCGTGATGCGCGAGCGATCCATCGTCGGGATGTCAAGTCGCGCTCTTCTCGTGGCGAGAGACGGAACCGAGATACCGATTGACGACAGCGGCGCGCCCATCGAAGACGACACAGGAAAGGTCGAGGGGGTTGTCCTGGTCTTTCGCGATATAACCGACCGACAACGCGCCGACGAGGAGATGCGCAAAAGCGAGGAACGTTATCGCGAACTCTTCGAGAACGCAAACGACATAGTCTATACGCTCGACCTCGACGGCAATCTGACTTCAATCAATAAAAGGGGCGAGGAGATAACCGGGTACTCTCGCCAGGAGATTATCGGCCAGAACATAGCCCCTTTTATTGACCCGGGCGACGTTCAACTGATGCAGCAGGCGCTATTGCGCAAGCAGGATGGCGAACAGCTTACAGTTTACGAGATGAATTTGCTGGCAAATGGCGGACGCAAGGTCCGCCTCGAAGTCAGCAGCCGCCTGATTTACAAAAACGGCGACCCCGTGGGCATTCAGGGCATAGCCCGCGACATAACCGAACGTAAGCAGATAGCCGAGAGACAGAAATTTCTTGCCGAGGCCGGAACCGTTTTAGCTTCGTCGCTCGATTATGAGATCACGCTAAAAAACCTCGCCAGGCTTGCCACGCCCGCGCTCGCCGATTGGTGCACCGTGCACATACTGGAAGAGGGGGGAGATATTCGCCCTCTCGCAATCGCCTACTCAGACCCCTCGGCCGTCGAATTGATAAACCAGTTGCAAGATAGTTATCCGCTCGATGAGAATGCGCCGCAGGGCGCTGCAAAAGTTATTCGCACGGGGGAGCCTGAATTTTATGCCGAAATCCCGGAATCGCTGCTCGAGCAAACGGCTCGCGATAAAGAACATTTGAAGTTTTTGCGCTCACTTGGGATGAAGTCGGCCATGATAGTCCCGTTGCAGGCGCGAGGAAGAACGCTCGGAGCGATGACATTTGTAACTACCGAATCAGGTCGCCATTACACGACCGCAGATTTCGAGATAGCCGGAGACCTGGCCCACCGCGCCGCGCTCGCCCTGGACAACGCAAGGCTATATCACGAAGCCAAAACCGCTATCGAATCGCGCGAGGAAGCCCTCAATCTGCGCGATGAACTGCTGGTGCGCGAGCAGGTGGCCCGCGCCGAAGCCGAATCCGCCAACCGCGCTAAAGATGAGTTTCTGGCTACCGTATCGCACGAACTCCGCACCCCGCTCAATGCCATGCTCGGATGGGCGCACATGCTGCGAAAAGGGCTCGTCGTAGAGGAGGACACCGAACGCGCTCTTGAAACCATCGAGCGCAACGCAAGGGCGCAGGCCCAGATCATCGATGACATTCTGGACGTTTCACGCATCATCACGGGCAAACTCAGATTGGATGTCCGTCCCGTCGAACTTGCTCCGATCATCGAGGAGGCGATCTTCTCGACGCAACCCGCGGCTGAAGCGAAAGAGATAGACCTTCAATTTTCGCTCGACCCGGGCACAAGCCCGGTCTCGGGCGACCCGGATCGCCTCCAACAGGTGGCGTGGAACCTGCTCGCTAATGCCGTCAAATTTACCCCGGGCGGCGGGCGAATCGAGGTGCGGCTTTGTCAGGTAGATTCTTACGCGCAACTCAGCATAAGCGATACGGGTCAGGGAATCGACCCTGAGTTTGTGCCTCGCGTCTTCGACCGTTTCCTTCAGGCCGACAGCACAAGCACACGTCTGCACGGCGGGCTGGGGCTGGGGCTTGCCATCGTGCGCTACCTCGTAGAGATGCACGGAGGCGAGGTTTCCGCCGAGAGCCCGGGACTCGGGCTTGGCTCAACCTTCACCGTAAGATTGCCCATTTTGACCGCGCGCCGAAAGGAGAGTCATCCTGAACTGGTCGAACGCCGAACGACCGAAGAGAGATCGGATGAACGGTCGCCTCTACTCGACGGCGTGCGAGTGCTTGTAGTTGATGATGACTCTGATACCCGCGAGATGGTGGCTCTGGCACTCGCCGAGCGGCAGGCAGACGTGAAGACATGTTCATCGGTCGGGGAGGCGCTCGACGCTTTCAAAGAGTGGAAGCCGGATGTTCTTGTCTCTGATATACAGATGCCCGAACAGGACGGGTACGAGTTGATAACCGAGGTTCGCCACCTTGAGCGCGACCGGGATGAGAAGATTCCCGCGGTCGCCCTGACGGCTTATGCGAGGAGCGAAGACCGCGCGCGCGCCCTCCAGCTGGGGTACAACGTTCACGTGTCAAAACCCGTAGACCCGGCCGAACTGGTTATGGTCGTCGCCGGACTTGCCGGTCGCCTGGACAAAGTCGGCAACATATGACCGTGTTGTAACCGAAGACGTACGGGCAAAAACCTCTAAAGCCACCGAAAGCCCCCATTCAAGCATCCCTAAAATTGGCGTTTATATCCGCACCCTTTCGATGGAATGACAAGACAGAAATGAGGAGGAAAACCTTTTGAAACTTCTAAAATCAATGATACTACTGGCGGTACTCGGCCAGGCAATATTTGCCGATGGCAACCCCTCTCAACAAAAATGGGCCGAAACCCCGGCTGGAATCAGCCCCGTCTCGATGGCGCGAGCAGGCGAGATAATCGCTCTAGATGAAGGCGGGATTCAATTCGAAACACCCACCGGCTGGCAGGTCGAGCGGCGCGATGACGGAGATGTCTTTGTCACGACGACCGACAGCGGTCTCATAGTAATTTTTGGGATCGTCGAAGAGGACGATATCGATACGAGAGTGGACCAGTTGAAAGCAGGCATGACGGACCGGGTCAAAAACTTTAAGTCTGACGGCGAGCCACGCGAGGTCACGTTGAACGGGCTGAAAACAATAGGCGAATCCGGCTCAGGAGAAATCGAAGGCGAACAGGTTCAATGGAGCATTGACGTCATCATGGCTCGAAAGCCCGTTCTGGTCTACTCATTCGCAGCCACTTCGGTCTGGCACCAGCACACATCCGAATATCAGGCCCTGATCAAAAGCATCAAGAGAATCAATTGAACGCCTTGAAATGCGGCGTGATGCGTGATGCGTGACCTTAAAGGCAGTCTCGTTTTAACGAGGAACTCAGTTCCTCGGCCCCGGAGGGGTCGAAGTAAGGTAGCCAGTGGCAAGCCCAAGGCGCATCCATTGCGCAACATCAATGGGTAATTCCAAATCTCACGCATCACGCTTCACGCATCACTATTCGTATCTGAGCGCGACCATCGGATCGACCCGCGTAGCTCGTCTTGCCGGGATCAAACAGGCGGCAATCGCGACGACGATCAGCACTGCCGGTACCACAATGAATGTCAGGGGATCGGTCGCGCTGACTTCAAACAGCAGGCTTGCCATAACGCGCGTCAGCAAAAAGGCTCCGGCCATGCCGACGCCCAGCCCCACTATCGCAAGCCTGAACCCCTGGCCCACCACAAGCGACAATACATTTCCCCTCGTAGCGCCGAGCGCTACGCGAACTCCTATCTCCTGAGTGCGTTGCGCCACCGTATATGACATCACACCGTAGATGCCTACGGCCGCGAGCAAAAGCGAGATGGCTGAAAACGTTCCAAGCAACAGTGAAAGAAAACGCGGCCTCACCATCGAATCCGCAACGACATCGTTCATAGTACGCAGGTCATATATAGGCACGCTCGGGTCCAGTTCAGAAACCGCCGAACGTATGCTTGAGGCGACCGAACCGGGATTCCCCTCGGTTCGAACGACAAAGTTCATATCGTTGTCTACGCCGAATTCGACCCCCTGCGCCTGTAGGAGGTAGAGTTCGGGCCCAGCAGGTTTGTCTACGCCTGCGTTCTTTGTATCTTCGACAATCCCGACGACGGTAAACCAGACGGGAGGATCATTGAAACCCGGATTGATGCGCCGCCCGATGGGGCTATCCTGCCAGAACCGTCGAGCCATCGCCTGATTGATCACTGCGACCTTCTGCGCTCCCTCGGCGCCGTCGGTTCGTTCAAAGGTCCGACCATCAATTGTTCGAATGCCCATAGTCTTGAAGTAGTCTTCGCTTATGACATTCCAGTAATCCACATTTTCGGCGGGTTCGTCGGGCGATGTAGGCTTATAATCTTCAATATCGGTGTCATTGGCGTTTATCGGTCTGAGCGGCGGCAACCCGCCTGCCTGTGCAGCGGCTTTTACGCCGGGAATCGCGGCCAGGCGCTGTTGCAAGTCTCTGGCAAACTGCACTCGCTCAGGAGACTTGTATTTTGTCCCGGGCAGTTCAAGGCTCATTGACATAACGGAATTTTGGTCGAATCCGAGTTCGACGTGTTGGAGTTTCCAGAAGGCGTGGATCATAAGCCCCGAGCCGATTATGGGAATCACGGCGAGCGCGATCTCGGCGATGACGAGAGCCTGTCTGAATCTGTGGCTTCCCCCTCCCGCCACTCTCTGCCCCGATGATCGCATCCAGATTGCCAGATCGCGATCACGCATCTGGAAAAGCGGCACGAGCGCAAAGAACAAAACCGAAAGCATAGAGATGCCGAGCGTGAAGGCCAGCACCGTTAGATCAATACTGATTTCGCCCGTGCGCGGTACGCTGTCGGGCGCTGCGGCCATAATAACCGTGAGTCCCACACGAGCAAGAAGGACGCCTGCCACAGTACCAAGCAGGACCAGAATCATCCCTTCGGCGAGAAACTGACGAAGCAGCCGCATGCGCCCCGCACCCAGGGCCAGCCGCATCGCAAATTCGCGTCGCCGGGATTCGGCTCTTGCAAGCAGCAGATTGGCGACGTTTACGCATGCGATCAGCAGCACAAAAGCGACCGCGCCCAGAAGCATTAAGACAGCGGGACGCACCGTTGCCGTTACGTCTTCGTGCAGAGGGATCATCAAAACCGGGTGGAATTCGGGGTTCAATAAATGCTTTGCCCGGTGCTCGTTCTTCCACCCCTCCATCAGCGAAGCCATCTCGGCCCGCGCCTGATCGACGCTTGCATCAGGTTTGAGCCGCCCGACAACATTGAGGTAATGCCCTCCCCGGCTGCCGGGGTTTGCGGGGTCGAACTGAAAAGAGGCAACCACTTCAGCCGGATCATTGCTGCCCGGAGGAAAGACAAATGCCGGAGGCATCACGCCGATGACCGTATAGGGTTGAGAGTCGATTTGAATCTCTTTGCCGATTATATCGGTCTCTGCGCCAAAGGCGCGCCGCCAGAGCCCGTCCGAGATGATCGCCGTACGCGGCCCGCCCTTTATATCTTCTTCCGGCATGAAGTTACGTCCTCTGGCAATCGGCACGCCAAGCGTATCGATCAAACTCCGCGTAACCAGCGCGGCAGTGACCCGAAGCGGTTCGCCCGAAGTACCGATGTTTGCTCCGCCCATAGACCACGCGCCAATGCTCTCCCACGATTTGGCCTCGTTCTGGATATCCATGAACTCCGGCGCAGAGATCCAGAATTTCTTCAAATCCATTGTCGGGAATTCACTGTAAACGCGCACGAGTTTTCCCGGTTCGTGATAAGGCAACGGCCTGAGAAGCACGGCATTGACTACGCTGAAGATAGCGGTGTTTGCGCCGATACCGAGCGCCAGCGTCAATACGGCGACCATAGTAAAACCGGGGTTCTTTGCCAGTATTCTGAATCCATATCGAAGGTCTTGCCAGAGACTGTCCATATTTCCTCCATTGATCAGTCGTGAGTTTCGAATTGCCGATAATAGTGCCGGAGTCGGCAACCACCCATTCAAAACTCAAAACTCAAAACTCAAAACTCAAAACTCAAAACTCAAAACTCACCCCTCCCTACTCATAGCGCAGTGCCACCATCGGGTCTACCCTGATTGCCCGACGGGCCGGGATGAAACTGGCTACCAGAGCCACTCCTGCCAGAATCAGCGAAATCGCTATAAAGGTTACGGGGTCGGTTGCGCTGACGCCGTACAGCAAATCCACCATCAGGCGAGTCAAAGCCAGTGCCGTTATCAATCCGATGCCGACCCCGCCTGCTGTAAGCAAGATGGCCTGTCCAACTACCAGTTTGAAGATGTCGCGGCTGGCAGCGCCCAAAGCCATTCGCACCCCGATCTCGTGCGTGCGTTGCGTGACTGAATAAGAGATCACACCGTATATGCCGACGGCTGCCAGCACAAGCGCGACCCCGGCAAAGATCATCAGCAACAGCATCGAGAATCGCCGCAACGAGATCGAATCCTTCATCAACTGCTCCATAGTCGAGATGTTAGAGACGGCCTGGTCAGGGTCAAGTGCGCGTATCTCG
>CAVXWP010000011.1:0-29652 GCA_963765495.1 Blastocatellia bacterium
CCTCTCAAGGCGGAGAGTACGGGTTCGAGTCCCGTTAGCGGTACTCATAATCAGATAGTAAAACCGGCCCGGAGGTTATACCTCCCGGGCCGGAAACATTTTCGGGCAAGCTCCCCGGGCAACCATTCTTTTTATTCATTCTGACTGATCTTATAATTTTCATTCCATATCTGGAAAAAATGACGGGTTCGTCATTTCTATAGGTGGGACATTGATCTTATTTGCAAACAGGTGTTTCTGCCTCACCCAGGACTCTGTAAAAACCGGGCATTTGCCCTGAGGGGGACGACATGCAGAATAAGCCTTCCGATAGCAAACAATCGCCTGCCGCCAGAAAAAGAAGAAGATTTCAGGTGAACTGGTCCGTCATGGTCGTAGGCCGTGACACTACGGGGGCGAGTTTCATTGAGATGACGGTGCTTGAGAATATAAGCTCTCGCGGCGCTTATCTCTACATCGAGAAATTGGTCGAGGTCGGCGCGATTATTGATCTGTTGATCAAGCTGCCGCTCAAGTCTGACCGGTGGATGAAGTACAGCGGAGAGGTTGTAAGGACCGAAGACTCTTCGGCGGGGGTCGGCACGGCTATGGAATTCAAGCATTTCCGGCCTGAATTCGTCTCTTCCTCCGCAATTGTGAAATCTAAGAAGGACCAATTACCTCTATCACCCGGCCTATCTCTCCGGTTTCGAGCCTGACCTTTATTCCGTGGGGGTGGTAGGCCGATCTGGTAAGTATATCTTTTACTATTCCGCGAGTCTTCCTGCCTGTTCGCTGGTCGGGCTTTAATATAATGTCTACTTCCAGCCCCGGATGAATCTCTTTTCGATGCTGATGGCTCATGGTCTCAATAGTAGCACCCGTCAGCGCAAAACTTGAAGAATCAAATCAAAGCAGGCATTGCCCGCGTTATCAAGATTATGAAAGAATGAGAGCGTTCTGAGTATAAGAACTTTTGTGAGGTTGTATTTGCACTCTGTTCCCGGGAAATCGCACTATTACAGAAAAGGGTTAGACGCGGATTTTCGGGATGCGGAAGAGACTTATCATTTTCGAGCAAGCGGGAAATCGGTTTTGGTAGAGAAGAGGAAATGGTCCAGATACAGGATGTCGTCTCCGGTTAAAGTGGCAGGTGTAGATCGGGACGGAATCCCCTTCCAGAGCACAGGCATATTGTGCAACATCAGCGTGGGCGGAGCCTTCGCGCAGATTAATAGAGGACTTTGCCCCGGAGTGAGCGTAGAAGTAGCAATAGAGTTACCCTTGACCGGAGACAGGTGGATGAGCTACCCGGCAGAAGTCATCCGCGCAGAAAGCAATGAATCGGGAGCGGGCATTGCTATAAGATTCACTTCCGGCTGGCCTGTTTTTACCAGGGGAACCGCCGGTTAACACGTTGGGTTTTCGGGATTGAATTCTCTCGACTATTTCAACGGCTCATCCCCCTCAACCCTCTTGAGCAGAGATAATCTGAGTTCGCATTGCTGACGCAATTCACGCAGCCTTGCGATGTCACTCTCGCTGGCCGTCTGGTCGCAGTCGAGTTCTCGCCCGATATCGGCAAGCAGAGAGTTAAGCGCCGCCACGTTTCCCGCCAATCTTTTTCTGCTCTCCATTGGCTATCCCCATCCCATCTTCTCAAACTATCCGCACTAAGTAAGAGATGCATGAGACTACCCTCAAATACCCCTTGAATTCTTGTATTCTTATTGCATTAGAGCCTGTTGAAATTTCAATTCTTTTGCAGCCCGACTGATCCTATTTCGCAAGCCCTGCCTACAGGCGTACCTCTTTGCGATGTAGTAGCATTGACCCGGTCATCGAAGCCTACAAAGAGACGTAGACATCACTTTGATCCGGGGGAATTTAGAGCTTACTCCGACCGAGCGAATCGAAAAGCTGATGCGGCTTCAGGAGTTCGCCTCGGAATTGCGGCGCGCAGGAAAAGAACAGGCAAAATAATCCTCAGGCATCTTCCTGAGCCGTCTTCATCCACTATATCCTTCAGACAATTCCGCCTCGATGTGGCGCGACACCGGAAACAGGCTTAAACTTTGTATTCTGAATTTGCTATTATGCGAGAGCGCGGCTTACGGGAAGAGTATGCCTAAGAATTTGCGCTCACAATTATTGCGTTATGGCGGCGCGGTTCTGCTTGTCGCAATCGCTACGCTGGCCAGGGCGCTGCTCACTCCACTGATTGGAAACACCCTGCAATATTTCACCTATGTTCTGGCGGTGATTTTCGCGGCGTATTATTACCGGCTTGGTCCGGCGCTGGTTGCCACCGCGCTTGGAGCGGTTGCGGCCCGCTATTATTTCATCTCGCCGATATACTCTCTTGCAATGACTGGCGGGATGGACTGGCTGAGACTGGTCACATATTTCACTATAGGCATTTCCGTCACCCTGTTGAGCGAGAGCGTACACAGAATCCGCATACGTGGCGAGCAGGCTGCGTTTTCGCTCAAACAACAGCACAAGTGGTTACAGGTGACGCTTGCAAGCATAGGCGATGCAGTCATCGCTACCGATGCCGAAGGCCGTATCACCTTTATCAACCGCGTAGCTCAGTCCCTTACGGGATGGACGCGATACGAAGCGGTAGGCAAACCGCTTGAAACAATCTTCAAGATAATAGATGAACAAACTCGCGAGCCGATTGAGTCTCCGGCAAAACGCGTGATGCGCGAGCGATCCATCGTCGGGATGTCAAGTCGCGCTCTTCTCGTGGCGAGAGACGGAACCGAGATACCGATTGACGACAGCGGCGCGCCCATCGAAGACGACACAGGAAAGGTCGAGGGGGTTGTCCTGGTCTTTCGCGATATAACCGACCGACAACGCGCCGACGAGGAGATGCGCAAAAGCGAGGAACGTTATCGCGAACTCTTCGAGAACGCAAACGACATAGTCTATACGCTCGACCTCGACGGCAATCTGACTTCAATCAATAAAAGGGGCGAGGAGATAACCGGGTACTCTCGCCAGGAGATTATCGGCCAGAACATAGCCCCTTTTATTGACCCGGGCGACGTTCAACTGATGCAGCAGGCGCTATTGCGCAAGCAGGATGGCGAACAGCTTACAGTTTACGAGATGAATTTGCTGGCAAATGGCGGACGCAAGGTCCGCCTCGAAGTCAGCAGCCGCCTGATTTACAAAAACGGCGACCCCGTGGGCATTCAGGGCATAGCCCGCGACATAACCGAACGTAAGCAGATAGCCGAGAGACAGAAATTTCTTGCCGAGGCCGGAACCGTTTTAGCTTCGTCGCTCGATTATGAGATCACGCTAAAAAACCTCGCCAGGCTTGCCACGCCCGCGCTCGCCGATTGGTGCACCGTGCACATACTGGAAGAGGGGGGAGATATTCGCCCTCTCGCAATCGCCTACTCAGACCCCTCGGCCGTCGAATTGATAAACCAGTTGCAAGATAGTTATCCGCTCGATGAGAATGCGCCGCAGGGCGCTGCAAAAGTTATTCGCACGGGGGAGCCTGAATTTTATGCCGAAATCCCGGAATCGCTGCTCGAGCAAACGGCTCGCGATAAAGAACATTTGAAGTTTTTGCGCTCGCTTGGGATGAAGTCGGCCATGATAGTCCCGTTGCAGGCGCGAGGAAGAACGCTCGGAGCGATGACATTTGTAACTACCGAATCAGGTCGCCATTACACGACCGCAGATTTCGAGATAGCCGGAGACCTGGCCCACCGCGCCGCGCTCGCCCTGGACAACGCAAGGCTATATCACGAAGCCAAAACCGCTATCGAATCGCGCGAGGAAGCCCTCAATCTGCGCGATGAACTGCTGGTGCGCGAGCAGGTGGCCCGCGCCGAAGCCGAATCCGCCAACCGCGCTAAAGATGAGTTTCTGGCTACCGTATCGCACGAACTCCGCACCCCGCTCAATGCCATGCTCGGATGGGCGCACATGCTGCGAAAAGGGCTCGTCGTAGAGGAGGACACCGAACGCGCTCTTGAAACCATCGAGCGCAACGCAAGGGCGCAGGCCCAGATCATCGATGACATTCTGGACGTTTCACGCATCATCACGGGCAAACTCAGATTGGATGTCCGTCCCGTCGAACTTGCTCCGATCATCGAGGAGGCGATCTTCTCGACGCAACCCGCGGCTGAAGCGAAAGAGATAGACCTTCAATTTTCGCTCGACCCGGGCACAAGCCCGGTCTCGGGCGACCCGGATCGCCTCCAACAGGTGGCGTGGAACCTGCTCGCTAATGCCGTCAAATTTACCCCGGGCGGCGGGCGAATCGAGGTGCGGCTTTGTCAGGTAGATTCTTACGCGCAACTCAGCATAAGCGATACGGGTCAGGGAATCGACCCTGAGTTTGTGCCTCGCGTCTTCGACCGTTTCCTTCAGGCCGACAGCACAAGCACACGTCTGCACGGCGGGCTGGGGCTGGGGCTTGCCATCGTGCGCTACCTCGTAGAGATGCACGGAGGCGAGGTTTCCGCCGAGAGCCCGGGACTCGGGCTTGGCTCAACCTTCACCGTAAGATTGCCCATTTTGACCGCGCGCCGAAAGGAGAGTCATCCTGAACTGGTCGAACGCCGAACGACCGAAGAGAGATCGGCTGAACGGTCGCCTCTACTCGACGGCGTGCGAGTGCTTGTAGTTGATGATGACTCTGATACCCGCGAGATGGTGGCGCTGGCACTCGCCGAGCGGCAGGCAGACGTGAAGACATGTTCATCGGTCGGGGAGGCGCTCGACGCTTTCAAAGAGTGGAAGCCGGATGTTCTTGTCTCTGATATACAGATGCCCGAACAGGACGGGTACGAGTTGATAACCGAGGTTCGCCACCTTGAGCGCGACCGGGATGAGAAGATTCCCGCGGTCGCCCTGACGGCTTATGCGAGGAGCGAAGACCGCGCGCGCGCCCTCCAGCTGGGGTACAACGTTCACGTGTCAAAACCCGTAGACCCGGCCGAACTGGTTATGGTCGTCGCCGGACTTGCCGGTCGCCTGGACAAAGTCGGCAACATATGACCGTGTTGTAACCGAAGACGTACGGGCAAAAACCTCTAAAGCCACCGAAAGCCCCCATTCAAGCATCCCTAAAATTGGCGTTTATATCCGCACCCTTTCGATGGAATGACAAGACAGAAATGAGGAGGAAAACCTTTTGAAACTTCTAAAATCAATGATACTACTGGCGGTACTCGGCCAGGCAATATTTGCCGATGGCAACCCCTCTCAACAAAAATGGGCCGAAACCCCGGCTGGAATCAGCCCCGTCTCGATGGCGCGAGCAGGCGAGATAATCGCTTAAGATGAAGGCGGGATTCAATTCGAAACACCCACCGGCTGGCAGGTCGAGCGGCGCGATGACGGAGATGTCTTTGTCACGACGACCGACAGCGGTCTCATAGTAATTTTTGGGATCGTCGAAGAGGACGATATCGATACGAGAGTGGACCAGTTGAAAGCAGGCATGACGGACCGGGTCAAAAACTTTAAGTCTGACGGCGAGCCACGCGAGGTCACGTTGAACGGGCTGAAAACAATAGGCGAATCCGGCTCAGGAGAAATCGAAGGCGAACAGGTTCAATGGAGCATTGACGTCATCATGGCTCGAAAGCCCGTTCTGGTCTACTCATTCGCAGCCACTTCGGTCTGGCACCAGCACACATCCGAATATCAGGCCCTGATCAAAAGCATCAAGAGAATCAATTGAACGCCTTGAAATGCGGCGTGATGCGTGATGCGTGACCTTAAAGGCAGTCTCGTTTTAACGAGGAACTCAGTTCCTCGGCCCCGGAGGGGTCGAAGTAAGGTAGCCAGTGGCAAGCCCAAGGCGCATCCATTGCGCAACATCAATGGGTAATTCCAAATCTCACGCATCACGCTTCACGCATCACTATTCGTATCTGAGCGCGACCATCGGATCGACCCGCGTAGCTCGTCTTGCCGGGATCAAACAGGCGGCAATCGCGACGACGATCAGCACTGCCGGTACCACAATGAATGTCAGGGGATCGGTCGCGCTGACTTCAAACAGCAGGCTTGCCATAACGCGCGTCAGCAAAAAGGCTCCGGCCATGCCGACGCCCAGCCCCACTATCGCAAGCCTGAACCCCTGGCCCACCACAAGCGACAATACATTTCCCCTCGTAGCGCCGAGCGCTACGCGAACTCCTATCTCCTGAGTGCGTTGCGCCACCGTATATGACATCACACCGTAGATGCCTACGGCCGCGAGCAAAAGCGAGATGGCTGAAAACGTTCCAAGCAACAGTGAAAGAAAACGCGGCCTCACCATCGAATCCGCAACGACATCGTTCATAGTACGCAGGTCATATATAGGCACGCTCGGGTCCAGTTCAGAAACCGCCGAACGTATGCTTGAGGCGACCGAACCGGGATTCCCCTCGGTTCGAACGACAAAGTTCATATCGTTGTCTACGCCGAATTCGACCCCCTGCGCCTGTAGGAGGTAGAGTTCGGGCCCAGCAGGTTTGTCTACGCCTGCGTTCTTTGTATCTTCGACAATCCCGACGACGGTAAACCAGATGGGAGGATCATTGAAACCCGGATTGATGCGCCGCCCGATGGGGCTATCCTGCCAGAACCGTCGAGCCATCGCCTGATTGATCACTGCGACCTTCTGCGCTCCCTCGGCGCCGTCGGTTCGTTCAAAGGTCCGACCATCAATTGTTCGAATGCCCATAGTCTTGAAGTAGTCTTCGCTTATGACATTCCAGTAATCCACATTTTCGGCGGGTTCGTCGGGCGATGTAGGCTTATAATCTTCAATATCGGTGTCATTGGCGTTTATCGGTCTGAGCGGCGGCAACCCGCCTGCCTGTGCAGCGGCTTTTACGCCGGGAATCGCGGCCAGGCGCTGTTGCAAGTCTCTGGCAAACTGCACTCGCTCAGGAGACTTGTATTTTGTCCCGGGCAGTTCAAGGCTCATTGACATAACGGAATTTTGGTCGAATCCGAGTTCGACGTGTTGGAGTTTCCAGAAGGCGTGGATCATAAGCCCCGAGCCGATTATGGGAATCACGGCGAGCGCGATCTCGGCGATGACGAGAGCCTGTCTGAATCTGTGGCTTCCCCCTCCCGCCACTCTCTGCCCCGATGATCGCATCCAGATTGCCAGATCGCGATCACGCATCTGGAAAAGCGGCACGAGCGCAAAGAACAAAACCGAAAGCATAGAGATGCCGAGCGTGAAGGCCAGCACCGTTAGATCAATACTGATTTCGCCCGTGCGCGGTACGCTGTCGGGCGCTGCGGCCATAATAACCGTGAGTCCCACACGAGCAAGAAGGACGCCTGCCACAGTACCAAGCAGGACCAGAATCATCCCTTCGGCGAGAAACTGACGAAGCAGCCGCATGCGCCCCGCACCCAGGGCCAGCCGCATCGCAAATTCGCGTCGCCGGGATTCGGCTCTTGCAAGCAGCAGATTGGCGACGTTTACGCATGCGATCAGCAGCACAAAAGCGACCGCGCCCAGAAGCATTAAGACAGCGGGACGCACCGTTGCCGTTACGTCTTCGTGCAGAGGGATCATCAAAACCGGGTGGAATTCGGGGTTCAATAAATGCTTTGCCCGGTGCTCGTTCTTCCACCCCTCCATCAGCGAAGCCATCTCGGCCCGCGCCTGATCGACGCTTGCATCAGGTTTGAGCCGCCCGACAACATTGAGGTAATGCCCTCCCCGGCTGCCGGGGTTTGCGGGGTCGAACTGAAAAGAGGCAACCACTTCAGCCGGATCATTGCTGCCCGGAGGAAAGACAAATGCCGGAGGCATCACGCCGATGACCGTATAGGGTTGAGAGTCGATTTGAATCTCTTTGCCGATTATATCGGTCTCTGCGCCAAAGGCGCGCCGCCAGAGCCCGTCCGAGATGATCGCCGTACGCGGCCCGCCCTTTATATCTTCTTCCGGCATGAAGTTACGTCCTCTGGCAATCGGCACGCCAAGCGTATCGATCAAACTCCGCGTAACCAGCGCGGCAGTGACCCGAAGCGGTTCGCCCGAAGTACCGATGTTTGCTCCGCCCATAGACCACGCGCCTATGCTCTCCCACGATTTGGCCTCGTTCTGGATATCCATGAACTCCGGCGCAGAGATCCAGAATTTCTTCAAATCCATTGTCGGGAATTCACTGTAAACGCGCACGAGTTTTCCCGGTTCGTGATAAGGCAACGGCCTGAGAAGCACGGCATTGACTACGCTGAAGATAGCGGTGTTTGCGCCGATACCGAGCGCCAGCGTCAATACGGCGACCATAGTAAAACCGGGGTTCTTTGCCAGTATTCTGAATCCATATCGAAGGTCTTGCCAGAGACTGTCCATATTTCCTCCATTGATCAGTCGTGAGTTTCGAATTGCCGATAATAGTGCCGGAGTCGGCAACCACCCATTCAAAACTCAAAACTCAAAACTCAAAACTCAAAACTCAAAACTCAAAACTCACCCCTCCCTACTCATAGCGCAGTGCCACCATCGGGTCTACCCTGATTGCCCGACGGGCCGGGATGAAACTGGCTACCAGAGCCACTCCTGCCAGAATCAGCGAAATCGCTATAAAGGTTACGGGGTCGGTTGCGCTGACGCCGTACAGCAAATCCACCATCAGGCGAGTCAAAGCCAGTGCCGTTATCAATCCGATGCCGACCCCGCCTGCTGTAAGCAAGATGGCCTGTCCAACTACCAGTTTGAAGATGTCGCGGCTGGCAGCGCCCAAAGCCATTCGCACCCCGATCTCGTGCGTGCGTTGCGTGACTGAATAAGAGATCACACCGTATATGCCGACGGCTGCCAGCACAAGCGCGACCCCGGCAAAGATCATCAGCAACAGCATCGAGAATCGCCGCAACGAGATCGAATCCTTCATCAACTGCTCCATAGTCGAGATGTTAGAGACGGCCTGGTCAGGGTCAAGTGCGCGTATCTCGTTGCGGACCGCGCCGATAATGGTTTTCGGGTCGGCAGAGGCGCGCACGGCAAGCGTCATAACAGAGGTCGGAAACTGCGCTTCACCGAGGTAAATCTGCATGGGCGGTTTTTTATCCAGACCATATTGATTGACATCGCCCACGATGCCCGCAATCGTCCGCCACGGCTGCGGGTTCTTCTCCGAGCCGGGGAATTTTATCCGCTTGCCAATCGGGTCCTGGTCGGGCCACAACTGATTGGCCATGGTTTCGTTGATAAGCACGACCTGCGGGCCGTCCTGATTGTCCCGCCCGGTGAGTGCGCGGCCTCGCAAAACGGGGATCGACATCGTTTGCAGATAATCGGGCGTGACGATGTAGAGGTCTACGCTGATCTCTTCCCCGCGAGGTTTCGGAAAATCTTCGACCGCAAGCCCTCTGCCGTCGAAATTGCCGCTAAAGGGCAGAACGCTCGTCACACCACACGACTGGACGCCGGGCAGGGTCTTTATACGTTCAAGCATTCGGTCATAGAAAGCTACATAATCCTGCCTCTTTGGATACTTCGCGCTCGAAAGCATCAGGTTCATGGTCAAAAGGTTTTCAGAATTGAAACCCGGATTTACATCTCGCAACCTTAGAATGCTTTTGATGAGCAACCCCGCCGAGATTAGCAGCACGAGCGCCATCGCTACCTCGGATACGACCAGAATACTCCGCAGGCGATTTCGACTCGCTCCCGCACCCGAACTTCGACCGCCTTCCTTTAGCGATTCGTTCAAATCAGGGCTTGAGACGTGAAAGGCCGGGGCAAGCCCGAATACGATGCCCGCAAGGATGGAGATCACAAACGTAAAAGCAAGCACTCGCGTATCTATACTCACGCGCCCGAGCAGGGGAGAGACTTGCGCGCCGAGGACTTCGATCAGGCTGGTTCCCCACATAGCCAGGAGTATTCCTATCGCCCCGCCCATAAGACCGAGCAGAACGCTTTCGGTCAAAAACTGACGCACAAGGCGGAGGCGACCGGCTCCGAGCGCCGCCCTTATTGCGATCTCTTTCTGCCTCGCCGTAGAGCGCGCAAGCAACAGGTTTCCCACATTGGCGCAGGCAATCAGCAGTACAAAGCCGACCGCGCCCAGAAGCAGCAACAGAATCGGGCGCAGGCCTCCTACAGTATCTTCTGTCAGGGTAGTGAGCCGGACACCATATCCTGTGTTATGTTCGGGGTGTTGCTGCTCCAGACGACCGGCGATTATTGTCATCTCAGACTGTGCCTGCTTGAGTGTGACATCGGGTTTCAATCGGCCTATGGCCCTCAGATGCCGCCCGCTGCGCTGATCTTCGTCGTGCGCTTCGGCCACCGGACGGTAGTACTGAGCGTTGGCTTCGACGAGGTTTGCGGGCAGGGGGTGAAAGTCGGCGGACATGACTCCGACTATGGTGTAGGGGCGGCTGCCGAGCGAAACGGTCTTGCCTATTATTTCGGGATCGCCTCCGAACCGGCTCTGCCACAAACCGTAGCCAAGCACGATCACGAAATCCTTACCATCTTCCTGATCTTCGGGCAAAAAGGTGCGGCCAAGTAAGGGTTCGCCTCTCATTATCCGAAAGAACCCGTCTCCGACCTGTATGGCGGGAATTCGTTCCGGCTCTCCGACGCCGGTCAATACCGGCTGCCAGTCTCCATAGGTGGTCAAATCTTCAAACACCGTATTCTGATGCCGCCAATCGTCCACATCCGTAGCAGAGACCTGATCCCGATGCTCATTTTCGGAAGGGCGGTCGCCCCACACAAGCACTATGCGGTCGGGGTTGTCGAAGGGCAGAGGTTTAAGGAGTATAGAGTTGACCACACTGAAGATCGCCGTATTTGCGCCTATGCCTAAAGCCAGCGAGATTATGGCTACAACAGTGAGGCCGGGCGTTTTCAGCAGCATCCTGATCCCGTAGCGCAGGTCTTGAAGGAGGATTCCCATTTAATTATCTCCGGTTGCTTTTTGGCCTACGAATATCTGAGTCGGATTGTTTTACAGGAAAGAATCGTGCCACGCGCGCGCGCCGGGTCAGAGCAAGGCTTTATGAAAATTAGGGGCCAAAGCGCCTGTTGAGCGTAAGCACGTGTTCATTTTCGGGATTCGGCATTCCCACAGGCGACACAGTGACGAGCGGTTGTGAATCGCCCTGTGACCCGAGGCATCATAAATTCGACAACATCAATAGGCCACGGATGACACGGATGCGACGGATTTTCGCGGATTGGCTCATACATGGTCTGATCCGCGTAGATCCGCCTGATCCGCGTCCGTCCCGGCCTATTCCTATTTTCATAACATTGATTTTGAAAGCTGAATGGCCCTTGACCTGATGAAAATCTCGCAAATACCGCCGGTCCGATTGGCCAAGCGGAGGTTCTGCTGAGATAATGCTCGAAACTAACATCCGAAGCTAAAGGAGAAGACCAACATGGTTCAAGCCCATAAAAATAGATGTCTCAGCGCCCTGATCGTATTGTTGGCGCTTTCTCTGATGGGTCTCGCGCAGGCCCCCGCTCAAGACTCCGACAACGTGAGAGCGCGTTACACCAAGTACGAATACAGTATTCCCATGCGCGACGGGATCAAACTTTTCACGGTCGTTTATGTCCCCAAGGACGGGTCCGAGCGTTACCCTTTTCTCTTAACGCGCACGCCTTACAGCGTGGCTCCCTACGGAATTGATAATTATCGCACTTCGCTTGGCCCCTCTCCTGAGTTTGAAAAGGAAGGCTTTATATTTGTCTATCAGGATGCTCGCGGGCGTTATATGTCGGAAGGCGAGTTTCAGCAGGTGCGCCCCTATCGGCCAAACAAGCGGGGGCCAAAGGATATTGATGAGAGCACCGACACATACGATACAATCGAATGGCTGCTCAAAAACATCCCGAACAACAACGGGCGAGTCGGAATGGTCGGCATATCGCAGCCGGGGTTTCACGTCGCGGCCAGCATCATAGATTCGCATCCGGCGCTCAAATGCGCCTCGCCTCAAGCGCCGACCGCCGATTACTACATGGGGGACGACGTATATCACAACGGCGCGTTCATGCTTGCGGCGAATTTCGGGTTTTATTCGAGCTTTCGCCCGCGTAAAGACGGCCCGCATCCGCCCGAAAGACAGGTGGGGTTCGATCCGGGCACGCCTGACGGGTACGACTTTTTTCTAAATCTCGGCCCGCTTGCCGAAGCGAATCAGAGACTCTTTGGCGGCGAAGCCCGCTACTGGCAAGAGATCATAGACCATCCCAACTATGACGAGTTCTGGCAGCAGCGTTCGCTTTGGAAGTTTATGAACAATGTGAAATGCGCCGTTCTCAACGTAGGCGGGTGGTACGATGCCGAAGACCCGGCAGGCCCGTTTCACATCTATCGCTCGATAGAAAAGAACGACCCCGGCACGGTCAACATGCTTGTCATGGGACCGTGGCGACACGGCGGATGGGCGCGCGGCCCCGGAGATAAACTTGGCAATCTCAATTTTGCCGTCAAGACGGGGGAATATTTCAGAGAGCAGATTCAGTTCCCCTTCTTCATGCATTATCTGAAGGACAAGCCCGCCGACCTGCCCGAAGCCTATATGTATCTGACCGGCATCAATGAGTGGCGACGGCTGGCCGACTGGCCCCCGAAGGATACAAAGCCGCTCACGCTCTACTTTCACGCAGGCGAAAGTTTAAAGACGGCGCCTCCTGCCGAAAGCGATCCAAACGCATTTGATGAATACATCAGCGACCCGAATCGCCCCGTGCCTTATCTGGGCTACGTCGTGCCTGATATGACATCCGACTATGCGACTGAAGATCAGCGATTCGCCTCCGAACGGCCCGATGTGCTGGTTTATGAAAGCGAGCCGCTTGAGCAGGACCTGATCGTAGCCGGTCCCGTCAAGGTCAATCTGAATGTGTCAACGACGGGGACGGATTCGGATTTTGTGGTAAAACTGGTTGATGTTTATCCGGGTAATTATCCCACGCCCCGACCGGCGGAAGGACAGCCTGTACCGTCGAACGCGGTGAGAATGGGCGGGTACGAACAGCTTGTGCGCGGCGAGCCGTTTCGCGGCAAATTCCGTAACAGCTTTGAAAAGCCGGAACCTTTTATACCGGGCAAGGCAGCTGCAATCGCCTTCGAGATGCCCGATGTCTATCACGCCTTTCGCAAGGGGCACAGAATAATGGTTCAGGTGCAGAGTTCATGGTTTCCGCTGGTTGATCGAAATCCGCAGAAATTCATGAACATCCCAAAGGCCGGACAAGCAGATTTTCAGAAAGCTACCGAGCGAATCTTTCGCTCTGCTAAACTCCCGTCTTCTGTGACCCTGCTTGTCGAAGGTACACCCGTGGAGATCACAGGAAGCAGATGAGCGATGGCTTTTTAAGGACTCAAAATCAAAACCCAAGGAGACTCGCAAGATGCGAACAATTACTATCACTCGCGTTTTTTTAACGTTGGGGATTTTCTTTGCAGTTGCCCACAATGCATTTGTAGCTTCGACAGGACCGGGCTCTCAGCAATCCCCGCAAGACTGGAAGATTCACGACATGGATCGTCCGCAGCCCAAAGTAATCACCCCCGGCAAGCCGTGCGCCGAGCCTGCCATCCCGCCTTCGGATGCCGTGGTCCTGTTCGGCGGCAAGGATTTATCCGAATGGCGAAACGCCTCGGGCGAAGCGGCGAAATGGAAGGTTGAGAAGGGCTACTTTGAGGTAGTCAAAGGAACGGGGGCCATCTCGACGGCTAAAGGCTTTGGCGATTGCCAGCTTCACGTGGAGTGGAGCGCGCCTGTTCCGGCAGTGGGCGAAAGCCAGGAACGCGGAAACAGCGGCATCTTTTTGATGGGGCTGTATGAAGTTCAGGTGCTCGATTCATATCAAAACAAGACCTATCCCGATGGGCAGGCTTCGGCCGTTTACGGACAATATCCGCCCCTTGTAAACGCAACGCGGCCACCGGGGCAGTGGCAAACTTACGATATAATTTTCCATCGCCCGCGATTTGATGCGGACGGAAAAGTCACTCACCCCGCTCGCGTTACAGTCTTGCATAACGGCGTCCTTGTTCAAGACAACGTAGAGTTGACCGGGCCGACGGCGCACAAACAACGCCCGCCGTATCAAAAGCATGCCGACAAGCTGCCGCTGTCATTGCAAGATCACGGCAACCCGGTTCGCTATCGAAACATCTGGCTGCGCGAGTTGTCCGAAGGTCAGTAAAAACGATAGAAAAAAAGGCCGCTATTCACACGCGTTCACCTGAGATTTGAAATCTCAGGTGAACGCGTGTGAATAACATTTTTCCGGCGTGGCGGGCCTGACGCAATCAAAAATAATCCAAATGAAAAATAGAACAGAGTACCTCATTCTCGCCTTATCCATTTTCGTGATGGCCTGTGGGGCGACAGACGCTCGCGCGCAATTCGTCTCGGTCAAAGGGAAACAATTCATAGAACCAGACGGCAGGCCGCTCCTGCTGAGAGGCATCAATCTGGGCAACTGGCTCTTGCCGGAGGGCTACATGTTCAAGTTCGAATCGGCAAACTCTCCGCGATTGATCCACACGGTAATCAATCAACTGGTTGGCGAGGACGATGCGTACAAGTTCTGGCGGTTTCACCGCGACACATACATCACCAAAGATGACATTCATTTCATAAAGAGCGCCGGGTTCAACTCCGTCCGCATACCCTTCAGTTATCGCCTGTTTGTGACCGAAGCCCGCCCGCGACAATTCGAAGGCGAGGGCTACGGGCTCTTAGATAAAGCTATCAAGTGGTGCAAGGAAGAGAATCTCTACGTCATTCTGGACATGCACGCGGCGCCCGGGGGGCAGACCGGCGACAACATCGACGATAGCTTTGGCTACCCTTTTCTCTTTGAGAGCCCGGAAAGCCAGCATCTGACAATCGAGTTATGGAAGGAGCTTGCCCGCAGGTATAAAGATGAGCCGATCATCATCGGCTATGATCTGTTGAATGAGCCGATACCTCATTTCTTTGACGCGGATTATTTCAATCCCAAACTCGAACCGCTTTACAGGCGCATCGTGGCAGGGATCAGACAGGTAGATCGCAACCACATTATCTTCTTAGGCGGCGCGCAGTGGGACAGCAATTTCAAGGTTTTCGGCCCTCCTTTTGATGATAAACTCGCCTATACCTTTCATAAATACTGGACCGAAGCGACCCAGGCCGTGATTCAGGAGTATGTAGATTTCAGCAACAAATATAACGTACCGCTGTGGATGGGCGAGTCGGGCGAAAACACAAATGAGTGGATCGAGACGTTCAGAAAACTGCTTGAAAAGAACGATATAGGCTGGTGTTTCTGGCCTTATAAGAAACTGGATTCGCCCTCGTGCATAGCCTCGATCAAACCGCCCGAGGGGTGGGACGCGATCATCTCATTTGCCAACCATCCGAGGATCACTTTTGAAGATATCAGAAAGCAACGCCCTCCCAAAGACGTAATAAATCGCGCGATACTCGGGTATCTCGACAACATCAAATTCAAGAACTGCAAAATCAACGAGGACTATCTGAAGGCGCTTGGCCTGAAATAGGGGGCCAGGGGCCAGGGGCCGGGGGCCGGTGACCTGCGCCCTGGAGGGGTCGATAAAAAGAAATCTTCAAATCACCGATCACCGACCACTGACCAACGATCTCTGCCCCCTGATCACCGGCCCCCGGCCCCCGGCCCCTGGCCCCCGATAGCAAAACCGGCTTCGGTTTTGCTATCATGATTTCACGCATGGACTCAATGGACAAAGAACTGAAGACGAAGCTTAGAAAGCACCTGAAAGGAGTTGCCGGGTCTAGTTTGGAAAATCTATTTAATCGAATAGGCGTATTGCCCTATGAAAGAATGTTGCTCATAACCGACATCAGCGTAACCCTCGCAGCGACGAATCTGCGAGCGGCGGTCGAGATGTTAAAGGCTGCCCCCGATGTCTCTCGCCTGATAGAGGCGGGCGATATGCGAGTGTGGGGCGAGATAGGCAAGCGCCTTTCGGCTACCAGCGTAGAGACGACTATAGACTTTTTCCAGGCAAGCGCCGGTATACTGCAAGACGTAGTCGAAGACATGCGCTCTCCCGTCCTCAGACTCGTAAACAAACAGGCGGCGCTTTCAGCCAACACGGCGGTCGAATGCTTCAAGTCAGCGCCGCGAATAATAAACTCTATCAACGATCACGAAACCGTGGCCCAGATTCTGACCATCTGTCTTGAGCTTGCGCGCCATTCGGTCAAGCACAGCAATGATCTCTTCATGTCCGCGCCACAGGTGGTCTCGCGCCTTGAGGCAAACAGCCCCGAAAATCGCGGGCTGGTTGAGCGCGCGCTTTCCTTGACTTCTGCCTTCGCATTTCGCTCGGGCGGCACGGCGGCTGAATTCTTTGTAGAGCTTCCAATAGTCGCATCCTCATCCGATATAGAGTCGCTTGAAAAGCTCTTCAACAACACCGAAGAGTATCTTGACCGCTCGGGCGGGGTGGCTCTGCAATACTTCAAGGCCGCGAGCCGCGTGCTGACAATCGCGGGACACGAGAGCTTTGAGCGATGGTCTGAAATGGCCCGGCGCGTGGCCCAGCAGGGCAATGCCGCGAGCTATCATTTCATGAAGGCAAGCCCTCAGATCATCTCCGATCTGGCCGCGCGCGCGGGCGCAAACCGCCGCGCCAGGGTCGTGGCAAGCGTGCTCGAGATCGTCGAAAAGATCGCCGAACGCAACACGATGGCCGCCGTCGAATGCTTTAAGACGAGCCCTGTAGCGCTTGCCGCCGCATCGCTCGGGCAGTTCCGCGAATGGGCCGAGCGCGGCCTCGCCACAATAGCGGGCAACCCTCGCCGCGTGCAGGCATACTACGGGCTGGAATCAAAAGCCAGTCAGGACGCGCTCTTCAGGATAGAAGGCGGGCTCACGCTCGATACCGTAGCGCAGACGCTTCGCCTCTATGTCGAAGGGTTGACCGGGCGCGCGCTCAACATCGCGCCTCTGACATCCATACCGGATGAAGCGAAGATAGGCGATGGCAAGACGATCTATCTGCCATCGGTGGTAGCCGAGTTTGACGACGAAGCCGAAAATTTCCGGCTCTTCAAAGTAATCGCGGCCCACGCGGCGGGCCAGATAGAGTTTCAAACCTACGCAGAGGATACGCCTGAAACGATTGCCGCGCTGCGCGAGACCCGCGAATCATTCAGAAAGAAACGCAAGGGCAACGGACATAAGTCAGCCGCACAAAAAAGCCTCGTCTCAGACACAGCCGTTCCAGAAGGGGTGGGATTCCTGACCGTGCTTGCGGCCTTTCCAAACCCGGAACTGGCTACCCGATTGTTTTCGACTGTCGAAAACGGGCGCATAGATTTTCTCCTGCGCTCGATCTATCGAGGCATCCGCCGAGACCTTGATTTCGTGCAGGGGCGGCTGGTGGAGCGTCGCCCCGATCTCGAAAGAATTCCGGCCGACATCGTGGCCTTCGAGCTTCTGTTTCAGATTTCGATCTGCGGAGGCGCGACCGAACAGGCGCGAAGGACGTACCCGACCGTAGTTCGCGACCTCGAACGCATCTTTGCGGATTACATATTCCGGCAGGATGCGACCGTAGCCGATTCTCTGATCGCTACGAGGCTGATCTATGATTTCTTCGTCGAGCAGCCCAATCAATCCGATTCCGAAAGCGATCAGTCATCAAGCGAAGGAAACCAGGGCGAGGGCGAGCAGGGAGCGTCATCCGACTCAAGCGCCGAGCAGAGCGAACAGCGTCAGCAGATTCAAACACGCGAAGACCCGCTCAGTTACTGGGCATCGGGGCAGACGCAAGAGATATCGCCCGATCAGGATATGTTCAGCCGCGTGACCAACGCCGAGAGCCAGGAGCAGGATCTCGAAAAAGGCGACCGCGCCTTCTATTACGACGAATGGGACCGCGAGCTTGGAGATTACCGCACTCGATGGTGCCGCGTGGTAGAGAGAGCGGGCGCGCGCGGGTCGCGCGGGTTTGTAGAGATGGTCCGCAGTCGCTTTGCGGGGATAATCTCTTCGATCAGGTATCAGTTTCAATTGCTGAGGCCGGAAAATCTGCGACGCATTCGCGGCGAGATAGACGGGGAAGATTACGATTTACAGGCCGTGATCGATTACGCGCTCGACAAACGCTCGACCGGGCTTATTGATGACCGCCTCTACACGAGAAAGCTCAGACGCGAGCGCGATGTGGCCGTTTCATTCCTGCTCGATATGTCGAGTTCGACGGCGCGGACTATCAGCCGGTATCCGAATCATCCTTACACGCAGCCGGGCCAGCGCATAATCGACATAGAGAAGGAAGGGCTTGTCCTGATGAGCGAGGCGCTCGAAGCCGTGGGAGATGCCTATTCGATGCAGGGCTTCACAAGCGAGGGCCGCCGCAATGTGAAGTTCTATGTGATAAAGGATTTTTCCGAAAGCTACTCGGCGGAAATAGAGCGGCGCATAGGCGGCATCACCTATCAAAACAACACGCGCCTGGGCGCGGCGATTCGCCACGCCGCGACACGGCTCGCCCGACAGGATGCGCGCACGCGATTGTTGATAGTGCTTTCGGACGGTCGCCCCTATGACCACGATTATGGCGACAGCCGCTATGCTCGCGAAGACACGCGCATGGCGCTCAGACAGGCGCGGCTCGAAGGCATAACGCCGTTTTGCATCACGATTGACCGCGAGTCGGAAGACCAGCTCAGGGATATGTACGGCGAGGTGGGCTATACGATAATTGACGACGTATTGAGCCTGCCCGAACGATTGCCCGGCATCTATAGCCGGTTGACTACCTGACAATGGACTCTATTTTTTTGACAGGATTAACAGGATTCAAGAAGATCAAGAAAAATCTTGTTGAATCTTTCAGAAATCCTGTCAATCCTGTCTACCGGTTCTTCGGGTTAGGCTCGATATGACCGCGGCCAGTTCTGCGGGCTCAACAGGTTTTACTACGTGAGATTGAAAGCCCGCCGACAGGGCAAGCAACCGATCTTCTGTTCTGGCATGCGCGGTGAGCGCGATGGCCGGAAACCATCCGTTGGTTTCAACCTCCCCGGCTCTGATTCTGCGAATGAGCGAATAGCCGTCCTCTTCGGGCATCTCGATATCGCTCACCAGTATATCCGGCTTTACAACTTGAAGGGCCGAAACTGCTTCGGCGGCAGACGACGCAGTCGTCACACTGGCTCCAAGCTCTCCGAGCATAGTTGTAAGCAGATCCCGCGCATCCGCATCATCGTCGACGATCAGAATGCTCAGTCCATCAAGAGAAGCGGGAGGCGTAAGAGCGAAACCACGATGGCCTATCGCTTTGCTCACCCGCTCCGCGCCGATGCGAATCGAAGACATATCGCGTGTTATAGATACGGGAAGCTCGACCTTAAACGTAGCGCCTGTTCCCCTGCCTCCGCTATAGACCGAGACAGTGCCTCCGTGCAGTTCCACAAGATGCCGCACGATGGCAAGCCCAAGCCCAAGCCCGCCATGCGATCTGGTGAGCGTGCTGTCAGCCTGACGGAACCGATCAAATACATAAGGCAGAAAGTCGGGATTTATGCCTTCGCCCGTATCGCTCACCGTGATCTCGATATGAGAATTGACGCTCTTGAGCGAGATCTGTATACGCCCGCCTTTCGGTGTAAATTTGACGGCATTTGAAAGCAGGTTCCACATTACCTGCTGAAGCCTGTCCGGGTCGCCGAGTACCGGGCCTGCTTCGCTGTCGAGCATCGTCTGAAGCCTGATCGCTTTGGCGTCGGAGGCGGGGCGAATCGCCTCGACCGCGTCTTCGATGACAGAGGAAATCTCTACCGTCTGCACGTCGAGGCGAAGTTTGCCCGTTATTATGCGCGAGACATCCAGAATATCTTCGATGATCTGCGCCTGCGCCCTCGCGTTTCTCTCTATGGTTTCGAGGGCGCGGCTGGAGACATCGGCGCTCAGACGCGATGTCCTCAACATCTTCGCCCATCCGAGTATGGCATTTAAGGGCGTGCGCAGTTCGTGCGAAACGGTCGCCAGAAATTCGTCTTTGAGACGGTTGGCCTGTTGTAGCTCGGCTTCGATCTGCTTCAGGTTTGTTATGTCCTGAAACATGATAATCGCGCTCGAGGGATGGCCGTGCATCGCGGGCACGTTTTCGCTGAAAAGTATGAGCGACTTCTTGCCGGCGGGCGTGTGCCAGTCCATCTCGAACCCTTCGAGTCGTTCGCCTCTTGAGGCGCGGACTCCGGGCATCTCCTCATCGGGTATGCGATTGCCTTTTTCGTCGGTGCAATAATAGACGGTGTGATACTCTTCGGCCGGTTTGCCCTTTGGAAATTCGCCTCCGGCCATCTCATCCGCGCCCCGGTTTGCGAAAGTCACTATCGCCGTGTGGGGTTCGACAAGCAGCATGGGCGTGGGCATGAGATCAAGCACATTTTCGAGCCATTTCTGCTGGTTTTGAAGGTCTTCTTCCGCCCGCTTGCGCTCGATTGCCGCGCTCAGGACGTTTGCGACCGATTGAAGAAAGTTGATGTCATCTTTTGTAAAAAAGCCTTTTCGCAAAGCGTGAGCGCCCAGCACTCCAAACGGGCGCTTCGATCCGCGAATGATCACTACCATGCTCGAACGTATCCTGTACTCGATCAGGTCGGGGTGTACTCGAAAACGTGTCTCCTTCGCCAGATTATTTGCGATCATCGACTCGCCCGATTGCAGGGTGTAGCCCACCATGGAATCTTTCGCCGCAATGATCCTTTTTCCATCCGGGCTCTCTTTCCATCCCGTTCCCGAGAGTACAAGGAACGAATCTTCTTCCGCCATGTATTCCAGAATCGAGCAATGGCGAACGTCGAGCGTTTCAGTCACCAGCCGTGTTGTCTCTGTCATAAGATCGGGCAGGCGGGTGCCTTCAAGCGCAAGCTGACCCAGCCGGGCAATCGCCGCCTGCTGTAGCGCGCGTGTCTTGCGAGCATCGCTTGCTCGCCGCAGCCAGCCTGCCAGGAGGGCGATCAGGGTCAGTATGATGAGCCTCGGCAGATCCGAAGGGTAGAGCCGTAAGGGAAAGAAGGGTTGGGATTCGCCTACAAATAACCTCGCGAGAAACGACCAGAGAACCGCCGACATGATGCCCGGCCCCAGCCCTCCATACCAGGCGCTCAATATCACCGCTACGAGAATAAGAATCGTCGGATTCAGCGTGAAGACGCGACGAATGAGAAGCTCTAAAATCAAGGTCGCCGCGACTATGACTATGGCAAGACCGTAACGGAATACATGTGATCGAAGGAGTTTTTTCATAATCAAAGGCTTTCCTCTTACAGTGCGCTAAAGACGCGAAAAGCCAAAAGCTAAGAGTTCAAAACGGCCACAGAGGCACCGCAGGCACAGAGATTTTTATAATCTTTTCTCTGTGCCTGCGGTGTCTCTGTGGCAAGATATTTTTCCCTCTCTGAATAGATGTGCCAGCAGCCATTTTCTCATGCATCAAAAGATATACTTCAAGGCAAACTGAATCTGCCTTCCCGGTCCGGCCGAACCTATAACGCCCGCTGTGGGTTGATCTATACGCGCGTCGGGCTGACCGAAATTGGCGTGGTTCGGGAGATTGAAGAACTCTGCGCGAAACTGTAGTCGATGCCCTTCCAATGGCAATGTAAAGCTCTTGAAGAGGGAGGCATCCAGGATGATAGAGCCCGGCCCCGTCAGTATGTCGCGCCCGGAATTGCCAAAGCGAAATTCGGTTGCGGGAACCGGCGAAAAATCGGTTACGTCAAACCAGCGATTGATTCCCGGATCAATCACTTCGCCCGAACCCAAACGATCAGGGCGAGTGGCAAATCCGGCCTGCGCATTTGCGGTCGAAACTACCGGCGTAAACGGTCTTCCATCGTAAAGCTGAATGATCGCGTTGACCTGCCAGCCGCCCAGTATCGCCTCAAGCGCGCTGTGAAAATTGTTGCCAAATACGCGCCCCCTCCCTACCGGCAACTCGTAAACAAAATCGGTAGCCCAGACCCTGCGGCGGTCAAATTCCGCGAGACCCCGTTCGGCGCGGAGGTTTCGCGGGTCCTGCGGCAATCGGGATGCCGATCCAAACGAGAGATCATCAATCGCCTTTGACCACGTGAAGCTCGAGCGAAATTCAAACCCGCCGCCGAATCGCTTCTCCGCCTTTAGCTGGAGCGCGTTGTAGCTCGAATTCCCTCCGAGGCTTTGAACCAGAATCCGGCCAAACCCCGGAAAAGGCGATATGTTCCCCTCGGGAGTTCTGATCGTCTGGTTGACGTTCAAAGTCGTAGACAGATGAGTCGCTTTAGTGCCGACATAGCTCGCTTCAACTCCGAGGCTTCGGGTAAATTCGCGCCCTACGGTCAGACTCCAGGTCTGCTGATAAGGCGTAGGGTTGTCAAATTCCCACCCGTTCGGACTGCTTGCGCCGGGGGTCAACCCCGGTCGGCTCGCGGGAAAGGGGTCTGAAAGACTCGGGTTTCCAACCGCGACTGCCTGGAAAAGCTCTAACCGCGTAAAGGGGAATGCCGTGGCTCCGAGAAGCTGATACATAGTGAATTGCAGGTCGAAGGCTGTGAAGACGCCATAGCCGCCCCTTACGACCGTCTTTGCGCTCCCGCCCGGTCGCCAGGCAAATCCGAGCCGGGGCGAAAAATTATTCTTATCCGTACGCACAAGCCTTCGCCCGAACCCGTCTTCGCCTGCCCGCACCTGACGGCCTTCGCTCAAAATGAAATTGGCCCAGCGATCATACTTTTCAACCGGCGGCTGGTTCAGGTCGTATCGAATGCCGAGATTGAGCGTAAGGTCTGAGCGCACATTCCAATCATCCTGAAAATAGAAGCCGTAATAGTTGCTGAATAGATAGCTCTTATTTGTTCCCACCTGTCTGATGGTCTGAACGGGGAGCCCGAGCAGAAAGTCTGCAAAGGGGTTTCCTGAAAACGCGCCTATGAATGCTATCTGGCCCCCGGCAAATGAAGCGAAAAGATTGAAATGCTGCGATCTTTGAAAATCTCCCCCGAACCGCATCTGGTGTCTGCCCGCGACTATGCCTGCGGAATCCGAAACCACGTATTCATTATCGGTCCACTCATCGGGCAAAAATGTCGGGTCGCCGATCTCCGGCAGACCCGAAATCACGATATTCGCAAGCCCCGTCCCCCGTGCCACGCCGGTTACGCCTGTCTCTGCCGATGTGTTTTTCCCCGCGTTTACCGACCGCTCTGAAAAGGTGTTGCGGACAAAGCCCAGACGAGCCTCGTTGATAAAATTGCGGCCAAACGCGTGCGTGTAGCTGACGGACCATTGCGCGGACCTTGATCGACGGGTCGAGCCAAAACCCGTGAGCGAGCTTGAGCGAAACGGAAGACCCGCATCCAGATCATTCAGAATAAATCGCCCGGTGATCTGGTCGGAATCGCCTATGTAATGATCGAGTTTTGCGATGAAGTTGTCCTGATCTTCGCGGAGCGTTTCGTTGGCAATAAAATTCAACGCGCCTTCCCTGTTTGGAAGCGGAATAAAAGAGAGGATATTGCTCGCGACGGGGCTTATCAATTCCGCAGGGATGGCATTGCCTGCAAACGGCCTGCGGGTGAACGGGTTCCTGATCGGCGCAGCAAATATTCCGGCGCGCTCATCAAGGGTCGGCACGCGGGCCAGCCGCGTCTGCCCTTCACGATTTCTGAGCCCCTCGTAGCTGAAGAGGAAGAAAGTACTGTCGCTTGCAACGGGGCCGTTCAACACTCCGCCAAACTGATTTCTGATCAGTTTCGACGTATCGGGGTCAAAGAAGCTTCTCGCATCCAGAGCGTCGTTGCGATGAAACTCAAACAGCGACCCGTGAAATGTCCTGGTCCCGCTCAACAACGCTACGGAGATGACGCCGTCGCTCAAGCGCCCGTATTCGGCAGAGAAATTACCCGTTATGACCTTGAACTCCTGTATGGCATCAATAGAGGGCGAGGCTACGGGCTGATTACCGCGCCTGTCCACATTCGAGACGCCGTCAATCAGGTAATTGACGTGATCGGACCTCGCTCCGTTTATATTGAACGGATTGGCTCCGGCGGCGGCTGGAACGACGCCGGGAGCAAGCGTGGCGAGTGACAGATAATTTCGCCCGTTGAGCGGTATATCGAGGATTTCACGATTTGTAATTACTTCGCCGAGCGATGCCGTTTCCGTATTAACGACTATGGCATCAGGGCTGACGGTTATCTCTTCGGCGACGACTCCGGCCTCAAGAGAGACATCTATCCTGAGAGTCTGATCCACCTGAAGTTCAAATCCCCGGCTCGAAGCGCGCTTGAAACCCGATGCCCCTACGCTTATGCGGTAACTGCCCGGCACAAGCTGCCGAATCACATAGCTTCCGCTTTCATCCGACTCGGCAGAGGTCGATATATTGGTTTGAGTATTGGTGGCTGTAACAGTTGCGCCAACGACCGTGGCCCCGGTCTGATCTGTGACATTGCCAAGGATGCTCGCCTTATAGCCTTGAGCAAATATCGGGGATGCACCGAACACAAGCTCTACAATAATCAATAGAGAGCAGAGAGATGTTTTCTTCAACGTGTGAGGTCTCATCTTATACGGGTCTAAGGTTGTTCCTCACAGATCCACTGCCCGCAATCATAGATAATCGCACTGTATAGAGCAAGCCGGGGCGGGGGCCAGGGGTCAGGGGGCCGGGGCCGGGGCCGGAAATTCTTATCTTCCAGTTCTACCCATCTGGGATTTGATATTTGCTATTTGCGATGCGGAGTCGGTAAACATTCAAGCTACTCTAGAATGCACGCAATCACCGATCACCGACTATTGTTACCGGCCCCTGGCCCCTGGCCCCCGGCCCCCGATGTACGATACTGAACAGTGGCTGTACACAACTGAACGGCTGTGAATCTCTTTGCGTTTTTTTTGTAGTTTGAAATCAATCAGTTAAGAGCTTCAGGTACTCTTTCGGCCTCACTATTGCCAAAGCTCGTTTGAGGATTGATCTATGGACCGTGAATTAGACCCTGCATTTAGAAGGAAACAGATCATCAAGCGAGCCGGGGCGTCGGCGCTGCTCGTTTCTCTGGTCGCTGCTCTATTCGTCTGGGGCCCCGGTTTTATCACCCCTTCGCTCAACCGGGCGAGGATCAGAACCGCCCGCGTAGACGAGGGGCCAATCGAGGCTACCACGAACGCAAGCGGGACCGTCGTCCCCGAATTCGAGCAGGTGCTCTCAAGTCCGGTTGATGCCCGCGTGCTGAAGATTCTGAAGCGGCCCGGAGATACCCTCACAAGAGGCGAGCCGATCATAGAACTCGACGTGAGCGAGTCGGTACTTGAACTTGATAAGCTCGATCAGCAAATCGAGCTAAAACAGAATCAGCAGGCTAAAGCAAAACTCGATCTTGAGAATACTCTGATAACACTCCAGAGCCAGTGGGAGATCAAGAACCTGGAGTACAAGGCCGCAAAGACAAACTCCGAAAGGAGCCGCGAGTTGTTCAAGAAAGGGCTTCAGTCGGAAGAACTGCTGCGAACCGCCGAGTTGAATGAAGAGAAGACCCGCTATGAACTGAAGCAACTTGAAGACGCTAAACTAAACGCTCAGGCCTCGACAAAAACACAGCTTGAAGGGCTCGCCCTGGAGATGAAGATGCTCGACAAAGAGCGCATAGAAGCGCGGCGCAAACTCGATCTGGCCACGACGAAATCTGATCGTGACGGCGTGCTGACGTGGGTAGTAAACGAGGAGGGGGCAACAGTGCAAAAAGGCGCGGTGCTGGCGCGCGTCGCCGACCTGACATCTTTTCGTGTAGACGCAAACACATCAGACATCCACGCCGGGAAACTTTTGACGGGTCTTCCGGTCAGCGTGAAGATCAATGACGATTACCTGCCGGGCACTATCTCAAGCATCAACCCGACTATCAGCAACGGCATAATCTCGTTTGCCGTGAGCTTGAAGGACAAGGCGAGCCCCTTTTTGCGGTCGAATCTTAGAGTGGATGTTTTGATAGTGACCGACCGCAAAGAGAAGGCGCTTCGCATAAAGAAAGGCCCGTTCGTCAGCTCCGAAGGCCAGCACGATGTGTTTGTGATTCGCGGCGATACGGCCGTAAAAACACCCGTTCGCATAGGCATCTCAAGCTTTGACACCTATGAGGTGGCCGAAGGGCTGATCGAAGGAGATGAAGTCATCATATCCGATATGAGCGATTACATGTACCTGAAGGAAGTGAAGCTGAAATGAAGGCTTCGGAGAGGAAATATTTGATGGAGACCGTTACAGCCAAATCCGAAAAGAGCATCGGCGGCACCGCCGCGGTCGAGCAGAAGGCGATGATCCGGCTTGAAAATATCGAGAAGGTCTATCGCACGGATCGCATAGAAACCGTCGCGCTCACAAACGTCAACCTGACAGTTCGCGAAGGCGAGTTTATATCGATTATGGGGCCGTCGGGGTCGGGCAAGAGCACTCTGCTCAACGTCATAGGATTGCTCGACGTGCCGACGAGCGGGGAGGTCAGCCTGAACGGGAAGCCTATAACTTCTTTTAGCGACAGGTATCTGGCCAGAGCCAGAAACGAAGATGTAGGCTTCATCTTTCAATCATTCCACCTCATCAACGATTTGAGCGTCGTCGATAATGTCGAAATCCCCCTGCTCTATCGAAAGATGGCGGGCTCTTTGAGGCGAAAGATGGCGCTCAAGGCGCTGGATCGCGTGGGATTGAATTCGCGTGTCCACCACTTTCCGGGGCAGCTATCGGGCGGGCAGCAACAGCGCGTAGCGATAGCCCGCGCCATTGTCGGAAACCCTCGCGTGCTGCTGGCCGACGAGCCTACGGGTAACCTCGACAGTCAGATGGGCGACGAGATCATGGACATACTCAAAGACCTGGGCCACGAAGAAAAGACAACCGTGGTGATGGTGACGCACGACCCGCGCCAGGCCGAAAAGACCGAGCGCATAATCAGGCTCTTCGACGGCCGACAGGTGAATTGAGGAGTGATGCGTGATGCTAAAAAACTATATCAAGATCGCCGTAAAGGTATTTGCCCGGAGAAAGTTCTTTACCTTTATCAGTCTGTTTGCGATCAGTTTTACACTGATAGTTCTGATGGTGGTCACGGCTTTTCTGGATCATATTTTCGGGCCGCTGCCGCCTGAGACCAAAACTGACCGCACGCTGGGCGTTTTTCAGCTGATGCTGAGAGGTCCGAACGCCACATCCAACGGCCCCGCAGGCTATGGTTTTCTGGACCGCTTCGCGCGCAATCTGCCAAATGTAGAAAAGGTCTCTATCTTCACAACGCCCGGACAGGCTTACTCCTACAAGGATGGCGAGAAGATAAAGTCCTTCTTCAAACGCACGGATGGAGAGTTCTGGCAGATCATGGATTTCAACTTTCTTGAAGGCGGTCCCTTTACTCCCGATGATGAACAGAATGCCAATTTTGTCGCCGTCATCAACGAAGCCACTAGAAAGAAATTCTTTAACAACGAACCGGCCGTGGGCCGGACCATCGAGGTAGACGGGCAACGATTCCGCGTCGTAGGCGTGGTGGCAAATGTGCCTTTCTTCAGACTGACCCCTTTTTCCGACATCTGGGTTCCAATAAGCACGTCTAAAACGGATGGCTATCGCACACAGCTTCAGGGCAATTTCATGGCTGTCTTGCTTGCCCGCTCGGCGGCGGACTTTCCCCTGATAAAAGAAGAGTTCAAGTCTCGACTCTCTCAGGTCGATCTTTCGGACCATAAAGAATTCGAGATGGCTATCGCAGATACGGAAACGCTTTTTGAATTCGCATCCAGAATGTTCAGCCCGCACCAGGATGAAAATCATCCCGCGAGTTTTTTGATTGCGATCCTCGGACTGATGGTCCTGTTTATGATGCTGCCTACGGTGAACCTGATCAACATCAACGTCAGCCGGATAATGGAGCGCGCAAGCGAGATCGGCGTGCGCAAGGCGTTCGGGGCTTCGTCGTGGACGCTGGTCGGACAGTTCGTAGTCGAAAACGTACTGCTCACGCTCGTGGGCGGAGTGATCGGATTCCTTGGCGCATACTTTGCCCTGCAAGCCATCACAAGCGCGGGATTGATTCCTTATGCCGAATTTCAATTGAACTATAGAATCTTTCTCTACGGCTTTATCCTTGCGATCTTCTTTGGTCTGTTCAGCGGAGTTTACCCAGCGTGGAAGATGTCGCGGCTCAACCCGGTCGAAGCCCTAAAGGAGGCACACGATGATTCGCCATATCTTCAAGATGGTCTGGAACCGCAAGCGGATCAACTTCCTTATCACCGTAGAAATTTTCTTTTCATTCCTGGTTCTGTTTGCGGTCATGCTGTTTGCCGTACACTACATAAACAATTATCGCCACACTCTCGGCTTCGATTATGAAGACGTGTATAACGTGAGTATCGAAAGAGGAGACAATCGCGGAAGAGTTTTTGCCGGAGGGGAAGACTCTACCGCCTTGTCTAACGAGATGACCCTGGGATATGGTAGGGGAGTTGCGCCAGTTTGACGAGGTAGAAGAAGTAGCGGGCATACAGATGTCGCCCTTTTCACAATCAAGCGGCAATTCCGATTACAACATCGGCGGGCGCAGCATCAGGTATGAATTTGATGAAGCGACCGACACTTTCGCCGATGTCATGAAGTTGAATGTGGCGCGCGGCAGATGGTTTGGCAAAGAAGATGACGGCTCGAATGATGAGTTTCTTGGTTGCTCATCAACGAGCGATTCCAGCTGCTGACCTGTTCGGCTGACGAAGACCCCGACAGGCCGGTATCATCAAGGCCGACGCGGACCCGCGAGGCAACCCCATAGAAAAGCAGGACCGGGTCATCGGGGTCATATCCGATTTCCGCAAAGATGGGCGAGTTCGGAGCACTTGAAAACTTCGTTTTCCGGCGCAAAAACTTAAACGATCCAAAGAGTCGACCTGTCGAGAACCTTCTGATAAGAGTTCGCCCGGGCACATCGGCTGCCTTTGAGGAAAAGTTGATGGCTCGAATGCAGACCGTGGCCCGCGACTGGTCATTTGAGATCGAGCCGCTCGCCGTTATGCGAGACACCATGCATCAGATATATCTCGCGCCGATAATCGCCGCGGGGCTAGTCGCGGGGTTTCTGATGATAATGGTGGGGCTCGGGCTTACGGGCGTGCTCTGGCAAAATGTCACGCAGAGGACAAAAGAGATCGGGCTCAGGCGAGCCAAAGGCGCGACCGCCGGAAAGATTTACACTCAGATTCTGGGCGAGCTTTTGATCATCACATCCTTCGGACTGGTCGTCGGAACCTTGATCGTAGTCCAGTTCCCGCTCCTCGATCTGATCGGCTATATAAGCAGCGGAGTATACATTTCGAGCCTCCTGATTTCGCTCTTTCTGATATATCTGTTGACGCTCGTTTGCGGGTTGTATCCAAGCTGGCTTGCGACTAAAGTACGACCTGCCGAAGCATTGCATTACGAATGAGCAGTAGGCAGCAGGCAGTAGGCAGTAGGCAGTTACGGAGTTGGGTACCACCTCTTCATATGCATACCCCATGCTCTCTTTAGCAGTAGTCATCAATTCAGTATCAACTGCCTACTGCCTACTGCCTACTGCTCATTGTTCGATGGAACAAACGATGGACCGAGCTAGTAATAACGGCGAGATGATTCT
>CAVXWP010000012.1:0-213096 GCA_963765495.1 Blastocatellia bacterium
GAACTTGGAATGGGCTGGACGAACCTGCCCTTTGACATCGCAAATCTACGGGCTGAAAACGGCCCTGCCGAGCATCACATCCGCATAGGCTGGCTGCGTTCGGTTGCTAATATTCAGCACGCCTTCGCCGTCCATTCTTTTCTGGATGAACTGGCCGATCTGGCTCGCCGCGACAGGGTAGAGTATTTGCTCGATGTGCTTGGCAAATCGCGCACGGTTGATCTGAAAGACGGCGGGAGAATGTCAGACAAGTATCCGCTTGAGACGGGCCGCCTCCGCCGGGTGATAGAACTTGCGGCCGAGCAATCAGGCTGGGCAAATAAAAAACCCGCGAAAGGGCGAGCCCTGGGCATCGCGGCTCATTACAGCTTTCTGAGCTATATCGCGGCGGTTGTCGAGGTCGAAGTGGACGAGCGCGGCAAGATTCGGATTCCGCGCATAGACATAGCCGTAGACGCAGGTACTGTAATAAACCCTGATCGCGTGAAGGCGCAGTTTGAAGGCGCGGGCGTCTTCGGAACAAGCATCGCTTTGATGGGTGAGATTACGGCAGCGGCGGGCGCGATCCAGCAATCGAACTTTCACGATTATCCCGTGGCTCGAATGCCTGAGGCTCCGCTTAAAACTTACGTGCATATAGTGCCGAGCGAGGCTCCACCGGCAGGCGTAGGCGAGCCGGGCGTGCCGGTGATTGCGCCCGCGATTTGCAATGCGATCTTTGCCGCTACGGGCAAGCGCATTCGGGAACTGCCTATCAAAAAACAGAAGCTCGTTTAGAGCAACTTGCACTTGGATTTAGCCACGAATCTGCACGAGTAACCACGAACAATTGGTGAAAATTCGTGTGATTCGTGGCTTCCTTAATCCTGTAAATCCTGGCTGAGTCTTCTCATCAAATTACCCGCCGCCGATGGTCAGGCCGCCGTCAATGACTATCATCTGCCCGGTCATCCAGCTTGCCGACGGAGAGGCCAGAAAGACCGCCGCCCCGGCGATGTCTTCCGGTTCTCCGATTCGGCGCAACGGTGTTGTTGCTTCGGTTTTAGCCAGGATCTCAGGATTTTCCCAGAGGGCGCGGGCGAAATCGGTTTTTACTATTCCGGGCGCGATACAGTTGACCCGGATGTTGCGCGGCCCCCACTCGACGGCCAGATTGCGCGCCAGTTGAAAATCTGCCGCCTTCGAGATGGCATACATTCCAAGATGGATCGAGCCTTTCAGCCCGCCTATGCTTGAAACCATTATGACGCTGCCGTCTCGGCGCTCGGCCATCTCAGGGATCACAAGATTGCACAGCCAGATGTTGCTGCGAACATTTGAGTCCATGATCTTTGCGAACGCATCGTCGGTCAGATTGATCATCGGGCCGAAATAAGGATTGACCGCTGCGTTACAGACCAGTATGTCAATCTGCCCGTAAAGCGCTCTGGTCTCTGAAACCAGCCGCTCCACGTCTTCACGATTGCCGATATGGCACGAAACGGGCGCGGCCTCAAACCCTTCGCTCTTTATCGCCTCCGCCACTTCCTGGCACATGTCGAGCTTGCGACTTGAGATGACCACTCTCGCGCCCGCGCGAGCAAGCGCCTCGGCAATCGCGCGGCCTATGCCTCTGGTCGAGCCCGTGACGACCGCCGTTTTTCCAGTTAGATCGAATAGTGATTTCATTTTCTTGCTCTCAGTCCATGCACAGAAGTTGAGACTTGAGATTTGAGACCTCAAATCCATTCAATTGCACGCTTCAAAAAGACCCGCCGCGCCCTGGCCTCCGCCCACACACATAGTCACAACGCCGTACTTCGCCTTGCGCCGCAGCATCTCGTTTGCAAGCGTACCTACCATGCGCGAGCCGGTCATACCAAACGGGTGGCCGATTGAGATCGAGCCGCCGTTTACGTTTAACCGCTCCTCGGGGATGCCTAGCTGGTCGCGGCAATAAAGCACCTGCACGGCGAATGCCTCGTTGAGTTCCCACACGTCAATATCATCCACCGTAAGGTTGTGTCGCTTGAGCAGTTTTGGCACGGCAAAGACCGGCCCGATCCCCATTTCGTCGGGCTCGCAGCCTGCTACGGCAAACCCTCGAAAGATGAGTTTCGGCTTGATGCCTAAAGCATCGGCCCGCTCGCGTGACATCACAAGCGTAGCCGACGCGCCGTCGGATAATTGAGACGAGTTTCCGGCCGTGACCGTTCCCTGCCCGCTAGTGGGATCGAAATAAGGATTCAAGCCCAGAAGCCCTTCAAGCGTGGTGTCGGGCCGGTTGCATTCGTCGCGGTCACACAGGACTTCTTCTTTGCCGACTATCTCTTTTGTCTTCTTATCGAGTATGCCGCGTGTGACGCGCATCGGTGCGATCTCTTCTTCAAAGAAACCTTCGGCCTGCGCCCGCGCCGTACGCTCCTGGCTCGATAGAGAGTATTCGTCCTGTGCTTCCCGGCTGATGTCATATCGTTTGGCCACGACCTCGGCCGTATCGCCCATGACCATGTAGATGCCGGGCTTGTGTTCCAGCACCCACTGATTGGGGTTGTAATCTCTCGACATCATGGTGATGCTTTCGACGCCGCCGCCAATTGCCGCTTCCGCGCCTTCGACCATGATTTGATGCGCGGCCATAGCTATTGCCTGAAGCCCCGAAGAGCAAAAGCGATTGACGGTCGTTGCGGCAACCGAGACCGGCAACCCGGCAAGGACCGCAGCGACTCGCGCTACGTTGTTTCCCGCAGGCCCGTTTGGCTGCCCACAACCCAAAATCACATCCGTGATCTCTTCGGGCGCAAGCTCGGGCGCTTTGCTCAAAACGTCTTTAATGCAATGCGCGGCCAGTTCGTCGGGGCGCGTAAGGTTGAATGAACCGCGAAACGATTTCGCAAGCGGAGTGCGCGAGCTTGCTACGATCACTGCTTCTTTCATGATGATTCCTTTCCAGAGAGCATTTCCAAAAAATAAGGTTTCCTTTACCTGCGCCGATCCGAGACTTAAAAATCTGAGATCTCAAAACTCAAAACTCAAAATTCAAAACTCAAATCCATTGGTCAGGCAGTGGCAGAAATCTTTCCCTTATCGAAGTCGGCGAATGTTTTGCCCTGTCTCACCAGTTGCTCAAGCAACGGAGCGGGCGTCCACAGACTCCCGTGCTCGGCGTGGAATTCGAGTATGCGGTTGTAGACTTTTTCCAACCCCACGGTATCGGCATACCACATAGGCCCGCCGCGCCACGCCGGATAGCCATAGCCGTAGATGTATATGATGTCTATGTCTACGGCTCGCAAGGCAAAGCCTTCTTCCAGGATTTTCGCGCCTTCGTTTACGAGCGCATACATAGTTCGCTCGATGATCTCTTCATCGCTGATCTCGCGCCTTTGGATACCTGCCTCGGCGACCGTCTGCTCGATGAGCTTTTCAACTTCCGGGTCGGGCGAGGCCCGGCGATTCTCATCATAGCGATACCAGCCCGCGCCGGTCTTCTGACCGTAGCGACCCATTTCGCACAACCTGTCGGCAATCAACGGATGACGCACATTCGGGTCTTCCAGATGCTTGTATTCTTTGCGAATCCGCCAGCCTACATCGAGTCCGGCCAGATCGCCCATCGCCATCGGCCCCATCGCCATCCCGAATTTATAAAGCGCCGCGTCCACGGCCTCCGGTCTCGCGCCCTCTTCGACCAGAAACTGAGCCTCGCGCCCGTAAGGCGCAAGCATACGATTGCCCACAAAACCCCGGCAATTGCCTACCAGGACGCCCACCTTTTTCAGCCTCTTTGCGAGCGCCATCGACGTAGCCACTACCTCTTTGCTTGTGGCCGCGCCCCGAACGATTTCAAGAAGACGCATGACATTGGCGGGGCTGAAGAAGTGATGGCCTATGACCATCTGCGGGCGCGAGGTTACAGACGCAATCTCGTCGATGTCGAGCGTGGAAGTGTTGGAAGCAAGAATCGCTTCGGGCTTGCAGATTTTATCAAGCTCGGTGAAGACCTGTTTCTTCAGTTCCATGCCTTCAAAGACGGCTTCGACCACGATGTCTACTTCGTCAAAACCGTCATAGGTGAGTGTGGGCTGCAAAAGCGACATCCGCCTATCCATCTCTTCCTGAGAGAAACGGCCTTTCCTTACCGAATTGGAATAATTTTTTTTGATGACCGCAAGCCCCCGGTCGAGAAATTCTTGCGAGGTTTCTTTGAGCAGAACCGGGATGCCCGCGTTGGCATAATTCATTGCGATCCCGCCGCCCATCGTGCCTGCGCCTACAACGGCAGCTCTCTTGATTTCAATCTGTGGCGTATCTTTCGGGATGTCTGGAATCCTCGTAATTTCGCGCTCGCCGAAGAAGACATGAATCAGCGCCTTTGACTGGTCTGAGAAGAGGCAATCTCGAAACAGTTGGGCCTCCCTCTGACAGCCTTCGTCAAATGAAAGAGTTGTCGCCGCCTCAACCGCGTCAATCGCCGCAAGCGGCGCAGTCTGTCCGCGTCTGATCTTTTTTGCCTTCTCGCGAGCGGCGGCAAAAATGGGTGTGTTCGTCTGCGTATCGCCGAGCTTTTCATTGCGCTCGCGCGATTTCGGTGACGGCTCGGCGCGGGCTATGACCTCACGCGCAAAAGCGACTGCGCCCGCGAGCAAATCGCCTTCGACGATGCGGTCGATGATACCGTTTGCGAGGGCCTCACCCGCCTTGACCGGCTCGCCAAAGGCGCACATCTCAACCGCCTGAGCCACGCCCGCAAGTCGCGGGAGGCGTTGCGTGCCCGCTGCGCCCGGTATGATACCGAGTTTGACCTCCGGCTGGCCTACCAGGGCTGAGGGCGCGGCCACGCGATAGTGAAAGGCCATGGCCACTTCGAGCCCGCCGCCGAATGCCGTACCGTGGATTGCGGCTATCATAGGCTTGGGGCAGTCTTCTATCAGAAGCAGGAGCGGCAAGAGGCTGCCGCCTTTTCTATCCCCGGAAGTGACCTTGCCGAATTCCTTGATGTCGGCTCCGGCAATAAAGGTGCGGCCCCCACCTATGAGTACGGCGGCTTTTATATCGTCGTCTTCGGAGACAGCCTTCACGGCAGAAGCGATCCCTTCGGGCACTCCCGGGCTGAGCGCGTTTACAGGCGGGTTGTTGACCGTAATTATGGCGACCTCGCCATCTTTGCCGAGCGATATCAGTTCATTCATAAGCGATTCTTCCTCTCTCTCACAGAAATGAATTATGACGGCCGGACAGGCGCAAAAGCCATCTGTCGGAAATCTCAATCGCGCTGACCGAGCGGTCAGAAAAGGTACATCGCGGTGAGTGGACTGTCAAGAAAGCGGCCTGTGAAACGGCCGGTTTGATGCTGTCGTTCTCTACCTGCTATCGACGAGGAAGAGACTATTAAAAGCGAGGCAGGCCGCCTGCTGGAATGATGTCGGCAGGAAAGTCATCTGCGGCTAACGCTACATCATTTACAATCAGATTGGGCAGGTTGGTATTTATTGCGCCCCAGCTACTCCCTGCATTTCCGCTTGCGCGGCAAAGGCTACGGGGGCAGGCGATTACGTGCGAAGCAGGCCGCCAAGCGCGATATTGGTTATCTCTTCGGCTATCTGCTCGGGTGTAAGTCGCCCGTCGGGATAGTACCAGCGAGAGAGCCACAGGATCATCCCGAGCAGGCTGAAGGTGGCCGTAGTCACATCAATATCTCTCAGCTTCCCTTCCTCTTTTAGCTCTTTGAGCGTTTCACGGATCAGGTCTACGTATACGCGCTTTCGCTGATCGATCTTGCGGCGATGGGCGCGGGTAAGCCCGGCGACTTCGTCTACGACTATTGTGACCGGATTATTCCCCTGGGGCGTGCTTCGACTGGTGATAAGCCGCACGTGGTTTTGGATGATCGAGATCAGGCGGTCCTGGGCATCGGTGATCTCGCGAGCCGGAACGATCACCCATTCATCCAGCATATCGAGCCCGAAATTCATTATTCGAAAGAGCAGGTCTTTTTTTCCGGGGATGTGGTGATAGATGCCGGCCTTTGTGATTCCGACGGCTTCGGCTATGTCGCTCATGGAGGTGGCGTCGTAGCCTTTTTCGCAGATGATCCTGGCCGCGACGCGGTATATCTCACCCAGACGATCCGGTTTGATCGAAGCTGGCAATCCGAAAGGGTTTTTTGTTGCCCTCATATTTCCGATGGCGGTAAAACCGGCGGGCGGAAAGACAGAATGATAACCTGAATCCTTTATCCCGCTTCGCTTTGCGCGGTCAATGTTTTTCCTCTCCCCACGCCGCGCACATCCATTCCATTTGTCGGACGGCGTCTGGTTTCAGAATGCTAAAATACTCGCCCCGTATCGCTAGTGTCAAGATAAGTGTCAAGATAAAGGGGGTAAAGGATTTCTGCCTTATCATTTGAGTGAATTGACTTACGAGCGCCGAGGGTGTATTCTGACGGGGTTGAAAATTTAAAGTGGCGATTTATGGTAATTGCTCCACTTAAAAAACTGCTAAACAGCCCGGAGGCCCCGCGCAGTTTAGCGCGGGGCTTATTATTTTTTATAGCTCATAAGTCCTGGGGTTGATATGAAAGATTTTCGCGAAGCCGTGACAGACGATAGGGTCTATGTATTCGACGGCGCGATGGGGACCATGCTCTATTCGCGCGGCGTATACATAAACCGATGTTACGACGAGTTAAACCTGACAGGCGGCGACCTTGTGATGGGCGTCCACCGCGAGTATGTAAAGGCCGGGGCCGATATAATCGAAACAAATACCTACGGCGCAAACCGCGTAAAGCTGACCACCTACGGGTTGGAAGACAGGATTCGCGACATCAATACATCCGGGGCGAGACTTGCGCGGGAGGCCGCCGGCGACAGGGCATTCGTCGCGGGCGCAATCGGGCCGCTCGGCATCCGCATAGAGCCCTACGGGCCGACATCCATAGAAGACGCACAGGCAATCTTTCGCGAGCAGGCCGAAGGGTTGCTCGAAGGCGGCGTGGACCTCTTCATACTCGAAACCTTTTCCGATATAGCCGAAATCCATCAAGCCCTGATCGCCATTCGTTCGCTTTGCAATCTGCCGGTCATCGCTCAGGTGACCATTCAAAACGACGGCAATACCAGTTACGGCACATCGCCCGAAATATTCACCCGTCGGCTCGACGAATGGGAGGCCGATGTGATCGGGCTGAATTGCTCTGTCGGGCCGCACACCATGCTTGAGGCCATCGAGAAGATGCATCGCGTCACACGGCGAAAGCTCTCGGCTCAGCCAAACGGAGGATTGCCGCGACAGGTCGACGGGCGCATGTTTACATGGCTTCGCCCGAGTACATGGCCAAGTATGCGAAGCGGCTCATACAGGCGGGCGCAAAGTTCGTGGGCGGGTGTTGCGGCACAGGCCCAAAACATATAAAACTGATCGAAAACGCCGTGGCGGCGCTCTCGCCCGGTCGCTCGAGCGTGCGCGTATTCGTCCCCGAAGAGAAACCGGTTGATATAGAGATTACGCCGCGAGGGCAGAAGTCGGAATTCGCTCGAAAAATCTGCGCGGGCGAGTTCGTCACATCCGTAGAGATAGTCCCGCCCAAAGGATGCGATCCGGCGAAGATGATCGAAAGCGTCCGCCTGCTTAGTGAGGCGGGCGTTGACGCGGTAAATGTGCCGGACGGGCCTCGCGCTCAATCGCGCATGGGGGTGCTGGCCGTATCTACGCTCATCCAACAGCAGGTCGGTATAGAGTGCGTGATGCATTACTGTTGCCGGGACCGGAATCTGCTCGGGATGACGAGCGATCTGCTTGGGGCCGCGGCTCTCGGGTTGCGAAACCTTTTGATCATCACGGGCGACCCGCCAAAGATGGGGCCCTACCCCGAGGCAACCGCCGTCTTTGATATAGATTCGATAGGGCTTGTCAACATGGTGAACCGCCTCAATAACGGACTCGACATAGGCGGAAACCCTATAGGGGAGCCTACATCGTTTTACATGGGAGTAGGAGTGAACCCCTGCGCGGTCGATCTCGAATACGAGTTGAAAAGGTTCGAATACAAGGTCGAAGCGGGGGCAGAGTTTGCGATCACGCAGCCGACTTTTGACGTGAAGCAACTCGGAGATTTTCTGAAACGGATAGAGCATTTCCGCATCCCTGTGATCGCCGGAATATGGCCGCTTGTGAGCTATCGCAACGCCGAATTTCTGGCCAACGAAGTGCCGGGGGTGGTCGTGCCAAAATCGGTGCTGAAGCGCATGCAGCGCATCACAGACAAACAGGCCGCACGCTCGGAAGGTCTGGCAATCGCTCGCGAGACGCTTTTGGAAGTGCGCGACGCGGTGCAGGGCGTGCAGGTATCTGCGCCCTTTGGGAAGGTACAATATGCGCTGGATGTGTTTTCGGCGCTTTGATCAAGGTTTTCCAATCTGTTTAGAGGTGGAATGTATTTGCCACAGAGCCACAGAGCCACAGAGGTTTTTGTCTGAGCTTTTCTCTGTACCTCTGTGGCTATCTGGATCACTCACAGTTTTTCGGGCGGCTTGAAACAAGGGCGGGCCGGGTGGTAGCCTTGATCGTTTGAGTAACAGGCGATCATGTTCTTTGAAAGGTCGCGAGATGATTACCCGGAGTTGATGTGAATGAAGAGACGAATAGCAATGCCGATACTTGCAGGCGCCCTGCTTGCGCTCGCGCCAACCGATAATCCGCAACGTGAGTTGAGTATGGATGTACTGCGCGGTTATCTCAATCGCATGTACGCTCAATACGTGCCCCATCCGAAAAGCGATAAGGTTTTCGTAGTCACCCGCGTCACAAACGAGCACGCGGGCCGTATCGATCTTTACGTCGAGATGCGCGATGATAAATCTCTGGTGCTGACGGCATACGCCAAAGAGAAGGACCATTATTTCAACGTAGCCCGCGCCCTCGATCGCGAGAAACTGTTTCAAAGATTGCTCCAGGCCAACTATCGCGCCTTCTCGACTTTCTTTGTTGACGATCAGGGAGACATAGGCGTGCGGTTCACTTTCACGACCGAAGACGGCGTGGGCTATGAGCCCTTTCGCGTAGCAGCCACGCAGGTGATGCGCATAGCCGATGAATATTCGCCGATACTCGGCCAGTATATGAGCAAAGAATGAGTAAGGACAAACGGCTATCTTTGAGCCGAGCATGCCGCCTGTGAGGTGATTTCATGAGAAAGAATTTTGTTGCGACTGTACCCATCACAATCGCACTCATTGTCGGGCAAATACTTGCTCAACAGGCCGACCCGCCGCAGCCCGTCTCGCCCAAACCTGTGCAATCGAAGGGCTCGCTGATAGATTCCGTAAAGCGATATGTTCAACACGCTGGCGGTATTATTGACACAAGCAAAAGCACATCCAGCATGATCGTGTCGAACTACGCTTACGGCCGGAGCGAAAAGATCACCATCGTCATAGTCAACGACCAGCGCAAAAACATGCTTGGCTTCTACATATACAATTTCGGCAGCGTCAAGAATCTGACCAGCCGGGAAGAGGTTTACAAATTCCTTCTCGCGACCAACGACGCGATAACCATAGGGGGCTTCTTCGTCGATACGGAAGAAGACATCGGCTACAAGTACCTGCTGAGCACCGAACAAACGCCTAATCTGGCCACGTTCGAATCCGTGTATCTGACAATGGCAGCCGTAGCCCGCGACCGCCGACCCGATATACGCAAGATACTCGATGCCTCGGGCGGCAAAGAAGAAGCGCCAAAGCAGTAAAGCGTGATGCGTGATGCGTGATTTCAGGTGGCAGAATTAGAACAACTTGCAAACCTCCTAAATCACGAATCACGAATCACGAATCAGGTTTAATATGGACGAAAGACGACATCGCACACAGTTGCTCGAAGAGGTCCTGGCCGAGCGGATACTCGTGCTTGACGGCGCTACGGGGACAGCCATTCAGGCACGCGACCTCAGGGCCGAAGATTTCGGCGGGCCGCATCTGGAAGGCTGTAATGAAAACCTTGTCATCACGCGTCCCGACGTAGTGCTCGACATTCACAGGCAATATCTGGAAGCCGGAGCCGACATCATCGAGACAAACACGTTTGGCGGGACCGGCATAGTTCTGGCCGAATACGGCCTTGAAGCTCAAGTTTATAAGCTCAATGAAACGGCGGCGCGTCTTGCCGGACAGGCCGCCCGGGAGTACTCGACTTCAAACAGACCGCGATTCGTTCTGGGCTCGATGGGGCCAACCACAAAGGCCATCACCGTCACGGGCGGAGTGACTTTCGATCAACTGATAGAAGCCTTTCACGATCAGGCGGCGGGGCTCGTCGCGGGAGGCGTCGATATTCTGATTCTGGAAACGGCGCAGGACACGCGCAACGTCAAGGCCGGGTTGATAGGCATCTGGCGGCTCTTTGATGAACTGGGGGTTCGCCTGCCCGTGATGGTCTCGGGAACAATCGAGGCTACGGGAACTATGCTCGCGGGCCAGTCGATTGAGGCCTTCGCGACCTCGCTGATGCACGTCGAACTGCTTTCAATAGGGCTCAACTGCGCGACCGGGCCCGAGTTTATGACCGATCACATACGCAGTCTGGCGGGGCTTGCCGAGACTCGCGTCTCCTGCGTTCCAAACGCGGGGCTGCCAAACGAAGAGGGCTGTTATCTGGAAACGCCCGAAAGCCTCACCTCGACCCTTGAGCGGTTTGTAGATCACGGATGGATCAATCTACTCGGCGGATGCTGCGGCACGACTTCCGCGCACATCCGCGCGCTCTCTCAGATGGTTGAAGGCAAACGCCCGCGCATTCCTCAGAAACATCACCGGGCGCTCTTTTCAGGAATTGATTTTGTAGAGGCGAGCGAAGATCAACGTCCGCTCATCGTGGGCGAACGAACCAACGAAGTAGGCTCGCGCAAGTTCAAGCGGTTGATCACCGAAGAGAAATACGAAGAGGCGAGCGAAGTCGGGCGTCAGCAGGTAAAAGGCGGCGCGCAAATAATTGATGTCAATCTGCAAAACGCCGACCGCGACGAATTGATCGATATTGATCGCTTTTATGATCAACTCGTACGCAAGGTTCGCGTTCCCATAATGATCGACACAACCGATCCGGTGGCAATCGAGCGGTCGCTCTCATATTGCCAGGGCAAATCGATTATCAATTCGATCAACCTCGAAGACGGGCTTGAAAAATTCGACCGCGTCACGCCGCTTGCCCGCAAGTACGGCGCGGCGCTCATCGTCGGCTGCATAGACGAAGACAAGCAACAGGCACAGGCGATAACGCGCCAGCGAAAGCTTGAAATAGCGCTCAGGTCTTACAATCTGCTGACCGAAGAGTACGCCATTCGCCCGGCAGACATCATCTTTGACCCGCTCGTGTTTCCCTGCGCCACCGGAGATCAGAATTATGTAGGCAGCGCAATCGAAACAATCGAAGGCATCCGGCTGATCAAGGAAGCGATGCCCGACACAAAGACTATTCTTGGCATCAGCAACGTCTCGTTCGGGTTACCGGCGGCGGGCCGCGAGGTGCTCAACTCGGTCTTTCTCTATCATTGCACAAAGGCGGGTCTCGATCTTGCCATAGTGAATTCTGAAAAGCTGGAACGCTATGCTTCGATACCCGAACAGGAGCGCCGCCTTGCCGAAGATTTATTATGGAATCGCGGCGCTGATCCGATAGCGGCCTTTGCGGCGCATTTCCGCGATGCTACCTCGCGCGTGAAAAAGAATGTGGCTGACCTCTCGCTCGACGAGCGGCTTTCAAACTACATTATCGAAGGGACAAAAGAAGGGCTGATCGCGGACCTGGAGCTGAAGCTTGCGGAATCTGCGCCGCTCGACATCATAAACGGCCCGTTGATGACCGGGATGGCCGAAGTGGGACGCCTCTTCAACAACAACGAACTGATCGTAGCCGAAGTCCTCCAGAGCGCCGAGGCGATGAAGGCGGCCGTGTCTTACCTTGAGCAGTTCATGGAGAAAAGCGAAGACAATTCGCGGGGCCGCGTGTTGCTTGCAACCGTCAAGGGCGACGTTCACGACATAGGCAAAAATCTCGTAGACATAATCCTGTCAAACAACGGCTATACGGTAATAAACCTCGGCATCAAAGTGCCGCCCGAAACCCTGATACAGGCAGCCCGCCAGCACAAGCCCGACGCGATAGGGCTTTCGGGGTTGCTTGTAAAATCGGCGCAGCAGATGGTGCTTACGGCGGGCGATTTGAAAGACGCAAACATCAACCTGCCTTTGATGGTAGGCGGGGCGGCGCTCTCGAATCGCTTTACGCGGGGCAAGATCGCGCCTTCCTACGGAGGCACGGTCGTTTACGCCAAAGATGCGATGAACGGGCTCGACATTTTGAATCGCCTGATGGACCCTGACGCGCGCTCAAGGCTCGAAGCGGGGTTGCGGGAAGAAGATCTCGGCGCGGCGGCTCCGGTCATTCAGGTGATAGAGGCGGAGACCGAGCGGCGCAGTTCAAAAATCTCGCTCGATGTTCCGATCCCGCCTGTGCCCGATCTTGATCGCCACGTAATCGAGGTCGAAGACCTGGATGAGGTATGGAGCTATATCAATCCGCAGATGCTTTACGGCAGGCACCTTGGACTCAGAGGGCGGTTCGCCGATTTGATAGCGGCGGGTGATCGCCGCGCCCTTGAACTGGAAGAAAAGATCGAGCGTGTGAAAGAGGAGTGCCGCCGGGGCAGCCTTCGGGCGCGAGCCGTGTGGCAGTTTTTTGAGGTCGAGCCCGAAGGTAATCGGCTTTGCATTTTCGCAGGTAGCGAATCAAGTTTGCCGATAGCCACTTTCCAGTTTCCGCGTCAGCGAAAACCGGATGGCGTGGCCTTGAGCGATCTTGCGCTGCCCGCCGAACGCGACCCTGAAACGCGAGCGATCAAGCGCGATCACATCGCCTTGTTTGTCACCACGGCCGGAGAGGGCATCCGCGAACTTGCCGAGCGGGCAAAACAGGAAGGCGAATATCTGAGGTCATACGCGCTACAGGCGCTGGCTCTTGAAACGGCCGAAGCCACAGCCGAATGGCTCCACGCCCGGCTGCGCGCAGAGTGGGGATTTGCGGACCCGGAGGAATTGACGCGGCAGGAATTGTTCCAGGCTCGCTATCGCGGCAAGCGTTATTCGTTCGGCTATGCCGCGTGCCCCGACCTCGAATCACAGGCCGTATTGTTCGACCTGCTACGCCCCGAACAGATAGGCGTTCAATTGACCGAAGGCTTCATGATGGAACCCGAAGCGAGCGTATCGGCGCTTGTGTTTCATCACCCGGACGCAACTTACTTTTCCTCGGGCGCGCAAGAATTAGCCGAGGCCATAACACTGTAGGCAGTGGTCAGTGATCAGTGGGCAGTGGTCAGCACGAATCAGATCCGCGTAAATCCGTCGAATCCGTGGCCTATTCCCATTTACCAATTTGTAGGCTCCGGTTTAATCAGAATCCTTACTTGACTCGCCACTGACCACTGCCAGAAGTTCATCGCAAGCGGCTATGCTGCTTTCGTTCTAGCAGTGTCTAACGATAGTTATCCCAGCTAACCAAAACTCAGGAGGTTTGCCATGCGTAGCCTGAGGATTATTATTGTCTGTTCCCTCTTGGCCTTGTTCTTTTGCGTTCAGTTTTCTAAAGCCAGCACCGGCCTGCGAGTCAATGATTTGTCATCACCGGTAGAGATTGACTGATCTGATCATCTTGTCAATCCTTTCTGAATATCGGCGAGGTTTCGAGGCACGTGCTTGAGCCAGTAACTTAATAGCTCGGGTTGCGCTTTAAGCCTTGCCTGAATCGCGTCAATCTCTTCGGGCGAAAAATAATCTCGCCTCTTTTCCTTTAGGCTCTTTGCGGGTATGTGCCCGTAAAGCCACTCGCGATACTGTTTCAGCCCCTCCGCGTAACCGCGAGCGATAGCCTGCAAATCGGTCGATCTTTCAAATCGCGCCGTGTAGCCTTTTGAAATCAGCCGCACCAGTCCAAAAAGTCGCAGGCGATTCCTCTTCTTGAAATAGAGCACGTGGTCAAGCTCGTGAGCGATGATCGCTCGCACGCCCTCTTCGGGCGGATCTGATTCAAACAACCGGGGGTTGATCTTGAGGATGTAATGCATTTTCCTGAACGAAACGAACCGGCAGGCGCTAAAGCTTGTGCGAAAATAATCCGATTCATTATCGAAGCTTTTTATTTCAACCTTCGCGTCTTTCAGTTCCGGGTAAGAAGCTGTTCTAATCTCCTCGACTATTTTGCGCGCCCGCTCGACGGCCTGTGCCTTTGCATCTTTTGCACTCGCAATCTGACCGCAGGCTCGATCAGCCTGCGCCAGTAGGCTAAACACAACCAGCAATATGTGAAACAGCAGGAACCGTCTAAGCATTCTTATTCCTCTGACCCGTATTAACTCTGACGTGAGCCGGATTGCTGGCGGTACTCGATCAGCGATTTTGCAAGCGCAACGAGCGACGCGGGCTTTATGCCGCGTGCGCGGTTTGCCTCGCCTATCTGGAAGGCGATTCGCCATTGCTCGAATAAAATCTTATACGCGCCAAAGAGGCTGATCTTGGGATCGTAAATGTGCGTGGCTTCCGATGTGACGCCGTTTAACTCGATCACCTTGAAATTCTTCCCCTGTTGAAATTCATCAATCGAAGGTGTCCTGATGTCAAACCTGCCGAAATAAAATCCGTCAAAGCTTTGACTGATGCGGTCCACGGCTTCTTCGATCTCGGCGGTATTTACCCAGCTTCCATCCAGAAAAATCGCGCCCCGGCAATGCGTGCCTAACTCCACAAGCTGCACACGCTCGCCTTTCGCGGGCACATCCCACAAACGGTCGCCCTGTTTGTTCAAATAAAACCGCGCCATGCAGACGGCTCGCTCATCTTTCAGAATCAGCCGCTCCAGTGTGCTTGCGCCGTCGCCTTCTACGACGGGGAATTGTTTTTCAGTGATGGAAAATATCCGGCCTCGCTCCTCATTGGGATAACGATAATAGAATACTCCAAATTCGCAGCCCGCTACGTGCTCTTGAATTATCGTCTCTTCTTCGGTGTTTCGCAGATAGGCTTCCAACTCGCTTTTCGTTCTGACGACAGCCACGCCCGAACCGCGCTGCCCCGCGTCTGGCTTGAGGACTACGGGGAGGCTCAAGTTGTTTTCAGCTATAAAATCCTCCGCCTGCTTTATTCGCTCATCCGCGCTGAGAGAAACGGATATACATCGCCCCCTTGCGATGTATCCGTCGGCTCCGGCAAGCGATTTGAGTATTTCAGCCTTTGATTCGCCTATGAATCCGCCGCCCGGTATCGCCGGGTTTGCAGCCGTAAAGACCGATAAACTGTGATGCTTCAAGGCGAGAAAAGCTACATAAAATATCACAGGCGGATAAAAGGCCCACGGCGGCCAGAACTCCCAATTGAATTTCCTGCGCCAGAACGAGACAAGCATTCGCCTGCCGCGATAGCTCGCCGTCATTATCACAAGCTTTGCCGCGACGAGCACGATTATCGCCGTGGCCGCGACCTTTATCAGAAAATTCTGCCCGGCAAACAGGGCCGATTGAATCACCTCGCCGCCAAGCACCGCCGATAAGCCTACGAGCAATGGAGTCCACACGGCACCGGCTATAAAGAAATAGAGCGCGAACCACCAGAAGCTTGTATCGAGAAGCCCTGCGGCAAAATAGGTAGGCAGCCGCATCCCGGGCACGAAGCGGCTGGCCGCGATCACAGGGATGCCTTTGCGCGAAAACCACGTAGAGCTTCTTTCGACATCCTTCTCGCGGATAAACCACTTCAAGGGCGCGGTCCTCAGGGCCGGTCGCCCCAGATACCGCCCCGCGATGTAGAGCAATACGTCGCCTGCGAAGATGCCTACAAAACAGGCGAACGCGCCGAACAGGTAGGCGACTCTTCCCTGCGCGACCATCATGCCCACGCCAATCGAGGTCAGGTCTTCGCTCACAAGCGTGGCGGCTGCGATGAGCCCAAGCAGCACCACGGCCGTGATGCCGGTTGCCTTTGGCACGCTCGCCGGGTCAAAGGGACGCGCGGCTTCGGCGAGCCTCACGGGGTCGGCATTCGCTCGCGTGCGAGCCTCGTTGTGATCCACGCGGCTCAGAAATTCATTCATCGGGCGGCCAAGCAGTCCGGCGTTCATAAAGACCGTGAAGTGGTTTTCGTCTTCGTTTAAGATCAGATCGCTTTGCGCCACAAGCCTGTGATGTTCAATCGCCGCTTCGACGGGCACAAGCACATCCTTTCGCCCGTGAATTATCAGCATAGGCCCCTCGTAGCGCGAAAGTATCCCGCGCAAAGGCCGCTGATCCGAATCATAAAAATTGCGCGCATAAGGCACGCCCAGCATGGCCCCGTCGAGCCCTCCCATGTGCGGAAAGCCTTCGCGCATAAACCAGAGCCCCATCAATTGCAAACCGTGAATGGCGTGGTTTAAGTGATAATCGCCGAGCAACTCCATCTCCTGCACGCCGATGGCCGACAGCATCGTGAGCGATTCTACGCGGTCGGGCGCGAGGTCTGCGATGCTGAGCGCTACCCCGCCGCCCATGCTGAAGCCGACAATGTGAGCGCGGGCGATGCCGAGCCTGTCGAGCAACTGAATCACATAACGAGCGTGAGCGCGAAATGAATAGTCGGGAATGTCGTGTGTAGAGTGCCCGAATCCCGGAAGGTCAGGAGCTATCACACGATAGCTCCTCGCAAGCATCGGAGCGAGCCTTGTGAAGTCGCCGCCTTCGCCCGGGCTCCCGTGTAAAAGCACAACCGTGGGAACCGCTTCAACGGAGGGGGGGCCGTATTCTCTAAAAGCCACGCGCACCTGTTTATCGAGATATCGCTCGCCGTCAACCGCTTCGGTCATCACGGACTTTTCGCCTTCGGGCAGCGGGTCGTCGTGAGCGCGAACGGCGCGGACTATGTGCGACACGAGAAGCAGCGCCAGATAGACGACAAGCAAGCGCCACTTCCACCGGCTAAAAAGAGTTTGCCGCTTTTTGGGAGGGTCCGTGATTTTTTGGGAATCCTTCATTGGCCGCAACCCGCTCGTTTCATCTCAACCGTTTCCATCGGTTTATCCGAGCACGGCGACGCCGCCTTATAAAGAAATTCTATCTTTGAGCCTGTGACCTTGACCCAGCTGAAGCTTACCGTTTCGGCATCCGCTCTATGCATGCACGGAGAGTATGCATTTGCCTTACCCGCGTGGCTCAGGTGAAAGCTCTGAAGGACTTCTGAATCCACCCGTTCATATGAATCTGACATGCGCTCGAAAAGATTCTTGCGAAAACGGTCTACTCCCCGCGTATCAAAAGAAGAAGAGACAAGAGGCATACGGGCCTCGCCGTTACTTTCAATCAACCGCTCACGCCCGGTCCAGTGAATTATCAGCGCCGTTTCGTTCGGTGCAAGCGAGACAAGCGTAAAGGGCTGAAATCGAGAAAGCTCCATATCAGCCGTGCGGCTGTCGAGGATGTCTTTCGAACGGGCGTCGAGCAAATCCAGCACCAGCAACCCCCGGCTCGTGTAACCCTCCGGCGGACCTGTTGCCTCGTCTTCGTAACGGTTCAGCAAACACAGCGCCAGCCCGAATTCATTCACGCCTATCCACGTTCCCCCGTGGTCCCCGTCGCTCGGGGCGATGGAGCGGACTCCCCCAAACTGCCCGACGGCAGGGGGGGCAGCGGGTTTGCGGGTTAAGCGTTCGTCTCGATTGCACAACAGATGATAACCGTCAGCGGTGTGGAGCCAGCTTACCGTGCACATTGCGATACTTCTTTCCAGTGCTCAAGCGTAGAGGGCGCGACGCCGAACTGCTCGCCCGGCTCGAATCCCTGAATCCGCAACATCATCGCTATGATTGCGTAGTGATGTATCGTGTGGCTCATAAGGAAATTCATCTCGCGGAGCACCGATGAGTCCCCCCACGAATCGGGGTCAAGCGGCGCAGCGCACTCCATCTTTACGCGCAGGCGCGTTCCGCTATCGGCTGCGGAAAAGCTCTCAAGCCGGTTGATAATCCGTTCGATCTGCTCAAGCGCAATCGCGCGGTTCCGCTCGATAAGCTCGTTTCTTTCTCTGACATCGTAATCAATTTCCCCGGCCTCTAACCCCGCAAAAAAGCAATTGTAGGAATCGAGGCAATGGCGAAAATGCGTGCCTGCGCTGTAGTTAAAAAACGGACGTTTGACGCCTGTGTACAGACCATCATCTAGGCGGGCGATCAACTCGCCGCCCTGCCTGAGCGCATATATATTATTGCCGGTTAAAAAATTCGCGCGCTGCATTCTTCCTCCAATCCAACTACGGGAGTGAACTGCCCTTCTACGGCCAGTTGCAATCTCCGGGCCAGCGACTTGCGGTCGCCGTCGGAAATAGTCTCCTGACCAAAAACAAGCGTAGCGTAAAACCGAGGTATGCGAAATAGATCGAGCAGGTGGCTTACGAATGTCATATCGCCCCACCAGCACACAGACAAATTTGCCGGGACCTGTCCGGGCGGGGTGCGATAGCTGATGCTGGCATAAGAGACCGGGAAACCGGCTCTGGCAGCCGGTTCCAGAAGCGACGGGTTAAAAGGCAATACCCGGGCTCCCTCGGAGCTTGTCCCTTCGGCAAACAGCACGACCCCCTGACTGGTGCCCATAACTTTTTCGATTCTGTCGATGACCCTCGGTATATCCTTGCGTCGTGTGCGGTCAATAAAAATCGTGTGCGCGGCCCGGGACAGAAGACCGATCACGGGCCAGCGCGCCACATCACCCCTGGCGATGAATACGCAATCACTTTGAGTGGCAAAGGCTATAACGTCTATGTAGCTCAGGTGATTCGATACGAGAAAAAAGGGCGTTTCGGGAGCGCGCCCGCGCGTAGTCAGCTTCATTCCGATAATAGAGGCGGTTGCCTTTGCCCATTTTCTGAACATGAATTTGCGCCACCACAAGGCCGCATCGCCAAACGGGAACAGGAAAGCCAGAACCAGCAGGTAGAGCGCATACATGCCAGCCGTCACGACTGAAAGCGTAATCACTCGAATTATAACGCGAAGCCGACTCATTTACCCTTTCCCTGCCTCGGTTCAAATCCCGAAAAAAACCTTGCGCGTGGCATCATCCATCTCGTCAAGATCGAAGAGAACGAAGTAGTCAATCGTCTTGAAAAGCCTGTCTATCGCGGGCGGGCCGCAGACCTTTGCCCCGTATCGCAAATAGATTCTGAACAACTGCGGAATCTTTGCTTCCTCGGAAGGGAGCGCAACGAATCCATCGGGGTAACATTCCAGCTCTTTTCTCGGCGGCGCAAAAAAGCTCGCGTGCATGTACCCGCCTTCTTCGAGAAGATCAAAGACCAGCTTGCCCTCGTTTGGATCCTGGCTCGTAAGCGAACAGCAACCGAACAGGTATCGCTTGCGGCACCGCAACAGGTAAGCGGCCAGCCCTTTCCAGAGCAGAAAGAGCACCTGAACATTTCTGTGCGTGCGACTGATGCAGGCCCGGCCCAGTTCGACCGACTCTTCGAGCACGCCCGAGGGAAGATGCGAGAGATCGAATTCGCCCGCCGAATAAAAGCCGCTTCCGCGCGCGGCCATCTCGCCCGTTTGAAGGCGATATGTGCCAACTATCTGGTCTGTCGCTTCCTCTACTACGATAAGGTGATGGCATACGGCATCAAACTCATCACAGTCGCGTCCGGTTTGAAAGGATGAGTCCAGCCCTTCTCCGAGCTCAAGATTGAAGACCTCAAATCTGAGCTTAAGCACCTGATCAAGCTCTTGCCGGTTGCGGGCGAAGCGGGCTGTGTAGGCCCCTTCGGAGATCTCAATTTCAGGTATGGCAAGGGCGCTTGTCGGATAGGTTTCTGTCGCCGTGAGGGCGCTATGATCTATAAGCATAGAAACTCCTCCAGGGTTCATTTTTCAGTTGTACCCTCTACGCCTTTTAGCTCTTACCAGAATCAACCGACGAGTCTTTCACCAGAATAATAGAGGCCCTGTAACAAAGTGAATATAGCTGTACTCTCATAAAACTACAATATCGCAAAGAGCAAAAAATTATTCCGCCAATCCGGGACCATTCAGTTTTGGCCCGAGCATTTGGCGGCAAAAACCTTAAGGTTAATTTGACCGAAGGGCTTGCGCTAATAGGCCACGGATTCGACGGATCGGACAGATTTTCACGGATTACACCCAATTAGGTCTGATCCGTGAAAATCCGCCGCATCCGCGTCCGTCCCGGCCTATTTCAAATATTCTAACCTGCATTTTGAAAATCTTTATGATTCCACGAAATCGAATCACTTCAACCCGGCTATTACGGCTTTTGCCTGACGATCTTCGCGCTCTGTGTGCGAAACCGTAGGCGCGCGCGAGGTCATGAATTTAACCAGGTCTTTTGAAAACAGCAGGTCGAGCGTCCAATCTATTGCCACGCGCACCTTCTTTTCAAAGCGCGGCAGCTTGCTCAGATAGATAGTCCGCCACATCCACCACGCAATGAAGCCGGAAAAGTTGTACCCCATGATCGAAGCGACTCCCGACCTTCTTCCGATCGAAGCCAGTTGACCTATGGTAGAAAACTCGAATGGTCTCTTTCTGCCTCCTCCGATCGCAGCCGTGATGTTTTGCGCCACCACCTTGCCCTGCCGCAAGGCGTGCTGGGCCGTGGGCGGGAAGTAGGCTCCCGTCTTCGGGTCTGGAACCTGAGCGCAATCGCCGAGCGCCCAGACGCCGGGAAAGCCTTCGACTTCCATGAATTCGTTGACTCTTATGCGCCCGCGCTCCTTCATACAGGGCAGGGTCTCAAGCAGCGGATTAGGAGAAGTCCCCGCGGTCCAGATCAGCGTGTTTGTTGTGATCGTGGTCCCGTCGCTTAACTCTACTTCCCGGTCCGTCACGGCTTTGACTCTGGTGCTTGTGAGTATCTCGATCTTGCGAGCAGCGAGCTTTTCCTGAGCATACCGGCCAAGCTTTGCGCCAAGCTCAGGCAATATCACATCTCCCGGATGCACAAGCACCATGCGGAGCATGTCTTCATTCAGATGAGGATAAAACTTTACGGCTTCCCGAAGAAAATCGTTTATCGAGGCGATGGTTTCCACACCGGCAAATCCCCCACCCGCAACCACTACCGTAAGCAAAGGCTCGCGCACATAAGGGCAGCATTCGAAATCGGCCTCCTCCATGTTCTGAATCAGCCGATTGCGCAGGTAGAGAGCATCGCCGAGTGATTTCATCGTAAGCGCGCGATCTTCAAGCCCGGGAAGATTGAAGAAGTTTGTGATAGAGCCGAGCGTGATCAAAACGTGATCGTATTCAAGATCGTGATGATGATGTTGGTCGCCGTGCGAAACCCTCACAACCTTGTTGTGAAGATCAACCGCTTCAACGTCCCCGTCAAAGAATTTAACTCGCCCCAGGAGTTTGCGGATAGGGTTGACGATATGAGTTATATCCAGGTCGCTTGCGGCAACTTCGTGGAGCATCGGCGTGAAGAGAAAAAAGTTCTCCTTGTTTATGAGCGTGACCTCGACATTTGGATCGCGGGCCAGCGTCTTGTCAAATTGCATAGCCGCATACACCCCGCCAAATCCGCCCCCGACAATCAATACCTGTTTCTTTTTTGCAGTACTCATTTGACTCCTCCTGACAGGCCCCGCTGAACGAGCATATTGTGGCGCGCCTGTCACTAGGTTACATCCATCTTCAACGGAGATTTATTCCAGAAAAAGTCGCGCAGGTTATCGGTGGAGACGAATTCGAATGATGAGCAGGCGGTAACAGACCACGGATGATGCGGTCTATTTCTAATTCTCTTACCCTGGCAATGCTTGCAGCTTCATCTGCGACGATCCTATCAATCAAGCCCGGCAAACAGATCGTCTTCCAGATCGGGCAAAAGACCCGCTATCGATGCCGCCCGGTGATAAGTCTCCTCGCCGCCGTTTGCCTGTATCCATTCAAGCAATCTCGGCATCCACTCCTGCTGGCTGCGATGCAACCGGAAGGTCTCGATCTTTTTTTCAATAAACGCGGAGGTATCTATCACGGTAGTGATGGGCATAAAGGGTCTGCTCATTTCGCGCCAGGGTGTCGCGCGCCCGCTCATATAATAAAACTTCCTGATAAGATGAGGCTCAAGACCCTCGCTCAAATGAAAAGAGAAGCTTGCCGGATCGCCCGCCGTCGAGACCGCTATAGTCGCGATCTGCGAGATTGCTTTGTGGTCCCTGTGCTCGTTGCCCGCGCCTTCGGGGCCGAATGTCACCACCACAAGGGGGCGTTCCCGTCGTATGAGGCGGACCACTTTTTCTTCCACTTCCAGTTCATCGGCCTGATCGAGTTTGCCATCCATGTAGTTAAGAAAATGTATCTCGGCGATGCCCAGAAAGCGGGCGGCGGCGCGAGCTTCCTCTTCGCGCACGCGGCCAAGCTCTTCGGGAGTCGAAGCAAACCCGCCCGCTCGGCCCGCCTGCCCGCTCGTGGCTATGACGGCGGTGATGCGCGCGCCTTCGCTTGCATATCTGGCTATAGTTCCGCCCGGCCCGAATGTTTCATCATCCGGGTGCGCCAGCACAAACATCAATTTTTTGCCAGTTGTTGCCATTACGATCAACCTCAGATGCTTTGAAAGCAAGAGTCATCAGCACACGTTTCAATGATCTGCCGGGGCTATCTGGCTCGCGACCTCTTCTATGAAATTGATCAGTGCGTTATTAAACTCGGACGGGCGCTCCATGTTTGACAGGTGGCCCGCGCCTTCGATCACTTGCAGATTTGAGCCGGGTATCCCGTTGCGAAGGGCTTCGGCCTCGGCGGGCGGCGTAAGCGTATCTTCCGAGCCTACGAGTATGAGCGTGGGGCAGGAGACGCCCGCCAGAATATAAATAGAATCTGCGCGCGCGGCCATGCCATTTTGAGCGGCGGCTATCGCTTGCGGAGAGTTGGCTTCGATCATCTCGCGCACACGCCGAACCACATCCGGTCTATTTTCTACGGTTGCGCGCGCAAGCAATAAGGAAACCATGTCGTCGGCTATAGCGGCTGCGCCTTCGCGTTCGGCCTTTTCAGCAGATTTCATTCTACGCCCGCGCCCCTCTTCCGTATCGGCGCTCGCTCGCGTATCGGCAAGCACCAGGGCGTGCACCGCATCAGGATAATTCCGATAAAAGGCGAGCGAAATGTAGCCTCCCATGGAAAGCCCCGCAATCACTGCCCGCTCAATAGAGAGCGCCGACATCAAAGCGCGTATGTCTGAGGCCATCTGATCCATAAGGTACGGGCCTGCCGGCACATCCGAACGGCCAAAGCCGCGCAGGTCGAGCGTAACCACCCGTAAACGCCCTCGCAGCGCCGAGACCTGCTCGTCCCACATCGTCTGGTTGAGCGGGAATGCGTGGATCAAAATGACGGGCAGCCCCGCGCCTTCGTCTCGATAATCTATATTGATCCCGTTTATTTTTGCTTTCATTGTTTTGCCTCTTAAATTATGGGCCTCTTAAATTATGGGCCTCTTAAATTATGGGCCTCTTAAATTATGGCGGCAAAACGACTCAATCGCCGCACCCGATTTGCATCAAAATGGAAATTCAGATGTTAGCAGAAAACGATCCTGTGTTTCACGCCGGAGGGCAATTGCAGCATCTCACCAGCTCGAAAAACTGTCCGCCTGCGCCTCCGCAACCGAGAAAGACCACCATTTAGCCCTGTCATTCGACCCGCAACAAAATTGCAACAATTTGGCGCAAGCTTTTGTGCTGTAGCAAGTAAGGAAGGGGGTTGAGCATTCGGTGAGGCAAAAAGGGGCTTTTGGCTGGCAGATTCTTTGACTTCGCATGGTATACTCACCGTCTTTTGTGAAACGTGCCGTTTGGAGTTTTGAAGCGTAACGAGCAAGGTGGGATTCCTGGCATTGGTTACTCCCTGCGGCGCAAGTTGTTTACCAAATAATAGGAGGCACGAATGAATCAGTTACCAGGCAGGAGATTCACCAAAGGCCTCTCCTCAGGCTTATCAATCCTGGCGATATTTGCAGTTGGATACTGCTTAAGTTCGAGCGTGAATTCGGTATATGCCGAAGACCCTCTCACCACTCAGGCTAAATCGCCAAACAATGATTTCAAAACCCCGCCAAAGCTTTCAGATGCTATTACCTCGAAAAAAGAGACCGGGCAGACAGATGTATCTGCTTCGAGCCAGTCGCCCTCAACTCCTCTCGCAATCGACGAGAGCAAAGGCGTGCCTGGCAGCGTCGCAAGTGAAAGCGATAATGGGGACAAAGGTGAATTGCAAGATTTTCAGGCAACCGCTTATTGCCTGAAAGGCCGCACGGCTTCGGGCACTTATACAGAGCCGGGCGTGATAGCGGCTGACCCGCGCGTTTTGCCGCTTGGCACCGTGGTCCACATACGAGCAGGCAGGTATACGGGGACTTATACGGTTAAGGACACGGGAGGTCACATAAGAGGACGCAAAGTCGATATTTACGTCCCGAATTACAGAGAGGCCAAAGCATTCGGCAGACAGCGGATAAAGATAAAAGTCATCAGCGGCAAATCTAAGCGAAAAGCCGCTGATCCCGCGCGAAAGAATCGCACACAAGAATAAAGCGGGCAATAATCTGTAAATTCGAGTTTATATCAGCCCCTCCAACTCGACAGATCGCAAAACACGAAGAGCTTGCAGTCGCGCAAACGGCGCAACCGCAAGCTCTTCGCGTTCTTTGGAAAAGATTAGAATAGCCGCCGCAGACACAGAAACACAGAGAAAAGATCACAAAAAATCTCTGTGCCTTTGTGTCTCTGTGGCAAATTTTCTCCCTTTCTGAACGGATTCGTTTTTTGAGCAAACTACTCGGCGGCATCGAGCGAACTGTTGAGCGAACCGCGTCTTGCGGTGGCGAGCGAAAAATATCGCACAAGCGCGTCACGATAGCGATCAAGCTTGCTCACAGTCGAGCCCGGCGCATCTGACCCTTTCTGTGTCAGCAGGACAAAGGCGATGCGAAAATCCTTTGACGCGGTGTCGGCGTCGGGCACGCGCTGGCCCTCGCGCTCTGCGATCTGGGCTACGGATGTCTGTTTGCGTGTCGCGCTCATCGTCACACCCGCAAGCGGGGATTTTCCGCGCACAATGTCACGCAAGTCTTCGGGCACATCATAGTAAGTAATGCTTCCCACTTCATCTGCCCGACGAAGGCCCATCAGGTATTGATCGAGAGGGCTGAAATAGTTGACGGCCGATTCGGCCGTGGTGAAAGTGCCGTTGCCGTTATCGCGCCACGCATTGCCCTCCATCAAAGACGAAAAGCTGCCTTCGTCGTTGGTTCGCGTGTCGGCCAGAAAACTCCAGTGACTTCCATCGCGCCCGATCAAATCATCTTTGATGTCGTGGTCGGCGTCGAAGCGCACATAGACCAGCCATCTGTGCCCCTGTTCGTGACAAACTATGCTTATGGCGGTGTTGAGCCCTACGACATGAGACTGCGGGTCGGCAGGCCAGTTGTGCACGACATCACCCATGACGATTATGGTAGACAATTTCGCGGCGCTGCCATAGATCGCTCCCCTGTCGAAAATATCCAGCCCGATTCCTTCGATGTCGTTACGAACGTTGAACGAATGGGCATACCCCGGTCCGTTATCAAACGCAAAATCGGTCCACAGATACAGCGTGTCGAAATCGTCTCCGAACGAGCTGTAAAAGGCTCGCGCCAGAGCCGGAATATCCAATCGCTTCTGTTTGGTAAAGGTTTCGAATACAGGCGCGGAGATTGAATCTCCGGGCGGGGATGAAAAATCTATCTGGGCAGGCAGTTCGTCGTAACCGCCCGGCGAGATGCCTACGAGCGACGACCGGGCCTTGATCTTTTTGTAGACGAAGGCGATGTGTCCGTCATCATAAAGGATGATCTGAAATGTGTTTGCGCCTGAGCTTTGATCGTCGCCCACTCCGTTCCAGGTGACGACGTGACCGTTTGCAAGGCGATTGTAATTAATAGTGCCGCGAAAGACTACGTCGAGATCGGACCATAGCGCGGCTATGCGAGGCACCGAGGTAGCGAAAGCCGACGATGACGGGCGCGCGCTGATGTCGCCTTGATCGAATGTTATGTAGCCGTTGGTCCCTATATAGATCGTGTCATAGAGTTTTCCGTAGAAGGGGAACCGCGCGCCCGGAAGCGGTATCTTTCGGAACCCGTTGTCGGCCGACGCCTGGGCGGTCTCCTGCCCAAGAAATTCACCTATCTTGAAGCCAATATCTTTTACGAATTCCACAGAGTCGCGCGTAATCGTGTAACCGGCTCCTTCGGGCGTGAAGAGTATAGAGCTTTTTTTTAGATCGAACTTGTTTGACGAGATCAAAATCGAACCGTCGTCTTCGATCAAGGCGATATCGCCTGCGCGTTCGACTCGCGCGCTGCCTGATGCGGACGCAAGCGCATCAGTCCTCATATGGTTCATCCGCGCCGTATTCAGTCTTTGATTCAGCCAATCATCTTGAGCGCCCCGAGCATCATAGCCGCAGGTGTCTCTCTTGCCGGGCAACAGCTTGATATTCGATTGAAAACCCTCCTCAAATACATTCGCGCTGCTCGATATGGAGCCGACGCCCAGGGGGTAGGATACAAACGCAGCAACCAGAAAAATAGCGGCAAGCATAGACAGCCTCGGGCTTCGGACTTCGAATCTGCGGTCGGGATTAAAGGCGGTGGAATTTTTTTTCATAATTTTATACGGCAACATGGTTGAGGCGGTATCGTTCCCTCTTCGGCATTATATGGAAGTTTTGCGGTCGGCGACAACCTGTCCAAACAAGTGGCAGACTTGAAATATGAATTATCTGCTTGACAAACGATATGCATTGGCATAAAAGGGGGCAATCAGAGCTAAGCCCCATAGGTGCAGGACGCGAGTGCGTGACGAGCCGCACCAGGCGAGGTTATAATTTATCCAAGAGAACTTGTCCAACGTGCAAGGGTTGGATTTCATCTTAGAGCAGAATCGACTGCTGTTTCTCAAACAGGATGGCCCGGCCTTTGTGGCTGTCAATGCGCCCGCAGGATTAACCCAGGCGTATGCCTTCTGTTTTAGCTTGGAGTAATTAGAAGTGGAACAAATGCAAGAACAAACACATAGCCATAATAGAATCCCCCTCAATCCCGATATGAAGAGTCCTCGCGCACAGGAGTTTGAAACCAAACTATCCGGCCTCATAGTAGGCCAGGAACGTGCGGTTCGCCGCATATCGGGTCTGTATCAAATATTCCTCGCAGGGATGCAAAACCCCGGCAGACCAATCGGGACGATGTTGTTTCTCGGTCCTACCGGATCGGGCAAGACCCGTGTGGTCGAGGCCGCCGCCGAAGTCCTGTTTGGCGATGTCAACGCAGTCGTCAAAATCGATTGCGCTGAATTTCAGCACTCGCACGAGATTGCCAAGCTCATAGGCTCGCCTCCCGGCTATCTGGGCCATCGCGAGACCGCGCCTCTCCTCACCCAGGAAAACCTCGATAAGTATCACACCGAACAGGACAAGCTTACCTTTGTTCTGTTCGATGAAATCGAGAAGGCGTCGGATGCGCTGTGGCAACTCTTACTGGGCATACTCGACAAAGCGACGCTTACTTTAGGCGACAACCGAAAGGTCGATTTTTCGCGCTGCATGATTTTTCTCACCTCGAACCTCGGCGCGAAAGAGATGAGCGAGTTGATCACCGGCTCGATAGGTTTCGCTCCCGCGCGGGGCAAAAACATGATCGAAGACGAGGTCGATCAGAAGATATATCGCACGGCATCCGAGGCAGCCAAGCGAAAGTTTTCACCCGAATTCATGAACCGCATTGATAAGGTCGTAGTCTTTCGAAGCCTCAAAGAGCATCATCTCAAGCAGATACTCGAGCTTGAACTCGGGCAGGTTCAGGACCGCATCATGAAGGGAAGCGGCGAAAAATTCGTCTTCACCTGCACGGAAGAGGCAAAGAAATTCCTGCTCGATGAAGGGATAGACTTCAAATACGGCGCGCGCCATCTGAAACGCGCCATCGAACGCTTTCTGGTTTATCCGATCTCGAATCTGGTCGCCACGGGACAGGTAATGACAGGCGATCTGGTCGTGATAGATTTCGACGGGGGCAGCGGCAAACTCGTCTTCAATAAGGAGGAGGGGGGCGCTCTGATCGGCGATTATCGGGAAAAGTATCAGGAGATGTTCCAACCAGACACTAACGAGCAGGCGCTTGCCGCCGAGGCTACAGGCACGGACCTGGTCACCGCGCCGCTCACCGCGCTTGAAAAACAGGAGTGATTTCAACGATAATTTTGAGCGCGACAGGCCCGGCAGAAACTTTACTTGCCGGGCCTGTTCGTTTGCGCGGCAGGGGCAGTTTGCCCGGGCAAGTGCGCCGGATACAACAATCGCTTTGAGCATCGGGATATGTCGAAAATCTTTCAATCAGCCGCCTTTTTCCTGCTCGTCCTAACACCTGCGGCTCGCGCCGATTCGGTGCGCATAGGGCTGTTTGGTCTTTTCAAACCGGACACTTTGCACATCCGTCTTGCCTCGGGGCAGACGGCTACCTTAGAGGCCGATGGCCTGGCAAACAGCGCAAACTTCACGGCCGGTGATTCGATCCGAGTGCGCGCCGTGGGCGCTCGCCTCAACATAGTCCTGGTTGATACTTACGGCAGAATCAAACGCGCTATCAACGCGTCTGAGGCGCGAATCCTTTCAGCCGATACGGTGACGCTGGAATTGAGCCTGCCGGGAAAGATAAAGCGGATTGTGCGCGGCGAACTTATGCTCTCTGCTCAGAAAAGAAATCCTCGCGGCCAGTTGCAAATCGTGCTCGCGACCAGCCGTGAAGCGGTCGTCGCCTCGGTTGTAGCGGCCGAGATGGGCGGCGCGCGCGCAGGTGAAGCCATAAAGGCTCTGGCAATCGTCGTAAGAACGTTTATGCTTTCACACCCTATGCGACACAAAGAGGACGGCTTCGACTACTGCGATACTACACACTGTCAGGTCTATCGCGGAGAGGACGATCTCGTTCGGGCGCAGCCCGTGATCGCTGAAAACGTGAGGGCGACCGAAGGCGAGGTCTTGAGCTTTAAGGGCCATTTGATCGAAGCCTATTACACGGCCGTCTGCGGGGGGCTCACGGCTACGCCGGAGATGGTCTGGGGCGGATCGACCGGTGACGGCTATACCTACAGGCGGATCGAGTGCAGGTGGTGTCACGGCTCGCCTCATTTCGAGTGGCAGCGCTCGGCAGACGCGAGCGTGGTGCTTGGCGCGCTCTCTTCTTCAACGGGTCTGCGGTTGTCTCAATCCTGCGAAGTCTTGGTTGAAAAAGATGTATCGAGCGATTTCGTCCGCTCTGTTATAATCCGCGACCGTGGCAGGGAGACCATTTTGAGCGGTGATGAATTTCGCCGCAGCCTTGGACGCAGACTCGGATGGAATACGGTGCTGAGTCCTACTTTTATGATAGAGCGCCGCAGCAATACATTCGTTTTTCGAGGCCGGGGATTCGGTTCTCAGGTAGGACTTTGTCTTGCGGGCGCGTTTCGACAGGCCGAAGCAGGGCGCGGCTACCGCGAGATACTTAGCTTCTATTTTCCCGAAACTGAAATGGAATTGCAGGCGGGCAGAGAAATTAACGATCAGGGGAGGATAGATCACCTTGCCTTGAATCAACCGGCGTTTGGACGAAGAGGGGAAACGGGTTGGTCGGATTAATACTGCTGGGAATCAAGAGCAATCTGGCTCGGCTCGGGGCGTGGTTGATGGCCCTGGGCACTCTCGGGTTGTTTGCCATATCTTTGCTCGATTCGGCGTTCATACCTCTGCCGAGCGGGCCTGATCTGGTGATGATCACCTTGAGCGCCTTGCAACCCCGCTGGATGGTTGCCTACGCGATGGCTGCGACAGCGGGCTCGACAATCGGATGTGCGTTTTTGTACTTTGTGGCGCGCAGGGCGGGCATGCGGGCGCTTGCGCGTGTAAGCCCTGAGAGACGCGAGCAGATAGAGAACCTCCTGGGCCGTTACGATATGCTGGCGGTGATGGTGCCTGCGGTGCTGCCTCCGCCGTTTCCATTCAAGCCTTTTATACTTGCGGCCGGTGTGTTCAAGTTGAAGACCGCCAGGTTCATAACGGCCATATTCATAGGACGCGCCGCGCGCTTCCTTATCGAAGGCTGGCTTGCAATCGAGTTTGGCGAAGATGCGAGCCGCCTGATAGCCAGACACGGCATAAAGGTGCTGATTGTGGTCGCCGTGATACTGGTCGTAAGCATTGCGTTCAAGCTTTATCGTTTGCGCTCGCAGCGCGCGATTCCGCTCGCAGTCGACGAGATCGTGCAGAGCGATCAGGCTGGAATTGAGCAGTCCTGAACAACGGAATGCAAACCTGCTTGCGCTCAAGGCATCAGAATAAATGAACCCTTTGGCCTCGGCGGAGTTTCATAATAGCGTAGAAAAGTGTCTTTTCCGCGCATATGAGCGTGTGGTAGCATTAACAGGTTCTAGAGGAATGGTTAAGTTATACATGAAAAAGTTTGTCTTCATAATCGCGCTACCCCTGATGATCTTGCCGGGGCTTGCACAATCGCGCACCTGTCTGCGCATCATGCCTATGGATGAGTTGACCCGCAACTCTATCCTGATAGCCCGCGTAAAGGTCTATAAAGCCGACAAGGCAAATTATCGGGGCATGTTCGGTCAAATATCCATCCTTCGACCCGTAGACGTTATCGAAGGCGATTTCACGCTCAAAGAGATCAACGTGCTGTCGCGGTCAAATGTGCAATGCGCCGAAGACAACTACACTCCCGGTCAGGAGATGCTGGTATTTCTTGAACAGGAAGACAGCCTGTTTCACACATTGAACTTTCAATATGGTCAGTTTCCGATAGCGGGTGAGATCGTCAAAGGCTGGCGCGACAAATCAAACAAGCCGGTTGATAAGCCATACGCGGAAGTGCGACAGGAAATCGAAGCCTACGTAACCGCCGCGCACACGCGGCCCGGCCAGACCGAACCCGAACAGAAGCAACAGCCTAAACCGGAACAGCCAACCACGCCTCCTCCTCTTGAGCCCTGAAAGAGTGATGCGATCTCTGATCCGTGATCCGTGATCAAACTGGCTTAAAAATTGTCTTTTACAGGCAGGCTTCCTGAGAGTCACGAATCACGAATCACGAATCACGGATCACGAATCACTCTTTAGTCCGCAAGCCCGGCGAGCGCCACAACAAGCAACAACAATCGCTTGAGTCCAAGTTCTCGCCCCGTGGGTTCGTACCACTCGGTCAGACAGTGGCAATTACTCGACATACCACCCACTCCTATGGTGATGGCGGGGATGCCCATCGAGATGGGGATGTTTGAATCCGTCGAAGAGCAATCGAGCCTCGGCTCGATCCCCAAAACGCGCGAGCAATTGATGGCCGCCTGCACTATCTCATATTCCAGCGGCGTTTCACCCGAAGGCCGATCACCCACCTGCTCCAGATCATAAGCCAGATTTGTGCCGCTTGTGGCGCGCTGAGAATTCTCTTCGCGCACTGCTATCTCGACCACGCGACGAAGATAGGCTTCGAGCTTGTCTATCTCGATGCTTGAAACCGAGCGCATGTCTACGGTCATGCTTGCCCGTTCAGGTATGGCGTTGACCGAGCTTCCGCCTTCGATGATGCCTACGTTGTAGGAGGTGCGAGGGGCAAGCGGCGCAGGGTAGGCCGCAAATCTCGCGACGGCGCGTCCAAGGGCGTGCACAGGATTGACAACACCGAAATCTCCCCACGAATGCCCGCCCGGCCCGCTCACGTTCACCCTGTAGCGGCGCGACCCCAATGCGCGGTGTGTGATCCGCTCGACACCCGGACCATCGAGAGAGATAAATGCTTCCACGCCGGAACGAAAATCGCCCTCGGTGAAGAGGTGGCGGACGCCGCGAAGATTCCCTTCGCCTTCTTCGCCGACCGTGGCTACAAAATAGATGGTTCCCTCCGTATGGATGCCTGCCCGATCCATAGCCGAGGCCAGCGCAACGAGGCTCACGACTCCACAGGTATTATCGGCTATGCCGGGCGCTAGCAACCGGCGGCCTTCTTGACGAACACGCACATCCGTACCCTCGGGAAAGACCGTGTCGAGATGCGCCGATACTATAATTCGCGGACTTGCAGCGTGGCCCTCTCGCTCGGCAATGATGTTTCCTTCCGCGTCTACGCGTGTGCGGGAAAGCCCCAGTTCTTCGAATCGTTTTCGGATGTAGCTGCCTCGCGCCTCTTCTTTGAACGGAGGCGCGGGTATCTCGCAAATACGGATAAGTTCTTCGGTGGTCTCCTCTCCGGTGTCGGCGATAAACTGAAAGGCTCGCTGGATTTCAGGCGCAGAGAGCATATCTGGAATAGAAGACATCCTCTCCGCGCTCGGCGCGTAATTTTGCATCTAACTCCTTCGGTCCCGGATTTTGATTTCAGGCAATCGGGCTCCTCGCCGTTTACCTTTGGGGAGTATACAAGTCAAACTATTCAGATGAGCGCCATCACTTCTTCATCCGTAAGCACCGATGTGCACTGCTTGACGTGATTGAATATAAGTTCGACGCGCTCGTCTGTCACCTCTACTTCGTGGCGTTCGAGCCAGAACACGATATTGGATTTACCGCTCATCGGGCCTATCTCTATCAACTGCTCGCGACCCAGCATACTTGCCGGAACGCCCGAATATACCATATCCGCAAGCCAGCTATCACCCTTGCGAAAAGCCTTGATGACCGCCGCCGCGTGCACACCCGTAGCCGTGCGAAAAGCATCGCGGCCCACCATCGGATAAGTGATCGGTATAGTCACGCCGGTTGCTTCGCTTACGAGTTCGCAATAGCGAGTCAGGTTTGATAGATCGCGATGGATGTATCCCATCAATTGCAGGTTCACAAGCAACTGATCCATAGGGGCGTTGCCGACGCGCTCGCCTATGCCGAGCGCCGTGCCGTGCAGCCTGTCTGCTCCGGCCTCGAAGGCCGCAATCGAATTGATAACGCCAAGTCCTCGATCCTGATGACCGTGCCAGTCAATCTTTACGTCTTCGACGCCCGTTTCCTGAACCACCGAATGGATAAAGTTTATCAGCGCGGTCGCGCCTTCGGGCGTGGCGTGACCTACGGTATCGCATACGCACACGCGTCTGGCTCCGGCTTCGATAGCCGTTTTGTAAAGGGCGCGAATCGTGTCGGGATGAGCGCGGGTGGTATCTTCGGTCACATACATCACCGGAAGCCCATGAGCGGCAGCGAACTTCACGGCGTCTTCCGTAGCCGTGAGCATCATCTCAAGGGACCAGCCTTCGGCGTATTGCCGAATGGGACTTGATCCGATAAATGTGCAGGCTTCAATGGGGATGCCTACCTTTTCAGAGATGTTTATGATCGGCTCGATGTCGGCGCGCACGGTGCGCGCGGCGCAATTAGGCTGGATGTCGAGTTTGCAATCGACTATTTCTCGAGCGAGTCTTGTAACATCGGCCACGGCACGCGGTCCCGCTCCGGGCAGCCCTATGTCGGCGCTGTCTATGCCGAGCGAATCCATGATATGGAGTATCTCGATCTTTTTCTCGACGGGCGGGTCAATGACCGAGGGCGATTGCAGCCCGTCTCTGAGCGATTCGTCGTCAAACTCCACAGGGCGGCTGGCCGTTATTTCACGGCCTACGATGTTCCAGTCATATATAAGTTCGTTCTTATCCAAATTCTCACCTTCCTGAAAGATTAGAGCAAACCCGCGAGCCCACAGTCAAGTTAGCTGACAGGCGACAGAAGCGAGGAACCGCTCTTTGCCGGGGCCGTATAACTCTCAGATCGACCTGTCGAGATTGTAGGAAACAACCGGCCGCTATATGAAAAAGCTTTGCGGCTTTGCGAAAAATAGAACATCGCCCATTCGCAAAATAGGCCAAGTATGTGAAGTTTTTCCCGAGAATTAAATGGTTTTGGGATAAAAGACCGACAAATTATCTACGGGTACGAAACCGAGTTTGGCCGCGAGCCGCATTGAAGCCACATTTGCCACCTCCGCTCCCCACACGGGTTGCTTGCCCAGTTTGCGCATGTAATCAACCAGATAAGCCACGCACAGAGCGGCGTATCCGTGCTGTCTGTACTCGGCCAGAGTGTCAATCGAGATGTCCCACAGTGTTTCTGTCTCTGCCGCCACATAGCAAAACGATACGGGGCGGTCTTCGATAAACGCGGCTACCACAAGCGAGCATTTGGCGGCGGTCTCCAACTCTTTTTTCAAGTCGGGCGGCAAGTCGCCGATAACGTCTATCTCGAAGGCTTCAATCCCGCGGACCATTTTCTCGGGAGCGAGTGGAAGCTTCGCATTATCGTAGAGAAGATGTATCACTGCCGGGCTGTTTTTCCAATCGGGCAGAGCCCGGGCGACGTAAGGGGTGTTTTCAGGAGGGGCGAGAACCGCGCCCTTGTTTTCATTGCGCGAAACTGCTTCCCTGATGGCTTCCGCTTCGGGGAGACCCACTACAGACACAAGCTCCCCCTCCGAGCAGCGAACTACGAAGCTGAGTTGATTTGTCTCATCCAGACCGAGGACTTCTCCCTGACCCGATAGCAGCATCGAGCGCGTCTCGATCCATCGCGGAATATCAGGCAACGCCATGGCCAGATCACCGGCCAGATCACCCGGCATCGAATGCTGTTCCGACATAATCACTCCGTTGCAGGCTCCAGGTTGCCCGAGGTCGGGGTTCTTGCGGCAAGCCATTCGTTTATGTGTGGCAGCGACTCGCGCGGAAAGACATGTCCTGCCCGGTAGCTCACATATTCGACCGAACGGGCGCGGCGCAAGAGCGCATCCTTAAATTTCATCGTGCGCTCCATAGGATAAAACTGATCCGTCTCGCCCGCGATAATAAGCACATCCGTCTCGCTATCGTGATATTTGTCCTGATCCCAATCGCCCGGTATGCCGCCACAAACCGCGACTATGCCGCGCGCCAGATTCGGATGAGTAAAGGCGAAACGATAATTCAGAGCTACGGATTGAGAGAACGCAATAAGAAAGATCGCTCGCCGGTCTATCGGATATTGGCGAGAAATCTCCTCGATGACCGAAAGCAGGGTCTCGTGATGGAGCCGTATGGTCTCTTCCGCCTTGTACTGCATCATCCAGCCAAAACCTATTCTGGGTCTGGCGGATTCGGCTTCGTCACGCACAAAAAACGCATTCGGCCCTTGAACAGAAGCTATCACATAATCCTGCGAATTGATCCTTTGGGCGAGGGCCATCATCGATTCCTTGTTGCCCTCGTAGCCATGCAGCGCGATGATGAGCGGCATAGGAGGCGCTTCCGTCTCACGGTCAGGCACATAAAGGTCATAGTAGAGTTTTGTACGCTGTTCGATGGTTCTTTCGGTAATCATAAGTGGAGCGATGCGTGATACGTGATGCGTGATCAGAAAACTTGTGAAGCTTGTCAAAAAGTCCGGCTCACGAATCGCGAATCACGAATCACGTTCCCCTCCTCAGATGTGTTTGGCTTAATTGCGGCGCGTTCGATATTATCTGAAATTATGGATATGGAAAAGCCGGTCCGGTATGTCATATTCGGCGCTGGGGCAATTGGCAGCGCGGTTGGCGGGCGTCTCGTTCACGCAGGGCTCTCTGTCGCATTCGTGGCGAGAGCGCCGCAGGTCGAGGCCTTGAAGCGAGGTATCCTCATCAAGCAGGCGGATACGGAGATTCGCGTGCAGGGCGAGGCCGCGACATCCATCAGCGAGCTTGAACCTGACGGCAACGACGTGATTATGATCGTCACAAAATCGCAGGTTACCCGGTTGGTGGTCGAAGAACTCTTCGAGGTTTACGGTCGTCACGCAAATGTGATCTGTCTGCAAAACGGCATCCGCAATGAAGAGGTTGCCGCTGAAAGGTTCGATAACGTCTATGCTGCGCTTGTGCTGTTGAGCGCGGTCCAACTGGAACCCGAAGTAATTACGATGCCGCGCGACAATACCATAGCCCTTTGTCGCTATCCTGACAGGGTTGACGATTTGACCCGCCGATGCGTGGAAGACCTTACCCGCTCAGGATTCAATGCGCTGGCCTCTGAGCACGTGATGGCAATGAAGTGGGGCAAGCTCGTGGCCAATCTCAACAACGCCACGCACGCCGTAACGGGTTACTGGCTGGAGCGAGGGCTTGGCGAGCCTGAGATGAGTTGTCTGATGCTGGCGATCCGCGAAGAAGGTTTGCGTGTGCTCGACCGGGCGGGCATCGGTGTCGAGCCTCCCCCGGATGAGCCTTCGCCTATCAGGATAAGAGAGAACACCGAGCGGCTAAGGCAGCTTTGCCTGAATCCCCGCCCGCAGAGAGATTTGCCGATTGAGGAACGGACATATCCTTCGATGTGGCAGGACCTTTACCTCGGTCGCAAATCGAACGAGGCTGAATTCTTGAACGGTGAGATAGTCGCCCTCGGAAAGAAATACGGCGTTCCCACGCCCTATAATTCCACGCTTTTGGAATTGATCGACCGGATGACAGAAGCGGGAGAAAAGCCCGGAATTTACACGCCCGCCGAGCTTCACGCCCTGATAAAGTCTCGAACGAACGAGGAGACCGGGCAGGCAAATCAAGGCTGTTGACATCCGAGCGATTGGTGTTATATTACGTTTAAGACTGGCACCCAGTCAGGCCCCTAATTGACGAAAATTTGATCTCGTTAGCCGGTGGTTGAAAGGCAAAGATAGTCAGTGTGTCTTTGACGAGATGGCTCCTCGGTTTTCGCCGCCGCTATGTATTTGAGAGGGTGGGAATGATGTACAAAATGAACAGACTGGTCGCGGCAATTATCACTATGCTGATCGTCCTCACATCGCTTCCGGGCGCATATGCTCAGGCAAGCGCGCAGGACCCTAAAGTCAAAGAGGCGAGCGGCGATGACAACTTTGATCCTATCGAGTTTCTCAATCGATTCAAGCTTGGAATGAGTTACACAGAGGTGCAGAATCTGCTGCCCAAGAACTTTGACCAGGATATCCTCTCATATATCACGACCGACGAAGTCTTCCTGTTAAACGTAGACATACCGGGCCGGGCCGGCTGGAATGCCTCATTCAAATTCGACACGCTGGACGCGGCCATGCGCAGACCGGAGCAACTGGTCGAGGTAAGTTGCGGTGCGGCGCTTTCGAGCCGCAGTTCCTCTTTTGAATCCCTTGTCCGCCGAGTCGCAGATGTTTTCGGCGAGCCGGATAAGATGGACAAATCCGAAGATCAGATTCAGCAGGCTGGCTGGAGGGTTTCGGGCGGGTCTGTCCTGACGCTTGAATACTTCGTTGTGCCGAAGGGGCTGGACGGAAAAGATGTGAGCGTTGATTTCGTCGTAAAGAAAAACAAGCGGGCGAAATCTTCTCCATCAAAAGACATCGCCTGAACCGGATCAATTCTGAACCGGATCAATTCTGAACCGGATCAATTCTGAACCGGATCAATTCTGAACCGGATCAACTCGATTATCTCAGGGAAATAGGTTCATGCTTACTGCGCGAGTCCGACACGGTCCGCGAGGTCTGCGAATCTCGCGTCTTTTCGCAGCGGGTCGAATACGGGGTCTACATTCAGAAAGGCAAGAAAACCGTATCTCTCCTCACAAGCCTTTTCAAGCCACGCAAAAGCCTTGTCTTTATCGCCGAGGCCGATGTGAATCCTGGCGATAAAGTAGGCGGGGATATATCTCTCTTTCGAAAGTTTGACGAGCGATTTAAGGACCTTTACGGCATCCTGTTTCCTGCCCGATACGGCATAGGTGTGACCAAGCGCCGCCACGGTTTCAGTATCTTCGCCTGAAAGCCCCACGGCTATTTGAAGATGTGATACGGCATCCTCATAGCGAGACTGCTGCTCGTATGCCTGCCCGAGGCGACGATGGGCGAGCGCAAATGACGGGTCGAGTTCAAGGGTGCGCCTGTATTGCTCGACGGCTTCCGGGTAACGTCTGGCCAGATAAAAAACCCATCCTGCGTTTGTGTTTATCGGCAGCGAGAGCGGGTCAATCAATTGCGCGCGTTCTATTTCCGCGAGGGCTTCATCGAACCTTCCCATTGCCGCCAGATCGAGCGCGTACCAGAGGTGAGCCGTCGCGTAGCCGGGGTTAAGTTTGAGCGCCAGTTGAAATTCCCGTTCCGCCGCTTTCCAGTCCCAGTCGTAGCCGAGCCGCACGAATGCAAGCGAGGTATGGGCCTCGGCCAGTTGCTCGTCAAGCTCAAGCGCCTTGATTGCCGAGGTCTTGGCGCGGGTGAAGGCTTCGTGAGGAGGCAGGGCGCTGTAGCTGGCCAGGATGTTATAAGAATCGGCGAGCCCCGCGTAGGCCAGCGCATAATTCGGGTCCGCTTCGATGGCCCGCTCGAAATACTCTATGCCCTTTTTCACCCCCTCAACCGTTCGCTTGTTCCACGAGTAACGGCCTTTGAGGTAAAGCTGATAGGCATCGGTCTTTTCGGTATATCGTCTGGTCAGCTTCTTCTTTTCCGCGCCGGTCAGTTTCAATCTCAGCTTGTCGGATATTTCCGTAGAGATCTCTTCTTCTATGGTAAAGATGTCTGTAAGTTTTCGGTTATACGTTCCGCCCCACAACTGAGAGCCGTCCGAGGTATCGACAAGTTCGGTCTTTATGACGAGCCCGTCCCCCCTGTGAAGAACCCTGCCTGTAAGGACTGCGCGTACGCCGAGCGAGCGCCCGGTTTCCATAGGATCGATCTCTTTGTCCTTGTAGCGAAAGACGGTGCTGCGCGCCATCACTCGCAACTCGGGCAATTGCGAGAGGGTGTTGATTATACTCTCCGTGATACCGTCGGAAAGATAATCCATGTCGGAGTCTTTGCTCGCGTTGATAAGCGGCAGTATGGCCAGAGAGTTTATCTTTTTGCTTGAGCGCTTTTTCTTAGGAGGCTTAATCTCTCCGGTAGCACTTGCGGGCACAAGGTCTGCCGTTATCGACGCTCGCTGGAGGTTGCGCAAGTCTGTTAAAAGCTCGCGTGCCGATTGATACCGGCGCTCTCGATCCTTCTCAAGACATTTGCGCGCTATGTGATCGAGATCGGCCGGAACCGAGTAATTAAATCGAGCTATCGCGGGCGGGTTCTTGTGTATGATTCCGTCGATGATTTCGGTGAAGCTCTCTCCATCAAACGGCATACGCCCGGTGAGCATTTCATAGATAACCACGCCCAGACTGAACAGGTCCGAGCGGTGATCTACGGTGTGACCGAGCGCCTGCTCGGGCGACATATAGGCGACGGTCCCGACGACGATTCCGGCAGAGGTCTGTTTGCTGAGCGGAACCGTGGGCGCATTCTCGTCTTCGAAATCTTCGGTCTCGCCCGGTGCCTGATCTATAAATTTAGCAAGCCCGAAATCGAGCACCTTTACAAGCCCGCGTTCGTTGATGATCAGGTTAGCGCTCTTGATGTCTCGATGTACGACTCCCTGCGAGTGGGCTTCGTCAAGCGCATCGGCAACCTGCGCGGCTATGCTCACGACTTCGCGCGCCGAGAGCAGTCCCCGCTCGATTCGCTGGGAGAGCATTTCGCCTTCGACATACTCCATAACGATATAGCGCGAGCCTTGATGCTCGCCTATGTCATAGATGGCGGCGATTGAAGGAGAGCGAAGACCGGAAGCGGCACGCGCCTCTTTCAGAAACCTCGCACTGCGAACGGGGTCATACTGGTAGGAGGCGGGCAAGAGTTTTAGAGCTATTTGTCGGCCGAGCCTGACGTCTTCGGCCAGAAAGACCTCTCCCATCCCACCTGCTCCGAGTTTTTTGATTATGCGGTAATGAGAGATAATTTCCGGCGTCATCGTATTTTGGCCTCTGGGCAGCAAACAGCCGTCAGACTGACGAGGAGTATAGCCGATTAAGCCCTGTGATTGCATGTCAACTCATGATACGCCGGTTCTTGCTATACCAGATGGGTGAAGACAATCGTTGAATGTAAACACTCCGCAAAACTTTCAGGGCTTCTGCTCCTGCTCTTCTTCCTTCTCTGTACTGAAGAACTCCTGATCCTCTTCGATGACTCGTCGTTCAAAGCGGGTGATGATATAGACTGTGGCCAGTATGATAACGCCTATGAGAAGAATTATCTGGATGCGATGCAGGTCGCCGATCAGCTTCTCTATTCCGGTGGCGAAGGTGAATCCCGCCCCGGCCAGTATGCCTACCCAGAGAGCGCAACTTGCCAGCGTGAGCAAAGCGAATTTACCGAATCCGAATTGAGCAAGCCCCCAGAAGATCGCGCTCGTGGTTCTCAGCCCGTAGACATACTTGACGATAAAGACCGAAAGCACGCCGAATTTCCTCATCAATTTTTCTATGCGAGGACGGGCGCGCACAAAAAATTGCAGGGTCCTGGCCCGCTCGCGAAAGCGCGCTCCTATCAGATAGCTCAACGAATCGCCTGCAAAACCGCCTATCGTGCCCACAACTAACGCTTCTTCGAGTGAGAAGACACCGGCGCGGGCGAGCACGCCTGCAAGAAGCAGAGTCAAATCGCCTTCGATCATGGTTCCGAAAAATACTGCCCACAGCCCGTATCTTTGCAGCAGTTCGTACATAGAGACTCAGGACCCGCGAGACGGTTTTGGACCAGCGTCTCTTCGGGTCTGTGGATTGTAGCCTATTCTGGGCGAATTGACATGTGTTAAATCGAACTGCGCCAGAAAAGGCTTTGCCGGAATTCATAAGAATCCACCTGTATAAAGAGAGCATCCAGGTTGAATCTTGTCGGATCCTGTGAGTCCTTTCAAAAAAATCAGAGGCTACTGTACGGTCTATGGAGCGGCTGCGGCAAAATTGACAGCCCTTTCTCGCCTTTGTTATTCTGAAATATCGAGTTAGCTTTCGAAAGTCAGCCGTAAATAAGGACTGTTTATGACAACCAGCCAGGAGAACGACCCTGTCTATATCGGCATTGATCTCGGCGGTACGACGCTAAAGGGAGCGCTAGTCAGTTCAGCCGGCGAGATAATACACGAAATCCGTTTCGGAACCGAGCAGCGAAACTCCGAGCAACTGCTCGCGCAAATTGTCGAAGCGGTGCGCACTCTCAGCCAGAACGAAAAGGCGGCGGGGCGGGCGCGCGCCGTCGGAATAGGAGTGCCCGGGCTTGTAAATCGAAAGACGAATCGCATCGAAGTCATGCCCAATCTGCCCGAGCTTTCCAAAATTGATCTCAAGACCGAACTGACTCGCGAGACGAGCCTGCCGGTCATCCTCGATAATGATGCCAACTCGGCCGCATACGGCGAGCTTATGGTGGGAGCCGCGCGCGACCGGCAGGATGTCTTCTTCATATCAATGGGAACGGGCATCGGGGCCGGGTTGATAATCAACGGACAGATATATCGAGGGGCCGCCGGGTTTGCGGGCGAGTTTGGTCACATGACGATTGACCCGGAAGGCATCGAATGCGCCTGCGGCAATATAGGCTGTCTTGAAACCATCGCTTCGGGGCCAAACATCGTTCGCCGCACACGCGAGCGTCTCTATCGAGACCGAACCTCTTCGCTGTCGCGCCTTGCAATTCCGCGAGACCGCGAATTCACAGCCGAAGACATAGCTCATGCCGCGCGCGAGGGCGACGAGATGGCTCAGGTGATGATGGAACGAACGGGAATGTTTCTGGGCATAGCCATCGCCGCGGTAATAAATCTTTTGAACGTCGAGATAGTGGTGATGGGCGGTGGAGTGATGGAAGCCGGAGATCTGATCTTGAAACCCACGGTCAAAGAGACGCGGCGGCGAGCCTTTCCGCCTTCGTTTGGAAGCTGCGAAATCGTGATCGCGGAACTCGGCCCTTCGGCAGGGATGATAGGAGCAGCCCTGCTTGCGCGCGATCAAGCCACCGATTAATTTCAATCAGGATCAATTTCAAACGGTCTCGATCAACCTTGTGACGAGCGCGGCGCGGCGAGCTATATCGCTGATTCGAATGTGTTCGTGTTCGGCGTGCGCCCCCGCCCCGTCAACACCAAGCCCGTCGAGAACGGGCGTCCCCAGCGCCGCAATAAAATTCCCGTCCGACCCTCCCCCGACTGTACCTTCCTGGAGATCGTAGCCGATCTCGGCACCAAGCGCCCTTGCGTGATCGAAGAGCGCGGCAATCGCTTCCGTGCGAACCATCGGGGGGCGATTTATTCCACCGCGCAACTCAAGGCTCGCCCCTTCAAGAACGGGGCGAAGCGCGCTCATCGCCTCAGTGACGCGGTTGCCTTCTTCGATTGTCCTGAACCGCATATCAATAGTGGCTCGCGCCTCGGCCGCCACAACATTCGACAGCACCCCGCCGCGAACTACGCCTACGTTGAGCGTAGTGCCCCGGTCATAATCGCCAATACGATTTATAGCGAGTATCTGGTGCGCCATCTCTGTGATCGCGCTTACGCCCGAGCGCGGGTCATTGCCTGCGTGAGCGGGCTTGCCTCGCGCTATCAACTCGAACTCGCCTATGCCTTTGCGCCCCGTCTTGACCGCGCCGCCCGGAATTGGGGGTTCAAGAACGAGCGCGGCTCTTGCTGCCCGGCCTTCCTCTTCGATAATCTCGCGCGAAAAATGGCTGCCTGTCTCTTCGTCACAGGTCATCAGGAAGGTCACGGGTCGGCGAGCAGTTCGTCGGGTCTCTTTGAGGGCGCGCATCGCAAAGACTGCTATCGCCACGCCTGCCTTCATATCGAATATGCCCGGACCGTAGGCCCTATCCCCTTCAACGCGAAAGGGGCGCGAGGCGAGCGTACCAAGAGGCCAGACCGTGTCGAGGTGACCGACTATGAGCAGGTGGTTTCCGCCTCCGGCTCTGTCGTCGGATGAGTTACAGGCGAAGCGGGCTCTGAGTGTCGCGCCGTAGAGCGGGTCGGCGAGCAGTTCGACATCGGCCCCCACGAGAGAGAGACGATACGCAAGATTTTCAGCTATGCGGCGATTGGCTTCGGCCTCACGCGACATGGATTCCTGTTCGACCAGCCACCGGATGAATTCCAGCATCTCGGATTGACTATGCTCAAAGTAATTCAGCAACTTTGCCGCGTCGGGATTTGCGGTTTCCATAAGACCAATATTTATCAGAGAGAGAAGCGCGAGCGCCAGCCCGCAAATCGAAGCGCCGGGTTTCTTTCATTAGTCTTGAAAGAAACCCGGCGCTTTGATCGAGCCTCGATAATGGGCGGACTTATTTCTTGTTTAGCAGGCCGTCAATGATAGCCGACATATCGTTTACGAAATCCGAATTGGGATTGAAGCCGCCACGAGGCTGGCCATACACCTGACCTTGCTGATTCACGACTACGATTGTAGGCATCACCTTGCCGCCATAGCTCTTAAATGCCGCCCGATTGGGATCGCGCAAAACGACTACCGAACCCGCGGGTCCGCACGGGCTGTTGAGCTTGGTGTTGCTCGCATCGGCTTCCGTGTCTATGCTGACCCAATAGACCTGAACATCTTTGCCCTTGTATCTATCGGCCAGCGACGAAAGCGCTTTGAATTCGTCGCGGCATTGCGGGTCCTGTACCCCGCCGAACAGGAGAACCACTACTTTCCCTTGCAGGCCGGATAAAGATACAGTCTGCCCATTCGGCATCATGAACTTGAGGTCCTGCTTCGCGCCCGCCGGTATAGCCAGGCAGGTTGCGATGACAAGTGAAAATATGATTGCCCTCAAGCTGCGAAATTTGTTTAACATCCTCATCCCCTTTTCAGTTGTATAGACCTGAACTGGTCTCAGCCCTTAGATGCAGCCCCGCGCTCCAAAGTTCGATGCCGCATTTATTTATCGGGGCGCTTACATTTACGGTCTGGTTCAAAAAATAACCTGTTGGGCGAACACTTCAATTCTAGCAGGTCAGACCCATCTGTGACCAGTTGCGGCTCCGCAGATCAAAATCCGTCACCTGACGTTATTGTGTGAGTGGACACGTCTGCCTCGCAACAACAGATACCCCGCGCCGACGACGACGGCCAGCGCCATAATCCCTATCAAGGCTAAAAACAATGTGTGCGAAGAAGAGGTTTCGCCTGTGGGCGATTCACCATTTGCGATTGGCGGTCGCGATACCTGAGCGGCAAATGAGTTGAGGGCGCTCTCTGCGGCCGATGACGATTCATCGAAGTGCCGCGCATCATCGCTGAAGGTGAACAGGTATGTGCGTTTGTGCTCCTGAATCGGCACGTATGCCTGACGCGACTGCACAAGAGCGTCTCCCTGTTTGTAGGTCAGGTCCATCTGCAATGCGTCAAAGCCTGAAACCTTGATCTTCTTACGATCAACGACACGGGCTGAACTGAGCCCACGATCTTCAAAGCCCGCTGTCAAATCAGATTCAATGGCCTTGATCTGATCCTCATCCAGACTGATCGCGTTGTCTAAAGCGGTCAGATTGATGACGGGTCGGGTGTTGTCTTCGCGCTTTGGGCCGAGGTATTGAACCAGCACATCCGAGCGGACGCCTTTGTCTTCGACCCAATCGGGCGGCGGCTGAAAGGAGATGCCGTATCGTTTGTTGGAATAGCGGGTATCCTGCGCCGAGGCTGTCGAAATACATAATACGGCTACGGCTACGACTATAACTACTTTCACGCCCTTTTGTTTCGCTATTTCCTTTGTGTGGAATTTCATTATTTATCTCTCCAGGCTCTTTCAGGTTGAAATGAGAGCGCGTTCGGCTTATACCAGAATTATGATCTCAGCAGTGCTTCTGGCCGCGGGCCAGTCACGACGAATGGGCGAATTCAAACAACTGCTCACCTTTGGCGGTAAGACTTTCGTCGAATGCTGCCTTGACAATCTGCTTCGATCTCGCGCGGGCGAGGTCATAGTCGTAACGGGTCATCGCGCCGAGGATGTCCGCAAAGCCGCAGGCAATCGCCCCGTCAAATTCATTTACAATCCCGACTATCACGCTGGTATGAGCGCGTCTATCAAGCGAGGTATTGAGGCACTGGCAGACACGGCGGAGGCCGTGATGATTGCTCTTGTGGATCAGCCCCAGATCGGACCTGATGTCTGCAATCGGATCATCGAAGCATACGAAAGACTGCGACCGCTCATTGTCGTACCTACTTTTAATGGTCGAAAAGGCCATCCCTTAATCCTGGATTTGAGTCTCAAAGCGCAAATCCTGGCTCTGGACCCGGCGCAAGGATTGAGGCAGGTTGTCGAGGATCACAAGAGCCGGATTCATCATATTGAAGTTGCCACCGAAGATGTGTTGATAGACTGCGACTTTCCAGAAGATTATCGCCGCCTCTCCAATCGATGATGATTACGCATCGCTGCAATTACAAAGCTACTTATTACCCAGCCTGATTACTTACTACCCGTTACTTACTTCCCAACAGCAGAAAATGTACGCATCTTAAACGACGAAGAGGCCAAGACAAGTCTCGGCCTCTCCATAAATCCACTATGTTCGTTCGGCCTTTAGACAGCGATCTTTTCGGCCCTGTTTGCGCGCGATGCCGGTGTTTCAAAGGCAAGGACTCTGCCATTGCCTGATGCGGCGGCATATGCAGCCACGCGCTCGGCTCTAAGTTGCAGCGCATTAAGGGCGAGGCTCGATGCCAGCATATAGCTGTGGCCTCCGCACTGATGACAGTTGCCCGATGCGTCAAGATATGTTTTAACGGGGAGTTCGTTATCGCCAGAACAGTCGCCGCAGATTATCTGCACACCAAGAGTTGGTATTGGCGCTCGGGGCTGGGTCAACTGTGCGGCATCCGTTTTCCGGGTCTTCATAAATATCAAACTCAAAACCAGAGTCGTCACTGTTGCCGCAATAATAATCGCCATACTCTCTCCTTCTCTTTCTAATCCACCTTAACTTGCGACCAACTGCTCGCCGCCTCTCTCCACTTTACGAACGAATCAACGACGAAGATTTGCTTTAATGAAATAAAATGCAAAGTATCGCCATATTTTCATATAGCAATGAGTATGCCATTAATGCCTTCCAGCGCCTTTAAACTTATGATTGTTCGTAAATTAGACTTTAAGAGAAGAATCCATCGTCTAAGCGGGAAATTTGCAGTAAAAGATGGGATAAAAATGCAAGATAACAGTACAAAGCCGTACCATATTGCATCACTGGCTAACCGGCAACCCTCCGGTCAAAATTCAAGTATCAGACAAGTTTGAACGAAGAATATCATCCTTGCAGTCAACCTGACTCAAAGGGGGGTAGATTTCGCGATATAAAAGGTTTCCGCCAGAGCGGCGGATCAGAACTATGTTCGCCCGCGTAATTGACGCCAGATCAGGAGCAATATGATTGCGCCGGCCAGCGAAAGCAGAAAGCCGGCGGGTCTGAACCCAGTGCCTTCGTTTCTCCAGATCAAAGATGCGATGAATCCACCCAGGAGTGAGCCTCCGATTCCAAGCAGGGCGGTCATAAAACAGCCCATCGGATCACGTCCGGGAACGAGAAGCCGCGCAAGCCCTCCAATGATTACTCCAACTATCAGGGACCAGATTATCCACATCATACAGATTTCTCCTTTAGGCAGGATATCCAAGCCGTCACAGGTACTGCTCGATATTAGCCAGCGTAGCCGAGGGTGTCAATTAAATTGGAGTGTTGCGCCGGGGCGAGTATTTACATGCCGCCGCGTTTGTTGAAAAGGCGAAAGGCGGTCGTGCGAATTACATCGGGAATATTCTTGTTTTTAGAGAGTACGCGCAGGTCGCGCGTTTGAATACGATTGATGAAACCCAGGCTGATCGATATTGGAGTGCGCGGATTGCGGACCAGATTATGCACTACCACATAAGATCGGGTCCATGCGCGACTGTGACCTATCTGTCTCAGCACCTCTTCGGGAACCGTCCTGATCGAAGCGATGCTTTCGACCTCGGTGTCGGTCAAACGCGGATTGCGCAGGACGGCGGAAGCTACTATGCGGTTCGGGTCACGGACCAGAATCAACCTGGCCTCTCGCGTTCCCTTTATCGCAAGCATTACGCGGTCCTTGATACTCATCAAAGCGATTCGTTGAAAGACGGGCATCCGCTCAGGCAAAGAGTATCCTTCTTCGCTCCCCATCTCTTTTATTATCTCATCTACGTTGAATTGCTCGTCGGGAGTGGGTGGGACCAGATTAAATGGACCAAACTCGGTTTCGTATTCGGAGAAGATTAAGGCATCCTGCTCTGCATCCAATCCTTCTTCGATCAGCCCGAGACGCATCAGGTCTTCTATGCCTTCGATAAGGACGCGGGGGCCTGTGTCTGCGCTGGCAACGCGTTCGGCCTCGGCCTGTGTGCGCGCCCGTTGTTCTTCGGCAACCATCTGCGCGCCAAATTCTTTCTCGAAGAATTCCTGACGGACCTCGTTTGCGCGGCGTTCGGCTTCGGGCGTCCGGCGCGGATTGGCGAGAATCGCTTCTATAATTTCGGGCGAGCGAATCAGGCTCTGCTGCTTGAGCGATATCGTTTCGATGATCTGAGGATCGGGGCTTGCGGCTGCGAGTTGGGCCAGGGCTCCGTCCGGCGTCGAATGATTGAAGATTACAGTCTCGACCAGTTGGCGATTAGCACGCGGCCACAGACACAGGAATCCGAGCACATCAGCGCTTGATTGCGGGTCTGCGGCAAGCTCGATAAAGGAATTGGGATCGAGCCCGTCAACCGTTGTGGCCGCGATGTCGCGAATCTCCTGGCTCTCATCCGAGAGAAGCGCCACGAGTGCCTGAAGCATCTCTTCGGTTGTAAGCGGAACTATCCCACGGGCAGCCGCCAGCTTCATCGTCTGCGGAGCCTTGCCCGATACTATTGCTTCTATGATCTTGCTGGAAATGACTATTACTCCCGGTCTGACTGGCGTTCGATTGCAAAAGGCTATTTGTCTGGCTTTAAGGCAAAGCAAGCTTACTATAATCCGGTTGGGCATTCAATTACTTTTCCTCGCCGCCCCGAACCTGACAAAAGCTAATTATTGACAAGAAATACCCCTCATATTAGACTGTCAGGGTCGTAATAAGTTGTTTTGAACTGATACCGATAAAGGCACACCAGGAGCGATCCTGGGTCGCAAAGCCAAGGCCTTTTGAGGGATGAGGGATGAGGGATGAGTGATGAAAAGGATTTTGAGGAAACATTCCAGTAATTGGTTCAACCCATTTACTGGCTCGCGTCTTTAGAGTCTTTTTCATCCCTCATCCCTCATCCCTCATCCCTCCGGAGGATGTCTGGCCGCCGAAGTCGAGGTTGAAAACGGCTCCCTCCCGGGTTTTCAACTCCGCCTGGTTATAGTTCCCCGATGTAGCGAGTCTTGAAATTCGCTTTCAACAAACGGCATCGCAAGTCCCTGCTTTTGCGCTGCCTTTGGCTAAACATCTAGCCCCAAGTATCGGAGGAGATATGAGGACTCTTATAATCTTGCTCGCAGTGATTCTGGTTGGAGTCACGACGAGCGAAGCTCGCGCGCAGGAAGCGAGCGAATCTTTTAATGCCGAGGCTGCCGCAGTCCTGAAGCCCACGCCTATGATGGTCGCTTACGGTAACGCGGCTCCGGTTGAGAAAGAGAAAAACAAGTTACCCGCCACGCCGGACGGCAAAGCAGGATTGGCAAAGGATGGCGCGGGAAAAGATGTTGCCGGAAAAGTCGCCACGGGGAAACCCGATGAAGCAGGCACTCAAGCTCCGACTGCTCCGCCGCAACAGCCGGTCATTTTGTCGGCCGCCCGCTCAAATACGCAATCATCGAATGTCCCGCTCCAATCTACGGGCAATCCCGCCTATGACGACCTGGTGATGAAGGCGGCGGCTCGCCACGGCGTAGACCCGAACCTCATCTTTTCGGTCATGCATCAGGAATCGGGATTTAATCCCCGCGCCCGTTCCTACAAAGGCGCGTCGGGGCTTATGCAGTTGATGCCGGCGACGGCGCGCCGCTTTGGCGTGACCAATATCTTCGACCCGGCACAAAACATTGACGCGGGAGCCCGTTATCTTCGACTCCTGCTCGATATGTTCGACGACGATGTAGAGCTTGCGCTTGCGGGCTACAACGCGGGTGAAAACGCCGTGGTCAAATCGGGATTCCGCGTTCCGCGTTATCGAGAGACTCAGGATTACGTGCGTATAATTTCATCCAGATACGGGTCGGATAAGCACAGGGGAAACAAGAAAACCCCGGCCGGTCCCGTAAAGCCTTCGGCCCCGGCAGCCGTCGCCTTTGGCGCGGGGGCAAGCAGTCGTCTTTCAAACAATTACTGAGCAACGTATGCTTCCCCCAAAAGGCGCGGAGAGAGCAGAGTCAAGGCCCGGCTCGTCTCCGCGCTTTCGCCGTCTGTCCTTCTCCCGGCCTCTTGATATAGACTGCAAAAAGCGTTACGGCTATAATGCAGGCTTGAATTAGGGGTGGCCCTCTAAAAATCCCCCGCATCGGCTGATCGTTATGCGCAAATCACCACGCAACAAATTAGTAGTAGGCGTGATTGTCACTGCGCTGGTTTTTTGTCTTTCGGCCCGGCCTACGCTAAACGCGGCTGACCCGGAAGCCTCATCCGCGCACAGCCCGCGTTCGCTTGCCGAAAACCTGTTCCAGTACGCGACCGGGCTCAAGAAGGCGCTACACGACCGACCGCTTGAAGAGCGGAGCGAAAGCGACTATCTTCGCGCCCTTGACGCATACGGACAGGTAATCAGGCTCAACACCGACTCATTTTTTTCCGCCGAATCGCTTGCGCGCCGCGCAGAACTTCAACGCGAGATCGCCGATGCTACGGGCGATTCCGCTCTTTATCTGGAAGCCATAGAATCGTTTCGCAGAATCGTAAACGAACGCCCGCAGAGCACCTTCGTCGGAGACGCGCTGATCAACATCGCTCAAATATATGAAGAGAATCTGCAGGACCTGGATGGCGCAGCGGCAGCCTACAAAGAGATGATCGCCCACTTCCCTTCCTCGGTGCTGGCGCGCGAGGCCAGCGCCGTGCTCGCAAGATTCGAAGCGCACCTCGGCGATCACCCCGTTGATGTTCTGGTCTCTGCCGATCAGACTCAACCAAACGCCAACAGGTTTGGGCCGGAACGAGGGGCGCAGCTTACAAACGTGCGCAACTTCACCGGACCCGACTACGCCCGCGTGGTCATAGACCTGTCAAAGGGGGCCGAATACGCGGGCGGGCGCGCGGGCAACAATCACTTGAGCCTTCGATTGAGCGATGCTCGCATCTCGCCTTCACTCTATGGCCGCCGGTTCATCGTGAGCGAATCGAGTCTTTTGAGAAGAATAACCGTGGCCGAAGGCGCAAATAATCCTTCGACACACGCTCTCTCGGAAGGGGTGCAGATTGATTTAGAGGTCGCATCGCTTGCGGAGTATTCCATCTTTCGGCTGTCAAACCCCGAACGCATAGTCATAGACATTCACGCCGAGGGCGCTGCCTCCGAGCCTCTTTATGTAGCGAGAGGAGGAGCGGCAAACCGAGGCGTCACCCGTCCTGCCGAAGATGCGGACGAAGAAAATTCCGCGCCCGATGCTTCATCCGGCAACGTGACGGCACGCGCGGGCAGTTCACGCGCGTGGCGCACGCAGAAACCTCTGTTTGCGCTGCCCGAAATCACCGAGCCTATATTGCCTTACGATCCATCGAGTTCGGCAAGCGGCGCAAGCGGCCAGTTAGAGGCTAAGATTGACGCAGACCTTTCGCAGACGCCCATCAAATGCATAGTGATTGATCCGGGTCACGGCGGCCACGATACGGGCACGATAAGCTCGAACGGCATGTGCGAGAAAGACCTTGTGCTCGATGTAGCGCGGCGATTAAAGGCTTATGTCAAACGGAAGTACCCGGATGTCGAAGTTATATTGACCCGCGACAGCGACCGCTTTGTAGCTCTTGAGCAGCGAACGGCGATAGCCAATTCGCGCCGGGCCGATCTGTTTATATCCATTCACGCAAACGCAAGCCCCTCGCGCGTGGCCTCCGGCGTAGAGACTTATTTCATGAGTCCCGACCGCGCGCCTGATGAAGACCTTGAGACGGCCAATCGCGAAAACACCAAAATGGCCGATGAGAAGACCGAAAAACGAGACACCAGCGTCAAGCCCATCGTCGCGAGCGTTTCGGCAGGCGGGCGCGTAGCCGCATCGCGAGAGCTTGCGCGATATATTCAAGCGGGGCTTGTTCGCGGCATAGGCGCGCAATCTCCGCGCACGGCGGCCAATCGCGGAGTGAAACACGCGCCTTTTGTCGTGCTGCTCGGAGCGGTGATGCCAAGCGTTCTTGCCGAAATCTCTTTCCTCTCAAATCCACGCGACGAAGAGTTGCTCAAGACATCCGCGTTCCGCGAGCGAATTGCGGCCTCTTTGTTTGCCGGATTGAACTCTTACCTGAAGAAGAATCGCCCCGCCGAATCAAGAAACGACGCAAAGAATGACGCAAAGAGCGAGGCGAAAAAAGAGACGAAAAAACCTGACCCGGACACAAAGAAAACGGGCAGCGAAGAATGACGCTGATGATCGTTGTAGACTTGTGATCGTTATAGACTCGTCGCTCAACCGCCGAATTGGTCTTCCCTGTTTTTGAACAGCAGGTTGAAGGTGGTCATAGAGCCGTAACAGCGCGTGATGTACTGTTGCAATTCCACCTTGTCGGCTTCCGCCAGTTTATCGTAGCTGTTTATCTTCTGTTCGAGCACTCGCAGATTATTTCGCATCATCACGATCTTATGAAAGAAGACTTCGAGCGGCACCTCTTTGGCCTGAAGCGCAGCATCGGCGGGCTGTAAAATCATACGCCCGTCGTGCCAGCGCACTCCGAGTTCCTCGATCACAGAGTCGGGTTTTTCAAGTCCCAGCTCCGCGATGACCGCATCCGCCGTCTGCTTTATGAAGACCGCCAGCGGAACATCAAGCCCGTTTATGGCGGCGGTCGCCTCTGCCGGTTCGAGGTTACTCTTTTCAGGAGAAACCGATCTGACGCCTTCGTCGAAGTGTATGTCGGCGGCGTGCTCGGAGATGGCCTTTACCACTCCGAGACCGTAATGCGGATGCTCAACTTTCATGCCTATGTGTAGTGATTCGATTTTCATGACATCCTTCGAATGAGATATGACGCGCGCCTCGGGATTTGAGATCTGAGAAATTTCAAATCTCAAATCCCCCTGCTAATCGCCTTTGGAAAATACATCTATTATCAAGGGAATGGTCGTTGCCGCGCCGACCAGAAAGAGCGCCCAGCCGGCGGCTCGCCTCTGATCCGTATTGAGCCTGTCGGCAAGCAACAGGCCCACTCCCGCTCCAAACGCCGCTCGCGTGCCGGCGATCAGGGCTATCTCGGGCAATGTCATTAGTCTTTGTTTCATAGTCGTCAACCTCCTTTTTTTTCGCTCGCCGTGACCGCTTTGCTGATGTCGCGCAGACTCACATATCCGACAATCAAGCCGTTGCCGTCCAGCACGACCGCCCGACCGAGCCCGTTGCCGGATAAGACCGTCCGCGCTTGCAGAAGGGGAGTGAGCGAGCTTATGAACATCGAAGTGTCTACGGGTCGCATACAATCGCGAGCAGTCAGGTCGGTCCATTTTTCTCTGGGAACAGATTTCAATTCTTCCAGCAGCAGCAGACCGTGCAGCCGCTTATCGCGCGCCACAGGAAAACTGGTATGGTGATTGTTCTTGAGCACCTGATTGATAAAATCGCTGACTTTCATTTCAGGGGGAATCAGCACCACATCGCGGTTCATCACGTCTTCGATAGTGCCGCGTCTGACTCGCCACACGCCGTACTGACGACCGTCAGCCGTGCCAAGCATCAACGCGATTATCAATCCGATTATTATGCTCCATGTTCCGGTTATCCATTCGCCGTAAAGGAATACGTAAACACCCGACAACACGAGCGCAATCGCTATCATTAGCCCTGCCCGTACTGCCGTCTGAGTCGCCGTCCGAAAATTCTTGTTGAGCTTCCAGAGTATGGCTCTCAGCACCCGCCCGCCGTCGAGCGGGAGGCCGGGCAGGATATTGAATCCGGCCAGAAACCAGTTTGCTATTCCCAGATGTCTGAGAACCTGCCCCGTTCCGCGAAAGGTTGTGCCACGAAGAAAAATCTCGTCGGCCAGAAAGAATATCATCCCAAGAATAAAGCTCGCGCCGGGGCCGACGACCGCGATCTTGAATTCCGACGAAGGACGCGCGGGCTGGCCTTCGAGCGCAGCAAGCCCGCCAAAGATATAGAGCGTGATATTGGTTGTGCCTAGCCCTTCTACGCGAGCCATCAATGCGTGCGCAAGCTCGTGAGCGATGACGGAGACAAACAGCAGTATCGTCGTCAGCGACCCGAGCGCCCAGTACTCATAAAGCGGACGATTGGGCACAACGCCCGGCAGATAGGCCGCAATGATCCAGGCGTAAAGAGGAAAGACCGCAAGCCAGCTATAATGCGCCTGGATGGGTATGCCAAAAATACGCCCCAGCCGAAATGGTTTGGTATTGATCAACATGATTTTCAGACTGCTTATCGCATGTTCGCGCTCAAATAGAGTTTACATACGGCAGCCCGCTATCTCAAGGAAGTGGCTGACAAGCAGTAGGCAGTAGGCAGTAGGCAGTAGGCAGTTGAGTAAGGCCAGTTATCAGTTTAATTGCAACTGCATAATGAGACGAATAGAAACAGGCCAGGACGGACGCGGATCAGGCGGATTTACGCGGATTAGTTCTTAGCTTCAAAATAACTGCCTACTGCCTACTGCTTACTGATTGGAGATGCTTACGGCTACGGGCGCTTTGTTGCGCGCTACTTTTAGCGAGACAGCGCCCTGAGTGGTGGAGAACAATGCCCTTAACTCGACAGAATTGACCGGCTCTTTTTCCTGAGCGCCAACGATGACATCGCCCGCCTTAAGCCCGGCCTTTTCGGCCGCGCTGCCCGGCTTTACGAGCTTTACCAGTATTCCGCCCGTGGTTCCGAAATAAGCAGCCAGTTGCGGTGTCAGGTCTTTGCCGATAAATCCCGTGGAGAAGACTATATCCTGCGTTGGGGGATCGTTTCCCTGATTGTCGGCTTTTAATTCCTGTTGATCCGGTTTTTGTTGGTCGAGCCGCTGTTGATCGAGCGAGCGCATGTTGTCGTAAAGATGCCGAAGCTCTATCTCAAGCTCGCGGAGCGCTTCGTTGCGCTCCTTCGTTACGGGAACTTTGAGGTAGGCTCTATATTGAGTCCTGAGTTCTTCGATACGTTTTTCGACGTATTCGCGCTGAGTCAGGAAAACGTCGCCTGCCGGCAGATCGTAAATCATCGGTCCGTTGCAGTCACGAGCGCCAAGCACCACCCCTATATTCAGAAGCTGGTGATTGCGTATAGTCTTCAACGTCACATTGCGGCCCACGGGCGAGGATGAAAGCAAGGCGCTTAAATCCGTTGTGCCCACTACGTTGTAGTCGCCGAGGCCGACTATCACATCATTGGGCTGTATGCCGCTCGTCGCTGCGGGGCTATCGGCTATGACCTCGCGCACGATAACGCCTGACTTATCCGTAAGGCCAAGGGTCTCTATTTCCGTCGAAGGAAGTTGCGCCAGGCTGACTCCAACAGCGCCGAGCCACCCCGACGGCACATTATCGTTTCTCTCTATGACCCGCTTTGCGATCTGATTGCGTATCAGATCAATCGGGAACAGGTAGGCGCGTCCAAATCCCGCGTATTGCGTCATGCCGACTATCTGATTTGCGGTATTGGTCACTATGCTGCTGTCGTTGCGCGAGAGCAAACCTTTGGAATAGAGCGTGAGCGCGCCACGCGCTTTCGAGTATATGCTGTCGGGTTCTATCTCTCCGCTTGTTATTTTGACCGAAGGGTCAAGATAAAACTGGTTGTTCTTTTCGGCCGGCGCTGCCTTGGGCACGAAATCCACGCTCAGTATCTTCACCTCTTCTTTGCCCGAAGCCACGGCAGTAAATGCATTATCCGGCAGATTCACCTTTAGCGAATCTGCTTCAAGCACGGCAAAGCCTGTGGCGCAATCAACCCCTACAAGTCGCGCCGCCCGCCTGTATCCGTCGTCGGTTGTGATTGAAATCTTCTGATTTTTATCCTCGGGGTCAAGGTTGGTCAGGCGGGTTACAACATGGCCCTGATTATCTACAACCAGGCCCGTCACGACATTGATTATATTGTCGGGCGCAGACCCCGGCACGCCGAGTCGAACATCCTGCCGCGCGCGTATGCGCTCAAGCAGCTTGTGCAAATCCACGACGTGTACGACCGAAACGATGAGCGGCGATTTGCCGCTTGCGTAAGGAGGTGTCTGAGGCTGCTGGGCAAACATTGTCCCGGCCGCCTGCAAGATCAATAGATATACTGCTACTACCCTTTTCACCATAGATGAAAAATTCAAACTCCTACAACCTTAAAAATCGAGGTCAAAGACTCACTGGGGGTGAGAAATAAAAGATTCCAGGGCATGATTTACAAGACCAGCCGCGTCCGTTTCAAATCTCTTTTCTGTAAATCATGTCGCTCTGCTTCGTTGCCCCGCCTGGCGAGGTTTGTTTCAGAATGTGGTCTTGACATTCTGCGGCGTCTGCCGTCCCGCGTTAACATAAAGGAGCGGCTGCGCGCCTACGCTCACGGTAGGCATCGGCACTTCGATCTCTCCGTCCCTCGCCACAACGAGCACCACCGGCATATCTGCCTCGCTCAACCCTCGTTGGCCTGCCGTCCTTGGCTCAGGCTGCGCGTGTCTCGCATGTCTGGGCGGAGTCGTGTAATGCACAGGCAAACTGGCGCTCGCCGTCAACGGATGATTATTTTCCGAGGCAACGGCGGGACTGCCCGTTTCAGGTGGTGTGATCTCTTTGTTCGGCGCTGGTGCTGGTGCTTTTGGCGTAACAGTCGACCCGGCTGCCGCGATCTGATTTGAAGAAGAATTCTGATCCGAGCCTGTGAAAAAGCCCGCGTACTGCGCGCCTGCTACGACGACTATAAGAGCCGCCGTGGCCGCGCCCGTTCTCCATAGAAAAGCCGCGTCAAACCACGAGAAAGTGCGTTTTGTGGTGCGCTCTTTGAGCCGCGCTCTGAGCATGGCATCGAAATTCGCGGGCACCGTGACCCTTGAATCGAGCGCGAGCAACTCTCTGAGCCTGGCCCGCTCGTCGGCAAATGCGCTGCAATCGCTGCACGAAGCGACGTGGGCATTCGCCTCAAAGGGGAGTATATCGGGGCGGTCGGCTTCGTCTATCTGTTTTTTTACCTGGTTACAACCAATCATAAGATTACTCGTTTCCTGCTTTCGCCACCCGGTGTGGCCTCAAATGTACGCGCTCAGCTTCTCTTTCAAGAGGTTGCGAGCGCGATTGATACGTGACTTGACAGTTCCTTCCGAGAGTTCAAGCACCTCCGCAATGCGGTCGTAGCTGAGTCCCTCTACATCGCGCAGCACAATGGCGGCGCGGTATTTTTCAGGCAAGGAGGTGATGGCGCGGGCCACGGCCTGGCGGCGCTCGGTTTCGATCATCGCCTCGTCTTGCAGGGGATTCAAATCCGGCGGGTCAATCTCGACCGGGTCCCCGTTGTCGTCGCTGAACGGCGTAAAAAGCGAAACGACCTTGCGCCGTTTCCGCTTGCGAAGCTCGCTGATGGCAAGGTTCGTGGCTATACGGTATATGTAAGTCGAGAAGCTGTAGTTGGCCTGATAACGAGACGCGCTCGTATAAACACGGATAAAAGTTTCCTGCGCCAACTCGACAGACCTCTCGTAATCGTCAATCATCCGATAAACGAAATTGGTAATCGGATTGCGATACCGCCGCACGATCTCCTGAAATGCAGCTTCGTCGCCATCGCGAATAGCGGCAACCAGTTCGTGATCGTTCGCTGTTTCAACCGATCTGCTGCTGCCACCGAATCCTATTACTTGCGCCTGATGAGTAAGAGTTGCCATTCGGCGTTGTCGCCTTCTCCAGTGGTTTTTGCCTCCATATATTATACCCACATTAATCACGCCCGCAAAAACATAAAGTTCCATAATGTAAAAAGATGCGCCCGGTCGAAGGCAAGCAACGGGTTCCGGCTGGTTGACAAAAAGAACATCGCTTATATAATCATATCTTTTGCGCTGAAGGGCTTTTTTGTGTGATTATAACTGTTAAGTCTGAACCACCAGTCGCGCATAGTCCGGGCCTGTTCGCCCGGCTGGAAAGCTTTGGGATGAATATTAGCATCGGCCAGATAAGAGAGGATGACGGTCTTGAAGTCCATCATCTCTATCCGGAGGGAGAACCCCGACTGGAGGACGAAGACAGCCGCATAACGGGGCGGTCGTCGCTTGATCTGCGCGCCGAGCGAAACGGCGACGAGGTGCAGATCGAAGGTACGCTAACCGCGACGGTCGAAATTGACTGCGACCGTTGCCTGACGCCTTTATCGGTCCCCGTTAAACAAAGCTTCGACCTTCTTTATATACCTCCGCTTAAGACCACAGGCACCGGGGATGAGCGGGAACTTGGTCGAGATGATCTTTCTATAGCCTTCTATCATGACCAGACGATTGATCTCGACGACCTCGTGCGAGAGCAGATCGAACTGACGTTCCCGATGGCGAGGCTGTGCAGCGAAGGGTGTCGCGGGTTGTGCCCGGAGTGCGGCGCTAACTTAAATGAGGGCCAGTGCGCCTGCCGTTTCGAGCAGATTGATCCGCGATGGGCCGCGCTGAAAGAGTTGAAATCTGGAAATTGAAGGAGTAGTAAGACAATGCCAAATCCTAAAAGGAAACATTCGAAATCTCGCACAGGAAAGCGCAGGGCGCACGATCACCTGCAACCCCCCGCCGTTGGAAATTGCCCTAACTGCGGCGAACCGAAGATGCCGCACCGCGTCTGTCCTAATTGCGGGTTTTATCGGGGCCGCGTGGCCATCGAGATGAAAGAAGAAGAGTAAGTCTCTTCGGCGGGCGCGCCTTTAAGGCTGCATCTTTAACCGCCTCTCTGACTTAGAGATTATTTAATGCTTAGGATCGCTGTGGATGCAATGGGAGGCGATCACGCTCCCACAAGCGAGGTCGAAGGAGCCATCGAGGCCGTGCGTGACCTCGGTGTTTCAGTAATCCTCGTGGGACGATCCGAAGAGATCAAGACGCAGCTTGAAAAGCACCGCGACGGCCGGGGCAAGAGGGAACACCTGTGGCGTGATTCGCAAATAGAGATTGTTGATGCGCGCGAGGTCATCACTATGGATGATCCGGTTGCAACAGCCGTCCGCCGCAAACGCAACAGTTCGATTCGCGTCGCGGCAAACCTCGTGCGTCACGGTGAGGCCGAGGCGCTTGTGAGCGCGGGAAACACGGGCGCGGTGATGATGACGGCAAAGCTTGTGATCGGCACGCTTCCAAAGGTCGACCGCCCGGCGCTTGCAGCCGTGTTGCCTACTATCACGGGACGAAGCACCGTGTTGCTCGACGTAGGGGCGAACGCCGAATGCAAGCCGTCGCACCTGCGCGATTTTGCCGTTATGGGATCGCTCTATTCGAGCGTGGTTGTAGGCATTCACAACCCTCGGGTAGGGCTTCTCTCGATTGGCGAAGAAGAGATCAAGGGCAACGACCTGACAAAAGAAGCGTTCAAGCTGCTGAAGAGTTCGTCGCTGAATTTTATCGGCAACATCGAGGGCCGCGACATGTGTACGGGGCAGGCCGATGTGATCGTTTGTGATGGATTCACGGGCAATGTCGCGCTAAAAGTGAGCGAAGGCGTATTCGAATTCATTATGGGCCTGCTCAAACAGGAATTGAAATCGTCGCTCCAGACAAAGGCAGGCGCAGTGCTTACGCGGCCTGCCTTTCAGCGATTCAAGCAACGGCTGGATTACGCCGAATTCGGCGGCGCTCCGCTTTTGGGAATCAAAGGCGTCACGGTCATCTGCCACGGACGTTCAACTCCAAGAGCCATTCGAAACGCCATCGCCGTAGCCAGGGATTATTGTCTCGGAGATGTCAACGAACGGATCGGACTTGAGATAGGCGTGCCGGTGATCAGTGGTCAGTGATCGGTGGTCAGTGATCGGTGAAAAGACAGGGCGATTATGAAAACGAAGAGGTTTAATTTGATGAGCCGGAAAGTTATTACACCTGGCTACCGGCCACCGGCCACCGATCACTGCTTATGAAGACTGCGTTTCTATTTCCGGGGCAGGGCGCGCAGAAGGTGGGGATGGGCAGATCCCTGATCGAATCCGTCGAGCCGGCCCGACAGATATTTGAAGAGGCGGACGCCGTACTGGGCGCGAGACTTTCAAGCCTCTGCCTTGAAGGGCCGGAAGAAGAGTTGCGCCTGACGGCCAATACTCAGCCCGCGATCCTTACGGTCTCGATTGCCGCCCTGCGCGCGCTCGAAGCCAGAGGCGTGCGGGCGGATTTCGTAGCCGGTCACTCGCTTGGCGAATATTCGGCGCTTGTGGCGGCAGGCTCTTTGAAATTTGCCGACGCCCTTCGAGTAGTCAGAAAGCGCGGAGAGTTTATGCAGGAGGCTGTGCCCGAGGGCGAAGGCGCGATGGCTGCCCTGGTCGGCTGCGACGCTGAAACGGCAAACTCGATTTGCAGCGAGGCCGCAAGCCTCGGAGTCTGCGCCCCGGCCAATCTGAACGCACCTAATCAGATCGTGATCGCCGGTCATCGTTCAGCCGTAGAGCGCGCCGTAGAACTTGCTAAACAGAAGGGCGTACGCAAAGCAGTTCTGCTTGCCGTGAGCGCGCCGTTTCATTGCGAGTTGATGAAACCCGCGGCAGAACGGCTCGCCGAGGTGCTCGATGTGACCGAGTTTGCGGATTTGAATTTGCCCCTCGTAGGCAATGTAGACGCGGAGATAATACTGGCCGGGCGCGAGGCAAAAGACGCATTGCTCAGACAGGTGGCATCACCCGTTCGATGGACTGAATCGGTTCAGCTCATGCTCGATCAGGGCGTGAGACGGTTTATAGAAGTGGGGCCGGGCAAAGTTTTATCGGGGCTGGTAAAGCAAATCAGCCGCGACAGCCAGATATCGGATGCCGTGTTATTGAATGTAGAAGATTCTGATTCGCTTGATCATACGCTTGCCGCTATAACACAAGTGAGTTGATTAGGGCGCGGTCTTCTTTCATGATTTAACCCGGCGCTGTAGTGATTTGACTAATTTTTTGGAAACGTTAGGAGGAGTTACAAATGTCAGAAGGTTCCGTTGAGGCAAAGGTTACACAGATAATAATGGACGAGCTTGGGGTAGACGAGTCGGAAGTGACCGCCAATGCTCGTTTTATTGATGATCTAGGCGCTGATTCGCTCGATACGGTAGAACTCGTTATGCGGTTCGAAGAAGAGTTCAATATCGAAATACCGGATGAGGACGCTGAAAAGATAACCAGCGTGCGCGATGCGGTTGATTACATCGAGAAGCATTCCAAATAAGCGATTCCCGAAGGGAAGCGTTTCTCTGGTTGGAGGTTATGGCTTTGAATCGTCGTGTTGTTATTACAGGTATAGGTCTCATTTGCGGCTCGGGCAATACCAAGGAAGAAGTCTGGTCGGATCTGCTTGCCGGGCGCAGTGAAATCTCTCACATCACCCGGTTCGACGTCAGCAACTTCCCCGTACGCATTGCCAGCGAAGTGAAAAATTTTGACCCCTTGAATTTCATAGAAAAGAAAGAGGTCAAGAAGATGGACGTCTTCATCCACTACGCGCTGGCAGCGGCGCAAGAAGCAATGGATGATTCCGGTTTGCGCGTCACGGATGAAAACGCGACGCGCATCGGAACCTACATAGGTTCGGGCATAGGCGGATTTGGGGTGATCGAGCGCGAGCACGCGAAGTTCTTAAATCATGGGCCGGGCAAGATATCGCCCTTCTTTATCCCTGCCGCCATTGTAAACCTTGCGGCGGGCCAGGTCTCGATACGCTTTCGGGCCAAGGGGCCAAATTCAGCCACGTGCACAGCCTGCTCTACGGGGGCGCACGCGGTCGGCGACAGCTTCAAGATCATTCAGCGCGGGGACGCGGACGCGATGATTTGCGGCGGGGCGGAGGCCGCCATCACTCCCATGGGAGTGGGTGGATTCGCCGCTATGCGGGCGCTCTCTACGCGCAACGATGATCCCGAGCATTCCAGTCGTCCGTTTGACGCCGACCGCGACGGTTTCGTCATAGGCGAAGGCGCGGGCATACTGATCCTCGAAGAGCTAGAGCACGCCCGGGCGCGCGGGGCAAAGATTTACGCCGAGATGGCCGGCTACGGCATGTCGTCGGATGCGTTTCACATCACCCAGCCGTCGGAAGACGGGGATGGCGCCGTTCGGGTGATGCAAAACGCGATCAAGGACGCCGGCGTTGAGACGCACGAGGTTGATTACATCAACGCGCACGGCACCTCGACCCACTACAACGACAAGCTCGAAACGATGGCCATCAAGCGGGTCTTCGGCGATTCGGCGTACTCGATTCCGGTCAGTTCCACCAAATCCATGATGGGGCATCTGCTGGGCGCTGCGGGCGGAGTCGAGGCGGGCGTGATTGCCCTGGCACTTCAGAATCAGGTTATACCGCCCACGGCGAATTATGAAAAACCCGACCCTGATTGCGACCTAGATTATGTGCCGAACACCGCGAGGCGGGTCTCGATTCGTTACGCGCTTTCGAATTCGTTTGGGTTTGGCGGCACAAACGCTGCCCTGCTGATGAAGCGATTCGAGCAGTCAAACGAAAGCTGAAGCCGTCCGGGCTCTGAATCGGTTAACGCGCCGCAGCGATTATCTTTGCAGGCAGTCCGGGCGAGAAACGGTCTCGCCCGTGGATTTTTCTACGCCGGGGATTTATCGAAAAGGAAAGACATGAACATAGTCGTTTGTTTGAAGCAGGTGCCGAAAAAAGATTCGATCCTGAGGATCGCGCCCGATGGAAAATGGATTGACGAGCGCGACATCAGTTATGAAATGAGCGAGGCCGACGCCTACGCGCTCGAAGAGGCGCTCAGACAGAAAGAGAAACACGGGGGCGAAGTCATAGTGATCTCGTGCGGGCCTGAGCGGGTGAGGCAGTCAATCAAAGAAGCGCTCGCAAAGGGCGCGGACCGCGCCATCCACCTTCACGATCCCATCTTTGACACTGCTACGGATGCTCAAGCTTTAGGGCGGCTGCTTGCCGCCGCGCTCAAGGACGAGAAATTCGATCTGGTCTTTACCGGCCTGCAATCGGATGATTACGGTTACGCGCAGGTGGGTCTTATCATCGCCGAGCGACTCGGGATAGCCTCGGCTACAATCGTCATGGAAGTACAGCCGGAGGCACCTTCGGTGCGGGTAAAGCGCGAGCTTGAGAGCGGATGGTTTCAGTGGGTTAAGGTGCCTATGCCTGCGCTGCTCACGATCCAATCCGGCATCAATCAGCTTCGATACGCCACACTCAAAGGCATCATGGCGGCGAAGAAAAAAGAGATACGAGAAGTCAAGGCGGCTGACCTCGGCTTGACGGCCGAAGACCTCAAACCCGGTCAGACAATCGAGCGCACATACCTGCCCGAAAAATCGAAACAGACCGAAATGATCGAAGGCAAGCCATCCGAGATCGCGGCCAAGCTGGTTGAGAAACTGCGCTTCGACGTGAGAGTCATCTGATTTTGGATTTTGGATTTTGGATTGACGATGCGAAAGGCAGGTTTAGCTTCTGGTTATAAATCCAAAATCGCGCCGCGACGAAGTCGCATCATGCGCCACGAAAATCCAAAATCCCAGAGGGGGGATTGATGAGCGAAGGAATACTACTTTTCATTGAGCAAAGAGACGGCGTGCTGAATCGCACTTCATTTGAAGCGATGGTTGCGGCTCAACGGATTGCAACGGAGACGGGCGATAAAGTATCTGCCGTCGTGCTTGGCAAAGGCATATCGAATGTCGCCCAGGAAGTGGCCGCAAAAAAGCTCGAAACCGTCTATACGGTCGAGGACGACAAGCTTGCCAGCTACACGCCTGACGGATATGTGGGCGCGCTCAGGCAGGTCGTTGAAAAACTCGATCCGCGATATGTCATCCTGAGCCACACTTATCGCGTGCGCGATTTCGCGCCGAGGCTTGCCGTGGCGCTTGGCAAATCGTTTGTGACCGACTGCATAGCCATTCGTGGTGAAGGTAGCGAAATGGTCTTTACGCGGCAGGTCTTTCAGGGCAAGATCAACACGGATGTTCGAGTCGAAGCCGCCCCGCCTGTGTTTGTATCATTTCAGGCTGGCTCATACAGAGCGGACCTTGCCGAAGCGGGAGACGCAACCGCGCCCGTCAAATCGTTTGAGGTGAATATGGCCGATGTCAATATTCGCACCGAGAACGAAGAGCCGTTTCAGGAAGCCAAACAGGCGGTTGACCTCACGCAGGCACCGCTCATCGTGGCCGTGGGCCGGGGTATCAAGAGCGAAGAGAACATCGCGATTGTCAAGGAACTGGCAGAAGCACTCGGAGCCGAGATTGCCGCCTCGCGCCCTATCTGCGATAACGAATGGCTGCCAATGGACCGCCAGATAGGAAGCTCCGGCCAGACCGTAGCGCCAAAACTCTACTTGGCCGTAGGCATCTCAGGCGCGATTCAGCACGTGGTCGGCATGAAAAATTCTCAGACGATAGTCGCCATAAACAAAGACCCCGAAGCGCCTATCTTCGATCTGGCCGATTACGGGATCGTGGGCGACCTGTTCGAAATAGTGCCCGCGCTCACAGCCGAGATTCGCCAGGCCAAAGGACAGTGATGGAGGGGGCCGGGGGTCGGGGGCCGGGGGCCGGTGATTACATATCGGCATATGGTCTAAAATTCTCCAGATGTATTTCAAAAACCGGCCACAGAAAAACAACTACCGGCCCCTGGCCCCCGACCCCCGGCCCCCTTAAAGATTATGGCAATTGAGAGAGAACAACTTGAAATGGATGTCCTGCTTGTGGGAGCAGGACCGGCTAATCTATCGTGCGCGCTCCATCTGGCCAACCTGATTTCGGCGCACAACGAACGCGCAAAACAGGGGGGCGGAAAGCCTCTGGGCGATGTCGAGATCGCCGTGATAGAGAAGGCCGCGGAAATAGGCGCGCACCAGCTTTCAGGAGCGGTGCTTGATCCCGTAGCGCTTCGTGAACTCATCCCGGATTTCGAAAAAGACGCGCCGCTTGAAGCGCCTGTGGGCAGCGAAAAGGTGTACTTTTTGACCGAGAGCGGGAAGCTGTCGGCTCCGATGATCCCGCCGCCGCTTCGCAATCACGGCAACTACGTCATATCGCTTAATAAGCTCGTAGTGTGGCTGGCCGGGAAATGCGAAGCGGCGGGCATCAATATCTTTCCTGAATTCCCGGGCTGGGAAATGCTCTACGAGGGCGATCAGGTCACGGGCGTGCGGACGGGCGACAAGGGTATAGACAAAAACGGGAAGCCAAAACCCAATTTCGAGCCCGGCGTGGACATCCTCGCAAAGGTGACCGTGCTCGGAGAGGGCGTGCGAGGCTCGCTCACCAAACAACTCGTCAATCATCTGGGCCTTGACCGCGAGAGCGAGCCCCAGGTTTATTCGGTCGGCGTCAAAGAACTATGGGAAATGCCCGATGACAGGTTTGCGGCGGGCTCGGTGATTCACACGCTGGGCTGGCCACTGGATTCGCACACATTCGGCGGGTCGTGGGTTTACGGCATGCGCGACCGGATCATCGACATAGGGCTCGTGGTCGGTCTCGATTATCGAGACCCGCGAATCGACCCGCATCACGAGTTTCAAAGATTCAAGACCCACCCGCTTGTAAAAGACCTGCTCAAGGGCGGAAAGATGATCCGCTACGGAGCAAAGGCCATGCCCGTGGGCGGCTGGTACACGATGCCGCAGTTGAGCGCGGATGGAGTGATGATTCTGGGCGATTCGGGCGCGATGCTCAACGGCGAGCGGCTCAAGGGGATTCACACGGCGATAAAAGCCGGGATACTTGCCGCCGAGACGATTCTGGAGGCTCTTATAGCTGGCGATCACTCGCGCAACAAACTGGGCGCTTTTGATAAGAAGCTGAAAGAGAGCTACGTCGGACGCGAGCTTTATCGCTCGCGCAATTTCCATCAGGCATTTGATAGAGGCCGTTTCGTTGGGCTTGCCATTTCGGGACTTTCGACCGTTTCGGGCGGGCGCTTCCCGTCGCGGCTTGCGATCAAGGCCGGTCATCAGCATATGCGAAAGCTTGCCGATGTTGATGGAGCAGGCGACCGCTACAATGATCTCAAATACGATGATGAGATCACATTTGCCAAGCTGACCGATGTCTATTATTCGAGCACGCATCACGACGAGGATCAGCCGTCTCATTTAAAGGTGCTCGATACAAACATCTGCGTCGATCGCTGCACAAAGGAATACGGCAACCCTTGCGAGAATTTCTGCCCGGCAAATGTCTATGAGATGGTCGAGGCCGGAGAGGGCCAGCGAAGGCTTCAGGTGAATTTCTCGAATTGCGTGCATTGCAAGACGTGCGACATCATGGACCCGTATCAAATCATAAACTGGGTTCCACCCGAAGGCGGCGGCGGGCCGAATTATCGCAACATGTGAAAGGATAAAGGATGAATGCGGCGCATCCAGCGCCGCATTCATCCTTTATCCTTTCCTCTTCCTTTGCCCTGATTTATGCATTAAATTAAATATAAGGAAATACTGAGAGGCTTATGGAACAGTCTATAGAACTCGTGGGAAAGAAATACTGCGTATTTGAGCCGATTGTGCCCCGGATCGAATCCATGCGCGTAGTGCTGGTGGATGATCTGATCAAAACGGCGGATGATTTTTCGGATGTGGCTCGAAGCGCTCCCGCATTCGATGCCGAAAAATGGGTTCGCCTCGAGCGAAAGATCGCATCGCTTGCCATGGGCAATATCGAAAACCATGTTCATAAGCTTGTCAAAAATCCCGATGTCCGCACCGTCCACCTTTCCGAGCTGGACGATGATCTTATAAACGATTTCAACCCCGATGCCATCGTGATGAGCGGCACGCTCAGAGACTTCGACTATTACAATCCCGCCTTGATCGAAGCTTTCAATCGCTTTATCCGGCGCAACAGAGTGCCGGTGCTTGCCATCTGTGGAGGCCATCAGCTTGTCGGTCAGGCTTATGGCGCTACGATTGTCACGCTTGATAAAAAGCTGCCTGCCGAGCGGAGAGATGATCGCATTTACGAATATCAGTACCGCTTCGTCAAAATAACCGATGCCGATGACCCGATATTTGCCGGGATCGGCGAGCGCAATGACCATCGCTGGCAGAAATACACAAATCGCCGCCACATGCTGCGCGTTTGGCAAAATCACGGATTGCAACTCGATCACCTGCCCGAAGGATTCAGACAACTGGCCAGGGGATATCTTTCCGAAGTGCAGATGATGGTGCTTCGAACAAGCGATCAGTTGATTTATGGCGTGCAATTTCATATCGAAAAATCGTTCCAGGATTGGCAATACGACAAATATTGGGAGCATCGCAACGAGAGCCGCGACGGACGATTGATATTCGATAATTTCCTGGTCGAAGCTCTGCGCTTCCACGGTAAGCAAGCTCTTTTACATCAAACCATTCAATAGATGTCGCGCATCTCTCGCATGGTCTGGTATATCTCGGATACTTCAGTTTTCGGAGGTTTTCATGAAGAGGGTTTTATCAGTTATTTTTATGGCATTCATAATCTGCTCATTGGCCGCCGTGACGCTCGCCGGTCAGACACCGAGCGCGCCGCAAGACAAAACGCAACAGGCGACAACACCCGCCGATAAAAAAGATGATAAAAAAGAGGTTAAGAAGGAAGAGGATTGCGGCTGCGAGGCAAAGACTCCGCCCCCCGATGTGCTGGCCGAGGTCAACGGCGTAAAAATCTCTATCAAGGACGTGGACGAGGCCATCAGGAGTCAGGTCGAGGAGCTTCAAAAGCAGGTGATCGAGGCGCGCCAGCAGGAACTCAATGTACTGATCAATTCGAAGCTGCTCGACGCGGAGGCGAAAAAGCGCGGCACGACGGCTGACGAGATGATCAAAACCGAAATCGTCGCGAAGATAACGGAACCGACCGAAGCCGAGGCGCAGGCATTCTATAATCAGAATAAGAGTCAGATTCAGGGCGAGTTTGCCGAGGTGAAGGGGCAAATAATCAACTACCTTCGCGGATTGAAAGAACAGGAACTCGGCAGCAAGCTTGCCCAGCAATTACGCGCCGCTGCGGATGTAAAAGTCCTTGTCGAAGACGTTTTGCCGCCTGTGAGCGAAGCCGACCGCGCCCGCGTACTTGCCACCATAAACGGCGCGCCGATCACTTCGGGCGAGGTTGAAGATTCGCTAAAACCGATAATCGCCGAAGTGCAGGAGCAAATTTATACCCTGCGGCAGAGACAGGTGGAACTGCGCATAAACGATATGCTGCTCGAAGCCGAGGCGAAGAAACGCAATGTCACCGGGCAGGCCCTTTTTGAATCTGAGGTCTTGCCAAAGACAAAAAAAGTGACCGAAGAAGAGGCGCAGGTTTTTTATACGCAGAACAAAGAGAAGATCAACGGCGAGTATGCTCAGTTAAAAGACCAGATCATCAAATACTTGCAGGAGATCGAACAGGACAAGGCTGAAACGGCCTTTGCCGATCAACTCCGCAAAGGGGCAAAGGTCCAGATATTTTTGACCCCGCCCGACCCGCCCGCCTATCAGATAGCCATAGACGATCAACCCTGGAAGGGTGGAGCCAATGCTCCCGTCACAATAGTAGAGTTCACCGACTATGAATGCCCTAGTTGCGCCTTTAGCCAGCCCGCGCTCGATGAGGTGGTAAAGGAGTTTGGCGACAAGGTAAAGCTCGTAGCGCGCGATTATCCGCTCAGCATGCACGCGCATGCGGCGAAAGCCGCCGAGGCCGCCGAAGCCGCCCGCGAACAGGGCAAATACTGGGAATACACGGCTCTTCTGTTTCAGAACCAGGGCAAGCTTGAGATCGAAAACCTGAAACAGTATGCGACCCAGTTGCAACTGGATAGAAAAAAATTCGACGAGGCGCTCGATTCCGGCAAGTTTGCCGATAAGGTGCAGCGAGACCTACAGGACGGCTACAAGATAGGAGTCAATTCGACGCCTTCGGTATTCATCAACGGCAAGCGCGTCAGAGACAGGACAAAAGAAAGCCTGAAAGCAGCCATAGAAGCCGCTCTCAAGGAATTAGCCAAGAAATAAGCCGTAGAATAAACTTTGACATCGCTTTCTTACTATTTTGCAGTCTCAGCGCAATGTTCTATAATTGCCTGACGTGATTTGCCGGGGTGGTGGAATGGCAGACACAGAGGACTTAGTTGTTTGAGCACGTCGAATGGAAACACCGGCGTGAATGGAGTCAAACTCGGTGAACCCTTAACAGGTAGGGCTGATGGCAACGCCGAGCTAAGGTCGGTAACACGCAGGCCGACAAAGTGTAGAGACGAGACGGCTCCCTCCTAAACATCCCTCGTGATGCACGGAGAAGGCATCGTCCAGACCACAAACTGCGATCAGGGCAGGTAGCGAAAGCTATAGTGGTAAGAAAATCCTCTGGGCGCAAGCCCGTGCGGGTTCGAGTCCCGCCCTCGGTATCCTTTATGCGATCCGGCACTCTCGCTCCGGGTCGCATCATCGCTCTTGCGACCTTCCCGCCCAAAACCATATAACTTCTCAGGATGAAAAAGCGCGCTCGTCTATTACTGGCAATCGTACTTGCAATCGCGGTCGCGCTCCTGGGCCTCGTCTTTATCCGCAAATTGATAGATTTTCCGGTCTATTACAGAGCCGGGCGCTCGCTCATCGAAGGCCGCACGGACCTTTACGCGGTGGATTTCGCGCTGGGCCGCGTGATGGATTACAGATATCCTTCCTTTTTTCTCATAGCCCTATATCCTCTGTGGCTTTTGCCTTACGGCGTGGCCGCCTATCTTTGGTATCTGTTTTCCGTCTCCCAGATTGCCGCATCCGTTACTGCGCTCAACCGCGTGGTCGCTCCCTACAGACCGTCGAAAACCGTGTGGATCGTTTCCGGTTTTGCCGTGGCTGAGTACTTCGTGATGATACTGCATTACGGCAACGCGCATCTTCTGGCCGTCTCGTTGCTGTTTGTCTCTTTCTATCTGGCCGGGCGGCGCAAGACTGTATGGGCGGCGCTTTTGATGGCGCTCTCGATTACGATAAAGCTGACTCCCGTATTGCTGCTTCCCTACTTTGCCCTGAAGAAACAATGGAAATTCCTTGGGCTTGTCGGCGCGTTTCTGGTGGCAGTCAACCTCGTGCCTGCCGCATATTTCGGTTTTGGTCAGAACGCCCGGCTGCTCGGACAGTGGTACGAGAAAGTAATCGCAGAGCAGGAATTCCACGAAACGAACGGCCCCATAAACCTGTCGCTCAAAGGGCAGCTCAGACGTTGCTTCACCGATGTGGACTACGCCGAAAGAGTTGATGGAGACACCCGCTATCCGGCGGTGAATGTCGCGTCTTTCACTTTCGAGCAAACGGATAGAGTCTGGATAGCCGTTTCAGCCTGTCTGTATCTTTTCGTCCTTGCGTTGATCTGGCGAAGATCGCGCTTTAGCGGAGACCGTACAGGCGATAGCGTAAGACTCGACCCCGTCGAATTTGGCTTGATGATTTGCCTGATGTTGTTTGTCGGACCGCTTACTTCAAAAATTTACTTCATAGCCTTGTTGTGGCCTGTGGTCTACCTTGCCGTCTTCGCATTCAAGGGCTCTGCCGCAGAAGCGAGGTGGGGAAAGCTCGTTTTGACGGTTGTATTGGTTGCTAATGTAGTCTTGCCTTTGCTGCCCGGGCGTTCAACTCAGCGGCTGCTTCTTGTGCTGGGGGTTGATTTTTATCTAAACGCTCTATTGTTTGCATCGCTGATTTATCTGGCTCGGTCTCGGTCGTGGGCGCTTCAAGCGTCAGGCGGCGAATTGCAAACACAAGCCCTGCCATCAACCAGAACGCCATGACCACTTCTCCATCGCCAAAATTGAAGTGGACAAGCGAACTCAGGTTGAACGCTGTGATCGCGCCTATCCCGCCCAAAACTACGCCCCAATCCTGCCATCTGCCCTCAGCGCGCAATCGCTTGCTCAATTTCCAACTCTCGAAGAGGAGGATAGCCATCATAGCGAAATAAAAAGCAAGCGCGGGCAGCCCCCACCACGTAGCGATTTGAACAGGGGTCGAGTGAAAATGGCCCTGAGGCAATCTTCCATTATCGAACAGCCCGAGTTTTTCTTTGAGAATACCCTCGCTTCCCTTGCCTATTCCGACCACGGGATTGTTTTTTATCAATCCCATAGCCTCGCCCCATACCTCTATCCTGTAGGCCGTGCTTCCTTCGTTTGGGTTGAATATCTGCGAGCCGCGCGAGTGTTCGAGCGCCAGAATTGCAGCCGGGACCAGTAATAACAGACCCAGGACGGCGGCGATCATCGTTCGGCGGCGAAGGCTTATGACGGCCATAACCATTGTGGCAAGTCCCAGCCCCGCCATCGCCGCTCGCGTGGATGTCAAGACGAGTGCCGCCGTTATCAGGATGATCGAGACTCCGAGGAAAAGAGACCTGGCCGATCTCTTGTCGGGCTGCGCAATCAAAAGACCTATGGCCAGAGACGCTATAATCTGAAGCACTTCGGCATAGGTTTCATAGTGGCTGTATAGACCCGTGATGCGAAAGCTCCTGCCCGGAGAAGCGGTCAGCCCCAATCGCTCGACGCCTTCGAGAGGTAATTTCTTGATGGCCCGCCTCGACACCGAAGCCTGATTGACGGCCTCATCTTTCTGGTAAGTGATCGTTATCCTTCCGCGTTGAGCATCGACGGCAGCCGACAGATCTTCAAGTGTGGCGATACTCTTTCCATCCGCCTCGGTGATTACGTCGCCGACCTGCAAACCGGCTCTGGCAAACGGCCCGTGCGGGGTCAGGCTGTCTATCCTGAGCCCCCTTCCAACGGCAAGCTGCCCGGCGCTGTAAGCCACGTTAAACAGACACGACGCCACGATTGCCACCGCAAGCATTCGCGCAAACTTCAGGCTTGTAACTTTATTGCTGACAAAATAAAAGGCGAGAAAAAAGGCTGGGCTTCTCAACCCCTTGATGCTCGTATAAGGATCGTATGAGAGAAAGGATGAGATGACGGCGCAGGCGAAAAATCCGAGAAGCGCTATGTCGAGCGGGGATTTCTTCAGAGGGAATCGCCTGGTTGCAACCATTTGCACGGCCCAGGCCAGAAGCCCCAGCAAGAAACTGCCCTGAGTTATGGCTATCGAGTGCGGCGCAAACAGCGCATACATTACCAGCGAAAATATGATTATTGATTCGGTAATCCGATAAATTCGCTGATTGCCAATTTCAGGTGGGGGGGAAGCGGTGTTATTTGTCAATCTATTCAACCTCTATAATCCATATCGTGGCAACCATTCTCAAACCTTGTAAGGAAGACCTATTTTATGTTGCGCTCATCCGCAAATCAATCCCGCAACAGGGTTTACAGGATGGCGGAGGATTGAGAAGATTTCTAGCCCTGTCAATTCTCCATCATCTTGTAAACCCCGTCTAAAAAAACGCAACCATGAGACACTGATGTCTCATGGTTGCGCATAGTAAAGCCCCTGTTGCCCGGATGGTTCCGAGCAGACTGTAACTATATAGGCAGCCGGATAGTGAGCTTTCTGCTCAGTCTTTCTGCTCAGTCTTTCTGCTCAGTGGCTTTTTTCTCCGCCCTTGCGACTCGACTCGTGAGTGTCCTTGTGCCCGCGACCGCTGCCGGATTTATTGCCGCCGCCGGATTCCTTGTTGACCGTAGCCCAGCCACGGCTTTTGGCCTCTTTTTCTGATACGCCGCGATCTTCGTAGCCCTCGGCTATGTGCTCGGCCTGGCGTTTCTGCTTGTCTGTGTATTTATCTTTATCTCCTCTTGGCATCTTTTCTTGCTCCTTTCCTTTTCCCCTCTTGCTCGTAGTGTCGCTGTTCCCAACTATTCGTATGAATAGCCATAATTCTCGATTGCAATTCCAATGCCGAAAGCAAATTAAGAACGATGACGCCCGCCGGGAAAGGAGTTTGCTTGAGCATTTCGGCCCGATAGGCAATTATCTACAGTTGAGGAGCATTGATGTACATACCCACGGCGACCTACAGAATTCAATTCCATTCTGCGTTTGGTTTCAAATCGGCGGAAGGTATCGTTTCGTATCTGTCGGACCTCGGGGTCTCCACCCTTTATGCATCGCCAATCTTTAAAGCGCGCAAGGCAAGCGCCCACGGCTATGACGTAACCGATACCAATCAGCTAAACCCGGAAGTGGGGACGAGGGAAGATTTTGAGTCTCTTATAACAACCCTGCACCGGCAGGGGCTCGGATGGTTGCAGGATTTTGTTCCAAATCACATGGCATATGACAGCAGCAACCATATGCTTATGGACATCTTTGAGAAGGGGCCGCATTCGCCTTATTTCGAGTTCTTTGATGTCGTCTGGGACCACCTGAGATTGAATTTGCGCGGCAAGCTCATAGCGCCTTTTCTGGGGCGTCCATACGGCGAGGCGCTCGAACACGGTGAGATTTCGCTCGAACTGGGCGAGCAGGGCTTTTCGGCCAGGTATTATGACAAGGTCTATCCGATTCGCATCGAATCCTATGCCGAAATCATCTCTTTCGGTCTTGATCGGCTGAAGGAACAACTCGGCGAGGAAGACCCGGATTACATAAAAATAGCGGGCATCATACACATTCTGGAAACGTTCGATTCGGCAGAATCCGACGAGATACGAAACATCCAGATCAGGCTCGCAAAGGATTTGTTCCAGGAGGTCTATCAGAAAAATTCGGTGGTTCGAGCTTTCCTTGACGGGAACGTAGCTGAGTTTAATCAAAACATCGACCTGCTCGACAGTCTGCTCGTGCAGCAATGGTTCCTCTTTGCTTACTGGCGGCTGGCTACGAAAGAGATCAACTATCAGCGATTCTTCAGCGTCAACGAGCTTATCTCTCTGAGGATCGAACAGCCGAGCGTATTCGATCACATCCATTCGCTGGTGCTCGAACTGCTCGAGTCGGGCCAGATAGATGGCCTTCGAATTGATCATGTAGACGGGCTCTATGATCCTACGATGTATCTGCGCCGCCTCAGACACAAGGCCGGAGACGCCTTTCTGGTTGTGGAAAAGATACTGGAGATGTCGGAGGCGCTTCCCAACCGCTGGCCAATCGAGGGCACAACCGGCTATGAGTTTTTGAATTACGTAAACGGGCTGTTTGTATACGCAGACAGTCGAGATGCGTTTCATCGCATATACGAGCGATTTGCCGGAGTATCCGATTCTCTGGAAGAGCTTCTTTACGAAAAGAAACAACTCATCATCGAGCGCCATATGACGGGCGATCTCGACAATCTGGCTCATCATTTGAAGAAAGTTTCGACCACAACCCGCGACGGCATTGACCTGACTATGGAAGGGTTGAAGCGGGCAGTGGTGGAATTTTCCTGTCTGTTTCCGATCTACAGGACTTATATAAACAGCGAGACGATAACCGACCGGGACATAAGGTATGTGCGCGAGGCGATAGCAAGTGCTAAAGAAAAGAATCCCGAGCCTGCGCGCGAACTCGCCTTTCTTGAGAAGGTGCTGTTGCTTGATCTGCCCAAACATCTGGCCGACGAAGACCACAGCCTCTGGCTCTCATTCGTCATGAGATTTCAGCAGTATACAAGCCCGCTTATGGCCAAGGGGCTTGAAGATACGACTTTTTATGTTTACAACAACCTGATCTCGCTAAACGAAGTGGGCGGCAATCCCGACAGATTCTCCATCCCTGCGGAAGACTTTCACGCCTTCAACCACCAGAGGAGCGAGAATTATCCGCATACGATCAACACCACCTCGACTCACGACACAAAGAGAGGCGAGGACGTGCGGGCGCGCATCAATGTGCTTTCCGAGATTCCCGATGAATGGGAAGCACAGGTAAAACTCTGGCGCGAGCAGAATCTCGCCCATAAGACCCTCATAAGAGGTTGTGAAGCGCCCGACCGCAATCGCGAATATTTTCTCTATCAAACGATCGTGGGCACTTTCCCCTTTGAGGCGTCTGAGCGCGAGCCGTTCGTCGGGCGTATAAAAGATTACGTGATAAAGGCGGCCAGAGAGGCAAAGACTTATACCAACTGGCTCGACCCCGACACCGAGTACGAACGGGCGTTGGTCGGTTTCACCGAGGCTATTCTCACGCCCTCGCCTTCCAATAAATTTTTAGAGAACCTCGCTGATTTTCAAAAGAAGGTTGCGCATTACGGCATATTCAATTCACTGGCTCAGACCGTGCTCAAGATAACATCTCCGGGGCTGCCCGATTTCTATCAGGGCAGCGAACTCTGGGACCTCACACTGGTTGACCCGGATAACCGCCGCCCGGTTGATTTCAGCAGACGCAGAGAAATTCTAAGGCATATAAAAGAGAGAGAATCATCGCTTTTGCCGCTCGTCGAAGAATTGCTATCCACAAAAGAAGACGGGCGCGTAAAGCTGTTCACGATTTACAGGGCGCTTGGCGCAAGAAATCTCAATCGCGAGTTATTCGAGCGCGGCGATTACACGGGGTTGAAAACTTCCGGCAAGCAGCGCGCAAGCGTGATCGCATTCGCAAGACGGATAGAAAACAGATGGGTGGTAATCGTAGTCCCTAGGTTTTTGACATCTCTCATAAAGAGAGACGAGCTGCCGCTTGGCGAAAGTGTCTGGCAAGACACTCGTATAGAATTGCCCGCTGGCGCGCCCGGCGCGTGGCGCGATGCGTTTACAGATCAGATCAAAGAGAGCAACTCCGGGCTATTGGCAGCCGAAGTATTCCGCCATTTCCCCGTGAGCTTTTTACTTGGACAGAATTGACAGGGTTCAACTCAAAATAATCGAGCCTTGCATTCAAAGTCTGGAGATCGCGGTGAAAATTACAATACTCGGATCAGGGACGGTGGTGCCGGATGGAGCGAGAAACTCGGCGGGTTATTTCGTCGAAATGTCCGGCGCAAGCGTGATGCTCGATTGCGGCGCGGGAACCGTTCACGCGCTTGCGCGGTTCAACCTCGCCTGGGAAGAGATGTCACATCTTTTCATCAGCCACTTTCACGTAGACCACGCGGGTGAACTGGCCTCGCTTTTTTTCGCCTTCAAGTACGGCATGCGAACCCGGCGCAGCAAGCCTTTTACTCTGATCGGTCCCGTGGGGCTTGACCGCGTGATGAACGGGTTGAAGGAGGCGTTCGGGTCGAATCTGTTCGAAACAAAATTTCCATTTGAGCTTCAAATGCTTGCGCCGGGCGCGAGCCTTGAGCTTGGAGACAATTGTCGGCTGACGGTCGCCAAGACTCCTCACACCGAAGAGAGCCTCGCCGTAAGGATTGAGAGCCGTGACGCGTCGGTCTGCTACACGGGCGATACCGATTACAGCGAGAGGCTGGCAAACTTTTTCAATGAGGCTGATTTGCTTATCTCCGAGTGCTCGTTCGAGGAGCGACGCGAAGGCGTTCCGCATCTGTCGGTCAAAGACGTAACCAGGCTTGCCGGTGAATCGAAGGTCGCGCGCCTTATCGTCACTCATTTCTATTTCGATGTAGACGAGGCGGATTTGAAAGACCGGCTGCAACAGGATTTTTCGGGCGAAGTGATAATCGGCAGAGACGGCTTGAGCGTTCTTATTTAGGGCGACATTTTTCCAATCGAGATTCGAGATTTGAAATCTCAGACACGAGAGGGCGCATAATATGAAAAAGATTCGTTTTCACATATCCGTTGTCATCATCGTCTGGTTAACCTGCGGCTCGATCAACCTTTTCGGGCAGGAGGGCGCAGGCAGGCAAACCAAACAGACCGATCAGGTTGCGCAGCCAAAAACAGACGCACACGTCATAATGATCTCGATTGACGGGCTTGTGCCGGATTATTACACGCGACCCGCGCAGCTTGGATTAAAGGTGCCGAACCTCGTCAGGATGAAACTCAACGGCGCGTACGCCGACGGGGTAGAGGGTGTTTATCCTTCGGTGACTTACCCCTCGCATACGACGCTCGTGACGGGGGTGAGACCGGCTACGCATGGCATAATCCAGAACCGCATCTTTGAAGCGCCTACTGATGAGCAGACGCGCGAGTGGTACTGGTTTGCCGGTGCGATAAAAAGCGAGACTTTGTGGGGGCTGGCAAAGAAAGCCGGGCTTGTGACCGCTGCCGTCGGCTGGCCGGTCACGGTCGAAGCCGATATAGATTACAATGTGCCCGAGATAGTCGATCCCAAAGAAAATCCTCCCACACCCAAACGATCCATCCAGTACTCAACGCCCGGACTGATTGCGAATGCGGCAGCAGGGTTGAGCAGCGAGACGACCACCGACGGTCGCCGCACGGCAATCAGCGAATACATCATCAATACTTATAGACCTGATCTGATGTTGATTCATCTTGTCGAGCTTGATTCCTCGCATCACAAAAATGGGCCTCGCACACCCGGCGCGCTCGAAACCGCTGAGCGCGAAGACGGGTTTATAGGTCGCATAATCGAAGCCACTCGCAAGGCAGGTATATTCGACAAGACAACTTTTTTCCTGGTCTCAGATCATGGCTTTGCCGAGGTGAAAAAGAAATTTGAACCGGGCGTAGAACTGGTCAAGGCAAAGCTGATAACACTTGGCGCGGAGGGAAAGCCTACGGATTGGAAGGCCGCCGCGTGGCCTGCGGGCGGGTCGTGCGCTATCGTCCTGCGCGACCCGAAAGACAAAGAGACTGCCCAGAAAGTCGCGGACCTGTTTTCGAAAATCGCCGAGCGCAGCACCGGCCCCATCAATCGCATTCTCACAAAAGAGAGCCTGCAAAAACTGGGTGCCGTCCCGACCGCCGAGTTGATGCTTGAGGCGGCTCCGGGCTATGCCTTTGGCGAAGAACTCACCGGGCCTGAGATTCACGATTCGAAGGATTATCGAGGCACGCACGGGCAGTTGCCAAGCCGGGCCGAGATGCGCTCCTCGCTGATAATATTTGGCCGCGACGCGCGAATCGGCGCGCATCTCGGGGTTGCGCGAATGATTGATATAGCGCCTACGATAGCGCCGCTGCTGGGCCTGAGCTTTACAGAGGCCGAAGGAAGCGCGATGAAAGAGATGCTCAAACCCGGCCTTGTGCCAGCCGCAAAACCCGCAAAGAAAAGAGGCGAAAAAAGAGAGAAGCCGGTAAAAAACGACTGAAAGCCGTTTTGCGACGGGACCATTCAGACCCCAAAGTGTAGATGAGGAAAATGGAAATAGGCCGCGGATGAACGCGGATCAGGCGGATTTACGCGGATCTGACATTATTTGATCTAATCTATGTTTATCCGTCTAATCCGTGTCATCCGTGGCCTATTCCCCACTCGCTTTTCGTTCAAATTAACCTGCAAAATTATTACGCCTGTTGCCCGCTGTTTAAATACGGATTGATTCCGGTTCTGCGATAACCATCGACACGCAAGAATCCTCATATCATCGTTCTAAATTCTGTAGTGTCAATTTGTCGATCTCCTGCTCAAAAGTCCTCTGTGTTGAAGCCGACTTTTGCAGATGATATGATTTATGTCGAGGTTTCTTATAAAAATGCGTCTCTCTGTGCTTATCGTTTCCGGTATTCTTGTCTTATTTACCGCCCGAGCGCCACACTCTTTCGCCCAGCACCCGGACCACACCGACCCGAGGCAAAAGGCCGCCGTCGCCTTTGATGAAGGCCAAAATGCGCAGGAACGCGGAGACATGCTTTCGGCGGTAAAATTTTATACGGATGCCATCAATGCTGCCCCCACTATGTTTCAAATCTATTATCAGCGGGCAACGGCGCTCATCGCGCTCTCGCGCGAAAGCGAAGCCGAAGCGGATTTGAAAAAAGTGATCGAGCTGAACGCAGATTTCGCCCGCGCTCACCGCGCGCTCGGCCAGCTTTTACTCGATCGCGGGATAACCGATGACGCCCTCAGAGAATTTGCGCGAGCCATCGAACTCGACCCGAAGCTGACCGGCGTGCGCATCTATTACGCCAGCGCGCTCATAAAGAATAATCAGCCTGCCAAAGCCATCGAACATCTTAGAGCCGCGCTTGAACAGAATGAATCTCCGGCTCTGGCCCACGCGCTTCTGGGCATAGCGGAAGAGCGTACGGGGAAACCCGATGACGCCTTTAATGATTACTCTCGCGCCATCGAAATGGATGCCGGTATCGCGCCCGCGCGTGAAGGCCGCGCCCGTCTCTTTGAGGCAAAAGGCGAGACGGCGAAAGCCATAGAAGATTACACAATCGCTTATCGCGCGCAGCCGTCGCCGGAACTTGCGCGCAAGCTTGCGGATCTGCACGCCCGCGCAGGCCAGGCACAGGCGGCCATACAGCTGTATCGCGGATTGCTTCTGGAAAAACCCGACGATCTGGGCGTGCGAGCCGAAATGCTTCGCCTGATGATTGAGAACGGGCAGGCCGAAGAGGCTACTCGCGAGCTTAAGAAGATTCTGGCCGCAAGCCCGGCAAACGCAAAGTTGCTCACGCTCGCAGGCGACATATACCTTGCCGATAAGCCCGAAGAGGCGGCCGAGTATTATCGCCGCGCCGTCGAGTTGAGCCCGGATGACAACCGGGCGCGCGTGCAACTTGGGGCCGCGCTCACACGTTCATCGCAGTTTGAAGTCGCATTGCCTGTGCTCGCCGATGCCATTTCGCGGGAAGAGAACAACTATGCGGCGCACGCCAATCTCGCCACCGCGCTCTTCAAGCTGAAGCGATACCCTCAGGCGGCGGCCGAGTTTATTTGGGTGTTGAAACAAAAGCCCGACATCCCGGCCAGCTACTTTTTTCTGGCTATATCGCTCGACCGCATAGGCGATTGCGAGCAGGCCGTGCGCGCCTACCAGGCATTCACGCGCATAGCCGATCCGGCCGCAAACAAAGAAGAGATCGAAGAAGCGAACATACGTTTGAGCCTGCTTGAAAAGCTGGTCAAAAGCGGGAAATGTAAATCGCTGGTCAAGGGGAAGCAATGATGAAGCGCCAATCCGGTCATATTCGTTTACAAGCGCTCGCCCGCCTGATGCAGATCGCCTTGCTGATGGCCTGCGCACTTTTTGCTGGGACGGCAAAGGCTCAACCGCAGGAGTCAGAGTCGCAGTATCCGCCTCTTCCGGTCAATCCCGCGCCGCTGTCGGAATTGATGAGCGCGCAGGAGATGGCGCAACTCAAGAAGGCAGACAGCCCTAAAGAACAGATTGAGACTTATCTCAAACTTTCGGACGCGCATCTTGATACGGCTCTCAATGCCATAAAAAACAGGAACAGGCTCCAACAGCAGAGCTTGAGCTCGATATTTACAACAAGATACTGGCAGCAGCAGCGAAAACCGCCTTCACAAACCAGAAAGACAGAAGAAAACTGACCAAGAAGATAGAGCAGCGTCTCTATCGCCACATCAAAACGCTCGAGGTCATCGAGCGCCTCTTTCCAATCGAGCGCCTCGCCTTTGCCGAAGCGGCGCTCAAGAAGACAAAGCAGTTGCGCATACAATCGCTCAACGAGACATTCGATTCCGGTGATGTGCTTCACGTCCCCTCAAAAGAGAAGAAGCCGTCCAACGATTCGCCCGGCAAAAGCGGAGGGGTTCGGCTATCAAACCCGTCGGGTGCGATGTCTTTCGTCGCCCGAGGCGCACATCGGCCCGCGCAAATTCCCGGAGATTATCTAAACGAAGAGGAAGACGATTTTGTGAGGATCGCGCAGGAACCTGACGACCGTGTAAAAGTCTTCATGAAGATAGCCGACCGCCGTCTTGAAGCCATCACGGGAGCCCCCGCCCCGACAGGCGATCAGAAGACACAGGAAAAGGCCCGCAAGAAGGCCGAAGAAGAGGCGCGCAGATGGGGCGAGGTGCCAAAGGTCGAGCGATATGTCTTGTTGCAGCATTACACGCGTGCGCTCGATGAAGCCACAGCGAAACTCGAAGACGCTCACGAACGCAACCCGAAAAATTCAGCCCTCCCGCGTGCGCTCAACATATTGCGAGAGTCTACGGACCGGCAACTGAAAATACTCCACTCGCTCGAAGGCCAGATGAAAAACGAGAACGAATCTGTTGCGCTCAAAGAGGCCATAGCCGAAGCCGAATTTGTAAATCAGGCGGCGCGAAAGGGTCTGGAGGCAAAGTAACGGCGGAAGACCCGGTTGAGTTTTGAGTCTTCAGATTTCAGGTCCCAAATTTCAGGTCCCAAATTTCAGGTCTCAGATCCCAGATAAATCGAGGCTGTAACCGAAAAGAAAGAATCGGTGTCTTAAAAAGTAGAGGGCTAGAGGAAGTCTTCGAAAGGATTGAAAAACCAATTTCATTATAGGTTTAGAGAGGAAACGATGAAAAGACTCAACAAAATCAAGGCGCTCGCAATAGCAGCGATTTTGGCAATGGCCGTGGCTGCTCCCTTTGCTCTGGCGCAGGACTCAGGTTCACAGGACAGCCCGACAGTCGGGCGACACGGTGGAAAACGCGCATTTGGCAGACACTTCGGGCGCGGCGGGCACGGCGATATGGGCGGCTTTATGCTGCGAGGAGTTGATCTGACCGATGCTCAGAAGACTCAGATACAGCAGATTCGAGCAAGCCATAAGGAAGCCGTGGCCCCATTGATGCAGCAAATCCGGGCCAAGGAGCAAGCGATCCATCAGTCATTCGGGGATGACACTTTCAACAGTTCACTGGTAAATCAGCAACTGATTGAAATTGCAAATCTCAAGACCCAGCTCATGAGCGAACAGTTCAAGATACATCAAGAGACGCTTGCCGTGCTGACTCCCGAGCAGAAGACCAAGCTTACCGAGATGCGCGAACAGTTCAAGGCCAAGCGCGAAGAGATGAAGGCTAAGAGAGCCGAGCGCCGCGCCAATAAAACTCAGCAGTAACTCTTGACCGAAGATACGAGCCACGGGAATCAGACAGGATCAACAGCCTTATAAAATCGTTCCTAAATCATCTTGTTGATCCTGTCTGATGAGGTTAGAGTAAGCCGTAAGTGAAAACTTGGATCGGGAGCGCTTCTGGCGAATTTGAATGAACAAGCTTCGGACCTGGAACTGGTCAGTCTTGCGCGCAAGGGAGATGAATCTGCCTTTGAAGAGATCGTGCGGCGTCACAGCGGGCGAGTCTTTTCGGTGGCAAGCCGGTTCTTCCGCCAGCGCAATCTCGTAGAAGAGGCGGCGCAGGAGGTCTTTCTGAAAGCCTACACGCAGCTTTCAAGTTACGAGGGGCGAGGTTCTTTCGAAGGATGGCTGACCAGGATTGCAACCAACACCTGTTTGAACCTGCTCAGAAGCGCCAAGCGACGACCGGAATCTCCGGTTGCCGACCTGACCGATGAAGAATCTGACTGGCTGGATAATAAGCTGGCTGATGTTTCTATCGAACGCCACAAGTCAGTTGAAAACAGCCTGGTCGCGTCCGATCTGGCTGAAAAGGTGCTCGACACCTTATCACCTGATGATCGCCTGGTTTTGATGATGATCGACGGCAACGAGCTTTCGGTCAAAGAGGTCGCCGAGGCAACAGGCTGGTCGGAATCTAAGGTCAAGGTTCAAGCCTTTCGCGCTCGCCGAAGGATGCGAGAGGCCGTAGAAAAGTTATTGGAAGTAAAAGAAGAATTGCAGGTCAAGACATAGAAAGCACAGGTCAGAGATGAAAAACGACCACATTAAAGAGTTGCTCGAACACACACCTGTCATCGATTTGAGCGAAGGCGAGCGGCTTGCGGTTGAACGACACACAAGCCGTTGCGATGAGTGCTTGCGGGCCTACAAAGCCGCGCAGATCGCAAGCGTACTGCTCAAGACGCGGGCATCTGAAATCGTGGAGCCGACGCCGTTCTTTAAGACCCGCGTGATGGCTGCTCTGCGCGAACGTCAGGCGGTCGCGGAAGTCCCTGCGATCTTGAGAATGTGGAAAGCCGCCGGAGCTATGGTCTCTTCGATGGTGGCGCTCGTGGTCATCCTGCTGACCATGACTTTTTTCTATAACAATAATCAGGTTCAGAATGAGACGAGCGCGCTGGCATCGAGCCAGAATCTCTACTCGGCGGAATATGTGGTTTTTGATGCGGATGATTTACGTGACGAAGAGATAAGTTATGGTCAGGTGCTGACGACTTTATATGATTCACAGGATGCTTATGGAGAGTACAAGTAAAAGCAAGTGGCAGATTCGCCTGGCAGCGTTGTCTATTTTCGTGATCGGCTTTGTGGCGGGCGCTCTGGCCTTGAATCTTTATAATCATACTCGGCGCGGGCCGGGATCTCCGCCGAGAGGGTTTTACGGGCCAGTGCTTGACCGCCTAGACCTCAACGACGAACAGAAAGATCAGGTCGAAAAGATACTGGCCGACACGCGCGGGCAGTTGATGGAGGTTCGCAAACAGTCGCAACCCCAGTTTGAAGAGATCAGGAAACAGACCGACGAAAAATTAAAGACCGTGCTCACGCCGGAGCAGTGGGAGCAGTTTCAGCAGACTATAAGCGAAAGAAGAGAGCGACGGCACCACGGCAGAAGAGGGAAACAATCAGATAAGGACTGAAAGAGATTAACTGCCGGGTGTTGACTATCCCGGCAGTTAATCTCTTTCACTTTTGTCAATCTGAGATTTGGGATTTGTGCTCTCAGATTATGAGCCAGTTTGAGCTAACCCGACCCAAACTGCGCCCTTCTGTGTGCGGCTGCTATTTGCCTTTGTTCAAATTCCCTTTCGGTATTATATCCAACAAACGACACCCGGCAGAGGTCGTCCGACCTCTATCTCAAGAAATTGTCCACAATCCAATTGGGACCGCTTATTCTTACACAAGCCGCGCTTTTGTGTTAGCATGTGGTCGCCTCGCTTGTGATTTAGTGCCGGCATGTATGGCTTGAATGAGCGCCCGAGAAGAATAATGACCGTAGAAGAGTTTCAAAAGGCCTTTCGCTCAGAAATAGATGAAGCACTGGCACGCATCGAGCGTCGCTACAGCGTCAGCGACGATGAGATGGCTTGCGCTCTGCACGCGTCGTCCAGAAAATATCTGTCCGGTGTGATTGAAGAAACGACCCCTAACCCCGGCCCGACGGAGGCGGCACGCGAGGCGGCAAGGGATTACCTTTCATCGCTCAACTCGAATGATCTCTGCCTGGCAGTAGCCTGCGCAAAAGGGGATGACGCGGCCTGGGAGGATTTCTTTCGCGACTACCGGAGTTACATGCTCGCCACCGCGCGCACGATGACACAGGACCCTTCGGCAGCCGAGCAACTGGCCGATTCAACCTTTGCCGAACTCTACGGATTGCGCGAATCGGGCGGCGAGCGGGTAAGCAAATTCTCGTTTTATTCGGGACGGGGCTCTCTTCGCGGATGGCTGCGCGCAGTCGTATATCAGCTATCAGCAGATATGCACAGGCAGACGAGTCGATTCGTGCAGACCGAAGAACCCGAAGACCTCGACCGCATGGCGCGAGCCAGCCTTGCGCCCGAACGCGCCACAAATACCGAAGTCGCATTTATAAAAGAACGCTATCGCGTGTCGGTCGCCGATTCGCTCGGGCGCGCTATCGCGGAACTTGAAGCCCGAGAGCGGCTGCTGCTGGTCTACTACTACTATGATGAGATGACTCTGCGAGAGATCGGACAGCTTTTCAAGGTGCACGAAGCGACCATCAGCCGGTGGCTGGCAAAGGTGCAGAAGCGCGTGCGAAAGCTTGTGGAAAAAAGCCTTGCTCGCGATCACCGTTTCAACCGGCGAGAAGTGAACGAGGCGATTCAACTGGCGGCCGAACAGATGGACATCAATGTTCGCGCATATCTTTTTGATAAGACATCACCGGAGCGCGAGGAAACCGCCGAAAGAGCGGGGGAGGCCGTCGCGCAACGCTGACCGAAAAAACAACGCAAGTAAGGCGGTCGGCGGCGTTCTCTTGGAGGAGAAAAACCAGAAGCAATGAAGACGTTTTTCAGCACGAAAGATCGAAAGATAGACAATCTGCTTCGCTCTCATATCAGTGAGCGGCGCGGTTCGGAACCACGTTGCGGGGAATTTGACCCCGATCTGGCCAACTCATATATAGAGCAATTGTTGACACCCGCCGAAAACGCGCGTTTCGAAAGCCACATCGCCGGCTGCCATCCCTGCCGTAAGAGCGTGGTGACGCTGGCGCGTCTGGCTGACCCTATCCCTGTCGCGTCGAGTCACCTGATCGCCTCCGCAGAAAGGCAAGGACGGGTGGCAGGATTCAAGGGTCTGCTGACGACTCTTGCCACACCGCGAATGGCGCTTACTGCTACGGCTGTTATGGTGCTGGCCATAAGCATCCCGCTCGCGCTTTCGCGCAGAGACGGATCGACAGATCGCGCAATGCAGGCTTCTTCTGAGACGGCGATAGCAGAAGGACAAGAGCGGTCAAATAATGAGGCTCCGGTCAATTCATCTTCAGCCGATTTGGAGGGAAATATTGCCTCCACCGATACTTCACAACCTGCGTCCGCCGAAAGACAGGCATCAAGGGTTGCACAGGGCACTGTTGCGGAAGCAGGGCAACCGGCACCGCTCGCGCCGCCCGAAACTCAGCTAATCGAAGCCCGCAATGTCTCTGAGAGCAAAGATGAGGTTGTAGCAGGTGCGCCTGCCGGTGTTCAGATGGACGGCGAACAACCGCCTGCGCCTGCGCCCCCACAGACAGCCAAAAAGCAGGAAGAGCTTCCGCGTATTGATTCGGCTCAAGCCTTGCAGGTTCCTCAGAAAGATAAAGACTCCACATATTTGAGTCTGATTCAACCCGGACGCACAACAGGCGAGCAGAAGCGTGAGACCGATGCCACGATAAGACCTGATGCTGCCGCTCCCCCCCCGGAATCTGTCGCATCAGAGCGCGCGGACCGCCGAGGAATAGCCAGTCCCACGCCCGGCAATGCCTTGCGCGATGTGAATACGGCCCGCTCGTCGCGCGCGCGCGATTTGCCGGGACGCAAAGTTGCCGGCAAACGATTTTATCTGATGAAGGACATCTGGACCGACAAGGATTACAACCCGAGCAAAGAACGCCCGGAGGTCACGATCATCCGCGATAGCGATATCTACAATGAGATGCTTACAAAGAACAATGGTTTAAGGCTATTTTTCACAAACTTTGCAAAAGATGAGCGAGTAATAGTCGTTTACAAAGGAACGGTCTACAAGCTCATCCCGCAAGAAAACAAATAGGCCCGTCCGGCGTAGAGTTGCAACTCTGCGCCGGCCTCCCCCCTCCTTTCAGCCTCGCTCACCTAAACACAATTTTTGAGTATAATCGCTTTATGATTCTTCAAATCGCGTCTTAACAGGCAGGTTCTTGATTTCGGGGAGGCTCTATGAAGACAAAAAGATTTGTGAAACAATCGGAAGTTGAAGCACCACACGAAAGAGTCTTCGCTTTTCACGAACGGCCCGACGCACTTGAAGTTCTCACGCCGCCCTGGGAGCGGGTCGAAGTTCTCGAGTGCTCAGATGGTATACATCCCGGCAGCCGTGTTGTCATCAAGATGCATATAGGTCCTTTCTCGCGGCTCTGGATCGCAGAGCACACGGAATATGTGCCAAACCTCCTCTTTGCGGATATGCAAAAGAAGGGGCCGTTTGCCTACTGGTATCACAGACATCGATTCGAGCCGACCGAGCGCGGGACTACGATGATGACGGATGATGTTGAGTACGCGCTGCCGATGGGACGCATAGCAGAGTTGATCGCGGGCAGTTTCGTCGAGGCAAAACTGGAACGCATGTTTGATTACCGCCATAATGTGGTGGCTGAACAAATGCGCCGTCATTGATCGAACAATAAAAGAGGAAGCCGTATCTTGCGCAGGAGAAATTGCATCGACATGATTTATGTCTCTTCCGGCAAACCAGTGAGAAAACCTATTGATGTTCTCAAAGTGAATTTCCGCTTTCTCGTATGTGTTGATGTACCTATCAAATTGATGTAGTATGATGGGCCGGTCCCGCAAGGGTATCGGCCCATTTATGTTACTTGGCCACCGGTGGGCTAAATTCGACCGCAAGCGAAGATACCGGTCGCGCATCGAAGCTCGGTTCCACCGCTCTGATCCCGCCTGCTTAATGGTTTCAGGCACGAGTTAAACGATTATGATGAGACGTCCTACTAAAGTAATCAGCCGACAGGTAGATTCTGTCCGAATTATAAAAGTCACAGGTCGATTGGATCCGGGCGATGGGCCTGATCCGCTTTCTGATCTTGTTCAGGAGTTTGTAGCTGAGGACGAGATCAACTTCCTGCTTGATCTCAGAAGCGTTACCTATATCAGTAGCACAGGGGTCGGAAGCCTGATCAAATGCTACCGCTCGGTCCTGAAGAAGAAGGGCCTGGTCAAATTGCTCTCACCCTCTCAGTCGGTAATGAATATACTGGCTATCTCGAAGCTTGATGGTGTGTTCGAAATTTTCTCAGATGAAAAGACCGCGCTCGACAGTTTCAAGGGGAAATAGGTCGGATTAAGAATCTGGACTAAAAATCTGGCGGCCTTTTATCTCTCTTGGGATGCGGTTTATCGCCTTTACCCTTAGGCTCTTTATCCCTAACAACAGGTGGTCCGGGCGGGTCTTTTTTGTCTTTCTTTTTGTCGTTGTCTTTCTTTTGTGCATACAGATCAAAACCCTGCGCCGAGACTGTGCCGAGCGAGGTTACTCCAAAGAGGGCTATTGTTATGGCTAAAACTAACTTCTTCATTTGATCGCGCCCGTCCTTACTGCTTTCGTCTGTGCGTATCGCCGTCGGAGCGCCGGCCGTCAGAATTGTCTCTGTTATCCGATCTATCGCGCTCTCTCTTTTCGACTATAACGATCTGCACCTTATCTTTTTTCTGTTTCTTGTCAGCTGGAGCCTGTCCTGCCTGGGCCAGAGCCCCTGTGCAGATTGTGCCTAAAAGAATACCACTCAATACCAGCTTGTGAAACCGTATTTTCATTTCGGCCCTCTATCCTGAGGCAGTTCCCTCCAAGACGGCTTATATTAGGGCAACTACCATTCCAAAACGCGATTATCCATTCAAATACTGCAATACTTCAAGTTAGCTGTTATAAAGACATTAAAATCAGATCATTAACGCACCCTTTCGGTCTAGGATCACACGTTTTAGTGCAAAATTGTGATGCCCGGAGTCAAATGGGCGTTGTAGGCAAGGGAATGATTTCGGGGGATAGAACTGTTGTTAGAAAGGGCAAAGCAATAGAATGGCAGGCTACGAAAGTCGATCCGATGCTTGCTCTGCGTGGTGAGTAAGCAGTGGATTAATGCCATCCGTATAGTCTTACAATTTGCCGGGAAGATAGCCTGCTCAATATGACTCTTCATTTTCCTGCAATGAAAAATTTCTTTTCGTGTTGTCGATCTAAAGGTCTCTCGTTCGACTTAATAGTAGAGCAAGGGTTAACGCCCGGACGTGATTGTCTGGAAACCCGGCTTCAAATCGATAACTGGAAGGAGAAATTACAATGCGAGTTATGGTTCTAATCAAGGCTAACAAAGATTCAGAGGCGGGCGTTCTCCCGGATGAGAAGCTTATTTCCGAGATGATGGAATACAACGAAGAACTGGTGAAAGCAGGGGTGATGCTTGCCGGCGAGGGGCTCTACCCAAGCTCAAAGGGCGCGCGCGTCAAGTTTTCGGAGGGCAAAGCGACTGTGATTGACGGCCCCTTTATCGAAACAAAGGAGTTGATTGCCGGGTACTGGCTATGGCAGGTAAAGTCTATGGAAGAAGCTATTGAGTGGGTCAAGCGATGCCCTTCCCCGGAGGGCGAAACCGAAGGCGAGATCGAGATTCGCCAGATATTTGAGGCTGAGGACTTTGGGGCCGAATTTACATCCGAGCTAAGGGAGAAAGAAGCGCGTCTGCGCGCGGAGATAGAGGCAAGGAAGTAATCGTTGCCCCCTCGACAAGTATTGATAAACTGCCTGTTTTTGTTAGAGACACAGAAGCCGACACTCAAAGACCCTTTCGGGTTTGAGTGTCGGCAACAGATCAAAACTTACCCCCCCCCTACCGTGATTGAGATACCTCGCGACAAATACAACGACCATTGCAGGTCGGCAGTTTGAGCCACGGGAACGCTCTTTCGAATGGCGCGTTTTGCAAGTACTTTGGCACGAGCTGCTGGTGATTCGGCAGGGGAGATTGGTTAGAATTACGATGTGATCAACGAGATCACAGAGCAGCCCTCGACGAGGGTATTTGATAAGGCAGTTTTTCGGAGATCAGAGAAATGACTGCTACTAAAGCTTATATCGCGTCGTTTGGAACCCGATATCATCGACGTACATCTGCAACAGCCCATCCATGCTCTTCAGGTTCTACCCCTGCATTATCCAGGTCACAATCTATGCAGTGCCAGATTAAAGGCGTTTCCACATATTTCTAAAGTATCTTTCTAAGGTATCCTGGCAATGATTGCACTTGGCCGATAAACTACTGCTTTCTTCACCCCACAAAACGTTGATGAGGAGGTGCGCATGCGCGATCTAACTTGCTATCTAATCTTTGGCATGTTTATGGCAATATTTCCCCGTACGGCTGCGCATACCAATGTGAAGCTACTGCCCACACCGCAAAAGTTTTGCACTTTCTACACAAATGAGGATGCCAGGATTCCTCTCAGCATCCGAAAGCAACTTTCAGAACCTCGGCAAACGGCACAAAGTGGAAGCATCCGCTGGACATTAAAGCCCGATGCCTTAATTCGCAATTCGTTCCCTCAAACGCGGCTTTCATACGAAGACGGGTTACCCGTAGGCGGTCTAAGCGCAATGGCAATTGCCACCGACGGAGCAGTATGGGCCGGAGGCGACGAGGGGCTCGTCCGGTACCAGAATAAAACCCATCCGTGGGATAGATGGCAGTACTTTGCCGGAAAACGCTATTTGCCGTCCGACAAGGTTATCTCTTTGACCGCAGGGAAAGCCGGGTCTGTATGGGTTCAAACATCGGCGGGAGTGACTCACATAGAGTTTCGCCCCAAGACGCTTGCCGAAAAGGCGGCGTTTTTTGAGCAAAGAATAGCCGAGCGGCACAAGCGACATAATCTTGTAGCAGATTCTGTTTTTCAAGAGCCGGGCAATCCAGCCACAAGCCATCAATACCCAACCGATAACGATGGCCTGTGGACTGCAATCTACGTGGCGGCAGAGGCCTTTCGATATGCCGTTACTTCGGGTCGTGAGGCGCTTGATTCCATGCGTCGGTCAACGGAGGCCATGCTCCGGCTTGAGGCAATAACCGGACGACCCGGTTTTCCTGCGCGATCATTCAGACACAAAGACGAGCCCAGGCATAAAGACGGCATCTGGCACTTCACCCCGGATGGTGAATGGGAGTGGAAGGCGGACACAAGCTCGGATGAGATAGTCGGCCACTTCTTCGCATACTCTGTCGTCTATGACCTGACAGCAGACGAAAATTTAAAGAAGGAACTGCGCGAGGCTGTCTCTAAAATCGCGGATCATCTGATAGATCATCATTACAATCTGACCGATCTTGATGACGAGCCTACCAGATGGGGGCGCTACGATCCTGCCTACTTTGAAACCGACGACGGGCGAGAAGAAAGGGCGCTACGCTCGCTTGAACTGCTTTCGCATTTGAAGGTCGCGTATCATATGACCGGGAACCCTCGCTTTGATAAGGAGTACCGGAAACTAATAGGCGAGATGGGGTACCACAAAAACACAACCACGTATTTGAAGCTTCGCCAGGAACTTAATTATTCCGATGAAGAGCTTGCGATGCTTTCTTATTACCCGCTTTTCCGGTACGAAAAAGACCCGGCGCTGTTGCGGGTTTATCGCGAAGGATTAGAGCAGTGGTGGGTGAACATTCAACGCGAAGGCAACCCCCTGTGGATCTTTATCTATGGCGTGTGTAATCCGGGCAAGCGCGTGCCGCTTGAGGCTGCTGCGCGCACTCTTTACCGAATTCCGATGGATATGATCAAGTGGTCCGTAAAGAACTCTCACCGGCGTGATGTGCCGCTCGATAATTCGGCTGAGCGATTTAATCGCGTGCAAAGCTCTCGTCTTCTGCCGCCGGATGAGCGGCGGATAATGAGGTGGAACAGCAATCCGTTTCAGCTTGACGACGCCTCGTCAGGAAGGGGGGAAGATGACGGCGCATTCTATTTATTACCTTACTGGATGGGCCGGTACCATAAATTTCTCATAGGCGAATAAGGCCCTGAGAAGAGAGAAGTGCAGGAGTTTGAGGATAGACCCAATTCCGCCATAAAAACGATCTGGAGGCCATTTCAAGCCTCCAGACGTGGCCGCTCGGCGCGGTTCATCTGTTTTATTTCGATCAAACGGTCATCGGCCCGCAGCAACTCATCGATGTTGCTCTGTATTTTCATAATGGCTTCGACAATCTGATCTACATCCTCTTCGCTTCCAAGCAGCACTTGATGCGGAATCCAGACCGATTCCCGATAGGCGGCGCGTTCAGAAATCGGACAGTGGGTTTTCGCCCACGGTAAATCGTTACTGCTTTGACTTGCGAGCGCGGGAAAATCTCGCGGATCAACGTGAAAAAGCACACTCCGATAGACAGGTTCATAAAACAGCCCATCCGAAGGGATGCCTTCGGCCTCAAGCGCCGCAACGAACCTGTCACGAGGTGCTCCGGAAAAAGCCTCCGCATCATACTTGAAAACGAATTGATAGATGGCCTGTGTCGTCAGTCGTTCATCTTTTCTAAGCAGCGAAATGCCGGGGACACTCGCCAGCCCTTCCGAAAGCCTCTTTGCGCGCGATGCGCGCAGTTCTGTCTGTTCGGGCAGCCGGTCAAGTTGAGCAAGCAGGATAGCGGCCTGAAATTCCGTCATTCGATAATTGTATCCGAGCATGCGATGCTTAAAGCGGTCTGTTTGACTCGCTCGTCCGCAATTCACGTAAGACTGGCAACGCTCAAAAATTTCATCATCGCCGGTTGTGACCGCGCCACCTTCACCTGCGGTCATAAGCTTTGTTGTTTGCATGCTGAATGAGCCGGCATCGCCAAATGAGCCCGCGCCTTTATTGCGCCATTTGGCTCCGTGAGCGTGCGCGCAATCTTCGATGATCTTCAAGCCGCACCGTGCGGCAAGCTCGGCGAGTGCGTCCATATCAGCCATGCTCATTGCGAGGTGAACCGGAATCATCGCTCGCGTACGAGAGGTGACTGCCGCCGCCGCCGCCGCCGCGTCGATGCAGTATGTGTCCGGCAATACGTCCACGAAGACCGGGACCCCGCCAAGTTTGAGTACGGGCGCGGCCGAGGCTTCAAATGTATATGCCGGAACGATGACCTCATCGCCCGGTTTGAGGTCGATTGCCTTGAGCGCGATCTCGAGCGTGACCGTTCCGTTTGCCGCGCACAGGGCGTGTTTTGCGTCCTGATATTGGGCAAACCGCTCGCTGAAAAGCTCGGCCCGCTGATTCGGGAAAGGGTAGCCGCCCCAGTTGCGGCTCTCTAAAACCTCCATGACGGCCCGTTTCTCTCTATCATCAAACTGCGGCCATTCAGTGAAGGGCTTCGTCCTCACAGGAGCGCCTCCGGCAATTGCGAGTTTGGCCATTATTCCTCCTATGACTTATTCGACGACCGCTTCAGCAGCCTGTGCGAATGGCCAGCGGCGCGACCGCCACGACCAGATGAAGAAAAATGCTACGCCGAGACCGAGCGTCCCCAACCCAAAAAGGATGATATACAGGTCCGAAGTCGCAAAGATAAATACCCACCCGATCAATGCGATAACGCTCGGGACAGGATATAGCCAGATTCGATACGGGCGCGGAAGCTCGGGATTGCGTTTCCTGAGCAATGCCACGGCCAGAATCTGGCCGATAAACTGGATGAGTATTCTCGTAGTTATCAACGCGTCGATGACTACTCCGAGCGAGACAAAGCTACACGCAATCGAAATGATGCCAATTACGATCAGCGAAACGTAAGGGAAGTTTTTCTTAGGATGAAGTCGACCAAATACTTTGAAGAAATATCCATCCTGAGCAGCGGCATAAGGGATGCGCGAGTATCCCAGCAGTAAGGCGAAGACCGATCCGAAAGCCGTCCACAAGATCATGGCCGTGAACGCTGTCGCCACCCTCGAACCATAAATCTTTTCCATAAAGGTCGAGACAACAAAGTCGGCACCGGGATGCGTCTCGTAAGGAACAAACTCGCGCCAGGGCACTACGCCTATGATGGAGAGGTTTATCGCGAAATAGATCAACGCCACCGCAAGCAGGCTGATGATTATCGAGCGAGGTATGACGACGCCGGGATTCTTAACTTCATCGCCGATGTAGCAAATATCGTAATAGCCGAGATAGTCATACACGCCGATGCGGGTTGCCGCGCCCAGACCGAGAAGAAAGCCCAGGGAAAAATTGAAGCCGCCCGGTGGAAAATCAAACGCCAGATTCGGGTCGAAATGCATTGCCCCCGTGACGATCACCGCGCCGGTTGTGAGCAGCGTCCCCGCCCAAAGGCTCACCGTGATTTTGCCAATCGAAGTTATCTTGCGATACAGCAGCGCAATGTTTATCAAGCCGACGCTTGAAGCAACCATCGCGGTTTGAAAAGGCGTGACTGCGGGCCACACGTAACCCGTGTATTTTGCGAAGCCGATATAGCCTGATGCGATCTCGAGGGGACCGCTCAAGATAAATTGCCAGATGAATAAGAATGCCATCAACCGGCCATAGGTTTCGCGGCCATACCCCTCACGCAGATAGAGGTAGGTGCCACCCGATCCGGGCATAGCAGCGCCGAGTTCACTCCACACCATCCCATCGGGTATGGCTATGATAACGGCCAGAAACCACCCCAGCATTGCCTGCGGCCCGCCGAGCGCCGACATCAGCAACGGGATCGTGATGAATGGCCCGATGCCTATCATATTCGACATATTCAGCGCTGTAGCCTGCAAAAGCCCAAACCGCCGCAGCAAGTGAGGGGATTCGCCCTGGTTTGGTGTCGGTTTTGGTTCCATTTGCCTCCACGTTTATGAATCACACGAGTCTGAACTTCAACCTTACTTCACTTCAAAATCATAGAGATTTTCTGACAACCGCTTGCCCTCGTGATCAAAGACTTCGGTGCGAATCTCATACTTTCCTGCGCTCGCCGGTTTCCATTGCAAATCACTCAGTTTTACGGAAGAGTCTGCCCTAATGTCAGCTTTCAACTCACTTGCCGCGACCGCAGCCCCGCTTGAATTAATAACCTTCCATCTGATCCGCGCTCCGGGAATTGCGAACCAGTGATCATTGATTACCCAGAGACCGCAACGGACATCTTCGCCTGCTCGCCACGTATCGCGGTCGTATTCGAGACTTGCGAGCACCATCTGAAAGCTTCGCTGGACTGTGAAATAAGATTTCGTCGGCTTGCGAAAATAATCGAGCGCGGCCATAGTCACCGACGGCCAGAAATCTATCGCATGGAAATGAAGTATTCCCCCTGCATCGTACTTGCGCCGCCGCATCCGCTCTATGGCGAGTTGATGAAGCCTTGCAACATAAGCCTGAGTCTGCGGAATGTACTCTTTGAGCGTTTTGCCGTCCGGGCGACCCCACGCGCGCATAGCCTCGCTGATCTGTAGCTTGCGGAAGATCCACTCTTCCCTGTGATCTTCGATAGGCCAGTGGTCTGGGAGAAATTGCATCAAGGTTTCGTAATTCGGCAACGCGGTAGCGCCAAGCTCGGAGATGAATTTCTCTTCCGTCGTTGTGTACTCCCAGATGCTGCCGCCGTACCATCCATAGTAAATGTGACCGTCGCCATACCGGCCAGTGGAACGCACGACAGCCCGGCGTTCTTCATCGCATGCATATAACCGCCCAGCCAGGTGCTTCGTGAGCACGCGATAGTTTTCCAGGTCCTCTTCGTCGCACGTTGCCCAGATAGCCACGCTGGGGTGATTGCGTACCATCCGAATGTGATTGTCGTAAAGTCGCGCCGCCTGTAACGCGAACTCCTCGTCCTGCGGATACCAGGCTTCGAGGAAATCCTGCCATACCATTATCCCGATCTCGTCGCACAGGTCATAAAACTCGGGGTTCTGAAAATGGCAATGCAGACGAACCATGTTGATGTTCATGCTCTTCATAAGATTTATATCCCGCTCGTACTTCTCGCGGTTCATCTCTGACATGAAAAGCTCAAGATAGTAAGAATTGGTCCCGCGAATATATACCCGGCGACCATTGAGATAAAAAATCCAGCCGACTTTTTCTATCTCGCGTATGCCGACGGCCTGCGAGCGATAATCGGAAACCTGTCCATCTATAAACACTCGCGTAGATAGCGTATAGAGATTTGGCTTGCCGTGGTCCCACGTCCACCATAACTGCGGCTTCTTTAAGTGAAATCTGACATGAACCTGACGCGCATTCCCGTCACTGAGACGAGTGAGATCAACTATTGCCTTCAATTGCTCTCCGCCTGAAAAATTGCGCGGCAATAGTGTGAGCTCCAGGCTGCCTTTCATACTTTCGGCTCTCAGAGCCACTTCCACGTCAACATCTGCCGATCCGTCTTGATTTAAAGAAGGCCGGGTGACTACCGCGTCAATGAGAACCGAGTCGTTTGCGACGAGACGGACGGGGCGAGTGATGCCAAGAGGAGTGATGTTATCGGGCTTTTGATCCACGGCCCCATAAGACCCTTTGATGGTGTAGGGACGATGCCGCCAGTAATAATCAACCGGAGTCCATACGCGCACGGCTATGACATTTTCGCCATCGAGATTCAGCTTATCTCCAACTTCAAACTCGTATGGATCAATGTAGCCTTCGTGACGTCCAAGCTTTTTTCCGTTGAGCCAGATGTCGGCATAGTAATCCGTCGCGCCGAATTGTAAACGCAGGCGCTTCCCTTCCAAACCGGCCGGCACGCGGAACCGCTTGCGATACCACCACTCTTTGAAGCTGATCCATTCGGCTTCGTGCGAATAGTAGACGGGATATTTTAAGATTTGAGTGTGAACAGAGCCCGGCACCTCTACTGTCTGCCAATCTGAATCGTCTAAACCGGCTTCAAAAAGTCTCTCTGGTTCACCCTGCCCTTTTTCTCTATGTTGAAGCTTCCACGCCCCATCGAGAGGAAGCTCGATCACTCCTGATGTGACGCCCTCCGCAGGACTGTTCTTAAATGGTCCCGATTCAACGCGGTAAGCAGCCGTCTTCAAAGCGGGCGTATAAGCGGGGTATTTGGCAAGCGGCTGCGGGTCGAGCGTGAAGGCAAGGATCGGTTGCGCAAATCTGCGATAGCAAGCGCGAGCCTCAAGCAGCGTCTCGGTTCCTTTCCATCTCGGAAAGGTTATCGCGATTTGAGAAGACCACCCCGCCGCGTGCTCAATTAAATCTGGCCGGTTTATCGCCGCAATTCCTGTTTGCGCCGCTCGCGGAGGACCTGCACCAATATCTCTCACGGCGTAGAGTTGTCGAGTGCCTACATCAAACCACTTTAGCGCAGAATCGAGTTCGATAAAGCCCAGAGCGCCATAGTTATCCTGCGGATTATAGTAAAGAATATGGCCGCCGGGAAGATCGTCAAAATCCTGCGCGCGGATCAGAAAATTTTGTGAAATGATCTTCTTATGCGGCGGATTGTCTGTCTCCCAGCCGTCAGGCCAGCCGACTTCCTCTCCATCTGCCCAGTGTGTAAAGGGTACGTAAGGAAAAGCCGAAAGAGCCGAAAAGAAGAAACCATAATTCCCCGCCCTGCTTTCAGCCCGCGCGCGCCAGACAAGAACCGGACTGTTGGAGTACCATTCAAATTCCCATTCTTCCGGGTCTGTTCCGAGGCGCGCTCCCTTGAGCCGGACTCGCGCACGCAGAGGGCCGGATTCAATAATCTCAACATCGCTGAACCCCGATACGCGGGCGGCGGTATCGATAGCGGTTCCCCAACCTGCGCTCTGTATCCCGAACGAAAGCTTCTCTTTTAAGTCGGGGGTCGTTTCAACAAGGTTGACCATACGATAATCATCAGCCGTGCGGTTGTAGGCCTCGACAATCGCAGGCGCAGTGCTGTCCTTGCCAAGATTGATGATGATGCCGAAGCGATTATTGCCAAGCTCTATGCGGCTCGTACCCAATCGGCGAACGACTATGTCTGTCAGATATTCGCCGCCGCGCTCCTCGGGTTTTCGCTCGGACAGCGCGAGCGGGAAGGCAAGAAGCCTGTAGCGTGGAAGTTGGCCTGGGATCAAGGAGGCTGGGAAAAGAATTTCGGCTGACTTGATTGACCCGTCCGGGTAGGTGTCGGCTACCACAACCTGAACGGGCAGTTCACGGTTCTGGTCATCAAGCACGCGTAACTGATCGGCGTGAGCCTCTCCCTCGGCAAAGCGGGTCACGAGGCGCACAACCTCATTGTCCCGCCGCTCAATTCCTGTAGGCTCTTCGATCTGTATCGCCCATCTCCGCCCCTGAGCGGATGAATTCACAGCAACACAAAGGATACACAGGATCAGGGGGGCCAAGTTTTTCATCTCGGTATCCTAGATCGGGCGCAGATGTTGTTCAACCCGTTTCTTTCTGCCGTGATTTTGCTTCGCGGTTCACTGATTGGAATCGTTTAGGCCGAAGCCGCGTTGAGCCGAGAAACTGTCATGTATTTCCGAATGCCAAAGAGCAACAACATGGCGATGAGAAAATAGATCATCGAATTCGCGCTGATGCACGCGCTCATTCCAAAACGCTCGCTTGCGGCAGCGATTGCAACAGGCGCGATCCCGCCGCCGATCCACCCCAGAGAGTTCATGAATCCAACCGCCGAAGCCCTATGTTCAGGCCGAACTACATCGTGAAGCGAAGCCCAGATGTTTGCGTCATAAAGACCCTTGAAATAGCCAAAGCCCATCAATGCCACGATCACGATTGGAATTGAAATCGTCCAGCCGGCCAGGAAGATAAACGGTACACCGAATGCTAATCCAATCACCTGCGTCATCGTCCGTCCGCCCCGGTTTGCCTTTGCAAGCCGGTCTGCGAGCACGCCTCCGCTCAACACGCCCAGTATCGATGCAATCTGTAAATATGCGGTTGCGCTCACACCGGCCATCGCGAGACTCAGGTTGAATTTACGATAGAGAAACGACGGCATCCACGTCAGGAAGATCATCGCCACGAAATTTGCGCCGATAAAGACGATGGTCAGAATTCGAAACATCGGGTTGGCAAATAACTCCGCAATAATACTTTTCACGCTCATCAATGTTCGTGCTATAGATTTGCCTGATCCCCCATCAGATGCTTCTGGCCCCGACGATGAGTGATCATCTAAACGGCCTCTGGCCCTCTCACTCGAATCGCCGGAGGCTTCTGGTTCGCTCAATCCGACGTGAGTCGGTTCCCGGAGCAAGAGAAGCAATACAAGACCCAGGACCACTCCGAGCGACCCGAAAAGGTAAAAGCTAGACCGCCATCCATAATGCTGACCGAGTATCCCGGCTACGCTACCTCCAGCTATTGTCCCCGCGTAAACGCTCGACTGGTGAATCGCCATCGCACGCGAGCGAGTCTCGGTTCCGTGGTAATCGCTCAGAAGCGACATAGAAGCTGGAAAGTAAAAGGCTTCACCAAAGCCTTCAAGCCCTCGGAATAAAATCAGATGCGAGTACTTTGTCGAAAGGGCTGTAGCAATCGTGATAAAGGACCAGAAGACGAGCCCGCCGATAACGAGTGTCTTGCGGTTAAGCCTATCGCCGATCAAACCTGCGATAGGCCCGATCCCTGCGTAAACCCACATGAATGACGCGCCGATTATGCCCAACTGCACATCGCTCAGATTCATCTCCGATTTGAGCAATTCGAAAACTGAGAAGATCGCCTGCCGGTCCGCATAGTTAAAAAAGCATACGAACCACAGCATAGCGACTACCCACCATTTGTATGAGGGTTCAGACACTCTTCTTTTATCATCTGCTTGTCGTCTCAAGACTCAGGACCGTTTGATAGTGTTCGCCATGGCATCAATCAGGCCAGCGCCCATCCGGCATGTCCCGCAATACGAGTTTTGCGGGATCGATCACAACATGCTTGATTCGCTTGCGATTCCAGGTGTAGGTGATTTGCACAAGCCCGTCGGCTGTCTGAATTACCGCCGGGTACGAGTATTCGCCCGGTTGATCTTCGAGGACGAGGGCCGCCTTCCATACCTTGCCGTCGGATGAGACTGCGACATTGAGCGGGCTCCGCGCGTTTTCAGTGTGATTGTAAACCAGCAAGGAGCGCCCATCTTTTAGCGATACGGCGTCGATGCCGCTGCTTGGGTTCGGAAGCGATGTCGCCTTCATTTCGCTCCAGCTTTTTCCGCCGTCTGTAGACCAGCTCTCGGTGATTTTTTTCTGTCTGCTGCGGCACAGAATCTGGATCGAGCCGGATCGATGAACGAGGATCGTAGGTTGAATGGCTCCAAACTGAATGCGGTTGTTGAGCGGTTCGCTCTTCTGCCACGTGGCCCCAAAATCTTTTGTGCTTTCCATATGAACGCGCCACCCGGCATCTTCAGTACTGGAACCGCATAATAAGGTCCCGTCCTTCAGAGCTACGGGTTTGTTCTTTATCGGGCCGAGTATGCCACCGGGAAGTCGTCTCGGAAGAGACCACGTCACTCCGTTGTCGGTTGACGTGGTCAGCATTCCCCACCACTGGTCGGGGCTCGGGCCGACTTTATAAAAGAGCATGAGCAGCCCGCGCTTTGCTTGAAACAGTACGGGGTTCCAGCAGGGGAAACGCTCAGCGTCAGGCTGAATCCCGTTTGCAACTTCAACAGGTTTAGACCACCCGGATTTATCTCGTCGAGCCACCCAGATGCCAACATCGGGATTTTTCTCCCGCGTCCCCCCAAACCATGCGGCAACCAGACCGGCTCTGGTTTCGGCGATAGTTGAGGCATGACAGGAAGGAAAGGGCGCTTGCTCGAAGATGAACTCCACCGTCACGATTGCACTGCCTCTCTGGAGAACCGGGTCGCCGATTGCCCATACCGAGGCAAGCAATAATGTGAAAAGAGCAGTCCATACAATACGTTTCCCTCGCATTTGAAATGATCCGACCAGGTGTCGGGCGATTTCCGAGGGGCGCAGGTTTCGGCCAGCGCCAGAGGATTCAATGATTTTATAAAAACGGAGCCACATGCTGTTAGAGAAGTTCATAGGTGCTGCTGTTTCTAATCGGGCAAGTGCATTTTGTCAAGCTTGGGATGACATTTGCGTATATGAAAAAGAGAGTCCAAAAGCAAATGGCAAGATTTGAAAAATGTAGAGATAGTAGAAACAATACGAGAAATCAAGGCAGCGATCGCCAGGACAAAATATGTCATACAGGCCCGGGCAAGTGCTTACAACGATAGTTGTAGATGTAGAGCCTTGAGAAGATTGATTATTTTTTCCGCTTGTTGACAGCCTCTTTCAATTGTTTGCCTACGGTAAACCTGACCCCTTTTGATGCGGGTATCCTGATTCGTTCACTGGTGTAAGGGTTATGGCCGCGACGCGCCTTGCGTTGAGATACGGCGAAGGTTCCGAATCCGACAAGAGTGACCTTGTTGCCCTTTCGCAGGCTGTCGGTAATGGCTCCCTTGACGGCATTGATAGCCCGTTCGGCTTCGGCTTTGGTGATTGAAGCCGCGCTTGCCACCTTCTCAATCAAATCACCTTGGTTCATCATGCCTCCTAAATATTGTAGGTTCTGTTAAAGGCCAATACCAGATATAGTAGCCACACCGGCGCATTTATATCACCTGACTTCAGAGGTGTCAACTGTTTTTATTTATGATAGGGCCTTGAAATCGGTTCTGGGAGCCGGATTCACGGTTTGATGATTATGAACGGTAGGGATTGGGCTAGATTTCGGCAGGCTGGATAAGCACCTTTAACATACCGGGCGCTGATGCTTTTGTGAATGCCTGCACGCCTTCTTCTATTGAGAATCGCTCCTGAATCAGAGGGCGCACATCCACCTCCTCACTCGCCAGAAGATCAATGGCCGGAGGGAACCGGCCGCAACGCGAGCCGACTATGGTTATCTCTTCAACGACTATTCTGGACATTTCAAGTCGGGTCGCCTGATGATGTGTGGATTTGAGAACTATTGTGCCGCGCGGCCTGACAAGGTCAAGTGCGAGTTGTAGCCCCGAAGGTGAGCCGCTCGCCTCAATCACGAAATCGTATTTATCGTCCTGCGCGAGGGCAGAAAAAGCCCCGGCGGAATCAGTCTCCGCCCTCTCTCCTGCGCCTATGTTCAAGCAACGCGCCCCCGCCTGTTTTGCCAGATCGAGCTTATATTGATGCTTGCCGATAACAGTGAGGGCACAACCTGTCACGGCCAGGGCGCGTAGGATCAACTGCGCGAGTTTGCCGTCTCCGACCACAGCTACTCTGGACGACGAGTTTATGGCGACCTGTTGAAGAATTTGACACGCCGCTGCAAGAGGCTCGATCAAGACCGCAGCTTCATCGCTTATAGAATCAGGCACCTCAAGCAGATTACGGACCGGCAGCGAGAGATACTGCGCGAATGCGCCGTCACGATTCTTGATGCCAAGCACAGTTCGAGCGGCACAATGCCGCCAGTCGCCCGCGCGACAGACGGCGCACACATTGCAACCGATGTTGATCTCTCCGACTACCCGCCGTCCCAGAAGCGAGTCTTCGGGCGATTCCACAACCCGCCCGACAAATTCGTGTCCGAGAGTACCGTAGAACCCCGCGTATCCCTTCACTATTTCGAGGTCGGTGTTGCAGATGCCTGCCAGAAGCACCTCTACGAGCGCCTCACCCTCGCGCCTCGGCACGGGCGCATTGTTCGTGAGTCTTAGAGTACCGTCGAATCTTAGAGCTTTCATACCAAACCGCCTGACCAACACAAACAATTAATGAGGAAAGCGATTCTTTCACACGTTCCAGGCGAGCGCAAGTTTGACTCGCTCAACGGCAGACAAATAGCTGGCGTCATCTTTGCAGACTTTTAAAACGAAGCCATACACAGTTATACTCAATATCTTTATCGAGTCATCAGGAGAGGTTTTATTGACCAGGAAGCATTATCATTTGATAGGCATATGCGGCACAGCTATGGCTTCGTTAGCCGGTATGCTGATTGATCAAGGGCACGAAGTCACGGGATCGGACGAGAACGTATACCCGCCGATGTCGCTCGAACTTAAACGCCTGGGAATTCCCGTAAGCGAAGGGTACAGGTCTGAAAATATACTCGAAAATATAGTCGGACAGCCTGATACAATCGTCGTGGGCAACGCCATAACGCGCGGCAATCCAGAACTTGAATTCGTTCTGAACGAAAAGATGTATTACACCTCGATGGCTGCCGTAGTCAAAGAGAATTTCATTCGCGGCCATCACTCTATAGTGCTGGCGGGGACGCACGGCAAGACTACTACCACATCGCTTATGGCGGTGGCGCTTGAGCGGGCGGGCATCCATCCATCTTTCCTCATAGGCGGCGTAGCCGAAAATTTCAGCTCATCATTTCGCGTCACCGACAGCCGGTATTTCGTCATCGAAGGCGATGAGTATGATACGGCCTACTTCGACAAGGGGCCGAAGTTCATGCATTATCTGCCGGATACGGTCGTGCTCAATAATGTGGAGTTCGATCACGCGGACATCTATCGCGACATTGACGCGGTGAAATTCGCCTTCAGCCGTTTGATCAACCTGATACCAGGGCGGGGCGCGCTCATCGCCGGGTGGGATTCAAAAATTGTCCGGGAGCTTGCGCCGCGCGCCTTTTGCAAAATAGAGACCTTCGGCATAGAGGAAGACGCCCGCTGGGTGGCTCGCGATATCGATTTCTCCGGCGAAATGACTTCATTTACGGTTTTGGTCGAAGGGCGCAAATTTGGGCGTTATCGCACCCCCCTCGTTGGGGCGTTCAACGTGCGAAACTGTCTTGGCGTTATCACGGCTTGCGAGACTTTAGGTTTGGACCGCGACGCCGTCCGGTCGGGGATAGAAGAGTTCAAAAGCGTGAAGAGGCGCATGCAGGTGCGAGGCCGAGCGCGAGGCGTCACGGTCATAGATGATTTTGCGCACCACCCGACGGCGGTTCGCGAAACCCTGATCGCCGCGCGGCAAAAATACGCCGATCATCGCATCATAGCCGTTTTCGAGCCGCGATCCTACACCGCGCAGCACAAAGATTTTCAGCAGGCTTTCGAAGACGGGCTGGGCGAAGCCGACAGCGTGATCATCGCGGGCTTGTTTCACCCGGAGCGCTACACGGCAGAAACCTCAATCGCCCCGCTTGAGATGGTTGACAATTTGCGACGACGAGGCCGAGAGGCTGATTTCATCCCGACTCCTGATGAGATAGTTTCGCGCCTTGCGCCCTGCCTCAAAGAAAATGATCTTGTGGTGATAATGTCGAACGGCTCGTTCGGAGGCATCCACGATAAGCTGTTACGCTCGCTCGATGGATCAGGAAAAGAATGACTGACAGACCGAAAATTTAACTGAAGATTTAATGGCGAGGTTTCCATTATTCGCCAGAGGCCGGTGAATCGGTGATGACCGTGAGCCGGCCTTTTGGCTCGATGCGTCCGCGCAGGACGGTCTTGAGTCGCTTGGGTAGAAAATATTCTGCGACGCGCGCGATTCCAGTGACCAGTTCTTTGATGTCCCGGTCCCCCTTCCAGAGTTCCATTACAATATTACGGTCGGCGCGGTTCAACAATCTGAGAATGGCGAGCGCCAGCAGGTATGAATCGTCCACTTGCCCTATAAAGGGGATGAAATCAGGGATAACATCAATCGGGATGATCACATACATTATTACCCCGGCGAGGATGGCTTTATCGGCCTGAGAAACGCGACTGTCTCTGAGCAGGTCGAACAACAACTTCAGCAAATTGGGTATAAACAACAACAATTCGCGCATCGTTTCCTTCATCTTACTTCGCTCAGACATCAAATACCTCCATGTGCCAGCCAATAAGTGGACTGTGCTATTTTAGGGACCACAGTTGTTTACGTCAATTTTGAAAGCAGAAAAGCGCTTATTTATCTTGCCAAACACCAGGCCGTTTACTTGATAAGAGAGCTTTGCGTACTTTGCGTGCTTTGCGAGAAATAGATTCACGATGAGGTGCGCAGACGCAAAGTACGCAAAGATTTTTCACTAACCAAGCAAGGTCAATCTGAGAACTGAATGGCTCTGCCCTGGCAGGCAATAAAAGTACAACTCCTGAATGATTTAAATATCACTGGCGGTGTGCTAATATGGGAACATCGCATTGCTTCGATTCGAGAAACAACTCGAGAAGCAACCGACCTTAAGTGGACGCCTTGAACAACACCAACAACCTCAAGTGGACGCCTTGAATAATATCGATTAATGGGAAGGGAGCTTTGCTGTGAAACATCTTGCATTATTGTTCGCATTCGTTCTGCTTATGACGGTCGCCGTTTTGCCGGGGAGCCGCGTGTTTGCGCAGAAGAGTCAGTACTATACGGTCACTATAACTAATTTGACCAAGGGACAAACTTTTACGCCGATTCTTGCGGCAACTCATGAGGAGGGAGTCTCTATTTTTGAACTTGGAGAGTCTGCGAGCGTGGAGTTGGAAGAATTGGCCGAAGCGGGTGATACCGCACCGCTTGCGGCGCAGCTTTCGGGCATGTCGGAGGTCCTGGATGTGAAGACCGCGGACAGTCCTCTACCTCCGGGTAAGTCGGTGACATTGATTCTGAGGACCAGCAACGAATTCAATTATGTCACTGTCGCTTCGATGCTTGTTCCCACAAACGACGGCTTTTTTGCGCTCGATGGAGTCGAAGGCCCCACGGGAAATAACAGATTATCAGTTTACACGTCTCCAGCTTACGACGCGGGCACAGAGTTCAATGATGAGCTCTGCATAAACATCCCGGGCCCTCCAACCGTCTGTATGGGCGAAGGATTTAACCCGAGCCGTGAGGGAGCCGAAGGCTTTGTTCACATCCATTCCGGCATCCAGGGCGTTGGCGATTTGAATCCTGCTGAGAGAAACTGGCAAAACCCGGTTGCCCGAATCGTTATCGGCAAGAGCCTCAACAGGCTCAATTAGCGCAGATCTCCCGGGAAGATCAGGCCCTCCCGTTTTTGAGAGCACCGGAGGGTCTGTTACCCGCCGTTGCTGATTGGAAAGGCTGAATACCTTTCGTCATTCAGGCAGCTTTTCTACCCGCTTGAAACCATCCGGGATTTTGAATTCGTCGGGTGATACTTCGGTTTTTATGTCGCGCCGTTCGGTAATTATTCTTGAGCCATTTGATTCGGCTTCGACTCTGATCGTAAGCCCGGCAAGATCGCGGGCGCGGAATTCTCTTGTTATCTCGATGTGATTGTCAGGGAAAACCGCGCGCCGCTCGATTACCTCGCAGGGGTGATTGTCTATAATCTGATCGGGCAGCAAACGCGTCTCGCCGCTTGAAGGATTCGGCGCATCGGAAAAAGCGTTTTCAATCGCCTCCGGATCAGTCACCGATTGATTGTCGTTAGCGGGATTCTGTGCGGCAGTCTCGGCTGATGTCTCGGGGTTGATGAAGGTCTCCGAGTAAAGTTGTCTGTCGGGCGCAAGCAGGAAAATTTTGCCGAGATCAGGTCGAAAGATGAGCGCGCGAGGAGCGCCTCCCTCGGTCCACTCTTCTCTTGTGAGCGAAGAGGAGCGCAATATGCGAGCAACACTTACTTCGCGATGCTCGCCGTTTTCGATTGTTCGCACAATGGTCGCCGAATACTCGTCAGGCTCGCCCGCAGGCCCGGGCTCGATAACGCCTTCGGGCGCGTTTGATCCCTTGCGGCAGGCGCCGATAAACAGGGTCAGGAAAACGAGCACTACAAGAGTCAGGGCCGGAATTAATCGCGATTGCTCATCTGATCTCATACCGAAATATGGATTCTATCATCACTTTCGCCGACGGTTTGAGTATCCATCCGTAGAATAGGGCATTGAAAGACCGAATGCCACAGTAGTAACATACGTCAGACGACAATAGAAGAACGTTGGCGGATTGCAGCAGGCGTAATCGAAAGCCCTTTCAAATTCTGTGAATCCAACACTCGGCATCGAAATCGGACATTACAAAATCATCTCGCACCTTGGGGCGGGCGGAATGGGTGAGGTCTACCTGGCGGAAGACGCGAGACTGGGCCGCAAGGTTGCCCTCAAATTGCTTCCCGCGAAATTCGTCAGGGACGAAGAACGATTGCGCCGCTTCGAACAGGAAGCACGCGCCGCTTCGGCGCTCAATCATCCAAACATAATCACGATCTATGAAATCGGGCAGACCGATTCTGCTCACTTTATCGCAACCGAGCTTGTTGAGGGCGAGACCTTGCGCTCGTATATGTCTCGCGTAAAGATCGACCTGGGCGAGATTTTAGACATCGCCATTCAGATAGCCAGCGCGCTTGCGGCGGCGCACGCCGAAGGCATAGTCCACAGAGACATAAAGCCTGAGAACGTGATGCTCAGGCCCGACGGGTACGTCAAAGTGCTCGATTTCGGAATCGCAAAACTTGCGGGGAAATTTGCCGAACAGGATACCTCCGCCGGCAAAAGTGTTTCAGAAGATGAGATGCCAACCGTATCGTTTGTGAAGACCGAGCCGGGAATAGTCGTGGGCAGCCCGAGTTATATGTCGCCCGAACAGGCGCGCGGACTCAGCGTGGACGGGCGCACAGACATCTTCAGCCTCGGCGTCATAATCTATGAAATGATCGCGGGTTGCAGGCCGTTTGAAGGGCCTACGGTCAGCGACCTGATCGTAGCGTTGCTCGACCGCGAACCTCACGCTCTTTCGCGCTATCGTAAAGACATACCGTCAAAGCTTGAGGCGGTGGTCTTTCAGGCGCTGGCCAAGGACAGGCAGCAACGCTATCAGACCGCAGAAGAATTGCTCTATGTGCTGAGGCGGCAAAAGCAGCGACAGGAATTCGAAGCCGGGATGGAGCCTTCCATCCCGCCCAATTTCAACAAGAGAGGCGCGCCCGCCACCGCAGGCGCTAAGAGAGTCGCAAGCGAAACCGTTAAGAGCGGGGCTGCCGACATTAGCCAGACGGAATCGGCGCGCACGACCGCGATGGTCGGAAATGTGCTGACCGGAATCAAGCAATCGCGCTCTCGAATGCTCATCGGCCTCGCTGCGCTTGTGGTTGCGGTCGCATTCGCGCTTGCTTACTGGGGCCTTGGCGGCAAGCCCAAACCGATAGACTCTCTGGCTGTCCTGCCGTTTCTCAACGAAAGCGGCGACCCCAACATGGAATACCTTTCAGACGGCATCACCGAAAGCCTCATCAACAAGCTCTCGCAATCGCCAAATTTGAAAGTGATGTCGCGCAACTCGGTCTTCAAATATAAAGACAGGCAACCCGATGCAAAGACGGTGGCCGGAAATTTCGGCGTGCGCGCGGTCCTTACCGGCAGAATCACCTTGCGAGGCGATCAACTCATAGTAAACGTGGACCTCGTTGACGCGGATGACAACAGCCAGGTCTGGGGGCAGCAATATAATCGCAAGCTGTCGGAGATCGTCGCCACCCAGGAAGAGATCGCAAAACAGATAGCAGACAAGCTTGAACTCAGGCTCACGGGCGAGTATGAGCGCCGTTTTGCGAAACATTATACGGAGGACAGCGAGGCATATCAGCTTTATCTGAAAGGCCGCTATCAGTGGAACAAGAGAACCGTCGAAGGGCTGAAGAAGGGCATAGATTTTTTCAATCAGGCTATCGAGGAAGACCCCGGCTATGCTCTGGCGCACGCGGGACTGGCCGATTGTTACAGTCTGCTTGGCGAATACGGCGCGCTCCCGATAAGCGACTCTCTTCCAAAAGCAAGGGCGGCGGCCACCCGCGCCCTGGAACTCGATGACACGCTGGCCGAAGCTCATACCTCGCTTGCGGCTGTAAACGAATATGAATGGAAGTGGGCGGATGCGGAGCGCGAATACAGACAGGCCATCGAGATGAATCCAAATTACGCGACGGCCCGTCACTGGTACGCCGTTTACCTCGGCAGTATGGGAAGGGTAGACGAGGGGCTGGCGCAGATAAGGATGGCGCGTGAGCTCGATCCGCTTTCGATAATAATCAGTACGGCTATGGGCAGAATATACCTGAACGGGCGCAGGTATGATGAAGCCATAGAACAACTCCGCAAGACGCTCGACGAGGAACCCGATTTCGCCGAAGCCCATTTTCAACTGGCGCTCGCCTTCGAAGGAAAGCGTATGTATGAAGATGCGGTGCGCGAATTTCAAAAGTATATTGAGCTTAGCGGCGACCGGACGATGACGGCCTGGGTGGGCCGCGCTTATGCTGTCTGGGGGAAAAGAAGCGAGGCCGAGCGCTACCTTCAGGAAGCCATCAAAAGCGCAAGCGGGCAAACGGTTTCCTCCTATCCGATTGCGGCGATCTATGCGGCGATGGGCGATAAAGAGCGGGCGCTTGAATGGCTCGAACACGTTTACGCCGACCGCTCGTATTATGTGATCCACCTCAAGACAGACCCGGTCTTCGATAGCCTCCGTTCTGACCCGCGATTTCAGGATTTAATGCGGCGCATAGGCTTTACCCCCTGATGTCTGACGCCGCTGCCGGCATTTGTCAATCCGGCGATATTTCACCTAACAAAAAATGTTATTCAAATCCTATTCATCTGGGTACGGCGTCTCTTGCCGGGCCGGGATTTGTGATTCCAGCGCCTTAATTGTCCGCAAATCTCGAACCCGGGTATATCTGGTATCAAAACTGCCATAAGAATATGAACCCCAGACCAGGCAGAAGAGATTTTATTAGGAGAAACGGCCATGAGATGTCCGAACTGTCATAACGAAGTGTCGGAATCGGGTAGCTGCCCTGGATGCAGCCAGCAAACAACCAGAAGCCGACACGAGAAGGAACAGGAACAAGAGCGCGAGGCCCGTCAGCAGGCCATGCAGGGCCAGAAACGGGAACGCGAGAAAAAAGCTAAACGAGCAAACCGGGGAGCAACCGGGATGGCATCCTTGCTGGTCGTCGCTATAGTTCTGGTCGCGGGCGTGCTGGGTTGTTACTATATCGTATACTCTCATTACGACTCGAAACAAGTTGACGCCAAAGCAGCGCTGGCCTTGATGGAGCAGTTTCGTCATCTGGCTTCGAATCAGGAGGGTATTACCGTCGATCAATTCATCGACAAAGAGTTTCAGCGTTACAAACATAACGGCACTCTGCTCAAATATCAGGGATGGAAGGTCAATGTCATAAAAGGGACGGAGACCAGATTTCTGATCATCTTTACTTTTGAAGATACACAAAATGTCGAGCATCGCGCCGAGTGGCTTGCCGATCTTAAGCAAAAAACTTTCACTCCGCAGACGGAACTGGCATCGGCGGCTTATAAACGATAAGAGACGCGACTCTCAATTCAGCGAAATCTCCTGGAGTCTATAGCGTATTTCTTCACCTTGTATCCGAGTATGCGTTCGGTCGTATCCAGAAGCTTTGCCGAACGGGAGACGTTACCTCGCGTAGTCTTGAGCGCGTCCACGATCAGGTCTTTTTCGTAAGCTTCCACGGCTGCCGATAATGACAGCCGCGTGACGGTCCCGCTTGCCGAAGCGGTCTGCAAGGTTGGAGGCAGGTGGTGACCGTGTATGACATGCCCGTCGCAGACAAGCGCGGCGCGCTCGATACAATTTTCCAGTTCGCGCACGTTGCCGGGCCAGTGATACGAAGTCAGCATATCGATGGCCGGTGTCGAGATGCGCTTTATGTCCTTTCCGTGTTCGAGCGCGTATTTCTCTAAGAAGTAATCGGCCAGAAGCATCACATCCGACTTGCGTTCTCTGAGCGGCGGCACGAATATAGTGAACACGTCGAGCCTGTAAAAGAGGTCCTCGCGAAAGGCTCCTTCGACAATCCCTTTTTCCAGGTCTTTGTTTGTGGCCGCGATCAACCGCACATTGACCTTGACCGACTCGATCCCGCCCAGCCGCTCAAACTCGCGCTCCTGCAATACCCTGAGCAACTTCACCTGTGTCGAGAGGTTGAGATCGCCTATTTCATCAAGGAAGAGCGTGCCGCCTTCGGCCATATCGAAGCGCCCCTTCTTGCGGCCCTGCGCGCCTGTGAAAGCGCCCTTCTCATAGCCGAATAATTCGGATTCGATCAACGTGTCGGGAAGCGCCGCGCAACTCACCTTTACAAACGGCTTCTTTGCCCGTGGCGAGTTGTAGTGAATCGCGTGGGCGATCAACTCTTTGCCCGTGCCGGATTCGCCGCGTATCAACACGGTGGTGTTTGTGGGCGCAACCTGAGCCACGTGTTCGTAGACCTGTCGTATGGGGCCGCTGTTGCCTATGATGTTTGAAAAATCGTAGCGCTCCTTTAATTCCTGTTTCAGATGGATGTTCTCGTCAAGGAGTCGCTGTCGTTCGGTTCCGACTATCTGCTGAATCTTGAGCGCCTGCGCTATCATCGAGGCGACCACGCGCAGAAACTTGACTGTGCGTTCGTAATCGCGGCCCTGCTTGAATATCAGATCGACGCCAATCGCGCCCACCGTCTTGCGATTGAGCACGATGGGCACGCAGATAAAGCTTCTCTCCTGATGCTTCTTCTGTTTTGCGCGCGCCGTTCGGTTTGAGATCAGAGGTTCCTGGCTGACCTGTGGCACGACGACCGGCTTGCCGCTTTCGATGACGCGGCCCGTTATGCCTTCGCCCAGTCGGACGCCGTCGGCCTCTCCATCTGCGCTCACGCCGTTGGCCGCTTCCACGTAAAGCTCTTCCGTCCCTTCCCTGAGCAGGGTTATGCGACTGAAGATCATTCCGTGATGGCGTTCGAGTATTTCAAGTACGCGATGAAGCGCCGCCTTAAGTTTGAGCGCGCCCGAAAGGGCCTGACTCACCTCGACAAGCGTCGTCATTTTTCTGGTCTCAGCCGTCTGATCCGCCATAAGCCCTCTTCCTACAATTTTATCGGTCCGGTCATTTGTAAAGACGTAATTGTAGGACAGCGAAAGCGCAATCAGTCAAGCGATTTTTAATGCGTGATGCATTCGATGATGCGTGATGCGTGATGCGTGACTTTCAGGCGGATGGCTGTTTATGTGCTGATTTCAAATCTCACGAACCACCATCATCACTCGGACGGTTCAGGTTCGCGCAGGTTTTCTCTCGGTCCATTTTGGCAGGTATTTGTTCAGTATCCGGTAGACGAGAAGGATCGCAAGCGCCACGCCGAAAGCAACAGGCAGCCGCGTGTCGGCTTTCACAAGCATCCAGTAATGAACGACGCCCGCCGCCGCCGCGAAATATACCGCTTTGTGCAACTGCCGCCAGCGCTTTCCTCCGAGTCGCTTGACCATACTGTTTGTCGAAGTGATCGCAAGCGGAACCATCAAAAAGAAGCCGAGCATTCCAATCGCGATAAACGGGCGTTTTAGTATGTCTCTTCCGGCTTCCGCGAGATTGAACGACTTGTCAAACCAGAAATAGGTGATCAAATGCAGGAAGCCATAAAAGAAGGCGTACAACCCCAGCATCCGGCGCACTTTTATCAGCCATGGAAGCCCGAGCATCTTTCTGAGAGGCGTGACCGCGAGCGACAAAAGCAGGAATACGAGCGTGAGCGTCCCCGTCGTATGCGTGACAAATTCCAGTGGGTTGGCTCCAAGCCTGTGATGATAGGCGTCCCATCCAAGCAAGACTATCGGAACAAGCGCGTTTATGAATACCAGCCGTTTTGCAAATTGTATCTCTTCCACCCTTTACGCTCCCGTTAAAAATTGACTCGCAGATCCATCCCCCGGTAGAGTTGCGCGACCTGATCGCCGTAGCCGTTGAAGAGCAACGTATCGCGGCGGCCAAATTCGCCTATGCGGCGCTCGGTCGCCTGGCTCCATCGCGGATGGTCTACGTCGGGGTTTACGTTTGAGTAAAACCCGTACTCATTTGGCGCGTAGGTGCTCCAGGTGGTCGCAGGCTGGCGCTCGACCAGATTTATCTTCACGATAGACTTTATGCTCTTGAATCCGTATTTCCACGGCACTACAAGTCTGATCGGCGCTCCGTCCTGCGGCGGAAGCTGCTTGCCGTAAAGCCCTGTGGCAAGCAACGTGAACGGATGTGTGGCCTCATCGAGCCGCAGCCCTTCCACATAAGGCCAGTCGAGCACGTTTGTGGTTTGATTGGGCATGCGGGTCGGGTCAAGCAGAGTAACAAACTGAACATACTTTGCCTGCGAGGTCGGCTCTACCGCGTCGAGAAGGCGGGCGAGCGGAAAGCCAAGCCACGGGATCACCATAGACCATCCTTCCACGCATCGAAGCCGGTATATGCGCTCTTCGGGTGGATACAGCTTTACAAGATCGTCTATGTCATAGACCCCCGGTTTATTTACCAGACCTTCGACCGACACGGTCCAGGGCCGCGTGACAAAACCGCTTGCCTTTGACGCGACCCCCCCCTTGTTTGTGGTGAATTCATAAAAATTGTTGTAATGCGTGATGTCCTGATAAGAAGTCAGGCTCTCGCCCGCAACCGTTGTTCCCGAGGCGGCAGGCTGCGGGCTTGCGCCGTCTGTGGCGGCGGGCGCGGATTGAGACTGCCCGGTCAGCTTTCGATAGAGCAGCCCCGTAGCCACTGCCGAGCTGGCAAGCACAGCACTGCGTATAAATGCGCGGCGGTTTGTGTATACGGCTTCGTCCGTGATTTCGCTGCTTTTAATATCTTCCGGTCTCTTGATCAACATTTCTGACTCTCTCCTCGCGCGATGCCGCCTTTAATAGACGCTTTAATAGACGCCTTTAATTGACGCTTTTAATAAATACTATCACGAATCGGATAAATGGCTCTCGTAGGGTGCAAGCGATCAGCAGTAGCCATAGAGGGGCACCGCAGGCACAGAGAAAAGATTATAAAAATCTCTGTGTCTTTGTGACTCTGTGGCAAATCTCTCCCTTTCTGAACAGATACCGTCGGGCAAAATCGCTCTTACTTATAAATACCGCGCAGAAGATTTTTATTCCGGCCCTTTGCGCGCTAATCGATATAGCGCGATTGAGCGCGATGCTGTCGCTCGATCTCTTCGAGGATGGATTCTGGCGAGAGTTGATCGGCGTTGATGCCGAGCCGGGTTGAGATCGGATGAGCGATCCGAGCGGCGAGCGCGGAGCGATTCGGCTCAGGCAATTCAAACCTGCGCTTCAGAAAAGTCTCGACCGCATACACCTCGCGTTCGGTGAGCAACCGTGTATCGGCGCTAAAGGGCGCAGGACTTGCGCGCTCAAGACGTTGCTGCTCGATCTCCGAAATTTTTATGATCTCTTCGAGTGAAGGAGCTTCCGTGGCGCGCTCCTTTACGACTACGGTTCCGGCGACGAAATCCCCGATGCGCTTCGACCTCGGGCTGAAGATTATCGAGACCACGCCTATGGCATAAGAGGGGAAGGGCTGTAAATCAACAAAGCGGAGAAGGTTTCTTACAAATGCTTCGAAGAACCTGACCGGACGCCCGTCTTCGCGCACCACACGCAACCGCATTATGCGCTTGCCCGGAGTCTGCCCGCTCCAGATAGTTTCAAAGACCACAAAGTAGCCCCAGTAAACGGCAAAAACCGCAAGCACGGTCAGAGCCGCCGTCCACGTACTCATGGAATTAAAGATATTCCACTTGCCTGCCGCCAAGGCAATGAGTCCAATCGCAGTTATCACCGCAAGCTGAATCAGGTGGTCTATGGCCGCGGCCAGAAAGCGGTTGCCAACGTTTGCCAGCACGTAATGCAATTCCACGCGCTCAGGCGTCTCGATTACCAGTTCATCATCCAGCATATTGCACTAAGTAGATGCGTTCGATGATGCGCGATGCGTGATACGTGATTTTCAAGCGGGTGCTTGTCAAAAATGATTTGCAAGCTCGGTAAAATCACGCATCGCGCATCACGCATCATCGAACGCATCACGCATCACTAACCATTTTCTCAACAAGCGGCAGAACGAGCGAGAGGACCGCTTTATGCGTCTCTTCGACTGAGCCGCTCGCGTTGATTGTGCGAATGCGATCAGGGTACCCCGCCGCCAGATTCAAGTATCCTTCGCGGACTCGCCTGTGAAAATCAAGCTTCTCTTCATCAAGCGCCCCGAGCAGTCCGCCCACGGGGCGAGCGCCCCGCCTTCTTTGCGCCGTCTCCGGCTCCAGGTCGAACAATATGGTCAGGTCAGGCGCGAAACCTTTAGTGGCAAAATTGTTCAACTCGTCTATCATCGCAAGGTTCAGCCCGCGCCCGTAGCCTTGAAAGGCTACCGTAGAATCCGTGTGACGATCCGAGATTACTACCCCGCCCGCTTCGACGCCCGGTCTTATCACCTCGGCCACGTGTTGAGCGCGGCTTGCGGCCATCAATAAAAGCTCGGTCGTAGGCGTCATCTTTGCGCTCTCACCTGAAACCATAAGAGCGCGGATGTGCTCGCCTGTGGGAGTGCCGCCCGGTTCGCGCGTGGTTATAGTCTCGATTCCACAGTTTTCGAGCGTGCGTGCGAGCATACGCATTTGAGTGCTCTTCCCGCACCCGTCTATGCCCTCAAGTGTTATAAAGAGACCGCGCATATATCGATTCTTTCAGGCTCCCCGGACGCGGGCCGTGAGTTTGATTCAGCCGTTTGATAGAGACCGGCGCGTCAAAAGTGTTCCCAAATTACTTGGGCTGCCGTGTCAGGGGCAGCCCAGGGTCTTCAAGATTGGTGTGAATCACAAATCCGCAACGAGAATTTCAAGACCTCTCCTGATTTGAAGCCGTACTGGATTGTGCACCTGGCGCAGGCTCTGCGTGATGTTCGCGCTCTGCGTGGTGTTCACGCTCAACGCGATCCCCTACAGAAGGTCCGCGAGGATGATAGTAATCACGCCCGCCGCCGCGCGGCAACGACACGGTCGAGATGGCGTGTTTGAAGATCAGTTGCTCTTGTGAACCGGCTTCAAGAATCACAGAATATTTGTCGAAACTCTTTATCCTTCCGGTGAGCTTGACGCCGCTCATGAGGTAGATTGTCACATTGCTTCGCTCTTTGCGGGCACTGTTGAGAAAGCTGTCTTGTATTGTGTTTTGTTGTGAAGTTTTTTCCATTAAACGATTCTCCCCCCAGGCTAAAAAGTTAAATAGGGTGTTTGAAAGCTAACACAATTAACTCATTACGGGCAAGGGTTTGCGCCCGGAGCGCTTGACACTATCCGCTTCATCAACTAAAAACTACCTTTCCATTTTCAAGTACAAGGAGATGCATTTTTGTCTGTGTTTGGTCCATCCTTATCCATCGAAAAATATGAGGGGGCTTTCACCTCGCAACCTTCAATCGCTATCGCCGTGAACGAGACCGTATCATTCGTTCCAGACAGCTACGATATAGATATGATCCGTGCCATAGTCCAGGATCCGTCCCATATATTCGTCTACTGGGAATTGCGCAGGGACACGCTTCGGGCCTTGAGTCGGTATTTTCCGACCGAAGAAGTGGCGACCTTTCATACGGCGCTCAGGCAAATCGAGGTCAATAGCCGCGAGGAAAGTTTTTTTGCCGTCGAGCAACAGGACAATTACTGGGTAGAGGCTGCCCCCGGGCGCGAGTATGAATTTGAAATAGGCGTGCGCTCGCCCCTACACGGTTACATTGCCATAGTCAGGTCCAACCGCGTCCATACGCCTGAGGCCGTCATTTCGAGTAAACCGCCCGCTGAAAGCGAGTACAAATCAGACATACGGGGGTTCAGCAAAATGGTCGAGGCCTCAGGTTTTTCAGCAGAACAGGTTGCGCCCGCGTCCGCAATACCCGAAGAAGGCGAAGATCGCTATGAGGGAGAGCTTCCGCTCTCGCCTTCGAGCGATAAACTGATTCGCGCATAAGGACAACAGATTTGAGATCTGAGATCTGAGATTTGAGATCCAAAATCACGAATCACACGTCACGCATCACAAATGGAAAAGGGACTGCTCGCAATCATTCTGCACGCTCACCTGCCTTTTGTGCGCCACCCGGAGCACCCGGAGTTTCTGGAAGAAGAGTGGCTGTTTGAAGCCATAAGCGAGACCTACATCCCACTGCTTGAAATGTTTGAAAGCCTCGCCTCGGCGGTCGTGCCCGCGCGCATAACGATCGGGCTTACGCCCCCGCTGTGCGAGATGCTTTCAGACGAGTTGCTCAAAGGGCGCTATCTCGGGCACGTGTCGAAACTGATCGAGTTATCTGAAAAAGAGGTGCGGCGCACGGCGTATCACCCGGAGATGAACGCCACGGCGCGGATGTACCTGAAACGTTTTCAAGCCGCGCGCCTTGCCTTTGATGATCGCTACAACTGCGACCTTCTGAAAGGGTTTCGCGCTCTGGCCGATGCCGGTGTGATTGACATAATCACTTCCTCTGCCACGCATGCGCTTCTCCCTTTGATAATCAGGCGCGAAGCCCGCCGCGCTCAGATAGAAGTAGGGCGGCAGAACTTTATCAAACATTTTGGGTGCGCTGCTCGCGGAATCTGGCTTCCCGAATGTGCTTATGAAACCAATCTGGACGAGTTGATCCGAGAGGCGGGGCAGAGCTTTTTCATAGCCGACGCGCACGCCCTAATGTTTGGCAGCCCGCGCCCGCGACTCGGCATATACGGGCCGGTCATAACGCCTGCGGGAGTGGCCGCGTTTGCCCGAGACATCGAAACCAGCCGCCAGGTATGGAGCGCGGAATCGGGTTATCCGGGCGACCCGGATTACAGGGAGTTCTATCGCGACCTCGCCTATGATGCCGATTACGACTACATAAAACCCTATCTGCACCGGGATGGTGTGAGGCGTAATCTGGGCATCAAATATCATCGCGTAACGGGCAAGATTGATCTGGGCCAAAAGGAATACTACGCGCCTGAGTGGGCGGCCCGTAAGGCCGCAATTCATGCCGAGCATTTTCTGTCGAGCCGGAAGGATCAGGCTCTCCGCCTCGAATCTATTATGGATCGCAAGCCGATCATAGTTTCGCCCTACGACGCGGAGTTGTTCGGCCACTGGTGGTTTGAGGGGCCGCAATTCTTAAATCACCTGATACGAAAGATTCATCTCGAAGAATCAAATATCAGGCTTGCGACCCCGCTCGATTATCTGGCGGAGTTCCCCGAAAATCAGCGCCAGCAGCCCGCTGCCTCTTCGTGGGGAGCCGAAGGCTACAATCGCGTGTGGATAAATGAGAAGACCCGGTGGATGTATAAACACCAGCATGTAGCCGAAGACCGAATGATAGAGATGGCTCGGGCGCACCCTTCACCCGCAGGCGAGCTCCGGCGGGCGCTCAATCAGGCAGCGCGCGAATTGCTGCTGGCCGAATCCTCCGACTGGGCCTTTATAATCACTACGGGCACGGCGGTCGAGTACGCCGAAAACCGATTCCGCGATCACATATATCGCTTCAACCGGCTCTACGAGATGATCGGGCAAAACCAGATAGACCGCGAGTGGCTCGGCCAGATCGAATCGCGCGACTCCATATTTCCAGAGCTTGATTATCGAACCGCCTACCTGACCGATGAAGAGCGCAAGCAGTTCGCATAATATTAAATCTGGAATAAACCCGCCTTGTGCGTGGGCCATTCAGTTTTTAACCTACAGGCGATAGGCGAACACAATATCAAGGGTTGATTTGAAGCGAGGGCGAGATGAAAATAGGCCGCATCCGCGTCCGTCCCGGCCCATTTTCATTTTCCTATCCTACATTTTGGATAACCGAATGACCCTGAATGACTACTGACTCCGTCGACCGTTTGTCTCCCGCGCCCGCTTTCAAAGCATACCCTCCGGCTGCTAGTATTTTGGTTTCCACCCTGCGGCACGCGCCGCGCCGGGGATGACTGAGCAGGGAGTTGATCCGAATATGTTGATTCAAGAAGTTGTGCGCGAACGTCTGCGTTCGGCCATAAAAGAGCTTTTCGATATAGAGCTTACAGAAATTTCTGTGGAAGTGCCTCCGAAAACCGCGATGGGCGATCTGGCCTTCCCCCTGGCCTTCGAGCTTGCAAAGCGATTAAAAGCGGCTACGGGGCAGAAACAGAATCCGAGAGACATCGCAATGCGTCTGGCCGAAGAGATGCGCGGTATCGAGGGGGTCGCCCGCGCAGAGGTGGCGGGCGCGGGATACATAAATCTCTATCTCAACCGGACCGCTTATTTGCTCGACTCTGTGCGCGAGCCTGAACGCCTTGCGTCCACGCTTGGCGGCAAGATCATCGTTGAACACACTTCGGTCAATCCGAACAAGGCCGCCCACATAGGCCATCTGCGTAACTCCGTTCTCGGAGACACGACCGTCCGATTGCTTCGCGCCGGGGGCGAACAGGTGGAGGTGCAGAATTACATCGATAACACCGGGGTGCAGGTGGCCGATGTAGTCGTCGGATTCAAATTCGTGAACCCGAAAACCCTCGACGAGATCAAGGCCATAAGCGACAGGTTCGATTATTACTGCTGGGACCTTTATGCTCGCGTGGGCGGCTTTTATGAAGAGGATAAATCGCGACTCGCGCTGCGCGCCGACACTCTTCACGAAATCGAATCCGGCGAGGGCGAAACCTACGAGATGGCCGATTACATTTCGACTCGCATAGGTCGCTCTCACCTCGATACGATGCTCAGGTTGGGAGTCGAATACGACGTATTGCCGCGTGAATCCGATGTGCTTCACATGCATATCTGGGAGCGCGCCTTCGATCTTCTCAAAGCGCGCCACGCCATCGAATACGAAACCGGAGGGAAGCTTTCGGGGTGCTGGGTCATGCGCTCGGGCGACGAGGGCGAAGAAGGCGCGGACGGCGAGAGCGAGCACGAAGCCGATAAGGTCATAGTGCGCTCGAACGGGACCGTCACTTATACGGGCAAAGACATAGCCTTTCACCTGTGGAAGCTCGGACAGCTTGGAATCGATTTTTATTACAAGCCCTTTCACACCTACCCGGACCAAAACACGGTCTGGATAACGACATCAGACGCGAGCGAAAACGTGGCCGACCACCCGCAGTTCGGAAATGGTGCCGCCTTCTTCAATGTGATCGACATAGGCCAGTCCTACCCGCAGCATTACGTAAAGCTCGGCGTGATGGCCGTGGACCACGATCAGCGCGTAGAGCGAAGCGCCCACCTCGCATATGAAAAGGTGGTACTGACTCCGGCTTCAGCCGAGCAACTCGGGCAGACGCTTTCCGAAGAAGACCGGCAGCGCGGGGTCATAAGCATGTCGGGCCGCAAAGGGCTTGGAGTGAAGGCCGACGATTTGATAGATCAACTCGAAGCAAACGCGCTGGCGGAAGTCGCAGGCCGACACCCCGATCTCAGCCCGGAGGACAAACAGGACGCGGCGCATAAAATCGCCGTAGGCGCGCTTCGTTATTTCCTTCTCAAATACTCGCGCACCTCGATAATCTCGTTTGACTTCAAAGAGGCGCTGGCCTTTGACGGAGAGACCGGGCCCTACATTCAATACTCGATTGTCAGGACCAATTCTATATTCCGAAAGCTCGAGGATGCGGGCATAAAGCAATCCTCGCTCGATGCGGAAGGGTTTTCGCGCGAGCAGATCGCCGAAGTTCTAAGCGGCGAGGACGGCGACGAGTTGTGGTCGCTCGTCTATCTTGCCACGCGGCTCGCGGAGACAATTCGTGGCGCGGTCGCGGCGCTCGAACCATCGGTGGTCGCCAAATGGGCGTTTCAACTCGCGCAGAGGTTCAATGTCTTTTATCAAAAATATCACATCCTGTCGGAATCAGACCCGACGCGCCGCGAGGTGCTTGTAGCCATAACTTCAATCGTGCGGCGGCAGTTGGTCGCGGCGCTCGCGGTGCTCGGCATCGAAGCGCCTGAGCGGATGTGATACGCAGTCGCGTTTGCCTGAGGTTATCGGGCAGGGTTATACAACTGATCGGGAAACGCGCGTGTAAGTCAGGAGAAATTTATGCTTATCGTGATGAAGTCGGAAGCCACCCCGGAGCAGGTGGAAGAGGTGCTCAGAGTCATACGCGAACTCGGATTCAAGCCTCACGCGATGCCCGGCGCTACCCGCACCGCCATCGGAATTACGGGCAATCAGGGCGCGATTGATCCGGGGCACTTCGAGATACTGCCCGGCGTGGCCGAAGCCATCAAGGTTTCGAAACCTTATAAGCTGGTCAGCCGCGACCTCAAACACGAAGACACGGTCGTGCGCGTAGGAGACGCGGAAATAGGCGGGCCGGAGCCTGCCATAATAGCCGGGCCTTGCGCGGTCGAATCCCGACAGCAGATTCTGGAGATAGCCGAGATCGTAGCCTCGTGCGGGGTGAAATTATTTCGCGGCGGCGCATTCAAGCCGCGCACTTCTCCATATTCGTTTCAGGGGCTGGGCGAAGAAGGGTTGAAGATACTGGCCGAAGCGCGTGAGAGATTCGGGCTGCAAATCGTAACCGAGGTATTAGACACCGATACCTTCGGTCTGGTCGAGAGCTACGCCGACCTGTTGCAAATAGGCGCGCGCAACATGCAGAACTTCTCGTTGCTCAAACGCGCGGGGCAATCACGCAAACCCGTGATGTTGAAACGGGGGATGTCGGCTACGCTTGAAGAATTGCTGCTGGCAGCCGAATACATAATGGCCGAGGGCAACTATCAGGTAATCCTGTGCGAGCGCGGCGTCCGCACATTTGCCGATCACACACGCAACACTCTGGATTTATCCATAGTGCCCGCGGTGCAGAACCGCTCTCACCTTCCAATCATAGTTGACCCGTCGCACGGCACGGGCAAGCGTCATAAAGTGATTCCGCTTGCGCGAGCAGCCGTAGCCGTAGGCGCAGACGGCATTATGGTGGAAGTTCACAACCATCCCGAGCAGGCGCTCTCGGACGGGCCACAGGCGCTTTTGCCTGAGATGTTCAAACAGATGATCGATGAGATTCGAGCCATCCACGCGGTACTGGCCGAAACCGAGGCAAGTTATGCGTGAATCGTGAATCGTGAATCGTGATGCGTGATGCGTGACCGGAAGCGGGCGGCTCCTCGAATTGAAATTGCAAGTTTCACGCATCACGATTCACGATTCACGATTCACGATTCAGCTATGAAACTGATAGTCTTCAATGTCTCTAATTTCGAGCGCCATTCATTCGAATCGCTCAAGTCTGAGAAGGGCTGGGAAGTGCATTTGCTCGATGAGCGGCTGACACCTGATTTCGATCCGTCTCCCGAAATGCATACGGCCGAGGCCATCGCGGTCTTTGTAAACAATCCTGTAAACGAAGAGACGCTCTCGAAATTTCCTTCGTTGAAAGTAGTCGTGACCCGTTCGACCGGCTACGATCACATAGATGTCGAAGCCTGCCGCAGGCGTTCGATCCCTGTTTACTATGTGCCCGATTACGGGAGCGTGACGGTGGCTGAATACACACTCGCCTGTGTGCTTGCGCTCATCCGAAGACTGCGCCCGATGATCGAGCAAAGCATGCACGGAGCGTTTTCCCGCGAAAACCTCCGAGGCAATGATCTGGCCGGAAAGACCGTGGGGCTACTCGGAACCGGAAAGATCGGGCGCGAAGTGGCGCGCAGGCTTGCGGCGTTCTCGGTCAGGATATTGCTTTATGACAAGTACCCGGATGAAGAGTTCGCTCGAAGCATTCCGGGCGCTGAGTATTGCGATCTGGAAACCCTGTACCGCAAAAGCCACATCCTCACATTCCACCTGCCGTTAAACGCGGAGACCACGCACATCTTCAATCGCGAGTCGCTCAGGCTTGTGCAGTGGAATGCCTTCCTGATAAACACCTCGCGCGGCCCGGTGGTCGAAACCGCAGCCGTGATCGAAGGACTGCGCGAGGGGCGGCTTGCGGGCGTTGCGCTCGACACCTTCGAGTCGGAAGAGGTGATCATGGAAGAGCAGTTTTTTGTGGCGGATTATTTGTCTCAATCCACTTTGCGAACGGCGCTTGCCACCTATCACCTGTTGCGAAGCGACCGGGTGATCCTCTCTCCTCATAACGCATACAACTCAGAGGAAGCTCTCCAGCGAATCATAGATACCACGATTGAAAACCTCGAATCGTTTTTGATGGGCAGTGACACTCCAAACCGCCTGGCATAGATCGCGGCAGTGATCAGTGGACCCGGCCCCACTAAAAAAGGGGCCGGCTGCTTGCAAGCGACCGGCCCTCTTGAATTGTTATCTGCCTGATTCCTCAGACAGAATTTCGATCTTCGTTATACATGTTACGGAGCAGTGCAATTACAGGAGTTGTTGGCTATGTTGCTGTCTTTGAAATTACACAGCGTAGTGCCAACCGGCATCTGTAACGATGCCGCACCCGTAACCGGCTGATTTACATTCAACGGCGGTAACACCTGTATAGTCACCTTCTTCGTCGAGGTTGTGTGAGTTATGGTGATAAACCCGCCCGGCTTCTTCGTCACTGTTCCGGTCCCTGACACCGTCGTTGCCCCGCAGCAGAAGACATAATCTCCCGTTGTAGAGCTTGCCAGCACTACGTTGGCAGGGTTCGTATTATCTTCGATGCAGATGTCATAGACCGTCACATTAAACGTGCAGGTCGTGACGTTCCCGGCTGTATCTCTTGCCGTGCAGGTCACAGTTGTCACGCCTCGCGGGAAGGTAGTCCCAGAGGCGGGTGAACAGGTCACGGTCACGCCCGGGCAGTTGTCGGTAGCAACCGGCGTCGCATAGTTGACCACAGCGCCGCCCGAATTCGGATTCGGTGTGACGGCTGTGATATTGGCCGGGCAGGTGATCTGCGGGGCCTGTGTGTCCTTGACCGTCACTATGAATTTGCACGAGTTTCCGGCAGTAGTCGTGCAGGTGACGACCGTGTTGCCTATGGGGAAGAACCCGCTCGATGGCGGCGTGCAGGTCACTACGCCGCAGGTTCCGCTTGTTGTCGGAGCCGGATAGTTGACTATTGCCCCGCACTGACCCGGAGTGTTATCCACAACTATTTTGCTCGGGCAGGTGATCGTGCACGCGCCGCAGGTTCCGCCGCCGTCCGTGTCACAGACCAGACCCGAAACGGTAAGCGTATAGCTGGAACACCCCGCGCCCTGATTTATCTCGTGCACGTTGACAAGCAGTGTCGCGCCCGCCGGAACGGTTGACGAGAATGCGAGGGTCGGGGCCGGACTGTTACCCGGATCGCCCAGATAGTTTGTGCAGATATTGCTTGGAACGAAACTGTTCAGATACGCCGTGCTGATTATCGGGTTTGTGGCGCTCGGACAATTTGCCGTCAGCGTAATCGTCACGCAAGCATCCGTTGGACCGTTTGTGAACGAATAAAGATCGTATGATCTGTTTGTACCCGCTCCTATCGGACCCGGGCATACCTTGGGAATCAGACACGAACTGGCTACCCCGTTGCGCCCCATGCGACCGTCCTGCTGAAGGTCGTTTGAGTCGAGAGAACCGTTTATGACGACATCGGCGCAGGTACAGGTCGTCAGGCTGAATGTGACCATGCTCGACCCGCCCCCGAATGTTACGGTCAGCGTGAAGTCAATCGGTGTGCCGCACATAAAGCCGGGTGACGTGCTTACAGAGAAAGGCACTGTGTTTGTGGCGGTGGCGTCAATCGCCATGTTGGGATAGGGCGAATTCGGTTGCGTGATGGTGACTCCCGGCGTGGAGGTCGAAAGCGTGGCCGAGACGTTTGTGGCCGGGGCGCATCCGATATTCTCTATCGTCACGTTCAGGTTATTGCACTCGTTGCGATCAATAACTCCGTTTCCGTTTCCGCCCGATACGGCTGAAGAGACGTAACCCATATCCCCCACTCCATCGAGACAGGCGTTGAGCGTGGTCGTCTGACCATCGGTGATGGTTACGTTGAACGGGCCTGCCGGGGCGCAGCTACGGGGAATAGAGCTAATGGTAGCCGTATAACTGCCCGGCGCAAGCTTCATCGAATAGGTTCCGTTGGCAATCGTGGCGCTCGAATACCCGTTCGACGGCCCGCCGGAAACCTGTATCATCGCGTCTGAAATCGGCGCGCCGGAAGCGCACGCGGTGATCGTTCCCGCAAGCGTACCCTGCGCCGGGGTTGTGCAGCTTGTGAATTTGAAAGCGCCTATGCGCGTGTGCCAGTTGAACTGCGTAAGCCCGGCAGGGTAATACTCGTTTGTATGCCAGAAGGTGCAGTCGTCGCTCGGGTCTATCATAGTCGAGGTATAATCGCCCCAGCGGTTGCCGCTTGCCTGTTGTGATCCGAGTCCGGCAAACATCGTGGCTTCGCCCTGAAGCAGACCGCCCGTCTCGTTAAAGGCCCGGCCCGCATACCTGATCGAGGGGAAAAGGGTCGTGCTCGAAGCGGAGTAGGCAACCGCGAGATTGCCCTGATTGTCAATGGCCGCGCTTCCCATCCAGCGGTTTGTGCCGGTCGAGCCGTTGCCCGCATCCGGCGAAAATGTAGCCTGATCGTAAACCGCATACATGCCGCCGGGGGTTGATTTGCGGAACTCGTAATAGCGTATGCCCGCCTGATGCGTTGCCGCCGTGGTTCCCGCTCCGCCGCTCACGTTTACGGTGTGAGTGGTCACAAGCGATTCTACGCCACCGCGATTGAAGTACTGCACGCGGTGCATCAAGCGGTCGCCGATTGAATCCAGGCGGTCGGCTGCAACCGAAGGCGCGGGCTGCTCGATGTCGGTCCTTCCATTCGGATTGCGCGGGTCGAAAGCCGCGACTGTGATCGGGCTTTCAGACCGCTCAAGGAATGTGGAATTTGCCGGTGTAACCCAGTCCGCGTGGAAATTGAAGAGCCGGACCGCGTCGCCTTCCGGGTCGCCAAAGGTCGCCGAAGTGTAGATGGCAAACACATTCGGAGCGCCCGCAGGAGGCGGAAGCAATCCGTCGTGATCCGACGGAAGCATGCCGGAGGAAGAATCGCTGAAGTCTCCGTTTTGAAATTGGATTATGCCGGCGGTCGGGTCTCCCACAAGCATCTTCGCGCGGTCGAAAGCGACAGCGCCTACGCCGACGAAACCGCCCCCCAGAAAGAATTCTCTGGTTGACATGTAATAGCCGTCGGGCCACACGCCCAGATGCGGATAATCGGGGAAGTTGTTGCCGTCTACTATGAAATCATAGAGAAAGTATTCGCCGGTCGGGTCGCCGTTTTTAGAGATTGCCACGCACTCGTGGTAGGGCGGGGTGTTTGTAGCCGTGAAGGCGAACTGGCTGAGAAGCCATCTATCGGCAATGCGATCATAGAGCACTACGGGGTCGCCGTCATTGATGAGCGCGCATATTCCGCCAAGAGGCGCAAATACATCGCTCATCAGAAAGGGCGGCGTCAGGGGGGTTCCCGTCTTGTTGTATATGCGAACCCTGTTGTTTACGGTTTCAACGATGTGGTTAGGGCCGACATCGGCGTTTGAATCGGACGGATTGACCAGCCCGAGGTTATCAACATCGGCCAGCCCTTCAAATGTCAGCGTGGGGCCGGGTATAACGTTTGGCGCATTGGGTTGTGAATGAAGCGCGGCATCGTGCGTGCGAAGCTCGGCTCCCGCCACGGGCGTGCGTTCTATTTCGTCGTTCAATTCGTTGATCTCGGTACCTTCTTCGTCAGGCGAGGGAGAGATATGCCTCTGCGGAAAGCTGCGAACCGGGGGCGATACGGCGAAATTGACGGCATTGCTGAATTTGGGAACCATCTTTTGATTCCCTCCCTTTCCGCCGCCGCCGACACCGACACTCTTTTGGGCCTCGCCTGGCAGTATCCAGATGCCAAACACAAAGAAGACAATTACAGTGATAATTAATAGCCGGAACTTCATATACGATCCTCCTGTAGATTCGAAGTTGTGGATATATCCGGATTTTGCGCCGGGCGTCGGGCCAGTTTGCCTGACCCGTGTTACTCTGAGAGGTTTATAGTTGAGAGTAAAGCGCCGGGCGGCGGATTACCTTGCGCTACTCTCCGGCTTTTCTGCTTTTCAACCGCATTTAAACACTCTCGGTGCTTTGCCGTGAGTGAGCGTAAATGTTCCGATCACCTCATCCGTGCCGGTGAGCGTAATCGTCACATTCATTTCATTTCCATCAATGCGGCCTCGGTATCGGGCCGGTTGCGCGTCGGACTCTTCGCCCTGACGCACCGGACCGGGGGATTCCTTTACATATGTTCCGATGACTTCGAAAGCTCCGCTTTCATCCGTTTCAAACTGCCGATCAATCGCGCCGTGAGCGCAATCAAATTCGATTGTGATGCCCTGATCGCCTACATCCATGCTTATGTGCTGGCCGCCCCACGATCCTGCCTCTATTTTGCTCATCTTGCTGCCTTCGGCGGGCGATGATGTTTGTCCGGGTTCGCGTATTGATCCACTTTTTTGACAGCTTCCACCCAAAACGAGGAGTAAAAGCATCAGGGCACTGGCGGAAAAAGAAAATTTCTTTAAGGCGTGATTCATAACGGCACATCTGAATTTCCTGATTCGTTCGGTTCCGGGTTTCAGGAAGACGTTAATCTGCTTGAATCTGAGGAGGGTCAGGCAATTCCCCGCAGCTTGCTGCGGCTCCATTTCCTCCCCTCTTGCGCGATACCTCGCAGCTTGCTGCGAGGAGCTTCATTCAGAGTCGCCGCCTCTTTCCGAGCCGCTTACAACAATTCAGAAAGGCCGGATAATTTTTTACCTGCTCATCGGATGATTGCGAGCGCTAAAAATTTTATAACTTCTTCAGCCGGTGGTTTGTATGTGCCTACAATCAAAAGACTGGCAGGTGCGATACTATCACAAAGCTATTCATTGTCAATCCGAAGCCACCCGTTTTTATCCAGAATGTATGGCACGGCTATTCAACTTTCAGGAAAAATTGGAGGGTGGTTCGTCCGGGCCTATTCGATCGCCAAGCGTGACCGCTACACTTGCGCCGACGCTGTAGGCGATAAAACAGTCATTTGCCGAATTGAAGAAGTAGGGTTTGTCAGGCCAGGTTTTGAGATAGTCGAGCGACGTGCGTCCATGCCGATTGAGCAATTCCTTTGCCCGTGCGCGTTCCTGCGGCAAGGCGCGAAGATGATACAGAATCGGGCGAAAAGCGAGATCAATCCATACGCTGCAAACAAGACGATGCAGATGAGCGTTTGTACTCGCTTTCTCATTCCGAATCCCTCTAAATCGGGATGGCCGCCCGGGACTCTGCCCTGCCAGCGCGAAGGCTCTTAGAGCCGCTCAACCACCGGCTGCAAAGAACGCGACGGGAGCGTCAGCGATGACGCACAGTCTCTCCCAATTCTGCGCGGCAACAGCCGGCGACTCCCGTCGTGTGTCGTGCAGGCTCAGGCAAAATCGCGCCGCCCCTATAATGCGATACGCTCGATTGTCTGTGTCAGCACGTCAAAATCAAACGGCTTGACGATGTAGGCTTGCGCTCCCGCCTCCATCGCTTTGTTAATGTCAGCCTGGCGAGCGTAAGCCGATAGAAGAACGATAGGGGTTTGGCCGTCGAATGCATGAATCCGGCTGCACAAATCAACGCCACGGCCGTCGGGATACCAGTCGTCAAGGAGGAGCAGATCAAAGCCGCCCTTTCCGATCAACATCAGTGTCTCGGCCAGGCTGCCAGACGTTGTCACCTCGTAGCCGTATATTTCAAGAAAGAGGGCCATCATTTCGCGGTTATCCTCATCATAATCCGCGCACAAGATGCGCTTGTGTCTTTCAACCGCCACACCCGAATCATCGCTTTTCAACGCAAAAACTGTGTTGCTCATATCAGTTCCCTCACCCGAGTCGGCTTGGTTCCAGAGTTACAAGAGTGAGTGAGAAAGTAGTCTCTTTGTTCGTGTTTCACTCTTGTGACCCGCTCAAGCATCTAAAGGAGCCAGCAAGAGACTGTTCGGTATCATACCAAAGCAGAAAGACCTGTTAAGAATCGTAGGTGCATGACATCTATGATTGCCTTGAGCCGTTCGAAAGAGCCGCGTTTGCGCCAGCGTGGCTGCCGGTTTTCTCTCCGACCGTTGCGCGGGTTATTCGTAGGGGGCTACTTCGCCCGCGCAACGGTTGGGCGTCGGGGTTATCGCTTTGATGAAGCGCTGAAAGCGACCACCGTGACGTAACTGCTTCGGCCAGCCATCGCCTCTTCTTTTTCAAACCGGCGCTCAGCGCGCGGCCTGCGGACCTCTGCGCCAGCCGGGTTCCACGAATCAAAAATCTCAGAAAGAAAGTATCGGTCGCCTACATGATGAAAGATCAATTCCGCCTGATGAGGTTCCCCCTTTGCCTGAGCATTTTCGATACCGAATACCTCCAGAACCTTGCCTTCTTTATAGCTTATCGTCATGAGACTTCCAGGCGATGAGTCAACGGGTTTTACGGTGTATTGACCCGAAGGCATGGTCTTATTTCCAACCGTGAAATCAAACGGTATGTTAGCCACCACGGCATTGATCACCTGGGCTCGTGCCGTGCCGACACCTGCCAGGGCTAACAAGGATATTGTTGCAATGATCGTAAATAGCTTTTTCATCTTTTCTCTCCAATCTGTTCAAACAAATTCAAGTTCCTGTCTCTAGCACCTCCGCCAATCGGTTGACTCCTGACTGATCCGTCTGCCTGAGCGCCGAGAAAGAGGCTGATTGACAGAGCCAGCCGCATAAGGAGTTTCGATTGTTTCTTCATCTTCGCCTCATTCCGCAGGGCGGTCTGCGCGTCTGTCGGTTGCTCAAAAGGTCTTTGTCAGGCTATGGCGGCAAGCCACTCTTGCCGGTTGTCTTCCGCGTCGCGTCGCGGCTTGCAGATGCGCCCGTAGGCTTCTATCAGTTCCTGGCAGGAGATTGGCGAAGTTTCTGCTCCCGCCGATCTCAAGCAACACGTCAAGATGTCGGAAAACGAGAGCAAGCCTCGCAAAACGCCCGACTGATCAATCACCGGTAGCCGCCTGACCTGTACAGTCGCCATCCAGTTGAGGGCTACTTTGATGTGGTCCTCGGGGCCACATGCGTATACAGGTTTTGACATAACTTCCCCCACGTTGATATTTGACGGGCTGCGAAGCGTCATTGCCACGGCGATGCTGATATCACGATCAGTGATCAGGCCTATCACGCCATCGTCATCTCCGAGCACCGGCAGCGCGCCGCAATCCTTTGCCCACATGATTTCCGCGGCCGCTACCAGAGACGAATCCGGCCAACACCCAAAAACTTCTTTCGTCATCATCTCCTGAACCTTCATGCTAAAACTCCCTTTTTGCGAGTCGCACCCAACCGGCTCGTTTAATTCTGCTCAAACAGACGAAAGGCAATGTTTGTGCCAGCGGCGAAAACCGTCTTGCAGGCGATGGCTGGCGGCTCGGAATATAGGAAATCGTGTAGCGAAATGCTGTTTCTGTTTGAGGGGTAGCCCGCCTAATATGGATTTTCTGTCCTTTCCCGGAGATGGTTGTCGGTGACACTGCCGGAAAGGTTCTTTGATGGTGAGTGTAGAATCAAACCCCTTCGCAGTCCCAATTTGCCACATGCAGAAGATAAGGCTTCTCTTCCTGCGCCCTGTGAATCAGGCATCTCGGCATACTATGATTAAAGAGGTAAGCGGTGATAGATGTGTCTGTAACTCAATGGCCTTCACGGCTGTCTTGCAGGCATTTTTATGATTAAATGAGATGTTTCCTCGTTTTTGAAAAAATGCGGGAGGCGCTCTTGCGGGCCTGACCGGCAAGCAGCCCTTTTGAAGCATTCTGTAGGCTACAACAGGGATAGACTGGCAAGGGAGTTGCACATTATGAACGAGCTTCAAAAATGGGAGAGCGGGTCCGGGCAACTTTGGTCGTGGTGGAAGCCAATGGCGATAAGCACGCGGTTAATTCTATTCCTAACAATCGCGGTAAGTGTGGTGATCGCTGTCACCAGTTATACCAGCCTGCGCCGACGCGAGGCCGGTTTGAATCAGGCAATGCGATCAGAGGTTGTTGCCCACGCCTATACCTTGCAGATTGCCCTTGAGGATCTCTTCAGAGCAGGCCGGTCTTCCGACGCGGCGCATCTGGTTGATCGTTTGAGTGACAACCCCTACCTTTTTCGCGTCACCCTGTTTGATGAAACCGGGCGCGTCCTGATCTACTCGGATCTGGATACGGCGGGCGAACAATCTACAGACCCGGAAGTCCTTAAGACCATTGCCACCGGAAACAGAATTGAGCACTTGCACGTGACCGGAGGTCAGGAGTACTTTGCAATCATCCTGCCCGTACAACTCGGTGAAGGGCGGCAAGGAGCCTTCGAGATTGCCCAGCCTACCGCTTCTTTGCAAGCCGATATCGCTCATGCCCGTCGCACCCAGGCGACCAATCTGGCTGCTGTCGTCGGTGTGATTTTAATCATCGTATCGGTAGTATTGCGTCGAAGTCTGGCGCGACCAATCAAGGCGTTGCTCGAAGGGGCAGAAGCCATCGGGCGCGGCGATCTCAGCTATCGAGTAACTTTGTTGCGGAAGAATGATGAGTTTTCTCGACTGGCGAGCGAGTTCAATCGCATGGCCGACAGTCTCGGCGCTCAGCACGAAGCGGCAGTACGCGCCGCCGAGCAGAGGGTTGAGCTTGAGAGAGAGTTGCGGCACCGCGACCGGCTCGTGCTGATTGGCAGGATTTCGGCCTCGGTCGCCCACGAGATGGGCACGCCGCTAAACGTAATCGATGGTCGCGCCGCCCAGTTATTACAGCGACCGGATTCGCCGATTGATATGCGCCAGCGCAACCTGACGATCATACGCGAGCAGACCCGGCGCATCGCCCAGGTTGTGCGTCAATTGCTCGATCTGGCGCGCACAAACGGGATACGCCGCCAGCCGGTTGATCTGGCACAGGTTTTTAACGATGTCAGCGAGTTGATCGAAGGCGAGGCGGACCGCCAGGGCGTCAGCGTCGAGATTGTTGCCGGTCCGCCGGTCTGCATCGAAGGCGATAAGGATATGCTGCGCCAGGTTTTTCTCAATCTCTGCATCAACGCCATCCAGGCCATGCCACAGGGCGGGCATCTGCGAGTCGAGTGCCAAAGCGATGGCCCGATCAAAGCTGACCGGCAATTCATCGTCGCGAGTGTGTCCGATAGCGGCGACGGAATTGCGCCCGAGCACCTGCCGCAGATATTTGATCCTTTTTTCACGACCAAGGATGTCGGGCAAGGGACGGGGCTTGGGCTGGCCGTGTCTCGCCGCATAGTCGAGGATCACGGCGGCTGGATCACGGCGGCCAATGACCCGCTTAACAATGGCGCTGTTTTCGCGGTGTTCCTGCCACAATGGCAAGAGCGCCAGGAAGAAGTCGCCGGGCAAGTGACGGCGGAGGTCGGGCAGGAGACGAGATGAACGAACGGTTGCTTATTGCGGAAGATGACGCGGACATGCGCGACCTGTTGCAGGAAGACCTGGAAAACGCCGGTTATGAGACCGTCATCGCGGTTGACGGCGCGGCGGCGCTGGATTATATCAAGCGCGAGCGCAAACCCGTTGATCTGATAATCACCGACGTGCAAATGCCCGGCCTGAAAGGCGACGTATTGCTCCAGGCGCTCCGCGAGCACCACGCCGAGATTCCGGTGATTGTTATTACGGGATTTGGCTCGGTCGAGCAAGCCGTGCATATGATCAAAGCGGGTGCCTTTCAATATCTGACGAAACCCTTTGAGACCGTCGAATTGCTGCAACTCATCGACGCGGCGCTCACGGCAAGCGCACCCCAGCGCGAGCAGGCGCGTCTGCGGCGTGAACTGCCTGCCGCGCCGGCGCAAATCATCGGCGCATCGCGGCCCATGCGGGAATTGTTCGAGTTGATCGCCCGCGCCGCGCGCAACACCAGCACGGTCTTGATCGCGGGCCAATCGGGGACCGGCAAAGAACTGGTCGCGCGCGCGCTGCACGAATCTTCTGGAAGGCGCGGCGCTTTCGTGCCGGTCAATTGCGCAGCCATTCCTGCGGAGTTGATTGAGGCCGAGTTGTTCGGGCATACGGGACAAGCTTTCACCGGCGCAAAGCAGGCGCGTCCGGGCCTTTTTGAATCGGCTGACGAAGGGACGATATTTCTGGATGAGATAGGCGAATTGCCTCTGGCCATGCAGCCGAAATTACTTCGTGTTTTACAGGAAGGCGCAGTGCGGCGGGTCGGCGCAGATCGTGAGCGCGAAATCAAGGTGCGGGTTGTTGCGGCCACCAACCGCGATCTGGAAGAAGAGGTGCGCGCCGGAAGATTTCGCGAGGACCTTTACTGGCGATTGAACGTCATACACCTGCGTGTGCCGAGCTTGCGTGAACGCAGGTTCGATATCCCGCTGCTGGTTGAGCACTTCATCGCTAAAGCCGCCGAAGCGTCCGGCATGCCGTCGCTAGATGTTTCGCCCGAAGCGCTGGCTATGTTGACGGCTTATGATTGGCCGGGAAATGTGCGTGAACTGGGGAACGCCCTCGAGCGCGCCGTGGCGATGGCGGACGGAGCTATCTTACAGCCCTCCGACCTGCCCGAGCGGATTCAATCAGGCGGTGCCACGGCCGCGCTGATCACTCACGGTCGTGAGCGGCGGTTGAGCCTCCGAGAGCTTGAGCGCGAGTACATACTTGAGATTCTGCACGAAACAGATGGCAACAAGTTGCGCGCTGCCGAGATACTCAAAGTCGACCGCAAAACGCTCTACCGCAAGCTCGATGAGTATCGCGCCGAAGACCCCACGCTGGAAATTTGAGCCGAAGGTAATCACTCGCCTCTATCCTCCCAGAGAAACTAAATATTCAAGTCTGGGGAGATTCTTCGAAACGCCTCTTAACGCAATTCCCGGTCGCGTATAAATTGGCTCCGGGTGCCCGCGACTCATAAACTGAATGACATTGACAGCGATAGGATAAGCAAAGTATTTTTCTCGCGCTCCGCTTCTATCTTCCGTCTACGGGGGAGGCTGGGCGGCGGGCGGCGCGTAAACGAATGACCAGAGTTAGCACGTGAAAGGCATACGCTTCCTTTCATTAGCCTTATCTTGTTTTTGAATTTTAATACCTATCACATCTTCTCCGGCAGGCGTGGCATAGCCGTAATCGGCTTGGTGGCTGCGGCCCTCTCTTTAACAGCGTTCCTCTATTTTTTCTCTCACGCAATGACGAATCTTTACGGAGATGGAGTTGCCCACGTCAACATCGCCCGCAAAGTCGTAGACAGCCCCGACAGTTCTCTGTGGCAGCGATATATGCAGATCGGTTCCCCGTGGCTCCCTCTGCAAACGGCGTTGATGCTGCCGCTTGTAGCAAACGACTGGATGTGGAGGACCGGAGTGGCAGGAAGCATACTTTCGATGTTCGCTTTCATAGTTGCCGCCGTCGCGTTGTTTCTTCACGCCAGATACCTGTACGGCAAACAGGAAGAGCCTTACCGTAATCTTTTGCCCGTGATTGCCGCCGCCGTTTTCATCCTGAACCCGAGCGCGCTCTACATGCAGACGACTCCCATGACCGAGTTGATTTTTCTGGCAACGATTACGGTCGCGGCGCTCAGTATTCGGCGCTGGGTGGAGGTTCAAACACAGGCGCGGCTCGTGGTTGCCGCTCTGGCCATGACGGTTGCCACACTCGCCCGTTATGAAGCGTGGCCGGTCGCGTTTCTAGCGGTCGCAGTGGTTGCGCTTTGCTCTCGCGGCAGCCTCGGTCATAGAGTGAAAAATGCGTCGCTGTTTTCAGCGATTGTTCTTGTAGGGCCGATCTACTGGTTATGGCACAACTGGGCGATCTATGGCGATGCGCTGTGGTTCCTCACCGGGCCGTATTCGGCGCGGGGCCTCTATCTTCAGAATCGGGCCAATCTCGGCTGGTCGAAAATCTTTGTGGGGCACGCCTTGCTCGATGTGTTGTTGATGGCCGTGACCGTGGCGGTTTGTGTAGGGCCGCTTGTGATGCTGCTTGCGGCAACCGGGCTGGGCAGGTTGATCTTTGTCAGACGCCGGGAGTTTATCGAAGAAACGCCGGCTCTGCTGCTGCTGGTCCCCTTCTTTTTTCACGTCTTCAGCCTCTACAGGGGAGAGATTCAGATTTTCCCTTTGAGCGTTTTCGGGCTCCTCAATGCAAGGTACGGCCTGCCTCATCTGGCAGGCGCGGCATTGTTTGCCCCGGCTGCGGCCCTGCTTTTTAAGCGCGTGAATCCGCGATGGGCAATCGCCTCGGTCTGTCTGATCGTAGCCGCGCAATACCTCTATTTAGTATCAGACGGCGCAACCGATCTGGCGGTCTATCAGGAAGCTTACCGTAACGGGGTGAATGCCCGGCCCGCGCGGGAACGCGCTCGCGCTTCCGCGTGGCTAAAAGAGCATCCGCCGGAACCTGTAATACTGATGAACACGGGCGCGCTCGGCCCTCTGGTGTCGGAGGGTGGTCTCCGCTTTTCAGAGATAGTTCACGAAGGCACCAAAAGGTGGCATCAGATAAAAGAGCAAATTCCAGACGATGTCTCTACAATCGTAATTCAGGAGGGCGACCCGCTCGATCTTAAACTGCGAGAAAACGCGGCGCTTGCTCGTGATCTGGCCAAAGACTTTCAAGAACGTTTTGCGGTTGGCAATATTCGTATCTTCGAACGATGATAGAGTCAGACAGGTATCGAATCTTATTCGGGCAGATTATCCATATGATCTCTGCACCCTTATTGGAGGTCGATTTATGATCCGAAATCAGACACTCCCGGTTTCTAACCCTCGCTTCAGACAGCGTAATTTATACGGCAAATCACAGCAAAATGCGCCTCAGATTCAGATGGTCGCTCAGGCTCGGCTGCCGTTGTTTGCCGAGTCGCTTGCAAGGCAGTATCCTGTATGTTAGACATTGAAAGGAATATCATTCTATTTAAGAGAGTAAAAACTTTATGACAAGGAGAGGCATGAGAGGTAAGATTACGATATTCATAGATGGCAATAACCTATTTCATGCGGCGAGATCAGTGGGTGTAGAGATAGATTACGCCAAATTTCTGAATTTCTTGCGCGGTGATTCGGCCCTGCTCAGGGCATTCTTCTACACGGGTGTTGATGAAAAGGCAGAGCGTCAGCAGGGGTTCCTGCTCTGGATGCGAAGAAACGGGTATCGTGTAGTTGAAAAAGAGCTAAAGACTTATGCCGACGGCACAAAGAAAGCAAATCTCGACGTGGAGATCGCCGTAGACATGCTCAGTCTGGCCGACAAATACGATACGGCGGTGCTGGTTTCAGGAGATGAAGATTTCGCGTATGCCATAAATGCGGTTGCCTACAAAGGAGTGCGCGTCGAACTGGCCGGATTCCGCAGCAATACAAGCCCACGATTGATTGATGTGGCTGATCAGTTTATCGAACTGGATTCGCACATTGATGAAATCACCAAATCAGATAGCCGTTACAACTATCAAACTCATAATCACAATCATCACTATTCAAACGGGTACGGTCAGAATCAATATACTTCGGGTAATTATGCTCATCCTCGCTCGGACGATAACCTCTTGCGAGTCACCGATGAGGAACCTGAGATCGAGATGGGCGAGGAAGTATAAACGTGATGCGTGAAGAGTGATTCGTGATTCACCTGTCTTGCCATTTGTCTTTAACAGGCGGTCTGCCTGAAAGTCACGCATCACTCTTCACGCATCACGTGAACGCATTTCCGCCGATACGTCTGTGCGAATACAGGCAACGCGGTGATGGGGGCGTATCTCGATCAGCGGCGGCTTCTCTTTTCTGCACTCTTCGACGGCTATCGGACAGCGCGTGTGAAAACGGCACCCGGGAGGCGGGTTGATCGGCGTAGGCGCGTCACCTTCAACGCGAATGCGTCTGCGCTTTGCTCGCGGCACGGGGATCGGTATTGATGACAAAAGCGCCTGCGTGTAGGGGTGCAGAGGGTTTGCAAACATCTCTTCGGTTTCGGCCTCTTCGACTATCTCTCCCAGATACATCACAGCAACGCGGTCGGAAATGTGTTTGACCACGGCCAGGTCGTGCGCGATGAAAAGATATGTGAGATCGAATTCCTGCTGAAGCTCTTTGAGCAGATTCAGTATCTGCGCCTGGATGGAAACATCGAGCGCCGACACGGCCTCGTCACACACTATAAAGCGAGGGCGCACGGAAAGCGCGCGCGCGATGCCGATTCTCTGGCGCTGGCCGCCCGAAAACTCGTGCGGATAACGATTCGCATGCTCAGGCGCAAGCCCCACGAGGCGAAGAAGATCGGCGACCTGATCCCCCACCGTCTGCCGCCGCGAAGCAGCAGGGCGAGCGTTTGTCTCGTCTGCTTCGATCCGGTGAACAAGCAGCGGTTCGGCAAGCATGGCTCCGACCGTCATACGCGGATTCAGCGAACCGTAAGGGTCTTGAAATATGATCTGCATCTCGCGACGCAGCCTGCGCATTTCGCGCGCGCTCAGTGAGAGCAATTCCTGCCCGTCAAAAACCAGTCGCCCCGATGTCGGCTCAATAAGTCTCAGAATGGCTCGCCCTGTAGTGGTCTTTCCGCAGCCAGATTCGCCGACGAGCCCGAGAGTCTGGCCGCGAGGTATCGAAAAGGATATTCCGTCTACGGCCCGCACATGCCCGACGATCTTCGGCACTATGCCCTTGCGAATCGGGTAATGTTTCACGAGATTTTCGACTACCAGCAAATCATCCATGAAAGGCAAGCTCGTCGCTTTATTTCAAATCTGAAAGAGATTTCAAATCTCATCTCAAATCTCATAATAACTGATTCCGGTATTAGGATAACAAAGCCTGATGGCTCTTGCGACTTCCTTCCGTCTTCAAGCGAACCCCTATTCCCACCCGCTCTCATCCTTCCCGGTCGTGAAGGGGGATGATTTTGAGTCTTTATGCGCTTTCACGCCCCTATCGACCCGCGAGTTGCGCGGCCTACCTCTTCGGCAAAATGGCAGGCGGCAAAATGACCTGGTTCGATTGCTCGCAGGTGAGGCTCCTGTTTGCATATCTCTTCGGCGAGCGGGCAGCGGGTGCGAAAGCGGCACCCTGACGGGAAATCGAGCGGGCTTGGAACCGCGCCCGGAATTACGGAAAGGACTCTCTTGTTTTCCGTGAGAGTCGGCAGCGAACGGAAAAGCCCGTGAGTGTATGGATGTCTGGGGTGATCGAATAATTCGACGACGGGCGCGTATTCGACTATCTTGCCGGCATACATCACGGCGACCCGTTCACAGGTTTCCGCGACCACCCCGAGATCGTGCGTAATCAACAGGACGGACATCTCAAACTCGTGTTGAAGATCATTGAGCAAATCGAGTATCTGAGCCTGAATCGTGACATCGAGCGCCGTGGTAGGCTCGTCGGCTACGAGCAGTTTAGGCTGGCATACGAGCGCCATAGCGATCATCGCTCGCTGTTTCATGCCGCCCGATAGCTGGTGCGGATAATCATCACAGCGGGACTCAGGCGACGGGATGCCGACCCGCCCCAGCATTTCGATGGCAATCGCGCGAGCCTCGCGGCGGGACGCCTTCCGGTGTTCGAGGATGGTCTCTATGATCTGCTGGCCGATGCTCATTATCGGGTTGAGCGAAGACATCGGCTCCTGAAAGATCATCGAGATCATATTGCCGCGCACGCGGCGTATTTCGTCCTCATCGAGCGCAAGCAGATTCTCTCCGCGAAAACGTATCTCGCCTCCGGCATACACGGCCGGAGGCGAGGGCACGAGCTTCAGCATCGAAAAGGCTGTGACCGATTTGCCGCAACCCGATTCGCCTACAAGTCCGAGCGTTTCGCCAGAAGAGATGTGGAAACTCACTCCGTCCACGGCTTTCACGAGTCCGTCTTCCGTCTGGAAATAGACGCAAAGGTCGCTTATTTCAAGTAACGCGCCTTCGGGGTCGATGATTTCCGTATTGGCAGACATTCGCTTGTGCTCCCTTTTACAAATTTCAAGATAGCGGATTTACAGACGGAAAGCCCTGATTCACATTTCAACCGATCTGCAAGAGGACGCTATTTATGAGGTGCGAGGATGTCGCTGGCAAGATATATCTGCTGCTGCCCCTGATCCCGCACACGGCGGGCAAGATCGGCGAGGTTCTGATTTTCGTCCGGCGTGGCGAGTTTTATAACCATAGGCAGATTGACTCCCGTGACGACTTCCACCCGGGTCTCTCCCAGAAAGCTTGCGGCGATATTCGTAGGCGTGCCGCCGAACATGTCCGTAAGCAAAAGCACGCCCTCGCCCGTATCAACCCGTTGTATGGCGCGTTCAATCTCTTCGCGGGCCACATCAACATCGTCGTGCCAGCCTATAGAGACCGCCGTGATGTGATGGATCTCTCCGACAATCATCTCAGCCGCCGATACAAGCTCGTTGGCCAACTGCCCGTGCGTTACTATTACTCCTCCGATCATTGGATCAGTTTTGAGTTATGAGTTTTAAGTTTTGAATTAGAAGAGTCTGTTTAATTCAAAACTTAAAACTCATAACTCATAACTCCTTTCAGGCTTTGTATCGCTGCTCATCCCTGTTTATGTCGCGATGCACGACACGGGTCTTGAATCCAGCCTCGGCCAGTCGCTTATGAATCTCTTCGGCGACCATAACCGAGCGATGACGCCCGCCCGTGCAGCCGATTCCAACCGTCAAATAGCTCTTGCCTTCGCGTTGAAAAAAGGGCAACAGATAGATAAGCAGATCGACGAGCCTTGAGATAGTCTCTTCGACTTCGTCCTGTGATTGAAGGAATTCGATCACTGCCGGGTCGCGTCCGGTGAAGGCGCGCAACTCCGGTACGAAGTGCGGGTTTGGCAAAAACCTGACGTCAAAGAGCATATCCAGCCCGCGAGGTAACCCGTGACGAAAGCCGAACGACGTGATCGTCACAAGCATCTCCGGCGTCGCGCTCTTTTCGGCAAAGCGGTCTCTGATGGCATCGCGCAGAGTGTGAACCGTGTGTTCGGATGTATCAATGACTATATCGGCCAGTTCGCGAGTCTCTGCAAGCATCATTCGCTCCTGACCAATCGCCGCAAGCACATTCCGGTCGATCAACGGATGTGGCCTGCGCGTTTCGCTGTAACGGCGCAGCAGCACTTCATCATCCGCTTCTAAAAAGATCACCGTCACATCAATTTTTTCGTCGGCGAGCGTATCGCGAATATTTGAGAGATTCCCGAGCAGTTCACGCGAGCGCACATCGACTACGAAGGCTGTGCGGCTGATTTCGCTCGACTCTTCACACAGTCTCACAAGTGTGGGGATGAGCCGGACGGGCAGGTTATCTATTGCAAAATAGCCCAGGTCCTCAAACGTCTTGAGCGCCGAAGACATCCCCGACCCTGACACCCCGGTGATTATAACGACTGAAACTGGCATAAAGCTGTAAGCAGTAGCAGTAAGCAGTAGGCAGTAACCAGTCCTTTTGAAGCCATGAACTGATCCGCGTAAACCCGCATGAGACGCGTCCGTCCTGGCTTATTTCAACTCTCCCATTTATGCAGTTGCCTTTAGACTAATAAACGTCCTTACTCAACTGCCTACTGCCTACTGCCTACTATCAGGTTAAGGTTCGATAAGGCCGAAGTTGCCGTCTTTGCGTTTATACAGGACTCCGACCTTGCTTGTTTCCGAGTCGCGAAATACGATGAACTGATCGGGCGAATCTTCCACGATCACGGCCGCTTCTTCGGGTGTCATGGGCTTTACACGGTAGCGGCGCGCAGAGATTATGCGCGGGGCTGGCGGAGCCGCCTCTATAGCGCCGCCGGGCACCGGGGCCACGTCTTTTACGGAAGCCCGCTTGCGCTTCTTGGCGTGAAATTTCTCTTTTAGCTTCAGAACCTGTTTTTTTACTTTATCGGCGGCCGTGGCGATGGATTGATTGATGTCCGTGTGCTCGCCTATGCCTCTGAAAACGTTGTCGCGCCAGTAAACGATTATCTCAGCATACATGCGGTGCTTTTCAGACGATAATATTACGTGCGCATTCATAGGCGCGGAATCGAGCACGCGGTCGAGTTTTCCCAATTCCTTTCGAGTCAGTTTTTCGATTGCCGGGGTGACCTGTATATGTCGTCCGGTAAATTCAAATTCCATCTTTCGTCTCCCAGAAAAAAGTCTATATGAAAAGTGACTGCCGGAGTGGCCCTTATGATAAAGCCGGTTTAGCCTCGGCGGGCGGCCTTTGGCATAAAGCAAGGGCGAGAGGCCGGCAGATACAGATCAGACGATGGCGCGGCGCTCCCTGGAACCGGGTATATTCATCTGGTCGCGGTACTTGGCTACGGTGCGGCGACTCATCTTTACGCCCTCCCTGGCCAGGCGCTTGGCGATCTCATCATCCGTAAGGGGGTGGTGTGAATCTTCGGCTTCAATCATCTTCTTTATTTGCAGTTTGAGCACGCGAGTAGAGACATCTTCTCCCGTGTCTGACTTCATGCCTTCGGTAAAGAATCGGCGCAACTCATAGACGCCCTGCGGCGTGTTGACATATTTGCGATTCACGACGCGCGAGACCGTGCTCAGGTGCATCCCGATGTCTTCGGCCACATCTTTGAGCATCATGGGTCTGAGGTGTTCTATGCCGTGATCGAGAAATTCGTGCTGACGTTCGACTATAGACTGGCACACGCGATAGATCGTCTGACGCCGATGCTCGATATTCTTGAGCAAATCGACTGCCGAGCGGAACCGCTCCTTTATGTAATCGCGCGTCTCTTTAGAAGAGTCTTTCGATTCCATCATCTGCCGGTATGTTTTATTGATTCGCAGATGCGGCATGCCGTCATCCTCAAAGCGGATAACGTAATCGTCGCCTACTTTTTCGATTGTGACTTCCGGGACGACGGGCTGCGCCTCTTCGGCTGAAAATTTGCGGCCCGGTTTTGGGTCGAGTTTCTTGATGATCTCCATCTCTTCAAGAATCTCTTCGACCGAGACGCCGAGATTTTTGGCAAGCTCGGGCAGCTTGTGTGTTTGCAGGCTCTCCAGATGTTCGCGAACCATCACGGTCGCCAATCGATCAGCAAAGCCGTAATAGTCGAGCTGGATCAACAAAGATTCGCGCACATCTCTTGCGGCGACTCCCACGGGGTCCAGACGCTGGATTATGTGGAGCGCGTGCTCGACCACCTCGACCGGCCACGGTCCCATCGCGGCTATCTCTTCGACGGTCGCGTCGAGGAATCCTGTGTTTTCATCGAGGTTGCCGATTATGGCTTCGCCCGCCGCGCGCACATCATCCGAGATGTCAGTCAGATGAAGCTGCCAGATCAGTTGCTCGTAAAGAGACTGGGACCGCGTGAGCATGTTTTCGAATGAAACGTCGTCCTTAAACTCGTACTCGTGTGTCTTATAGCCGGGGTCGAGGTACTCTTCAAACGTAGAGCCGAAATCTATCTCTTCAAATGAATCCCGCTCGCGCTCAGGTTCGGTGTCGCCCGCGTCCTGACTTGCCGAGGTGCCGTCGGTCTGCGCCTGAGTTTCGGCGCGAGATTCACTGGCAGAATCGGGTTCGGATTTGGTTCGGTCGGCGGCTGTGTGGTCGGCGGTTGTGGCATCGATGGTTGCCAGATCATCGCTCAGCGATGAGTGTTCGTCGCCGGATTCGCCCGGTGCCAGTTCTTCGAGGATGGGGTTTGCGGCAAGCTCTGTCGTTACCATGTCGGACAGTTCGAGCTTGGTCATCGCCAGCAGCTCGATGCGCTGCCGCATCTGCGGAGTTAATACCAATCGTTGCGAAAGACTTGTTTGAAGATGTGGCTTGACCGACATAATTAAATCAGTGGTCGGTGGTCAGTGGTCGGTGGTCAGTAATTTAATACCGGAACTACCGGCCACTGACCATCGGCCACCGATCACCGCCATTCACATTCTGAAATTCTCCCCAAGATACACTCGTTTGACTTCCTCATCGCGCGTCAGCTCATCGGGCGTCCCCGCGCGAAATATGCGCCCGTCGTTTATTATATACGCTCTGTCCGTTATGGCCAGAGTCTCTCGCACATTATGATCGGTTATCAACACCCCGATCCCGCGCGCGCGAAGCTTTTGCTGAATGCGTTGTATATCAATAACGGCTATCGGGTCAATGCCCGCGAAAGGCTCGTCGAGCAAAATAAATCTGGGCTCGATCACCAGACAGCGAGCGATCTCCGTGCGCCTGCGCTCCCCGCCCGAAAGCTGGTACGCTTTGGTATGACGCACGTAAGCGATGTCGAGTTCGTCGAGCAATATCTCAAGCCGATGTTCGCGCTCGCGTTTCGTGAGCGGGAGGGTCTGGAGCACAAGCAATATATTTTCTTCCACCGAAAGCTTGCGAAAAACCGACGCTTCCTGTGGCAGATAGCTTATGCCGTTACGGGCGCGCAGGTACATCGGAAGGCGCGAAATATCCTGTGAATCGAGGTATATCTTGCCCGCGTCCGGGCGCTCGAGCCCCACTATCATTGCAAAGATCGTTGTCTTGCCTGCACCGTTCGGCCCAAGCAACCCGACAATTTCACCCTGTCTTATCTGAAGCGATACGTCGTTGACGACGGCGCGCTTGCGATAAGACTTCATCAATCTCTCTACGCCGAGAATACTCGTTTCTTGTAAGGGAATTTTTGCGCTAAGGTCAGGCTGGGGCTGATTGGCGCTTTCGGTTGCTGATTCGATCAAAGAGACATCCTCCATTATCTGCTGTGCCTCTACTCTCTCTGCTCTTTCGCCAGGCGATGAGTTGATCGAACGCGCCCTGTGCCCTGATTTTCGACGAAAATCTTATCATCGTGACTATACAAAGTCAATTGAGCGCCTATGGTCGTACCCTGCTCATCCGAATCAACTCTCGCGTTTTTCCCGGTCAAAACCGCCCGCCCATCGTCGGCAGTGTAATTGAGCTTATCGCCTGTTCCCCGGCGTCCCGGCTGAGTCATCACTACGTCGCCCGTGGCAATCAGGTGATCTATCTCATTGGTTTCCTGCTTGAGGTACGAGTCAATAGATGCGGCGTCAATTCGATCCGTGCCCTGTCGCGCCTTTACCTTGCCGTCGTAGTGGACGAGTCGTTCTTTGTCGGAGTAAGTCATGCGCTCTGCGGAGGCAAAGCCCGGCACGACTTCGTGTTTGCCGGGCTCGGCTTCACGATTGACTTTGTAGAGCGCGCTATCGACATTGCCCGTGGCAATCATCTTTTTCTCTTCCTGATAAAGTTCTATCCGGTCGGCCTTCACAAAATTGTCATCCTGCCATGCGCGGGCATTTATAGTGTATACCGCGATGCCGTCCTGATTGCGCAGGTCTGCGCGCTCGGCCGTTATGAAGACGGGCGATTTGGAGTTGCTGAAAGGAGTCGCATCATTTGTTGCCTCCCGATTGTAGTAAGTTGTGCGCACATCGCCGCGCCCGTGGGTTTCATCTTTCGCCCGGTCGTAATCAATCTCGTCGGCCTGCGTTCGCGCCTTTGCGTCCCACGCTACGGGGCGCTTGCCTCGCAGCTCAAGAAACTCTTTCTGGTCGTCGTAGACGGCCCGGTCGGCGAGGGCGTTGCGGTCCCCTTCGTTGTATTTGAAATCGCCTTCCTGTGATATCTGCGACAGGTCTTGAGAATCGGGAAGAAAATTAGCCGTAAGCTCCCGGCTTGTCGTAACGCGAGGAGGATGCGTGTTTGCTACAAGCGATTCCACCTCTACTTTAACCCCTCCCGTGGCGTTGAATGTTTTGAGGCGACCGCCCTCTTCATAGAAATCTCCGGTCATAGAGGGAGCGTGAATAGTCTTTTTGTCAGCGCCCGCAACTGCCCGAACCGGCGTGACGATCATCACCGCGTTGTCGTGCGCTACGGCGGTCTGAATGTTTCGCCCGTCGGGATAGAACTGCAATGTCACGTTGTCAGCCATCAACTCCCGGTTCGCAGGATTGTCCCGGTCGTTTGTGGGCGGCGGAGCGTGAACATAGACCGAAGCGCCGCCCTGGCCTACGAGCGTGTCGATACCGTTGCCTTGCTCGCCTTCGGCAAATTTAGCTTCGATGTTTTGCGCGCGGGCTTCTCTGAGCGGGTCGGGCCCGAGCGAGCGCGCGTAAGCGTTGCCTGTGGCCACGGCGCGAGACAGTTGATGATCGTCTCCGAAGAAGAAATCCATATCCGTAGACTTGATCTCGGCCTTGTCTTCCTGTTTGAGGTAAGAGTTGGTCCGCGCTTCTATGCGCTCGATCTTGTTCGCATCATCCAGATAGCTGACCATGTGATCGGCGCGCATCTCGTCTGTGCCCTGATCGACTATGACGTTCGTGTCAAAGGTGGCGCGGTGCTCTTTCTTTTCAAGCAAAGCGGTCTGACAGCGAATATGCGTAGGTTTTTTTGGGGCGGACGGCCCGGCGGTTGAGTTTTGAGTTTTGAGTTTTGAGTTTTGAGTTTTGAGTTTTGAGTTTTGAGTTTTGAGTTTTGAGTTTTGAGTTTTCTGGTTTTGAGTTTGATTTTTCGATTTTTTAGCTGCCGATTCTTTGTTCTTCGATTGCTTGGCGAGTTTGCGCGCGCGCTTGCGAGCCTTGCGCGCCGCTTTCTCTTCCGGTGTTTCGTTTCGCTTCTTTTCGGCCTTGTCGCCTTTGTTCCCTGCTGCCCGAGGCTTGCCGTCCCCGTCCTTTTCGGGCTTGATGGTCAGGTCAACGTCTTTGAGCAGGTGAATACGTTCATCGGTCGCTTCGATCAGCATCCCGGTCGAGCGGCCCGCGAGCTTTGGACCCTCGAATTCCACCAGTTCATTGCTGTCAACTGTGTTCTTTTGCTGATCGTAATGAAGGTAAGCGGTCTTGATGATCATCTCTTCGGTAGTCTCTACCACCACATTAGAGATAAACTCCGCGTCGAGCTTATTGAGGTCCGCAGGGTCACTCACTTTGGCGCGGTCGGCTGTGACTATATCTTTGCGAGTGCCTGCCGTGCCGTGAGATTCCAGCCTCACCTGTTCAAGCTCGTGCGTGCCGTCTTCGTAAGTCTTGTCTACGCCCGCCGTCAGGAGGAAACGCACCTGGCCTTCGACTTCGTGGGCGTAGCGGGTATTGTTAAAGACCGCCACCACTCGCCCCTGCAATTTTGGAGTGCTCTGATCGGCATGAGGGCGATTGTCACGCACTTTGAGATAGACAACGAGCGCCACGGCTATCGATACGAAAAGCCCCAGCGCCGCCAGCTTGCCTGCCGATAATAATTTGGTCCTAAACATAAAATTTCGAAACCTGCCGCGCGTGCAAAACAATCTGCGGCGCGATTTGCGCGCAAGTAAGATTCTTACATGTCAGATGAACAGGTGTCGAATTTAAATCATACGGCAATGAATTGGTACATCGTACGTAAGAGAAGTGTCGGATTTTTTTGACAGAACTAACGGGATTTACAAGATTTTTAACTGCGCCAGCGCAAGGTCACGGTTTCCGAGATAGGATGTGTCATCTGCCCGCCGTTGCGCAGAGAGTCAAGATAAGCTGCCTTTAACTGAAAGTACCACCTTGCAGGGCGGTCTGCGTCATCAATGAGCAGCATCGCAGGGTTGTGTTTCAAACCTGCCGCCTGTTTCTCCATGGTCTGCTGGTCCTGGCGCAAAAATTTCTTTGCAAACAGGCGAAAGATCGACACTACGAAAGGCATTCGCGGGAAGAGATTCCACGCGGCGCAAAAATCTATGCGGCAATGATCGCTTCTGACAGGCGTCACAACTGCTCGACTGGAAAACCAGTAAGGCCCACAATGAATCTGTTCGAGGCGCATGTTTGGCAGCACAAATTCTATTGTGCTCGTGATCGGATGACCGTAGACGCGCAACAGCTTGTAGGGCGCGCTGTTGGCCGACGGCGCGTGCGCGCGCATGCGAAACCCGTTTGGGATAGGTTCGAATACCTTCTCTTTTTCGTGAATGCTGCGCCGGCTTCTCCACCACCACGAGCGGTGAACAAACGGCCCGTGAGCCGGGTCCATCAATCCTATGATTCCATGATCTATATTGCAGGGCAGTTCCGCCGATAGATGGACAAGATTATAGCGGGGGCTGAATACTGGGAGGCGCGGCGCGGGCGGCGCATCTTTTGTTGAGCGCGGGCCCGGCAAGTAAACCCAGATGTAACCGTCCTGCTCTTCACAGGGGAAGCTCTCGGCAAAGATGCGTTCGACTTTGAGCCTTGAATCAGAAGCGAGCGAGGGTATGTCTCGGCATTGTCCCGTAGCGGCATCAAAGCGCCAGCCGTGATAACAGCATTCAATCAGTTTGCCGTCGAAATTCCCGCAGGAAAGAGGTATGCCCCGGTGTGGGCAGCTATCGCGCAGGGCGAATGCGCGTCCTTCGGCGTCACGGCCTACGACGAGCGGCACCCCAAGCAGCATGGCCGTTTTCAGCTTTTTGCCGTGCACTTGAGTGCTGCGAAGTGCCGTATACCAGAATCCCGGAAGCATTTCGCAATCTGGAGTGCTTGTCGTTTTGGATGCCGCGTCACTCATGAAAAAACAATCATAACCTCTGAATTACCCGCCTGCCTCTCTAATCCTACCTCTCTAATAAGGGGCCGATGAGCAAAATCGAGCGAGCGATATATCGCTCACTCTGTCAAAAGCTAAAAGTGATAGCCGGTCTGCCGGATCAAATCAACCTGAAATCTTAAGATCGGACAGCGTGAGTTGTGCCTGAGTGCTGTTGTTATAGGTATTTTCAGAGAGCATGAAAGCGAGACTCACGTGATCGCCGGGGAATATATCGATTGCGTATTCGGCCGCCCCCCACCATAAACAATCTATCCATTTGTTGCCCTGCATGACGCGCATCTTCAAGTGTTTTTCCTTGAGCACGCGCGGAGCCGAGACTACCTGCGCGTTGTGCGTTTCGAAAATCGGCTGCGGGTTGCCCGGCCCGAACGGCTCGAGTTGCGAAATCTCTTGAATTGTTTCAAGGGTAGCCTGTTTGAGCGGAAGGCGATAATCGGTTTCAAGGATGGGGACCAAATCTTCATCCGAGATCATACTGCTCGCATATTCGTTAAGCCGTCGCCTGAGTTCGCCTACGCGGTCTGCGCGCACAACCATTCCCGCCGCGTGCGCGTGGCCCCCGAAACGCTCGAACAAATCGGCGCAGGCAGTAAGCCCGTCGAGCAGATGAAACGAAGCGACGGAGCGCCCGCTGCCGTGTCCGACCCCGTCCTCAAGAGAGATTATGATGGCCGGGCGGTTGAGATATTCAACGATCCTCGATGCGACTATACCTATCACGCCGCGATGCCAGCCTTCGCCCGCAACCACGGCGACGCGTGATTCGGATATAGCCGGGTTTCGATCAATTTCGGCCAGCACGCGAGCGAGCGTATCGGCTTCGGCCGCCTGGCGCGCTGCATTTTGCTCATTCATTTCAAGCGCCATCTGCATCGCCGTTTGAGCATCGGTTGCATCAAAGAGGTTGACGGCCGCGCTGGCCCCGGCCATCCTGCCCACGGCGTTTATGCGCGGACCTATGCGAAACCCCACGTCTACGCACGACACGGGTCTGTCGGTGATGCCCGCGACTTCAAGCAGCGCGCGAAGGCCGAAGTTGTTAGGCCGGGCCAGCCCCCTGAGCCCGTGCTTTGCAATGATGCGGTTTTCGCCTATGAGCGGAACTATGTCGGCGATAGTGCCGATGGCCGCGATCTTTATGAATGGTTCGACCAGCCGTTCCTGCCCACACGTGGTAAGCAGCGCCTGCGCAAGCTTGAAAGCCACCCCGCAACCCGCGAGGTCTTTGTTAGGATAAGCGCAATCACGCCGCTTCGGGTTGAGCACGGCATTGGCGCGCGGAATCTCCGCTTCGGGAAGGTGATGGTCGGTGATGATTATGTCAAGCTCAAGCGCGCGCGCCCTTTCGACAACCCCGTGCGCCCTTATTCCCGTATCTACGCTGATAATGAGGCTGTAGCCTTGCGACTTGGCCATATCCATAGCGTCTTCGCGCAGACCATAACCATCCTTCAATCGTTCGGGGATGTAGTAACTCACATCCGCGCCTATCAACGAGAGCGCTTTCTTGAGTATGACGGTTGAGGTAGTGCCGTCTACGTCGTAATCGCCGTAGATCAAAATCTTTTTCCTGCGCTCGATTGCACTGAGTATGCATTTGACGGCCTCTTTCATATCGGCCATCTCGAAAGGGTCGTGAAGGTCTGAAATCTTCGGATGGAGGAATTTATAGGCCGCTTCCGGCTCATTGATGCCGCGATTGACAAGCAGGGTCGCGGTGATTTCAGACAGATTGAGCTCGCGAGCAAGTCTGGCTACAAGCGCCGTGTCGCACTGCGCCCGAACCCATCTCTTGTTTCGATTTTTGGAAGACATAGACACCACGCAACGCTGATTCGAATTTTGTTCATCCACCCGGGCCTGCTTTATTTGCAGGCACTAAAATATCATAAACCGGGAGCCTCCGCACTATCCATGCAATCAGCAGGGCCATTCAGCTTTCCAAAATGTAGGATAGTAAATTTGAAATAGGCCGGGACGGACGCGGATTAGACGGATAAACACGGATTAAATCATATAAGGTCTAATCCGCGTAAATCCGCCGCATCCGTGTCATCCGCGGCCTATTTCAACTCGCCTTTGCTTCAAATCAACCTTTGATATTGTTTTCACCTATCACCTGTAGGTCAAAAACTGAACGGCCCTGATCATCCTGAGCATAGCGCCCGATTGGCCCCGGCTTGCGCGCAGGCAGTCATTCTGCTAATTTCCGAAGACCAAATTTCATAATCCGTACCGAAGCATATATCTGTATTTCCATTGCCCGGCTCTGCCCGTGATTTTGGAGAGAGAGAGGACCAGCTATGCGCCTTGACACAATAGACATTGTCATTCTGGCCGTCTACTTCGTGATGATGATTCTCATAGGTATATACGTCACAAAGAAGGCTTCCAGGAATCTCGACTCATATTTCCTGGGCGGCAAGAGCATGCCGTGGTGGCTGCTGGGTCTGTCGAACGCCTCGGCGATGTGGGACATCACGGGGACGATGTGGCTTGTCTACAACCTGTTCACATACGGGATTAAGGGCGTGTGGATGCCGTGGTTGTGGCCTACGTTTAACCAGATATTTCTTATGGTCTATCTGGCGCGATGGATTCGCCGGTCAAATGTATTGACGGGCGGCGAGTGGATCACAACTCGCTTTGGCGCGGGCCGGGGCGGAGAGTTGTCGCGCCTCATCATAGTCATCTTTGCCATAGTTTCTGTAGCCATTTTTATCAGCTACGACTTTCAGGGCATGGGCAAATTCTGCGCGGTCTTTCTGCCCTGGGGTTATTCACCAAACACCTATGCGGTAGCCATCATGGCCGTGACGGCCATTTACGTAGTGCTCGGCGGGATGTTGAGCGTAGTGCTTACGGACTTCGCGCAATTCGTCCTGATGGCGATTGCCAGCGTCGCCATCGGCGTTATAGCCATGATGAGGGTCAGCCCTGAAATGCTCGCTGCTGCAACGCCCGCAGGCTGGGGCAATATCTTCTTCGGCATGAATTTGAATCTCGACTGGTCGGGCATCCTGCCTGTGATGAACGACAAGATACAAGGGGATGGAATGTCCTCGCTCTTTGGCCTTTTTTTCAGCGTGATGGTAATCAAGGGAATACTGTCGAGCATGGCCGGGCCTGCGCCCAATTACGACATGCAGCGCATTCTGGCCGCGAAAAGCCCGAAAGAGGCGAGTCTGATGAGCGCCATCGTCTCTGTATGCCTGGTGCCACGCTGGATGATGATAGGCGGCGTGACGGCGCTCGCGGTGATATTCATAACGCCGCAGTTCAAAGAGATGGTCGCAAACGGCCAGAAGATTGATTTCGAGCTTGTGTTGCCTTATGTCATAAACAACTTCCTGCCCGCCGGGCTTACGGGGTTGATACTTGCGGGTTTGCTTTCGGCCTTTATGTCTACCTTTAGCGCCACGGTCAACGCGGGCGCGGCCTATATGGTCAACGATATTTACAAGCGATATATCAATCCGCGGGCAAACAACAGGCGACTGCTGACCGCAAGTTATCTGAGTTCGGTTCTGATTCTTGTAGTCGGAATGACTATCGGATTCTTTATCTCGTCAATCAACGACATCACACTATGGATCGTATCGGGTCTTTACGGAGGCTACACGGCGGCGAACCTGCTCAAGTGGCACTGGTGGCGGCTGAACGGATACGGCTATTTCTGGGGGATGGTCACAGGGATTGCGGCGGCATTGCTTATGCCCTACATCGCGCCAAACCTGAACGCGCTTTACGGCTTTCCATTTATCCTTGCCGTGTCGGCGCTGGCAAGCGTTTTTGGAAGTATTTTGTCCCCGCAGGAAAGTGAAGAGACGCTCAAGCGATTTTATCGTCAGGTGCGCCCCTGGGGACTGTGGAAACCCGTTTACGAAATGGCCGTCAAAGACGACCCGACGCTTGAGGCGAACAAAGACTTTGCACGCGACGCAGTCAATTGCGTGGTCGGCACCGTCTGGCAACTGTCGCTTGTTACTACACCGGTCTACCTGATCTTCAGAGACATGAAAGGGCTGTGGATTTCACTTGCGGTCCTCGTCGCTACGACCGCCTTTTTGAAGATCTTCTGGTACGACCATCTGTCAAAGGAATCTGTAGAATCATCGGAGCCGGTCTATACCCCCGCGCCGCAGAATGTCGCGGCCGATTGAAGATGAAAAGAAAAATACTCTTTGCGGCAATCGTGATTTTGCCGGCTCTTATGTTGCCTGCTTACGCTCAATCCGCCCTCCCTAATTTCATAACTCGCTCGGGTGACAGACTGATGGACGGCGCGACCGAGTTCCGCTTTATCTCTTTCAACGTGCCGAACCTGCACATGGTCGAAGACAATCTGACGTTTTCAGAGACAAACCCCTGGCGTCTGCCCGATGAGTTTGAGATTCGAGACACCTTTGACACGATAAATCAAACCGGCGGCAGGGTCGTGCGAAGTTATGTCATCTCTGTGCATCGGGCGGATGACGACCCCGCCATTCCGCGTCACGTGCTTGGGCCGGGCCGGTTCAACGAAGAGGCCTTTCGCGCTCTGGATAAGGTCTTGCAACTCGCAAACGAGAAAGGCATCCGCGTGATCGTGCCCTTTGTGGATCAGTGGAAATGGTGGGGCGGCATAGGCGAATACGCCGCCTTTCGCGGGAAGCGCGCCGAAGAGTTCTGGACCGATCCGCAACTGATCGCTGACTTCAAACAGACCATCGCCTTTCTCATCAATCGAAAGAACACCTACACTGGCACGCTCTATAAAGATGACAGGGCCATAATGGCGTGGGAAACCGGCAACGAACTCAACAGCCCCTACTCGTGGAGCAAAGAGATTGCCGCCTACATAAAATCGCTCGACTCGAATCATCTGGTGATTGACGGCAATCACGTCGGCAACAACGGCCTGCAAACGGAGATACCGGACGATCCGAATATAGACATCATCACGGCGCATTATTATCCGGGGCAGAAACCGCCGCCCGTCGAGGCCATCGAACAGACGAAGCGACAGATTGCCGGGCGCAAGGCCTTTTTCGTGGGCGAATTCGGATTTATTCCGACCGAAGATGTTCGAAAGCTGCTCGACAAAGTCATCGCCGAACGTCTATCGGGCGCGCTCGTCTGGAGCCTGCGCTTTCACAATCGCGACGGGGGATTTTACTGGCATTCCGAAGGCGCGGCAGACAACAGCGTCAAGGCTTATCACTGGCCGGGTTTTCAGACGGGCCAGGCTTACGACGGCACGAATCTTGTGCGATTGATGCGCGAAAAAGCCTACGAGATCAGAGGCGAGCAAGCGCCCGCGCTGCCTGCGCCCTCCCCTCCCGCGATGCTTCCGATCAAATCCGCGTACGCGATTTCGTGGCGAGGTTCAGCCGGGGCATACGCTTATGATGTGGAACGCGCCACCGTCCGGCGCGGCCCGTGGACGATAGTCGGCGCTGACATAGACGACACCCTTGTGCAATACAGACCGTTGTTTGCCGACATCTTCGCCGAACAGGGCCGCGAGTATTTTTATCGCGTGCGGGCTAAGAACGCGACCGGAACAAGCGAACCCTCAAACATCGTCGGCCCCGTCCGTGTCGATTCGCTTTTCGTGGTTGACGAAATGCGCGACCTCGGGCGCGTCTTCTCTCATGGCGGCCCGCTGGCAATAGAGACAAAAGATCAGCGCAAGGCGAAAGAGGACATCTATCGACTCAAGGGCGGAAAAGATTCCTGGATCGTCTATCGCGGGCTTTACCCTCTGCGCTCGATCAAAGTGATGGTCTTCTTTGAACGGGAGGTGAGCGATTTCGATTTCCTCGTTTCGAGCGACGGAACGAGCTTCAAAAAAGTGGAGGCAGCGCGCCGGGATCACTTCAAAGGCACAGGCGATTACGGTTACTGGAAACCCGTCACCTATGAAATCTCGTCCGTGCCGGCGGGTAATTACTTTGTAAAACTCATATTCAAAACCGACGCGCAGATCTCTCGCATAGAAATCGAGCACGGAAAGTAAAGGAATCATAAGAGGTGAATGACACGGGTCTTCGTGAATTTCAAGATCAGATCGAGACAGAATTGCGCCAGAATATTCTCGCGTTCTGGATAAAGCACGCGCCCGATACCAATAACGGCGGGTTTCACGGCTATATCAGCAATGACCTCATCACAAGAGCGCAGGCCGACAAGGGCATCATTTTGAATACGCGCATCCTCTGGACTTTTTCACACGCTTTCAGGCTGTACCGGGAAGAGGGTTTGAAACAGATGGCCGAACGCGCTTACAGCTACATCACGCAGAATTTCTTTGATCGGGAATTTGGCGGCGTATTCTGGACGGTAGATCATCTGGGCCGACCGCTCGATACCAGGAAAAGGATTTACGCTCAGGCATTCGCGGTTTACGCGCTCAGCGAATACTTTCTGGCAACCGGCAAGCAGGAGGCTCTCGATTCTGCCTTAGAGCTTTTTCACCTGATCGAAGGCCAGAGCCGTGACCGCGTTTATGGCGGGTACTTTGAGACATACGAGCGCGAGTGGAGGCTTGCTGCTGATCAACGCCTGAGCGAAGTGGATCAGGACGACAGCAAATCAATGAACACCCACCTGCACGTGCTTGAAGCCTATGCCGGGCTTGCGCGCGCGCGCGATGACGCGAAGGTCAAAGCGGCGCTTTCTGATGTGATTGAAATTTTTCTCGATCACATACTCGACCCCGCGACAATGCATTTCCGCCTCTTTTTTGATGAAGACTGGACCGTCAAATCCGATGTCGTCTCTTTTGGTCACGACATAGAAGGAAGTTGGCTCTTGTGCGAGGCCGCTGAAATTCAGGGCGATCAGAGTTTGCTTGCGCGAGTGAAAGAAACGGCTGTCAAGATGGCCGGAGCTATTCTGGCTGAGGCGATTGATGAGGATGGCGCGCTCGTTTACGAAGCCGACCCTGCCGGAATAATTGATTATGACAGGCACTGGTGGCCGCAGGCTGAAACGGTGGTCGGGTTTATAAACGCCTATCAACTGACGGGGCGCGAAGATTTCCTTGGAGCCGCCCTGGAGTGCTGGAATTTTATCGACAGCAATTTGATTGATAAAGCGTGGGGCGAATGGTTCTGGAAAGTCTCTCGCGCAGGCACACCCGACCAGACAAAGCCAAAAGTGGATCAATGGAAAGGTCCTTATCATAACGGTCGCATGTGTTTTGAAGTCCTCTCCAGACTGAAACAGATCGAGGGAAGACCAGATGAACCGAAATGAATTTGATGAGAAACTGGGCTGCTTGCTCGGGCAACACAACGAATTGATCGCCCGAAAAAACATCAGGGTCGAAGGCGGCAACGGGGTCTATGATCGCTGGGCCGATCCGATTCTCACAGCCGGGCACGCGCCTGTCTTCTGGCGCTACGATCTGAACTATGAAAGCAATCCGCATCTTCTGGAGCGAATGGTAATAAACGCGGCGTTCAATGCCGGGGCGATTGAGCTTGACGGAAAAATCCTGCTTGTCGCCCGCGTCGAAGGGGCAGACCGCAAATCATTTTTTGGCGTGGCCGAAAGCGAAACTGGCGTTGACGCGTTTAAGTTTTGGGACTATCCCGTATGGATGCCGGAGACCGACGAGCCTGATGTGAATGTTTACGACATGCGCGTGGTCCGTCACGAAGACGGCTGGATTTATGGTCTGTTTTGCACCGAGCGCAAAGACCCCGAGGCCGGGCCGGGCGATACTTCATCGGCCATAGCGCAGTGCGCAATTGCGCGCACAAGGGATTTGAATAGTTGGGAACGGCTTCCAGATTTGAAGACCCGCTCGCCGCAACAGCGAAACGTAGTCCTGCACCCTGAATTCGTAGACGGCAAATACGCTTTTTATACGCGTCCGCAGGACGACTTTATCCAGGCGGGGTCCGGCGGCGGGATCGGCTGGGGGCTTGCCGATTCAATCAGCGGGGCTGTGATTGACGAAGAGAAGGTGATTGATGCCCGCGTCTATCACACTATAAAGGAGGTGAAAAACGGCCTCGGCCCGTCGCCTATCAAAACGGATAGAGGCTGGCTGCAACTGGCGCACGGCGTTCGCAATACAGCGGCGGGGCTCCGCTATGTGCTTTATCTTTTTCTGAGCGATCTCCGAGAACCGTGGCGCATAACTCACGTTCCGGCCGGGTATTTCATCGCGCCTCGGAGGGAAGAGCGCGTAGGCGATGTCTCTAACGTCGTCTTCAGCAACGGCTGGGTAGCGCGAGCAAACGGCGAAGTCTTTATTTACTATGCGTCGTCGGATACGCGCATGCACGTTGCGACAACCACGATTGAAAAGCTGCTCGATTATGTTTTGAACACCCCCGAAGACCCGCTTCGTTCACACGCCTGTGTGCAGCAAAGATACGATTTGATCGCGCGAAATCTGGAATTGATGAAGAAGAAGGCGTGATACGTGATGCGTGATTCGTGACCTGAAAGAGAGCTTTCTATTTACAGTGATTCCCAATCTCACGAATCACGCATCACGTATCAGATGCCATCTCGTCACATTATAAGGACGGCTCATCACAAACCTGTTCTAAAGCAACAATAGAAGGCGTAAAGTGTAGCGTGTGGGTTATAGCCCGGAATGCCTTTCGGACTGAGGGGAGATAGTTCGATGTGTATTCCCACCCGGTCTTACGCGGGCACTCACTTATATTAAAACCCAAACAATATAGACCTCGTGTGAGCGGGGCGCGGCAGTAGTATGCCTTTGAGGGGGATCGCTTCATGAAAAAAGGGAGGTTGTTTTATGAAGAGATCAAAACTTGTGAACCTCACCGTCCTCTCGTTCGCGCTTTTTCAGATCGCGGTCGTCAATCTCGGTGTCACATCCGTTACCGTTACGGCTCAGGGATTATTGAAAGGTTACGCTCCGCGCGGATTCAAAACGCCCACAGACGCCGCTACGAAATCAGGCCGCCCCACCTCGGAACCGGCTCCCGCCTTCGCGCTGTCAGGGGTTGATCAGAACGTTGTAAACGGGTTCGAGACAATCTGGAAACGCGCCGGGCTGGGCACAAGAGACGTAGAGGCCCTCGCCTTGATCTATCGCAATGCAGACGGCTCTTACAGGACCGAGCCGCTGGCTCAGACAAACGAGTTCAGAAAATTCTCTTTCAAATGGAACCCCACGGCGATTGCCATAGTTCACACCCATCCAAATAATCGTGATCCTCAGCCCTCAGACGTAGATCAGCAGACATCCGACAAGCTGGGCGTTCCGATATTCACACTCTCCATCCACGGCATGTATATGTATGACCCGGCGGCAAAAAAGGTGAGCCAGATACAGGACGGGCTTGACTGGTTGAAGATGAACAGGTGGGAACAGACCGTAGTGCATGCGTTCGAGAAATAGTCCGAGAGACCGGAGTTGTTTGAAAAACTCGCCCGTTGAAGGTAAGACATTATCTATGAGATTGATCTTCATGGGCACGCCGGAGTTTGCCACTCCAACGCTTGAGCGACTGATTCATGACCGTCACGAAATCGCCGCCGTCTTCACCCAGCCCGATAAGCCTTCGGGCCGGGGGAAAAAGCTCCAGCCTCCGCCGGTCAAGCTACTTGCCCTCTCGCACGGCATCCCGGTTTATCAACCCGCAAAGATACGCACAAACGAAGAGGTGCGCGCGGTCTTTGAAAGCATAAGGCCCGATGCCTGCGTGGTTGCCGCTTACGGCAAAATACTCCCCGAATGGATGCTTGCCATTCCGAGGTTTGGCTGCATCAATGTTCACGCTTCGTTGCTGCCCAAATATCGGGGCGCGGCTCCTATAAACTGGGCCATCGCAAGCGGAGAGCGCGAGACGGGCGTGACGATAATGCAGATGGACGTGGGACTCGATACGGGGCCGATGCTTGCCGCCCGCGCCCTTGAAATAGGGCCGGAAGAGATCGCGCCCACGCTATCGGCGCGGCTCGCCTTGCTTGGCCGAGAGTTGCTTGCTGAGACTCTCCCGGCAATCGAGGCCGGTAAGATATCGCCCGTCGCTCAGGATGAGAGCGCGGCGACTTACGCGCCCATGCTAAAGCGAGAAGATGGGTTGATCGACTGGCAGATGTCGGCGACTCAGATAGCAAATCGTGTGCGAGCCTTTCAGCCCTGGCCCGGCACTTACACTCGATTTCGCGGCGGGCGATTGATACTCTGGCGCGCGCATCCGATAGAAACCGCCCCGCTCTTAGAAACCGCTCGGCTCTCGGGTGCGCGACTGGCTCAGTTAATCGACATCGATAAATCGGGCATTGTCGTAGCGTGTGGAGAGGATTCGGCCCTGCGCATAGAAGAGCTACAGGTAGAAGGCAAGCGAAGAGTCGCGGGGCGGGATTTTGCAAACGGATTCCGACTGGTCGCGGGCGACCGGATCATCGACTGAAAGCCTGCGCGGATAAATATTCAAGCAAGTAATAAACTTGGCTCAGAGACACAAAGACACAGAGCTTTTCAGACTCTTTTCTCCGTGTCTTTGTGTCTCTGTGGCCATCTTGGACCGCGCGGATAAATTGACCCGCATGTCGGGTGGTTGCTAACATCGGGCGTGGTGAGCCGGGAAAATATAACGCGATTGATACCAGTCATTGTCGGGCCTACCGCTTCGGGCAAGAGCGATTTGGGCATCAAGATCGCCCTTGCTTCCGGCGGCGAAATCATCAACCTGGATTCGGTGCAGGTTTATAAACGAATCGAGATTGCCACGGCTAAAGTCCCCCTAGCCGAGCGCCGGGACGTTCCGCATCATCTGATAGACATCGTCGAGCCGACCGTGAATTTCACGGCGGGCGAATATGCGAGGGTGGCGAGCCGTGCGCTTTACGACATCGAATCGCGCAACCGGCAGGCCATCTTCGTAGGCGGCACAGGGTTTTATTTGCGTGCGATTCTGGAGCCGTTGTTTGAAGGGCCGACCACGGATTTGAAATTGCGCGCGCGGCTGATGAGCCTGCGTGACCGGCGAGGCCCGGAGCATCTGCATCAAATGCTCTCTCGCCTCGACCCGAGGGCCTCGGCGGCCCTGAGTCCTCGCGACTGGTCTCGCAGCATGCGCGGGCTTGAGTTTTATTTTCAAACCGGGCAGCGTATCTCCGAAGCGCAGCCGGAAACTCCCCCGCCGCCCGATTTCGCTCCGCGAGTCAGGGTCATTGCGCTCAACCCCGACCGGGAACCGCTATACAATCGAATCAACCGGCGGGCAGAAATGATGTTTGAGCGCGGACTGGTCGAAGAAGTTGAAGGGCTGCTGGCAGCGGGCATACCTCCCGGTGCCAAAGCCTTTCAAGCCCATGGTTATCGCCGCGTAGTCGAGTATCTTCAGGGAAAACGTTCACGCGAAGACGCCCTGAATCAGATGAAACTCGATACGCGCCATTATGCCAAGCGACAGCTTTCCTGGTGGCGCGCCTGGCCCGGCGTGAAATGGATTCACCGATTCGGCGATGCCCCGGAAGCATTCGCCGAGGCCCTGGAGTATCTGAAGGGTTGCGACCAGACGGAATGACAGGCGCAAGGCCGGGTTTTGCGGAAATGCTTTTAAGTGGAAATGCTTTTAAGTTGACTTCCTCTGTTATGAATGGATATTATCCCGCAAACATTGCGTCGGGATCTTTGTTGCCGAGTTGATGTAAAGAACTAAGGATGAATAGAGCATGCCCATCAAGATCCGATGCGCCTGGTGCGGTCTTTTGACGGGAATCAAAGACGGCGAGGCAGTAGCAGGATTTGACACAAGTCATACGATCTGCCCCTCTTGCGCGGAGAGAGTCAACGCCGGATTGCTGAGCCCTGTGCCAACGTGGAGCGGCACAGACAGGCGCTTGCAACCCGAACGCCGCAGGCGCGAGCGAAGAAACTCTTTGCGGTGCCTGACCGATACCCTGATAATAATTGACGGGATAACCCTGATAGACGGCGTAGGCGTAGACAGACGGCACAAGGTTCGTCGTCAGAGGGACCGCGAATGGCTGGCCGAGAAAATTATAGATATGATCTTCAACTCAAAATAGCAATAGCGGAATGAATCCTCGATTGCCCGGATTTATACATCTGAGCTAGAATCTGTTCCTGGCTTTGTATAGTGATACGTGATACCCGATGCGTGATACGTGATGCGTGACTTTCAGTCAGACAACTTGTCACAGGTGAAATCCCTACCTCACGAATCACGAGTCACAAATCACGTATCATTCAACCGACTGGAGGCAATTATGAAATTAGTACTGATCCTCGTGGCTGTCGCCCTCGTAGGCGCTCCGGCTCTTTCCAGACAGAAGGCCGATGAGGGCGCAAACGATTTGAAAGCGATGCCTGCGATAAAGCTGCAAGACTTCGACGGCAAGCAGGTGAATGCCGATACGCTCAAAGGCAACATCCTGATCATTGATTTCTGGGCTACGTGGTGCGGCCCCTGCATAAAAGAGATTCCCGCTTATAACGATTTGCAGGCAAAGTACCGGGACAAGGGCGTGAAGATAGTAGGCGTGACCCTTGCATCGGGCGAAGCAAAGGATGTCAAGCCATTCGTCAATCGCTTCAATATGAAATACACGGTTCTGATGGGCGATGACAATCAGGCTTATGATTTAAATCTGGTTGGATTCCCAACTACTTATCTCGTAACCGACGATTGGAAGATATATAACACCTACAGGGGCGCGGGGCCAGGCAAGACAGCCCGCCTCGAAGCCGACATCCAGAAACTCCTGGCCGGAAAGAATTAGCAGATACCAGACCGGATAGATTTCTGCAATCGTCCGTCACGGCTGAAGGTAACGCGCTGAAACGGCGCAAGGTATTTTGAAGGATTTTCCTTGCGTCGTTTCAGCGCGTTTTTATCTCTGATGCGAAGAGAAATACTCTAACGCGACCGGCCCTATTTGCGGCGCGATCCGGCGGGGGGCTTGAGGCTCTGCGCGAAAAGCCAGTCGAAGAATTCCGGCTCGGCGTAAGCCTTGTCCCACGAGTTATGTCCTACGCCCTCGTATTCGTTGTATTTCACGTTGCCGCCCTCGGCCTTTATCGCTTCCACCATTTTCTGAGATTCCGACACTGGGACGACCGGATCAGCGCCCCCGTGAAAAACCCAGACCGGCGTTTTGCCTACCTTTTGCGCCATAATTGCGTAAGGATCGCCCGTACCGACGGGTTCGGGTCTGGGCTCGTTGGCGGAGGCTGAAGGAGGTGGACGAAGCCCGCCGCAGATGGGCGCAAGCGCGGCGAATTTATCGGGGTGGCTCGCAACAAGCGCCCACGTGCCGTACCCGCCCATCGAAAGCCCCGTAAGATAAACCCGCTGCGGGTCTCCGTTGAATTCTTTTATTGACTGGTCGAGCGCCTTGAGCGCCTGCGCCTGCATTTCAGGCTCAGGCCACCAGCTATCCTTCGCGCACTGCGGCAGGACGACGATGGCGGGAACGCGCTCTTTGTGTCGGCGTATGACGGTACCTATCCCTACTTCGGTCTGTATCAACCCGTCATCCCCTCGCTCTCCGGCTCCGTGCAGAAAGAGGATGACCGGCCATCTCTTTCCGGCGTTCCAATCATTGGGAACATAGACCTGATAACGATAAACGGTTCCTTCCAATGTGACGGCGCGATCAAGGAATCCGGTTTCGTGTTTGCGTCCCTGGGCAAAAGCTGATGCGCTTAAAAACAAGATCAGAAATGCGCTCTTCATCCTAAGCATGTTTCGGCTCCTGTTTGACAGATTTTAATACCTGCTTACTCTACATCGAATGCGGCCCCTCGCAAAAGCGATTCAGGCTGCTTCCCCGACCTGTGCAACAGGTGTCGGACAAACGCGCATCAAAATAGAATTGGGATCTGTTCAGAAAGGAAGAAAAGTAGCCACAGAGACACGGAGCCACAGAGATTTTTTATAATCTTTTCTCTGTGCCTGCGGTGGCTTTGTGGCTACTGCTGAACTCATACTGGAACTGACGTAACTTGATAGGCGGTGCCGGATCAGATAGGATTTTGGTACTTGATCAAATCAGGTCAGAACTTAAGACGTTTGATTAACCCGGGAGATAAACTATGAAGCATGTGAAACGGGCGCTGAGCCTGAACCTCGCCCTGCTCTTTTCTTTCTCGTTTGCCACAGTCGTTCGAGCGCAGGATGCCAACGTAAAGACGCATACGCTCAAGAATGGGATGAAGGTGCTCGTTCAGGAAGACCATTCCATTCCAAACGTGGCTATGTATATTTTCTATCGCATAGGCTCGCGCAACGAGCGACCCGGAACCACCGGGCTATCGCATTTCTTTGAGCACATGATGTTCAACGGCGCGAAGAAGTACGGACCCGGCGAGTTTGACCGAACCATGGAAGCCGCGGGCGGGTCCAACAACGCTTACACGAATCAAAATGTGACCGTTTATCAGGACTGGTTTCCAAAATCGGCCCTCGATTTGATATTCGATCTCGAAGCCGACCGTATTGAAAATCTCAACTTCGATCCAAAGATGATTTCATCCGAACGCGGCGTGGTGGCAAGCGAGCGGCGCACATCGGTTGACTCTAATAATTTCGGCATACTCGACGAGCAGTTATGGGCGACCGCCTTTACCGCCCATCCGTATCAATGGCCGGTCGTAGGCTGGATGGTAGACATCGAAAACTGGACGATGGAAGACCTCAAGAACCACTTCCGCATGGGGTACTCACCCTCGAACGCGACCATGGTAGTGGTGGGCGATGTGAGCGCCGACGAGATATTCAAGGAGGCCGAAAAACATATCGAGCCAATCGCTTCGCACGATCCGCCGCCAAAGGTGACCACCCAGGAACCCGAACAACTCGGCGAGCGCAGGGTCAATGTCAACAAGTATGCACAGTTGCCCGTCTTGATGGTGGGCTATCACATACCCGAGACATCAAACCCGGATTACTATCCGCTTCAGGTCTTGAAGACGATTCTGTTTTCGGGGCAAAGCTCGCGCATGTACCAGCGCCTTGTCGATAAAGATCAGCTCGCGCTTTTTATAAACGGCGATTCCGATTTCAGTTTCGATCCTACGCTTTTCATCGTCACGGCGCAGCCGAAAGCGGGCGTCGCTACCGATGCGGTCGAGAAGGCCATCTATGAAGAGCTTGATAAAGTGAAATCCACCGGCGTCACCGATCAGGAGATCGAGAAGGCGAAAAATATTCTGCTCGCCAACTTCTATCGCCAGATGAAGACGATAAACGGCAAGGCCAATCTGCTTGGCAGTTACGAAGTGTTCTTTGGCGATTACAAAAAGCTCTTCACCGCAGCCGACGATTACAGCAAGGTGACAAAAGACGATGTTCGCCGCGTAGCCGAAAAGTATTTCACACAGAAGAACCGCACCGTAGCCACGCTCGTGCCCGAACAGGAAGCTGCCGGGGCGAAGGCGGAAAGCAGCAGCAAGTAGAAGGATTGAAGGAGCGAGAACAATGATAAAGCGATTATCCATAATGTCACTGATCGTCTTGTTGACGGTTTCGATCATACCGGCCACGAGGGCTGATGACGGTTCTTTGAAACTGCCACCCTACAAAAAGGTCAAGCTAAAAAACGGCGTGACTCTCCTCTTGATGGAACAGCACGAAGTCCCCATCATCAGTTTCGATTTCATCGTCAAAGCGGGCTCGGTCGCGGACCCGGCAGGCAAAGAGGGGCTTGCCTCGCTTACGGCCGGACTGCTTCGCAAGGGGACGAAGACGCGCAGCGCCGACCGGCTCTCTGAGGAACTGGACTTTATCGGGGGCCAGCTCAATGCGGATTCGCAAAGCGATTTCACCGAAGGCCGCGCCGAGTTTGTAAAGAAAGACATAAACAAGGGGCTCGATCTTCTGGGAGACGTGTTGCTGAATCCGACCTTCCCCGAAGACGAAATCACAAAGATGCTCGCGCAGCGAATTGACGGCATAAAGGCCGCAAAGGATCGCGCGCAAAGCGTAATCGGCGAGTATTACGCCTCGTATCTTTACGGAAAACATCCATACGGCCAGCCTACCGACGGCGATGAAACGTCTCTGGCCGCGATAAAGCGCGACGATGTAATGAAGTTTTATAAGGACTATTACACGCCCGCAAACACGATCCTCGCCGTGGCCGGTGATTTCACGACTGCCGACATGGAGCGAATGCTTACCGACAAATTCGGCGCGTGGCCTGCTCACGAAAGCCCGGCGATAAAACTGCCTGATGTCACCGAAGTGCAGGGCAAGAAACTGTTGCTGGTTGATAAGCCCGATTCCACGCAGACTTTCTTTATGATAGGAAACTTAGGGATAAATCGCACAAACCCCGATCGGGTTTACATTCAGGTGATCAATACGCTTTTTGGCGGGCGGTTCACATCCATGTTGAACTCGGCGCTTCGCATCAATTCTGGTCTGACCTACGGCGCGAGATCAACCTTTGACGAGCGCAAGGTGGCGGGGCCGTTCACGATATTCTCTTACACTCGCAACGAGACTACCGAGAAGGCGATTGATATGGCGCTCGATGTGCTGAAGCGGCTTCACGAAAAGGGCATCACCGAAGAGGAGTTGAAATCGGCAAAGAACTATATCAAAGGCCAGTTCCCGCCGCGCATAGAGACCACCGATCAGCTTGCCTCGCGCATCGCGGCGCTCGAATTTTACGGACTCGATGAGAGTGACATAAACAACTTTTACGCAAAGATTGATTCGATGACCCTGACGGATGCTCAGCGAATCATAAAGCAGTACTTTCCTGCCGACAATCTGGTCTTTGTGCTCATAGGAAAAGCGAGCGAGATACAGCCGATTGTGAAGAAGTACGCGACCAAAATGGATGCGAAATCAATAAGCGACCCGGGGTTTTGACAGGATTAACAGGATTTTTTTAGGATTCAACAAGATTTCTTTTTCATCTTGTTGAATCCTGTCTAAAGCCTTTTTACGCATCGATGAAGTTAAGGGAAAAATCATGAAAACAATGTCAGTCTTTTTGGTAGTGGCAACCTGTCTGGTCTGCGTGCCTTCGCCTCGCGCCGACGAAGGCATGTGGACGTTCGATAATCCGCCGCTCAAGCAGTGGAAAGAGCGTTACGATTTCGAGCCGTCCGCCGCGTGGCTCGATCACGTCCGGCTCGCTACCGTTCGCTTGAACGACGGAGGAACCGGCGCGTTTGTATCGCCTGACGGGTTGCTGATGACAAACCAGCACGTGGCGGGCGGCCAGTTGCAAAAGGTTTCCACGCCTGAAAACGACATGGTCAAAAGCGGGTTTTACGCGCCTGCGCTCGCCGACGAGATGAAGCTCACGGACCTCGAAGTCAATGTGCTGATCTCTTATGAAGACGTGACAGACCGCGTGAAGGGAGCCGTCAAACCGGGAGCCGACGACAAAGCCGCCGCCGAACAGCGCAAGGCGCAGATTGCTACAATAGAGAAAGAGTCTACGACAAAGACCGGGTTGCGGTCGGATGTAGTCACGCTCTACAGCGGCGGCGAATACTGGCTATATCGCTATAAGAAATACACGGACGTGCGACTGGTTTTTGCGCCCGAAGAACAGACAGCCTTCTTCGGCGGAGACTATGACAACTTCACCTATCCGCGCCACGACCTCGATGTCTCTTTTCTCAGAGTCTATGAAGACGGCAAGCCCGCAAAGACCGATTATTTCAAGTGGTCGGCAAAGGGCCCGGCTGACGGCGAGTTCGTAGTGCTTGCGGGAAATCCCGGCTCTACAAATCGCCTGCTCACATCGGCGCAGCTTCATTATCAGCGCGACTACGGCAACCCGCTTCAAAAACAGGTCTGGTCATCGCGCCGCGACACCCTTGCCCGTTACGCTGAAACAGGCCCCGAAGCCGCGCGCCGCGCCGGGGGGACGCTTCGCTCGCTCGACAACGCGCTCAAGCGACTCGTAGGCCAGCAGGAGGGATTGTTGAACCCGAGGTTGATGGGCAAAAAGGAGGCCGAGGAAAAAGAGCTTCGCGCCAAAGTGGCCGCAAAGCCCGAATGGCAGAAGGCTTATGGCGATGCGTGGGATAAGATAGCCGCCGCCTACAAAGAGATGCCCGCGATGTCGAAGCGGCTCGCCTTTTCTACGCTTGGCCCGTCGAGACTCGGCTCGCTCGCTTCGACGCTTGTTCGCTACTCGGAAGAGATTCAAAAACCGAACGACACGCGCTACGACGAGTTCCGCGATTCAAAGCTTGAATCGCTCAAATTCAATCTGCTTTCGCCTGCGCCGATCTACCCCGATATGGAAGAGGCGATACTTTCGGGCTGGCTCGAAGAAGCAAAAAACACGCTTTCTGCTGGCGACCCGTTTGTGAAAGCCGCGCTCGGCGGTTCTACGCCTGCCGAAGTGGCAAAACAGGCCGTAAGCGGGACAAAGCTCAGAGACGTTGCGGTGCGAAAGGCGCTGCTTGAAGGGGGCGCTTCGGCAATCGCAAAATCCGACGATCCGATGATCGCGCTTGCCCGCAGGGTCGAACCCATAATCCGCGAGTTGAGAGCGTGGGACGAAGACAAATTCCAGAGCGCGGTGACAAGCGCCGGTCAGAAGATCGCCGAAGCGCGGTTTGCCGTTTACGGCAAATCGGTCTACCCCGACGCGACATTCACTTTAAGACTCGGCTACGGAAAGGCGCTGGGCTATGAAGAAGACACCACGCTTGTGCCATTCAAGACGACATTCTATGGCCTCTACGACAGGGCGGAGAGTTTCAACTTCAAACCGCCTTACGACCTGCCCGAAAGATGGCTCGAAGGCAGGACGAAACTCGATCTTTCAACGCCGCTGAATTTCGTCTACACCGCCGACACTATAGGCGGAAATTCGGGCAGCCCCGTAATCAATCGCAACGCCGAGATAGTCGGGCTCAACTTCGACAGCAACATTCAGAAGCTGCCCAATCGCTATATGTACATCGAAGAAGGCGAAGGCGGGCGCGCCGTAGCCGTACACAGCGCGGCTATTATCGAGGCGCTCACAAAGCTTTACGATGCAAAACGACTTGTCGCGGAAATCCTCGGCAAGTGAGATCAGCGATTCGGAATAGGCCACGGATGCCACGGATTAGACGGATTTACGCGGATTTGGCTCTTTATGATCTAATCCGCGTAAATCCGTCGCATCCGCGTTTATCCGTGGCCTATTTATGATTACGCTACTTTGGACCTTCGTTTGTACCACTCCTGCGCATTTCGATTTAGAGCCTGACTCTCACGGTGCGAGTAACTGGTCTCCTCTCAATCACTCCTGTTATGCTGATTTTTTCGGGCCACGCCCGACAATCTCAATTTTTAGATCAGCTTTTCCTATGAAGAAAGATCGTATCGTCACCGTAAATGACCTCATGCAACAGGGCTATGTTTACCTTCTGTCCGAACCTGCGGGGCGAAATTTTCATCCTGATTTTCATCCTGAACTTACTCCGAAACAGATGCTCAGGCTCGGCGTGTTCGGTGGAAAATATATGACCGATTGCAAGGATGAGTTTCCTCCCGACTGGTTCGAGCACGCCCGATTGTGCTGTGAGCGTCACGACCCGGAATTAAATTACTTTGGCGTTAACGCTTCAAAACCTTTATCCTACTGGCGAAAGAAGGGCTGGATTTATCACGAAGACCCTCGCGGCTGGTTTCAGTGGTATTGCCGTTATTACATGGGCCGCAGATGTCACGATGATGAGCGTCAAATAAAACGATGGCGCGCTATTCGAAGACACGTCGCGCAATTAAAGAAGAACTGCCCCGAAGGCGACATGGATTGCCGCCCTAAACAAAGACAAGCATTGCTTCACTGGGCTTACGATTCGCGGAAGTTATAAGAGAAGTTATAAGCTATAAGCAGTAACGCGGGCCTGTACGACTCGATGCGAGTCAAAAGATTAAAGCAGCCGGAACGGAAAAATTATGGCTGAAGACGAATCCTCCGAGCAACAGATCAGGAAATTGGCCGAGCATGTAAAGCGGCTTGAAAACATGCTGCGTGAACAGACCGCGCGGCTTTACGCGCTCGAACAGCATTTCGGGCTAACCTATCGCTTCAACCAGCCCGAAGCGCCCAAACCCGCGTATCCGCCCGAATCGGTTTTAAGGCCGCCCGCGCCTCCGGTTGAAACGCCGCCTCAACCCACAATATCGGGCGAGCCTCGGACGCCTCCTCCTCCCACGGTCCACCCTCAATCGCCGCGCATTCAGCCGCCTTACGCTCAACCCCCTTTTCCTCCACCGCCGCGCCCCCAGACGCCGCCACCTTCGGGCGCGCAGGCGCGAGCGCGCGGAAGTCTTGAAAATCGCATAGGCGGTCGCCTCCTGCTCTGGATAGGCATTTTGGCCATCGCGTTTGGCGTGGCCTTTTTTCTCAAACTCGCTTTTGAAAATGAATGGATCGGCCCGACAGGACGCGTCATGATAGGCGTGGTAATCGGGCTGGGCTTTTTGATCGGAGCCGAGCGGCTGAGAGCGCGCTACCCGGCCTATGCCTACGGGCTTACGGGCGGCGGCATCCTGATTCTTTACATGTCGTTTTTCGCCTCCTCCGCGCGGTACGAGTTGATACCGCGACCGGTGGCCTTTCTTTTGATGGCGCTTGTTACGGCGACCGCCGCGCTGCTTGCGGCCCGCTACAACGCGCTTGCGATAGCGATACTCGGGTTGATAGGCGGCTTCCTCACGCCCGTTCTGCTTTCAACAGGGGTGGATAATGAGGCGGGTCTGTTCGGCTACATCGCGTTGCTCGATCTGGGAGTGCTTGCGCTCGCTTATTCCAAACACTGGCGCAGTCTCAACTATCTGGCGTTTTCGGCTACGGTGCTGATGTTTGCCGCGTGGATGTTTACGTGGTACGAGCCGTATAAGCTCTGGACCACATTTGGATTTCTCACGCTCTTTTTTGCGATATTCGCGTTGCTCGCCGTCCTGTATAACGTGATCAATCGACGGCCCACGGGGTGGTTCGATCTGGCACTGGTATTTCTCAACGCCCTGATCTATTTCTTCACAAGCTATGATCTTCTCGACGACCGCTATCGCGCTTATCTGGGACTCTTTGCGGTGCTGGTCGCGGCCTTTTATCTCGCGCTCGGATACTTTGCCTACGAGCGCGACCGCCAGGATAAACTGCTGGTTTATACATTTATCGGGCTGGCAGTTCTGTTTCTGGTGCTTGCGGTGCCGATTCAATTCCATCAGCGATGGGTGACTATAGGATGGGCGGTCGAAGGCGCGGTGATGACCTGGGTGGGCTTGCGCGCAAAGGATCAAACATCGCGTGTAGCGGCGCTTGTTGTGTTCCTTATCGGCGTTACTCACTGGTTGCTGATAGACGTTAGCGATTACGGCTATCCTTCAAACGCGGACTTCACGCCGTTTTTGAACAGCCGCGCTCTATCGGCCGCCGTGTTGATAGTTGCGCTCGCGGCAGCCGCGTTGTTTTACAAACGATATCAATCCGAGGTCAAAGAAAAGGAGGACGCGATATTCCCATCCATCTACATACTTGCGGCAAATCTGCTTGCCGTAACATTGCTGAGCCTGGATGTGAATGATTATTTCGAGAAGGCAATCGCGGCCTCCGCCGGTCAGTCGACGCAGGAAATCATCAGGGCGCAAATCGACAGCACGAGGCAATTCGCGCTCACTACGCTATGGATCGTCTATGCCGGGATGGCGATGTTTATAGGCTTTTTGCGCGGCCAGATGCTTGTCCGCGTGAGCGCGCTTATCCTGCTCGGGCTGGCGGCGCTGAAAGCCGTGTTGATCGATTTACAATACTATGACGCGCAGTGGCATACGCCTGTGCTCAATCAAACCTTCGCCGTGTTTGCCTTGCTGGTTCTGGCCATAGCGACCGGAGCATGGTTTTACGATAAGGCCGAGAACGTAGGCGATGAAGAAAGAAGCGTAGCCTCGCAGTTGCTTATAGTCGCGGGCAATCTGCTTGCGGTGATCGCTTTGAGCGCCGAAGCTCTCGGCTACTACGATGTGAAGATCGCGCGCGGCGACATAATCGCAAACAACGTTCGCGACCTCAGCCTTGCCCGTCAGCTTTCGCTTTCGGTGATCTGGGCTCTATACGCCGGAGGGATGCTGGTTACAGGAATATTGCGCGAAAAACTCGCGCTGCGAGTGATGGCGCTTTTGCTCTTTGGGCTCACTATAGCAAAAGTCTTTTTCATAGACCTCGCCTCGCTCGACCGGATCTATCGGATCATCTCTTTCATAGTGCTTGGCGCGATACTGCTCGCGGTCTCGTTCCTCTATCAACGATTCCGGCAGCAGACCGAAGCGGCAGACGCCGCCGCCGAATCTGATGCGTAAAAGCTCAGACCGGATCAACAAGATTCACAGTATTTCTTAAATGCGGCCGTTTGTGATTGGCGCGGGTCGTATGTATCATTGGGTTACTGAAAATCAAAGCGACTACGAAGGAGCAAAGATGTTTCACCGATTGAATTCTTTTCGCATGATTATTCTGATAACGATTCTGGGGTTGCTGATTATGTCTGTTCCGACAGGAATCTCTTACGGTCAGGATAGCAAATCCGACCATGTCTTCAGGCTGGTGATCCACGGCGGGGCGGGCACGATTCTAAAAAGCCACATGACACCCGAACTTGAAAAGGCATACACAGACAAGCTGACCGAGGCTTTAAATACCGGCTACGATATCCTGAAGAAAGGCGGGACGAGCCTCGATGCCGTAGAGGCTTCGATCAGGATTCTCGAAGATTCGCCCCTGTTTAACGCGGGCAAAGGGGCCGTATTCACGGGCGAGGGGACCAACGAACTCGATTCTTCGATAATGGACGGGCGAACGCTCAGCGCGGGCGCGGTGGCGGGCGTCAAGCACATAAAAAATCCGATAAGCCTTGCGCGACTCGTGATGGAAAAATCCCCGCACGTTATGATGGTCGGCACCGGGGCCGAAGCTTTTGCTTCCGAGCACGGCATCCAGATGGTGGATGAAAAATACTTTTACACCGAGAAGCGGTGGAAAGAGTTGCAGCACGAAAAGCAGATGGAAAAAGAGAAGAAACCCGAAAAGCCCGAACCGCCCGACAAGAAATTCGGAACCGTCGGTTGTGTGGCCCTCGACAAACGCGGAGACCTCGCCGCGGGCACATCTACCGGCGGCATGACAAACAAGAAGTTCGGTCGCGTAGGCGATTCTCCGATCATCGGCGCGGGCACTTACGCTAATAATAAAACGTGCGCCGTATCGGCTACCGGGCACGGCGAATACTTCATCCGCCTCGGCATAGCCCGCGACATCTCCGCGATGATGGAATACAAAGGCGTGTCCTTGAAGACGGCAGCCGAGGCCGTGATTATGGACAAGCTGACCGCGCTTGGCGGAACAGGCGGCGTCATAGCCATAGACAAAGACGGCAATATAGCGATGCCCTTCAACACGGACGGAATGTATCGCGCCTATATCGACGACAACGGCAAGCCTGTGGTGAAAATTTACAAGGATTGAGCATCGCCGCAAAAACCGTGACTGCCGGATAAATGCTTTGCGAGCCCGGCGTCTTAGTAAGCGACAGGTTCTCGCAAAGACGCTGAGTACGCTAGGCTCGCAAAGCTTTTCCTGAGAATCGAATTATCCTGCTTACACACATCCTAGTATGCCGACAATCTCGCCTCAAGCCGCCGCGCCGCCCATCGTGCTTGCGATTGATCTGGGAACCTCATCCGCAAGAGCCATTCTCTTCGACGGACGGGGCCGAAAGATTCAGGGGGCCGATTCTCAAATTCACTATCGGATGGACACGACCGACGACGGGGGAGTCGAGATCGACGCCGACCGGCTTGTCGAAATAGTTGCGCTCGCAGTTGACGGTCTTCTTACAAAAACCGAAGGTTTGAGGATCGAAGCGGTTGCGGTTTCTACGTTCTGGCACTCGCTTATGGGTGTTGACGACCGGAACAAAGCCGTGACTCCGCTCTATAGCTGGAACGATACGCGGGCATCGGTCGCCGCTCAAAAACTCAAGCTGGATATTGATGAGAGCAGCCTTCACGCGAGGACCGGCTGCGTGCTGCACGCGAGCTACTGGCCTGCCAAGATCACGTGGCTCCGCGAGTCGGACGGAGAACTGTTCGGGCGCATAAGCCGGTGGATTTCTATAGGCGAATACTTTTACCTGTGCCTGTTCGGCCAGGCTGTTTCGAGCATCTCGATGGCTTCGGCTACGGGGCTGTTCAACCAGAACCGATGCGATTGGGACGAAGAGACGCTTTTACACCTCGCCGTCTCTCGCGATCAATTGTCGCCCGTAGGCGATATGGATGTTCGCTTTGACAACCTCACATCCGAATACGGCAACCGCTGGCCTGCGCTCAAAGGCGCGGAGTGGTTTTTGGCCCTGGGCGATGGAGCCTGTAACAACATAGGCGCGGGTTCGGTGACGGCAGACCGCGCCGCTTTGATGATAGGCACATCGGGCGCGCTCAGGGTCCTGTGGAAGGCCGAGGCGGTCAAGATACCTGCGGGTTTGTGGTGCTATCGCGCCGACCGTCGAAGGTTCGTGATGGGGGGCGCGCTTTCAAACGGCGGCGATGTTTACGCGTGGATGAAAAATACGCTCAATCTTAAATCATCCGAACTTGTCGAAGCGGAAATCGCCGCGATGAAACCGGACGCGCACGGGCTTACGCTGCTGCCGTTTCTTTCGGGCGAGCGGTCTACGGGGTGGCGCGACGATGCGCGGGCGGCAATCACAGGGATAGGTCTTGATACTTCGCCGATTGAGTTGCTGCGAGCAGGGCTTGAATCGGTGGCGTATCGCTTCGCGGCCATCTATGATCTGCTTGTGAAAGAGGTGGGCGAGCCGCGCGAAATCATAGGATCAGGCGCGGCGCTGTTGCGCTCGCCCGCGTGGGCGCAGATAATTAGTGATGTGATCGGAAAACAGATTATCGCTTCGGATGAAGTCGAGACTTCGAGCCGGGGGGCGGCGCTCGAAGTGCTCGAAGCACTCGGGGCGATTTCCGACATCGAAGAATTAGAGACCGCGCCCGGACGCCTTTATTCGCCCAATCCTGAACACCACGCGCAGTACCTGAAAGCGCGAGCGCGGCAACAGCGTCTTTATGAAGCGATCATCGAGCAACATCCGATGTTTGGATTGAAGACAAGGATCTGAGCGCGGCTCGCCACAGACCGAAGCGGGAACGGGCGGTCTTGCGGCGACGGCTCAGCACTCAATTAAGGAAGGAAAAATTATGGCTAATAACCCTCTTGTAGAATTGACGAAATCAGGCCAGTCCGTCTGGCACGACAGCATCTCGCGGAGCTTTATGGCATCGGGCGAGTTAAAACGCCTGATAGACGAAGACGACCTGCGCGGGGTCACATCAAATCCGGCTATATTCGAGAAGGCCATCAGCGGCTCGGACGATTACCTCGAACAGGTGCGCGAACTGGCCGAACAGGAAAAAAACGCTACGGAAATATATGAGGCGCTCGCCGTACAGGATATTCAGGCGGCAGCCGATGTGCTCGCGCCCGTCTATGATAAGACCGGCGGCATCGACGGCTACGTGAGCCTCGAATGTTCGCCCTTTCTCGCCCACGATACGCAGGGAACCATCGATGAGGCAATCAGATTGTGGAAGTGGGTAGACCGCAAAAACGTGATGATCAAGATACCGGGCACGCCAGAAGGAATGCCCGCAATCGAAGAGTGCCTCTATCAGGGGCTCAACATAAACATCACGCTGCTGTTTTCGCTCGACGCCTACCGCGAAACCATCGAAGCCTATATGCGCGCGCTCGAACGCCGCGTCGGCGAAGGCAAACCTATCGACTCGATCGCTTCGGTCGCGAGTTTCTTTGTCAGCCGCATAGACACTGCCGTGGATAAACGGCTCGAAGAAAAGCTTGCCGCTGTTTCAAGCGAAGAGGAGAAAGAGAATCTTCGCGGGCTTGAGGGCCGCATCGCCATCGCAAACGCAAAGATGGCTTATGAGGTCTTCAAGGAAGAGTTTGGTGGCGACCGTTTTCAGAAGCTCCGCGAACACGGCGCTAAGGTGCAGCGCCCGCTGTGGGCTTCTACTTCGACCAAGAACCCCGAGTACAGCGATGTCTATTATGTAGAGGCGCTGATAGGCCCGGACACGGTTGACACCCTGCCGCCTGAAACGATCAAGGCATTCCGCGATCACGGAAAAGTCGCGCGCACTCTGGATGCAAACCTCGATGAGGAGCGCGCTATACTTGCGCGGCTCGAAGCCGCCGGTATCAGTCTCGAGGATGTCACCGATCAGGTGCTTGCCGAAGGCGTGGCGAAATTTGCCGAGCCGTTTGAAAAACTCCTTAACGCCATTCGCGCTCGACGCGACGAAGTGGTCGCCGAACGCGGACGTTCCGCTCAAGGCTCAACCGGCCAGGGCGACTGATTTAGGGATGAGGGATGAGGGATGAGGGATGAAAAGGAAGTGGGTTCATCCTTTATCCTTCCTTCAGATTTATCTATGCCTGAAAGAGAAAAGCCAGACCTCGTTTCTGAACATTCTGCCTACAACAAGCTAAAAAATCCTTTGCGCGAGGGGATGAGGATTCAACGTGCCGCCGAACCCTGCGCTATGGTGCTGTTCGGCGCGTCGGGCGACCTCGCCCGCAGAAAGCTCATCCCCGCGCTCTTCAATCTGTGGCTCCAGCAGTTGCTCCCTCCGGGGTTCACACTGCTCGGCACATCGCGCACCGAAATGGGAACAGACGAGTTTCGCCGGATAATGCGCGATGCGATAAGCGAATTCGAGCCCGATCTGAAGTTTGATGAACAGATGTGGCAGGCTTTTGCCGAAGGATTATTTTACGCGGCGGCCGATGCCGCAAAAGCGAGTGATTTCAAGACCCTGTTTTCGGAGCTTCAGCGGATCGAGCGCGAGCGCGGAACCGAAGGCAATCGCCTGTACTACCTCTCGATCCCTCCGAGCCTGTTCGACGCGATTGCCGATCAGATAAAAGAGTTCAATCTGACAAAACGCGAAAAAGGGTGGGACCGAATAGTACTTGAAAAGCCCTTTGGCCGCGACCTCGACTCTGCCATCGAACTCAACGATAAGCTCGGAGAGATTTTCCGCGAAGACCAGGTATTTCGCATCGATCATTTTCTCGGCAAAGAGACGGTCCAAAACCTGCTGGTCTTTCGTTTCTCGAACGGTTTGTTCGAGCCCGTCTGGAATCGCCGCTATGTGGATCACGTGCAGATCACGGCCGCCGAGCAGATCGGCGTAGGCTCGCGGGCGGGATTTTACGAAGAGGCGGGCGCGCTCCGCGATATGATTCAAAACCACTGCATTCAGCTTCTGTCGCTTGTGGCGATGGACCCTCCCGTATCGTTTGAGGCCGAAGACGTGCGCAATGAAAAGGTGCGGCTCATGCACGCGATTCGCCCGTTTACGCACGAAGAGGTAAACGAGGCGGCCGTGCGCGGGCAGTACGGACCCGGCACGGTCAACGGAGAGCGCGTTGCTGGTTATCGCGAAGAAGAGGGGGTTGATCCTGAATCTGCGACCGAAACATACGCGGCGGTGAAGTTTGCCATCGACAACTGGCGCTGGGCCGATGTGCCTTTTTATATCCGTTCGGGGAAGCGACTGGCCAAGAGAGTGACCGAGATCGCCATCAGATTCAAGCGCGTGCCTCATCTCTTATTCGGGCGCACGCCTGAAAATCAAATCGAGCCGAATCAGTTGATACTTCGCATACAGCCGGACGAAGGCATAACGCTCAGGTTCGGCGCAAAGGTGCCCGATCTGGAAGAATCCGAAGAGATGAAAATCCGCCAGGTCAACATGACTTTTGAATACGACACGACGTTTGCCTCAGAGTTGCCGGAAGCCTACGAGCGATTGCTGCGCGACGCGATGCTCGGAGATGCGCGCCGTTTTGCGCGACGCGACATGGTCGAGACCGCGTGGGCAATCGTTCAGCCTATACTCGATGTCTGGGGAGACGAGCGACCCGAGGATTTTCCAAACTACGACGCGGGCACGTGGGGGCCGGAGGCGGCTGATAAGTTGATAGAAAAAGACGGCTGCCGATGGCGCAGGCCATAATAATAGAGAAAGCGAGACCTTGATGCCGACATTTGCAAGAACCATCAATGTGGAGATGGAATGGCTCGATGACGCGAGTTTCGAGATACGCGGCACGCTCAAAGATAACGTCCATTCGCTTCGAGCGCGCCTCGTCGTGGGCTTTCCCGATTATGTGATACGCGAGGCCACGGGCGAGATAAACCGTATGCCTTACCCCGGTTTTTGCACGGGCGCGGTCGCGCCGCTCGAAAGCCTCGCGGGTCTCAGGATAGGGCGGGGTTTTCGCAAGCGGGCGGGCGAACTGCTTGGCGGGGCCGCAAGCTGCAATCATCTGCACACGCTCATAAACGATATGGCCGCAAGCGCCTTTCAGATGAATTATCTGGCGGCCAAGCAAAGACCCGAAGCCGCCAAAGCTATTCGTGAGCTTGGCGACGATCACGCGCGCCGCCGCGAGATGGTGCTCGGATGGATGCCGCAGTTAAGGGATACCTGTTATGTTTTCAGCGAGGCCAACGATTCGCTCTTTCAACTGAAGAGAGAGAGACTGCCTGAAGATGATCCTATTGTAAAATCTGAGTGAGGAGTCACAGGGATGGGAAAATATTTTGAAGACTTCGAACCGGGCGAAGAGTCCGTGACCGCAGGCCGCACTATAACAGAGACCGACATAGTGAATTTCGCAGGCATAACCGGCGACTGGAACGAGATTCACACAAACAGGGAGTTGGCCGAGCGCGGCCCCTTCAAGCAGCGCATAGCTCACGGCGCGCTCATCTTCTCAATCTCTACGGGGCTCTCCGTGCGAATGGGGCAGACCGCCGACACGGTGATAGCCTTTTACGGGCTCGACCGGCTGAGGTTCGTCAAGCCGACCTTTATCGGTGATACGATCCACGTTCGCCAGAAGGTAGAAGAGAAGATGGAACGGGACGAACGCTCCGGGCTCATCACTATGCTCAACGAAGTGATCAACCAGCGGGATGAAGTAGTCGTAAGCTATACGGCGAAAGTGCTGCTCAAGCGCCGCGCCTGACAACAGGATTAACAAGATTTGGAAGGATTAACAGGATTCTTTCCTTATCTTCTTGAATCCTGTTAATCCTGTCTAAAAAAACCGGCTCTCCATTCTCGTGCGCTCCGATTCAGCGCCGGGGTCATATTTTGATCGCGAGAGGTTCGATCAATGCCTGTCAACAGAACTGATACTGCGCGAAGGTTTCTGGCCAAAGAGATGGCGAAGCTCTCGGAACAGGAGCGCGCTATAATCGAACGGTTCATCCATCGCGGGCGGGTGGCGCGCAACGTAGCCCACGAGTTCGAGCAGCAATTGTCGATGGGCGAGCGCGTCTCTGATCGTTTTGCCGAGGTGATGGGTTCGTGGCGGTTTATAATAATTCAATCCATAATCCTCGTCATCTGGGTTGCGCTCAATATCACGGCCTACGTCCGGCACTGGGACCCTTATCCGTTTATCCTGCTCAACCTGGCGCTCTCGTTTCAGGCCGCATACGCCGCGCCGATCATAATGATGAGCCAGAACCGGCAGGCCGACAAAGACCGCCTGCAATCGAAAAACGATTATGAGGTAAACCTCAAGGCTGAGATGGAGATCATGCAACTGCACGAAAAACTGAACGAGTTGCGCGACCTCTACTGGGCCGACCTGATTCAAATGCAGCAGAGGCAGATCGAGTTGCTTGAGCGGATAGAATGCTCGGTTGACAGATCGATTTCCGAGTAGTGACTGCACAAGGAGATTAATATGCAAACGATGACGGGCGCGGAAGCGCTGTACGAAATGCTTGTGCGCGAAGGCACACGCTATGTATTCGGCAACCCCGGAACGACCGAGCTTCCGCTTATGGATTTGTTCGCCGCCCGCGACGAGATCACATACATTCTGGCTTTGCACGAAGATTCCGCTCTGGGGATGGCCGCGGGCTACGCCGATGCTACGGGGCGGGCGGCTGTCGTCAATCTTCACACGAATCCGGGGCTTGCTCACGCGCTCGGCAATCTCTATAACGCATATCGCGCGGGCACTCCGCTGATAGTCACAGCCGGGCAGCAGGACACGCGGGCGATGATTGACGAGCCGCTTCTGTTTGCGGACATGCTTGAACTCGCCCGCCAGCATACGAAGTGGGTATGGGAAGCGCGTCACGCATCCGAGGTGCCCCGCCTTGTGGCTCGCGCATTCAAGATAGCCGAGACCCCGCCGACCGGCCCCGTCTTCATCTCCTTTCCCGTGGATGTTCTCGAAGAAAAGGCCGACATCGAATTGCCCGCGATCACTCGAATAGGCTCGCGGATACGCGGCGACCGCGAAAAAATCGAAGAGGCGGCCAGAATGCTTGCCACGGCGCAGAACCCTGCGATCATCGCGGGCGACGGCTGCGCGAGAAGCGGCGCGGTGCCGGAAGTCGTAAGACTTGCCGAAATCCTTGGCGCGCGAGCCCACGTCGAACCGCTAAACTCGCTGATGGATTTTCCAACGACGCATCCGCTTTATGCCGGGCCTCTGTTCCCAAACGCTCAACAGACAAACACGATCCTCGAAGGCGTTGACGTGATTCTCCTGCTCGGAGTAAACACGCTCGCGCCCCTGGTCTATACCGGTGCCAGTATGCTTCCCCGTTCCGCGCGGCTCATTCAGATAGATGTGAACGACCGCGAACTGGGCAAGAATTACTTTGCGGATGTAGCCGTGCTTGCCGACCCCCGCTCAGGCGTAGAAGAATTGATCGAGGCGCTTGCGCCGCTCGTCGCGGGAGGGGCGGCTGAAAAGATTGCCCATCGCAGAGAAGCTGTGACGGCGGCCATCGCGGAAGCGCGCGCAAAGTTTGTCGAGCAATCCCTATCAGCGCCCGATGAAGGGCCGATACCGCCCGCTTACCTTGTGCGCGAGATGCGCCGGGCGGCCTCAAAGGACGCCGTGCTCGTAGACGAAGCCGTGACATCGACGGCTTATGTCCGAACTCTTTTCGGCGCGGCGGAACCCGATACGTACTTTTATGCGAAGGCGGGGTCGCTTGGGCTTGGGCTTCCGGCGGCTGTAGGGGTCAAGCTTGCGATGCCCGACCGTCAGGTTATTTGCGCGGTGGGTGACGGGTCGGCGCTCTATTCCATTCAGGCGCTCTGGACGGCGGCGCGCTACAATCTGGCTGTAGTCTTTGTGATCTTTAACAACGCAAGCTACGCAATACTCAAAGGCGGATTGCTCGCGATGCAGGGCGCATCGGTCGAGCGCGGGAAGTTTACGGGGATGGATTTGACCGAGCCTGAAATTAATTTCGTAAAACTATCGGAGGGGCTGGGAATCGCGGCGCGCCAGGTCCTGAATAAATCAGAGTTGCAGCCCGCGCTCGACTGGGCGTTTGCACAAACGGGGCCGACTCTAATCGATGTGGCTATCAGCCGCGATGTGCGAAGCCTTTTGCGCTGAGTCATTCTTCTTCGATCAGGCGGCGCGGGTCTTTTTTATGTTTCTCCCGCCGTTCTTCCTTGTGACGTTTGTCTTCGATTTTCTTTGTAGGCATTATCGGAGCACGCTCTCGCGGGCGGAGTTTCTCTTTCTCAATAGTTATCTTTTCATTCTTTTTTGCCATGTTGTTCATGCCCCTCTTGTGCTAAAAGCTGATACATAGAATGATTTTACCAAGGAATTGCCGATGTATCAGCCGGAAGTGAGATGTCACAGCCTCCGGGAATATTGACAGAGATTTCAGGCCGCATAAAATACACTGGATGGTTGGCGAATAGTCACACTCAGGTCGAGCGCGGGAGACGAATATAGATGAGTTCAAACAATCCCCATATTCTGATCATCGAGGACGATGAGGATACGCGCTTCGTCTATAGCATACTGCTGAAGATGGAAGGCTATCTGGTCACAAACGTAGGCACCATCGCCGAAGGATTATCGAGAGTGCTTTCGACCAGTTACGATTTGATAATGATGGATGTCAGGCTCCCGGATGGAGACGGGGTCGAGTTATGCAGAAAGATAAGATCGTTCAATCGAGTGACCCCCATTCTGTTTGTCTCAGCCGCGGCATACGAAAAAGATGTTCAGCGCGGTATGCAGGCGGGCGCTCAAGGATATATCACAAAACCGGCCGATGCCGATAACCTGCTCGATAAAGTATCCTACCTGCTCGGACAAAAAGGGATGGGGTCGTCGCAGTTGGATTACACGGCGCTGGCGGGTCTGGTCGCGGAAGCGCCCGTCGCTGTGGCGCTGATAGATGCGAACCGGCAGTACAAGGCAGTAAGCCCGGCCTATGCAGCCGCGGGCGGGTACAAAAGAGCCGATTTGATAGGCAAGCCTGTGACCGATATTTTCCCTGATGTAAGCGGAGAGGCGGGCCAGTTGCTCGAACAGGTTCAGCAGACCAAACAACCTTCTTTTATCTCGCGTTACGCCCTCTCGTTTCCCAACCAGCCCGAACGCGGCATCACTTATTGGGACGCCGCGATGTGGCCCATCGAAAGCGGCCTGTCAGGCCCCGATATCCTGATCGTCGTTCGCCAGAAAGAGCAAAGCGGCGACATTGCCACTACGTGAGCAGAAGTAGGCAGTAGGCAGTTTGTAGTGACGGAGACGCATACCAACTACTCATATGCCATACCTGGCTAGGTGTTCCTGGCCTTTTAGCTTTGGACTTGATCGTCTGCCTACTGCCTACTTCTTCGGCGCCGGTACAGCGGGGCCGCCCGGCAAGGTGCGTCCGGGGATTCGCGGAACTGCGGGCGGCAGACTCTGATTCGGCCGAGCTTGCGGCAGACCCTGCGGCAGACCCCGACCGGGGAAACCGCCTGCCTGTCCCGGGCCCGGAATAGGCGATCCACCGATTGGTGCGCCTATCGCTGAATCAATCAGGCTTTGATAGATTTTGATGTCGCCCGCGTCTTTCAGACGTTTCTCAAGCGCCTCCAGGTAATTCATAAACAGGGCGGTGCGTTTGGTCGTCAGCAGATTCTCTTCGATGGATTTCTGCTGATTCTTAAACGCATCTCCCATATCGGGGTCGGTGCGGCTCAAAAGCGATGCGACTACATATGTATCGTCTGACGGAGACTTTATCGGCTCGTGCGTTACCTGACCGGGACTCAGATTATAGATAGGGATGCGATTGCCTTCGTTTACCAGCGAGCCTATTGAATCGCTCGCCGTCAGGCTCTCTCTTTCGTCTATCTTCAATCCCATAGCGGCTACCGCCGCCTTCAGCGCATCGCCCGTCTGCGCCTGGGCAAGTTGCCTGGCGCGTTCTGCGGCCAGGTCTTTTGCTTTTTCAGCGCGATAACTGTTTTCGACTTTTGCTTTTACGTCTTCAAAATTGGCGTCGCGCGGATCGCTCTTTTCCAGATACCTCGCGACCGCGATACCGCCTGTGACGTTTATCGGCTCGGTCACATCGCCGGGGTTGGCAAGATTGAAGATCTGAGACTCAAACTCGGAAGCCGTGCCGAGATCGGGGATGTTGTCGCCTACCGCAAATAGCGGCGTCTGTCTGGCCGTGGCCACTTCAGCGCCGTACTTGTCGTTGATCTCTTTGGCCGCATCATCGGCCGACTTGTTCTCTTTCATCTTCTGCTGAACTTCGCCCGCGATCTCGATTGCCTTTGTGTAGCTCTTCTTAACGCGGGCTTCTTTCAACAGTTGCTCGCGCGCCTCTTCGAAAGTCGGGAGCTTTCGTTCGGTGACCTTCAGAATATAAAACTTATCGCCCTTGCGTATGGGCTGGCTCACATCTCCCTGTTGCATGTTAAAGACGCGATTGAGCGGATCGTCCGTCTCGCGTTTGTCATTCTTGTTGATCCATCCGATGTCGCCACCTGAGGCTTTGCTCTTCGCATCGTTGCTGTACTGTCTGGCAAGCGCCGCGAAATCTTCTGCCTGCCCGTTGCCTGTGCCCTTGGCGCGGTTAACGATGTCTTCGGCCTTATTCTTTGCCTCTGCCGTCGGATCTGTAACGGGGGCGGCGGCGTTGCTGTTAGAAGTCTTGGCATCCTTACTCGGGGCGGCTTTGGGGATGTCGAGGACTATCTGGCTGACGCGCACCTGTTGTACGCCTCGTTCGGGGTTGAAATCCTGTTTCAATTCATCGTCGGTCACCTGCACGGTCGCCATCGCCTTGTTCTGATCGACCAGCACATAGCCGGCGCGGCGCTGCTCCTGGTTTATGCGGAAATCAGACTTGTGCTCGTCGAAGTAAGCCATGAGACCGGCATCATCCACCTGGACTTTGTCGTGAAGCTCATTGGGATTCACTTCGACCCATCGAACGGTGTATTTGGTATTGTTGTGGCGGTAATCCTGTTCGACCTCTTCGGGCGAGACCTGAATGGCGGCCCCGATATAGCCGCGCAGCTTTTCTTCGGCTATGGCGGCCCGGAGATTATCTTCGAATTCAACGGGCTTTACGCCAACCTGTTGAAGCCGCGCACGATACTGCTCGGGTCCGGGCCAGGGGTTGAATAATTGCTTGAGGCGATCCTGCACTTCGTTGTCTGTGGTCTGGAAGTTGAGCTTGTCGGCCTCGTAAAGGATCAGTTTCTGACGAACGAGATTGTCAATCACCTGTGGTCCGTAATTGGCGTAGATCACGGAGGGGTCGTCGACTCGCGTGGACCCTTGCCCGGAGGCGATCTGCCGTCCGAAGGTCGAAAGCGCGGTGCGCAATTCTCCGAGCGTGATCTCACGATCAGCCACTTTGGCTATAACGGTGTCTTCGCCCCCCTGTCCTCTCAGCCCGCCTGCCGACGGCATGAAGACCACGATAAGACCCAGAGCCAGAAGCCCTACGAATATTATAAGCACGATATTGCGCGAACGTTTGCGTCTACCTAAAAACTTCAACATGACGGTTTTAATGCCTCCGATAGATTGCCTGGCCTGGCAGGCAAGAAAAATTTGATCCGGGAAAAAGGGAATTTTAGATGAATCCTTGCACCCTTGACAACCCTGCCGGAAAAAAGTTTTTGACACTCTCCCGGCAAATCTGCTAAATTCAGTCACTTGTAGACCTGTCCGTCTCCGCGGCATGGGCAAGTTCCGGCAGGGAAGGAAATAAATGAGGAATATCACACTGGAAGAGGTCGCTCAGACCTATGGTGTGGAAAACTGGGGGGCAGGATACTTTGAGGTAAACCGAAAAGGACATCTTGCGGTACGCCCGGCCAAGGACGATCCCCGATCCGTTGATCTCAAAGAAGTCATAGACGATCTGGTAGAACAGCGCAAGCTTTCGCTACCCATCCTGATTCGGTTCCCGCAGATACTGGTCAATCAGCTAAAGAAGCTCAATAAATCCTTCAAGGAGTCGTCGCGCGAATTCGACTACGCCGGCAACCACTACGCCGTGTTTCCAATGAAGGTCAATCCCCGGCGCGAGGTTGTAGAAGAATTCTTGCGCGAAGGCAGAAGATACAACTTCGGCGTGGAATGCGGGTCAAAGGCCGAGCTTTACGCGGCGCTTTCGCTCAATCAGGCACCGGAATCGCTGCTTATCTGCAACGGGTTCAAAGATCAGTCCTTTGTGGACCTCGCTTTGATAGGGACTCGGATAGGCAAGCGAGTTATGATCGTCGTAGAGAAGCTCAACGAATTGAAGATGATCGTTCGCCGCGTGCAAGAGACGGGCGTGCGCCCCTGGATAGGGCTCAGGGCAAAGCTCTATTCGCGCGGATCTGGCAAATGGGCTTCATCGGGCGGCGAATCGGCCAAGTTCGGTCTCACTACCTCGGAAATACTCGATTGCATACGCGTGCTCCGCGAGTACGAGATGGAAGACTCGCTCAAGCTGCTCCATTTTCACATAGGCTCGCAGATAACCGACATCAAGCGTGTAAAGAACGCGATGAAGGAATCGGCCCGCGTCTATGCCAAGATACGCCAGATGCACATAAACATAGAATATCTGGACATAGGCGGCGGCATGGGCGTCGATTACGACGGATCGAAGACCACCTTTGAATCGAGCGTAAACTATACTACGCAGGAATTTGCAAACGATGTGATCTACACTATAAAATCGGTTTGCGAAGACGAGGGTGTGCCCGAGCCGCATCTGGTCACCGAAAGCGGGCGTGTGATGTCGGCATATCACGCTGTCTTTGTGACCTCTATCCGCGACGAGATTGAGACCTTTGCCGACGACCGGCCCGAAGTAACTGTAACCGATGACGACCCGCAGGTGATAATAGAGCTTAAAGACCTCTACGACGATATAAACGCAAAGGTCTATCGCGAATACTACCACGATGCGCTCGACCACAAAGACGAGTTGCACACGCAGTTTAATCTGGGGCTGATCAGTCTCGAAGACCGGGCCAAGGGCGAGGTGCTGTTCTGGGAAGTATGCGCGCGCGCATCAAAATTTGCCCGCGCTGCAAAGATACAGGAAGAAGAGTTTGATGAGTTGAAAAGGATTCTGGCGTCGAAGTATCTTTGCAATTTTTCGGTCTTTCGCTCGGTGCCCGATCACTGGGCCATTGACCAGCTTTTTCCTATAATGCCCATACACCGGCTCAACGAAACGCCGACCGACTATGCCACTTTCGTGGATATAACCTGCGATTCCGATGGCCATATAGACAAGTTCGTAGACCTTAAAGATGTGAAAGAAGTGCTCGAACTTCATCCTTTCACAGGCGACCCATATTACATAGGCATATTTCTGGTCGGCGCATATCAGGAGGTAATGGGCAGCTATCACAATCTTTTCGGCATGCCAAACGAGGCTCATGTTAATATAGACAAGGACGGCCGTTATCACATTACCCGTACTGTTCAGGGCAGTCGCATCGGCGACATGATCGCTTTTGCACGCTACGACCGCAGTCAGGCATGGGAGAATTTTCGGCGAATGACGAAGGAGCGAGTGGACGGCGGACACCTCACTCAGGATGAAGCCGACGCCCTCGTCAAGCGATACGAAGATGATATCAACCGGTATACATATCTAGAATAGGGGCCAGGGGCCGGGGGCCAGGGGCCAGGAAACTCAGTATGTCTGATCCTGACCCCCGCCCCCCCGACCCCCGATCCCCGATTGAGGCCAATAACACAATGATGAGGAAACAAAAAAGCTCGAAATTCCTGACTACCCCCACGCGTCCCGTGCAGATAGACCGTGATCGTTCGGTCGCAGGACTGCTCACCAAGATGGAAGGCGCGGGCTTTCAAGCCCGCACGCTTGCCGCCGCGCACAACCTCTGGCTGGAGATGCTATCGGACAACGCGACGATTTTCATGGGGTTGTCGGGGTCACTGGTCGCTTCCGGGATGCGGCGGCTGATCTCTTATCTGATCAAGAACCACTATGTGGACGCTGTCGTCGCTACGGGAGCGAATCTCTTCCACGATCTGCACGAAACGCTTGGCCGCTATCATTATCAGGCATCCGAAGAAATGGGCGACGACGAGCTTCAGGATGCACAGGTGGGGCGCTTCTACGATATACTCGCAAGCGAGCACGAATACCGCGAGGCCGACGAGTGGGTAGGCAATTTCGCCAACACAGTCGACCACTCGCGCCCCTATTCAACGCGGGAATTTTTGCATCTGCTCGGACGCGAGCTTGCCGAAATAGCCACCGAAGACGGCATATTGACATCGGCCTACAAGGCCAAGGTTCCGGTATTTTGCCCGAGCGTTGCTGATTCGGCCATAGCCGTAGGCATAGCCACATCGCGAATCAATCGCAAAAATCCGTTTCAATTCGACATTATTCAGGATGTGGTAGAGGCTTCACACGTCATCGCGCGCTCGGTCAACACGGCTACGGTGCTCTTTGGCGGCGGCCCTCCCCGAAGCTTTCTTCATCAAACCGAGATAGCGGCCTCGATCATCAAGCAATCGATTCGCGGCCACAAGTACGCGCTGCAAATCGGGCTTGATCTGCCCGAAAGCAGCACAACATCGGATCGGAGTTTTGAGGAAGCGCAGACCTGGGGCCGCGTGGCCAAAGATGCCAACATGGTTTCGGTTCTCTGCGACCCGACCATCGCAATGCCGATACTTGTGACGGCACTGTCACAGACGGGGACGAAAGCGCTCAAGCAGCGCCGACGCCCTCAATTCAACTTTGGCCGTGACCTCTCGGTCAACTTTTCATAAGGCACCAGGTGGCAAAAATTTTAGTGGTTAATTTGTAGGCGAGTTTTGCGCTAATAGGTCACAGATGACGCGAATTAGACGCGTCATCTGTGACCTATTTCTATTTCACAGCCCAAAAACGACGGGTCTGCTGCCCGGCACCTCTCGCCTGTGTTAATATCTTAGTCGCGGGCGTTTATCTGGCACTTATCCTTGCGCACAATCGCGGCGGCTTTACTTTCGCGACGCGCCAGTAAATCAATCTATTACGTGGAGGTTCGAACAATGAAAGCTTTCTTTACATCATTAGTGCTTTTGCTCGTCGTGACGCCGGCCGCGCTCGCTCGTCAAAATAAAGAACGTGCCGACGAAGTGAAGCGGCTCAATCGCGCTACACAGGTCTTTTCGGAAATCATGCGCACGCCCGATAAGGGCATCCCCGAAGACCTGCTCGACAAGGCCGAATGCGTTGCCATAGTGCCGGGCTTGAAAAAAGGTGCGCTCGGGTTAGGCGGTCGCTACGGCAAGGGCGTCGTCACCTGCCGACAGGCAAACAGACGGTGGAGCGCGCCCTCTTTCCTTACGGTTGAAGGCGGCAGCGTGGGGTTTCAAATAGGCTTTGAGCAGGTGGATGTCGTTATGCTCATAATGAACCGCACAGGAATGGAAAAACTGGTCGGTGACAAATTCACCGTAGGCGCAGACGCGTCGGCCGCTGCCGGTCCTGTCGGACGCCATACATCGGCCGGGACAAACATAAGAATGGACGCGCAGATATTGACCTACTCGCGCGCGAAGGGGTTGTTTGCCGGTATTTCGCTTGACGGAGCCGTGGTCAAACAGGATAAGGACGATAACCGCGATTTCTATGGCAGTGATGTAGATGCGCGGGCGATCCTCTTTGAGGCCAAAGTGCCTATGCCTGCCGAAGGACGCTCGCTCGCCGCTGCTCTTTCCCGCAACTCGCCTAGAAAGAAAAGATAAAATCCGGTGCGCCATCCAAAGCGGATCTGAGATTTCAGATTTGAAATCTCAGATCCGTGGCCTTTCTTCACCTGCCTTTCGTTCAAATTAATCTGTAAAAATTAATCTGTAAAAGGATTTGACGCCGATTGCTCGCAGATCAAAAACTGAATAGTTCTGGGGAAAAAGCCGGATTGGGATACACACAAAGGAAGGATTTGCTTGACTTATCGAAGTCAAAGCAGTATTATGCTGCGGTGCGCCAGGTCGTCTAATCGACAAGCCCCCTTGAACATTCAGTAGCCCCCTTTCTGAATGTTCCATACCCCAGCGCACCGCCAAAACAGTACCGCTTTATGGCAGGAACATAAAGCGGTTTTGTTCACGGGGGTAGTTTGTACCATACCTTTCAACAGGATGCAAGAAAAAAGTTAAAGTAACACTTGAAGAATCTGAAATAATCCCCCTGCCTTTTTGTTAAATCCTTATTTTACTATAGTTTAAGCCTTAGCAGCACAGATGATTTTTTTTCTGTGACTTAAAGTATTTTCTCATTTTGCACTGGCTAACTGCTAAACGGAAAAGCGATCAGGGCTGGACGCGGGAGGCGCTACAGAAAGATCGGCTCTGCTCGCCGAAATTCCGTTTCAGCTTTTGAGCCTTTTGATCGGTGTTTGGAGCCAAAGTGGTTTCTAATTTTCTGTATAATAAGAGTTTAGCGATTTAATCGCCTATAGGTTTAGGAAAGGCCGTTTTTCCTGATAACATAGGGGCGATCATGGTATTGACGGATGTAACAGACGAGTTGCTGATGATGTTCGATAGCGCCCGAACCGTGGCTTGTTTGACCGGGGCAGGAATATCGGCTGAAAGCGGAGTGCCTACGTTCAGAGGCGGCGGCGGGTCCGAGATATGGACATGGCGTGGCAGACCCGTGACCGAGCTCTCATCGGCTGAATTAATCGCGACCGACCCACGTCTGGTCTGGGAGTGGTTTGATTACCGGCGCGGGTTACTTAGCGATGTGACGCCAAATCCGGGTCATTTTGCGCTTGCCCAGTGGGAGCGGCGATTTGATGAATTCACGCTAATTACTCAAAACATTGATGATCTTCATAGAGAAGCCGGGAGTCTAAATCTGCTTGAGCTTCACGGCAACATCTGGCGCGCGCGCTGCCTGCGCTGTTCAAGCGTATTCGAGGCGAGGGAGTGTCCGCTTGAGCAGAACCCGCCGCTCTGCCTTGCCTGTGGTGGACCTGCCCGGCCCGATGTGGTGCTGTTTGGCGAATTGTTGCCCTCGGGTGTATTTGAGCGCGCGGAGGAAGCCGCCTACAACGCGGACATCTTTTTTGTCATAGGCACATCCGCCGTGGTCTATCCGGCGGCAGGGCTTCCGATTGCCGCGAAGCAGGCCGGAGCGCGAGTGATCGAAGTCAACCCGGAGCTTACCGATATATCAGTGCTCGCGGATGTGAGTTTACTGGGTAAAGCCGGCGAGATATTGCCACGATTCATAAAGGAGCGAGGGTGATGCGCGCGCTTTATTTCGACTGCTATGCGGGCATAAGCGGCGATATGATAATCGGCGCTCTCATTGATCTGGGCGTAAGGCTTGAACTGATTGCGGATCAATTATTATCGCTCGGCCTCGAAGGATACCGGATCAAAGCCGACAAAGTGATGCGCAGCCAGATTGCCGCAACGAAATTCGGTGTTGAGATTGATGACAGGGCTCAGCCTGCGCGCCATCTCGACGACATCATAAGCATCATCGATGGTTCGCGTCTGAGCCATACGGTCAAATCTCTTTCAAAGCGAGTCTTCGAGCGATTGGCCGAAGCCGAAGCGCGTGTGCACGGCACTACCTCGGAGCGAGTTCATTTTCACGAGGTAGGGGCGGTAGATTCGATCATTGATATAGTCGGGGCGATGATTGGATTTGAAGAGTTGGGAATAGAAGTCTATTACTCATCTCGGCTGAGAGTAGGTCGCGGCTCGATTGAGGCGGCGCACGGGCTTTTACCCGTTCCGGCTCCGGGTACGGCCGAGCTTCTTCGCGGAGTCCCCATTTATGCGGGCGCGCTCGAAGGCGAGTTTGTCACGCCAACGGGCGCGGCGATTGTGACAACCCTTTGCGAACATTTCATACCAATCCCTCAAATGAAACTGGATCGAACAGGCTACGGCGCAGGCGCTCGCGACCCGGAAGGGTTTCCGAATACGTTGCGATTGATCCTGGGAGAGACGGAGCAAGAGCAGGCAGTGGCGAGCGCAGAACACGTATTAGTAATCGAAACCAACATTGATGATATGAATCCACAGGTCTACGGATTTGTGATGGACCGCGCCTTTCAGATGGGCGCACTCGATGTTTTCATAACACCTGTTCAGATGAAAAAGAACCGGCCCGGCGCTATGTTGACCGTCATCTGTGAAGCGCAATATCTCGACTCTTTAACAGAGATGCTGCTTGCCGAGACCACGACTCTTGGTGTGCGGTATTACGAAGCGAAACGCCGCGTGCTTGCTCGTGCAATCGAGACGGTAGAGACTCCCTACGGACGGGTGCGGATTAAAGTGGCGCGGGCGGGCATTCGCACGTTACACTTTCATCCTGAGTATGAAGATTGCCTGCGACTGGTTGAGCAGGCGCGTGTGCCGCTGCTTGAAATCCAATCGGCCGCCATCGCCGCCTACCGAGACAGGCTGGACGCGAATCAGGAAAAGAACGAAACGGATGGAAAGCACTAAAAAGACAAAGATAAAAGATGGACAAAAGCCTGCCACTTCGGTTGATCTGGAAAAGATCGAAGCCGGTATCAGGCTGATACTGGAAGGCATAGGCGAAGACCCTGATCGGCCGGGACTTGAAGGCACTCCGCGTCGAGTTGCGCTCATGTATAAAGAGATTTGCGCCGGGCTGCACGAAGATGCGCGCAAGCTTCTTCAGGTCATACCGGCTGAGACTCACGACGAAATGGTTATCGTCAAAGACATTCCTATTTACAGCCTGTGTGAACATCACCTCACACCGTTCAGCGGAGTGGCACACATCGCCTACATTCCCAAACAGGGCAGAATCGTGGGCTTATCCAAACTCGCCCGCGTGGCCGACCTGATGGCCAAGAAGCCGCAGATTCAGGAGCGACTCACTACGGAAATCGCCGACCTGCTTTTTGAAGAACTGGGCGCGACCGGCGTGATGGTCGTAATCGAGGCCGAGCACATGTGCATGGAGATGCGCGGAATAAAGAAGCCCGGAGCAAGAACGATCACAAGCGCGCTCCGTGGAGGGTTCCTGAAAGACCCGCGCACCCGCGCCGAAGCGATGTCGCTCATAGGCCGCCGCGACAGGTAATCCAATAAAATCGAGTTGGTATATCTTTCCAACCTTCAGTCAGGGAATAGAATCGCTATGGCAGAAACCTTTTACGTCACTACACCGATTTATTACGTCAACCGCGAGCCGCATCTGGGCCACGCCTACACTACGCTCGTTGCCGATTCGCTCACGCGGTTCAAGAGGCAACGCGGTATTAATTCTTTCTTTTTGACCGGGACCGATGAGCACGGCGTAAACATCGAGCGCGCAGCAGCCGCCCGAAATATCCCTATCGCTCAGCACGTAGACGAAATCGTGAGCCGTTACAAGGCGGCCTTTGCTTCGCTCGGCGTCGAGTATGATCGATGGATACGCACCACCGATTCGTTTCACGAAGAGGCCGTGCAGCGGCTCTGGCAGATACTTGCCGAGCGCGGTTACATCTACAAGGGAGAATATGAAGGATGGTTTTGCGGATACTGCAACGAGTTCAAAGATGTTGACGTTGATGACAACCATCCGGTCTGCCCCGTACACGAGCGTCCGCTCGACCGCGTTTCGGAAGAGAGTTATTTCTTCAAGCTCTCTGAGTTTCAAAAGCCTCTGCTTGAACTCTACGAATCACGCCCGGATTTTGTGCAGCCGGATGCGCGCCGCAATGAAGTTATCTCTTTCGTTTCGGGCGGGCTCAAGGATTTGTCGGTCAGCCGCGCCTCGGTCAAGTGGGGCGTGCAGGTTCCAGATGATCCCGGCCACACTGTTTATGTCTGGCTCGATGCGCTGACGAATTACATCACGGCGCTCGGCTGGGGCAATGACGAATATAAAGATTTCGACCGCTACTGGCCCGCGCTTCATCTGGTGGGCAAAGACATTCTGAGATTTCACGCCGTCTACTGGCCCGCGTTTTTGATAGCCGCTGGCATAGAGGTTCCGCGTCAGGTATTTGCACACGGGATGTTGTTATCGGGCGGGCGCAAGATGTCCAAGACGCTTGGGAACACCATAGAACTTCCGTTGCTTCAAAAGCATTTCACGCCTGATATGATCCGCTATTTCCTGCTGCGTGAAATCTCTTTCGGTCAGGATGGAGATGTCACATACGAGGCGTTGATTGATCGAATCAATGCCGATCTTGCGGACGGGCTTGGAAATCTCGCAAGTCGGACTCTCACGATGGTGCGAAATTATTTCGAAGGACGAGCGCCTCGTCCCGCTGCCGAAAGCGATGCGGAGGACGCGGACGAAGTGCGTCACGCCATTGATCAGGCCGGAGCGAAATTCAATCAAGAGTTTGGTGTGATGAATTTCGCCCGCGCGCTTGAATCGGTGTGGGCAGGCATATCGCGGCTGGACAAATTCATCACCGATAATCAGCCGTGGAAACTTGCCAAGGATGAATCGGCGCGCAACCGTCTTGAAAGCGTGCTTGCGACTGCTTACGAAGGGCTGCGCCATCTGGTGCTGTTTGCCGCGCCTGCGCTCCCGGAAAGCGCTCGCGAGATATGGAAGCAGATGGGGCTTTCCGGTGATCCGCTTCTCATCAACCCGAACGAAACGACGTGGGGCGAGCCGTTAGACCAGGCTGTGATTGATAAGATCAGTCCCGTATTCCCGAAACTCAACAAGGAGAAGATAATGTCGGAGATCGAAAAAGAGAGAGAGCAGCCGGCTGAACAATCCGCGCCTGAGCAGGTTGCGCCCGAATCGGCTGCCTCCGAACAGACCGGGACCAAAGTTGAAGAAGCAAAGGCTGAAGAGGCAAAGGCTGAAGAGGCAAAGGCGACCCCGGGAGCCACGCAGGCCGTCCCTGCTGCCGCGACTGAAAAGATAGCGATTGATGATTTTGCAAAAGTTGAGCTTCGCGCTGCCACCGTGCTTGAAGCCGAGCGCATACCGAAGGCTGACCGCTTGCTGCGATTGGTTGTAGACGTGGGCGAAGCCGAACCTAGACAGATACTCGCGGGCATCGCTCAGCACTACTCGCCCGAAGAGGTCGTAGGCCGCAAGATCATAATCGTAGCTAATCTGGCCCCGCGAAAGATGCGAGGACTTGAATCGAATGGAATGCTGCTGGCCGCATCAATCGGCGAAGAGGGGCGGCCCGTGCTTGCCACCTTTGGCGAAGACGTGCCAAACGGCGCGCGGCTCAAATAACTTTTCCTCTTACCCTAACAGAAGTCGCACCAATGTTCAGGACGGGATTTGCATATTCCCGTCCTCTTCATTAGAGTTTGATGATGTGGCTTGCGATGAGCTTTGTGTAAATCCAATCCATTTCAGTCTGTCGTATATCAGTGTCGGTGGAGCGATCTGTTTGGTTTGGGGGCTTTCCGCCGACAATCGACAATCTTGCAGCTCGGAGATGCAGAGACAAATAAGCAATCGGGGTCTGAGAAATTGCTCCGAAAGGTCTGTTTTAAGAAAAACCCGTCTTCTTCAGAGGAGACAACATTTGATCGCGCACGGGGAGTTGTTGTTATTTGTCTGTGAAGAAGCCGGGTTGTGAATCTCCGTCCAGGAGCGACTGCAAACAATTGTGTTGATCTTTCGTCTATATACCTGAGAACATTTGATCTCATCATGAGAAATCAAACAGCAGATGACTGAGAACCTGCATACTTCCGTAGAGTAGCCAACGGCTCGCAATCCCGCTTTTGGCCATTCACAGACTTACGAATGTGTTCGCAATACGAAAAAAGGAGAAAACATATGATTCGCTCAAGCAGTAAGAGGATCGCAATGGCAGCCCTTGTTTTGACCCTGGCCTTTGCGATTTTGCTGACCCCCGCTCCGCCCATCAATGCCTCCGATCACGGTGACGCGCCGATCAATTCTAACGATCAGGCCATTGATCAGGGTGACACCTATGCTTTCCTCGATCCGAATGATAATTCAAAGCTGGTTATTATGCTGACCGTGCGTGGCTTTATCGTTCCCGGCGAGGCCGTCAACTTTGCCTTCTTCGACCACCTGGTCAGTTACAGGTTCCGCCTGGAGACGAACGGCGATGCCAACCCGGATGAAATTATTTCCATTCGCTTCTCGGAACGAACCTCTACGAGTGTGCCGCAAACAGCGACAGTAATATTGCCGAATGGTCAGACCTTTACGGCCCCGACCACGCTGCCTACTCTCTCGGGCACTCCCAATCCGCCTACGGTAACGACCGATTCCAGTTCAGGAGTCTCTTTCTTTGCGGGCGAAGTGGATGATCCATTCTTCTTCGATATCCCGGCCTTTTCGCGTTTCCGCTCATCGGTGCTTGCCGGTACGCCGGATGCCTCGCAGCTTAGTCGCGGGCGCGACTCTTTTGCGGGCTATAATATTCTGGCGATTGCGCTCAGCATCCCCGTATCTAATTTCAGCCTGAATGGAAAAGATCAGATCGGCGTTTATTCCGAAACCCGCCGCCAGAGAAAGATAACGATAAACAATGACGGCACGATCACCGGCTCGGGAGAATTCAGAACCCTTGATCGTAGCGGGATTCCGGGGATCAATGCCCTGATCATTCCGTTTGCCCGCAAGAACGAATACAACGCCTCGACGCCTGTTGATGATGCCAGAGGCAAGTTCGCAGCCGACATCATCGCCACGTTCAAGGCGCTCGGGACGAACGACGAGAACATAGCGATTCTCGCAAGCGTAGCCGTGCTCAACGGCGATTATCTCCGCGTCAATCTCGGTGTTGCAAACACAGGCTCGGGCGGAGGCACAAACGCGGGCGCGGGCTTCCCGAACGGACGCCGTCTGGCCGACGATGTGATTGACGCGTTTCTCACCTTCGTCGCCAACCAGACTCCGCTCGGCGATAATGTCGATTCAAACGACGTAGCTTTCCGCGATACTTTCCCGTTCCTGGCCCCGCCGCAACAGCCACGCACGGCAGGAACTACGGACGACAACACGCGCAACTAGCTGAGACGTAGCTAAGTGTCGCGCTTCTCCCGCGCTGAGGCGTCCGGGCCTCGGCGCGGCTCACAAAAGAACACGGGGAAATGGGATGTACAACTCGGAAGCACAGCGGCCATATCCGATTGTGGCCGCGCTTTTATCTCTGATCGTTTTTTCTTTGACCACGAGCGGTTGCGGCGGATGGTGGAACACCTCCTCATCTACGCACGCGCCGCCCGTGCCCGAGGCCCAGCCGATTCCATCCGAAGAAGAGTCCACAAAGATCGCGATCAACTATCTCGAAGATAAGATCAAACGCGACCCGGAAGATTACATCGCTTATAACAAGCTTGCCGGATATTATCTCGGGTTTCTGCGCGAGACAGGCAATCTGAATTATTTGGAACTGGCGTCTCGTGCGGCTCACAAATCGCTCGATGTCTTGCCTGCCGAGCAAAACGGCGGCGGGCTTGCCGCGCTCGCGCAGGTCGAATTTGCAAGCCACGATTTCGCCGATACACGCGATCACGCGCAGTTGCTGGCCCGCCTGGATGACCGTAAGAGCTATCCATTCGGGATGCTCGGCGATGCCTACGTAGAACTGGGCGAATATGACAGGGCAGCCGAAGCCTTTCGGCAGATGGAAGAGCGCAGCGGCGGCTTCGATACTCAGACGCGGCAGGCGCGGCTGGCCCTCTTGAACGGCGAGGTCGAGATTGCTCAGAAGAAATTTGCGCTGGCTCTATCGCTGCTTTTGAATGAAGTGGTATCCCCGCGCGAAGCCGTAGCGTGGTGCAGGTGGCAACTTGGCGAGGCGGCCTTTTCCATAGGCGATTACGAGACCGCAGAAAAACATTATCGCGATGCGCTGACCACGTTTCCCGATTACTATCGCGCGCTGGCCTCACTCGGGCGAGTACGGGCCGCGCGAGGCGATCTGGCCGAAGCCATACAGCTCTATGAGCATGTCACCCGCATCCTTCCCGACCCGACATTTGTGGCCGCGCTTGGCGATCTTTACAAACTCGCGGGCAGAGAGAAAGAGTCGGACGCCCAGTATGCGCTGGTCGAACAGATAGGTCATCTCAGCGCGTTAAACGGCGCGCTATATAATCGGCAACTCGCGCTCTTTTATGCCGACCACGATATGAAAGCCGAAGAGGCTTATCAAAATGCCTTGCGAGAATTTGAAGCCCGCAAAGATATTTATGGGTCGGATGCCGTGGCGTGGACCGCTCTGAAGGCAGGGAAGCTGAGCGAGGCTGAGGCGGCTATAAAAGAGGCTATGAGGCTTGGCACACGAGATGCCCGGTTGCTGTATCACGCCGGTATGATAGCCCGCGCGGCAGGCGACAAACAATCGGCCCGCGACTATCTGAAGCGGGCGCTCGCGCTCAACCCGGTCTTCGATCCATTGCAGGCCTCAGTTGCCGGACACGCGCTCGAAGAGATGGGTAATTGACAAAGCGGCTCGCGACAGCCCGCGCTAATTTGCAGCCATTGCTAGGGGAGTATTATGCGTTTTTTTTCATCTTTGATCGGTCCTCGCCGGGCAATCGTGTTCTTTATTTCGGCACTCCTTCTCGGCTTTACGAGTGTGGCTCTTGCTCATCCGCTCGGAAATTTCACGATCAACCACTACTCCCGCATTGAAACAGGCGCGGGCCGCGTGAAAATCCGCTACGTGATTGATATGGCTGAGATACCAACCTTTCAAGAGCTTCAGACGATAGATACAGACGGCGACAAACAGCCCTCAAGCGCGGAACTCGATGCCTATCTTGAACGAGTGGCGACTCAATTGACCGAAGGGCTCCGGCTCGATATTGACGGCACGCGCGTGAATCTTGAGATCGTATCGAAAAATATAAGTATGCCTGCGGGCGCGGGCGGGCTTTCCACCCTTCGGATAGAGTGCGATCTCGCAAGCGCCGCAATCACGGGCGACCCAACCGCTACGCACCGCCTGCGATTCGAAGATACTAATTATGGGGATCGCATAGGCTGGCGCGAAATGGTCGCGAACTCGTCGGATGGAGTCACGATTTTCGATAGCTCGGTTTATGGCAACGCAGTGACCGACGAGCTTAAAGCCTATCCTCAAGATATGATCGCCGCGCCGCTCGATGAGCGTGTGGCGGAGTTTTCTTTCACCAGGGGGGCCGTCCCTTCGGGGGCCGCTCAACTATTGACCCGCGATGGACATGCGGCAACTCAGAGCCGGGACCGATTTGCCGAATTGATAGCCGTGCCTAAACTGACGCCCACAGTGGCGCTGCTCGGATTGCTCTTTGCGGCCGTGCTCGGCAGCATCCACGCAATGTCACCCGGCCACGGCAAGACCGTTGTCGGAGCCTATCTGGTTGGGACGCGAGGTACGGCGCGTCACGCCGCGTTTCTAGGTTTGACGGTTACGATAACGCATACGCTGGGAGTGTTTGCGCTGGGACTTGTGACGCTGTTTGCCTCGCAATACATAGTCCCAGAGCAGTTGTTTCCCGTGCTCAGTCTTATATCGGGCGGAATAGTTCTGGTTATCGGGTTGAGCCTGTTCGTACGCCGTTTGCGCGCAGTGCTCCAACCTGCCGAGCACGATCATACACACGATCATGCGCACGAACACGCAGATCATGCTCCCGCCCATTCCCACTCCCTTTCTCACATCCATTCTCATCATGAACACGCGCATGACCACGATCACGCTCATTCGCACCATACTCACACGCATACTCATACTCATGATCACGAAGATCACGATCACACTCATTCACACCACGATCATTCGCATCACACATCAGGCATAACGCATCACGACGATGACCATCATCATCACGATCACACATCCCATTCCCCATTAACCCATTCGCACGGAGGGCGCGAGCACACGCATCTTCCTCCGGGGTCTGATGGTTCTCCTATCACCCTGCGCAGTCTTCTTGCTCTCGGCATATCGGGTGGGCTGCTGCCTTGCCCTTCGGCGCTGGTAGTCATGCTTTCCGCCATATCGCTTCACCGCGTAGGTTACGGGCTTATTCTGGTTATAGCCTTCAGCCTCGGACTTGCTGCCACGCTTACCGCCGTAGGGTTGTTGTTTGTCTACGCGCGGCGGTTTATCAGCCGCCCGATGGCGCAAAGCCGGTTAGTAAGAGTGCTGCCGGTCCTAAGCGCCCTGGTCATCGCTGTCGCGGGCGCGGTTATATGTTACGAGGCCCTGATACAGGCAGGAGTGAAATTCGCTTTGCTTTGAATAGTTGGGAAGGAAAGTTCGTACACCTTTTTCTCGGATTTATATCTTAGAGCAGATTTCGTCAGAGTTCGGCTATCAGACAAGCTAAATCAAGCCTGCCCGTATTTCCTGCACGCCTGAACGTAATTCATCGCTTCGATTTCGGAACAGGGCTTTAGCTCATCAAGAATTTGCCTGACGGCTTCAATCTCGGCCGAGTGTATGGATAGGGTCTGCATTCGAGCGCGTGGAAATTCTACGTCGGCTAATTCTACCCAGCCGTTGTCGAATCGAAACTGCGATCTGCTCTTGGATACCTCAACAGTAGTCACAGGCGGGGTGGTTCTGGCCAGCAAGTCTATCAGTTGATCCTCATCAAAGCTGGAGTCATCTGAAAGCTCGATGTCGGGGAGTTCGGTGTGAAGCAGCCCGGCTGCCTGCTCAAGAATTTCTCCACTCACGGGAAAGCCGTAAAAAAACTTCGCGCTTTCACTGTAAAGCTCGATAGAGCCGGGTTTGGAAACGAGCAATAATTTGAACTTCAATAAAGCCTCGTCGCCCGATTTGCGGAGCTTTACATTGTGGTCGCTTGTTGGAGAGATCAAGTAGAGATCGCTTTCCGATTGATCTCTTATACCCATTCTGATCGGGTGGGCCTGGATTCTGGCGTCAAGCTCATGGCTGATCGAGCCAAAGGCACGCCATTCCCATATCTCTCCTTCTTCGGGTGATTTTGCCATACGAACTCGGTCTCGACTTTAATTCGCGCATTCAATTCGCGCATTCAATTTCCTGCTTCAATCCGCGCCCTCGGCATAGACGGCTTCGGTGGAGTCTTCTTCTGTGACAGGCGAGGGAGGCTGAAACAGATGGTCCTCGATATATTTCAAAATCTTATCGGCTGATTCGCCTTCGAGCGATAGGCGTTTGGCTTCGATGACGATAGCGGCAAGTTCTGAGGCGCGATGGCCAAAGCGCGGGTCGGGTTTGATGAGGTCTTCGATGACCCTGATCTCGCGTTCGCCTCGCGGCGTGTCGCCCATCAAATCTATTGCGACGGCAAGCTGTTTGGGCACGGTCTTGTTATTGATTATAAGCCCGAGCGGCTGAAATTCTTCGAGGGCCTGCTCTTTCAGTTTGTCTAATCGGAGCAGGGAGTTCTTGAACGCCAGTTGACCGCGCAAGGTCAATTCGATTATAGGTCTTTGCTCGTCCTCGATCTCATCAGTAGTCGCGCATTCGCGGCGCAGAACTTCAAAGATTTCGGCTCGAATCTCTTCGGGTTTGTCTTTGCCGCTGATTTCGTGCGCTACGCGATTAAACGGGCGCTGAAAATAATCGGTGCCCGCGCTGATGAATTCCGACTTTATCTCAGACCCGGTTGTCTCTATCAGATAGGCCCCTCTGAGCACGTCAGCTTCATCAACGCTACACGCTTCGAGCGAGCCGGGGTTGAATATCCACCCTTCCAGATCAAAGCACTTGTGCGTGTGGCCGAGCGCCAGATAATCGACCGATTCGCGAAGCGGCAGGAGCTTTGCTATCGGCAGGGCATTTGGTATCGGGCGATTGACCTGCCCTTCGATGTCCGAATGCAGAAGCATTATGTTTGTAGCGCCTTCGCGGCGATTCTGCCGCACCGCTTCGCCGAGTGCCGGGAGGACGCTGCCGATGGTGCTGCCGTACCAGTTTGTGCCGAATATGCGGGCATCGGCTACGTCGACATAAGCGCCACGGGCCTCGTCTTCGTTCCAGGCGTCGAGTTGTACCGCGCCCCCGTCGAGCCAGGTCGGCTCAAGCAGTTTCATATAACGCCATTGCGAAAAGCTGCGCAGCCAGCTAAAGCGCGATGTAGCTTCGTGCTGATCGTGATTGCCTTCGATGACGATCACGGGGATGCGCTCGCGCTCAAGCTTGCGCAGCATGAGCATTGCGTGATTTGCGGCCTGGGGGTCAACGTTGCGGCGGTCGAACAGGTCTCCGGCGATCAGCACGAAATCGACTCTTCGCCCGATAGCGAAGTTTTCGATCACCTCTTTCCACGCCCGGAAGAAATCCGCCGTTCTGTCGGGCAGGTTGTAGCGTTTGATGCCCAGATGTATATCGGCTATGTGAAGAAATTTCGCCATGTTATTTACGGTGCCGAATCCGACTTATAAGGACATTCGGACGAGAATCAATTATAGTCACAAGCCACAAAATTTGGTAATGCTTTTCGGGCGGGCCACAACTTGTGGTAAAATTTTAAGTCAGAAACCCCGGATTTTCTCATCAGGAGTGTATCCAATGTCAAAGGAAAGAATAGTGTCGAGCGGCCCCGAAGGGCCTGACGAACAGGAGTTTGAATTGAGCCTGCGCCCGAAATGGCTGGGCGAGTACATAGGGCAACAAAAGGCGAAATCGAATCTGGAAATATTTATCAAGGCCGCTCGCAAACGAGGGCAGGCGCTCGATCACGTGCTGCTTTATGGTCCGCCGGGGTTGGGCAAGACTACGCTTGCGTTTATCATCGCAAACGAAATGGGCAGCGAGGTGAAGACCACCGCCGGGCCGGTCATCGAAAAGGCCGGGGACCTGGCCGCGCTGCTCACGAATCTGGCGGAAGGGGATGTGCTCTTCATTGACGAAATCCATCGGCTCAACCCGGCCATCGAAGAGGTCCTCTACCCGGCGATGGAAGATTATCAACTCGACATCATCATCGGGCAGGGGCCGTCGGCTCGCTCCATAAAACTCGAATTGCCGCGTTTCACCCTCGTGGGCGCAACCACGCGCGCGGGCCTTATCAGCGCGCCTCTGCGCGGCAGGTTCGGCATCCCGCTCCACCTCGACTTTTACCCCGTAGACGATTTGCAGGTTATCGTAAATCGCTCGTCCGACATACTCGGCGTCAACATAGAGCCGAGCGGGTCGCGCGAGATAGCGAAACGTTCGCGAGGGACCCCGCGAATTGCCAATCGTCTGCTCAGAAGGGTGCGCGACGTGGCCGAAGTCCTCTACGACGGTCGCGTGACGGATGAAGTGGCCGCCGACGCGCTCAATCGGATGGAGGTAGACATCTACGGCCTGGATGAGATTGACCGCAAGCTTCTGCTCACGATCATAGATAAATTTGATGGTGGCCCGGTGGGGCTTGGTACGCTCTCGGCCGCCATAAGCGAAGAGAAAGACGCTATCGAAGAGATATACGAGCCTTATCTGATCCAGATAGGATTCCTCAACCGAACACCCCGAGGACGCACGGCGACCCGCGCCGCTTACGAGCACTTCAACTATTCCTACACGTCGCATGTAGCGCAGCTCGATCAGGCGACGCTGTTTGAAAGGGATGAGCGAAGGGATGAGGGATGAGGGATGAGGGATGAAAAAGAGTTTAAGGGAAAATTCCGATCAATTGGTTTGACCAATTGCTGATGTGTTCCCCTACAGTCCTTTTCATCCCTCATCCCTCATCCCTCCTGAAATCCCTCAAATAATTTGCAACCTTTTTCTTGCCCGCACCACCTACCTTGTTGAAATGAAGCAGAGATGTAAAAAAGTTGTAAAAGCATGAAAATAAAGGAACCTTGCGATTCTTCTGCCGTTTGACCTGTGGAAGGCGACACGAAACGAGTTTCTTTATCGTGCAAAATTTGGAGAATGAAGATGCAGAAGATAAACCGATCAAAAGGCACGCCACTGGGAATGGCTTTCGTGTTTTTATGTCTCACGGCCATCCCTGTATCGCTCAAAGCGGTCGGCATCAATGTAAATTTTAGCCCTAGTTTAGGGGCCGTAACCGATGCCTGGCAACAGATAGCCGGGGTCTTTACTAACGACTATCAATCGGGGAATTCGAGCGAATTGATTGCCGTCAACAAACCCGCTTCCTGCGATGCCGGTGAAGCGGCTGACACGCGCCTCATAGCCCGGCTTGAGTTGCCTGAGACCGATCATATGCTGGAGCTTCGGGCGAGCGATTCCACAGCGCCGAACCTCACGGTTGAGCGAAACCAGGCGGCATCTTCGGATGCGGTTTCTCGCCACAGCGGGACGGCGAAAAGAGTTAAAGTTACTGTCGCGACAAAAGCTCGCGAGCCAAGGATGGAGTTTGTTTTCCAGAATGTGCAAATCGCGCGCGATTTGAAATCTCTGGTAGATGAAAAAGAGATACAAGAACACGTAACCCGACAATTAAAGTTGAACCAGCGCGAAATGGAGAAGGCATTTAAGGTTTTGAAACTGAATGATCGCACAAGGTTTTTCATAAGCCTGCCGCAAGGTGTAGGCTCGAAGTGCGGCGAAAAACGCGCGCTCCCAATTCGCCCGAAGGTCGATTTTACGTGGGAAGCGCGCCCGGCGCGTGCGCCCGCTCCATCTGCCCCGGCTGTGGAGAATTCCGAGATATAGAATCTTTCAACGCAGATTAATTCAGGCTTAATCGCATCAATGAAGAACGCCAGGTTTATCGCTATTCCTGGCGTTCTTCGTTATTGCGGGCACCTATTTCTCGCAAAGCCGCAAAGTAGGCAAAGCTTTTTCTGAGAATAAAACGGCCCTGGCTGTGACCGCTCCCTTAAATGTCATGAAACAATCCGACTTGACTTGAGCAGCAAGTGAAATATAATCGCTAATCCTGCGAATTTTTTTCATTTTGAACATCTCATCCAAGGAGGACCACACATTATGGCCGCAACCAGACAGGCGCAAGCTCAACTCGAAGAGACCAGATCAAAATCCGTTTCCGGCTCGCGCAGGCGCTGGCGGATGGTTCTTCTGATATTTCTCGCGGCGCTCATAGGCGGAGTGCTCGCTCTCGGCTTCTGGCCCACTCAGGCGGATTTCGCGGGCAACGAAGGCACGGCCGGCGTAGGCCCCGGCGGCGGCGGGCTCCGCCGACCCTTCCCCGCTATGGTCGTACGCCCGGATAACCCCGCGCCGGTTGATCCGAAAACGGATGAAAGAGTCGCGCTTGGCCGACTGCTCTATTTCGACCCCGTTCTTTCGGGCGCTAATGACATCTCGTGCGCGACCTGCCATCACCCGGACCTCGGGTTCAGCGACGGGCGCGGACAGTCTATGGGCAAAGGCGCTCACGGGCTCGGGCCTGAGCGCGCGGGCGGAGCCGTAGTCCGTCGCGGCGCGCCTTCGTTGTGGAACGCGGCCTATAATCACATGCAGTTCTGGGATGGTCGCGCCGCCGATCTTGAACAGCAGGCCGAAGGCCCCATCACAAGCGACATCGAAATGAACCAGAACCCTGATGAGCTTGTCAGTGAATTGAAAGCCATTCCCGAATACGCGCGGCTCTTCGATTCGGCCTTCGGCGGCACGAACGGTTCAAGCATCACGCTTGCTGCCGTCACAAAGGCGGTGGCCTCATTCGAGCGAACGCTTACGGCTAACAATTCGCCCTTTGACCGCTATGTAAACGGCGACCTCGACGCGCTCACCTTAGAGCAGAAGCGCGGATTCAATCTATTTCGTTCGGGCAAGACCAGATGCTTCGAGTGTCACGGTCTGCCTACGTTTGCAAATCCCGATTTCAAGATAGTGGGCGTGCCGGATGTCAACCCTCAGGACCCGGATTACGGGCGCTTCGACGTGACCAAAGGCGAAGGCAACAAGCGAGCCTTCAAGGTCCCCACGCTTCGAAACGCCGTCCTGAACGCGCCTTATATGCACAACGGAAAGTTCAAAACGCTCGAAGAGGTGATAGATTTCTATTCGAGAGGCGGCGGGCCGGGAATGGGATTTGACACGCCTCACCTTGACGACAAAATCAGAGCATATTCAATTTCAGCCGAAGAGAAAGCCGACCTGATCGCATTTCTCTACTCGCTTGTAGACGAAACCAATCTGCCGGAGTTTCCCTCAAGCGTGCCTTCGGGGCTTTCGGTCGTTCCGCATCTGACCAATCCTGTCCGAGAGCTTGCCCAAAAATACAACACGGGCGCTCCACGAGAAGCCACGGCACAGCGTCCGCCTCAAACCGTCACGGTGAAGCCGGGCGAAAGCATTCAGGGGGCGGTCGACCGCGCCCGTCCCGGCGACACCATAGAGGTGATGCCCGGCACATACAGCGAAGAGATCACCATCGACCTCGACAATATAACTCTTCGCGGGCTGACGGCGGATTCAAAACCCGCCGCCCCGCATACCGCCTTGCAATCCGCGAGCACGACTGCCGGTCAGGGCGCGAGCACGACTTTATGGCCCGTGCTTGACGGTCAGAAAAAACTCTCAGACGCGGTGATAGCCACTGGCAGCGACTTTCACATCGAAGGCTTCGAAGTGCGAAACTATGTGGCCAACGGAGTGGTCGTGCAGAACGCGCGCGGGCCGGTCATGCGCGAGCTTATAGTTGACACTACGGGGCTCTACGGCACTTATCCAGTAAGCTGCACCGGAGTAACTATCGAACGCGTGACCGCGACGGGGATAGCCGACGCGGCCATTTACGTGGGCCAGTCGCGCGACATCGTAGTGCGCGACTGTGTGGCTCACGCAAATGTCACCGGCATCGAGATAGAAAACTCCGTAAACGCCCTCGTCGAAAACAACTATGTCTATGACAACACCGGAGGCATACTGGTCTTCGTCCTGCCGAACAATCCCTCGAAAGTAGGACGCAACTGCATAGTCAGAAATAATCGCGTCATCGAAAACAATCACCCGAACTTCGGCAATCCAAGATCAATCGTAGGCAAGGTTCCACCGGGCGGCGGAGTTCTCGTGATGGCCGCCGACAACAACGAAGTTACGGCAAACGAAATTCGCGGCAACGACTCTTACGGAGTTTCGGTCGTAAGCCTCGAAATCACGTTCCCGAAAGGAACGGCCTTCGATGTGGGGCCGGTGCCGGAAAACAACTGGATTCACGACAACACCTATGCTGATAACGGACGCCAGCCTGCCGAATCAATCACAAAATCGGGGCTGACGGGCGCGGATTTATTATGGGATTTGAACGGCTGGTCCAACCGATGGGACGAAAAATCGGCTACGAGGGCCACGCCTGTGCTCAACGGCAGTTGGCCTACATTCGCCCGACGCGCGTACTGGCGCGTGCTCCATTTCGCGCAGGATTATTTATAGTGATGCGTGATGCGTAACAAAGCGCGATTCTTTGACGGATACTAACAGCATTCAAAAGCTGCTCAAGAAGCATGGCAATACTGTCAAAGTTTATTTCACGCATCACGTATCACGTATCACGCATCGCGTATCACGTATCACTCCTGGAGGTGATCTGTGGCTACAGCAGCAACTGAAACAGAAGCCGTTAAGGGTATTGCCAGGGCTGAAGAGACAAGCCCGGTCTTCACCGCGAGCATAGCCGGACAGTGCGTAGCCGAGTTTATAGGCACGTTTGTCGTCATCTTGATTGGCGATGGAGCGGTTGCGGTCGCGGTCCTTACGGGCGCGCTCGACGGCTGGGGAGTTGCCGTTATGTGGGGGCTTGCCGTAACTTTCGGCATCTATATCGCGGGCCCTATCTCGGGCGCGCACTTCAACCCGGCGGTAACGGTTGCTATGGCTGCCTTTCGCGGGTTCCCTCTTTCAAGAATCGCTCCCTACATACTCAGTCAAATCGCGGGCGCATTCACCGCCGCCGCGTGTATTTATGCGATGTGGGGAGGTTTTTGGGCGCAGACGGCGGCAAAGCTCAACATAGAAGTAGGCCAGCCGGGCAGCCAGAAACTCATGATGGCTTTCTCGTGTTTCTATCCCAATCCCGGCGGAGCGGGGACTGATGCGGCAGCAATGTCTTTGATAGGCACGGGCGGCGCGTTCTTTGTCGAAGTCGTGCTCACGATGTTTTTGCTAATGATGATCTTCGCGCTCACAGAACCCGATAACCCCGGCCTGCCACAAGCAGGGATCGGGCCGGTGTTTATAGGGCTGACCGTCACCGCGATAGTGGGTGTAGGAGCGCCGATCACGATGGACGCGGTAAACCCTGTTCGAGATTTTGGTCCGCGATTGTTCGCCTATGTGGCCGGGTACGGACGCATAGCCTTTCCGGGTCCGCGCGGCAATGAATGGTGGCTCTACATACTCGCGCCTGTAGTTGGAGGACTCATCGGCGCGGGCCTTTATAAACACGTAGTGCGTAGGTTCCTGCCTCCCGCGTCAGAAAGATGATTGCGTGAGTTGGGACAAGCCGCTCTGTTTCAGGTTATATCCAACCGATGATTTTCGATGCCGAACTGTCCGGGGCCAGCCAGTAAGAAGTGAGTAATCCGCGTCTGCTACATCCGTTTATATCTTGAAAAGTTTATCGAATGCCGAACGCGGGTCTTTGCCGCCTGTGGCTGTGGTGGTTGTTTCGCGCTCGATGGTCTTGCGCGGTTCGAATGACTCGCACTCGTTGCGCAGGTCTTTCTTCGCTATCCGTTCGGTGATCGGCTTGCGGCATTGAAATCGTGCGCCGGGGTCGAAGCTCACGCAATTTTTGCACGAGTGCAGATCGGAGTGGCATTTGGGACATTGCGCGTCCAGGGCTATGCCGTCGATCTCTATGTTTACCTGCATGCCGCATAGGGCGCATCGGGTGACTTCACGAAATGCCGGCATCTTCGGGGAGCGCACATCGCTTCGCGGAGGGACGGCAGGACGCGGTCTCATATCTTTATCATCCTGTTGATAACCGCGCTGTTTGTACTTTCTTTCCATAAAACCTCCTATACTTGATAGGCAATTGCAATTTTAATGATTGAGACTTCTTTCGGTCAGCCTTGTAAGTTGAAGTACTGCACAGGTTGAAGTCCGAAGAATATTGGACGCTTAGGACTCTTCCTTTGAATCAATCAGAACCTGGTATCGGGATTTCCCAGACCGATAGAGGTGACAATTCCCTTATACAACATCCGCAACAGGTAATCAACAGGTTTAATCAATTTCGGACAATAATTCCCGCGATAATTTCTGTGATTGCCCGGCACATCGGTTGCGCCGGGCGGTTAAGTTTTTGTAAACCCGAAGAGAAATATCTGCACTGTATGGTCATTGAGAATTTCAGCCCGACTCGCAATTCAAGAAATCACGAGCATTGACAAATCCGAGTTGCGATCAGTAGAATGCATCCTTCGGGCCGGTAGCTCAATTGGCAGAGCAACGGACTCTTAATCCGTGGGTTGAAGGTTCGATTCCTTCCCGGCTCATCAATATAATCAATAAGTTAAGGCTATCATAATGGTAGCCTTAATCACTTTTAGTCCCTTTTGACAGCAATGCTGACAGCAACCCACATGGAAACACAGAATTTCACTTATGGTCTGTAAGCAGCGCGTCCATCATGTTCAAGGCTTCTCGCCGCGCTTCCGGTGCGATATGAGCGTAGTAGTCGGCAGTCACACTAATCTGGCTATGGCCGAGGATGTCAGAAATAGTCTTCAAGGGCACGCCTTGCGCCAGCAGCAGCGAAGCGCAACTGTGTCGAAGATCGTGAAAGCGATAGCGGGGCAACTTAGCCGTTTCGAGAATAGCGTGATATTGGCGAATGACATTGCGGGCATCGAGCGGGGTTCCGACTGTGGACGTGAATACCAGACCGCAATCCTGCCAACGCGATCCGACAAGTAATTTATCCTGGAGTTGTTGGCTACGGTGAGCGCGCAGGCGGGCTATTATCGCATCAGTAAGTGGAAGTTCGCGGCGGCTGTTGCGAGTCTTGAGTTCGGTAAGCTGAAGATCACCATCAATGCGTTGTAATGAATACCGCACACGTAACACTCTTGAGTTGAAATCCACGTCTTCCCAGCGCAGCCCTAACGCTTCTCCCTGCCGCAACCCCATCGCCAGCACGGTAGAGAAAAGGGCCTCCAAGCGGTCGCCCTCTATTGCTCGTAGAAATTTTCGCGCATCGTCAGGAAGCATGAATTGAACCTCTGGTCGCTCGACACGAGGAGACTCAACAAGGGTAGCAACATTGCGAGCAACCAAACCCCATTTGAGAGCTTGCCCAAGAGCACGACGCAGCACAGCACGCATGAGTTGTACTGAGCGCGGCGATAACCCCGACGATAGCTGCTCGTTCATCAACGTCTGTACGTGTTGCGGACCCAATTTTGTCAGTGTCAGCTTGCCCAACGCTGGTACGATATACCTATTTACATGCATCGCATAACATTCATAAGTTCGATAGCGCACGGACGGCTTAACACAATCTTCAAGCCATTGCGTCAAGAATTGCTTAAGGGTCTGATGTTCAGTGATAACCGGCAACCCCTTTTGCTGATCGTTCAAAGCTGCAACGAGTTTGCCTTTCACTTCTTCACGGGTGGCTCCATAAAAGGTCTTCCTGTGTAGCTTGCCGTCTCGATAACCAAGATTGATGGCAGCAGCCCACCGGCCATCCTTCCGCTTATAGATCGAGCCTTCGCCCTGCCCGCGCTTTCTCTGCTTTTTCTCTTTAGCCATAAGTCTCACCTCTCCTTACTACTGGACTTCTTTGAGCGGTGTGCCCTTGTGCCTGCCCCAATGCTCAGTTCAGCCTCTCCCCCAGGCAATACGCTTGGATCAGCCTCAAATCGGAATAGCTGTCCAGGCACAACACCAAAGAGGGTACAGAGCTTTTCCAGTGTAGAAAGATCGAGGCGAGTAGCTGTTGCGTTCCAAAGACCATAAGCAGAATTCAAATGTATGCCTGCACGCGCGGCCAACTGACGCGCATTGGCGATGCCTGCCTTTTCTGCAACTTCCTTAACTGTTAATTCCATCATGGCTCTCGCAGTCTAACATAATACCTCAGTAACAACATAGCATTAAATTCAGAAAATTACAATATCATAGACAGTTATACCTACAGATGCTCAGGTATAACAAGTTAAATTATTATATTTCGTCTATTATTTTAGACATTATTTTCTTGACAATATTTCTAAGATGTGAGACAATTCATATTGTCACATAGATGATATTTGACAATCTAGCGCGAAACCGAAAGGGTCTGGATTTGATTTCTTGCCGTGCTGAGTAGGTTACGGGCGCAAGGGTAGGCCAAAAATAATAACCTGCCTGACAACAGCAATACTCACCTTAAATAATTCACAACTTCAAATCAGGAGGCTACCACGATGAAGGAAAAAGAGACGCGCACACTTGAGCAAGTCAAGGCAGGCGACATACCGCAGGTTGAATTTGAAATGACCGCCGAAGACTTTGGCGAATGGCTACACGAAGATGAGCAGGATTACCCCTTTTAATAGCGAAAGGCTGAGAGCTTGGACCCTCTCAGCCTCTCGAAACTTCCACCGATTAAACGATGAAAGGTATATGCAAAATGAAGACTAACACGACACCGACTGACATTCAATCACTCACGAACGACTTTTACCCGACCGCTTACAGCCTCCAACTTCAAGCCGAAGAGTTAGCCGCAGCCGATGACTTTGAAGGCTACGCCGATTGGTCAGAAGACATTGAAGCTATTCGGCTGGCCGAAGAAGAAACCAAAGCTTGGGACGGCGCAAAGCCTGTCACTCTTGATGATGGCGCACAAGTCTTAATCAAGAAAGCTTGCGAGCATCCGAAATGCCCGCATCACAAATGCAACCGCTCGGACCTCCGAATAGGCGGGTTCGATATTTGATCTGCTCAATGTGTAGTAAGGCAATCAAACCGGATGATGTAACAAACCTGCATCATCCGGTTTATCGCAGCCAGGGAGGGACCGAAACCGAGCCGGTTCACAAAGGCTGTCATGTTGCCTATCACAGCACGCAAGGCGATTTTCGAGCATTCGGCCGCATTGGCGGACAGATCACAGCGACAACAAAGCGATGGGCTTTCAATCTCAGGAATGTGAAAGATCATCCGGCCTATGAACTGAGCAGGCAATTTTATCGAGCGCACTACGCGCACTAATGGAGGGAAGCATGAGCGCAGCAAGATTTCCACTAGGGCAGATGGTAGCAACACCGGGCGCACTGGAAGCACTCGCACAGACCGGCCAGGACGCATTTGAATTTATCCGCAGACATCAGCAAGGGGATTGGGGTTGCTTGTGCGATGAAGACAAGCAAGAAAACGAATTTTCAGTTGATAAAGACCTGAGAATATTCAGCGCCTATCGCCTGAAAGATGAAACCAAGATTTGGGTAATAACGGAGGCGGATCGAAGCGCAACGACTGTGCTTTTGCCGAGCGAATATTGACCACACCAGACCGGGGCAAGCTCGACTTGCCCCACACTCAGGAGATACGACCATGATTCATCAGATACCCGCACAGATCGAGAGCAAAAATCAGGAACTCATCACAGACTTGGAAGACCTTGCAATTGTGCGAGAGCAGATCAAAGACAGGGAATTAGACGCAATTTGCGAAGCGGCCGACGCTCGCAACGATGAAGGAAAGCCCCTTCACACAAACGATAAGCAACGCGAGCGCGCAGCCCGGCAGAGTTTGAGAGCAGATACACAGTACACACGCGACAGGGAAACTGCCCGAATACTTGAGCGCCGTATTGCTTTGCTCAATGCTGAAATTGAAAGGCTACGCCGTGAACTCAGGATTGCGATGATTGATTATGAGCGCGCCGAGTTAGGCCAGCGGGCAGCATAACAAGATTAAGGGCCGCGCAGTCCCGCAAAGAATTACGCGGCCCACTATCCCACGCGCCTCATCAGCGCGTAGAAAGGTACTGTAATGACACCACAGGAGAACCCAGATAATCAACCGAGCCTGTTTATGGATGACGAAAGCAGGCTTGTACGCCTTGAAGGAATCTCAGCCGAGAGCCGCGAAGCTTTAGCTGACCTGTTGATTGTATTGCGCCGGGGGATGAGGAAAGAAGGTTGCGGCTGGCAAGTAGTAGAAGCCGAGCTAGACCGTTTCATTGAGTTGTTGTTTAGGGAGTCGGAAGCCTACAGATTCGCGCTGAGGTTATATGCAGGCCGCTATGAAGTGATAGGCGGAAGGAATGCCGCCGACATTCTGCGCGAAGTCATAGAGAAATATATGCCTGATAGTGACGAACAAAGTGCAACAGATGATAATCCATAAAGGTAAGCAAGGGGATGAATCAGCCGGGGCGATGCGAGCGCCCTGCTTCACTACAGCATGTTGGAAAGCGCGTCCGCTGGAATGAGCAGTTAGGCGGCAGACTTGGGGATTATCGACGAAGCTTTCGAAGTATTAAGGTTTATTAGCCCAATACATACACCTCATCGGTTTTATCTCCTGATATTGACTACTCATCCTTTTCTGATTCGCTCTTTTTTGATTCGCTAGTACTTCTCCAATATTGGCGAGCCGCTATATATCTTTCTGAAATTGATTCCCAAGCACCATTAAGCTCAGACCCTTCGATTTCTCCTAAATCATCGAAGGATAGTTCTGAGATTTCGCCCATCTGATAGGCACGGTGTCTTTGCATAAGAACGGAAACTATTCGATCACTTGGCGGCCAGTAAACCCCTCGGTCTGTTCTAATCCTTGGAAGTCTTACACGTGTTACAATTCTAAAGGGTTCTAGCCTTTCAAGAAATGAATCAAGTTCTTTTTCACTCTGAATTAAGGTGGCAGGATACTGTTTCTTCGAAGTATCGAACTTGATCTTCACCGTAGTTCGTTCAATAGCTTTTGTGCTTGCATCTCGAAGCAATAACTGTTCACCCTTCCCCGATGTATGAATTACAAGTCCTGAAATCATCGACTTTATTGTGACAGCCCTGACAGATTTAAGCTTCTTATCCACAAACTGATAAAGCTTTTGTGGCAGCTTAACATTGTAAGAATGGGTTCCTATTATCAAAGGAAGTTGGCCTGTTAGCCATGCATCCCAAAGAAAATCATGGAGAAAGGTGTAGAACTCGCCTCTTTCATTGAAAAACATATAAGGATTGTCAGAGCAACCTGTTTCCTCGTCGTATTCTATAGTGAATTGAGTAATCTCACCCATAAGAAAAACGACTGCTTGGAAGGCTTCATGAAGGATAGCCGAGAGTCCTTCTTTGGTAAGTCCTTCAAGGGTAAGCGTTTTAAGACCTTCTTTATGAGCTCTTTCGATTGCGCCTTGAGTGTAACCACTTGCAGAAACATAAACTCCATCTTGTGGCGGGATTCCCACATCTTTCAGCTTGCCTATAAATTCGTCTATCTTTTGAACACCAACAGATGATCTTTCGTTTTTGCACTCGAAAGCAATTCTCTTAGAATATCCTGCTACCTGACCAACGACTAAAACATCTATTTCTCGTCTTCTTTTCCCCGTTCCAAGCACGGGAAGGAATACGTTAAGGCGAACGGTTACATCAGGGTTTTCATGAAATGCTGCTGTAATCTTCTCAACGATCTTCCCCTTCTTTACAGTAGAGCCTGTTTGCTGCCTCTGTTTGGATTGCTTTCTATTTGTAGTTTTCTTCCTTGGCATTTCAACGATCCGAATCTATTCAACTCAAGTTTATGCTTTTGAATTCAGGATAGCTGAATTTTTCGACTCTAATCAAGACGCCTAACGCCGAGTTCAGCGGCGCGCTGTGGCTTCCAATGTAACTGAGCAGTTGGAAAGCGCGTCCGCTGGAATGAGCAGTTAGGCACAGCCTCCTCTTCTTGGATCATCGTTCTTTACTGTTCACACTGTCACACAATTCAAGGTTTCTTGCCCACTATTATCACATATCGCATATGCTTGTTTGCGAAGATGCGTTCTGATTCCAAGATTCTTCGCAGGCCTGCTACTCCCCATCGTCTTAGAATCTTTACAATCACCCCAATGTATCCCCTCACCCCAAGCTTCCTTTTGAATTCTTTCGTCCATATCTGGAGTAATTGTGTCTTGTCGATTACTTTGACTTCTTCGAGCCCTGCTTCTTCAAACTTTCTTTTCCAACCTTCTGCTGTCTCTGGCCATTCTTGCTCAATTTCTCCAAGTCTCTGTTTTAATTCCTCTGGCGTCTCTTCAGCCCAGCAGAGGTCGTGTATACCTACAAATCCTCTAGGCATAGTGACCCGAGCCATCTCCCGGATCACTCTTTCTTTGTCAAAATGGCAAATAGCACACTCAGAGAGAACCGCGAAAAAGGAATTATCATTAAAAGGCAGTTTGTGAGCATCAGCCGATTGGAAATCGATATTTAGTCTCTGCTCTCTAGCTTTATGCATTGCCCGTTCAATCATCAAAGCAGATAAATCCACGCCTGTAACCCGTGCGCCAAACTCTGATGTAAGAAAGCAAGCTGCCTCACCAGTTCCGCAAGCAACTTCAAGAACCGAAACTCCTGCACGAATTCTGCAAAGATTAGCAAGTTCTCTTGTGATGCTTAAGCCGCCAGGGTGAAGAATTTCGACATTTAAGTTTTCGGTTTCGATGAGGAGTTCCAAGGAGGGTTGGCTTTCTTTCGATGTAGTCATGCGCCTATTATACACTAATCCGATTTCCCCGATTGTGAGCCTAACGACGAATTCAGCGGCGCGCTGTGGCTTCCGTTTCAACTGAAAAGTTGGCATGCGCGTCCGCTGGAATGAGCAGTTAGGCTGAACATTTGATTGGATGCTTCTACTGAATTGTTTGATCCTGTTGTTAGCATTCCTGTCATTCAAGTGGTTTTTCCTATCTGGTCGGGATCACCGCTAGAAGAATTCCCAATATCCTCGTCGTCCAGAATAACGGAATGAACCTTTTCTAGTCTTCCAACTCTTGAGCGCATTTCTAACAGTATGATTCCATTCTGGTTGATTATTTCCACTGCTACAGTTCTCAGCGCAGTAGTATGAGTCATCACATAGGTTTGGATACAGATTCCTAACAGAAACATAAATCTCTTCAATGGTCCTTGTGCCTCTTTCCATAAATGAGAAATTAGCATCCTTCAGAACTCTAGCTAGCTTGCTTTCTACGTCCCTTGCCATATTGTTTCTCCTTACTATTTATTGCCTAATTTCTATGTTCATGCCTGAAAGCTGTCATGATTCTATGAATAAAATTCAATAGAATCAATATACGAATGAGTTCTTTCTTTGAAAAAAATGGGTCCCATCAGAATTATCCATGCGCTGGGGTTGGCGGTCATTCCACGAGCCTAACGCCGGGGATCAGCGGCCCGCGGTGGGTAGAGGGATAATGAAACGGTGGTACGCGGGTCCGCTGTATCCCCCTGTTAGGCGCGTTACATCTTGTCGGTTCAATCCTGCACATATTCTTCGAGCAAGCCGCGCCAGGAGTTCGTTGCTTTTCACCGAGAGCCTTTCGACTTGCGCGGCGGAGTGATTGTAACAGTATTGCTTGAAGACAGGTACTCTTCTCTGCGTGATTGACGATCAGTGTGCTTCATCGTCACGGATCACCTTCCAGCGCGCTTAACGACGGAGATAACCGGCGCGCTGTGGCTCCCGATGTAACGAGAAGTTGGCATGCGCGTCCGGTTATGGACCAGTTAGGCGCATTCCACCTTGAGGTTCGGTAAAGATGCCTCTGTCGAAATGCCAAGCCGCGCCAGCAGATAGCTTCGACTCAACCAGGATTTATCGGGTAGCGCGGCGCAGTGATTGTGTCAGTACACTTTGTAGACATGTAGTCTGATTGCTTGGTTGACGACCAGTATGCCTCATTGTCACGGATGGCTTTCCTGTGCGCTTAACGCCGGGGATCAGCGGCCCGCTGTGGCCGAAGGGATAACGAGAAGCTGGTATGCGGGTCCGTTGAATGCCCATGTTAGGCGCGCCTTTGTCGTTGGCCGCGCTCGGCTTTCTGGGCAATTCAATCAAGGCATATCGGGAGGCGCGGCCCCAATCTTGACTCGCTGCTTTGTGACTGCGTCGTTTAGTTACTATGACATTGTTCACTCTTTTTTCCGCCTCTGTGTCGTTGCTGTTGGTCAGGAAATTTCCCCGCGAGCCTAACGACGGAGATAACCGGCGCGCCGTGGCCCTCGATGCAATCGAGCAGTTGGAAAGCGGGTCCGGTTGATGGACCTGTTAGGCGCGTTCAATCTTGTCGGTTCGCTTCTGCACATATTCTTCGAGCAAGCCGCGCACGTACATCGGTTCCAGACATCCAGCTTCTATCGGGTAGCGCGGCGGACTGATTGTAACAGCATTGCTTGAAGGCATGTACTCTTGCTGCGTACTTGGCGATCAATATAGTAGGTTTTCTCGGACCGCTTCCAGCGCGCTTAACGCCGGAGATAACCGGCCCGCTGTGGGCTCAGGGATAATGAAGGGTTGGAATGCGGGTCCGGTTGATGGACCAGTTAGGCGCATTCCACCTTGTAGGTTCAATAGAGTTACTCGTTCCCCTCTGCCAAGGCGCGCCCAGTGTTGATTTGCTTTTCAATCAGCAAATATAGGAGGGCGCGGCGGACTGATTGTGTCAGCACTGTTGGCAGGCAATTAGTCTGATTGCTTCATAGACGAGTAGTATGCCTCTTTTTCACGGATGGCTTTCCTGTGCGCTTAACGCCGGAGATAACCGGCGCGCTGTGGGCCTCGATACAAATGAGTAGTTGGAAAGCGCGTCCGGTTCATGGACCAGTTAGGCGCATTCCACCTTGTAGGTTCAATAGAGTTACTTGTTCCCCTCTGCCAAGGCGCGCCCAGTGTTGATTTGCTTTTCAATCAGCAAATATAGGAGGGCGCGGCGGACTGATTGTGTCAGCACTGTTGGCAGGCAATTAGTCTGATTGCTTCATAGACGAGTAGTATGCCTCTTTTTCACGGATGGCTTTCCTGTGCGCTTAACGCCGGGGATCAGCGGCCCGCGGTGGGTAGAGGGATAATGAAACGGTGGTACGCGGGTCCGCTGTATCCCCCTGTTAGGCGCGTTACATCTTGTCGGTTCAATCCTGCACATATTCTTCGAGCAAGCCGCGCCAGGAGTTCGTTGCTTTTCACCGAGAGCCTTTCGACTTGCGCGGCGGAGTGATTGTAACAGTATTGCTTGAAGACAGGTACTCTTCTCTGCGTGATTGACGATCAGTGTGCTTCATCGTCACGGATCACCTTCCAGCGCGCTTA
>CAVXWP010000013.1:0-168640 GCA_963765495.1 Blastocatellia bacterium
AAAAGCCTTTAACCTCCCGGCTCGCAAGCCATCACAGATAGCTCCAGCCCACTTCGCAGAACCTTTAAGCCTACCACAGGTCAGCGACGAGGTTCAAAGAAGAGTTTTTTACAGGTAAATTTGAATGAAAGGCAAGTGAGAACAGGCCGGGACAGGCGCGGGCCACATTGACTTTAACAACGCTTTGAATAAGATAAGTGACATCGTGGCATAACTTTTTAATGAAAATCCAATTGAAAGGATGAATTATGTCTGTTCAGGACAGGAATATGCGACCCCGTTTCATAATGTTTTTAATCGTAGCCGTGATGGCTTTGAGCAATCTTCCCGGTTATTCAAATGCACGGGCATCCGGCGCGCAAAAACCCGAAAGCGATTTTGCGCTCAAAGACGGCGACCGCGTGGTTTTCTACGGCGACAGCATTACCGAACAACGACTCTATACGACCTATGTCGAGCATTATGTGCTTACTCATTACCCGAAGCGCCGCGTGACTTTTATCAACACGGGATGGGGCGGCGATAAAGTGACCAGCAATGATTGCGAGCCCTGCGCAGGCGTAGGCGGGCTTGCGCGGATAAAACACGACGTAATAGATTACCACCCGACCGTCGTCACGCTTCTGTTTGGAATGAACGACGGGCAGTACAAGGATTTCGATCCGGCCATAATGAAGGTCTATGAAGACGGGCTTTCGGCGATAATCCGCGAACTCAAATCCAAAACCAGCGCACGCATCTATGTGATGACGCCGACCGTTTATGACGGCACTCGCCATACTCCGTGGTCTCATACCGACCGCTATAACGATGTGCTGGACCGCTATAGCGAAGTCGCCACTCAGATCGCCCGACGCGAAGAGTTGCCTGTGATTGATTTGCACACGGCTACTGCTGAGGCGCTCGCGCAGGCAAAAAAACAGGACCCCGATTACACGTTCCTGCCCGACGGCGTTCACCCGGCAGAAGACGGCCAGTTACTCATGGCCGCAGAAATCCTTCACGCCTGGGGAGCGCACGCCTCGCCGACCGAGTTGAGCAGGGAGGCAAATTTCGGCGCGAGCAAGACCGTCAGCCTGATGGTCAGTGCTCCGCTTCCCTGGCCTTCGCCTCTGCCTTCCGAGAGGATGCGCGGGGTCCGGTCCGAAATAATGGATTTAGGCCGCGTGAGCCTGCGCATCCCCGGATTGCCCGAAGGCAGTTACAGCCTGAGCGTAGACGGGGGGAACGCGACTACCTACACTTCCGATCAACTCCGCGACGGGATAGATTTGGGTGGTTTATCCGACAGTGCGGCTAAGGAATCAAGTGCGCTTGCGGCGCTCATAAGAAAACGAGCCGATTTTTTCATGACTCGATGGCGACAGATCGAATTGCCTTACTCTGATTACAAGAGCACGCCAGCCGTCGTATCGGCGTACGACTCTCTGATCGCGGAGATGACCGCACGCGCGCGTACTATGGCCGGGCCGCATAAATACAATGTCGTGATCACTCAAAATTGAGACCCGAACACTGAAGCGGATCGCATCGAAATCGGGTCACGAGTTATCACAAATAAACGCAAACAATTTGTGATAACTCGTGGCCCTTTTATCGGCTCCGATCAGCTCAATTCGGTCTGTCCGGGTATCGCCACAGGAGGCACGCTCATCGGACCCCACTCAAGCTTTTCGGGCATCAATCGCTCTTTGGAGTTTAGCGCCTTTTCCCACGTCACCTGCTTACCCGTATATGTGGACATCCGGCCCATGATAGCGGTCAGCGTGCTTTCGGCCACGTTCTTCAATTCGTTTATCGGCTGACCGGCTCGAATGCTTGCTATCAGGTCAGCGTGCTCCTGAACGTATGGGTTGTTATCTTCACCCCGGAAGCGCCAGCCCTTCTCGCCCGTGATCGTGTAGCGGTTGACCTGGCAACTCCCCTTTGTGCCCGCGAGCGCCTCCGAGACGTTGTTATCGGCTCCGACTATCTGGCGGCACATGCTCATCAGGTGCATTCCGTTCTCGTACTCATAATCGACGGCGAAGTGATCGAAGATGTGGCCATAGGCCGGGTCGGTGCGCGATTGTCTGCCTCCAAGACCGAGCGCGCTCACGGGATGAGCGCCCATCGCCCAGTTGACCACGTCGAGATTGTGAACGTGCTGCTCTGTGATGTGATCGCCCGAAAGCCACGTGAAGTAGAGCCAGTTGCGCATCTGCCATTCAAGATCGCTCCAACCGGGCTGCCGGTCTTTCTTCCACAGTCCTCCCTGATTCCAGTAACAGCGAGCCGCCACGATGTCGCCTATCTGGCCATCGTGTATAAGCTTCATCGTCTCGAGGTAGCCGGTCTGGTGGCGGCGCTGAGTGCCCGCGCCGATTGCCAGGTTTTTCGCTTTCGCTCGCTCGTATACTTCAAGCACCGCGCGAATCCCGGGTCCGTCCACTGCCACGGGTTTTTCGGTGAAGATGTTTTTGCCCGCTTCTACTGCGGCCTTGAGGTGTATAGGGCGAAAGCCGGGCGGCGTGGCCAGTATGATGTAATTCGCATCGCTTGCAAGCACTTTTTCAAAGGCGTCAAACCCCGTATAGCGGCGGTCTTCGGGTACATCAACTTTGTCCTGATATTTCTTGACGAGATTTTCGCGGCTCTCTTCGAGACGGTCTTTGAAGACATCGCCCATTGCTACAATCTTAACGCCCTCGGAAGATTCGAGCGCGTTATCGGCAGCGCCTGTGCCTCGCCCGCCGCAGCCGATCAAGCCGATCTTGATCACATCGCTGCCCTCGGCATAAGCCCCCGGTATGAAATTCATATGAGCCGCGATTGTGCCGCCGAGGGCGGCTGCGGTCGTGGTCTTTAGAAAATCGCGTCGCGAAGGTAAAGGTTTTTGCATATCAAGGCTCCTCTCAGATTTAAGAAATAGCGATCTGATGCGTGATGCGTGATGCGTAATTCGTAACTTTGAGGTATGCCGCAGATGCAAGACGACTTGCGAAACTTGTAAATCACGCATCACGCATCACTCTAATCAGGGCTTTGCCGGGTCACTTTTGATCTTACTCCCTTCAGATTCTCTTGCTCTTCCACGGGGCGGACTACGCGAAAACCTACCGTGATCGCCTCCGTGTGCCACCAGATGCTCTGCGGGCGTTGCGGGTCCCTGCGGCTCCATTCCTTTCTGGAGCCGCGCCGCGCCGCGCTGCGAAGTAGCGGGGCTTCATCATCCCACGACCCGCCTCGAACCACATCCGGGTATCTGCTTTCACCGGGAATCAAGACCGGAGAGACCGTGGCTGCGCTCGCTTTCAAACTGCTGTAAAAATCCTTGTCGTATCGGTCCAGACACCACTCGGCCACGTTGCCGTGCATGTCATACAGCCCCCGGGCGTTTGGTTTCTTTCTGCCAACCGCGTGAGGCTGACCGTCAGAGTTATCGAGATACCACGCGTATTCGCCGATTTTTTTCGAATCGGTGAACGAATAAGCCGACTCCGACCCGGCGCGGCAGGCATATTCCCATTCGGCCTCGGTAGGCAGGCGATAAAGCTTGCCAGTCTTTGCCGAGAGCCACCGGCAGTATTCCATCGCCGCGTGATGCGTCATGCTGATCGCGGGCTGGCGGCCCTTGCCGTATCCGAACGACTCGTCGGCATAAGGCGGCGTTGGGCGCGTCAAAGCATCAAACTTATTGTCGCTCTCGGTTTCATCTGATGGCTGCTTGCGATCTTTCTTCAAATTCTGAGAGAAGGCGAACTGGTCGTATTCATCCCACGTCACTTCGGTCGCCTCCATCCAGAAGGGATGAATGACAACTTCGTGCTGTGGCCCCTCATCGCCTGAACGGCCCGCTTCCTCTTTTGGGCTTCCCATCAAAAACCTGCCGCCCGGTACGGGGACCATCTGGAAAGCGATGTCTGTGCCGGGAATCGTCTCCGTATAAGGTTTCATCTCGGCCCTTTGAGTGGCCGGTTCAAATGCCGGCGGCACGAGAAACAAAAACAGACACCCGACAAGTAACAGACCTGATCGCTTCATCAACCTGACCTCAAGAACCTGATCTCAAGAACCTCACCTCAAGAACCTGACCCCAAGCGGCGCTCATTTATCAATCATGGTAGGATTGCGCATCGGCTCTTATTTCTACCCTTGTGAGGATTGCAATGCTCCGGGCGCGATGCCAAACCTTAGCATGTTTTCTTGTGCTGATAGCTGCCGCTCGCGGTTTTGCCGACGAGCCCCGGTTGCCGCGTTTCGAGTACTGGCAGACGCACATGGGCACGCGGTTCAAAATCATCCTGTATACGAGTAACGCTCGACGGGCCGCTCGCGCATCCCTGGCGGCATTCCAGCGCATAGCGAGGCTCGATGCTACCATGAGTGATTATCGAGAGACCAGCGAATTGAATCGCCTCTCGCAGCAATCCGGCAGAGGCTTCATTAAAGTAAGCGATGATCTGCTGCGAGTGCTCGTAAAATCCGAAGAGATTGCCCGCCGTACCGACGGCGCTTTCGACATCACGATTGGCCCGATCATTCGACTCTGGCGGCACGCGCGCCGCGCAGGCGTATTGCCTGATGCCCGCCTGCTCGCCCTCGCCCTCACCTTGACCGGACACGATAAACTGCACATAGACCGAAAGGCCCGCGCCGTGAGGCTTGATAAACCCGGAATGCTCCTGGATCTCGGCGGCATCGCTAAAGGATTCGCCGCCGATGAAGCTCTGTCGGTGCTGAAACGTTACGGCATTTCAAGCGCGCTCGTCGTCGCGGGCGGAGACATCCGAGCAGGCGGCGCTCCGCCCGGCGCTCGCGGGTGGAAGATCGCCGTAGCCGCACCCGGCGCGCTCGCAAATCGAACCGAGCAGTACCTGATGTTAAAGGATGCGGCCGTCTCTACGTCAGGAGACGCCGAGCAATTCGTAGAGATCGCAGGCACCCGCTATTCGCATATCGTTGATCCGAAGACAGGCGTAGGCATCAAGGGTCAGACGAGCGTCACGGTCGTGGCCGCCGACTGCACAACATCGGACAGCCTCGCTACGTCCGCAAGCGTGCTCGGTCCAGAAAAAGGATTGGAGTTGATTGAATCCACAAAAGGCGCGGCTGCGCTTTTCATACAGGCTGACGAAAAAGATTTTCGCGCCTTTGAATCTACGGGCTGGAAACAATTTCTAAGTTTTATTCTGAGCGAACATTTATCTGAAATTTGAGATTTGAAATCTCAGATGAACGGGTGTGAATAAAATTGGTAAAAGAAATTAGTCTCTCGCCTGCTCGGGCTTTGCGCGCGCTTACTTGAGACCCGCGACCGTCAGGCGAATCCGGTACAACCCGGTTCTCGCCGTGATGTAAAGCGTCTTGAAATCCGGGTCGCCAAAACCGCAGTTGGCCGGCACCTCGGGAGTTACGATGACGCCGAGCGTTTTCCCCTTCGAGTCGAACACCCACACGCCGCCCGGCCCGGTCACATAGAGATTGCCCTGTTTGTCTACGGCCATGCCGTCCGGCCCGCCTTCCACGCCTTCGGCCCACGGGCGCAACTGGGCAAACACCCGGTCGTTTGTAAGGCTGCCATCCGGCTTCACATCGAAAGCTCGAACGTGCATGCGGTTTGTGTCGTCAACGTAGAGCGTCTTGTGATCGGGCGAGAAGGCTATCCCGTTCGGGCGGTCGAAATCTTTTACAAGCAGAGTGAGTTCTCCGGTAGGAGCAAGCCTGTAGACGCCGTTGAAATCAAGCTCCTTGCCTTCTTTTTCGTTTGGAAGACCATAGGGCGGGTCGGTGAAATAGATCGCTCCCTTCGTGTCAAAGGCCATATCGTTCGGGCTGTTGAGCCGCTTGCCTTCAAACTTGTCGGCGAGCGTGACGATCTTTCCATCCCGCATCGTGCGAGTGACGCGCCGCGTCCCGTGCTCGCAGGCAATCAATAGCCCCTGTCTGTCAAAGCCCAGACCGTTGGCGTTATTGCTCGTCTCGCGAAAGATCGAAATCTTCTGCTTCGCGTCCAGCCGCATGATGTGATTGCGCGGTATATCGGTGAAGAGAAGAGAGCCGTCAGACTTCCAGGCCGGGCCTTCGACAAAGCCGAAGTCGCTCGCGACCTTTTCCACCGTCGCGTTTGCGGCAATCAGCTTTTTCAATTCTGGCGAAGAAGGCGGCTCGCCCGATTTCACCTGCGACTGCGCAAGGACCGCGACCGTGCCAATGGTTATGAGTAGCAGGGAAAAGACTACTCCTGGCAGTTTTGAGCAAGTGCCGTGTTGAATCATAGGACGCAGATTAGCAGTTGGCCCGATCTGCCGACAAGCCCCGGAAAGGAATGATTTGAGATTTGAGATTTCAATCTCAAATCTCAACTGCGTGACCGACTTTTCTTCCCACCCGTTCATTTTCCATCCGGCTGATCATTTCTTATCCGCAGTCTTTACGTTCAGCCTGTAGCCGGCCGATAGCTTCCTGTTGTTTGCGCCCGCCTTCACCTGAATCGGCACATTTAGCACGACTTCTTTGAAATAGCACAGGCTCTCCTTGTCCGACTCGCAATAATAGACTACGTAATCCACCTTGACCGTTGTCTCTCCTTCCTTGACCGTGAGAGGAACGGAAAGCGGAAACTTCGGATTGCGAATAGTCTGCTGGGCGCTGTCCTTGAGCGCGACGGCAGACTCTTGCGGCAGCGCAAAGGCGACCACGGACGGGGCAAGCGAATTCAGCTTATACCCGGAGGGCAGATCGAGCGACAAAGTTATTACGCTCTCGCCCGGCGCAACCGTCTGTTGAGGGAGTTCTATCATTTCGCCCGCGAACTCTCTGCTCTTTGCGCGAGGCCGCAGCATTTCAAGCCCCTTGATCTGAAGCGTCTCGACCTTCTTTGTCTTCAGATCGGCCACGCGAATCGCGTGATTGTTTGTGTCGGCGATGTAGAGTTTCCCGAAAGCCACGCTCACACCGCCCGGCTCGTCAAACGTAGCGCGGCTGCCATCCTCAAGCCCCTCTTTGCCCGTTCCGACAAAGGTCTTTGAAGTCTTTTCCTTTGGAGAGACTATCTTGATCTTGTTGTTGTAGGTGTCGGCGACATAGAGCGCGCCGTCGTGGTAGACGACTCCGAGCGGGTGCTGCAATCTGACCTCCGAGCCGCGCCCGTCGCGGTCGCCGTATTCGAAAAGGTCTTCGCCTACGATTGTCTCTACCGCGCCGTCCGCTTTCAAATCGGCGGAGCGGATAGAGCTCACTTCGCTGTCTGCGAAATAGAGTTTCTCTCCATCGGTAGTCAGGCCGGAGGGTTGCGCGAGCGCGGCCTCATCGAGCGGCCCGTCTATTCTCGCCTCGCGGCCCGTGCCCGCGTAAGGCTCCACGCCGCCCGTCTTCGGATTCATTCGCCACAATTGATGCGGCCCGGCCATCGCTATGTAGAGCAGTCCGTCGTGAAGCGCGAGGTCCCACGGCGAATTGAGCGCAACCTGACGGCCTACGCCGCCGATCTGATCTATCCGCATCGCCTGCTCGCCTGTGCCCGCGATGGTCGTGACGGTTCGTTTTTCAAAGTCAACGCTGCGAATGGCGTGGTTTTCAGTGTCGGCCACATAGAGGATCTTGCCGTCGAAAGCCATGCCCTGCGGGTGATTAAACGTAGCCTCATCAAAGCCGCCATCCTTCATCCCGATTTCGCTGCTTCCGATCACTTCTTTGACCGATGAGTCCGAGAGCGATACGACGACTATGCGATTGTGATTTGAATCCGCGATAAACAACTGATTCGATTTCTCATCGGCCAGCACCTTGCCGGGGAAGGCGAGAAGCGAGCGCGGGGCCGTCTGTTTTTCCAGCTTCAGGTTTAGCGGGCGACGATCCAGTTGTCCTTTCGCATCAAAGGTCTTGATCAATTCCGAGATAACATTATCCAGCCTGTTGTAGTTGCCTTCGCCCGACACATATCCCACGACTTTGCCCGCCGGGTCTATGATCATCAGCGTAGGCCACGCGTGCACGCTGTATTGCTGCCAGATTTCCATAGCGTAATCGTTGACGACCGGATGCTCGATCTCGTATCGCAATATCGCCTGACGGATGTTTTCCGTGTCGCGCTCGCCCGTGAATTTGGCCGAATGCACGCCGATGACTACAAGCTCGTTCGGGTATTTCTTTTCGAGCTTTTTCAGATCGGGGATGATGTGCATGCAGTTTATACAGCAGTAGGTCCAGAAATCGAGCAACACGACCTTGCCCCTGACCTCGCGCAGGCTGATCGGATGATCCGTATTGAGCCACTCCATTCCTTCCGGGAAATCGGGGGCGTTGACTTTGCCTTCAAATTCCGGCATATCGGCTGACTCCTTTTGAAAAGCCGCGCCTGCTCGGGGCGTATAACTCCACGCGGAAACGGTACCAGCAAACAACAATAAGATTACAAGCAGCGACATTTTCATAATAGATTTACCTCTCATTGTATGAGTTCGGAATTTGCCACAAAGACACAGAGACTCTTTATAATCTTTTCTCTGTGTCTCTGTGTCTTTGTGGCAAATTTTCTCCCCTTTTAATTGAGCGATTATGATTGAGTATAACAGATTGCATACGCGATGGTTTTTGCGTGCGGTTTTATTCGGGCGGAACTATACGCGCCGTGACTCGATGATAGCCGGTCGCGCCTTCGGGCGCTGTCCCTCGATCTTCGGCCGATTGCAGAGCGCCCGTGCCGTCGGTTGCGCGCACTACGAGTTTGTACTCGCCCGGTTCGGCCGGACGCCAGTCAAGGCTCCATAATACCCACGTCAACGGTGTGCTTTGATAATCAAGCCGCGCATCCTGCCAGATCCCTCCGCCGTCGGTGCTCACCTCTACACGGCTGATTCCGCGCGTGCCCGCAAAGGCTATGCCCTTGAGCGCGACGGGTAACTTCATCGGGATAGTTTGATCGTAGTAGGGAAAATCGAAACGCGCGCGCGTCGGGATCACGAAATTCGGCCCCCATCCCTGCTGTTCGTAAAAGCCCTTTCCGTCGTGGTCGATAAGCTCGATGCGGGTCACCCACTTGACGCTCTTTTCGCCAAACAATCCGGGCGAGATTATGCGAGCCGGATAGCCGTGCGTCTCGGGCAGAGGCGCGCCGTTCATCTCGAAGGCCACAAGCGTAGTCGGCTCCATTGCCTTCTCAATCGAGATCGTATCGGTGTAACCGTCGACGGCGCGAAACATCACTTCGACCGTGCCCGGGCGCGGCCCTGCGGCTTCGATCAGGTTTTTGAGCGGAACGCCGCGCCACACGGCGTTGCTCATAAGCCCGCCGCCTACCCAGTTGCTTATGCACATCAAGGTCGTCTCCTGATCGTCGGCGGGCAGTTGTGCCAGTTCTTCAAAACTGTATGTGCGCGGGCGGTCAACCAGCCCCGTCATCTCAAGCCGCCAGACGCTTTTGCCTACGCGCGGATCAATTACATTCTTGGTGACGGTATAGAATTTATCGTTTGGCGTTATGGGCTGAACGTCGAGGCCAATGTATTGCGTGCCGTCATAAGAGAAGGTCGCTATCTGAAACAGCTTATAAAGCAAGCCACCTGCCGCCACGGCAAGCGCGGCAGTCGCGCCGCCAAGCAGAAAACCCCGCCTCTTGATCGGCGTGCCTATGGTAGCAGTCCGCCCGAGCGGTTCATCCCCCGTCAACAGGCGATAAAACAGCGCGAGCGCAATCGCATACGACGCATAAGAGAGAAGCAACCCCGTAGCGGTCGCAACCTCGGCCCTGGCGGGCGGCAACCCCGCGTAGTTTATTTCGAGGACTGGCCAGAAGACGATGAGTGAAATGATCCAGAAAAGAAGCGCGAAGGTGCTTGCGAAAACCCATCCCCGGCGGCTGATGCCAAATCGCCACTTTCGCTCAGGGGCCTTTCTGCGATCGCGCTCGACTATGATGGCATAGAGCAAGCCGCCAAACATCCCCGCTCCCAGTTGCCCGCCAAGGACCGAACCCGCCCCGGTCTGTTTCAATTGATTGTAACCGCCGTATTTTTGCAGAAGGCCGAGGAATTCATTTGCGGTGAAGGTTGGGGCTATGCGGTCGCCAAACAACTCTGCCGGGGTGGCAAACCCAAACAGATAACGCAGCAAATACATCACAAGCGTCATCACGAGCGCGGCGGCTGTTCCTGCAAGCAATCCGCCGCCTGCTACCTTAACCCATTTGCTCATTTTAATCTCAAGTTTATCGGTGCGGTTTATGCCTGACGGCCTCGACGGTCGAGAAAATCTCTGACAGACGGAGCAATCGTCGAGGCGATCTGTAAGTTATCCTCTTCGGAAAGATTCGAAACCACGAAGGCCAGATAATCGCGGCTCTCAAAACCGGCCACCTGCAAATCCTGTAGCCTGGCCTGATGAAGCCGTATGCCCGATGCGCCTGCGACCTCGGCGGCATCGGTTTCGGAAAAGGCTTCGCCGTCCTTCTTTGTGATGACAAGCGAAAGCACGGCCTCACCCTGTCTGAGGATCAGGTGGATAAACTCCCGGCCTTTGTATCTGCACCGATGTCCGACGGTCACTTCATAATTGCCGGGAATGTTTCCTTTTACCTGAGCGACTATGCCCGCGTAATCAGGGCCCAGCTTTTCGGTCATCTTTTCAGCGGAGAAATGCTCGTCGGCGAGCCCCGCGTCGAGCGCGCAATGGATGTGATCGCCAAGCCCGACCCTCAGTATCTCTTCCTTATGGTTTGCGCTCATCTGATCGGAGGCTTGTAATGATTCAAGCGGCCTTGCATCCTGATGGCTCCACAAACGCAATACGCCAAACGTTCCTACCATCAGAGCGAGCGCCGCCGCTATGGCAAATATCCAGTGATTGTTTGACCGGGGGGGCGTCTGGCGTATCTCTTTGCGTATGCGGGCTTCGAGTTCACGCGGAGCTTCGTCCTTTCGCACGGCACATTGCAACAGATGCTTTACGCGCTCGCGGGCTTCGAGTTCCGAGGTGCATTCGGGACAGCTTTCCAGGTGATTCAATACTTCGTGCATAGTTTCGATGAGAAGCTCGTTGTTAAGATATGAATCCAGGTAAGCTCTGATTTTTTTACAATGCTGTTTTTCGATATTGATCACGTTCATGCGCCTTCACCTCCAGCGGCGGCTTTTATTCCATACTCTGCGGCAACCGAAGCCAGTTCGCCCCTGAGCAGCTTTCGCCCCCGGCTGAGTCTGGACATCACTGTGCCTACGGGTATATTCAGGGTCTCTGCGATCTCTTTATAAGAGAATTCTTCCACATCGGCAAGCGTCACCACCTCGCGATATTTCTGAGGAATCCTGCGAAAGGCCGCAAGCACTTCTTCATCGCTGAGATGCTCGGGGACCGGGGGCTCGTAGGCCAGGGTCTCTTCCAGAATCTCTTCGCTCTCTTTGACCAGATTCAGATTGAACCATTTGCGGCGGCGGTGTTGAATGACGTGAAAGAGAATTTTATGCAGCCACGCCCGACAATTCGTGCCCGACTCGAACCTGTGAAACGATTTCCAGGCTTGAAGGAATGCCTCCTGAACCATATCTTCGGCGTCGTTTCGATCTCCGGCCACGCGCCTGGCCGTCCGAAACAACTCGTTCAGGTGAGGCAGGGCCGCCGATTCAAACTCTTCTATTTTCGATGATCGGCTAAAAAACAAGTTAAATCCTCAGTCTCGATACATTAAGATACGTCGGGACCCCAGCGGACCCATCCTATAAATACCAGACCGGGGATTTTCTATTCCATGAAGGTGAAATTAATGTAAAAAATCTGGCACCCTTATCTGTTTAGAAAAGGAGAAATTTGCCACAGAGACACAAAGACACAGAGATTTTTTAATCTTTTCTCTGTGACTCTGTGGCTATTTTGACTCTTACAGGATCGCTTTTTTGTTGTACCATTTTCGCCCCGGCGCTATGCTTAGGCAACCGCCGTATAATGAAATCATGGCTCGGATTGTAGCTCCATCAGGCGGACGGGGAATAATCTTTATAAGATCTGGCATTAATCAGAGTGTGCAACCTCCGAGGATTAAGAACGCGAGGATCAGACATCAAGAATAATCACCTGTCAAGGAGCAGTTATGAGCATGACAAAGACAACCAAGATAGTGAGTTGGGTGCTGCAAATCATCGTTGCGGTCATCCTGTTTCAAACGCTTTTCTTCAAGTTTACCGGCGCGGAAGAGTCTAAATACATCTTCACTACGCTCGGGGCGGAGCCCTGGGGAAGGATCGGTTCGGGCGTGGTCGAGTTGATTACGGTCATTTTGTTGCTGATTCCTTCAACCGTGGCGCTCGGAGCGGTGCTTGCTCTTGGGACTGCCTCGGGGGCCATACTCGGCCATCTTTCGAAGCTGGGCATAGTAGTGATGGATGACGGCGGGACATTATTTTTTCTGGCGCTCACGGTCTTTGTTGGAAGCGCGGTCATCCTCTTCATTCGCCGCCGCGAAATTCCAATCATCGGCTCGCGCCTGTTTGGCAGCAATGCTTGAAATCAGTAGGCAGTAGGCAGTAGGCAGTTGATAATGAATTGACGACTACTGCTAAAGAGAGCACGGCATATGCATAAGAATAGGTGGTACCCAACTCCGTTACTGCCTACTGCCTACTGCCTACTGCAAGGGGGCGTGCATGACGCTGCCCGGTTATGAGGTCTTCGAAGAGATCTCTCGAAACGACTGGCAGATCACATACAGAGGCCGGCGCATAAAAGACAGCCTGCCGGTCCTGCTTAAAAGGCCACGCCGCCCGGCGGCGTCAGCCCTTTGCGCCCAGTTGCTCGAACACGAATTCGAGATTCTGTCAAAACTCTCAATCCCGGGCATCGCGCGCGGACTGGAATTGTTATACGCGGATGCGAGTTGCTGTCTGATATTGGAAGATACAGGTGGCAGCCCTCCATTGAGCGTGTTAAATTCGCGCTCGCTCGATCTCGGTCTCTTCTTCAGGTTTGCCACTCAGATGTCTGTGGCGCTTGCCGAACTGCACAGGCGAGACATTATTCACAGACACATAAACCCCGGTAGCATTCTGTTCAACCCTGAAACGGGCGAGGGGCAGATCATGGATGTCAGTCTCGCATCTCGGGCAACAGATGATGTTCGAGCGCCCGTGGTGCTACAACTTCTCGGCCAGTCGCTCACATACATTTCCCCTGAACAGACCGGACGGATGAACCGAACGACCGACTATCGCACGGATTTTTATTCGCTCGGGGTCACTTTTTACGAGATGCTGACCGGCGCTCCTCCTTTCCAATCCGATGATGCGCTCGAATTGATTCACTGGCACATAGCGAGGACGCCTCCGCCCCCTGCACAAATCAATCCCGACCTGCCCGCGCCTCTCTCCGCAATCGTGATGAAATTGCTCTCAAAGACCGCCGAAGAACGATACCAGAGCGCGCTCGGCCTCAAAGAAGACCTCGACATTTGCGAGAGGGCGTGGAATGCCTGTGGAACCATCACGCCCTTTGCGCTCGGAGGGCGGGACGTGGCAGACCGCTTTCTGATGTCTCAGAAGCTGTACGGGCGGGATAAAGAAGTCGAAAAGTTGTTAAGCGCCTTTGAAGGCGTTTGCCGGGGACCGTCTGCGCTTATGCTCGTAGCCGGTTACTCCGGCATAGGCAAATCTTCGCTGATAAACGAGCTATACAAACCCATTGCGCGCGAGCGGGGTTATTTTATGACGGGGAAATTCGATCAGATAGCGCGCATTCCCTATGACGCCCTGATACAGGCTTTTCGCGGATTGATCCGGCAACTGCTGACCGAGGGCGAAGAGCGCCTCGGTTTATGGCGGGCGCGGTTGAATGAATCTCTCGGGGCAGGCGGCGGCGTTGTGGCCGAGGTCATCCCCGAAATAGAGATGATTCTCGGAAAACAGCCCGCCCCGCCCGCTCTCGGTCCTACCGAAGCGCAGAACCGATTCCGGCTGGTCTTTCAAAATCTCCTGCGCCCGCTGGCGCGCAAAGAACACCCTCTCGTGCTTTTTCTCGATGATCTGCAATGGGCCGATTCGGCTACCCTCAACCTTTTAGAGCCTCTGCTGACAACCCCCGAGATACAATACCTCTTCGTCATAGGGGCCTATCGCGACAATGAGGTAGACGCGGTTCATCCGTTGACGGAAACGCTCGGCGAACTTAAGGCAAACGGAGCCGGGCTTTATCATCTGTCACTCGGCCCGCTCGTGCCTTCCGACCTCACGCTGCTCGTCCGCGACACGCTCCACGGTCGCGTGGAAGATGTAGCGCCGCTTGCAGAGCTTGTATCTCAAAAAACGGCGGGCAATCCGTTTTTCGTAAATCAGTTTCTACAGACTCTCAATCGGGAAAGACTGCTGGAATTCGATTACGATCAGAACCGCTGGACATTTCAGATCGAAGAGATCGCCAAGGCCGGGATGACCGACAACGTCATTGACCTGATGACTCGAAAGATACAGCGTCTTTCGCCCACTTCGCAGAGCGCGCTGACACTCGGGGCCTGCATAGGAAATCAGTTCGACCTCACGACGCTTGCAATAATAAGCCAGCAATCCGCGCAATCGGTGACCGAAAATCTGAAAGAGGCGCTCGACGAAGGGCTTGTAATCTCTTCTGCGCGAGCCGAGGACCGAGCTGCCGGAGACCGTTTTGAGACCGAGGCTATAGCAAGCCCGGTTTATGCTTTTTTGCACGACCGGGTACAGCAGGCCGCATACGGGTTGATTCCCGATGATCGCAAGAAGCCGGTTCACCTTCAGGTCGGGCGGCTCCTGCTTGCGGGGTGTGGAGGGGAAGCGCCCGAAGACAGGCTCTTTGAAATAGCCAACCATCTGAACGTGGGGCAGGAGCTTGTCACGGATGCATACGAACGGGTGGTACTGGCCCGCCTCAACCTTCAGGCCGGGCGAAAGGCAAAAGCCTCGGCGGCATTTCAGGCGGCGCTCGGGTATTTCGAGTTCGGCCTGCGTATGCTTGAAGAGGCTTGCTGGGACTCTGAATACGATCTGATGCTTTGGCTCAACCTTGAGGCGGGCGAGTGTCTTTCGCTGTGCGGGTATTTCGAAGAGGCCGAAGACCGTTTCGACCTGCTGCTTGAACGAGCGCAGACTCGCGTGGATAAATCCAGAGTCTATGATCTGAAGATACGCCAGTATGAAAACACCTCGCGTTACACTGATGCCATCCGCATCGGGCACGAAGGGCTTGCGCTTTTCGGGCTCACTTTTCCGCAGCTTCCCGGTGAAAAGCGCGCGGCGCTTGACCGCGAGCTTGAAACGATCAACAGGCTTATAGACGGTCGCTCCATCGAATCACTAATCGATCTGCCGTTGATGACCGACCCCGAGATAAAAGCCGTCATGGGGCTTCTGGCCAACCTCCATACGCAGTGTTACCTGTCGGGCGACAAAGACTTGACACTGCTCAACACGGCGGCGATGGTTCGTCTTTCGCTCACTTACGGCAACACCGAAGAATCGGCTCACGCCTATGTGCTGCACGCCATGAACGTAGGCCAGGTGATGGGCGATTATCGCTCGGCATACGAATTTGGGAAGCTTGCGCTGCGTTTGAACGAGCGACTCTACGACGCGGGGCTGCGGGCTAAAATCCTGATGAATTTCGCCTGGGCCGTGAGCATCTGGCGCAAACCCTTTGCCGACTCTTTCGCCTATCTGAGCGAGTCTTTCCGGCTAGGCAACGAGTCCGGTTTTTTTGCAGACGCCGGTTACGCCATCTTCGATGAATGCCACTTCCGGCTGTTTGCCGGAGGCAGGCTCTCCGCCCTGCGACAGGTGTGCGACAAGGCTGTAAGCTATCTGAAACGCGCCAAGATAGACCGCTTCGCCGATGCCCCGCGAGTGATATTACAGTGGGGGCTTGCGCTCGAAGGATCGACCGCTTCGCCGACCTCGCTCACAGGTTCAGAATTCGACGAAGCAGAGTACCTGAGCGTCAACGAGGGGCAGAGCCTGTTTGAAATGTTCTGCTTTGTGGCAAAGACGGTTCTGCTCTACACCTTTGACGAGTACGAGGCAACGCACCGGATGGCGCTTGAAGCCGAGCGCGTCATAAAGGACTTCACCGGCACGATCTGGGACGAGCAGCGAGTCTTTTATCACAGCCTCGCGCTCGCCGAGCTACATCGGGATGCGGGCGAACAACGACAACGCGAAATAGAAACAGAGCTTGAGGCGATGAATTCGCGGATGAGGAAGTGGGCCGAATGCTCTCCACACAATTTCGCGGCTCCGCATCTGATACTTTCGGCAGAGATCGCGCGGGTGCGCGAAAACATAAACGAGGCCTTCGCGCTTTACGAAGCCGCCATTGAAGCCACCGCCGATCACGAATGCCCGAGGGAACGCGCGCTGGCTAACGAGTTGTGCGCCAAGTTCTGGCGCGAGCGCGGACAAACGAAGATCGCCGCGATGTTTATGACCGAGGCCCGAAATGCCTACAACGATTGGGGCGCTCGGGCCAAGGTCGAAGACCTGGAGCGCAAATACCCGGAATTGCTGAAGCGGGAAAGGACCGTGACGCTTTCTGACCGAGCGCAGGAGCGAGAGACTATTTCGCTCGATCTGGCAACCATCACAAAGGCCGCCCGCGCCATCACAATCGAGATCGAGCTTGATAACCTGCTGCGAAAGATCGTAGAGATCGCCATGGAGAACGCAGGAGCCGAGCGCGGAATATTTCTTCAGGATACGGGCAAACAACTCGTGATCGAAGCCGAAGGAGCCGTGGGCAAACAGACCACCGTCAGGCAATCGCTCCCCGTCGAAGATTCCGGCAAACTTTCGCAGGCAGTCGTCTTCTATGTAGGCAAGACCGGGGAAAGCGTAGTGATAGGCGATGCGGCTGCCGATGAAAGATTCGCCTCCGACTCTTATGTAAGGGATCAGAAACCGAAATCAATCCTTTGCGTGCCAATCGTGTATCAGGGAAGATCGAGCGGCATCCTCTACCTCGAAAACAACCTTTCGACCGAAGCATTCACATCCGAACGCATCGAGTTGATGAGCATACTCTCGGCCACGGCGGCAATCGCTCTGGAAAAGGCGTTTCTCTATGAAGAGATGAAGCAGGAGGCCGTCAGGCGGCAGGAAGCCGAAGAGACGTTGCGCTCTATTGTGGAAGGAACGGCGGCGGTTACGGGCGGCGAATTTTTCTATCTGCTCGTGCGGCATCTGGCATCCGCCCTCAAGGTTCGATACGCCTTTGTCACAAAATGCCGCGATGAGAAGAAGACCCGCGTGCGTACGCTTGCCTTCTGGGCGGGCGACGATTTCGGAGAAAACTTCGAATACGATCTGGCGGGTACGCCCTGCTATAAAGTCATCGAAGGCGAGGCCTGTCATTACTCTCACGATCTGCAAAGGCTCTTTCCCGAAGACGTGGGTCTGGTCGAGTGGAACGCGCAAAGTTTTATGGGGTTCCCGATGACGGACGCAACGGGTGAAATCATAGGTCATCTGGCCGTGCTCGATGACCATCCGATGGATGCGGACCCGCGAAACACGTCTGTGCTGAAAATATTTGCCGCTCGCGCCGGAGCCGAACTCGAACGCCAGCAGGCCGAAGAAGAGTTGCGGCAAGCCCTCGCAGAGGTCGAACAATTAAAGAACCGCCTCCACGATGAGAACGTCTATTTGCAGGAAGAGATTCGCAAAGAGCACAACTTTGAAGAGATGGTCGGCAGCAGCCCGGCTTTACTTGAAGCCCTCAGAAAAGTCGAGATGGTGGCCCCTACCGATTCCACCGTCCTCATCTGGGGAGAGACGGGTACGGGCAAAGAACTGATCGCCCGCGCCATTCATAACAACAGCGCCCGAAGGGATCGCCCGCTTGTAAAGGTCAATTGCGGGGCGATCTCTGCGGGGCTCGTAGAAAGCGAGCTTTTCGGACACGTCAAGGGCGCGTTTACGGGGGCGCACGACCGCCGCGTAGGCCGTTTCGAACTTGCCGACGGCGGCACGCTTTTCCTCGATGAGGTCAGCGAACTCCCCGTGGAAACCCAGGTCAAACTGCTCAGAGTATTGCAGGAACAGGAGTTCGAACCCGTCGGCAGCAGCCGCTCCGTCCGCGTTGACGTCCGCATAATAGCCGCGACAAACCGCGATCTGGAAGAAGCGGTCCGGGCAGGCCGCTTCCGCTCGGACCTGTTCTATCGCCTCAATGTCTTTCCGCTCAGAGTGCCGCCCCTGCGCGAGCGCCTGTCTGACCTGCCGCAACTCGTTATGTTCTTTCAGGACCGTTTCTCTAAAAAATTTGGCAAGAAAATCGAATCCGTATCGCAGGAAACTATGGCCCTGTTGATGGGCTATCCGTGGCCGGGCAATGTAAGAGAGCTTCAAAACATGATCGAAAGAGCCGTAGTGCTTGCCCGTGGACCTGTTCTCACCCTTGACCGCGACCTGTTGCCCTCTCTCGCCCTCAGAGATACCCTCGCCGCAGGCGGAGCCGCAGGAAAAACATCCGTGGCATCTATCGCCGCCCCTTACCCCGCATCTTCGCCCCCGCAATCAGTCGCAACCACATCTCCTCCCACCCTCGAAGAGGTCGAACGCCAGCATATCCTCTCCGTACTCAGCCAAACCCGATGGATAATCGAAGGCCCAAAGGGCGCGGCTCGCCTGCTCGAACTCCATCCCAATACCCTCCGCAGCCGTATGAAAAAACTCGGCATCCAACGATCAACCCACGAAATATCGTAGCCCGCCCACTTGATCTTTGGCCACGAAGCCCACGAAATATCGTGGTATCGTGGGACAAGACAGGGGGCAGAAACATCTCAACCCGTTAAGCATCAAAGGCATACGCAGACTGAGAGGATCGGTGTATGTTATGGCATCATTTTTGCGCTAGAGGGGAGCGAGAGATCGGTATTAAAGGGCGAATGAGGGCAGAGCAGCAAAGCGCATCGCCGACCGGTTGGAGGACGCTCATGAGTTATGAAAATACGGTAGAGGTCGAGATAAGCAACGATATGATCGCATCGAGTGAAATACACAGCTTCGAATCGGTTGCGCTGCCTCACCTCGACGACATATTTCGCACAGCCTGGCACGTAATGGGGAGCAGGATTGAGGCCGAAGACCTGGCGCAGGAGACTTACTTGCAGGCGTGGAAATCTTTCCATCGATTCGAGCCGGGCACAAATTGCCGGGCGTGGATGTACAAGATTCTCTTTCACGTGATACATCACCACCGCCGAAAGTGGTTCAAGTTCAATCTTGTGAAAGACGGCGAAGATATGCTTGAGCGGACGCTGGTTTACGAGCCACCCGTTCGGCAGGACCTCAGCGACGAAGAGGTATTATCAGCCTTTCAGAAAATTCCGCAGGCGTTTCGCGAAGTAGTGCTGCTGGCCGACGTTGAGGAGTTTTCTTACAAAGAGGTCGCAAGCACTCTGGGCATCCCCGTAGGCACTGTGATGTCGCGGCTCAGCCGGGGGCGCAAACTCTTGAGGATCGAACTGGCCGCGTTCGCCGAAACTTTTGGCATTCGCGCTGACGTGGAGAAAGCGCACGGCGTCGGTGCTTGATCACTGAGGTTAATCATTATCCCGAGCCATTCATAAATCGCGCTCTTTTCAGACGCGAGACTTCTCCTCCTCAAATAGCCTGCCTTAGCGCCCTTCCCGGGCGCTTTCTTTTTTTGCCGGGAACGATTCTATACGCCTCTTTGCCGCCGTTCGGGAATAAACAGATATAACACGGGGATTGAGCAGGTGGCAGGCGCATCGATTCAGGCAGCGCCCAACAGCCTGTTTTCGGCCATCCGGTGCGGTTCGAAAATGTGCGCCTGATTATTCTGATTATTGGAGAAGAAGTGATGATTCGATTCGATAAAGAGGTTTGCGGAAACCTTGAATCTGCGCTCGGTCGCGAATGGATCGAGACAAACGGGATAGGCGGATTCGCCTCTTCGACCGTGGCCGGTCTAAACACGCGACGCTATCACGGATTGCTTACAGCCGCGACCCGCCCGCCCGTGGGTCGTCTCGTGCTGCTGGCAAAGCTCGAAGAGACATTGATACTCGACGGGCGCAGGTTCGAGCTTTCTGCCAACCGCTATCCCGGCGTAGTCCATCCGCAGGGGCATCAGCACTTGAAGGAATTCGCGCTTGATCCTTTCCCCGTATTTACCTACGAAGTCGAAGGGGTCGTGATCGAAAAGCGAGTCTTTATGATCTACGGCGAAAACAGCGTGGTCATTCAATATGATCTGCGGAGCATGAATCAGGACCTCGCCGAATGCACGCTCGAAGCGCGACCGCTCATAGCCTTTCGCGATTATCACAGCACCACGCACGAAAACTTATCGCTCAACGCTTATGTCCGAGTGGAACCGAATCAGGCAGAGGTGGCGCCTTACAGCGACATGCCGGGGCTTCGTTTCGCTCACGACGCGGAAGAGATTGACACGTCGGGCAACTGGTATCGCAATTTCGAATACGACGCGGAACGCGAGCGAGGGCTCGATTTTTCCGAAGACCTTTATAGCCCGTTCGCCTTAAAATTCAATCTCAACAAACGCCATCAAGCCGCCATCATCGCTTCGCTCGAACGCCACGACATCAACCAGGCAAATCGCTACCGGCTGGCTGAGATCGAAAGACGCAAACGGGTTGTCGCCGCCGCGCCGCACGCTGGCTTGCGGCTTTTCACGAACATCTGAGTGACGCGGGGCTGGGCCACGTGTCTGAGATATTCGATGCCGACAGCCCGCACACGCCACGCGGCTGCGTTGCTCAAGCCTGGAGCGTAGCAGAGCTTTTGCGCGCCGGGGTCGAAGACGTGTTCGGCATCAAACCGGAGATGCATATAGAGACGGCAGCGCAGATCGTGGGCAAGTAGGTCTCTCGCCCCGCACAAGACAACCGCCAGGACGTTTGCAAGCGCCAGGGAACCGCCAAGAGTTCAGCAGAAGGCGCTATGCGAGCCTCTTCTGGCGGTTTATCTTTTTCAGCGTGTGATTGGTAAAAATTAAACAAGAATCCTGTTCAATCCAATCTAATCCTATTAAGCCTGTCTAAAAAATTCCACTCTTCACAGCCGGGAATAATTAACCGTCGGGCCGTCATTATGAAGTAGAACGCAGACAGTTTTGATGAGCGTTCAGCAAAGGAATTTTTATGAGCAAAGCCATACAGACAGAACAACACAATGATCAGCACGCCGGTGCGCTGCCAGTGGTCATAGGACTGATCGACGAGTCGGATTTTAATCGCCTCGAACTCTTCGGGTTCGAGGTTGACATGGACGGACGGGTGCTTGTGCCCGAGCTTGCGCCGAACCCGGTTTCAGTAACGGGCGGAAAGGCAGCCTGAACAGGTGCAATCATGACCGATAAATTGAAACAACACTGGCCGGAATATTTGATGGAAGCCGCGGGTCTGGGAATCTTTATGATGTCGGCAGCGTTTTTTGTAGCCCTGCTCCAGCACCCTTCGTCGCCCGTCAGGCAGATGATTGCGAATGATTTCCTGCGGCGCACGCTCGTAGGCGCGGCGATGGGACTCACAGCCATCTGCATCATCTATTCGCCGTGGGGCAAGCAGTCGGGCGCTCATATAAATCCGTCGGTCACGCTTACATTCTTGCGGCTCGGAAAAATCCAGCCGGTTGATGCGCTCTTTTACGCGCTTGCGCAATTCGCGGGAGGAGTACTCGGAGTCGTGATTGCGGCGCTTGTGCTCGGAAGCGTCATCGCGCACCCTACGGTAAATTATGTCGCCACGCTTCCAGGCATGCGCGGGGCGGGGGTCGCCTTCATCGCCGAAGTGATCATCTCTTTTTTGATGATGACGATGATCCTGAGAGTTTCAAACACCCCCCGGCTTGCGCGCTTCACAGGGCTTTTCGCGGGGCTGCTCGTGATGACATACATCAGCCTTGAAGACCCCTTTTCAGGGATGAGCATGAACCCTGCGCGGACGTTCGGCTCGGCGGTTCTGGCTCACGCCTGGACCACGCTCTGGCTTTACTTCACCGCGCCGCCGCTTGGAATGCTGCTGGCGGCCGAAGGCTTTGTGCGGTTCAAGGGCGCGGGCAGCGTGCTTTGCGCAAAGCTCAATCACCAGAATGACAAACGCTGCATATTCAGATGCAACTATCACGCAGTACGCAGTTGATTGACGGGTTATCGACCGTCGCAAATCCAATCTCAAATCAAATAGAAGGAGTCTCAGTTATGAAGAATCGAAAACTGTTCACGGGTCTGGTTATGTTGATTGTCTTTGTTGGCGCGCAGTTCTCAGCGCCAGTCAGGGCAGGCGCTAAGAGGTCGGCGAAAGAGACCAGATTTATAGTCCGTATCGAGAACATCTCAAGCCCGGAAGGGCAAACCGCATCCGATGGAACAAAGTGGCCGTTTGCTTTGTCACCCGGGATGTGGGTATCTCATGACAAAAGCGTCCAGCTATTCAAAGAAGGCAAGCCCGCTCTCGCAAACGGCCTTGAAGCGCAGGCCGAGGACGGAAACCCTGAAGAACTCGTGAAGTCGCTTGTCGCGCTCAATCACAGCGCCGATCATCACGGCATATTCAATACGCCCGCAGGCGCAGACGGCCCCGGACCTATTGGACCGGGCGGCGCGTATGAGTTCGCGGTAAATCTCTCTTCGGATATGAAGCTCTCTGTTGTGCTGATGTTCGGTCAGTCGAACGATTATTTCTATGCGCCCGACCCGGAAGGCATGTCTTTGTTCGACAGGGAAGAAAAACCCCTGAGCGGCAACATCACCTACAAGTTCATCCTGTGGGATGCCGGAACCGAAATGGATCAGGAGCCAGGTATAGGCTCGGACCAGGCACCGCGCCAGCAGGCTCACAACACGGGCGTAGATCAACACGGCAAGGTTCATCGAGCGAAAGAGTCGTCCTTTTACTACAAGACCAGCGATTTATTTCGCGTCACAGTCACACCGAACACTCAAGTTGATTAAGCAAATTCGGTGAGCATCCCGCTCGGTGTTTCAGCGGGATGCCTATCACCTGAGTTTTCAAACAGCAGATTAAGGAGAAAGTACGATGAAAACATTTCTTAGAATGACAACAATAGTTCCGGCGATTCTGGTTTTGACGATACTCGCTCATGCACAGATCGTAGACAAGAAGGCGCTCACGCTCGAAGGGGCAAAGAAGGTAATCGCGGCGGCAATTGCCGAAGCCAAAAGCAAGAACGCGCCGGGCGGCGTCATCGCCGTAGTAGATGACGGCGGAAACCTGATGGCGGTCGAACGCCTCGACGGCACTTTCGCCGCGGGCGCTCTTATCTCAATCGGCAAGGCGCGCACTGCCGCGCTCTTCAAGAAACCGACAAAGGTATTCGAAGACATCATCGGAAAGGGCCGCACCTCGATGGTCGCGCTCAATGATTTCACCCCCTTGCAGGGCGGCGTGCCGATCATTTACGAAGGCCAGATCGTCGGCGGCGTAGGGGTCAGCGGAGCCTCAAGCGCCCAGCAGGATGAAGAGATCGCAATCGCCGGAGCCGCAGCCTTTAGCGCGCCTCTTGAAAATGCTACGCCTGCACCCTCTCAGCCGGTCACCTATTTCAGCAAAGATCAGGTCACGGCCGCTTTTGCAAAAGGCGCGGTTCTGTTCGACGCAAGCGACAAGTACATGGTTCACGCGAGCCGCCGCGACAAGGCCGGCGTAGCCGAAGTTCATCTAAAAGACGCGGACATAATTTATGTGCTCGACGGCGCGGCTACCTTTGTAACGGGCGGAACCGTCGTAGAGCCGAAGACCACCGCTCCCGATGAGGTTCGCGGAAAAGAGATAGCGGGCGGCGATACGCGGCGCATTTCGAAAGGCGATGTGATCATCGTCCCGGCGGGCACGCCTCACTGGTTCAAAGAAGTGCCCGGCACTTTCATCTACTACGTCGTCAAGGCGCGGTAGCAGCAAGCTGGAGGTTCTCAAATCATGAGCAAAAAGCTTTTCTCAATCACGGCGGCTCTCGTTTTGATCGCCGCCACCTTTATCACCGCCCTCGCGCAAAGTAACGCCCAGACAAATAAACAGACAAACACTCAGACAAACTGGGATGCGCCTGCGGGAACGCCCGAAGCAACCATCGACCTGGCCACGGCCGAAGGCGCGCGGCTGGTCAAAGGCGAGTGGCGTTACAGCGACACCCGCATAGTCGAGGTTGATTTCCGAGGCCCCGGTCCCGAAGGCCAGCCGACGGGCCAGGCTATCAAGACCTATGATTACACACCGCACGCGGGCGGCGCAGACTTTGATGATTCGAAGTGGGAAATGATTCCGGCCTCATCGCTCGAAGCCCGCCGCGCAACCGGGCGCATATGCTTCAACTGGTACCGGATCAAGCTGACCATCCCCGACCGCGTGGGCGATTTCGATCCCACGGGATCAACCGTGGTCTTTGAGACGGCGCTCGATGACTATGCCGAAGTCTGGGTAGACGGCGAGCTTGCGCGCGGTCTCGGTCAGCGAGGCGGCTCAATCGTAGGCGGCTGGAACGCGGCAAATCGCCTTATCGTCGGGCGGAATGTTCAACCGGGCCAGCAGATTCAACTCGCCGTGTTCGGCATCAACGGGCCTATTTCGAATCCGCCTACAAACTTCATCTGGGTGCGATTTGCAAAGCTAGAGTTTTACAAAGAGGAAGCGGGGCCGGTTGCGATGACGCCGCGCGAGGTGAACGTAGAAGTCATCAGAAACGATCCCGGAATGGACGCGATAGTCGGGCCGAATCCAAAGATATTCAAGCTTGCCGAAGGGTTCAAATTCACCGAAGGCCCGATCTGGGTAAGCGACGGTGGCTATTTGTTGTTCAGCGACCCGAACAGCAATCGCATTTACAAATACACGCCCGATGAGCGGCTCGAAGTCTTTCGCGAGCCGAGCGGATACGCGGGCCGAGACATCGGTGAGTATGGGCAACCCGGCTCGAACGGACTGACGCTCGACCCCGAAGGCCGCCTGACCGTAAACGAGCACGGCAATCATCGAGTCACTCGCACGGAAAAGAACGGAAGGATGACTGTGCTTGCCGACAGCTTCGAAGGCAAAAGGCTCAACAGCCCGAACGATCTTGTCTATCGCTCGGATGGGACTCTTTATTTCACCGATCCGCCTTTCGGTCTTCCAAAATTTTTCGACGATCCCAGAAGGCAACTCTCTTTCAGCGGCGTCTATTCGATTTACAAAGGCAAGCTGCAACTTCTCACCAAAGAACTGACGGGGCCAAACGGCATCGCCTTCTCACCCGACGAGAAATACCTCTACGTAGGCAACTGGGATGAGAAGAAAAAAGTCGTAATGCGTTACGAGGCAAAACTCGACGGCACGATTGAAAACGGACGGGCCTTTTATGATATGACTCAGGCTCCGGGCGAAGACGCGATTGACGGAATCAAAGTAGATCAGCGCGGCAACCTCTATGTTTCAGGGCCGGGCGGATTGTGGGTCATCTCGTCTGAGGGCAAGCACCTGGGCACGATCATCGCCCCAAAACACGTTCACAACTTTGCCTGGGGCGACGAAGACGGCAAGACGCTTTACCTTTGTGGGCGCAACAGCCTTTACCGCATGCGGCTGAACATACCGGGCGTCCGTCCGACAGGCAATTCGTCGCAGGCGGTGACAACATCAGAGAAGTAATCCGCTCGTAAGGAGTGACAGATAATGACTGATCTCAACCAGGTGGTGATGGCAATACTTGACAGACGACAGGTATTGCCATCCGAGCGCAGTATGCTAGTAGCCGTCAGCGGCATTGATGGATCGGGCAAAGGTTATATGACATCCAAAATCGTAGCCCGGCTGCGCGAGCATAATCTTAATGCGGTCGGCATCAACATTGACGGCTGGTTGAACCTGCCCGAAAAGAGATTCGATCCGCACAACCCGGCAGAGCATTTTTATAAGTACGCCATCCGCTTTGATGAGATGTTCGACCAGTTGATTCTGCCGCTCAAAGAGAAGCGGTCGCATCATGTGGTCGCCGATTTTGCGGAAGAGACGGCAACCGAGTATCGCAGACATACTTATGATTTTGAGAATGTTGACATAATAGTTCTGGAGGGCATCTTTCTGCTCAAGCGAGACTTTCGAAGCCATTATGATCTGAGCATCTGGATTGACTGCACATTTCAGACAGCCCTCGAACGCGCGCTCGAACGCGGTCAGGAGGGCCTTCCGCCCGCTGAAACCGTACTGGCTTTCGAGATCATATATTTCCCCGCGCAACGAATTCATTTCGACCGCGACGACCCGCAATCTGCCGCCCGTCTGATTATTAGTAACGACCCCAGGATGACGCGTGATGCGTGATGCGTGAATAGAAATTCTTAGCCGGGAATTTTTTTCCAACCTGCTGTCATTTAAGAGATGGCCGTCGCAGCGATAACCAGATAGCGCCGGATAAAACAATAGTCTGATTGCAAACCGTTTGATCGCATTGCCGCTCAGGGAAAGTGGAGGGATAGATATGTCTAACGATAATCATTACGATGTGATAATCATAGGAACGGGAGCCGGTGGAGGTACGCTTGCCTATCATCTGGCCCCTTCCGGTAAACGAATTCTATTGCTTGAACGCGGCGGATATGTTCCGCGCGAAAAAGAGAACTGGAGCGCGCGCGCCGTCGTGGGCGAAGCCCGCTACAACACAAAAGAAGAGTGGAGCGACTCGGAAGGGAAACCGCTTCATCCGCACACAAATTACTATGTCGGAGGCAACACGAAATTTTACGGCGCGGCCCTGTTTCGCCTCCGCAAGGAAGACTTCGGCGAACTCCAGCATCACGGAGGCGTCTCGCCCGCATGGCCCATCAGCTATGACGAGCTTGAGCCTTATTACACGCGGGCCGAACATCTCTATCACGTACACGGTGAGCGCGGCACAGACCCGACCGAGCCGTGGGCAAGCGCCCCCTATCTTCACCCGGCCGTAAGCCACGAACCCCGCATCCAGCGATTGCACGACGATCTCGTAGCGCTCGGACACAAACCGTTTCACGTGCCGCTCGGCGTTATGCTCGATGAAAAGAACCCGGCAAAGAGCGCCTGCATTCGCTGCTCGACCTGCGACGGCTTCCCCTGTCTGGTCAAGGCGAAATCCGACGCGCAGGTCGTCTGCGTAGACCCGGCCCTCGCGCACGAAAATGTCACGCTGCTGACCGATGCTTATGTCGCGCGATTGGAAACCGATCTTTCGGGCCGCGAGATCACCCGCGTTCACGTGGAGCGAAACGGTGAAAAGGAAGTCTATTCGGCAAACATAATCGTATCCTCCTGCGGCGCTATCAACTCGGCGGCGCTGCTGCTCAGGTCTGCAAGCGACAAACATCCTCGCGGGCTTGCGAACGGTTCTGACGTAGTAGGCCGTCACTACATGGGGCACAATAACTCCGTGCTGTTTGCGATCTCGCGCCATCCGAATCCGACCATATTTCAAAAGACGCTGGCGTTGAACGATTTCTATTTCGCCTCGAAAGAATGGGATTATCCGATGGGGCACATATCGTTTGTGGGCAAGTTTGACGCGAACATGTTCGCCGCCGGAGCGCCCAAGATAGTGCCCGGTCTTACGCTTGAAATCATGGCCAAGCACTCGCTCGATTTCTGGCTGACCTCCGAAGATTTGCCCGACCCGAATAATCGCGTAACTCTTGATCGCAACGGAAAGATAGTTCTCTCTTACACGCCGAACAACCTGGAAGGTCACAAACGGCTGGGGGCGAAGCTCAAGGATTTGATCAAGCACACGGGCTGTGAAAACCACCTGATCCCGCTAAACGCTTTTGTCGGAGACCGCATACCACTTGCCGGAGTCGCGCACCAGAACGGAACTATTCGTTTTGGCAATGACCCGCAGACAAGCGTTCTGGATCGAAACTGCAAGGCGCACGAGGTAGATAACCTCTACGTCGTGGACGGAAGTTTCTTCCCTTCAAGCGCGGCGGTAAATCCGGCGCTGACCATCATGGCTAACGCGTTGCGCGTGGGCGATCACCTGCTTGAAAGGCTTGGTTAATTGAGATGAATAGCATAAAAATAGAGAGACGCGGAGACGCGGAGACGCGGAGACGCGGAGACCGGATGAAAGCCTTTGCCGCATTGATGTTATGGATTGCGGTCGCACAGTTCGCCTGGCTTCCGTCTGTAAGTGCTCAACAACCGACGCGAGCAACAGCACTCGCCGCGTCTCTGCGTCCCCGCGCCGCCGCGTCTCAGATACAGGCCGTGGCCGCCGTAGGCATGACGGTTTCCGATGTTGACCGGGCGGCGGAGTTTTATTCGAAGGTGCTTTCGTTTGAGAAGGTCTCGGATGTTGAGGTCGCGGGCGATCAGTACGAACAACTCGAAGGCGTATTCGGTCTGAGGATGAGAGTCGTACGCATGAAACTGGGCGACGAGTTCTTAGAGCTTACCGAATATCTCGCGCCGAGGGGCAGACCCGTTCCGGTCGATTCGCGCAGCAATGACCGCTGGTTTCAACACGTCGCCATCATCGTGAGCGATATGGATCGCGCCTATCAGTGGCTCAGGCAAAACAGGGTCGAGCACGCCTCTTCCGGGCCTCAGCGTCTGCCCGACTGGAACAAGAACGCGGGCGGCATAAAGGCTTTTTACTTCAAAGACCCGGACGGCCATTCGCTTGAAATCCTGAATTTCCCTCCCGGCAAGGGCGACCCGAAATGGCAGCGCAACACGGATCGTATCTTTCTAGGCATAGATCACACGGCTATAGTTGTATGGGATACAGACGCGAGTCTCGCTTTCTATCGCGACACTCTGGGAATGAGAGTCGCGGGTGAGAGCGAAAACTACGGCACCGAGCAGGAGCATTTGAACAACGTATTCGGCGCGCGGCTGAGAATCACCGCTCTGCGTGCCACGGCTGGTCCGGGCATCGAGTTGCTCGAATACCTCGCGCCTCGAACAGGCCGGCCCATTCCGCTTGACCTCAGCGCCAATGATCTGGCGCACTGGCAGACGAAGCTCGCCGCAGGTGACGCAAACGCGATTTATCAGAGCCTGCGCGAAAGGCGCGCTCAATTCGTCTCATCAGGCGTGATAAGCGTGGGCGCGTCTGATCTTGACATCACTCGCAGCTTTCTGGTGCGCGACCCCGACGGGCACGTAATGCAGATTGTAGAAAAGTAGATAGACGAGGACACCAAATCATGACTAAAGAAGAGATAAGACTCCAAAAAGCGCGCGAGCGCAAAGTTTACTGGAAGCGGTGGGGACCTTACCTGAGCGAGCGCGCGTGGGGAACGGTGCGCGAAGACTACAGTGCCTACGGCACGGCGTGGGATTACCTGCCGCACGACCAGGCGCGCTCGAAAGCCTATCGCTGGGGCGAAGACGGTATCGGAGGAATATCCGACCGGCGACAGTTTATCTGCTTCGCCGTTGCGATGTGGAACCGCAAAGACCCGATTCTCAAGGAACGGATATTCGGGCTTACAGGCAGTCAGGGCAACCACGGCGAAGATGTGAAAGAGTATTATTTCTACCTCGATTCGACGCCGACACATTCTTATATGAAGTTTCTCTACAAATACCCGCAGGCTGAATTCCCCTACGCCCGGCTTGTAGAAGAGAATCAGCGGCGCGGCAAAACCGAACTCGAATACGAGCTTATGGACACGGGCGTTTTCGATGAGGACCGCTACTTCGATCTGTTTGTAGAGTATGCCAAGGCATCGCCCGAAGATATACTGATCCGCATCACCGTGAGCAATCGCGGGCCGGAAGAGGCAAGTCTCGATTTGCTGCCTACCGTGTGGTTTCGAAATACGTGGTCGTGGGGGCTCGATATGGAGCGACCGCAACTCTTCAGAAGCGGCGATGTCAAAAATGCGAGCGTAGTTCAACTCGACCACGAGCACTATGGCCACCGCTGGCTGTTCTGCCACGACACGCCGGAATTGCTCTTTACCGAAAACGAAACCAATACGGAGCGGCTCTACGGCACGCCAAACGGCAATCATCACGCAAAGGACGGGATCAACGATTACATCGTGCACGGCGCAAGGCATGCAGTGAATCCCGCGCTCACGGGTACGAAGGCGGCGGCTCATTATCCGCTCACGCTTGGGCCGGGCGAAACCAGAACCGTCAAGCTGCGGCTGACCAATCTGGAAATTCCTCCCACAAACGGGGACCCGTGCGGCGCAAGCTTCGATCAGGTATTTGAAGAGCGAATAGAGGAGGCCGACGAGTTTTATGCCTCGATCACACCGAAGGATCTGTCATCGGACGCCGTAAACGTCTTTCGTCAATCGATGGCCGGTCTGCTCTGGAGCAAGCAGTTTTACTATTACGATATGAGACACTGGCTGAAGGGCGACCCGGCAGGCCCCCCGCCTCCAGCCGAGCGGCTTAACGGGCGCAATCACGAATGGACTCACCTGTATAACGACGACATCATCTCGATGCCCGACAAGTGGGAATATCCGTGGTACGCCGCGTGGGACCTCGCGTTTCACACCGTGCCGCTTGCTTTAGCCGATCCCGATTTCGCAAAAGAGCAACTCATCCTCCTGCTGCGCGAGTGGTACATGCATCCTAACGGTCAACTGCCCGCTTACGAGTGGGCCTTTGGAGATGTAAATCCCCCGGTACACGCGTGGGCCGCGTGGCGCGTCTACAAGATCGACAAGAAACGCAACGATGACCGGGGCGATATAAAATTCCTTGAGCGAGTATTTCACAAGCTTCTGCTCAACTTTACCTGGTGGGTCAACCGCAAAGACACCGAAGGGCGAAACGTATTTCAGGGCGGGTTTCTGGGGCTGGACAACATAGGCGTTTTCGACCGTAGCGCGCCTCTGCCCACGGGCGGCTATCTTGAACAGGCCGACGGCACAAGCTGGATGGGCATGTACTGCTTGAACCTGCTCGCCATCGCTATGGAGCTTGCGAGCGAAGACCCGGCTTATGAAGACGTGGCGAGCAAATTCTGGGAGCATTTCCTCTACATAGCAAACGCCATCAACCATCTGGGCAAGAAAGGCGAGACGTTATGGGACGAGGATGACGGCTTTTATTACGATGTGCTCTGCCTGCCTGACGGCAGGAGCTTCCCTATGAAGATTCGCTCTATGGTAGGGCTGATACCTCTTTTTGCGGTCGAGACGATTGAGCCCGATCTGCTCGACCGGCTGACCGGATTCAAACGGCGTATGGAATGGTTTATCGAAAACCGCGAGGACCTGATCGGCAACGTAGCCTGCATGAGAACGGCTGGAGAAGAAGAGCGGCGCTTGCTTTCAATCGTGGACCCCGATCAATTGCGCCGCGTGCTTCGGGTGATGCTCGATGAAAGCGAGTTTTTATCGCCATACGGGATAAGGGCGCTATCGAGATACCATCTGGATAACCCTTACAGATTGCCGGTCAACGGGACCGAGCACAGCGTGAAATACGAGCCTGCCGAATCGAGCACGGGGCTGTTTGGGGGCAACTCAAACTGGCGCGGGCCGATATGGTTTCCGGTCAACTATCTGATCATAGAATCGCTCCAGAAATTCCATTATTACCTGGGCGACGATTACAAGGTAGAGTACCCGACGGGCTCAGGCCAGATGCTGACTCTGTGGGAGGTATCGGCGGAACTCTCGCGCAGGCTCACACGCATCTTTCTGCGTGACGAAAATGACCGCAGGCCGGTCTTTGGCGGCATAGAAAAATTTCAGACAGATCCGCACTGGCGCGATCTGGTTCTGTTCCACGAATATTTTCACGGCGACAACGGCGCGGGTATCGGCGCAAACCATCAAACCGGCTGGACCGGCCTGGTCGCCAAACTCATTCAGCAAAGCGGAGAGTAGGCAGGGGCCGGTGATCGGTGACCGGTTGACAACTCGATACGACGGATCACCGGCTCCGGCCCGCAGATAAAGAAGGAGAATAGAGATCATGAAAGCAATAGCAGTATTTCCCGGAAAACCAAACAGCGTGCACCTGGCCGATTTGCCTAAACCTTCGGTAAGCGACATCCCTGATGGACGGGGGGTGCTGGTCAGAGTTCTGCGCGTAGGCGTGGATGGAACCGATAAAGAGATCAATGCCGCCGAATACGGCGCGGCCCCAAAAGGGTATGACTTTCTGACCATCGGACACGAAGGGTTCGGACAGGTCGAAGCCGTAGGGCCGAATGTAACCGAACTCAGGCCCGGCGATTTCGTAGTGGCCACCGTGCGAAGGCCGGGTTCGAGTATTTACGACCTCATAGGCACAAGCGACATGACGACCGATGATACTTACTTCGAGCGCGGCATCAACCTGCGTCACGGCTATCTTACGGAATTTTATGTTGACGATGCCGAGTTCATTGTGAAGATACCAGTAGGGCTAAAACGAGTGGGCGTGCTGCTTGAGCCATTGACGGTGGTTGAGAAAGGCATCGCGCAGGCATACGAAATACAGCGCCGCTTGCGCGTGTGGCATCCGCGCCGCGCGGCGGTCATGGGAGCCGGAACCATCGGTCTGCTTGCTACGCTGGTCCTCAGACTCAAAGGCATCGAAGTGACTACATTTGCGCTCAACCGCAAGCCTTCGCTCAACACGGATTTGATAGAAGCCATCGGCGCGCGTTATGAATCGACTCAGGATATGCCGGTGCTTGAAGGCGCGAGCAAGTACGGACCGTTTGACATCATATTTGAAGCCACGGGGTTCTCGCCCATAGCCTTTGAGAGCATGCAGGCGCTTGGCAAAAACGGCGTGCTGGTGCTTTCGAGCGTCACGGGCGGAGACCGCAAGATAGAGGTTCCCGCCGACCGTATCAACCTTGAATTCGTTCTCGGAAACAAGGTAATGGTGGGCACGGTCAACGCAAACCGCGAGTACTTCGAGATGGGCGTAGGCGACATGGCGCAATCGGAAGCCGAATACCCCGGCTGGCTCGGACAGTTGCTTACACACCCGGTCAAAGGGCTTGAGAATTACAAAGAACTGATGGAGAAACTGACGACGGCCAAAGGCGCTATCAAGGTGTTTTGCGAAGTGACTGATCTGCCTTAGCTGATCTGCCTTAGCAGATCAGGGGCCGGGGGCCGGGGGTCGGGGGCCAGTGATTAGTTGTTTGTGAAGTGATTAGTTGTCAATGAGCAGCGGGCAGTTTTACGCGCCCCTCCAGGGCACGCTCCCCCACCCCGGCCCCTGACCCCCGACCCCCGGCCCCCTATGTTTGCGCTCATCGGCGGTTTATTTTTAGTTCCTATCCCCCAAAGCGGTTAGTCGTTCCCACCCGCTCAAATCAATCTCTCGCAGCTATTGCAACAAAGCGCATGCAAGCGCGTTCCTTACTTCGTGCAATGATTTTGTCAAAGATTATCGAATAGCCAGCGTGCTGTTCCACCTGTGCCAATACTGATAAACTTAACCGATTCTAAGGCTGGAGAAAACTATGAAGACTTTTGTGATTTTTGCCCTGCTGTGTGTCTTGTGCCTTGCCTCTACTCATGCTCAACAATCGGAATATGAAAAGCTGAAAGCCGAAGCCGAACGCTTTTACGCCGAAGCATCTTACAACAAGGCTCACGAGCTTTATTTGAAGGCAAACCAGACAAGCCCCCCTCCGACCGAAGCGCGTTGGGTGGCTTTCCGGCTTGCCGATACGCAATGGCGCGCACAGGCCGGGACTCAAACTTCAGACTCTACGAAGTATGATGAAGCCCAGCATCAACTGGAAGCGCTTGTTCGCGACACCGTCCGCACGGAAGACCGCGACCGCGTATGGGCCGAAGCGCAGGAATCGCTCGGCGATTTCTGGTGGCTGCGCAGAGAGACAAAGAGCTGGGGTCAGGCGTGGCAGTATTATCAGCAGGCGCTTGACTGGTGGGCCGGTTCTGCCGATATAGAACTGGCGCGCAATCGTTATCTGAAAATCGTCTGGAATATCGCCAGACCCAATTGGAGCGAGCCTTATTATTACTATGGTTATTATGGAAACTATGTGCCTCTTGAAATCCTTGAGAACGCGCTCAAGATAGCTCAAAGCGATAACGACCGCGCGCACGCGCATTACCTGATAGCGATGACGATTCGCGGGCAGGGCGGCGGTTGGGAGCAGCGACAGCGCGTGCCCGAAGAGTTCGAAGCTGCGCTCCGTCCCGGAAAGTCTTCCCAGTGGTATGATGATGCGCTTTATTATTATGCCGAATGGCTCGCAAACACAGGCTATATAACTCAACTCGATAACGGACAGTGGCAGCAACAACCCGATTATGTGAAGGCTCTCGAACTTTTCCAGGAATTCGTCAGGCAGTACCAGAAGGGCGAGTCTCGGTACTATGATCAGGCAAAGCAACAGATCGAAAGCATCACCCGCCCGACTATCGCCGTGAGCGTTTCAAATGTCTTTCTGCCCGATTCCGAGATGCAGGTCTACTTAAGCTGGCGCAATGTGAAAAAGATCGACCTTGCGATTTATAGAGTCGATCTCACGCGAGATGTCCGACTCCCGCAAAAGAGCAGCAGCGGCGAGTTTATTCAAACCATAAGCCTTACCGGGCGAGAGGCGGTCAAGTCGTGGTCAAAGGAGACTCAGGATAAAGGCGATCATAAACCGGATCAGGAAACGATACGGCTCGACGCGAAACTTCCCACGGGCGCTTATGTCATCGAGGCGGTGAGCGGGGCGGCGCGCGCGCGCGATCTGTTGCTTGTAACCGATACGGCGCTGGTATTGAAGTCGTCGCACAAGCAGGCGCTCGTCTATTTCTGCGACGCGGGGAACGGCGCTCCTGTTGCCGGTGCGCGCGTGACTATGTGGGAACACACCTATAATATCGATAACTGGTCGTGGCGCGAACTCAGCGGAACGACCAACCAGGATGGGATAGCCGCTTTCGATCTGTTCGCGTCTGCTTCAAACTCGGAGCTTTTCGCAAGCGCCGCCCTCGGCGACCGGCAAGCCTTCAGCCTCGGCAATAATTACTCCTATTCTCGCAACGATCAGCCGTGGCGAATATACGCCTTCACGGACCGCCCCGCCTATCGCCCCGATGAAACCGCCCAGTGGAAATTCGTAGCGAGAAAGTATAACTCAGGCACATACCTGACGCCCGCAAATCAAACAATCGAATTCGAGATCACAGACCCGCAGGGCGCAAAGGTCAAGGAAGGCAAGGCAAAATTGAATGCCTTCGGGAGTTTCTGGGATTCGCTCGAACTGACATCGAATATGCCTCTGGGCGAGTATCAGGTCAGCTTCTGGGATGAGGGACGGCACAACGGCATAGGGAGCGCCGCTTTGTTCAGACTCGAAGAATACAAGCTGCCCGAATTCAAGGTCAGCGTTCAGACGCCGGAAGAAGACGGGCGAAAGAAGAGCTTCAAGCTTGGCGAAAAAGTCGAGGCGACTGTGCAAGCCGATTACTATTTTGGCGGCCCGGTGGCAAACGCAAGCGTCGAGTTGCTTGTCTATCAAAACCCCTATTATCAATGGTGGCAGGAGCCGCGCGATTATCCGTGGTATTACGAAGATCTGTCGCCCACGAATTACGTTTACGGCAGAGGGCAGGGACAGATTATAAAACGCGAAACGCTAAAGACCGATGCCCAGGGTAAAGCGGCAATTACTTTCGACACGCCGAGAGGCGCAAGTCAGGATTTCGAGTACAGAATCGAAGCGCGCGTTACCGATTCTTCGCGCCGCGAGATCGCAGGCTCGGGAACCGTTCGTGTGACTCGCCAGCGTTACTACGTTTACCTCCAAGCCGGGCACAACATATATCGCCCGCAGGATAAAGTCAGCGTGAATATAAATGCGGTTGACGCCAATCGCCAGCCGGTCGAGGTCAATGGCCGAATAAAGTTGACCAGAGATTACTGGTATGAAATCTGGCTCGACCCGAACGGGCGCGAGGTGAAGGGCGAAGAGTTGAAACGGCTTCGTGAAAAGAGCCGGGTATTTCCTCCGGCTGTTCGCCCGCAGGAAAAACCGTGGCAACTCAAATTCCGGGGCTACGAGCACGACGACATAAAGACCGAAACCGCAAAGACAGACCGCGACGGCAAGACTGAATTTAATTTCACACCCGAGCGCGAAGGCTATTACCGCATCACTTGGGCGAGCACAGACAAAGACGGAGCGCCGATAAACGCGGAAACGACCGTGTGGGTTGCGACGGGCGCGACTACGGATCTGGGGTACCGTTACGGCGGGCTTCAGATAATAGTTGATAAAGACACGTTCCGAGCCGGGCAGACGGCTCCGGTGATGCTTGTCGCTCCGACAAATGATCGTTACGTGCTCTTCAGCGTCGAAGGCGAAGAGATCTACAATTACCAGCTTGTCCACCTCACGGGCAATGTAAAGCTCATCGAGTTGCCCATCGAAGACAAACATGTTCCCAACATCTTTTTGAGCGCCGCGATGGTAAGCGACCGGCAGATTACAGCCGACCTCAAACCGATAATAGTTCCGCCTGTAGAGCATTTCCTCGATCTTGAAGTGAAGGCCGACCGCGACGAGTATCAGCCTCGCGAGGAAGGGACGCTCACGGTTACGGCCCGCGATCAAAACGGCAAGCCGGTCGCGGCCGAAGTGGCTCTGGGGCTTGTGGACGAGTCGATCTTTTACATCCAGCAGGATTACGCCGGGGACCCGAGACAATTTTATTACGGCGCGAAACGCCCGCAGACGGTTCAAACTCAGAGCACGTTTCAGCAAAAGAGTTACGCAAAGCTGGTCGAAGGGACGGACAAACGATTGATTGACTCGCGTCAGCAGATAGGCCAGCAAGGCTATAGTCGAGATGAAGTGGATCAGACTTTAGATATTAAAGAAAGAGGGAGGAATCTAGTAGAGAGCGAGCTTAAAAGCGTCGGCGGGATGGGAAAAGATGATAATCTGGCGAAGCGAGCAGATGGTCCGATTGATAATCTGGCCATCAATGGCCGGAAAGCCTTACAAAATCTCGAAATAGCTCCGGCCCCTGCCTCTGAAGCCGTAGCGGTAACAGGAGGCGCGGAACCGGCTGTTGTGGTACGCAGCGATTTTCGCTCGACGATCCTCTGGCAGCCCGATGTCGTCACCGACCGCGACGGACGCGCCACGGTAAAGGTGAAGTTCCCCGACTCGCTTACGGGCTGGACGGCGACCGCGCGGGCCGCTACTTCGGGCAATCAATTCGGCATAGCAAATGCCGCCACACGAACCAAGCAACCTCTGATAGTTCGCCTCCAAGCGCCAAGATTTTTTGTTACAGGCGATGTGGCTACCGTCTCGGCCGTCATAAACAACAACACCGACAAGCCCATGAAACTCACAGCGAAATTGCTGGCAGAAGGCGTGCGAATCGAAGGGCTGGTTCACAACAATCCAAACGGGCCGGTCGTAAACGGACATCGCATTATACCTTACGAGATCAGCGGGCCAGAGGTCGGAACCGGAGCGACTGTGGCGGCAAACAGTGAGACGAGAGTTGACTGGCTCGTCTCCGTGCAGCAACCCGGCGCGGTCAAATTGAAGGTCACGGCGATAGAGGAAAGTCACTCAGACGCGATGGAAAAGAGCTTTGTCGCATATGAACACGGCATAGAAAAATTCCTCTCGAAATCGGGCAAGCTGCGCGGCGATCAGGTCACGATCCGCCTGGACATTCCAAAGGAGCGCAGGGCCGACTCTACTTCGCTGAACGTGCAGGTAACACCAAGCATGGCAGTCACCATGCTCGACGCTCTTCCTTATCTGATCAACTATCCTTACGGCTGCACCGAGCAGACTATGAGCCGTTTCCTTCCCACCGCGATCACGGCGAAGACGCTCAAGGATCTGGGGCTTAAACCCGAAGCGATTATGGGGAAAGTATTCGGCGGCGTGGTTCAGGAGACCGCCGACCAGACTCATCCTGGCGGCAAGAGAGATTTTCGCCAGATTGATGATATGACCGCGAAAAGCCTTGCGCGTCTCTACGATTTTCAACACGATGACGGAGGCTGGGGCTGGTGGAAAGAAGGCGAGAGCGATCACTTCATGACCGCGTATGTAGTCTGGGGGCTGTCGCTTGCCCAACAGGCGGGCATCGAAGTAAAACAGGATGCGCTTGATCGAGGCGTCGAATATCTTTCCGAAGAGATAGTCGAAGAAGAAGCGAATTATGACGAACAGGCGTGGATGCTGCACGCGCTTGCGGTTTATCACTCTCTGTCAAAACAGACCGAGGTACAAGAGTATCAGGCCACCGCTTTTGAAAATCTCTGGACGAACCGCGACAGGCTCAATGCCTATACGCGGGCGCTCGTTGCCTTGAGCGCGCACTACTTCGGCTACACAGACAAAGCGAAAACGCTCATAGAAAATCTGGAAAACGGTGTAAAGATAGATTCCACGCCCGACACTTCGATCATCGAGCGCGGCGCTCGACGGTCGCACGAGGGCGTTATCGCAACGGCGCACTGGGGCGAGGACGGCATTTACTGGCGATGGTCGGACGGGGGCGTCGAGGCCACCTCATTCGCATTGCGCGCAATGCTTGCCGTTGATCCGACAAACAAATTGATCGAGCCGGTGACAAACTGGCTGATAAAAAATCGCCGGGGGGCGCAATGGAGCAACACCCGCGATACGGCCATCACCGTTTTGACCCTGAACGAATACCTGCGCAGTAGCGGCGAACTGAAGCCCGAGATCGAATACGAATTGACGGTTAACGATCACGCGATAATCACAAAGAAGATAACCGCCGAAGATGCCCTGACGGCCCCGAGCCTCTTCACTATTGATCCCGGCCTTCTGCGTGATGGTGCGAATGTGATTCGCATCAACCGCAAGAGCGGCGCGAGCCCGATCTATTTCTCAGCCGACGCAAAATTCTTCAGCCTCGAAGAGCCTCTGACCGAAGCAGGCAACGAGATATTCGTTCGCCGCGAGTATTACAAACTCGTTGCCCGCCCGACTCTGCTCAAAGGCTATGTTTACGACCGCGTGCCGCTCACAGACAACGAGAGCGTGACAAGCGGAGACCGCGTCGAAGTCGTCATGACGATAGAGGCAAAAAACAACTACGAGTACCTGTTGTTTGAAGACCTGAAGCCAGCCGGTCTTGAAGCCGTACAGATTCGAAGCGGCGAACCGTTGTTTGCCAGAGAGTTGAAGTCAGGGGCAAGCACTCGCAAATTCGGGTCAGGCGCGGAAAGCCCTCCGAGCGGAGACGTCGAAGAGACAGACTACACAGGCAACACCGAATGGGTTTATCAGGAACTGCGCGACCGTAAAACGGCTTTCTTCATAAGCAAATTGCCGGAAGGAGTATGGGAAATTCGCTACGATTTGCGGGCGGAAACGCCGGGCAGTTTTCACGCCTTGCCGGTCATCGGCCACGCGATGTATGTGCCCGAAATCAGGTGTAATGCCACCGAGGTGCGAATCAAAGTGGAGGATAGAGAATAACCTTATAAGATTTCGATATAGCCACAGAGGCACCGCAGACACAGAGATTTTATAATTTTTCTCTGTGTCTGCGGTGCCTCTGTGGCTATTCCTCAACCCTGTCAGAATCAATCTGCCGCGCAGCGAAAACCGGCGAAGGCGTCGCGAAATCGCGGGCGAAAGAAATTCCTGAACGAGCAGCGCAAAAGCACCGCTCGCGTAGCCCACGACCCGCCCTTCAGCACGCGATGGTCGCCGTCAAACCATAGCTCGGAATATTCCGCGTACGGATAGGCCGCAAATCCCGGATAGCCCGCAAACGTAGTCGCGGTCCATTCCCACACGTTTCCGGTCATATCCATGCAACCGTATGCGCTCTGCCCATCGGGGAAAGCCGCAACCGGCACAGGCCCCCAGTAATGATTATTGAAATTCGCAAGCTCAGGGCGCGGTTCGTCGTCGCCCCAACTGAATCGGCGTTTGATTTTCGCCTGCGGGTTCCACGAGGCAGCTTTTTCCCACTCGGCTTCCGAAGACAATCGCTTCCCCACAAACCGCGCATAGCTTTCGGCCTCATACCAGCTTACGCCGACAACGGGGAGGTCGGGCTGCTGAGAGACCTCTTCAAACATTTCGCGCACGCGCCATCGAATGGAGCCGCCGTCGGCAGGTGACCAGTGAAGCGGGCAGTTGATGTGATTCTCTTCTTTCCAGTTCCACCCCTCTTCGCTCCAAAGCGAGCGTTTCTCGTATCCGCCCGCCTCGATGAACTCGGCAAAGTCGGCGTTTGTGACCGGGTACTTGTCTATGCGAAAGTCCGCAAGCTCTACTGTGTGTGGAGGCTGCTCGTTGTCGTAGGCAAATGGATAACCGTAAGACCCTATCTCAAACGGCCCGCCAGCGACCCGCACCATCTCTCCGCGAGCGCCCGAGCGAAGGCGTTCGGCCCGACCTAAGAGTTCTTCACGCGCAACGAGGGCCGCGACTTTGCGTTTCGATTCCGGGGCGAGCATCTGAAACAGGTAGGCGAGCGTTTCCTGATGTTGATACTCGTGCTCGATCACCAGATTGAACACGTACCCGTTTCGAAGCAGCGGGTCCGGGTCGCCTTTTGAATAGGTGGTAAGCGAGGCGAGTACCTCTTCGCGCACGCGGTCCAGATAGCTTTCGATCTCTGGAAGGGGCGGCAGTTTTGAGGAGTCTTCTCGCGGCGTTTTGATAGGATCAAAGATGGCGTTGTAATAGGGCGAGATCGGCTGATTGCCTTTCATCCGTTCGAGGAGCCAGTATTCCTCAAACGCGCCCACGTGGCCCAGATGCCAGAGTATAGGCCGAAAGCCGGGGCTCGGGGGGCGGCGCAAATCCGCTTCTGAAATTATGAGGCCGAACAATTCGCGGGTGTCCGCACGCGAATTGTTCATTATTTGAGCGATCTCTTCCGTATCAATTGCCATAGGCTACATGTTACAGAGCGAAAGCAAAAGGGCAAAGGGCATTCAACCCCTGGCCTGCGCGAAACAGGCGTCCGAGGTAGTAACGGTTGAGTTGAAAAAAGGCGAGTAGAAATAGGCCAGGACGGACGCGGATTTTGGGAATCGTCTTCACCATTCGCGCTTTGCCCTTTGCTCTGTAGTGAGATAGCATTAAAGAGGCTCTGTGAGTAGGCGAGTTCTCTGTTTCAGGGATCAGGGGGAGGATAAGGGTGATGTATCCTATATTGCGTTCCGGCAGGTCTGAGCGCCTGATTATTCATCGACTCGCTTGCGGAGGCGATTCGAATGCCTTTGCCGAAGAAGTGCGCGAGGGTCTTACCTCTCGGCCCAGAGTCTTGCAGCCTAAATACTTTTACGACGAGCTGGGCTCGCAACTGTTCGAAGCCATCTGTTTGCTTCCCGAATATTATTTGACGCGAGCGGAAAGCGAGATACTCAACCGCTACAGTGATGAAATAGTCACATCCATCAAAGGGCCGGTTCGGCTTGTCGAGTTGGGAAGCGGCAGCGCCGACAAGACACGCCATCTGATAGAGGCGCTGTTAAGAAATCAAAGCGAGCTTCACTACCTGCCCGTAGACATTTCCGATCTCAGCCTAGAGCGCAGCAGCGAAGAACTGCTGCATGTTTATCCTCGACTTCGCATAACGGCTTATGCCGCCGACTATTTCACCGCGCTTCGAGCGTTGTCGGAGGCGGGCGTGCTTCAGCGACAGGACAAACGGACCATCGTGCTGTTTCTCGGATCCAACATCGGCAATTTTGACCCGGAACACGCCAGAGATTTTTTGCGTGAGATTCGCAAAATGCTGGTGCCGGGAGACGGATTGTTGGTCGGCGCGGATTTGAAAAAATCGGCCGATTTGCTTGAGCCCGCTTATGACGATGCGCTCGGCGTGACGGCGGCTTTTGATCGTAACCTGCTCGTGCGAATCAACCGCGAACTTGGCGGCGATTTCGATGTAAAAAATTTCAAGCATCGCGCTCATTACAACGAACAACTCGGGCGGGTAGAGAGTCATCTGGTCAGCCTTGCGCCGCAACGGGTTCGCATACGAGCGATTGATCTGGAGATCTTTTTCGAAGAGGGCGAATCCATTCACACCGAAAATTCTTACAAATTCGATTTAAAACAACTCGCCGACATGGCCCGGCAGACCGAGTTCTCTCTTGAGAGAACCTGGTTTGACAATCTCCGGCTATTCAGTTTCAACCTTTTTGCTGCGGCCTAGCAAAGCGTAAAATCTCAACATGCCAGTCAACCTCGGCACACATCCGCAGATTGCCAGTCCGATTGATGAGATCGGGCCCGAAACCGATTTTGCGCCCTACTTTCGTCTGAGCGCCCGCCCCGCGCCCGAGTGGGCAATCGGACCGGAGGTGGAATATTTCGGCTTCACCCGCGATGAGCTTGATCGAATAGATTTCAAACAGGTACAGGATGTGATAGCCGGGTTTGCGCCCGACATCATCGGGCGCGAAGAGGAGAGCGAGGCCGTCATCGAAGCTACGCTGAGAGATGACCACCAGCACGGGCGCATAACGCTTGAGCCGGGCGGGCAGGTAGAATATTCCGGCGCGTGCATGGCGACCCTTTCTGATGCCGAGCGCGCCTTGAAAAAATTTGTAAGCCGGTTGCGCGAGGTCGGGGCGCAGCAGGGAATAATATTTGTCGCGGCGGGGTTCGACCCCCTGCGTGGCATCGATGAGCAGAGGTGGATACTCAAGCGGCGTTACAGCATAATGCGCCCTTATCTGAAATCGCGCGGCAGCCGGGCCTGGGATATGATGTGCCGGACCGCAAGCATTCAGGTCAATCTGGATTACAGCGACCCGGAAGACCTGGCAAAGAAATTTGCTCTCGCCAACCGGCTGGCCCCAATAGCCGCCGCGATGTTTGCAAACTCGCCCTTTGAGCGTGGCAGGCTCTCCGGTTATAAATCGCTGCGTTACCGTACGTGGCTCGACACGGATTCCGACCGTACGGGGCCATCGCCTCTGTCTCTTGGAGATGACTTCTCGATTGAGCGATTTATAGATTATGTTAAGCGAGTGCCAATGTTTTTCATACGACGCGATGGTGATTATATAAATCTTGCGGGCGAATCATTCGCAAAATTCATCGCAAACGGATCGGGGCCAAGACCTATATTTCAGGATTTCACAGATCATCTTTCGACCATCTTTACAGAGGCGCGCCTGAAACCTCACATAGAGCAGCGCAGCATGGACTGCGGCTCGATGGAGATGGTTATGGCGGCGCTGGCATTCTGGAAAGGCATTATGTATACGGCTGCGGCACGTGATGCGGCGCTTGACGCAGCCCCAAGGTTGACCCGGGAAGAGTTTGCCGAGTTACAACTCGACGTAGCCCGCCACGGCCTCAACGCGCAGGCGGCCCAAGTAAAAGTGATCGACACGGCCCGGGCCGCAGTCGAGCTTGCGCAGGCGGGGCTTCGGTCCATTGCGCCCGATGAAGCGCAGTACCTGGACATACTCGAACAGCGCGTCTTAAGAGAGCAACTCTGCCCGGCTGATATTTTGATTCGCAATTTCACAGGCTCCTGGAACGGCGATATAAGAAAGGCTGTTGATTACTTGCAACTCTGATGCGTGATGCGTGATGCGTGACTCACAAGGCTTGCAAGTTGCTCGCTGAAAGTCCGAATCACGCATCACTCATCATCTGAAGTTTATTGAATGACTCTATCCACAGGCAATTCCGATGAAATAGCGGTCGAGTTCCGCGATGTCAGCCTTCACGTTGACGGAGGCAAGGCGATTATCCGCGACCTCAACTTCGAGGTTCGGCGGGGCGAGACGCTCGTTTTGCTTGGGCGAAGCGGGTCGGGCAAAACCACTACGCTCAAGCTTGTCAATCGCCTGATCGAGCCTACCAGTGGAGAGGTGCGGGTCGAAGGCAAGGCGGCAAGCGGGTGGGATGCGATAAAGCTGCGCCGCCGCATTGGCTACGTCATCCAAGAGACGGGGCTGTTTCCGCATTTCAGCGTCGAGCGAAACGTAGCGCTCGTGCCCGACCTCGAAGGCTGGCCGAAAGAACGAACGCGCAGCCGCGTGAGCGAGCTTCTCAACCTCGTGGGTCTCGACCCCGATGTGTTCGCCAGTCGTTATCCGCGAGAGCTTTCCGGGGGACAGCGCCAGCGGGTAGGCGTAGCCCGCGCCCTTGCAGCGGACCCGCCAATAATACTCATGGACGAGCCTTTCGGCGCGCTCGATCCGCTCACGCGAGCCGAGTTGCAACGCGAGTTTGCCGACCTGACGGCGAGGCTCAACAAGACGATTCTCTTTGTCACTCACGATGTGCGCGAAGCCTTTATACTTGCCTCGCGGATAGGTCTTTTTCAGGACGGACGCCTCGTCGTTATGGCTGAACCCGCCGAGTTCGCTCGCTCTGATAACGCGGAAGCCAGGGCCTTCAACCTCTCGCTCAAGGGGCCTGCGGAATTGACGGATGAGACTGATTGATTTCCTCATAAACCATCGCGCAGAGTTGTTTGCGCTCACGCTAGAGCATCTGTTTCTGGTCGCGGTGGCGACAGGCGCGGCTGCGCTCGTCGGCATACCCGTGGGCATAATGCTCACCCGGCGACCGCGTTTGAGCAAGCCCGTGCTCGCCGGGGCAAACATACTACAGACAATCCCGAGCCTCGCCCTGTTCGGCTTTTTGATTCCTCTGCTTGGCTCCTACGGCATAGGGCAGGTGCCAGCAATCATAGCTCTCTTTTTGTACTCGCTGCTTCCAATCATCCGAAACACATACACAGGGATAGGCGGCGTAGACCCCTCGGTGCGAGAAGCGGCTCGCGGCATGGGCATGACCGACTGGCAATTGCTCACACAGGTAGAGCTTCCGCTTGCGCTCGGCGTGATCCTTGCGGGCGTGCGAGTGGCTACCGTGATTTCGATAGGCACGGCCACGATAGCCGCCGCAATCGGCGCGGGCGGATTGGGAATGTATATCTTTCGCGGCCTCAGAATGTATGACAACACGCTGATTCTTGCGGGCGCAATTCCGGCGGCGCTGATGGCGCTTGCGGCTGATTTCTTGCTCGGGAGGGTAGAACTCTCTCTTATGCCCGGCAGAAAACGCGCGCAGGGCCGGGTCTGGAAATATGCTCTCACCGCGACTACAGTCGGACTTATCGCTCTGGCGTTTTTCTCTGTAAACAGCGGTCTGTTTTCAAAAAGCGCGGGCCGCATCGTTATAGGATCGAAAGACTTCACCGAACAGGTGATACTGGGCGAGCTTGTGGCGCAGGCGATCGAATCGAAGACCGAACTTAAAGTCAGGCGACAGTTTGAACTTGGAGGCGATCTGCCTCATCGCAATCTCGTTGCCGGAAATATTGACGCTTACGTCGAATACACCGGCACAGCCTTTACGGCCATACTCAAACACGACCCCGTTACCGACCCGCAGGAAGTCTACGATCAGGTCAGACGCGAATACGCCGAGCAATTCAATCTCGTATGGATGAAGCCGCTCGGATTCAACAACACTTTTGCGATACTGGTGCGAGGAGCAGACGCCCGCCGGTTGAACCTCAAGACGATATCTGATGCGGCGAGATACGCGCCCGAGTGGCGCGCAGGCTTTGGCCAGGATTTCATGTCGCGTGAGGATGGGTATCCGGGTTTCGTGCGGACCTATGGATTGAAGTTCAGACAGCAACCGCTGGAGATGGATCTGTCGCTTACATATCGCGCGCTGGCAGGCGGGCAGGTCGATTTGATCGCGGGCAACTCTACGGATGGCTTGATAGACAAGCTCGACCTTTATCAACTCGAAGACGACCGGCACTACTTCCCGCCTTATCAAGCGGCGGTGGTCATTCGCAAAGAGACTCTTGAGCGTTACCCTGAACTCGGGTCTGCGCTCGAAAGCCTCGCAGGCAAGTTGACCGATGCCGAAATGCGGCGGCTCAACTACGGCGTGGACGGCGAGCACCGCGATGCGAAAGAGGTCGCCCGTGAATTCCTATCCCAGAATCCATAAGGGTAATCAGGCCCGGACGAAATATACGTCTCGATTGTTTGTGCACGCTTCGCACCGCAGCGCAACTACTATGAATCGCTGACCGTCGAATATGCCGCTCTCCTGTTGAAGCGCTGTACCTTGCCTGTAGAGACTCTCCCCGCATCTGCATCTCAAAGTTTCGAGGTGCGAGCCGAAATCTTCTTCTCTGCCGAGGCGAATCGCTTCGCCGGGACTGTCGCCCGGCGTCTGATGAAAGCGTTGTTTAAATTCATTATGCCGCCGCTGTGCCAGTTTCCACCTCACCCCTTTCACCATCCCAAAGATTATGAAGGGTCCGAAAAGCAGACCCGCCAATAATATGACGACAGCCCCGTTATGGTCGGCCCTTTGCCCCTGACCCGGTGTGATTTCATAGCCAAGAGCCTCTTCCATCTTTTCGAGAGTCTGCACGTGTTTTGCTATCTGTTCGACCGGCACACTGTCTCGCAAGGTTTGAAACTCGTAATTGAGCACGATGGTCGTGCCCATGGAAAAAATCCGGTATGTCAGGCGAACGTTGTCGCTTGCTATCGTGTCCGACTTAGCCGAAAAAGGCCACGCATCGGGCAGATGCACCTCGGTGCTGTGACTCACATAGACCGGATAGGATAAAGCCAGAGGCGTTGACCTCTGAGAGGCAGGTGGTTTTCTGATCTCTTCGTAGATGCGGCCGGGGAAGAACTGTCGCGTCTTATCCTTCCAGAACTCCGGTATCGTGTACTTCTCCGTGATCACTATGATATTGGCTGCCGGATCATCGGATACCTCCGGCAATCCGTTCGCCTGTATCGACGAATCATTCTCTGCGTAATAGCTCAAATAGTCTTTTCCAAGCTCGGCAAGCGACTGTTGGGCCAGGCTATACCGCATCGCATCCGCATCCATCCGGCTGTAGGTCGTGGTTACCTGAAACGACACGGGCTCATCGTAGGCGGTCACGGTGTAGACTTCCTTCACCACAGTTGTAGGCGAATCGCTTGCAGTGAGCGGTATCTGTTCGAGACTCGCGTTTCCTTTTTGGACCACCAGCGCGCGGTTATAATCCGGGTTGTAAAACCCGCTCAAGCTGCCTCGTTGAAGACTCATCGTAGGGTCAAACCAGTAGCTTTTTCCGTCAACGGTCGCCTTTACGATGACGTGATTAAAGGCATAGGGCGAGGGCAGGCATTCATCGAGAGCACGATTGTTCTCGGTGTTTACAAGCGCCGGATAAGCTTCGATTCCCAGGCCGTTTAGCAGAGTGGTCAGCAGCAGCGATTTATCCTTACAGTCGCCAAACCGTCTTTTATAAACCTGCGAAGGCTGCGTGGGCTGATGCGAATACGGGCCAAGCTCGATTCCCATGTAACGAACTTCGTCCTGCACAAAGCGCAATGCGGCAAGCAATCGCTGTTCGGGGTTGTCGAATTCGACGCGCCATTGCTCGATCTGTTTTAATACCCCTTCGGAAAGAGCCCCGTTAAGCTTGTAGAGAGGCAGAGCCCAGTCTACGACATCTTGCCAGTCTGAGAACTCACTCAACTCGATGATTGGAACTGAATCGAACCAGGAGGGCGTCGCAACATCATACTCGAATGCAGGCACGCCGCTCCGCTCCCAGATATATTCGGTTTCGCTTCCCGTAGCGCGAATCGAGGGCCGAAGGTCGGTGTTTCGATTGCGGATTTGAAGTGCGCGCCCCGAAGGCCATAACAGGCGCAGGCGAATCCTCTCGGTTGGAACGATGTAGGCAAGATAAGAGCTATCGGCAAAGCGGCCATCGAGTACGGGATTGCCGCCGTTGACCGAATAGGCGTAATCAATTATATCGCCCGCTCGAATATCATTCAGGATAATAAGGGCAGAAAGCGTTCCATTGTAAAGCTGCTGACGAAGCTCGTTCTCCTGTTGAATGATCTTGATCTCTTCGGGGTTCAGCGCATCGATAGTGCTGCCGCCGCGAATTATGCGAATATAGTGAATAATCAGACTTTCATAAGACGGCTCGAAATCGAGTTGAAGCTGCGAAACGTCCTCAAGCCCGACGGTGGAAGTTACCTTTTTGATCTGATGATAATACCGTTCGATCATCCCCTGCGTGACCCGGCATTGTTCGTCGGCCAGAAGGTAAACAATACCGTTACCAGCCTCCTGCGACATACTCTCTTCGTTTTGAAAAGCGGCAACGGGCTGTACCCACGGCGGCGGCGGCTTTATGGCGTAGGACTCTTTTGCCAGAGACAGGTTCGCGGCAAGCAGCGAGACAAAGATCGCGATGACCGGCCTGAACAACCACCTCAGGCAACGACCGCTCTCCAATCCGCGCGCGTTTCTAGCTTGCCAAACGCTTTGCCTGTCTCTTCGGAATCTTATACCCGGCTTCTGCTTCATGGTAAATCTCTATCCTTGAAAATCCCGCGTCATGCGCGCGTCGCTCTCACCTGCATGTCAACTACGGCGCTCATCTCACGTGTCAGCGCGTCTCTGTCGGCAAACAGATTCCAGACCGCCCCTTCGGCCTTTTGCTCTCTTGTGCAAACAATCCTTCGAGCCAGGCGAAACCGCTCGACCGGGGCCGGATGGGTGTCATCTTCCGTAGTCGGGCGATTTATCGCTTCCTGCAATTTCTCTTCAACCAGAAGATTGCCTTCCCTGCTCATCTCATAAAGATTTTTCAGCGCCCGCCCGGCCTTCGCCGCATCGGTGATCTCCCAGTAAGCTATATCCTCAAGCTCAATGCCTCTGCGGATGGCGTGCGTGAGTCCCTCCTCGAAAGCCTGAGCGCCAAAGTTTCGCACCGCGACGCGGTCAGCCATAACTTCCTGAAACCGGGTGGCTCCGTGGCTGATGCGGCGAAATATGAAGTGGTAAAGACGCAGAAACTGAAAAGCTATGTTCCACCAGACTGCCTGCCCGCTCAGATACATAGCCACAGCAAACTTTTGCATATCCGTATTGACGCGGAGCGCCACATCTCCACCCGCCGTGTCCCTGTGCGAGAAATGTCCGTATTCGTGAGCCAGCACGGCGCAAAATGCCGACTGGTTGAAATCGTTCAAGACGCCTACGCCAAGAATCAATACTCGATGCGCCCTGTCCTGCATCCGCTCTGTAAAGCTGCCGCGTTCGTAAACACCCAGGTCGGTGCCGGGAGTCACGCGAATCTCATCGACTGGCCTTGTCTCTACGACACGGGCAACCTCCCCGGCGAGCGCCCATAAACCGGGCGCTTCTTCCGGGCGAAGCGGACGGCCCGGGTCTTCGCGTTCATAGCGGATGAAGAGCGAGCGAATCATCTTGTAGATCGTCACAACAGCACCGAAACATACGATTGCCACAAACTTGATCGCCAGATAGCGGAACATCAACAAGCCATACGTCACCGAGGCCGCCACCGCTACAACCAGGAATATTACAAAGGGCATCGAGATGTAGTAATAAACACCAGCGATATTCATGAGCGCCCTGTAATATTTCCGAAGCGGAGCATCTGCCCCGACCGTCACATTCGGATCCTTGCCCTCGATGTAATCAAGCGTGAGATCCGATAAGAGCTTGCCCGAAAGAAACAATAGCCCGATCCCAACTGCCCAGGCCGCAACCAGACAGAGCGAATAGTAGGCGTAATCCCATATGGTTGAACGCGGTTCGACACCGGCTCTGAGGATGGGCGAGAATGCAAAATACAACTTCATCATAACTTAAAGATGTTCTTTCCCTGCGAAACCTGAGAGCCGCCAGAGCCCTGAGCCCACTGATCCGCCCGTCTCTTCGAGGTTCGCTCAATCGTTGCGCGGCTCATAAAACGGGCTTTGCCGTCTGTAGTAAGCCGAAGGGTCGCCTATTCAAATATTTCTCTTCCCTGCTGCGATCAGGACAATCAGTAAGCAGAGAAAAATAATAGGCGAGCCTCCGAATACAGTCAATACACGAATAAATCCAGCTTCCTTCCCACCCTGTCATCACGCCGTACTTTTTACTTTTCACAATCAGCCAGCCGGTACAGGTAATAATAAAACCGGGTCCCCCACCTTCTCTGCGCCCCCTCAATCGCAAGCTCATTACCCGCCTCGCTAAAAAAAAGTTCTTGACACATTTTAGTATTTCTAGTATTCTGGAAATATGGAAATTAATGATACTGCGCGGTATGCGGATATGTTTGCGGCATTAGGGGCGGAGCCGCGACTGCGGATAGTGCGGTTACTACTTGCGGCGCACCCCGAGGGGATGACGGTAGGCGACATTCAATCGGAGCTTGAGATACCCGGTTCCACGCTTTCGCACCATCTGGAAAAGTTGAGGATGGAGGGGCTGGTAATCTTCAGAAAAAGAGAAGCAATGGTTATGGTATTCGGCCAATGCGGAAGCCTTGCAGGACCTGCTCGGATTCCTGTACGCCGAGTGCTGCACGCGCTCGCAGGTGGTCGAGCCGGTCAAGATCACATCTGCGAAGGCAAAGAGATAATTCAGTAAGGAGAGAATATATTTATGTCAAATCAATTGAAGGTACACGTAGCGATCAATGTAAATGATGTAGAAGAATCCGCGAGATTCTATCAGGCGATGTTCGGAGCGGAGCCTGTCAAGCTCAAGCCCGGATACGCGAAATTTGATATTGCCGACCCGGCCTTGAACCTGACATTGAACTATACGGGAGAGGTCAAAGAGCGAGGTGCGCTCAATCATTTAGGCATACAGGTCGAAAGCACCGAGCAGGTGATCGAGGCAAAGGCGCGGCTTGAGCAGGCAGGTCTTGCGACTTTTGACGAAATGGGAACCGACTGCTGTTACGCCTTGCAGGACAAGGTATGGGTCACCGATCCAAACGGGTACCGATGGGAAGTATTCGTCGTCAAGGTGGGCGATACCCGGCCCGAATTGAATATTTTAGAGACGAATACCTCGGCCAATCCTACAAACCGATGCTGTCTGTGAAGCAGAAGTGATTCGTGATTCGTGATTCGTGATTCGTGATTCGTGATTTACGAGGCTTGCGAAGTGGTTATAACAGGCAAGCCCGCTAAAGATCACGAATCACGAATCACGCATTACGCATCAGAACTTATAAATCACATCGAACTGCATGCGATTAAGGTAACGGTTGAACGGCGACAGCGGCACGAGTTTATCAAGCCGCCGCGAAAACAGCCCGGTCCATTGCAGGGTGACGCCACCGGCAAGTTGATAGGCGGCCGTCGGTATGTGCGCGATGCTGTTTGATGCCAGGATGTCGCTGAAGTTGAACGGGACAAGCACGGCATCCTGCTCTATGTGCGCAAAGGTGTATCCGAGCAGCCAGTCGCCTTTCTCTTTGGTCTGCCCGACCGCCACGCCGGTCCAGTAACCGTTGTTCTTGTCATCAATTCTTTCCGAGAAATTGTGAACATAATCAAAGGTGAATTTTACGGGCGTGTGCGAGGTCGCCTGCCACGTGACATTTCCCAGCACATCGAAGAGGTTGAACCCGGCGAGAAATCCTATTGGGTTTCCATTTACGTCTCTGATTATGCGATTCGTAGTGCCGAGCGATCCGTTCTGGTTCCCGGTCACACCCGCTCCGTTACTGATGCCACCGTTGACCTGGGTCGATGAGGCTCCAAGCGCTCGCACTATCTGATCGGCCCTGACCCAATCGTAATAGCCTATGTTGAAATCGGCCGATACCTTGGAAGAAAGCTTGAAATCAGCCTGCCCCTGCCCGCCATAAAGGACTCCATCTTTATCGCCTGACAACTCATTAAACGGCAATTGAAAGGCGACCAGTTTGACCTGCTTGAGCGCGGAGCCGGTCTTGAAATAGAGCGCCTCGGATGCGCCTTCGACGTTCACATCATCGTCCCAGACCATCTGGGTGCGGCGGAATGTAGGCTCAAATTTGCCCGCTACGAATTGCACGCCCACGCCGTCGGTTTTTGAATCATACCTTACAAAAGCGCGATCGAGGCTTATGCCTTTGCGCTCGAAAAAATCGGTGAGCGTCTGGTTGGTCGTTATGGGGTCTGTGAATATGCCCGTCGCCAGTCGGATGCCCCAATCGAAGTTTTTGTTCAGTTTGCCGTCGAGTTCGGCGCGGGCGCGAACGCGGAGTCGATTTCGGTCGGGGGATTTGTTCAGGCTGTCAAATCCCTGATTGCGAAACGATTCATACCGAAACCTGATGTCTCCGCTCAGGCTAAGCGAGCCGAATTTCTTGTAAAGCTCGTCAACCCTCTTTTGTGTCGGGTCGTCCTGCGTGGATTCGTTCTTTCCAGAGGCAGGCGTCGCGACGGAAGCGGCTATGACCTGCGGCTGGTCGGCGGCAGGGTGAGCGGCCACAGAGGGCGAGATGTTAGAGGGCGAGGTGTTAGAGGGCGAGGTTTCAGACGAGCGGGCGGTAGTATCTTCCGCACCGCGCTTTTCGACTATCTCGCGCAGGGCCTCTATCTCGCGCTGCTGGCGCACGATTATATCTTCAAGTACCTTGAGCCTCTCTTCCACACCGGGCGCGGTCGAAGGCTTTTCTTCCCGTTTGTCGTCTGCCGACTTGCGAGCCGATTTATTCGAATCGGCAGCCGTCGGGACGCCTGTATTTGCGGCGATTTGTTGCCGCGCCTGAACGCGACTGGCGCTCAGGACGAAAAAGAAGGAAAACATCAGCCCCAGGCTCAGAATGTTTGCCGGTTTGATTCGCATAGGTCTCTCCTTGTGAGCAAATATGGTTAGTCAATTGATAATATCGGGTTCCCGGATAAGGCCGACACGGCATGCTTCATCTTTTTCACAGCCAAATTCATCGGCCTCCATATCCGTATACTGCTGCTTTCTTAAAGGTCTGAAAATCGGGAATCGGGCGCGGGCGACCCTGTTTATGCGAGGTCCATTCAATAGTATTCATCGGGTTTCGCGGGCGTTTCATGTAGCCTGTAACAAACTTCTGAACGGAGAAGTTAGTATAAAACTGCCATGTTACAGACTTGCAACGTCGATGTTACTAAATAGTAAAAAGTGCTTTTGCCCTGACAGGCGAGGTCCTGTATTGCGAATTCGTCTGTAAAGCAGCAGTATTTTTATCAAAAAAACGGCGCTCTCGACAGGGCCGGAGCGCCGGAGTTTGTGTGCATAGCTAAAATCCATCATCTGGCGGACGTGCTCATCATCGCCTCATCGCTGAGGTCGCGGAAGTTGAACTGGCGCGCGACGCTTGCGACGGGCTTGCCGTCAGCTTCGGCATACGGGTAGATAAAATAGTTGAGCGGGCCTGCCTGCTGGCGGGGTCTCAGCACTATGTCGCGCCCCATCGAAAACTGCACGCGGTTTTCATCGTGGCCGCCGAAAAAGTATTCGCGTTTTTCCGGGTGCTTCCACGCTTCGCTGGCATCAACTGGAACCCAGCCGTATCCCTTCAGATAAAACTCTGCCCAGCAATGATAACCCTGTATTTCGCCTTCGCCCCGTTTCTCGGGCAAAGGGAAGCCGATTGAAAAACGCGCGGGTATGCCTACGGCACGGGCAAAGCCTATAAAAAGCGCGTGGAAATCTGTGCAGTTGCCGTGCTTGGCATCGCAGGCGTAAAGAATATCGCCCCGTCCCCAGCCTTCGCCGCTCTTGTCATACTTGAGCGTCTTGAGCGCATAGTCGTATATCGCACGCGCCCGTTCGAGATCGGTCTTCTTGCCTTTTGTCGCCTCTTCGGCCCACCGCTTGATTTCAGGCGTGACAGGCACAAGCTTATCGGGCTTTAAGAACTCGGCCACATCCGGGTCGAGCGGCCCCGACCCGCTATACTTGACCGTGGCAAAATCCCTTTTCAGATTTTCGCTGCGGCGCACTTTGAATTGCATTACGATGTCAAAGGGCGCGGCCTTTGGATCATCAAGCGAAACAAACAGAATCGAATTGCCGAATCGCGGCTCGACATAGACGCTTGAACTTGCCGGGCTTGAAACCCGCATGTCATAGATTTCCTGATTCGCATCCGTGGTCGGATAGGGCAGCCACACATTCAGATGTTTTGTGCCCTCGGGCACTTCCTTTACAGTGGCCTTATAAGTGAATTCAAAGAAGCGGGTTTTGGGCGCGGTGCCGACACCGCCGGAAGCCCAACCTGCGGTTGAAGCAAGTAACACAAACCCAAAAAACCAGGCGGCGAAAATTCTAAAGTGAGATTTCATCTTGATATCCTCGTGTAGCCCTTCAAGAAAAGATGTCATACGCCGGTTCCTCGCGTCCGGCTTTATCGGTCCTCTGGCGATGAAGGCACGCATCGCTGAAATTTAAAGTGTAACGGCAGCACAGTTAAGTTTCTAATATGTAATTCCGATGATTTAGCCCTGTGGTTATAGGGAATTTCTAGTCGTGCGGGCGGCAGGTTAAGAGCGTGAGGCAAGCAGCGCATCGTGCTGAGAAGTTTCCAGCGCCAATTCAAGAAAGGCTTCGGCGGCAGGTGAGAGGGTCAATTTTTTATTGATTACGGCGAAAAAGTCGCGCCTTATAGGGGCGATGCCTGCGATATTTACGGTCTTGAGCGTCCCGTTTGCCAGCTCAGACCTGACGGCGATCAGCGATACTACGGAGACTCCCAGACCCGCCTTGATCGCTTCTTTGATTGCGCCGGTCGAGCCCAGCGAGCCTACGAGATTGAATTCTTCAAGCGGGCGGGCGACCCTTTTTTCAAATGCCAGTCGAGTGCCCGACCCGGCTTCGCGGGTGAGAAGAGGGACAGAGACAAGCTGGTCAAGCGTGAGCGATTCGACATCTTTCCATCGAGCGTCGTTGGGCGTAACAAGCGCCAGTTCGTCTGAGGCAAAGCGATAAAAATCCAGACCTATGGTTTCGAGCCTTGCGCCTACGAATCCGATTTCAACGTCGCCCGCCAGCACCTGATCACAGGCCGCTTCGGAGTCCGATATGCGAACTTCCATATTTACGGCCGGAAAACGGGAATGAAACTCGGCGACAAGCGCAGGGAGCAGATATTCGCCCGGTATGGTGCTGGCACAGATCGAAAGCACGCCTTCCATGCGGTTGAGAAATTTATCTATCTCGCGGAGCGCGGCCTCTTTTTCATTCAGTATGGCGCGACCTCGCCTGTAGAGCAGATCGCCCAGGCTTGTGGGAACTATACGGCGCGGCAGCCGGTCAAAGAGCCTGCCGCCGATGTGATCTTCCAGATTCTTGATGTGCCCGCTTATGGTCGGCTGGGAAAGTCGCAGCTTGCGCGCAGCTTTTGAAAAGCTGCCCTCCTCGTAAACCGAGCAAAATACCTCTACAAGATTAAGGTCCAGTCTCATTCCGCCGATTATCTTAGACAGGAATCGCGGGATTAACAAATTAATTTTGTCTGAACGGGCAATTATGTCTATATCATCGCGGTCGAAGGCAACCCGCTCGATGATATTCACGCGCTCAGTAAAGTGGTGTTTGTGATGAAGGCCGGACAGGTCTACAAATCGCCGCGATGATAGAGCAAGTATTTCAACTCAATTGATTCAACGCTTATCGTAGGGCGCGTCCCAGTCGCCTGAAAATGCGATGTCGCTCAAGGCTTTTCGAGAGCGCAGGGCCGTCTCCTTTGCGCGCAGGCTTTCAGACAAATCGTTGAGGTCGCCGCGATATGGATAGCCGATTGCTATCATTGCCATAGGCGAGAAGCCTTCGGGTATGTGAAATTCGCGGCGCGCTCGCTCCACGTCATAACCGGCCATCTGATGCGCGGCCAATCCTAAAGCAGTTGCTTCGAGCACGAGGTTTTCACTCGCAAGACCTACGTCGTGCGGGGCCGTGCGATTCGGCTTATCGTTATGCGTAAATGTTTCGCGCGCGACCGACAGCATCAGCACAGGCGCTTCGAGCGCCCACGAGTTGCCTTCGACCAGACAGGATCGCGCCTTCTTCAAAGCATCCTCATCCGACCCATCAAAGACCAGATAGCGCCACGGCTGCTCGTTGAAACACGACGGAGCCCAGCGCGCGGCTTCAAGCAGCGTCAAAATCTTTTCGCGTTCTACGCGACGGCCGGCTTCAAAGGCTCGCGGACTCCACCGCCTTTCAAGCAGCGGGTGTATCCGACAATTTATGGTCGCTTGCTTTTCGGGATAAGCTGAATCATTCGCATCTCCCGTCACGGAGAGATCGTCAACCTCTACGCGGATGTGCCGCAGGTGATTGAGCATGTGGTCTACGTAATCATCAAGCACGAATCTCAAGGTAAGCGGCCCGGAATCGCCTATTGAACACAGGCGCGACCACGCGGAAGGAGGGGCGGTGCGGGCGGCGGCAAGAAGTTGCTCGTTGCCCGCGCTCCATAGCGCGATCAGGTCCCGCCAGTCGCGCTCCTGATAATTGTGCAGCTTTACCCACCCTTCGCCGTCATAGCCGGGAAGCGCGGGGTTCTCTTCGAGTTGAGCGCGCACGATTCGCCGATGGTTGTTGGCAGCCGAATCAATCAAATGGCCGAGCTCTTCTTTTGGCGACCAGCTTTCGGGCGCAGGTTTTAGGGCGGCCTCGCTCTCTGTTATCGCCCTCAGACGAGCAGGTACGGCAGACAGTATCGAGCGCAGTTGTGACAGCCCTCGCGGAGTTTCGCCGCCGCCTTGCGTGTCCTGTGTATCGTTCATGGCTATCTATTATAAACAGGATCGGCAGGATTGACAGCGGTTTGGAGCCGCCATCTCAAATCCCCGTCAACCCGGGCAAAACTTGACTTGCACATCTGCAAGTCTTAGCATTCCCGGCGTGCAGGCCAGCCATTCAGTTTCAGAATTGCTTCTATTTTATGTGAGGTCTTCCATGCGACATTTATCAATTGCTCTTACCATTTTTCTATTGGCGCTTTCGAGCGCGGCGCAGGATAAGGACAAAGATCAGGTCAAAACTCTCCGCGCGCGAACCGAGAAATTGCAAAAGATTGACGGATATATCCCGCTTTACTGGGACGCTGAAAAAGGCGAGATGCTGATGGAAATCTCGCGGTTCAATCACGAACTCCTTTACCAGATTTCGCTCCCGACAGGCGTCGGGTCCAACCCCATAGGGCTTGATCGCGGACAGCTTGGCGACACGCACGTGATCTTTTTCGAGCGCATAGGGCCAAAGGTTTTGATGATCGAACCCAATTATCGCTACCGCGCCATCACAGGAAACGAGCCCGAGCGCCGGGCGGTCGAAGAGTCGTTTGCGCGCTCGGTTTTATGGGGCTTCAAGGTCGAAGCCTCCGAAGGCGACCGCGTTCTGGTGGACGCGACAAAGTTTTTTATACGGGATGTGCACGGCGTAATTGATCGCCTTCGCCAGACTCGACAGGGGCAGTATCGCTTTGACGATTCTCGAAGCGCGTTTTATCTGGCAAGGACCAAGAGCTTTCCGACCAATACCGAAGTAGAGACGATGCTGACTTTTTCGACCGAAGGCGACCCCGGCCCGCTCGTACGCCAGACCGTTCCCTCGCCACAGTCCATCACCGTGCGCGAGCATCACTCGTTTGTAGAGCTCCCCGACAGCAATTACAAACCCAGACGGCTCGACCCGCGAGTCGGGGTCTCCGGGATAGAGTTTTACGATTACGGCACGCCAATAACCGAGCCTATCGAAAAACGCTGGATCGCGCGTCATCGCCTTCAGAAAAAAGACCCGACGGCGGCACTTTCCGAGCCGGTCAAGCCTATCATCTACTATGTAGACAACGGCACTCCCGAGCCCATTCGCAGCGCGCTCGTCGAAGGCGCATCGTGGTGGAACGAAGCCTTTGAGGCCGCCGGGTTCAAGAACGCATTTCAAGTAAAGGTATTGCCCGAAGACGCGGACCCGATGGATGCGCGTTACAACATGATAAGCTGGGTACATCGTTCGACTCGCGGATGGTCATACGGCGGAAGCATAACCGACCCTCGCACGGGCGAGATCATCAAAGGCAATGTCACGCTCGGCTCTCTGCGCGCGCGGCAGGATTTTACAATAGGAACGGGATTGGTTCCGCCCTTCAAAGCGAGCTCTTCGGCAAGCGGGGCAGACGGGGATGGATGTGAATTCGCTTTCTCGCCGGACGTTGATTACCTGATGGGTGCGGATTCGAGTACGGATGCGGAGGCGATGTCGCTTGCGCGCATAAGGCAGCTTGCGGCTCACGAGGTAGGCCATACGCTCGGGCTCGCTCACAACTTCGCGGCGAGCACTTACGGGCGCGCATCCGTGATGGATTATCCCGCGCCTATGGTCGAGATCAAAGACGGGAAGCTCGATCTGTCGAATGCCTATGCCAGAGGGATAGGCGAATACGACAAGTTCGCCATCAAGTATGCATATGCGGAATTCGGACCGGGTGCAAACGAAGCGACAGAGCTTGAGCGCATCCTTGAAGACGGCATCTCGCGTGGGATGCTCTTTATCACCGACTCTGACGCGCGGCCTGCGGGCGCGGCACATCCGCTCGCCAATCTCTGGGACAACGGCAGCGACACGATTGCAATGCTCCGTCACGAGATGGAGGTGCGCCGTATTGGGCTCGCGAATTTCGGGCTGGGAAATATCCCTTTGGGTACGCCCCTGTCGGTGCTAGAAGCCAAATTGCTTCCTCTTTACCTGCACCATCGCTATCAACTGACGGCGGCCGTCAAATCAATCGGCGGGCTTTATTACACTTATTCGGTGAAGACCGCGAAGGGGCCAAGTCCAGCGAACGTAAGCGAGATAGTTCCGGCGGCGCGTCAGCGAGAAGCGCTCGCGGCGGTCCTCGATACGATTGATGTCGATCAACTGGCAATCCCCGAACGCATACTTGAGATGATCCCGCCGACTGCCTTCGGCTACGGGGGCGGCACATCCGAGTTGTTCGCCAAGCGCACCGACCCGGCATTCGATCCCGTCGGGGCCGCAACTATTGCGGCAGACCTCACCATATCCGGGCTGCTCGAATATCATCGCGCGGCCCGTCTGATTGAGTTTCACGCGCGCAACCGCTCAAATCCTGATTTCGAAGAAGTGACAGCCGCGCTCATCAAACGCGTTTGGACTGTGACGCCAGCCGCGACCCCTTACCACGCGGCCATACTCAGAGCCGTGCAGAGTTTGACCGTGACGCGGCTCATGGATTTGGCAGCCAATGCCGATGCCTCGCCTCAGGTGAGGGCCGTCGCAACAGAAGCTCTGCGCAATTTGAGCATAAAACTCAAGCCGCCCACACCTGCCGGGATGGACGCGGCTCACAGGCGAGCCATACGCGACGACATCGAGCGTTTCCTCAATCGGCCCGCTGAGCCGCACAAAAAGAGCGAGCCCTTAGAGACGCCTCCGGGCGACCCGATAGGGTAAAGGATGAGGGATGAGGGATGAGGGATGAAAAAGAGTCTAAGGAACGACTCTGATTAAGTGGGGAAATTCTGATTAATTGATTTGAGCAATTACCGATGTGTTCCCCAACAGTCCTTTTCATCCCTCATCCCTCATCCCTCATCCCTTTACTGAGGCTGGCTATGACGGTGATCAATTCGACCGCTTCTACGGGCTTGCTTACGTGAGACTGGAATCCTGATGAAAGGGCGCGCACGCGGTCTTCGACTCTGGCGTGCGCCGTCAGCGCAATCGATGGAAGTTGTCTGTCTTGATCTCTTTCCAGTGCGCGTACTTTGCGGATCAGCGAATATCCGTCTTCGCCGGGCATCTCTATATCGCTCACAAGCACGTCGGGCGTAAAGCTCTTGAGCGCGTCAAGCGCTTCGGCTGCCGACGAAACCGATGTCACCTCGGCCCCGTGTTGGCTGAGCATAATCACCATCAACTCTCGCGCATCGCTGTCATCATCGACTACAAGCAGTCGCAATCCCTCAAGTGATGGAGCGCCGCTAAAGGCCATTATGGAATCGGGCAGAGTCTGTTTCCACTGCTCGTCGTCTGTGGGGAGGCGGCCCGAATCGTGCGCGATCATTATCGGCAATGTAACTCGGAAGGTGGCTCCAAGTCCTTCACCCTGGCTTTCGACCGATACCGATCCGCCGTGCAATTCCACGAGATGGCGGACTATGGCAAGTCCTAGCCCTAGCCCTCCGTGCCTGCGCGTCAGAGTGCTGTCAGCCTGGCGAAAACGCTCAAAGACATAAGGCAGGAAATCCGGCTCGATACCTTTGCCTGTATCGCTGACTACGATCTCGACGTGAGAGTCGACGCGTTCGAGCCGGACCTGAATCCGTCCCCCTTTGGATGTGAATTTAACGGCGTTCGACAGGAAATTCCACACGACCTGTTGCAGGCGGTCGGGGTCGCCCGAGACGAGACCGGCTCCGGGGTCGAGCACCGTTTGCAGCCTTATATCCTTTGCCTGCGCGGCGGGGCGAATCACTTCTATAGCGGCCTCGATGATTGAGGAAAGCTCGACCGGGCGAACTTCCAGCCGCAGCTTTCCGGCGATGATGCGCGAGACATCGAGCAGATCTTCGATGAGTTGCGTCTGAGCTTTGGTATTGCGCTCGACGGTTTCCAGCGCGCGCGCGGCGGAAGGCTCATCCAGTTTTCCCGTGCGCAAAATCTGTATCCATCCGACCATGGCATTTAACGGCGTGCGCAATTCGTGCGAAACGGTGGCCAGAAACTCGTCTTTCATGCGATTGGCCATTTCGGCTTCGGCGCGCATGCGGGTCTGTTCCTCATACAACTCGGCGACGTTGATTGCGGCCGATGCCATGTTGCCCAGAGCGGTCCCGACTCGCGCTTCCATCTCGGTGAAGGCGTGCGGTTTGCGATAATAAAAGACGAGCGTGCTGGTCGGGACGCCTCGAATCTTTAACGGCACTGCCAGAAGCGAGCGTATGCCTTCCATCTCGTGATCGGCGCGTCGCCCGGCAAGCCTTGGGTCTTCAAATACATCTTCGGCGATGATCGCGCCCGGCGGCATGCCTTCCGAAAAATCCTTGACATAGATTTTCGTCTCTCGAAAAGCTTCCGAAAGCCCTTCGGCAGAGACGATGCCCCATTCACCCGTGGCGGGTTGAAGCCGCCAGACCGCATAGGCATCGGCAGAGATGAGGCGGTTTGAAAGGGTCAGGATCGCAGGCAGCACCTCGCTGAGACGGGGCGAGCCGATCAACGTGTCGGAAGCCTTCACAAGCGCGTCCAGACGCGCCTCGACGCTGCGGTGGAGTTCGAGAGTCTGCTCGCGCGCGCGAAGCGCTTCCCGGGCTTCGCGGTAGAGCCGGGCATTATCTACGGCGAGGGCGAGTCGCTTGGCCAGTTCTTCGGCAAACTTCAGATCGGCCTGATCGTAATGATGTCCCGACTCTGCCGCAATAAAGGTGATCGCGCCAAGCGTGCGACCCCGCGCAATCAACGGGATTACCATATAAGATTTCAGGCCAAGCTCGCGGATCATTTTGAGATGCTCTTGATCGCGGGCCGCTTCGACAAGCAGCGAATCCGGGATCTCGGAGGCAAATTCAGACTTTCCGGTCCTCAACACATTGGGCACGCCTCGGGGCGAATCGGGGTCGGTCGGATAGCGATCCTGATACTCACGCGCCATCTCAAGCTTCGCAGGGTCAACGTGGGCCACTGCCAGTTGTCGGACTTCTCCGCCTTCTTCGACGATGCTGACGGCGCACCAGTCAGCCAGATGCGGAACGGCCAGTTGCGCCACGCTCTTGAGCGTAGTCTCGTAATCAAGCGAACTGGAAAGCAGCGCGGTTGCTTCGTCGAGAAATCTCTGATTTTTCTCTGCCTTCTTGCGCTCGCCTATGTCAACGCTCAGGCCGCGCATGCCCACAGGGTTGCCGTCCTCATCCAAAATGACTATAGATTGCGCTTCTATCCAGACTGCGTGCCCGTCCTTAGTCATCCATCGGAACTGGCTAGTGCCGCCCTTGCCGCCTCGGAAGATTGCCGCCGCCTCTTCGGCGGCCCGCTGTTTGTCGTCCGGGTGAACGATGGTCAGCCAGAAATTGGGGGTTGAAAGCCATTCTTCGAGGGTGTAGCCGAGCAGCGATTCCACATACTTGCTGACGAAATCGATTCGCTGTTTCGACTGGTCGGGCTCGCCCCATGCTTCCCACACTACGGCAGGCACGGTGGCAACTATATTTTCCATGCGCGTGCGCTGACGCTCGATCTCTTCGTGGAATTGAACCCTGTCCTGCTCGGCTCGCTTGCGCTCGGCAATATCGCGGAAGACCAGCACCACGCCTGTGACTTCGCCTTTCTCGTCCCTGATAGGCGCGCCGCTGTCGTCAATCGGATTCTCATTTCCGTTTCTCGACATCAGTATGGTGTGATTGGCCAGCCCGACTACGGTTCCTTCTCTGAGCACCTTTGCCACGGGATTTTCGACCTTTTCGCGTGTGTTCTCATTCACGATATCGAAAACTATTTCGAGAGGCTTCCCCCGGGCCTCTTCCTGCGACCAGCCAGTCAGGTGTTGCGCCACCGGATTCAAGAGCGTGACGCGGCCATCTGTGTCGGTCGTTATGACGGCATCGCCGATGCTGTTGAGCGTAGTCGAGAACCACTCCAGGCTCTTACGATGTGCGTGGGCGGTCTCTTCGGCGCGGAGTCTTGCGCGGTGCATTGCCTCGCTTAAAAAGGCGATGGCTGAGCCTACAAAGACAAAGATGACTTCCGCAAGCACGGCGGCGGTGTCGGCGATGGCCAAAGAATTGATAGGTCGAATCAGATAGTAATTCGCCGCGACCGCTCCAAGCAGGACGGCAAGCAATGCCGGTCTCAGCCCTCCGTACCAGGCCGTGACCATCACGGCTAAGAAATAAGTAATGAACGGGACTTGAATTTCAAGGACAGGAAAAAGAAGCCATCTGAGCCAGGTGGCAAGCGCTACGCTGACGATTGCGCAGCCATAACCTGGCAGTTTGGAACGTGTGAGTTCTGGCATTCTAATCCCCACAGTCTTTGCGGTGTACGACTATCTATTGTTTCGAATCTGATTACTTATACTCGCAGCGTCCCAAAGCCCTGATGCCCGTCAGACTCACAATTTGTTGTCGCCTGCACGGGTTGTCCGAAAGCGGGTCAGCCTGGATTATACTCAATCGCGCGGCTGAGGGCTATTGGTCAGCACCATTTAGTTGGTGGCCTGCCAGAATGGTAGATTGCCTTAAAATTTAATGGCCCGGTGCAGTTGCCCGGTCTGCCCCTCTCCGTGTTAAAGTGATCAGTTAATGATTGCGCGTGATTATATGTTTGAAGGGGCTTCGACCTACGAGCGAAACGGCTAAACAATCTGATTTCTCAGGGGCGGCGGCGATCACTCCAACCACTGATTATATCGATCTGGACGGGGTAAGAATTCGCTACCGTATCTCAGGCGCGGGCGAGCAGGTTCTCTTGCTGCACGGCTGGGGCGGCTCTATCGAGAGCATGACGACCATATTCGATGATCTGACGAAGCACTACACCGTCTTCGCGATTGATTTCCCGGGACACGGTAAGAGCGATTTGCCGCCCACGGGCTGGGGCGTGCCCGAGTTCACCGATTGCCTCCTCGGCGTGATGGAGAGGCTCGACATCCGCCGCCCGCACATCATAGCGCATTCATTCGGAGGCCGCGTCACAATCAGGCTCACAACCCTTCACCCGGAAAAGGTATCTAAGATCGTTCTGGTAGACAGCGCGGGGGTTCTCCCTCCACGTCCGATGAAATACTATTTCAAGATCGCGTTTGCGAAGACGGGCAAATTCCTTGCGCGGTACGGCGGACGATTGGGCCAGTCGGCGCGCAATCGGATTTACGCGATGATAGGCTCGAAAGACTACGCAAAGGCGGGCCCGTTACGCGAAAGTTTTGTCAAGGTAGTCAACTTTGATCAGACCGATGTGCTCTCCGAGATCAAATCGCCGACCCTGCTCGTCTGGGGGGCCAATGACCGGGACACCCCCGTAGCTTCGGCAAAGGTGATGGAGAGACTTATACCCGATTCTACGCTTGTGGTATTCGAGAACGCGGGCCATTTCGCTTATATAGATCAGGCCAACAAATTCAATTTGATAGTGAGGAAGTTTTTAAGAGAATAAGCATGAACTATCCCGGCGCGCTTGTAGGACTGGCAAATCCTCATACTTTACTCACGATTATCGCCCTGCTCGTTGGACTGGCCTGGAGCGCGGTTCGCGCGATTCGCTCTTTGCACCTGCTCCAGCTTGACAGCTATTCAAACGCAAGACTCCTGAAGTGGCTTTGGTTTTCGCCTCTCACTCGATTGTTCGATTATCGTCTGGGCATCCTGCTTCTGGCTCTGCTCGGAATCCATATTTTGCTCGCGTCGCTTGCCGTAAGCTATGGAGCCTATATCGCGCCAGCCGCGTGGGTCGTGCTCGGAGGCTTGCTCTTTTTTAAGCGTGACGAGCCGGAAGCAAAAAAGCCGCTCGTCTACACCGCAAGAGCAAAGAGGATTCTCGTTGTAGCGGTTGTGATCTGCCTGATTGTCGCGTTCGTTTTTTTCCTGCTGGCTTTCTCGGCCATCGAAACCGCTGCCCCGTACACGACAGGCATTTACGCTCTTGCAGGCAGCCTCGTCATTACCCAGGCGGCATCGCTTGCCGTGCCGATTGCAAACCTGCTGCTTGTGCCCGTGCAGTCGGCCATCAACAACACATACATCCGCGATGCAAAGAAAAGACTGAAACAGTATTCGCCTGTCGTCGTGGGCGTAGCCGGAAGCTACGGCAAGACATCTACGAAATACATACTAGAAACGCTTTTGTCGGAACGCTTCAAGGTTCTGAAGACACCGGCAAGTTTCAACACGCTTATGGGTCTTTGCCGCGTGATCAACGGCGATCTCAAGCCCGAACACGAAGTCTTTATCGCGGAGATGGGCGCGTATCGTCGCGGCGATGTCGCGGAGCTTGCCGATCTGGTCAGCCCTCAAATCGGCATCATCACTTCGATAGGCCCGGAGCATTTCGAGCGATTCAAGACGATGGAAAACATCGAGGCGACCAATTATGAATTGATCGAGGCGCTCCCCCGTGAAGGCGCTGCCGTATTCAATAACGATATACCCGAATGCAGAAAACTGGCCGATCGAACAAACCGGGTGAAGGCGCTCCGCTACGGGCTTGATACCGCGCAGCCGGGCTTGCGGCTCTGGGCCGAAGAGATTTCCATGAGCCACGAAGGGCTCCGCTTTACGCTCGTCGATAACGAAGGCAACCGCGCTCAAACAAAGGTGATTTTGCTTGGTCGTCACAACGTCTTAAACATTCTGGGCGCGGCGGCGATTGCCCTTGAGATGGGGCTCTCGCTTGACGAGATAGCCACGGCCATCCCGAAAATCGAGCAGGTCCCACACCGCCTTCAACTCATTCCGGGCGCGGCTGGCGTGGTCGTGATCGACGACTCCTATAACTCAAACCCCATGGGCGCACTCGAAGCGCTAAACGTGCTCAAGGAATTCGATACAGGCAAGCGAGTGCTGGTCACACCGGGCATGGTCGAGCTTGGAGTACTTGAGGCCGAAGAGAACGAAAAGTTTGGAGCCAACGCCGCGCGCATTTGCGATTACGTCTTGCTTGTCGGAATCAAGCAGACCGAAGACATTCTCAGAGGGCTTGAAGGCCAGCAGTTTCCCAAAGAGCGACTGCGAGTCGTAAGAGATCTTACAGAGGCGACCGCCGAGCTACAGAAGATAGTAAAACCCGGCGACGTTGTTCTGTTTGAAAACGACCTGCCCGATCTTTATGACGAAGCTTGAGCGGGGGCGGCTGGAATATAGTTTGAATAATTTTCAGGGAAAGAACACGGAATCCTAATATGCAAAACAGGAAAAAAGAGACTGTTGCCGTTTTGTTCGGAGGAAGATCGGCCGAGCACGAAGTGTCTGTCATCACCGGCCACCAGATAATGGATGCGCTTGAGGTGGCGGGCTATCGCCTGTTGCCCATCTATATCACAAAGGAAGGCGAGTGGTTTGCGGGCTTGCCGCTTCATAACATAAAGCAGTATTCCGGCCCTTCGTTCAACCCGGCGAAACTTGCCGACACGCATCGCGTCAGCCTCAGCCCCGACCGCTCGGTGCGCCAGTTGTTGCTGCATCCGAGCACGAGCACGGGTCTTTTCAAGAAGCCGCCTCAGTTATGGGCAGACGTTTTCTTCCCAGCCATTCACGGCTCTTTCGGCGAAGACGGGGCGCTTCAAGGTCTGTTCGAGATGGCCGATGTCGCATACGCCGGAGCGGGCGTACTCGCCTCCGCGATGGGGATGGACAAGGTGAGAGCGAAATCGCTCTTTCGTGACGCGGGCATTCCCGTGCTCGAATGCCTGTCTGTTTCAAGAGCCGAGTGGAAGGCCAGCGGGCAGGATGTCATCGCCCGCGTGGAAGGTTTTTCAAGCTACCCGGTCATAGTCAAGCCCGCCTGTTTAGGCAGCAGCATCGGCGTAAAGAGGTGCGGGTCTTCGGCCGAATTGAAAGACGCGCTCGATGTGGCGTTGATACTCGACGAGCGGGCGCTTGTCGAGCGAGCGCTCGTCGATTTCACCGAAATCAACTGCTCGGTGCTCGGGCCGCCGGAACGGGCTTCGGCCTGCGAACAGCCTGTCACCGGCCAGGCGCTTCTGACCTTTGATGATAAGTACAAGCGAGGCGGCAAAGGCAAATCCAGCGGCACAAAAGGCGGCATGGCCTCGCTTGACCGCATAATACCGGCTCCCGTATCCGAAGAGATGACTTCGAAGATTCAAGAGACGGCAAAAAAAGCCTTCCGCGTAATCGGCGCTGCGGGGGTCGCGCGGCTCGATTTTCTCTTAGAGAAAGACGGCGCAGCGTTTTACCTCAACGAGATAAACACCATGCCCGGCTCTATCGCCTTCTACCTCTGGGAAGCTGCCGGAGTCCCGTTTGACGAGCTTGTGAGCGAGTGCGTGAAGATAGCTTTAGGGATTCATCGAGAACGAACCGCCACACAGTTTTCATTTGAGGCCAATCTGTTGCAGAGCCGAAGATAAGCTCAACAGGTCATGAATTCGACAAGGGCGGCACCCATCTGAGAACCGAGATTTAAGACTTGAGATTTGAAAGCTCATAGCTGACTGCCCTTGCTTTCAGGGCCATTTAATTTTCAGGAAATCTTGACTCAGGCTAAGGTCTTTCATAGAGCAAACAGTAGTTTCCTACCATCCCGGCAGCTCAATCTGAAAATTAAATGGCCCGGCCTTGATTTCCGGCTCAATGGATAAAGGCGGGCTTATGACTTCCATTTGAGAGGTCAGGCACTTAGAATCTGAGTGAGGGGTTTGATCGAGGACGGGGCATCGGGCGGCCGGTTGACTATGGTGATAAAGGCACACAGACGGAAAATATTGACCAGAAGCTTCATGGCATACATGGAGAATGATCTGACGACAGCCGCCGCCGCCGTCTCTTACTTTTCGATACTCGTGCTCTTTCCCATGCTGCTATTGCTGCTCACAATCGGCAATAGCCTGATCGGCCCGCAGACGGTTCAGAAATATGTCATAGGTCAGGTGCTGGCGTTTTTGCCCGGCGCTCAAACCTTTGTCCGCAAGAATCTGGACTCAATCTCCGACATCTCTACCGAAGTCATTATTAGCTGTTTGTTTGTAATGCTGTGGGCATCATCGTGGATGTTCACTACGATTGAGAAGGCGCTCAATCGCGTCTGGGGCACTTATCCGCGTTCGTTTTTGCACGGGCGGGTAGTGAATTTCGCCGTGATGAGCATAATTTTTGCCCTGCTCGGAGCATCGGCATTGATTACAGCCTTCATCTCCGGCGTGAGGGCCGCGGCAGAGAAAATCCCCTTGCGACTGGGGCCGATAGTGACGGCGCTTTCCGGTTATGCGTGGCAGACGATATTCGTTTTCGCAAGCGTCGTCGTTACGATAATCCTCTTTACGGTGCTCTATAAATTACTGCCCAATACGAATGTGCCGTTGTTTGAGGCGCTGCCCGGCGCGGTGGTTGCCGGTGTGCTCTGGGAAGGAGCGAAATTCGGATTCGCCTTGCTGCTCCCTTATTTTCATTATGATCTATTGTACGGCTCGATAGGCGCGGGCGTGGCGCTCTTGACGTGGATTTATTTATCGAGCGTCATCATGTTGTTTGGCGCGCAGTTTACGGCTCTCTTGCACCGCGACCATCTTTTCAACAATAGCTCTTACCAGAAACCTCCTTTCTCAACAGGCGACCTTTCCGACAAATTTGAACCGCACGAGACGGACGACCCGGCGGCGGTAGGCGCTCGGGTAAGCACCGAATTAAACGCTCCCGTTTCGGAAGCCGCAACGCCCGCGCTCGGCGAGACGATGTTGAAGGACGAAAGCTAAAGCAGAAAGACCCTCCGCATTTATGCTTGTTTCAGATTATGCTTACGACCTGCCCGAACGATTGATCGCGCAAACGCCTGCCGAAAGACGCGATCATTCTCGACTGCTCGTCTTAGACCGCGCGAGCCGCTCGCTCATCGATTCGACCTTCAATCAGTTGCCAGCCTTTCTGACCGCAGGCGATCTGCTGGTTCTAAACAACACGCGGGTCTTTCCAGCCCGCCTCCCCGGCCGCAGGATCAGACAGCACGCGAACGGCGAAAGCATCATTGGCAGACGGGTAGAAGTTTTTCTTGTGCGAAGGCTTGAGCCGCTTGTGTGGGAGGCGCTTGTGCGACCGGGCCGGTCTCTGCACGCGGGCGCGCAGATCGAATTTGAGCCAGGCCATCTGACGGCTGAAATCCTCGAATGGCGCGAAGCGGGTCGCCGCATAGTCCGATTCCATGCCAAAGGCGATTTTGATGAAATCATAGACCGTATCGGCCTGACCCCGCTTCCGCCTTACATCAAACGCGATGAGCGCGACCGGCTGGATCAGGAGAGATACCAGACCGTCTTTGCCCGCGAGCGCGGAGCAGTGGCCGCTCCCACGGCGGGGCTCCATTTCACGCCGGAACTGCTCGATCAATTAAAAGCGCGAGGGATTGAAATAGCGGAGATCACCCTGCACGTCGGATACGGGACATTTCAGCCTGTCCGCGTCGAGCGGGTAGAGGATCACCGGGTGGAATCCGAAGGCTACACGATCAGTAAGGACGCCGCTCAAATCATCAACCGCGCGCTCAGCGAAAAACGGCGCATCATCGCCGTAGGCACGACGACTACGCGGGCGCTGGAATCGGCCGCTAGACAGGGGCCGGGGGCCGGGGGCCGGGGGCCGGTGTCATTTGCAGGAAATATTGAACCCTCGGAAGAACGGCCAGATGAAACACTCACACCTTCTTCCTCCCCGGCTCCCGGCCCCCGGCCCCCGGCCCCCGGTACAGCCACCACCGATCTATTCATTTATCCGGGCTTCGAATTTCGAGTGCTTGGCGGGCTTATAACAAATTTTCATCTGCCGAGGTCGTCGCTTCTGATGCTGGTCGCGGGGCTTGCCGGTCGCAAGTTTATACTCGAAGCGTATCGTCACGCGGTCGAGCACGAATACAGGTTTTACAGCTACGGCGACGCGATGCTGATTCTGTGAAGAGAAAAGCTCGTTTGAAGAAGCGGCCATAGAAAAAAGGGCGAGCAGTTATAGGCTCGCCCTTTCCCTTACTTACTGTGCGGAAGCAAATTTACCCGGAAGCCTGTTGTGATGCTGCCGCCTCAAGCACTCGATTCATGGCCGAAGCCAGCATATCGAGTCCGCGCTCGCCTGCGGCAAAGCTTCTGAGCTTTCCTTCGGCGTCGAACAGGTAATAAGCGGGCACAAATCCCTGTTCATTCTTGAATGCATCGCGAAGTTTATGCTTGTTATCGACAGCGCACGTCTCGCTGATATTGAATTTTTCTATCGTATCCCGCACGGCCTCTTGATCGAGGTCCGCCGGATAGCGAGGCATGTGAACGGCTACGACTCGCAATCCTTTATCTCTAAATTTGTCGCGCCAATCGGTGACGCGCGGCAGATTGTCCTTGCAGATGCCGCAACTGACCGACCAGAAATGCACCAGTGTGGGCCGCCCCTTGGCCTGTTCTGTGGCTTCATCCGCTGTTCCGTTTATCCATTCCGTCGCGCCTTCAAACGACGGCATCTCTGTTCCGATCCTCATCGGCATAATCATTACCTCACTGAAATGATTCGTGATCCGTGTTTCAGCAAGCTTGCAAGTTGGCTTAAATCTGCGGCTTTCCTGAAAATCACGGATCACGAATCACGAATCACTCTTCGCGCATCACTATCTAAAATCAGACATTGAGCGTATCCTGACCCGGATGCCACTCTGCTGCGCAGAGGCCGCCCGTTTGCAGTGCCTGTATGACGCGCAGAGTCTCTTCGGCCGAACGCCCGACGTTCAGGTCGTGAACTACCTTGTAGCGGAGTACGCCTTCGGGGTCTATAACGAACAGTCCGCGAAGGGCTACACCCTGGTCTTCTATGAGCACGCCGTAGTCACGCGAAACCTGCTTGGTCGAATCCGCCGCGAGCGGATACTTGAGACCTTCCACGCCACTCTTATCGCGCGGGGTGTTGAGCCACGCTCTATGCGAGTAGACCGAATCGGTCGATACGCCGAGCAGATCGGCTCCGATTCCCTCGAAATCTTCATAACGGTCGCTGAAGGTGGTCAACTCCGTCGGGCATACGAAAGTGAAGTCGAGCGGATAAAAGAGCAGAACCAGCCATTTGCCGCTGTAATCCGACAGTTTTACGTTTTCGTTTAGTTTATCTATGTTCTTGGTCGAAGCCATCTCGAAATCCGGGGCAGGGTGGCCCACCTGTGCCCGGTTAATTGCTGTTAGTGTTGCTGTCATATATCCTCCTAAGTATGTGATTTACAAGTATCTTTGAATCATTTGCTGCTTAAAAGCAGGTTGGGCGCGCTTCAAAACAATTTTTGCGACCCTCTCCGGTTAATCGGATTGGCAGTCGGGACAAATCCCCTTAAGCGTCAAGTGGATCGATTGCGGTTGGAAGCGTGCATTCTGAGCCGCTGGGAGCATAAGTTCAAGTGTTTCTGGAAGATCGAAATCCACAAGTTTTCCACAGCTTGTGCAAATCGCGTGATCGTGGCGGGCGATTTCGCGGTCGTAACGGCTCGCGCCGCTGCCAAAGGTTATCTCGCTCACCAGCCCCGCCTCTTTCAGATATCTGAGAGAGTTATAGACGGTTGCATAACTGATCCTGGGCATCAAGGCGCGTGCGGCTTCAAATACTTCGCTCGCAGTCAGGTGGTCTTCGCTTGCGCGAACCACCTCAAGCACTACCTTTCGCTGTCGCGTCAGTGCCGGCTCGCCATGGTGTGTATCCCTGTTTTGATGTTGAACTAACATTAGATTTAGAATAAGTCTAAATCTAATTCCTGTCAAGAGAGAAGAACAAAAAAATTCGTTCACAACCGCTCATCTGAGAGTTGAGATTGGAAATCTCGACTAATGGAGGGTGTGCTATCGGATCAGGTTTCCTTGCTCGGGCTCTGAGGGTATAATCCCCGGGCTGTTTATTCCATCGGGCAATGCTGAAAAGGCCTGGGATGGCGGCGCAACCTTCGGATTATCAAATGAGAAAGCAAGAAAACTTCGGGTTCGGGCCAAAAACAAAAAGAAGGTTTTTTTTAGGGTTGATACTGGCCCTGGCCTCTGTCTGGCCGGCTATCGCAATCGGCAGATTATTTGCGCCTCCGTTGTTTGCAAAGGGCGGGGCTTCCCCGCGTCGCCTATCGGCCCTGCCCCGGGTAATGCTCTGGGCGTGGGAACGTCCCGAAGATTTGCGCTTTATTGATCCGAACAAAGTCGGCATAGCCTTTCTGGCTGAGACCATTTATCTGAGAAATGACAAAGTGTTTGACCGGCCAAGATTACAGCCGCTCAGCTTTCCCGAAGCAGCATCGCTTGTAGCCGTAGTGCGAATAGAAACCGACTCTTCGAATCCCCCTGAACTTTCGTCGGATCAAAGGGCAACGGTTGTTTCCCGCATAGTCAAAGCGGCGGGCAAGCGCGAGGTCACAGCCGTTCAGATAGACTTCGATGCTCGAATGCGGGAGCGCAGCTTTTATCGCGACCTGCTTTTCGATCTGCGCCGCGAACTGCCCGGCTCCGTAGGGCTTTCGATAACGGCGCTCGCCTCGTGGTGTCTGTATGATGATTGGATATCCGGCCTCCCCATAGACGAAGCCGTCCCTATGCTGTTTCGCATGGGTGCCGATGATCGCCAGATAAGAATCCGCTTGAAAGCGGGCGAAGATTTTCGCCCACCCGCGAGTCGCCTGAGTCTGGGCATTTCTACGGATGAGCCTTTAGAGAATCTGCCTTCGGGCCGAAGAATTTACATTTTTCATCCCCGCCCGTGGTCCGAAGAGACCGCGCGCAAGATCATTGAAGAGGTAAACCAATGGCAGTAAGAAATCTGACAGTAAGAAACCTGGCAGTAAGAAATCGCAAGTTTCTGCTCGTGCTTTTGATGATGATCGCCCTGATTTACAATTCGCGCCCGATTGAGGGCTGCGGGCCGTTTGTTGCGCGAGCTATTTTTACTTACGATCTGCATCCCGATTTTCCGATTGCGCGATTCGCCGCCGGAGAGCTTGGCGTGCTTCGGCCAAAATATGCGCGCTCTTATCTGTTTGTGGCATATCGCTATTTCACAGGCACCGGGTTTGACCGCGAAGAGCAGAAAGGGGTCGCCTCTTTATGGGATGAGCGGCTGAAGCCTTACTGGGACAACGAATCGGAAGAAGGCCCTGTGAAGAAATGGCTCGACGCGAGAGCCAGGGTGGCAGGAGCCACAGAGTTGAAGGAACTCGATGTCGTCAAAAGCGAAGATAAGCAAGACCGTTACCTCTACTATTACAATTGCACCGATGATGCGTTTCAAACGGCGACAGACACGCTGAACGGGTTGATAACCAGATTCGGCGCTTCGAGCCAGGAGGTGAAAGCCTGGCTTGAGGCTCAGGACCGGGTATTTACCAACTGCTCGAATGGACCGGCGATACCCGATGCGCCCCCTGCTGCGTGGCAAGCGCCGCTTAAAGATGACCGAACTTACCAGATAGCCTCGGCCAATTTTTACGCGGGCAATTTCGACGCGGCGGAGAAGACATTTCGCTCCATCGCCGCCGACGCCTCCTCGCCCTGGAAACAGATAGCGCCTTATCTGGCCGCTCGCGCGCTTGTGCGAAAAGGGACCTTGAACGCGAAGGAGGGCGAGATAGACGAGACTGCCCTGAAGCAGGCCGAGGCTCAATTAAAGACCATCACGACCGATCAGAAACTGACCGCCTATCACGCGGCGGCAAAACGATTGCTCAGTTTCGTAGCCTTCCGGCTTCATCCCGTAGAGCGACTTCGCGAACTTGCTGCGTCTTTGCTCAAGAAGAACTCCGGCCCGACCATAAAACAGGATTTGTGGGATTACACCCTGCTGCTCGATAAGTATGAAAACGATGTAGAAGAGGAAAAGAAATTCGACGCGCTTCCTGCCGTAATAAGAGAAGATGACATGACCGATTGGATTATGACCTTTCAGCTTCCGGGCGATGCCGCGCTCAATTATTCGCTGGAAAAATGGGAGAAGACATCATCTTTGCCCTGGATGGTAGCTTCGCTCGCAAAGCTAGACGGTCAGAACCCCCGGACGCCAAAGCTTCTGGAAGCGGCGGCAAAGGTAAAGCCCTCTTCTCCGGCCTTTGCTACTGTAGCCTTTCATCGTCTGCGACTGATGATCGACACAGGCAAAAAGGACGCGGCCCGCGCGGAGCTTGACGGATTGCTTGCCGGAGGCGATAAGGCGTTTCCGCCCTCGACCCTCAACTCGTTTCGCGCGCTCAGGATGAGAGTAGCTCGCAATCTGGAAGAGTTTCTCAAATATGCTGAGCGTGTGCCATCGGCCGTCACCTACGATGAAGACGGCAGAGAGCTTCCTTCGGATATAAGCGAAGACGAGCAACTGAAGGCATATGCAAACGGGAAGATCAGTTTCGATAGTGACGCGACCGAGATTATGAACGAGAAACTACCTGTGAGCGTGCTAAAGCAAGCCGCGCTCAGCGAAGCCCTTCCGGCGCATCTTCATCAGAGGGTTGCGCTTGCTGCGTGGGTCAGAGTGGCCTTGCTTGATAACGACGCGGCAGGAAAACCTTCGGCTGAGGCTCTTGAAAAGCTCATTCCCGACCTGAAACAGTATCTTGACGATTATCTTTCAGCCGCGACTCCGGAAGAGCGAAAGTATGCCGCTCTCTACCTGATTTTGAAATTTCCCGGCTCTCAGCCATACGTCTCTCCGGGGATAGGGAGGCAGACGCCGCTTGGTGAAATTGATAATTACAGGGATAACTGGTGGTGTTCGTTCGATCCGACAGACGAGTCTAACCAGCTCGGGCACGGCAAACAGGAAGGCGAGACGGTCTATCCCGATTTCTTAAGCAGCACGGAGAAGGCAGAGACAAAAGCCGATATGCAAAAGCTTGCCGCGCTAGGATTTGCGCCCAACTATCTTTGCGCGGAGGCCGTCAGATGGGCAAATGCGAAACCCGGCGATCCGCGTGTGCCCGAAGCCCTTCATCTGGCAGTGAAGTCAACCCGCTATGGATGCACAAATGATGATACGGGTAAGTTCTCAAAACAGGCATACGATCTGCTTCACAGGAAATACCCCAAGAGCACCTGGGCCGAAAAGACGAAGTATTGGTACAAAGGGTGAGGCACTCAATGATGCGTGATGCGTAATGCGTGATTTTCAGGCATATGGCAGTTAACAGATAATTGCCAATCTCCGGGTCACGCTTCACGCTTCACGATTCACGGTTCATTGAGTGCATCCTACTTCGACAGTTCCTGAGTTTCGTCGAGCAGGCTCTTGTAGCCGCGCAGGAATTTTCCGTAAACACCGTTCCAGGGCGGTATGACTATAGAGACCGCGCCGTGGGCTTGAGCCTGACAGGCCAGCCGGATGATAGGCTTTGGTTCGTCCGTGTCTATGTAGCCGAATTCCTTTATCCTGCGACTCTCAAGCGGGGCGACGCTTGAAAGCTTTTCCGCTCCGCCAAGCACCCCCACCCAGCACGTGCCGCAGGAAGCCGAGCGGCATTGCACGGGAATAGGGCCTTCATCGACCGTACAGCGCGAGTCTCGTGATACAAAATCGCGCTTGTCATTGGCCGCCGCCGTTGTCAGATGCTGCGTGTTTATAAGCTTGAATGCGGCGCTCGCGTCATTCTCGTCGAATGTGATTGTGTATACCTTCTCTTCCCCCTTGAGAAATCCGAACAATCCCTGACCGTCATCACGCGCGCGCTCCTTCAATATCTGATCGGGCGATTTGGATGCGCGCCGGCCCGACAAAAGCACTTTGCCCGGCGAGAACTTGAAGGCATCCAAACCTGTCTGCTGCAATGTCATAAAGGCGACCGCTGTAATGCCTGTCAGTAGAGACTGCTCGGCCTTCACCTTACCTGCGATTTCCCCCGCAAATTCGCGTATCAGGAGCGCAAGGTCGAGACTTGCCGGGGCCCTGGCCGAAATTGCGCGCTCGATAAGCAATTGTTTGACCTCGGGCCAGTAGCGATGTCCGTACAGAAATGTGTGTGAAGTGTCTATGTGATCCTTCAGCAGGTATCGCCCCTGCATGACAAGCCTTCTCGCAAGGTCTTCCGGGTCGGGAGCCTGATCGAATGCCCGCGCGATCTCAAGCGGAAAGAAGGCGAACCAGATGCGGGTGGCCGTCCGGTCAACCTCGTGTATGTGTGAAAGAAGAGATCGAATGATTTCGGCCCACTCTCCGCTCTCGTGCCGGTTTAGGAATGCTTCGAAAAGGGGTGCATCTTTTGTGCTCATATTTACCTCTGCTTTGCAAAATATCGCTCTCAAATAGAAACGGGCATTTTAGCAGCATCCTCTCTATTGCTCAAACAGACTCGCGGTGAGCGATTAATTATGAAAGCAAAAGGTCAGGGCCATTCAGTTTTTGACCTGTGAGCAATTTGAACAAAAGGTTATGCTAATAGCCCACGGATCGGACGGATTTTCACGGATCAGATCAAATACGGTCAGATCCGCGTAAATCCGTCGCATCCGCGTCATCCGTGGGCTATTCCCATTTCATATACTACATTTTGGAAAACTGAATGACCCTGACAAAGCGACAGAACAGGCTGAAAACTACCTCCGCCACTCGATGGGGAAAAACGCGCCGGCTTTTTCCGGCTCTATTTTCATCCCGACCAGTTCCGCCGCGCGCGAGATTACCGGATCGCGGTTGGATGCCATATCCGCGCCCGAAGGCAACAACACTTCATCAGGTGTAACCCCCTCTCGCTCCAGGCTCTTGCCGTCCGTCATTACGATATCGGCATCGGTTATGCTTGCGCCATAAAGTACTACCGTATTCACACCCATCTGAAAAGTGTGCCCCATAGACCTCATGACCGCACCCGAGGTGCGGTCGCCCAGAACCTTCGCTCGCTTTTCAATCTGCATTACACGCGCAAACAGCTCAGAGGCCGAGGCTGATTTGCTGTCCACGAGGACGACGACATTCCCCTCAAAGGCATCTTTGCCTCTCGATTTGACCATTAGCGGTTTCGTCTCCTTGCGCCTTTTTATATCCCCTATCTTCACATCTGTTGAGAAGAAGTGACCCAGTAGCCTGAGAAGTGTAGTCTCGTAACCGCCGCTATTGCCGCGAAGGTCTAAGATGAGCGCCTTTCGCTTGCGAATCTTGCTCATCATATCGTCTACCTGCTGCTCGGACAGATCGAAATGAGGCATCTTCCATATAAACAGATCATCGCCCAATTCATAATAGCGATGGCGATTCAGGCGGTCTTCGTCTTCGCCCTCTCTTATGAGTCTGCCGATATCTGCGCCTCCGTCGCTGCCTGTGAGGTCCAGAGTCCTCTTCGATTGCTGTACCTTTGCCGGCAAATCCAGTTCTCGCGGTTGTCCGCCGGGGCTCTGCGCCACCACGCGCAAACCCGGCTGGGGTCTCAGCGTATAGTACAAATAGGTCATCTTCCACATGTTCTCTCTGGCCGGTGTATATCCTTCGATCGACAGCAGCAAATCGCCCGGCTTGAGCCCTTTTGCTTCGGCATCGCTGCCGGGCTTTACCGCCACCACATAACACTTGTCGCCTATCATCTGCATCTGCCATCCGTAATCAACTCTTATGGTTCTCGACGGCGGTATAAAGAAAGTATGCGAGTCGTCCAGGTCCAAAAGTGCTTGAGCAACTATGCCAAAGACCTGGCCGAGCGAGGTAGCCTGATCTATTTTCTCGTCGGCGGCCTTGAATCGCGCATCGAGGTCCATGCCGTGAAAGTTGGGATCATAGTAATCCTTCTCAATGCTCTTTTTTATCACTTTCAGCATCGTGTGACCCCGGTCGCGGTCAATCCCATCAAGTTTCTGCGCGCGCGCAGGGAAAGATTGCTCCGCGATAAGCAGACAGACTGCCGTCAGCGCCAGCAGCGCCCGACGTAAACAATCAGGAAAATTATTTAATATCCTCATCAGTTCAAACTCCTTAATTAAATTGTGAGTATTACGGCTGGGTTGATGGAAACCACTGTATGAGTGCAGCCGAAAGAGAACCGATATATTAACAGAAAACGTTATGTGGGAAAAGAATATTATCTTGCGAAAAGATTGCTTTTGACTTGTTTGATTACCGCGAGGCGTGGCTTCACCGCAGAGCAGAGCTCGGGACTTTTGCGGTGAAGCCACTGGTTTATGCGGCTGGTTTATGCGACTGGTTTATGCGACTGGTTTATGCGACGGCCAGGCTGAGCGGGCCGGTCACTCCCGTGTGACGCTTGAGCGAGACGATAAACGAACGCAACTCGTGCTGATCTATTATCTGTTCGATATAATCCTCGGTTTGAGCGGTCGAGCGTATCTCTGTCCATTCGCTCATGGGAATGGCTAAGAAGGCACTAACGACTTTCGGATCGAAATGAGTTCCAAGGTTGGCGACTATCTCGTCGCGAGCCGCCGTATAGGAAGCTGCCGCGCGGTAAGGTCTGTCGCTTGTTATCGCGTCGAAGGCATCGGCGACTGCAAAAATGCGCGCGTTTATGTGTATCTGTTCTCCGCGCAGGGCATTTGGATAACCGCTGCCGTTATACTTTTCGTGATGCTGGCCCACAATTGGGCGCGCGCCCGATAGAAAGTCTATCCCGCCGATTATGGATAACCCGTAGTCAATGTGCTGGCGCATCTCCGTCCATTCGTCTTCGGTAAGCGAGCCGCGCTTGCGGAGTATGGAATCGGGCACGCCTATCTTTCCTATATCGTGAAGCAACGCGCCCTGCTCGAGCCCTATCAGATCGTTATGCGACAAACCCAGTTCTCTGCCCAGTCTGAGGCTATAGGCGACCACGCGATCCGAATGACCCGAAGTCTCGACATCGCGCGCCTCCAATGCCTTGGCGAGCGCGCGTAATGTTGCGCGGTAGTTTGTGTAGAGCGCCTCAAGCGTCTGATTGAGGTTTTCGTTTAGCATCCGCAGTTCTTTGGTCCTCTCCTTGACCATCTCTTCCAGTGATTCCTCGTAACGGCGTTTGGCAATATTGAGACTCTGATACCGAAGGGCGCGATCAACTGCCATCATCAACTGTGAGAGGTCGAAAGGCTTTGTTACATAATCAAACGCTCCGTGCCTCATGGCTTCAATTGCATACTCAATATCGGTCATCCCCGACACCATAATCACCACCGTTTCCGGGCAGGCTTTATTGATGTACTGGCACAGCTCAAGCCCGGAAGTGCCGGGCATGGTTATGTCGGACAGCACAAGGTTGAAGGTCCCTCCCGCCAACAGACTCGTGGCTTCATCGGCGCTTGAGGCCGTGACGCAGTTATAATCATCTGATAAGTATGCAGTCAGAAGCTTTCGTATTGGCTCCTCATCATCGACAATCAAAATCGAAAAATTGCTCTTCTTGTGCGTATACATATGTCTCACTCCTTTTGAGGCCCAAGGCGCAGATTCGTAATAACTAATCCATCAAAGCAACTAAAATATCAGCAAAGAGTATGCCTCGATTCAAACCGGCCCCGATTCTCTTTTTTGCAGAAAATACGAGTATTAACGGCCTGGTCTCGATGGATCGATGAGAGGACATTGGCATCACGTGTGGAGAAATGCCGCGCAGGATCGAAGTATCTGGCGATTGCCAGCAACTTGCAAAACAGAGCGGATAAAGAAAGGAATCTCTTCCGGTTTGTGTATCGGGGGAGGCGTTTTTTTCTTTCCAGCTCGCGCCTTTTTCTTTCCTGCTCGCGCCTATTTCTTACCCTGCGCTTGTTTTCGAAGCTTTTCGATCACTTCGCGTATCTGGCGCGAATTGGGCGATTCGGGGTTCTCTTTCAGAAACGCCTCAAGCTGTTGAATTGCCTTCACGGGCTCGCCCTTCAGGTCATACAGATTCGCCAGATAGATGTGCGCAAGCGCGGGCTTGTCGATTTCGTAGGCTCGTAAGAGATTAACCTCGGCTGCGGCGTAATCGCTCGTCATCATCTGTGCGAAACCGAGGAAAAGATGCGCTGTAGAGGATTGCTTGTTTAACTCTATGCCCCGTCGCAAGGGGATGAGCGCATCCTGATAAGACTTTTGTTTGACCAGCAGGACTCCGAATCCTATGTAGGCGTCGGCGCGGTCGGCCTTAATTTGGATGGCTTTTTGATAGGCGGTTTTCGCCTCGTCGTTTCGTTGGAGTTTCGCATACTGCTCGCCCATCAAAACGTGCGCGTCGTAATAATCGGGGTAAACCCGGATCGCTTCCTGAAAATTCTTTATCGCGCGTTCCGGCTGATTGTCGCTTGCTCGCTTTACCCCCTTCTCAAACTCTTTCCTTGCGGCTTCGGGTATGTTTGAGTCAAAGGCTTCGACGGAAATCACTCCGGTGGGCGGCAGTTGCTTGCTCGCTCTTGGCCTCAACTGGATATTCTGAGTAAAGGTTTGTGGCGCGCTCCCGAAGGCAGAGACCTCGGCATAGATGGTCGTAGTCTCAAAGGTGCTGCCGTCGCCTTCGGCCGTAAGCTGGTACGTCCCGCGATTCAAAGCCCCAAATGTGAATCTACCGCTCAGGTCCGTAAATGTCTCGTATATTCGCCTGCCGTTAAACGTAAGCGTTACCTTGATTGGAGTTTGCGGCTGAATCCCATTCGGCAAAACAACCTTGCCCTGAAGCGTGTGCAGACCCTGAGCGTAATTTGTTGCTGCAAGTATCAAAAGCAGGAGCGGGATTGTGAGCAGGAGCGGGATTGGGGCGAAGCCAAAAGCCATCTGCCTGCTTATGGTCACCAAATTCATTTGCGGCTCCCCTGTACGGAAATAAAATCCGTTATGCTCGTCTGAGATTTCAAATCTCAAATCTCAGATGGGAAAAGGCCGTGACTCGCGCGAGTCACGGCCTTTTGGTGTTCGGCCAAAAACTTCAACTTAGAAGGTGAAGCGGAAACCGAATTGCGCCTGGAACGGAATTCCTATCGGCTCGGAGAATCCGGTGGCCCCAAAGAAGTTTACCGGCTTCTGGAAATTGGGCGTTCCGACAGTTTGCCCGTAGGAATTGCCGAAATTCCCGGTGTTGAAAATATTGAAGGCTTCAAAGAAGAGACCGAGTTTAGCCCTCTCATTGAAGTTGATGTATTTCGACACTCTCAGGTTCACCTGCGAGAAATTATCGCCGCGCTCGGTTGAAGGCGGCAAATGATCCTGGTCGTTTCCGTCGCGGGTTTCGCGGTCGTTCAAAACGCCGTCCCTGTTTATGTCAGCGCCTCCGGCCGGGAAGATGCTGTAAGGTCGCGCCGACGACAACTGAAGGATAGGCGCAAGCTGGAAGCCCCACGGCAGATCGAACACGCCCGACACCACAAAGCGATGACGCTCGTCTTCGCCCGTGTGACCAAATTCGGCAGCCGGGTCAAACTTGTTGAACGGATTCTGTGGCTGAAGGCCAAAGTCAGAGACTATGCCAAACCATGCAAGCGTTCGCGCAAGCGTGTAGTGAGCATTCAACAGGAACTTATTCGCGTACCGCTTCTTGAAGGAAATGGTAAGCGCGTCATAGCGCGAACGCCCGTCGGATTGCGCCACGCGGATATTGGTAAAAGGAACCACCTGGCCAAATTCCGCCTGGAGTTCGCTTGCGTGCGCCAGAATAGCCGGGGTCAACAACCGCCCCGGATTCGGGTCCGTACGTTGCAGCCCGAGCAGAGGCCCGATGCGCGGGTTTATGTTCAACTGCGTGAATTCGTGCAGACCCAATATGTGAACGTAGTCGAATTCGATGGCCGCGTTTCTCCATAATTCCTGGGCGAATCCCGCGTTGAACTGCTGTGAATAAGGAGCCTCGAAATCAGGATCGATCAAGCGCCCCGTTACCGGGAACCCTATCGGCGGGTTGACGAGCGGGCGCGGGAAAGGCGGCGGCGGCGACGCCAGGCTCAGATTCGGACTGTCATCAACGATGAAGGCATAAATCTCATCGTTGGCCTGCTGCACCGCAAATAACGGCACGTTCAGGAACGACTGGTCATAGTAAATGCCGTAACCGCCTCGCACAACCGACCGGCTGTCGCCAAACAGATCATAGGCAAATCCGATGCGCGGCGAGAAGTTGTTCTTGTCGTCCTTGACCACTCTATCGCCGTAGGGGTTGCCGATGATATTCAAGAAACGGAAGGTGCGATTGTTGGCCTGGTGGTTGGCATCAAAGAATCCGAGGTCAACGTCATAGCGCAGGCCTACGTTGAGAGTCAGGCGAGAACTGACTTTCCAGTCATCCTGCACATACCAGGATATATTCTTTGCGCCGTCCCTCAGATCGAAGCTCGGATTGCCGCCTGCAAGCAGTGTGTCGACGACTACCCCAAGCCCGTCTAAATCCGCCTGACTGCAACCGGGCACACCGATGAAACCACAGGTAATCGGACCGGGCCGCACCTGGCTCGTGAAAAACCCTTGCGGGAACTGATTCGGATTGTTGATGATTTCACTCGGATCGAAGCCGAAATCATATTCCGGCGCTGAGAGGAAGGCGAACAGTCCGCCGAGCTTTGGAACATCGGTGAAGTCAATGCCAAACTTCAATCCGTGCTTGCCCTTGCTCCAGGTCAGGTCATCGCGGAACTGGTGCTTCCTTTGAAGCGTTTGCTGCGGCACGTTGCCGTTGCGGCCTACCCCGTTTGCAAGGCTCGGAAACGTCAAGAGCGGCAAATCGGTAGTCGCGCCGATTTGGTTGTCAAAGTCTGAAAACTGATAGAGGAACTGGTTGACGATATGCGAGCTTGCCGTCCAGGTCCAGGAACCGAGGAAGTTGTACAGATCGTTTTTCGTGGTGTTGCCGCCCGAAAGGTCTGTAAAGACCGTAAGGAAACCCGCCTGATCGTTCAATCCGTGGTTGTTCTGGCCCGCGAATCTGAAAGAGAGAGCGTGGTTTGAGGCGGCATTATAATCCAGCTTGACTGTGTATTGATGATCGTCGAAGGGTTGAGGAAGGAATCGAACGGCCTGATAACCCAGCGGTTCGAGCAGTTGTATCTCGTTAAAAGCGAAGGTCGGAACTATGGAGTTTCCGCGCTCGCGGGTGCGCTCATAAGCGCCGAAGAAGAAGAACTTGTCCTTCACTATCGGGCCGCCGACCGAGCCGCCGAATTGCTGGCGATTGAATGGAGGCTTTATCGCATCACCCGGATCAAACAGAGTGGAGTTGGCCTTGGCTAAGAGCGCGGGCGCATTCGCGTTAAATTTATCGTCGCGGAAGAACCCGAAAGCCGAGCCATGAAAAGTATTGCTGCCGCTCTTGCTGACCACCGAAAGCAGCGCGCCGCCTGAACGCCCGTTGGCGGCTGAAAAACGCTGCGTCGAGAGCGCAAACTCCTGGATGCTTTCCATAGTGAAGTTCTGCAAAATCCCGCCCACGGCGTTGTCTTTATTGTCGCCCCCGTCAATGGTTATGTTGAGGTTGCGGCCTGTTGATCCGCCCACCGAAAATGTGCCTACACGGGATTTGGTCGGATCAAACGACGGCTGGAGAGTTGCGCCCGGCACCAGCACCGCAAGCGACGCAAACGACCGGCCATTTACGGGCAGACTCTCAAGTTCGCGCTGATTGATTACGCCACCGACCTCGGTCTTGCCGGTTTCAATCAGCGGCGCAGACTCGCCCGTAACAGTTACCTGTTCGGTTGACCCGGCTGGCTTCAACTCCGAATCAATGGAAACGCGCGACAGCGCATTGACAGTAATAGGTTCTTGAACGTATTTGGCAAATCCCTGCGCTTCAATCTCCAGGCGATAGGCAGCCGGTACAAGCGCAGGAAGTTCGAACGTGCCTGAATCCCCCGTAGTGGTTGTGCGCTGAGCGCCGGTTGCCGTGTTTGTTGCCGTTACCCTTGCTCCGGCTACCACAGCGCCCTCCTGGTCCTTGACGACCCCGGAGATAGAACCGGTATTGGCTGTCTGCGCGAAAATGGAAACCGGCGCAGAAGCTGCAAGCATTATCATCGTGATAACCCAAGAAGCTAATCCTTTAAAACCCAAGGTCTTCATCTGTAACCTCCTGTCATAAATCTCAAGTGTTGATATTCTCTTTACATCTGCAGAGCGAATGATAGGGCTGAAACATTGCAAGAAAAAAAGGCCGGAGAAATTTGTCGGAAGGCGTTGAACTCTTTTATAGTCAATCATTGGTGGAACACTAAATCGCAGGCCGGGAGAGTGCCCGACTGCCAATATCTGTCTTTTGTCTAACAGCAAGCGCGTCAGGCAAGTGAGTCGGCCCTTTCGACCGCTTATTCAAGCATTATCAATCGCTTCCGCGTCTGCTCTTTATAAAAATGACCAATTGCGCCGTTATAGAACTTCCTGAGTGGCACGCAACATTTATTCCATCATCCATACTGTCAGGCTCTCCAGGCTAATATCTTAATAGGCCTGGACTTAGCTGCGTCTGCAAGAGGTAATCGCTGTGTCTGGGCGGGGTTTGTTTACTGAATTTTGGATGTCTATCCGAAATTTTGGATTCAAAGAGAAAAAAACCGTCGTTCGAGGCCGTGATTAGAAAGGATCAGAGAGGATAAATTCTGGTTGCGCGGAGTTGAAAATTAATCTCTCTCATTTGCACTCATCTGAAATCTCAGATCTCAAATCTCAGACCGGGTGAGGAGTCTCATTGCTTGCCCGGAGCATAATAACCGTCGCGGCTGTGGACATGGTATTCGGGATGATTTCGCACCTCTATGCGCACGCGGCGAAAACTGCCGTCGCGTTCCGTGTTGGCAGGATAATAGCCGACCACGTAACGATTATTGATGTCTGAAAGTATTCGGGCATAGATAGCGTCGGCCTGCTCGGGCTTTTCAAGAAACGCGGTCCAGCCGCCGGTCAGTTCCGCAACACGCGCAGCCGCAGTTTGTGACAGGGCGAAACGATTCGTCAATAACTCCACCTGAGTTCTTGAAAGCGGATTCTTTTCCGCGTGCTTCAGATATTGCTCTTCGGAATCAAACCCTTCGCGTTCGATGCGGGTAAGCAGCGCCCGCCCGCGATCATAGAGTTCTTCGGGCGCAAGACCTATCAACTGCTCGCCCGGTATTATTGTGTAAATCGTTGCTCGCGACCTCGCGGCTGCGCTGTAGATGTCACCGAGTCCGTATTGGCGGGCAGGCATATTCCAGATGTAATCGGAGCCCGTAGGCTGATCCCTGAACGTCACGGCCTCATCCCCGTCGGTTTGAAATATGATGACAGGGCGTGTGCCTTCGGTCTTGATCATCTCTCTCAGCGCGGCAAACAGCGCAGAAAATTGCAGGGTCCGCCCGCGTCGCTTCTCGCCGAAAGCCCTTTTCGCAAACAGGTCAAGAGCGCGTGTAAGCTCGGTTTTGTCGCTTGTGAAATCTATCAGCCGCTCTATATTGTCGGTCACTATGGCCATCTCATCTGCGGGGCCGAGCCGCCTGATAAGCGTCTTCGCGGCGCGGATGCTCGCTTCGATGTAAGGCGTCTGAGAGCCGCTGTAATCAATTATGAGAATAATTGATCGAGGCAGATTTTGATCGTCGCCGGGTGAGGCGGTAGCGACCTGTTGGCTTCGACCATCTTCGGTCACGAGAAAATCGTCTTTGCCAAGACCCGTGACAAATCGCGGAACTGTCGGGTCGGTTACGGTTATATCAAAAGCGACATAGAGCGTATCGAGTTTGAGCGCGCTTTCGTCCTTTAATCCCGGCTCCTCCGGCTTATTCTCACGCCTGTCCTTTGACTTTTCATTTGACTTCTCGACGGCCATTCCCTTTTTTGAATCCCACTTGAGGCGGTCGAGGCTCTTCCCGAATTTTTCCTGTTTTGACTTTCTATCGCTGCCGGATTGCGATAAACCGATACGCGCAAACATCACACAGGCAGCCGCTATGACCATTGACAGGAAAGCGCGCCGGTAGAGACTGGTTTTCTTTGTCATTAGTTTCATCGCAATATAAAAAAGCTTATCAGCTTTGCGCGACGGCGCGAAAGCATGACCAGTGCCGGTGATCGGATACATCTTTTTTCTATGGATGGTGTGTGATACGCTCGCGACACGCATGAAACCGCTCTTACTTGTCATACTCTCATCTGTTCTTTCGTTGACCTCGTGCCAATCAGACGGCAATGCAACCACGGCGTCTTCCGCGTTGGAGTCAAAATCTCAGCCGGAACCGCAAAGAAAATGCGTGAACCTCAATACCGCATCGGCCGAGGAGTTGATTGCGCTGCCCGGTGTCGGTGAAGTGAGAGCGCAAAAGATTATTCAGTATCGCGCAAACCACGGCCCGTTTCGCCGCCCGGAAGAGATAATAATCATTGACGGTTTCAGCGAGCGCGAGTATCGCGTTCTTGCCCGTCTCATCTGCGTCGAATAGAGAGTCGAGAGCCTTGGAGCCGAGATTGTGATTTGCTTCGTGGTGCTGTAAAGTAGACAGTTTCATAAAGAGCGCGAGGTCATATCATGAAGGAAGAACTTCCGGTACTGGTCGAGGTTGTGCGAGGCGCTATCATAGAAGCGCGTCATCGCGGTGCAATAATTGCCGTCGAACCGGACGGGCATATAGTAGCCCGTCTCGGCGATGAAAAGCTCACTACATCGACTCGCTCGACCATCAAGCCTGTTCAGGCAATCCCGGTTATCACGAGCGGCGCGGCGGATCATTTCGATATCACGCCGCGTGAACTGGCCGTGATCTGCGCCTCGCACGATGGCGAAACCATCCACACCGAAACCGTGGCCGGAATACTTGCCCGCCTTGGGCTTGAAGAAAGCGCGCTTATGTGTGGCGCTCACGCCCCTTACAATGAAGATGCGGCTCGCGCGCTCGAACTGAGCGGAGAAGCATTCACGCAACTTCATAACAACTGCTCGGGCAAACACACCGGGATGCTCGCCACTGCTCTCTTTAGAGGAATCTCTTTAGAGGATTATGTCTCTGCCGATCACCCCGTTCAGCAAGAGGTCATTTCCATCCTCTCGCGCCTGGCCGAGCTCGATCAGAATCTGCCCACGGCCATTGACGGATGCAGCGCGCCTACTTTCGGTATTCCGCTTGAATCGCTCGCGCTCTGTTTCGCCCGCCTGGTCGGTCCCTGGAGCGCCGAGCGGCAGACGCTTGATGGCGGGATTGTCGAGGCGGCCAAGCGAATAGTTGCCGCCATGACCGCGCACCCGGAGATGATCGGAGGCACAAAGGATCGGCTCGATACCGATTTGCTGAAGGTCGGAGCAGGCAAGCTGATTTGCAAGGTCGGCGCTGAGGCGGTCTATTCGGTAGGAGTTCTTCCCTGTCCACGGTTTCCGCGCGGACTTGGGATCGCCATCAAGATTGAAGACGGCTCGTACAGGGGGTTGGGCGCGGCTGTTATTGAAACTCTTGCACAGCTTGGCGTGCTCGACAAATCTCAACAGGAAAAGCTTGAGATGTACCACAGGCCAAAACTATCGAATCGGCGCGGCATGGAAGTCGGTCAGGTTCACGCGGTATTCGATCTGGATTTCGCAGAATAAGGATTGAAATAGTTCCCAACATAATCTGCTCGATAGAAGAGAAACCCGCTCGCGCCGTCTCAACCCTTGCGAGAAACAGGTATTGAGAAGTCGCGATTGAGAAACCGCGATTGAAAAACCGGACACGGAAAATCATTCCACACAATCATATCCTGACATATCACCCCAAAAGAGCCGGGATGTGTTAAACCACAAGATCATCCAGAATTTTCTTTGCGAGCCATTCCCGGTCGAGCCGTCGGCGTATCTTGCGCCGACGGTCGGTCCCTTCGTTGTCTATCCAGGTGACCCCGTCAATCACTACAAGCGTATCGGCCGTGTAGCGCATAGAGCGTCTTCGCTCCTGTCTGCGGCGCTCACCTGAAATGCGCCGCTCAATACCATTCCATGTGGACATACAGCCTCCCCACCCGACGCGCCCTCGCGTCCTGGTACCCATTGAAAAATCTATTTAGAGTAGGAGCATTCACAATAAATAATCTCATTCGGGTTTCCCTACCTTTATCCTGCCTGCAAATCGAACCCTGTTTGATAATCCCGCCGCCCCAGTCGGGCAATCTCCGTCGGGCAATCTCCGTCGGGCAATCTCAGCCGGGCAATTCCACCAGCATCATTCGATGAAAGAAAACCGGCTTCATTGGCCGCGCCTCATCTGCGGACTGGGAGTGTGACGGTTGCCTTTTAAGAGTGGCCTTGCTCCATCGCCTGCTCTCTTTGTTTCCATCAAGAGGCGGCACTGGCTTGTCTTCCATACCGACGGCTTCCTCTCTGATCGCTATGGCCTCTTTACATATGGTTTCAACCCTTTCCATCAGCCCTTGATGCTCCATGCGCAACGCCTCCGCCTTGAGACTCAGGCGGTTTATCTGAGTTTGACGTTCTTCTATTTCGCGTTTGAGCAGACACTCTTCCTCCTCGTAGGTCGCCGCCCGTCGGCACAGTCCTGCCGCCTCATCCTCAAGGGCTTCGGCCATTTGATGGAGCATCCTGATCTTGACGCGGGACGGCGCTGCCGGGCTGTCCTGCGATGCTTCTTTTGCTTCTAATGTGTTCATCACTTTATTCCTGCTTTCAAAACATATTTATGAGGGCATTAAATCCCAATCGAATCTCTTTGAGAGGGCGCTGCGCGCACGGCCGACATGCCGCGCTTGCGCACAAGCTTATCTTCATACATCCGCTGGTCGGCCAGCTCCATCAATTCTTCTATCCCGTGGCCGTCCTCGCCGTAGACGGCATAACCTATCGAAATGCCTACGCGCGCCAGCCTTCCGGGCCTGACCTCGTGGCCGAAGTTATCAACTGCCTCCTGCAAACGGACCTTGAGATCGAGAGCCACTTCCGGGGTTGCGCGATGCAGAACGGCTACGAATTCATCGCCCGCGTAACGAATCAGCGTGTCATCGGTTCTCAGTTGCGCGCGGGCGGTCTGCGCGATGCGGCGCAAAATCTCGTCGCCTATGTGATGCCCGTAGGTGTCGTTGATCTTTTTGAATCCGTCCAGGTCCATCATCATTAGCACTAGCGGATACCCGTGGCGCTCGGCCCGGCTCCGCTCCTGGTCGAAATAGCTGTACATATAACGCGAGTTGGGCAGCCCGGTCAGATTGTCTGTCAGGGCCGACTCCTGCGTGCGCTCGAATACGACGGCATTACACAGGGCCGTAGCCGCGTGGCACGAGATGGTTTCCAGCAATCGCACCTCGTCGGCCGAATACCCGCGATCTTCTTCCGAGTAGAGCGCGAGCGCCCCTACAAGCAGGTCTTCGCGTATAAGCGGAAATATAGCCGTCGAGCGATAACGTGCCGCTTCGCGTCCGAGCGATCTTTGAAGATCGGCCAGAGGGCTTCCTCCAATCAGAACCTGTCGACGTTCGGCTACCCATCCGGCTCCGCCGTCTCCGATATTCATCTGCTCGCCTTTGAGCAATTCCGCGTGCTTGCCCAGAGCATGCGCCGCGCGCAGGGAGTTGCCTTCGGCCAGATAGATGACCAGCGTAGTAAAGTTTGTTATCTTCTCGATCTTGCTCGCTATTATGGGCAGCACCTCGGAAATCTTTAAGGTCGCGCCGAGCGTCTGAGATATTTCATAAAGCGACAATACCTCCTGTTGCGCGGCGGCGATGTCGCCCAGAGCCTTTTCGGTGCGCGTCCTTGACCAGCTCTCTACCGTGTCTTCAAACAGAGGCCCGCTCGCCACCACCGGCTCGATTTTGGCCATCGAAACTTTCGCCGGATCAAGCACCGGCATCAGCTCTTCAATCGTGTCGAGCACGCCAAAGAACTCTTCAAGCACGATAGGGTCAAAGGTGCGCCCGGATTCCCTTCGCATCATTTCGAGCGCCTGCTCACGGTTATAGCAGGGGCGGTAGGCCCGGGTGGTTGTGAGCGCGTCGTAACAATCGACTACCGTAAGTATTCGCGCGCCAAACGGGATATCCTTGCCCTTGAGGTGGCTCGGATACCCGGTTCCGTCATACTTTTCGTGATGATGTTTTACTATCGGGACCACTTCATAAGGAAACTCTACGTTGCTCAAAATATCGGCCCCGACCACCGGGTGAATCATTATCTTTGAGTACTCTGCCGAAGAGAGCTTGCCCGGTTTGTTCAAGATATGTTCGGGCACGGCGAGCTTGCCTATGTCGTGAAGCAGGGCGGCTGTCTTCAATCCTTCGATCTGATCTTCGGGGTAGCCGACTGCGCGAGCCAGACACTCTGCCATCACCCGCACCCGGTGTATATGTCCTCGCGCCATCTGGTCTTTGGCGTCTATGGCCATCGTGAGCGCTTCGATAGTGGCAAGGTGGAGTTTCGTCAGCTTTTCGATGTGCTGGTTTGATGCTTCGACTTTTCCAAGATATATCTTGTAAGTAAAGTAAGTCAGCAGCAGTATGGGAAGCGAAAGCAGAAACGAATAGAATCCGAAAACGGTGATAGCCTTCGCAATCACTCCGCTCACAACCATCCCTGTAAAGAAGGCCGTCGAAGTCCACAGATAATCTTCTCGCCAGGTCTTGATTACGCTTTTACCGCGCCAGAAGGCCACAGCTATCGCCACGATGCTTGTGTTGAGCAGATAGTTTGTAAGCGCCAGCACGCCCAGCGCGAGGACGAATTTGTCGAGCACCTGGCTGTCATAGACCAGCCTATCGAGCGGGCCAAATATCTTTGTCGCAAGCAGCGATGCCCCCATCACAGACAAACTCATGGCGGCGACGTTTATCCCCATGGTTCTCACGCGCTTGATCCCGCGAAACGATCTCACTACCGCATCAATCGAGCCTATTATGGTCGCGGCCCAGGGGCCGAGCATCAACGCGCCGATATAGATGAGCGTGTCGGTTAATGTGAGTTTGCTGCGCACGCCCGGGATGTATACCTCTACGCGCCAGGTCACCATCACAATCAGAATGAGCGATAGCATCCAATCGGGGCGCACAGGGTCGAGGCGCAGACGGTAAAGCGAGTAACCGAGCGCAATTGCGCCCGCTGACGATATGACCGCCGTGTATATTTTTGCCTTGAGACTGAACGCTTGCTCCACACTCACCTCTTTTCCTGTAGGCAGCGCCGTTAGTGCTTTCATAAGCAATCAACAGCGAGACCAAAGGCTCGCATCAAACAATATTCAATGCCCGTGCCGCAGGCATCTTTAATCGATATAAATATTTAAGAGGCTTTGTCTGCTCAAGTTAGCGGGCATCTGATCGGGAACTATTTCGGAGTGTGGTAAACATCCACGGTCAATCTGCCAACCCGCTGATCGCCATTCAATCAATTTGACGCAAAAGCAGTAGGCAGTAGGCAGTTGATGCTAATTGACGGCTACTGCTAAAGAGAGCATGGCATATGCATATAAATAGGTGGTACCCAACTCCGGTACTATCAACTGCCTACTGCTTACTGCTCACTCCCCGCCGGCGGATTTCAAATCGGCATCTCGTTTGTAGTAGTTGTAGCGCTCGATGATCTTCTGGACGTAATTGCGCGTGACGGGAAATTCTATGCGGGCGATAAACTCTTCCTGAGAGAGGTTGGAACGCTCGGAATTGGGGGCCCATCGCTCGACATTCGTAGGCCCGGCGTTGTAAGCCGCAAGCGCAACGGCCAGGCGATTGGATTCCTCTCTGTAGCGGTTGAGCAGCGATTGCAGATACCAGCAGCCCGCGTGCAGACTGATCTCGGGATCGCTGAAGGCTTCTTCAAAACTGGGCTCGCTGTTTGTTTGTGAGGTCTTCGATACCGTGGCTATGGCTTCTCTAAGAGTTCGAGACCGCGTTGAGGCCATCCATTCCTGAGCGGCTACGGGGGTGACCTGCATCAGACCGACGGCATTTTGCGCGCTCTGGGCTCGCGGATTGAAAAACGATTCTTCATAGATGATGGATTTGATCAGCGCCGGATCGAGATCATACTTTCGCGCGACCGTGACTATCTGTTTGTCATAGCGATGAGTCCAGTAGTACCACGCGCCAAAGCCGCCGATCACGCCTATGAATATCAAAGCAAAAAGCAGGAGTAATACTTTACGCTTCACCAGGTCCGCCCCCTTTCAATTGTCACGGCGTAGCCCAGACCAAAAATCGCTCGGTTCGTAATCGCGGTCCACACCTTCGTAGCGAGCGGAGAGTTCGGCCGCTTCGAGCACATGCCCTTGCAGCCATATATTTGCAGTCAGATGGCTTCCTATCTCGATCTGCCCCTTGAGCGCGCGGCGGTTCATCAGAATTTCCAGCCGCATTCTTCCCGCATCAACGTATGCCCAGATCAGTTTGCTTGCCGTAAGAGGGTTTTCTACCTCTCTCCACGCAAGCACCCTGCCCGAGATTATATAGTCGTTCTCGCAGGCTTCGTCCACATATTCGGGCAACTGCTCGGCCAGCTCGAACCGAAAGGAGGGGGGCTCGGCTTTCTTGCGGCAATCCGACAGAGGTTCATCCGACAGAGGTTCATCCGACAGAGGTTCATCCGACAGAGGTTCGCCGTTGCCGCGTAGGCAAGACCGGCGAGCGCAATGCGCAGGCGCGCCTCGCGAAACAGCCCCGTCTGAAGTTCGGTGAGGTTTTGAAGCTCAAGCACAACATCAAGACCCGTGGTCGTCGTGCCGCAAAGTATAGCCTCACCATCTTCATCGTACTCTATCAATTCCCAATCCTGAATCATCTGGAGGTACCGGCTGCGAAAGGCGGGGCGGCAATCTGCATAATAAGAATCGCCGTCTCGCTCGTAAAGGATTGACCAGACTTCGAGCCCGTGCCCAATCTTCCAGCATCGCCCGTGCAGCGTGATATCCCTGCGATGTGAGTGGCTTCGCTCGCCGCTCGTCTCTACGTGTTCGGCCATCAGGTTATAGGCGTCCTCGTCGGTCACTTCAAATCCGATGGCGTCGAAAAGCTCGGCCATCACAGTGCCGCTAAAGGATTCGGAATCGAATTGATGTTCGCTGGTCGGTTGGGACATCTCTTTAGATTTTGGATTTTGGATTTTAGATTTTAGATTTTGGAAGCCGAGAACCGGCAAGGCTTTTTCTCAATCCAAAATCCAAAATCTAAAATCCAAAATCATTTCTGTTTGCTCTCTTGGCCTATCTCTGCGCTCAAGGTGTATTCGTGCCCGTCGCGCAATATTTTTATCGATATTTTTGTGCCCGGCGTCTTGGCCGCGACTATCCGGTTCAACTGCACGTAGGAAGTGACCGTCTCGCCATCAATGGAGATGATTACATCGTCTTTGCGGAGGCCGGCACGAGCGGCGGGCGTTCCTCGCTCCGAGCGCACGACGAGTACGCCCTGTGTGTCGGGCGGGAGCTTATTGATTCCTCGAACGTCGGAATCGAGGTCGCGCGTTTCTACGCCGAGAAAGCCGCGCGCAACGCGGCCTCGCTCGATCAACTGGGGGAGGATGGCTTTCAGGGAATTGATTGGAATAGAGAAGCTCAAGCCCTGAGAGCCGCCCAGTACAAGCGTATTGATTCCGACGACCCTGCCTTGAATGTTGACGAGCGGGCCCCCGGAATTGCCCGGATTGATCGCTGCGTCGGTCTGAAGATAATCGTCAAACTGTCCCCCGAATCCACTGCGCCCTTTGGCGCTCACTATCCCGAGCGTGACCGTGTGATCAAGCCCGAGCGGGTTGCCCACGGCTATGACCCATTCGCCCACGCGAAGGGCATCGCTATCACCGAGTTCGGCTACGGGCAGGGCGGCTCCGTCGGGCGCAATCTGAAGCAAGGCGATATCGGTCGCTTCGTCAAAACCTTTGACGGAGGCGGGAAACTGCCGTCCGTCGTGCAAGGTGACCAGCACTCTGTCAACCAGCTTTGTCGGAGCCTCTGCATCCTGATTCCTCAACAGACTGGACCTTTGCGGGCTCGAGCTTGAGATCAGGTGAAAGTTGGTCACTATCAGACCCTTGGCATCTATGATGAAACCGCTGCCGAGGTTTTCGCCGTTTTCCGAAGATGAACGGATATTGACCACCACATCATTTATCCTGTCGGCGATGTCGGGAATGTCGAGCAGCAACATCTTGCCCTGAGTGGCGGAAGCCGCCTGCGCCGGTGGCGGTTTGACCGACGGCTGTTGCTGAGGAGTTCGACCGGGCGGACGGGCGGGACCAGTCTGCCCAAGCGCGCTCGACAGCCGCGACTGGATCATCGGCAGACAGAGCATACAAAACAGAGAGAGAATTACGGGAAATCTTTTTTTATTCATTGTTTCGACCAGAGGAAAGATGTTCATCATGCGGATCACTGGCGGGCGCGTGAGTCCGCTGCCCCCGGACATTTCGCGCGGGGCCGTAACTCGGTCGCTTGCCCGACCGAGACATCTCGGCGAAAAGGTCTACGTCGTAATCACACTCACGCGACATCTCTTCGCGGATTGCATGCAACTCTTCCAGAAATCTTGGCTTGCGATACATAAAATCAGTTTTGAGTTTTGAGTTTTGAGTTTTGAGTTTTCCTGCTCTAATTCAAAACTCAAAACTCAAAACTCAAAACTTCTTCAGAACTCCGCATTAATCAAAAACTCCGGCGTCACAATCATGGGCACGAAAAAGCCGGCTATCGTGTTGAACAATTGAATGCGCGATTGCCTGTGCACATTCGCGATATAGCCGAAATCCCAGGTCACGAGCAGATCGGCTTTGTTGACCGAAGCAATGGCTACGTGCAGGGCATTGCCTATGTACTTGCGATGAAATATGCCGCGCGACACATAGCCCTCTGCCAGTATCGCGGCCTCTTCGCTTATATCGAACTTCTCGACGTTTCGAATCAGATTCAGATAAGCGGAGCGACGCGGCTCGTCGGTTCGCTCAAGTTCCCTGACGACAAGCGGCGATATAAAGGGCGCGTAATCTGAAAGCTCGTGCTCCCACCAGCGTATCGTCAGGTCGCGGCGAAACGGCTCGCCGTTGTCGAGATACGCGCCGATTACGGATGTTTCCAGATATAAGCTCTTTTTCATAAGCGCCGAAAAAGTAATTCTATCACCTTCGGGCGCGTGCGGGGAACACTTGAGGGATGAGGGATGAGGGATGAGGGATGAAAAAGACCGTAGCGTGAGGACTCGGTGAAAAGCGATTCGTCAGTAATCAAGTCGATTCCTGAGAGTCCGTTTCATCCCTCATCCCTCATCCCTCATCCCTTTCACTGTCGTGTCAGGGTTGCGGTGGTTGGGTCAAAGATCAGTCTTGTGTTTATGAAATCAATCGTAACGCGGAAATTGCGCAGGAAATCGCCGCCAAGTATTCCGCTCTGCTCGAAACCTGCCGTTTCGTTTATAGCATCGAAGCTCAATACGAGCGCGCGTAAATTCTCTTGCTGCATGGCGGCGACACGGCAATGACGAATCAAGAGCAGAGGGACGTTGTCGGATATGCCTGCCGCGCCGACCACGCTCACCGTCTGGCCTTTGATTATGCTTTCGCGCAAGTTGAGCCGGTCGACTGCCGCAACCGATATGACCGTAGAACTGGCACCCGAATCGAGTATCGCGTTTATCCGGTGATTGTTGTCGAGTTCGGTTTCGATGCTGATCAAACCGTTTTGTGTCGTGCGAAACGGGATGACAGCGGCGTCGGGCGAGAAGGCGACCTGTGATGTCTTGTCGTTTGAGCGATCCAGCCGCATTACCTCGGCGTGGTAATCAAGCTCGGTCAAAAAGTGCGACAGTATCGAAAGTCCTATGAAACCATCGGCGCGCTCGGCGTCGCCTTTCTCCTTTGAGCCGTGAAAGGGGCGTATGAAGCAGGGAACCGCTTTGATCTTTGCGTCTCCGAGTTCAATCGAATTAATCAGGCCATAAACTATCTTGAACTGCCCGTCGCCGCCCACGCCCTGTGATGTGCCTCCACGGGCAAGCTCGGAAACCTTGAAGCGTTTGGCGGCCTCTTTGGAAATGACCGTAAAACCGGACCCCGTATCTATAACGAATCTGGCATCGCGCCCGTTGAGTTTCACGTCGATATAGGGTCTGCGATCACTGCCCAGATGAAAAGGCACATCGGTCGTCTTTGCCCCGCCTACATCGTGTATGCTGATCCCGGCCAGTTTACGATAAAAGTGTATCAGCCCTTCTATACGGTCTCGCCGGTCGTGGTCGGTTTTTGGAGCTATCTCAAGGAACCGCTCATAGGCATCGGCAGCGTCGTTGAACCTCTCTATCCGCGAAGAGGCTCGCGCAAACGTCATAAGGTAATCGGGTTCATCCGGGTCGAGCTTGAAAGCGCGGAAAGACCTTGTGCGGGCATCCTCGCATCGGCCCTCAAAGTAATCCACCTCGGCCGCCGCCCCGTGTCCCATAGGCTCTTTTGGGTCGAGTTTTACGGCCTGAACGATCTCATAAACCGCAGGTGCGATATAGCCCGAACGTATAAGCGCAAACCCCGCGAGCGCATGACCCCGGGCGTTATTCGGGTCTATCTTGAGCGCTTCCTTTGCCTGCTCGAAGCAGAGCAGATAGTTCATGTCTTTCAGGTAGGCAAGCGAGATGCCCAATCGAGCGTCAATGTCGCTAGGGTCTGATTCAAGCAATTGCTGGTAAAGCTTTATGGCCTGCTCGTACTTGCCCTGGCGTATGGCCTTTCTGCCGTCGCGGCGCATATTGTCGCGATCATCTTTCCTGCTCTCTTCGGCGAGAGTAGCCGCCCTGTAAGGCGTGACCGCAACCGAAAGTATGAGCGCCATTGCAAGCAGCATCGCCGTTGTCAGACGCAGGTAAGACGGAACGCGCGGGCGCGTCCGGCTGAGGGAATGTCGGCTGAGTAGCATTGTTTCAGTTACGGATTGTGATTTTGCGCTCTCGATACCTTTGACCATCATTTCAATATCTCCCCGGTCTTTGTGTACCATAAGAGCAGGTCGAGTTCGTCGAAGTCTATACCGACGGTCTCGGCGAAAAGCTTCATCTTTTCTTCCAGGCCCAGGTACTTCTTTTTAGTGGAGGGAGGCCTGGGGCTTTCGATAATATTCAATTCCGCGAGCCGGGCAAGTATGTGCTTATCCAGTATCGCATAACCGCGATAGCCCACATTGCGAAGGAAATGGCTCGCTTCCTTGTAGCCCAATCCTCGCACTCCTTTGTTTGCCGCGAAGAAGTCGCGCCGCTCATCCATTGTCTCGAAACTCGATAGCAACCTGCGCATGCGGAGGTCACAAAAGTCGCGCAAATACTCTCGCGTTTCATAGACATAAGCGCCGCGAGCATCAGGCCAGCGATGCGCGTGCCTGAGCGCGCCCTGAATCTCTTCAAGAGACCCTGTTATCAGCACGGGCCGCGCTCGCTCGACCGAACGCAATCCCATGCGCGCGCTTGCTCCAGCGGTGTAGATGCAGAAGGTCAATTCTTCAAAGAGCCTTTCGTTAGATGCCGAGTCTCTTATCTGTTGAAACTCACTCAGCCTGGCTAGTATCTCTGGGCGTTTCTCCTGATGGATTCGCTTTAGCTCTTCGATTTCCAAGCCGGTTTGCCCTTTCGGCCTTCTGGTGCTGTTGGCATTCTATGACTGCACACATTGAATGTCAATAAAGCGATTTTTTGCGCATTAAAAGCGCTGAAAAAATTCTGTGAAACTTGTAAAAAATTGTTAAAGTCCCGATTTTGCCCATCAATTGCGGAATTTGAGGCACGGGCGGCTAAAAAAAGTTCTAGGCTCGAACGGTGTCCCTGGCCGTTCGAGCCTTACATGTCATCCCTGGCGGGATGACACGGGATTGGATTGTGGTATCGCATATAATACTCTCACTATTGATTGATTTCAACGGGTTAAAAATCGTTCGGGCGATTGCGCTCGTCCTGGGATGCGTCTCTTCGTGTGATAGAATCAAACGTAGAACCCCGGAAGATCCATGAGGGTAAGAATTATGTGTAAAGTCAAAGTATTTCTGATCCTGGCGCTCTCATTTTCGCTTGCGCCTGTCGCATCATCCCGACCTCGAAAAATTATCAATATGCCGGTTGCCGCCGGGCAAAAGCCATCCGCCGCAAGGCAGAAGAAATCCCGTAAGACCGTAGCTCCGCCTGACCGCTCGCTTCGCTCCCTCAACCGCCTCGCATCGCGTGAAGATTTCAATCGCCTTGCGCGCATATATTACGGCGGACGGTTTTATGCCCTCCCTCACCTGATGTTCGCCATAGACCGGCAGGCGCACGACAGGGTCTATTACATAAACTCGAACGCGTTTAAGTTTCACAAGGATTTTGTCAACGCTACCTATCTGTCGCTTGAGCGAGGCCGGGCATTTTATGAGAACAACTATCTGAAAAAGGACCGGCGTTTTTTGCTCGGCACGCTGGCCTATCAGACGACGGTCGATAAATTCACATTTGAGTTCTGGGAAGGCGACCGCCTGAACTCTGACCTGATGGCCGAAGCCTACCGGGCGCTCAAGGAATCGTTTTTCGCGCCGCTTTATTTCAAGCCTAATTCGCTGGCTCAGGAAAGCGCCGCAACCGAATTAAACGCGGGCGCGGAGGATTCGGCAAGGATGCCCGTGCTTACGGCAAGCGAGCTTGCGCGTGATCGCGCCTATGAACCGCTCAACCTCGGCGAAAGCATTGGCCAGCTTCGCATAATCGATCAGGTGGAGCCGGACACTGTCATAGACCGCAACCAGATAGTGATTTTCAAAGAGCCGCCCGTGCAACTGACGCCGCTATCGGGCATCATCACGACCGAACCGGCCTCGCCGCTTTCGCACGTCAATCTGCTCGCCAAGTCCTGGTCAATACCAAACGCGCATATTAAGGACGCCGATAAACTTTTCAAGCGTCTCGAAGGCAAGTATGTCCGCCTCGAAGTGCGAGAGAAAGATTTCAGCCTTGAGCCTGCAAATGTGAGCGATGTAGAGAAGCGTCAGCAGCAGTGGGTAAAACGAGGCGATCTTGTGACCCCGCCCGCCGACCTCGAATACGACCGGATGAGTGACCTGAAAACTCAACGCGCGTCAGATAGTCGGCGGTTCGGAGCCAAGTCGGCCAACCTCGGCGAGATCATAAACGCTCACCTTGCGGGCGTAGTCGTGCCGCCCGGCTTTGCGATACCGTTTCATTATTATCAGGAGTTTATTCGCAACAACGATCTGGAAGATCGTATAGCTCGCGCGGTCGAAGAAGACCGTTTTGTGCACGATCCAAAGTATCGCAAGGAGCGGCTCAGACAGGTGCGGCAATGGATTCAGGAGGGCAAACACGACGAGGCTTTCGCGGCAAAAGTGCTCGAAAAGGTTCATCGTGAATATCAGGGCAAGGGGCTTTTCGTGCGAAGCTCGACCAATGCAGAAGACCTGCCAAACTTCAGCGGGGCGGGGCTTTATACGACGGTGCCAAACGTGCGCACCGATCAACAGTTGATGGAGGCGATAAAGACCGTATGGGCTTCGGTGTGGAATTATGAAGCCTACGAGGCGCGCGAAAGCTTTGGCATGAATCATTTCGGCGTCTATCCGGCGGTGCTCGTTCAGGAAGGCATCAATGCAGACAGCGCGGGCGTTGCGATCACTACCGATCCATTTAACCGCAGCAATCGAAGCGCGGTTTATGTAAACGCGAAACGCGGTCTCGGGATAAAAGTCGTCGAAGGCAAGCGTGTCGCCGAACAGGTGATCTATCGCCCGGATTCAAAGACGATTCAGGTATTGACCCGCTCCGGCGAAGATACGATGCTTGCCTTTGACGAGCACGGCGGTGTGAAAGAGGTAAGCGTAGATGAGCGCCGCGCGGTGCTGACCGACGAGATGATAAGAAGGCTTTCAAACGCGGCGCTCAAGATCGAGCGAGTCTTTGGCGGACACGATCAGGACATCGAGTGGCTTTACCAGAGCGGACAGTTATATATAGTGCAGTCGCGGCCTTACATCGAAGGGAACTGACAGGTGATGCGTGATGCATGATGCGTGATTTTAACGAGCATGGCGGTTGCAAACAAATCGCAAGCCTGACAAATCACGGATCACGCATCACGGATCATTGAGCGTATTACGTATTATTCGAGTTAGAGAAGTGCTTAAAAAAATTCAAATCAGGATAACCTCTCCCGTTGCATCGCTCAGGCGGGCGCGCAGACCTCTGTTTCTACTGCTGCTTGTTACTCTGGTTGCGGGGACGGCTCGTATGCAGGGGCCTGTTGTCGCGCCGCCTCAGGTCGAAGGCGGCATCATCAGCGGAGTTGCGCAGGATGACAGGAGCGCGCCGCTTGCCGATGTAAAGGTTTCCATTTCGTCGAAAGATTTTTCGGCATCCGTGCGTACGCAGGCCGACGGCAAATTCGAATTCCGCAATCTCAAACCGGATACTTATCGCATCACGGCCGAGGCGGTTGGCTTTCGCAAAGAGAGGACCACCGTAAATATCACACGGCCCGACGAAGCACTAAATCCTGTAATCAAGCTGAGTCCTTCTTCTTTGCACGTCACGGTCTTTGATGTAAATAACCAGCCACTCGACGGCGTGACCGTAGCCCTCTACACACAGGAGCGGGGAGCGCCGCCGTCGGTTGCTTCACGCACGACCACAGATGAGAGCGGCGACGCCTATTTTGGCAGACTGTCGCCGGACTCCTATCAGCTTACGGCGGCGCTGCGCGGGTATGAAGAGTATCGTAACGAGGTCTTTATCTCCTCCGGTATCACTACGGAACTGCCGCTTCAGCTTCTTGTCGCGCCCGTCATACCGATAAATGAAAAATTGACCGAGCGCTTCAGCGTGCCGAATCTGCCTTCGAAAAACGTTCGCTCGATCTTTCAGGACAGCGAAGGCTGGGTGTGGTTTGGAACCGATAGAGGCATAGCTCGATTCAACGGCGCGGATTTCAAATCGTCTGCTATGGCCGCTTCTCCGTACGAGCAACTGATAGGCGAAGACGTGCAATCAATAGCCGAAGACCAGCAGGGCACGGTCTGGCTTGGGACTCCGCGCGGAGTGCGGCGCATCAGCAAGGCAGGGGCGGAGGTTGGAGAGGCTCTGAGCGGGCGCGACGTGCAGGACATCAAGGTCGATTCGCGCGGCAACGTCTGGCTTGCGACCGCAAGCGGTGTCTTTATGTTTGACGGCAAGGATTTCGTCGCTTTCGGGCAATCCGAAGGACTGCCGTCAAACGATGTGAGGGCGATTGCCGAAGACAAAAACGGGAAAATCTGGATTGCGACTGCCAACGGCGCGGCTACGATTGACGAAGGCAAGGTGGAGGTCTTCAAACAAGGGGACGATCTTCGCGGCATATTCGTAGACCGGGCTGGCACGATCTGGTTTGCAACCGCGCGAGGCGTGCAGTTTTATGACGGCAAGCGCGTAAACAATCTGGATATAGCCGCCTTTAAAACCGCGAGAACTTCGGAGGATGCCGAGAGCGGAGCGCGTGCAATCAGCCAGGACAAACTCGGTCGCATGTGGTTTGCCCTCTTGAGAGGCGGCGCGCTGATTTACGATCCGGCCCGGCAAGAGTCCCAGCAGATGAGCCTGCTCGACCGCGACCACGTCGCCGTCATCTTTACCGGGCGCGAAGGAAATGTATGGTTTGGCACCGAAGATGGAGCGGTGCGCGCAGACCTTTACAGCTTTGTCAATTTCACAACCAGCCGGGGCCTTCCCGATAACGACGTCCGGGCCGTTGTAGAAATGCCGCCCTCCGGCAGCAGCGACATCGAAGGTCGTCTGTGGTTTGCCACCGCCGGAGGCGTGTCGCGCATGGAGGGCGGGCGCTTCGTGCCCGTAGAGGGATTCCGCCCAAATGTAGAGGTGCGCGCTATAGTCTTTGATCGCGCGGGCGAAGCATGGTTTGCAACCGGGCAGGGCGTCTTTCGATCAAGCGGACAGACCCGCACGCAGATAAACGAAGGCAACGGGCTGGCTTCAAACAACGTCCACTATCTGACCCCTGTGACGGGCGGCTCCGCGATGATGTTTGCAACGGCAAAGGGCGTGAGCGTGTTTAAGAACGGCGAGATACACAGCCTTGAAGGGCTCGCGGGTTATGACGTGCGCCACATCTTCGAAGATGCGGACGGACGGCTGTGGTTTGCCACCGCTCGCGGGATTGTAAACTTCAACCCCGCAACCGAAGATGCCAAACTGATAGACACCTCACGCGGACTTGCCGATAACGATGCGCGATGGATCACCCGCTTTAACAATCAGTTGCTCGTGGCCACGCGCGCGGGCGTTCAGGTCTACAACGATCAGGATACCAACCGTCCATCATTCACAACGCTTGACGGCGAGCCCGCAAACACGCTCTTCGTGGACCGCGACAACTTTCTGTGGATAGGGACCGATGACGGCAAGGTCGAGAAGTTTGCAGCAATCGGCGGCTACATGATTCCGCAGGTATATTCGGGAGAGAACTATGCCCTGACGGGCAGCCGCATCAACTCGATCTATGAAGACAGCGAGGGCGAAATTTGGATTTCGACCGATAAAGGCGCGGTGCGCCATCTGCCGATACGTGTCGCGCCGCTTGCCCGCGTATCGCTTGAAGTAGACGGGCATCCCGATACGCCCTCCGAGTCAGGGACGTACTCACTTTCCTACGGTCGTCAACGATTGACGTTTCATTTTACGGCCGTCAGCATGAGCGGCGTGAGCATGAACGGCCAGGTGCGTTATCTCTACCGCGTAAAATCCGATCAGGGAGAGCGGTGGTCGCTTTTGCCTGTTCAGCCGGGGGTCGAGCGCGAGGTAAACATCTTCAGCCTCGACGCGGGCACTCATACCTTTGAGCTGATGGCGCTCAACCGCGATCTCTACGGGAAAGACGCACCGGCGGCGGCTCTTTCGATTCGGGTAGGCCAGCCTTTCTGGAAACGATGGTGGTTTTATGCTCTGGCGCTCGCGCTCATCGGTATCACCGTGGCTTTTGTAATCACAGCGCGCCGCGCGCGTGAACGCGAATATGTGCTGCCGAAAGAGTTGCGCTCTTACGTCGCAATCGAACCGAATCCTTATATTGTCGGAAATCCCATCCGCTCGGAAAACATGTTTTATGGCCGCGAGGACGATTTCCGCTACGTGCGCACAAAACTGGAAAGCGTCAACCAGGGTGTGATCATCGTCTTTTGCGGAGAGCGGCGAGTGGGCAAAAGCTCGATTCTTTATCAGGTGCTAAACGGGCGGCTCGGCCCGCGCTTTATCCCCGTCTTCGTTGACATGCAGGAGATGGTCATCGCAAACGACGCGGAGTTCTTTGCGCGCACTTCGCGCCTGATAGCCGAAGCCGTCGCTCGCTCCGACGAAATGCTTGAAGCCGAAAAGAGCCAAAGCGAAAGGCTTGAAACCGAAAGGCTTGAAACCGAAAGGCTTGAAAGCGCCGCTTTGACAGGCGCACCCCGAGCAGGCGCGACTGCTCAAGCAGGCAGCCAGAGGGTTGCCGCAGGACGCGACATTCGCCCGATTGTGCGCGCACCTGCCTTCGATCAGGGCAATCCTTATCCGGTATTCATAGATTTTCTCGACGATGTGCTTCGAGACATAGGCGACCGCGCCCTGCTCATACTGATAGACGAGTACGAGTTGATGGAAGCAAAAGTGGATGAAGGAAAACTCTCGCCCGAACTCTTTACATTCTTAGCCGGGCTTATGGACAACAAAGAGCGGCTGGCTTTTATCTTCACCGGCTCGCGCCGTCTGGAAGAGCGCGACAAGAAATACTGGCGCGAATTGCTCCGTCGGTCGCTGTTTCGCAAGGTCGGATTCCTGTCTAAAAAAGACGCGATCCGATTGATAACCGAGCCTGTCGAGGGCCGGGTAGTTTACGGGCGCGGGGTGATCGAAGAGTTGCACCGGCTGACAGCCGGGCAGCCTTTCTATGCGCAGGTTCTGTGCCAGAACACCGTAGATTACCTCAACGAACACGAGCAGAACTGGGTCACTTTAAGCGACCTCAACCACGTTGTCTCAGACATAGTGGACAATCCCTTACCGCAGATGATCTACATGTGGGACGGGCTGTCGGATGATGAGAAGCTGGCGCTTTCGCTTATGGCCGAGATGCTCCCGGACGGGCGGACATTCGCCACGGCTCAGGAGTTGCGCTCATCGGTAAAGTCAAACGAGTATCCGGTCAATTTATCGGAAAACACTATCCGGGTGACGCTTGAAGAATTATTCCGCCGCGAGATGGTCGAGAAAGACTCGGCCGACGGCTTCCGTTTCAAGATAGACCTCTTTCGATTGTGGATTCGCCGGTCGCATTCGATCTGGCAGGTAGTCAAAGAAGTGCGAACGCTTTGAGTTGTAAAGCGAAGGTCAATCGGCGCAAAATACCAGTTCTTAAAAAATACCAGTTCTTAAAAAATACCAGTTCTTATGCAAGCAAACGAAATTCAACCACGCCCTAATCCCTACCTGAACCGGGTGGCGATCAAAGACCCGAAACAGTTTTTTGGACGCACAAGAGAAGTGGCCAAGATATTTTCGCGCATAGGCGCATCGCGCCCGCAATCGATCTCTGTCGTGGGCGAGCGGCGCATTGGCAAATCGAGCCTGCTTTATTACATCAATCATCCGGCAGTGCGCGCCCGATACCTCGACCGGAGTGATGCCTATACCTTTGTCTTTATCGACCTTCAGCAGAAGCGACGGCTCACGCTGACCGATTTTTTCAAGGAGTTGTTCGCGCTCATCGCAAGAGAGACCCGTGACGAATCCTTCACAACTCTTGATCCCGTTTTCGATTCCGTCCGCGTAATGCTTGAAGACTTTCGCCGCGAAGAGCGAAAGCTCATAGTGCTGTTCGACGAATTCGATGCCATCACGGCAAATAGCGCCTTTGATCTGGAGTTTTATTCTTTTCTGCGCTCAATCGCCAACAACTATGATGTAGCTTATGTGACAAGCTCGGCGCGCGATCTCCAGGAACTCTGCTACACGCAACTGATAGCCGACTCTCCGTTCTTCAACATCTTCACAAATGTTTTTCTTCGCGCCTTCACGCGCAAGGAGGCGCTTGAGCTGATCACGCGACCCTCGGAAGAAGCCGCGCAACCGCTGGCAGGTTATGCCCGCCGCATCACGGAGATAGCCGGTTACTTTCCTTACTTTTTACAGATCGCCTGCTCGACCTATTACGACCACCTGCTTGAAAACGAGGGCAAGCTCGACCGCGAAGAGGTTGAAGCGACCTTTCTTGACGAAGCCAAAGGTCAGTTCCGGTTTATCTGGGATCACATGAACGAAGGGCAGCGCAGGTGCATACGCGATTTTCTCTCCGAAGGCCGCGTTGAAAAAGAGCAGGAGCACATCTACGAAGACCTCAAGCGCGCCGGTTATTTTATAGAAGATGATCGGGGGCCGCGAATATTTTCCAATCTGTTTTCGACTGTAGTCTCGCGTCAGCGAGTCATCACAAGCGAACTGCGCGAAACCGACAGGGCAGTCCTCGCCGTGCACGACGGAAAGACCGAGAAGGTCCTGGCTCCGCCCCTGATCGAGCCCAAAGGTCACATAGGCCGTTTCGACATAGTGCGCTCTTTAGGCGCGGGCGGCATGGGCGAGATATTCGAAGCCTACGACACGGAGCTTCATCGCACGGTCGCAATAAAGGTACTGGCCTCGAAATATGTCGAGGACGATACGATGAAGCAGCGATTCCTCAGAGAAGCGCGCATGGCATCGCAACTCAATCATCCGAATATCGCCACGATATACGAAATAGGTGAAGCGGCGGGCAATCCTTACATAATCATGGAGATGGTCGTGGGCGTAACGCTTGCGGATCGTTTGATGAACGGCCCTTTCGATCTGAAATCCGTCGCAGACATCGGCATACAATCGGCTGAGGCGCTTGCGGAGGCTCACGAGCGCGGCGTGGTCCACCGCGACATCAAGACCTCGAACATTATGATAAATGATCGCGGGAAAGTGAAAGTGCTCGATTTCGGTCTGGCAAAACCCCTGCCTGTGGTAAACAAGCAAAAGAGCAAGACCCGGCTCACGGAATCGGGCATACTGATCGGGACCGTGAATTATATGTCGCCCGAACAGGCTACGGGGCGAGGCGAGGTCAATCACCTCTCCGACATATTCTCGCTGGGCGTCGTTTTATACGAGATAACCTGCGGGCGGCTGCCATTTGAAGGGGACACATACTTTCAGACTATCGAAGCGATCAATAAACGCAAGCCCTCTCCCGTAAAGAAACACCGCGAAGACGCGCCTGATCGGCTCATAGCGATAATCGAGCGTATGCTTAAAAAAGACTCTGCCGAGCGCTATCAATCGGCCCATGATGTAGCGCAAGACCTGGCCCGGATCAACGCATCCGATTTGCAACAGGGTGAGTGAGACAAACAGGGATTTTTGACAGGATTAACAGGGTTTAAAACGATTCAACCGTGTTCTCTGTTAATCCTGTCAAAGAACGCCCTCGAGCTTTTCAGCCGATAGGGCTTTTAACGAGCAGGCTCATCTTTTCGATCAGACTTCTCTGCGATGATGATCGGGGCTGATTGAAATCTCATCATCGTAAGTGGATTCGCGTGTGAACATCACAAAACCTACGCCGATAATGACGAGCAACAGCACCAGCACGATCACCAGAAAATACCAGGGCAGATTTGGCTGATCCGGGTTATCGCGCCCGCCGATTGCCAGCAGCACAAACGGGCCTACGACCGCGCCAACCAGTCCCAGAACCAGTGCCACCCGGTCAATCATACCTTCCTGCGGCACTTTCACGTGCCAGCCGCTGTAGGCTCCAACGGTTGCCGCGATCAGCGAAAGCCCGAGCAAAAGCAGGCTTCGTCCGGCAAAGGCGAGATGCCCGGTCTCATCGCTGAGCAGAAGTCCGGTCACAAACTGAGGCTTGTTGGATTCGGGCAATATCAGATAGATCAGCGCGCTCAACACGAGCGTCGAAACCGCCACGATCACCGCGTCGCCTATTCGCAGTTCTTCGCTCATCCAGCCGATGACGAATCCCCCGACAAAGAACGTGCCCAGCGTTATCCCCAGAACATACAGCGATATAGTGCCCTCTCCGAGATTCGTCCCTGTAAAGGCAATGCCGGTGTAGATTAACGAGAGTATTACCTGAAGCCCGAACGTGAAGCCGAGCCCGACTAACATCCATTTGATACGATCCTTCATTATTGAACCCCTCCTTGCGCCACGGCTCACACAGCCTGTGGTCCCACGCTGTTCCAATAAATTGTTTGTAAATCCCTACATGCGCGTATGTACGATCTGGCAACCCCGACGAGTTCCTCAAACGTATTATCGTTCAAACTCAGCGATAATGTTGCAGATCAAATCGAGGATAAGTTGCGCCGTTCGATTTGGTCCGGGTTGAGTCGTTGATCGGGATTTCAATCTCTCCTCTCACAACTCGTCTTTGAGCCCATCTTAGTCCTGTGTGAGGCTGGTGTCAAAGCCCGCAAGACGGGAGTAATTAGCAAAGCAGGCCAAGAACCGGCGTGAAGAATCAGGCGACTCCAACCAGGCGCAAACCCTGAACGACCGCCGAAGAGAGCAGATACCCGATTCCCGTATAAAAGAGAAGCTGCAACCCGGCCATGCGCCAGGAATTGGTTTCGCTGCGGATGACCGCAACCGTCGAAAGGCATTGAAGCGAGAAGAAGAAGAAAACGATCATTCCCAGAATAGATGAAGGCGTAAAGACCCGCCGGGAAGTGCCGGAAAAGGTGGCCGTGCGCAACTGCTCTAAAAGCCCTTCCTGCCCCGTATCATTGTCGTCGGCCACGTGAAAGACTATTGCCATAGAGCTTACAAAAACCTCGCGCGCCGCAAAGGCCGAGATCAGCCCAACCCCAACCCTCCAATCAACACCCATAGGCTTGAGGACCGGTTCTATAGTTTGTCCCAACTGCGCGGCAAATGAGTGATCCAATTCGCTCGTGCTGATCACGGACGACGAGCGGTTCTCAGATGTTGCAGGCTGACGGGATGTGAATCCGAAGTTTGAGAGCAGCCAGAGGCAGGCGGAGATTATTACTATTGGCGTCCCTGCCTTTTTCAGATAAGCCGATGACCGGCTCCAGGTGATTCTAAGCGTCGGTTTGACCAGAGGTTTTCGATATGCAGGCATCTCCATCGCAAGCATCGAAGAGGCGCGCTTGCGCAAAATCAAGCGGCTTATCAACCCGGCTGTGAGCGATCCAATAAGCAGGCTCAGCACATAAATAGACGCGAGACTGAGTCCTGAAAGCCACGGAGAGGCGGGAAGCAGGGCGGCAAGCAGCAGCGCGTAAACAGGAAGCCGCGCGCTGCAACTCATCAAAGGAATGATCCAGATCGTAAGCAATCGCTCGCGCTTTGAAGGTATCGTGCGCGCTGCAAGTACCGCAGGAATCGCGCAGGCGAAACCGCTCAGCATCGGCACAAAAGAGCGTCCGTGCAGTCCAAGAAAGGAGAGAGGACGGTCTACGAGCGCCGCGCCGCGTGCCAGATAACCCGAATCTTCAAGCAGGGTCATCAGGAAAAAGAGGATTATTATCTGAGGGAAAAAGACCGCAACCGCGCCGACTCCGCCTATCAACCCATCGGCTATGAAACGGGCCAGAATCCCGTCGGGCAGAACTCGCAACACGAGCTGTCCGGCCTGGCCAAATCCAGCTTCGATCAGATCCATAAAGGGTTTGGCAGCCCAGAATATTGCGGCGAATAATCCCATCAGGATGGTAAAAAATATGGGGAACCCAAAATAACGATTCAAGACTATGCGATCAATGCGCGAGGTAAACGAGTCTGTAGCCAGAGCCATCGGATTGCCGCGTTTAAGCGCCCCGCTCTTTTCGAGCAGTTCGCGGATTATTTTGTAAGCAGCAACCGGCTCATCGGGCAACGACGCAAGCGCGCTTGCCTGTCCGTTTGTCTCGGCAAACTGGCGGCGCAATCGAGTGACAAGTTCGGCAGCGCCCCATCCGGTGCGTCCGTCTACAGGTATGACCGGGACTCGCAGCGCCGCTTCGAGTTTAGCTACGCTGACCGTTTGATTTGTACGAGCGAGCAAATCCGTCATCGTGAGCGCCACAACAAACGGCTTCCCCTGCCGGGCAGCAAAGGCGGCAAACTTTAGATGGCGCTCCAATTGATTGGCATCTACGACGATTATCAGCGCGTCGGGCTTGACCGAATGATGGCGGCCTTCAAGCACCTGGCAGGAGAGGGCTTCCTCCGGGGAAGGCGAGAAAGGGCTATGGACACCGGGCAAATCCACAAGCGTCAATTGAGGACCGAATTCCGATTTTGATTTGCCGCGCGACAATGCTACGGTCACACCCGGATAGTTAGCCGTGTGAAAACTGCCGCCCGTAAGCGCGTTCATCAGCGCAGTCTTTCCGGCATTGGGCATACCAACAAGACAGACCGTAGCCGGCCCTGCCTGTAGCTTTGCCTCTTCGGACTGTGTGTGTGGGGCCCGGGTGTCGGGTTTTGTGATGGTTACTTCTACTGAACCTGTATCCACGAAGCTTCCCGCCGTCTGAGCGCCAGGCGCATGCCGCGCACCAAAACAACCAGTGGATCACCGAGAGGGACAGCCTGAACGACCGCCATCTCTTCACCCGGCGTAATGCCTAAATCGAGCAGCCTGCGGCATTCTTCTTCCGGCCCTTCAAGGCGATCTACCTGATGCCACATATTGAGCGGCGCTTCCAGCAAACTCATGATTATTCCCCTTGCCTAAGCATGGTAATGATATTCACTATAACCTTAGAGCTTAATAATGAAATTCATTTTCATTTCTGACTACAAGCGGAAGGATATAATTAAAAGGAGGGGTTGTCAACCGTTTTGTCGGTTATCATTTAACTGATGTCACGGACAAGGGACAAAGCCCCAAACTTGCTTTTTCGACTGACGGCCCGCAATATCATTTCCAGCGCGTGCCAGATAACAGGATCAGGATAGTGAGCGACATAGTCGAAAGGGTCTTGAATTTCATCGAGCACCATACAATGCTCGATAAATCGAGAGGCATAGTAGTGGCAGTAAGCGGCGGCCCCGACTCGGTGGCGCTGCTGGATATATTTGTGGGATTGGCCCGTCGTCCGCGCCTTCACGTAGCGCATTTGAACCATCAACTGCGAGGCCCGGAATCGGATGACGACGCCGAGTTTGTTCGCCTTTTGGCCGAAAAACTTGGCCTTTCGGCCACTGTGGGCGCAGCCGATGTGCGAGCGGCGGCTCAACTGTCGGGGCGGGGCATCGAAGAGACGGCGCGTGAAATCAGATATGATTTTTTGCTTCAAACGGCACGAGAGCAGGATTGTGACCGCATCACGACCGGCCACACCATGACCGATCAGGCAGAGACTTTTTTGATGAGACTCGCGCGCGGCTCAGGACTTCGCGGTCTCGCCGCGATGCGCCCGGTGTCAGAGGCGCACTTCTTCTGCGAAGAAGTGCGCCGGGGGCCGGGGGCCGGGGGCCAGGGGCCGGTACTGACTGAGGCGACATACAATCAAAGAGTGATAGAAGCTCAGAAAACAAATGAGGATTCCAGGCTCGATTTACCCCGGCCCCCGGCCCCCGGCCCCCGGCCCCTGCTCATCCGGCCCCTGCTCATCCGCCCTCTGCTTTGCCTCACTCGCGAAGAGGTAGAAGAACATTGCCAAACGCGCGGGCTGATGTTTCGCACAGACTCGACCAATCTTGTGCCTGATTACACACGCAATCAGGTGCGGCTCAATGTGCTGCCCGCGCTTCGGGCGATCAATCCGCAAGCGGTCAGGTCTATAGCGCGCGCATCCGAAATCATTGCGCGAGACCAGGACGCGCTCGAAATCCTTGCCTGTTCATTGCTCGACGAGGCGCGAGTCTGCGCGTCGGGCGAGTGCCCGGCGGGTCAGGAGTCTGCTGCTTACAGGGTCGCGGCTCTTCTTGCACAGCCCCGTGGTTTGAGGCGGCGAATGATCGTCGAAGCAATAAATCGAGCGCGCACGCGCCCGGATCAGCCCGGGCCGAGCGATGCCGGAATACTTTCTCTCTCTCCGCCCCCATCTGTGCGCCGGACACAGATAGATTCAAGGCATATAGATCAGGCAGAGCATTTGTTGGATAATCGTATGAGCGGTAAGCGAGTCCATTTGCCGGATGGGCTGGAAATCTGGCGCGAGTTTGATGCGCTTCGTTTTGAGATCAAAAGCGGCTATCCTGATAATGGATACGCTTTCGAGTTAAGCGTCGCGCGACCGGAAATAGAAGCAGGCGGTTTTCGCATCATGCTGCTGCGTGGAGAGCCGGGCCATCTGCTTCGAGAGAAAATTGCCGAGGTTATGAGAGAGAAAAACCGTGGGGGAAGAGATTGGATGATTGCCGTGCTTGATGATCCGGCGTTGCCTGAAACTCTTGTCGTAAGGCCGCGCGGACCGGGCGAAACCGCCCACGTTCTGGGACAGCTTAAGATAAAGAAGTTGAAAAACTTGATGATTGGCCATAGAATCCCTTCTAGCCGTCGGGCCATCTGGCCTGTGGTGGCAACCACTGACGGTCGGTATGTGTGGTCGCCCGGACTGCCCCCTGCCGTAGAATTCACCGCACGAGACGAGACTCACCGCCTTGCCGTCTTGCGGGCTTCAAGCGTTTGACTTTTGATCTGGAATCAATGGTTCCGACGCGCTGGGGACAATTAACATGGAAACGACTCTCCGTATCCTATATTCCAAAGATGTGATTCAAAATCGCATAATCACGCTTGCCGAAGAGATAGCTGCCCGCCTCGCCGGGGATGACCTGACGGTTGTCGGCATACTTGATGATACTTTCATATTCCTCGCCGATTTGATTCGCGCGCTTGATATAGAGATGAGTTGCTGCTTTATGAATGTTGCGCGCCACCGTCACGGCGGGCAGACCGAAGTGGTATTTACAAGCGAATTCGATCCCCGCGGACGCAATATTTTACTGGTTGGAGGCGTAGTCGCCACGGGAGTAACGCTTGAGTACATCACCAGGCAACTGGGCGATAGGGGCTTGAAATCCCTTCACACCTGTGTGCTCGTAGACAAACCTGGCGAGCGGCGCGTTGATCTTACACCCGATTTCGCCGCCTTTAAAAGCGATGAAGGTTTTTTGTTCGGCTACGGGCTGGGAATTCAGAACCAATTTCGTCAGCTTCCGTATTTGGCAGTGATGGATGGTCAATAACCTCCCATCGCAAGAAAGGTACAACAAAGCTACGCGAGTCGGTTATTGCGCATCAAAATGATGTAGGCTAGAATTTTAACCAGACGCATAGGCGTTCTTTATTATTGGAGGTACCAGGTTGAACTCAACAGTCAGGCAGATAATTTTTTGGGTTGTGATAATCGGGGGCGCATTCCTTCTCTACCAGCTCTTTGCCGGTAGGAGCGCGAAACAGGAACAGGTTCTTCCTTACACACAACTCCTGGATAAGGTCAACGCTGGCGAGGTCAAGAAGGCCACTATCGAAGAGGCTCACGGAATAAAGGGTGAGTTGAAGTCCGGCGGAGAATTCACAACCGAGCTTAGCAATGAGTTCGTTCAGCGCGATATTGCCGAAGCGATGACAAAGGCCGGCGTAGAGGTCTCTTTCAAGAGCGCTTCTTCGAGCCAGTGGCTCATCGGCTTGATCAGCTACGCGCCTCTGCTGATTTTTATAGGATTATGGATCTTCATGATGCGGCAGATGCAATCGGGCGGCAACAAGGCTCTCTCGTTTGGCAAGTCGCGGGCAAAGCTTCTCAGCAATCAGCAAAAGCGCGTGACTTTTAAGGATGTCGCGGGCGTTGAAGAAGCCAAAGAAGAACTGCAAGAGATTATAGAATTTCTGAAAGAGCCGCAGAAGTTTCAGAAACTCGGCGGACGTATCCCGAAAGGCGTATTGATGATGGGCCCGCCCGGCACAGGCAAGACCCTGCTTGCGCGCGCTATCGCGGGCGAAGCCAACGTGCCGTTCTTTTCTATCTCGGGCTCGGACTTTGTAGAGATGTTTGTCGGCGTGGGCGCAAGTCGTGTGCGTGATCTGTTCGAGCAGGGCAAGAAAAACGCTCCCTGCATCATCTTTATTGATGAGATAGACGCCGTAGGCCGCCATCGCGGTGCCGGACTTGGAGGCGGTCACGACGAGCGCGAGCAGACGCTCAATCAGTTACTGGTCGAGATGGACGGGTTTGAATCAAATGACGGCGTGATCCTGATCGCTTCAACCAATCGTCCCGACGTTTTAGACCCGGCGCTGCTCAGACCCGGTCGCTTCGACCGTCGCGTAGTAGTGCAGAGGCCGGATGTCAAAGGCCGCGAGGGGATACTTGCGGTTCACACGCGCAAGATTCCGCTCGGCGATGACGTGGATATAAACGTGATCGCGCGCGGAACCCCGGGCTTTACCGGCGCAGACCTTGCCAACCTCGTAAACGAGGCGGCGCTCAATGCCGCTCGCTACAATCGTAAAGCGGTTTCGATGCTCGATTTTGAGTGGGCCAAAGACAAGGTGCTGATGGGCAGCGAGCGCCGTTCGATAGTGATGTCGAACGAAGAGAAGCGCAACACGGCCTATCACGAAGCGGGCCACACGCTTGTGGGCATCAAAGTGCCGAATGCCGATCCTATTCACAAGGTCTCGATAATCCCGCGAGGCATGGCGCTTGGCGTGACGATGCAGTTGCCCGAAGCCGACCGCTATTCGCATACGCGAGATTACCTCGAAGGTCAGGTCGCCATTATGATGGGCGGTCGAATTGCGGAAGAGATTTTCCTCAATCACATGACGACGGGCGCCTCAAACGACATTGAGAAGGCGACCGAGCTTGCCCGCAGAATGGTCTGCGAGTTTGGCATGTCGAGTCTGGGACCGATCACCTTTGGCAAGAAGGAAGAGCAGATTTTCCTCGGGCGCGAGATCGCTCAGCATCAGGACTACAGCGAAGACACTGCCATCAAGATAGATCAGGAAGTAAAGCGGATCGTGATGGAGCAGTACAATCGGGCGCGCCAGATAATCGTTGAAAACAAGGACGCGCTTATACGGCTTGCTGAAGCTCTGCTTGAGCGCGAATCGCTCGACTCATTGCAGATTCGCCGACTGGTAGCGGGCCTCCCGCTCGACGATGATTCGGGACCTGCGCCGAGACGCGAAGATAAACCCAAGGCTGAACATAAACCGTCTATGCTCAACCCGATCATCCCGCCGATAACCGGCGACGCTACAGCCTAACGGCTCTTTCGGAGTTTTGAGTTTTGAATTTTGAGTTTTGAGTTTTTGCTCAATTCCATAATTCAAAACTCAAAACTCAAAACTTCTTAGAACTATCGAGAAGAATCGTCACCGGCCCGTCATTGATCAAACTCACCTGCATCATAGCCTGAAATACTCCCGTTTCGACTCTTCCGCCGAATCGGCGCGCACGCGCGACAAAGTGCTCATACAAAGCATTCGCCTTTTCCGGCTCAGCAGCTTCGATGTAAGAGGGACGGCGGCCACGGCGCGTGTCGCCATAGAGCGTGAATTGTGACACGACAAGCAGCGCCCCGCCCGTATCCGAAAGCGACCGGTTCATCCTCCCCTCTTCATCTCTGAATATGCGAAGCCCAAAGACCTTATCCGCCAGATAGTCTGCATCCTGCTCGGCGTCATCACGCGAAACCCCGAGCAAAACGAGCAGACCCGCGCCAATGCTGCCCACTGTTCGGTCTTCGATTTTGACAGAAGCTTCGGTGACTCTTTGCACTACTGCGCGCATAATCCGAATCCCTTTTTGTTTGAAAACAGCTTCATTTTCCTACCATCAAAGTGCTGAATATCGAGAGCATATCGATGTGCAGCCGTCTGAGAGCCTGTTCGTATCCGGGCGAGATATACTCTATGGGGTTAGAGGTACCCGTGTGTATGGATTCATCGCGCACCTTTAGAGTGCTGAACAGATTGGTGCCTGTGACGCGCACGGCTACATCGTTTGGCACATGGACTGTACCTGTACCAAAGATCGAGGAGATGCTGATCTTTGTTTCACCGAGCGGTAGCGTTTCGGCCTTCAGATCGACGGTTATCGCGCCAAAGATGGTCAGGGCGCTGTGGCCGTCGAGGTCCCGTCCCTCGTTTGATACCTTGCCTCCCGTAAAAAAGGCCGTGGTCTGACCGCCGCCACGCGCAGTGATCACACGATTTCGAGACTCTGATTGAGCAAGCCGCTCGCCTACAACGGCGAGATTGGTCCCGCACGACCTGCAAAATTTCTCTCCCTTAGATTGCGCGCCACATTTCGGACAGAATATGGTTTGCCCCATTGATCTCCCTCTTCAAAACAAGAACCCTGTTGTTCCCGGCCAGTTTATCTTCAGATTAAATAGCTTCATAGCTTCGATTGGCTGCTGTCAAGTAACGGCGATGCGAAAGCAGGGCTGTTGCAAAGTAGGCTCAACGACGCAATATTAGATTTAGGGCCTCTTGCGGATTGGCGTTGTAGCGCCGCCTTGCTTCCGGCAGATTCTTCAAACCCTGCCTTAATACCATTGCGATTACCAGATTGTTTATCACTGCCAAGCTCTCTGCTGCATGCCCTGTCTTCAACCTACAATAGTCCTCTTTCATTGTCTTATCTCTTCGGTAGTGTAACCCATTCTCCACTTGCCAATGCTTTCGCACCACCTGTAGCATCCTTTCAGCATCTGCTTCCTTCTTTGTCAGGCTTGTTATTCCATAGCTTGTTTCGCTTCGCTTCTTTCCTGTAGACACTATTTCAACTTCTCGCTCTATCTTGTAGACTTGTTCCAAGTATGGCCAATCCATCTCTCCTGCCATCATTGAACTTGTTGTTATCTTTCTGTGTTCAATTCGCCCGTGATGTTTCTCTATAGAGCAGGCTGTGGCCAGATCGTTTTTCATCTCTTTGAGTTTGGTTTTACCCTCTTCTATTTCGAACAATGTTTCAATCTCTGAGCGCAGGTGGGCTTGATTGTCCTTGACTGTCCAGACGTAATCGCCGCCAGCTTCGACGACTTGTCGAGAGAGTTCACGTTGTGCAAACATGGCATCACCAGTCACTATTTTCCCCTGTAAATCTATAGATTTAAGCAAGCGAGGGGCAGCAGATATTTCATTCTCTTTTGATCCTACTTCCATCTGCAAGAGCACAACGCCTTGATCTGGGAGATAGGCTGCAAGCAGATGCAACCCTTTAGTCTGACCTGCTGGTATAGTCCCTCTAAGAGTCTTTCCATCCATGTTCATTTCTACTGATTGTTCTGCTTTATCAGCAGAAAGCAGAAAGAGACTGAGAAGTTGTTGAAATTCATTAAGATCAAAAGCCTTGCCAAGTATACGAGAGTAAGTAGTAGGGTGAGGAGTGGAATCTCGATCAAAATCGAGAGCCTCACGAAGAAACTGCTTTCTCAAAGCAATCCAATGAGCAATGCCACGAGGCTCATCCTCGCCAGCAAGTTTAGCCAGAACGACAAAGACCAAAGCAAGTGCAAGAGGGTATCGCTTACCTTTAGCTTTGCGATGATCTTTGAGATTCCCTAGATAATGATAGAGACTCCCGACATCGAAGAAAAAGGGAGAATCCCCAGGAACAATAGAAGCGGCAAAAGTGTTATACTCCATCAGAGACCTACCTCCGGTTTGTAAAGTGTTTGATTCAAAGAACAACCGGATAAGGTCTTTTCTCTTATCTTGTCAAGCTACTTTGCAACAGCCCTGGATGCGAAAGTATCAAGGAAGGAGGATCTGAGATTTGAAATTTTAGATTTGAAATCCCCGTCCTCAAGCAGCACGCATCTGTCCGTCTTTTTGCCTTTTGTCTTCCCGGTGTGTACAATCGAATAACTTGCTTTCGTTAATCTTTCGGAGGGTTGATTGTGTCACAGGGACCACCAGCGAGGCTCGGCATTATTACCAAGCCGCACGAACCGCGCGCAGCTGATCTGGCAGCCCGGATCGCCGAATGGGCGGCCGAGCACGAAATCAACCTCTTTGTAAACGACCGCGTAACGGAACTCCCGCCCGGCACTTTTTCTGCCACAGCCCGCGAGATAGCAGATCATTGCGATCTACTGATCGTTCTTGGCGGAGACGGAACCATGATTGCCACAGCCCGTCTCGTGCGCGGCAGCGGCACTCCGGTGCTTGGAATCAATCTCGGCACGCTCGGCTATCTGACCGAGTTTTCCGCCGAAGACGCAATACCGGCGCTCGAAGATGTGATCCGAGGCAATTATAGAATCGACCGTCGCACGATGCTTGGCTGGCGCGTGCTTCGCGACGGGGATCAGATAGCCCAATCCACCGCGCTCAATGACATCGTGGTTAACAAATCTGCGCTGGCCCGCATAATAGATATTGATTGCTGGATAGGGACCAATTACGTCACAACCTTTCGCGCAGACGGGTTGATTGTGGCCACGCCTACCGGCTCGACCGCTTACAATCTTTCGGCGGGCGGACCGATCATTTATCCGAGCACGCAGGGGCTTTCAATCTGCCCGATTTGCCCTCATACGCTTACGAACCGACCGCTCGTCCTTCCAGATACCGCCGACATCAAGCTGCAAGTTCATACGCGCGATCAGGAAGTCATGATAACTGCCGACGGGCAGACGGGACTCCCCCTGATGCCGGGCGATCTGATACATATAAATAAGAGCGACAGGACATTCAATACCGTTTGCGCGGAAGACAGCGATTATTTCCAGATACTGCGCAACAAGCTGAAATGGAGCGGACGCTGAAAATTAAATGCCTGAACGCTTCGCCGCGTTGCAAAGAGAAACGTCTATGAGGTTCACTCATGTTGCTGCCTATCGGAGACGATAACCAGGGAAGACTCTCAACGCCTTTCGTCGTTTATATAATCGTCGCCATAAACGTGCTTGTGTTTCTGTTACAGCTTTCCGGCGGCGACGAGTTCACCTCCGCTTATGCCGTCGTGCCCTACGAAATCACCCACGGCGTAGATCTTGTCCAGGCAGTCAGGATACCCAACGTGGGGGTCATTCCGCAGGCTCCCGGCCCGACACCCATCTTCCTGACCATCTTCACCTCTATGTTTATGCACGGCGGATTCATGCACATAGCCGGAAACATGCTCTACCTGTGGATATTCGGCGACAATATCGAAGACAACTTCGGCCATCTGAAATTCCTGATCTTTTATCTGGTCTGCGGTGTTGCTGCCTCATTCTCTCAAATACTGGTCGATCCGAATTCGATGATCCCGTCGCTCGGCGCATCGGGCGCGATTGCGGGCGTGCTCGGCGCTTATCTGATTATGTTTCCACGCAATCGGGTCCGCGTACTTACACTCACATTGATACTTACGACTTTTGAATTGCCCGCCGTCGTCGTACTCGGTTTCTGGATAGTGTTGCAGGTAATCAGCCAGTATACGGCCTTTGCCAACACACAGCTATCACAGGGGGGCGTGGCCTACATGGCGCATATAGGCGGATTCGTTGCGGGAGTAATCCTTACTTTTCTTTTCCGGCGACCGCTCAGGACTTCTTACAGAGATTCGTTTTATGAGCGGGATTGATCCTCAAACAACCTGTCCCTTTGATTTATGATCGTACTAGATAATCTGACCAAGCTCTACTACCCAGCCACCGCCGTGGACCACGTGAGCCTCGTCATACCGTCGGGGCAACTTGTAGGCTATCTCGGCCCGAACGGCGCGGGCAAATCGACTACGGTCAAGATGCTGACGGGGATGATAGCTCCTTCGTCGGGCCGCGCGGAAATTTACGGCCTAGACATAGAACGCGACACCATAGAAGTCAAACGATTGATCGGCTACGTGCCTGAGTCGGGCGCGGTCTATGAGACGCTGACAGGCGGCGAATACCTTGAAATGGTAGGCCGTTTGTACGGCATGGAGGACGCAATCATCCGCGACCGCATAGCGAAGTTTGCAGATTTTTTCGAGCTTGACCGCGCGACCCTTGACCGAAAGATGCTCTCGGCTTATTCGAAGGGCATGAAGCAAAAGGTGGTAATTTCAGCGGCGCTCATTCACAACCCGCGAGTGATATTTTTCGACGAGCCGCTAAACGGGCTCGATGCCAGCACTCAACTTATGCTCAAGACCCTTATCAAAAGCCTCGCCACAGAAGGGAAGACCATCTTTTATTGCTCGCACGTGCTCGATGTGGTTGAGCGCATGTGCGACCGCATCGTCATCATCGATCACGGGCGAATAGTGGCCGACGGCACGCTGGCCGAGCTTCAGATCGCGAGCGGCGAAGGGTCGCTCGAACGCATATTCAACAAGCTCACGGCGCACACCAATCTGGAAGAGCGCGCAGAAGAATTCTCGAAAACATTCAGCTTCTGATGAATACCGAATTCGTCACAACTCGCGCGCTCAAGAGATACGATATCGACGCCCGGCAGGTGTGGACTCTGTTTGTCATCTATCTGAAGCAGGACCTCCGCAGCGGCAAGGCGCTTATGGGTTCGAGCAAGAAAGAGTATCTCTCTTCCAACCGAACGCTGATCGTGACCTTTGGAATGTACATGGCCTTGAGCCTCAGCATCTGCCTGCTTGTCGTGATGGATATAGATGTCTTTGTCTTTTCGATTTTTACGTCGAGTTTTACATTCTTTATCGTATCGCTGGGAGTTCTGGCCGAATCCGGCAACGTCATATTCAATCAGGCCGAAGTAGACATAATCGGCCATCTGCCCATAGGCGCGCGCACTCTTTTTGCTGCGAAGTTGCTGAACCTGCTCTCATTCACATTGCTGCTTACGGTTGCCTCGAACCTTCTGCCCGCGATTTGCGGCATCTGGGCGACGCGCTCAAACGCGCTGTTTTTCCTCGCGCACTCGCTGTCGGCCGCGCTCCTCGGGTTGTTTGCCACGTCGCTTGTCGTCACAAGCTACGGCGCGCTTATGCGCTATGTGAGCAAAGAGCGATTCGACTCCATAGCCGCATATTCTCAGGCCCTGCTGGCCCTGTTCTTCATGCTGGCCTATCAGTTATTGCCTCGCCTGATGGGCCGGATTGAGCTGGAGCGCATCGCCCAATTCAACTGGTATTACCTGCTGTATCCGCCCGCGTGGTTTTCCGGCATAACGATGCTCGTGATAGGAGAGGCGGATGCAGGTTCGGTCGCGCTCGCGTTTCTTGCAGTTCTGTCGCTGATAATTCTGGGCCTGATAGCATTGCGCAAAGTCGCAAGCGTCTATTCCTCTTTTCTGATGCAACTCGCTTACGGCTCAGGCAAGGTAAAGCCGGGCAAGATGGAAAGCATTTCGACGGGCGCGCAAGTACCGCGCAGGCCCGGAATCAAACAGATGGCGCGCAAGATGTTTCTTCCTCGCCCTGTCGAGCGCGGCGTGTTCGATCTTGTTTCGGTTTATCTGAGGCGCAACCGCGAGATCAAAGTTCGGCTTTATCCGTCGCTCGCCTACTTCATTATCTTTCCGCTGATCGCGCTGCTCAGAGAAGGTTTGCCCGACCCCTTTATCGAAGACGGCCCGTCATTTTACTCTTTGATGGGGGCGGCGATGGTCTGTTTCGTCGCGCTCACGGCTATCGAGGGACTGATCTTTTCCGAGCACTACGAGGCAGCCTATATCTTTTACGTAGCGCCGATAAATAGGGCAGGCGAAATCTATAGCGGCATCCGAAAGGTGATACTGGTCTATGTCGCGCTGCCGGGGTTTGCGACTCTGTTTTTACTCTACGCGCTCTTATGGCGCACGCCCGTGCACGCATTGCTGGTGCTCACTCCGTGGATGATGCTCGCGCCTGTTCTGCTGCTGGTTCCCTTCCTGTTCAGGCAGGTGCTGCCGCTTGCGCGCAAGTATCAAAAGGGGCAGCAATCGGCACGCAATTTCGTTATACTCTTCGCAAGCAGTTCGGGTCTGTTCTGCTTTGGCGCTTTGCAAACCCTGGGCTTGAAAGGCTTCTTCCCCTACTGGCTCTACCTGATCTTCACCGCTATCGCCTCGCTTTTGATCTACTTTACGCTAGGCAAATTGACCCTTGAGTCGAGCCCTCTGGTCCTGAGACAGGATTTACGGCAATAACATCCAGCCACGATTGAATACGATTGAAGCAGGCTGCTACACTGATAGTTTGATTTTTTGTGAAGGAGCCTTTCATGACAGAAGAAGTATTAGAGCATTCGGGACTGGTGATTGAAGAGACGCCCGCCGATGCTCTGGAGCTTTATCCGCTCGACACGTTTGAGTATAAATATGTCGGCAAAGAGATCACCATCTCATTCACCTGCCCCGAGTTCACAGCCATCTGCCCGTTTTCGGATTTCCCAGATTTTGCCACGATCAAACTCGATTACGTGCCGAACCGGCTCTGCATAGAATTGAAATCGCTCAAGCTCTATATAAACTCGTTTCGCTCGGTAAAGATATTTCACGAGCACGTGGTGAATCGCATAATGGATGATTTCGTCCGCGCCTCGGACCCTCTGCGAGTCGAGATCGAAGGCGATTTCCACGTGCGCGGAAACATCAAGACCGTGATTCGCGCTTCATATAATCGAAGCGAAACCCGGAGGTGAAGAGGCTCTGTTTCGGATGAGGATTCGGCTATGGAAATGGAGAAATCATATTATGTAGTCACCTGCAAACCGGCATATCTTGAATTGCTTCGAGCAACCGGGACGGCAGGCGACGGCGACGAACCTGTTTCGAAAAGATTGATTATCACCATAACGCAGGGCGGGTTCGGGCAGGATGTTATTGACGACGAGCGACAGGCGAAGGAACGGTTTCTGGAACATCTATTCTACTCAAGTGATATTGATCTGCCGCGCTCGGCTGAGAGTTTCGATCAGTATTTCGAGCTTGAAGAGGCAGGCGAATTTATCGACCTCGACGAAGAAGTTTAACGATTATGGAAATTCCTATACTCTCCCCCCTCGGATTCAGTTTTAAGCGAACGGCGATAAGTCACGGCTGGACAGATTTGCCGCCCTTCGAGTTTGACGAGCAGAACTGGACCATTACGCGAGTTCTCGACAGCGGAGGCGCGCAACCCGTAACGGTAAAGATATTCGAAGCAGGCCCGGAGATAAAGATCAGCGTCAAGGGGCGCGCGGGTCGTCGCGCTTCTGAAAAAATCGCCCGCGATGTGCGCCACATGCTCAGACTCGATGACGACATGCAGGCGTTTTACGAACGCGTGGCGCGCGAGCCGGACTTCGAATGGATAGTGAGGGCGGGCGCGGGCCGCCTGCTTCGCGGTCCCACGGTTTTTGAAGACCTGGTCAAGACAATGTGCACTACGAATTGCTCGTGGGCACTGACAAAGAAGATGGTCGCCGGGCTTGTGAACAACCTCGGCGCTGAAGCAAAGGACGGGCGGCGCGATTTCCCTGCGCCCGAGGCCATGGCCGCCGCACCCGAAAGCTTCTACCGCGATGAGGTTCGCGCAGGTTATCGCGCTCCTTACTTGAAGGAGCTTGCCGACCGCGTAGCCTCCGGCTCGCTCGACCCGGAGACGTGGCTTTCAAGCGATCTGCCCGATATGGAGCTAAAACGCGAGATGAAGCGGGTCAAAGGCGTAGGCGATTACGCCGCAGAAAATCTCTTAAAACTCGTAGGCCGGTACGATGGGCTTGCGCTCGATTCGTGGGTGCGAGCCAAGTTTGCCCGCACTCATAACGGCGGGCGCGAGGCTCCCGATAAAAAAATCGAGCGGTATTATTCGCGTTTCGGCGTGTGGCGAGGGCTTGCGCTCTGGTGCGATATGACGCGCGACTGGCTCGATTCAAAAGAAGAGTTCGCCAAATGGTAATTCGTAATAGCCACCGCAGGCACAGAGACACAGAGCTTTTATGAATTTTTCTCTGTGTCTCTGTGCCTCTGTGGCAAATTTTTGTGTAGGTCAATCCGGCGTCTCGCCCGTCTTAAGCGATGACGAAGGGCAGAGCGGCTCAACCGAACACTCGCCGCAAAGCGGATTTCGCGCCTTGCACACGTTGCGCCCGTGATAGATCAAAAGATGCGAAAAATCTATCCAGTCTTTTTTTGGCACCATCTCCATCAAATCGCGCTCGATCTTTTCCGGCTGATCCTGATGGCTAAGACCAAGCCGTCTGGATAACCTCTGAACATGCGTATCTACAACCACGCCGCTGGCGACACCGAAGGCGTTTCCCATCACTACGTTTGCCGTCTTGCGCGCCACGCCCGGCAGCCCGAGCAAGGATTCAAAATCATCAGGCACGCGGCCCGCGAAATTTTCAGAGATCATCCTGCACGCGCCCTGAATTGATTTTGCCTTGTTGCGAAAAAATCCCGTAGAGTGAATGTCCTGTTCGAGTTCCGACTGCGGCACTCGCAGATAGTCATCACAGTTACGATACTTTCTGAACAACTCGGCGGTGACTTTATTGACGCGCTCGTCCGTGCACTGAGCCGAAAGTATAGTGGCGATCAGCAGTTCGAGCGGATTCGAATGATTGAGGCTGCATCGCGCCTCGGGATATGTTCGCCTTAGCAGGCGGATTATCTTGCGAGTTCTCTGTTTCTCTTCCGAATGTGCCAAGTTTCCTCTCAACTTTCAAAGTCTCAAATCTCAAATCACTCCCCAAGGTGCGCTCCCATCATCAGTCCCTCGATCTCTTCAATCGTCTTTGGGACGCGCGCCGACAGCACTTCGCAACCGTTTTCGGTAACCAGCACGTCATCTTCGATTCGCACGCCTATGCCGCGATAACGCGGATCAACGTCTTCGGCGTCTTCGGCGATGTAGATTCCGGGCTCGATGGTCATCACCATCCCGGGCGCTAGACGACGCCATTCGTCGGCCACCTTGTATGGCCCCGCATCGTGGACATCCATCCCCAGCCAGTGACTCGTCCTGTGCATGTAAAACTTCTTGTACTTCTCTTCCTTTATCAGGGTGTCAACATCGCCTTCAAGCAATCCGACTTCGACCATTCCTTCGACAAGCACCCGCAGCGCCCGCTCGTGCGGTTCGATAAACGTAGCCCCGGGGCGTACGAGGTTTATGGCTTCCATTTGCGCTTTCAGAACTATGTTGTAAATCGTCTCCTGGTCTTCGGTGAACGTGCCGCTAGCGGGCAGTGTCCTCGTCACATCGCCCGTGTAATAGCCAAACTCCGTTCCGGCATCTATCAACACGAGATCGCCTTCTTTGATGCGGCGGGTGTTGGTCGTATAGTGCAGGATGGTCGCATTCGGGCCGGAAGCGACTATTGTAGGGTAGCCTGCGCGAGGGCTGCCGTTTTTGCGAAAGACATAAAGCAAGGCGGCCTCGAGTTCGTATTCGTAGGTCATCGGGCGGAGCGACCGCATCGCGGTCAGATGCCCGTCGCACGTAATATCAATCGCGCGGCGCAACAGTTGAAGCTCCTCGTCTGTTTTGACAAGACGCATCTCGTGAAGAATTTCAGCCGGGTCAATCACGGCATTCGGCCCTGTGCCGTTTCGCTGCCGCTCGCGCTGAAAGCGCCGCATCCAGCCTATCAGCCGTTCGTCGAATGTAGGATCGCTGCCAAAGCGATAGTAAATACTGTTTGCCTTGGCCGCCAGCTTTGGCAGTTCCTCATCAAGCTTGTCTATGGTGAAGGCGGCGTCGGCCCCGTAGTCGCGTTTAGCCCCCTCATCGCCCGCGCGCCAGCCGGTCCAGACTTCGCGTTCGCGGTCTTTGGGCTGAACGAAGAGGACGAATTTATGCTCCGGGTGTTCAGGCGCAAGCACAGCGATTGCGCCCGGTTCCTCAAATCCGGTCAGATAATAAAAATCGGTGTCCTGGCGGTATTCGTGCTCGACATCGCCGTTGCGAAGAAAGGTGGGCGCGGCCGGGAATATCGCTATGCCGCTACTTATGCGATTCATGAACTCTTCGCGTCTCTGTCTGAGTCTGATCCCGGATGAATTATTTGGAGTGGCTGTCATCTTTCACCTGAACGTCTTCGAAATTTATTTACGCCTGCCTGGGCGCATCAATCGTCCACAGGCATTCATATCCTATCATAATTATTATGCGGCGGGGCATTCGACCCGTTTTCGCGCGGCCTTCCATCTGTAGCTTGACACCCGCCTCCTACGACTATATTTTCGAAGCGATGCTGGATGATTACAGGCGCGAATACACCGATTTCAATTCCGCGTTGATGCGTGAATACTACCTGTTTTATTCGGGACAAAAGGTTGAATTAACGATAGCGCCGATATTTGAGCGTTACAGCGATCTGTTCACGAAGGATTCGATAGCGAGGCTCAAGCAATCGCTTGATGAAACGTCGGATCACTTCGAAACTGATCGCGCTGGAATAAATCATTTCCTGATCTTTGCGATGGATATATATCTTGCGAACTCGGTTAAGGAGTTGACCGAACAGATCAGCGATATGGAAGCCGGCGCAACTGTCGAATGGATGGATCGAAAGATTACCTTTCAGGATTTGATGGGTGTCATCAAAAACGAAGCGGATCGCCCTTCTCGCCGCGAGATTTACAGATTGAGGCTTGCCGTCATCGACTCCTCGAACGACCTCAGGGCCGAACGACTCACGCGCCTGCACGAAGGCGCTCGCTCGCTCGGTTACAGCAGTTACACGAAGCTTTATGAGGAGCTATTCAATCTGGATTATCGAGCGTTAGCCGAAGCGAGCAAGTCACTGCTCGCGCGCACGGAGGCGGTTTATATCGCGCGGCTCGATGAAGTGGTCCGGCGCTCGCTCGGCATCACAGTAGAAGAGGCCGAGCGGTCCGATGCCATGTACTTTCTGCATCTGAACGAATACGACGACCGATTCCCTGCCGACAATTTGTTGCAGGTCTATCGCGATACTATGCTCGGGCTGGGGATTGATGTAGACCAGCAGAAAAACATAACCATCGACAGCGAGCCGCGCCCGCGAAAGAACCCGCGAGCCTTCTGTATGCCTATCACTATTCCGACAGATGTGCGGCTTGTATTACGGCCTATGGGGGGGCAGGCGGATTACCAGGCACTGCTGCACGAAGGAGGACACGCGCAACATTACGGGTGGGCTTCGGACGGCTTGCGCCCTGAATTCAAGTACACAGGCGATTACGCGCTCACCGAAACTTACGCATTTTTGTTCAATAACCTGATTTCAGACCGCGCCTGGCTCGGCCAGTTTCTGAACCTCCGCGACAACGACGAATTTATTCGCTCGGTAATGCTCTCTCGGCTCGTGACGATACGCCGGTACACGGCCAAGCTGATTTACGAACGCGAACTTCACGAATCCGACGATCTTGGCAAAGCTCCCGCTTTTTACTCTGAGCAACTGACCAGCGCGACTTTTTTTAATACCGAGCCGACCGAGTTTCTCTCCGACCTCGACGATTCGTTTTATGCAGCCAGTTACCTGCGCGCCTGGGCCTTTGAAGTTGCCTTGCGCGAGCATTTGAAGGAGCGATTTGGCTCATCGTGGTGGAATTCGCACCGGGCCGGTAATTTCCTCAAAGAGATATGGGAGACAGGCGACCGCTACACGGCTGATGAAATGGCCGGGCAAATCGGTCTCGGCCCCATCGCATTCGACCTTTTGACAGACGAATTGAACCGGGCTTTGAAATAAACAGGGGTTGAAATAAACAGGGGTTGAAATAAGAGGGCAGCGTAGTTTCTATTATGCCGACGATCAATGTCAAACTCGGGGATCGCTCTTACCCAATCGAGATTGCCTCGGGGGCGCTTGCCTGTCTTGGCGCGCACGCGCGCGCATCTCTCGGAGAGAAAGCCCGCCGCGCTGTCATAATAACCAATCCGGCGATAGACGGGCTTTACGGCAAACAGGTCACGCGCTCGCTTGCCCGCGCGGAGTTTCGCCCGCTCAAATTTCTGATAGGAGACGGCGAGCGTTTTAAGTCTCTTCGCACAGCCGAATCGCTTTACACATTTTTGATCGAGCAGCACATCGAACGTTCCGATGTGATAGTCGCGCTTGGCGGAGGCGTAACCGGCGATGTGGCGGGATTTGTCGCCGCTACCTATTTGAGAGGCATACGCTTTATTCAGGTTCCCACCACGCTGCTTGCGCAAATAGACAGTTCGGTCGGCGGCAAGACGGGTGTCAACCATCCGCTGGGCAAAAATCTGATCGGCGCATTTCATCAGCCAAGCCTTGTTGTGATAGACCCGGAAACGCTTGACACATTGCCCGCGCGCGAGATGAGCGCGGGCCTTTACGAAGCCATAAAGTACGGCGTGATACGCGACCGCCGCCTGTTTACAAGAATCGCTCGCGACATAGAGGCGCTGAAGCGGTTAGACCCGGAAACGCTTTCATACCTGATAGCGCGTTGTTGCCGGATAAAAGCCGATGTGGTCGCCCGCGACGAACGCGAAGGCGGGTTGCGGCGAATATTGAATTTCGGCCACACCGTAGGCCACGCGCTCGAAGCCGTAACCGGCTATCGCCGCTTCTATCACGGTGAAGCTGTCGGGCACGGAATGCGCGCCGCTTCCCTCATAGCCGAGCAGTTGAATTTACTCTCCTTAAAAGAGCGAAAGACCATCGATGATGCCATTTTGAGAATAGGACGGCTGCCAAAAGCAAATAATCTTGCATTAGGTGATATAATTTCAGCGATGGATCGTGACAAGAAGGCCGAGGCCGGTCGCCTGGCTTTCGTGCTTCCGGTCGAGATTGGCCGGGTCGTGATCAGGTCTGATGTGCCCCTGCGAATTGTACGTTTAGCCCTCAAAGCTTCTCTGTCCTAGCCGTCCCCTCAAGGCAGAGAGTGTTCAGCAAGTAATCTGGAGAGACCGTCATGAATAATTCAACAGATACAGGCGCTCGCACAGGCGAGCGCGGAGCAGTGCGCATAAAAACGCTGCTGATCTTTACGCTGTTGGCTGTCGCTACATTCGCATTGATAAAGATTGCACCCGTCTATGTCGAAGAGCGGCAGATGACACACGAAGTTGATGAGATGGCTCGCGTCGCCGCAATTCGCAGTTATAAGGAAGAGAAGATCAACAAGGATATCGAGAAACTGCGCAGAGATTATGATATGCCGGAGTCTGCCGTGAATCTCGACCTTCGCGAGAACGGCGTGCGCATTATCGTGAATTACAACAGGACTATTGATTTTCTGGTAACAACCTACACCTGGCACATAGACCACACTGCCGTAGGCAAAGAACTCTAAGGCAGTAGGCAGTAGGCAGACGATCAAGACCAAAGCAACAAGCCCGGGAACAGCAAACCAAGATATGGATATGAGTAGTTGGTATCCGCTTCCGGCACTAATAACTGCCTACTGCCTACTGCTTACTGCTTACTGCCTACTGACCACTGCCCGGCGCGCGTTGACTCCGTACAGAGCGCGACTCTATGATCTTTAGTAGCAGTCATTATTTCAAGGAGCCACGCTGTGCAAGGATTAAAGATCATACGCTTCATTGTCTCTGTCTCTCTTCTCGTAACCACCCTGTTGCCCGGAGCAGGAAACGCGCAAAGCGGACGGGGACGCCCCAGAGTTTCCGACCGCGAATCAGCGCCACCGCCGCCGCCGCCCGTGAAAGTGCCCGAAGCCACCGCAGTCGTCAGGAAAGCGCAATCGGGCGAAACGTCGCGATTCGTGCTGGCCAACGGCATGACGGTAATCATCAGCGAACAGCACGCCACCCCGCTCGCATCTGCTGTAGCCTATTTCAAGACAGGCACAACCTCGGGCGCTGATAATTCAAGCGGCCTCGCGCGCCTGCTCCAGGAGATGATCTTTGAAGGCACACCGACCCGCCCGCAGGGCCGCATAACAAGCGACATACGCGCTCTGGGAGGATATATCGGCGCAGATACCCGGCCCGCCGGAACGGCTTTTTATACCCTCGTGCCGTCTGGAAAGATCGTTGACGGCCTGACCATCCAGGCCGATATGATTCAAAATGCTTCTCTCCCGGCCGAGGCTTTGAACCGCGTGTCCTCTTTGCCTGAAAGATTCGATAGCCGCTTAACAAACTTAATCACGGAAGGTGAAGGCGAAAGCCATACTCTCGATCTCACGAAATATGATGACCCTGCGTCTTACGCTATGGATCAGCTTTACAGAATCGCTTTTGATCGCAATCGGGCCGTCGAGGGTCGGGGAGGGCGCTTGATCACTCGCGATCAGATCGTTGAGTTTTACAAGACGCATTACCGACCCGAAAACCTTGTCATCTCCGTTGTGGGCGATGTGAGCACTTTTAACACTCTGATCGAGATCGAAAAACTCTACGCCACCTTTAAGCCGGAGGCTGCTGATAAGGAAACGGCCGGTACTGTAAAGAAACCGGTTGCAAATAAACAATCTGCAAAGATCGAGCAAAAGAGACCGGCCGCGCCCGTGGCAGTCAAACCGGCTGCAATCCCGGTTACTCAGAAGGGCGACTCAAAGCCGGAAGGCGAGCCGTCAACCTCCGCAACAGAAGTGCGCGAGCAGGTGCCGGTCGGTCCGAGGCTCCGCTATGGAGCGGATCGCGGAGATATAAGCCAGTCAATCGTAACCCTTGGATTTGAAACGGTGGGAATGAACTCAAAGGAGTGGCCCGCCATAGAAGTGCTGGCCGCGCTCCTTGGTCGAGGGCGCGGGTCGCGCATGCATGGCGCGCTGGTTGACGGATTACAGGTAGCAAGTCGCGTCGAGGCAAATTATCTGCCGTTGCCTGATAAGGGGTTGCTTATCACGCAAATCTGGTCGCCTCCCGATTTGATTGATAAGGCGGAATCGGCTTTCTTCCGAGAGGCGGATTTGCTCAGACGCGAGTTTCCGGGCGAAGGCGAACTGGCGCGGGCAAAAGTGATGCTCGAAAAGAGCTTTGTAGATCGGACAGGAACATACCCGGGCCGTGCGCTTGCGCTTGCTCGCGCAGAAGCCCTGACGGGCGATTACGATGCGGTGGTAAATTATCGAAATCGCATTCGCGCTGTCACGGGTCAGGACGTGCAGCAGGTCGCTGCCAAATACCTTATGCTCACATCCACATCCGTGCACGAGTATGAGCCCCGCTCGGCACCCGCGCGCACATTCGATGCGGAGAGTTTCGCTGCGACCGTACGAGCATGGGCCGCCGGGTTTGCTCAACCCGAAGGCGATATAAAGGTAGCCGCAACGTCCGATGATCCGCGCCTTCCGGCAGCAAAACAGGGCGACGAGCGGCCCGCGCAGGAGCAAGCCATGCTTGCGTCGATGAAGCCGCTTGAGGTCAGAGATTTTTCCACGTTAAACGGGCCGCGTGCGTTTGTGCGCGAAGACCACACCCAGCCAAAGGTGACTATTGCCATTCTGTTTCAAGGCGGTCGCCTGACCGAAGATGAAACCACAAGCGGGACTACCGAATTGATGCTGCGCTCAATGCTTTACGGTACAGCGCGCCGCCCCTACGCGCAGGTGGTAAACGACCTTGAGCAACTGGGCGCGGAGATCGATGTTCTGGTTGAGCCGGATTACGCCGGGTTGGTGCTGAGCGTGCTCGCGCGCAACAGCGAGCGCGCGCTCAAGATCGTGCGCGACATCATCGAAGATGCGGCATTCAGAGATGACGATATAATGCGCGCGCGCGCCGTGCAGATAGGGCTGATACGCGAATCGAGCGATTCAAGCACAGCGCGAACGAAAGAGATGCTCTTTCAGTCGCTTTTCCCCGGCCATCCCTATGCGTTTCCTTCGCACGGGCGCGAGCAGGTGCTTGCCGCTCTCGACAGGGATAAGCTCTTGAAGTGGCACGAGCAGACCATAAATCGCCAGCTTCCGCTTTTCATCATCGTAGGCGATACGGATGGTTCGGCCCTTGTCTCAAGCGTGATAGCCAGCGGATTCAAGCGGCGCGAGGTTGACGATTCAATAAAGGTCAAAATTCCGCAAGCGCCAAAAACGGGTGAGAAGATCGAGCAGCGCCCGCGCAGTCAGACAATACTCGCGCTCGGGTCGGCGGGACCGAAAGGGGATAGTGATGACCTGATAGCAATGGATGTGATCGAAGCGGCGATGAATGGGCGGGGCGGGCGATTGCTGGGAGCATCAGGTGACAGGCAGGATATCATCTCTTCGGCTCAACTCGACAATCAGGCGTGGTTTGCTGCCGGAGCCGTTTACGCATACGCGGTTGTCACGCCTGGAAATGAATCGCGCGCGCGGGCCGAACTGAGCGCGGAGTTTGAGCGCGTATCAAGCAATGGGCTGACCGAGCAGGAACTGGCCGCAGCGCAATCGAGAGCAGCCTTGCTCGATCTGGCAATGTTGCAATCGCAGGCAACGCACGCGCTCCGTTACGCCGACTCAATCTATTACAAGAAAGAGGCTGCAAGAGTCGACAATTATGCCGACCGCGTATCGAAGGTGACCGCCTCAGATATCAAGCGCGTCGCGACTGCTTACTTAAAACCTTCGTCGCTTTTTGTATGTATGCTTCGCGGCACGCCTCCACCGGCCGAGCGCCCCGCGATAAAGCAGGACGAATCAACCAACAAGCCGCCAAAATGAGAAGCGCCGGTCGCGTGATGCGTGACACATAATACGTGAAGTTTTCTGCTATCTCCGGTCACGCATCACGTATCACGTATCAAATTACACACGTATCCATTTACGTTTGCCGTCTATCGACTGGTTATCACCTGAGCCGCGTTCGGAGTGTTGAGCCTCGACACAAGGCTCGGATCTCCCACTATGATTACAAGAGTCTTGCCGTCTTCGGCCACCTGACAGGTAACCTTCGCGCTCAGATCGACCACGATTCGCACCACATCTCCTCCGGGGCTTCCGACTCGCACTCGCTCGACCGAGGCCGCGTCGATGTCTATGCTCTTGCTGCCGAAATTATGCGTTACACCCAGCACATCAACTACGATGCGTGAAGGTTCGGCGAGCGAGAAGGCCTTGAATCTGGCCTGACCATCCGCGTCGATGAATATGCGAAGAACCCCGCCGCTTATCTGTGTACGCACGGCAGAGATCACAGTCGCGGGCTTCAATGAAACGCCGCTTGCTCCACCCGTAGTCACGGTGCGAGAGGATGAAGCGGACGAATTATCTTCGAGTCTTAAAACCGGCTCCGGGATCGGCTCGGGTCTGCGGCGGCGCGGCGCGCGCCCGGGCGGACGAGAGGTATCCAAAGGTGCGGGCTGCTCTCCGAATAAGACTCGTGGAGATGATCCGGGGGCGCAGGTCTTCAGTTGCTGTATCGCGTCAATGCTTGTGCCCTCGGGTAGAATCCAGAATTCAACCCTGCGATTGAGCTTCGGATCGCCCAGTTCCTGCGGGCAGGTATCGCCGAAATTACGGATGGTTATGCGACTCCGGTCAACTAGTCTTTCATTCACAAGATAATCGCTCGAGTTGTTGGCTCGCGTAAGCGATATTCCCACCCGTTCCGATGAATCGCGATGGCCGTCGATTACGAGTTGCGACCGGGGGTCCTGCTGCAACCGGAGCGCGACTTCATCAAGACAGGCCTTGTGCTCGTTGTTGATCCTCGATGAATTGAACGGGAAGAAGATCGGTCCGCACGGTATGACCGGTGGCTTTTCGACAGGCGGCTGAAGCACCGACACCGTTACCGAGCAACTGCCCCCCGGACACGGCTGGTCGCAACGCGTTCTATCCGTAGACGCATCAACTCGAACCGTCACTCTGCCCGACACGCCGGTCGTATTGAGCGTAACATCCGTTCCGGTATCGGAAGATAGCCTCCCGCCCGTTGTCGACCATCTGTATGAAAGATTGCTCGCCCCGGCTCCTCTCACACGCAAAGATACGCGCTCACCGGCCACGACTTCGGCAGGCGAAGCATTGATGTCGCAGGTGATGGTCGGACAGGGCGGTTCTGTGACCTCGAAGGAGGTCGTGCAGGTTGTCTGGCCTGAGTTCGGGCAATCCGACGGGCAATCCACTTCGCTTATGCTTGCCGTCACGGATGTCGTTACGCTATAGCTGCCGCAAGCTAGCCGTGCCGTAGGCACTTCGACCGATGCGCCCGCGCCGCTAAGGGCGACGGGCCGCCCCAGCGCGTCCCTGACATCCCATCTATATTCGTAGGCAACTTTATTGTCGTTATAGCCAGGAGTGGTCGGATTCGTGGTCAGGACCAGTCGATCTCCGCGATTCACCTGCGCGGCAGATGTTTCGATAGAGCAACTCGGCACGGGAAGCGGCGGACACTGTTTGCGATTTCCTACAGAAAAGAAGCCCAGGAATCCGTGGCGGTCGCCTCTGTCTTCAAACCGCTGCTCCTTGGGGCGACACTCGATTCGAGGCTTTGGGGGCTTGGGCGGATGGCAATCCGGGTTCCACGCCTCGCAATCGTGATCGCCCCAATCGTCCGGCTTTTCGCCGGGGACCTCAAAGCATTCGAGCACCTGAAGCGTCTTATCGCCTATGTTGGACAGATTGTATCTGTAAGCGCCTCCAAACGAGATAGCGCCGTCCTTGAGGTAAAATCGCATGCCGAGAGTCAGATCGGTAGGATTGCTTCGAAACAGGCTTGGAGTTCCGCCCCCGACAAAGCGCGTGTGTGACAGATCGGCAATTACTTCTACGTGCCGGTTGATGGCTATCGAGAGGCCCACATTCAGCAGCAATTTGTCTTGCAGATCAAGCGCCTTGACCCCCGCCTTTTCGATGTCTCCGGTATGAATATATCCTACGTTTTCATAAAGCCTGAACCGTTTGGAACTGCTTTCCTGACCAAACATCAATATGGGACCGTATTCGAATTCGCCGTTTGTGCGCCCGCGCGCCCGCGCGCTATCGGTTCGCGATATAGGTAACTTTACATACCCGCCGACCGCAATACTGAACCAGTGAGTATTTGCGTCTCTGAGGCTGTATTTTGATCCCAGATAAACGTCGCCCGAGCCGTTGGAAGACTGACGCGACCCGACGACTGACCTTCCTAATCCATCAAAGCCTATAAAATCGACTTCGCCAAAAAACGGCAGATCGTTATAAAAGCCGGGCAGGTCTGAGATGATTGCCGGGCTGAGCCCTATCACGGGCGATGCGTTCGAGCCTCCGGGCGAGATTGCGCCCACGGTCGTGAAGTTGATAGGGGTGCCGAATCTACCGACCGCGGGCAGTATCCCGCCATAGAGCGCGCCGGTGCCCGGATAAAATGCTGCGCCGCCGTTTCCTCCGATGGGAGGACCCAGCAGCACTACGGGATCGCCAAAAAATCGAGTCGCGCTGTACTGATATCCGCTCAGGAGGAAGGGGTTGCGCGAGGTTGTCTGCTGCCAGGTTATCCAGTCTACCCATACCTCCCACCTGTCGGTCAGTCCCAGAGTGAAATTGAAAGGGATCTGGTTTATGTCGAGGTCGCCGGGATCGCGGTCGAAGTTATTCCAGAAGACCGCCAGGTTGAATTCCCCCCTGCAAAGCGAGCGAGTCGAGAAAGTATTGAACAGCCCTGTGCCGCCCTGTACAGTAGGCGCTTTCTGCTGGTCGGCCAGATTTAGGGTCTGACCCTGAACCCCTCCCACCATGGCAAAAATCAACAATCCTAGAATTATTACCGGCTTAGCCGCTCTCATTTATTGCCTCCCGAAATATCCCCATCCCGACTTCACGATCAATCTATCCCCTGAGACCACACAAGGCGATTGGCGGCATCCGTTGACAAGTAGATGGGATCAAGTTTTAGCTCAAGCTTTTGTGTAGAGTCATTTTGCCCGACGCGCTTTATCGCAGACCCCTATCTCCACTGTGTCCACTCTCAACACAGCGCGGTTGGGCGTAAATAAAGGAATGAACTTGCTGCTCCTCACAACAGCGAAGCTCGGATCACCGGATTCTTATGTGTCTCGGCAGTCAGGGTGTTTGGCTGCTCTTATTTTACCCGGCGAGTCTCCGAAAACTAGCGGAAGCTTGATACCTGGATTGTCACGTTAAGTCGTGACATAGCTGACTATACACTAAAAAACAGGCGAGTCAATCCCCCGAATGGGTAAGAAAAATGTGGACAAGACAGATCAAATTCAGCGCATCCCAGAAAAAAAGGCGGGGCGATCCGAAGATCATCCCGCCTTTTTTGGCCTGGAGTTTTAGCTCAGGGTTATTGATTTGATGTTGTGTCGGTCGACAGAGGCTGGCCCGTCATGATGACCGGCTCGCCCGGACGACGACGACTGCGGCGACGGCTGCGGCGACGGGGAGCGGGTCGTTCGACCGCAGGCTCTTCGGTGGTTATGACCTGTCCACCCGAACAGCCCTTCTTCTCCATAATCGCATCATCAACCGACTTGCAAGGCGGATTCGCGTTGTAATCGCCCGGCACGATGTAGAACTCAACTCTACGGTTGAGCGCTGCGTCACCGGATGAATGCGGGCAGGTATCGCTGTAGTTCCGCACCGTGATGCGGGCTGCGTCAATACCTCTCTCGTTCACCAGATAATCGCGTGCGTTGTTGGCTCTGGTGAGCGATATGCCTACGCGCTCCGACGTATCGCGATGGCCGTCAACGACCACGTACGCTCGCGGATCCTGTTGCAAGCGAAGCGCGATCTCATCAAGGCAAGCCTTGTGCTCGTTGTTGATTCTTGCCGAGTTGAACGGGAAGAAGATCGGTCCGCACGGCAGTATCAGATCGACGCATCGCGGAACCACGGTCACAGGAACATTGATCGAGCAACTGCTACCCGGACACGGCTGGTCGCAGCGTGTGCGGTCTGTTTCCACGTTCACCGTGACGCTGGCCGAACCGGTTACGCCGGTAGTGTCAAGTGTGACCTCAGAGCCGGTCGTGGACGAAAGCGTTCCAGCGGTGGTTGACCACGTGTAGGAAAGATTGCCTTCGCCGTTGCCGGATACTCTCAACGTCACGCGCTGACCCTCTTCGGCTTCCGAAGGCGTCGCAGTGATTTCGCAACTGATGGTCGGGCAAGGCGGCTCTGTGACTTCGAATGAAGCGTTGCAGGTCGTCTGGCCTGTGGTTATACAATCCGACGGGCAATCGACCGCCGGAACGGTTGCGGTAACGGTTGTTGTTACAGAGTAGTTGCCGCAGGGAATTCCGGTTGTCGGAACTTCGACGCTCGCGCCTGAACCGCTGACTGTGACGGGTCGCCCCTGAGCGTCTCTGACTTCCCAGCGATACTCGTAGGTAACTTTGTCGTCGGAGTAGCCCGGAGTCGTGGGCCTTGCGCTGAGTGTCAGCCGCTCTCCACGGTTGACCGTTGCCGGTCCGGCTTCGACCACACAGGTCGGAACGGGCGGCGGCGGACATAGTTTGCGGCGGCCAATTGACAGATAAGCCACAAATCCGTTTGCATCGCCGTTTTCACCGAAATGCTGCTCTCGCAGATTTAAGAACGGCTCGATTCTAAAGAAGGGCAACGGCACAAAGACCGACCCCTGCTCAAATACGGGAAGGTCGCGTTCGTTAGCGTTGGTCAGGAACCTGCGGTATGCGCCTCCAAACGAGATAGCGCCGTTCTTGAGGAAGAACCGCAAACCTATGTTCCAATCGAGCGGATTCACCGGATCGAGGTTGGGCGTGCCGCCCCCGACATATACGTTGCCAGCCAGTTCGGTCACGAACTCTACGTGCTTGTTGACCGCTACTGATAATCCGGCATTCAACAGAAGCTTATCTCGAAGATCGAGCACCTTGACATCATTCTGATCTATATCGCCGGTGTGGATGTAGCCGATATTTTCATAAAGCCGGAAGCGATGACCGCCGCTCTCCTGGCCGAGCATGAGGATAGGACCGGCTTCGAATTCGCCGCTTGTTCGTCCGCGTGCGCGGGCGCTATCCTCTCTCGAAATAGGTATCTTCAAATAGCCGCCAAGCGCCATGCTAAACCAGTGCTTGTTTGCGTCTATGAGGTTGACCTTGGTTCCCAGGTAAATATCGCCCGAACCGTTTGACGACTGGCGTGGCCCGAAAATCGGGCGGTTAAGATTGTCGAATCCGACAAAGTCGACTTCGCCAAAGAAGGGCAACTCGTTATAGTAGCCCGGTCGGTCAGTCGCTATTGACGGCCCGAAACCCACAACCAGTGGTCCGCCTGCTCCAGCAGGAGAAAGGCCGCTGCTTGGGAACCCGATGGGCGTTCCGAATAATCCTACGCGCGGCAGAATTCCGCCGGGGAGCGCGCCCGTGCCGGGGAAGAATGCTGCGCCGCCGTCGGTTCCGCCAGAGGGCGGGCCGAGGATATTGAACGGATTTCCGAACGCCCGGACCAGATTATACTGGTACCCGCTCAGCAGGAACGGGCTGCGCGAGGTCGTCTGTTGCCAGGCCACCCAATCAACCCATACTTCCCACCTGTTGGTCAAACCCACAGTGAAATTAAACGGAATCTGATTGATGTCTATATCACCCGGGTCGCGGTCAAAGTTATTCCAGAATAACCCAAAATTGAACTCGCCCTTGCAGAGCGTTCGGGTCGAGAAAGTATTGAACAACCCTGTGCCGCCAAGCACTGTTGGCGCTTTCTGCTTTTCAGCGAGGTTGCCGTCTTGTGCAAAAACGGTGACCCCAAAAACTAGCAGCGCCAGGACAAGCGTGCTTATTTTTCTAGCCGCTTTCATTATTTTGCCTCCTGATTTCTTCATCCACGGAATGCGGTTCTTTACCTAGATTTCCTCTGAACTGCAAGAGGTGGTTTCTTAATTGCCTCCCCTCAGAAGTACAAGGCGAGTGGGATGATTTGCTGTGTGAGCGTCCAGCTTAAGCCCTTTCCTGCCGGGCTCATACGTTGATTCTATTATTACAACATCATGTATATACTCGCAATCAGGCGTCGGGTCAACACAAAAATGACTTTTTTCCAGCATCTCCCACAGTTTACGCGCAGCCTACGCATAGATTCCGCGCAGCCTCGTATCGTAGGCGACGCGATCTATTGCAAGCATATAAGCGGCCAGACGGGTGTTCACCTGATACTTTTCGGCGAACCCGTCCACATCGTTAAAAGAGCTGACCATTATATCTCTCAAACGAGTGTTGACGACTTTTTCGGTCCAGAAAAATCCCATTCTATCCTGCACCCATTCGAAATAGCTGACCGTAACGCCCCCGGCGTTTGCCAGGATATCCGGGATTACATAGATATTTTTATCGGCGATGATATCATCGGCGTCGGACGTGGTCGGTCCGTTGGCCCCCTCGGCAAGTATTCGGCAACGAATGCGGTCGGCGTTCTGGCTGTGAATAACGTTTTCGGTCGCTGCCGGCAGCAGTATCTCGCACTCAAGCTCTAATAGCTGCGCGTTGGTGATATGATCGGCCTCGCGATAGCCTTCGACCGTCTTTTCCTCTTTGAGCACCTTGAGCACCCCCGACACATCCAGCCCCGCCGGATTGTAGAGCGCGCCCGTGATATCGCCGATGCCTATGACTTTATAGCCTTCCTGGTGCATGAGCAGGGCAGCCGTGCCGCCTACATTGCCCGCACCCTGAACGATCACGCGCGTGTCTTTTACGGCAAGATTGAATTTTCTCGATGCCTCGTTGCAGACAAACAGCAACCCCCGACCCGTGGCCTCGCGCCGCCCGCGCGACCCGCCTATTTCAATGGGCTTGCCCGTCACGACAGCCGTGACCGTATGGCGAGCGTGCATGGAATATGTGTCCATCATCCACGCCATCACCTGCTCGTTTGTATTCATATCGGGAGCAGGTACATCGCGTTCGGGGCCTATGAAATCCAGCAGTTCGGCCGTATATCGGCGGGTCATTCGCTCAAGCTCGCCCCGGCTCATCTGGCGCGGGTCGCAGATTATACCGCCTTTCGCGCCTCCGAAGGGTATGTTGACGACGGCGCACTTCCAGGTCATCCACGCCGCAAGCGCGCGCACTTCATCGAGCGAGACATCGGGCGAATAGCGCACGCCGCCTTTGGCCGGACCGCGCGCGAAGTTGTGCTGTACACGATAGCCGGTGAAAACCTGATAGTTTCCATCGTCCATCAATACGGGTATATAAAGAGTGATTTCACGATTAGGCCAGCGAAGTATCTTATAAATGTTTGGATCAAGGTTGAGTCTTTGCGCCGCATCATCGAAGCGTTCCATCATGGACTCAAATGGATTGTCTTCCTTGATTTCCTTGGCGTCATCAACGTAAACGGATGGCATTAGCTGTCATCTCCCGGCTCGAAGTATTGAGGCGTGTGATAATCAAACATCATGCTCTGGCTTTCACAAGCATACGAGACAACAGATTATAGCCGACACCATAACGACAGGCAATGAAGGCAAGCGATATTGGGCAACCAAATCAAACAATTTCAGGGCCATTCAGTTTTCCAAAATGTAGAATTGGAAAATAGAAATAGGCCGCGGATGACGCGGATGCGGCGGATTTGCGCGGATTCGTCCAAATAGGGTCAGATCCGCGTATCGGTAGCCTGTTCCCACACGCCTTTCGTCCAACTTAACCTGCAAAAATGGCTTACGCATGTTGCCCGCAAGTCAAAAACTGAATATATTTCCGGTACTCCACTATCCGATGTCATTTCGTTGGCGTAGTTCGCCGGATTGCAGGTGCCGGAGATGAAGGATGACCGGGATTTACAGCTCGCGCAGTTTCCACAGGTGGCCGAAGCGGTACGAAAGATCGCAGCCGACAACAGGTCGGGAGCATCGGAAATACTTCGAATCAGCGGCGAGATATTTTCTCTGCTCGAGGAAGCCGCATCAAAACAGGGGCCGTATGAGACGGAAAAATCCCGCCACCTGGTAATCAGAACATGCTTTGCGCTTGCGCGAGCGCAGCCTTCCATGGCGTCTCTCTTAAATCTTGCAAGTACGGTCGCGCAAACCGCGCTTGAAAGCTCCGACCATCCCATTGAGTCGGCCAGTAAATCGGCGCGGGACTTTATACTCAAAACCGCACGGGCGATAGATGAGGCTACGACTAAGGCTTCCAGTCTTATAGCCGAAGGCGCTATCGTGTTGACGCACTCTCGGAGTTCAAGCGTAGTTGCGGCTTTCAAACAGGCGCACAATGCGGGTCGAAACTTCGAGGTCATCGCAACCGAGAGCCGTCCTTTGCTTGAAGGTCGCTCGCTTGCCCGTGAGCTTTCAGATGAAAACATCAGGGTAACCATCCTGGCTGATGCGGCGGCGGCTCTCGCCGTAGACCGCGCCGATATTGTCGTTGTCGGAGCCGATAAGATCACAGCTGATGTTTTGATCAATAAGATTGGAACCAGGCTGATTGCGCTCGCTGCCTCCGAGCGCAATTGCCCGGTCTATGCGATTGCGGACTCGTCCAAATTTATCAACGCGAACGAAACATCGGATGAGGCCGATACAGGAAGAGATGCCGCCGAGCTATGGCCTGATGCGCCCGGTTCGATAAAGATATGGAATCGTTATTTCGAGCCTGTGCCTCTTTCATATTTCACAGGCATCATTTTTGAAGGCGGGTTGCTGAGACCAGAAGAGACAGCCCTTCGAGTTCGAAACGAGTTGAGCAACACGAGGCTATTTGACTTCTTCCGTTGATGCTCGTATAGCCCTATACAAACCTTTAGTAATATTTCTCTTCAAATAGCGCTTGATAATTTCCACTCGATTTCCGGTCATGTTATACCTTATATACTAATCGGGGCACTGGTGTGATCGCTTATGTTTTCAAGAGAGTATTTCATCGATGCAATTCATCGTTTACGCGAGAAGCTGTCACAATATCTTGCATTGCCCGGCTCACAAATTTCAGAAACCACCTCAAATACAGGGAAGAATCGCTCTCGCCGTATGATCGTTTGCGGCTGTATTTTTCTTGTAGCTCTCGGCGTCAGAGTATTACACAAACAGGACAGGAGTATTGAGATTGAGCGGAAAGAATCCTTGCTCACAAATCTCTCAAAACTCTACGAACCCGAAGCGCGCCGGATGACAGAAAATAAGGCCCTGTTTTTTCCAGATCAATTGCCGGAGCAGGGCGATGCGCGGATACTGGTACACCCGCCGGGTTATTCGATCCTTAGCGCGGCTCTGTTGAAAGAATTAGGCATCGGGCAAAATACGATGATCTTTTTACAGATGATTTGTGATGCGGCATCGGCGGTGCTGCTCTTTCTGATCACAGCAGAGTTCTTGCCCTTGATCGTCGCCTTCATAGGCGGGATTCTCGTCGCCCTGTCACCGCATCTCTCATATTATTCATTGCGGGTTTTACCCGACAGCCTTGCAGTCTTTCCAATCCTGTTTGCGGTCTACCTGATTAGCAAAGCAATCAAACGGCCTGAGCTTTTCAAGATCATAGCCGGAGGCGCACTCATAGGTCTTTCGTGCTGGCTCAGATCAAACGCGCTTTTGATGGCGCCGCTCCTTGCCCTGGCCATTTTCCTTCTGTTTGAGCGCGGCAAACGGTTGCGTTATTCGGCGGCGCTCGTCATTGCGATGATAGTAGTGATTTCGCCAATCACGATTCGCAACTGGGTCTTATATCATCGCTTCATTCCCCTATCGCTCGGCTCGGGTGTGACTCTGGTTGAAGGCATAGCCGATTATGACACCCAGAACAGATTTGGGCTTCCGGCAACCGATATAGAGACCGCGCGGAAGGATGCCGAATGGCACAATCGGCCCGATTATCGAGGCAACCTATGGTCGCCAGAAGGCATTGAGCGAGATCGTTATCGTTTTTCGCGCGGCCTTACCGTGATCCGCTCAAATCCCGGGTGGTTCCTCAAAGTGATGCTCAGCCGGGCAGCCTTTATGCTCAACTATAACAACGCGGGTCCGGCCGCCTGGCCGTTTAATACCTCGCAAGTTCCCCTGGTCTCGGCCACCCCGGCCTTTGGCCACAGCCTTGCCCTCGTTAACCAGATTGCGCCCCTTCGCTCAATCTCTCCCCGGGAATTGATTGCCGACGGGGCAGCCCTTTCGCCACAGACAAGAGTCTCGCTTGTAGACGAAGGCAGGACTTTGCAAATTGCCGGGGACAATTCTCAGTTCGCCGATCAATTCGAATCACCGCCCTTTGCTTTAACGGCTCATACAGATTACGTTCTCAGATTTCCGGTGAGCCTCGAGCAGGGATCAATGGCCGTCAAGGTGACGAGCGAAGATCGGCGTATCACTCTCGCCTCCGAGTTGGTTCTGCGACCCGATAAGGACGCAAAGAAGAGGGCTAAACAGAGCAGCGAAGAGGTCACAAGCGAAGAGGTCACAAGCGAAGAGGTCGCAAGCGAAGAAGACGCAAGCGAAGAAGGCGCAAATGAAGAAGGCGCAAGCGATTCAGATGTTGAGCAGCCGATAAAAACCATTGAGATGGCATTCACAAGCGATGACAAGACCGGGGCGCGGCTCGTCATCGCAAGCGATCTGTCGCAAGTCTCGCCGCCCGTAGTCGAAGCCGGACAGGTTGAATTGTTCGCGCTTGGCGAGACTCCACATCGTTGGACCCGTTATCCTCGCGCTCTCATCTACGGTCTGCAAAAAAATCTCTTCAAGACCAGGGTCATGCTTCCGCTCGTCATCACAGGCATTGCGCTGCTCGCGTTTGCGCGTCAGTGGCGCGCACTGGTCCTGCTGCTGATCGTCCCCTTTTATTACCTGCTCTTCCAGTCAATCCTGCATACAGAGTATCGCTACATTCTGGCGATTCACTATTTTCTGTTCGCCTTTGCCGGAGTAGCGCTTTACTCGATGGCGATGATTATCCGCCAAGGCAGTGTGTGGGTTATAAGCAGGGGTCAAAAGAAGAGTTGAGCTTCAACGGTCTGCCGGTTTGTTCTTTTCGGCTTCCGGCTTTTGAATCCCGGCATCCTGCAAGGCGCGGGTCAGGTCTTCGAAGGCACGCTCTATCATCTGGTCCGCTTCTTCGGGTCTTTTGGCCGACGCCGAGAGCAGCACGCGAAAAGTGATGTCGCGTCCAAAGTGAGAGGCTCGCGATTTTATGTAAACGTCGGGATGCGCAGTAGCCACGCGGCGGAGCGCGGGCGCGAGAGCGGATTCGTCTCCGCACTTGACCGTAACTTCCCGCTCGCGATAACTGCCTCGCCCGAATATTTCGCGCATCGTTTTTTGGAGCGGGCCCTCGATTATCGCTTTCAATTCCGAAGGCACGCCGGGCAGCGAGATGATGCGACAACCCGAAACTTTCAGCATAGCGGCCGGCGCAGCGCCCACGGGGTTTTCTATCGCCTCTGCGCCCTCGGGCAGACGCGCCATCTTCAATCGCGCATCGGTCAGGCCCGCCTTTTCAACATAACCCTGATCGGCAAGCTCTTTATATCGCCACTCGACAAATCTGTGCGCCGCTTCGTCGAGTGAGAGCTTCAAACCGAGGCTTGCGGCAATAGCGCCGAGTGTCAAATCGTCATCCGTAGGACCAAGCCCGCCGCAGGTAAATATCAGGTCAGCCCGGCGCGCAAGTGAGCGTTTGATCTCATCGGCTATGGCTTCGGCTTCGTCGCGCACGGTTGCTATGTGACGCACGCGGCCGCCCATACCCCTTACCATTCGGCAGAGATAATTGGAGTTTGTGTCCTGCACTGCGCCAAGCAGAACTTCATTGCCGATTACTACTATCTCAATATTGACCACGACAGATTACAGGTTACAGCCACAAGGAGTTAAGTGCCAAGAGCCGGGATGCTAAAAGTTCCTCAAATACAAAGGCGGCTTCCGGGGTCTATAATTCTCAGAATGATCTGTCGAGATCAAAATGCAGGCATCTTTTTGCGCGTCTTGAGTCTCAAACCAGTTGGTGGGGCTGGACGCTTGTCCGTTTTGGTTCGTGCGGCAACGTCCGGTACGCCCTGCCACTTCAATTTCTTGCATCTGTTCGAGGAGCGATAAAGAATGAACAAAAATAGAATTCTGCTGGGCGTTTCCATCTCACTTCTGGCGCTGGCTCTGACGGGCTGCCCCGAGCGAAAACGCATATCGGAAATCACAAACGATCCGGGCCGCTATTACAATAAGGAAGTAACCGTGGTCGGGCGGGTGACTCGTTCTTATGGGGCGCTCGGCCAGGGTGTATTCGAGATAGATGATGGAACCGGGCGTATGTGGGTTTTCAGCGAAAAGTACGGGGTGCCAAGCCGGGATGCCTATGTCGGAGTAAGCGGACGCGTGATACCGGGCGTCACCTTCGGCGGGCGCAATTATGCAACCGTACTGCGCGAGACCAAGCGCCGATCACGTAAAGAATAAATTCTCCGCGAGCCTCTCTCGGCGCTCCGGCAACTTATGTGTTGCCGGAGCGCCGGGTCGTCTCTGCCCGATTTCCAACAAGCCTTTAGCTTTCGTCCGCCGACCGACAGCGCAATTCACAAACCCGTGTCAGGGATCGTCTCTTACACCGCGCAGGGAATCAAAGAGGGTAAAAAAGACTTTTACAGGATTAACAGGATATTTTACATATCTTCGGAGATCTTTTTTAATCCTGTTAATCCCGTCAAAAAAACCGATCAACTCGATGCACTTTCGCGGGTGAGGGCGCGGCCTATCACCATGCGCTGAATCTGATTTGTTCCCTCATAAATTTGCGTGATCTTCGCATCGCGCATGTATTTCTCTATTGGATAGTCGCGGCAATAGCCGTATCCGCCGAAAAGCTGCACCGCATCGGTCGCCACGCGCATGGCCGTATCGGTGGCAAAGACTTTCGAGATGGCCGAAATCTTCGATATATCCTTGACTCCGGCGTCGACTGCCCGCGCGGCGGCGTAAACCAGATGGCGTGCCGCCTCTACCTGAATAGCCATATCTGCAAGCATAAATTGTATGCCCTGGAATGAGGCTATGGACTGGCCGAATTGCTGGCGATTCTTTGTATATTCGAGCGCAAGGTCGAGCGCCCCCTGAGCTATGCCAAGCCCCTGAGCCGCGACAAACGGACGCGCTACGTCTAGCGTCATCATCGCGTGTTTGAAGCCCCGTCCTTCTGTGCCCCCCAGGAGGTTTTCGGCCCGTACGCGGCAATCTTTGAAGTGCGTCTCGTTGACCGGGACGCAGCGAATCCCCATCAGGTCTTCGCGTTTGCCTACCTCAAAGCCGGGTGTGTCGCGCTCGATTATAAAACCCGTTACACCGCGAGTGCCCCGTTCCGGGTTCACCGTGGCAAGGACGGTGTAGAGGCTTGCCGCCTCCCCGTTTGTGGTCCATTTCTTATCGCCGTTTATGACGTAATCGTCGCCATCGCGTTCGGCCCGCGTCTTGAGGCTGCCCGCATCCGAGCCCGCAGACTTTTCAGAGAGCGCAAACGCGATCAGCTTTTTGCCCTCGGCTATGTCGGGCAGGTATTTTTTCTTTTGCTCTTCGGTGCCGCCCAGAATGATTGGAAACGAGCCCAGCGCGTTGACCACATACGTGCAGCCGATGCCGCCGCAGACGCGCGAAATCTCTTCGACGACTATGCAGAGGTTGAGCAGGCCGGAGCTTGCGCCGCCGTAATCTTTAGGCACCCACATGCCCATCAACTTTTCCTCTTGAAGCGCCTTGATGACGCCCCACGGATACTCGCCCGTGCGGTCGAGTTCGGCGGCTACGGGTTTGACGTACTGCTCGGCGAGGGCTCGCGCCTTATCGCGATACTGAAGGTTCTCTTTTGTTAAAAGCTCGTCCACAGATAATTCCTCCTTGTAATTGCTGACCCATACGAAATCCTGATTTTGATAAAGGAAGCAGGCAGTGAATGGCGGATTGTACAGCCCTCAACTGTGCCAGTCAATCCGGCCCAAACGTGTTTAAGGAAGCAACGCCGCCTTATCTGTTCACAAGCGCGGTTCGCAGCTTCTGCGCGGCTACAAGCAACAGCCCGCCAATCACACAAACCACAATCACTATGCGCCATTCGATGCCGCTCATCGGAGAAATCTCATAAAAGGTCCTTATCAAACGGACAAGCCTGTTGCCTGATTGCGAGCTCGCGGCCAGAAAGTAAACCAGTGTCATACAAGCGCCATACAGGATGTAAGTGCCTCGCCGTTTTCTGCCTCCTCCAACCGCAACGATTAAAAAGCTGAGAACCGATATGACGATCATGATCGAAAGCATCACCATATGCGCAACCTCAGAATCTACGCCCGACAGTCTGCCGCTTTCTCTGACAAGGTAACTTCCCACATATCCCGAGGCGACAATTACAAGGGCGGAAATCGCTACAAAAGAGATCATATCCAGAACGAAGCGTTTAGGCCGGTCTGTGTTTGAATTGGTCAAAGCGATTATCATGGCCGGCAGCCCGATGGCAAAGATATTGATCAGGGATACTCTTCGAGGGGTCAGAGGGAAATCCCACAGCAAAAGGGCAGAGATGAGCGTCAGGTATACGACCATGAAATTCTTTGTCAAAAACAGTTTGGCCACAGACCCTACGGTGTTGATGATCTTCTTGCCTTCCTCAAACACTTCGGGCAAAAGGGTAAACCGGTTCTCAAGCAAAATAATGTCGGCCACCTCTTTGGTTATGGAGGCCCCCTCATCCATTGCCAGGCCGAGGTCCGCCTGCTTAATGGCCGGCACGTCGTTGACCCCGTCTCCGATCATTGCCGTGTGAATATTGCTGGCTCTCAGCGCCTTGATGATCTTCACTTTGTGCTCGGGTTTCAATCTGGCAAAGACTACCCTTTTATCAACTATCCGGGCTAGCTGCTCTGCTTCGAGTGCGTCGAGATCAGCGCCTGTTATTATATCTTCATCGGTAACATTCCATCCGATGTCGCGGCACGTTGCAAGTATCGAGGTTGCCGAATCACCGGAAAGAATCTTGAATCTGATTCCCTCGGGTTCGAGCCCCTTTATTACATCGCATACATCCGTGCGTACGGTATCGCTCAGCGACACCACGCATAATGGATTGACTCGAATAAGACCCAGGTTATCCGAGCGCCGGTCAATTGCTTCAGGATTTACAAGCACGCCAAATAAGAGGTTGCGGTAAACATCGAGCTTCGCTTTCGAGAAAATCTCGAGCGACATTTCGCGGGCTTCGTCGTGGCAATGATCCATGATCACTTCAAAAGCGCCAAGCACATACACGACCTCCTGCCCTCGGCTCGTAATGCTCAGGGCGCTCATTTTTCTTTGAGAGCTAAACGGCACTTCATAGGCTGCCTGACAAAGAGAGTCCGCCTTGAATGACTCCAGGGCTCGAATGGTCGCGTTCTTATCCGACGAGAGCCGGGCATAAGTTCCGAGAAGGTTCTCAATCGCATCAGATGACAGGTCTTCGGCAAGCGTGGTGACTTCGCGCACGGTCATACGATTTTGCGTAAGCGTCCCCGTCTTATCCATGCAAATTACTTCTACGTTGGCGAATGATTCTACGGCATTGAACGCCTGAACGATGGCTCCGACCTTGCTGATACGGTAAACGCCTATGGCAAACGTCACAGAGGCCATCAGGACCAGCCCCTGAGGGACCAGGCCGATAAGAATAGTGGCAAGCCTTCTCGCAAAATCGGCATCAACCTGTTTCTGGTAAATGCTTCTTGAGCCTTCAAGCAGACACAGCAACAGGGCAACGACAAACAGGATCATCACAATGCGATTGATATGCCGCTGTAAGGGGCTTACGGCGATCTTGAGTTGCTGGGCGGACCGCGTGAGTTTCGCGGCATAGCTGCTGTCGCTTAACTCGGTCACGACATAATAGCCGTTTCCCGAAAGACAGAAACTGCCGGAAAGAATAGTATCGCCCTTCACCTTTTCAACCGGGACCGACTCGCCCGTCAACAGTGATTCATCGATCTCCATGTGATTTGAGTATATTACTCTTCCATCGACGACAGCCTGATCACCCCTTTTTACAGCGATGACATCATCAAGAACTATCTGATCCTGCGGGATACTTGAGACCGTGCCGTCTCTTAAGATTCCGACTTCCCTCGTCAGCAACATGTTCACTTTATCGAGCGCCAGCTTTGCTTTGATTTCCTGAAAGATGGCGATGGCGGTGTTAAAGAGAGCTATCGAGAATACGCCGACGGCATCAAGCAGCAGGCGGCCGTCCCGCGTTCCGACATAGAAGGCAAGAAGAAATAAGACAATAAGACCGATAATTACATTGAATACCGATACGATGTTGTCGAAGAAGATGCGGCGGATGTTCTTTGTAGCCGATTGAGGCGGTCTGTTGTATTGGCCGGCCTCAAATCTTCGGGCAACCTCGTCCGAACTGAGCCCCCTTACCGCAGCCCCCACCGGGCCTTCTCCGCTTTGTGCTGCGCCGATGCGCAAGCCTTCTTTCATGATATTTGTTATCTCCTGTCGCAGTGAAAACCCTGAGAATCAAGATCAGCAAAAAGCGATCTCGAAAGGCGACGAGGCGAGCGTTATGCCCGGGCGCGTATTCAATCACTGCCGCCTTCGAGAAACTATACTGGTGGGGATCGGGCTATAAAAGCCTCAATTGCTTGTGGACATCAGCAAGACGCCGTCGGTAGCCATTGCGGTCAATTGCTCTTCGGCGTGCTCGCGCAGTTGAGCGGGCGTCATACGCACCATCTGTTCGAGCGTGTATGCGGCAAGCACTCGTCTGGTGACTTCGTATCCGAGCAGGTATCCGCCGCGCAGAGGCACATCACCTGTGGGCGAGTTTGTAAACCATTGCTCATAGAGATCGGGGGGGGCGTCGTCTGCGATTATCCCAAGATAACGCTGCGAGCTTACGACGAGGTCTTCTTCCTGAGCGGCAAATTCCGAGCTCGAAAAATGCAGATATAGCTCGCCCGGCTGAAAAGGATAGACCGCCTCGGCTCCGGCAACGGCCATGCCTTCGATCATCAAGGGCATGTGAGCCGTGCGAATCTCATCAAGCGAAGGTTGTTGAAAGAGAAATCCGAAATGATAAAGATGAAAAAATTCGTGACTGAGCGCCACAAGCAGTTGTTTCTCCGAATAATCCGCAAGCACATCGGCACCAAGGCACAGAGTGTCGGGAATGCCTTCTTCGTTTTGAACGGGTCTGACAGAACCGTCAAAGCTGAACATGCTCAAGCCTATGTAAATATCTTTCTGCTGCCGGTATTCGGGAAAGCGCGATTTGAAATAGACGAGCGCCCTGACCAGATTATACTTAGCTTCCAAATTGAACTTGCGAATCCCTTCAATGCGCTCCGGCACGCGCAGGAGGAACTCTTCAAGCATCAATCGTCGCTGTTCGGGGTCGGCGTGGCGATAGACAGCCCGCTCGAAATAATCTTTATGTGGTCTTTCGACCATCCTCCTCCAGAGTCGCTGCTGGCGTTTGGAATTGAGGTCTTTAGCCAGATCCCAGAAGGCCAGAAAATCATCCACCACGTTTATGATTTCGTGCCCGTCAAGCAGACTGCTCAGCCCCGAGCGGTCAATCGGCTGATTGGGGCGGGCAAAAGAAAGCTGTCCTGAAACAAGGATGACAATAACGGCGAGAGCTAGTTTTTTTAATCCCGGCATCTGCTTGTTCCTTATTCCACTCTGTCAGAGCGAACCCGAATGAATAAGAACACAACCCTCGACATCAGGGCTGCTCGCTGCTCGGAGGAAGCCGCCGGCAAACCTACCGGAGCTATCACTGTGAACGCGCGGAGCGGACAAAAGTTGCAGCCTCATTACTTTAAAACAGATTAATGGAAACTCAAACGGTAATCTTGCTGCCCGGCATCTTGCGCCCCGTTCAGGGCGAACAGTTCAGGGGGTCAATCGCTCGTAGAATTCGAATTCGGCCTCGGCCTCGCCCAGTTTGCCAAGCCTGCGATAGGCTTTGCTCAGATAATAATGGGCCAGAGCATGATCGGATTTGATCGTGAGCGCCCGTCTTAATTCGTCAATCGCGCGATAGGTCATCGGATCGTCAAGCGAGCGTTCGGCCATCACTTCATAGGCCGAGCCAAGCTGGAAATGGCCCTCCGCGTCCGAGGGGGCAAGCCGCACATACTCTTCAAACATCTGCGCCGCCTCTTGATAAAGGCCGAGTGGCACCAGGGCGGTCCCGAAATTCAGATAGAAAGTCTGGATGCTGCGCGCATACCGGGCATCGGGCAGAACCTTGCGATATTCGATCACGGCGCGTGCGCTGTCGCCCGTAGCTTGATAGGCAAGCCCGCGCAGGTGATGAGCGCGCGTGTTTTCGGGTTCTACTTTCAGCGCGTGGTCGAGAAAGGGCGCGGCGCGCAACGGTTCCTGCTTTGTCAAATAGAGCTTGCCGAGATTGATCAGCGTATAGAAATGATCGGCGTCGAGTTCCAGGGCGCGCTGCCATTCGCTGACAGCCCTCTCCTCATCGCCCCCGGCAAAGCGGAGTTCGCCCAGCACGCTTCGCGCTTTCGCCGTCTCGAACGTGTCGAGCGAATAGGCGATAAACTGTTCAGCCCGACCCGTGTCCTCACGCTTTATTGCCGAGAGCGCGGCTTCGGTCAGAAGATCGGCCGTCGCGCGCTCGTATTCGTTTACGCCGTCCAGATAAGGCAGAGGCGATCCGGCAGCCGCAAGCAACTGCTCGACGTTGCGCTCAACCGTCTCTTCGGTAGTGCCTACGTGACGGGGCGCGCTGAATTCTATCAGCGCGTTGTCGTCGGTATTGATCGGAGCGCCGGATGAAAACCGCCGAACCTCGTCAGTGCCCAGATAAAATCGCGAGACAAGATCGCTGGCCTCGGATATGTTTATGCGCCTGAGTGTGGCGGCCACCTTCTCATCCTCAAGGTGAGATTCGATTGAATCGCGATTCAGCCGCAGGGGGCTGTTGCTGCCTAAAAGCATCAGATCGCCTTCGGCCCCGCGAAAGATTTGCACGTGTGGAAAAGCGGCGTGAAACGTGGCCACGAGCGCCCTCACATCTTCGGGCGGCATCTCGTATATCTGCAACCACTGGCTGAAGACGCCGCCGTCTTTAAGCCTCTCAGCACCACGCTTGAAATACTCCAGCGTAAACAGATTTGCCACTCCCGTCACCCACGGATTCGACGGCTCTGAAACTATCACATCGAATTTTTCGGTGGTCGTATAGATGTAGTTGCGCCCGTCGTTGGCAATCAGGCGCAACCGGCTGTCTTCGAGCGGGCGGTTGTTCACATCATCAAAATAGTGCGAGGCTTCAATCACCGCTGGTTCAAGCTCCACGCAGGTGACGCGATTGATTGGAAACTGCTCGATGGCCCCAAGCGTTATGCCGCTGCCGAGTCCGACTACAAGCACATCGTCGGTTTGCCTTCGCGTAAGCAGAGGGAGCGCGCCTATCAAAATCTGGGTAGGCATATCGCCTGCGGTCGAGGCTTCGGGCTTGCCGTTTACCTTCAGAATGCGATGCCCGCCCTGCTTCTGAACTATGACCGTTGCCGTGAGCCCTTCTTTATAATATGCGGTCTCGCCCTGCCCGTGTTTGAGGTATTCGGAAAACTCCTGCCGACTCAGCTTCGCAAGCGAAGGCGCATAACGATAGACGGCGCTCGACATCACGTCGGAATCCCAGGGCGGATCGAAAATAATCACCGCAAGCACGAGCACACAGGAAAGAGCGGCCCACAACCATTCTCGCCCTCGATATGCGCCTTTCCATTTCGCCTTCGACCCGACCGCCCCGTCATCGCTTTTCCCGCTCCACATGTTGATGACGAGAAGCGCTGCGGCCACTAGGAAATTGAGAGACACGCAAACCTTCAAACTGCCGAGCAAACCGAGCCATGGTATCAATATGAACCCGCTCGCGAAGGACCCCGCGATAGCGCCTACGGTGTTTGCCGCGTAAGCGTCGCCCACCATACGGCCCGCGGCCTGCCCGCCAGCGCGAGCCGATACGACTCTTACTACCAGCGGGAACAGCGCGCCAAGCATCAGCGTAGGCACGATCATCACAAAAGACGCGATCAGAAACCTGATGAGAAGCAACACGGTGAAGGCCGAACCTTCGAACCACTTATAGACCTGCACGAAGACATAAGGCAGATCGTTGAAGAGATAGGCGCCGATCAAAGATGTAAGGCCGACGCCAATTTCAATCAAGGCAAAGGCGAAAACAGGTCGAGGGATTCTGTCTGCGACGCGCGCCGAGAGGCTGGCTCCAAGCGCGATGCCAGTAAGAAAAGTCGTCAGCATTATGCTGAAGGCATAAACGGAAGAGCCTATGATCAGGGCCAGCACACGGCTCCAGATCACCTCATATGACAGGGCCACAAACCCGCTGAGCGCAAACCCCACGAGCACCGCTATCAATTGCCCGCGTCCGAGCGGCTCTACCTGAATCGGGGAGACGTCCCCGCTAGAGCGGCCTTTTCTTTGACCGTTTGCCTGTCTTCTGTTTCGGCGCTGGCTCAACAGCGCGAAAGGCCACGCAAAGACTGTCTTTCGCTCACGCCGCCTCTCGCTGCGTTTTTCCGTAAAGCGAGTCTCTTCCGCAATCTGATCAGGAGAATAATTTGTTTGATCCGAAGAGCCGGTTTCCAGCCTGCGCGAGAGCGCGAGCGCCACGGCCCCGAGAATCAAATTTATACCCGCGGCAGTACTGGTAGTGGCTTGCATGCCAAGCACCGGGATCAAAAGAAATCCCGTGGACGCCGCGCCGATGACCGCTCCAAATGTGTTGATCGAGTAAAGCGAGCCTACGCGAAAGCCTATGCGGCTCAGGTCGCGCGCATAGTAACTTGAAAGCACCGGCAGAGTAGCGCCCATAAGCGCTGTCGGCAGAATCAGGACAAGCGCCGCAAATAAAAATCTGACCACGCTCAAAGCAAAAAACGACAGATGGAGTTCCTGATATATCGGCTGATAAACCTTAGGAAGAACAGAAAAAATTATAGGGACCGCAAGCCCGTAAAGACCTATTCCGAGTTCAAGCAGCCCGTAAAGACGGAGCGGGCGATTGATCTTTTCCGACCGCCGGCCAAAGGCGAAACTCCCAAGCGCAAGTCCGCCCATAAAGGCCGTGAGCACAGTGCTCACAGCGAAGGTCGTAGCTCCAAAGATGAGGACAAGCTCTCGGGCCCAGATCACCTGGTAGACCAGGCCGCTCATCCCGGAAGCGAAAAAGCACAGCAATATGGTCCATACTGCCTTGCGCTGTTGATTGCTGCTAACTGCTTTAGATAAGGCCATCCGGTATAAAAAAACAAACAAGAATTAGAGCGTGAAATCCACTGTGGCCACAAAGGGCCGTCGACATTGCACGGGCCACGGTTTCAGATGCCTTGTTGGGCCTGAAACTATGGCATCCGTGTCGGGCTGAAAGCGACCTCCTCTACTATTTTTGCAGACAGCCCTCACAGGTGACAAGCCGCAGACAGTTTCAGGGAGAAGATATGGACATTCAGGTTGTGATACGGTATTTTCATGCTACGAATAAAGGTGATTGACAGATAGCGAAGCGAGGCAGATCGCTCGGGTAAGAATTAATATCTGGAAGTTACCTGCGAGACCGATTTTAGAATCAGATAAGGCGGCGTAGCTCAGGTGGTTAGAGCGTGGGATTCATAATCCCGATACTTCGCCTTCCTTCCTGTTCTATCTAATCTTATAACCTTCTATTTACTGCGATTTGCAGCCAGCCGCGTAGTAGTGGATTTCGATAGATTTCTATGACTTTCTATAAAAGTTTGCCACAAATATGCCACACGCTTTCTCGATCTAAGTTTCGGCACGCCACACAATAGGCGCTTGTGATCTTTGAAGGCCAATGTCTGGCGGAGCGCATCAAGTGTGGGCGACCTAATTGCCGGTGTGCGAGGGGACAGCTTCACGGTCCCTACTTCTACCGATGCTGGACACAGAACGGGCAAAGGCGGAAGGTCTAGTGCGGAAGCGTGATGTCTCAGCCGTCAGAGCCGCTTGTGATGTTTATCGCTCCGAGAGAAGGCTTCTCCGACTTGAACGACAGGTGGTTACTCAACAGATTCGCCGGTTACTCGACAAAGAAGGGCGGGGCCAAAACCGGCGAGAATGATCCGGTTGATCGCCTCCCTCAACGGTAGCGACAACGCTACGACCCTAGCCACTCTACACCCTGGGACATTCATCAGCTACGCACAGATCGGCCCGGCAAGTATGGGGATCTGCCGATTATAGTCGGCCTTATCTCTTTCACCTTAACGATGCTAGCAATTAAAGCGGGCGCGATAGACCTTATGGAGCCTTCGTTTCACTGGCAGGAGCGAACCAGGAAGAAGCGTAGCGGCACGATCCGCGAATCGGTCACGCATATGACCAATTCGCGGATCTGATCAATGGCGCGCGGCTAATCGGGCAGGCCGATGCGTCGCATCAATTGCGAAAATCTGGGGTCTGAGCGCAAGGGGTCAAATTCCGCAGACGTCTTGGCGATCACGATCTCTGCCGCATGCTCTGTGCAAGCAATCTCCAACCACTTGAAGGCTTCTTCTTTATCCCCCAGCAAGGTATAAAACCATGCCACTGAGATCGGCGGGCAACGGCCTGTGGCCCCCCGCTTCGTTAATAATCCGTCAAGCTCTTTTTGATAGATGCCTCTCAGCCCCTTTTCTCTGTATGCCTTTCGATAAGCCGCGACCCGCGCAGCGCTCTCGCCATTGAGCGCCATCGCCTTGAGGTATTCATCAAGCGATTCTTCCGCGCGGCCCTCTATATGATAAGCGGTTGCAAGAAGCAGGTGCGCATTGGCAAAGCTGGGATCCATCTCGACGACTTTCAAGGCTTGTTCAATCGCTTCCGCCTGGCGACCGGCACTCGAAAGAATGAATGCTACATCGGTGTTGATCACCATATTCAACGGGTCAATCGCCTGCGCCTGTTTGATGGCTGCAAGAGCTTCATCGTTCCGCCCCATCAACAGCAGATGAAACGCATAAACATGATGCGCCCGCGCCAGTCTCGGATTGAGCGCCAGCGCATGCTCAATCTCTTGTTCAGTGCCTGACCAGTTCCAATCCAGTTGATAGGCATTGGCCAGCGCCGTGTGCGCTTCGGCAAGCTGATCGTCAATTTCGACCGCCCGCAACGCCGCCGCTGTGGCTTTCGGCAAGACGGCTTTGGAATCAAACGGCACGTGCCAGATGCCTTGAATGTAGCTGTCGGCCAGTCCCGCATAGGCCAGCGCATAATTCGGATCGATGGCAATGGCATGCTCAAAGTAATCGATGCTGCGCAGGATGCCGTCAGAGGTGCGCTTGTTCCAGTAATAGCGGCCTTTCAGGTAAGCCTGATAAGCCTCGATGTTGCTCGTGTAGCGCTTCGCCGCTTCGGCCTCGCCGCAAAATTTGACGCGCAGCCCGGCAGCCACGCTACAGGCAATCTCATCTTGAACTGCAAGAATATCCTTGAGGGCGCGGTTGTAACTGTCGCTTGTCCAGATGATGCTGCCATCCCTGGTGTTGACCAGGCGCACATCGACACACACACTGTCGCCGCTCTGTCGCACGCTGCCTTCAAGAACCGCCGCGACATCAAGCCGATGACCGATTTCTCGCGGATCAATAGCCTGGCCTTTGAAGGTGAAGACTGAATTGCTCGACACCACCCGCAAGCCGTCGATCTTCGCTAGCTCGGTGATGAAGCTTTCGGTCAGCCCGTCGCTGAAATACTCATTCGCCGCGTCGTCCGAAAGATTTTTCAACGGCAACACGGCAATCGATTGAATGGGCAATGCCTCGACTGTGCTGCCGCGCGCTTCAGAAAAGATCGAGCGATGGCGCACCGCGGGCCCGCCGAGCAGTGCAGCCACAGCAATGATAAAGACAGCCACCAGCGCCGGGATATTGCGCCGCCACTTCACCCGCGCCGCGCCTGCTGGTTGTCCCGATGGGCTTGCCGAAACCGATTCTGCGCCTAGCCAATGCGCAGCAGCCGTTGCCTCGCCGTCCGGCAGAATTTCGATAGTCTCTTCTTCGATGATGACCTTGAAGCCGCGCTCCTTTTCGACTTCGACGAACCGGGCTTCGGGCGCATGCGAAAAGCTCTCTTCTAAAGGCCCGATGTAGCGATAACCTTTCGCCCATTGTGTTTCGATGAAGCGCGGCGTTTCCACCGTATCACCCATAACCTTGCGAATCGCGCCGACGCATTTGGTCAGGGTGTTTTCGTAAACCTCTTTGCCGTCCCAGAAGTGGTCGAGCAATTCCTTGCGGCTGACCATGCGGTCGCGGTTCTCAATCAAATGCAGCAAGACCAGGAACGGGCGATTGGCAAGATGCACGGCCCGGCCTTCGCGCGCGAGCCGCTTCTTACCCGGATCTAATGCGAATTCGCCTAAGAGATAGGTTTTTCTGACTTGAACTGCCATAAACGACCTTCTGAGTTGCTGATGTCAGATTTATTTCACTTTTTTTTCAGGACTCAACCCGGCGCTATCGAGTAGAAATCTGTTTGTAGCCGGATTGAATTTGTCGGATGGAGTTTAGCAGCTATGGTTGCAATTATAAAGAGACGCCGGGTTGAGATCGTCGGTTTCGAGCGCGAGCGCATCATTGCTGCCCCGATGCAGATGCCGTGTCCGGTCTGCTGCTCGCCAAGCGAATTTCTGCCGACGCGCCAGGCGTGCAGCCTCGCGCAAGTCAAGCCGCAAAGCCTTTATCGCTGGCTCAGGCAAGGCAAAGCCCACGGCGTCAGAACGGCTGGCGGCGGGTATCGCATCTGCCGCAATTCGCTTTTTCACCTGCTCAATCCAGCCTTTTTGTCAAAGGAGTAACCTCATGAAGCATTTTGCCTGTCGCACAGTCATCACTCTGTTCCTGATCTTTTCATTTCTGCTGTTTTCTGGCGTACCAAGACGAGGCGCAGAAAGTTCGACCGCAATCGCTGCCGAGGCAGCAAGAGAGACTCCCCATACCCCTGCCGGAAACCGCACGCCATTCAAAAGACAGCCTTTGCGTTTTGAGGTCAATCGCGGACAAACCGACGCGCAGGCTCACTTCATCGCCAGAGCCAGTGACAGCACCCTCTTTCTAGCCTCACAGGAGGCCGTGTTGCGTCTGCCCAGAATGATGGCAAAGCCTGAGACCAGACACGCGGCTCACAAAAAGGCTTTTGAAGCTATTTCACAACCGGGCGAAAACGCAGTCATTCGCCTGCGTCCCGTTGGCAGCAATCCAGAGCCACGCATCACAGGCGAAGATAAATTGCCTGGCGTGTCAAACTATTTCATCGGCAACGATCCACGAAAATGGCGAACAAATGTCGAAGCCTATGCGAAGGTTAAATATGAAAATCTCTATCCGGGCATAGATTTGATCTATTACGGCAACGAAGCCGGAGAGATCGAATATGACTTCAAAGTGTCTGCGGGGGCCAACCCTGCGTTGATAGCCATGTCGGTTGAAGGAGCGGAAAGGCTCGAAATAGATGAGCAGACGGGCGATTTGATTTTAGAGACAACAGTTGGCCGTCTTCGACAGCACGCGCCGCTCATCTATCAAGAGGTCAACGGCAAGCGTCAGGAGATCGCCGGACGTTATCGGTTCGTTACAGATGAAAAGGAAGTCCAAAATCCAAAATCGAATACCCAAAATCCCCTGATCGCTTTTTCGCTTGAAGATTACGATGAGAGCAAGCCGCTTGTGATTGACCCGGTCGTCGTCTATTCGACTTTGCTGGGCGGTGCGGCGGGCAACTTCGACGCCGCAAGAGACGTGGCGGTTGACTCGCAAGGCAACGCGTACATTACCGGGCGGACGGAATCGAGCGATTTCCCGACGCGCAATGCGCGGGATGGAGTGCCGCCGCAGAGATTCGCATCCAAGGCGTTCATCGCAAAATTCGCGCCGGATGGAACATTGATTTACTCGACGTTTTTAGGCGGCGCGGACGGCAGCAGCGGTGCTGACGCCATCGCCGTAGATGCGACGGGAGCGATCTATGTCGCGGGAACTGCGAACCCTGGCTTCCCAATCATCAACGCGTTTCAACCGACTGCGGGCAGTTTCTCCGATGCCTTCATCACCAAACTGAATGCTGACGGCACGATGATTATCTATTCGAGCTTTCTGGGTGGCAATCAGGGTGAAAGCGTAAGAGACCTCAAGCTGGATGCGCAGAATAATATTTACCTTCTTGGCGAAATTTCTGGGCGCGGCGCGGCGAGTGTGACTTTTCCAACGGTCAATCCGACCCAGGCAAACTATGGCGGCGGCGACAGCGATATGTTTTTATCGGTAGTTTCGGCAACCGGAACGAGCCTGTTGTTCTCTACTTTTGCTGGCGGCAATGGCGACGAGGAAGCGACTTCGGTTTCGGTTTCATCCGATGGAAAACTGATAGAGATTGTCGGCGCAAGTAATTCGACGAACCTGACCACAGGCGGGATTGCTCCGCATGCAACTGACCCAAGCTGTGACACATTAGAGTCAATTTTGGTTGAACTGAAGAGCCTTGGAATAGACGTTGATATTACCGCTAGGATAGTCGAATTATCATATGTGCTCAACAAAAAGACGACAGAGGTGACCTGCACGGACATAGTAAAAACACTTTTAAAGAACCAAAACTCAACAAGTGGGGTGGTTCTCGGCAGTGGACAACCATCTGCCTCTGGTAGCGGTCTGGTAAGCCCATCGTCACAAACCGTACAGGCAACGGGCGGAGGATTCGATGTCGGCATTGCAACTTTCGATCAAAATTATGTCTTTACCCCGAAGGTTAGTTTTGGCGGCAGCCGTAACGAATTTGTTTCATGTGGTGTGAGAGACCAGCGCGGCGCAATCTATATCACTGGGGATACCAACTCGACCGACTTGCCAACTGTCAATCCGACGCAAGCCACACGCGGTGGCGTAAACGAAAACGGGTTTGTCGTCGTCTTTGCTCCAGACACCTATGACGTGTTGTTTGCAACCTATCTCGGCGGCGACGGATTTACCCTCCCGCAAAGCATCGACGTTGACCCGCAAGGAAACATCTTTGTCGCCGGCGTCGTCACCATCGGAACAACGTTCCCGTCAACGCCGGGCGCGTTTCAACGCGAACGCAAAGGCCGCAACGACGCGTTCCTGGTCAAATATTCGCCCGTCGACATCCCCATCGGGCCGGACTTTTCGCTCTCCTTCAGCCCCTCGACCATCACCACTTCATACGGCAAAACCAAAGTCACAGCCGACATCAATCGCACCGGCGGATTCACGGGAAACGTCACGATTACGCCAGCAACCGACTGGCCCGAAGGCATAGTTCTAAAAGGCGGTTCAGCTTCAACGACCGGGGGCCGGGTCACTTTCAAATTGAAGGTGAAAGCCAAGGCCGCGCCCGGTTCGCATTTGCTGACCTTCAAAGCCAGGGACAATTCGGGAAGAGAAAGAATCGCGACACTCAATTTGATTTTGCAATAGTTTGCAGGGCCGCAAGGCGTAGTTCTAAAGCGTTCTTTGATGGCCGTTTGCGGCCCCGCTGAACGTGAGCGTTAAACGCACAGGAAGTCGGTCTGTGAAAATAGACGACACTGATAGCCATCACTCGGAAGTGAATTTGCCTTTGCCAGTCTCTCGGTTACAATCAACCCGCCGTGCTATTGGAGGATTGCTGGTTTACAGGAAGCGATCTGAGTGGAGTTGACCCGGTTTAGTGGACAGGAGAACATTTTCCAGAAAGGAGTCCACGATGCCAAGAACACACAAACCTTACTCACAGGAATTTCGTCAATCAATGGTCGAACTCGTCCGCGCTGGTCGTTCTCCTAACCAACTCGCTAGGGAGTTTGAGCCTTCTGCTCAGGTCATCCGTAATTGGGTCAAACAGGCCGACCTCGATCAGGGTCTGAGTGATGATGGGCTGACCACTTCCGATCGCGATGAACTCCAGAGATTGCGCCGCGAGAATCGTCGCCTTAAAGAAGAACGTGAAATCCTAAAAAAAGCCGCTGCCTTCTTTGCTCCCTCCTCCAAACCTCACTCCCGCAACTGCCCAGATTCGCTCTGCCATATGATAGAAATCCATTATCCTTGTTGCACCTTAGAAGATCATTTCCACCGTCTGGTCTATCCATTCTGCTCCATCTCCTATGACGACTATCCTATCTGTTTGCCTCACTCCCACTCTTATCATCAAGCCCCAAAGCCTCCGCCGAAACTCCTCGACCTTGCCTCTGACCTCGCATACCTGCTTTTGCAACAATTCCCATCTCCGTTTGCTGATCTCGACTCGGTCACCCAACTCATAGATTATTCCAACTTTAACTTCCGAACTTCCACCTCCTCGCATTGGAGCCATGAGGCCATCCATCTCTACAATCCAGACTCGACTTTGCGCTTGCTCTGCTTTTACCCCAACCAATTCGACCATTCCTTTCTGCTGTGCCAGATGGGTTGATTCTTCTTCAATCAGGTCGGCCTCCTCTCCTACTGCTTCTGCCACAGTTTCGACTTGTCGGCTTGAGAGCTTCACATTACCTATCTCTTGCAAGACAAGTGTTGCTGTTGAGAAAGATAGATGTGCACTCAACAAGGATAAGGCTCGCTCAAGGCCAGCCGATATTTCTCTCTTGCTTTGTCCCAACTCCTCATCGAAAGGGCAACGACTGGCCCCACACTCTCGACAGTAGTAATAAGGTCTTGAGAAAGTAATCTCGCCGACAAGAGTGCGAACACGACGTTGAGCCAATCGCTGGAAGGAGAGTCGCCCAACTTCACACTGGCAATCAAATGAAGCAGGGACGGCACAGGGATCAGGCTGATGGATAGAGCGTTGAAGGCCGATGAGAGCGACTTTACGCCCCAATTGTTGAGCAGTTTTTTCCAAGACAGAAACCTTGCCCGCTTCTAGGGGATTGAGTTTTTGGAATTGCTCAAGCTGTTGGCTCCACTGGGTGACAGCTTCTATAATCTCATCAACTAAGGTCATAGTGGGATAGGAATCCTTTCTTTTGGATATTGTATTTGTGGAATCTATCCCCTTTGACCTCTTTCTTACAACTTTGACTTCGTACACCCGGCAAGCGACGTGCAGTTGAAGCAGCAGCGAGAGGTAGTGTAAAATCAGCATCTGTCACAAATCTGCCACACAAGGTAAAAGCGACAGGGTGACAGATCTTCTTAAGTATATGGAAGAACAGGACAAGGCGGCGTAGCTCAGGTGGTTAGAGCGTGGGATTCATAACCCCAAGGTCGAAGGTTCAAGTCCTTCCGCCGCTACTTACAACCACATACATTTCAACAATTAACAACTATCCAACAGCGGCCAGATTCGGTCGCTGTTGCTCTTTGTGGCCCATTTGTGGCCCACTTTCTCGATTTGCCCCTTCAAGCGCACTAACAGCCCGGCGTTTTGCCTCGCGTGTCGCGTGCGTATAAGTGGCCGTTGTCTTGATGTCCTTATGCCCCATGATAGATGCGATAGTGAATGGGTCTATTCCTGCCTCGCCCATTCTTGTCGCGGCCGTGTGCCGCAGATCGTGAAACCGCAGCCCTTGAATCTTTGCATCCTGACAGGCCGAAACAAACGCTTTCTTGATGTCGGTGATTGCCTTGCCTGTCTTCGGATTCATAAAAAGGTATTCCGAGTCGAGGCCAGCGCAATGGGCCGACAATTCAATGCGGATAGTTTCATTCATCGGTATTCTGCGATCTTCATCTATCTTGGTTTGGGTTACAAGGATTTCGCCGCGATGAAAATCTAGGTCCGATGTTCCTGAGCCTTAGAATCTCACCTCGACGCATGCCGGTTTGGAGCGCAAGCATTACGATCATTCGCAGGTGCGACCGCTTGCCTGTGAATTGACCCATCAAACGTGTCTCTTCATCGGGCAGCAAATAACGGGTTCTGCGAATCTCGCCCTTCAGGTGATCCACTTCCGAAACCGGGTTAATGCGCGCCACACGGTTGCTTATCGCCAGCGTGTAAATGCGTGATAGCAATTCAAGCTCACGATTGACGGTTGCCTTTGATCTTTGTGCGCCGCGTATAGTTATTGTTTTGCTCCTGTCTATTTTGTACTTCTCTACAGTGAACGGATTAATATCTATCAGCTTTCTGCCCCCAAAGTATGCTAAGATGGGCTTGAGCCGGGAGACATCATTTCTCCAGGAACGTTTATTAGCTTTGGCCCAGGGCAGATAGATTTCCTCGACAAACTCTCCGAGGGTCTTATTGCTCTGGGCCGCTCCATATCTACCCTCAAAGATTTCATTTCGGATTTTCCTTTCCGCTTCCTGTGCAAGATACTTGGTACGCGCTTCCGGGATTGCTCCACGATAGCGCACCCCTTTGATCTTGATGTAGTAGTACCACACCGATCCACGCTTGGACACTGACATGGCTACTTTTCCCTTTCCCAAGTTGCAGCCAACCGGGATGATGCTATTTTACATTGAATGAGTGATGAGAGTCTATGTTTAGAATGCCTGTCATTTTCGGGAATAGTCCATTGAAGCAATTCCGCTAACATAAAGATAACTCTACCGTTAGCCTTGCGATAAGGAATCTTTTCTTGAGACACCCAAGCTCGAATAGTCTTAGGCTCAACCCTGAGAAGTTCGGCCGCTTCATCGGTTTCAAGAAAGACAATCTGTAGCAGCTTCACGATGTCTTTAGGGGCCATACGCCGGGCAAGAATCGCCGCCACTTGGCCCGCTATTTCTTCAATCGAGGGTTGCATGGCTAAAGGTTCTTCAGTGGTTTCCTGGCTATTCATTGATCTATCTCCTGATTGGTTGCGTATCGGGTCCAGCAATAAGCGCAAATTCCTGGCTCTGGTGATGAATCTGTGTAGGACTGTTGGCAGGTTGAGCAAACGCCCTTGACCTTTGATGAATGCCCCTTGCCGTTGCCATTCATTGGTGATTTGTGCATTTGTGCATCCTCTATAGGGCTTGCACTTTGCACGAATCCTGTATCTGGTGAGAAATCAGCATTTGGCCACAGGTCTGGTGTATCCGCATTTTGGGCTTTGCATAAACGCCAGGGAGCCTTTTGTGAAGGCTTTTCGATTAGGTTGAGCCTTTCCGCCTCTGATATTCGATCTTTGATTGTTCGCTCTCCCGCCCGATTCTTGAAGTGTTCGCATATCTTTGTTGTATTCGCCTCGCCACTGGCTACATAGTTGGCTATCTCTTGAGCAGTTAAAGGCCCCGGCTTTTGTTCCGGCTTCTCAGCACAGATGAGGAACCATCGAGATTCAAAATCAAGCTCCAACAGGACTGGCTCAAATGCTTCACCTTTCGATTTTGAGCAGCTTAGAATTACATACCCTTTACCCTTCGTCTTGTCCCGTTCGAGAGTAAAGACCGTTCTTGATAGTGCTCCGAATGCGGAAGCACCCCGCCCCTTATAAGCAGCTTCGCCGGTCTGCGATTCATTAGCCTTGCCTATATGGTGAGTGAACACGACAGCACAATTAATTTCTCTGGCCAATCGAATAAGGGGTTTCATAACCTTACTACTAACTTCTGCATTTGAATTTTCATCCCTTAGCTCGAAAAGACTTGATACAGTATCAATGATGATTAGATCAGCTTGATACTGCTTTGCTATTGCCATAAGCCATTTGAAATGCTGGGGCTTGCTCAGACAAAGTGGTTCGTCCTTGATAAAAGCATCAACTACTACTATGAAGTTCACACGCGCAAGCGCAGGATTTTTTATTCTGCGTAGCATCTTCCTCAAGTCATCACGCAAGCGACCGGAAGGCGATTCACCATCGACAATCAGAATTCGCCTGGGCTTAATGGCATCAGGAGCAAGCGGAATGCACATCTGGCCCCCTGCCAGCGAAAGACAGAGGTTATGGAGCACAGTTGTTTTTCCAACATTGGTGATGGCATCCAGACAGGCTACTTCGCCGCGATGAACCCCCTTGATGATTTCCTCTGACTCTTCAAGGTCGGCAGCAAACAGCGCATCAAGCGAAGCGTAAACGCCGCGTATTGCTTCGCCTGAATTAGTCTCAGAATCTATCGAGAAATTTCTTCGCTGACACTACCCAGGATGGTTTCAAGTTCTTCTTCGCCATCAGCGAGTTGGGCCATAGCTTGGTTGAAAATAGAGATGGCTTGCCGCTCTCTGGCTTTACGTTTGACGATCCTTGCGTAAGGCTCGATAGTGTCTGTTCGTGGTACGCCATCAATGAGTGATGCAATGTAAGTAGCGCCGCCGGTCTGCTCGAAGATTCCGCGAGCTTGCAGGTCGGCGGTCAGAGTAATGAGATCAATCGCCATACCCTGTCTGGAAAGGTTGAACTCGGATTCAAGTATTCGCTGGTGAGAGTTGAGAAAGAAATCCCCTATCTCAAGCAATGAGTCTATTTCAGATATGAGCTTATCATTAAGCAAAGGAGCGCCAAGGATGGTTTTCTCTGCTTCTAAATCAGCGGGCAGACCGTTTTCAAACAGGGCGTCTGATTCCATTATGCCGCCTTCCTGCAATATCGGCGGCACTGCATTTGTTTGTGCCGTTCATGTGGAAAATTCGGAAAGATTCTGGTAATATGTGACATTGCGTAAATCAAATTTAAGTTTTCGTAATGAAGTCCGGCCGTCTGATACACGCGCCGGGCTTAACTTTGTTAATTGCTTATTACCTTTTGTGTTTTTGCCTGTTCACGTTCCCGCTTCAAGCGATCCACATCTTCCGCTCGAAAGATGCGATGACCTCCTGCTGTTTTCTCCGCTGGAAGTTTGCCTTTGCGCTCTAATACCCGTACATACTCAGCAGAAACGCCTAGCTTTAACGCTGTATCAGTTGTGCCAAGAAATTGCTCTCCCATAGTTCCTCCTTTAGCGTTGAGCATGCTCAACACGGCAATTAGAGCACAAATCTCTACTTGATTCGGTGCAGTTTACTGCAAGAAATTGGGGATTTTTTGGATTTGTAGAAAAGGGCGTCGGAGAGCGTAACTACTCTCTCAAGACAGCGCCACGAAGATTCTGCAAGTTGCCGTAAGTATGTTTGAGGTATGTGTAGAAAGTACGTTCGCTAATACGAATGCCAACTATTCCTACTATTTCTTCTGTAATTTCAAAGTCAGACGGCTCTCTTTCTTCACGCTCGATAAAGGCTTTGTAAGCCTTGAAAGCCAAGTCTTCGAAATCTTGGAGTGATATTTTCGTGCCCCCTTCTTTGCGGCCAGCATTGCTAAGTTTCCAAAATAGCTTGCGTCCATTCCATATTTTTCTAATCTCCTTTTCTAAATCTGCATCTACTTTTAGATTCTTTATCTCTATATCTGGTTTCTGCTTATGACCATGCCGAATTTCAAGAAAGGCTACTGACTCTCGATGCCGAATCCGTATTCGACAAATCCAGTAAAGCTTTTTAGGGTCTTCCTTATCAAATACCAACAATCCATTAAATGGATACGGATCAAAGTCAGGGCCGGGAGGTTCTTCAAATTTGGCCCAGAGGATACCAGTATATGATATATGATACTCTTCCCATTTCTTCCCAAAGGCTTGCCCTTGCTGCCTATCAAAGTACCAATCGAAATACTCTACTTCCTCACGTTGTTTGTTCAATTTCTCAGGTGTAGGAAAACCTGGGGGATCACCCTTCCTTACAAGTCGCAATTGGTCAATAAGAATATCAAGGTCTTCAAAGCTCCGATCTGTTCCCCCACGATTTCTTAAGAAATCCATATAGCCTAGAGGTAAGGCGCACCAAGAACAGAGATATTCATACTTGTACTCTCCTGATTCAGTCTTACCTGTAAATTGCTTCTTCACTGTGGGGGAATCTTCTTCTGGATCATACTCTCGAAGTTCTGCCGGGTCATCAACTGGACTCGAACATTTAGAGCATTTGCGCTCGCTGTTTCTTTTGTGGGTGCAAGACTCGCAAAAGAAACCCTCATGAGACACCGAGAAGACTTGACGGGTATCAGCTTTTCCGCCGCAATCGGCGCATGGATGTATGGACCACAAATCTGGATTTAACTTACCGAGCTTGGCCCCTACGCTCGTATCGAAATGGGCGAGCACCCTATCTGCACACTTGATACGGTCTTCACTGTTGCCTCTTTGGAGTAATTCGTCACGCGTATGATTCTCGTAATGGTTTAAGCTGAAGCCGAATAGAAAGCCCGTTTCTATTGCCTTCTCTATCGTTTCACCATAAATATCATCAAATGACTTGGTGCTTGAATCTTCGCCTTTTTTCCTTTTATTCTCAGCCATGCTCGCCCTCTCTGTAGGCCATCTGTTCCTGCTTTTCGGCTCGCCACCCGCCCAGATATTGCGAGATGTCCTCACACTAGCCGGTGTGAGTGAGCGAGCCAAAATGTTATTTCCGTAATTTTATCATCGAAACGCGAAACAGTCAGAGCTTAATCAATAGCGGCCTCTAATGATCTTGGCCAATGGCTTTAATCCTTTCCCCGTGGCGCATATTAGGGGCGATTTGAAGCCGCACGGCCCTTGCCTGTACATTTTGACCTTTGACCCGTCCGAACGCTTACAGGCGATTCTAGCGCGTCTGAGGCCGGGTTTTCGGTCTACTTATGGCCTATCTTCCACCGCTCGCCATTTCGGCCATGTATTTCACGGATTTTCAAGCCATGATTTTCAAGCCTGATATTCACCTTATGAGTATTCAACCGGCCCGGCATTTTGATTGATTTTGATTAATCAAAATCAAACCCTTTGCCGGTCGCCTTTAGCCTTTCGCGCCCGCGCATGATAGGGGTGACATTTGGGAACATTTTCAGCCCTGCCCGCAAGCGAGAGAGAATTTCTTGCATGGGGTTTCGGGCGTGCATGGAGTATCAATCCGAGAAAGACAGTCATGGAACATCAGCGGGTTTAAGACAGTCATGGAACATCAACCCGACTGAGCGCCGATTTTCTCTTTTTTTTAGTTCCAAGTTGTTTCAACCGCGAGCGACTATCATGGCTGATTCGCATTTTCGGGACTGTCATGACTGATTGATGACCCGGCCACCTTCATGGAGTATCAACGATTTTCAGACATTCATGGAGTATCAAGTCGAAACCGGCCGCTTCCGGTGAATCTTTGGTGTACTTTTGGTGAATCCACAACCCGGCCTTTTCTTCTAACTTCCGTCTAACTTTCTTACAACTTCCGGTAACCGCTGGGGCGTGCTTTCTGCCGTAGTTTTGCCGAACTCTTCCCGAACTTTTACCGAACCCTTTTACCCTGCTTTTGCCTAACTTTTGCCCTACACTTTCGATACACTTTTGCTACACTCTACAGATACTTTTCTACTACCCTCCCTGACTACTCTTTGCTAACTCTTTGCCAACCTTTTTAGTGTGGAAAATACCGGAAATAAACCGGAAAGTTGACTACTGCACAGTGTCGGAGATTTGTATATCAACATCCTGAGAGAATATGAGCAGATGATTGCAGTCTTCACAGTATCGCCACGGCGCAAGGCGAGCATTTACGAACGTGGCGCGCAATTGTGCAGCTCTCGCTTTTGCCCTCGACTCGGCCGCGCCGACCACCGCCCCGGCAGGGTCGAACACAACGAAGCGCCGACCGCATAAGCAGCGCAAACTCCACTCGACAGGCGGCCGAGTGCGCGGCGGTGGTATGCCTTGAAGAGGAGGGTAGCCTGCCATTGGTATTCACCTGTCAGCAATTCGATTGCACGGAAAGGCCCGCGCTACTTGCGCGCCGCGCTGTTTGCTTTGTCCGGGTAGGCTTGCTCCGCTTGCCTGTAGTGCTTCCGGCGTGTGTGCTTTCATCGCCCGCGCCGCTATCTACATCAGGAGTGTAATCAAAGAGCATGGCCGGGCCAACCTGTAACACGTTGCAAAGCGTGTTCAATGTGCGAACCGCTACCAGTTCGGCTGTGCCGTTCCAGAGTTGATATGCAGTCGTAAGCCCCAGGCCGGTGCGCTTATTCAGTTGAGAAGCATTCTTGATGCCTACTCGCTCCGCTACTTCTTTGACTCGCCATTTCATTGCCATAGCCTCCTTATACCACAAAGCTACCATCAATGGTAAATCAAAGCTCAGTATATTACAAGTCCTAATAATCAAGTCTCGCGTCATTTTCTACCATTAATGGTAAGAAAATTAGAACAATATGCCTATAAAGCGTTAGTTATAATTTCAAGTTTTTATCATCGTTGGTAAAGAAAATACTTGACTATTTTTACCATCAATGGTAAAATCCTTATCAGTTAGTTGGTTGTTTGAAAATTAAGCGCGACGGTTCGAGGGTCTGGTTAGAAAGTTTGCCGTGCTGAGAACCAACGGGCGCAAGGCGAAGATAAGAATTGATCTTACTCGCTGACAACATCGCAAACACTCACCTTAAACAATTCACTACTTCAAATCAGGAGGCTACCAAGATGAAAGAGCAGCGCACGCTTGAGCAGGTTCTTGCAGGTGATATACCGCAAACCGAATTTGAAATGACCGCCGAAGAGTATGACGAACTCTTACACGGCGACGATCAGGATATGCCCTTCTAATAGCGAAGAGGCTAGATGGTTGCACCCGTCTAGCCTCTCGAAACTCTCACCGATTAAAACCAATGAAAGGTTAAATCAAGATGAAATCTAACACGACACCGACCGACTTGCAATCACTCACTCAGGATTACTACCCCGCAGCCTACAGCCTCCAACTTCAAGCCGAAGAGTTAGCCGCTGCTGATGACTTTGAAGGCTACACCGAATGGAGCGAAGACCTTGACGCAGTATGGATGGCCGAACAAGAAAAGCAAGCATGGGATGGCGCAAAGCCCGTCACCTTAGACGATGGCGCGCAAGTGCTGGTCAAGAAAGCTTGCGAGCATCCGAAATGCCCGCTTCACAAGTGCGAGAAATCCACACGGATAGGAGGGATAGAAATCTAATGAATCCTATCTGTTGTCTTTTGCACCAAAGAGATTCGACCGGGCCAGCCGGTTGATTATCATCATCCGATCTACAAGAGCGCCGGGGGCAAAGTGGTTGCCCCCGCTCATAAATCCTGTCATGTCTCTCATCATTCAACATGGCGATTTCCGAGCATTCGGCCGCATCGGTGGCCAGATCACAGCGACAACAAAGCGATGGGCTTTCAATCTCAAGAACGTAAAAGACCATCCGGCCTATGAACTGAGCAGGCAATTTTATCGAGCGCACTACGCGCACTAATGGAGGGAGCATGAGCGCAGCAAGATTTTCACTCGGAAGGATGGTAGCCACACCGGGCGCACTGGAAGCACTCGCACAGACCGGCCAGGACGCATTTGAATTTATCCGCAGACATCGCAAGGGGATTGGGGTTGCTTGTGCGATGAAGACAAGCAAGAAAACGAATTTTCGGTTGATAAAGACCTCAGAATCTTCTCAGCCTATCGCCTAAAAGATGAAACCAAGATTTGGGTAATAACGGAAGCGGACCGAAGCGCAACGACTGTGCTTTTACCCAGTGAATACTAACCAAACAGACCGGGGCAAGGTCAGAGCTTGCCCCACACTCAGGAGAAAGACCATGATTCATCAGATGCCAGATCGATAGAAGCAAACAACAGGAGTTGATAACCGATAGTGAAGACCTCGCAATTGTGCGAGAGCAGATCAAAGATGCCGAACTTGACGCGATATGCGAAGCGGCCGACGCTCGCAACGATGAAGGAAAGCCACTTTACACAAACGATAAACACACGCGAGCGCGCCGCCCGGCAGAGCTTGAGAGCAGATGCACAGTACACACGCGACAGAGAAACCGCCCGAATACTTGAGCG
>CAVXWP010000014.1:0-118951 GCA_963765495.1 Blastocatellia bacterium
TCCCGTCGTGCTCATACGTCGACGGCAGGCAGAGCAGGGAGTGGGCGTCCAGCGCGAGCGCCGGCCCCGACACGAAGTCCTCGTGTCCGCCGATCCCCGAGTACTGGTCGCCCCTGATCGTGTCGGCGATGACCTGTCCCTGGATGTCGACCGAGAGCGCGCCGTTGATCGTGACCATCGTTGCGGTTGCGGGCGATCACGTCGGGCGAGTTGACGAGCTCGACCGGCAGGAACGCCACGTCGGCGTTGCCGTCGAGCCACTCGTAGAGCTCCCGGGTTCCGCCGGCGAAGGTCGCGACCGAGACGCCGTCGAACTGGCCCTTGCGGTTCGTCACCTTGCCGGCCTCGTGCAGGTGCATCAGCCCGGTGGTGAACATCTCGGAGTGGACGCCGTAGTCGCCGCCGTCGCCCTCGGCGAGCAGCCCCGCGATCGTCGAAGGGATCGCGCCGATCCCGGTCTGCAGGGTGGCGCCGTCGTGGATGAACTCGGCCGGCGTGCTCGGCGATCGCGCGCTCGACGTCGCCGGGCGGCGGGTCCTCGAGCGGCAGCGGCGCCCGCGTCGCTCTCCACCAGCACGTCGATCTCGTCGACGTGGAGGGCATGGCGGTACTCGGGCTGCAGGCCGCGACGTGCGCGGGAACAGCTCCGAGACCTCGACGATCAGCAGCCGCTCCGGGTCCTCGGCCGACGCGGAGCAGCTCCTTGAGGTGCTGCCGGCGTGCAGCGAGAGGCTGCACCAGCCGTCGCGCGTCCGGCGGCGCGGCGGCCGTCGCCATCACCCGGGGCGCCTGCTCCTCGAGCATCGGCTCGAAGCGGCGGAAGTCGGCGGGGGCGAAGCTGATGTTGGCGCCCTGGTCGCGCAGCACGCGCTCGATCGGGCCGTAGAAGCCCGACAGGTAGTGGACGTTCGGGTGGTTGAAGAGCGGGGTGAGGACGAACAGCAGGGCCGTCCAGATCCGCAGCTCCTCCCAGTCGTCCCGCTCGCCGAGCGCCTCGAGCAGCGCCGCCGGCTGGCCGGGTCCGAGCGGCATCGCGAAGGTGTCCTTGGGCTCGAACAGCCCGGCGGCCTCTTCCGCGCTCATCCTCCGCGCCACGCGCGGGACCCTACGCGTGGCGGGTCTTCGGCGGCTGGGCTTCTCCGGCGCGCTTCTTCTTCTTCGCGAGCGGCTTCGGCGGCTTGCCGATCTCGGTGTTGCAGGCGGCGCCGGTGCACGGGACGAGCTTCGCCAGTGCTTCTGCAGCCACTTCCGCACCGGGGGGTAGCGGGCGTCCTTGTAGACGGAGTTGACCTCGAGCCGGTCCTTGAGCATGTCGTAGATCTCGCGGCCCCCGTCGCCGTACTTGATCAGCAGGTAGCGGCCGGTGCGGATCGCGCGGTAGCGGGGCGCGACGATCGCCCGGGCGATCTGGGCGGTGTGGTCGAGGTCGGGGTTCTTGACGTACTTGCTGAACTTGACCCGCTTGCCGGCCGCCGCCGGCGGTCGCCCGGCTCGAAGGTCGTGCCGGGAGGCCCGGTCTCGAACAGGATCGGCCGGGTCGAGCGCTTGGTCGGGTCCTGGGCGTAGGGCAGCATCGACGCCCGTCCTGCGGGAGGCCCGGGGCGCGCCCGCCATCTGCAGGATCGTCGAGGTGATGTCGCCGTTCCAGACCAGCGCCTCGGCTGAGAGCCGGCGGGGATGCCCGGGCCCGCGGATCAGCAACGGCACCTGATGGAGGGGTCGTAGGGGACGAACTTGCCCTGGTGCAGGCGGTGCTGGCCCTGCATGAAGCCGTTGTCGGAGGTGAAGATCACGTAGGTGTTGCCGAGCGCGCCGCTCGCGACTGCAGCTCGTTCATGATCCGCTCGATCGCCTCGTCGACCGGGAGCAGGGTCTCGAGCCGGCGCTGGTAGCGGGCTGGATCTTCGCGATCAGGCCGGGGCCCAAGCGCTTGATCCCCTGATCCAGCCGCGGCTTGTCCTTGATGTTCTTCTCGTTGAAGCTCTTGTCGATCGGCAGCGGCGCGGTGGCGAAGGCGCTCGCGTACTGCGGCGCCGGCGTGGTCGGGATCGTGCGGGCGCGAAGAACTGCACCTGCATGTAGAGGGGCTGTCGGGGAAGAGCGTGAGGTGGTTGTTGATCCGGTCGACGGCCATGTCGGCGTAGACGTCGGTCTGGTAGTCGTCGGGCGTGTACTGCTGCGTCGACGCCGTTCTCGTCGAGGGTGAAGTCCGTGTAGGCGGACGGGGGCCCGAGGAAGCCGTAGAACTCGCCCTTGAGCGGGCCCGGTGCCGCCGGCGAAGGGACCCCATCCCGGCGGGACGTAGTTCTGGTCGGTGAGTCCCCGAAGCCGTTCGGCATCTTGCCGATGTGGATCGTGCGGTAGCCCGCGGTCTGCAGCCAGACCGGCAGGTCGTTCTTGTCGTTGAAGCTCCGTAGCCGCCCGAGGGCGGGGTGTTGCCGATCACGCCGTGTTGTGGGCGTACTCGCCCGGTCTGGACCGTGACCCGCGAGGGGCAGCAGAGCGGGATCGAGACGTACGCGTTCTGGAAGCTGGCGCCCGGCGTCGCCGATCAGCGCCTGGGTCTGCGGCATCGCCGAGCATGTCGCGCACGGTCTGATCGTCGGTGGTGAACATGATCACGTTCGGCTTGCTGCTGCGGCCGCGCGGGAGGCTCGCCGCGAGCCAGCAGCGCGAGCATGCAGAGCGCAGGCGAGCGCGCCACGACCGCAGCCCGCCCTCGATCCGGGTCCGGTGATGCCCTGCATGGCATCCAGACCGAATATAACGAGCGGCGGCCGCGCGAAGTTGCGGGGCCGGCGACCGGCGCACCCCGCAGATCGATCGTCTAGGGTTTCGCGCCTCGCCGGGGGGCGGGGCGCACGGGAGATGAGAGAGGCCGCGATCAACAGACGCGTGCTCGCCGCGGCCGTGGCCGCCGCGCTGCTGGCCGGCGGCGTGCGCTCGCGCGCCCGCGCGGCCGCGCGGCTCCGCGGTCGAGCCGGGCACGCTCTCGGTGCACGTGAAGCGAGCCGTCTCGCAGCAGACCTCGCCTCGAGGGCAAGGTCCGGCGCGCGGGTCGAGCTCGGACTCGCCGGGCAAGCTCAAGGTCTGGCGAGCGTGCTCGGCCGGCCGACGGCTCCGGGGCCCGCTCGGATCGCGAGGCCCGGCTGGTCACGTTCCGACGGCTCGGCGTCCGAGAACGGTCACGCTTCGCCTCAGCCGCGCGCGGCCGCGCGGCGCTCGCGGACTGCTCGCCGAAGGACCTGATGCGTCGCGCGCGGCCGGCGCGGTCTCGCCGCAGCGGCCGCGCCGCGGGCCAGTCGCGGCGTCTCGACCGCGCCGCTCAGCGATCGACAGCCCGGCGTGCGCCGCCGGGCCGGCGGGCGGCCAGGCGCGGCCGCGGCGGACGACCGGGCGGTGGCGGCGGCGGCACCGGCGGTGGCGGCGCAACGGCGACGTGATCCCGCCGCCGCAGCCCTACACCGGGCCCGCCATCGACACGTCGAACGCCGACCGCTGCGACGTCCTCGACCCGGCGGTCTGCCTCCAGCCCTTCCCCAACGACTACTTCACCGTCGCCGACCCCACAGCGACACGGGGCGGCGGGTCAACCTCGACCGCTCGACTCCGATGAACCCGCCGCCAGCGCCGCCGGGCCGGTTCACATCGACACCGCCGAGCTCAACCGCAACGACGGCTTCAGCCCGGGCAACATGATCATCGCCCGCATCCCGGGGCTCGACAACCCGCAGGCCTTCCAGAACACCGGCGCCGTCGGCGGTCGACACATGGAGGCCTACGGCGACCCGGACCAGCCGGTCGTCGTGATCAACGCCGACACCGGCCAGCGCCAGCCGATCTGGTCGGAGATCGACTACAACCCGCTCGACCCGGCAAGGGCAGCGACCCGAGCAGCGCCGCCGACCGGGCCAAGGTCAACCTGATCATCCGCCCGGCGGTCAACTTCGAGGAGGGCGGCCACTACATCGTCGCGCTGCGGGACCTCAAGGACGAGAACGGCGACCCGATCCAGCCCGACCGACGCCTTCCGGGTCTACCGCGACAACCTGACCACCACCGATCCGGCGATCGAGGGCCGCCGCGCCCACATGGAGGACCTGTTCGAGACGCTCGGCGAGGCCGGCATCCAGCGCTCGGGCCTCTACCTCGCCTGGGACTTCACGGTCGCCAGCGAGCGCAACCTCACCGAGCGGATGCTGCACATCCGCGACGACGCCTTCCCCAGCTCGGCGACACGACCTCGCCGACAGCAGGTCGCAGGGCAGCTCGCCCGACGTTCACCGATCGACGCGCAGCCAGACCGAGACCAGACGCCAACGCGAACATCGCGCCGGATCGTGCACGGCACCGTGACGGTGCCCTGCTACATGAACACGCCGGGCTGCTCGCCGGTCGGCTCGACCTTCAACTACGGGCCCGGCACCGGCCCCGACCGGCTGCCCAGCCAGACGCCCGGGCAACACGCCTCGGCCGACTTCGAGTGCATCATCCCGCACTCGGCGCTCGACGCGCCCGGGCCCGCGCCGGCGCGCGTCTCGCTCTACGGCCACGGCCTGCTCGGCAGCGCCAGCGAGGTCGAGGGCGGCAACGTCGAGGCGATGGCCAACGAGCACAACATCATCTTCTGCGCGACCGACTGGTACGGCTTCGCGACCACCAACGTGCCGAACATCCTGCTGATCCTCCAGGACGTCTCGCAGTTCCCGCTGCTCGCCGACGAGACCCAGCAGGGGCTGCTCAACTTCCTCTACCTCGGGCGGCGCGCGATCCACCCGACGGGCTCGACGCCGACGCCGCCTTCCAGGACGGCAACGGCCAGCTCGGTGATCAACACCGAGCGGCTGCTCTACGACGGCAACAGCCAGGGCGGCATCCTCGGCGGCGCCTGACCGCGGTCGCCCCCGACTTCCGCCGCGCCGTGCTCGGCGTGCCGGCGATGAACTACTCGACCCTGCTCGAGCGCAGCGTCGACTTCGAGCCCTACGCGGAGGGCAAGTTCACCGGCGATCGATCTGCGACCTGCTTCCCGTCGCCGCTCGAAGGACGTCTGCAACCTGGCTCCGCGGCGACACCCCGCTCGGGCTCTACGACAACTACCCGAACGAGCTCGAGCGGCCGCTGATCTTCTCGCTGATGCAGATGCTCTGGGACCGCGCCGAGCCGAACGGCTACGCGCAGCACATGACCGACCGACCCGCTGCCCGAACACGCCGACGCACAGGTGCTGATGCAGGCCGCCTTCGGCGACCACCAGGTGGCCAACGTCGCGGCCGAGGTCGAGGCGCGGACGATCGGCGCCCGCATCTACCAGCCGGCCCTCGACCCGGGCCGCTACTGGAACCCGAACGGCGTCTTCGGCATCCCGCGCGATCCGGTCGTTCCCCTTCAGCGGCTCGGCCCTGGTCTACTGGGACGGCGGCCCGCTCGAGCTTCCCGGGCGGCACGGCGACCCCGCCCAACGAGGACATCCCGCCGCGGCCGACCGCGCCGGCCTACCGGCTCGGACCCGCACAGCTACCCGCGCAACGACGTCAAGGCGCGGGCGCAGAAGTCGGACTTCCTCCAGCTCGACCGGCGGCGCTCAACAACTACTGCACCACCGCCAACCGGCCGGACCCCGTCGTCGCCTCGGCGCTGGTCCCGAACACCGGGACCGCGATCCCGTGCCACTCGCACGGCTGGCTCGGGCCGTAGCAGCCACCAAGCCGCTCTCCTCCGGAGCGAAGGGCGAAGCCCGTAGCGACTTGCCTGGGCGGCCGCTCGTGGCTGCGAGCTGCTGGCGAAGCCGGATTCTCATCCCGCGCTTATGCACAGCCGGATAGGGTCGCCGTGGACTGGAGGACGATCCTTCGCTACGCGGCGATCGGCCTCCCGCGGCGCTGATCCTGGTGCAGCTGATCCCGTACGGGCGCGATCACTCCGACCCGCCGGTGACGCGCGCGGTGCGCTGGGACAGCCCGCGGACCGAGCAGCTCGTCGACCAGGCCTGCGGCGACTGCCACAGCAACCTGACAGTTGGCCCTGGTACACGAACGTCGCGCCGGTCTCGTGGCTCGTCCAGCGCGACTCGACGAGGGCCGCGGCATCCTCAACTTCTCGGAGTGGGACAAGCCGCAGCCGGACATCGGCGAGCTGGTCGACAGGTCCAGAGCGGCGAGATGCCGCCGCTCCAGTACAAGCTGATCCACGGCGGCGCCCGGCTCTCGGACTCGGAGAAGAGCGCCCTGGCCAGGGCCTGGTCCGGACCTACCAGCAGGATCCGCCCGCGGGCATCAGGTCAGGGGGCGGCTGACGGCGCGGATCGAACGCCCGCTAGGGGATAGGGTTAGCGGCGCCGGATGGGATTCTTCGAACCCTCACCACCGCCGTTCGACCTGGAGGAGTGGAAGGCGAAGCCGCACCTGGCGCGGCTGAAGCCGCTGGTCCAGGACTGGGGCGCTGAACGGCTTCGGCTCGCCGACCTTCGTCTACCTGCTCTACGCGTTCAAGCTGGTCATCTTCGCGTCGGCGCGCTGCTGGTGATCTCGCTGACGCCCGGGCCTCGGCGGGCTCGGCGACCTCGGCGACTGGTGGACGCAGCCGATCGTCTTCGAGAAGTTCGCCGTCTGGACGCTGCTCTGGGAGATCCTCGGCCTCGGCGCCGGCTCGATGCCGCTCAGCTTCCGCTTCGTGCCGCCGATCGGCGGGCCGCTCTACTGGCTGCGGCCGGGAACGATCCGGCTGCCGCCGTGGCCGGACAGGGTCCCGTTGACGAAGGGGATCGAGGCGCACCCCGCTCGACGTCGTCCTCTACGCCGGCGTGCTCGCCTCGGCGGTCTTCCTGCTCGCCGCCTCCGGCGTCGACGCCGGCGGCGGCTCGGCCGGGCAAGCTGCCGCCGGCGGGGATCGCCGTCCTGCTCGGCTTCCTCGTCCTGCTCGGGCTGCGCGACAAGGTCTCGTTCCTCGGCGCCCGCCCCGAGATCTACGGGACGATGCTCGTGGTCGGGCTGTTCCCGATCGACCAGTGGATCGTCGCCTGGCAGTTCGTCTTCCTCTTCATCTGGTGGGGCGCGGCGTCCTCGAAGCTCAACCACCACTTCCCGTTCGTCGTCTCGACGATGATCAGCAACGCGCCCCTGATCCGCTCGAAGGCGTTCAAGCGGCGGCTCTGGCGCGACTACCCGGAGGACATGCGGCCGTCGCGGCTGTCGGCGGCGATCGCCCACTTCGGCACCGTGCAGGAGTTCGGCTGGCCGCTGCTCCTGATCACCGTGGACAACGACACGATCCGGACGATCGCGATCGTCGGGATGATCCTCTTCCACCTCAACATCACCTCGATGTTCCCGCTGGCGGTGCCGCTGGAGTGGAACCTGTTCATGATCTTCGGGCTCCTCTTCCTCTTCGGGCACTACGGCGACGTGCCGCTCTCGACCCTCGACGACCCGCTGCTGATCGCCTTCCTGCGATCGCGCTGCATCGTGCTGCCGGTGCTCGGCGGCACTGCGGCCCGACAAGATCTCCTTCCTGCCCTCGATGCGCTACTACGCCGGCAACTGGGCGACGACGCCAGTGGCTGTTCCGCAAGGGCAGCGGGGCGGAGGAGAAGCTCGACACCCGAGATCAAGAAGGCGGCGCGGATCGATCGTCGAGCAGGTCGGCGAGATCTACGACCCGCGAGATCGCCGAGTTCCTGCTCAACAAGGGGCTCGCCTTCCGCGCGATGCACTCGCACGGGCGCGCGCTGAACGCGCTGCTGCCCCACGCGGTCGACGACGTCGAGGCCTACGACGTCGCGCGAGGGCGAGCTGATCTCCAACGTCGTCAACGGCTGGAACTTCGGCGACGCCCACTTCCACGGCGAGCAGCTGCTCGAGGCGGTGCAGGAGCGCTGCGGGTTCGAGCCCGGCGAGGTGCGGGTGATCGAGCTCGAGTCCGAGCCGACCGGTGCGCGGCCGCGGCCGCCAGCGCTACGAGATCTACGACGCCGGCGACCGGCCTGGTCGAGGAGGGATCGGTCGCGGTCGCCGACATGGTCACCGCCAGCCCTGGCTCGACGAGTCCTTCGACTTCCCGGTCGAGGTCGAGCGGCGGCCGCCGGAGCCGCGGCGACGCGGCGCAGCGCCTGCGCCGAGTCGCTTGAGCGACGCGATAGTCGTCGGCTCGGGCCCCAACGGGCTCGCCTGCGCCGTGGCGCTGGCCCGGGAGGGCGTGGGGGTGACCGTGCTGGAGGCCGAGGAGACGATCGGCGGCGGCACCCGCAGCGGCGAGCTGACCGTGCCCGGGCTCCTCCACGACGTCTGCTCGGCCGTCCACCCGATGGCGGTCGGCTCGCCGTTCCTGCGCTCGCTCGGATCTGGAGCGCCACGGGCTCGAGTGGCGCTGGCCCGAGGTCGGACCTCGCTCACCCGCTCGACGACGGCAGCGCCGGGGTGATGGTGCGGTCGATCGAGGAGACGGCGCGGGGGCTGGGGGAGGACGGCACCGCCTGGCGGCGGGTCTTCGGATCCTCCTCCGCTCACTTCGACGCGCTGCTCGAGGACATGCTCGCGGCCGATCCTCCACCTGCCCGAAGCACCCGATCCGCCTGACCCGCTTCGGGATCCCGGCGGCGGCGCCCGGCGACCGTGCTCGCCCGCTCCTGGCGGACGCCACAGGCGAGGGCGCGCCGCCGCTCGCTGTGTTAGCCGAAGCATTAAATGTAGACATTATCGAAGGGAATGCGCATCGTTGCAGCCACGCCGTAGGGCGGCCTTTGTCATCGACTGCCGCCTTCAGATACATGGCCGAAACGGTGTGATAATAATCGAATCGGATGTCATCTTCGCGCGTCCATGTGACTCTGACCGGCTTGCCTACGGCTTTTGAAAGCAACGCGGCTTCGGCCACATAATCGGGCTTTGACTTGCGGCCAAACCCGCCGCCAAGCAGCGTGACGTGACACTCTACATTCTTTTTATCAATGCCGAGCGCCGCCGCTACGGTGTCTTGCACGGCCTGTGGATTCTGCGTGGCGGCATAAATCATAGCTTTGCCGCCCTTGAATTCAGCAATCGCAGCGGGCGGTTCCATAGGCGCGTGCGCAAGGTGCGGCACATAATAGTCGGCCTCGTGTGTCTTGCCGCCTTTGGCAAATTCGGCGTCCACATTCCCCACTTCGCGCACGGCTTTCTGAGGCTTGTGAACCGTTTCCATCAATTTTTGTTTGTAGTTGTCCGAATCGTAACTTGCGTGCTCGCTCTCGTCCCATTCTACCTTGAGCTTTTTACGGCCCTGCATGGCCGACCACGTGTTGCTGGCGATCACAGCTACCCCGCCCAGCGGCTTGAATGCATGAGGCGGCTTGAAATCTTCTATCACTACCGTACGGTCAACGCCCGGCACTTTGAGCGTCTCCCTGTCATCAAAGCTCTTGAGTTTCCCGCCAAGCACAGGCGACCGCTCAATCGAGGCGTAGACCATTCCCGGCATCGTCGCATCAATGCCGAATATGCCTTTTCCCGAGCATAAAGCCTCGCTGTCAACAATCGGCACGGGTTTGCCGATGTAGCGGTATTCGGCAGGCGACTTGTATTTCAAATCTTCCTGCTTTGGCTTGGCGAGTTTTGCCGCAAGCGGAGCCAGTTCGCCGTAACCGAGTCTCTTCCCGCTTTTTGCGTGAACGACTACATGATTTTGAGCCTTGCACTCGGCCACGGGGACGCCCAGTTTATCTGCCGCCGCTATTTCAAGCATAAGGCGCGCCGTGGCTCCGGCCTCGCGCATGGCGTCGTAGAAGTCGCGGATCGAAGCCGAACCATCCGTGTTTTGCGAGCCGTATTTGACATCGCCTATGGCCTGCTCTACTCTTACGCGCTTCCAGTCGGCGTCCAGTTCGTCGGCCACTATCGTGGGGAGCACGCTGCGAATGCCCGTGCCCATCTCCGAGCGGTGCGCCACTATTATCACGGTGCCGTCGGTTTCAATGCCTAAATAAACGCTCGGGTGCCACGCGGCATTGTCCGCGTCTCCGAGCGGCGAGGCGAGCGCGCTGACGGGCAGCACCCGCGCGGCCAGCACCATTGCCCCGGCTGAAAAGATACTGCCCAAAAATGCGCGACGGCTCACTATTTCGATTCGGTTCATTTCTTCACCCCCTCTGCTTTTTCACCCTGTCTCTTCTGGCTGGCCGCCAGTTTGATCGCTTCCCTGATCCGCTGATAGGTTCCGCACCGGCAGATATTGCCCCGCATCGCTTCGTCAATGTCGGCGTCGGTCGGTTTTGGCTTTTGCCTGAGCAAGGCCGCCGCCTGCATGATCTGCCCGCTCTGGCAGTATCCGCATTGCGATACGTTGACCTGCATCCACGCCTGTTGCAGAGGATGGGAACTGTCGGATGAGAGTCCCTCAATCGTAGTGATCTTCTTTCCGACCGCGCTTGAAACCGGCGTAACGCACGAGCGCACAGCTTCGCCGTTTAAATGTACGGTGCAAGCGCCGCAAAGCGACATGCCGCAGCCGAATTTTGTGCCCGTCATACTGAGCGTGTCGCGCAGCACCCAGAGCAGGGGCATATCGGGGCTGACCTCAACCTTACGATCTTTCCCGTTTACGTTTATCGTGATCGCTTCCATCAAGTTTCTCCTTGTAAAGTAAACACTCAGACGCACCCCGCAAAAGGCTGCGGGCCTCCTCAATTAAATCAGACCATAAGAGATTTGAGCAAAAGATTCTCTAAATCGAAAAGCACAAGCCTGGTGCAAACGAAACTCCAGAGCAGGCTTATCAGAAACATGCCACGGATGCGGCGGATCTGACTCTTTATGACCTAATCCGCGAAAATCCGCCGCATCCGCGTCATCCGTGGCCTATTCCAAAGTCCTCTTCATTCAGTTTCATTTTAACCAATTTCTTGCGGAGTAATTTAGAGTGGAATCCCGTCTGAGTTTTCTATTTCTTCTTTGCGAGATATGCCTTACCTTGCTGGCGCACTATATCGAGCAGATTGCCCATCGTGAGGTTTACATCGATCAGATGAAGCCCCCAATCGGCCAGCACCTGTCCATTCACAATCACGTCTCCGACGATGTCGTCGGTGCGGGGGTCTTTCGGGTCGCCGTGCACCGTGACCGCCAGATACGAGCCTTTTTCGTTCTGTACGCACTCGGCTGTAAGAAGGCCGGGAACGCTAACGAAAGGCGTGTTGATCGCTTGCGCAGGCGTAACCCAGGGTCTGGGTTCGGCAGATGCGCCGAGGCTTCGACCGGCCGAGGCGAGGTAGGCGTGCAGTTCTCCGCTTCCGCCGCCGAGCGCCGAGGGATTTGCGCACGCGGCTACCATATTACTGCCCTGCACTTTGCCAAATCGGCTGTTGGCCGGCGGCGGCACGTTTGATCGGAATGAGGCGTAAGCGATGACGCAGCCCGTCTGCGACGCCGAATGACAAAGCGGCATGTGCTGAAAGGCTCCGCCTACGTCTTTGCCCTGCGGCACGGGAAGGCTCGTTCCAAGCAAAAGCGCAGATATGACGCGTTGCTGTACGGGCTTGCCGTCGATCTCGTTGCGTATCAGTTGCGTCAGCACGCCCGACCCTTGCGAGTGGCCGATCAAGACTACGCCCCGGCCCTGATTATCGTGCTCAAGATAATAATTCCACGCATCGACCACATCGTTATAGGCGAGCGCGCGATCTATCTTCACCGGCTGCCCGCCGATTATAGACCTGAGCGCCGTCAACGTTATTTGCCGGTATAGCGGCGCGAATGTGCGGCACTCTGAGCCGAAACGGGCAAACTGCGCGCGGATTACTCCAAGCTCTTCCGGCCCCGCGTCCATGTCGGAGTTTGGAGTCTGATCTCCCGATACGGTCGGATAAACATAAAAGCAGTCAATCGGCGCTTTCGGATTCGCCGCCCACTTCTCAACCGTAAGTTTTCCGTTTGCCGCGACTACGGTGGTCGTCAGGTCAACCGCGCAGGCGTCGTTACGACCCGGGCGGCACAGCCACGTCTCTGCTTTGCCGTAATCGTTTTTTGGTTGTGCGGCAGGCGCGGGCGCGGATTCGGATTGTGATTGCGCCAGCCCCTTTTCGCCCGCAATCAGACATATGGCTAAGGCCAGAATAAGGATATATGGTTTCAACATGCTTCCCCCTTCAAGCTCTTGTGGATTGATTAGACTATGCTGAGTCGCGCACGCATCCTACCATACCCGGCTTGCCTTTTCCACTTCGACTTACCGCTCGGTCAGTTTTTCTCTTGACAGGCAAATAACAGGGGAATATAGTAGCGCCCGCTAAGCCTCCGCGAGGACTTGGCGCTCCAGGCAGTAGTAAGTCGCGGTCGGTTGTAAGAATTCAGCCAGACACTGATCTCACCAAAAGATAATACAAGCTTCGGTCATATCAGATGATCCTGGCTACGCTACCGACATTCGCTCATCACGATACCGGTTCATTTCTCAACACACCGATATGGAGGGCTTATGTTTCGACTTCCTCTTCTTTTCGCGCTGCTCTTCACGCTTTCGACATCATTGATTGCGCAGGTTCCAACCGGAACGATAGCGGGAACCGTAACCGATCAGACGGATGCCGTGGTCACAGGCGCTACGGTTACGGTGACAAACAAAAACACAGGAGCTAAACGTATCGTCGGCACGGGCAATGATGGAATCTATTCCGTTCAGTCGCTTCCGGCCGGAGAGTATGAGATACGCATAGAGGCAACAGGATTTGCGGCCAGCATTACTTCTGCGGAAGTGGCTACGGGCATTACGACGACCGTCAACATTTCGCTGCGTGTAGGGACCACGGCAGAAATCGTTGACGTACAGAGCGCCGCCTCAAATATCGATCTCGAATCGAATACTGTTCAAGGCGTCGTGACGCGGCAAAAGATCGAAAACCTCCCGTTGAACGGGCGCAATTTTTTGAACCTGGCTCAACTCGAACCGGGTGTGCTCGTGACCCCGGCCAACCCCGCGCAGTTCAACGCGCAATTCAGCGTTTCGGTCTTGGGGGGGCCCGCATCGCACACCGCCATCACAGTTGACGGGGGGAATATTCGCAACCCCGTAGAAGGCGGCACCGGCCAGAATCTTTCTCAGGAAGTGGTTCAGGAATTCCAGCTTTCAAGCACGAATTTCGACCTTTCAACGGGCATCACGGCCTATGGTTCGATCAATGTTGTGACGCGCTCGGGCAGCAACGATTTCCACGGCGCGGGATACTTTTACTATCGCGATCACAACATGTCGGCCTATCCCAGCCTGAAACGAAACTCTCTGACAGACGAACCGTTCTTTGCGCGGCGGCAGGGTGGTTTCTGGTTTGGCGGCCCCGTCAAGAAAGACAAGGCGTTCTTCTTTTTCAATTTTGAGAACACCAATCAGGCCGGTGTTTACATAGTGCAGCCGGATCTTCCTTCGGTCGCGGAATTCGGCACGCTCTCGTCAGCGCCTTATCATGGCAAGCAGATAAGCGGACGGGTTGATTACCGCTTCAATGCGAAGCATTCGCTGTTTGTGCGTTATTCGCACGACGGAAACAACAACAGCGGCCCGTTTGGAGTCCCGGTTCCGCCTTCGAATTTTGTATCGAACAAAAACTGGTCGGATCAAAGCCTGCTGGGTGTTACAAGCCTCTTGAGTCCAAACGTCGTAAATGATTTGCGGTTCTCGTACTTTTACTGGCAGAACCGCAACATCCCGACTCCGTGCAGTGGCGATCCGAATGGGAACTGCATAGGCGCGGGAGGACCGGAGGTTTTCTATCTCAATTCGGTCAATTTCTTTCTTGGGAACAACTTCAACTCTCCGCAGGGTCGCGACCTGCGCCGCTTCCCGCTCTCGGATAATGTGAGCTGGCAAAAGGGCAGCCATCGCATCAAATTTGGCGGCGAGTGGGAGCACTTCGACGGGACAGGGTACTGGGGCTTCTTCGACCCGGCCAGAGTTTATCTGCTTTCGCCGGAATTTCTCTCCTCCATCAATCCGATCCTGCCGATTCTGTTTGGCCTACCTGACGGCAAGATTCACTCCGCTGACGACCTCAAAAAACTGCCGGTGGTCGCCTTCCTGCTGGGGATAGGGGACCGCGCGCAGCCGTCATTCAGGCTCGATGAGGCCAGAGGCAACGACCGCTTCCACCTCTATGTTCAGGATACGTGGAAGGTCACTCCGAGCCTGACATTGAATTATGGAGTGGGATGGGAACACGAGACGAACGTTCTCAACTTTGATCTTGCGAAGCCCTCCTATATCACGCCGCTTTACGGCAGCGACCTCAGACCTCCGAAGAAGGAGTACAAGAATTTTGAACCGGCTGTGGGTTTTGCCTGGTCTGTCGGCAAGGATAACAAAACGGTTATTCGCGGCGGCGCGGGCATATTTTACGATACGCAACTCGGGTGGTGGCGACTCGGAGAGCGCGCCGTGATCGGTGGCTCCGGCAGGCAATTTATCGGCAACGCCGCCATCACAAATCCGGCAACCGGACTGCCTTTCTCAACCGCCTTTCTCAACTCGCTCCGTTACAACTACGGCCAGTTCCTGGCAGACCTTCCCACGCTCCGCGCCCAGCAGGAAGCCAAATTTCCGGGCACGGGAACAGAGCCGCAGATACTGCTTTCCAAACAGGCCAATGCCCTCGGCGCGATCTACCCGCGCGACTTCCCTACGACTCAGGCTCAGCATTTCAACATAGGTGTTCAGCGTGAGTTAAGAGACGATCTCGTGCTTCAGGCAGACTTTGTATATCGCCACGCGATACACGGAACGCCTGGAGGTTTCTTCGGAGCCAGTGTTGACTTTAATCGCTTCAATTCGATTGGAGGGCCTGTGATTCCGATCTGCGCGAGCTTTGCTCAGGCAAACGATCCGACGGCCGAGTGCTCTTCGGGACCGATCAATTTCTGGTGGCCGGGCGCGACATCAAAATACAAGGCGCTGTTGCTCAAGGCAGACAAGCGATTTTCAAACCGCTATCTGTTCACCGCTTCCTATGCCTATCAGGACAGCAAGAGCATACTCGATGTCACGCAGAATCTGAACGACTACTTCGCTACATACGGGCCGGACCTTCCGAGGCATAACCTGAATATTTCAGGCATAGTCGATCTGCCGTGGGATTTCCAGGTCTCGGTGCTTTCCTCCTATATCAGCCATTCCCCGGTCAATCCCGTAATCAGCGGGTTTGATGCTACGGGAACAAACGCCGTGGGTGGCGGCGGCTACACACCGCTTCCCGGACACGGATTCAGCGGATTTCTGAGCAAGACCGAGCTTCGAAAGCTGGTAGATCAATACAACTCGACGCTTGCCGGGACATTGACTCCAGCGGGTGAGGCGGGGCTGATCGCAAATCAGAGATTCCCCGTCATTACATTGCCGAAGGATTTCGAGCTAGGCGATATCTTCTCTTCGCAGGATGTTCGCGTCACAAAGACGTTCAGACTGCACGAGCAGGTTAACCTTCGCATCATCGGCGAAGTCTTCAATATATTCAATGTCAGCAACCTGACGGGGTTTAGCTACAACCTTGCAAGCCCCGGTTCATTTGGTAAACCTACGCAGCGCGTTGGTCAGACTTTTGGTTCGGGCGGGCCTCGCGCATTTCAGGTTGGTGCGCGCATTTCCTTCTGAGTGAGCGGACATTGTTTCGCTAAGAGCCATTCGCCGGATTCAGGTCCGGCGAATGGCTCAATTTTTTTTCGATCCGTTGTCTCAGCAGATCATCATCGTTTTTGAGCTTGCTCGACAAAATCAAGCTGATCTTTGAGCAAATGATTGCGCAACTGAACCGTGTCGCCCATATCCAAGTAAGGCTCCGACTTCTGGTTGTAAGGCGTCCACTTTGGCAATCCTTTGCCGTTGGGATCGCCGGTCGTCGCAAAATTCACCCAGTAGCTCGACATCATATCGGCCAGTCTGGAATCGGTTTCCGTATAGGCGGGATTTGATCGCTTATTGAGGTTGTTGAAGACGTAGATGATTTCTCCGGCGTGGTATGCGCCCAGATATTTGCTGTTTGGATTCGGCGGAACATGAGTGAAGAAATAGAGATAAGCCTTGCTTCGCCCGGTGGCGGTCATTCGCGCCCACGTCCGCATAGGCAATGTGAAGGTCACATCGCGCAGGCTGTTAAGATAAGCGGCTGCAATATCGGCCTCGCTCTTTACGGGGTAGAAGACATCAAACTCTCTGCTCGCTTCGCCGTATTGTGACTGCACACGCTTGCCGTACTCTTCCATGGTCCTGGGGATTGAGGCGGGGAAGGTGAGCGAAGTCATTTCGTTGGCGTTTGAGCCTACGATCACAGGAACGCGGTTTTGTTTGCCCTGAGCGAATATGTTGCGAATCTCGTCGGGCAACACCCATCCATCCACGTTTGGCGAGGTGCGAAATTTTTTCCCTTCCGCATCATTGTTGAATGCCTCGACGATCTTTTCGGCCGATATCTCGCGCATCGCTTTGAGCGAGTCCGCGCCAAGAGCTTTGCCGAAAGCTACGCCGATCTTTTCGGCCGAGGGTATCTTATCTCGATCTTCCTTCAGATGAATCATAGGCCCGAACCAAGCACCGCTCTCGCCCATGGCGCGGTGAAACAACCCCTTTGCAAGCGGGGAGGCGATGAGCGCGTTGACGCTCCAAGAACCTGCGGATTCGCCGAAAATAGTTACGCGACGCGGGTCGCCGCCAAAGGCCGAGATGTTTTTCTGCACCCATTTCAAGGCCGCGATCTGATCAAGCATCCCATAATTGCCCGATGAATGATCGGGCGATTCGGCGGTCAATTCCGGGTGAGCGAGATAGCCGAACGGGCCGAGGCGGTAATTGATCGTCACAAGGACAACCCCTTTTTTTGCCAGCGCCGCCCCGTCATAGACGCTATTTGCGCCCGATCCGCGAGTCAGCGCGCCTCCGTGAATCCATACCATTACGGGGCGTTTTTCGCCTGCTCCGGCGGCGGTCCAGACGTTCAGGTAGAGGCAATCCTCGCTCTGTTTTTGCGGCGGGGAATAGTATAACGAGGCTTGAGGATAAGGCGCTTGCGGACATTCCGGCCCGAAGGCGTTGCACTCGCGAACGCCCTCCCACCCGACTACGGGTTGAGGGGCCTTCCATCGCAAGTCGCCTGTGGGAGGGGCGGCAAAGGGAATGCCTTTGTAACTGCGAACGCCGTCTGAGGTTGTGCCGGAGATCAATCCGCCTTCTACGCGAACCTGATCGTTAACCGGGAAAGCCCTGGCGGAAAAAGTGAGACCCGCGCCTGTCAGGGCAAAGGCGATGACAAGCAATGTCAGTTTGCCGGATGTTGAGAAAATATTTCTTCGCGTCATTTCATTCCACCTCTCTTTATTCAAATACCCTCAGGAACGCATGCTCATTTCCGCGTAATTGAGCAGCCCGTATGGCCGCCCGGTTGGCTGCCCCTACCGGACGGTAAGCTTATGACCGAATCTCGTTGCTGTCAAATAGGCAGGCTGTTCAGTAGAGCGATTGCCCCGCTGAAGACATAGAAATCACCGACGCTTGATGTGAAAGCTTAGCGTATTTTGCGTCCTGGCGGGAATCTGTTACTCGCAAAGACACAAAGACGCAAAGTACGCTGAGAATTTCCTGAAAAATGAATGGCCCCGGGCTCGGGCGCAAAGGTGTCGAGCGGCACGGCCCAATCAATCGTGGCATCCTTGAGCGAGCAATTGCGGGATCTTAACGTCACCGGAAACGGGCGTCACATTTGCTTTGTAGATGTGCCAGACATCTTCTTTCGGAATGTCGGGCGGATGCAGATTCGATTTCCGCATTGTGTAGCAGCCGGAAAACATCTGCTCGCCTCCATCATTATGGTGAGCAACCAGCACGACAGGCACCTCGACATAAAGACTCCCTGCCGCACCCTCTATCGAGACAGGCGGCTCGACGATCAACTGCACGCTCGCCGTATCGGCATAGCCGCGCGCGAACTCTTCATAATCGCCGGGCGGTGTTCCCCAATAGCCATAGGCGCGCCTGTACTCCCGTCGATTCACCGCGTTGAAATAAGAGGCGAGCACATCGACGGGGCTGTTGAAATTTTCGTAACTCTGCTCTGAGGATTTGGATGAAGATGCTTTGGAAAAGCCCGGCACGCTCTTTTCATCCGGTGATGCGGCGGCGGGCGCTCCTGTGGATGTCTCTTTTACGGCAGGGTCACACATTGAGATCAAAAGAGCGATTGCCGCTGATAGCAATATTGCACGTGTCATAAATTTTACCTCTCTGATTTTCTGATCAGTCCGATTCCGAGCAGGATCAAGCCTATCGCCAGAATGACAGCGCCTGCATATGCCAGATAGATGAAACCGTTCGGTTCGGTGGCATCAGGCTTCAATACCGAAAGAAAGAATGCAGCCGGGAGAAAAATCGCCGACATCGGTATTGAAGAACGAACGACAGCCTTCAACTTTTCAGGCAGGTTCGCTTCATCAACATAACGCAATGCCACAAGCGATAATACGAGCAACACCCCGGCGTGCGCGTGGCCTGCTCGCCACAAGTCCTGGCGAAGTTCGTTCTGGCTGTAACGCGGGTCGCTGATGAGCAGAGAGAGAAGTGTGACTCCTCCATAGATGACCGTTGGCAGGATAACTAACAAAATACCGGCAAGGCGTCGGGATGCGTGACTCATGGCTTGCTCCTTTCTTGTTTCAAGCATCCACTCTTAAGTTTACACACAACTGAATGAATTTGCGCAGCGAGACCCACCCGCAAGACCGACAGGCGCGCCAGGGTTTTCATTGAGCGATCAATGCTTTCCCGGTATCCCGGCAGGCCGATTTGAACGCTAAAAGGCTCTGGCCAAGAGGTTGAATGCTTACGCCTTAAAAAAAGATGTAACAGAAATCGGGTCGCTTACGTCTCTCAAAATGGGGCAGTTTTTCGGCCCTGCAAACATTAACCCTCATCTTTGTAATTGAGCACAGTACAGTCGAAACAACGGCGCTCACAAGACAGACTTTTTACCGGAGGATTCGTCAGCTATGTGGATTCGCAAAGCTCTCAGAGACTTGAAAAAGGGTGTCGATTCACCGATGCCCACGCAGGTGGTTTCGAACGAAGAGTTCGAGCCGCGCCCACAGACCGAAAAACAGAAACAGGTCGAACATCTGATCGGCGAGTTGTCAGAGGTTCGCGCAAAGAAGCTCGGCATGAATCGCCGCGATTTCATGCGCTCTTCGATGGGGCTGGCGACCTGTTTTCTCGCATCGAATCTCGCCTATGGCAAAAACTATTGGGAAGTCGATGACGCTGAGACCTGGGAAGCGGCGGCCTACGACGAGAAATGGCCCAAGAGCGACTATTTCATCATCGATGTGCAGGCGCACTTCACAAACGGGGCGGCGCTCAATTTCCGAAACATGGAATTCGTAAAGAATATGGGCTTCGATCTCAAGAATGACCCCGAAGCCTACAGCTTCAAGAACTTTGTCAAAGAGATGTATTTCGACAGCGACACTTCGATGGTCGTCATCTCAGGCGTGCCGGGCAAAGAAACTTTGCGCGATGAAAACGGCAAGGTGCTCGAAGGCGCGGCGCGAACGCCCGGCGGGATGGGAAAGGTTCTGCCAAGCTGGGTCATGGCCGAAGCCCGCAAGCAGATCAACGATCTGGCCGGGTCCGAGCGCGCGCTGAATCAGGGCAACCTCGCGCCGAATCATTACTGGGATAAGGTGAAAAATCAGATTGACAAGGCCGCCTGTCTCGAACAGATGGAGCGCGAATTAAAGGTCTACGGCATCAAGTCGTGGAAGTGGTATTGCCACACCGATCCCGGTCGATCAGGCAACGGATTCCAGCTTGATGACGACAACGCGCAGTGGTTTATCGAAGAGTCGCGCAAACGCGGTCTGAGGACCGTCAGCGTCCACAAAGGGTATTCCTATCAGTCGCGCACGCTCGGCCATCTGGCAAATCCGAAAGACGTAGAGAAGGCCGCGCTCCGCAACCCCGATTTCAACTTTATCGTCTATCACTCGGCCATCAAGCACGGCAGCAACGAACCCGACTGGCTCGAAAACAACAAATACGATCCGACGACGGGCGATTTCGAGTGGCACTCGATCCTTATGGACATAAAGAAACGCAACCCGCAGATGAAGAACGTCTATTGCGAGGTCGGCAGTTTCTTTAACACGCTCTCGGTCGCGCATCCTGAAATGTGCATGCACGGGATGGGAAAGAACATAAAATACTACGGCTCGGATCACGTCATCTGGGGAACTGACTGTCTGTGGTGGGGGTCTCCGCAATGGGGGATCGACGCATTCAAGCGGTTCCAGATAAGCGATGAGATGTGCGAGAAATTCGGCTACAAGAAGCTGACAAAGGAAGACAAGGCAAAAATCTTTGGCCTCAATGCCGCGAGGGTCTATCACATAGATGTCAAAGCAAAACGCAAAGCCTTGCCTGCCGACTCTCTTGAAAAGCTGAAGATAGCCTACCTTGATCGAGGCGGGCAACGCAGCAACTCGGCTTACGGCTGGGTGAGAGCGGGCGATTGATTCACGCCGATCAAAGATCGGTATACAATTGCGAGCGGTAGCAGGCGGATAATCTGTTGTTCGCCATTTGCCTGATGCCGCTCGCATTTCTGATTGGAGGATGACTGTATGCCAGTACCCGGATGGCTTCGACTTTCTTTCATCGTCTCTCTTCTTTTCTCTTCTGTGGTATGCGCACGTGGCTTTAATGAGCAGGAAGCAAAGCCCGCGCCCCCGCCCGCGCTCGAAATGCCGGAGGCGCATTTTCATCACCTTCACCTGAACACGCTCGACCCTTCTGCTGCGATTGATTTTTATACGAGCAAATTCGACTGCGAACGGGCGAAGTTCGCAGGGCTTCTTGACGGCGTGTGGGCGCAAAAATCGTGGCTGCTTTTCACCAAAGTGAATCAGCCGCCCGTGTGGGACCTGACATCGGCCGTCTGGCATTTCGGCTGGGGCGCGGAGGATATGAAGGCGACTTACGCAAAACAACTGGCGATGGGCACAAAGTTTTTCACCCCGCTCTCCGACATCAGCGACATAGGCGGGAACACGGGCGCGAAAGACCTTTTTTACTACGCTTATGTGCAAAGTCCCGATAATGCTCTGATCGAACTGAACACGGCAAGCCATCATCACTTCGGCCATCTGCATCTGTTCAGCGCCGACCCGGTTGCGGCGGGCGAATGGTACATGAAATACTTCAGCGCCAAACGTCGCTCCACGCGCCCGCTTTCGCGCGAGCCCCGATTTTATCGCGGCTACCAGATCGGCCCGAGCGTTTCGCTCGTGAGCGACAATGTCAACATAATCATTTATCCGGTCGAGTATGCGAAGAAAGCTTACGGCGATCAATGGAAAGGCAGGACCGAGCTTGAGTCTACAAAAGGCCACGTAGTCGATCACATCGGGTTTAGCTTCGACAATCTGGAAGTGGCGCTTGAAAAGCTGCGTAAAGACGGCGTGAAGGTGACAGACGAGATACGCTCGGTCGCAAACGGCAAGATCAAATTCGCCTTTATCGAAGGGCCGGATAAGATTCGTATCGAAGTGATCGAAGGACACGCGAGCAAAGACTAGCCCGACCGAACAATGCTGAAGAATATAGCCCTGTTAGCCTTCATGATTTTCGCTCTCTTCGCCTTCGCGGGCGGGCGGAGCAGGTCTGCGCTCTGCCAGGTATCCGTACGGCCCGAAGGCACGGCCGTAGCGCGTCTGGGCGAGCGGCTATTCAGGGATGAGCGGTTTTCAACTCCTGACGGAGACCTGCCCGCGAGTTGCAGCCACTGCCATCTGTTTGACGAGGACCCGCAGGGCCTGCGCGCCTACGCGGATTTCTTTAATCGAAGCTGGGTGTCATCGAGGATGCAGGATCAGCGCCGGCTGGGAATCAGGAACGCGCCTACGATTTTAGACGCAGGCGAGATGCCGCGATTGCATTACGATGGCGAATTCGCTTCGATAGAAGAGCTGGTCAAAGGCACTCTGTCGGGACGCGTGCTGGGATGGCTGCCGGGCGAAGAAGCGCAGGCATTCGAACAGGCACGAGCGGTTGTGTTGGAGGATAAAGGCGAAGGCGAGGCATCAACAGGCGCTTATCGCGATCAGTTCAAAACGGCCTTTGGCGTCGATCTGGAAAAACTCAGCCGGGATGAGACGGTTGATTTAATAGCCAGGGCCGTAGCCGAATACTGCCGTACGCTCAAGACGCGCCGGGATTCCGCCTACGACAAATTCATCGAGTTGAACGGGCTTGACGCCGCGCCTGCCCGAGAAGAAAGCGGCAGGGATTTCGCGATACGGATGCTTGCCGCGATCGACTCGCTTGAAACGAAAGGCGCGCTCAAACTCACGAAAGATTTCAAGGCGGATGCGCTCGATGGTTTGAAGTTATTTTTCGACGCGAAAAAAGGCAATTGCGCGGCCTGTCACACGCCGCCGCTGTTTACGGATCATTCATTTCACAACATAGGCATAAGCCAGCGCGAATATGATCGCTTTCACGGCGAAGGCCAGTTCGCCAGACTGGAGATTCCAGATGCTCGAAACGCTCGCCGCCCGTCGCCCCGGTTTCGAGAAGCGCCCGCGAGAGCAAAACCGGGACTGGTTGATCTTGGCTTCTGGAACTTCGTTGATTTGAAAGCGTCTGCGCTGCGCCGTGAGGGCGAAAGCGACGACCATTTTTTACAAAGAATGATCGCCGCCTTTAAAACGCCTACGCTGCGAAATCTGAAATACACCGGGCCTTACTTTCACGACGGGTCTACGTCTACGCTGGAAGAAGTATTGAGCGAGATGATTCGGTTGAGCGAGATGGCTCGCGCAGGTCACTTGCGTCAGGCTGATGAAGAGTTGATGAATATAAATATCGCCGATTCTGATATCAAATCGCTCACGGCATTTTTGAATTCGCTGAATGAAGAGTTGAAGAATCCGGCTTACAGCAAGCGATAGAGAATTTGCCACAGAGTCACAAAGTCACAGAGAAGAGATTAAAAAATCTCAGTGTCTCCGTGACTCTGTGGCTACTGATAACTCATATCTATTTTAGCTCTCTGGAGATGCCCGATGATACAAAGATACACTGCTGCGATTGCGGTCACACTTGCGCTGGCGCTTTCAAGTTTCGGATTGCAGAAAGATGTTTTAAGTAAGTCTGCTGCTTCGCCGCGCGAACAGAAAATAGCGACTCTGACCGAAGCTCTGAAACCGAAATTGATCGAGCAACGCCGCGATTTTCACATGCACCCGGAGTTGTCCAATCGCGAAGAGCGGACCTCTCGCGTGGTGGCCGAGCGGTTGCGCGCGCTCGGGCTTGATGAAGTAAAGACCGGCGTAGGCAAATACGGCGTTGTGGCTTTGCTAAAAGGGGGCAAGCCCGGCCCGGTGGTCGCCGTGCGTGCCGATATGGACGCGCTGCCCATTCAGGAAAATATAGATGTGCCTTACAAATCGCAAAACCCGGGCGTCAAACACGCCTGTGGTCACGATGTGCATACGACTGTAGAACTGGGGGTGGCGGAAGTGCTCTCCAAGATGCGAGATCAAATCGCAGGCACGGTGAAATTCATCTTTCAGCCTGCCGAGGAAGGGCCGCCGCCGGGCGAAGAAGGCGGAGCGCGTTTGATGATAAAGGAAGGCGCGCTTGAAAACCCGCGCCCGCAAGCTATCTTTGGCCTCCACGTATTTCCCAATGTGGAGGTAGGCCAGATTGCCTACAACTCAGGCCCGGCTATGGCCTCTGCCGACCGCTTCGTCATCACCATACGCGGCAAGAAAGTGCATGGCGCGTACCCTCACGACGGCATAGACGCCGTTGTAGTGGCGTCAGAATGCGTCTTGGCGTTGCAGACCATTCGCAGCCGCCGGACCAATACGCTGGAACCGCTCGTGCTCTCGATAGGGATCATTCAGGGCGGGAATCGGTTCAACATAATAGCTGATGAAGTAAAGCTCGAAGGCACGATCAGAACCCTTAACGAAGTGGTGCGAAGCGATGTTCAGTCAAAGATGCAAGAGACCGTGGCAGGGATCACTTCGGCTTACGGCGCTGAGTTCGAGATGGAATTTGTAGAAGGCGCGGCCGTTACCTATAACTCCCCGGCGCTTGTCGAAGAGACTCTGCCAACGATGCGCCGCGTGATGGGCGAGGCAAACGTCATATCGCCGCCGCCGCAAATGGGCGCAGAAGATTTTTCATACTTTCAGAGAGTTGTTCCCGGCTTCTATTATTTTCTGGGCGTGGGCAACAAGGCCAAAGGAATCACGGCAATGATTCACACGCCCGAATTCGATGTGGATGAAGAGAGTCTTGTGATCGGCGTGAAGCTTATGTCGAATGTGCTGTTGGATTACCTTGACCGCCACGCCGGAGGTAAATAAGTCCTGAGTCTTTATTGATCTGATGAGACTCGCCCGCCTGAGATGGCTGATAGCACTCGAAACTCTTCGTCAAACACAATCAGGTCGGCGCGCTTTCCTTTTTCGATTGAGCCGCGCTCGCCTTCCATACCAACCACTCTCGCGGGCACAAGCGAAGCCATTCGAACCGCCTCTTCAATTGAAACGCCGAGGCTGATGAAATTCTTGAGCGCCTGCCTCATGGTTATCACCGAGCCTGCGATTGTCGCGGTGCCCGCACTGCGATTAAGCGATGTCCTTCCGTTTCGGACGCTGATCGTTTCGCCCCAGATCGCAAACTCGCCATCGCCAAGACCCGTCGGAGGTATCGCATCGCTTATGAGCGCCATCCCGTCCGCCCCCTTTGCCTGATAGATCAGTCGCAGCATCAAGGGATCGACGTGCTGGAAATCGGCTATCGAATCAAGCGTCACGTCACCGCGCACAAGCCCCCAGGCGACCGCTCCCGGTTTGCGGTGATGCAGGGGGGCGAGCGCGTTTGGAAAGTGGGTGATGTGGCACGCGCCTGCTTCCACCGCCCGGTCGAGCGTTTCAGGATCAGCCTCAGTATGGCCAATAAAAGCACGCGCCCCGGCACGAACCAGATCGGCTATCAGTTCAATGCCACCCTTGATTTCGGGAGCAAGCGTCATCAGGCACGGGCAGTCAATAGCCGTGAATCGCTCTATCGAATGCGGGTCGCCGTCATAGATTCTGAAGAATTCCGGTCGAAGCGCCCCACACTTTTTTTCGCTTACAAAAGGCCCTTCGAAGTGAATGCCGAGCAATTGCGCCCGCATAGACGGCTCGCCTTTTGATCGAGCTTCACACTCTCTTTCAAAATGAGAGGTCAACGCGCTTATCGCGCAGTGGCATCTCTCTTCATCCGCAGGCACCAGGGTAGCGAAGTATCCCGTCACGCCTTCGGCGAGCAGGAAAGAGGAGAGCGTTGCCAGATCATCCGCTCCGGCTTCTAAAACATCCACGCCCGCCGAGCCGTGTATGTGAATGTCGATCATTCCGGGCGCGAGATAAGCGCCGCCGATATCGAGCGTTTCGCTTGCACTCAACCCTACAGGCTCCTGCCCGCGCGCAAATACCCCGGCAATCAGCCCGTCGCTGGTGAGCACGGAGCCGTGCTCGACCTTGCGTTCAAATATGATAGTTGCGTTGCGAAGAAGGAGATGGCTCATATCAATTCCAGCAGGTCGAGATTATAAGGTTAATTCAAACGAAAGGCGAGTAAGAATAGACCGCCAGGGTCATTCAGTTTTTGAATTGCGGGCAACATGCGTCAGGCGTTTTGGCAGGTTAAATTGAATGCACGGTGAATTGAAATAGGCCGGGACGGACGCGGATCGGGCGGATCTACGCGGATCTGACCCTATATGATTTAATCCGCGAAAATCCGCCGCATCCGTGGCCTGTTCCACTTCCCTTATCTACATAAAGGCGTTTATTTGTGGTAAAGTTAAATGGTCTGGAACCTTTTGGCCGGAAAGGTGTCTAACAGTAGTGACAAGTGAGGTGAAGGGGTCATTGCCCGTTCAACTTGGAGCTACAACGGCGCTCGGCTTCATAACAGCATCGAGCAATGACCCACTCCGGTCAAGCGGTAAACCTTTGGAGCGCCAATAATGTCAACCGGAGATATGGCCGCATTAGAGCAAACAACTCTTGCTCGCCTGGATTTCGATGCCAGGCCGGTTGAAAACTATCACGAGGCGAGTTTGATCGCCCGGTTGCGCGCTCAGGAAATCGAGGCATTTGAGGAACTGGTAGCCCAATTCGAACGGCCTGTTTACTCTCTATGTTTCCGTTTGCTTGGCGATGGGGAAGAGGCGCGCGATGCGGCGCAGGAAACCTTCCTGAAGGTATATCGCGGGTTGAGCAGCTTTCGCGGAGAATCGGGATTGAAGACCTGGATATATCGCATAGCGATCAATCAGGCGATGAATCAGCAGCGATGGTGGCGGCGGCGGCATCGAGACGAGACGATATCGCTCGACCTGAGCCGGGGTGAATCCGAGACCACGATAGGCAGCACGCTGCCCGTCAAGGGAGCTTCGCCCGAGCAACTGGCCATTGCCGCTCAACGCGAACGGCGCATAATGCGCGCGCTGGATGAGATAAAGCAGGAATACAGAATCACGCTCATCCTGCGCGAGATTGAGGAATTATCCTACGAAGAGATAGCCGAGACGCTTTCGATTTCGATAGGCACGGTCAAATCACGCATAGCGCGCGGGCGTGAAGAACTCCGCCGTCGCGTGAAGGACTTGAGATGAATGGTTCGTGATGCGTGAAGAGTGATTCGTGATTTTCGGGTAGAGGTTTTTCAGAGGTCTGCTACCAATCTCACGGATCACATAGCATTCGCCCAGTGTGTCATTATGGAATGTAAGAAGTTTAGATTGATGACTTCGCTTTACCTGGACAGGCAACTCGCCCAGGGCGAGGCCCATGACTATACCTCGCATCTTTCGATTTGCGGGGGGTGTAATCTGTATCTTGAAGAGACTCAGGAAGTTACTTCCTGGCTCAGAAATTTAGAGCAGCCGGAGGTCCCGCGAGAGCTTAAGAGCTATGTCATGACGGCTGTCGAAAAGGATAACTCTGCGAAAGCCCATCCCGGTCAGAGGTTCTTTGAATGGCTGCTCGTATTGAATCCGCTGCCTGTGTCTTATGCTGTGGGAGTGATAATTTCAGCTATACTTTTTACCTTTACTCTTTCAGGATTCCGTCCGATTCCGGTCATGGGTTCGACCAGCAGCCAGATAGCCGTCTATCCCATTATAAGAGGCTCAGACCGCGAGTTCCACAGCTACAACGATTTGCCGTCCGACAACATGGCGGCAACAAACGGCGCGGATTATTACGAATTGCCGAGAGTGCTCGATAACAGCCCGCTTGTCAGCTTCAGCCATCTGGCTTACCAGAAATCCGGCCCCGAAGGCATGTCGGCGCTTGTCGAGATACAACCGGACGGCCACGCCCAACTGGTAGAGGTGCTCGACGACCCACACGATCCCTATATGGTCGAGCAGTTGTGGTGGTCGCTCAGCAAGCGGACTTTTCAGCCTGCGATTGTGAAAGGAAGGGCTGTGCCTACGCGAATTATCCTGCTGGTTGAGAAGGTAGATATAAGCGGTTAGTAGACAGGATAAACAGGATTTGATGAGATTCGACCGTGTTCTTGGTTAATTCGATCTGATCCTGCGAATCCTGTCTATCACTCGTTGACCTTGAGCACGGCGAGAAACGCCTCTTGAGGTATCTCGACACGCCCCACGCGTTTCATGCGTTTCTTTCCCTCTTTCTGTTTTTCAAGCAGCTTTCTCTTGCGCGTTATGTCGCCGCCATAGCATTTCGCCAGCACGTTCTTGCCCAGCGCCTTGACGGTCTCTCGGGCGATTATCTTATTGCCGATAGCGGCCTGAATGGGAACCTCGAAAAGCTGGCGCGGTATGAGCTGGCGCATCTTTTCGACCAGCGCCCGCCCGCGCGGGTACGCGTTGTCGTGATGCACGATCAGCGATAGCGCGTCTACCGATTCTCCGGCAACCATGATGTCGAGTTTTACGAGCTTGCCCTCGCGATATCCGGTCAATTCATAATCGAATGAGGCATAGCCGCGTGAAAGCGATTTGAGCCGATCATAGAAATCGAGCATTATTTCGGCAAGCGGCAACTCGTAAGTGAGCAGGACTCGCTTGGGCGTAGGATATTCAAAGCCGAGTTGCGTGCCGCGTTTCTCTTCCAGCAGCGCAAACAGCGGCCCCACATACTCTTCGTTGCTCAAAATCATCGCGCGGATGATCGGTTCTTCGATCTTTTCGATCTTGGCCGGATCGGGCAGCTTTGACGGGCTGTCAATTTCAAGCACTTCGCCTGCGGTCGTCGTCACGCGGTAACGGACGTTTGGGGCCGTCGTGATGAGTTCGAGATCGAATTCGCGTTCGAGCCGTTCCTGAACTATCTCCATGTGGAGAAGACCGAGAAAGCCGCAGCGAAAACCGAATCCGAGCGCGGCCGATGCTTCCGGCTCATAAAAGAAGGATGAATCGTTTAGCCGCAGCTTGTCGAGCGCGTCGCGCAACTCCTCGTAGCGGTTCGATTCAATCGGGTATAGCCCGGCAAAGACCATAGGCTTGATGTGCTTGAATCCGGGGAAAGGCGTATCCGTGGCCCGCCCGCGTTCCGTCACCGTATCGCCAATCTCTACATCGGCAACCGTCTTTATTGACGCCGTGAAAAAGCCTACTTCGCCCGCGCTCAGTTCCTCTATCTCGCGTGGTTTCGGCGTCAGCACGCCCAGAGTGTCAACCTCGTACTCTTTTCCCGTAGCCATCAGGCGAACCGTCATGCCCGGTCTTATCGAGCCGTCAATCACGCGCATCAACACGACTACGCCGCGATAACTGTCGAACCACGAATCGAAGATCAATGCCTTGAGCGGAGCCTCGTTGTTGCCCGAAGGATGCGGAACCTCGCGCACGATGGCTTCAAGCACATCCCCGATGCCTGTTCCCATCTTGGCCGAGACCATCAGAGCATTGTCTGTCTCAAGCCCGATTGTCTGCTCTATCTCTTCGCGCACGCGGTCGGGCTCGGCTCCGGGCAAATCTATTTTATTTATCACAGGGATCAAATGAAGATTATGATCGAGCGCCAGATAGGTATTTGCGAGCGTCTGCGCCTCGACACCCTGCGAGGCATCAACCACAAGCAATGCGCCCTCGCAGGCCGAAAGCGAGCGCGATACTTCGTAGGAAAAGTCTACGTGACCGGGCGTGTCTATCAGATTGAGCAAATACTGTTTGCCGTCCCTGGCCGTATAATCGAGCCGGACGGCGTGCGCTTTGATCGTGATGCCACGTTCGCGTTCGAGATCCATCGCATCGAGCACCTGTTCGCTCATTTCGCGTTCGGAAAGCGCGCCGGTGACTTCAAGCAGCCGGTCGGCAAGCGTGCTCTTGCCGTGATCAATGTGAGCTATGATGGAAAAATTTCTAATATTGGAACAATCAACCATTAGTCCTTACTCTCAGCCTGTCATCAGGCAAACAATCGAATAACTAGTATATCAGCAGGAAGGTAAAAGGAGGCAAATATTTGATCGGGCGGATGATTTGTGAGGCGGGCAACCGCGTAGCAGAGTATTGGTTCTCTCCAAAATGTAGATCAGGGAAATGGGAATAGACCACGGATGACACGGATGCGGCGGATTTTCGCGGATCTGAATCTGATATGGTTTAATCTGTGTTGATCCGTAGGATCGGTATTATCCGTGGCCTATTCCTGCTTTCCTTACGCTCAATTAGCCTTTTACCAGTTGCCGCGCAGGGCGTAGTTTTTGGGGAGTTCGTATAACAGCGCGCGGCGAGAGTGGCGCATCGAATCGTGTATAAAGCAGACATGCGTACACCAGCAAGCCTTGCCGCCGTCGATCATCTCAAGTTCCTTTGCTCGTTCGCCGCTCTGCCAAAGCTTACCGAAATCGAAATCGAAATCCGAAAGCGTGGCGAATCGCTCTCTCAATTCGCAGGCGCGCACGTCGCCGTTGTAATCAATTACCGCCGTTGTCTCGCCCGCCGTGCACGGCATAGGCCACGCGGTAGGTTGCTCAAAATTCGAGTGCTGCGTGCGATAGTGCGTGCTGATTGCGCCTACGTAGGCGATGTTTTTGACAAAGCGGGTCAAAAAGTCGTCATCGGCAAACATCCGGTCGCCGTATCGCCGTGTCAGCTCGGATGCGAGTCTGTATATATCCGGCAGGACATCAGCCGGAACCTGTTTTATCGAATCTCCCACTTTTGTCTCGCCTCGAATGATGTTGAAATACTGTCCGTCGAGGCGGAAATTCTCCCACAGATAAACGGCCAGTTTTTCGATTTCCGTGTAATTATCGGCGCAGATCACCGTGTTCACATTTAAGCGAAAACGATTCGCGAATCTCTCTTTCAACGGATAAAGCGAGCGGATGCAGTCGAGCGTTTTTCCCCAGTTGCCCGGCACCCCTCTAATCTCGTCGTGCGTCTCGCCGTAGCCGTCAAGCGCCACGTTCAGATAGAGATCAATCGCGGGGTGATCGGTCAATGCGCGCTCTACGATTTCGTGAATCAGCGGGGCCACCAGCCCGTTTGTAGGAATGATGACGCGGCTCACGCCGTTTTGGGCTACGAATGTGTCTATGATTTCCGGCACATCCCGCCGCAGGGAAGGCTCGCCGCCCGATAGCCACAGATCGGTTATGGGCGGCATCGTGCGGGAAACTTTCTTTATCTGATCCAGTGTCAGATCGCCCGGCCGGTTCAGTTCGTCCCAGTAAAAACAGGTCTTGCACAGGGCGTTGCAACGCGAGGTCACAAAAAGAATGACCGTGCCAAGCCGTTTTTCGCGTCTTGTCGAGCTTATCAATCGGATGAGTTTTATGGCCTTATTAGACTTGTCAGACATTGGCTTTAGCCTTTTGAACGCGCCGCAGTTCGTCGTAAACCTCAGAGACGCGCCTTCTCGTCTCTTCAAGCGTGCCCACCGTGTTTATCTCGTAATCGGCGTAGCGGCGTTTTTCTTCCGAAGACATCTGCGCGGCTACGCGCAGTTCGGCCTCTTCCCGCGTGATGTTGTTGCGGCGCATCAGGCGGTCGATCTGAGTCTCGCGGTCGCAATAAACTACTATCACTTTATCGAACCGTTTGTAGCCGCCCGATTCGATCATCAGCGCGGCATCTACGATAGCCATGCCTTCGGGGTCTGCGGCTTCGGCCTCTCCGAGCAAACGATTCTGTTCTTCGATCACACGCGGATGCACGATCTCGTTCAGGCGTTTGCGTCTATCCGCATCGGCAAAGACAATCGCGCCGAGTTTTGCGCGGTCAATTGCGCCGCTTTCTGTGAGCACTCCCGCGCCGAATTCCTTGACTATATCGCGGTAGGCCTCGCGCCCCGGTTCCATCACCTGATGAGCGATTTTATCGGCGTCGAAGGTCGCGCAGCCCATATCTTTCAGCGCCGCAAGCACGGCGCTTTTGCCGACCGCGATGCTGCCTGTAAGACCTACCTTTAGCATCGGTGTGTAGATAAGATTACTCCCAGAATTCTACCGGCTCTTTGAGGGCCATAAGTTTGCCGAGCGCGGTCTTTCCGCCAAAAGCCGTGACGATCTGATCGTCGAGATCATCGGCCACCCTTGCGATGGCAGAAAGAGTCGCATAAAGCGCATCGCGGTCCATCGTTTCGCCGAGTATCGTGTGCGTAAGCAGTACCGTGCCCTTGCCGTTCTTGTCTACCGACAGGCCGAACGCGCCCAGAATCAGCCTCAAATTGTAAGTCAGCAGATAGCGCATCAAATCTTCCGTTATATCCAGATCGACCACGACATAAGAGAAGACCTCGACACCCGTTTTTTTGTCTCCGATTGGAAAGACGCGCACATAAACGAAGGTCGAACCTTCGGCCAGCACGAATGTATCATCCATGACCTTCACGTTGACTTCGCCAAACAGGGCGGTCAGGTGGTCGCGGGTCTCTTCGTAAATCTTCTTATGAGCCTCAGACTTGAATTCCATCGATTCATAAGCCTCTTTCAGTATTTTATCTCGACTTTTACGGTCTTCTCTTCGACTCTGATGCTGACTTCGGGCCGCGCGCCCGCTATGCGGCGATCAATGCGCAATTGCGTGAAGGGGATGACTATATCCTCCTGCCACAGTCGTTCAAGTTGCGCGAGGCTTTTGCGCTCGCTGGCCAATCGCCCGGCGAAAAAACCTACAAGCGCGGGGTCCATTTTGATGATGACCGGCTGCGCGGCTTCAAGCCTCGTGCCGAGCGCTTCCAGCCGTTCGGCTATTATCTGCTCGATAGCCGCCCGGTCAAGAACCTGAAATTCTATCACCTCGTCTATGGCGGCGGCGAGCGCTTCTACAAGCCCGAATTCCGCGCTGCGCTCCCTGAGCAGCGAGCCGGTAGTCGGCCTTGAGGGCGCGCCTTCCTCGGGCGGTGCGGAAAAGCCTACCTGATTTGGTTTGCCGTGTTCGCTTATGCGCGAAAGCGACATCGCCACCGTCATATTCGAAAGCGAAATCCTCGTTCCCGCCGCGTCCGTGAATCGGCCTCGCTCAAACGCCTCGCCCAAAAATTGCTGCACGACCGGATGCGCCAGATCGATGTTGCGGAAGTATAGAACCGAATGCGGGCTGTCTTCGGCCGCTTTGGATAAAAGCCCGCTCCGCTCGCCGTATCCGACATAGCCCGGCTCTGCGCCGACCAGCCGCGAGATTGCCCACGATTCGGTGAACTGGCTCATATCGAACTCGATCATCTTTTGCGGCGAGCCGTAAAGAAATTTCGCAAGCGCGGTCGCCATCTCGTGCTTGCCCACGCCTTCCGGCCCGATAAAGAGAAAGACCCCGTCGGGCTGCTCGGGTCTGAGTTCGAGCCTGAGCTTGGCTATTCGCACTACGCGCGCCACGTCGCGGGCGGCCCGCATCTGACCCGGCACGGCGCTGTTTAGAAAATCTTCGAGCCGGTCGAGCCGGTCGGCCGGGTCCTCATCCATGATTTCAAGCGGCAGCCCCGTGGTCTCTGAAAGCGTCTCGGTTATGCTCTCTCGCGACAGGTAATCCTTTCCGGCGATTGTAGTCTTTGCCGCCGCGCGGTCGAGCAGATCAAAGGCTTTATCGGGAAAGCTGCGCGAATGCAGATAACGGTCGGCCATATCTACTATGAGCGCGATCACCTCATCCGATATCTGTACCCCGTGATAGGATTCAAAAGCCTTGCGTGAATGAGAGAGTATTCGCGTAGTCTCTTCGGGCGAAGGCTCTTCGATTGTGATCGTGCTGAACCTGCGCGCAAGCGCCTCGTCGCGGGCTATATATTTGTAATACTCTCCAAGCGTCGTAGCGCCTATGCACATGATCTCGCCTTTTGAGAGCGAGCTTTTCAGCAGGTTTGCAACATCACCCGTGCCTCCGGCTCCGCCCGCGCTGAGCAGCGTGTGAATCTCGTCAAAGAAGAGAATTACATCGCCTTCGCGGCGCACGTCTTCCAGCAATTTCTTCAGGCGCTCTTCTATCTCGCCCGCAAACTTCGCATCGGCCAGCAATCTGAGGCGCGAAACTTCCAGTATTCTTTTGCCCTGCAAACGCGCCGGCACATCGCCCGCGCAGAGCCTCATCGCTACGGCCGAAACGAGCGCCGTCTTGCCTACGCCGGGTTTGCCTATCAACAGTGGATTGTTCTTGAGCTTGCGACAGAGAGTTTCAAGCACGGCCGTGATCTCGCGCTCGCGTCCGACAAAGGGGATCGGAGAAGCAGCGCGCGACTCTTCGGCGAGGTCGGCGCAGAAATCCTTGAGCGAGCCGCTAAGCTCGCGCGCCGGATAACCAGTGAATTGCTCCATCGTGGCTTCGCCGGTCTTGCCCGTCGTCGGTTGAACTTTAGAAGGGATTACGGATTCTTTCACGCGGTCGAAGAGGGCGAGGAGTTCGATCTCGAATTGCGGCTCGCCATCGAAGGTTTCCCTGACGGTAGGGCTTGCCAGGGTGGCTCGAAGCAGTTGAGCGGGTATAATTTGAGCGATGCCTTCGGCCTGAGCCATGCGACCCGCGTCGGCCAGGACCTCCTGCGTCTCTTTCGGGACGACTATGCGCTCGGCCGGTTCCGTATAACGAGCCGAAAGCTTTTCGCGCGCCGCTTCAAGCAGCCTCATCCGCTCATCTTGCAGGTGATCGGAATCAACCGGGATGTTTTCAAGAAGAGTCACAAGCAGGTGAAGCGGCGACACGACGCCGCCTCTTGCGCAGGCGAGCCTCTTTGCGATGTCGAACGCCTCGCGCGCCTCCGGGCCGAGCAGTTTGAGCAGTTCTTCCCTTTGCATACAGTTGCGCTGCCGATTGATGGATAACAAACAACCCTGTAGTTGCTTTGCCTGGCTCCCGCGACAAAGCCTATACGGCCTGTTGTCGCGGGTCAATACCTGTTGCAATTTATTGGATGGGGTTTTATTGGATGGCCTCGGAAGTGACTATGGATCGCTGCTGTGTAGCATCAGAGATGGTGAGCAGTTGTTCGGAATAGAGATTCGAGTTGATAAGGGTCTGCACTACGTAGTCGCCGGGAGTCATAAAAGAGACATTCGCAAAAATGGTGACGTTGTCGGCATAACCGTCTGGCGGAATCTCGAAGGGTGAAGGCGGCGAGGCCGCGATAGACTGAGTCCTGTCAGGCGTAAGTATTCGGACCTCCGAAAGAAACTGTCCCTCGCCCGACCAGTGATTGAGCACGACCATCTTGAGCAATGTGACCGGCATCTGCGGAACCTGTATGCCGTAAAATATTCCCATAAGGCTCAACTTGTGATTGATCTCAAGCCGCACGTCTTCGCAGATAATGGTGTAGTACAAATGTAGGTTTTCTGGGGCTTTTTTTTGAGACATCAATTCTCTCGCTTTCCGGTAAAGACTAACTATCTCATGTCGGTTGGCGCTCATACAAGCAAGGGCTTTCGTTGTAGGAACTCAGAATTGCCACAGAGACACGGAGACACAGAGACAGGATTATAAAAGACTCTGTGCCTCTGTGCCTCTGTGGCAAATTTCTCCCTTTCTGAACATATACCAATCGGTCTCGTTAATCTCAGATCTCAAATTGCGCGCCAGCGCTATGCTCCCTGCCGTCGTCTGGTTACGCTCGCAATAACCGTGGCAAGCTCGATCAGTTCCACAGGCTTTGACACGTGCGCGTCAAAACCTGCCGCGAGTGCGCGCAATCGGTCTTCGGCCCGCGCGTGCGCCGTCAACGCGATTGCGGCTATATCGCTTTGAGCCGACTCCGTAGCGCGTACCTTGCGGATTAAGGAATACCCGTCTTCTCCGTACATCTCTATATCAGAAATCAAGACGTCCGGCTTTGATCGTTCGAGCAATTCGAACCCTTCGGCGGCGTTTGCTGCTATCGTCACCCTTGCGCCGCATTGCTCAAGCATGAGCTTCATGACTTCTCGCGCATCCGGCTCATCCTCGACCACCAGCAGATGCAACCCGTCCAGTCGCGTTGGCGAGTCAGAGATTGCGGCTGTCGCGTGGCGAACCTCTTCCTGTTCCACCACGTCCGGGTTAAAACGTCCCGTATCATGGGCAATAATAAGCGGCAGCGTGACCATAAATGTAGCGCCCTGATCCTTCCCACTGCTTTGAGTCGATATTGTCCCGCCATGCAGTTCGACAAGATGACGCACGAGCGCCAGCCCCAAACCGAGCCCTCCGTGTTTTCTGGTGTAAGAGGTGTCTGCCTGCCGGAATCGCTCAAAAATAAAGGGCTGGAAGTCCGGGTCAATCCCCGGCCCTGTGTCGCTCACGATTATCTCGATGTGAGAGTTGACCCGCTCCAACCTAACCTGGACTCGCCCGCCTTTTGGGGTGAATTTCACGGCGTTTGACAAGAGATTCCACACGATCTGCTGCAATCGCTGAGGGTCGCCCGACACCGGACCGGCATTTGAGTCGAGCAATAACTGGAGCCGAATCCCCTTGGCATCCGCAGCGGGTCGTATCACATCGACGGCGGCTTGAATCACGGCTGAAAGCTCGACGGGTTGTATTTCGAGCCGCAGCTTTCCTGTGATGATCCGCGAAACATCGAGCAGGTCTTCGATAAGCCTCGCCTGTGATCTGGCGTTTCGCTCTATGGTCTCCAGCCCGCGCGCGCTCATCTCTTCGGTGAGTCTCCCTCCGCGCATCATAGTGACCCATCCCAGTATGGCGTTTAGCGGAGTCCTCAATTCGTGAGATACGGTTGCCAAAAATTCGTCTTTGGTCCGATTGGCGGCCTCTGCCTGAGCGCGGGCCTCCTGTTCACGCACCAGCAATTCGGCGCTGAGTTTCTGAGCCTGTTCAGCTTCGAGTCGAGCGCCCTGCGCGCTCACAAGCAATTGTTCGCGCTCCTCTTCGGCTCTCTTGCGCTCGGTGATGTCGCGAAAATAGACCGCAAGCGACCCGTCCGCGGACGGGAAACACCTGTTCTCAAACCACATATCCCATGGTTCGTAGAAGCTTTCAAATTCTACGCTCATCTGTTCTTCGACGGCGCGGCGGAATTCTCTTTCTGTCTCCGTGCCAAGTGTGGCCGGAAATGCTTCCCAGAGCTTCTTCCCAAGCAACTCATTTCGATTCAGACCCAGGCGTTCGGCTTCGGCGTTTATATAAATGTAGCGCCAGTCGCGGTCGAGCGCGACAAAGCCTTCATTGATACTTTCCCAGATGTTGATAACCTGTTGTTGAGCTTCGCGGCGGATGCGGACCAGTTCGAGATGCGTCCCCACGCGGGCGAGAAGTTCGCGGGCCGAAAACGGTTTGACAAGATAATCGTCGGCCCCCGCTTCTATGCCTTCCACCCGGGCCTCTTCGCCCGCCCGCGCCGAAAGCATGATGACGGGAATCGTGCTCGTGCCCGGATTGTCTCTGAGCGCCCTCAGGAGGCCGAATCCGTCCAGGTGCGGCATCATTATATCCGTCAGCACAAGGTCCGGCGTGCGTTCTCGCGCAGCCGCGAGCGCCATCTCCCCGTCGGCTACCGCCTCGACTTCATACCGCGTACCCAACAACCTGCGCACGTAATCGCGCATATCGGCGTTGTCATCAGCCAGCAGGATGCGCGCTCGCTTGCTTTCTTCGGATTTCTCTCTGGCCTCCAGCGGAAAACCGAAAATGTCCTTGCTTATAGAGCTTTCGGCAGCCGAACCAGATGCATCGTCTGGAAGCCAGCCGAGCGCCTCTTCGATGTATGTATTGGTGCCGAGTGCGGTTGACGTGAGTGATCGCCCGGCTTGAATGCGATCCGAGGGCAGATGCGCGTGGCCGAATGGGATCGTCACAATGAATGCGCTGCCTTGCCCGTAGACGCTTTCTACCCTCACCGAGCCATCGTGAAGCTTGACCAGTTCCTGTACAAGCGCGAGGCCGATTCCCGTCCCCTCGTAAGTGCGCCCGCGCGCGCCTTCTACTCTGTGAAATCGCTCGAAAAGATGAGGCACCTCTTCGGCAGGAATGCCTATGCCGGTGTCTTTAATTGTAAGCTCGGCCATCTCTCCTGCCGCCTGCAATCGCACTTCAATCCCGCCTTCGAAAGTAAATTTGAAGGCATTCGAGAGCAGGTTTAGAACCACCTTTTCCCACATCTCGCGATCCACATAAACCGGCTCGGGCAGGGTCGGGCAATCAATAACGAGTTGCATCTCCGCCCGCTCGATGGCTGAGCGAAACACGCTCGCCAGATCAACCGTGAGGGCGGCCAGGTCTACAGGCTCGTAGCTCGCCTGCATACGGCCCGCCTCAATGCGCGAAAAGTCGAGCAGAGTGTTGACCAGTTTCAGCAGGCGCAGGCTGTTACGGTGAGCGACTTCGATATGCTGACGATCTTCAGTCGCGTTGTCGGTTTTGGCCAGCAGGTCTTCAAGCGGGCCGAGCATCAGCGTGAGCGGAGTGCGAAACTCGTGGCTGACATTGCTGAAGAAAAGCGTCTTGGCGCGGTCCAGTTCGGCGAGAGCTTCGGCGCGCTTGCGCTCTTCCTCGTATGCCTGAGCGTTGGCGATACTGGCCGCTATCTGGGACGAAACCAGATCGATGAAACTTCTATAATTGTCGTCGAAGAGTCTGAACGGGTTTAGACCGGCAACGAGTATACCCGCTTTCCCCATCTCTCCTGATGGCGCGATTGGAACGGTCACGGCCTGTGAGGGAGGACGCTGCCATGCGCCTGTCGGAAGGTTGTCAAAGGTCGTCTCCAGACCAATGACCAGACGGTGTTTATGCGATTGAACCACTTCGGCAAAAGGCCATATTGAATCCTCATCCAGGGCGATCGTTTCAGGGGCTGCCGCGTGACCCCGCTCGATGCCGCAGGCTCCGGCCAGCGTGACGAGCCGCTTATCGGGGTCTATCAGATAGATCATCGCAAAGGGCAGATCAAAGGGGTTGGTCTCAAGACATCGGGCGCTCAGTGTGCAGGCATCGTCAAATGTGCGGGCATCCACGGCCCTTGCCGCAAGCTCTTTGAGCAAGGCCAACTGGCGTTCTCCCACTATGCGCTCGGTGTTATCGGTGTTTGCGCAAATGATGCCGCCCGTGCCGCCCTGATCGCCGGGAACCGGGCTATATGAAAACGTGTAGTATGTTTCCTCCGGGTAGCCGTTACGCTCCATTATAAGCAGAAGCGACTCATCGTAAGTACCCTCATTTTTTAGCATCGCCGATTCGGCGCGAGGACTGACCTGATCCCATATCTCTCGCCACACATAAGAGGCCGGCTGTCCGAGCACCTCAGGGTGTTTGCCGCCGACAATCGCCTTATAGGCATCGTTGTACAGATTGATAAGTTCTTCGCCCCACCATACGAACATCGGCTGGCGAGATGTGAGCATTATACGCACGGCGGTCTTCAGGCTTTGCGGCCACTGCTCGGCCGGGCCAAGCGGAGTAACTGCCCAGTTGAATGCGCGCATGCGCGCTCCCATCTCTCCGCCCCCGCTGAGAAAATCCACGGCAACCTGTCCATTCCCGTTTTCAGTCGTATTTTCCATAAAACCGTCTCTGTGATTTAAGATTCAACTAATGGAACAAGCTCGAAAAAATATTGATGGTTAGAGTAGGGGGCGAAGCGCCGGATAAGCGCTTGAAACTGAAATGCGACGGCGTTGTCCATATTCCACCTTTCGCATCTTGCGTTGAAAGATGCGTGCTGGAACCCACAAGCGTCGCCTGATGCCACAGACCAGATAGCAGGTGTTTGATTTTATCACAACCCTCTTTGCCTATGTATACCCTGAGCCGGTTTGCTCTTATATTATTTTAAATTGAGACCGACTGCGCTGGAAATAAATCTCTATCACCCGCGCCTATCTGAAATTTCAAATCTCGAATCTCAAATCTCAGTCGTAGTGATCGACGGCCATCCTTACTTTCTCTAAAGCGGCAATAAGACCGGACATGAAGAAAATGCCGACCAGATTATCTGGTCGGCATTTCACTTTTGAATCACGGACTTAATAGCCCTTTAGAAGGTCCATCGACTACCTGCGCCCTCGATAGGCTTCTTCGTAGCCTCGCTGGTAACCCTCGCGATACCCCTGCTGGTACACGCTGCGGTCGCCGTACTCTGAGCGCCAGCCGCTTGTTGCATTGCGATAATCGCTAGCGTCATTGTAGTTGTAATTTCGCCGTCTGTTTCTATCATCCTGACCGTGCCGCAAGCCATCACGATAGCCGTTCTGCTGCGCCAGGCGATATACTTCGTTGCGATCATATCGGTTGTTACGGTCGTTGCGATCATTGCGATCATTACGGTCGTCGCGACCTCTGTTACGCCTGTTGTACCAGTCGTCATCATCTCGACCCCAACGATCGTTTCCATAAACCTCGTCGAAACTGGCACCCAGAACGGCCGCGGCATCTTTGCGATCATAACGGCGCGTGCGTCGGGAGCGGGCATCATTGAATCCTTCTTTGAAGCCCTTTCTGAAATAATCGCGGTAGGTTTTTACATCACCCATAAAATCTCGCCATCCGTCGTCCGGGTCACGGTACTCGGGCATGTCGTTATAGTTTTCCCTGTATCCCCTTCCAGAATCGTTCTTTGCTATGGTGTAGGCCTGCGCATAACCGAATTTGAAGGCAAAGTCTCTTTCTCTTTGTTGGGGCCATCTGCCGTATTGTCCATTTCTGTTGTACTGGCCATAGCTGTAATTATCGTATGTACGGTACTGTGCCTGAGCCGTCGAATTTGCTATCACTCCTATGCCGAGCAACAGCGCAATCGTCAGGGCAGTACCGCCTATCTTTCTCCTCAGGTTTATCGTGCTCATCTTCGTCCTCCCTACGTTTAACAGTTACAGAGTCAATATCGATTGCTCTGCGACTAATAATATAACAATTAGCGTGCCATAGGTGGCCTGTATTCAATCAAATAGGTAAAAGACCTGTTCTACAGGCAGTTAGAGCGATCACCTCCTAAATTGCGGGGATGAGTGAACTGTATCGAAACACCAATTGCGAGTGAGTTCAAACGATTTCGTATAGGCGAAAATCGCCAAACCATAGATTTAAATTTTGAGTTTTGAGTTTTGAGTTTTGAATTCCGTTTTATTTATTTCAATTCAAAACTCAAAACTCAAAACTCATCATTCAACGACCGCCAGCACTTGATTGGCATTGACCGTAACGCCTTCCCGGACGCGGATTTCGCTTACTCGCCCGTCCTTTGGCGATTTGATCTCGTTTTGCATCTTCATTGCCTCTACGATAATCACTCCCTGACCTGTCGTGACCTGATCGCCTGTGTTTAGCAGGATGCGCACAACCTTTCCCGGCATAGGGGATATGAGATGCTGCTCGCCGTCATTGCCTTGATCTGCGGGCGAGCGTCTGTGCTTACGGTCTATAATTCTGGCGGTGAAAATGCGGTCGCGGAGTTTAATCCTGAGCGTACCCGCATCCGAAGGCCACACTCGTGTTTCGTAAACGTGGTCGCCCGAAAAAAGGAGATAAACGCTGCTTTCCGGGCGGATAAGCTCCAGATCGTAACTGCGCTGTTCGATGATTGCACGGATGTGACCATCGCGCTCCTCAATATCTATTTCTATCTGGCGACCGTCAATTTCGGCTTCGTATTTCATAGTCTGATGACGCGCAATACGTGAAGCGTGATACGTGAAGCGTGATTCGTAATTTGCCGGACTTGCAAATTGACTATGGCCTACAGGCTCATCACGAATCACGAATCACGCTTCACGTATCACCTTTCACTTTCTTTGAGCCAGGCGACCGTAGAGCTTCCACCGGCTCTCGGTCGCTTGCGGGGCTGGAGCCTGCGATTGAGGTGTGCTCGATTTCGCGTGCAAAATGGCTGCTATTGCCGCGATGTCTTCTCGCTCCTGGGCGAGGTCGTCGGGCTTGGCGGCAGTCTCTTCCCGGTTCAGGAAACGATCAATGAATCCGGTGTCGAAATCACCCTGTCGAAACTGCTCGTCGCGGGTCACCCGGCGAAAGAAAGGCAGAGTAGTTTGTATGCCTTCTATCGCGTATTCATCCAGCGCGCGCGCCAGGCGATTTATTGCCGCCTCGCGCGTCTCGGCCCATACCGAGAGTTTTGAAAGCAACGAGTCGTAATAGACAGGCACTTCCCATCCTTCATAAATGCCGCTGTCTTCGCGTATGCCCGGACCCGCTGCAGGGCGCAATCCTGTGATGAGCCCCGGGCTTGGAAGGAAATTTTTATCCGGGTCTTCGGCATAGATTCGGCACTCGATGGCGGCCCCTCGCATAAGTATATCTTCCTGAGAAAAAGAGAGCCTTGCTCCATCGGCCACACGTATCTGTTCGTGAACAAGGTCGCGCCCCGTCACAAGCTCTGTAACCGGGTGCTCGACCTGAAGCCGTGTGTTCATTTCAAGAAAGTAGAAGTTGCGCTCCTGATCCACCAGAAACTCGATAGTGCCCGCATTTACATAACCCGAGGCGCGAGCGATTTTGACAGCGGCTTCGCCCATGCGCCTCCTCATATCCTCGTCGACTACAGGTGAAGGGCATTCCTCCAGGACTTTCTGATGACGGCGCTGGAGCGAGCATTCGCGCTCGCCCAGATAAACGACATTGCCTTCACTGTCACCAATCAGTTGAATCTCGATGTGGCGCGGGCGCTCGATATATTTTTCGATATAGACGGCAGCGTTCTTAAAACTCGCGGCTGCTTCCGATTGCGCCATCGAAAATGCATTTGCCATCTCGTCTGCCGAGCGAACCAGCCGCATGCCGTGCCCGCCGCCGCCTGCCGCCGCTTTGAGCATGAGCGGGTAGCCGATTATGTCGGCCGAGGATCTGGCCTCATCTATTGACGCGAGCGGGGAAGTCGTTCCCGGCACTACGGGCGCGCCTGCCGCTTGAGCGGCCCGACGGGCGCTGGTTTTCGATCCCATAAGCTTCATCGCCGAGGCGGGAGGGCCTACCAGAACCAGACCGGCGCTTTCGACCGCTTCGGCAAACTCCGCATTCTCGGATAAGAACCCATATCCCGGATGAATCGCTTCGGCCCCTGTCCGTTTTGCCGCGTCTATTATCTTTTCGCTTACAAGATAGCTTTCGTTTGAGGGCGCGGGGCCTATATGAACCGCTTCATCCGAGACCCTGACGTGCAGAGAGGCCCGGTCTGCGTCGGAATAGACGGTCACGGGCGAAATGTGCATCTCGCGACACGCGCGCGCGATGCGAACGGCGATCTCTCCGCGATTTGCGATCAAGAGCTTCTTAAACATGATCCCTGATTGAATTGGGGCAGCGCGGCTGGCTGGCACCCCCATCCGGCGCTTGCGGCAGCCGACAGATAATTCAAAGGGCGGGCAACCTGCGCCCGCCCACGTAGCTAATAATACGATTATTCGCGCGCGAAAATCTCAACGCGGGGCAGCGCCCTGGACTATAGATCGTTTTACGACTTCGTCGCTTGGCAAAAATACGCCGTCGCGCATAATAATGTCGTCATCGGTTCCCATCTTTTCATCCGGGCCGGCCGAGCGTAATTCGAAATTGGCAATCGGTAAACTGGCTGTCGGAGACCTGTCTGCGATGGCTTCGGTATAACTGTGATACTCGATGGTATGCATCCAATAATCGGCGGGAAGCGATTCGTTTATAACCTTCCTGATGGCCAGGTCGTTAGGCGGGTACGAGCCGTATTTATGCTTATACGCTTCAAGAATATTTACCACATGATAAATACTTGCCTGAGTTGCCGCCGTCTGTTTTATCTGGCGGTTTTCCAGAAAACGTGGAATGTGAGCGACAGCGAAAGAGGCCGCCACCGCGCAGGCCGCTACCGAAACAACGAGCGTTGCCGTCGCCACCCTCAATCCGCCGTAGGCGGCAGGCTCGGATCTGGCGAGGCGCATTGCGCGTCGAGACGACCAGATTACGAGCACGCCCGCAAACGCAAGGTATTTTGTAATTATGAGCGCGCCCGCTATGACGACGAGAAGCATCATTGTCGCCATCATCACCGGACCGAGACGCGGAACCTTGACGAGCGCCTCGTTTACGGGCTCGCCAACGAATCGCGCGCCGCAGGCACATTCAAACGCGGCGAGCGATATTTCATTACCACAACATGGGCACAACATCAAAAATAGCTCCTATCGTTTTTCAATTCTGAACGGAATAATCCGCTCTTACGAGCTTTTCACTGGCGGCTGCGTTTTCGCGTCTGGCGCGTAATGCTTCGACCGCCTGACGGTCAGTCTCTCTCAATTCGTGCCACGTATGATATATCCTGTGGACAACGGTCCAGTGCGATAAAACGGCCAGCACCCATAAGACCTGTGGCATTTTGTACAGGAACGGGTTCGACGGCGGGCCCATCATGGTAAGCGACCCGATTATCAACAACACAAGGCGCTCCGGTCTCTCCAGAAAACCTACCTTGCAGGCGATGTCGAGCGATTCGGCCCGCGCGCGCGAATAACTGACCAGTACCGACCCGACCAGCGCAAGTCCTGTAAGGGTGACAAGCAAAATCGAATGATCCTTGGTCGCACGCGCGTAAAAGAGCATGATCCCAAGATAGACCACGATGTCGGAATAGCGGTCAAGCACTGAATCAAAGAACGCGCCGAACCGGGTTACACGCCCTCTGCGGCGCGCTACCTGGCCGTCCAACATATCAAACAGGGCAGCGAAGATCAACAACGACCCGCCCGCGACAAACCTGCCGTAGCCATATAAAAATGCGCAACCGATGTTTATCACCAATCCGATAAAGGTCAGCGCATTCGGATTTGCACGGCTGCGCGCAAGCGGGCGCACAATGGCATCCAGTATTTTTTTGCTCCCTACTCCGATGGCATCACTGATCATTCAGGCCTCCAAAGCACTGCCCAATACGCGCCACCGACGCGCTAATATTGCAAACGCTCACGCCTGTTGTCAAGGAATTGATGCGTGATCGCCGATGCGTGACTTTCAGATAGATGACTTTCGATTGGAAATTGCCGGCTTCCGGGTCGCGCATCATCGATCACGCACCACGGATTACTTCTCAGAATCGTGAATGGTTATAAGCTTTATTATCTCGAACCGGCGTTTCCCGGAGGGAATTACTATCTCTACTTCGTCGCCTTCTTTCTTTCCCATCAGTCCACGTCCAACAGGGGAGGTCGTGCTTATCTTTCCCATCGCGGCGTCTGCATCTTCGGCCATCACGAGTTTGTAGGTGATCTCGTCGCCCGCATCCACATCGTACAGCATCACAGTGGAACCGTAGGCTATGCGATCTTTTGGCAGCCGTGAGGTGTCTATCATGGAGAGGTCCGCCATGCGTTGCCGCAAATTGGCAATGCGGGCGCGAACATAGTCCTGGCGATTGCGCGCCGCTTCATACTCCGCATTCTCAGAGAGATCCCCCATGGCGACGGCTTTCTTAAGCTCCTGGGGAATTTCGGTTCTCAGTTCTGCCTCAAGCTGACGTAGCTCTTCCTGTATTTTCTGTCTTATTTCTTCCGACATATCATCACAAGCCGAGAGTTATCTGATTCGGCATCCTCCATCTCAAAAACAGTAATAAAGCGTTTCGCTCATCGCACCAGACCGGAAGCCTTACGGTTCCGGCTGCGGGTCGTGTCGGGCATCTTCGGTTGCCACACCAGACACAAAGCGGTTCCTCATATCTCGATAGAGTTTATATCGCCTCGCATCATCATCACAAGTAAACTTTTTCGGCTCTCCCTCTTCGCAAAATCGAGACACATAATAAACCGCCCGGCATTTTCCCGGTTCTGATTCCGAAGCGAACAGTTCAACAAGCCGATTGATCAGCGTATCATTCCGCCGTTTTTGTCGCATCAGAGGTAGAAAACTATTGCCGAATGCCGGAGAGCATCTATCATGAAATCAGAGATTGGTATTGCTGAGATGAACGAGGAACGCAAGCCACGGATGTATGTGTGGTGACCATAGATTGAGAGCGCCTGATGATTGGCATCATCCGCGCTGGCTCTGCACGTCCCGGTCAATCGATGGGTTGTGGTTCCCCGGTCCCTATTATAGATGTCCCGATCTTCTGCGATTCGATATTGAATCGCGCGAAGATTGATGGGCGGAGCGCGATGCTTCTGCTTGTCTGTTTGGAGGAGGGTAATATGCTTATGACAAGGCAAATGGCCGATGCAATGGGAGCGCCCGCAGTTCAGGTGGCCCCGGTTGCCGGCAGGCAAGATATAAAACAACTTCGAAACGAAATGATTTCGCTTCGAAGGCAACGGCGAAAACTGGAACGCGATGCAAAGGCCCGGATTCGGCAAAACATCTTTCTTCTGGTCCTGATCTTTATTCCCGCGGCTTTTACTTCTTTTATCTTCATGGCAAATATCACTCGCACAAGCCAGTTTCAAAGCCGGGCCGGTATCGTAGCGGTTCTGGCCGAGTTGATAATCGTGGTGATTTATGAAGTGCGCTGGCGGAGGCGAATCAATAAGAAAATGTTTGACGATTTGCAGACGCTTGATTCAAAGCTGTCGGAGGTCACGCAGGAAATTTCCGCCCGAAGGGCCAATGAGCAAGATGCAAAAAGCGAGGCGGTAACCCTGAATTCACGACAGGGTTGAGCGCTAAGGGTCAGGCTTTGCCTGGATCGAATCTCCTCAAATAGCAATATCTGTTCAATGCCGCCGGGAAAGATCAGCATTGTCATAATGACCTGATGGGTGCGGGCGGACAAACCTTGTCAGCGTTTATCCGCCTCGCACCACACGTGTTACGTCAATAAGTAGTATCCGTCTTTATACGCCTCTCATCCGTAATTCCAGGCGGTTGTCAAGAGACGGAGAAATTAGCCGTTTTCTGATCCTTTTGCGTGCCGTCGCTATCCATCATAAAGACTTCGATCTTGTATTTGCCCGGTGGCCACCCGGTCGCCGGCGCTGAGAAGGTGAAAGTTGCCTCGCCGCTGTCGGTCATATCCAGCGTCTTTTCAGCGCCCGGAACCGGCCCGCTCTCTTCGCCTTCGACATTATCAATGACCAGACGCCCCTTTACCTTGACCGCGCTCGGGACATCTGAAATCTCCGCGACAGCATAGACCGTATCGTTCGACTTGAAGTTACTGGTCGGCTGGCTGACGCTTTTGTCTGTCCCCAATTTCAGGTCGCTTATATTGGCCGTCGTGACGCTGAAATGACAGGCGGGGGCAACAACGAGCAGGAGGCCGAGGCTCAGTGTGAAATACCATCTCATTGTTTGCATTCTCTTTTTTCTCCTCTGAGTTGTCGGTTCCATAAACTACTTCACAAAATGCTCAATAAAGTCATTGATCATTTCGTGAAGTATGTTGTTAAGGGCGTCGAGCGTGTCTACGTCGCGATCCTCGTCCCAGTCACCACATCCGGTCGAGATGTGCCAACCCTCGTCGTCGTCATCTACGTCAATTTTGATGTGCAGTTCAAGAATGTCCACACCATCGGCGTTGACGACCGCGAAATGCGCGGCTTCGAGCCACCCCTCGATAATCTCTTCAATCGATTCGGTCGTGTATTCGTCAATCTCGCCATGAATTTCGACGGTGATGTCCACGCGCTTTTCGTCGTTGCGGAAATGCAGGGTGTTTGATGGCGCGCGTTTCGGCGTCGCCGCCAGTGTCCTGGCAGCGAAGCAAGGGAACAGGATCAGCGCGACGAGCGCCAGTTCCATAATAGTCTTTCGTGCAATTTCAAATGTTCTCTTCATCGTTCTTCCTTTCTCCATTCTGATTATTATTTAGATGTAAAGTCTGTCGTATTCGAGGGGATTCCGAGCAATCCTGAAAGGCAGGGTCCGTTGACGAGAGCAATACATCCTATCCACACGAGCAGGCAGCAGACTCTGCGCGATTGGAGCCCTGCGATAGCTCTCATTAGATAAGGGGGAATTGGCGCGCAAAAGTGTTCACAATATGAAAAAAATTTCGAGCAAACATAGTTCTAGCTGAAATTGTACTTGTGTGCTAGATTTAGGCAGTATTTGCTTGGGCGTACACCGCAGCAAAGCGAAGAAGTATGGGAGCCTCTACGCCGCCTAATATCACCCAATTGCTGGTCGCCTGGAATCAGGGAGACCAGGACGCGTTGGCGCAATTAACGCCGCTGGTATATCGCGAACTCCACCGGCTGGCGCATGGCTATCTGGCTGGCGAGCGGCACGGGCACGTTTTGCAAACCACGGCGCTGGTAAACGAGGCATTTGTGCGGCTGATTGATTGGCAGCAGGTCGAATGGCAGAACCGCGCCCATTTTTTCGGCGTCTCGGCGACGCTGATGCGGCACATTCTGGTGCAATTTGCGCGTGAGCAGCAGGCGGCGAAACGTGGCGGTAAGGCGATCCAGGTATCCCTGTCGGCCGCCGCCAGTGACAGCACCCGGCACAACCCCGATCTGGTGGCCTTGGATGACGCGCTGGCCGCTCTTGAAAAACTCGATCAGCGTCAGGCCCGCATCGTTGAGTTGCGTTTCTTCGGCGGCTTAAGCCTTGAGGAGACGGCCGAGGTGGTGCGGGTATCGGTCAGCACCGTGCGCCGCGACTGGCGCATGGCACAAGCCTGGTTACATCAGCAATTGAGCCAAACGGCATGACGCCTGAACGCTATCAACACATTGGCAGGCTGTTTGATGAGGCACTCGAACACGCGCCGGAAACGCGCGGCGCGTATCTGGATCAGGCTTGCGGTGCAGATGCCGGATTGCGCGCCGAGGTCGAAAGCCTGCTGGCCAATCATTTCGAATCCGAGGAATTTCTCTCCCGCCCGGCACTGGACGTAGCCGCCGCGTTGCTCGCGCAAGATCAACACGCCTCTCTGTCGGGCCAGACTCTTGGTCACTATCGCATTCTTGCCCTGCTCGGAGCGGGCGGCATGGGTGAAGTCTATCTCGCCGAAGACACACGCCTGCGCCGTAAAGTTGCCATAAAAGTCCTGCCACGAACTATCGCTCGGGATGCGGATGGTTTGCGCCGTTTTGAACAGGAGGCGTTTGCCGCGTCCGCACTGAACCATCCGAATATTTTGACTATTTTCGAGTTTGGCGCCGAAGGCGATATCCATTTCCTCGCTTCCGAATTCGTTCAGGGCGAAACTCTGCGCGCCAGACTCCAGCGCGAACGCCCGAGCTTATCCGAAACACTCGGCCTCATCATCCAAATCGCTTCCGCCCTGCATGCGGCACACGAAGCAGGCATAATCCACCGTGACATCAAGCCCGAAAACATAATGGTGCGGCCTGATGGCATCATCAAAGTCCTTGACTTTGGTCTCGCCAAGCTTACCGAATCACCGGCGTCCTTCGTTGATATGGAGACGACCCCGGCAGCCAGAATGAACACAAAAGCCGGAGTCGTGATGGGCACGACCGCGTATATGTCACCGGAGCAGGCGCGAGGGTTGGGAGTTGATGTTCGGACCGATATCTTTAGTTTGGGCGTGGTGCTCTATGAGATGGTAGCCGGCTGCGCTCCCTTTGAAGGGCCAAGCGCCAGTGATGTGATTGCCTCGATTCTGACTCAGGCTCCGCCGCCAGTTTCACACTACTCGCCAGCCGTGCCCGCCGAACTGGAGCGGATCATCGGCAAAGCCTTGGAGAAGGTTCGGGAGGACCGCTTTCAAGTTGTGAAAGACTTGCTGGTTGATTTGAAGCGGTTCAAGCAACGACAGGCGTTTGAAGCAGAATTAGTGCGCTCGGGTGCGTCAGGCGAAAAAGATGCAGCCGTGGTGGCTGAAAGCGGGTCGGAGGCGACAGAGACGGCCCGCCCGCTTTCAGCCCACCCGCAGGCGACTTACAGCACGGAGGCGGAAACTGTTCGCAGAACCACCCGCATGGCGAACCTGTTTGGCGCGACAAAACGGCACAAACAGATAGCGGCACTGGTTGGCCTGCTCGTGGCGGGGGCGGGTCTCATCTTCTGGCTCTCTCCATTTGGCCGGCACCGGGCTCCCCTGCAGAGTGCGACCGCGAGAATCATTCCCTTCACTACCTTTTCGGGCACGGCTGATCAACCCGCTTTCTCGCCGGACGGTAATGAGATCGCTTTTACCTGGGACGGCGGCAACGGCGACAACCTGGACATCTATATAAAACTGATCAGCGTCGGCACACCGCTGCGGCTGACGACAGACCCGGCCGAGGACATCAGTCCGGCCTGGTCACCTGACGGGCGCTACCTGGCCTTTCTTCGGCGCTCGGCCAGTGAGAACGGCATCTTTATTGTCCCTGCTCTTGGCGGAGCCGAGCGTAAAGTTGGCAAGACCGAACCGGAGTTGTCCAGACTGGCCTGGTCCCCGGATGGGCAGTTCCTGGCCATAGTGGATCGAACTTCACCCGACGAGCGCCAGAGCATTTTTTTACTCTCCGTGGAAAATGGCGAAAAGCAAAGACTGACCTCGCCTCCCGAGTTATCGGCCGATAATTCCCCGGTCTTCTCGCCCGACGGTAAGTACCTGGCTTTTATCCGTTCTGGCAGCCTTAGCTCCGAAGATGTCTATCTCATCTCGATTGAGGGCGGCAAACTTCGGCGAATCACGGCCGATGATAAGCGGGTACACAGCCTGACGTGGACAGCCGACAGTCGTGAAATCGTCTTCTCGTCGAATCGGGGCGGCGGCTTCAGTTTGTGGCGGGTAGCGGTCCCCGGCGGGACACCTGAGTGGGTCGCCGCCATCGGACAGAATGCCTACTCACCGGCGATCTCTCGTCAGGGCAATCGCCTGGCTTACAACGTCTCATTCTTAGACTCTAATATCTGGCGTCTTGATCGTTCCGGCATCACTGGTCAGGCCGCCTCGGGTCGCCAGAACTCGCCGGTCAAATTGATCACTTCCACCCGGCAGGACCATAGTCCGCAATACTCTCCCGATGGCAAAAAGATTGTCTTTGTCTCGGACCGCTCCGGCAGCGATGAGATATGGGTGTGCGATGGCGACGGCTCTCATCCCGTACAACTGACTTTCTTTGACGGTCCGCTCAGTGGGACGCCTCGTTGGTCTCCTGATGGCCGGCAGATAGTTTTCGATGCGCGGCCCGCCGGCAATTCCGACATTTACGTGATGAGCGCCGAAGGTGGCAACCCACACCCTCTCACCCAGGAGCCTTCCCACGATGTGATGCCTAGCTGGTCGCGAAATGGGCGCTGGATATACTTCTGCTCCAATCGCAGCGGCTCTTTCCAGATCTGGAAAATGTCGTCCGTCGGTGGGGAAGCCGTACAGGTGACGCAGCAAGGCGGATTTGAAGCCTTTGAATCACCAGATGGCAAGCTGCTCTACTACACGAAAGGCCGCACCCCCGGCGACATATGGCAAATGCCGGTCGCGGGCGGCGAGGAGAGGCAAGTGCCGGAACTGCTCAATGCCGGATATCGACGTTATTGGACCCTGGCGGATGAAGGCATCTATTTCGCCTCGCCTCTGACATCAAATCGCACCGCGATCAAATTCTTTAGCTTTGCCACGCACAGGATAGTAAAGATAGGGGTGCTTGAGAAAGACCCGCTCCAGGGACCGCCCGGATTGACTGTCTCTCCTGATGGCCGATGGATTTTGTACGCGCAAACGGATCAAAGCATCAGTGATATTATGCTGGTCGAGAATTTTCGTTGAATTTTTTAGACAGGATTAGGTTCTGTTGACATTTCATTTTACGAGTCGCGTCAATCTGTTGAATCTGGGCTGTTTCAGCGGATTCAGAGCATTTTGGCGATCACAAAGCTAATCGTTTAGTTTCAGAATCTTATGAGCGAATGTCAACAGAACCTGATACTCAAGGATTTCAGGCTAGGCCTTGCGTATGCTGTCTACCATCTTATTGAAGGCGGCCTGATTTTTCTCCCATGTTTGCGGGTCTGCAAAGCCGACTATCAATACAGGCTTTTTGGCATCGAGCAGTGTAAAACTCCATTCGATTTTCTGGCCCTCTATTATCCCTGTGCCGGTGTTTGTGACCGTGGACATGCCGTTGAGGTTGCCTTCTTTTGCCTCTCCGTTAAATTCGGGGTTCTTGATTATCTTGTCGAGTTCCTCGGTTATGGCATCTACGGCCTTATCCCAATCCTCTTCGGTGCTGACCGAAAAGACTATGGCCACGCCGTTATCCGGGGAATTTACCACAAGGGTGTCGCCATCCTGCTTTTTTTGCCATCCTGCGGGCAGATCGAACTGAATGCCGGCTTCCGTATGTGTCAGGGTCTCGGGCTGGCTCGGAGCCGCCACAGTCTTTACGGCCGGGGCCGTATTGGTGTTTGCGTCCGCGCTGTTTGTGCTTCCAGAGTACTTCACTGTGCAAGCACTAAAGAACGCGCAGATACTCAATAGCGTTATTGCTGCAATCATCGATTTACTGATCTTCATCTTTTTTATCTCCTTTTAGAATCATATTCACATCAAATTTTCATACTCTCTCCCCAATCTGCCGAAGATAACTGCGCGGCCACGTGCCGCGATAGCTATGCCCCACCCTTATTTAATAGCGAGACCGATTGATCTGCTGTCTTGCGACAATATTAATGTGATTCGAAAACTCAAAGCGCCTTTGATTATTCAGCACCTCAACCGGCAAGAACGATGGGGTTGGCAGAACCGGGTTTAAGGCCTGGTTCTCTCTTGAGGCGATTCATGGCTTTTAAACCATAATTTCGTTCTGAAAGAGTTGGTAGCCAACAGCGAGTATAGCAACTAATCTGCGCTTTGCAACTTGTTTCAGATTTCAGAAATCCGCGCTACTATCGTCAGTTCAATCTGCCTGTGTAAAGGGTTAGCATTGGTTAAAGCGCACTCCATGCATAGTATTTTTTCATACTATACTCCCGGAGTAATCCGCATTGGACTCTGGCCGCGAATTATCGGGGATTTGCGCGAATTGCTCGTCTATATCTTCAATAAACGCGGGGCTATCTTTCTGATAAACCAAAATGGAGGCCGCTCTAAAATCACAGGTGTCTTTGTCATGCCCGAATTTCGATTTGCTACTTCTTGAGCCATCCGAGCAACCCGTGCCGGGTGTCTTGTGGTAGAGGCAGCCGATTGTATCGGTCAGAGGTATCTCTTTCGGGCGGGCCTTGACGCGATTTCGCGCGTTGTCGCAGTAGAGGTTCACGGCTATCATCAGCCCATTTCAGGTGAGCAAAGCGGTCATGGTATAAGGTGGCGATTACAAGAGGCAAATAAAGACAATTGACGCTCCATTGCTTAGGCAGTAGAATCTCCGTTGACAGGCCAAATCTCCAAATTTATATAATTTACAGCCTCCCGAGAAGATTGACATGCAAACAGCCAGAAGAGACAGAATGAGAGATATCTTTGACGAGGTTGCTCGCGGAAGCGATCTTGATCGCACTCTTGGTCTTATTGCCGATCAGATAGCCGCAGACCTCGGCGCGCCTACCTGCAAAATATGGGTAGTCAAGCGGGGTGATATTTGCAGACGTTGCCCGCTTGCCGATTCGTGCCCCAATCGCCAGATGTGCATGCATCTGATCGCGGCAAGCGGGGCCGCGATAGACAAAGAATATTCGCGCATACCGCTGTCAATCTTCAACGCGTCTTTGATTGCGCGCGGCGGGACTTCCGATTTCAGCGATCCAAACGACGGAGGCGAAAAGCTCTTTGGTCTCCAGCACGGAGCGCAAAATGGGGGCCGCGATTGCTATGCGCTTTATCCGCTCAAGAGCGCATCGGGAACGGTCGGCCTGATCGGAGTGTTCAACCACCGACTCATCACACCGGAAGAGATGTACGCGCTCGCTCAGATGGCTCCTGTGGCGGTGGCGGCCATTCGCGTGGCAGAGCTTGTAAGCAGATCGGATTCGCTTCGCTATCGCCTCGAACACAAACCCGCTTCCGCCTCCGATGAACATCCGTTGTCTGCCCGGGAGGGAGAGCTTGAAGAAGCGGTCGCTCAACTGACCAGACAGGTGGCGCAATTGCAGGTCGAACGCGATTCGCTGCTCCGCAAAGATGGAGAAGCCGACAGCCACCCGCTGCAACTCGAATCCGAAAACCGACTGCTGCGCGAGCGTCTCGATTCGATTGAAGCGAAAGGGCAGGAGATCAACCTCACGCACGCGAAACTCGCCGACGAGATCGAGACCGAGCGCACCCGCGTCGCCGAAGAGACCGCATCGCTCAAGTCTCGCTTCGCAACCCTTGAACAAGAGATGGAGCGTCTCGGCGAACTCCGCAATGCTTTGACGAAAGAACTCTCCGAACGCGACCAGGTCATCGAAGAGTTGAGGGCGGGTCTTGCGGCCGCGCATCAAAGGGAAGAATCTCAAAATAGCTCTATATCCGCATTCGAGCAACAAGTCGCTGCGCTCGAAGAGGCGAACGCAAGTTTGCGCGAGCAGAACACGGCCATCGGCGACAGCATTGACGATCTGGAGCGCTCATTGCGCATAGCCGAAGATGTGAGGTCGCGGTTGGAGCAAGACCGCGTGGCGCTCGAACAGCGTAACACGGAAATGTCGGAGGCGACCGACAGTGTGCGCAAGGAGATCAGCCGCGTGAGCGCCGAAGCCGAACAGCTTGCGGCTGAACATGCAAGACTGCTCGATGAAAATGCAAGGCTTACTTCCGAATCGGAACAGTCGCGGGGCGACATTCAAACTAATTCCACCCGCATCTCCGAGCTTGAACAGGAGAACGCGGCATTGATTGAGGTCAACAAACAGCTTGAAGCCGCTGCCGCGCAGTTCGAATCGCTCACGGCCAGGCTCGAAGAAAGCGCGACCAGACTGAGCGATCAGGTCGCCTCCGAAAGCCAGGCTCGCGCTGCGCTCGCCGAGCACAGCCAGACGCTCGCGGAAGAAAACCTCCGACTGAAACGAGAGGGCCAGTCAAAGGCGCTCCTTTTTGCCAACCTCTCTCACGAATTTCGCACTCCCATGAACGCCATAATCGGGTTCACCTCCATGATTATGGAAGACCGGGCGCTCCTGCTTTCTGATCGCCATCGCAGCAATCTGGATCGCGTTTATTCGAACGCCCGAGACCTGCTCGAACTCATCAACAACGTGCTCGATCTGTCGAAGATCGAAGCCGGACGCATGGATGTTTATTCGGAACCGGCAGACGCGCGCGATCTTATCGAGCGCTCGCTCGGAGTGGTCGAACCGCTTGTCGCAGGCCGCGCGCTCAAACTCTCGATGGAAATCGCCGACGATCTGCCCAAAATGCGCACGGATCGGATGAAGCTACAGCAGATATTCATCAATCTGCTTTCGAATGCCATAAAATTCACTCCCGAAGGCCAAGTGAAAGTCACGGCCGCGCGCGAAGGCACGGACCGCGTTCGTTTGAGCGTGAGCGACACGGGCATCGGCATAGCCGAATCCGACATCCCGAAGATATTCGAGGAATTCCGTCAGATCGGCGCTCATAATCAGGCGCGCGGTACGGGGACCGGGCTCGGGCTTGCCATCACTCGCCGTCTCGTAGAATTGCTCGAAGGTGAAATAGCCGTATCGAGCCGCCCAAACGAAGGCTCCGTATTCACCGTCACTTTGCCCATAGAGATCGAAAGCCGCGTGACCGATACATCCGCACTTGCGGCTTTGCCCTCAGACCCCGACCGCACCGCGCTTGTGATCGACGCCGACCCGGCTTCGCTCTATCTGACAAGAAAGTATCTCTCCGAAGAATCCTACTCGGTCGCCGTCTCTGAAGATGCGAATCGCGGGATCGAGATAGCGCGGCTCGCGCAGCCGTCTCTCATCACCGTGGACCTGGATTCGCTTGAAGACGGGCCGGGCATCATCCGTAAGATCGCGGGCGACCGAAAGGCGGGTCTGCTGATTGCCATTTCGTCAAATGAGTCGGCCAAATTTCGCGCCATCGAGGCCGGTGCCGATCTCTTCCTGCTCAAACCCGTCGAACGCGAGGAGTTGATTAAAGCTTTAGAACAGACATCCGCAACCGCGCAAACGGGTGGGCGGGTGCTCATCGTAGACGACGACCCCGACGCGCTCAATCTCGCTGTGGAGATGATCGAAGGGAGCGGATATGAAATCCTCAAAGCGACAGGCGGACGCGAAGCCCTCGAAATGATCGCGGGTGCGCGGCCCGATGTCATCATACTCGACCTGACGATGCCTGAGATGGACGGGTTCGAAGTGGCGCACCGACTAAGCCTGAACGCCGACTGGCGCGATATTCCTATCATACTGCTCACGGCGCGCGACCTTTCGCACGATGAGCGCCGCGCACTTGGCGCAAACACCATGAGCACAATTCAGAAAGGCCGCTTCAGCCGAAAAGAATTGCTGGCTGAGATCAAAAAGGCGTTGAGCGCGACATCAGAAAAGGCGGGCAAACGGAGAGGCGCAGAGGCCGAAGGATAGAGGAAGGACGTCACATCCGGCGCGTGCCGGGGTGATTTGATTGCGTCCGCGCCTCTCCGAGGTCTAGCCATCAATCACGATCCTGACGGTCGTGAGTCTGGCGATAAATATTGCGGTTCGAGCGATCAAGCATGTGGTCGAGGCGGCGGCGCTCGCGGAAAGTCACGCGCCCGTCAGACCTTGCGTATCTCTCATATCCTCTGATTCTTGCCTGCTCGGCTCCGAGCCGCGCAGCCTCGCGTCGGGTAAGCTCTCCGTCGCGAATCCCATGACGTATTCTGTGAACCTGACGGTGCTCGCGTCTGTTTACGACCGGCGTCTGCGCCATCGAAATTACGCTTGAGCCTAATACGAAAGCGCCCAGTAAAAAAATGCCGACAAGTCTCTTCATGTTTTCTCCCTTTCCCATCCGCCCTCGAAACAATTCCGACTACATTGAATAAGACAGACGCCTGCGCTGAAAGGTTTGAAAATCTCTGAGAGGTTGATAATTCAGATGGAATTACGGAGGCCCAGGTTGCTGGCAAATTTGAGATGAGGGCTTGCTCTAATTTCTGGCGCTGTCAACTCGTTCACATTACGCCAATCCGAACTGGTTTGCAGCCACTTGTGAATATTTTGAACGTTCAATCAAAAGCTATGCAAACGAAGAAAACGTTTTCCAATATGCAGTGTTCTTACAGAATCACAATAAATTTAACGAGGCTGAAACATACTATCAACGATGCGTGAAAGGATTTGGTCAGGAGATTTCTATAGATTTCAAAGCAACGACGTTAAACAATTTAGCGGTCTTGCACAGCGATAAAAACGAGTATGAGCAAGCGCAGAATGAATATGAAGAGGCGTTGACAATATATCGCCAGTTAGCGGAGGTGAATCCGGCAAGCTATCTGCCTGATGTGGCAATAACGCTGATAAATCTTTCTATTTTTTATCTTCAATCCAAGCCACATCAAGAAGAGTCTATTAAATTCGTATTGGAGGCAATACGGATTCTTTTGCCAATCGTTGAGCGTATTCCTTATACACAGCCTTATCTGCAAACAGCGAAGGCTATTATGAAAGCATGGGGCTTGAGCGATGAAGAAATCCGGCTTTTGATTGAGAACAAACAGGAAATGTAGTGAGAAGAATATCCCTCCAGCGATAGAGCGTATTCATCGGCGGAACAACAAAGAGATAGTCATCACAAGCCCGATCACTACTACCGCGCGGCGAACGAAACGCGGCCCGAGCATTTGCGCAAGCCCCGCTCCGCCGTAGCCTCCGGCAATCGCGCCCACGGCCATAATGAGAGCATCCGCCCAGTTGACGCTGCCTGACAGGCTGAAATAAACGGCGGCGATCCCGTTGATCGAAAGCCCGAGGAAATTCTTTAATCCGTTCATCTGATGAATGTTCGTAAAGCCGAGCAGACCCATCGCGGCGAGCATCAGTATGCCTGCGCCCGCGCCGAAATACCCGACATAGATCGCCACGAAAAACTGAAACACAATCGCGCCTATCCACCAGCTTGTGCGAGGGTCGCCCTCCCGCTGATCTGCCTGCGAGTCCGAGGTCTTTCTATCGCGGCGGCGCAGCATCTTATTTACAGGCTCTCCGGCGGCAAACAACACGGTGGCAAAGAGAATCAGATAGGGAATTATCACGGCAAATGTCTGCGAAGGCGTGCGCAAAAGCAGATAAGCGCCGACTATGCCGCCCACGATTGAAGGCGCGCCGAGCATAATCATCCATTTACGGCTGCCGACCAGTTCCCGGCGATAGCCGATCATTCCCCCGATTGACGCGGGTATAAGCCCGAGCGTGCTTGTTATGTTGGCTACTATGGGGTCGCGGCCCATCCACAGCAATGTGGGAAAGGTGAGCAGAGTGCCGCCGCCCGCGACCGCGTTCATCATCCCGGCGACGAAGGCGGAAAAGAAGATGGCCAGCACGGAAAAAATTGAAGTGTAGGGCAAAAAGGCAAACAGAAGAGTAGCCGCTATCATTATGCTCTTGTCCTTTACGTTGCGGCTTCGTTCAAATAGCGGCGCGCGACGCGAGTCATAATCTCGACGCCCAGTTCGAGCGCCGATTCGTCAATGTCGAATCGCGCAGAGTGATGAGGGTGCACCAGCCCGCGCTCATCGTTTCGCGTGCCGAGGAAAAAATAACAGCCCGGTACTCGTTCAAGGAAATAACACATATCTTCGCCGCCCATTGTGCGCTCGTCGATCACTATATTGTCGGGGCCTACGACTTCGGCGGCGCAATCGGCTACGAGGCTGCACATCTCTTGATTGTTGACAAGCGGCAGGGTATGTCTTATGTAGTCAAATTCATAAGTCGCGCCCATACTCGCGCAGACACCGCGAATCACGCGCTCGATCATCTCGGGGATAGTCGCATGAGTCTCTCGATTAAAGGTGCGTACGGTTCCCCGCAGAGTAGCCGTGTCGGCTATCACGTTAAAGGCCGAGCCCGCGAAGAATTTGCCTACGGTCACGACCGCCGGATCAAGCGGCGAAATATTGCGGCTCACGACCGTCTGAAGCGCGATCACGATTTGAGCGGCGGTAACGATTGTGTCAACGGTCTGTTGCGGCATAGCGCCGTGGCCTCCTCTGCCGTGAACGGTCAACTCGAATTCGTCTACGGCGGCCATCATCGCGCCCGTGTAAACGCCGACCTTGCCTACGGGCAGGTTGTTCCAGACGTGGAGTCCGACCGTAGCCGAAACCTGGGGGCTTTCCAGCACGCCGTCTTCGATCATAGCGACCGCGCCCTTGCCGCCTTCTTCGGCCGGTTGGAAGGCAAACTTGATATTGCCGCCCAGTTGATCGCGCTCGCCGATAAGACGCCTTGCGACAGCCAGCCCGATTGCCACGTGCGCATCATGACCGCAGGCGTGCATTACCCCGTCGTTTTGCGAGCGGTATTCAACGTTGTTCTCTTCATACACGGGAAGCGCATCCATGTCGGCGCGATAGAGCAATGTGCGAGGCGCAGTCTGTTTTGCCCCGCCCATTTTATCGCTCGCTTTGAGCAATCCGACAACGCCTGTTTTCCCGACCTCGCTCTCGACCTCATAGCCGTACTCGCCCAAACGGTCGGCGATGGTGCGCGCCGTGAGTTGTTCGTTGTATGCCAGTTCAGGATGCCTGTGAAAATAGCGACGGTCGGCTATTAGTTGTTCAATCTCCGTCTGCTCAAGCGAGGTTGCGAAATTATCAGCCATAAGTTTCTCCTAAATCAGTGGTCAGTGGTCAGCGCGAATCAGATCAGCAATTCCCGGTCAGGCTGTAAGTTGATGAAATCAAAAGAGGAAGCGAAAAAGATAATTGCGAAAGTAAATTCTGTTGTACCAACAGTTATAGCAAAATCGGATAGATGTAATCGGTGTTTTGCGCTAAGTGCTGTGATTGCCTTAATTACAACGCAATTTCACGATTTCTAATCTCCTTTGTTCGCTTCAATTCCGGTCTAACCGGGAATCGCTGGAAACAGATCCGCGTAAATCCGTCGCATCCGTCGCATCCGGGGCCTATTCCCATTTACCAATCTGGGGATTCCGGTTTAATCAGAATCTTTACTCGACTCGCCACTGACCACTGACCACTGCTCACTGCCTGCTTACCTTATCCGGTCAAGGCCGTGTGCGTCATCAGGCGAGGCCGGTTCGTTTTCGGCGGCGCGTTTGTGCTCATCGGTCAGCAACTTCATCATCTCTTCGCGGCGCTCATAGAGTCGCTTGAGCCTTCTGGGTTTGTGGCGGGCAAGCGCGTAAGCTGTGATTATGGGCAGCGCAATCGTCGAGTCGAGATAACAGACCACCGCGTCGGGCAGGCGGTCGGGATCAATCTTGCCCCAGCTCACGGCTTCCGAAGGCGAGGCCCCCGACAGACCTCCTGTGTCGGGGCGAGCGTCTGTCACCTGTAAAAAGTAGTCGTGACCTTTCTCTTCGATCTTCAGCACTTCCTGAATCTGCGGCTCGGTCTGGAGCAGGAAGTTTTTCGGGCTTCCGCCGCCGAGGATAAAGACGGCCGACTTGCCGCCTCCGCGCTTTGCGGCGAGCACTATGGAGGCGGTTTCGTTCACATCCGCCGTCACATCATAACGGAGCCTGTTTCCTGTGAGCGCCTTTGCGGCCACGTTCATGCCGATGGAACTGTCGCCCGGCGATGATGTGTATATCGGCACGGCGGCTTCGTATGCCGCGGCCAGCACGCTCTTGCGCCCGATATTCAGGACGCGCTCGCGCTCGGCAATGTATTTGCCCGCGAGATAGTGAAATTCCGCCGTGCTCATATCGCGCTGAAACTCCGCGCCCTCGATCATCTTGCGATAAAAAGAGTCGGTCGAAAGCAGCACGTCATAATCGAAGAATATGTCATAAATGCGGACTACGCCTTCTTCGCGCAACACTACGTCGGAGATTTGCGGATTGCCTCGATGCATACGAAGACCTATGCCGAAGTGTGTATCGTGATAAAGATTCGCGCCGGTCGAGACTATCCAGTCAACAAAGCCGTTTTCGATAAGCGGAATTACAGATGACATTCCAAGCCCGGCAGGCGTAAGCGCGCCGGTCAGGCTCATCCCTATCGTCACATCGTCTTCGAGCATCTTCTCTGCGAATAGCTGACAGCCCTCGCGCAGTCGGGCCGCGTTGTATGCGAGGAAGGCCGACTCTACAAGCTCGGCCACGCTCATCTCTCCGGTTACAGGTTGCGGGTCTATCGCGGACCCGCCTAGAAAATTGTGTCTGTTCGCCATCTTTACCTCAAATTAATAACCTCGATTTTTTTGACAGGGTTTACCTGATTTCTGTCAAATTCTTTTTCACCTGTCGCGCTTCACTCGGCAAGGTAAGGCGTGAGCCGCTCGATTATTTCAGCCGGTATAGGCATGGATTTGAAAGTAGAGCGACCGACACAGGCGAGCACTACGTGGCCGTCGGCAACCAGACCGCTCTCGCCTTTTCTGGTCACTTCAAACCGAAGTGTCAGCGATTTTGTGCCGAACCGCCCGACATATGCCGATACTTCTATCAGGTCGTCGAGAACCAGAGGCTTGCGAAAATCGAAATGGATTTGAACTCTCGGAAGCCAGATATCGAGACGGTCGAAGACCTCGGAGTAAGGCAGCCCCACAGCGCGGAACAACTCCGTCTCTGCGATTTCGAAAAATCTGAGGAACTGGCCGTAATAAATTATCCCCGCTCGATCCACATCCGACCATCTGACCGGCTCTTCGATTGTAAACCGTTTGTGCATATTCAACCTTTCGGGTGACATTCGATTGTAGACAATCGAAAACCGCTTGTCATCTCAGGTCTTCGCGCGTCTGTGATATTATTCATCCCCGGTCGCCTTCAAGCAGCCGAAAAGCGCTTTTAGGACATCTAAAAATCGTGAAACGAACAGTGCAAATCACAGGGCTTGTGATCGCGCTCCTGTACGCGGCAAGCATAATCTGGCTTTATGTGCGCCAGCCGCGCACATTTGAAGAACTCAAGACTCAGGCGGCGGTCGAAACCAGCGTCTATCGAGTCAAGCAGGAAAACTTCGATGAGGCCCTCAGACAATTTAACGCGGGCCAGTACCAGGTTGCTATCGCGCAGTTTGAACTGGCCGACCCTGCGCGCCTCGACCCTCAGACGCAGTTCTATATCGCTTATTCTTATTACAAACTCGGAGGAGGCACCGTTTACGACGACGATGAGATGTTTAAGAAGGGGCTTGAAGCCGTAGATCAGTGTCTGCGTGTTGCGCCTAACAATATATTCGAGATAGACCGAACGGACCTTGAGATACGAAGCGCCGGAGTCTTGCGCGAGCGGTTTCAAGAAGGGCTGAAAGTATCGCCTTCGGATTTCAATCCGCTCAACTGGTTCAAGAGATGAAAGGCAGGCCCGGAGACTGATTCGAATGCAAAAGCCCGCGACAAAAGACGTACTCTCCTACATCATCGTGCCGTTCATATTCCTGACGGTGGCGCTTGTGGGCGGCGTGCGCATCACGGTTGAAAACCACGAACTGCAATTCATCGGGCCGCAACTCGTCTCGTTGATACTCGCGGCGTTTGCCATGATTTTGTTCGCGCGCGGGGGTCTTGTAGAACTGCCCCGCTACGTGGGCGAACATCGCGGATTGCTTGATAACGCTTCCGGGGTTGTGAGCCTGGTGAGCCTCTATTTTGCGACGGTCCAGATTTTCAACTCGGTCACGCCGGAACGGGGGCTGCTGAATTTCTTCTTTTATCTCTTTTACTTTCTGATCTTCTGGAACAATCTGTTTGTGGTCTTCAACCCTGCGCGGTTGGCAAAGAGCCTGGCCACGGTCCTTGGCGCATCGTTCCTTTTGAAATACCTTGTACTGGCGGATCTGTTTGCGCCGACCGAGTCGTGGGCAAAATACATACTGCAACGGCTGATGCAAACGGCTTCGCTTGGCGCGCTCGATTATCAGGCGTTTGCCCCGGCTACAGGCTACATAGGATTTGCCGCGCTTGCGCTTTACCTGCTTGGACTCTATTTGATCGCGCCCCCGGTTGACCGGGCGGAAGAGTTGCTCTACAGGATATTCATCGAGCGATACAGACTCACGCCCGCCGAGCGCCGCCGCTTGCTTACTACCATTGCCGAGACGGCCTCCCTCAATGAAGGTGTTATTGAAGAAGATGTTATTGAAGCCGATGTGGTCGAGCCTCAAACCCTTGAGGTGCGCGACTCCGACTAACGCGCCTGTGAGTTACCAGTCAAGATCGTAGGACTCTACGCCGAGGGTTTCGTAAAGCGAGGATGCCTGAGCTTTCGAGGGTGGTTTTGCGGGCACATCCAGAACGCGAACCGTGGTGAGCGAGCCGCGCTGGCGTATGCTGATTTCATCGCCTGCGCGCACTTCACGCGCGCTCTTTGCCTGATTTCCGTTAAGGCTGATCGCGCCCGCCTCGCACATCTGCTGCGCGAGCGTGCGGCGCGGGACGAGCCGACTCTGCTTTAAGAAGATATCCAGTCGCATTTTTGAGCAATAGTCTCAAGGTCAGACACGGGGACGCGGCGAAAAGAGGGAGCAGGGGGAATTTGAATTTGATGAATCATAGAATCCGACAAATGATCGCCGCGCCCTCGTGTTGCCCCATCTCTGCATTTTCGCATCCCCGTGTTGCCCCGTCGTAGCCTACTGATTCTCTTTCTTTTCTTCTACTACCTGAGCCTGATAGCGGTCGGTAATCTTTATATAAGCCTCTTCGCGCAACTGCTTGAGGTATTTCTTGCGGGCGTCCTCGGCTTGATCCATCACAGCGGCGTTGGCTACGGCCTGCTGGACCTTGGGGTCGTCAAACGGGAGCACCTGTTCAGGCTTTCGCTCGTCCACGCGAACAATTTGAAAACCGTCCTGAACCCTTAGGGGCTCGGTAATGTCGCCGACCTTGAGCGTCGAGATGGCTTTTTCTATATCTTCTTTCATCTCGCCCGGCTTGAAGGTCCCAAGCTTTCCGTCCCGCGCCCGCGAAGGCTGGTTTTGCGCTGTGTACTTGTGCACCGCTTCGACAAAGGATAATGCCCCGCCGCGCAATTCGGCTACGATGCGGCGAGCGCGCTGCTCTACATCGGCTGCGGTGTAGCCTTCGAGCGGCAAAAATATTTCAGAGATAGTCACTTCGCCCGGCTTTGTGAACTCTTTCTTATACTTTTCATAAAAATCGCGACGATCTTTATCGGTAAGATTGGCATAGATCGGCTGGAGCACTTCGCGCTGAATTACGTATCTTTGCTGGAACTGCTTGCGTAGCGATGACCTCGCCGTTTCCGGTTCTATCCCCTGCTTTTTGAGTTCCTGCTCAAGGGCTAATGCATTTGGCAGATTGTTCTCTTTGGCAATGGCATCCATCTGCTCATTGATCTCGGCTTCAACATCTATGCCGAGTTCCTTGGCCTTTTGCTGAAGCAGCAGATCGTCGATCATGATATCGAGCACGGTCGGCTTGAGTTTCTCGATCTGCGCTTCTATTTCGGCCTGACTTTTACCCTGCATCTGGCGGGTAATCTCCGTCCTTAAATCGTTTTGCGCGTTATTATAGTCGTTTAGCGTGATTATATCGCTATTGACGTGGGCCACTATCTCGTTCACCAGTGTCGGTTCCTGCGCGTGCGTGTGCGCCACAAAACCCAGAATCAGAGCAGCCCCAAGCATTCCACTTAGAAACTTCATACTACACATCCTCTCTTTGAATTATCAGCGATGAATTATGAACGATGGATTGCCATCGTTTTGCATTCACCCGGGATCAACCGTCCTTGATCGGTAAAGTTTAATTTTGCCTGAACTGACCCTCATATGTGAAGCCCAGAGTTTTATCATTAATTTTGACCACCGCCTGCGTGGCGAGCCTTGAGAGCGCTTCGTCTACGACCTGCTGATTTCTGCGGGCGACAAGCTCCTGGGCGAGTTGCGACCTGCGGTCATCGAGTTGCGACCTGCGCTCTTCTATCGGGCGCGGTTGTATGCGATGTTCGAGCTTGAAAATGTGAAAGCCGTAGGTTGATTCGATAACCTGGCTCACATCGCCGGGTCTGAGCGGTTGAATGGCCTTTTCGAGAACCGCCGGCATCTGCCCTTCCTCGTAGCGCGCAAGCCCCCCCTTTTCGGCGTTCGGCGCATCGGAGTGCAAGCGGGCGACGGCGGCAAAATCGCGGTGCTCTTCGGTGACTTCGCGCCGCAGCTTTTCCGCCTCTTCGCGCGATTGAGTGCGAATTTCGCGCACAAAAAATCCGGGCCGGTCGGTCAATCGTGCCTGGTTCTCTTCGATGTAATGCTGAATCTCTTCGGGCGATACGTGCACATTGCGCAGCAATACCTGCTGATAGTATTTTTCAATCAGCAGATCGTTCATATACTCTTCGCGTGTGTCTGCGGTCGCCGCCGTAGACTTCATCTGCGGATTATCCTGAGCGGCCTGATCCACTTCCGCCCCCGATATGGTAAGCCCCGAGCGCGCAGCTTCGTCGAGCACAAGACGGCGGCGTATGTATTCGTCAAGCATCTGGCTGCGGAGGGCATCGCTCGTTTCCGTCGAAGTCAACTCGCCCATCTTCAGAGTGAGGAATCGCTCGAATTCGGCGCGGTGAATCTCTTTGCCGTTGGCGCTGGCGATTACGGGCGAGCGGTCACTGTTGCCGCGACACCCCATAACAAGCCCGCCCGCCGCAATACATAGGAGTAGGATTGATACTGCCGGTTTCATCAGGAGAGACGGCTTATCTCATCAAGGTAGCGCACAAACATCTTTATGCCGCCCCGCGCCATCTGCCAGTCGAAATTTTCATTCTTGGCGTGATAGCCGTGTTCCGGCAACGACAGCCCGAGGAAAACCACGGGCGCTTTCAGATGCTTTTTCATGGTTACCACAGCACCGATTGATCCGCCCTCGCGCGTGAAGGCGGGCTGGCGTTTGAAGGCGAATCTCATCGCTTCGCTCGCCGCGTCGGCGTAAGGCCCTTCAAACTCGCCGAGGTAGGGTTCGAGCGCCGATTTGTATTCGCATTTTACATCGGGATTTTTCAGACGAACGAAATCGCGGATCAGCCGGAAAACCTTCTTCGCATCCTGATCGGGAACGAGCCTGCAACTGATCTTGGCCTGAGCGCGGAATGGCACTATCGTCTTTACCCCCGGCCCCTGATAGCCGCCCGTTATCCCGTGCACTTCAAAAGTAGGCTCGGCCATGATGGCCTTCAACACGCGCTCGGCATCGTCAAAACGCAGCTTTTTCAATTCGTGCGCCGCCTTGAATTTCTTTGTCGTAAACCCGGAATCCAGAAAGCTCTGTAACTCCTTTTTAGTCGCGCGTCGCACGTCATCATAAAACCCTTTGACCTTCACGCGCCCCGTATCTGCGTCATAGACCTCGGATATGACCTTGCACAGTTCGCCCAGAGGGTTTCGCGCCGGGCCGCCCGTCAGTCCCGAATGCACGTCTTTTGCGCCCGTCTCAAGCGTCATGGTCATCATCATCGCACCGCGCAATCCGTAGGGCACCGCCGGGCGCGCGCGCGAAATCCATATCGTGTCGCTCACAAGCACGGAGTCGGTTCCCAACCGTTCACGATTTGCCTTGATGAAGTGCTCGAAGTTTGGACTGCCTATCTCTTCTTCAAGTTCCCAGATGAAATTTATGTTTATGGGGACCCGATTTTCCGCAGCGTAGCGCGCACCCATCAGGGCGGCGAGCGCCGGACCCTTGTCATCGGTCGTGCCCCGGCCTTCGTAACGGTCGCCTTCTTTGAAAAATGTGAACGGAGCCTTATTCCACTCCTCGGCATCAGCAGGCTGCACATCAATGTGATTATAGATGGTCACGGTCGGATTATTTGCCCCCGCCTCTATGCGGCCGAATACGACGGGGTTTCCGGGAGTCTCTACCACCTCGGCCCGCGCGCCGATTGACTCAAGATAATCGCGGGCAAGAAGCGCACCCTTGCGGCAATCCTCTTTGTGATCGGGGTCCATGCTGATGGTTGGGATTTCGACCAATGCTGCGAGCTTTGATTCGAATTCCTCGCGCCGGTCGCGTACATACGAATCGAGATGTTCGTACAACTTCGATTTTTCTGCCATATTTGTCGCGGTGTCTCCTTGATGTTAGCTGCCCGGCCATTATGATAACCACCTTCCGGCACTGTCAAGCTAGCCCGCAAACCGATCCGTCATCCGTGCCCCGTGATCGAGGCCATTTAATTCTCAGAAAACTACAGTCTGCTTAATGAACTCTCTTAGCGAGCTTTGCGTCTTTGCGTCTTTGAAACTACCTGTTGCTTCGCAAGACGCAAAGACGCAAAGCCCACTAAGATGTCCCTGAGAATTTAATGACCCTGCGCTGCGATGAAACCTGAACGACCCTGACCCTCTCATCCTGCCTTGACTTTATGATTTCAATGATGTATAAGATTTATATAAATTTTATATAAGTGGATTGGTGAGCGGATGCAGAAGAAGAAAGTCAGGACATACTCGGCGACGGACCTTGATATGGCGATGCTCGAATCGGTTGCGCGTTATCACGGGATGAACAAGAGCGCGACCATAGCGAGTCTGATTCGCAGAGAGTTTTGGAGGATATTCCCTGCGGGGACCGACAAGATAAAGCCGGATCGCGGGGCGAAGGTGGAGGAACAATGAGCACTCAACTTATAAATTTCAGCACAGCGGCTGCGCCCGTTTTCGAGAGCGAAAGGACCGCATTGATGGAAGAGATACGAAAGCTTGCGCGCGAGCGCAACGCCATAATACTGGCGCACAACTATCAGGCGGGCGAGGTGCAGGACGTAGCCGATTTCACGGGCGACAGTCTGGGGTTAGCCCTTGAAGCGCAAAAGACCGAAGCGCAACTGATCATATTTTGTGGTGTTCATTTCATGGCGGAATCGGCCAAAATACTGAACCCTGAAAAGAAGGTACTGTTGCCAAACCTGGCCGCCGGGTGTTCGCTTGCGGATTCGATCACGCCGGAAAGTCTCGACGAATGGAAGCGCCGGTATCCGGGTTACACGGTTGTGACTTATGTAAACTCTACGGCGGAAGTAAAAGCCATGAGCGACATCTGCTGCACGTCGGCCAACGCCGTATCGGTGATCCGTTCGCTCGCGTCGGACAAGATACTGTTTACGCCCGACCGGAACCTGGGCAACTGGGTGAAAAAGCAAGTCCCCGAAAAAGAGATAGCCATTTATGATGGCGCGTGTCCTACGCACGATGTGCTTCGCGGCGCAAATGTCAGCAAGGCGCAATCGGACTTTCCCGACGCCGTAATCATCGCTCACCCCGAATGCCGCGAAGACATAATAGCGCTTGCCGACGAGGTCTGTTCTACGACCGCGATGCTCGACCGCATAGCACTTCACCCGGAGGCGAAGACCTTCATAGTGGCGACCGAAAGCGGGATCGTTCATCAGATGAAGAAGCGTTATCCTGACCGCGAATTCGTCATGGCGGACGGGTGCATAGGCTGCCGCCTGCATTGTCCTTACATGAAAATGATCTCGCTTGAAGATGTGCGCCGGTCGCTCATTGAAGATAAGTTCGAAATCACGGTAGAGCCGGATGTTATGGAAGGCGCTCGCCGCGCGCTTGAGCGTATGCTCGCCGTGCCCAGAGACAACTAGCAGGGATCGGGGGCCGGGGGTCGGGGGCCAGGGCTACAAATCTCCCAACTTCTAATGGTAAGCGTGAGCAACTGTCTGACAACCGGCCCCCAGCCCCCATTAAAATTCAGACTTTCGAGCTTCTAAACGGGTCTTATGATCGTAGAGGTCTGTTTGGGCCTGAAATCGGAGCAATGATGAGAAAGCTTTTCATAGCAGGTTGCTTGATGACACTCGTGCTGTCGTTGTCGGCTGAGACAACCTCCGTGTTTGCGCAGCAGAGGAACCCTCGTCCTAATCGTCGTCAGAATCGCTTTCCCGACATTCAAAGAGGGGAAAATCCTGATATAGATGCGGCGGACCCTCAACTGGAGAGGCGACAGGGAAACCGCAGACAGGCGGTCAATCAGCAAATCAGACAGCAGATCATGCAGGCTATAGGGCTTACTCCCGATCAGCGTCTTCAAATGGCCGAAATACGTCGCAGCCACGATGACGAGATTATCTCTGCCGGTCGGCGCGTGCGCGAGGCTCGCCGGGCGCTGGATCGCGCCATTATGAGCGAAGTCTATGATGATGCGTTAATCAATCAACATGCCAGCGTCCTGGCGGCGGCCCAGACCGATATGATCCTTTTGCAGACGCATATACGCAGCCAGGTGCGAAGCGTGCTCACCACGGAACAGGTTCGCCGATTCAACGATCTTGAGCAGAGATTGCGCCGCCAGCGCCGCCAACAACGCCAGATGCGGCTCAAAGAAGGCCCCCCCGGCATTCCCGGCACGCCCGATGATCTGGGAGAGACCGATATTGTCAGCCTGCTGCTTTCCATTCCTTGAACTCCTGGTGTTATGTTCCAGAGACGTTTGGTTTCCCAAAATACCAGGATTGAAAGATGGGAACAGACCGTCCCGGCCTATTTCAACTTACCTTTTTTTCATATTTAATCTTTAATGTGTCTGACGCCGGATGTTTCGCGGATCAACAACTGAATGGCCCTGGCAGATCAGGGATTATGCGTAGCCGAATTAAGTAACGCGCTGGACAGAGCGAAAGCCCGCTATTAGAATTCGTGATTGGCATTTTGAAATTAATAAGCTCACAGGAGGATAGATGGAAGAAAACGAGATAACTTATCACGCAGTCGAGAAAGATGGAGAGGTCACGGCTATCTGGGAAATGCAGGGCCGCAAGCATCTGCGCACGATTGACCCGCGTAGCGAAGAGGGGCGTCGAATACTCGGCTCTCACACGATTGACGAATCGGCCGAACACTCCATCCCGCAGGCCGAAACCGCTCAACAAAGCGAATCTCAACAAAGCGAATCTCAACATAGCGAATCTCAACAAGGCGAATCTCAACAGTAGCGGCAGCGCCTTCGGCTCAAGCCCCGAAGTAGCGCCGGGTCCTGGGTCATTTGCTCGCTCAGGACTGGGCGCTCGCAGGGTCAATCGCAAAATATCAGTTCGCGCGTCTCTTCGATCAGCCCGCCTTCACGTGCAAGCTCATAGTAAAGCTTCAAACCTTTGAGGCACTCTTCATCAAGATCGTAGCTGATATTTTCCGTCAGGTACCCTACCAGATCAGCCTGAGACAGCCCGAGGCTCGATGAATACGCGGCGGCTATTTCGCCCGTGTGCGCGACGCCTTCACGTTTTGCTTCGAAGAAATCCACCCCGCCCGGCCACGCCGGAGAATCCGACCTTATGGCCCAGAACGCGAAGACAAACCCCAGCCCCGTAGCCTTGCGCCATTCTTCGGCCAGATCGTAAACATTTAGCGCCGCGCGGTCTATCAACATAGCCGGGTCTCCAATGATCAATGCCGCGTCATTTGATTCAAGCATCTTTTCAATCTTTGGCGGGGAGGTCCGGTATTCGGGTGTGAGATTGTAAAACCGATTCAGGATTATCTGTATAAGCGCCGCAGACGTGCGCGATGAGGTGTCGAGCGCGACCGACCGGACATCACCGATGGGCACACGCGAAGCCAGCACTACCGAGCGGACGCTCTTCTTTGATGCCACACACGCGCCGGGCGCTACCTTGAGCGCGGGAATCCTCTGATATTCGATCACGGGGATCAGGGCGGCATCGGCGCGCCCTTCGGCAAGTAACTCAGAACAGCGGGCGGGCGCTGCATCTGATAGAAAATGGCAGCGATCTTTTTGCGCGCCGTGGATAAAGCTGTAACATAGCGGGGCGGCGTTCAGATAACTCGACGCCGCGATATAAGGCATGGCCATAATCTTTCTACCTGAAAATCTTAATTCGTATATTCAAAATCCGTCACGGTGAATTTGGTAATTCCCGTCAAAAAAAGCCTCGATAGAAAGTTTTCCACAAAAGCTGTGGAAAACCTTGTGGAAAACCGGCTTTTGATCGCCGCAAATTCAGAAATTTACGGACTTGTAGCAGTTTGCACACATTTTGTTCAAATTCTGTTTACCTACATAAGTTCAGTTATTTCAGCTATTTAGCTTGTAAACCAGCCATTTAACGTCTGATTTTTGATGTATTTGCTTTAAGGAAGGTCTTTATCATCCAGCCTGTGCAAAACTCGGCAAAATAGTGTGAAAAACCGCCTAAAATCAACTCTTTTCCACAGATAATTCGGCTTTTAAAAGTGCTCAGTCATCCACCTCTTCGCGTCTCTGCTCGATGCGGTCGCGGAATTCATAGGCACCCGACAGCACCTTGCGAGGTTTTGAGCCTTCGGCCGGGCCTACGAAACCTTCGTGCTCCATCGTGTCTAAAATCTTTGCTGCTCTTCCGTATCCGATTGAGAGCCTGCGCTGTAAGACCGAGGTCGAGGCGCGGCCCATATCTATGATGATCGCAAGTGCTTCGTCGTACAATTCGTCGTGCTCGCCTGAGAACCCGTCGCCGTCTTCGGAGGCCTCCTGTTCGCTCAGGGTCACCTTCTCGTCATAATCCGGGTCGGCCTGTTTTCGAGTGTGATCGGTGATTTTTTTGACCTCGTCTTCGTTTACGAATGAGCCGTGGACGCGGACCAGCCGCGAGGAAGCGGGCGGCAAAAAGAGCATGTCACCCTGACCAAGCAATCCTTCTGCGCCGTTTGCGTCGATGATCGTGCGCGAGTCAACTTTTGACGACACGCGAAAGGCTATGCGGGAAGGGAAGTTGGCCTTTATGACGCCCGTGATCACGTCTACGGACGGGCGCTGAGTGGCAAGCACAAGATGGATGCCCACGGCGCGAGCCATTTGAGCGAGGCGAGCGATTGAGGTTTCCACATCGCTGCGAGCGACCATCATGAGATCGGCGAGTTCATCAATGGCTATAACTATGTAAGGCAGCGGTTTGCGCGCCTCGGGGTCATCTTCGGAAAGCGTCGGGTGCAATAACTCCCGCACCTGCCGGTTGTATTGGTCTATGTTGCGGACCCCGAGCGTGGCAAGCTCTTTGTAGCGGTTCTCCATTTCGTTTACGGCCCATTTCAAGGCATTCGAGGCTCGCTTGGGGTCGGTGACTATCGGAGTCAGCAGGTGCGGTATCCCTTCGTAAAGACCGAGTTCCAGCCGCTTGGGATCAACCATTATAAACTTCACCTGCTCGGGCGATGCCTTGTAGATGATCGAGCAGATTATCACGTTGAGCGTGACGGATTTGCCCGCGCCGGTTGCGCCCGCAATCAAAAGGTGAGGCATCCTCATCAGATCGGCTACGTACTCTTCGCCGTTTATCGTCTTGCCGAGCGCGATTGTGAGCGCCGACTGGCTGTTTTGAAATTTTGACGATTCGATCACATCGCGCAGGTAAATCGTCTCGCGCTGCGAATTTGGAACCTCTATCCCCACCGTTGATTTGCCCGGTATGCGGTCGATGCGAATCGATTCGGCCTTGAGCGCAAGGCACAGGTCGTCGGAGAGACCTACCACGCGGCTGTATTTGATGCCGGGGTCGGGTTTGAACTCGAATGTAGTGACCACAGGGCCGGGGTTGATGCGATGAATGTGGCCGGTGACGGAAAACTCTTTGCACTTTTCTGCGAGAGTTTTGGCGCGTTCGCGCAACTCTTCTTCGGCCTGTTCGGCGTGTCCGATTGGTGTTTCCAGTAAATCGAGCGGCGGCAATTTATAATCCACCTCGATGGCCGTGTGTGCGGGGGCCTTCCGGCGAGGAGTGCTTACGCGCGGGCCACCTTCGGATTCCTCCGCTGGCAGAGTGCGCTCGATTGAGATCGTAGATGTCATCTCGGCCACAACCGGGTCCAGCGTGACATCTGAGGCTACGGATTGTCTTGCGCGGGCCTGTTCGCTTCTTGCGGTTCGCGCTTTCAGGACCGCCGCCGCCGCCATCTCGCGGTGCGTGACGGATGCGGTTCGGACCGGCTCAACCTCTTCTTCTTCAAAGTCTTCCTCGAAATCGGTGTCGAGTTCAGCTTCTTCACCTTCTTCGATAAAGTTTGCCTGCCCGGTGGAGGCGACTACAGGTGAAATAATGATCTCCTCATCATCCTCCCGAGACTTTTGCGGCGCGGCTTTTCGCCGTTTTTCTGCCGCCTGTTGCCTGCGCTCTTCCGCCTGTTGTTCGCGTTCGAGTTGGCTGCGAACCTGTTCTTCCCGTTCCCTTTGTTGTCTTTCTGCTTCCTTCAGGCGGCGCTCTTCGGCCTTTGCCGTCTGTCGCTCTTCGGCGATTCGGCGGCGCTCTTCGGATCGCACGGCCCACCACTGGCCGAGTCTTTGAAACATAGTAGGCTTGCCTTTGCGGCTCTTTTGGTAGGCTTCCCTTATTGATCGCAGCCAGTTGACGGCGGTCGCAAGCGAGACTTCCATCGTGAGCATCAGCGTCAATACCGAAGCCACCGTCAGCACGATGGCCGCGCCTACCGTGTTCATCAGCCCCGCGAGCGCGCCTTCGAGCAGATAGCCGATCATACCGCCGTTTGTGCGAACATTTGCCAGCATCTCCAACCCAAATCCGGGAAAGAGAGCGAGGAATCCCGACAGCGCCAAAAGCAACAACACCGCGCCCACGATCTTTCGAAGGGGCAGCCCCGCCCGCTCTGAAAAGAATGTGCGCCCGGCTATCAGGACAAGCAACAGGGGGATGGCAAGCGAGGTCAGCCCAAACAACTGTAGGAAGAAGTCGCCGATGTATGCGCCCACCTTGCCTATTATGTTTGCAGGTTTATCAGCAATGACGGCGGAATTCCAACTGGGGTCTTTCGGATCGTAGGTCAAAAGGCTCAATAGCAGCAGGATGGCGGCGGCGACCAGAATTATAGCCACCACCTCGTTAGCGACCGATTTGCCGCTACTCTGTTTTGCGCGAGGTCTAGAGGTCATTCCAATGCTCGTTCTAACCTTACCAGATTCTCACGAAATGGCCAGCGCCAAAACAGCCACATTATGCACGAAGGGGGCCGGTGGCTGCAAAGCGGGAAAGAAAATCAACCTCCCTTCAAACGCGGAGCCGGTCAATTCCTGAGATGGTCTTTGCGAATTTTGCGTCCCGGCGTCTTTGCGAATCGCGGTTTTTCGCAGAGTCGCCGGGACGCAAAATTTATCGTTACTGCTTGGCCGCAGACTTTGCGAAATCGCCTGCTTTAACTATGGTCAGCTTCGACGGGTCCAGATGACGCTTGAGCGCCTGATTGATTTGTTCAGGCGTGAGCGCGGCTATTTTCTTTTCCAGTTCGGCGTTCCAGGCAAGCGTGCGATCTAAGAAAAGATATGAAGCAAGCGTCCGCGCGAGCGCCCCATCCTGTGCGCGGTTGACCTGTTGCGATTGCAAAAAGCCCGTCTTTGCCGCCTCTACCTCTTCGGCGGTAAATCCGTCCTTGAGCGCCCGCTCGATCTCTTCTTTGAAGGCGGCTTCCAGTTTAACCGCATTCTCAGGCGCATATATCGCGAACGCCGTGAACGCGCCGCTGTCATCAAGCGCGTCCGCGCTCAGATTCGATCCGATGCCGTAACTCAAGCCTTCTTTCTGTCGAATGCGCGTGGCAAGACGCGAGTTCAAAAACCCGCCTCCAAGCATGTAATTGCCAAGCAATAGCGCCGGGTAATCCGGGTCGTTGTCTCGCAACTTGAGCGGCATCCCCGCCACGAAGAAAGCGTTTGCCTTGTCGGGCGTCTGTAGCGATTCGTTGATCGGCGGAATGGGTTTATAGACGCTGACTATCCGCGAATATGATCCGGGGTTCTTCCACGAACCGAAGAGCGAACCCGTCAGGTCTTTGACCGCTTTAGGATCGAAAGCGCCCACAATCGCAAACTCGCCCTTCGACGCGCCGTAGAAATCCTTGTAAAATTTCTTTACGTCTTCAAGCGTCAACGCCTTCACATCAGCCACGTCTTCATCGGGCGTGGTCACGTATCGCACATCACCCTTCGGATACGGGCTCATGTGTCGCTGGAAAAGAGTCAGGGCCACCGATTGCGGCTGGCTGCGCTGGGATTCTATATCGGTCAGCACCTCCTGCTTGAGTTGTTCGAACTCTTCGGCGGGAAATGCCGGCTCTTCGAGTATTTCAGCCACGAGTTTCAAAACGGCCGGAAAATTCTCGCGCGTAGTCTCGATGGAAGCGTTGGCAGAAGTCGGGCCGCCCGTGACTGCGACTCGCGCCTTGAGGCGGTCGAATTCATCCTGAATCTGCTGGCGCGTGTGTTTCGTGGTGCCCCTCATCAGCATCTGCCCCGCAAACGTAGCGGCCGTCGAGCGATTCATCAAACTCTTTTCATCTCCGAAGTGCAGCCGCAAGGATGCGACCACGGTGTTGCCGCGCGTCTGCTTTGGAAGCATCGCCAGTTCAAGCCCGCCGGGAAGCGTATCTCTGGTCACACGCGATTCGATATTTGCGGGCGACGGGTCGAACGCCTCGCCTGCGGCTATGGCAGCCTCGCCCTTGTAATCCTTGACCAGCGCCTCGACATCGGGCGTGGGCGGAATCTCGGCAATGTCGGGTTTTTCGGTGGGAATGAACTGGCCTACGGTGCGGTTTGTCGGTTTCAGATAAGCCGCGGCCACGCGCTCGACATCGGCGGGCGTGACTTTCTTTAATCGGTCTCGATGAAGAAAGAACAACCGCCAGTCTCCCTGAGCCATCCACTCGCTGAGTTGCAAGCCTACGCGGTCGGCCGAATTCAGCGTCAGCTCTATGTTCTTCAGCAAAGAGGTTCGCGCACGCTCGACCTCTTCGGCGGTTGGCGGTTTGGTCGCCATCCCTTCAACCGTTTCGATCATGGTCTGGCGCACCTCTTCGACCGATTTGTCTTTTGGCACCTCGGCGTTGACAAGCAGCATACCCGGATCGTGCTGTTGAAAGTTAAAGCCGCCGACCGAAGCGGCCTTCTTTGTCTCGACCAGTGCCTTGTGCAGTCTGCCGGACGGCGTGTCGGCGAGTATCTGTGTGAGTATATCTATGGCCGCAAAGTCCGGGTGCGAGCCCGCCGGTATGTGGTAAAGAGCCATTACGAGTTGCGTGTCGCCGACACGGCGAACGTCTACGGTGCGCTCGCCGTCTTTGGCGGGCTCTACGGTGTAGATCGGCTCAAGCTTGCGCGTGGGTCGCGGTATTGAGCCGAACTTGCCCGCGATCATATCGAGCGCCTTGTTTGAATCGAATTTGCCCGCGACCAGAAGCACCGCGTTATCGGGCTGGTAATAGTTGTGATAAAAAGCCTGCAAACGCTCGATGGGAACGTTTTCGATGTCGCTGCGATTGCCTATGGGCAGATTGCCATAGTTGTGCCAGTCGTAGGTCGTGCCCAGCATACGTTTGAGCAGCACGAGAAACGGAGAGTTTTCGCCCGATTCGAATTCATTACGCACGACGGTCATCTCGGAATCGAGGTCTTTTTTTGCGATGAAAGAATTGATCATGCGATCCGATTCAAGGTCGAGCGCCCAGTCGAAATTGGCATCCGTGGCAGAGAATGTCTCGAAATAATTTGTGCGGTCGAATGACGTGGAGCCGTTCGGGAATGCGCCGTGCGCGGTCAATTCCTGCGGGATGTTCTTGTGGTTGGGCGTACCCTTGAAAACCATGTGTTCAAGAAGGTGCGCCATGCCGGTCTCGCCGTAATTTTCCTGCCGCGAGCCTACCAGATAGGTGACGTTGACGGTGATCGTCTGTTTTGATTGATCGGGGAAAAGCAGAACCCGCAAACCGTTTTCGAGACGATATTCGGTTATGCCTTCAACGGATGTGACACGCGTAACGCCTTTCGGAAGCGCCTGTGCCGCCTGTTGCGGCGGCTTTGCGGGAGAGGCCGCAAGCGTCGCTATCGGCGCAAGACTGGTTGAGACGAGCGCCAGAAAAATCAATAAGAGCAAAATTTTATGTCTTGCTACGCTGTTAAATTTCATGCTAACTCCTTGAAAACTGGGCAGACAAAAATGGGTACGATTATCACCCGCTGATTGCTATTTATTTACCGCATCCGGCACGGTTGCTTCGAGCGCGGATTTGCTCTTTAGCGCGAGATACTGCTTTATAAACTCGTCAATATCCCCATCGAGCACCGCATCGACATCCCCCATCTCATACTTTGTTCTGACGTCTTTCGCAAGACGATACGGATGCAAAACGTAATTGCGTATCTGCGAGCCGAATGATATATCGCGCTTCGTCTCTTCGAGTTGAGCGGTCTCGGCCCGCCGCTTCTCCATCTCGAGTTCGTAAAGGCGCGATTTGAGAATCCGCATCGCCACCTCGCGGTTCTGATGCTGAGACCGTTGATTCTGACACGTGACGACGATGCCGGTCAGCAGGTGAGTTATTCGCACCGCCGAATCGGTCACGTTTACGTGCTGGCCGCCCGCGCCCGAAGAGCGATATGTGTCAACGCGCAAATCTTTATCCTGAATCTCGATGTCCACATCTTCTTCGATGTCGGGATAGACAAAGACCGAAGCGAAACTGGTTTCGCGGCTCTGCCCCGCGTTGAACGGGCTGAGCCGGACAAGTCGATGCACTCCCGCCTCGGCCGCAAGCAACCCGTAGGCGTACTCGCCTGAGACGGTAAATGTAGCCCCTTTTATGCCCGCTTCCTTGCCGGGCTGCTCGTCTACTATTTCAACCTTGAATCCGTGCCGCTCGGCCCATCGCAGATACATCCTGAGCAGCATCCCGGCCCAGTCCTGTGCGTCGGTCCCGCCCGCCCCCGCGTTTATCGTGACTATGGCGTCGCGAGCGTCATTCGGGCCTGACAGAAGCATTTCGGTCTCGGTCTCTTCGACTTCGGTTTCGAGCCGGGCTATGGCCGATTCAAGCTCGGCAAGCGAGCCTTCATCCTCGGCGGCAAACTCTATCAAAACGCCCGCGTCTTCAACATCGCGGCGAAAGCGGTCGGCTTTTTCGATAGCCGATTCCAGGCGGCTGCGTTTCTTGAGGATTTTTTGCGCCCGCTCCTGATCGTCCCAGAAATCGGTCTTTGCGCTCTCTTCTTCTATCCGCGTGAGTTCTACTCTTTTTGTTTCCGGGTCAAAGAAACCTCCGCAACTCGGCGGCGCGCGCGGATAAATCTTCGTATTTGTTCTTCAGTTCTTCGATCATAATCTTAACCTCAACGAGTAAGCGCAAAAGATCACTCTTCGCTTTTCTCTTTCTTAGGAATAAAAGTCGCGGCCACAAGCAGCAGGCTGATTGCTGTGCACGCAATTGCGAACAGATCGCCGTAGCGAGTGTAGAATGTCAGGCCGTCGCCTCCGGCTTCGGCAACCGTCTTTGCCTTCCACCGCCGCGTAGCAATCTCAAACATCTCCGTCTCATCGTATGTATTGCCGTAACGATCTATTCGTGCCGACAGTCCCGAATTGGTCACGCGGATCAATTCCGTGTTGTTTTCGACCGCCCGAAATACCGCCTCGGCCAGCATTTGCCGGGCGGCAGCCGCAGAGTTGTACCACAACTCGTTGGAAATTTGCGCGAACACGGAAGCGCCCATCAACCGCTCGCGGCGCGCAATATCGGGCCTTGTGGCCTCAAAGCATATCAGTGTTCCGAGCTTTGCTCCTGCCACGTCGCTCAAAATCAAATTCTTGCCGGGAGCGATATCATAAATGAGCGCGGGCACGCGATCCATAAAGGGAATCCAGCTTCGCGCCGGCACATATTCGCCAAAGGGAACCAACGCGATTTTATCATATTCGCTGATTTTCTCACCAGTTGGCCCTATCAGAATCGCGCTGTTATAGCTTATATCATCGGTTTCGGCTCCGACTGGAAATCCCCAGCTGCTTATCAAAAGATAGACCTGATTGCGCCGAGCAAACTCACCGAGTCGCCCGCGCAAACCTTCGTCACGATCGTAAGCATAATTCATAGGCGATTCGGGCCAGATCACAAGATCGACCCCCGCGCCCTTGTTTTCGCGGTTCTCAATCGGCCCCTCGGTCGGCGCGAAATTCTTTCCCGGCGCGGCAGCGCCCGGCGGGTTACCCTTTCCCCTTATGGCCTCTTCCGATAGCGTGAGGTGCTGAGTCGTCATTCGATCGATGAAATTCGGATCGTCCCACGGCCCCGAGATCGGAATATCAGGCTGAACGGCTACAACCGAAACCGAATGCGGTTCATCGGCTTCGGGTCTGATTGCCTGCCCGTAGGCGAGAGTCGCTCCCGCAAGCACGCCTGCCGCCGTCAGCACTATTATGCCGCGCCTCCGTTCCAGATAGATCAGAGCAAACACGAGCGCGGTGCTTGCCGAAACCAGGAGCGCGCTCACGATGTAGACACCACCCAGCCGCGCTATTTGAATTACCGGCTGCTGAAACGCCTGAGAATACCCGAGCGCGTTCCAGCCCATGCCGACCGTTTGAATCCGCGCCCACTCGCTTGCGGCCCAGAGAGCGGGCGCGGCAAGCATCGCCCACCCGCCGAACCGGTTTATCAGGCGGCCAAGCGCCGCCGCAAAAAGTCCCGTGAATAGACCGAGCAGCGAAGCGAAGGCCAGAAGAATCAGATAGCTTAAAAAGAGCGGTATCTCGCCATAGACATTGAAGGTATGAGTTACCCAGTGCGACGAGCCCATGTAAAAGAGCGTCCCCGTCACATAGCCGAGCAGCATCGAAGGCCAGAAACGCTGTTCGCGGGCAACGGCCATGATGAGCGGCGCGGTGCCTACCCAGCCGAGCGACCAGAGATTCCATTCGGGAAAAGCGAAGATCAGCAGCAGGCCGGAAAAAAGGGCGAGCGATAGATTGCTGATGAAAGGAGGGGTCGATTGCTGGTAAGGCAGCACCTTTGCTACGCGGAGCCGCCGGGCCAGAAGATCATCGCGAGAGAAGGCCGGAGGCATAGCCTCTTCGGTGTGCCGAAGGCGAAAGGTTTTCTCGTCTGCGATCAGCGATGGACAATCAGTCATGAATTTATTGGCGCTGAATACTTCGAATCCATCATTCAGATCTTCAGCACGGGTCTGCTCGTGGACCATCTCGGCCATATACGAACTTCTGACCAGCGGCCCGGAAAAGACGGCGCGAAACCCCAGCCCCTCGCCGTACTCTTTGTACTCCTGGAAAACATCCGGGTGAAGGTACTCTTCAACGGCCAGGTGCTTCCGCGTAGGTTGCAGATACTGGCCTATGGTCACGACGCCTACATCGTGCGCGCGCAAATCTTCGAGCAGTTGCCTTACTTCCTGCTTTCGCTCGCCCAGGCCAACCATAAACCCGGATTTCGTCAGGATGCCGGGCGCGTAACGGTTCGCGTTTCGAAGCAGATCGAGTGATTGCTGATAATCGGCCTGCGGACGCACCTTCGGATAGAGCCTGGGGACCGACTCTACGTTGTGATTGAACGTATCGGGCCGGGCGTCGAGCACAGCGTGGAGGGCTTCCCGGTTCCCCTTGAAATCCGGGGTCAGCACTTCTATCAGAGATTCAGGCAAGCGGCTACGGACGGCGTGTATGGTCTTTGCGAAATGGCCTGCGCCGCCGTCGGGCAATTCGTCTCGATTGACCGAAGTGATGACCACGTACCGCAACCCGAGTTGAGAGGCGGCTTCGGCCACCTCGTCGGGCTCGCCCGCGAGCGATTCGAGCGAAGCTCCTCTGCCGGTCTTTACCGCGCAGAAACCGCAACTGCGCGAGCACGTATCGCCAAGTATCATGAAAGTAGCCGCGCCACGGGCAAAGCAATCGTTTCGATTCGGGCAGCGCGCCTCTTCGCACACGGTGTGCAGATTTCGGGTCCGAAGCATCCGCTTCAATTCGTGATCGGCCTCGACATTGCGCCCGGGCTTTCGAAGCCATTCGGGGAGCCGCGCACGCGGGTTGCTTTTCATTCCTTCGATTTGAACTAGCATAATTCGTAATGCGTGATGCGTGATGCGTCACGCGTGACTATCAGACAGGTCGCTGTTTCAGACAATTTGCAAGTCTGCAAGAATCACGCGTCACGCATCACTTTTCAATTCTGCGCCCCCGGGATAATCATCACGCCCTTCATGCCTTCGGTCGTAAGCTCGCTGGCTACCTGTTGAGCCTCCTCACGCGTTTTATACGGACCTATGCGAACGCGATAGAGAGTGTCGGGGCCGTTGGGCTCCTGTGTGTGCGCGCTCAGATATTTCTGGCGAAGTTCGGAAACGCGATGGTCCGCCTGATCTTTTGTTCCATACGCGCCGACCTGCACGATAAAACGGGCGTCTTTACTCTCTTCCTGCGTTTGCGTCTGCGTGCCTGCGGGCGGCTGTTTGCCGGATGATGCGTTCTTGGAATCTGCCGCGACCGGCTCACTTGCAGTCGAAGGAGCTTCCTTGACCACGTTCAACCCGGCCCAGAAAGCTCCCAGAAGCAACGCGATTCCTACGATAAAGAGCGCGATTACCTGCTTGTTAGACATCTTCCTTAGCTCATCTCCTGCGCCTTGATTTCAACCTCGCGTTACCCCACCTTGAAGGTTTCGCGCGGCTGGCCTGTAACGGCCTCCTGCCTGATTTTGGGGCCGAGCAGCGCCGTAAGCATATCTACCGGGACCGGAAAAATTACGGTGGTGTTTTGCTCCATGCCTATCTCGGTCAGCGTTTGCAGATAGCGCAACTGCAACGCGGTAGGCTCAGCGGCGATGGCCGTAGCGGCGCGAACCAGCTTTTCTGCCGCCTGATATTCGCCTTCGGCGTGGATGATCTTGGCGCGCTTTTCGCGCTCGGCCTCAGCCTGTCGCGACATTGCCCGGCGCATCTCCTGAGGCAAATCCACCGCCTTGATCTCGACCATTGACACCTTGATGCCCCACTGGTCGGTGTGCAGATCGAGTATCTCTTGAAGCCGCTCATTCAACTTCTCGCGTTTCGATAACAACTCGTCAAGCTCCGCTTCGCCGAGCACCGAGCGCAGAGTGGTCTGCGCGAGTTGAGAAGTGGCGTAGAGATAATTTTCAACTTCGACCACTGCCAGACGCGGTTCAAGCACCCGAAAGTAGACCACCGCGTTTACGGAAACGGTCACGTTGTCACGTGTTATCACATCCTGCGGCGGAACGTCCATCGTGATCGTCCGAAGACTTACCCGCACTATGCGATCAATCGGACGAAAGACCATGATGATGCCCGGCCCTTTTGCTTCCGGCAGCAACCGACCGAGGCGAAAGATGACGCCTCGCTCGTATTCCGGCAAAATATTGATCACGCTCAAAAGGTAGATCAGCAGGATCGCGCCTGCGATGATCGGCCATGTGAAAAGTTCATTGCCCATAGATCATCTCCTATTCTAGTCGGTTCTCGCTCACAGCGAAAGAGAACCTGTCAAAGGCTTCGACGTTCAGTTTAGAGTATTCAATTATACAAAGCCGGAATTAATACCTGGGAACCTTAACATCTCTGAACGTGGATCACAGCAATCCGGGCAAATTATGATGATTCGATTATTGCTCGATAGCGGAAGCCTTTTTTGGCGCGATCGCTTCATCCGTATCGGCTTCGACCTCAAGCGTAAGCCCGCTCAGGCCGGTGACGCGCACCGCTTCGCCCCTGGCAACCTGCATCCGCGAGCGAGCGCGCCACAACTCGCCTCGAACAAAGACAGTGCCTTCGGGCGCTATTATGGATTCCGCCCTGCCCCTGAGTCCGATCATTCCACACGCGCCCGTAACCACTTTCGCGTGCCGCGCCCTGAGCGCGAGCTTCAGCATAAAGATCATCATCAGGGCAAAGGGTATAACCACGGCAAGCACGAGGCCAAGCGGCAGTCGCAACCCAGAAGCCGTCGGCACGTCTATCAGGATGAGCGAGCCGATCACTGCCGCCGCGATCCCGCCTGCGCCCAGTATGCCAAATCCCTGCACCTTGGCTTCGAGCACAAATAGCCCCAGGGCCACGGCTATCAAAAGCACGCCGGTCAAATTTATCGGGAGCATATGAAATCCATATAGCGCCAGCACCACTGAGAGAGCGCCCACCACGCCTGGCACAATCGCGCCCGGATGCTGGAATTCGAAATAGACACAGAGCGCGCCGATTGCAAAAAGCACAAAGGCGATTCGCGGGTCGGCAAGCGCCATAAGCAATCGCTGCCTGATGCTCGGATGGATCTCGGCCACCTTTTCATCAGAGGTTTCGAGCCTCACCTGAGAGCCGTCGAAACGAGTGATCAAGCGCCCGTCGAGTTGCGCGAGCAAATCCTGCTCATCGCGCGCGACGATCTCTACAAGATGATTTTCCAGCGCCTCGCGCTCGGTGAAGGATTTGCTTTCGCGGATGGTCGTCTCTGCCGCCTGAGGATTTCGACCCCGTTTTTCGGCGAGGCTGCGAACATAGGCCGAAGCGTCGTTTACTACCTTTTCGGCCATGGTCTTATCCATTTCGCCGCCACCCATCATAACGGGATGAGCCGCGCCTGTAGCCGTTCCCGGAGCCATCGCCGCGACATCCGAGGCGAGCATTATGACGAATCCGGCCGATGCCGCCCGCGCCCCTGCCGGCGCTACATAGACGATCACCGGCACGCGCGAGGCGAGTATGTGCGAGACGATTTCGCGCATGGAATCCGAGAGCCCGCCCGGTGTGTCGAGAATGATTATCAAAGCCTCCGCGTTTTGTTGTTCGGCTCGCGCAATTGCCGACGTTATCACATCGGCGCTTGCAGGTGTTATCTGATCGTCGAGCCTGAGGCTGAGAACTTCCGCGCTTGCGCTTGCGGCTGCGGCAAATAAAACCAGCAACAGCGCAAGCGTTGTGGTGATGCTTTTCTTGAGCGCATTCATGCCGATACTTCCTATCCTGAGAATTGAAATCTCTCTGCTTTAGTTTAACACAAACCGCCTGTAATGCCTGGCCCGGGACGCGACGCCGGGCAACATTCTGACGCCGGGCGCGCGCGCGCCTTTGTGAGCGCAAATATAAAGGCTTGTAGCAACAAAAAAAGCTTGACAATATGAGCAAAAAACACAATTATTAGCGCGTTCATAGGCTCTCAAGCTGTTATTTCTCTGGAATCTATTAATAAGTGGTCGGGCGCTGTTTAGTTGTTCGCCCCGGAAATTTGTCTTATAGGCTGGCCTTATCTAGCTACTGACTCTGAGGAAGTAGTCTCAGAATCTCATCAGCTTAGAGTCCGGTTTTCAGGCGTGGCTTGAATCTCTTAACTCTAATATAAGAATCAATGAGGCACATTACCGCTCACAGGACTTGAAAGGAGAAGCAAGGTATGCGTAGCAAGCTTAAAATCTTGCTGCTGACAGTCACAATATTGACGTTGGTGGCACAGATGTCCTTCCCAGCTTTTGCACAAAATCCTACAGGCTCGATCCGGGGCACGATCACCGACCAGCAAGGTGACGTGATACCGAATGCGTCTATTACGGTCACCAACAAGGCGACCGGCGAAGTAAGGAAATCCAATACCGGCAACGACGGTATTTATCAGGTGAGCACCCTCTTACCGGGAGAGTATGAAATCAAAGTCGAAGCCGGCGGCTTCGCTACTCAGATCAGCACAGTGCTTGTGCAGGTCGGCAATACCTCTTCGGGTGACGCTTCTTTGCGAGTCGGCACGGCCAACGAGATCGTAGACGTTGTGGCCGAAGCGCCGATCATTGATAAGCAGAACTTCAAGATTGACGGTGTCATCAACCGCCAGAAGGTAGAAGCCCTGCCGCTCAACGGTCGCAACTTTTTGCAACTCGCATTGCTTGAGCCGGGCGTCTCGGTTTCGGCCAAGAATCCGGGGTCTCAAAACAATCTATTCAACGTCTCTATCGGCGGCGCTGATTCGGCATTGACGCGACTCACTGTCGATGGAGGCAGCATAGTCGACCCTGTGTGCGGCGGCGCGGCCCAGAATTTTTCAACCGAAACGATTCAAGAGTTTCAGATACAGACCTTCAACTTTGATCTCTCGACAGGTACGACTTCGGTTGGCGCAATCAATATCGTGTCGCGCACGGGGACAAACGATTATCACGGCAGCGGATTCCTCTACTTCCGCGATCACTCCATAGCCGCCAATCCAAATCTCCAGCGCAGCATTACAAACCCCGACCCGTACTTCCGCCGCTATCAATACGGCGGCGCGTTCGGCGGACCTATCAAGAAGGATAAAGCCTTCTTCTTTGCCAATGCGGAGCGCCTCGACCAGACCTCGGCCATATCGAATGTCGTCACGGGGTTTTCGGGATTTAGCCAGTTCAATACGACCTTCACGAGTCCCTATAAGGGATTTCTGGTCAATGTGCGCGGCGATTACAGCATCAATGACAAAAACAAGCTGTTTTCGCGCTACAGCTATGACCATAACGATACGCTCGCGCCGGATGCCAACAACTCGTTGCCTTCGCGCTGGCGAGACAACAAGAGCAGAGATCACAACCTGCAATTCGGTCTGACGACCATATTCACAAACAACCTTGTAAACGATGCCCGCTTCAACTATCAGAAGATCAAGAACGTGGAAGGGATACCCTCTTCTTCACAGTGTCCGGCATCCGAGATAGGCTGCATAGGGCTCGGAGGCGCTCAGGTACAGGTCAATAACAGCAACCTGCTTCTCGGCAACACGACCAATGCGCCACAGGCGCGCGATCTGGATCGGTACCAGACGACCGATAGCCTCAGCTGGCAGAAGGGCGCTCACCGGATTCGCATTGGCGGCGAGTGGGAGCACAACTACGGCAAAGGATTATGGGCATTTCTCGATCCGGCGCTGATAGTCTTGCACGACCCGCGCGATGTGATTGCCACGAATGCCTTTATCTCCACGCTTCCATTGCCCGCGCCGCTCAAGGCCGCGCTGACGATACCGCTGCCTGCGGCCTTCACCACCCCGGGCGCAACCCTTACACTTGATGACATTCTACAGCTCCCGATCATAGCGGGAGCCGTGGGCATAGGCGATCCGTCGCAGCCGCCCCCCTTCAACACGGAGATAGCGCGGCAGGGCAATCGCTATCGCTTCTTCGCGCAGGATTCCTGGCTTGTGCGGCCCGGCTTCACGTTCTCTTTCGGAGCGGCTTATCAGTATGAAACCAACCTCGCAAATCATGATCTTGCAAAGCCGGCCCTGATTGCGCCGCTTATCGGTGACATCGGAAAACCGGGCAAGGACAAAAACAACATCGCTCCTTCAATCGGATTTGCGTGGGATGTGGCCAACCAGGGCAAGACCGTCATACGTGGCGGCGCAGGCATCTATTACGACACGGTCCTGTTTGTTACCAGATTGCAGGAAAGAGCTACAAACGGCCCGGCGGGTAACGGCCGCTCGGTCGTGGCAACCGCTTACTTCCAGAACAATCTTGCGTTTCCGCAACTTCCATTGCCCGCGCCGCTCAATCTGATAAATCCGGCGCTCGGCACACCGATTGACTTCCGAACAATCCCGACAAAGTTCACGGGCGCTAATTTCCTGACGTTGCTCAACGCGCAGGGGCCGATCATTGCCGCAGGGCTTCAGGCAGCAGGCGCGGCGGGATTTTCCGGCCTCGATTTCTTCAAGACAGGCGACGGTATACTTGACCCAAATCTGGAATCTCCCTACTCGGAGCAGTTCACCATAGGCGTTCAGCGCCAGTTGCCGAGGAATATGGCCCTATCGGCCGACTTCGTGCTTCGCAAGCGCGTACACACGCTCTTTGCCAACGATTTCAACGTCTATAACCGACCGGACGCTTTCGGCGGACCCGCCATACGCAGGTGCGTGGGTCTGGAAGCAGTCAACCCGTCCGTGCAATGTTCGAACGGGTCGATCAATGTCACGCAATCGAGCGGACGCTCGGATTACAGGGCTCTGCTTGTGAAACTGGACAAGCGTTTCTCGAATCGGTATCAGTTCACCGCGAGCTATTCGCTTGCGAGCCGAACAGAGTTTTTCACCGGAGAGAACCTGCTTGACTGGTTTGGAAACAAGGGGCCTGCCGGGTCCCGTCATAACCTTACTATCAGCGGTGTGGTCGATCTGCCGCTCGGTTTCCAGGCGTCGTTGATCGCAGTCTATGGAAGCCGCGGTGCGTTTAATGCGAGACTTGGCGGAACGGTCGATATAAACGGCGACGGGACGGGCGGCGACACTCTGCCCGGTCTTGAGATCAATACGCTCGGACGCGGCACGAGCAAGCAAGAGTTGATCACGATTGTAAACCAGTTCAACTCGAACTTCGCCGGCAAGCAGGACGCAAGAGGCGCTACGATCAACCCGATCAACTTACCGACTCAATTCGAATTTGGCGACGATTTCCAATCCGAGGATATTCGTTTGTCAAAGACATTCACGTTCAAGGAAAGCTATAAGGCCCAACTCTTCGCAGAGGTCTTCAACCTGTTTAATATCGCAAACCTTACCGGGTACAGTCAGACGTTAAACAGTAACTTTGGCCAGCCTACGCAAAGAGCGGGTCAGGCCTTTGGCACGGGCGGACCGCGCGCCTTCCAGTTCGGAGGCCGGTTCACCTTCTAATCACTCAGGCAAACAGCTACTACTGACACGAATGCCCGCGAATTCAGCATTGATTCGCGGGCATTCGTCTTTGTGGATAAGACATTTTATTTTCCCGGCGCGGTCGTCTTTGCCTGTGCCCTTACAAGCTCCGGCAGGTCCGTATCGGCATCGCTCCAGTATTTTTCGGCCAGCGCAAATTCTTTCTGAGCCGTTGAGGTGTCCTCGTTATGCTCGGCCACAAGCGCCAGCGCGTAATGAGTTCCTCCGTAGGCCGGGTCGTGTTCAAGCATCTGCCGGGCGGTGTATTCGGCCAGTTCCCAATCCCCCACTTCGCGCGCCACGCGGGCTATCGCTTCCAGCCTGAACAGAGCCTGAATCCACGCATCGGGTCCGGGCTCGACACGCATACGGGTCTGGACGGTTTCGAGAATAGTTCTGCCCTTTTCAACCTGTCCGGTGCGTAGAAAAAATTCCCCCTGCAAGGCTGAAAGATACTGGGTCACAAACCCGATTGTTCTGGCCGAGCCTCGCGTCTTTTCAAGCGCCGCTTTCGCTTCCGCGCCCGCATCCGAAAGCCTCCCCATAGCCATAAGCGCGCGGCTCGCCATGATGTGGCCTATGGTCGAGACGATTTCCCAAGGACTTGCGGCCAGTATTTTCGCCGCGTCGAGCGCCTCCTGATTTCGCCCCCTTGAGAGCAAAAATTCCGGCCATTCTTTCTTGTTGAATGCGAGCGCATCCTGCATGACTTCAACGTCAAATGACTCGCGCATGAATTTTCGCCGTCTTCATCTGCCCGCGATACTGGTAAGATGTCGAAAGCAAATCGAGATTATGCTGATGATGCCAGTCGTATCGGGCCGGTATGTTTTCCCGCTTGTAGTAAGCCGTTTCAAGCTCATAAGCCTTGAGAAATTCGGCCAGCGCATCATTGATGCGGCCCACGCGGCGAAGATCGTGTCCGTACATGTGGCGAGCGTGAGGCACATCGGGGGCCATACGGGCATAAATTTCGCCTTCCTTTAAGGCCTCTTCGATCCGGTTCAGATTCTCGTATGAATGAATCAGAAAGTGATGCGCGGCAAAGCAATCGGGGTCGAGTTTCAATGCCCGCTGATAGAATGAGATTGACGATTCCGCGCCGCTCTGGCCTCGCCCCGAGGCCAGGGGCTCTTCGGCATTCCCGCGCAACAACAACAGTGCCGGATCGTCCGGGTAGGCAGCAATTGCCGCGTCGAGCGCCTCCTTATAGTTAGAGTGCGGCGCGGGGTTTCCAGGTTCAGACATTGCTTCGAGTTGAATGGCTCTGAGGGCGATAAATTTCTGTTCCCGCTCGCTTGCGCCCGCGCCGAGCGCCTGAGCTTTCCGAAGCATTTGACGAGCGGCCTCCGTAACATTCAGCCCCGAATAAGCGCGGCTCAGACCCACGTAAGCCATCGCAAGGTTCGGGTCGAGCCTGAGCGCCTGATTAAACGAGCGTGCCGCTTCTATCCATACGTAAGAGTACAGATAAGCAAGCCCCTGATCGTAAAATGCCTGCGCCTCCTTTGATGAAGTCGTGACCGACTGATGCGCGCGGCCTATACCGGAGCGGAGCGATACGGGGCGTTCGAGGATTTCAGCGGGCACCCCAATCGCAGTTTCATCGCCGTGATGAGCGTGTGCGTCACCTTGCGCGAAGACAGTTCCCTGAATCAAGATCAGCCCCGGTAGGAGAAAAATCAATTTGCAAAGATGTGAATACTTCATGTGATTTCAGGCGATACGCAACAATATTAGTCTTACTTGAATAGCGCTTACTTGATTTCGAGCCTTCGCCGGTCGGCCCAGTTATTGCCATAAGGGGTAAGCGCCAGAGGGTTGCGCTCAAGCGGCTGCGCGCGCCCGAGGCTGTCGCTTGCGCGCACGATGATTTCATAACTGCCCGCAGCCTGAGGCTTCCAGGCGTAAGACCAGAGCCGCCATGCAAACGGCGCGCTTTCGCCGTTCAGATCGGCTTCAACCCAGGAGCGCCCTCCGTCAAAACTCAATTCCACCCGCTCGACACGAGCCTCGCCGCTCCATGCCGCACCGATGATAGTAGCCTGCGCTACGCGCCGGTCGGCGGATTCGGCTAGACGGGCAATCTGAGATTTGACGAGCATTTCGTGGAGCGCGATTCGCTTTATCCCTTTTCTTTCGTGGCGCGCTACATAATAGCGTTCGGTTTGATAAAACCCCTTGAATGGTTTGTCGGCGACCGTGATTCCGGTGAGCCACTTTACGGAATCCATCCCGTACCATCCGGGCACGATGGCCCTGAGCGGTCCGCCGTGCTCGGGCGGGAGCGGCTCGCCGTTCATCCTGTAAGCCAGAAGCGTATGCTCGTCCATCGCCTTCGCAAGCGGTATGCTGCGCGCAAACGAGTCAACCATTATGCCACCGGCCTCGCGCTCTTTTCCTCCGTCCGCTCCATTGAGCACTACCTCGACAGCGCCCTGGCGTGCGCCGACCGCTTCGAGCAGCGCGCCTAATGATATGCCGGTCCATCGCGCATTCGACACGCCTCCAAAGCCTACGAGATTGCCAGCGCATTCAAGCGTGACGACCTCTTCGCGCGAAGGCATCTTCATCAATTCATCAAGCGTAAAGGCCCGGGGGCGTGCGACCGCGCCGCTGATCTTGACCATCCACGGCGAGCCGTCGCGGGCAGGTATGCCGAAATGGCTGCGGACAAAGAATTCGGGATTAGGAGTGATCCAGGTTTTGAGCGTAGAGAAATCGAAGGCGCGACTGTAAGGCGAACCGGGCGAAAACAGGGGCGGCTGCTGAGGCGCTCGCGCAAGGCTTGCGCCGCGAAGCCAAACGGCGGCAAAAGGCAAGCCCGCAAGCTGCGTGATGAGACGGCGGCGGCCTGCATCGAACCTGCGAGACTCCTGCCCATCGGTAGATGAATGCTTATAAGCTCTCTTCATTATTGACTCTAATGATCGCAGCATCGAATTTACAACAGCAGGGGTTGTTATCTCAACTGATGCGTGAAGCGTGATTCACCAGGATTGCAATATGTCTGTAACAAGCTGTCTTCCTAATAGTCACGCATCACGCATCACGCACCATTTTTCTGTAACCGCCCGCGCCTTGGTTTTCGTCTTTGTATAGGGCAGGCGCTTGATTAAATACCTGCTCATCTTATTTCGATTCAGCCAGCAGTATTTTAGTTTGAAGGAGAAAGTTAATGAAAAGGGTTGTAGCGATCAGCAGTTTTGTTTTTCTGATGGCCGCAAGCGTATTTGCCTTAAGCCTTGCGCCCGCGAATTTTTCGGGCACATGGGTTCTGGATAATGCAAAGAGCGAAGGATTGAGAGGGAGGATGGCCGATGCCGAAGTCACAATGAAAGTGACTCAGGACGGTGCGAAGCTTGTCGAAGAGACCACGACGGGCGATAACACTCAGAGCTTGACATTCAATCTTGACGGCAGCGAAACCACCGCCGAATTTCAGGGCCGCATGCCCTCAAAAGGAACTATCAAGGCTAAGTGGATGGATGACGGCAAGATGCTTGAAATCACTCAGGTTCGGAACCTGAATTTCCAGGGCAACGATGTCACCATCAACGTAAAAGAGCACTGGCAGTTGTCGGAAGACGGCAAGGTGCTGAATATCCATCGCACGACGGAATCGCCGCGCGGCACTATGGAATCAAAGCTCGTCTTCAACAAGAAGTAAGCCGTTGCATGTCTGCAATCGACAGGCAAATAACATTGCTGGGCGAAGGGCTTTTGCCAAAACAGCACCTTCGCTCAGCCTCTCAGCCCGAAGAGACCTTCGGCGTTTGAATTCGCAATCGAATACGAGTAAACTCGCCTCATCAACTTGATTCTGGTATTTAGCAGACAGTCTTTATCAGCAGACGAGCGGATCAGCATGTTTAAAACATGCGCGCACTGACTGCTTATACCAAACCATAATTGAGTGTAGGGGCAGCCCTTGTGGCTGCCCGAATCGCGCGCGAGCGCGATGGCAGTCATCGCTCTTCGAGCGATCCGGGCAGCCACAAGGGCTGCCCCTACATTCATCGAAAATCGCTTTATCAAAGATCGAAAGGAGCGCCCATGTGGAGACGTAAGTGTTACCTCGACGATGAATCCGACATTCAATCGCCGATACCGAGTTGCATATCATCGAATGAAGAATTCATACCGCCTCCCCAATCGGCCCGTGAGCTTGAGGTCGAAAACCGTCTGAGGGAGATGGCCGACCGCAACGCGAAGCTCTTAGGCGTCACGCGCCGCCGATTCCTACAATCTTCCTGCGGCATGGCCGCGGCGATGCTATGCTTCAACGAAGTATTCGGAAAGACCTACGAGGTTGACCCGATTGAAGCGCTCGATGCGGCTGCCTACGAAGAGCACTGGCCAAAAAACGAATTCATATTCGACAACCAGACGCATCACATCGACGTGGAGTCAAACTGGTTTGAGACCACGGATGCGGGGCGCGAGGCAGCCGCTTTTCTAAAGCGATTCAGACCCCGCGAGCAGAGCACCTCCGCGAGCCTTGCCGCGCTAAACGAGACCCACTACGTCAAGGAACTGTTCTTCGATTCCGACACCGTGATGGCGATCATCAGCGGCGTTCCTACAAGTTCGTGGAAAGAGAATATTCTGCCGCCCGACAAGATGGTAGCCACCAGAAACGATGTGAACGGCTGGGCGAAATCCGAGCGAATGCTCTCTCATGGTCTTCTGCGGCCCAACATGGGATCGTCAGAGATCGAAGAGATGGAACGGCAGGCCAAGGTGCTGAAGATCAACTCGTGGAAGCTGTATCCAGGGGCCGAGATAAACAAGACCGCCTGGTGGCTCGATGATGAAAAGATGAGCTATCCCTTCTGGGAGAAGTCGCGCAAGATGGGGATCAAGAATCTGTGTATCCACAAGGGGCTGCCGCTCGGTCTCTTCAACGAAGAGCACTGCCACCCGCGCGACATCGAAAAAGTAGCCAAAGATTTCCCCGATATAAACTTCATCATCTACCATTCGGCGTGGCATCCTACGGCTCCGCGCAAGGAAGGCATGGCCGATAATCCGCAGTACATCCCGTGGTGCTCGGATTTGATCGACATAGTCAAACGCAACAAACTGAGCAACGTCTACTTCGAACTTGGTTCGACCTGGAACGGCACGTCGGGCGCGCGACCCGAAGTAGCCATGCACCTGCTCGGGCAGATAATGAACCTGCCCGGTGGCGAAGAACATATCATCTGGGGGACGGATTCGATCTGGGGCGGCTCTCCGCAAAGCCAGATAGAGCGATTCCGCCGCTTCCAGATCAGCGATGAAGTGGCCGAAAAATACGGCTACAAGAAACTCACTCCCGAAATCAAAGCCAAGGTCTTTGGCCTGAATGCCGCGCGCCTCTACAAGATCAACGTGGCGGCCAAGCGCAACGCGATCAAGACCGATAAGATTTCCGAGATGAAAGAGGAGTATCAGCAAAACCCGCAACCGTCAAATACCCAGTATGGCTGGGTCTGGGCCGGAAAATAAGCGGTAGCGAGGCCGGGGGCCGGGGGCCGGGGGCCGGTAATATTGAGGTCAATATGAATATGATCCGCGAGAATCCGCCCGATCCGCGTCCGTCCCGGCCTGTTGCCGATTAGCAAATCGGGATTTTCAATTTAGCGGATAAGAGACCTTATAAACCGGCCCCTGGCTCCCGACCCCTGGCCCCTAGCCGATGGAGGTGACAGTGAAAAAGAGACTATCAATCCTCGCAATAGCGATCATTTTTCTCTTCAGTGCTTACACGCCTGCGCCGTCGCAACAGCCGGAACCGGCAAAGACCGTAAATCGCGACGAGCAGATGGTGGTCATGCGCGACGGCGTAAAACTTGCCACAAACGTCTATCTGCCGGAGGGCAAGGGGCCGTGGCCGGTTGTGCTTGTGCGAACTCCTTACAATAAAGAGTTGAATGGAGCGGGAGCCGCCGCGTGGGTCAATAAAGGCTTTGCGCTTGTGATTCAGGATGTGCGTGGAAAGTTCAAAAGCGAAGGCAAGTACCAGCCTTTCGTAGACGATCCGCAGGATGGTTACGATACGGTGGAATGGGCGGCCAAACAACCCTGGTCGAACGGCAAGATAGGGATGTTCGGCGCATCGGCTATGGGTATAACCGCGAACCTCGCCTCGATGATGAACCCGCCTCATCTGGTCGCCATGTTTGTGATGGTGGCCCGGTCGAGCATCTACACTCAATCGGCTTTCATGGGCGGAGTCTTTCGCAAAGAGTTGAACGAAATCTGGCTCAAGCGGCAAAACGCGCTTGACGCGCTTTACGAAACGTTCAAGCACAACGTCTATGACGGGTATTACGATTCGAATGAAATGTCGAAACGCTGGCCCGATGTCCACGTCCCTGTTTATAACTACGGCGGATGGTACGACATCTTTTCAGAGGGGAATATTGAAAATTTCGCCGGGCTTCAGGTGAAGGGGGGCGGGCTTGCGGCAGGCAATCAGAAACTGATGATGGGGCCGTGGGGCCACGGGAATATTGAAGAAGTGAAATACCCGGCAAACTCTTCGGTCAATCCAAACGAAGAGGCGCAGCGATGGTTTGATTACTGGCTCAAGGGCACTGACAACGGCATCATGGACGAGCCGCCGATCAAATACTACGTGATGGGAGATGTGACCGATCCGAAGGCTCCGGGCAACCGGTGGCGTACGTCTGTGGCGTGGCCTCCGCCCGCGAAAACGACATCATACTTTTTGATGGCGGGTGGCGGACTGGGCGAAAATATTCCTGCCGATAAAGAGAGCAGCGATACTTACAAATATGATCCGAAAAATCCGGTCCCGACTATCGGAGGCGGAAACCTCAACATAAAGAAAGGGCCTATGGATCAGCGCGCGACCGGAGACCGCAAAGACATCTTGAAATATATGACTGCGGCGCTCGACTCAGCGGTCGAGATAACAGGCCCGGTCACGGTAGAGGTATGGGCGGAATCCGATGCGCCGGACACCGATTTTATGGCCAAGCTGGTCGATGTCTACCCTGACGGGACGGAGCGGCTGGTGCTTGACTCGGCCGTGCGCGCAAGGTTTCGCGAAGGCTTTGATCACGAAGTTTTTATGAAGAAAGGCGAAGTCTATCGCTTCAACATAGACCTGTGGGCGACGAGCATAATCTTCAACAAGGGCCACAAAATAGCCATTCAAATAACAAGCTCGAACGATCCCCGATTCGATCCCAATCCGAACACCGGAAAACCTCTTCGGGCAGACGACGAGACGCGCGTGGCTACAAACACAATCCATCACGACCGGGCGCATCCTTCGCGGGCGCTGCTTCCGGTCGTACCCGTTTACAACGGCAAGCAACCCTGAATTATTTAAGTTGAAGTTCCGATTGAAGCCGAAAGATACCGCAAACAGATCTGAGACCTGAAATTTCAAATCTCAGATCTGTTTTTTAATTTTGGTCTTTTAATTTTGAGCCGGGGGCGCGCCGACCCTTGTGTAGAGAGCCTGGCCGAGACGCACAAACGGGCCTCCGTCTTCCGATAGATCTTCGACCACGGTGAATGAATGCGCGGCGACTACGTTTATGGTTCTTTTCAACTGAAGCGTCTGCCCCTTTATCTTTACGGGCTCGACCGCAAAACGAATCGAGATGGGTATGCGCCAATCGCCTTTGCTTTGAAGCAGGATGCCGTTGCTCAATTTCTCGCTGACCGTGAGCATCTTGTTCGCCTCATCAAAAGTTATGACGGCGCTCTCTTGATAAGCCCCCGCGTCGGTCTTACCTGAAATCCTTGCGTCAAGCGATTTGCCGTCCGCGCTTTTTGTGAAAACGACCGTCCCTTCTCTCGGAGCCGACCCGAGCGCGCTTTCGCGGCCCAGATATTTGAAGTTCCACGTTCCGGCAAAATAATCGAGCGACTGCTCCTGTTTGGGCTGCTCGACGCGCTGCCTTCGTTGAGGCGCGCTTTGCTGTTGGGGCTGGGCCTGAGCGTGCGCGGCGGCGGTCTTTTCATCGACTCGCTTCAAATCATAATTGAACGTAAAGGTTTGACCTCCGAAATCGACCGAGCCTTCGCCCTTTAGCGACTCGGCCTCAAGCTCGAAGGCGAAATTTAGCGTGATGCCCCCCTGCGGAGTCTCTACCATAGCGATTGCTGTAATATTGTTGCCTTCGATTTTTATATCTTTAAGAAGGATTTCATCGCCCCGCATACCGGAAGTGGCTCCGCTATAGCCTTCGCCTTCCTTTTTGAAAGTGATGTAGGTATCGCGCTCGCCCTGAGCCGACTTAACTTTGCCTTCCCACCGACCCTCAAGCTTATCCTGCTGGGCCAGGGCCACAAAAAAGAGTTGAACGGTTATGATTGCTCCAAAAAAGATCAACAGGCGTCGCATCGTTTTCCTCCCTGTACGGTAGACCGGGGGCCGAAAGGCCGCGAAAAAAATTCTCAACCTGCGCGGCCCCCAAAAACCGTATGACTTTATTTGGTTGCCGTGACATCGCGCAAATTCTGGCTGTCGAGCGTGTAATCAAACCAGCCGATCATCATCTCTTCCCATGTTTGATCGCCCCATCGCACTTCCTTCGACGGGTCCGGGTTGAACCTGTTACCAGACGAATTGTCGTGATGAGCTACGCATTCCAGCCGGCTGCCTTTCGGGGCCGCGAGCGGTTCCTTCAACCAGTAATTCAACTGCCAGTTGAAATCATACTTTGGCACATTGAGCACGATCTTTGATGTGCCGTCGGGGTAAACCAGCTTGTACTCAAAGTCTTTGCCGCGAAGGTGCATGTGCGGCATGAAGCCCCAGATGTGACTGTCTTCGGTAAAGGTGAATGAGGCGTGGGATTCATAGTTGGCCTCGCCCGGTGGGATGATCAGATTATGAGACGATGCGGCTGATGTAAGAAACCGCTTCTCAACCGGCCCCTGAGCAAACTTCAAGCCTACGCTTGTGCGATCCTTTCCCTCCACGCCGTTTGTAGTGTAATGCATCTGGAAGACGAGCGCGGAGCCTTTCTTGACGAGTTTGGCGATACCCGGTTTTAAGATGAGCGGGCTCATGCCGGGAGCCCAGCCTACGAGCAATGCGTCGCGGACGCCTTCACGGCTGCCTCCTGCTCGGGCTCTTCCCCGATTCTCTCCGAGCCCGCCGGTATTGAAACGCAACGGGCCTTCGGGTGGCACCTTACCGTCTGCTCCGGGTTCGATCACGTTGATAATAACGTGATGCACAAGCGCCGGATTGCCGCGCTTGATCTCGGCGGCCTGAATATATTTGTCTTCGGTGAAGTTTGTATGCACTACGAAGTACTGATAATCGATGGTGCCCTCGGACGGGACGCTGTACTCTTCCGATATCGGGAGCACGACATCAGGCTTGCCGATGCTCCAGCCCTCTTGTCTGAGCTTTGGAGTCGGGGGCAAATCCTTGGCATCGCCTTCCTTTGCGCCCTGGTCTACCCAGGCGACAATCGTATCAATATCTTTTTGCGACAATCGGCGCGAGTTGACAAACTCGCCGTGATTCGGGTCGGCATACCAGGGCGGCATGACTCGATTGATAACGACTTCGCGAATGGATTTGGCCCACGGCCTGACCTGTTTGAAATTGAGAAGTGCCATCGGCGCGGTTTCGCCCGGCTGATGACATACGGCGCAGTTATTGAAGATGATCGGAGCCACGTCCTTTGAGAACGTCACCGACGGGGCTGTTTTATCATCGGCGCGGCCTACTCCCTGTATAAGGAAAAAACCAGCCATCGCAAGACTCAATACAAAGGAAAAAGCATAGCCTCGTTTCATAGAACTCTCCTCGTTTGAGAAAAACATGTTAATACGGTTGACTGCCGGGTTTCGCGCTAACGGCTGGTGATACAGTAAGCCGCGCACCGTCAATGACGCTAGATTCCGCATCACAGTTACAAGCTTTTTGCCGGAGCAGGGAAATACTTTAGCCGTTTGCTCTCAGAGCGTGACAATTATATGCGAAAAGGGGATAAAGAAAAGCCTAAAGCGGGGGCCAGGGGCCGGGGGCCGGGGGCCAGTGCTCTGCGCCATTGCGTAACATCAGCTAATAAAACAGGTATTTTCGCCACGTTTTATCCGCCCTGCCCAGATAGCGAATTATTTGACGATTCACATGCAGGTTATACCCTTGCGGGCGTTTGATGAGTTTCATCGGTATTTCTTCGGGCAGACGGTCGCCTTTGCGGTTGTTGCAGGCGCGGCAACAGGTGACCAGATTATCCCAGGTAGAGTCTCCGCCGCGAGAACGGGGATGGATGTGATCCAGGGTCAACTCCTGCGGCGTGAAAACCAGCCCGCAATACTGGCAGGTGTTGTGATCGCGCAAGAGAATGTTCTTGCGCGACAGGCTCTTTCGCTCAAACGGGATGTGGATGTATTCGACCAGCCTTATCACAGACGGCATAGGCATCGAAAATCGCGCCGAGTGCAGCCACTGCGAAGAACTCTCTTCGGCGTGCGCTACACCCTTGAGAATAAGCACGACGGCGCGACGTGCCGTACAGACATTGATAGGTTCGAAGGATGCGTTGAGAACTAAAACGCGTGTATTCATCCTGAAATCAGAATATAACTTGAAGCGCAAAATTCTGTCAAAACCTGTCTGCTAATCCTTTGGCACCGGAGGCGGCCCGGCGGGGATATAAGGTTTGTAGACCGCTCCCCCGGCTTTCTGTTTGAACTCGGCCTGTATCGCCTCTCGGGCCTCACGGTCTTCAAACAGATCCACCATAGTAGCGGCCAGCGCCTTTGCCGCCTGCTCTAACCCTTTGTGCCCGATTGACATCCCGCCGCAGGCGACTACGGGCCACGCGTGCCAGGGTGAATCAGTCGGGGCTGTAGTCACAGACAAATGCAGCGTAGGAACTATCCAGCTTACATCGGCGACATCGGTAGAGCCGCCCGGCGGATCGGGTTTCTGCTCTTCAAGCGGCTGGATTGAGCCGTCCAGTCCTTTTGGCTCAACGCCCGTAGCGCGCTGAATCTGGCGGGCAAATTCCTGTTCCTCTTCCGTGTATTTGATCGGGCCAAGCCATTCCAGATTTGCGTGGATAAGCTTCGCCCCGTTTATGTTCACAAGCATCTCGTAATCGCCTGCCTGGACCGTCAGCGTAGATTCGACTCCGGCCATAAGCGCCGCGCCTTCGGCTATCTTGCGAACGCGGCTCAGAACCCCATCCACTCCCGCGCGATTCGAATCCCTCACCCAGCACCAGAGCTTTGCGTATTCGGGCACAACGTTTGGCACATCGCCGCCGTTTTGTATGACGTAGTGCATTCTCACGGACGGTTTTACGTGTTCGCGCAGCATATTGAGGCCGTGAGTGAAAAGTTCGAGCCCGTCGAGCGCGCTTCGCCCGTTCCAGGGGTCGAAGGCCGCGTGCGCGGCCTTGCCTCGGAACTCGACTATGAAATCCACAATCGCCTGCGAGCTTTGCGTGTCGGCGCGAGTCTCGCTGTCGGGATGCCACGCGAGCGCCACGTCGAGGTCGTTAAACAACCCGTCGCGGGCCATATAAACTTTGCCGCCGACCGATTCTTCGGCGGGCGTGCCATAGAATCGAATCGTCCCTTTGAGCTTTCCTGCGGCGATCAACTCCTTGATTGCGAGGGCGGCCCCGAGGCTCGCCGCGCCAAACAGATTGTGCCCGCATCCGTGGCCCGGCGCGCCCGGCTTGAGGGCTTCTCTTTCGGGCGCGGCTTTTTGCGAGATGCCGGGCAGAGCATCGTACTCACCGAGAATGCCTATTATGGGGCGGCCCTCTCCATATGTCGCGATGAATGCCGTGGGCATAGCCGCCACTCCGCGCTCGACCTTGAATCCCTGCTTTTCGGCATAGTCGGCCAGCACCTTTGACGACCGCGTTTCGCGAAGGGCGGTTTCGGCAAACCCCCAGATTTGATCGCTCAGATTTGTAAGCTCGTCTTTGTGTTTCTCAATTGAGGCGACCGCCTCTTCTTTTTTCTTTATGTCAGACCGGGCATTCGACACCGGATGAATCAAAGCTAAAACGAGCATTAGCGCAACACTACGCAAAACGAGTTTCATAGTTACATTCTCCGTGCCTGATAAATGAAGAGTTATTTCCGGGACTTGTCGGCGCTGCACTCGGCGCAGGGGCAAATCTCGCGCAGCCGGGTCCAGGTATATATTCCGTCGTCGTGATAATCGCTGAAAACGAATTTGATGCCGTAGCGGCCTACGTGTTCGGCGCTCAACACGGTTATATCTTCCGGCACCGAACCGGGATCGAGTATTCGCCTGCCCGTAATCTCGCTGACACAGCCCGCACACGAGCATTCAACACGCAGATACTTAGTCGTAAATACGCTGATGTGCCCGTCGTCCCAACTGACTGTGATCTCGTGAGGCGCGGTCTTTTTTATCTCAAGCGGTAATGGTACTGGCATTGGCAACCTTTGGTCGGGGGCCGGGGGCCGGTGCTTTCAGGTCAAAATCCTGATGGCAAAAGACGGCAATAATAAAGTCGCGCTCTGACATCAAGCTTCTGCTATCGAATACCGGCCCCCGGCCCCTATTTGTGTTTCCACCGGGGAGGGCGTTTTGCGATAAATGCTTCGACGCCTTCCTGCGGGTCTTTATAAGTCATCAACTGATTCAGGTAGATGTCTTCGGCGCGCTTGAGCCCATCCTCAAATGTGAGGCCGCCCGCTTGAACGATTGCGCGGCGGCTCATCTCAAGGGCGGGCGCGCTCAGTTGCCGGAGCGTGTGCAGAACCTCTTCGGCCTTTGATTCAAGGTCGCTATCTGCTACTACATAATTGACCAGTCCGAGCGCGAGCGCGGCCTCGGCCGTGAGCAGTTCGCCCGTCAGTATCATCTCTCTGGCCTTCTTTTCACCGATCACTCTCGGCAACAATACGGATGCGACGGGCGGGAAGACTCCGAGCTTGATTTCAGGCTGGCCGAAACGCGCCGATTGAGAGGCAATCGCGATGTCTGAGAAGGCTACAAGCTCGCACCCTCCGCCAAGCGCCGCGCCCGATACGAGAGCGATCACCGGTTTTGAAACCGTGTTCAGCGCGCGAAAAACAGAATGGAAAGCATCAAGCATCTGATAGACGGTTTCCGGTCGATGCTCTTCTACGGAGACGCCTGCGGAAAAGGCGTGCGTCTGGGGCGCTGAGGCAAAGACTATTGCGCACATGTCCTGCTGTGTGCCGACGCGTTGAACGGCATCGGCCATCTCCTTCATCATCGCGATGGTGAAGACGTTGAGAGGGGGACGCGCAAATGTCACTCGCGCTACCCGATCAGTTATGCTCACCTGAATTTCTTTGTAGCGGGCTGTCATCTTTTCTCTGATCCGTGATCCGTCGTGCGTGATTCGTGATTCGTGAAGCGTGAGATTGGATTGTAAAAGGCTTTTGCCTCAAAGTCACGCATCACGCATCGCTTCTCAACTCATCTGCTCTAAAGTGTAAGACTCGATTTCTTCTGAAATCTTCTTTGCCGTCTCGATCAAACTATTCATTTGAACGCGGAGGCGTTCGGCTTCGACGCTGTCTGAAAACATTCCGAGGTTGGCAAATACATTATAGGAAGCGCCTTTAACGGCTACTCCGGCCAGTTGCGCGCCCACGGTTATATCGGGCAGCGCGTTTTGATTGCCCGTCGCTTTAAGCTCATCGAGCAGTTTCAAGACTTCGATTGCGCGCGTGGCTGTTTCAAGCGGAGTGTAGGCGGCAAGGCGTCCGGCCGCTTCTATGTGCTTCTTGCGTTCAGCCTTTTCGTCATCGGTCTGTTTGGGAAGGCGATAGGCCGCCATAACCTGTTCAAAGCTTGCCGCGTCTTCGGCTATAAGCTCCGAGAGCCGCGCGCCCAATCGCTCAAGCTCGCTTCTTATCTCTTTAAGTCGCGGTTCGACCTCCGCGTATTTGGCCTTGCCTATAGTGAGATTGCACATCATACGACCGAGCGCGGCAGCCAGCACGCCGCAGTCGGCCGCGACGCTGCCCCCTCCCGGTGTGGGCGTATCGGATGCGACAAGCTCCGCGAAATTGCCGATAGAGCCTGCCAGTCTCCTGTCATCTGAGCTTTGAGCTTTGAGATTCGAGATTTCAGGTTTCAAATCTGAGGTTTCAGGATTCATCCTTCCTCTTCCTCCATCGCCCGGTCGAGTCTGTGTTCGAGTATCTGATTCTCGCTGAAACTTTCAAGCCGAAGATAAAAATCCGCGACCGCGTTGAGCGCCCCCTGCGGTACGAGGCCCACTATCTCAGAGCCGATCACCGCTACTCCGTAACGCTCTGATTCGCGCTTTATCATCTCGAAGACCCGAAACAAGGGCGTGCCCTCGTAGTTGACCATGTTCATTGATACCTGCACAATCCCTCTGTCCTTCAACTCGAAACCAAGCGCCTTGACGTATCGCAACCCCCCGGAAAGGTGTCTGACGGCCCGGGCAATCTTGTTGGCCACTTCTATATCCGAGGTGCCGAGATTGACATTATAGGCGATCAGGGGCGGACGCGCTCCAACGGCAGTTATACCCGCCGTCGGATGCAGACCGGCGTCGCCGAAATCAGGCCGCCGCGCTTCATTTACGGCTATCTCATCGCGTATGCCCTCGAACTGACCCTTACGAACAGCGGCGAGGTTTTCGCGCTCCGGGCGAGACGCGGCTTTCTCGTAAAGATAAACGGGTATATTTAACTCGTTCCACATCCGCCGCCCGCACTCGCGGGCAAGCTCGATGCAATCCTCCATAGTCACGCCCACGATGGGCACAAAGGGGATGACATCGGTTGCGCCCATTCGAGGATGCTCGCCTGAGTGTTTGTTCAGGTCTATCAATTCTGCCGCTTTTCGGGCCCCAGCAAGCGCCGCATCCACCACCACGTCGGGCGAAGCGACGAAGGTTACTACAGATCGGTTGTGATCCTGGTCTGATTCATGATCGAGCAGAACCGCGCCCTTGACCGCCTTTATGGCCGCGACTATCTCGTTGATTACTTCTGTGCGACGGCCCTCGCTGAAGTTTGGTATGCATTCTACTAGTTTTCTCATGTCGTTTTATTTGCGAAATGTAAACGAGCGGGAACCAAAAGGCTGAACGCGAGATAGCCTCCATAGCCCGTTCGCCTGATGAAGACAACACAAATCCGGTTCGAGCAAGTGACCTTGCCACCAAATCCTACCCGATTCGGCTGCCGCCCGCAATGGAGTCAATACGGGCGACAAACATAATTCCCCGGTCAGGCTACGTGACTCTCTCCTATGCGTTCCCCTATTATCAATCGAATGCCGCCCATATCGAATAAGCTCTTTCTATTTAAGATTTAGAGCGGGTTCCCAACCCGCACGTGTCAAAATGACCGGGTAAGAGCCATCCTGCCATCGCCTGAGTCATTTAGTCGCCCTCTCTTGCATACATTGCTCGTGTTTTGTGTCAAAAACTGAATTTCTGGCTTTGGTCTGGATTTCAGGAGGAATCGCAGATTCGAATTATTTGCGGCAATAAAAGGGCTTACAGCAATAAATTTGATATAGCTTTTATTCCCCGATTGAGGTATGCTACTTGCTCTTTGCTTAACAAGTTCTAGATGAATTAGTTCCAAACAAATTATTCAGGTTGATGTTATTTTTGCGGACATAGAACTGTTTTTATGAAAATTGCCAAAAAGGTAAAAAGACACTATCGCGAGTTTGAATTTCTAGCCAAGGGTCTTCTTTCAACAGATCATCCTATACTCGTTCACCTCATCCCGATGCGACGTTGCAATCTTTCCTGCACCTATTGCAACGAGTTCGATGATTTTTCGAAGCCGGTTGCTTTGGAGGAGATGTTCCGGCGAGTAGACAAGCTGGCCGAGCTTGGCACGACAGCCATCACGATCAGCGGCGGCGAGCCTCTGCTGCACCCGGACCTTGAAAAGATAATTACCCGCATCAGAAAGCATGGAATCCTGACCGGGCTTATCTCAAACGGCTATTTGATGACGCGCGAGCGCATAGGCCGTCTCAATAAGGCCGGGCTCGAATACCTGCAGATCAGCATAGATAATGTTCAGCCTGATGATGTATCAAAGAAGAGCCTCAAGGTGCTTGACAAGAAGCTCGTCTGGCTTGCCGAGCTTGCCGAGTTCAATGTCAACATCAATTCCGTTATCGGCGGTGGGATCAAGACTCCCGAAGACGCGCTCGTAATAGGGCGAAGGGCAGTCGAACTGGGATTTTCCACATCGCTTGGAGTCATTCACGACGGACTCGGCACGCTTAAACCACTAAAGGGTATCGAGCGGGAAGTCTACGTCAAGATGAAAGACCTGGGCAAAAAGAGCTACGCCCGGATGAATCAGTTTCAGCAAAATCTGGTAGACGGCAAGCCCAATGAATGGCGTTGCCGGTCCGGCGCTCGTTATCTTTATGTTTGCGAAGAGGGGCTGGTGCATTATTGTTCGCAGCAGCGCGGATACCCGGCGATACCTCTTGCAGAGTACACAAAAGAGCATATCCGCAAAGAGTATCTGACAAAGAAAGCCTGCGCGGATTATTGCACGGTTGCCTGCGTAAATCAGGTGGCGATGTTTGACAACTGGCGCGACCCGCAGACGCTGGGGGTAAAAGGCGCGGTGCGGCGCGAAGCCGTGCAGGCCATACAGCAGTTGTACCAGATCGAACAGACTGAATAGGAATTTTAAATGGACCAAGCCGCAAGAAGCGTCAGGCGTCGATTTTCCGCCGGGCGGGCGGCAACGGAGTTATACATCAGATTCAGCGAAGATGAAGCGAGGTCTTTATGAGCTTCGCCGTAGACTAGGAGATAAGAAATTATGCACAAGCCAATAAAGTATGTTGAAAAAGGATTGACCTTGGCCGCTCGCGGCTCCTGGGCCCTGTTCGAGAGATTCAATCGCATCAAACAGAATCCCTCCTTCACTCCTGCCTGGAGCGATAAGCCTCTCTTGAAATCCTATCAGAAGGTCAAGCCTCCTCTCGGCTGGCCTCGCACTACCGATTCCCTCTGCCCTCGCTGCGTTCCCGAAATCCGCCAGCAGGTCCTCGACGGCATTCTTCCCGTCGATATCCTCAAAAATGAACGCATCGGCGAAATCAAGGCCCAGATCATCGAACGCGACGGCAATATCCTCATGGTCAAGGATTGCCCTAAACACGGCCACTTCGAAGACATCATGGCTATCGACGCCGATTTCTTCAAACACCTTGAACAGGTCTTTCCTGGCTCTGACATCCGCGCTCACAACGACGAGACCCTTCACGATCACGGCTCTTCTACCATAAAATACGGGCGCGGCTCTGTCCTTACGATCGACCTCACAAACCGCTGCAACATGATGTGCGACCCCTGTTTTATGGATGCCAATCAGGTCGGCTTTGTTCACGAACTCACCTGGGATGACATCAAGACCATGCTCGACAACGCGATTTCCATCAAGCCTCGCCGCCAGTTGAGCGTTCAGTTTTCGGGCGGGGAGCCAACGCTTTCGCCCTACTTTTTGGATGCCGTCAGGTATTCACGCAAGGTTGGCTACAACAGCGTGCAGGCGGCTACAAACGGGATAGAGTTTGCAAAGAGCGCCGAGTTTGCGCGTCAAGCGGCAGAAGCGGGGCTGAGATATGCGTATCTGCAATTCGATGGGATCGGCAACGCCGCAAACGAGCACAGAAAAGTGGGGAACCTCTTTGATGTGAAGTTGCGGGCAATCGAGAACCTCCACAGCGCGGGAGTGGAGATCGTGCCAGTGACAACGATCATAAACGGGATAAACAACGAGCAGGTGGGGCGGATAATCCAGTTTGCGCTTGATAATCCAAAGAAGACCTCGTTTTTATCGTTCCAGCCGGTGTCGTTCACAGGGCGAGATGAGGCGATCACGGACGAGCGGAGGATGGCGCAGAGATACACGCTGTCGCACCTGGCGCACGATGTGAAGAAGCAGACGGGGCTGGGAGAGCCAGTGAGAGACTGGTTTCCGATCTCGTTTATGAGCACATTTTCAGACTGGTCGGATCTGGTGCACGGGCCAGAGGCGGACTGGGGGCAGTTGAGTTGTGGATGCCATCCGAATTGTGGAGTAGGTATGGCGATCATGGTGGACAAGGAGACGAAGGAGTCGGTGCCAGTGACGGCGTTTTTGGACGGGGAGCAGTTGGCGAAGGATGTGATGAAGGTCAACGATGCTGGGAGAGGGAAGTGGCTGTCGATAGTGGGGATGGCCCTGGCCTTGATGAAGAACTACGACCCGTACCAGTCGCCGACGCATTTCAAGTTAAAGGATTTGTTGACGAAGTTTGACAAGACGTGGGGAGCGACGGGGAAGAATTATGGGAAGGTTTCAGGAGACCGGACGAAGGAAGACATAGAGAAGAGGAGAGCAGACAGGTGGAACTTCCTGTTCATAGCGGGGATGTGGTTTCAGGATTTGTTCAACTATGATTTTCGGCGGACGGAGAGGTGCATAATCCCGTATGCGACGCAGGAAGGGGAGATAAGTTTCTGCGCATACAACACGGGGATAGGGTGGAGGAACATAGTAGAGAAGATGCACATGACGGCGAGTTTGACGAAGTGGTATGAGGAGTACGGGAGGCACGAGATATTTGCGGGAGGGAGAGCAGTAGAGTTAAACAGTGTAGAGCACAATCTGGTGTTGAAGGAAGAGATAATCACGAGGGAAGTGCAACACGACCTGGACGAGTTAGGGATAGCGAAGACGGCGAGGGAAGAGAAGCAGAGGGCGAGGGCAGCGAAGTTGAGCGAAGCGGAGAACTTGAGGATGGCGAAGTTGTACCGGCAGCACGTATTGAAAGAGAGCGGGGAGCCGGAGGCGAAGTTGGTACAGTTGGGAGTAGGGCCGAAGGTGGAAGGGAAGCTGGTGCAGATGGGAAGCAAGGGGAAGGGGCAGGCGCAGGAGGAGAGAGCCGGTTTTGGCGACTAGCGCAGACTCAGCGATGAGCCATCAGAGAGGCCGTCGGGCGTGAGTCCGGCGGCCTTTTTACGAGTGGGCAAAACAGGCTCAACTTGCAGGAGAAAGCCGCAATGCGAGAAGATTATTTTCATGCGGAAGTCTGGGCATTGCGAACTTTGCGATAGAGAGGTTGAAAAAGTCACAAAACATCATCTCATCCCACGGACGAGGCACAAGAACAAAAAGAACAAGAAGAATTTTGATCGTTCTGAGATTCACGAGCGCGTAATCTGGATTTGCGGTCCCTGCCACCGAAATATTCACGACGTGCTTACAGAAAAAGAACTCGAATATGATTACAACACAAAGGAGAAGCTGTTGGCTCACTCGGCGGTAGCGCGATTTACTGAGTGGGTCAGAAAGAGGCCCGATCAAAGTGTGCGGTTTCGCGGTTGGAGAGAGAGAAAGAGAAGGCAAGCCGTCGAGTTTAGGAAGTAAGAGCGGGTGTTTGAATTGAGTAAACGGCAGATGAGGGAAGGGCATAACTTAGATGAGCGAGAAACCCAGAGAGGCAAAGACATTAAAGAACGCGGGAAACTGGAAACATCTGGCCAGATGGAACGGCCTTGGGTATTACGAACTCAGGACCGAAGATACGCGGGATGTCCCGGTGCGGCTCTTTCTTACTCCGAAGCTGCTCAAGGAAGCCGAAGATATTCTCTATCGCCAGATAGTCAACGCGACCCGGTTCCCCGGAGTCAGACTGGTCGTAATCACGCCCGACACGCACTACGGCTATGGAGTCCCTGTCGGTTGTGTTTTGCTGACCGATGCCGATTCGGGCGCGGTGGCGATGGGGCCGGTCGGCTACGATATTGGATGTGGGATGGTCAGCGCGCGCTCAAGTGTGTCGGCCGAACGGGCTACGCCGGAAAAAAAGCTGGAATTCAATCGCGCCGTGATGGAAAGAGTAGACATGGGCGCGGGTGGCAAGAGTATCAAGCTCGGCAATGTGGATGAGCGCGAGTTCATGAATCTTGTTCACGGCGGGGCGGAATACTACGTCGAAAAATATGGAGCCACTTTTGATCGCAGCAGAGCCGAGCGCCATCGCATGCCGGTAGACTCAGACTGGCAGGTGCCCTGGGGCGGCAAAGGTCGGCCCGAGCGCGGCAAAGCGCAACTGGGGTCGCTCGGCGGCGGCAATCACTTTATAGAACTTCAAAGAGCCGAAGAGACCGGGACCCTGTTCGTACAGGCTCACACGGGTTCTCGCGGCTGGGGGCACGGGCTGGCGACAAACTATTTCGAGATGGCCAGAGCCGAAAAGCCCAGCGTGATCACCGACATAGACCTCGGCTATTTCACACCCGACTCCGCGCATTACAGGGATTACCTAAACGCCGTGGCCGCGGGCGGAAACTTTGCCATCCTCAACCGTCTTATACTCTTCGAGCAGGTAGCCGAAGCCTTCGAATCCGTATTTGGCGGCGAACTGGAATTGATCTATGAGATCAGCCATAACCTTGTTCAGAAGGAATGGCATCCCGAATTTGGAGATGTATGGGTCCATCGCAAGGGCGCGACCCGCGCTTTTCCCGCAGAGCATCCTGCGCTTAAAGATACGCTCTGGGAAGAGACGGGCCATCCCGTATTGATTCCCGGGTCGAATAAGGATTGGAGCTATATCCTGCGCCCGGCTGCCGGAGCCGTCAACAGCGGCTACTCGGTCAATCACGGCGCTGGTCGGCGTATGTCGAGGGGCGAGGCCAATCGCAGCCTGAATCAGCGCGAAATTGATAAAGAATATTCAGATGCCGGAATCCTGGTCAATATGGACGGTCGCGTGCCACTTGATGAAGCGGCTCCCTGCTACAAGCCATCAAAGGAAGTGATTGATGCCGTGGTCGGGGCAGGGCTTGCGACTATCGAATACACCTTATGGCCGCTTGCTTCGCTCAAGGGGACCGATGGGTCGCGAGGCAGGCGAAAGAAGTCAAATAAACAATCGGGTCAGCATTATTGATTCAACTCCAAAAAAGGCCGACCCTCGTAGGCAAATGAGGGATGCGTGATTCGTGATCTGAATGCGAGCTTCCTCTTTGAACAGGGAGTTCAAAAATTTCACGAATCACGCATCCCTCGTCGAAATTCTTTCCCAACTCTTTACGCCTTTTTTTTCTCCCATCGCGTCTAAACAGAGAATGCGCTGAAATGCATCCGGTTCAAAGGATGCGTTTTCCAGACCCAATAAATGTCTTCAAAAATAGGAGGGAGATGTAAATGAAGAAAACCGTAGCAATTGCAATCAGCCTCATAGCGCTGCTTGCCTTGAGCGCCGTCTATACTCCGGCTCAGGGGCCGGGGCGAGGCTTTCGACACGGACCCGGCGGTGGCCATGTTTTTGATCAGCTTGATTTGACCGATCAGCAGCAGTCCGCAATAAAAGAGATTCTGGCTGCCGAGAAGGCCGCAAATGAGCCTATATTTCAGGAACTTGCCTCAGTCCGCAAGGAATTGAATGAGGCGACGGCTGAGGGGAAATTTGATGAGGCGCAGGTGCAGGCTCTTGCAACTCGTCACGGGCAGGCGATGGCGCAGTTGATGGTTGAACGTGAACGCGTGAAATCTCAGATATACGCCGTACTCACACCCGAACAGCGCGAGAAGGCCGAGCAGCTTCGCAACCGGAGAGGACCGCGCAGACGCGGGCAGGCTCCCCCGCCCGGTCAATAAATTTTTAATCAGCCCGAAGTTGCGACAGTGAAAAAAACACGGAAGGGCGCGAGCAGATAGGATCAGCAGATTATAACTGTGGAATCCATCCTGCCCGCGCCCGTCCGTCGTTTTATTGATCTGGTAGACTGGGAATCGCTCTCCTTTGCTCGTGCTCGTCTGATATGTCAAATCTCAGCCTTCGGCAAGGCGATAGCTTGAACAAGCAGGTGAAGTGATAGAGAATCAAGTCCCGAGATGGCACAGGACGGCCGAAATCAGACGCTCATAATAACGCATGCTGTGCTTGCGGGGCTTACTCCGCTAATACCGATTCCCTTCGTTGACGATCTGGTCAAAACATATTTTCAACGAAGGCTTGTGCGTGGACTGGCCGCAAGCTATGGTCAGTCAATAAGCGAGCAGGATATAAAGACGCTTTCGGATGATCGAGGCGGATGTTTGAGCGGGTGCCTGGGCACGATAATACTCTATCCGTTGAAGGCGATCTCTCGCAAAATACTATTTTTTCTTGAATGGAAACGAGCGGTTGATATTGTAAGCCGCCTTTACTATCACGGCTATCTTCTCGATTACTGTTTTCAAAACCAATGGATAACGCCCGCCGGACCGCGTTATGCGATTGAGGCGAGAAATGCAGTTGATGAGGTGCTTCGCCGCCTGAATACCAGCTTGATAGAGCGCGCCGTGCGAGCAGTCTTCAGACAATCAAGGTCTGTGATAAAAGGAGCTGCCAGGTTGTTGCAGCGCAGCTTGCAGCGAGTAGCGGGAAAGCCTTCCGAAGCCCGGGTGGCGGAAGCAGTCGAAGCTATAGAAGAACAGGAAGAGCGCGAAATCGAAGGCATTGTCGCCAGGTTACAAGTTTCTATTGCCGGCATCCCCGCGGAACATTTCGAGAGCTTGCGAGGGCAGCTGGCAGCCGCCCTCAATCTTCCGCACAGATAAACTCGCCTGACCCGTCCAGAGCGCATTTTATATCGTCTGATAGATCAGAATTTTCTTGTTGCCGCTGCCGGTAGCCGTTCCCACGAGCGCCCCGATACCTGCGCCTATGCCCGCTCCAATTCCACCCAGAATGGCAAATAGCGCTCCCCCGGATATGTCCTCATATCCGCCGGCTGCCAGAGCTACTCCACCGCCGAAGCCAAGCCCCACTCCCGCGCCGATCAAAGCGGATTTGCCCGCAGATTTGGCTGCGGATTTTGGCACCAGTTGATAGACCTTCGATATGGAATTGCGATCCAGATCAGACGAGTTATTCTTTCGCTCCAGGGTCAGCGTAGTATCGGAAGCATTGATCAATCTTCCTTCTACCTTCTTGCCGTCTTTAAGCTTCACTGAAAGTTTTGTTCCCTGTGGCAATGAAATCACGTTTGCCCAATCACTGGCCTGGCCGACCGACTGCCGAGCAAAAGCCCCGGTTGTGCTTACAAACAAGACCATAAGTGCCAGAGCGGGTGTAAATATTTTCTTTGTCATCAATTTTCTCCTTATACTGCATATAATCCGAAGACTACTTTAGGGCAATCGCGATGCCAAACTGCTAAGGCAGTGTAAACCCTTAAATATAAAGAGATTGCAGGAGAAGCAGACAGGTTGTCAGATAAAGAGCTGCAATAAAAGCCTGACAAATAGCGATTTATCTTGCGGTGGGGAAATCAATAAAAGAGAGCCTTTCAAGTGCTGGAAAGCAAGCTTGACAGTTTCGCGCAGCGTCCTGTATTTTGAAGATTCTGCTTGCACAGTCAATAGATAGCCAGCGTAGCTCAGTTGGTAGAGCATCGGTTTCGTAAACCGGAGGTCAGGGGTTCGAGTCCCCTCGCTGGCTCCACCGGAGGTCAGGGGTTCGAGTCCCCTCGCTGGCTCCATTAGATTCAATAAATTAAGGCCACTAATATGGTGGCCTTAATTGCATTTGATAGGTTGACAGCAGTAGTTGACAGCAACCCGCAAGAATTATGCTACTTTGCGCCCAAAATTGAGTCCATCACGCCTATTGCGGCCCGCGTCATTTCTGGCAAAACGTGAGAGTAAGTATTCATAGTCAAGCTAATTTGGCTGTGGCCTAGTATCTCCATCAATGTTCGTTGCGGTACGCCTTGAGAAAGTAGCATCGTAGCGCAGGAGTGCCGTAGATCATGAAAGCGAATCTTCGGCAATTTGTCGTTTCCCTCAATTTCCTTATTGGCTTTCTCGATTAGTGCATCAAATGTTCGGTTGATATTGCGCGGCTCGATTGGTGTGCCGATTGTTGAAACAAATACATAACCTGATTCCTGCCAGTCTGAGCCAAGCGCGAGCCGTTCCTCTAGCTGACGTGACCGATGAACGCGAAGCGCGGCCACGAGCAGCGACGGCAGCGGCAATGCACGGCGCGATTTCTCTGTTTTCGGCTCTACAAGGTGAAGCTTGCCATCAAAGCGTTGCAGAGCATAATTGACGCGAAGAGTAGCGGCATCGAGATCAATGTCTGACCAATGCAGTCCTAATATTTCTCCGCGCCGTAATCCGAGCGTCAGGGCCATGATAAACAATGCCTCTAGTCTATGGCCTCTTACGGATTCAAGAAAGAGCTTTGTTTGTTCGGGCGTGAAGACCTTCATTTCTTGTTTCTGGATGCGTGGTAGAGTTATCAATGTAGCAACGTTGCGGTACACAATCTGCCATTTGACCGCAATGCTTAGGGCAGCGCGTAGGGTTGCAATGATGTGCCTTATACTCTGCGGCGATAATCCAGATTTCAGCTTTGCATTAACAAAATGCTGAACATCGGCTGGTGTGAGTTTTTCAATCCGTTTCTTGCCTAATGCTGGCTTGATGTGAAGTCGAATATGGTCAAGATAGAATCGGTATGTTTTCGGGCGGACAGATGGATATGCAACATCAGCAAGCCACTTTTCTAAGAACTCAGCTAATGTCTGGTGCTCAGTAAGGATCGGCAAGCCTTTTTGTTGGTCATTCAAAGCAGCAATGAGTTTTTCTTTTACCTCTTCGCGGGTCGTTCCATAAAAGGTCTTACGCTTCAATTTGCCATCCTGATAGCCGAGATTTATAGCAGCAGCCCATCGGCCATCTTTGCGTTTGTAGATTGAGCCTTCACCTTGCCCGCGCTTCTTCTGCTTCCGCTCCTTAGTCATAACTCTTACCTCGCCTTACGACTAGACTTTCTTGAATGATGCATCCTTGATGCTACTCCGCTACTCTGTTCGGCTTCTCCCCCAGGCAGTACACTTGGGTCAGCCTCAAAGCGAAAAAGCTGTCCAGGCACGACACCAAACAAAGTGCAGAGCTTTTCGAGCGTTCCCAAATCAACCCGCTTCGCCGTTGCGTTCCACAGGCCATAAGCAGAGTTCAATTGCAGGCCCGCACGCGCTGCTAACTGACGCGCATTGGCAATACCTGCCTTTTCTGCAACTTCCTTTATCGTTAATTCCATCATAGCCTCTAAAGTCTAACATAATAACTCAATGCTAGTATAACACAAAATTACATATTACAAAATCATAGACAAGAATAATTGCAAATATCAGCACAAATCATCATAATTCATTTGTTTTTTTCTATGATTATAGACATTATTTTCTTGACAGATTTTCTCAAATATGAGACAATTCCGGTATCGAATTAATGGTCTTTGATAATTAAGCGCGAAGTTGAAAGGGTCTGGCCAGGGCTGCCGTGCTGAGTAAACGACGGGCGCAAGGTTGAGAGAGTAAGACACTCGCTCGACCGACAACACCGCAAACACTCACCTTAAACAACTCACTACTTCAAATCAGGAGGCTACCACGATGAAGGAGAAAGAGACGCGCACGCTTGAGCAAGTCAAGGCAGGCGATATACCGCAGGTTGAGTTTGAAATGACCGCCGAAGACTTTGGCGAATGGTTGCACGAGGATGACCAAGATTATCCGTTCTAACAGCGAAGAGGCTAGATGGGTTCCAGCCATCTAGCCTCTCGAAACTTCCACCGATTAAACGATGAAAGGATTGACCAAGATGAAATCTAACACGACACCGACTGACATTCAATCACTCACGAACGACTTTTACCCGACCGCTTACAGCTTCCAACTTCAAGCGGAAGAACTGGCCACCGCAAACGCGGAAGATTTTGAAGGCTATTCCGAATGGTCAGAAGACATTGAAGCTATCCGGGTGGCAGAAGAAGAAACCAAAACTTGGGAACGCGCAACCCCTGTCACTTTAGATGATGGCGCACAGGTCTTAATCAAAAAGGCTTGCGAGCATCCGAAATGCCCGCTTTACAAATGCAATCGCTCGGACCTCCGAATAGGCGGTTTCGATATTTGATGACTTGCTATCTATGCAGTAAGGCAATCAAACCGGATGATGTAACGAACATGCATCATCCGGTTTACCGCTCTCAAGGTGGAGTTGCGACCAAGCCAACCCATCAAGGGTGTCATATTGCCTACCATTCAGAGCAAGGCGATTTTCGAGCATTCGGCCGCATGGGTGGACAAATGAGCGCCACTACAAAGCGATGGTCATTCAATCTCAAGAATGTAAAAGACCATCCGGCCTATGAACTGAGCAGACAATTTTATTTAGCGCACTACGCGCACTAATGGAGGATGCATGAGCGAAGCAAGATTTTCACTTGGCAGGATGGTAGCAACACCGGGCGCACTGGAAGCACTCGCACAGACCGGCCAGGACGCATTTGAATTTATCCGCAGACATCAGCAAGGGGATTGGGGTTGCTTGTGCGATGAAGACAAGCAAGAAAACGAATTTTCAGTTGATAAGGATTTGCGGATTTTCTCAGCATACCTACTCAAAGACGAAACCAAAATTTGGGTAATCACTGAATCGGATCGAAGCGCAACGACTGTGCTTTTACCCAGTGAATACTGACCAGACCGGGGCAAGCTCGACTTGCCCCACACTCAGGAGATAAGACCATGATTCATCAGATACCCGCACAAATCGAATCAAAGTGCCAAGAGCTAATCACCGACAGCGAAGACCTCGCGCAAGTTCGAGAGCAGATCAAAGATGCAGAGCTTGAGGCAATCTGCGAAACGGCCGACGCTCGCAACGATGAAGGAAAGGCGCTTTACACGAACGATAAAACACGCGAACGCGCAGCCCGGCAGAGCTTGAGAGCAGATACACAGTACACACGCGACAGAGAAACCGCCCGAATACTTGAGCGCCGCATTGCCTTGCTCAATGCTGAGATTGAAAGGCTACGCCGTGAACTCAGGATTGCGATGATTGATTATGAGCGCGCCGAGTTAGGACAGCGCGCCGCATAGTTAAAATTAAGGGCCGTGCACTCCGACAAAGAACCGCACGGCCCACGATCCCGCGTGCTTTATCAGCGCGCAGAAAGGCAATCCACATGACAACAGAATCAAGCCAGGAGAATCAAGCCATCCTGTTTATGGATGATGAGAGCAGGCTTACTCGCCTTGATGGTCTGTCAGCGGAGAGCCGCGAAGCTTTAGCTGACCTGTTCATTGTATTGCGCCGAGGGATGAGGAAAGAAGGCTGCGGCTGGCAGGTAGTAGAAGCCGAGCTAGACCGATTCATCGAGTTGTTGTTTAGAGAGTCAGAAGCTTATAGCTTGGCGTTGAAGTTATATGCAGGCAGGTATGAAGTAATTGGCGGCAGGAATGCCGCCGACATTCTGCGCGAGGTAATAGAGAAATATATGCCTGACAGTGATGAACAAAGAGCAACAGATAATGGTCCATAAGGGTGAGTAGGCAGATGAATCATCTGGGGCGATGCGAGCGCCCTGCGTCACATTACGAGTAGATGGAAAGTGCATCCGCTGGAATGAGCAGTTAGCGGTCAATCGGCTTCGCCGAAGTGTCTATGAAAGTAAGTCACGAATCCAAGGTGGAGAAAAATCGCTTCCTAATAAAATCAATACTTTACAGGTGTCTTACTTAGAAGGCCAGACTGTACCAGTAGTAATGTTCTCCTTAAAACTTTTAAACCCTAGTGATATTCTTGGGCTATGCGAAAATGGCTCTCTGAGAATAAACAGTATCTAAAGGCTATTGTGTGGAGTCCTGGGTTAAAGTTTGTGTGGATAGTTTACGGACTCCTTGCCTTTATTGCTACCTTTATTGTTTGGGTGATCCCAACCCAAGATCAGCCAAGAATCGAGTATGTAAAGCTACTGACTTGGCGAGTCTGGATTGTTTTAATTCCAATATTGACTTTCATTTTAGTAGCTTTAGTAGTCAATTCAGCAATTAAAGTAATTGCATCTCAAACATCTGAACCAATGTCCAAGGTTCTAGGGCCAGCACCAAATATTGTTTGTTTGGGTGATGATGATTTATTCGTTGACCTCGATAGACATGAAATTTTCCGAGAGGTTGCTCATCATGAGTATGCGCTCCGTGCTATCACCGTAAAATTCATTAACGAGCCGAACCCGCCTCAGAAAGTAGGAAGCGTAAGCAACGTTCAAGCACGCATTTTGTACTATAGGCCAGATTTTCCTGATAGGGTCGAACCAGAGGTCCACTATGCCTGCTGGCTGAACCAGGAATCTTCTTTTGTTTCATTCGATGTTAATAAAGTACATCATTTGATAATTGGAACATTTCAGTTAAATCCAGAAGGTGGTTATGCCAATTATTTTACGTTCTATGAGAATAACCTTGATACACGCAAGCCTTTGTCAAAGTGTATCTATCAGCATTGTGAAGGCTTTAGAGTGAAGGTGAAACTTGTTGCTGGCGAGCATGGTGAGTTTGGGCGCGAAGAAGATTTGAAATTGATATTAATGTCGGTCACGCTTTTAGCGTAGATTACTTGACAGAGGAAAGAAAAGAACAGAAAAAACAGCTTTTCATAAGCCAACTAAAAGAATCAGTTGCTAAAGGCGAAAGACTTTTCGCTCATTTGTCGCACCTGATTTGAGCGAGTTTTTCCGCCACGCCCATAAATGGCGCAATAGTACAAGTGCATTTATCGAAGATTACCTAGGAGCACCTGCGTCATGGCGCTTCTGGTCCACTACTGACGTAAAGCATTATCCAAATGGCAATTCCGCCTTAGACGACTTTTACACGCAGTATTTGAATCTCAAGGAGATTGCTAAGGAGTATGGTGCTGATTGATACCATCAAGTTGAGAGAAATTCCTAACCCAGCGCAAGCCTAACGACGAGTTCAGCGGCGCTATGGCTTCCCCCATAACTAAGGCTGACTATGCCCACATTCCGGGAATGGGTGCATCCTTAATGCCTTAAAGAAGCTAAAACCAATCTCTCAAAAGCAGGCTTCCTGCTATAACTATCCACACAGCCACAAATACATTAGCGAAAACCGATGTCTTGTCATCTTTCGGCAAAGACCCTTTAACAGCTAGCCAAGCAAAAAAGTTGGCAACCCCAGCAACTACGGCGGGGAAAGCAAGCAAGCCGAAAAACCGGCTGATGAATTCAAGTATAAATCCTCTGGGTAAATTTGTTGGCATATATTGAAAAGTTACAAATATATTGAGAGCAAGAATCACTATAAACCAATGTGGGTGTTTACCTCTTGCTGGTCTTTCTGGTGCTGGTGCACTCGACATTACTAGGCTCCTTCACATTGCCGGAAAACTGTTAGCAAAGAAACTATGTAATATGGGCTTGAAGGTAAATTCTAATCAAATCCAAATCTTCCTTTATTTCATCTATTGGTTTCCGCTCAACATAAAATAGATATTCTGTTTTGAATGTAACAGCTAGCCCAAAGGCGTATTCGTTGAGGTAAAGCATGTGGAGTTTGCCCCGTAACTCCAAAATAGTCTTTTTTGAATGCAGTAGTGTCTCAGTAGCCAGAGCGCCTATGCAAATGATCGCATGAGGTCTAACAGCCAGGATTTCTCGCAATATCAAAGGGCGATAGCTTTCAATTTCCTCATCTGAAAAATCGCGTTAGTCTGGCATCTCCCCTGTTGCTTCCATTTCCTCCCAATAATCATCAGGCCAGTCTCCGCGCTCGCTCTCCGGTTCGCATTTTATCACGTAACTCAGATAGCACTTCTCTCGCGGTATATTGATTGAGGCCAGCATCCGAGTCAGTATCTGCCCGCCCTTACTCTGGAAAGGCTCGCCCGATTCTATATCAGCACGGTATGGACTTTCGCCAATTACCATGAGTTCTGCCTGCTCAGGACCAATCCCAAGAACTATTGGTCTATCGTTTTTTATTCGGCGCACCCATTGAAGATTTTATCAAGAGAGTCATCGGGCGGCACTTCGATATACCCATTGTACTGCACCGGCTCAGTTTGCCAAGCTGACTTTACCCAAATCCTGCAAGTCGGCAGCGCAGCAACTAGCCGGGCTACTCCAAACTTACTGATGTGAGTATTCTCTATTCGTAACATCCTGAGCGATGTGAGTTTTTGGAGATGTATTAATCCTGCATCGGTTATTTGAGTCCCGATAGGTCAAGAGCCTCTAATGCAACGTATCTCAGAAGATAAATTAACCCTCCATCTCCTATTTGCATATCGCATAGACTCAGGAAACGGAGAGATTTCATGCAACTCAAAATCAGCAGCGCATCGTCAGTGATACGCGCTTTTGAGAGAGATAAATGCCGCAATGATGTCAGCCCTTGTAAATATAACAAGCCAGCGTTATTAACATCGAAGGCACACGGGAGCGAAAGTGATCTTAATCCTGTTAGCCCTTGAATACTCGATAATCTTGCCTCGTTGATCTGTGCGGGTTTAAAAAAGAGCACCTGTAGAGCGTCCGGCTTGAGTCTGGATAGAGCAAAAAAATCAACCGCCCCCATTTAAGATCAAGCCGTAGGGCTTTATCTATAGGAACGTGGATTCTTCCAATCGCTTCGCCAAACTCCTCCCAGGCTTCTCCATTAACATCACTGAGTTTCGACAAAAATAGAGTGCCCAATGACTCTTTTTCAGGAAAGTGGACAATCCGGCCTTTCATTCGTTTCTCAGAATAATCGGCTATGATTCCTCCCATATTGAGGTAGCCTTCAAAGATAGAGGTGATGAAAGTGTCACTGGCTAGCCGCTCGCTTGCGGGGCGGTTCTCCTTCTATCTCTCGGACAAAAAATAGAAACTATCATTAAAGCACCAGCCGCAACATCAATAATGGCCCAGGTCTTTCGGTCGAGCGCGACAGGAATTATAGGATTGAAGAGAGCGCAATAATACCCATTAACCATGTCCAAGCCTCTCGACTGGATTTATAAGCCTGCACAGCCGTATAGATTGCAACAAGGCAAGTGATCCAGCGTAACAGAGTGTAGAACTATAAGGATTACGCTTTAAGGCCCAAAATAATAAGCCTGCGCTCGTGAGGCGTAATAGTATTGAAAGAGTAAGATACTTTTTCATTATTGATCCTACTTTTGCTTTCTTCTATCAAACGCTTTACGCCTGTCTGCTCTTGCTTCCTCCTGGTAGATTCTTTAGGCATATTTGTCAAATTCCTTATGCGTATATGCCCTCGATTCTATTTCAAAGAAAGCTGTTTAGTCGCCAGTCAAAGGCGATTCCTCCTTGGTATTCGGACCCGCATCAGGTAGGGCTTTCTTGCGCCTGCTTAACAAGGTAATCATTACCAACACAATGATAGCCAGTAGTGCCCCTGGAATAATGACGGCTGGTAGATTTATTTCATCATCAGCCGCTTCGCTTCTTCCGCCGGGTCTCATTCTGGATGGAGGCTGGTAGTGGTGGCATATGTATTGTCGTGCTCTTCGACCCCCATAGATCAATGAACTTCTTGCCCCAGAAGGTATAGATTCCCAAGAGAAGAACCCCGACAAGTCCAATTATTAGGAGTGTCCTTTGTTTCTTATCTACTCCTGTCTCTTGGTTATTAATGTCAAGTTCTGAGGAGGGAACCCCAATAGGTAGCCTCCATTGATGGCGATGCTGCTTTTCTTCCTCTTTCTTAACGTGGAACACCCATAGCAGGCCCGCAGTCGTGAAAATGATTAGTCCGATATATACGCCAAGTCTGACAAAATAACCTATACCACCTACTGCCCCCATTAAGGGGAGGTTGAAATATGAAATAGTGTCTTGCTAATTGCTCAATCCAGCCAGATGAATAAGGGTAGCCCTCTATAAATGGAGGGAAAAGAACCAAAATGACAATCCCAAACACCCCGCAAAGAAAGATGAATCGTTGAAGCCTTGTCATATTATCCTACATAGGCCAATTGGTGCGAAGTATTATCGAACGAGAAGAAGATATTCTAAGACGAAAATTACCTGATTATGGCAAGCCTGATATATCACAACGTAAAGACAATTTCAATGAATTTCAATCTCTCGGCATAATGAGGGTCGAGGTCGAAGAATATTCAAACAGGATTGATATGTTGATAGCATGCAATCCCAGTTATTTTGCCCTATAAGACGCCAGAATCGTTTATACGCACGTTTCTATTCAGACAACCGACATATCGGACTTGTGCAGGATCGGTTCAAATAAGCACGAATGCGCCCCGCGTGGCTACTTAGGAGAAAGCCCGGCAAGCATGACAGCCCTACTTAC
>CAVXWP010000015.1:0-188114 GCA_963765495.1 Blastocatellia bacterium
ACTGAAAGATCGCCTTCAGGTACTGGGTTACGGATTCTGTTTAAGGGCAAATTGCCGGGGCACGGATTGAATCGCACCGTTCGGGGAATGCATGCCGAAATTTATGATAGCGGCCGGTACCTTACTCTAACCGGCCACCATATCAAAGATACTCCAATAACGATAGAAGAAAACCAAGAAGTGCGAGTCAATTCTACCAATGGATTCTCGACAACACAGGCGCGAGCAGGCAACCAAACGTACGACCTGTCATTGATCCAAACCAGAAAGGGAAGGATTTAACAGACAATGAAGTGATGGAATGCGCCATGAATGCGGCCAACAGCGCGAAATTTGAAAAGCTCTGGGATGGAGTTATAAGCGATTATGCAGACAGCACCCATCCAAATGGCAACCCTTCGCGCGCCGATTCTGCAATGGTAAGCCTGCTCTGCTACCACTCTCTTGATGATGAGCAGGTTAAAAGGTTGTGGAAAGCCAGCGGACTCTATCGGAACAAGCTAGAGCGCAAGGATTACGTCGAGCGAACAATCAATTTCATCCGCAAGACTCAAACTGATGCCTGTGTGAAAGTTCTTCCAGAAAAGAAAGGCGATAATATTAAGCCTTCTCCTGTCGGCGAGCCTAGAATTACCTCGGAATTTGATGACATAGTTTTACTAATGCTTACCCATCTTGAGCCGGTAGTTACAGAAGAGGACAAGCTTACCCTTCTCGCCTTGATAGGTATCTTCAACGGCCGAAAGACTGCTGCTATATCTCGCGGTATGCTGGCCCGACGCTTACGGCGGCTCGATAACAACGGAGCCGTGGCAAGCAGTAAAACCTTAGACCAGTTTGGAGGGCGCAGGCTTACTGCTCTTAAAAAGGCACTAAAACACTCAATAAATGTGCCTGTGCTGACAGTCGTTGAGCATAGCAAAAAACGGGGCTTCGATAAGAGAATGCAAAAGCCTAAAGCCTCCCGGTACTCTCTTGACCTTTCGATCTTCCATGAGGCGCTTAGGCTTGCGCGCTACTACTATGACGAATGGTGCGACGGTAAGCCCCGTTTCAAAGAATGGCAGGGAGATAAAGATTATCAGCCAAAGCCGAATCCTGGGAAGTGTCGAGAGGTGGCAGCGCAAGAGGTCGTGCGCAAATATAGCAAGCTAAATCAGCCGAAGGAGTCAGAACCGCAAGTGTCTAAGCCGGACGATTTCAGCAGATGGGTAGGATCGGAAAAAGCAATTTTTCGGGCAGCAGGTGAATGGGCCGATGCGGTTGATGGCCTCGGCAAGACAACCCAGGACCGCAGGGTGTTTGCAGGTCGCTTGTTGGACCGGACAAAGCTAATTCTACTCCAAAAAGATAAGCGTGAACGTTGCCGCATGTTGTTGAAATTATTACAGGATAGCAAAACTGATGGGGAAGGGCATACCTTCATGCATGAAGGTATGCTTTCTAGTGATCCCACCTGTAGTCATGATGGTGTGAATAATAATGGCGACAGGAAAGATTCAATCTATGAGCAACAATTACAGCAGTGGCGAGTGCTCGGCGAAATTTCAGCGGAAAAACCTAGAGCGGTAATCTGGCACAAAAAGGACTTTGATGAAATAAAGACCGCCATAGGGATCCTTGACGAACCGGGTACAGACGGCACTCTTTATGTCAAGATCTTGGAGTGTGCGGCAGGCTTGCCCTTCCATGAGCTTGAGTTCTTACCATCTGCATATGACCTCATCGGAGACGAAATGGAGAGTTTTGCATGAATCCGTATAACCACGCATTTGGAATCTCTTACATTAATGCGACCAAAATCTTGGCGCAGATAAAGGCGGCTGGCTTGAAGACGGATATTAGAAACGGTGTGTTATTCATCGGGCCAAGCTCTCGAATCAGTGAAGACCTGCGAGGGCACATTAGAGATCATTCGCCTGAATTGCTGGGGCTGGTTGCCATCGAAGATGTTGACGTGGCATGGCGTGTTGGTGCGATGTTGCGGCAGTTAAAGCCGCTCAATTGGCCCTGTCCGATTCCTTGCCTATTCGCCCATCCTGATGCGAAGCCAAACCCGGAAGAGTGCAAGTCGTGTGGCGAGGTTCTCAACATGGGCGAAGGCAATTCTCTTATCTGTGGACCATGCGCACGGGCCAAACAGCTTGCAATCGAGCTATGGATGCAAAGGCCAGCCAACATAGCGAATGTTGCTTGAAGCATTGTGAGATAAATACTTGATCTCTGCATTGTCAGACCCGTCCAAGTAGAAAGGAATTGATGAGCGCACCTGCTTTACATCGAACCACTTTTGAAACGAGCCGATTGCTTGAGTTCTTCACTGAAAAAGAACTCCAAATGCAGATCGGCTATCCGGCTCCGCTTTGGCCCGTCGCGCTCGTCAAAGAACTTATAGACAATGCGCTCGATGCCTGCGAATCGGCCAGCATTCGATCTGAGATCGCCATCACCATTGAGAGCGATTCTGTCAGCGTGGCAGACAATGGCCCCGGCATCCCTTCCTCTACTATCGAGCGGTCCCTTGACTATTTTAATAGCGTGAGCGACAAGGCACACTATGTCAGCCCGACGCGCGGCCAGCTAGGGAACGCATTAAAATGCGTATGGGCTGCGCCTTACGTTGCCAGCGGACAGATTGCTGGATGTATTGAAGTATCAACCTGCGGACAGATTCACTATGTAGATGTGACACTTGATCGCATAGCTCAAATACCAAACTTGGTGCATCGAGTAGTAACTGATGGGCTTGTAAAAAACGGCACTCTTGTAAGAATGCACTGGTCAGAGATAGCTGGATTGCTCGATAAACGATACTTGCTTGATTCTTACATAACACCGAACATTGAAACCCTTGTGAATGGATATTCTCTATTCAATCCTCACGCGCAATTCAGCTTATTGATGGATGGCGAGGAGGTTTTGTGTCCGGCAATGCAGGCGGATTGGCAGAAATGGAAGCCTAACAATCCGACTTCGCCTCACTGGTACACGCTTGAAAGAATCAAATCGCTGATCGCTGCTTATGTGACTGCGGAGCGCAGTGGCGGTAAAGCTCGCACCGTCCGCGAATTTGTTTCTGAGTTCGCGGGTTTGACCGGGACAGCCAAGCAGAAGGCTGTGACTGATGAGGCCGAGCTATCAGGTGCCTACTTACATGATCTCGTTGATGGCGGTGATATTGCGAGTGATCAAGCAAGTTGGCTGCTCCAGGCGATGAAATTGGCTTCACGAACTATTAGGCCCTCTGCACTCGGTGTGATCGGGCAAGAGCACCTGAAACAGAAAATGGCGGAAGACGGGGTCGCACCTGAAAGCATCCGGTATAGGAAAGTCGAAGGTGTTGCAGGCGGTGCTCCGTTTGTTCTGGAAGTAATATTTGGCGCATACGAAGATGGTGAGTATGACGAAAACAGGCGGCAAACCTTTGTGGGCCTGAATTGGACGCCGTTGCTGAGAAATCCAATCTCGCGGCTCTCTGATCTCCTTGGGCAGATGCGTGTCAACAGAGGCGATCCTGTCTTGCTAATTGTTCACTTGGCCAGCCCTCGGCTTGAGTTCACGGATCGGGGTAAGAGTTCGCTTGCCGCTGGTTCTGAAATACTCGCGGCTTTAGAAAAGTGCGTGACTGGTGTTGCAACTCAATGGAAACAGGAGAAGCGCCACGCTGACCGCAATGATAGGCTCAACAGGCAAGCGTTAGAGCGAGTAAGGCGCTCAACTCAAGCCAGAGTGATGAGTATCAAGGATGCCTCGTATAGAGCGATGGAGCAAGCGTATATGGATGCGAGCGCAGGCGGAAGTTTACCGGCGAATGCTCGTCAGATAATGTACTCGGCTCGGCCTCTGGTGCTGAAACTGACAGGGGGTAGGCTCTGGAAAGAATCATCCACCTTCACTCAACAATACTTGAATGATTTCATAGAAGACAATCCGGCGCTCACGGGTAACTGGAATGTTGTATTCGATGCACGCGGCCAGTTCATTGAACCTCATACGGCGCGTCGAGTCGAGCTTGGAACGCTCGGTGTGCGACAGTATGTGCAAAGCTGGTCTGACGACATCTCAGAAGATCCAAAAATCGAGCTTGAAATTCATTCTCCGACATCCGGCCCGTCGAATCGTTACAAGTTCGTGCTGTTTGTCGAGAAAGAAGGGTTTAACGAGTTATGGAAAGCCGTTGATCTGGCGAGTCGTTACGACATTGCGATAATGAGCACTAAAGGGATGTCTGTCACGGCAGCGCGCGAGTTGGTCGAAAGACTATCGGAGCGGGGCGTAACAATTTTGGTTTTGAGAGACTTCGACAAGAGCGGGTTTTCGATAGTACACACGCTGAAGACGAATACGCGGCGCTATCGGTTCAAAACCAAACCGAAAGTGATTGATTTGGGTTTGAGGCTCGCGGACATTAAGGAACTCAACCTACAAAGCGAATATGTAAGCTACAACTGCAAGGTGGACCCGCGTGAGAATCTAAGAGCCAGAGGAGCGACAAAGAAAGAATGCGATTTCCTTGTGCATCATGGGTCCGAAGGCACGAACTGGCATGGGGAGCGTGTGGAATTGAATGCGCTGGGATCATCTCGGTTGGTCGAGTGGTTAGAGCGTAAGCTGCAATTTGTAGGGGTCGAAAAGCTAATCCCTTCAAACGATGTGCTGGCTGAGGCATACCAGCGAGCCGTGATAGTTGCAAGATTGCAAATGTTAATTGGAGAAGCGCTTGCGGAAGGCCCAGGTGAAATCGTAATACCGTCAGATTTGGCGAAACGCATACGAAGCAGCATTAAGGGCAAGTCGCTTTCTTGGGATGAAGCAGTCTTTAAGATGGCGTCTAACGACATGAACGAGCCAATAGAGTGACAACGATTTCGAATTGATTAAAGCAGTTGATGCCAGCGTAGCAATGCGGCTCAACGGCAGGACTGAGGTAGACGTATGAGTAACGCAATAACATCGCCGGGTAATGATAACGGCCCATGCTTGAATCCGTGCTCGCACATTGATTGCATCGCCGCGAGGCAGATCGCAACCGAACTCTGCCGAGTGTGCCACGAGCGGATCGGGTATGAAAAGCCTTTCTATATAGAGCCGGACAGTAAGGTGCATAAAAGTTGCCTCGAAGATGAGCTATTGAAGAAACTCAGCGCAGGTATGCCCGGGGCCGAGGTTCGATTTCTAACATACGAAGAGACTGCTGAACTTCTACGGGTCGAAGTCGGAACGCTCCGCAATTGGGTCTCGCAAGAGAAGATTCCTTATAGAAAAGCAGGTGGCAATATTCTGTTTCTGCTTGAAGAGATTTTAGCGTGGACGGTTCCACAGACGAGAAAACAAGGCTCTGAGAAAAGACAAAGCGGACAATCGAATCGCAGTAAATCAACTAGACTCTCGCCTGTTTCATAGATAGGATTTCATCAGTCCTTTCTGGCTGATGGCAACGGCTTGAGAAAGGAGCTTTCAATGGTTCGAGAGAGACCAAAGAAAAGCGGCAACTGGTATTACGATTTTATGATCAAGCGGATAAGGTATCGAGGCGCGATACCGGAAGCCAGAACGAAAGAGCAAGCGAAGAATGCCGAAGCCGCTGTGCGAAAGGCTGTCTTTGATGGAACCTACGGCAGCCCTTCGGGCACAGCGAGCTTCATAGAGTATGCTGAGAAGGTTTTCTTGCCATGGTCAAAGGAATATAAGCGCTCAACCAGCGACCAGTATCACATAAAAACTTTCAAAGGCTACTTTTCAAACAAGAGCTTCAGAGAGATTACACCCATGTTGATCGAAAAATTCAAGCGGGAAAGGCGGCAAGGCATTACGCGCTACAAAATCGAACGCAAGCCTGCGTCCGTCAATCGTGAGCTTGCATTGCTGTCGAAGATTTTCAACATGGCGATCCGCGATGGACTCACCGATACAAATCCTTGTGAGAAAGTTCAAAAACTGCGAGAGGACAATAAGCGCACACGCTACTTACTGCCAGAGGAAGAGAATAGTTTGATGGCAGTACTTACGGGAACCCGCGCTCACTTGCGGCCAATCGTGCTTCTGGCGATATACACAGGGATGCGTAAAGGCGAAATTCTATCGCTCACTTGGCCGCAGGTTGATTTCATGCGTAATGTAATCCACCTGATAACAACCAAGTCCGACAAGGCGCGTAGCGTGCCGATGAGCGAGTTGGTGAGGAATGAGTTGCTCAACCTCAAAGCTGGATCAAATGGTTCTGAGTTTGTCTTTGTCAGCGTAAGAACAGGCCGAGCGCTCGGATGGATCAAGAGAGCTTTCGTTTCTGCTTGTAGAGAAGCAGGGATCGAGAATCTGCACTTTCACGATCTGCGTCATACTGCGAGCACACGGTTAGCTGATAATGGCGTTGACCCGTTCACGATTGCTCAGATACTCGGCCATTCAGATTTGAGGATGACGGCGCGTTACACTCACGCGACGGATCATAGTCTCAGAAGGGCTGTTGAAGGGTTGGCGGAATATAACCAACCTGAAAAAGATTGTCACAAGATTGTCACAAACGAAAAACGGAAGGCCGGTTGACCTTCCGCTAATCGTTGAAATGATTGGTGGAGCTAGTCGGGCTCGAACCGACGACCTCTTGAATGCCATTCAAGCGCTCTCCCAGCTGAGCTATAGCCCCATACGTATCGGCCGGAATGAATTGACCTGCGCTGTCTGCTCAACGGCGCAGGTCAATAGTAGCAAAGGGGTTTTTGTTGAGTCAACCCGGTCTCAGTCTGTCCTTTCGCTCGCATCTTTACCGAGATTCGTCATCGGTGCGATCACATGCTGTTGGATGAAGACCGCTCACGTTTATAGGGCTGTCCGAGATATTTCTCGGCTGCTTTTTGAGCCCCGTTGTAATTGCTGCCTGTCTCTTTTGCTTTGTTGTATTCGGCTACGGCTCGGTCGCGTTGGTCTTCCGCGTCATAGGAATTACCACGGTATATATATGACCATACTTCGATCCAGGTGGGTTCGAGGTCGCCGTTTAGAGCCTCCGTAAAGGCATCCTTGGCCTTTTGCCAGTTACGCTGTTCCATATAGAGCAGGCCAATGTTATACCACGCCCAGGAGGAGCGCGGGTTGAGCTTCAGCGCGGCTCGGAACTGGTCTTCGGCTTCGGCATACTCTTCGCGCTGGAAATGCTGTATCCCGCGTCGCACGACCACAGATGTTCGCAAGGCATCCGAAACGCGCAGATAGCGGTTATCCGGGTCCACTATGACATCGAGCGGCTTGCCGTCGGATGTGATCGTAAAATCGGCCGAGGTGCCTTGCAGATCAACCGTGGTCTTTTCTTCCCGACCGCCTTCGGCTTCCATTTCTACGACTACGGGACCTCGGAAATTATCGAGGTTTTGACGAACGGTTCCGCGCACTTTGAATTTGCCTTCTCGGGTTCGGATTATCGCGTAATCTACATTGAATTCGGGAACGCCGGTCGAATCCACCCACAGGCCGAAGAATCCGCGCATGCTCGCTCCGGCGATCTTGTCGGCTAATGCCTCGAAATCATCTATGTTGGCGTTCTTGCCTTTGTAAGTCGAATAATAGGTCTTGAGCAGGTTAAAGAATTTATCGTCTCCAATCGTGCTTCGCAGCATGTGATAGACGTACGCACCTTTATAGAAGACTATCGAACGGTAGGCAGGCGACTGATCGTTGACCGCCGCGGGCGCTCGCGCAATTGATGCTTCCTGCTCGAATGCGAGAGCCAGTTCCAGTATCTCGGCGAGCGTGCCCTGGAATTCGGCCTGGCTTTGACGCGACTCCCTGTAGAGCACGGATGAGTATTCGGCAAGTCCCTGTGATAACCAGGCGGAATCGAAGTTGTTCAATCCGACTGCCTGTCCCCACCACTGATAGGCCACTGTGCGCGCCAGATCCTCTACGGGAAGCTCCTTGTCGGAAGCCAGCATGCTGTGTGAGAGAAAGGCTATTCCGGGGCCGTTGTAGGTTTCCAGCGTTTCGTCATCCACTTCGGCCACTACATAACGCGAGCCGAAGGCGTAAGGGCCAAAGCGAGTGTTATAGAATTGAAGTACCTGCGCTATCTCCTGGCCGAATTCTTCGACGCGGCTCTCGCTGCCGGGATAAACAAAAAGATCAATCTGCATGCCTGCGGAATTGATCGTCCGGGTGATGAACTGCCCTGCGGCAAACGACCCTGGCAAGGCCGGGTCCTTCTCGGTAAAGGTGAAGGCCTTGCGCCCGTCTTTTGTAGGTGTAGAGATTATCGGCGTAGAGCTGTGAGCGGCAATCTGCCAGTCGCCGGGCACCGTGACGGTGATTTCGGATGTCGCGCGGTCAGCCGCGTATCCGTGAAAAGGAAACCACCGCGCGGCATAAAACATGTAAGAGCCACCCGGGCCTACATAGGCCAGCGCCTTATCGGGGAGCGGGCCGCCTTCGGGTGTGGCAAGCGGGCCGCTGTAATCGAATGTCAAGGTGATGTCTGCGCCTGCCTGATACAATTGCCCCAGATTTACCTTTACATTCAACTCGTTAACACGGTCCTGAATAAACTGAAGTTCTGTCTTGCCGTCCGGCCCTTTTACGCTCGAAATAATGAGCGAGCCATTCATCTCAAGCACAGCCGATTGCGTCTGCTTGAGAGCCTTAAAAGAGACTACAGTCTGCGCCTTGAGCGTGTGCGATTCGGGCAGCAACTCGGCGTTGATCCTGTAGCTGGTTATGTCAATCGTTGCGCCTTCTTCTGTCTGAGCTTGTGCGCCTGGAACCAGAGCAAACCCCAGCAGGAGAGCGAGCGCCAATAGCACCTTCCTATTGATCTGTCCCAATATCATCCTGTTCTGCTTCCTTCTTTTTGATTACATTTGTAGAGATATAAATTATAGCATCCTGTTTACCGGCAATACTAGTACGGCCATTTGTAAATGTTCGGATGCCACCGTCACCGCCATTAACAGGGAATGATCGGACGATCGCTTCTTGCGGAAGCATATGCCAACCCCTTTGACCCTGTCGGGCATCTCACTCTCACACAGTTGAAGTAAACTCCTCTGTTTAACCACACGATTTCGTGTGAACACATCCCATAACAAGAGTTAAAGCAAAGGCCGAGCAGACCAGGCTCGCTCTCGCCGTTTTTTATAAGTTGTGCCATTAGTGTATTTACGGGCGCTCGTGGGCTGCTCGGCATTCTGGCACGTCAATCGCTCTATGATAGGACAGGTTCTCAGGATAGAGAACGCTGAACGCGCGAGCGGGCGCAGTATATTGGAGGGATGATAAAGATGGCAACCAACGCAATTTCGATCAAAGCCGATACCGGCGTCAGCGCGGCACTCGCCGGTGATTCAATGAGCGGATTTGAAGAGCTCTATCGTAAACACTATCGCAGGGTCTATTCGATATGCCTCAGGATGACGGGCAACGTGGCCGAGGCCGAGGACCTGACTCAGGAAGTATTCATACAACTGAGCCGCAAACTGGGATCGTTTCGCGGCGAGGCAGCCTTTACCACCTGGCTGCATCGTCTGACCGTAAACCAGGTGCTCATGCACTTTCGCAAGCGGTCTGTGAAATCCGAACTGACAACCGATGACGGGGAGATGCCCGACTCGGTTGATCCCGAAACGATAAATCCGGAAGCGATGCCTATCGTTGATCGCATTGCGCTTGAGAATGCCATTGCTCAACTGCCCCCCGGCTACCGCTCGGTGTTCGTGCTGCACGACGTAGAAGGTTACGAACACGAAGAGATAGCCAGGATACTGGGATGCAGTTCCGGGACATCCAAGTCTCAGTTACACAAAGCGAGATTGAAGCTGCGTCGCCTGCTCCAGCAGCGCGCCGAAGCCGCCTGAAATATTTTCCGATCTGTGGGAAAAGAGGCTGCCAGTCATCGAACTGGCAGCCTTTGTAGTTTTTATATCACTGCGTTAAGTCTTAAAGTTTCCGGCTATATATACTTCTCACTTAAACCTCGATCTGCTAGCATGTGTTATCACTCTAACGCGGTCAGGATTTGCTCGATTCTCGATCAAGAAACGAATCGGACAGAAAGAGGGTAGACGAACTGGCAAAGACCAAGATAGCGGAAAGCTTTGCAAAACGCGATGACGGCGAGCTTATTGCTGCCTGCCTCGAAGGCGACCCGGTCGCGTGGGAGGCGCTTGTGATGCGCTATCAGAGGCTGATCTATTCCATCCCGGTCAAGGCGAGGTTATCGCCGGATGACGCGGCAGATATTTTCCAATCCGTATGTTTGAAGCTTTATGAAAAGCTGGCCTCTTTGCGCGATCACGGAAAGATAAGCTCCTGGCTGATCACTACGACAAAGCGCGAATGCTGGCGGGTGGCCGCGCTCAACCGTAGAGAAGGCGCGCGCACAGACTCAGGCGAAGACGACTCACCTGATGGAGTAAGTCAGATTCCATCTCAGGGCCTTCTGGCCGACGAGCAGCGAGAAATCCTTGAACAACAGCAGATAATTCGCGAATCGGTCGAGTCGCTTTCCGAGCGGTGCAGAGATTTACTGACCATGTTATTTTATCAAAAAGATGACCTCAGTTATTCGGACATAGCCGTACGAATGAAGATGCCGGTTGCGTCAGTAGGCCCTACGCGCGCTCGATGCCTCGAAAAGTTAAGAAAGCTTTTAGAAGGCAAAATTTAATCGAAATTCATGTATTTTTTCTCGTCTCAGGGTCTCTGCTGTCATGTGAAAGGGTGGTAACCGGAGAAAAATCAATGAGATGCCCCAGTTTTGAGAAAATTATAGATTATCTCGACGGCTCAATTGATACGGACGAGGCGGCCCGCACAAAGGCGCATCTTGAAACGGGTTGCTCGATGTGCGCGGCTACACAACAGTGGTACGAGAGGGTCAATCTATTAACATCGAGCGATGACCTGACGGAGCCGCCGCCATGGGTCTTAAAACGCGCGCTCAAATTATTTGAGAGTCAGCGCGCTCGCGGTTCCGTCATAGAGCGCATAGGCCGGGCCGTGGCTTCGCTTGTCTTTGACAGTCTTGCGCGGCCCGCCATAGCCGGGGTTCGCTCGACCGATACTGCAAATCGCCAGCTACTCTACAGAGCCGGCGATTACAATATAGATTTGCAGATCGCTCCGATTGACGAAGCTCGCGCCGAATTGATAGGTCAGGTCCTGCGAGAAGGTGAAAACACCTTTCAATCTGTGGCCGAGCTTTCTCTGAACCTCAAAGGCGCAGGCGAAACGCAGCTTTCTTCGAAGACCAATCAACTCGGAGAGTTTGCATTCAATAACGTAGATCAGGGGAATTACGATCTGTCAATCGAGACGCCCGAAGGCGTTATAACTATCCAGGGATTGCCTGTTACTCAGTCCCTTTAGGTTTTTCCGTTAAGTTTTTCCGGCCCACGCGGACTGAGATCACCCGCGACTGAGAAGGTCAAAATCCAATTAAAACCGGGCTGGACGTGTATGCGCAGAGCAGAAAAGTGAGCAACGAATTAGCAGAAAAATTGATGCGGGCCGAAAGCGCCGGGGCTTTCCTGAGCGAGCAAAACGGCTCTGCCGGGTGGCAGACGGTTGCGGCGCTCAAATCCGAAGTGGACCGCCTCGTTGGCTGCGATCTGAAACTGGCCGATGGTCTTATCGCGCGCATAGATGAGTTGGCCGAGCTTTTAGGCGATCCCGTATCGCGCGCCTTCGCCGATGCGGGCCGCGCTCGCGCTCTTCACTTTTCGGGACGCTATGAGGATGCTCGCGTTCTGATGCAGAGCGCCACGGATACTTTGCGTGAGGCACGCCTTAACTCGGAAGCGGCCTTCATACAGGTGCAGCAGGTTTTTACGCTCACGCAGATGGGGCGTTATGATGAGGCGCTTCGCACGGCCCGCGCCGCCCGCCGCGCGCTTTCTGGCGGAGAGCCCAGAGACCTCGCTCAACTGGAATCGAATGTCGGCACGATCTATTACCGGCTCGACCGTTACAAGAAAGCGCTCCAGCATTATGACCGCGCCTACGAGATGTTTTCCGATTCGGATGACTTTCACATGCGAGCGCTAATAGATTTCAACCGCTCAAATATCTTTACGGAGATGGACCGGCCCGCAGAGGCGCTTGCCCTGCTCGAAAGCGCCGCCGGAGGATTCGACCGGGCCGGGCAGAGCCTGTTTGCCGCCGAATCGCGTTTTCACATCGCATACCTACAGTTTCTTCGCGGCAGTTACAATCTATCGCTTGCGAATTATTATCTGGTAAAAGACCGCCTCGCCGATCTCGGCAGCGCGCAATCGGTCGCCTGGTGCAATCAGGAAATAGCCGAGATATTGCTCGCTCTCAACGCCTTCGATGAAGCTGCGGAAAACGCCTCGCTTGCCCGCGCGAGTTTTACCGCGCTCAACATGCCTTATGAATCGGCGCAGGCGCTGCTCGTACACGCGCTGGCCTCGATGGGGCTCAGACAGTTCGAGCAGGCGCAATCCGACCTCCTGACAACCCGCGATGTGTTTGCTGCCAACCGCAATCATGCTTTGACCGCCCTTGTGGATACCTATCTGGCCGAACTGGCTATCCGCCGTCAGGATTACACCGAAGCCGCCGGCAGGGCCTCCGCCGCGCTTCGCGTCTTTTCCCGTCAAGGGCTTTCAATCCGTTCGGCCTATGCCAGATTGCTACAGGCCCGCGCCGCTTATCATCAGGGCGAAAGGGCAAAGGCCGCTCGAATAGCGAGAGCCGCGATCAAGAAGATCGAAGGCCGCCTCGCCCCGGCAGTCGCTTATCAGTGCTACAACTTGCTTGGCCGAATAGCTCGCGACCGGGGACGAAATTCCCAGGCTCTTGAAAGCTTTCGCCGCGCGGTCGAAATCATAGAGCAGATGCGCGGCGGGATAGCCACCGATGAATTCAAGGCCACCTTTCTGCAAGACAAAATTCAGTCTTACGAAGATGCCATCACGGCTTGTCTGGATGAAGGAAGCGAGCCGATGGTTGAAGAGGCGTTTCATTATGTAGAGTCGTCTAAATCACGCGCGCTGGCCGACCTGCTTGCGCGCTATGCGCGAGGCGAAGACCATCCTTCGACCTCCGGCGCTGACGGTGAGACTCGCGCGCGGTTGGCGAGGCTGGTTGAGGATTTGAACTGGTACAGTTCGCACGCCGGGCTTGAAGATGAGAAGGGCGATCAGCGCAGCGCCGACACAGCCGACCGATACCGCAGCGCGGCAGTCCGTTGCGAGCGGCAGATAGCGCGGCTGTTTCGACGCCTCGAATCCGAAGGTTCCGATTTTGCAGACCCTCGGCGAATGCGCGCGGCATCCATCCTGGATTTGCGCACGTCGCTTTACGAAGGCGAAACGGTCATCGAATACTTCACAACAGGCGACGAGGTGTCGGCTTTTGTCGCAACCCGCGACCGGGTCAAAGTCATCCGCGCCTTTGCCTCAAAACAGGAGGTCGAACACCATCTGTCCACGCTCCGGTTTCAACTGGAAAAATTCAATTACGGCCCCGAGTATGTTGATGCGCATTTCGGCCACCTCCGCCGTGCAACCGACGAACATCTTTCGCGTCTCTATCAGGTAATATTTGCGCCTCTTGAATCTGCGGTTGAAACCGAACAGATCATAGTTATCCCTCACGGCCCGCTTCATTACGTACCCTTTCACGCCTTGCGCGGTGACGGGGAGTTTCTGGTTGAGCGATTCGAAATTTCTTATGCGCCAAGCGCATCGGTACTCAAGCATTGCCGCGAGACGGCTTCAAATTTGAGGGCTCAATCTTCGGATCGCGGGAGGATGATCGCCCTCGGAGTTCCCGAGCGCGGCACGCCAAGCATCGAAGACGAGATCCGCGCGCTTTCAAAGATATTTCCCGATGCCGTGAGCCTGACCGGACACGAGGCCACGCGCGACAATCTGTTGCGGCTCGCGCCCGAGGCCCGCTTCCTGCATCTGGCATCGCACGGTTATTTCCGGCGCGACAATCCTATGTTTTCATTTCTGAAGCTCGCCGATTCGCGCCTGAACTTTTACAGTCTGCTCGACATCCGAATGAACGCCGAGATGGTGACGCTTTCGGCGTGTCACACGGGCGTAAATATGATCTTTCCCGGCGACGAACTGCACGGGTTGATGCGAGGATTTCTTTACGCGGGCGTGCCGTCGCTGGTGGCGAGCCTCTGGGCCGTGAGCGACCGCTCGACCTCCGAACTGATGAGCGAGATGTATACACACATCCGTGCCGGGGCTACAAAACGGGCGGCATTGCGCCAGGCTCAGCTTGCGATCAAGGACGCTTACGGGCATCCCTACTACTGGGCGCCGTTTATCCTGATGGGAGACCCGAATTGAGACCGACGAACATTGTTATATTTTTGTTGTCCTGTGCTCCGCGACGCTTGCGGGGTTGAATCGACATTATACTTGTAAGGCAGGATAGAGAGATGTATATGAAACGCAACAACGCACTTTTTACCGCTTCGATCAAGGCAGTTGCCCTGATAATAATTCTGCTCTGCACGGCCTCGGCTTTGCCCGCGCAGGCGCAAAACGGCGATCTTCCCGACTTCCGAAAGGGCGAAGTCATAGTCGAACTCAAGCCGGGCGTGGCGATTGATGACATCAACGCGCAATACAAGACTACTACGATCAAGCAGATTTACGGGACGAATTTCTATCTGCTGGCCACCAAGAAGAACAAGAAAGAGAAGAAGTGGCAAAAGAAGTTGTCCAAAGACAGCCGGGTGTTGAGCGCATCGCTCAACCCTGTGATCACAAGCCCGCTAAATGTTTTCGGAAGATCGGTACTCGGATTTCCCGGCGACCGCCCTTTGCCGGGCCGTGTACAGCCTGATTACGCGGGTCAGCTTGATATGCTCAGCATGCGGGACGCGCAGTTGCGCTCGAAGGGCGAGGGCGTCGTCGTCGCGGTCATTGATACGGGAGTAGCGCGCACTCACGCGGCTCTCGTCTCGCATCTCTGGGTGAGCGCGGGCGAGATCGCAGGCGACCTTATTGATAACGATCTGGACGGGCTTGTTGATGATGATCGCGGCTGGGATTTCGTAGATAACGACAACGACCCCTCGGAAGCCAATCCAGACCCCGAACACAACATCACGGGGCACGGCACTTTCATCGCGGGGTTGATCGCGCTCATGGCTCCCGGAGCGCGCATTATGCCTGTGCGCGCATTCGCGCCCGAAGGTGTAAGCGATGCCTTCACCGTTGCTTCGGCAATCAAGTATGCTGCCGATCACAACGCGCAGGTCATCAATCTCAGCTTCGGCTCTCCCGATCAATCCGACGTGCTGCTTGATGCGATCATGTATGCCCGACAGCGTGGCGCGGTGGTGATTGCGGCCGTAGGCAACGAAAACCAGAACACCGATTCGCATCCGCAGTTTCCCGCCGCCTATGTGACCGAGACTATGGGAGTGATGGCGGTTGACAATTCGGATCACAAGGCCGAGTTTTCGAATTTCGGCAGCAACGTATCGGTTTCAGCGCCGGGCGTCGGGCTTGTCAGCGCATTTCCCGGCGGAGCAAATGAAGACTATGCCGTATGGAGCGGGACTTCTTTTGCCGCGCCTCTGGCTTCGGCAGAAGCGGCCTTGATCCTGGGTGTTGATCCGAGACACCCTGATCCGAGAGCTACTATCGAAAACACCGCTTCCAACATTGATAGCTCAAACCCGGGATTCGCGGGCAAAGTGGGTAAGGGCCGGATCAATCCGCTCGAAGCGGTTCGCAGCTTCAGTTCTACGGTAAATAACCACGCGGAGACGACGCTGATTTCCACGGGGGTCGAGCCGGGCGCTCAGGGCGAGGCCGAAATTACGATTACCGCCTCCGAACAGGAGTTCGAGGTTACGGCCAGCGGGCTTAAGGTGCGCGCTCCTTACAAAGTAGTCGTAGACGGCGCAGTCGTAGTTGACGGCAAATCAAACCCTCTGGCCAATACCAGTAACTTCGGTAATCTCAAAATAGAGTTTTCAACCATAGCTGATAATGACCACGTGCTGCTGCCTGCCGGGCTCATTCCAGTGAGCAACATCAAACACGTGGAAGTGCGCGACGATCAGGATCGAATCGTGCTTCAAGGCGATTTCGGCACAGGCGCAGGCGGCGGCGGGCAGGCGGTCGAGAAAGAGACGAAACTCGTCTCAACAGGAATCCTGCCGGATGCTAAAGGCGATGCCCGCGCGCAAATCGAGCCCGAGCGTCAAGAGCTTAGAATAAGGGCTGAAAACGTGACCGCCGGACTCACCTATAAGATAGTCGCAGACGGAATAAATATCGGTTCAGGTGTCGCGCAATCTGACTCGGACGGGTCGGGCTATCTCGAGATCAGGTTTACGAGCGACGGATCGAAAGGCCCGTTGCTTCCGCAATCGGTCCAGCCGGTGACATCTATCAAACACGTCGAGGTGCAAAATCAGGCGGGGCAGGTCATCTTGCAGGGAGACTTCCAGCCCGGCAGTGGTAGCCTTGGCGGAGACGATAATGGAGGCGGAGACGACAACGGCGGTGGCGGCGGCGGTGGCAGCCAGGAAATCAGCAAAGACGTAAACCTCAGTCCTGCGGGGGCGAATCACTCGGCCGAAGGCAGGATAAAGCTTAAATCTTCCAGCGTGCGCGATGATCTGGAGATCGAAGCAAAAAAGATCAACCCCTCGACTCAGTACAATATCTACATTGATGGATTTTTGCTGGCCGGCGTCACTACAGACGGCTCGGGCGAGTTTAAGCTGGAATGGAGCAGCGCGGATTCGAGCAAATTGCCTTTGCCCGAGCAACTTCGCCCGTTGAGCGGTATTCATCACATAGAAATCCGCGACCCTTCGAATCAGGCGGTATTGTCGGGCGACCTGTAAGCCTGAACGCGAACAGAATCTTTTGACAGGATTAACAAGATTACAGGATTAATAACTGTAAATCTTGTTAATCCTGTCAAAAGATGTTTTTTTATAAGAATGAACTCGCGCGTGCTTGCGGTCCTGCTCATTTTGCTCTGCCCCGCTTGCGGGCGTAGCGGCTTGCCCGCAGCTTCAGATACCGGCATTCAATCATCTCAGATCACAGGCGAGACGATGCTCTGGCTGTTTAATCGGGCGAGAGCGCGTCTGGGCGGCGAGAGCCGGATCGAGGATCGCCCCTCTCCACGTCAGGTGATTGAATCGCGCCCGACAACGATTTTTCTAACCGTTTTCGCGCGAGGCCAGATACTAAATCCCGACTCACGTATTGGAACGGGGAACGGTTTGCTTGCGGCACTCGATTCGGCGCTCGATTCTATCAAGCCCTCAAAATCTGCATCCGAGCCTGACCGGGTTCAAATAGATGTTCTCAAAGACAGCTTTATCCCTCTCGGACGCCCCGATGATTTCACGGGGCTTTCGGCGGCCCGTTTGATTGACATAGGCGCGGAAGGGCTGGCCGTTCGCGCGGGCAAGAGTACGTATTATTTGATGCCTGCCGAGATCATCTACCGATCAATAGTTGATGACGACCCCGACGCTCAATCGGCTGCCGATCTGCTGGATCGCGTCATGACTTATACGCATCTTTCGCCGGGCGCATGGAGATCGTCCGCTGTCAGGCTAAGCCGCTTTCGCACCATTTCATTTATAGAAAACGCCGCGCGCGATTCGGCGCTCAAGCTCACGGGCGCGCTCGTTACGGTCGAAGAACCATCCAAACAAACGCTCCTTTCGGCGGCTCGAAGTGGCGGCGATTATTTGATTCGCGCGCAAAAACCTACGGGGCGCTTCTATTATTCTTACGAGCCGCTCGAAGACAAAATAAACACCCGGGGCTACAACATAGTTCGTCACGCGGGAGCGGCATTCTCTCTGTTTGAGCTTTACTCCGTCACGCGCGATTCGCGCTATCTGGAAGCGGCCCGCCAGGCGATAAGCTTTCTCAAGTCGCGGTTTCGCGCTGCGCGAGATAAAGATTCGATCTATGTTCTGGATAATGACGGCAAGGCAAAACTCGGCGCAAACGGGCTGGCGCTTGTGGCGCTGGCTCGGCAGATAGAGCTGGACCCGCAATCGTCGGATCGCAAAAACGCCGAGCAACTGGCGCATTTAATTCTAGCCTTGCAGCGCAAGGATGGCTCCTTTAGGAGCTATCATCCGGTGCGAGGCGACGAACCGGAAGGAAGCGTTTCGCTTTACTATCCTGGCGAGGCCATTCTCGGACTGGTCATGCTCTATCGTGTGAACGGCGACAGGCGATTGCTTGACTCTGCGCGCAGGGGCGCAAATTATCTGATCGCATCCGAGCGCAAGATGGATAGGCTTCCGCCGGATGCGTGGCTTATGCAGGCGCTCGAAGCGCTTTGCGCCGTAAAGCGCGAGCCGGAATATGTCGAACACGCGATGCGGCTGGCGGAGGCGATGATGGCCGATCAATACGCCGCAAACAGCCCGGCGGGCTACCCGGGCGGATTCGGCCCGGGAATGCCGCGCTCGACTCCGGCGGCGGCGCGGGCCGAAGGCATGGTCGCCGCATATCGTTTAGCGCGGTTGACGGGAGACGCACGCGCGCCGAAAATCCTTGCTTCGCTCAAATCGTCTGCCCGGTTTCAGTTGTCTCAGCAATTCGACGCCGACAACAGCTTTTTTCTTCCGAATCCTGAACGAGCCACGGGGGGATTTCGCGCCGGGATGACTTCTATGCGAATCCGCATAGACTTCGTGCAGCACAGTATCTCTGCTCTGCTTGGCTTGGCGCAGATAATCTGAGTGATTCGTGATTCGTGAAGAGTGATGCGTGACTTTCAGGGAGCCCACGGTTAAAGATTAATTTGCAAACCTGATAAATCACGGATCACTCTTCACGAATCACGAATCACAGAAACGCATCACTCGTAATGTAAACAGGCGCGGAAGAGAGAAGACTTTTTGGTAGTTTTTCTCTATTATTCTCTCTTCCGCTCGGCGGGATTTACTATGGGAAGACAGGCTATATTCATTGATCGAGACGGGACTATAAACGAAGACATAGGCTATGCGTCGAGTCCCGATGAGTTGATTATTTATCCGTGGGCCGCCCGAGCCGTGCGCCTGATCAACGAGGCCGGTTTGCCGGTTATCGTGATAACGAATCAGTCGGGTGTGGCGCGCGGACTTTATACCGAAGATACTCTTGCAGAAATTCACGATCACTTGCGTGAAGTGCTTTCCGAAAGCGGCGCGCACGTAGATGCGATCTATTATTGCCCGCATCATCCGAAACATGGTGACGAGCGATACCGCAAACTATGCGATTGCCGCAAGCCGCAAACGGGACTTCTCGACCGCGCGGCGCGTGAACACGATATCGACCTCGGGCGATCTTATGTCATTGGAGACAAGGCGAGCGACATCAATCTGGCAACCAACGCGGGCGCTCGCGGAGTGCTTGTCCTGACGGGCTATGGGAGCGAAACCTTTGCCAATCCCGACCGCTGGCCCTGCGCGCCCTCTCTTGTAGCCGATGATTTACTTCGGGCTGTCGAGTCGATACTTGCCGATTTATGCTGATCTTACTCAACATATCGAATTTTGCTCTCATAGAGAATTTGCAGGTCGAATTCGACCGGGGGCTTAACCTGTTGACGGGTGAAACCGGATCGGGCAAATCCATACTCGTTGATGCGCTGGGTCTGTTGATCGGAGGCCGGTCCTCATCCGATTTGATCAAGGCGGGCCAGTCACGCGCATTCATCGAGGGGCTTTTTTCGGTGGGCCGGAATGCCGAACTCGAAGAGTTGCTCCTTTCGGCGGGCATCGCCTTTGACCCCAAACCGGAAAGCGAAATCCTGATCCGCCGCGAGCTTTCAACGGGCGGTCGCAACAAGATATTCATAAATCATCAGCTTGCCACTCAATCCTTGTTGCGTGATCTCAGACCTTTCCTCGTAGACATTCACGGCCAGGGCGATCAGCAGACTCTCTTCAATCCCGATACGCATCTCGAATTACTCGACGCATACGCGGGTGGCGCGGATCTCCGTCAGGAAGTCGCCCGCCTCTACAATTGCTGGAATGCGCTCAGACGCGAGCTTGATGATCTCCGTCAGGACGAGGCCGAAAAATTTCAATTGATCGACATTCTGCGGTTTCAGATAGACGAGCTTGAGCGTGCCCATCTGGTCGCGGGCGAAGACGAGCAACTCGAAGAGGAACGGCGGCGATTGACCAATGTCGAAAAGCTCTCGGCGCTGTGTGCCGAAAGCTTCGGGCTGACTTATGAGGACACCGATTCGGCCATCGCCCGCATAGGCCAGGCGACCCGACGAGTCGAAGAACTGGCCGATTACGAATCGAGCTTCCGCGGATATATCGAGGGCCTGAATACCGCTCGCGCCATGCTGGAAGACCTGGCATTTTCACTCCGAGATTTTGCCGACCGGCTGGAATATTCCCCTGAACGGCTGGCGGAAGTGGAGGCGAGGCTGGTGGAAATCTCGCGATTGAAGCGCAAGTACGGCGGGTCAATCGAATCTGCGCTCGAGCATCACGCGCGATCCGAAGAGCGATTGAACAATATAGAAAAGTCCGACGAACGCGAAAGAGAACTCAATCGTGAACTTGCGCGTGCCTCGGCCAGTTATCTTGAAGCGGCGCGTCGCCTTCATCACGACCGGGTCAGCGCGGCAAAGTCCTTTGAACAGGAAATCGTGCGCGATATGGCCGAAGTCGCAATGGAAAGCGCACGGTTTCAGGTGCAGATTACTACCGATTCGGAGGAAGAACTGAACGTCTCAACTTCAAGTAGTTTTACGCCCAGAGGCATCGACAGGGTGGAGTTTTACTTTTCAGCAAACGTGGGCGAAGGAGTGCGCCCGCTTGCCAAAGTAGCTTCGGGCGGCGAAGCTTCGCGATTGATGCTCGTTCTCAAAACGATTGCCAACGCCTCGGAATTTCCGCGCACTATAGTCTTTGACGAGATTGATACAGGCATAGGAGGGCGCGTATCTGAAGCGGTCGGGGTCAAGCTCAGGAAACTCTCTGAGACAAATCAGGTGCTGTGCGTCACCCATCAGCCGCAGATAGCCAGATTTGCGGATTCGCATTTGCTGGTTCGAAAAGAGGTCGTGGCCAATCGCACCGAGGTCTGTGTAGAAAAGCTCGACCGGCGAAGTCGCGTCGAAGAGATCGCCCGCATGCTTACGGGTGCCGAAATAACCGAGACCGCTCGCCGCCACGCCAGAGAAATGCTCAGGCCCGTGATACGTGATGCGTAATGCGCGATCCGTGAAAAGTGATGCGTGACTTTCAGGAAGGCCACGGTTAAAGATAAATCGCAAATCTGGCAAATCACGAATCACGAATCACGAATCACGTATCAGCGATATATACTTGAAACCTGCTGTCTCTGTGATAGACTAGCGCTTGTTGTTCTGAACGGATTCAAAGGGTGGCCCTACTATATTGAACGTATGAAAATAGATATTATCGGCTCTGGAGAGAAAGATGGCAGACGATAAGGCTTTCGGCCTGGGCGAAGCGGAACGTCGCGAAGGCCAGGACCGCCGCAGGGAAGACAGGCGCAAACAGGACCTCGGCCCATCGCCCGGTGCCCCTGAACGGCGTAGCGGAAATGACAGACGATTGTTTGACCGTCGCGCGCAGGGCAGCACTACCGGGCAGTTGCTGGTTGAAGTAGGCCGCTTTGCTGCTGAGAACATGGCCTTTCGCCAGAAGAGCAACAAGGCTGCCGCCCGCCGCGCAAGGAAGCATCTGTCGCTGATAATGAAACTTGCAAAACAACGCCGCGCAGAGATCTCCGCCGAGGTCAAGAGCCTTTCTTCGGGTGATGACACGGATTCGGATGACGACGATGATGATGATTAGCAGCGCGGCTCGGGTCTTGGATTTATAGCTCCGGCGTTCAAGAATATTTTTCGGCGGCGAGCGATGAGAATCGAACGGCTGATATTTCATGTATAATTAGTATAATTAGCCTGGAAGAGGTGAAGATATGTCAGAGACTTCATGCTCGTACTGCGGTACCGTCCTTTATGAGAACTCCAGATACTGTCCGCGCTGCGGGGCTACAGCCGGGTGGACGCCCCCCTCGGCCGTCGGACCGCAAACGGCCTATCAGGAGCAACCCCGCGAGCAACCCCGTTATCAGGAGCCTCCTTATCAGCAACCTCCTCATCAGCAACCTCCTTATCAGCAACCCCCTTATCAGCAGCCATATCAACAGGCTCCCAACACGCAGCCTTATTACCAGCCGCCCGCCTATGCCGCCTCTCCGGCCATGACGCCGGTTTATGTAGAGCGAAAAGATAAGACGGTAGCTATCTTGCTGGCGATATTTCTGGGCGGGTGGACCTGGCTTTACACCTATAAGAAAGACTCGTGGAAATTCTGGCTCTCCTTCGCCCTCAACCTTACGCTCTTTAACCCTTTATGGACGTGGCTGTTATTGTTTATACCAAACTTTGGCCTTCATATCTGGGCGATCATAGATGTAGCCGTCAAGCCGCAATACTACTATGATAATTTCCCGAACGCCTGATGCCGATTGTGGTATCTGAGATCGGCAGGAGTGAAAGAGAGTTTAGCAAGCTGGACTTGCGATCCCCCCAGGTGTCAATTCTCGGCGCGCAACCTTGCTTCCAACTGACGGCGTAAGTCGTAGTATTCTTCGACCAGCCTGTTTAGCATCACGATAAACGGAATCTGTAAGGCAGCCGCATCGTCTGCGCGCCGCTCAAGATCGGAGGCTTCATCCGATCCCGGCTCGACTTTGTCGAGTTGCTCCATTATCTCGTGTACATTTTCGCCGCGCGGATGACGGTGATAACAATAACTGATAAGTGACAACGTCATGCCGTCTATGATTGTTTGCATCTGATCTGCGTCGTCAAGAGAAAAGCGCCTCATCAAAAAAGAGCTTTCAGGCGCTTCGGTAGCCCTGGCAAATTCAAGCACTCTCTTTTGGAGACCATCTGGTGAGAGGTCGCTCATATAGATAAATATTTAACTGTCAGACCCGACGTTGTCAACCATAAGTTACTTGTGAAAGGTGATGCGTGAAGAGTGATTCGTGACTTTCAGAGAGGCCGCTGTGAAAGGCAATCTGCAAGGTCAGTAAATACCTTCGCCTCCGTATCTGAGATTTGGAAACTTCATATCTCAGATCGGCAAGAGTGAAAGCAATCAAGTTCCGATAACGTAAATCACGCCTCACTCATTAGGAATCACGCACGAAACGCTGGACACAGTTATGATCGAGCCAAATCTGTTGCCTCGCCATCAGCCCTTTGTCTATCTGACGGCCGCGCTCGGTCTGGGGATCGTTACGGACAGGTGGATTGAGCCTGCGCCGAGAGTGATCTCCGTCATGGTTTTTCTATCAATCCTGCTCTCGATCAAATTCGTTCTGAGCAGGAAAGGCGGGGGCGCGACCTTTGTTCTGCTGATAGGATTTGCCTCGGTTGGCGCGCTACTCTCTCTGGCCGAAAGGGCCTCGGTTGATGATGCGAGGCTGACGCGACTCTATGATGCGGGCCGGATAAACCCCGACGACCCGGTAGAATTGACCGGGCGACTACGGCTTCCGCCTGAGCCGCTTCCGGGTGCCTTGTATCTCGATGTTGACGCTGAGAGCCTGCGCGTACGGGGGAGGGTCATCCCTGCAAAAGGATGCGCGAGATTATTGCTTGCAATCACTGACTCGGAAGCGGCCAGTGAGTTTGCCGGGCTCGGGCTCGATATAGGCTCTCCGATCAGAGTGCTGGTCAGGCTTACGCGGGCGCGTCAATACAACAACCCCGGCTCGCCTGACTTCAACGAATTCCTCGAACGCGGTGGTTATGATCTGAAAGGGACGATCAAAAGCCCCCTGCTCATCGAGCGGGCGGGCAAGGGCGAGGCGAATCGAGCGCTGGCTGCCATCTATCATGCGCGCTTGAATTTGATGAGCGCGATAGACAACCAATTCAGCCCTGCCGTAGCAGGCACGCTGAAAGCCATGCTGATGGGCAATCGATATTTTCTGGATCAGCAAGCTATGGCGCGTCTCAGACAAGGGGCGGTATTTCATGTCCTGGCGATCTCAGGGATGCACATAGGCATAATCGCGTGGGTGCTTCTGGGCAGAGGAACACGGCGCAGGAGGCGACGAGGGGCGCGATTGATTTTTTCATTGTCTGGGCTCTGGGTCTACGCTCTTATGGTAGGTCTTGCGCCGCCTGTCACCCGCGCTACGGTTATGATTACAATCGGGCTGATAGGTCCGATTCTTTTTCGTCGGGTCGCTTCGATCAACACCGTGGCGCTGGCGGCCTTCCTTATGCTCTCGCTGAAACCGGCTCTGGTAGCCGATCCCGGGTTTCAGTTGAGTTTTATCGCTGTCGCCGCCGTAGTTGCGCTCGCGCTGCCGCTTGCCGGAAAGCTCCGCGCCGTAGGAGAGTGGAGACCGAGCGCGAGAACGCCTCACCCGCCTGCCTGCTCACGCGCTGTCAGGTTTCTGGCGGAGTCTCTTTTCTGGAACGAGCGTGATTTCAATCAACAGATGCGCCGCTCGCACGTGCGGTTTTATCTGGATAAATCTCAGACGGCTTGCCTGCTTAACCGGGCGCGAGTGCAGCCGGTCCTGAGAGGCGTTGCTCTGCTTGTGATGACCTCGACCGCGATACAACTTTCTACGCTTCCACTGATGATCCTCTACTTCAACCGCGTAGCGCCAATTGGAATCCTGTTGAACATAATCTCCGGGTTGCTTGTGGCAGTGCTGATGTTGACATCGCTTGCGGCCTTAGCGGCTGGAGCCATTCACTACGGATGGCTTTCAGGCGCGTGGGTTGCCGCAAAACTCGGAAGCGTAGTCACGGCTGCTCACTACCTGCTTGTTAACGCAATAGTGCCCTTTGCTGATCTGCCTTTTGCCACCTTTCGCGTCCCGCATTACGAAGGCCGACAGCAGATAATCTACGCCGTCTATTTCGCCCCCCTCGTTTTACTGTCTATCTTGATAGACCGATGGCAGCCGGTTGAGCTAAAGGGTGCCGGTAAGCAGACAGCCGGGAGGGCTTCGAGAAATTACTTTGCAGATCAAGCAGGTGCCGGGAAATCAGTTCGACCCGACCCCCTCTTCCTGTGCGGCGTGGCTCTGCTTGTGTGTGGTGTGGCGGTGATGCGGCCTCTGGCCGATCCGGCAAACGGCAGGCTGACGATCTATTTTCTCGATGTGGGGCAGGGAGATTCGGCGCTCGTAGTCTTTCCGCGTGGCTCTACGATGTTGATAGATGCAGGAGGCGAACCCGATTTCAATCATCGAAATAAAGGCGACCCTGATGATGGGGGGGAGACTGAATCCGAATTCAAGACAGGCGCTTTCTCGATAGGCGAGGCAATAGTTTCGCGTTTCCTGTGGTCGCTCGGTCTTACGCGCATTGATTATATAGTTGCTACTCACGCGGATGCCGACCACATTGAGGGGTTTTCGGATGTGATCGAAAACTTTCAAATAGGGCAGGCCACTGTGGGGCGTGTGCCTGCGCGTGATGCCGAATATAATCGCTTTGCCAGAGCGGTCTCGCATCACGCCATACCTATGACAGTGGTAAAGGCGGGCGAAAGCTTCGAACTTGAGGGCGTCCGCATAGAGGTACTCTGGCCAAAGGACGAAGCAAGTTCTGTTGCCACCAGCGGCAATAATGACTCCATCGTCTTGCGTCTTATTTACGGCTCGGTTTCGCTATTGCTTACCGGCGACATCGAGCGGCCCACCGAAGAGGTGCTGATTCAATCAGGCTGTGATTTGCAGGCCGACCTGTTAAAGGTGGCGCACCACGGTTCCAGAACCTCATCTTCGGAAGCCTTTCTCGGTCGTGTGCGCCCGCGCCTTGCGGTGATATCGGTGGGCGAGCGAAGCCGCTTCGGCCATCCTCACCCGGATGTTGTCTCTCGCTTCGCCGAGCGGGGCATAAGGCTTCTTCAAACCGGACGCGACGGCATGATTTGCGCTCAGACCGACGGGGCGACTCTCTCCATTAATACATACAGGGCTGCCGGTCGATAGTTTTTGCGTAGATAAGTCAGCCCTGTATGTGCCATTTTCTCTTTGAACTGATAGCGTACGTTGAGGACATTTTGTTGACCTCTAAGAGTACAAATTGCCGCAGCGATCTGTCAGCAACTCTCATTAAATGTGTGACTTATAGAAACGCCGGGACAAGCGTTTGTGAATAATGGAAACGTTGGTGTGCCAGTATTGTTTGAATGCAGGCAAGACCGAAGCGCAAATGGGATGATGGATTGTCGAACAGACGGATGAGCTATAGTTGGCACACTGCTTGCCGAATAGTCGTGCAGCCAGAGCTTGTAAGTGATTAAAATTTTCCGTCGGTGTGGGGAGGCGGACAAGGGGACTGGAAATGGTAGCTCAACTTAATTATTTCACGAGTAATAACAACTCATCCGATAACGACGACTACATGGTGCTCGACCACACGGTCAAATCCGAAGATGCGTTGAGCTTTGAGCAACAACTGCTTTCGCGTGTTGTCGGACAGGATCAAGCCGTGCAGACACTCGCTCAGTTATATCAGGTGTATCAGGCGGGTTTGAATATCCCGGGGCGACCGATTGGGACGCTCCTGTTTTTAGGGCCGACCGGAACCGGGAAGACAAGATCGGTCGAAGCGGCAGCCGAAGTATTATTTGGCAATCAAAATGCCTTTATAAGAGTCGATTGTGCCGAGTTTCAACATTCGCACGAGATCGCCAAACTTATTGGCTCGCCTCCGGGCTATCTCGGGCATCGAGAGACTCCGCCGATTTTGACTCAAGAGCATATTAACAGCTATCATACGGATCGCGTGAAATTGACGCTGGTGCTTTTCGATGAAATAGAGAAGGCATCCGATGCGTTATGGCAACTCCTGCTCGGCGTTCTCGACAAGGCTACGCTGACGCTTGGCGACAATCGCCGCGTCGATTTTTCGCGCACTATAGTCGTGATGACCTCGAATTTAGGCGCGCGCGAAATGGAGAAGCTCACAGAGACGAAACTCGGTTTTTCCATAACCTGTGAGCCTCCGAAAGTAATGGACACTCATCTGAGCCGCGTAGGAGTGGATGCGGCGCGCAAGAAGTTCTCGCCCGAATTCATGAATCGCATAGATAAGGTAGTGGTCTTCAAGCAACTCACTCACGAATCGATGCAACATATACTCGAACTTGAGTTACAGGCAGTTCAACGCAGGGTTCTTACGGTCAGCGGAGGCCGCTTCATATTGCGATATACCGACACCTCTAAAGAGTTTCTGCTCGCCGAGGGCACGAACGCCAGGTACGGGGCGCGCCCGCTCAAGCGAACCATAGAGCGTTTCGTCGTGCTGCCGTTGTCGAACCTGATCGCAACCCGGCAGATAAGCGAGGGCGACATAATCAGAATAGACCTTGCCAAAGACGAACAGAGCCTTATCTTCATGAAACAGAATGTGACGAACATTTTTGCAGGCAGATATGAATCTCCATTTGGACGCAGATCAGGGATACGTCCGGTGAAGTCATATTGATCCTGTCAAAGAGAGTCTAGTTTTATCAAAGCAGGAAACAGGAGAAGACTATGAATGATACTGCGAGCCTCCAGGAGAGGGGCGAAATTCAGCCTACGCTCTTGATCATTGACGATGATGCCGAATGGACAGAATTGCTGAGATCCTATTTTTTAGATAAGTATCAGGTGCGTGTGGCTAACTTTGCGGGCGATGCATTAGAGATTGTCCACAATGAAAAACCGAGCGTTATCATAGTTGATCTTGTCATGCCTTCTATAGATGGTTTCGGAGTCATTCACCGCTTAAACGACAAGAACCAGGTTCCAATACCAACGATATTATTGACGGGATGGAACACATCAGAGGTCGAAGCGTGCGCAAAAGCCGCCGGTTTTGCCGCCGTCGTAGGCAAGCCCGTGTCGCTCTCTACTCTTGATGAACTTGTGTCATTAGTTATGAGCGGGTTGCCGGTCAGATCGAAGGGACCCGCGATTGTACACTGATAAGCGCGAGTAATTATCTGAGATTGAGAACTGAGATTTCAAATCTCGGATTGTATTTAATCGTCAGCGATGCTTTCAGCAAAGGTTTGCTTGAAATCCTGGTAAAACTGCAACTGATAGAGCGTCCAGTAAAGCCCACGCAGAGCAAGTAAGGTTTGATGCGTACCCATCTCGCGTATCTCGCCCTTATGCATCACGATGATCTTATCCACCGATTGGATTGTAGAGAGCCTGTGCGCGATCACAAGCGATGTGCGATTTTCCATCAATCGTTCCACGGCGTCGCGGATCAATATCTCGGTTTCGGTATCAATCGAGCTTGTGGCTTCGTCGAGTACAAGCACACTTGGGTCGAAAGCAAGCGCCCGCGCAAAACTGATCAGTTGTTTCTGGCCTACCGACAGCCCTGCCCCGCGCTCGCGCAATTCCGAACCGTAACCTTCGGGCAATCTCTGAATAAAATCATGGGCGTGAACTTCTCGCGCAGCCTGTTGCAGTTGCTCATCACTTATCGCGGTATTGCCGAGGCGAATGTTTCCGGCTATGTCGCCTGAAAAGAGAAATACGTCCTGTAGCACTATGGAAAATTGCGAGCGCAACTCCGCAAGGTCCATTTCACGGATGTTCACGCCGTCGAGCAGAATCTCTCCGCGCTGCACATCATAAAATCTCAACAAGAGGTTTGTGATCGTAGTCTTGCCCGCGCCCGTATGCCCCACAAAGGCAACGCGCTCGCCAGGCTCGACCACAAACGACACGTCTTTCAAAATCCAGTCTTCGCCCTTGTAGGCGAACCAGACGTTGCGAAACTCTATCTGCCCGCGCGCGCGCCCTATGTGGACGGGTTTTTCAGGGGGCTTGATCGAGACCGGCTCATCCATCAGCTTAAAGATTCGCTCGGATGATGCCATCGCCGCTTGCAGGATGTTGTATTTCTCGCTGATGTCGGAGATAGGCTCATAAAACGAGCGCGCCAGTTGAATAAACGCCACAAGCGTGCCTATGGTGGCGACGCCCTGAACCACCTGCCCGCCGCCGTACCATATAATCAGGGCTATACCGAGCGAGCCTATGAGTTCGACCGCCGGGTAGAAGACCGCGTAATAAAAGATCGTATCAATGTTGGCCTTTCGATGCGCGTTGTTTATCTGGTCGAACTGGCGCATCTCTTTCTCTTCGCGGTTGAACAACTGCACGACGGGCATGCCTGTGATGTGTTCTTGAAGGAAAGCGTTTATGCGCGCGATGCGCACCCTGACTTCGCGAAAGGAGGAACGCGCCCCCAATCGGAACCAGACCGTCAGCACGGCAAGCAACGGGAGTATGGCGAAAGAGACCAGCGCAAGTCTCCAGTTGACCTGAAACATAAAGATGACGATGTAGAAGATCATCGCCACATCGCCAAAGACGGCGATAACGCCCGCCGTGAACATCTCGTTGAGCGCATCGACATCGGTCGTAAGGCGAGTCATCAAACGGCCCACGGGGTTGCGGTCATAGAACTGGACCTGAAGCCTTTGCAGGTGGGCGAATACCTGTTTTCTGAGGTCGTACATTATGTACTGACCCATCGCCTGCATCACTATTGCCTGTGTGTATTGCACTAAGAAGGCCGCGATGTTTGCGAGCAAAAAGACTAGGGCGATAAATGCGATGCCCCGATAAGGGCTGCCGCCGAATCCGAACCAGTCGGCTGCATTTTTGAGAAAGAGAGCAAACCCCGTGATGGGCTTTGTGGGATCGGGCGCGAGGAATAAGTCTATAGCCGCCTTTGTAAGAGGCGGCCCCGCAAGCACAAGCGGCGCGCTCAAAATCGTGAGCACGACCGCCGTGACCGCATACAGTTTATAAGGCCACAGATACTTGAGCAGCCGCCGCATCAAGCGCGCGTCATAGGCTTTGCCCAATACTTCTTCTTCGTGGTGCGAATCTGCCATTAGCTTGCCGCCAACTCTTCTTCGAGCAATTGTTTTTCGTATAACTCGGCGTACAACCCGCCGCGCGTTATCAGTTCATCGTGCGTGCCGCGCTCGGCTATCCGACCGTCTTCGAGGACCACTATCAAATCGGCGTCCTTTACGGTCGAGACGCGGTGCGAGACCAGGAGGCTCGTGCGCCCGCGCATGATTCGGCGCAAATGTTCGAGTATCTTCTCTTCGGTGTATGTGTCTACCGAAGAGAGAGCATCATCGAGGATCAAAATTTTCGGCCTTCTTATCAAGGCTCGGGCAATGGCTGTGCGTTGTTTTTGCCCGCCTGAAAGCGTGATCCCGCGCTCGCCTACAAGGGTGCTGAATCCCTTTGGAAACCCCCGAATATCCTCGGCTATACCCGCTTCAACGGCTGCGCGCTCTATCTCTTCTTCGGAAGCCCGCTCGACCCCGAAGGCGATGTTTTCGGCTAAAGACTCGCTAAATAAAAAAGTCTCCTGCGGCACATAGCCTATCGAAGAGCGCAACGTATCAAGCGGTATCTCACGAATAGGATGATTATCAATCAACACCTGCCCGGGTTCGGCGTCGAGCAATCTGGTCACAAGGTTCATCAGAGTGGATTTGCCTGATCCGACCGCGCCCACAAAGGCTACGGTCTGTCCGGGCGCTATACGCAGGTTTATGTTTTTCAGCGCGGGCTCGTTTGCCGTGCCGTATCTGAAAGTGAGATTGCGAAATTCAATCTCGCCTTCTATCTCTCTTATTGGCTTTGTCTGGTCGGTATCTCGGATGGCGGGCTCTATCGACATTATTTGATTCATCCGGCCCATTGATGCCATGCCGCGCTGAAAGATATTTATTACCCATCCCAGCGCGATCATAGGCCACACCAGATAGCCTAGATAAAGCGTGAACTGCACAAACTGGCCTATGGTGATCGTGCCGCGTACCGTCAGCGTGCCTCCGAACCACAACACCGCGATGAAGCCCAGTCCGATGAAGAACTGTAAAATAGGGTGGAATATGCCCGAAAGCCGTATGAGCTTCAGATTGCGATTGACGAATTCGCGGTTCACGCAGCGGAAACTCTCTATCTCGGTTTGCTCCTGCGCGTAGGCGCGAATCACACGCACACCCGCGAGCGATTCCTGCGCTCGATTTGAGACGGTTCCGAAATATTCCTGCACCTGCTCGAAGCGGTCGTGAATGCGCTTTGAGAAATACTGTGTAGCCGTAGCCACAAGCGGCATCGACAGGAATGCCAGCAGAGTGAGTTGCCAGCTGATCGTCGCCATTATGGGCAGTATTAGCGCCATCGCAAAGATGGTATTCATCGAATACATCAGGGCGGGGCCTACGATCATCCTCACCGCCGAAAGATCATTTGTGGCACGCGCCATCAGATCACCCGTTCTGTGATCTTGATAAAACTCGAAAGACAGCTTTTGAAGATGGTTGTAAAAATCGTTTCGCAGATCGTATTCGATGTGGCGCGACATATTGATGAGCGCCCGCCTCTGCATGAAGAGAAAGACCCCCTGTACGAGCGCGATCAAAACCAGGAGGCCGCCATCGTTGAGCAGTTTCGTATCCGTGATTTTTGTTGTCAGGTCATCGATTGCGTGCCGAAGCACGAGCGGGGCGGTCATCCTGACCAGATTCGTCATAAAGACACACGAAATCCCGAATATGAGCGTGCGCCGGTAGGGCGCAAAGTATGTCAAAAGCTTTCTGAAAGGACTCATGCTATTACCGTTAAATTGAAATTGTAGCGATCAAAGAAGGAATAAGAAAGGGATGAGGGATGAGGGATGAGGGATGAAAAGAACTCTTACGAGCTGTCTTAATAACAGGTAAGATGCTTTTCACCGCAATCTCAATAATCTCAATTTAGAGTCCTTTTCATCCCTCATCCCTCATCCCTCCTGAAATCCTTATGTATGTCAGCAGTCCCTTTGCGGCGAGACGCCCTTTTGCGTCGTGCACGTCGCACTCGGCTACGATGATGCGGCGTCCGTCGCGCAGAAGGCGGGCATCGGCCACGATGCGCCCTTCGCGGATCGCTGACAGATAATTAACCTTCATCTCGACCGTTGTGAAGCGGTCCCCGGGTTCGGATACGCTCATTATGGCAAAGGCTACGGCGGTGTCTATAAGGCTTGCGGTTGCGCCGCCGTGCATCACTCCCTGTAATTGCCTGAGTTCCTGTCTTACTTCCACGCTGAGACGCGCGCGGCCCGGCTCGATGGAATCAATCTCGATCCCGAGCAGTTGCGGAAAGTGATTCTCTTCGAATTTCTCTCTTATGGCCTGTTCTCGCTCAGGTGTTATTTCCATCAATCAGTCTCCCTTTTTTGGGGACGTCCGGGTTCTCTTTTGTGGCGGCGACCACTGATAGGTGCTCAGGTCACAATGGCCTCGTTCGTCAAACACTACGCCCTCGGCTTCGAGCAAGAGGCGCTGAAGGTCGGGTTGTTGGATAGTGATTCGCCCTGTCGAAATCCCTCCGCGCGAATTTATCACTCGATGCCAGGGGATGTTGCGTTCATCTTGCGGAGTCGCGTGCATGGCCCACCCTACGAGGCGCGGGCTGTAGCGGTCTTCTAGCAATCGGGCAATCTGACCGTAAGTCATAACACGCCCGCGCGGTATTCGTAGCACCATCCGGTATATCTTCTCGAAGGCCTGATCGTAACCGGGACGGGATTCAGCCTTTGCCGGTCTTGTCTTTCCGTCTTCGCTTTGCGGGCGGGTGCCCGGACCTCTTTCCCGCTTTTTTCCGCTTTGACCGATTTTCCCCATCTCTTTGAATAGTCACTTCCTTTCAGACCGATATTATCCGTGACCAAAGGGCGGGTCGCAACCAAAAGTCGATGTTGGCGCTTGTACATCAGTTGCCGTTGTTTGACAGTTGCTAAAGATTGTCAGGCGGGAGGTGGCAAATTGCGGCGGCTGTTGAATATAGCCCCACGTCATAGAATTAGAAATTTTTTCTATGGGCGGTAGGCTCACTGCTTTGGGGAGGAGCCTAAGTCTTGAAGTAACACAATTTGTCAACCGCGACTTCCGAAAATTGTTAACCCGTGGCTTGAACTTATCCGGTCATGTTGAAAGTTATTCTTTAAGGGTTATGACCTAACCTGAAATCAAAAAAGCCGATCCGGGTTCTTATCTTTATGCGTGGCAGGCAGTGGCACGCCCATTGCAAAAGGGAACAGTGGTTCTAGCAGTTCGACAGTTTGATAAGGAAACCTCTTCTGCTCAGAGCAACTGCGGGATGCAGAACTAAGTGCAGAGAATGGAAGGGAGGATGGGGGCCCTGCCTTCCATTCAATGCTAAAACCTGAGATCGACAGAAGCGAGCAGGCTCGATCGGTCTAATAATAATGAAGCTTTTGCAACACTGAGAGAAGCGACAGACAGACGAAGTTCAAGGTGTAGGGGCACAAGGGGGCGTGGCCCTACATCCTGACTAAGCCGCCGATGACTGAGGTTATCGGCGGCTATTATTTTTTGGCTTTTATTTTTTTCTGCCGGTTAATCCTGCCAAAATTTTCTTCACGCATCACGCGTCATCGAATGAAAGGGTCGTTTCGGAATCCTTAAACTTATGTGTTATGATTTGTGCAGACAGCGAAGAGGGTGCCTGTCTCAGCCTGGAAAAAATTGACAGAGGTGAGCGCATGGGTTGTAGGAAAAAGCCCCACGGGGAAATTGTCAGGGAAGAAGCGCTCGGGCTGCGAAACCTCTCCATAGCTCTCAATCTATACATGGCTTTCAAGAACATACACAAAATAACGAGGACAGATCATGACACGCGGCAGAAAGTTCAAGTCGGCGCGGCGCAAGCCCGGAAGCGAGCGCTCCCTGTTCGAGCAAAAACTGATCGGAGGATATTCGCGAACGCTTGACCGGATTGATCTGTTAAACCTCATACGCGGCGGAGAAGATACTTACCTCGAATTCAAGATTCGGCTGGTCAACACCGATAAAGTGACAGGCGAAATCGTAGCTCTCGCCAATGCCGGGGGCGGCGCAATCATCTTCGGCGTGAACGATCAGCGCAGGCTCGAAGGTCTTGACGACCCGGAACAGGTCGAAGAACAACTGATAGACATCTGCCGCAACCAGATAATACCTCCTCTTTTGCCTCGTATAGACAAGGTCGCTTTCGATAACGGCACCCGCATAGTGGTCTTACAGGTTGACGACCGCCGCGCGCCCCATACTACACCCGATCACCGTTACTTTCTCCGCATAGGCTCGCACAAGCGCGAAGCCGAGGGGCTGGAAATAGCCGCGCTTTTTGCCCGTTCCCGTGTAGTGGCCTTTGAGGATATGCCGCTTGTGAGGGCCGACATCGAAGACGTTGACGAGGCGCTTGTGTGGAGTTACATACGCGATCTCGAAGGCGAAACCTTCCGCGAGCCGGACGGCTTTCCCACGCCTGCGGCCATGCGAGATTTGAGACTGGCCTCCGATTACGGGATGAGCATTACGCCGACGCTTGCGGGCTTTCTTCTCTTTGCGCGCAGCAGCGCCATCGAGCAAATAATCCCTCAAAGCGTGGTTTCCCTTGTTCGCTATTCCGGCTCGGACCCGCATTCTCCGGTAGTAGAAAACGCCGACGTTTACGGCAATTTGACGAGGTCATTCGATCTGGCGCTTTCCTTTATCAAGCGTTACGCCGATCTGTGGGATGCGCGCCCGCCTCGTTCTCAAACCCATCTGGATGAAAGCAGGAAAGAGCCTGTGCGCGCCCGCGCCAATTATCCGCGTCAGGCTGTCATCGAGGCCCTGACAAATATGCTTGTGCACCGCGATTATTCTATGACCGGTCCCCCGGCCCGCGTGCTGATTTATGACGACCGCATCCATTTCATCAACCCCAGCCACACAAACGGAGCAAGCCGCAAATCCGTAGAATACGGAGCGACCCTGCGGCTCAACCCGCGATTGCATCATGTATTCACGAGCCCGGAATATGGCGTAGCGCCCGCGCCGCGCGGCATCCCTGCGCTTCGCAGATCGCATTACGCATTCACCCGGCGCGAGCCCCGAATCACCCTCACAGGCGATGAATTCAGCCTCGAACTCTACGGCATTTGAAGCCTTGGGGCGGAACCTTCCCGGTTTGATAGGCTTCAACGGCGGGTGCTAGAATCAAATGGAGTGACAAGTGATTGGTGATGCGTGACTTTCAGGCAAGTAACTTTTGCCGGTTGATTGCAAATCTTACGAATCACAGATCACGAATCGCGCATTACTATTATGACGACTCAGGCGGAAGTAACGGTGATTGGCGGAGGGCTGGCCGGGCCCGAAGCCGCGTGGCAGGCGGCTGAACGCGGCCTGAAGGTGCGGCTCTACGAAATGCGCCCCACACGCCTTACACCCGCTCACAAGACCGAGAATCTCGGTGAAGTAGTCTGTTCCAACTCTCTAAAATCGGATGAGCCGGGCTCGGCTTCATACCTGCTCAAGGAGGAGTTGCGCCGGGGCGGCTCGCTTTTGATCCGAGTGGCGCACGAAACGGCTGTTCCGGCGGGTGCCGCACTGGCCGTTGATCGCGAGAGGTTTTCTGAGGCTGTGACCAAAAAGATACTGGCGCACCCAAACATAGAGGTGGTGCGCGAGGAAGTGACCTCGCTTCCCTCCGAAGGGCCTGTAATTATAGCGACAGGACCGCTCACGTCGCCCGCGCTGTCACAGGAGATAGCGCGTCTCACGGGCTCGACGGCGCTCTATTTTTACGACGCGATTTCGCCCATCGTTGACGCTGAGACTATAAATCACGACATAGTATTCAGGGCGGCCCGTTACGATAAAGGCGGGCCCGATTACCTGAACTGCCCGATGACGGAAGAAGAGTATGCGCGCTTTTACGATGCGCTCCTGGCGGCCGAATCCGTCCCCCTGCACGAGTTCGAGCAGACCATGTATTTCGAGGCATGTCTGCCCATCGAGGAGCTTGCCCGAAGAGGGCGTGACACGTTGCGCTTCGGCCCTATGAAGCCCGTTGGTTTGCGCGATCCTCGTACAGGCCAAATCCCTTATGCGGCAGTGCAGCTTCGGCAGGAAAACTTGCTCGCAGACAGCTACAACCTCGTTGGCTTTCAAAATCATCTGAAGTTCGGCGAACAGAAACGCGTGCTGAGGCTGATACCGGGTCTTGAAGAGGCCGAGTTTGCCAGATTCGGTCAAATCCATCGCAACACTTTTATTTGCGCGCCCCTGCTGCTTGCCGAGACTCTGCAAATGCGCGAGTCGCCGCGCATTCTTTTTGCGGGGCAGATTTCAGGTGTCGAAGGGTACATAGAAGCGATGGCCACAGGATTTCTTGCGGGCGTGAATGCGGCAGAACTTGCGCGAGGGCGCAAACCTGCGCCTGCGCCCCGCCGCACCGCGATGGGAGGGCTTACAAACTACATCGCAAACGCAGAGGCAAAGAATTTTCAACCGATGAATATAACATTTGCGCTTCTGCCGCCGCTTGAGCCGGAAGATCGCCGCCGCCTCAAGCGGAAATCGGACCGGCGCAAGTATCAGGTAGAGCTTGGGCTGAAAGATTTTGACCTGTGGCGCGCAAGCTATCTTTCGAATAATGATGTGCATGAAGTTCAAAAGCAGGTTTGAAATGAAAAGGCAAAAGGAAAACGGTAAAGGAAGAGATTCAAATAACAAAATCCGAGGCAGGATCGAATTCGTGCTAAAGCTCTGTCTATTGCCTTTGGCTTTCAGCCTCTTGCCTTTTTTCGTATCGGCGCAATCGGGCAGGCAACCTGCTCCGCCTCAACCCGCGCGCCCGCCCTCGCTGTCTCAGCCTCAAGAGACGCGGCCTCGCCGGGCGACTGAAAAGCCGCCGCAACAGCAGCCACCATCCGAAGATCAGAAGCAGGGCGAAGATCAGGACGAGAAGGCCATCAAGTTGAGCGCCGATCTTGTTACCGTCATTACGTCGGTTACCGATAGTCAGGGCAATCAGATCAACGACCTGTCGGAGAAGGATTTTCAGCTATTCGAAGACAACGAGCAGCAGGATATAGCCGGTTTTTATCGACAGGATGAATTGCCCTTGCGTCTCGTCTTTTTATTCGATACGTCAAGCTCGATACGTCATCGCTTCGATTTCGAGCAGCGCGCAGCCGCGCAATTCTTCCGCAATGTGATGCGCCCCACCGATCAGGCGGCGATTGTAAGCGTCGGGACCGATCCGAAAATCGAAGTCCAGTTCACTCCGAATCTTGAGGTGCTCGTGAGCATTCTGGCCGGGCTCAAACCCGAAGGCGCGACCTCGCTCTATAGCTCATTGATAGAGGCGGCCAAATATATTCGCCCCGCCGAAGGCCGCCACGTCATGGTAGTGCTGTCTGACGGCACGGATACCGCATCACCTTCGACGCTGGCGCAGGCTCTCACGGAGGTGCAAAAATCAGACGCCGTTATCTACGGCGTGCATTCGACGGGAGTTGCGCCTTCGGCCAATGTTCAGGACCTGGCTGGCGAATTCGTGCTAAAAGCGATGAGCGAAGACACGGGCGGACGTGCTTTCTTCCCACCCATTTACGAGGATCAGAAGAAGGAAGTGCGCGACCTCGAAGACATATACAGGCGAATCGCCAATGAAGTGCGCGCTCAATATGTGCTGACCTATTATTCGAAAAGCGAGGCGCGTCCGGGCACATTCAAGACTATACGAGTGACGAGCACGCGGCCCGGCCTCCAGGTGCGCGCCCGCCGCGGGTACTACACGGCGAAATCCGAATAACCCGTTTCCGAGCAGTTCGACTCAAAGACCCGGGTGTATTATCTTGCAGAAAGAGGTATCGCAAATGAACAGCGATGAACTTACCAGCAAACTACCCGATGACCGGATGACCACACATCCGACAATCGAAACCGTGCTTGAGCGCATCAATGCTCTGGCCGGTCGAATAGGCGAATTTCAGACAAAGTTCGAAACCGAAATTGCAGCACTGCGAACCGAAGTTATTGGGATGCGAACCGAGTTTTCTACACTCCAAACGAGCATGGGGAAAGGGTTTCGGAGGCTTGAGCGATTTGATGGTGTGCTTGGTGATCAGATGAGGAAGATGGAAGTCGATCACCGTGATCTTGCAGACCGCGTTGACCTGATAGAATCGAAACTTTCGTGATGGGTGATGCGAACTCTGATTCGTGATTCGTGATTTACAAGGCTTGCAATATGTCCGTATCAGCCCATCTCCCTATAAAATCACGAATCACAAATCAGAATTCATTGACCATAGAGTGAGGACGACATGACAACGTTTATAGGACTTGCCCGGTTTTTCACAGCAGTTATTCTCGGTGCGGCTGTGCTTATCTCGTCTTCCGGTGTGGCGGGTGGCCAGGGGAAGAAATCTCAGGATGATGCCGCGCTCCGCGCTCGCGCTGAAAAGCTTCACCGCGAAGCCATAGTCATAGATACTCACAACGACATCACTTCGCCTATGGTTGACGATGGGTTTGATCTGGGGATGGCCGGAGATGATCCAAACGCCAGGGTCAAGACACATACCGATCTGCGACGCATGAAGGCGGGCGGGCTGGACGCGGAATTCTTCGCCGTCTATGTCGGGCGCGAATATGTAAACAAGAAACCTTCCGAGGGTGGAGGCTCGGCCCGTCGCGCGCTCGATGTGATTGATTCGGTTTACGAGCAGGTGCGCCGCCATCCCGACTCGCTTGAGATGGCCTTCACCGCCGATGACATCCGGCGCATAGCGAAGAAGAGCAAGATCGCGGCTTTGATGGGCATCGAAGGCGGGCACGCTATCGAAGACAGCCTCGCCACGCTTCGCGTCTTTTACAGACTGGGCGTGCGCTACATGACGCTCACTCACACAAACACAAACGACTGGGCCGATTCATCGGGCGACATCGACGATCCCAAAGTGGAGCATCATAACGGGTTGACCGATTTCGGACGCGATGTGGTGCGCGAGATGAATCGCATAGGCATGATGGCAGACATCTCGCACGTCGCGGATAAGACTTTTTACGATGTGATAGAAGTGAGCCGCGCGCCCGTCATCGCATCGCATTCTTCGGCGCGCGCGCTGGCCGATCACCCGCGTAACATGACCGACGACATGCTGCGGGCCATATCAAAAAACGGCGGCGTGGTGATGGTGAATTTCTATGATGGATTTCTTGATCCGCAAAAGGTCGAATTTGGCAAGAAGGCTAACGCCCATCAGGAGGAGTTGACGAAACAGTTTCCCGACGACAAACAGCGCGTGGATGATGAAATGAAGAAATGGCTTGAGGCCAACGCCCCGCCAAGGACTCCGCTCTCTTTGCTGATAGATCACATCGATCACATAGCCAAAGTCGCCGGGATTGATCACGTAGGATTGGGATCGGATTTTGACGGTGTACCCTTTACCGGCCTTCCCGAAGGCATGGAAGACATATCAAAACTTCCCAATATCACAATCGAGCTTATGAAGCGCGGCTACTCCGACGCAGATATCAAGAAGGTACTGGGCGAAAATTTCCTTCGCGTCATGTCGCAGGTCGAGCGCGTAGCAGCCGAAATGCAATCAAGCAAGTCTGCGCCCGCAGCAAAAAAGATTTGAGATTTGAGAACTCTCAAGTCTCAAATCTCGGATGATTCGGCTTTCAAGGTGGCTTCGGTTCTTGATTCCCCCGTTTCGCAGGATGCGATGTGTCTCTTGAACCATTCAGCCGCGAGCCGAGCGACCTCTTCAAGCGCCCCCGGCTCTTCAAAAAGATGTGTTGCGCCCGGGATGAGGACCATCTCTTTTTCGCACCGCAATTGTTCGTATGTTTCCTGATTTACCTTGATAACCGGTTCGTCGTCGCCGCCCGCAATCAGGAGCGTAGGAGCCTTCACATAAGGGAGGTAGGGCGCGGCCAGGTTCGTCCATCCGCCCCGGCAAACCACTGCGCACGGCCCGGGCTCGCCTGTAAACGGCACCGCGCCTTCGATCCCCGCCCGCGCAGCCGCCATCAAAGCGGGCCCCGCGCCTGTGCTCGATCCGAAATAACCTACGCGCAGATGCTTTGCCTCGCTCATCTCTTCAAGCCAGTCGGTGACAAGTAAAATCCTCTGAGCCAGCAAATCAGTATTCGATACTTTTTCAGAGTCTTCGCGCTCATCGACCATGAGCAAATCCATCAACAGGGTGGCAAGCCCGGCTTCGCGCAGCAGCCGGGCTACCTGATTATTTCGGGGGCTGAGCCGCCCGCTCCCCCGGCCATGAGCGAATAAAACGATCCCCTGCGCGTTTTCAGGCAACCCGAGTATTCCCTGTAGCCTCGCCGCTCCCGCCGGTATCTCTACAAGTTTTTCGTTGTCGTGTATCTTAGTATTCAAATCCGACATATCAATAACCCCGACATTTATTAAGGGATGAGGGATGAGGGATGAGGGATGAACCGGACTGTGGCGTGAGATCTCGGTAAAAAGCGGCTCGCTAGTTATCAAGATAAACCCCGACAGTTCAGTTCATCCCTCATCCCTCATCCCTCATCCCTTCGAGAGAGCCACTCCTGTGGCTGGAAGAATTTCCAGGCTTCGGCCTCGCGTGTGCCCGGCTCCGGGCGATAATCGTATTCCCATCTCACGAGCGGCGGCAGCGACATCAGTATGGATTCAGCGCGTCCGCGTGTCTCAAGTCCGAATTGCGTACCGCGATCATAGACCAGATTGAATTCAACGTAACGGCCCCGGCGAATGAGTTGAAAGTGGCGCTCGCGTTCGGTGTAAGGCTCGTTCATACGACGTTCGGCTATGGGGAGATAAGCGGGCAGAAAGGCGCGCCCCAGTCCCTGAACCATCTCGAAAACAAATTCGATGCCGCGCGAGTGCTCCGGTCGCTTTTCATCCGCATCTATGAGCGGGCCTTCGTGCTCGCCCGTCAGATAGTCGAAAAAGATGCCGCCGATCCCGCGAGTTTCGCCTCGATGTTTGATAAAGAAATATTCGTCGCACCACTTCTTGAATTTCGGATAAAGGGCCGCATCGAATGTGTCGCACGCCTCTTTCAGCGTGCGGTGAAAATGGATCACATCTTCCAGGTAGGGATAGTAAGGCGTCAAATCCGCGCCGCCGCCAAACCACCCGCGCGAGCCGCGCTCGAAGTGGCGGAAGTTGGCGTGGACCGTGGGCACCATCGGGTTCAGCGGATGAAGAACGAGCGATACGCCGCTTGCGGAAAACTCAAAACCTTCGCCTACTGGGAGTTTGGCCGCGAATGCGGCGTCGAGTTTTCCGTGGACTTCGGAAAAGTTCACACCGGCTTTTTCAAAAACGCTGCCGCCTTCCAGTACTCGCGTACGCCCGCCGCCGCCGCCTTCCCTCTGCCAGATATCCTGGCGAAAGGTGGCCGCGCCATCAAGTTGTTCGATGGCCGCGCATATCTCGTCCTGAAGTCCGGCAAAAAAATTACTGGCCTGCTCTTTAAGCGGACTTGCGCTGCTCATTTTCCCGCTCCTTCCCCGACCGATTCGCGCCCAACCTGCCCCATAAAGGTTTTCGTTGCCAAAGGCGAAATCAAGAAGGTATCATATTCACATACTCACAGAAAACTGAATAAGCAGTTTAGAGAGTAGTTCTGAGTGGAGGAATTGCAATGCGCGTAATCCGAAACCTTTCACCCGCCTGTAGCGCAGGTTTTTCTGTCGTTCTGGCGCTGTTGCTGCTGACCGCAGTGGAAGCCGCGCAGGATACGGCGCTTTCAAAAATAAAGATCAAGAATTTTGGTTGTGTGAATCAGAACTATTATCGCGGCGCTCAACCGCAGGGTCAGGATTACCGGGACCTTGCCGGGCTCGGTGTCCGCATGGTCATTGACCTTGAGCGCGAAGGCGATGCAAACGAACAGCAAGAGGTCGAAGCGGCGGGAATGAAATTCCATCGCATGGAGATGAGCGACAAGTCGCGGCCCACATTTGAACAGGCCGAAGAGTTTCTGAAGATGGCTAATGATCCGGCAAATCAACCCGTCTTTGTTCACTGCCACGGCGGTCGCCATCGCACGGGAGCGATGACGGCTATTTATCGCATAGCCAACCAAGGATGGACCGCAGACATCGCATATGACGAGATGAAGCGCTATGACTTTGGACACGGCATCGGGCATGGCCCTCTCAAAGAATTTGTTTACGATTACTACAAACGAACGAACAACAAGGGTGCGGTGATCGACTCGGCAAAGTGATCCCCGCAAGATAAAATTCAGCAGCCCCTCGGGAGTACAAATTGATGAAGTTTCGATTCGGCAGCGTGCTAGCCCTCGCCCTTGCGCTCCTTGTGCAGCCAATAGCTTTTGCACAGAGCGCACCGCAATACAAAGAACTGCCCAATTTCGGTCAGGTGGACGAGCACCTCTATCGAGGCGCGCAGCCTCGCAGTGGAGGCATAGAAAAACTCGCCTCGCTCGGCATAAAGACGATCATTGATCTTCGCGGCGCATCGAGCCGGTCGCGTCAGGAAGAGCGTCAGGCAAAGGCCTCGGGGTTGAATTACCACAACATCCCTATGCCCGGCTGGGGACGCCCTACAAACGAGCAGGTGGCTCGCGTGATGGCGATCATTGACGAGCCGGAAAATCAGCCCGTCTTTGTTCATTGCCGCAGAGGTTCTGACCGCACGGGAGTCATAGTGGCCTGTTATCGTATCAGCCACGACGATTGGAAAGAGGATCAGGTAAGGGCTGAGGCAAGCAAGTATGGTATGGCGTGGTATCAGTTCTGGATTAAAGACTATGCCTCAGATTACTACCGCGCGTGCGAGGCGAGGAAAAAAGAGGATTCCGAGGCGGCAGACAAAGGCTTTGCGCCCAAAAGCGATGACTTTGGAGATAAAATCGGCCACGGTTTTACGCTGCTCGAACGGGCGGCGCGCAAGGGGGAGACGGCGCTTGTGTCTCTCTTCCATAAGACCGCGCACAGCGAGTCGAACTGAGTTCTATTTGCCCGAGCCATTTGAATAGATGGTTTCAAAGCGTCCGATCATCGAGCGCAAACCATAATTTTCAGAAGCGAGCCGTTGTCCTCGCGCACCCATCCGTGCGGCGCGTTCGGGGTCGCTCAATACTTCAATCAAGGCGCGGGCAAGCGCGCGGGCATCCTTTGGCGGAAAAAGCAGCCCGGTCTCTTTATCGCGCACCACCGAGGGCAGATCGCCCACGGATGACGCCACGACGGGCAGCCCGGCAGACATTGCTTCGAGCACGGCAATGGGCAGACCCTCGCGGTCAGACGACAGGACGAAAACATCAGAAGCCGCAAGAATACGCGCTACATCGCGCCTCACTCCGAGCATTTGCACATTCCGGTCAAGCCCGAGACGCGAAATCTCTTTTTGAATCGAATCTCGCTCCACGCCTTCGCCTACGACGAGCAACTTTGCGTTTTCCATGCGGCGGGTTACTTCTGCAAATGCCTCAAGCAGCAACCTGTGATTCTTTTCGGGAAAGAGCCGGGCGACTATCGTAACCACGCGGTCCGTTTCGCCAAGCGCAAGCGCGCGCCGGGCTTCGCTTTTCGACTCTGAAAAGGCTGACGTATCAACCCCCGCGCGAATGATCTCAAGCTTGTCGGAAGGGATGCCTACCTGCTCGCGCAGAACCTCCGCTCCGTCGCGGCCTATGGCTATTACTTTATCGCAGAAGAGAGAGAGAATGCGGAGCGCCACTCTGAGCCGTCTGCGTTTGAAACATTCGATAGAATGCTCTGTGTGGATAATTCGCGCGCCCGAAAGCCTGGCTCCGAGCGCGCTGTAAAAGAGTTGATTAAAGTGATGTGTTTGAACCACCTCAACTCTGGCCTTGCGAAACAGTTTATAGAGCCGCCACATCAATTTGAAATCCAGGCCGGGGCGGCGATTCATTATCTGATAAGGGATTCCCGCTTCTTTGATTTCGCCTTCGAGCGCGCCGCCCTGATCCACGGCGCACAGCATACTGCGGTATCGGTCGCGGTCCAGATTTGAGGCGATGGTAAGGGCGTACATCTCTGACCCTCCCGCGACAAGCGACCATGTCACCTGCATGACCACGCTCGGGTCGGATGCTGCTTCGATCTGACTGCGAGTTCCAAACTCTGTAGTTTGCACGAAGGCTCTTTCGGTCACAACTCTCTCCAAAGCGGTCTTTCCCTCTCTGATGAATAAAATGGTTAATGATTGAATATTTCTATAAATCGCTTTAAGCAAATCGGTTAATAGGCCGAGGGCCAATTGTGGAGCCGCAATTTAATCGAAATCCAGCCTGAAAATGAAGCCTCATTGAGCATTTAGCAGAATCTGGACGAAGTAGGTTGCGTCTACGGTATGAACAAGGGTGATTTAAGCGGCTTTATTATGACCTCAAAAGGCCCCGATCTCTTTAGCAAGCTGGCAATCTCTTTTCCGTGGCTTGTGCGCTATCCCGGCTGGCGTGCGGGCGAGCTTTTCAGGCGGTTTACCGAGCCGGGCACGCCCCCCCATCTGATCTTTATCGTAGCGAACCACTTCGAGCCAAGCTGGACCCCGAAGGGATTTTTGACCGACCTGAGCACGCAACTTTCCCGATTGGACGTATGGCTCAAGAAGGCTCGCGCCATCGGCAAGACTGTATTTGATTCAGACGGGACCCCGTTTCGCCATACCTATTTTTACCCGGCCGAGCAGTATCACGCGCCGTTGCTTGAAGGGCTTGCCGAGTTGCAGTCGGAAGGATTGGGCGAGGTCGAGGTGCATCTGCATCACGGGGTCAAGAAGCCCGATAACGCGGCAAATCTCAGGCGCACAATAGAAGATTTTCGTGATGCTCTGGCAGAAGAGCACAGATGTCTGTCTCGCAAAGACGGCGCAGGCCCGCCCGTTTACGCCTTTGTTCATGGCAACTGGGCGCTGGCCAACGCGGCAAACGGCATCTGCTGCGGCGTGGATTCAGAGATGCAAATACTTGCCGAGACGGGCTGCTACGCCGATTTCACGCTTCCCTCGATTATGCATCCGGCGCAGGTTCCGCGCATCAACTCTATTTATGAATGCGGCGGCCCGCTCGACGAGCGGAGCCCGCATCGCACGGGGCCGAATCTCAGCGTAGGCAGACAGCCATCACTGCCCGTATTGTTTACAGGCCCGACGGTCTTCGATTGGCGGCGGCGCAAACGCGGGTTTCCCGTGCCGAGAGTCGATGACGGCATGCTTGCGGCGAGCTATCCCATAGACCGGGCGCGGTTGCGGCGCTGGCGCAACGCGAGAATTACCATAGAGGGGCGACCCGATTGGGTCTTTGTAAAGCTCTACTGCCACGGTTTCTTTCCCGAAGATCAGGACACAGTGATAGGCGAGTCTGGCAGGCGATTGTGGATGGATGCGCTCGAACTGGCAGATCGGACGGGAGATTTCAAGGTGCACTTCGCAACGGCTCGCGAGGCGTTCAACATGGCTATGGCGGCAATCGAGGGGCGCGAAGGCGAACCGGGGCTATACAGAGATTATCAGCTGCGCCAGATCATGCAGACCTGTTCAGGCTCAGAGTCTGCCGCAAGCAAAATTGCTTAGAGTCTAATTTGAGATTTGAGATCTCAGATAAATGCGAGTGAAAGAAATTCTTAGCTGGCTTAATGAGGCGCTACCTATGATGGAATTGACACGAAGGCACACAGGTGATCTGGTCAGGAAGGTTTTCGAGTTGCTTCAGGCTCACCCGGAAGGGCTTCCGGCCGACGCCGTCTATGATGGGGTAGAGAGATATTTCGCGGCAGAATCCGGGCTTGCCGCTCGCGCCCCCACGAGATTTAACAGGGTTTATGAAGAGGCCACGGAGTTTGGGATCATCGCGCCCGCAAAGGCGGGGTGGCTCGTCAAGGAGAAGGATCGATGGCTTGTGACCGATGAAGGGCGGCGAGCGTTTGCCCGGTTCACGGACCCCGAGCAGTTTCTCACAGAAGCGGGGCGGTTATCGGTAAAAGGGTGGCTCTCGGTCAATTGCCCGCGCCTTTACCCTCTGGCGAGCAGGATCAAATACCAGACGATGATCGAGTACAGGCTTGTGCGGCGAGTCGGAGTCCGTCAGCTTTTTGGAAATGCCTTTGGGAAAACGGAATGGCAGAAAATCTTGCCGCTGCAAAAACCTCGCCGCTTTGCGATTGACGGATTGAACCTGATGAGCATCGAAGCCTTGCAGAACCATCTGAGATCGGTTGGAGCCCGATACTCAGAAGGCGGCAATACCATCTATATCCCGCCCGCATCGCTCCCCCTGACCGCGTTTCGCAAGCTCGCCGAAAACTATCCGCAGGATGCCGGAATCAAGATCATCAAGACTATTGGCGGCGTGGACGAAAGCCGCTATGTGCACGGCTCTCACAAAAAGGTCAGCAAGATGCACGTCAAGCTCACGCACGAGTTGCGCCACCTTGCTCTTGTGGCCAATCTGTTGTTCAGCAAAGAGCTTGGACCCAGGCTTTACGATCTGATCGAATTGCAATGCGGCGATCATCTATGGACCGCGTATGTGACCGCGCACGTCGAGGGCAGAGAGCCGTCCATCGAAGAATGCGAGGCCGGGCTTGGTAGAATCCGCCGGATGGAGGGCGAGCGCCTGATCAAAGTCACCATCCCCGATGGATATGAAGATGAAGATTTCGAGCCGCCTTCGTGCAACGGAAACGCCTTCATGGACGAGGCGGGAAAATTTCACTACATAGATTTTCAAAACTTCCTTCTGTTGAATTACGGCGCGTATCTGAAACAGATCGCGGCAGAGGCTGCTGCACAGACTCATTTCGGAGACAAGAGTTTGCTGCGCGGCGGAAACTATCTGTACCAGTCAATCCCCGGCGTGGCGATGGTCGGAAAGCGCGGCGTGGAAGAGAGAATGGATGTCTTCGCCGAGTTGATGAGTATCGCGGGCGTATCAATAGAAGATCGGCTGGTGCTCGACATAGGCTGTAACATAGGCATGATGATGGCTCAGTATTTGAAGCTTGGAGCCGCGTGGTGTCACGGTTGGGACCGGGCTATTGTCACGCCGCACACCGAGCAATTATTGCTCGCGCTCGGCTGCACAAGGTTTTCTACTACGGGCGGCGACATCACACACGACCAGCCAATCGAGGCGAATCTGCCAGCCTTCCTCAGACCTGTGCTCGCGGGATGCGTAATATCTTATCTTGCGATTCAGGGTCACGTGGGCTGGCTCGAAGCGCTTGCTCGCCTGCCGTGGTCATTCCTGATTTATGAAGGACACGAGTCGGACACGCGAAAGGATTTCGAGCGCAACATCGAGGAACTCGCAAAACAGGTGAGTTTCAAAGTTGCCGGGATAAGGAGCTACAGGGACGGAGACTGCGACCCGCGAGATGTGGCCATACTGATTCGTAATGCGTAGACAGGATTAACAAGATTTAGAAACGCGGATTCAACAAGATTCTATTCTTGTTGAATCCCTCAAAAATCCTGTTAATCCTGTCAAAAACGCCGACTAGCCTAACCCTAACCTTCGCCTGATTGCTTCAATCGATCTATCATTTATTAAAGCAAACCAGACCTTTTCAACCTGCGATTCGGTGGCTTTGTCGAAGCTTTCCGCCACAACGCCGTTTGACGCGGGCACAAGAACCACATTGCCGACCGACCCGTTCAGGGCTACAAACGAGGTGTCAACCAGCAACGGATAGGAAGGCGCTTTCTGGCTCGTGTAGAAGCGTGTGCCGTTCTTGTAATACTTGACGACGCCTCCCTCTACCGCGATGCGGAAAACGTCTCCGGTCGCATACGACAGGTCCCACTTATAAACATTATTCTCACGAACGGCGGCGATGCCTATGTCGGTCAACTTGATGCCGAAATCAATGTCTTCCGGCGTAGTGTCGTCATTGCCCTTGCTCAAGCCGATGTACCGCTCCTTGTTCGTTTCCGTGGCCGTGAACTCCATATAGCCGTCGCCTGATACGAGAACCTGTTGAGAGACTGCCCCGGCATCCGGCGAATCGTCCCGGCCGGAACTCTTTCTGAGCGAATTGCCCGTAGCCGTGCAATTGACGATACTCGTCCAGACCACGGCCTGGCTTCCGCCGCCGCCGCCACCGCCGCCGCTTGAAGAAGTGGCGAAAGTGAAATCTGCCGACACAGCTTGATTACCAGCCGCGTCCCTGGACTTGACTCTGAAGTGATAGGTAGTGCCCGAAGACAACCCCGTGAGCGCAAGAGAATGGCTTGTGACAAGAGAGGTGTTAACGGGAGTCGAAGAGCCGTAAGAGGTGGTCGAGCCGTACTCTACCTGAGAATCGCTCGCCTCGTTAGTGGTCCAGTTTACACTCGCTCCGCTCGATGTGAGATTCCCGCTCGCCACGTTGCTGATCACGGGCGGCGTGGTGTCTCCCGGTGGCGGCGGCGGAGGAGGAGGAGGAGCCGACCCGTCTGCCTTCAATTCGACTACAAAGGCATCCACACGACCCGAGCCTAAGGACTGGCCCCAGTTGGAGCTGAACATAAACCATCGCCCGTCCTGGCTCACGTTGCCTTTAGGGAGCGCGCCGAAATCGACCGGCACACTGCGATGATGCGCGATACGCCAGACGGTAGTTTGTGTGCCGTCGGTGCGAACCGCGATTATTTCGTTATCCCATGCGCGCTGCGCGAGCCCCCGGTCGTTTCTGTATGTCGAAATCAGGACCGGCGCGAGCGCGTTTGCCTGCGCGTTGTTCCACGAAAGATGGCTGTCTATTTCATACTGCGAGGGCGTGAGCAACGGCGATATCAACTGCGTGATAGCGCCAAGGTTTGACAGGTTGAGCGAACGCCGCTGCCATACCGCGCCGTCACCCGCGCCATCGTGGTTGAGCATATAGCCGAATGCGCCTACCTTGTGGCCGCCCGAAGACGGAGCCAGCGCGATATTGCCCGTCTGCGTATCCCATATCACCTGCCCGTTTGGACCGTCGGATGGCGATATGGTAACGTACCGCCCGCCTTTTTCGAGACGCGCATTATGAATATGCCATCCCAGAGACATGTTTGTGGGGTTGCCGTTGACTCTTGAAGTCACCGTATTGAGAAGAGTCTGCTGCCCCGTGGTCTTGTCCCAGACTAGGATGTAGAAATGCTGATCCTGCGACTGTCCTCCGAAATAGGTGCAGAGCTTCTGATTGACGCCTTCGGAAAGATCGCCCGTACTCCCGCTCAATCCCTGCACGACCGTATCCAGATTAAGCAGTGTCGTGTAGGTATCGGTCTGGAAGTTGTACTGCACGATAGAACGCCCGGCCGCCCCGCCTGTACCGTAGATCAGATTGGGATCGGAATGGCTAAATTCCGGGTTGCTCAAATTGAGCAGCAATCCGCCGCTTTCGTTGGATGTATCGCCTAAGCGCGAGGCAACCATAGTCGAAGGATTGAACGAATAAGGAACGATTTCGCCGCCTTCGCCCGTGATGAAGAAAAGCGTGCTGTTTGTATTCCAGGTGTTCTGTTCGGAAGAACTCGGACTGAAGAATGAGCGATTAGGCCGGTCAGGTCTCGTGTTGGCATCCGTGATCCGGCGTATGCGTGAGCCAAATGTCGGGTCCGTGATGAGCGTCCCGCGTCCCGTAGCGCCGCCCATGTTTGGCAAAGACGGCTCTCTTCTGGTGCTGCGGTCGGTTAAGGCGTTATAAGACATCGGCACGCTGCTTCCGCCGCCGCCACCACCGCCGCCGCTTGAAGAAGTGGCGAAAGTGAAATCTGCCGAGACGGCTTGATTACCAGCCGCGTCCCTGGACTTGACTCTGAAGTGATAGGTAGTGCCCGAAGACAACCCTGTGAGCGCAAGAGAATGGCTTGTGACAAGAGAGGTGTTAACGGGAGTCGAAGAGCCGTAAGAGGTGGTCGAGCCGTACTCTACCTGAGAATCGCTCGCCTCGTTAGTGGTCCAGTTTACACTCGCTCCGCTCGATGTGAGATTCCCGCTCGCCACGTTGCTGATCACGGGCGGCTGTGTGTCTCCGCCCGGCGCTGTCGTGAAAGTATAATCTCTTGAAACGCCAGCATTGCCCGACGGGTCTTTTGACCTCACGCGGAAATGATAGAGCGTGAGCGGCGAAAGCCCGCCAAAGGCTACACTATGATTCAGCACCATTGCGGGGTTGAGCGCAGACACGCTGCCGTAGGCGGTCGTGGTTCCAAACTCCACCTGCGTATCGCTCGGCTCATTTGTGCGCCAGGCAACAACAACGCCCGTGGCCGAAACATTGGAAACGACTACGTTGCTGATCTCAGGCGGCTTTGTATCTTTTGGCGTTATCCGCACAACGGACGAAGCATTGACCACCGGGTTTGCGGCGCTTGCCGCCATTACGGTAAATGAGCCGGTCGCGGCAGGCGCTGTATATATTCCTTCCGTTGAGATCGCGCCGCCGCTTGCGGTCCAGTTGAGAGCACTGGTTGCGCCTCCTGTGACAAGAGCGGCGAATTGCATGACGCCGCCTGCGCCGACTTCCGTATCGGCGGGGCTTATCGAAACGACCGGATTGAAGCCCGCGCCCGCTATCATTGCATTGCTGATTTGAGAACTCTTATTCACAAGCGAGGCAGTGACGAGTAGCGGATAAACAGGCTGGAGCGTGCTCGTATAGAAAAGCTGGTTGTTTTTGTAATACTTGACCACGCCCGATTCAATCGCGATGCGAAAGACGTAGCCGACCTTGTATTTGGTCTTTTTCTTCGCTTCGCCTTTCTCGTACACAAAAGCCTTTTTCTTCGTGAACTGGATGGCAAAATCAATATCGGTCGCCGCTTGATGTATAGAGTTCGAGTTGCTCAGACCGCACCAGCGTTCTTTTGTATTGTCGTGAATGGTGAATTCCAACTGGCCGTCCCCGGATTGAATCGATTGCATAGAGGTGGCTCTTGCATCGTCTTCGTCATCCAACCCGCTTGTCTTCTGCAAAGTGTTTTCGAGCGGAGTGCAATTGACCGTGTTGGTCCAGACTACGCTGTCCATCGAAGTCGCACTATTTATGGCCGCGATAAAGACGTCTGAGCGCGACGGTCCCGAAAGCGAATTGAAGGCGATAAAGCGACCATCACGCGACAGATTGATCCGAAGGTCCGAGCAATCTTCCCAGAGGCCGGTTCGAGCATCCGCGAGACGTTCAAGTGTGCCGCTGCCATCTTTCGATATGCGAATCACATCGTTTGAGCGGGCGCGCAAGTCGCCTATGACGGGAGCACTATAGAGGTCTCCATTTGTATTCGGATTTGAATCATCGGGCATCCGGGCAAACAACTCATCGGTAGCTGAATTGTAATACCACTGGCCGGGGCCGAGGTCCGCGCTCGCCTGCTCGGTCAACTCCGCTCCCTTCCATTTCACAAAACCCACGGGGCTATATGTGTAATCACCGCTATCGCTTACGGCGTGGGTCTTGCTATAGATAGCCGTGCCCGGCAGGTTCACCCAGCCCGAAGCTTGAACCGTGCCCGGTCCTATCCCCAGATAGACATGCCTGCCGGTCGAAACTATCGACGGGCAATGCGGCGTTTGGGCATCATTTGGCTGTAAAGATGAAAAGTAATTGAGGCTGTCGCCTGTGGCGCTTGCCGTTCGAAGGCCGCCGTATTGAGCGGAGCCCGACCGCTCGCGCAGTGTCTCGAACTTTGCGGCTTCGCCTTCGGCTGATAGATCTGGATTCTCTTTGAGCGGTGTGAACTCTCTTGCCCGAACATTATAAGCGTAAAGCTCGCCACCTGCTTCTGAATCGCTCAACCCTATCAAGGTATCGGGATCATTTGCGGACCATCGCATTTCGTTAAGCCTGAATGGCTGTCCGTCAAAGAGCGGCCCTTCCTTTTGAAACGTGAGCGCGGAAGCGTCAAAGCTGTAGAGCGTAGCCACTCCGTCTATGTCTACGAGGAAGCGTGTCGAGCCGGGATTGAAACTAGAATACCGGGCGCGGGCGACAAGCGGAACCTGTCCGTCGCGCTCATCGGTGACGCGAATTACCTTACTGCCGGTCAGAGGGTCGGCCACAATGCTGCCCGCCTCAGGCAGCAGGGAATTCAGCCCCGGCTCGGTTCGGGCGAGAGAATCGCTCAGATGAGCGCGGGTGATTCCATCGCCAAAAATGGATAGAATGATTAAACAGAAAACCGCCATGAATCGCTTTAGCGCGGACTTCGCGCCTGAGTTCTGAGCGCGCTGGCTTTGCCGAGCGCGAGTCGCTATCAGCTTTAAGCTCTGCGCTGAAAAAGCAGAGCGCACGGAGAGTATATTATTTTGTTTTGCCATCTCATACCCCAATTGCCACCATCTGGCCCGACAGGGTGCGGACGCTTTGCGCGGTCACGCACACAGTCGAAATCCGACGGTGATCTATTTCTGCAGTTCGAAGCCTGAGGCTTCTGCTGTCGCTAGGAGCCACCTTGGGGACCTGTTGGTCTTTAAGTGAGATGGACCTGTTGGGGCGGGGAGGGTATCTCACTTCGGCAGCCAGACATCCTCTGGAGGGATGAGGGATGAGGGATGAGGGATGAAAAAGACTCTAAAGACAAATTCCAATTAATTGGCTTGACCTATTATCGGAGTATTTCCCTAAAGTCCTATTCATCCCTCATCCCTCATCCCTCATCCCTCAAAAGGCCTTGGCTTTGCGACCCAGGATTACTCCTGGTGTGCCTTTATCGGTGAAACATCCGCTCGCGCGATTGGCGTGTGAGCTTGTCAATCGGGCTCGCAGATTCGATTAAATCGGTAACAGATTGTGAAATGACGCATCCGGGGTATCGAATCGAAGTAGTCATTCACAATCCCGGCCGATAAACCTTCTCAAACACAACGGAACAAACTTTATCTAATGCCCTGAAACGCTTCGGGCTTCGCGCAAATCCGAAATTTAACGCGGCCTGTGGGGCGATAAAGAGAGAGCCGTCCTGTAATCAATATGCAATCAATGTTCCGCCCTGAATGGGGTATTTGTTGGCATTTGCAGGTCCATTTTTTCCCCGGGAGGAAGAAATTACCACACCCCGGCGCACCGACTGTGTAGAAATTATCTACGCCGCTTTTGAGGGATGAGGGATGAGGGATGAGGGATGAATAGGACTTTAAGGAAATATTTTGATGAAATGGTTTGACCAGTTACCGCAGTGTCCCCGACAGTCTTTTTCATCCCTCATCCCTCATCCCTCATCCCTTATAGAATTCGGGCGGTAATAGACATTTATATAGATATGAGAAGCAGGCTCTGTGAAGAGGCTCGCTCAAAAATATTATGCAATCACTTTCAAGACCTACAGAGAGTCGCGGTATAGAGGCGGTTTCAGGCTGTCTTCCGCCCGCTCAGACCCCTCGTCGCGTCACGGCTAAACGGCAAGAGATGTTTGCCGTGGTAGTAAGTGATCTTTCTGAGCTTGAACAATACGTTTCAGCGTGGGAAGAACTGGCCGCCGCCGCGTTAGAGCCAAATCCGTTTTACGAACCATGGATGTTGATCCCCGCGCTCGAAGCGTTCGGCGCAGATAAAGACTTGCGCCTCGTACTCGTCTTTGCCCCCGACAGGGCACATCCATCCCGGCCCCCAATCCTGTGCGGGATGTTTCCGCTTGAGCGAAAGCGGAGTTATAAGGGGATGCCCGTTTCTGTTCTCAGGCTGTGGAAGCACAGGTATTGCTTCCTGTGCACGCCGCTTGTCAGGACCGATTGCGCCCGCGAGTGCCTGGGCGTGTTTTTCGACTGGCTTGCCGTAGGCGCAGAATCTTGCCCCCTGATGGAGTTTCAATTTGTATCCGGGGACGGGCCTTTTCACCGGGCGCTGGTAGATGTCTTCTATAAGCGGGCGAGCCTTACCTTTACCTCGGACCGTTTCAACCGCGCTATATTTCAGCCCTCGACGAGCGCCGACAATTATATGAAGGCGGCAATATCGCGTGAACATAGAAAGGATTTGAGAAGAAAACAGAAACGGCTCTCGGAAACGGGACAACTGGAATATACGGAATTGCGGCGCGCTTATGAGCTTGATAACTGGCTCGAAGAATTTCTGAGGATTGAAATGAGCGGCTGGAAGGGGAAAGACGGAGGCGCTCTTGCCTCCGAGGAAGCCAATAAGAATTTTTTTCTGCGCGTGGCACGCGAAGCCTTCAAGAGGGATCGGTTGATGATGCTTGCGACTCGCCTTGACGGGCGAACCATAGCACAGAAGTGCAACTTTCTGGCGGGTCGAGGATCGTTTGCTTTCAAAATCGCATTTGATGAAGATTACGCGCATTTCTCTCCGGGAGTGCTGCTTGAGATCGAAAATATTCACCGTCTCCACGCCCGGCCTCAGATTGAATGGATGGATTCGTGCGCCATACCGGATCACTTCATGATAAACCGGCTGTGGCCCGCGCGCAGAGGCATCCAGTCGGTAGTCGTATCCACAGGCAGGCGATTCGGCGATCTGGCGGTCTCGGGGCTTCCGATGTTGAGATGGGCCAACCGCAAGCTGATGTCTGTGCGCGGAAAAAATCGCGCTCGCGCATCAGAATAGATGAGGGAAACCTATGAGTTCCGCAGAACTGTTTGAAAACGGCCGTGATTTTGGCCTTGCCACAGTAAAAGATCGTTTGAGTGAACCGCTGCTCGAACTGGACAAAGAGCAGTTTCGCGCCGGTTTTAATCGCAGGCCGTTCACCGTAGGCCATCGCCTTGCCGATCATCCTATGTTTGCTCTGCCGCGATTGATAGAGCTTGCCCGACGCCTGCCCACTGAACACGTCGAATACAACGCCGGGAATATATCCGTCAATATGGACCCCGACCTGACGCCGCGCACCGGCCTCTCTGTCGAAGAGACTATCGAGAGAATCGAAGAACGCTGTTCATGGATGGTGCTGAAATACGTCGAGCAGGATTCGGTTTATCGCGATCTGCTAAACAGTTGTCTCGATGAGATTCAGGAACTCTCCGAACCGCTGGCTCCGCGCATGTGCCGCAGGGAGGGTTTTATCTTTATCTCTTCGCCGGGTTCTGTGACGCCTTATCATCTCGATCCCGAATACAATTTCCTGCTTCAGGTTCGCGGCAAAAAAACGGTCAACATCTTTGATCCATCCGACCGCTCTATACTTCCCGAACAGGAACTTGAGCGCTATCTGAACGGAGGCCATCGCAATATGGTCTTCAAGCCGGAGTATCAAGAGAAGGCTATGCGATTTGAACTGACACCGGGCAAGGGGCTTCACTTTCCCGTAAACGCTCCCCACTGGGTGCAGAACGGGGATGAATACTCGATCTCGTTCAGCATAACATTTCGCACCCCCGCCTCCGAGCGCAGAACCTGTGTTTATTCGGTCAATTCTTATCTTCGCAATCGGGGGATCACGCCGGAACCGTTTGGCCGGTCTCCTCTGAAAGATTCGGCCAAATACCTTGCCCTTCGAGCGGTCAGACGCGCGAAAAGAGCTATGGGGTTTAGACAGGATTAAGAGGATTTAATCCCTAAACTCAGGCATTAGACATCAAGCGCCGGAGCCTCAACCTTACGGGGGCGGGAAGCACAGCCTTCAAGACGGGTTTGCCGATCTGGCCGGTTTGCTCAATCGCTTTGTAAATCATCGAACGCCTTCCGGGGCGTAAAAACGTAAGCGATTTGTTCTCACGCCTCAATTTGGTCCATCGCTCTTTGTAGGCATCGTCTCCGCCCATAAAGTCGAACTCCGAAACCTCCCTGTCTTCGATGCAGGCCTTTATGCACAGCCCCACCAAAACATTCCCGGGGCAGTCTTTACTGTAGGCGGGATCGAATCCCCCCTGGAAATTATGCACTACGCCGTTGTCATAAAACCCCACAAGCGCGGCCGTTACCTTTTCGTTTACCAAAAGCGTCCACAGCCGCAGCCGACCTTCTTGCAGGCTGGCTCTCATCGCATCTTTAAGAAAATCTTCAAATCCTGCTATAGCAAAAGAGCCCGGCTCGCCTCTGGATTCCCATCGAGCCTGGTGCAGCCGCACGAGCGCCTCCATAGCTATGTTCAGTTCATCGGATGTTTCAACAAGGCGAAATTCGCAATCATACGAATTGAACATTCGGCGTGTGTAGTAAGAGAGATTATTTCGCGTATTTTTGCTGAGAGAGCGTTTGAAATCGTCCCAGGTCTGATTGGTGTCAACATAGCGCGAGCGATTGCAGGTTTCCGCCTGCGGCCCCGACCCGAGCGCCTGAATCAGGTGTGGCAGCACGACGGACGAAGCCGGAATTTCGTTCAGCCACAAACGGTCCCAATCCTTGCTTTCACGAAGGAATCGAGCTATTGAACCGGCTACGGCATTTTCATAACCACGTCGGGCGACAATATCCAGATACTCGCTGGTTTGCGTGTGTATGCCTGTCCCAAGAAAGAGTAATTCTCTGACGTGGGGGATGCCCGCCGTGCGGCGCTGCCTCAGATAAAAAGGAGCCAGCCCCACGAGGCGGTTCTCCGCATCGCGGCAGGCGATGAGGAAAAGCTGCGCGTCCGCCGGTTTGAGCCTGCTCCACCACGCGCGATTCCACGACCAGCCGAGGAAATAGACGCGCTGGTCGCTTGCCTCAAGCAAGCAGTCCCACTCCTTGGCAGTTTGATCAAGGGCCGCCTCATCGGTGAGTGTTTCGGTGCGCAAGTCTAAAATCGTCTCAACGCCCGATCCGTTTTTCATTGAAAAAATCGTTCCTCCCTGTTTGGTACAAACCCCGTGTCCGCCCACTCATTATATAGCCATATTGCTTAAAGCCCGCTTTTTCCACATTTCCGCGCCCTCATAATCTGAGGTTTCAAATCTCAAATCTCAAATCCCCATCAAAGCTGCCCCGATAGGGAGGCTATGGGCATTTTGAGGAAATTCAGGCCAATTAAGAATTTAGCTTTACCCAGGGAGACATGGCTGGCTTCATTTGGCGGGCCGACTCCGGGTCTTCTCCTTACGACATTTGGGAAAGGTGTTCGGGTTCTCTCAGGAATTAATGCGAATCCCGGATTTCAAAAGGTAATAATGGCAAGCTTCAGACCTCGGAATGTAACGGAATGTCTACAGATAATCTGGCGTCGAAAGGCGCTGGTTCTGTTCGTAGCCATGATAGTGCTGCTCGCGGCGCTCATCATAATCCTCAAGATTCCCCACGTTTATGATTCGCGCGCGCTTGTTCTGGTTTCAGGCCAGATTTACGACCGGCAGGCAAACGGCGCGCAAATCGCCGTAGTGACCGAGCAGATGACCAGCCGTTCAAGGCTCGAAACCCTTATCGGCAAATACGGTCTGTATCAGCCCGTGTCGAAGATGGACCTCGCCGTCGAGCAGATGGAAAAGGATGTAAAGCTTGAAACCAAGTATCGCTCGGATTCCGCCGGGTTCCCCGAATCTTTCAGCGTCTCTTATCGCCATCCCGACCCCGCTATCGCAAAACAGGTGGTAAGCGATCTGGTCGCCGTATTCGACGAGGCAAACTCTACGCTCGAACGACAGGCAGCCGAAGAGGCAAAAGCCATACGCAACGAGATGGCCGACATCGAAGCCCAGATGTCGAATTCGAATCAACGCCGCGCCGCCGCAAGCGCAAACGCGAGCGCCGCCGGGCGCGCGGCAAGCAGCATGGAGCGACTGCGGGCCGAACGCAGCGCCGCCGCCTCTACGCTCGAATCGCTCAAAGACAAGCAATTCCTGCTCGAACGCCAGATAGCCGATCAGAAACGCCTGATCGCCCAGCAACAGGAGCTTGTCAAATCGGCCCCCCCGGCAGACGATGGTCGCTCGGGCAGCGCCTACAGCGCGCTCGTCCGGCGCAAGGCCGAGCTTGAAATGCAGATAAAAGACTACGCCGCAAACTACACCGATAAATACCCCAAACTGGTCGAAGCGCGCGAGCAACTGGCCGATGTGAACCGCCGCATCGCGCAGGTGGTAGCGGCGGGCGAACAGGCCCGCGCAACAGCCGGTTCGCCCGAATCGCAGGAGCTTCGCAATCTCCAGCGCGAGTTGACGCGGATGGAGACCGAACTCGATGTGGTGCAGCGCGAGATCAGCAGAAAGCAACAGAATGTAGCCTCGCTGCCCGACACGGGCGGGGCGCGCGTTTCGGTTCCGGTCGCCGACGCAGGAGTCTCCTCTCAGGGCAATTATGAGTACGACAGCCTGAAAGAGCGATACACGGCCCTGCTCAGGCGAGAGGATGCCATACGACAGTTTCAGCCCTCGACCTCAGGCCCCGGCACCCCCTTTTTTCAGATGGTAGACCCGCCCAACCTGCCGCAGGCCCCGGCAGCGCCAAATCGCCGCTTGCTGTTTCTGGTTGCCCTGGGAATGGCTCTGGCAGCCGGTCTTGTGGCGGCGGTCATAGCCGATGCCCGCCGGTTCTATCTGCTCTACGACGAGCGCGATGTCAGTTATTACCTCGGCGTTCCGGTCGTAGCGCTGCTGCCTGAAACCTTCAACCTCTCCGAGCGCACCCGTCAGCAGAGCCGCCTGTTTCGGCGCGCGCTCGGTTATCTCGTCATCGGGGCGGCATCCGTGCCTGTGCTGGCTTTCATTCTCAACAGCCTGCAAATTTTTCAAATCCTCGGGAATAAATAAAAACTCGATTGATCGAAAGGTGTAGCCGATGGGCAAAGTATACGAAGCGTTGCAACGGGTAGACAATGCGAGCGACCCCGCCGGGAAGCTCCTGAAAGGCGCGCCCGCCCCGGATGAAGAAGAAGTCGAGCGGTCGCGCGACGGGTTCAATTTTCTGCGGTATTCGCTCGGCGCGCCTTCGATGTTTGAGTCGGAACGCCAGAGACGCGAAACCTCAGCCGTGCTCGCTCAACGATCCGAAGCCCTGGCCGCCCGCGAGGTGACGCTCGATCCGGGCCGCGTAGACTCTCATCTGGTCTCTTTCTACAACATAGATCCGCAGGCCACAAATCAATACAACAATCTGGCCCTCTCTCTGATCACAAAGGCAGCCGAGCGGCGGCTCAAGCGCGTGCTCATAGCTTCGCCAAACCCTTCCGATGGCCGCACGACGGTCACGCTCAATCTGGCCTGCGCGCTCGCTCGCGCCCGCCAAAGAGTCCTTGTGATTGATTGCGATCTGGCCGGGCCGTCTACCCTGCGGGCGCTCGGTATCGACAGCGACACGGGTATTGCGGAAGTGGCTACGCTTGGCATTTCGCCAAGAGAGGTAACGATAAAGGTTCTGCCCTACGGGTTCAACCTCTTGCCTGCGTGCGGACCTGTGGAGATGTCGGCGGCTCTATTTACTGCGGCGGGCTTCAAGAGACTGCTGCAAATGTTTAGCGAGGATTATGATTTCATACTTTTCGATTCGTCGCCTCTGCTCGTCTCCACGGATGCGAGCCTGCTTGCGCGACTGACGGACACGACTCTGCTGGTCATCCGCGCAGGCACGACCAGCACATCCCAGATGGCCAGGGCCGTAGCGCCCTTTACTCAGGAGGATATCTTCGGCGCGGTGATCAATCGCGCCGTGTGATGAAAAAGAGTGTGATGAAGAGACGGGCGCAGATTCGCCGCCCCGGATCATTTCACTCAGGTTTCGGAAATACTGATGAAGCAAGCAATGCTCAATATGTTAAAGGCGACGGGCGCATTCGCCCCCTTCCGCTTTGCCAATCGCAACAAAGCGCTTGTCGTCACATATCACCGCTTCACCCAGACAGAGGAACCTCTGTCCACCTCGGCCCGCGCTTTCAACGAGCAGGTAGCTTATCTGGCCGAGCATTACCGCATAGTGCCGCTTTCCGATCTGGCCAAATATCTTTCGAGCGGGCGGCGTCTTCCGCCCGGCGTTGCCGCAATCACTATTGATGACGGCTATAGCGACGCCTACGAAATCGCATATCCTATCCTGCGCCGCTACGATGTTCCGGCGGCAATCTTCGTAGTGACGGGGTTTGTGGATCGAACAAACTGGCTGTGGACCGACAAACTCCGCTACCTCGCGCTGAATGCCAAGGGGGGAGTTGTCGAGGCCACGGTAAATCATTTCGGGCTGCCAGTCGCGCTCGGCGACAGCGCCTCGCGCCTCGAAGTCGCCAACCACATAAATTCGGTCCTGAAGGCCATTCCCAATTCAGAGAAGGAAGAGGCTATAGGCAGGATCGCCGCTTCGCTAGGCGTTCAACTGCCTTCCGCGCCGCCTTCGGAATTTTCCGCGCTCACCTGGGATCAGGTGCGCGAGATGGACACCGCAGGGATAGAGATAGGCTCGCATACGGTCACGCATCCGATCTTGACCAACATCACGCCCGAGCGATTGAGGCTTGAGCTTTGCCAGTCGCGTCTCAGACTCGAAGAGATGCTCTGCCGCAAGGTGGAACTCTTCTGCTATCCAAACGGCGATTACGATCTGTCGGTGCAGAGCGAGGTCGAGCGCGCCGGATATAAATGCGCGGCCACATCGCGCCCGGGTTTCAACGATAGTTATACAAGCCCGCTGCTTCTCAAACGCATTCACACCGAGCCCGACATGGTCCATTTCGTTCAGAGCACCAGCGGGTTTGAACAGGTAAAGAATAAATTGCGCGGCATCAGCGCAGTTGCCGGGGCCGCGACCGATTTCGAGTACATTTCAGATTTATGGCTATGAAGGAAACAGATAATCAGGGGAATGGGCTGGCCCGCCGGGCGGCGCTTTTGGCCGTGGCAAATGTGGCGGCCTTTGCGCTCGCTTTCCTGTTACCGCTTGTCCTGGTCCGCACGCTCGATCAGACGGAGTTCGGGCTTTACAAGCAGGCGTTTCAGATCATAGTCACTGCGATCTCGCTGCTCGGATTGCACGTTGCCACAAGCGCCTATTACTTCATGCCGCGCTATCCCGACCGCAAGCCGCAGGTGGCGATCAATATACTCATATTTCACTCTGCGGTCGGCGCGGCGGTGGCCCTGCTTTTTGCCCTCTATCCTGAGTGGGTGACGGCTATCTTCAAAAGCGATGACCTTGTGCCTTACATCCCTCTGATCGGGCTGGCCATATTTCTATGGCTCGTATCGTCGCTGCTTGAAGTAGTCGCGGTCGCCGACGGTCGCATACGAATGGCTTCCGTCCTGATCGTAGTCGTGCAACTCGTAAAGAGTCTGCTTTTGATCGGAGCGGGGCTGATCTTCGGCACGATTCACGCGATAGTGGTGGCAGCGGTCATTCAGGGAGCGGCGCAGTGCGTGATACTTTTTGCCTATCTTTACACGCGCTTCGGCAGGTTCTGGGCCTCGTTCGACAAACCGCTTTTGAAGGCTCAACTGGCAAACGCCCTGCCTTTCGGGTTTGGCGCTCTCGTCTTTGCGACTCAATCGGATTTGAATAAATATTTCGTAGCCCATTACTTCGACCCGACAGGATTTGCGATCTATTCGGTCGGATGTTTTCAGATTCCTCTGCTGATGGTGCTCGTAGATTCGGTCTCAAGCGTGCTGATCCCGGAAGTTGCCCGGCTGGAACTCACGGGCGATTATAAAAGCATAATCATAGTCTGGACCGGAGTGATGCGAAGGCTCTCTCTGTTTTTCGCGCCGACCTGCGTCTTTCTTTACGTCTGCCGGTACGAGTTCATCACCACGCTGTTTACAACAAAATATATTGATGCCGTGCCCGTCTTTACCGTCAATCTCATAGGCGTGATGCTGCTCGTAACGGTGACAGGCCCCGTGCTGCGGGCCTTTGATGAATTCAAATACTTTCGCCTGAAGCTCTATCTGATCCTTATCCCCGTGACTTCGGCGGCGCTCTATTTCGGAATAAAAGCAGCCGGGCTCTTTGGCGCGATAACGGCGGATGTGTCGGTCCAGTTGCTCGCCATAGCGATAACCATGACGGTGATTGCCCGTAAACTCCGCATCACACTCGCCGATCTGCGCTATGTCGCGCCGATACTCAAGACGGCAATCTCCGCCACGGCAGCCGGATTTCTAGCCTTCACAATCAGGCTTGTGATGACGGAGGCGCACCCGATTGTTACGCTCGCCGTCTGCGCCTCGGCATTCGGATTGGTCTATCTGGCGCTGGCTTTTATCACCGGCACGGTGACGGATGGAGAGAAGGATGAACTTCGCCGCGCGCTTTTGAAATCTTATCGCCTCGGCGCTTCGTGGAGAAAATTATTGTCGGCGACCGAAGCCCGGTAACTGGTTTTATGAACGTAAAAGGCAAACAACCAAAGACGGGTCTGTTGATAAGGCGGGCCGCGCCGCGCCCGGAAGCCGCGCCTGAACCCGTTGAAGTCACGCACGACGAAACCGCGCGCGAAGGCAAGAAGTTCGACGGGCGCGGCTCGCACAGTCTTGCGTTTGCCGGGGTCTATCTGTTTACGCTGCTGCTTTACATGCGCCCAAACGATCTGTTCCCGGGCATATTCGGCACGTTTTCAATCGCAAAGATCGTGGCCCTCGTGACGCTTGCCGTTTACGTGCTGTCGAAGTTCTCAAAGAACGAGCGGCTGACCGCTTTGCCTCTGGAACTGAAGATGCTCGGTTTGATGTTACTGCTCAGCATCATCTTCATGCCTCTGGCCGCGTCTCCGAAAGACAGCTGGAACATGCTTTCGGATACTTTTCTGAAAGTAGTGACCGTCTTTGTATTGATGATAAATCTGATCGACACGAGAAAGCGGCTGCGGCTGATCTGGAAACTGGTAGTCGTCTGCGGAGCGGTGCTTGCGATTGACGCGATAAGAAAATATGCCGAAGGGAAATTTTCGACCGCGCCCGAAGGCGGCGGCACGAGGATAGGCGGGCTGGTCAGCGGGATGTTCGGCAACCCGAATGATCTGGCGACCGCGCTCAACCTTTTGCTGCCGCTCGCGCTCATCTTGGCCTTCACGAGCAAAGGCTTTGCCCGCCTCTTCTATTTCGCCTGCGCGGGCGTGCTGACGCTCGGCGTCATAAGCACGTTTTCACGCGGAGGCTTTCTCGGCCTCATAGCGATGGGCGGTCTGCTTTTGTGGAAGGTCGGACGCCACAAGCGCGTGCTCACATTTGCCTCCGCTTTTCTGATGATAGTGGTCTTTATCTCGATAGTGCCGAGCGGATACGGCGACCGATTGTCAACGATATTCAACATCAAGCAGGACGAGACCGGCTCGGCGCAGGAGCGCAGCGAACTCCTCAACCGCGCCGCCTCTCTTGCGATGAGACATCCCGTCATCGGACTCGGGATGGGCAACTTTTATATCTACTCGATTCACGACAAGGCCGCGCATAACTCTTATCTGGAAGTAGCCGCCGAACTCGGTCTTGCGGGGCTTGTGGCTTATCTCGTGATCATCTTTGCGCCGTTTGGATCGCTCAAACGGATCGAGCGCGAGACCGCATCCCGTGAAGACTCACGCGAGCTTTATTACATGAGCATAGGGATGCAGGCGGCGCTCGTGGCCTATATAGTCTGTAGCTTTTTCGCATCTATTGAATACCTCTGGTATCTCTATTATCTCGTGGCTTATGCGGTGGCGATTCGGGGGTTGAGAGAAGCCGCTCAACTGCAAGCGACGGGCCCAGTGAAGCTCGCTGCTAACGGGTCGGTATGGAGCGCTCGATTGCAAAGGCCGCGATTCAAGTCCAAAGATCGCGCAACTGACGCGAACCTCTTTGGCCGCCCTCGGGCGCACAGTGCCGGTGTCAGAGGTCAGGATTAAGATATGTGTGGTATAGCGGGAATCTATGAGCCTGAAATGACGATGGGGCCGGTCGAGCGCGATGGTCTGATCAGGCAGATGTGCCGGGTGATAGAGCATCGCGGGCCAAACGATGAAGGCTTCTATTTCGGCAACGGCGTGGCGCTCGGCATGCGCCGTCTTTCAATCATCGATCTGGTGACGGGTCATCAGCCTATCTCGAATGAAGACGGCTCGGTCTGGATTGTCTTTAACGGCGAGATATACAACTACGCCGAGATTCGCGAAATTCTCGTCGCGCGCGGCCATACATTTCAAACCGGCACCGACACGGAGGTGATCGTTCACCTCTACGAAGACGAAGGCGAGGCTTGCGTAGAGAGGCTGCGCGGGATGTTCGCCTTTGCCATCTGGGACAGCCGTGAAGGCAAGCTTTTCGTAGCGCGCGACCGCGTAGGCGTAAAGCCCTTGCACTATTGCATGGTGGGCAGCGCTTTTCTCTTCGCTTCGGAAATAAAATCCCTGCTTCAGCATCCGGCTGTGAAGCGGGAAGTCAATCTCGAAGCCATCTCCGACTTTCTTTCATTCGGCTATATCCCCGACCCGGCCTCGGCATTTCAGGGCGTTTCGAAACTGCTGCCCGGCCACACTCTGACGGTCAAAGGCACACGATTGACCACGCGCCGTTACTGGGATTTCGATTACAGCAGCGAGCGAACCTGTGAGCCGGTTCGCGAAGAGAGTTATTACATCGAACGATTGCGCGAGATGCTGGCCGAATCTGTGAGCCTCCGCCTGATAAGCGATGTGCCGCTCGGCGCGTTCCTTTCGGGCGGACTCGATTCAAGCACCGTGGTGGCGATGATGGCCCGACAGATGGGAAGACCCGTCAAGACATTCTCAATCGGCTTCACCGAATCTGATTTCGATGAGTTGCACTATGCCCGCATCACGGCCCGCCATTTCAACACCGATCATCACGAGTTCGTAGTCACCCCCGACGTGTGCAAGATAGTCGAAGAGATAGTCTGGCACCACGACGAACCTTTTGCGGATGTGTCGAGCATACCGACTTACATAGTATCGAAGATGGCGCGCGAGCACGTCACGGTAGTGCTTTCGGGCGATGGTGGCGACGAACTTTTCGGAGGCTATGAGCGATATCTGATCGAGCGCAAGAGGGACATATTCGAGCGCATACCGGCCTTTATTCGCCGCAACGCTATGCTCAGGGCGTCGCGCCTACTCCCGCACGGAGCCTACGGCAAGAACCTTTTGCGTAACCTGTCGCTAAACCGCTTCCCGCGCTATGTTGACAGCGTCTCTTATTTCAATCAGGACACGAAACGAGAACTGCTCTCCGATGAAGTGCTTCGCGCCATCGCAGGACACGATTCTTCGAGAGCCTTCGAAGAGATACTTGCCGCCCCCAATTCAAAAGAGAACCTCGACCACCTGCTCTATCTCGACAGCAAGACCTACCTGCCGGGCGACATATTGACGAAGGTTGATCGAATGAGCATGGCGCATTCGATAGAGGCGCGCGAGCCGCTGCTCGATCACAAGCTGATCGAATTTGCCCAGAGCATACCCGCCTCGCTCAAGCTGCACGGATATGTGAGCAAGCACATTTTGAAACAGGCGGCCAGGGGAATCGTCCCCGACGAGATCATCAATCGGCCAAAGCAGGGGTTTGGCGTTCCTATCAATAAATGGTTCAACAACGAACTGCGCGACCTGCTGCACGACACGCTGACCGACAGCCGCACGCGCCAGCGCGGACTCCTGAATCAACAGATGGTTCTGGCCCTTCTGGATGAGCACCGTCGCGGCAGACGCGACAACTCGCGCCACCTGTGGGGGCTTTTGACTCTTGAGTTATGGCACCGCGCCTTTATTGATCGCCAGCCCGAGCCGAGCTTTGCGGGCGCGAAGCGAGTCAACCTCGAACGGCTGCTGCTTGCTGCTACACCGGGAGGGGCGACTCCATGAGCGTGCCGGATCGCATTGCGATTGAATGTAGGGGCGAGGCTTGTCCTCGCCCGGATCGCCCGAAGGGCGATGACTGCCATCGCGCTTACGCACGATTTGGGCAGGGACAAGCCCGCGCCGCACGTAAGTGCATCATGCGCCAATCGCCCCTACATTTGCCCTATGCGCGAACGGCGACCGATGAGAAAACATCTCATCGCCCGCGAGTGCTGCATCTGATCTCAAGTTTTGAAATAGGCGGGACCGAGCGTCAGGCCGTAGCCCTTCTCAAGCGGCTCGACCCCGAACGCTTCGATGTGAGGCTTGCCGCGCTCCGCCTTGAAGGCCCGTTTTATCAGGAGATCAGCGAGCGTTTCCCCGATGTGCCCGAGTTTCCCCTGACGAGCTTTTATAACGCGAACGCCGGGAAACAACTGCTCAAATTAAGATCGCTTCTCACGCGTGAAAGAATAGACATCCTGCACGCGCACGATTTTTACAGCGGGTTTATAGGCTCGGTGGCCGCGCGACTCGGCGGCACGCGAGTGATAGCCTGCCAGCGCCACCTGAGGCTTTCAGACCGCAAGGTTCACCAGCTTGGCACGCGGATGATTCACCGGCTGGCCCATCGCATACTTGTAAACTCCGAAGCGATTCACCATCACATCCTGTCGCACGACAACGCGCACGCGGAAAAGATCGTCGTCATCAAAAACGGTGTGATACCGCAGTCTGCGACCATCTGCGACCGTAAAGAGGTGCGCCGGATGCTCGGTCTCGGGAGTGATGCGAAGTTGATCGGGATGGTAGCCCGATTGCAGCCGGTCAAGGGGCATCGCTTCTTTATCGAGGCTGCCCGGCGCGTGCTCGACGAGGAACCGGAAGCGCATTTCGTTCTGATAGGCGACGGCCCGCTCAAAGGCGAGATCGAGTCTCAGGCTTTACGGCTCGGCATTCGTGAGCGCCTGCATCTGCTCGGCGACCGCACGGACGCCGCCTGTCTTGCCTCTTCCTTCGATCTGGTTGTGCTTGCGTCTCTGCACGAAGGATTGCCGAACGCCGTTATGGAAGCGATGGCCGCCGGAGTCGCGGTAGTGGCTACTGCTGTGGGCGGGACTATGGAATTGATCGCGGATAAAGAGACGGGCTATCTGACAGCGCCCGGTGATGCCGATGCGCTTGCGCGCCGCATGGCCTTTGCCTTGAAAGATGAGAATCGCGGGCGCATTGCCGAGCAAGGACGCGCTTTTGTGTTGGAGAGATTTGGCATCGAGCGAATGGTCGAATCAGTAGAACACCTGTACGACGAACTGATGGAGGGAAGGGGATGAAAACAACTAAACCGATAAGAGTCTGCATAGTGGTCGCATCGACTGACATACTGGGAGGTCAATCCATCCAGTCGCTCAGGTTGCTCGAAGGTCTTTCACGTGAGCCCGGTCTTGAGGCCCGATTGCTCCCGATAAACCCACGGCTGCCCGGCCCGCTTCGCCTCTTGCAGCGCATCAAGTATGTGCGAACGGTTGTGACTTCAATCGCCTACATTGCGTTACTGCTTGTACGACTGCCGCGCTTTGATGTAGTCCACATTTTTTCGGCATCTTACCTGTCGTTTCTGCTTGCGCCTGCTCCGGCGATACTCATAGCGAAACTCTACGGCAAGCCGATCCTGTTGAACTATCACAGCGGAGAAGCCGATGATCATCTGCGGCGATGGCCTCGCACTACGTTTCCGCTTATGGCGCTTGCAAATCGCGTAGTCGTGCCGTCGGAATATCTGGTTCAGGTGTTTGCGGGTTTCGGCATCCGGGCCGAAGCCATTTCGAATACGGTTGATCTGGAGCGGTTCCGTTTTCGCGATCGCGAGCCGCTAAAACCCGTCCTGCTTTCGAATCGCAATTTCGAAAACAACTACAGCATAGAGTGTGCCCTGCGCGCGTTTGCGCTCATAGAGCGGAGCGTCCCCGAAGCAAGCCTCATTGTCGCGGGCGACGGCAGCCACCGCGAAAGGCTCTACAAACTGGCGAGCGAGCTTGAGATTAAAAACATCGAGTTCCTTGGCGCGGTTCCGCCCCGCGATATGCCCGCGCTCTATGACCGGGCAGACATTTTCATAAACTCTTCGGTAGTGGACAATCAGCCGCTTTCGATCATCGAGGCTTTTGCCGCCGGTTTGCCTGTAGTGACTACGAATGCGGGCGGCATTCCTTTCATGGTTAAAGACGGAGAGACGGGGATGATGACCGAGCGCGGCGATCACAAAGCCCTGGCCGCCTCAGTAATCAGATTGCTGGAAAACAGCGCGCTGGCCTCGTATGTGGCAAGCCGCGCAAGACAAGAGTGCCGCAAGTATAGCTGGTCTGCGGTGGCCGAAAAATGGATCAAGCTTTATCGGGACCTGGCGTTTGAAAAAACAAAAGCCGGGATCGAGCAGATAGAGAAAGAGAAGTCGCGCGCGGTATCAGGCGCGTGATTGGTAGAAATGAATTTGAATGAAAAGCAGGTTGTAATAGACCACGGATGACGCGGATGCGACGGATCTACGCGGATTAGGTCATAAAGAGTCAGATCCGCGAAAATCCGCCGCATCCGCGTCCGTCCCGGCCTGTTTCTACTTATCCAATTTTGGACGTGCTTTTAGATTTAAAGACGATAAATGCCCGCGAGCATCGCACAATTGAAGAAATTCCGAGGCCGTAGCGCACAAGAGATGCGCGCTCGCGGACGCCAGGAGCTTGCCAAGATCGGCGAACGGTTGTTTACGTCAAACCTCGCCGAGATGACCGACCGGGCCTTTCTCGCAGAGGTCGCGCCCGCGTTTCGCAACCGTTCGGCCGAGGCCACGGCGTCGCTAATCATCGAGCGACAGCGTGATGCTATATCAAGAAGCGCGTTCTTTCCTGCGGTCACCCGTCGCGCACAGATCGCATCCATTATGGAGAACCGATTTGCTCGCGAACGCGAGGCTTTGATTGACCGGGCCGAACGCGCACGTGCGGGCCGCTTCGATCTGTTCGGGCACAAAAACATAAGCTTTGGCGATCCCATTGACTGGCGACTCGAACCTCTGTCGGGCAAGCGCACGCCGCTTGATCACTGGAGCCGCATCTCTTACCTCGACCCGGAAATCGCAGGCGATAAGAAATTAACCTGGGAACTCAATCGGCATAATCATTTCGTGACTCTCGGCCAGGCTTATTGCCTGACTTCGGACGAGCGATACGCCGAGAGCTTTGTCGCTCAGGCATCCGAATGGATGGACGAGAACCCCCCGCATCGCGGCATCAACTGGGCGAGCAGTCTTGAGCTGGCCTTTCGCTCGATTGCGTGGCTCTGGGCCTTGAATCTGTTTAAGGATTCGCAAAGACTGACGCCCCGGTTCATGTTGCGATTGCTGAAATTTCTGATAGCCCACGCCCGCCATATTGATGCTCATTTGTCATATTACTTTAGTCCGAACACTCACCTGACCGGCGAGGCGCTCGGACTATTTTATCTGGGCGCGATGCTCCCGGAATTGCGGCGAGCCGGGGAGTGGAAAGAGAAGGGACTTGGCATATTGCTCGAACAGCTTCCTCTTCAAGTCGGGCGGGACGGCGTTTATTTTGAGCAGGCGACTTATTATCACCGCTACACGGCTGATTTCTATATTCATCTGTTGACGCTCGCCCGCGCGCTTGAGATAAAGCTGCCCGAAGAGGTTGACGCTCGTCTCGCGTTGTTGCTCGATCATTTGATGTGGCTGACGAAGCCGGGCGGCGCATCGCCCTTGATAGGCGACGACGACGGGGGGCGGCTGATTGAATTCGGCAAGCGTGCCGGAAACGATTTCCGCGACACGCTTGCCGTGGGCGCGGCTATGTTTGGGCGCGAGGATTGGAAATATGTGGCGGGCAACGAAACGGTTGAATTGCTCTGGTTGCTCGGACCCGAAACTCTTGCGCGCTACGACGTATTGAAAGCGCGGCCTGCGCGAGAACGATCCAGGCCATTTTCAGAAAGCGGCTTTTACATAATGCGCGATGGATGGGCAAAGGATTCAGGCTACGTGATTGTGGACGGCGGCCCACACGGCGCGCTCGGGTGCGGTCACGCGCACGCCGATGCGCTCGCCTTTGAATTCGCTTCGCGGGGTGTCAACTGGCTGGTTGATCCGGGCACATTCACCTACACCGGAGACGCGAGGTTGCGTGACCTGTTCCGCGCAACCGGGTCACACAATACGGTCACGGTTGACGGAGAATCTCAATCGGTTCCTTCCGGCCCTTTTGCGTGGAGCGACATCGCAGAGGTCGGCGCGTGTGAATTCATCACCGCAAATTCATTCGATTATTTTGAAGGCTCGCACGATGGCTACACGCGGCTGGCCGATCCGGTCACACACACTCGCTCGCTGCTATTTGTAAAATCTTTTGCGGATGGTTCGATCCCTTCTTATCTTATTGTTCGCGACGGCTTCGCGGCCAAGAAACACCATCTATACAAGGCGATGTATCACTTCTCGCCCGAATGCGTGGTTACATCGGAAGAGAATCAAATTCTAGCGACGGGGCCGAATGCTGAAAGGCTGAATATCATCGCCTTTGGCAGCGTGGAGCCAGCCGCTCGGGTGATGGATGGGTGGGTGTCTGCCTGCTACGGCGTAAAGCATGTAGCGCCTGTCGCGGCGTTTGAGATCGAAGGCGAGGCGCGGCAAGAATTGTTCACCTGTCTGATGCCGTCTGCGAAGGGCGAATCGATTTCAATCAAACGACAGGTTGCAACCGGCTTTGACGGCTTCGGGGCCAGCATAGAGGTGGGCGAATTCTTTGACGTGCTCGTTGCCGGAGATTCAAGCGAAGCGCAAAGCAAAGGCGTAGGCATATCGGGCGCGATAGGTCTTGCGCGATTTGCAAAGGGCGCGCTTGCCTGTGTCTGCCTGATTCGCGGAAAAAAGATTGAAGTTGCGAATCACTTCGCTCTGATTTCACCTGAAGCTTTCAAGTATCTTGAAGCTCAAATCGGCGGGGCGCAGATTGAAATTTCAATAGACGGGGCGAGCCGATTCGCTCTCACATTCGCAAAGCCGATACAGGCAGTCGTCGTCAACGGTGAGAGGTTCAAAGTTGATTCGCGCAGCCGGAGCGCCACGTTTGCGCTCGAAGGCACGGGCTGGAAATTATCGGCCGAAGGTGTTTGAAGTATGTGTGGAATTTGCGGCATCGCCGTTCCAAAAAAATCCCGCCGGAGCATCACCCCGTCGCTCTTGTTGAGTATGCGCGATTCGCTCACGCATCGCGGCCCGGATGACGCGGGGATGTTTTTCGACGGCGCGGTCGCGCTCGGGCATCGCCGCCTCTCTATAGTTGATCTTGGCGGTGGACATCAGCCTATGCAAAACGAAGACGGCACGATTCAGATAGTCTTCAACGGCGAGATTTATAATCACCTCGATTTACGGGCCGCGCTTGAAGGTCGCGGCCACCGTTACGCGAGCGCAAGCGACACCGAAACTATAATTCATCTTTACGAAGAGCGCGGCCCGCAAGCGGTCACAGAACTTCGCGGGATGTTTGCCTTTGCCGTATGGGACTCTGCGCGGCAGAGGCTCGTGCTTGCGCGTGATCGGTTGGGAATAAAGCCGCTTTACTATGTGCTGGCAGATGACGGGGCGATCTATTTTGCTTCGGAGATCAAGGCGCTCATCGAAGCAAAAGCCGTCAAACCTGAACTCAATTACGATGCGCTCCCGGATTATCTGGCCAATCGCTATACGTCCGACGAGCAGACTTTATTTAGAGGCGTAAAGCGGTTGATGCCCGGACATACGCTTGTCTGGAGCGAGGGCCGAATCGAGATCAATCGTTACTGGGATGTGAGCTTTCAAAAACCGGCCGAAACGTTAAGCGAAGCCGAGTATGTGGAGCGCTTCACGGAGTTGTTTCGCGAGGCCGTGCGGCTGCGCCTGATGGCCGATGTGCCTCTTGGCATGTTTTTGTCGGGCGGAATTGATTCCAGCGCCATCGCCGCCGTGATGAGCGAGATGGTTCGAGACCCGATCAAGACTTTTTCCGTAGGCTTTGCCGAGCGCGAGGCTAACGAGATGCATTACGCTCGCCTGGTCGCTCGCGCTTTTGGGACCGATCATCACGAAATACTGGTCAGCCCTGCGGAGTTCTTTGATGTTTTGCCTGCGCTCGTTTATCAGGAAGATGAGCCGATAGCTCATCCGTCGAGCGTGCCTCTTTATTTCGTCTCGCGGCTGGCATCCGAGCATGTCAAAGTCGTGCTCACGGGCGAAGGCTCGGACGAATCGCTTGCCGGATACGGCAAGTACGCGAGGACCGTTTATAACCTCGCGCTCGGTCGCGCCTATCACAAGACGGTGCCCTCGCCGCTGCGTTCGCTCATCCGTCGAGTGATCGAAGGGTCAGACGCTCGGTCGCGTGCGGGGCAAAGATTGGCGCGAACTTTTTTCTGTATTGAGCCCGATATTGAAAGCATCTATTTCGACAACTTTTCGGTCTTTTCTCGAAGGATGCAGCGGGAGTTGCTCACGGGCGAGACGCGAGAGCGCACAGGGCAAAGCGATCCCTATCGCGCTTCGATCACCGGGGCAGCGGATTCGGACGCTGTGGCATTGCTCGATCAACTGCTGGCCGCAGATTTGAAGACATACCTGCACGAGCTTTTGATGAAGCAGGACCAGATGAGCATGGCGGCTTCCATTGAGAGCCGCGTGCCGTTTCTGGATCATCGCCTGGTAGAGTTCGCCGCGCAATTGCCCGTACGCATGAAGCTGCGCGGGATGACTACGAAATATATCCTGCGGCGCAGCATGCGCGATAAATTGCCGAGAGAAATCCTCTCTCGCAAGAAGATGGGATTTCCCGTTCCCGTCGGCAAATGGTTTGCCGGGGAGTTCGGCCATCTCCTAGACGATTACCTGCTCGGCGAGCGGGCGCGGGCGCGCGGTCTGTTCGAGCCCGGTTTCGTGCGAGAGATAGTCAGACGGCACAGGGCGGGCGAGAATCACTCGGAAAGATTATGGGCCTTGATGAATTTCGAGATATGGCAGCGCCGGTTTATTGACGGCGAACCCGCTAGCGAAAACATCGCCGCACGTAGAGAATTGAGCATTGCGCAAGGAGTCGTTTAAGGAGAGCAGCCCCCCGATGAAGATACTCTGGCTCAAAAGCGAATTGCTGCATCCTGTTGATAAGGGTGGAAAGATTCGCACATATCAGATGCTCCGGCATCTCAAGCAGCGTCACGAAGTCACCTATCTTGCGCTCACGAATACGGATGAGTCGGCGGAGGCAATAGAGCGGGCCGTCGAGTATTGCCACCGGCTGGTGGCGGTTCCGTGGCAAGCGCCCCAAAAATTCAGCGCGCGATTCTATATTGATCTGGCTTTGAATCTTGGCTCGCGGCTGCCTTATGCCATCAAAAAGTATCGTTCGACCGTCTTTCAGCAGGCCATCGAGCGAGAGATAAGCGGGCACGGATACGATGTGGTGGTTTGCGATTTCCTTGTCCCGAGCGTCAATTTCAGGCGGGGGCTGAACGTGCCCGCCGTGCTCTTTCAACATAACGTCGAATCGGTGATCTGGCGTCGCCATTTCGAAGTTCAAACAAATCCCGCAAAGAGGCTTTACCTTTACAATCAGTGGCGAAAGATGCGCGCCTATGAGCGCGAGACCTGTCAAAGGTTCAACGCGGTCGTGGCCGTTTCTGAAATTGATCGCGACCTGATGCGCGACCAGTACAGGCTCGATCACATATATGACGTGCCAACCGGCGTAGACACCGAATACTTCCGCCCGCAATCCACCGAGCCGCCTCGCCCTCTGAGCCTTGTCTTCACAGGCTCGATGGACTGGCTGCCAAACGAAGACGCGATGCGTTATTTCACCGAGCAGATAATGCCGAGAGTCAAGCGCGACTTGCCCGGTGTGACGCTGACCGTGGTGGGGCGCAATCCGTATCCGAGCCTCCTCGAACTGAGCGAGCGCGACCCTTCCGTGATCGTGACAGGCCGCGTGGAAGATGTGCGGCCTTTTATGAGGAGCGCAGCCGCCTATATCGTGCCGCTTCGCGTAGGCGGGGGAACGCGGCTGAAGATATACGAAGCGATGGCGATGGAAAAGCCGGTCATCTCTACTTCGATAGGGGCCGAAGGTCTGCCCGTGCGCGACGGCGTGGAACTGCTGCTTGCCGATACGTCGGATTCCTTCGCCGACGCGATTGTGCGGGTCTTGAAAGAGAGTGATTTTGCAAGGGAGATGGGGCTGCGCGCGGCGCAAATGGTGCGCGAGCAGTTTGGCTGGGAGAAGGCGGCCGACATCTTCGCCGATATTTGTCGCCGGGTCGTGGACCGGCACCGAGAGCAGTTGATTGAGAATGGGCGAAAAGGCGCGCCACCGATAAAACTGGATGGAATTGGCTCGACAATGCCAATAGATCGGGACGGACGCGGATCGGGCGGATTTACGCGGGTCTGACCATTTTATTGAAAGGTTCTACAGGAGTTGAAGATGCAAAGCAGGTTTAAGGCAAGACTCAATAACAGGGGCTTTTATCTGGCGGTCGCGGCGGGGCTGATGATTTTATTCACGGCTCTCGCGGTCGGCAGCGCCCTGACAAAACGCCCCTGGAGCGATGAAGGCTGGTTTGCCAGTCCCGCCTATAATCTGATTACAAAAGGTTCGATGGGGACGACCGTGCTTGAGCCTACGGGATGGCTGAAAGGGATCAACCAGTACACCTACTGGGTAGTGCCGCTGCACATCATCGCGCAGGCCGGGTGGTACGAGGTATTCGGCTTCAGCCTGCTTTCGATGCGGACGCTTTCGACCGCGTGGGGGCTTGTGGCGCTCGTTTCGTGGTTTCTGATAATGCATTCGCTTTCGGGAAATCATAAAGTGGCATTGCTCGCAATGGGGCTTATCGCGCTCGATTACAGTTTTATAATGGGCGCTTCGTTCGGGCGGATGGATATGATGTGCGCCGCGCTTGGCTTTGCCGCTTATGCCGCTTACCTGACGCTCAGAGAGCGGCACTTCGCGCTTGCCGTACTCGCGAGCCAGATACTTGTGACCGCAAGCGGTCTTACTCATCATCTGGGCATACTTGCTTTTGCGGGGCTCTTGTTTCTCACATTCTATTTCGACCGCTCGAAGCTCAGGTGGAAACACGCCGCAATAGGCGTGATTCCTTACTTGATAGGAGCCGCGCTCTGGGGGCTTTACATAATGAAAAGCCCTGCTCTTTTCATAACACAGTTTGGCGGCAACGCGCAGACGGGCGGCAGGATGACGGCGTTGCTTCACCCGCTGACGGGTCTCTGGAACGAGATCGCGCAAAGGTATCTTGTCGCATTCGGCATGGGGCCGCACAACGCGGGCCACGGCGGACTGGTCAGCCTGAAGATTTTTATACTCCTCGCCTACGTGGCGGGGATCATTGGCGCAATCAGCACCCGCGCCATTCGCCGCCATCGCGGATACAGAGCCCTGTTGATTTTAGCGGCGATCTATTTTGTCATCCTTACGATTTACGACGGGCAGAAATTGGCGTGGTATCTTGTGCACACTATACCGATATTTGCGGCGATACTGGCCGCCTATGTTGACTGGTGCTGGACCGAGAGCCGCGTGCCCGGCTGGGCGATTGCCACGGGCGTCTGCTGTCTTATGTTGCTTCAGGTCGGCGGCGTGGTTCAGAGGATGAGAGTGAATACTTATCAGGAGAGCTATGTGCCGGCGGTCAATTTCCTGAAGGCCAACGCGCGAGAGGGCGCTCTAATAATGGGAAGCGCAGAACTCGGGTTTGCGCTTCGCTTCCCTGACAATTTGATAGACGATACGCGGCTCGGCTATTACAGCGGGAGGCGCGCGAAATTCGTCGTCGTCGAAGAGATTTATGAAGATGCGTTTGACGGTGCGCGCAAAAGCGATCCGCAGGCGTATGAATATATTCAGGACTCGTTAAAGCGAAACTACCGGCAGGTGTACGATCAGGGCTTTTACCAAATTTACGCGCTCGAAGATGAAAGAGACGCGGAGAAAGAGACATATGAGGGGGCCGAGAGAGAGCGCGAATCTCAACCGGTTTCTGCCGATGCAAGTAATATCGCCGCGTCTCGTTTATCAGGAGGTGAGAGATGAAGTTGAGTATTTTTGGTCTGGGGTATGTCGGATGCGTCTCTGCCGCATGCTTTGCGAAAGAGAATCACAGGGTAATCGGCGTAGACGTAAATCCGCTGAAAGTCGAAATTATAAACGGCGGACGGAGCCCCATAGTCGAGCCGGGAATAGAGGAGTTGATTGCAGCGGCGGTCCGAGCCGGGCGCTTGAGGGCTACGACCGATGCCGCCGAAGCGATTGCCGAATCCGATGTCTCGCTCGTATGCATAGGCACGCCCGGCAACCACAACGGCAGCCTCGACCTCACATATATCAAGCGCGCCTGTCAGCAGATAGGCGAGGCGCTTGCGGCAAAGCGCCGCTATCACATAGTCGTTATCCGCAGCACGATGCTACCGGGCACGATAGAAAATACGGTTGTGCCCGCGCTCGAAGTCTATTCGGGCAGGCGTGCGGGTAGCGATTTCGGGGTAGCGATAAACCCTGAATTCCTGCGCGAAGGCACCTCGATACAGGATTTCAACAATCCGCCTTTTACCTTGATCGGGGCCGACGATGAAGACGCGGGCGGCCCCTTGCGGAGGCTCTACGCGCATCTTTCCGCGCCGATGATAACAGTCGGGGTCAAAGAAGCCGAGATGGTGAAGTATGCCTGCAACGCCTTTCACGCGCTTAAGGTGACGTTTGCAAACGAAATAGGCGGCATCTGCAAGGCGCTCGGCGTAGACAGCCATAAAGTGATGGATGTCTTTTGCCGGGATACAAAGTTGAACCTGTCGCCTTATTATCTGAAGCCGGGATTTGCATTTGGCGGCTCCTGTCTGCCTAAAGATTTGCGCGCCATCACCTACAAGGCGAAGGCGCTCGATATCGAAGTGCCGATGCTCAATTCGATAATGATCAGCAACCGTCAGCAGATCGAGCGAGCCGTCGATGAGGTCTTGCAGACCGGGCTCAAGCGAATCGGCGTCCTGGGCCTCAGCTTTAAATCCGGCACGGATGATTTGCGCGAAAGCCCTATGGTGACGCTTATAGAAGCCCTGATAGGCAAGGGGCTGAGACTTACGATCTATGACCGCGATGTGGAGCTTGCGCGGCTGTTTGGCGCAAACAAAGAGTATATCGAGCGCGAGATACCGCATATCTCTTCGCTGATGCATTCGGATTTGAACGAGGTGATCGAAGGTTCCGAGGTGATAATCATCGGGAAGAAGGAAGAGGAGTTTCGCCTTCTTTCAGACAGGCTGAATATCGGACGTGTGGTCATAGACCTTGTGGGGCTTTTCGAAGCGGAAGACAACCGGCTGGTCTATAAGGGCGTGTGCTGGTGAGCGAAAAGAACATCCTCGAGACTGCATTTCTGTCTGCTTGATTGATAAATCGCAGACCGCTATAGTCTGGAACGTATAGGGGGAGTGGTAAATGTACATGAAGTTTTACGAGCTTGAGGAAGAACCGTTTGGGCTGACACCTGATCCAAGATTCATTTTCGAAACAGAGAGCCATCTTGAGGCGCTGGCTACGCTCAAGTATGGCATCGAGCATAACAAGAGCCTCATTCTTTTGACCGGAGAATCCGGGTCGGGCAAGACCACAACCCTGCGGGCCGTGATCCGCGACTTCAGCGACGATATACTGCCCGTCTACCTATTCAACCCCTTTCTTACCGCGCCGGAATTTTTCGAGTATCTGGCGACCGAGCTTGGGATAAAATTTCCGAGAGGGGCTACAAAACCCGAGATACTTTCAGCACTCGGTCGCTTTCTGGCCGCGCGCCACTCCAAAGGATTGCGCACGCTTCTGATAATTGATGAGGCGCACGGATTGCCTCTGGAATTGCTCGAAGAGTCCCGCCTGTTGCTGAACTTCGAAACCAACAGCGAAAAGCTCATACAGATAATACTGAGCGGGCAGCCCGAATTACAGGACTCGCTCAATCGCCCGAACATGCGACAATTAAAACAACGGGTTTCCCTGCGGTGTAACATAAAACCGCTCAGCGTCTTCGAGATAGGCAACTACATCCGATCCCGGCTCAAGACGGCGGGCGGTAAGAACTTGAACCTGTTCGACAACAGCGCGGTTGGGCTCATAGCCCACGCCTCGCAGGGAATACCCCGCGTGGTCAATAATATCTGTGACAACGCGTTGCTCTACGGCTATGCTTCTGGAAGCGCGATCATAAACCGCGACATCATCGCGGATGTAATAGCGGCGCTCGATATCGTTCCGATGGCCGCGACCGGCAATTCCTCTTCCGGGTTTGGCGAAGAGATGAGTTCAGGAGACTAACAAGGGATGAGGGATTTCGTAAGGGATGAGGGATGAGGGATGAAAAAGAATCTGGGGACACAAACCAATTAATGAGGGCAACCATTTATCGGAGTGTTTCCTAAGAGTCCGATTCATCCCTCATCCCTCATCCCTCATCCCTCCTGAAATCCCTCATCCCTCAAGATTATGCGTGCGGTTGATGTAATAGCGAAGAAGCGCGACGGCAGGGAATTGTCGCGCGAAGAGATTCGGTTCATAGTGCGCGGGTACACCGATGGCGAGGTGGCGGATTATCAGATGGCCGCTTTGCTGATGGCGGTTTATCTGCGCGGGATGAGCGGCGAAGAGACGCTCTTTCTGACCGAAGAGATGCTCTATTCGGGCGAGGTCATGGATTTTTCGGATATGGCGCGGCCTCGCGTTGATAAGCACTCGACCGGCGGCGTGGGTGATAAGACATCTCTGGTTCTCGCTCCCGTAGTGGCCGCGGCCGGGGTGCTTGTGCCCATGATCTCGGGGCGGGCGCTTGCGCATTCGGGCGGCACTCTCGATAAGCTTGAATCGATTCCCGGATTTCGAACCGACCTGTCGCTTGCGGAATTTCGCTCGACGCTTGAAAAAGTCGGTACTGCCCTCATAGGTCAGACCGCTGAGATAGCCCCCGCTGACAAAAAACTCTACGCCTTGCGCGATGTCACCGCGACCGTCGAATGCCGCCCGCTGATGGCCGGCTCTATCCTGAGCAAGAAGATGGCCGAAGGCATCAACGGCATCGTCTTTGACGTGAAGGTAGGCAATGGAGCCTTCATGAAGAGCGAAGAAGAGGCTACGGCGCTTGCGCATTTGATGGTTGCGATTTCGCGCCGGATGGATAAAGAAGCGGTCGCGCTTATCACGGATATGAATCAGCCGCTTGGCCGCGCCGTGGGTAATTCGCTTGAAGTCATCGAGGCCTTTGAAGCCCTGCGCGGGCGTGGTCCGACCGATTTTATAACCCTGTGCCGCGAGCTTTCGGCCGAGATGATAGTCATGGGCAAGGCCGCAAGCGATATGGAGCAGGGGCGCCGCCTTTACGATGATCTGATTGCGTCGGGCGCGGCGATGGATAAAATGCGCGAGATAATCAGCGCGCAGGGAGGCAATCCCGAATCCGCGGATGATTACGATTTGTTACCGCGCGCCTCACGCAAGCAATCTGTTAAGGCAAAACGGGCGGGCTATGTACAGACCATAGACACCCAGGCCATAGGCCGGGCTTCGATGTTGCTGGGCGCGGGCCGCGCGCGTCTCGATTCAAAGATTGATCTGAGCGTAGGGCTTTCGTCCGAGGCCAGAATAGGCGACAAGGTGGAAGTTGATTCCGAGCTTGCCGTCATTCATTTCAACGACGATTCGCGAGTCGGCGAAGTCGCCGAAATTCTTGAACGCGCTTACCATACGGGGCCGAATCCTGTCGACCCGCCTGAACTGGTCAAATCCGTGTTGCGTTGACCGCGTAACCGGAATCGTTCTTTTCTTTCACCCGCTTTGATGTACAATCGAGTGCCCAGAGAAGTATCTATAAATCTCAACATGGAAATAGCAGGGTAAATCAGAGAGATTTGATTGCCTGTCCCTGTTCATTTCAAAGGAGGAGGAGATGAGTAAGAGAGTCACTCGCCGTGATTTTGTTCGCGGCAGCGCAGTTGCCGGAGTCGTCGCCGGGATGCATGTAGATTTGCCGGTCTTCTCTCAGTCGAATGTGGCGCGCCCGCTGGTCATTTCAAGCGCCAATGGTTTGCGCGCCAATGAAAAGGCCATGCAGATGATTCGAGCGGGCGCTGATACTCTGGACGCGGTGGTAGCCGGGGTCAACATAATCGAGGACGACCCTAAAGATATGAGCGTAGGCTATGGCGGTTTGCCCAACGAGGACGGCGATGTCGAACTCGATGCCAGCGTAATGCACGGACCCACAAAGCGAGCCGGAGCGGTCGCCGCCATCAGGCATATCAAGAACCCGTCAAAGGTTGCGAAACTCGTGCTCGAACGCACAGATCATCTGTTGCTGGTCGCCGAGGGCGCGCTCAGATTCGCACTTGCCCACGGATTTAAGAAAGAAGATTTATTGACGGACGAGTCTCGCGCAGTATGGTTGCGCTGGAAAGAGACCATGAGCGATAAAGACGGCTGGGGGCCGGGCCTCGCCTCGCCCGAAAACCAGTCTCCGAGTTCCTCGCTTGTAAGCGATCCGAAGCAAGCGGAACTGATCGCTCTGGCAGATCGAATAATCGCCCATCCTCCGACCGGAACCATAAATTGCATAGCGATAAACGAGCGCGGAGACATTTCAGGAACGACGACGACAAGCGGGCTGGCCTTCAAGATACCGGGCCGGGTGGGAGATTCGCCTCTCATCGGGAGCGGGCTTTTCGTAGATAACGAGATCGGGGCCGCAGGCTCTACGGGCCGGGGCGAAGAGTGCATAAAGATCAACGGCGCGCACACCGTGGTCGAAATGATGCGGCGCGGCATGTCGCCTACGGATGCCTGTATGGAAGCCGTAAAGCGTGTGGCCGCAAATTACAACGGCGATCTGAAGAAGCTCCAGAAATTCGATATACAGTTTTACGCGCTGAACAAGAACGGCCAGCACGGAGGCGCTACGCTCTGGGGCTATCATACGGGGAAAGACGGCAATCGCCATCGCAGCACTTATGCGGTGCACGACGGGCGCGAAAACAAGCTGCACGATCTGGCCTATCTGCACGAAGGCCCGCCCGAGTAAGGGGAGACCCATTTGCGAGAAAACGGCAACTGTGAATTTCGAGGAAAGGCGGATGGGAATAGGCCACGGATGACACGGATCAGACGGATTTTCGCGGATCTGATCAAATAAGGTCTAATTCGTGTTTATCTGTCCGACCCGTATTATCCGTGGCCTATTTCAGTTTTCCTGGCAATGCATGATCGGATTCAAGACCCTTTCAACTCCTCGCGTATGGATTCGATCTGCTTCAGGTGGTTTATGTCGTGTCCGGCCAGGAGCATCACTATACGGCCAAAGCTTTCTTTGCCTCGCTCCGAATGCAGGCCGTATCGGTCCCAGTCCGGTTTTGGGGTCGAGCGAATCAGTCTCAAGTTCGCCTCTCGAAGCACGCGGAATCGTTCGAGCGTTTCTCGCAGAGGCTCTTTTTGTTTGCGCGCGCGCTCGGCGAATGCCGTCTGGTTATAGCCTTCAATCACCGGCTTATCCTCGGCAAGAATTTTTCGATAGCGGTATGCGTTGACCATCTCGCCATCGGCGAGGTGTCCGATGATGTCACGAATCGCCCATTTGTCGGACGCAGAGCGATAATCGATCTGGCGCGGCGATAGCCCCTCTGTCAGCTTGACGAGTCTCTTGTAGGTGGCGCTCAGCACCTTGACCGGGTCGCGCCCGGCAAGCTGAGATTCGATCCTCTTCACATACGCCTGAATTTCGGGCGAAACTTTCACGGGTTTTGCTTGCATATCAATTCCTTTCAGAAACTTGGTTTCAGCGTCGGGCCAAAAGCAATGTTTAAAGATATTGCCGGGGCAGCGTCCGGGGCAAGCCCTACTTGTGTTGAGCGCGATTCTGTAGTAGCTTTGGAACATGAACTGCTGTTATCGGCTACTAATTCAAACGGCTACAGTGTGATAATGATAGTGTGATGCTGTCCGCGCTTGTGAGATTCAAAACCGGCCGGACGCTTTTTTTCTATGGGAGATGAATCAGCAGTATTGAAAAAAGTAATTTTACCCGAAGAAGGCATAAAGGCGCTGTTCGGTCCCTACGACGAGAACATCAAGTATCTTGAAGGGCTTCTCGGCGTGCGCGTCTCATTGCGCGGCAACGAGTTGATGGTCGAAGGCGACGAGCAGGACGTTGGACTGGTCGAAAGCATACTCGGAGATTACGCCGCCCTCTTTGAAGAGGGAAGGCGGATGTCGAATGACGAGCTTAAATCGGCATTCAGACAGATAGCCGAAGACCGCGCCTATACGTTGCGCGATTATTTCACCAAGTCGCGGCTCAATCCTACTGGCAAAAAACAGGTCACTCCTCGCTCGATAAACCAGCGCCGCTACATCGAAGCCATCGAAAAAAACGATGTGGTGTTTGGCATAGGAGTCGCCGGAACGGGCAAGACCTATCTCGCCGTGGCATTGGCCGTGCAGGCGCTCATGCAGAAACGCGTGAACCGCATAGTGCTGGCGCGTCCGGCGGTCGAGGCGGGCGAAAAGCTGGGCTTTCTGCCGGGCGATTTGCAGGATAAAGTAGACCCGTATTTGCGACCGCTCTACGATGCGCTCTTTGATCTTGTAGATTACGAGAAGGTGACAAAGTTGCTCGAAAAGCGAGTGATCGAAGTCGCCCCACTTGCCTTCATGCGTGGAAGAACGCTTTCGGAATCGTTCATAATTTTGGATGAGGCTCAGAACACGACATCCGAACAGATGAAGATGTTTCTGACCCGAATAGGGCTCGGTTCTAAAGCCGTGATCACGGGCGATGTGACCCAGATAGATCTGCCCGCCGGTCGCCGTTCCGGCCTCGTCGAGGCCCAGCGCGTGGTCGGCAATTTGCAGGGCATCGAGTTTATCTATTTCACCGAAAAAGATGTCGTGCGACATCACCTGGTTCAAATGATAATACAAGCCTATGAACAGCACGGAAAATCGAGGCTCGAAGATAAGCTTTAAGTGATTGGTGAAACGTGATGCGTGAGAAATGCAATCGGCCTGATTAAAGGAGCGATGCTTTTAAGTCACGCATCACGAATCACGCATCACGAATCACGCATCACGAATTATGCCCGCTAAGTCGGATACAAAATCTAATACTCGCCCCTTCACTAAAAATGTGGGAAGGTTGAAGAGCTTCTACGCAAGCCTGTCCGACCGGACTGTCATCGATGCTGCGGCAGGTCTGCTCATAGTTCTGGTTCTTTCGATGTTGCTGATGAGGCATTACCAGAGGCCGCAGATTCCGGCACTGGCCGCAGGCAGCACCGCCACAAGCGACATCATCGCCTCAGAAGACCTGAAAATAGAGGACGCTGAAGAGACAAACCGCCGAAGATCACAGGCGGCAGCCGATGTTCTGCCCGTATTCGATTTCAATCCGCGCGCGGTCAAGGACCTCCGCAACAAGATCGAGCAGATGTTCGAAGTCGGTCGTAATGCGCCCGAGGGATCGACCATCGATGATCTGCGCGCAAAGATCGAAGAGGCGACCGATATTATCCTCGATCCCGAACAGGTCAAAGTCTTTATCGATTATCGCTTCAACTCCGAGCTTGAAAAGCTGATGATCGATCATCTGGAATCGGTGATGATGTCGGGTGTCATCAGCAGCCGCAGCCAGCTTGTCAGGCTCGGCTCGACCCAGATACTGCGCCGCGACAAAAAGACCGGGCAGGAGACCGTGGTCGCTGATTTGTCGAACATCCGCGATTTGATAACTGCCCGCGCCGCGCTCAGGTCAGACAAACTCGTCTGGCCGGCTGAGTATGAGAAGAACGAACGCCGTATGATCGGCGAAGTGCTCGGCTCGCTCATCATTCCCGACATGATTTATAACGAGACCGAGACCGAAGCCCGAAAGGAAGGCGCTCGCGGGACCATCGCCCCCGTCATGGTTGCCATTGATAAAGGCAAACCCATAGTCGTGCGCGGCGAAACCGTCACCCCTATAAAAGCGGCATTGCTTGAAGCCGCTTCAAATCGCCTCCCCATAGGCCAGCGCGCCATCGAATTCGCGGGCACGGTTGTCATCGTCATGCTGTTGCTGCTTGTGTTGTGGCGCTACCTGCTTCGCTACCAGACGCGCCACCTCAGAGTGCACCGCCATTTTCTGTTACAGGTATCGAGCTTTGTCATAGTGCTTGGCCTGGCCCGGCTCTTCTTCTCGATCGCCTATATTATGAGTCAGTGGGTAGAGCGCGCTCCCTTCAATTCGGAACTGGGTTACAAATACCTCGCGCCGATTGCGGCGGGCGCTGTGCTGGTCACTATACTCAGCGACTCGCAGGCCGCCTTCGTCTTCTCGGCAATCCTTACAGTCTTCATAGGCATGCTCTCGGGAAACGTCTATCTTGCCGCATACACCCTGATGTCGAGCGTAGGCGCTATCTATCACCTGCAAACCTTAAAGGATCGCTCCGACCTTGTGCGGGCGGGGCTCTGGATAGGGCTTGTCAATACGGCGGCGGCGCTGGCGCTCGACCTCATAGGCGCAAGCGAACCGGGGCTCGATATACTGCTCTTTGACGGCTTTTGCGGATTTGCAAGCGGGCTGCTTGCAACCATGGTCGCCCTGATTATACTGCCGCTCTTTGAGTGGTTGTTCGAGATAACCACAATCTTCAAGCTGCTCGAATTATCGAATCTGAATCTGCCGTTGCTCAAGCAACTGGCCGAGCGCGCGCCCGGAACCTATCACCACTCGATTATGGTGGGCCTGCTTGCGGAGGCCGCCGCCGAATCCATAGGCGCGGACGCGCTCTTTGCGCGGGTCGCCTGCTATTACCACGACATAGGAAAAGTGGTGCGCCCGACTTACTTCATAGAGAATCAGTCGCATCTGCAAAACCGCCACGACAACCTCGAACCGAGGATGTCTTCCATAATCCTTGCCAACCACGTCAAGCAGGGCATCGAGCTTGCCCGGCAATACAAACTGCCCTCGCGTATTGTCTCGATAATACCGCAGCACCACGGGACCGGGCTGATGAAGTATTTTTATTACAAGGCGCGCAAGGCTCTGGGCGATACGGATTCAGCGGCGCTCGAAAATCAATTCCGCTACCCCGGCCCGAAACCGCAATCGAAAGAGGCGGCCATTATCATGATCGCCGACTCGGTCGAAGCCGCCGGGCGCACGGTCCAGGAGCCTACGCCCACAAAGCTGCGCAACATGATAAACATGATAATCACACGCATACGCGATGACGGGCAGTTGGACGAATGCGACATCACCCTTAGAGAGTTGACTCTGGTAGCCGAAAGCTTTGTGAAGGTGCTGATGGGGATACATCATCACCGCATAGCCTATCCCGGTTATGATTTCAATCGCGCGGGCGCTCCCGCCCTGCTTTCACAGGTGACGCCCGCCTCGGACGGAAAAACCTCTCGTCCGGCACCCGCTCAACCGGCAAATGGTCCCGTCCCCACAACGACCGCCGATGCCGCAAAGGCTCCCCCTCCGACTCTCAAAGAGGCGCGCGGTGATTGAAGTAGCAAATCGTCAAAGGCTGGTTTCGATAGACAAAAGCCGCATCGCAAGCCTTGCGAGCGCGACGCTCAAAGCCGTTGGACGCCCTGTTGCCGAAATCACCATAGCCTTTGTGCGCGACCGCCGCATACGACAGTTGAACCGCGATTTCAGAGGCAAAAACCTGGCGACCGACGTGCTCTCTTTTCCCTTCAATGATGAACCGATGGATTCCCGTATAGAACGAAAGGAGATTGATCAAACAGCGGAGGAGCGTTCAGACGGCTATTATCTGGGCGACATCGTGATATCTACTGAGCGGGCGCTTGCGCAGGCGCGCTCGTCCAATCTCACCTTTGAGCGCGAGGTAAGCGAGCTTGTCATACACGGTATACTTCATCTGTGCGGATACGATCACGACCGGGATCAAGGCGAAATGAATCGGCTTGAGTTAAAGCTCAGGCGAAAGCTGCTTGACGCTTGATGCGAGATTCGCGATGCGTGACGCGTGAGATTTGTGAATAGCAATGCTTCGGTTTTTGCGATCTCCGATCACGAATCACGAATCACGAATCTCGCCTAATCTCTACAGACTATGGTAACTGAGTTAATATTGGCTGGCGCGGCACTGCTCGTACTGGTGTTTCTCTCTACGGTTGAAAGCGCGTATGAGTCGCTCAGCGAGGTGTCGCTCAGGGTGATGGTTGGCGAGCACGAAGACAGCCCGCGCGTCCGATTCTTCCGTGAGTTGCTCGACAACCGCCTCCAGTTCGAGTTGATACTGATCCTCGGCACGCAGATTTCAATCGCGCTTATAGCCATTCTCGCCGCAGACATATTCTCTTATATCAATCTGAGAGCCCCGCTTACCTTTGCCCTTGTTGCGACTTTTATCGTGGTCGTCCTGTTTCGCCAGTTTGTGCCGCGCCTGCTCGCTCAGAATCAGCCCGAAGAGATATTCTGGCAATTGCTGCCGCTGTTTCGACTCTTTTACCTCTTCTTTTCCGTCTTTGTCACACCCATCAGCCGGTTGCTCGAGCGGATGAAAAAGCCCGAGCCCGAACCCGAAGAGGACGAGGAAGAAGACGAAGAGACCATAACCGAGATTCAGGCGTTTATCGACGTGGGCGAAGAAGAGGGCATAATCGAAGAATCCGAAGGCGAGTTGATTCAATCAATACTAGAATTCAGCGATACCCGCGTGGGCGAAGTCATGCGCCCGCGCCCGCAGATCGTCGCTCTGGATGTCTCGGCTACGGCGGCAGACGCCCGCGAGGCAATGATCAAATCCAAGTACTCGCGCCTGCCCGTCTTTCGCGATCAGATCGACAACGTCGAAGGCATAGTTTACGTGCGCGATCTGCTCGCTTACTGCGAGCCGGATAAATCCGCCAATCCTGTCACCGAGTGCATGCGCCCCGCCTACTTCGTGCCGGAAACAAAGCCAATCGCCGAACTCTTTGAAGAGATGCAAAAGGCCAAGGTGCAGATGGCTATGGTCATAGATGAATACGGCGGAGTGGCGGGCCTTGTGACGGTCGAAGACATAATCGAAGAGATAATGGGCGAGATAGAGGACGAAGATCGCACCGTAATAGCCGAAGAGATTATCAAAAACGAGGACGGCTCTTATCTGATAGACGGCAGCACCGAGATAAGAAAAGTCGAACTGCTTTATGACAAAGAGATCGAGGCCGATGATTTTACGACCGTCGCGGGGCTGATTATCAATGAACTCGGTCACATGCCCACCGTTGGCGAAACGCTCGATTTCAAGGGTCTGCGGTTTGAAGTGATCGAAGCCGACAGCCGCCGCGTCAATCGCGTGCGCCTCTACACCATCGAAGAGGTCAGCCCCGATGATGCCGAATCGCAGGCCGTCAGCGAATAGCGAGGAAAGTGCGCAAATGCCGGATCAGGAAATAACCACGGACACAGAGAAATTCAAATCGGGCGTGGTCGCGCTCATCGGTCGCCCGAATGCCGGGAAATCAACTCTTCTAAATCAGGTCGTAGGCGAAAAGATCGCCATCGTATCCGATAAGCCTCAAACCACACGCACGCGCATCAGCGGCGTCTTGAGCCGACCCGAAGGGCAGATCGTCTTTCTCGATACGCCGGGCATTCACAAGCCCGGCTATAAACTCAACCGCCGAATGATGGCCATCGTCACCGACGCGCTGACTACCGTGGACCTGATAATCCTGATGATAGACGCGACTCAGGCAAAGGGCGCGGGCGACCGCTTCGTCCTCGATATGCTGAAACGCGTTTCGACTCGCGCCATTCTGGCGCTAAATAAAGTCGATGCCCTGAGCGATAAGTCGAAGCTGCTGCCGAGGATCGCCGACTACGCCTCCGAACGCGAGTTTGTCGAAATCATCCCCGTCTCTGCGCTCACGGGCGACGGGGTGGATTTATTGATCGAGAAGGCGTTCGAATACTTGCCCGAGGGCGCACCCCTTTATGACGAAGACGCGCTGACCGATCAGCCCGAACGCGCAATCGTGGCCGAGCTTGTGAGAGAAAAGATTCTTCAAATAACCGGCGAAGAGATTCCATACGTCACCGCCGTAGTGACGGAAAGCTGGGAAGAGACCGAGGAGATCACAAAGATCGGCTGCCTGATCTATGTTGAGCGGCCTTCGCATCGCGCCATTATCATAGGCAAGGGCGGCTTGCGGTTGAAGGAAGTCGGACAATCCGCTCGTGCCGACATAGAGCGATTGCTCGGACGCCATATTTATCTGGGCCTCTTTGTGAAGGTGCGTGAACACTGGCGCGACGACGAGCGAACGCTGAACGAGCTTGGGATACAGGGTTGACCCGAGGCGGAGTCGGGTACCAGCCATTCATATGAAAAACGCGGAAGAGAAATCGTGGCTTTTGATCTCTATCGAAACCCTGCGCGAGGCCGAAGAATTTCTGTCTTCATCACTTTTCGATCTCGGCACGACCGGCATAATTACCCTCGAAGAATCGGATGAGACCATAAAGCTTGGCGCATATTTCGACTCTGCCCTTGACCCGGAAGAGATAGGGCGAGCGATTGAATCCGTGTTCCTCGCCGCTCTGCGCCGGGACGAGTTGTTGAGTTTTTCATCTTCAATCATCCCCGATCAGGACTGGATGCAGAAATGGAAGGAAGGATACGAGGCCGTGGAGGCAGGCGAGCGATTGATCGTAGCCCCTTCGTGGAAACTCCCCGGTGTGACAGGAGAGCGCCTCGTCATCCGCATTGATCCGGGGATGGCATTCGGGACCGGAACGCACGAGACTACGCGGCTGTGCCTTGAAGCAATCGAACGCTTCTGGCGCGGCTCTCGCCTGCTCGACGTAGGATGCGGGACCGGGATACTTGCCATTGCCGCCGCGCTGTTAGAGCCGCGTTCGAGTATTGTCGCCGTTGACATAGACCCGGTCGCCGTCGAGGTTGCGCGTGAAAACATAGAGATCAATCGGGTGTCGGAACTGATCGAGGTCAGGGAAGGCGGGCCTGATGGTTTTGCCGGAACCGCATTTGATGTGGTCGTGGCGAACCTGACGGCGGAAGTGATAATCGAGTTGATGAGCGATTTAATCTGTTGTCTAGCGCCTTCGGGAGTGTTGATACTTTCAGGCGTGTTGACGGATTTAAGAGACCGGGTCGAGAAACGGGCGACCGATGCGGGGCTTACCATCATCGAAGGGCGTGAAGCGGGTGAGTGGTCGGCGCTCGCGGCAAGAAGGTAACAAAGAGATGGCTCGCCGCAGATTTTATGCCTCACCCGACGATTTCAGCGATCAGAAGATCAATCTATCTACAGAAGAGACCCATCACCTTACGCGTGTGCTGCGGCTGAGGGCGGGCGACGAGGTGTTTGTCTTTGACGGGCGCGGGTGCGAATATCAGTGCCGCTTTGTCGATGTGGTGAGCAATCGCGCTCAGGTCGAAATAATCACGCTTCTCCGGGATCAGGTTGAGTCGCCCCTTTTTTTGACGCTCGCTCAGGCGCTCGCAAAGGGCGAGAAGTTTGATCTCGTAGTACAGAAAGCGACCGAGCTTGGTGTCAGCCGGATAGTGCCTTTGCTGACCGAGCACATTGATGTGAAGCTCGACGGGGCAGCCACAGGCAAGCGGTTGGAGAGGTGGCGGCGAATATCGCTTGAAGCGATAAAGCAATCGGGTCGCCGCGCGCTTGTTGAGATAGCCGCTCCGCTTGGGCTCGCGGATTTGATTGAATCTGATCGAGCGAGATACGAAGCCGAGACACACGCGATGCTGGTTTTTAGCGAGAAGGGCGGCGCGGCGATTGAAAAAGCGCTGGCCGAAACCGCCAATTGTTCGAGCGTGACGGCACTGATCGGGCCGGAAGGCGGATGGGCGGAAACGGAGTTGTCATTGATCGAAGAGGGTGGATGCCGGGCCGTGACGCTCGGCCCTCGCATACTCAGGACTGAAACGGCAGCCATCGTAGCCATCAGCCTGATCGAACACGCGCTCGGCGACCTTTCAACAGATAACTCGGGGGCCGATGATCTCTACCCTTGAAGTTTATCATTTTCCCAGTTCCCGGTTACTGGTGAGCATTTCACCGGCCCCCGGCCCCAGGCCCCAGGCCCCCGCTACATAACCTTTTCAGCATATATGTCAGGGAGGTTTTCGCCATCTGATTGATAGGGTAAAGACTTTCTGCTGCGCTTGTTGACATACATCGCCCGGTCGGCGGCGAGCAGCAATTCATCGAGCGTGCTGCCGTCAAGTCCGAAACTCGCCGCGCCCATGCTGATTCCTACCGTGGGGATAAGCCCGATTGAATTAAACTCGTATTTGTCGAGGAAAGTCTGAATCCTTTCGATCAAATCGCAGGTTTCGCCCGGATTTACCTGCACCAGGGCTACGAATTCATCCCCCGCATATCTGGCCAGAAAATCACTGCCTCGAATCTGGCTCGACAATGCCTGAGCCATCTCTCGGAGCACATTATCACCGGCCTGATGGCCCATCGTATCGTTGACAGCCTTGAACCCGTCAAGGTCCATCATCAGAATAGAGAAGCTGCCGCCTTGTCGTCTAAATCGATCCGCTTCCTCTTCGAATTTCTGCCTGAGCGCCCGCGCATTGGGCAATCCCGTGAGCGTGTCTGTCAAGGCTGTGTTCTCAATATCTTCGTGATGCAATGCGTTGGCAAACGCATCGGCAGCCAGTTTGGCCGCCTCTTCTACAACTCGGATGTCATCCTGGCTGTAGGCTTCAAGCTCTATAGAGTAGAGCGCGAAAGCGCCCAGAAGCTCTTCGCCTCTGAGCAGGGGAATAGCGATGGCCGCGCGGTACTGGTCCTCCATATTCACTTTCATCGCATCGAAATCAAGACGCGGATCGGCATTGTACATGGGCTGTCGCATGGCTACGACTCTTCCGATCAGCCCGGTCCCGAAATTGATCTGTCGGCCCTTGAACATCTCCGCATTGCGCCCGCTTGCCTGCACCGCCTCAACCATCTGTGTGCCCGGCTTTGTCAGGTAGAGAACACAGTTGGTGTACCTGACTATCTCCTGTAGCCTCGATGAAAAGACGGCGAACATATCGGATAATTCGAGGCTTGTGCCGATGGATTGCGCTATTTCGTAAAGGGTGCTTACTTCACGATGTGCGCTGCGAATGCGGTCAAAGGCCAGCCGCCCGCTGTCTGAGGCCGGTTCTGGGAGGCTCGGATTGACCTGGTGCGAAAAGGCCGCGGATTGGAGCTTCATTTTCTGATTTTTGATCTCGGCGTCGAATTCCGGCAGATGTTTGAGAAATAGTTGAACGACATTCGGATCATACATAGTTCCGCCGAGGCTTTTCAACATTTCGATAGCTTCGTCTCTGGTAAGCGCCTTGCGATAGGGGCGATCTTCCTGTAACGCGTCGAAGCAATCGACTACCGACAGTATTCTGGCCGTGAGGGGAATCTGCCCTTCCTTAAGCGCATCGGGATAACCTCGCCCGTCCCACCTCTCGTGGTGATGCCGCACGACCGGCACTACCGGATAGGGAAAGCCTACTCGCTCGAGTATCTCGGCCCCTACGATGGTATGTATCTTCATCTTTTCATATTCGGCGGGGGTGAGTTTGCCGGGCTTGTTCAAGATGTAATCCGGCACGGCGAGCTTTCCTATGTCGTGAAGCAGCGCGCCTGCCTTAAGCGCCTCTATTTCAGGCCCCGACAACCCGAGCAACCGCGCAAGACCTATCGCGTAAATGCGTACGCGATTGACGTGATCGTGTGTCACCTCGTCTTTAGCGTCAATGGCTATGGCGAGCGCCTCGATGGTTCTTAAATGCAGATTGGCCATCTGCTCGGCGCTGTCGATGGATGTCTGCACCTTGCTTAGATAATTCTTGTATGTGAGATAAGTGACCGAAAGTATCGGAACGGCTATAATGATCGCATAGACCGAGATCACGGTGAGTAATTTCACGATCAGACAGGCAGCAATCGCACCCGCGAAATAGGTTACCGAAGACCACAGAAACGCCTCTCTCCAGGTCCTCATAATGTTGCGCCTGTGTCTGAGCGCGGCCACGGCGTTTACGAGTCCCGAATTCAGCCCGTAGTGAATCAGTGCCAGCGACCCCGCTGCCAGAAACATGCGGCCCCAGTCGGAGGAGACTCGCGTCAGGTCGCCGAACATATACTCGACCACATGCGTAGAGATGTAAACGGAGAGACTCATCACCGCGACGTTGAAGGGGACGAGCTTTCGTTTGTTCGGATAAGCGAGCGAGCAGTAGGCCGCGTTTCCGCCCGCGAGCACGACCGAAGGGAGCACGCCGTAAAGCAGCGCGCATACATAGATGAAAGTGTCATCAAGCGTTATGGTGCTGTCCACTTTCGGGACTCTTATGACCGTGCGGGCGACCACAAGAATCGTCACAAGACTGAGCAGCCCCCACTCAGGATTGAATCGGACTGCGATCATCTGAATGACTGCGTAACCAAACACCAGCAACCCGGCCACAGACAGAACCGTTATGAAGAGCCTGGAGGCTGTCGTTTCCTGATTGTTGGAGGTTTGCTCCATATCAACCACTGCTTTGCCTGCGCTGCATCAAACCAGATTCAAGAAAGGGGCCGATTCAAGAAAGGGGCCGATTCGCTTTAACGCGCATACATCGCGAAAATCACTCTGTCTTCACTTTGACTGATACTTACGCCGCACAGGGCGCATTCCTTAAAGAAACGCTTGGGAGCACGGCCAGACCTGTCTTCGCCGTATCCCAGCCAATCACCCGCTACGTACGGCATTCGGTATCCGCAAGAGCGGCACTCATCCGTAGGCCAGGCATCCTTGTAATTCAAGTAGACTTCGGCCACCTCAGCCGGAAGCGCCAGCCGATGTGTATCATCTGCCATAGTGAAATGGATCAAGTGCAGAAAGACTTCGGTCAGGTGAGTGATGTCAGGCTCCGGCTCGCACCTTTGATCGGGTGGCACCTGCTCCCAGAGATTGTATTGATGAATGTCTTCATAGACCTGCGCCAGATGATCTTCCGACATGGTCGCGGCCAATCTCTCGCTTGCTGCCATCTGACTCACGGGATTCGCTTGCTTTTCGATTATGGTCTCAAACATAACTGAATTTCCTTATTAGTTCATCTGCTTCAAAAAATTCGTGTCAAAACAAGTCAGGAATTCGGACCCTGTTTTGATTGTGGGGCTACCCAATCCGCTATTGCGAATAAATCCAACCATCCCAAAATTGGCCAGGGTAAATCCATCAGGAATAGCGAGCACTTCCATTCGGTGCTCTTTCCTAAGCTCAACCGGCGATACGAAGAGTGGCCTCCCGGTTTGCAGGCCCTGTCGAATCGGGCCGGTGCTATTCAAACTCTTTAGCAATTGCATCATGCCTGATCCTCTAATCCAGCCTCCACTGATACTCTTCTCATCCTTAAACCCTCAGCTAATGGACTGAGCGAATAAACTTCGATATTGGCATTGTCAATATACGTGCCAGAACCGTATGAAAAGCCGGAGGCCGGATATCTGGATGGTCCCGCTCGTAACATGAATGCGAGATGTGGAGGAACAGGGGAGAGCTTAGTCGTTTAGACGCATTGCTTTAGCCCCTTTTTGCCACATCGAAGTCATAGTCAGCTATGGTGATAAGGAATACCGAATCCGATTGGCCGGGTCATTAGGCATCGATTACTCGAAACTCATGTTTTTTGAGCATCGGTCATATTGACTAAAAACATTCGCTCAATTTGCGGTTGGCCTTGAGCAACGGCCCAGGCCCAGGCTCGTGGCTGTCGGCAATAATTACCGGATTTATTCTGGAGATATAAGGAGATTAGGATTTTTAAATCAAAGGGAGGGAAGACGTGATATGAGGAAGCTTAAATGCCCCACGACGCTTCGCTGCGGGAGTCTGTTAAAGATGAGGATAGCGGTTATACTTTGATCGAGTTGCTGGTCGTTGTCTTCATTATTGGAGTCATCACCGCCATAGCAATTCCAAACCTATCCCGCGCCAGGCATTATGCCAATTCCGGCTCCGCCATCCAATCGCTAAGAACGATCTCTACCGCGGAACAGACCTACAGAATCAGGTATGGTTTCTATTGCGCCTGGGAGATTCTCGTACAGGATGAGTATCTGGGGGCCGCTCTCAGCTCCGGCTACAAGAGCAACTACAATTTCACTCTGAATCTGGGCTCCGACGCCAAGTCGTTCGACTCTATCGCCACGCCAGTGGACCTGCCCACTGTCCTCGATCATTTTTTCACGGACCAGACCGGGGTAATTCGCTTTAATACCGGTGCCCCCGCCGATGCAAGTAGCCCGCCGATACCGAGATGAATTAGACGCCTCGCAGCAAAATTAGCGTTGGAGGATTTATTGTTATGAACAAAGCGAGTGCCCTGCGTATAGCGGAAATGCATGCTCTTAAAGGAGAGTATCTTCTCGCCATCGCAATGTATTCTAAGATCGCTGTGACTGACCCAAAAGACTCCACGATAATAAATGTGCTGGGTGATCTTTATGTTCGCACAGGTATGATCCCGGAGGCGATAGCCCGGTTCTCGCAAGCCGCCCACCTTTACATCGAAACCGGCTTTACGGGCAAGGCTGTTGCTGTACTGAAAAAAGTTTTGAAGCTTGAACCCGGCAATCTGGAGGCAACATCGGAACTCGCCTCTCTCTACTGGCGGCAGGGGTTACTGGCCGAGGCGCGCGAGCGGTATTTTCTGATTGCCGAAACCTATATGCGGAGTGGAGAGACAGACAAGGTTATTGAAACTTATCAGAAGATTGCCGACATGGACCCCTCCAATGTAGCGGCCTGGATGAACCTGGGCGAAGGTTACTCTTCCAGAGGCTCCTCCGACAAAGCGCACAATGCTTTCTTAACAGCCGGAACTGAGTTCCTGCGCAGGGGAAAGATAGAAGATGCGCTCGACGCACATATGAAAGCTCTTGCTGCTGATCCTGACAGCTATCAGGCCCCCCTGACCATTGCCAAAATCTACATTCAGCAGGATCAGACAGACCGGGCGGTCGAAGTTCTCTGCCAGACCCTTGAGAGGTACCCCGCCGATGTCACCCTGCTCGATATGCTCGGTTGCGCATATTTAGCAGCGGGCCTTATGGATGAGGCGGAACAAACATTCCTTGGTATTGTTGTTCTCGACCCCGGTCTCTACGACTGTGTGCTTCGAACTGCTCAGAGGTTCCTGGAACTAAACGATCTTGATCGGGCAGCCGAGCAAATCGATGCCTGCATCGACATGATGCTTGCAGAGAGGGAAGAGCAAAAGGCAATAGACCTTCTCAGACAGATACTGGACCGTGACAAAAATCACATCGGTTCCCTCAAGAGGCTCGCCGAGATTCATTCTCGATTACGCGAAGACTACAATCTCATAGCAATTCTCAAATCTTTGGCCGAAGCCGCCATCTGTAAGGGGAACGATGATGAAGCGATTGCCGCGCTAAAAGAGCTTGCCGAACTTGAGCCCGACGAGCAGACACATCGCCAGAGGTTGCAGGCTTTTGGCGTGCAGATGGAACCACGCCCCTTTGTGAAACCCGCCAGTGAGTGTGGGCTTGTCCTCTATGAATCGAGCGGCAGCCCTTTGTTCGAGGATCGAGTCCCGGAGATTAAGGGCGAAACAGGCTTTGTGATTTTTACAGGAGGAGACAGATTGAGTGGCGAATCAGTTGTCGAACGCCTGCCCGAATCGGCTGGCGTAAACGGACCCCTCGTTAATGCTGAATCTCGAGATTCGTCTGATCTGTTTCTTGAGGGGGTGCCAGTCAGCCTCAATGCCGATCTGGAATATATTGATTTCTTGTTGGAGCAGGGATACGTCGATACAGTGCGCCAGGTTCTCGACAGTATACGAAATAGACAGGGGGATCATCCCGAGATAATGCTTCGATACGATATGCTTGATAATTCCTCGAATCATTTACCGGATACTTTGACTGAAAGCCAATCCTCCAATATCTCTGCTCCTGACCCCGATTTTATCAACGGGATTTCCAGGATGAAGGAGATTTTTAAGGCCGACATGCTGGCCAGACAGGGGCATATCGAACAGGCAGCGGCAAGGCTCAGAGAGATCATCAAGAGTGATCCCGATAATGCTCTGGCTCGCCTTAAGCTAAGGCAAATTTATCTACAGATCGGTATGACGAAACTGGCCACTGATGAAACTCTACAACTCGCTCGCATACAGCACATATACAGCGAGGCGGGGCGGTCAGTCGGCTTTGTCAGAGGTTCTCAATCAGAGCCGATCCCCGATCCTGTCCAGGCAACCCGGCAGCCTTCCCGACATATGAATGGGTGTGAATCGGAGTTCGAGGCGGCGCTCTCAAATGAAAAGCGCATGCTAAAGCGAATGGCTCTCTCGTTACCGCTTTTAGCGATCCAGGAGAATATCTCGTGGCAGGAATTTACAGAGAGTCTCAATGCCAATCAAAACGGCATGATGTTTCGCCTGATGCATCCGGTTCAGGTTGGAATGAGACTTCAGATAAAGACACCCATGCCGAGGCAATTCCGAATCCACAGTTGCGATAAAAGAATCTATGAAGTTGGCTGTGTTGTTCGCCACAGGGCAGGTGAAGAATTCGGATGGAATCTCGTGGGAGTAGATTTCGGCTTTGTATAAAGCCTGTTCAAACGGTCTTTGACTGATGTCGAGCACCGTTGTCTATTACCTGTCCGCGTCGAAATAACGGCTGCGATAAAACACGCTGTCGTCGAAATAGCCCCGCAGCAACTCTATGCGGTCCTCTTCGACGCCGGGGATGACGGTCACGACATCATAGCGATATGTTTCTTCGACCACATTCATCAATAAGCGATAGCGCCGCGCGGCGCGAGCTATCTGTCGCTGCTTCCTGAGACCTACGGCCCGCTCGGGGGCGACTATCTCATCCGAGGTGCGAGTCTTCACTTCTATAAAGACGAGCGTATCGCTGTCATAAGCGATAATATCAATCTCGGCGGTGAGTTTCTGCCCGCGCAGACCGCGCCCGAGCGGCACAAGGAAATTACGAGCTACGATTCGGTATCCTTCACGCTCTTTCAGGTAGGTGAGGGCTGCGCGCTCGCCTCGCTCTCCGAGTTTGAGGTGAGGCGCACGGGCGCTCTTCTTCCGTTTCGAGAAAAATTGTTTGATCGCGCGGGACATAGGTTCAGTCATCTTATACCGGTATATGAGCTTGTAAAAGCTTTGATGGACGATATACATTGAAAGCATATGGAGGAGATTCAATCATCAGAGCCGCAGGCGGAAGAGACAGACCGGCAAGTGCTTCCGACCGTAGTGATACTCGGTCGCCCTAACGTAGGCAAATCCACCCTCTTTAACAAGCTGACGGGCACGCGTCGCTCAATCGTGGGCGACGAGCCCGGAATAACACGCGACCGGATTTACGGGCGCGCCGAATGGCTTGACCGCGAGTTTCGCCTCGTTGACACGGGCGGCATCATCCCCGACGAGAAGGAGTTTATCCCGGCGAACATACTTCGGCAGGCGCGAGCCGCGCTCGAAGAATCCTCGCTGATCCTGCTCGTAGTCGATGCGCGGGCGGGGATCACGCCGCTTGATGAAGAGCTTGCCGTGCTTGCGCGCTCAATCGCCAAACCTGTCTTTGTCGCCGCCAACAAAGTTGACACGGCAAAGCTCGAAGCCGACGCGATGGAGTTCGAGCGATGGGGATTCGCCGGAGTCTTTCCCGTTTCGGCAGAACACGGCAACGGGCTTGGAGACCTCCTTGATGCGGCGCTTGAGATTTTGCCTGCGCCACAGACCGTGGAGGAAGAGACGCGGGAAATCTCTTTGAGCATAGTCGGGCGTCCAAACGTGGGCAAATCCTCTATGGTCAACCGGCTGACCGGCGCAGAGCGCGTGATCGTCTCTCCCATCCCGGGCACGACTCGCGACGCGATTGACACGGAGATCGAATACGAAGGGACGCTTTTCCGTTTGATTGACACGGCCGGTATTCGCCGCAAAGGCAAGACCGAGTTGATGGCCGAAAAGCTGTCTGTAATCATGGCTCGCCGCCATCTTGAACGCGCCGACGTAGCCATCCTGTTGATTGACGCTGTAGAAGGCCCGACCGCCCTCGATGCTACGATAGGCGGCTACGCTCACGAAGCGGGCGCGAGCCTTATAATCGGCGTCAACAAGTGGGACGCCGTAGAGAAAGACACCTACACGACACTCGAATACGAACGCCGCATACGCGAGATGATGAAGTTTGCCGACTACGCACCCATCGTCTTCATTTCGGCGAAGACCGGCCAGCGCGTGACGAAGCTGCTCGAACTCGCCCGGCGCGCATACGAAGAGCGCGGTAAACGTGTCTCGACGGCGGAACTCAATCGTTTCTTTGAAAGAAATCTGCAACAGCCTCGCGCCACTACGCCTTCGCGCCACCCGTTGCGCGTGCTCTATATCACACAGGCGACTACACGCCCGCCGACATTCGTGCTCTTCACATCCTCTCGAAGCCCGCGCGCAAAGTTACATTTCTCTTACGAGCGTTACATCGAAAACCGCCTCCGCGAAGAGTTCGAATTCTTCGCAACGCCCATCAGAATAAAGCAGCGCCGCAAGAAAGGTGAACAGCGTGGAAAGAGGTAAAGAGGGTGTCTGTCTTTGCCGGTCGTTTAATTCTCAGATTGACCTGTCGGGATTGTAGAAAAGCACTGATTGATTTATGAAAAAGCTTTGCGGACTTTGCGCCTCAGTGCCCTGACGTGAGCCTACTTCTCGCAAAGTCCGCAAAGCTTTTCCTGAGAATCAAAGTTCGTTTTGATTTAACTGAAAATATCTTTCACCTTGCCGATAATGCCGCGATCATTGCCCTGACCATCCTGGGATTCCAAAGCGGCCAGTTCCTCCATCAATCGGCGCTGCTCTCTGGAAAGATTGGTCGGAGTGATGACCGAAACGGCCACAAACAGATCGCCACGCCCGCGACCTCCAAGCATCGGCATTCCCTTGCCCCGTATGCGAAATACCTTGCCGTTTTGTGTCCCTTCGGGAACCTTTAATACCTCTTCTTCATCCAGCGTAGGCACTCTTACCTGGGTGCCGAGCGCGGCCTGAGTAAATGATATAGGCAGGGCGCAATAGAGGTTTGCATCGCGCCGTTCGAACAGCTCGTGTTCCTTGACATGAAGGATTACATACAGGTCTCCGCGAGTCGCTCCGGGTTCGCCTGCTTCGCCTTCGCCCGTAATGCGCAGGCGGGTGCCCGTGTCAGCTCCGGCGGGTATTTTGATTTCAAGAGTTTTGTCGCGCTCGATGCGGCCTCCGCCCCGGCACTGGCGGCACACATCTTTTATGATTTTGCCCGCCCCTCGACAGGTTGAGCATGTGCGACTTACCGAAAAGAAACCCTGTTGATAACGGACCTGCCCCGTTCCTGCGCAGGTCGCGCAGCGGGTGGGCGATGATCCCGAGGCGGCGCCTGTACCTTCGCAACTCTCGCATGTCTCAAGGCGCGGCACGCGAATCTTGGTCTTAAGCCCGCTTGCCGCCTCTTCAAGCGAAATCTCTATGTCGTATCTGAGGTCTGAGCCGCGACGCGGCCCTGACCGGCGACCGCCCCGCCCTCCGAATATTTCCCCGAATCCGAAGAGATCGCTCAGGATGTCTTCAAATCCCGGAAAGCCCTGTCCGAATCCCGCGCCCGCGCCCGCGCTTGCGCCCACTCCCGCGTGGCCGTAGCGGTCATAACGCGGGCGAAGCTCGGCTGATGACAAGACCTGATAGGCTTCGGCTATCTCCTTGAAGCGTTCCTCGGCTTCGTGGTCTCCGGGGTTCTTATCGGGGTGATATTTGATTGCCAGACGGCGGTATGCCTGTTTCAGTTCCTGCTCGGTCGCACTGCGCTCGACGCCGAGCACCTCGTAATAATCGCGTTTGCTACTCAAGTCTCTTTTTACCTCTGAGGGGTTTATTTTGGCTCGTTCAGGGGTGGCGCATATTGAAACGCGCCACATGCTGAACGAAGCCTGAGATTGATTATAGCAAAGTTTACGACATTTCCGATAACGGAGTTGCCTCTTCTTCACCGGGCTGGGCCGAGCCGGACTGAAGTCCCGTCGGGCGGAACATCACATCGGTAATCAAGCGAGCAGCCGTTTCGAGTTGTTCGAGCGCGTAACGGACCTCTCCGGCGTCATCGCTCAGGACCGATACGCGCCCGTTTTCAAGCGCCGTGCGCGCAAATTCCTGATCCCGCGAGCTTAACATCCAGCCAAATTCCGTGAAGGACCGAATCGTGTTTTGAAGCAGTCCCTCGAGCCGGTTGCGCGCAATGATGACCTCTTTCATCCTGCGGTCGGTATCAATGTTGCGACCGGCCTCTTCAATCAAATCATATATCTCGGAGGCCGACAGCCCCGAAGACGGAGTGATTCGCATGGCCTGCTCGTGGTTTGTCATCTTGTCGCGAGCCGAGACCGAGACTATGCCGTCGGCGTCCACTTCGAATGTCACCTCGATCTGAGGCAGGCCGCGCGGAGCGGTCGGTATGCCGACAAGCTCGAAACGCGCAAGGCTGCGATTGCCCGAAGCGATTTCGCGCTCGCCTTGAAGAACGTGGACCTCGACCACCTGCTGATTGTCTGCGACGGTCGTAAAGACAAGGCTCTTTTTGGTAGGAATGGTCGAGTTGCGGTCGAGTATTTTTGTAAACAACCCGCCGCGCGTCTCTATTCCGAGCGAGAGCGGAATCACATCGAGCAGTATGAGGTCTTTGACATCGCCCGACAGCACGCCCGCCTGAATGGCTGCGCCGATTGCGACTACCTCATCAGGATTGATCTCAATCGAAGGCTCACGTCCGAATATTTCGCGCACGCGAGCGACTATAATGGGTGAACGGGTCTGGCCGCCTACAAGCAGCACCTTGGTAATATCGGATGGTGTAAGACGGGCGTCGCTGAGCGCCTTCTGGCACGGCTCTATTGTGCGCTCGACCAGATCGACTACGAGTTCTTCGAATTTCTGACGCGAGAGCGTCTTGTTGAAATGCTTGGGCCCGGTCTGATCCGCTGCAATAAAAGGCAGATTCAACTGAGACTCTGTGGCCGTAGACAATTCGCATTTTGCGCGCTCGGCGGCTTCTTTCAATCGCTGGAGCGCGAGACGATCCGAGCGCAGGTCTATGCCGGTCTCTTCCTGGAAGGTTTCGATCATCCATTCGACCACGCGCTGATCAAAGTCTTCGCCGCCCAGAAACGAATCGCCGCAGGTTGAGAGCACTTCGAAGACGCCATCGCACATCTCCATTATCGATATGTCAAACGTGCCTCCGCCAAGATCATAAACTGCGACCCGCTCGTTGTCGTGCTTGCCCAGACCATAGGCAAGCGCGGCGGCGGTCGGTTCATTGATTATGCGCTGGACGTTGAGACCCGCTATTTTGCCCGCATCCTTTGTCGCCTGTCGCTGGATATCGTCGAAGTAAGCGGGCACGGTGATGATCGCTTCCGTTACTTCGTCGCCGAGGAATTCTTCGGCCGCGAGTTTCAATCGCTGAAGCAGTATGGCCGATATTTCAGGCGGAGAATAATCTCGCCCACGTACCCGGACGCGGCAATCGCCGTTATGCGATTCGGTGATCTCGAAAGAGCAAACCTCGCACGCGCGGTTGACTTCAAGGGAGTTATATTTCCTTCCCATTAATCGCTTCACAGCATAGATGGTATTGACCGAGTTCGTTATGGCCTGGCGCTTTGCTATCTGGCCTATCAGCCGCTCCCCCTTTTCAGTGAAAGCGACCACGGAAGGCGTTGTACGCCCGCCTTCTTTGTTGGGTACTATCTGTGTGACACCGCCTTCCAGTATCGCCACGCACGAATTGGTCGTGCCCAGGTCTATTCCTATAACTTTGCCCATAAGAGATCCTCCTTACATATATGGCCGAGTAAGGTATACGGGGGTACGGCTAATCGGGCAGGGGCAGGAAATTTTGGATTTCGGATTTTAGATTTCGGATTCTCAGATTTGAAAGGCTATGCTCGATTCCCAATCTGAAATCCAAAATCTAAAATCGGCTACCGGTTGGGGCTGGCGGCGACTTTTACCTTGGCCGGGCGAAGCAATCGGGTGCCCAGCCTATATCCGCGCTGAAACTCTTCAATGATCGTATCCTCTTCGTGATCTTCGCTCGGCTCGGTCGTTACAGCTTCGTGAAGGTTAGGATCAAATGTCTGACCCACACTCTCGACCGGCTCGAGCCCCATCCTTGTCACCGCATCGTTGAGTTGTTTGTGTATCAACTCAACACCCTGGCGCAGGGCCTCGGCATCGTTACCGCTCTTTTCCAGACTCACCAGAGCGCGCTCGAAATTATCGAGGACCGGGAGCAATTCGAGCAGCACTTCGGCGCGAGCGTGCTGATAAATCTCGCCCTTTTCACGCTCGACGCGCTTGCGATAGTTATCGAACTCGGCCTGACGTCTGAGCGCCTGATCATAAAGCGATGTCTTCTCTTTTGTGAGCGCATCCACCTGCGCCTGCAATCCCGCCCATGCTGCATCCCAGGTCCGGCTCATCTCTTCGAAATCATCGGAGCGAGCATTCGGAGGTTCGGGTCTTGTGCGCGATTCGGTCTCCGGTTCGTTCTCAGCTACAAGCTCCAGTTCATCATCGCTGCTCAGTTCAAGCTCGGAGGAGAGGTCGCGCGCTTCTTGCCGTGACTCATCATCTCCATCTGCAAACTCAATAGGAATCTCTCTAGCCTTGTTTTCCTTCTGTCGCATCTCGTATTTGTTATCTTCCTGTCTTTGTTCAATATTTAAGAACATCAAAGCGTCCGTGCCTGTCTGTTCAACTGTGACGAATTTTCCGGGTCGAACACGCGCTCAAACAGCCTGGAGATATAATCCACTACGCCGATGAGCCGGTCGTATTCGAGTCGCATAGGTCCCACAACACCTATGCTGCCGACTGCCGTGCCGCCGGCATAAAAGCAGGGCGACGCGATCACAGAGCAGTCGCGTAAACCGATAAAACGATTCTCGCTGCCTATCCGCACGGCTACAACCTCACGTTGTGCGCTCTCTATGCACTCGTTCAGGATTTTGACGATGCGGCTCTTCTGTTCAAACATCTTAAAGAGAGCAAACATCCGCTCGGTATCGGCAAAATCAGGCTTCGAGAGAATGTTCGATGCCCCTTCAATAAAAACATCGGGCCGGTCGCCTTCCTGGAGGCTATGGGCGCAAAGCAAAACGGCGTTGCGGAGGAAGCGGTCATAGATCGCTTTCTCTTCGCTCATGCGATGGAGCAATTCGTCGCGAATCTCGCTGAGCGTCCGACCGTAAAAATTTTCTATCAGGTACCGCGCCGTAGAGTTCAACTCGTCCTGAGTGAAATCCGTGTCAACGCGAACGACCCGATCCTGAACGCGGCCCGCGCTTGAGACCGTGATCACGAGTATGCGCGTGTCGGGCAGCTTGACGAACTCTATGTGGCGCAATATGTCTCTTGTGATTGACGGCGGCACGACTATGCCTACGTTGTCTGACAATTGCGACAGCAACTGGCTTGTCCGCTCCATCAACCGCTCAACGCTTATGAGCGATTCTTCGTCAAGCAACTGCTCTTTTATGAGAGCCAGATCCGACCGCGAGAGCCGCATCATACCCATTAAATTGTCAACATAGAGCCTGTATCCCTTATCCGTGGGCACGCGCCCGGCGGAAGTGTGAGGGTGCGTCAAATAGCCTTCATCTTCAAGCTCTGCGCAAATATTGCGGATCGTGGCCGAAGAGAGCCCTTCACTCGACTGTTTAGCGAGCGCAAACGATCCGACCGGCTGACCCGTAGCGATGTGTAGCCTCACAATCGCAGTGAGTATCTCTTTCTTGCGGTCGTCCAAGATGAAACCGCTTCTCTTCATAAATTCATCACAAGGGAGCAGGCCCGAATGGTATCTCAACCGTAACTTAGCATCGACAGCCTACCCTGTCAATAATATTGCCCTGAGAAGGGGTTGGCGGGCAAGGGTTTTCGGTCACAGCCTTATACGGCTTGCATCGGAGTCACCGTCGGATTTTCGCTCGATCTCCCCGGCATAGACACGCAGGAAAATCTCTACAGTGAATGAAGTCGTGGCTTGAAAGAGATGACCGCCAACCGTGCGCATTTCGCGATCGGTCAGGACGGCGTGGCAGTGCGCGAACGGCTCTCCGTCAAGCCTTCCTATATTGCCCGTAAGCGCTACCAGTTCCATCGAATCCGCAAACTCGCGCTTTATGTATCGCTTCTCGTCGGGGACGACGATGCCGAGCACGCTCTTGCTTACCGCTCCTATCCCTGTGAGCGAGGCCATCCCTATACGTTCGGTGTTGGCAAGCTTCTTAAGCGAAGCGATAATTTCGTCTCCGATATCGAGAACCAGAATAAATCCCGAATCCGTGCGTCTGACTTTCACTCGAATACCTCCTGACCCGTTGTTGTATGTTGTAAAGACATATTACCTGTTGCCGATCCCGTTGCCGAGTTGCGAGAACTGATCCGTTCCAACCGCGCCAAGCCCGGCAAGACTGAAGGTGAAAGAGAAGGCGCTCTCATTGCGCAGACCTGCTTTGAAAGTGTTGTAGTTGAATTGCACCCCGCAACAATCCCATCCATATCCGAAATAGCTGCGCGAATATCTGAGCCGCCCTTTCGAAAACTGTCCGCCTGTCAGAAAGCGGTCCGTGAAATCGTAGCCGATGCGCGTGCCTCCGTAAAATCCCTGATTCTCTTTTCCGTATTGCACGGTTGTGACGACCTGGTTGCCCGCAAATGTGCCGGGCTCAAAACTGTTTGGCGCAATCTCTATCTTGCGCGACAGATACCAGTTCCCCGCAACCGAAAACTTGCCCCTGTCAAATCCGCCTCCGACAATCACATTGCGCACCGCTTTGTCCTCGGAGCCGATGTCCATCCGCAGATCGGCATAAACTGAAGAGAGCGGGCGGTAGCGAACCTGCACATTCAGAGGCGAGAAGCTGCGCGCTCGTCCGCCGTATGAGAATCCTGTCAGCGTATTGATCGGATAAAACTGGTTGCGGCGACCGGCAATGAGCGCCCCTCCAAAGTTGCGGTCAAAGAAATATTTTTGCGCGACCTTTACGCTCAGGAATTCATAAGCCTGAGGCGGCGCGTCGAGATTGCTGGCATCATCGTCGTCGTCGTCATCGTCATCACTATCATTTTTCTTGGTGTTCTTGCTATTTCCGCGTGCGCGCTTTGTTTGATTATTTTTGCCTTCGACGTTTAACTCGGCTTTGTCGCCGGTCTCGATCTTCTGTTTCTTATCGGCCGGAGCCTGTCCCGCGGCTCCGGGTTCCTGCCCTTCGGTCTCGGGGTTTTCTTTTGCAGTCTCCGGGTTCAAATCTGAATTCTCAGACTCTTTCGTCGTGGTCTCCGGTTGCTGCTCGTTTGCGTCTTTACGGCGTTTGTTTCGCTTCTGCTCTTCGGGCCCTTCAATCTCCATCTCCGAAGGCTCTCTGTCTTCACGTTTGCGTATGCGTCCGCGCGCGATGTCGGATGCGCTTCGCTGAATGAAAAAACGATTCACTACGGCGTATTCAAATTCGTTTGTGTTGGCTATGGCATCGCGCTCATCGAATCTGATTATCTCTTCAAACTCCTCACCGATCCCGCCTGTTTTGCGATACGTGATGTAAGGCTCTATCACATGTTTGAACCTCTCGGAGCCGTCAGGGTTGAGATAATCTTTTTCAAGCGCAGGCGGACGGATGTCAAGATCGAATTCGCCGTAATGTCGTGAAATGCTGTCGGAGGTTACTGGATTGAGCGAGGCCGGGTCGAATATCTTTATCAGAGAATTGAACTCTTTCTGCGCAGGGTCGAGGCGCGGATCGCCCGGATTGAGCGCGAAAGTTTCGGGGTTGAAAACGGGCACGCTCGGGTCGAGGCGATTCGAATAATATGTCTCGCGAAGCGAGAGACTCGGTGTGATCGCAACCCCCGCGAAGGTGGCAAGCGGCGCTGTGATCTTTGATTGCAGATCAAACCGTTGAACCGATGCGGGCGTTATCAGCACGGATTCGCCCGCGACCGACTCTTCGCGCTTGAGCGACCCTACCGTAGCCTCGAAGGAATAATATATCGGCAGCCTGTCGAGTATGCGCTTCGGATAAGATGTAAGATTGATTTCAGGCGCTTGCCTTATCTTGATGTCAAAATTTGTCCCCGTAGTCGGCGTTGACTCCGGGTCGCTCGACGGACGGAAGATGGTAGTAGTCTCGTTGGCCGCGAGAAAGTTGAAACTGAAATTTCCCGTGTTGTTGTTCAGATAAAAAGTAGACTCGCGGCGCGGGTCGATCACATCGCTTATGTTGTCGGAAAAGACCTGGCGAAACTGAAGGCTTGAGACGAGCGAAACGTCGGCTACGGCTAGCCATCCGTGCGGGAGGTATTGCACCGCCTCTGTAACAAATGCCGTCCCCCCCTGGTCATCGCCCGGCTCGCCAAACAGCCTGTCCTTGACCGTGTAGACTCCCATCCTTATGTAGGATTTTTGATCGGTCTGCGCTCGGAACTCCGCGCCAAAGCCAAGCCCCCGAGAGGTGTAAAGATCATTGCGGATAGTGATGTCGGCCGATTGCCCGAGCGTCTGGTAGTAGGCCGTCTTCAGTATTCGTCCCTTCTGATTTGAATTGCCCGTAATCGGCAGAAGGAATCCCGACTTGCGCTCTTTCTTTGTAGCCGGTATCCATGCGTATGGCAGATAGAAAGCCGGCAGCCCTCTTACATAAAACGTAGAATCGTGCAGTTTTACCCGGTCGCCCATCTTCAGTTCGGCGCGCTCGGCGCTGAATCTCCATTTCGGCTCTACATCTTCGCAGGCCGTGACCGAGGCGTTTATAAGTTCGTAAGTTTGAGGGCCGGTCTTTTCGACGCGCTCCGCCGTATAGAAGAGATATTCGCCCGTCTGGGTGTGATTGGTAAAACCAGTGGTGTCCCAGAAGGTAGCTTTTTTCGAAGTCCAGTTGATTTCGGCGCGGCGGGCGGTCACTCGCTGATCGTCGCCCTGATCGAAGATGACATTGCCTTCGGCAACCATATCGCCGGTAGTGGTGTTGAAAGTCGCCCTGTCGGCCTGTAGCCTGACCTCACCCTGCGTGGCATTCACATAGCCTTCGGCAATGATTATATCGCCGGTTCTGGATTGATGATCCGATACCAGGTCCACAGGGATGACGCGCGTTGCCGCGCTCCTTGCAGGCGCTTCCGCGACCGTCCCTTCTTTCTCATCGCTTCCCAGAGATGCTCTTTGAGCACGCTTCTTTTTCTTCTTATCTTTCTTGCCTTCTTTGCCCTGATCGGCCTTATCGGTTTCGTCGGTCTGATCGTCTTTGTCCTCTTTTTGTTCGGGCTGTTGTATGACGATTCTTTCTTGCAAGAGTAAGCGAGCCTGACTCGATTGTGGAGTCAGTGCCGTGATAGTAAGTACGCACAGCGCGATCAACAGTGACTTTGAAAAACAAGCCATGGGGGCGAAAAACCTCTGATCTCCCATCTGTTCTGACGTAAATCGGATACTAACACGCGACTCGCAAAACGGGCAATGTGGAGTGGTTCGTGATGCGTGAAATGAGTAGCTAATAGAATTTTGATATTCGACGATCTCCGGTCACGCATCACGAATCACGTTTCACTCTCTCACCTCACCACGACCGTCCCCCGGAGCATGTCCATCCCGCAGGTGAATGCAAACTCGCCCGCTCTTGTGGGCGTGAACTCCACGGTCACAGGTTCGTTTAAGGGCAGATCGCGCTTGACGCCGTACTCAGGGATAAGCAACTCCGTTCCGCACGTTACCTCAACCTGACGAATGAAAGTCAATCGCGCAGGCACGCCCCGGCGCAAGGTTATGCTTGACGGTTTATACCCTGCCTCATTCACAACTACTCTTATGGATTGAATTTTAGGCGCGCCTTGTTGCGCGCTTTGTTGCGCGTCGGATGTTTCCGGTTGAGCCTCTTTCGGGTCCGCGACCGGAGAGCCTGTCGCCGTCATGGATTGCGACGGGTTTAGCTTGAGGCTTTCGGCTCTCAGCAGAAAACTCCCTTCCGTCACAACAGGCTCGCCCGCGCTCACCCCGCTGTAGACCGGCACAAACCCGTTCGTCTCCGGCCCGGTCGTTACTTCGCGCTGCACGAACAGGCCGGGTTTATCGCCCGCCACATAGACTACCTGTTTCGCTCCGATGAATTGCAAGGCCCGGCGAGGCACAAGCGTTGCCGACCGCGCGCTCGATGGATTTGCAGTCGAGCCGCCAAAAGTTATGTCTACGAACATGCCAAACTTGAGCGCCTCGCCGGGGTTTGCGACCTCTATTCGCGCCTGAGCGGTGCGCGTTTGCGGCTCGACATTCGGATCAACATAAGAGACGCGCCCCGTAAAAGTTCGCTCGGGATAAGCGGGCGTGGTTATCCGAGCGCGCGTTCCAACTTGCGCCGCTCTCAGGTCGTTTTCATAGACCTGCCCGATCACCCACACCGTCGATAGATCGACCACACGGAAAAGCTCCTTGCCCGTAGCCACGACCTCTCCCGTATTGGCCGTGCGACTGGTGATGGTTCCCGAAATGGGCGCGGGAACCGAGATTAGCGAACTTATCTCGCCCGATGCAGCGAGCGCCTCAACCTGCTTCGGAGTCAGTCCGAGCAATAATAAACGCTCGCGCGCGGAGAGCGCGTTCGCCTCCGCGGCCTTATGCATCGAGGCCACCCGTTCGAGTTCTTCGCGGCTGACCGCGCCTATCTCTACAAGCTCGACAGTCCGCTTGTAATGCTGATGATGCTCTTCGAGGTCGGCCAGCAGTTTGAGGTATGCCGCCTGCGCATCCGCAAGCTCGGTGCTGAAGATAACAGCAATCGGTTGCCCGCGCCTGACCTTATCGCCAAGCTCCGCATTGACCTGACGAACGATTCCGCCCGCTACGGGCATCACAGGAACCTCCTTGTAGGCATTTGCCTGCACCGTTCCGGTTGTTCGCAATCCGTAGCCGTCAGGCGTCTGTGCGCTCGTTTGCCCGACTGCCGTTTCGGTCTTTATCTGAGCGTTTTCGATTTCGCCGGCAGGCAGGCTTATGACTACTTCGCCCGGTCGAGGCGCGACTCCGCTCGAAGACGAAAGGGGCGTGTCGAATAACGGCGCGGGCACAGGCTTTCCAACTCGGCTCTCGAATCTGCCTCTAAATATCAAGGCGAGCGCAACCGCTGCCGTTGCAATCAACACGAGCGCAACTATGAGCCACCTCCTGCGCCTGCTGATACGAGTGACACCAGGCCGCGAAGGATCGTCAAGTGGAGGGGCTTCCTTTAAGAGAACGACACTCGATTCGCCCTCTTGATTTTGCCCGGTCTCTTTATTGAAATTCTCCATTTTCCTCGCTCCTCTCATACGCCCGGAACGGCTGTGCCCGCAACTCGTTCGATCTCTACGAGCGAATCAAAGTACTCCTTCAGTACATCGGTGTAGCCGGTCTCTACCTCGATATAACGACGCTGCTCGGCTATATAATCGAGCAGCGATTTCTGCCCGAGCACATAGGTCTGGCGAATTACGTCGAGATTCTTCTGAGCCTGAGAGCGAACGTTGTCGCGGTAGACTTCGAGCGCCTCGCGGGCGTGCTCGAATCTGGCATAAGCCGAAGCCACCTCGTTTTGAGTCACTATTTCGGCAAACTGACGACGGCTGTGAGCGGCTTCAAGCTGAGCCTCGGCCGCTTCGATATTGCCCTGATTCTTATTTCTGACCGGCAGCGTCAACTTGACCCCGAACGTGGCGAAATGGAATATGCCGTGAACGGGCGCAAGCCTTCCCGCATCGTCAAAGCCTCGCACGCCATAACCCATGTCCTGCCGCATGTAGTTTGCAAACAGGCTCGCGTCAATCTTGCCTTCCACGCGAGCCTGCTCGATCTGCGCGAGCGCGAGTTGTTCGGCTGCGCGAGCGGCTGCCAGATCGGGCCGCGAGCCAAGCGCGTTTTGAAGTGCCTCGGCTTCCGAAGGCGGCTGTCTGTCTGTGCTGAATTCGCCTCGCAATCGAAGAGGCTCGGTGGGCGGCACGCCCGCGACTTTTTTCAATTCGAGCAAGGCCACTTCGACCCGGCCCTCGTAATTGATCCGCATCGAATCTACGCGATTTAGTTCGACAAAGACCATGCTCTGTTCGAGCGGGGCAGTCTTTCCGCTTTCGACTCGCACTTGAATCAAATGATGAGAGTCGCGTGTGAGCGAAAGCAGGTCCTCGATGTATTTCAGATTGCGCGCCGCCGCGATCACCTCCGAGTATTTCAGTCGCACCTCGGCGGCAAGCTTGCGCTCGAAATCGGCTACCTCGCTTTCGCGCAACTCAAACTCGCGCGCGGCCACCTCGACGCGGGCCTCGCGGCGCCCGCCAAGTTCGAGCGGCAGTTCGGCCCCGATCATCAGATTGTTGTCAGAGGTATTAACGGCGCGCCCGTAGCTGCTTTCGAGCATGGGATTTGGGCGAAAGCCCGCCTGCCGCAATCGTCCTCGCGCTTCGGCTATCATCTGCCGCGCTGCGCGAAGCTCGCCGTTACGCTCGAAGGCATAACGAACCAGATCATCCGCCGGAAGGCCGTTTACCGGGTCAATGAAACGCGAGTAGCCGGAAGGCGTTTGGGCGGGTTCAACCGGCGGGGCAGGCTTGCCCGAAATCACGAGGCCGATTCTTTCCTGCCCGCTCGCCGTTTGCGGCAGCGCCGTGATCGCAGCACAACACAGTACGAGTATTACTGCGAGAGGTCGTAATAAGAGATTCTTTTCCATAATTTGTTCCTGATCCTGACCATCCGAGAATGGTCAATGCCAATAGGTCACGGACGGACGCGGATGCGACGGATTTTCGCGGATCAGATCATATGAAGATCAGGTTGAGCCAAATCCGTCAGCAATCGATTTAACTACCAATCAGATTTACCTCCTCCAGTTTCGCATCTTCTGATCTAGCCTCTATGTGTTTCATCTGCCGTTCGTGCAGCCAGAAAAATATGACCGGCGTGACTACCAGCACATGCAACAGCGACGAAACCATCCCGCCCAGCACCGGAGCCGCAAGCGGTCTCATAACTTCGGCTCCCGCGCTTGTGCTCCACATGATCGGGAGCAGCCCCGCAATCACCGTGGTCACGGTCATCAGCTTTGGCCGAAGCCGCAAGACAGCGCCTTCTATTACGGCTTCCCTCAGTTGTTCTCGCGTGAGCCTTTCCCCGTGTTCGAGCCGTTTTCGCTCGACCGCTTCGTTCAGATAGATCACCATCACGACGCCCGTCTCTACGGCTGTGCCAAACAGCGCGATAAAGCCTACCCACACCGCGACCGAAAAGTTGTAGCCGAGTGCGTAAAGCAGGTAAATGCCTCCGGTGAGCGCAAACGGCACGGCCAGCAATACATGCGCCGCCTCAAGCAACGAGTGATAGGTGAAGTAGAGCAGCAGGAATATGACAACGAGCACAAGCGGGAGGACGAATTGCAGCCGCGCGCGGGCGCGTTGTTGATTCTCGTACCCGCCGCTCCACTCAACGTAATAGCCCGGCGGTAGTTGTACGCGCTCGCCGAGAGCCCGCTTTGCCTCTTCTACGAAACTGCCCACATCGCGGTCGCGCACGTTCAGAGTCACGGTCGAGCGCAAAAGACCGTTCTCGCTTGAGATCATAGCCGGACCCGCCACCGTGTTTATCCTCGCAATCTGCGAGAGCGGTATGTGCGCGCCGCCGGGCGCAGGAACTATCAACTGACCGAGGGACGCCGGGTCGGCGCGAAACTCCGCGCCGTAGCGCACGCGGACGGGGAACCGCTTGCGCCCCTCAATTGTCACGGTCAGGTTGGTCTCGCCTATGCCTGTGTCTACCACGCGCTGAATCGTGTCCACCGCAATGCCGTAACGCGCCGCCCGCTGCCGGTCTATCTGTATGTCTACGTAGGGCGTTCCTGTGATCTGCTCGGGGTAGACATCCGTAGCGCCCCTTACGGTCTTCAATACCGAGGCCGCTTCACGAGCGCGGTTTTCCAGTTCCCCGAGATCGCTGCCGAATATCTTTACGCCTACCTGAGTGCGTATCCCGGTTGCCAGCATCTCTATGCGGTTAATGATCGGCTGAGTCCAGATGTTTGTCACACCCGGCATGGCGAGTTTCTCATCCATCTCTGCGATCAGCTTTTCGCGGGTCAATCCCGGTCGCCATTGTTCTTGCGGTTTCAGATGAACGATGGTCTCGTTCATATTGACCGGGGCCGGGTCGGTAGAGGTTTCCGCCCGTCCCGCTTTGCCCACGACAAGGGCGACTTCGGGAAATGATTTCAGGATTTCATCCTGCCGCTGCATGATCTTGAGCGCCTCGTCTATCGAGATGGCCGGATCGGTCACGGGCATATACATCAGATCGCCTTCGTTTAGCTCGGGCATGAACTCGCTGCCGATTCGCGTGGCCAGAAACATCGCTCCGCCGAATAGCGAGGCCGCAAGCAGGATGGTGATGGCCCGATGCGTGAGCGCCAGTTTGAGCACCGGCTGATAAATTCGGTGCAGCACTCGCATAAGCGGGTTGTCGTTTTCGGAATGAAACCGCCCGCCCAGAAGCAGACTGCACAGCACGGGCACGAGCGTGATGGCGATGACGCTTGCACCCACCATCGCAAAAGTCTTTGTGAATGCCAGCGGGTGAAAGAGCTTGCCTTCGCGCCCCGTCAGCGCAAAGACGGGGACGAATGCCAGTATGATGATCGCCATCGAATAGAAGATCGGACGCCCCACAAGCCTTGTTGATTCGAGCACCGTTTGCCAGATTCGCTTGCGGTCGCGCGGGTCGATATTTTCTTTCTCGATATACCGGAATGCGTTCTCGGTGACTACGATCCCGGCATCGACCAGCACACCGATGGCGATTGCTATCCCGGCAAGCGACATCAGATTCGAACTGATCCCCATGTAATACATAAACAGAAACGACATCAGCACGGCGAGCGGCAGCGGGATCGTGACTATCAGAATCGAGCGGAAGTGAAACAGAAAGATGATGTGAGCGAGCGTGACAAGTATCAACTCTTCGATAAGAGCGCGCTTGAGCGTTCCGGTCGCGCGATGAATCAACTCGGTCCGGTCATAGAAGGGAACTATTTTTACACCCGCAGGCAGCCCCGCTTCGAGCGAAGCGATCTTTGCCTTGACCTTCTCTATCACATCCAGAGTGTTTACGCCGTAGCGGGCGATCACAACTCCGCCGACCGCCTCTTTGCCGTTGCGGTCGAGCGCGCCTACGCGGAACGCATCGCCTATATCTACGCTTGCAACGTTGCGAACATAGATCGGCGTGCCGTTTGAAGCGCCTATCACAATGTTTTCGACATCCTTGACCGATTCGATCAACCCTACGCCGCGCACTACGGACCACTGCCCGTTCTGCTCGATGACGTTGCCGCCCACGTTGTTATTGCTTCGCACGACGCTATCGACAAGCATCGAGAACGGGATGTCGTAAGCGCGGAGCCGGTTCGGATCAACATCGATCTGATATTGCTGTACATACCCGCCGACGCTTGCGGCTTCGGCCACGCCGGGCACGGAATTGAGCTGGTATCTGACAAACCAGTCTTGCAGAGTGCGGAGGTCGCGCAAGGAATGGCCCTCGCCTTCGAGCGTGTACCAGAAGACCTGGCCCACGCCCGTGGCATCAGGCCCAAGCGTAGGCACTACGCCTTCGGGCAAATCTCTGGTCACCAGATTCAGGCGTTCGAGCACCCGCGTGCGTGCCCAGTAAAGATCGACCGAGTCTTCAAAGATGACGTTGATCATCGAAAAGCCAAACGCCGATTGGCCTCGCACATTGCGCACGCCCGCAAGTCCCTGAAGCTGTGTGGTGAGCGGATAAGTGATCTGGTCTTCGACCTCTTGCGGAGAGCGGCCCGTCCAATCCGTGAAGACGATAACCTGATTGTCGGACAGGTCAGGTATCGCATCAATCGGCGTGTGAATCAGCGCCCAGTATCCCCACACGGCCAGCAACAGGTAGCCGGTCACGATGATGACGCGATTCTTAAGCGAGAACTCTATTATCCGATTAATCATGATATTCCAGGGGTCGGGGGTCGGGGGCCAGAGCCCGGTAGGCTGACCGGGGTGGAGGGGCAAAATTCGCAGTGTCTCTTGCGGCCTCCTTACACCGGCCCCTGGCCCCTGGCCCCCGGCCCCCATCCTTATTGGGTCATGACGCTCATGCTCGTCTGACCTGTGCCATGCGCCCCCTGGTACTGGATTATTGCTTCCCAGGTGCCTTTCATTTCGATATTGATCTCAGCGCGGTACCTGCCTGCGGTGTCGGTCGTCGTCAGCGTGGCCACGTCGTTCATCTCGGCCATCGCGCCCATTGCGGGCATGTGAAATTTGAGCGATGCGGCCCCGACATCCACCGGGTTTCCACTTGCATCCGCGAAGGAGATGACAAGGACGTTTTCGCCGCTTTTCAGCTCGCCTGTCGCGCTCGATAAGGTGATGATCAGATTATCTGTCTTCGCAGATTTGATGACTCTGTTGTCCGGGTTTGCAGCGCCGCACGCGGCGGCCATCAACCCGCTGATTAAGATTGCGAGAGTTAAGAAGATAGTACTGGCTCTCATAAACTGCTTCTCCATCAGTAGACCGGCGGCCTACGCGATTGGTTCCTGATCCGGGACGGACCGCGAGTACCAACCGCTCAAATGAAATGTGATCGAACAGCTATGGATGGCTGCGCGATGGTTATGAATAGTTGGGAATTAGGCACACTACGGCTCTAGATCAGCAGAGCGCCGGTCTCAAGATAGAGAGAGGAAGAGATTATTCGAGTTGGAGTTGACAGATGAGAAAGCCTGATGCGCTCGACTGACAAAAATGCTGCCGGATTTGAAGGCGAATAAGCCGCGCTGTTTCTGTGCCGTTCATCGGCAAGAAAATTTGCAGGTGATGGTGCATTTGTGCCTGTGGGTTGTTTGCAATCCATCACGCAGCAAAGCCTCGCCTGACTCGATTGCTGCTCGTGTCGAAGCGCGCTTCGACAACAACGAGCCATGCATTCTTCGCCCGTGCCGCCCGGAGATACGGCAGCAAAAGCGTTGCCCATAAAGGCGATTATGAATGTCAGTACGAGGAGCTTTCTCATAACTTGATGCACGTAAGTCTAGCACCGCGATTTTTATCGAGTCAATACAATCATCTGAACTCGTATTTTCAAATCTCAGATCTCAGACCTCAAATTCAAGATAAACGTTCTTGCCGGATGCGGCTATGATGTAAGTCACTTCGGCCTGTGACGCGCGTTGACCGCAGGGTTATCTTTACTGTCTAATCAATCATCTGATGACGAAGCGAATCTACACCGCAGAGTGGGTGCTGCCTGTGAGCGCGCCGATGATTTCAGACGGAGCGGTCGCCATTGAAGATGACCGGATAATTTTTGTCGGCGCGAGACGCGCGGCTGAAAGTCATCCCGAACTCGGTGATGCCGAAACTATTCAACTTGGACGGGCGGCGCTGCTTCCGGGTTTTGTAAACGTTCACACTCATCTGGAACAGACGGTGATGCGCGGGTTTCTTGAAGACCTCGGCTTTCGCGACTGGATTTTGAAGCTGACCCGGGCCAGAAATGAGAGGCTTTCAACGGACGATTCGAACGCGTCGGCTCTGCTTGGCGCGGCCGAAGCTATCCGCGCGGGCGTCACAACGGTTGCAGACACCGGAGATTCATCCTCGCCCTTTGACGCGATTCGAGAAAGCGGGTTGCGAGGCATCGCTTACCGTGAAGTCTTCGGCCCCGACACGGCGCAGGCCGCTCTCAGCCTCGACGGACTCAAGGCCAAAGTTGATGATATGCGCGCAAGAGAAACCGGGCTTGCCCGCGTGGGCGTCTCTCCGCACGCGCCTTATACCGTCTCGGGCGATCTGTTTCGCCTTGTGACCGAGTATGCGATTCTGGAATCGCTCGATATGTGCGTCCACACGGCAGAGTCCGAAATGGAGCAACACATGATGTATTTTGGCGAGGGCGAATTCGCCGATGGATTGCGCGCTCGCGGCATCGAGTGGAATGCTCCGGGCACGTCTACGATCAAGTATTTCGAAATGCTTGGCGTGCTTGATAACGCGCCGCTGCTCATACATTCGGTCAATGTTACTGACGAAGATATAGACATCATAGCCCGGTTCGACGCGCGCGTAGCTCACTGCCCCACGTCAAATGCGAAGCTCGGTCATGGCAAGGCAAGGCTTGCGACGATGCTTTGGGCGGGTGTCAGAGTCGGGCTTGGAACCGACGGCGTGGCGTCCAACAACCGTTGCGATATGATCGGCGAAGCGCGTTTTTGCGCGCTCGTCCATCGCGCCTGGTCGCAAAGTTTTTCCGAGCCTTCGGCTGAAAGAGTGCTGAGACTTGCCACGCTTGACGGGGCGCGGGCGCTCAATCTCGAAGCGGAAATCGGTTCGCTTGAAGCGGGCAAGCAGGCCGACATAATCGCTATAGACCTTTCTCGCCCACACAACCTGCCCGTGAATGATCCGGTCGCGGCTATAGTCTTTAGCGCGATGGCCTCTGATGTGACGCTTACGATTGTGGCGGGCCGCCTGCTTTACGATGGCCGCGCGCTAAAGACGCTCGATGAAGATGAACTTCGCATCAGGGTAGAGGCGGCGCTTGACCGTTTGCACCGGGCTGGATAAAAAATCGCGGCGACTTATTTCTTATCCGAGCAGCCCGAAACGCTCTCGGCATCGGCGGTCAATCCGATTTTGACAGGTCCGGTTTCGCTGACTTGCCGCTCACGGGATCGTTATTCTCCCGGTCCAAACGCCGGGTTTGACCCTGCCGCTTCGCGATGCGCGTCCAAGCAGTACCCCCTCTCCCGAAACGCCCGCAAACGCGCCCGTGCCGCCCGTGATCGTAAAGGCCCCATCGAGAAGCGAAGTATCCGGCCCCGTCGCCACATCGGTTCCGCTGTAAGTGCCTAAAATCTCATCGCCGGTTGCAAAGATGATCTTGAACCGTCCGTTTGTGAAATTTGGGTCCGAAGGGTCATCGATTATGCAGTGGGTCTGATGGACCGTGACCGGGCGAATCTGGCGTAGAAAACTCGCAAATCCTGTCCCCTCTATCGCCACTACGAGAGAAGGGGGATCGCATCGCGCCGGGTCCGGAAAAGGGTCTCCAATAAGATTGCCTTTTTCTATTACGGCGACGAACGGCAGTTCTCTTAAGGGCGTAACTCTATCGCCGCGAACGGGTGCGATTGGGAGCCCTAGAAGGCTCATGATCGCACAAGAGATCATCAACGCTCGTTTGCTTGAAATCATAATTGCCTCCTTCTCTCTTCTGATTGAGAGTGTCTATCATCGCGCATCAAACGGCTGTAATCAGGGTCACAGGCTCTCTTTATGGACAGGTTGCCAGCGCAAAGGTGTCCTTGCGACCGGTCGTGCTGATAACCTTTATTTCATTCGGCACTGGAACCCCGCCCGGACACGGTCTAACGAGGTCCATTGCTTTTTTGGCTACCAGTTTTCCTGAGTTCTTGAATTTGGTCTTTTGCACCTCCTGATCATTGATAAGAACCATATCGCCCCGTTGAAAATTGAAACCTTTGACGGTGATATTCCTGCCCGTATTGCCTTTCCTCTCCTTGACGGTCGTAATGATCGGACCGTCGGTCCATTCGACTGTAGCTGCACAAGAGAAGGCGTTGCCTTCCACCGAGCCGCTTATCTCGATGGTGTCAACGCCAGGCATATTGTTGCCTCTGTAGCTAAAGTTTACCTGTCCGCTCGAATCTGTAATACCAGTCCTGGTCAGCCCCGTATTTGGGCCGCTTATCACATCGAGATCAACGGAGATTCCAGAAGCAGGCTGGCCGCTCGAAAAGACAGTAGCCGCAACCGCGTATTCCCCGCCCAGAGGTTGCCTGGCGTGGAGCGGATCAACAGCGCAATTAGCATCCAGTCTGAAGATATAAGCCGCGCCTGAATTGCTGCCCCTATCATCATCTCCCATAGAGCCGGCGACGACTCTTTCTCCGCCCAGAGCCACCGGGAATCCAAAACCGTCGCCTGCGCTCGCCTCCATAGCGATGAGTTTTGGCAGCTCGATCCATGCGTCCCCATCTCTTACAAACACATGGGCTGCACCCGAATCGCAATTCGGGTCGCCAGGACACGCATTATCGTCGCCAGAAGCACCGCCGACGATCGTATCTCCGCTTATTGCTATCGGCTCGCCAAACAAATCGCCCGCTTTGCCATCCACGGCGACGAGTTTTTGCTGCTCGGTCCACGCGCCCCCGTCTCTTACAAACACGTAAGCCGAACCTGACTGATTGCCCGCATCGTCATCCCCCGAAGCACCGACGACGATAGTGTCACCGCTGATGGCTACCGAAGCGCCGAACAAATCAGATACGGCCGCATCTGCGGCAGTGAGCTTTTGTTGCTGGGTCCAGACACCCCCCTGTCTTACAAACACATAGGCCGAGCCCGAATCGCAGTTTATAGTGCTGGGACACGCATCGTCGTTTCTCGAAGCTCCGATAACTATTCTATCCCCGCTGATGGCAATCGAATTGCCGAATTCATCACCTGCCGCCGCGTCTGCTGCCGTGAGTTTCTGACGCTGGGTCCAGAGGTTTCCCTGTCTGGTAAAGACATAGGCCGAGCCCGAGTTGCTGCCCGCATCATCGTCAAACCGGGCTCCGACGACGATAGTGTCACCGCTGATTGCTACCACATTGCCGAATCTGTCATCCGCATTTGCGTCACTGGCGGTGAGCTTTTGCTGCTGGGTCCACGCGCCCCCGTCTCTTACAAACACATAGACCGCTCCCGAATTGCAATCCGGATTGCCGGGGCACGCATCGTCGCCAAAGACGGCCCCGACGACGATAGTGTCACCGCTGATCGCTACTGAAATGCCGAACAAATCAAATACGGCCGCATCTGCTGCCGTGAGCTTTTGCTGCTGGGTCCAGATGTCTCCGTCCTTTACAAACACATAGGCCGAGCCCGATCCGTTGCCGGCATCATCATCAAGCTGCGCGCCTACTACGATAGTGTCACCGCTGATTGCAACGGTGCCGAACTGATCGCCTGCCGCCGCGTCCCCGGCAGTCAGCTTCACTCCCTGCGCCAGAGCCATACCGCTCGGCGGCAAAACCATGCTGCCGAACGCGCTTGCAATCGGAATCCACATAGTGGCTATGACCGCACAAGAAATCACCAGTGCTTGTGCGCCTTTTCTTTGTTTCATAAATACCTCACCCCGCCGCCTTCACTGACCGGCGAGAGCCTCGCGTCGAAGTCCCTGAGCCCCGGCGTCAGGTCTATGGGCTGCTGGTTGCTTGCGGGCGAAAATTCAAGCCTTAGGCCCGTCCTGCTGAACGGCAAGCCTGTCTATTCGCTCTTGTGTTTTTTCTTACGCTTATCTCTTCTTAAAGGCCTTGATGTCCGCCTCCAGCTCCTGAAGCGCGGAGGAAAACCTCCCCTGTAGCCTCTTCGCGGCACTCAGGCGATTTTGGGGATCAAGAAGCTCTTTCACCAGGTTCGGCTGTGGACTCGAGTCTCCGGCTACTGCGCCTATTAAGCCCGCGAGGAGTTGCTCGTGGACCCAAAGTCGCTCAACAAGCTCGTTAATCATAAAGCCACCAATGATGGGACTGGGGTCCGGCTGGGGTAGCGGAGGCAATATGACCGTCGGTGGCGGCAAGAGACCGAATCTCCATAGATAGTGACGATCCCAAAAAAGATCGGTAAATTCTCTACATGCGGCATCGTCTCCTTCTCTACAGCGCCGGAAGAGACCGGCTTCAAAGGCAGGAATGTTAATCATGTGGACCTCCTTATCTCGTTAATGATAAACCTACCATATCGTTGAACCAGCAGGCCGTCGGTCAGCGAGTTAATCGAAGGGTTTGGACCGAGCGTGATGTTGGCCTTGCAAGGTTTGCGCACAGGATCGCCCTCTTATTGCGAACTGCCTGCGACCTCAAGCTTTCGTGGCATGGTCTCGCCCGTGTCATTGCCTATTTGCACTATCGTTTGCTCCGCCCCTCCTAGGATCGTCAGAAAGCAGGGTTGCGGCGCTTGGCGAATATCGAGGAAGCTCAATTCGATCCTCAGATTCCACACCCCGCCGCCTTCACTGACGGGCGAGAGCCTGGCGTCGAAATCCCTGAGCCCCGGCGTCAGGTCTATCGGCGGGAGATTGCTGTTTGGCGGAAACTCTAGCCTTATGCTCACCCCGCACCCTTGAGGGTCTCTCACACGGAACCCGTTGCCTCTCTGGCTGAAACAACCTGCGGGGATGAAGATGATGTCGCTCGGGGTAACAACTCCGGCCTGTTCGGGGTTTGAGACGATGTCCTCAGGGGCCATAATCCCGGCATGTTCAACCCGCAGGTCGTCAGTCACCGGGTTAATCGAGGCGTTTGGACCGAGCGAGATGTTTGCCCTGAAGTCGAGGTTGACACGGTTTAGCTGGAACTGCGGAGCGAAAGCTTCGGTCGCTTCGAGTTTGGTATCCAGGCTCTGAAATGGTGTTGTGGGTGGTGGAATGGGGTCCTGCGCGGCTGCCTTCGGCGCTGCCGAAAAGAGGGACAGGATCGCCACGGCGATTATTGAAAACGATGCTGATTTCTTCATAAATTCCTCCCGAAGAGTGTTGGAAATGTGGGTCAAGAGTCGCGTCGGCAATCTATATATGGAGCAACCGACCTGAACGACCGGCTGCCGAGGTGTACACGCAGGGCAAGTGTAAGAGGAAATCAAATCTCAAACAATCGCATAATGATGTGATATTGAGATCACAGGAGACAGGCTAAAGTTTCAGCCCCTTCAGACTAGCTTTTCGCGGATGGCTCGCACGACGGCTTCCGATACGCTGTGGACCTGAAGCTTGTTGTATATCGAGCGGATGTGTGTTCTTACGGTGTCAATGCTGATGTCGAGATGATCGGCCACCTGTTTGTAGGCCATCCCACGCACAAGGCATTGCAGCACGTCGTGCTCTCTTTCGGTGAGGTCGAGCAGCACGGCAGAAGCGGGCTTGCTCGATTCGCGCGAGACTGTTCGCTTTGCCCGCAGCAAGTCCAGCACCGTGCGCGCCACTCCGGCCGTCAGCGGCGCGCCGCCTGAATTTATCATTCTGAGTTGCGACAGTATTTCGTCCGCCGGGGTCTTTTTGAGGAGGTAGCCGTCGGCCCCCGCGCTTATCGCTTCAAGTATCGTGGCGGGCTTTTCAAAGACTGTCAGGATTACTACCGCAAGATCGGGCAGAAGCTCTTTCAAACGGCGGGTCGCTTCGATCCCGCTTATGCCCGGCAGCTTGAGGTCCATCAAGACGAGTCTCCACTGAGGCGCGCGGTTTGATTCCAGCGAGGTCTCTACCTCTTCGAGCGCGTCGCGGGCGGACTCGAAACTTGCAGCAAGAGAAAAACCTCTGGCGTGCTTGAAGAGAGTTTCGAGACTGCTGCGGTAACGAGGATCATCCTCGATGATGGTGATCTTTATTTCCACGGCGATTTCCTGCCCGGGGTTACAGGATAAGCTCAGGAGGCAGATTTTTCCATCGCATAATCGTGCGATGCAAGGTTGCGCGCACGGCTGTTGCGGGCTGAAACGGGTTCAGTGCGGATGAAAGATCACCTTCACCGTAGTCCCTTTTCCGTCTTCAGACATCCACGAAATGTCTGCTCCGATCTCTTCGGCCCTGCGCTTCATGCTCAAAAGCCCCATCCCTCTTCGGCCTTCAGAGAGAGTCTTCATCAGCCCTGTTCCATCATCGGCTATCCACATCTGCCAGTTTCGCCCGGTGGGTTTCAGCCCGAACACGACGCGGCTTGCTGCCGAGTGGCGGGCGGCGTTGTGAAGCGCTTCGAGGGCTATGAGCTGAAGGTTGCGCCGTTTTGCAAGCGAAAGGTTTACCTTCGGCCAGATGTCTGGAACATCCATAGAAAAGATCGCCTGCTTTCCCGGGAATAACCGCTCCGCGTGCTCGATCAGATGATAGGCCAGCGATTCCAGATCATTCGAGCCGGGCTGTAAAGCCCAGACTATGTCGGTCAGCGAGGTGCCGAGTTCACGGCTTGTCTCGGCTATTTTCCTGGCCAGACTTATGCGCTCGGCCTCGGTCAATCCCTCATCCGTCACGACCTTTGACAGAATGCCTATGCTGCCAAGCCCCGATCCGAGTTCATCGTGCAGGTCAATTGCGATGCGCGCCCTTTGTCTTTCCAGGCGAAGCAGAAACGTCAGACGAGCGCGATAAGCTGCGTAAAGCGCCGCGCCCAGAGCAAGAGAAAAGAGAGCCAGAACCCACCACTTCAGATACCAGGGGCCAAGAACCTCGAAGGCAAGCCTGGCCGATGTCGCGGACCAGTGAATCCCGTCGAGCGAGGCCCTTACCTCGGCCGCATACTTGCCCGGGCTGAGATCGACGAATCTGAATAGCGGTTCGCGCGAGAAAGAATCTGTCCACGCGGCGTCGGGGTGAAGTCGATACTGGTAGCGGAGCAGGCTGCGGTCCCGGTAAGAAAGCGCCGCGAAATGAATCTCCAACTGATTGTGACCGGAAGGTATTTGAGGCGTCTGATTCAATTCCACTCTTCGCCCGTTCAGAATCAGATCAACAAGTTTCACAGACGGGGACTGAGCGCCTGCTCGCCGCGCTTCTGCGGGCATATATACAACTCCGCTGGTCGTCGTGATCCACAAATCGCCGTTTGATTCTTCGATCAGGTCCTCGGCTCCTCCGACCGGAAACCCCTGCCAGCTTCCCAGCCGCTCGACAATCTCCCATCCACTATCAAGGTCAGGTCGCTCCTTCACTCGTATGCAGACTCCGTCGCCCAGAACCCATACGCCCCCTGCGGGCGAGAGAACCAATCCCCATATTCTGCCCGAAGGAAGGTCGTGCGAAGCCGGAATCACTTCCCACCCTTTCCCGCCGTAACGCCATACGCCTGCATTATGGGTAGAGGCCCACAAACTGCCCGATTGTAACTCGACGATGTCGGTCACACGGTTGACTCCTTCCAGCGTCTGGCAGGACCACGATGCCTCAGGGCCGGAATCAATCGCAGCCACCGATGCAGAGCAGACGCGGTTATCTGCGCATACCCAGAGACGCGCATGACTATCCCGGAAAACGGTTTCGATGATCGATTCGAACTTGTCCGCCCCAATGCTTACATGTCTGGAGTCGTCAGCCCCCGCGCGAAGAAGTCCGTGATCGGTTGCAAGCCACATGGTCTTATCGGCTTCGGGGCAGCAACTGTAGAGAAATTTATATTGAGGGAGCGATTGTTTTATGAATTGCCCGTTTAGGTAACGCAGCGAATCGCCCGCAAAAACATGAATCCAGAGCGCGCCATCGCCGTCTACGCATAGCGGCGATTTATGGTCGAGGTGCTGGTTGTGGACTCTCCATCTTCCCTGCGCCTTATCGAGTCGCCCGAGACCCTGCCAGGTGGAAACCCAGATGCCGCTTTCGGCCCGGGCCAGAAAGCGCGCGTGTGCGCTCGGCAGTCCGTCGCGGTCGTTAAAGGCAAGCGTTGCCGGTTCCGGGTATTGCACAAGGCCACGAAAGGTTCCGAGCCACAGGCTGCCTTCGCGGTCTACAATCAAGGGGCCGCCACTTGCAATACCATCATCAGGCCCAAGTATTTCAGGTTGCTCTTTCGGTCTGAGCGCGGCAAGGTACCGGTCGAATGATGCCCAGACGACCCGACCTCGGAGCGCGAGGTCTATGGGTCGGGCATTCTTTACACGGAGTCGCAGGGTAGCGCGGCCTTCGCGCAATTCCAGCACCTCTCCATCGCCGTTCGGATTCCAGGCGAGAACATAAAACGCGCCGTCGGGATGAAGAAGAATATCCATCACCAGGGTATAATCGAATATCTTTCTTATATTCCGATCTGAATCAAGCTGCCAGATTGCGTTTCTCGTGAGCAGAAAGATGCTGTCATCAGGCCCGGGTCGCAACTGCCTGATCTGCTCATTGCCCAGAACCCCAATTGAGGCAAAAGCCCATTTGTGGTCGGCATCTCTGATCATCAAATATCCTTTGCCTGTTACCCACAGCCGCGTGCGGTCGCTGTTAAAGACAGCGTCTGTGACGTTGTCGAGCGGTCTCGCTTCCGGGCCGATCACGGGGCTCACGCCATCGGCTACGACCTGATAGAGCGCGAGTTGATCATCACGGGCCAGTATCTCTCCATCCCTGCCTGACAGCAAAAGATTTATGGTGCCTGTAAGGGTCTCTTTCGCCCAGGGGCGCATCTGGATTCCATCGAAGCGGACAAGCCCGCCGCTTGTGCCTATCCATAGAAAGCCCGAATCGTCCTGAGCCAGAGCATGGACTGTTGAGACGGTGAGGCCGCTGGTTTCGTCATAGTGCCTTTTGACACGTTCCTTCGCCATCGCCGAGTGCGGCCAGAAAATAAGTAGGAAGAGACCGGCCAAACCGAGCGTTAATCGGTATATCGAGCGGGGGCGAGTCTTTTTGTGTGTGGTCAGCATGGCAGCTACAACTCTTGCCTGGCTTTTTTCGATTCTATGACGGGTAAGGCCAGGGCGCAAGAATACTTCGTTCCACCCCAAGAAACTGCGTGCCGGTTTACTGCTGCCTTTGCCTGCTGATTCAACTCCGTCTTCGCTTGAGATTTTGCATTCCTTCACGGCGCTGCTTCGTAATTGATATCTGGGGTCATCTGAGTAGTCGTGCCGTTTGGAAACTTTAGTTGACCATCTCGAACCGGCGATGAATCCTTTGATTGCCGACCTCCAGAGGTTGTGATGAAGTCGCTCGAAATATACTTGGAACCAATGAATTCAACCCTCCGTATGACCGAGTGGACTAAAACCCGGACAAAATTTTATAAAAACTGGCGGAGATATAATGGCTAAGAAAAAGTCTCGAAAATATATCTTTATCTCGCTCTCGATTATAGTCGTTGGCGCTGTGGTCGTTTTTGTGGCCTCGTCTTTGTCGCGCACCAAGGCCGAGATTGACCCGTCGCGCCTTGTGACGATTGAGCGCGGCGACCTGGCTCGATCAGTTGTCGCTACGGGGCGCGTAGAGCCAATATCGAAGGTCGAGATCAAATCGAAGGCCAACGGCATCATAAAGGAACTCAAGGTCAACGCGGGCGATATGGTAGTTCCGGGGCAGGTGCTGGCCGAGCTTGATAAAGAGAATCTTGCCGCGAGATTGCGCGAGGCGCGGGCCGCCTTGATGAGCGCCGAGTCAAATACAAGAGCGGCTCAGGCCGAGTATGAAAAGAACAAGGTCGAGGCCGAAGCCCCCGACGTGGCCTTTGCCCGACGCAATGTGGAACGCGTTCAAAGGCTTTTCGATAAGGGCCTGATCTCGCAGCAGGAGATTGAAGATGCGCGCCGCGCAATGGAACAGGCCGAAAATCGCCAGCATGTCTCTCGCTCTCAATTGAGCGTAAGCCACGCGCGAGTTTCGCAGGCCGAAGCGGAAGTCGCTCAGGCTCAGGCCGCCGTAGATCGCGCCGATGAGGAGTTGAATAACGCTACGATCCGCTCGCCAATCACCGGCATGGTTTTGTCTCGCGATGTGGAACTGGGCAGCCCCGTCTCTTCAATCCTCAATATGGGATCAGCCGCGACGCTTGTGATGGTGCTCGGAGACATCAGCCAGGTCTATGTTCGCGGGCAGGTTGACGAGACCGACATCGGCGCGGTGAAGCTGGGTCAACCGGCGCGAATCAAAGTCGAGACATTTAAGGATAAGGCGTTCGAAGGTCACGTCACGGAAATCTCTCCGCTTGGAGTCGAAAAAGATAACGTAGTGAGTTTCGAGGTAAAGGTTTCGATCAACAATCCGGGCGGTGAGTTACGCGCAAACATGTCGGCAAACGCAGAGATCGTTCTGGAAGAGCACAAAGGCACATTGATAATTCCCGAAAGCGCCGTTATCTATGACGCTGAACGCAACGCATTCGTCGAGGTGCCCGGCCCCGCTTCGCCTACCGGACGCGAAAAGAAACCGATCAAAGTCGGCATCAGCAACGGAACCCGCACCGAAGTGACCGAAGGCGTGATAGAAGGTCAGCAAGTAATACTCCAATAGTGATGCGTGATCCGTGACTCTAAGAGGCTAGCAAGTCTATTTAGGCCTGCGGTCCTTCTGAAAGTCACCAATCACGCATCACGCATTACTCATTACGCATCACGAGATTATGAGAGAACTCTTTTCACAAACCTGGTCCAATCTGAGGGCTAACAAGCTCCGCAGCCTGCTGACGATGTTCGGCATCATGTGGGGAGTGATCTCAATCGTGATTCTGTCGGCGGTAGGCGAAGGCTTTCAGCGGGGCAATCAGGTTGTTCTGCGCGAGCTTGGCAAAAACATCATAATCATCAGGGACGGTCGAACGAGCATGCAGGCCGGCGGCGCACGCGCGGGCCGCATCATTCGTCTCGATATAAACGATGTATATCTGCTCAAGAAAGAATCGAAGCTGCTGGAGAATATCTCGCCCGAGTTGATGGGCGGTGCGAGCGTCAAGAGCGCCTTCAATTCCAGTTCGGTAGGCATCAGCGGCGTTTGGCCCGTCTATCAGGATATTCGGACGATTGAGCTTGAGAAGGGCCGCCTGATGAATGAACTCGACAACGAGCAGGCCCGGCGCGTCGTCATCATCGGCTATGACGCCTGCAAGCAGTTGTTCGCCGACCGCGACCCGCTTGGCGCTCAGGTAACGCTCAACGGTATTCCCTATGCGGTGATCGGGAAGATGCGAAAGAAGGAGCAGGATTCGAGCTACACGGGCGAGGACAACAGCCGGTTGTTTATTCCTTATGAGACGATGAGAAAGGATTTCCCGCTCTCCGGGAATATGCGAACCGCCGATTCGCTTTCGGCCATCATCGCTACGCCTTATCTGTATGTGACCGAAGGGCTGCGCAAGAAGATGGAGCAGGAAGGCAAGGGCATATTCGATAACAACGGCCCCGTTGAAACCGAGGTGCGGCAGATACTGACCCAGAGACACGATTTCGATGCGCACGACGCGGAAGCGGTTTCGATGTGGAACACCACGGTAATGTCGGTGATGTTCGACAAGATGATAGGCGGTATGAGCGAATTTTTTATAGCCGTCAGCATCATCACTCTGGCGCTCGGAGGCATAGGTGTTATGAACATCATGTTTATCGCCGTCAAAGAACGCACGCGCGAGATCGGGGTGCGAAAGGCTCTGGGCGCGACCTCCTTCAACATTCAGTTGCAGTTCTTAAGCGAAGGGCTTTTCCTGACTTTGTTGAGCGGCGCAATCGGTTTTGTAATCGGGGCGGGGCTCTGCAAACTTGTAAACCTCCTGCCGCTGCCCGCGAGGTTTTCGGGGATGATAATCACCTGGCAGATCGTAGCGTTTTCCATAGTCGCGCTCACGATGATAGGCGTGGCCGCATCTACGATTCCTGCGCGCCGCGCCTCGCGCCTCGCGCCGGTCGAGGCGCTCAGATATGAGATGTAAGGAGAGATTCGGGTGATACTGAAGGAAGTTCTTCTCCAGGCGGTTTACGCGCTCATAAGCCACCGCCTCCGCGCTTTGATGACGATGTTCGGCATCGCGTGGGGAATCGTGACCGTGGTCCTGTTGATGGCCTACGGCAACGGTTTTCACGATGCTATAGAGGCGGGGTTTCGCGGCGCTTTCTCTGACGGCACGGTAGTGATGTACGGCGGCCAGACAAGCTCGCAGGCGGGCGGCGAACGGGCGGGGAAGCGGATTCGCCTTGAAATGGATGATGTCGAGGCGCTGAGAGAACTCGGCGTCATCAAATTTGCAAGCCCCGAATATATACAGGATTACCCCATCAGTTTCGGCAACCGGCAGACCTCCACCGCCGTGCGCGGGGTGGCCCCCGAATACGCCGTGATGCGAAACGAGCCCTCCGAATTCGGGCGCTTTATAAACGGCGAAGATATCGAAAAGCGGCGGCGCGTAGTCTTTCTTGGCTATGAAGTGGCGCGCAAAATATTCGGCAACAGCTATGCCGTGGGGCAAACGGTTCGCATAGCCGGGATGTCTTTTGAAGTGGTTGGCGTGATGCCAAACAAGGTGCAGATGTCCACCTATTACATGCCGGATAAAAGCAGCGTCTTTATCCCCTATACGACGGTCGGGCAATTGTGGAACGATCAGTATCTTTACACGCTGGTCTTTCAGACCGTGAACCCGTCGGATCAGCCTCGCGCCATCCGGCAGGTCCGCGAAACGCTTGCCGCGCGCCACGGGTTTGATCCCAAGGATGAGCGCGCCGTGCGAATGAACGATTCGGTAGAGAACAACCAGATGATAAACGGAATCACAAACGGGCTGAAAGTGATCCTTGGTTTTATCGGCACGCTGACGTTGATGATAGGCGGCATAGGCGTGATGAATATCATGCTGGTTTCCGTGACCGAACGCACCCGCGAGGTCGGGATTCGAAAGGCTCTGGGGGCAAAGCGCCGCCACATCCTCATTCAGTTTCTGCTCGAAGGGATGGTTATAACCTTCTTTGGAGGAATCCTCGGAATCCTGTTGTCTTACCTTCTGGTGCTGGTGATCGGCGCTCGGCCATTCCTGGCCGAACTGCTTGACGACGTATCGCGCCAGACCGATATACACCTGTTGCTATCGGCCGACGTAGTGTTTACGGCGACGAGTATACTGATATTCGTAGGTCTCGTCAGCGGACTCTGGCCCGCCTTTCGCGCCTCGCGCATGGACCCTATAGAATCGCTTCGTTATGAGTGACAGGATTAACAAGATTTTATGCGATTCAAGAAGATTTCTGATCCTGAAAATCCTCTCGAATCCTGTTAATTCTGCCTGCGTGCATCCGGCTGAATAACGGCCCCATCTTGCCCCGATTTTTGGCGGCGGCTACAATACAACTGGTGAAATCAATAACTGTAGCCATAAGCGGCGCAAGCGGCGCAATCTACGCGCAACGGCTCTTGATGCAACTCGAGGCAAGCGTCGAGGTGCGCCAGATAAATCTTGTAATCAGCGGGCCGGGCCGCCGCGTCATCAATGACGAACTCGATATCAGCGCGACCGCCGATTTAGAGCATCTGGTGGCCGAGATGATAGGCCACGCGCCTGCAAAGATCATCGCCTTTCACGCGGGCGATATAGGCGCTGCCATCGCTTCCGGGTCGTATCCGGTCGACGCAATGGTCATCATTCCGTGTTCGGCCTCTACGCTTGGCGTGCTGGCCTCCGGCTCGTGCCGCAACCTTTTGCACCGCGCCGCCGATGTCTGCCTGAAAGAGAATCGCCGCCTCGTCCTTGTCCCACGCGAGACGCCGCTCTCAATGATTCACCTGGAAAACATGTTAAAACTGCGGCAGGCCGGAGCGATGATCGTGCCCGCGATGCCCGCGTTTTATCATCGCCCGATTGATATAAACTCTATGGTGGACCATTTCATTTACAGGGTGATGGACCACCTTGGCCTTGCGCATTCCGAGGAGACTGTCTGGCAGGGCGATCTACAAAAGATTTGAGATTTGAAAACAGAGTTGAATTCCGGGAGTGCCGGGCAAAGTGAGATTGAGTATGACTGTAGCTGAGCGACTTCGAATCACGCTCGAAATGATAAAGATCGAACACACGCTGTTTGCGCTTCCCTTTGCGTTTCTGGGCGCGGCGCTTGCCGCGCGTGACCTGCCCGCCGAGCCCGCGAGTTTCTGGATATGGAAGCTCCTCTGGATATTACTGGCAATGGTTGGAGCGCGTTCGGCTGCGATGACTTTCAATCGAATTGCCGACCGCCACTTTGACGCTCAAAATCCGCGCACGGCAAACAGGGCTTTGCCCGCAGGGTTGCTCGACCTGAAATTTGCCTGGATATTTACCATGATTTCGTCGGCCATTTTCCTGTTTGCCGCCTATCAACTCAATCGGCTGACGTTTCTGCTTTCGCCTGTCGCGCTGGGCTCGGTGCTGCTTTATTCCTACACCAAGCGATTCACATTTGCATCTCACCTGTTTCTTGGCTGGTGTTTGTCGATAGCTCCGGCGGGCGCGTGGATAGCGATAAGAGGCGACCTGACGGCAGTGCCGTTGCTTTTGTCGCTTGCGGTGATGCTGTGGACCGCCGGGTTCGACATTCTCTATGCGTGTCAGGATTTTGATTTCGACAGGCGTGCGGGACTGCACTCCATCCCGCAGCGGTTCGGATTGAGCGGTGCGCTGTGGATTGCTCGCGGAATACACGCGTTGATGTTTATCGCGCTTGTGCTGCTGTTTCGCCTCGCGCATCTCGGATGGATGGGGATGGTCGGGGTCGCGGCTACGGGCGCGCTCCTTGTTTATCAGCACAGCATAGTCAAATCCGACGATCTTTCCCGGCTCGACGCGGCCTTTTTCAATACCAACGCGATGGTGAGCATCATCTTGTTTGTCACTATGGCAAGCGACGCGCTCCTGCTCAATTGAGCGAGCCGTGCTATAATTTCAAGTTTCAGATTCGAGATTAACCCGATTATGTGCGGTATTTGCGGAGTCGTCGGCAGGACCGATGAACAGCTTATCAAAAACATGCTTTTGCGCATGGCCCATCGCGGCCCTGACGACGAAGGCGTTTACATAGCCGAAACCTCCGGGGGGGATCGGGTGGGGCTTGGCCATCGTCGGCTTTCGATTATAGATCTATCGGCCGGCGGCCACGAACCGATGTCTGACGCAGGCAAACAGGTCTGGCTCACCTACAACGGAGAAATTTACAACTTCAAAGAGTTGCGCCGCGAGCTTGAGCATTGCGGCCATAGCTTTCGCTCAGAAAGCGACGCCGAAGTAATCATTTACGCTTACCTCGAATGGGGCCGCGCATTTCTTACAAGACTCAACGGCATATTCGCCTTAGCCATCTGGGATCAGCGCGATGAAAGCCTTCTGCTCGCGCGCGACCACCTGGGAGTCAAGCCGCTCTATTATACCGATACGCCCGCTGGTTTTGCCTTTGCCTCTGAGATCAAGGCATTTCTCGAAGTGCCGGGTTTCAAGCGCGAAGTCGATCTGGCCTCGCTCGATCAGTTCATGTCTTTCCTGTGGGTTCCAGATCCGAAGACCGCGTTTCGCGGAGTCTACAAGCTTCCGCCCGGCCACTACCTGATCTATCGCGAAGGCCGCGCCGAGACAATCGAGTACTGGGACATCGAGTTTGACGAAGACGACTCGATAAGCGAGGCCGAGTGGGTGGAGCGCGTGCGCGAGCAAATAGAGCGCAGCGTCCGTGCGCAGATGATAGCGGATGTGCCGTTGGGCGCGTTTCTTTCGGGCGGGATAGATTCTTCAACAATCGTGGCCTTGATGTCTGAGACGGCAAATCGCAAGATCACGACCTACACGTTCGGGTTTAGTCAGGAAGATTTGCGTTACGACATACTCGAAGACGATGTGAAGTATGCGCGGATCATCGGAGAGCAGTTTAATACGGATTACAGGGAAGAGTTTTTAGAGCCGCGCGTGATGGAGTTGCTGCCAAAGCTCGTCTATCACATGGACGAGCCGGTAGCCGATCCGGCGATCATAACCAGCTATCTGATCTGTCGGGAGGCGCGCAAACGGCTGACGGTTTTGCTTTCGGGGATGGGCGGCGATGAGGTCTTTGCCGGGTACCCGCGCCACCTCGCCGTGAAAGTAGCCGACGCCTATAACCTGATCCCTTCTTTTCTGTCGCGCCCGCTGGTTGCGGCGCTTCCCGGCGCTCGGCCCGGACGCTTTACGGCGCTCTTTCGCAATACGAAAAAGCTCGCGCGCTCGGCCGCTTTGCCCGAGCGCGAACGCTATCTTGGCTTTGGAACCTATTTCACCGACCAGGAAAAAGGCGAACTCTATTCGGGAGAGATGGATCGCGTAGCGGGCGAGTGCGATGCTTACAGCGAGCACCGGAAATATTTTGATCGGGTGGCGGGCGAAGACTTCATAAACCAGATGCTCTACATCGATCTGAAGACATTTCTGCCTTGTCTGAACCTGACCTACACGGACAAGACGAGTATGGCAAGTTCCATGGAAGTGCGCGTGCCCCTGCTCGATCACGAGCTTATAGAGATGACCGCCCGCATTCCTGCGCGGCTGAAGCTCAAGGGGCTTACCAGAAAATATATACTCAAGCGGGCGGCCGAGGCGTGGCTGCCGCGCGAAATCATCTACCGCAAGAAAGCCGGATTCAGCGCGCCCGTCAGAGCATGGCTTGTGCGCGATCTGCGCGACACGGTCGAGGACCTGTTGTCGGAAACAAATATTCGCAGCCGTGGATATTTTGATTACAAGCAGGTGCGGCGTCTGATCGACGAAAATCTTTCGGGCCGCGAAGACAACAGCCTGAAGATATTTCAACTCCTGACGCTCGAGCTATGGCATCGAGCCTTTATTGATAACGGAGCGACACAGACTTGATTATGGCCGAAGACCTGAAAGCGCGTGTGAGAGATTTCTGGCAATCGAACCCTTGCGGGGCAAAGTTTGCCGAAGCCGAAATCGGTACGCGCGAATTCTTTGCTCGCCTAGAGCACCATCGTTACCAGACCGAATGGCACATTCTGGATGTGGTCGGCTTTGAAAAATGGCAAAACAAAGATGTGCTTGAAATCGGCTGCGGCCTCGGCACAGACGGCGCGAGTTTTGCCCGCGCCGGAGCGCGATATACGGCCATTGACCTGACGGATAGAGCGGTAGAGCTTGCCCGGCGGCGGTTCGAATTCGAAAACCTTGAAGGGAATATAAATGTAGGCGACGCCGAAAACCTCCCCTTTGATGATGCGAGTTTCGATCTGGTCTACTCGCACGGGGTTCTGCACCACACGCCCGACACCCAGCGTGCGATCAACGAGGCTCACAGGGTTTTGCGCCCGGGCGGCACGGCGATTGTGATGCTTTATCATAAGAATTCTTACAACTACTATGTAAACATCATGACGCTCAGAAAGATGGGCGTGCGGCTGCTCAGATTCGACTGGGGACCGGCCTTTGTGCATAGCCTCACGGGTGAAGATGAAGAGCGGCTGCGCGAACTTCAGCGTGTTTACAGGCAGAATGGAAAGCGATTGCTTTCGCGCGATGAGTTCCTGAATCAGAACACGGACGGCGCTGGCAATCCGCTAGCTCGCGCATACACCAGACGCGAGGCCCTAAAGATGTTTTCACGTTTCGGCAGGTCTCGCGCGGAAATCCATTTTTTGAACAAACGCTGGATACCTGTAATCGGCGGCCTGATCCCCCGCCCACTGGAACGGAAGCTCTCGCATCTGGCGGGCTGGCATCTGTGGATAATTGCTCAGAAGTGAAGAATGATGCGTGATGCGTGATGCGTGATTTGCCGGACTTGCAGGTTGTTTTAACAGGCAGCCTGCCTGATAATCACGCATCGCGGATCGCGGATCGCGGATCACGCATATGAAAAGTATTCTTGTAACAGGCGGAGCGGGTTTCATAGGCAGCCATCTGGTTGATTGCCTGATGGCCGAAGGTCGCGCACGCTTGACCGTCGTAGACAACTTCAACGATTTTTATGATCCGGCGATCAAGCGGGCCAACGTAGCTCATCACGCAGGGAATGATAATTTCGAACTCATAAAAGCCGACATAACAGACGAGCGGGCGATGGGTGAATTATTTGCCCGAGCGGGGTTTGACACGGTTGTCCATCTTGCGGCGCGAGCCGGTGTACGTCCCTCGCTTGACCGTCCGATGGATTACGAAGAGACAAACGTGCGCGGCACTTTCTCGCTGCTTGAAGCCGCGCGCAGGTCCAGCGTTGAGCGCTTCGTATTCGGTTCGTCAAGCTCTGTTTATGGCGTGAATTCCAAAGTGCCTTTTTCCGAAGATGACCCGATAGCTCAAGCCATATCGCCCTACGCGGCCACGAAAATCGCGGGCGAAACGATTGCCCACGTCTACAGCCATCTGCATGGAATGCGTGTAGTGTGTCTCAGATTCTTTACCGTTTATGGCGCGCGCCAGCGGCCCGATCTCGCTATCCATAAATTTGCCCGGTTAATCTCCGAAGGCCGACCCATTCAGATATTCGGAGACGGCACAGCGCGTCGCGATTATACTTACATTGACGACATCGTTTCGGGTGTGCTCGCGGCGATGAGCTATGACGGGAGCCTCTTTGAAATCATCAATCTGGGAGAATCCCAGACCATAGAACTTCTCCGGCTTGTGGAATTGTTGGAACAGGCGCTTGGCAAACGGGCCAGTATCGAACATAAACCCATGCAGCCGGGCGATGTCCCGGTCACTTACGCAGACATAAGCAAGGCGCGAAAACTGCTCGGCTATGACCCGCAGACAAAGATCGAGACAGGCATAGGGAAGTTCGTCGAGTGGTTCAAACGTTATTACGCGGACCGGCTCGATTGATTCATCCGCACTTGCCTCTGATTGACCGGGCGGTCTAGTATCTTCTGGCTGAGTGGTTGAGCGATTATGAGGGAATACCAGTTAAAACCCGTAAGGAAGATTGAAAAGGCGGGCGAGGGACCGGAGATTTCCGTCTTCCTTCCTGTCTATAACGAAGAAGAGAACATCGAGCCGCTGCACTCGAAACTCACCCGCGCGCTTGAAGAGTTGGAACGCGCATACGAAATCATCTATGTGAATGACGGCTCTGCGGATGACAGCCTCGCCCGGTTGCGCGAGATCGCTGCGCGAGACAATCGAGTGCGGGTGGTCGCTTTAAGGCGCAACTATGGTCAAACGGCCGCGATGAGCGCAGGCATAGATCATGCGCGCGGCGAGATATTGATCCCGATGGATGCCGATCTTCAAAACGATCCGGCAGACATAAGCCGCCTGCTTGAAAGGCTGGATGAGGGATACGATGTAGTGTCAGGCTGGCGCAAAGACCGCAAAGACAAATGGCTGACCCGGAGGCTGCCTTCACAGTTTGCCAACCGGCTGATCTCTTCGATAAGCGGCGTGTCGCTTCACGATTACGGCTGTAGCCTGAAGGCTTACCGGCGCGAGGTGCTGGCCGATGTGCGGCTTTACGGCGAGATGCATCGCTTCATCCCGATCTATGCCAGTTGGGCCGGTGCGCGAGTCACTGAGATACCGGTTACTCATCACCCGCGCCACGCGGGTAAATCGAAGTACGGGCTGTCGCGCACGATAAAAGTAATATTCGATCTCATCACAATCAAATTCATGTCCAGCTATCTGACCAAGCCGCTTTACCTGTTTGGCGCGGCGGGGTTGATCTGCCTCGGGGCTGCCTTAGTGTCGCTTGTCGGGGCGCTTTATTATAAATTCGTGCTCGACGTACACCTGAACCGCATGCCGCTTGCAACGCTCGCCATGATAATGTTTGCAATGGGCATACAGTTTATCTTTATGGGATTGCTCGCGGAGATGATCGTACGCACCTATCACGAGTCTCAAGGCAAGCCCACCTATCTTGTTCGCGAATTGATCAACATCGAAGAAGACGACGAAGTAAAATGAGTCAGGGCACTACGGCAGAAAGAAATACCGGCGTAGGCACCCGAGGACAGAGCAGAGAAGCAGGCACTTCTCAAACGCCTGCGCCCTCCTGTCCCTCCGGTCCCGGTTCGCGCATCCGCGTGATCGTGGCCGGGGTTGCGATTGATAATTTGAGCGAAGATGAAACGCTTCGGGTGATAGACGACTTTATCGCGCTGAGAAAGCCACATTACATGTCGGTTGTGAACGCAGCCAAGGCAGTGGCGGCAAGCCGGGACGAGAGTTTGCGCGGCGTGTTGAATCGGGCCGATCTTGTGACCGCCGACGGCATGTCTGTGGTCTGGGCCTCGCGTCTGTTGGGCCGCCCGCTCAAGGCGCGTGTTACCGGCATCGATCTGTTTGAGAGGCTCGTAGCGCGGGCCGCCGCACGCGGGCTGTCGGTTTACTTTCTTGGCGCGCGACAGGAAGCGGTTCTCGCCGTGGTCGAGCGCTTCAAGCGAGAGCACCCCGACCTCCGCGTGGCCGGGTATCGCAACGGTTATTTCGACCGCTCGGAGTCGGCAAGGATTGCCGAAGAGATAAAACAGAGCCGCGCCGAACTGCTGTTTGTCGCTCTGGGGTCGCCCGCGCAAGAGCACTGGATTAGCGCGCATCTTGACCAAAGCGGTGTTCGATTCGCGCTCGGCGTAGGCGGAAGCTTTGACCACCTTAGCGGCTTTGCGCGCCGCGCGCCCGCCTGGATGCAGCGGATCGGGCTTGAATGGTTTTATCGCCTTATGCGCGAGCCTCGCCGGCTCTGGCGTCGCTATCTGGTGGGAAATACTGTTTTTTTGTGGCTGATCGCAAAACAGCTACTGAGCGGAAAATGATGCGTGAAGCGTGATGCGTGATCTTTGGACAATCACCTGTTGACAGTCTAATGGCTGATTTCACGAATCACGCATCACGCTTCACTCCTGTTGTGCGCGGGGCCTGATAGGGCTACAATCATGATGATTGGCGAGTGCGCCAGAGAGCAACGGCCTCTCGCCCTCAAATTAAATATCCTTTTAATCGCGCTCTCCGCATTTATAGCAGCATCACAGGCAAAAAGATCATGGAAGGAGAGACTGACATGTCCAGGGAACGCAGGCCGCTCAAGGAAGTGAGCGGAAAGCCCTCAGATGTGCGCCCCATGAGTAAAGCGGCCGAACTCGCCGCCTTGCTCGAAGAACGTAGCGGCCAACGACACGCCATCGTCATGCAGGATTACCCCGATCCTGACGCTATCAGCGCCGCGTGGGCGCACAAGATGATCGCGGCTCGCTACAACATAGATTGCGACATAATGTATGAAGGCCGCATCTCTCATCAGGAGAACCTTGCCCTTGTGCAATTGACCGAAATAGAGATGGTCAGGTATAGCGAAGGCGATGATCTGAAACAGTATCAGGGTACGGTATTCGTAGATAATCAGGGCACGACATCGTCCTTGACGGACCGATTCACCTCAGCCGGGGTGCCTCCTCTTGTGATAGTAGATCATCACGAGCGACAGGACATTATAGATCCCGAGTTTAGCGACATCCGAAAGATTGGCGCGACCGCGACTATTTACACCGAATATATACGCGAAGGTCTTCTCGAACTAAACAAGAGCGATATGCAGCATGTTCGGCTGGCTACGGCGCTGATGCACGGGCTCAGAAGCGAGACATCGGGCATGGTGCGCGCCCGCGAGGAAGAGTTTAATGCCGCAAGTTTCCTGACCCGGTATACGGATCATTCGCTGCTTGAAGATATCCTGTCGGTCAAGCGCTCGAAGCAGGTGATGAACGTGATACGCCTGGCGCTTGAAAACCGCGAAATTCGCGAAAGCTATTCGATCTCGGGCGCGGGTTATCTGCGAGTCGAAGATCGCGATTCGATTCCGCAGGCCGCCGACTTTCTGCTCACCGAAGAGAACATACATACGGCGATTGTTTACGGCATCATCATCAAAGGCGACCGCGAGATGGTCGTAGGCTCGATGCGCACAAACAAGATCACGCTCAACCCGGATGAGTTTTTGAAAGAGGCTCTGGGCACGACCGAAGCAGGGCGTTACTACGGCGGCGGACGCCGGGGCGCGGGCGGTTTCGAGATACCCATAGGATTTCTGGCCGGAACTATGGACGAAGAGATGATGCGTATGAAGTGGCGGCTCTACGATGAGTTGATAAAGAAGAAACTCTTTGCCAAGATCGGCGTGCGAAATCAGCCAAACGTAACTCGCAACGACACCGGCCCCCTTCGCGCTGAAGAGTCTTGAACCCATCGAGAGATGAAGCCCGGCCCCGAAGAGGTCGGGTTTCATCTCTCAAACAGCAGGTCATTATCGGTGGCGTCGATGTCGTCTGGTTTTGTGGCGATAGACCAGATACCCTGCTCCTGCTCCTGCTCCGCCTCCTATCAAAGCGCCCTTTTTCCCGCCGATCAAAGCTCCGCCAACCGCGCCGACAGCAGTCCCTACGGCAATGTGTTTGACTTTGCTGTGGTGATGTCTGTGGGTAGTGTGGCGATAGTAATGACGACGCTGAGCATACCCTCCCGGTGCGGTCGCAAAAAGAATCATAACTGCCAGAAGAAGCATCGCTAAAATGTTCCGCTTTCCATCGATTCGTATCATTTTCATTCCCTCCTCTCAGCAAATCCTCGCTTCAGGAAATAGCTTACAATAACCGTTCCACAGCCCCTGCGAAGTGATTCAAAGCCTCATCCCCTTCCTCACAATTACGGGCGACCCTTCGGCGAGGAAGGCCGAACTCGCCCTTGCGCCGAGCGCCGGGGCGAACGCCTCGCCGTATAACTCCGCGACGTTGCAATCAAGCGCCGCTTCGCTTGTTTGCCAGACCATCCACTGAGGATGCTCTACCTGATATTCGACCGCGCCGCCCCCCGTTTGCGCGGCGTAGCCCCAGTAATGCTCTGTGATAAACTCTTCTTCGGACCCGCACGTGAGCGGGTGGGAACTGCCCGAAGTCCTGACTCGCAGATGATTCCATCGCCCCCGGTAGCGCCAGCCGTACTCGATTGCGCCGTTTTGTTTGAGCGCGCTGTTTTGTTTGAGCGCGCCGTTTTCGCTTTCAATGTTATGCCGCATAGGAGTGGCGATATAGTTTTCGTTATAGATCAGCCGCGCCACTGTGGCTATCGCTATTCGCGGGACGATCTCTTTTATAAAGACCACGCCGCGCCGCCAGCCGTCGGGGGCTTTCCTGCGGACGTAAAAACGCAGGTTGACCTCTTCAAAGTTTCGATGGAAAGGAATGGCAAGGCCCCGCACTCTGGTCTTCAGAAAAAGAAAACCCACCAGACTTACAAAGGTCTTTCCATTCCAGCTATCGAGTTCCGTGCCCTCCGGGACATAAGGTATCAAAACGGAAGGCTCGATTTCATAATTCATCATCGCCAGATAGCGCCATTCGGCCGTAAGGAATTTGCCGGGTGTCTGCATAGTTTTGATTAGAGGCGAACCGTCTTAGAATTTCATCCTGCCCGTGATGACATTTTTGAACATAACCCAGTCAGCCGCCAGACTATAAAACGGATATGTAAAGGTCGCGGGCCGATTCTTCTCAAAAAAGAAATGGCCCGACCACGCAAATCCGTACCCGATGAAGGGGAGAGCCGCAAACGCCCGCCAGTTCATAGTGACGATTGCGTAAACCAGTACGATCAGCGTCAGCGCGCTTCCTAAAACGTGCAGGCGGCGACAGACCGGATTGCTGTGCTCCGACAGATAGAAGGGATAGAACTCCGCAAATGTCTGGTAGCCTTTCTCCTCTTTCATCTCAAGCCCCGGAGCAACCCTGCTTTTGATTATTGCCTTCACGATTGCATGTTGGCGTTTCAGAACCCAAATGTCAAAACAGATGAGCAACTGGCTTGATGGGCGGCGGTCAGGTAAAATTCTTTGGCAATTCAGTGAAAGTCATCTGGAGGAGATAAAGCATGAGTGATAACTCAGAAATAATTTGTAACAACAACGGCCCGCTTCGCGTGACCGGCGACAACATAATCATCAAGGACGCAGCCGGCAATACATTTGGCCTGGCAGGCCGCAAGGTGATTTCGCTCTGCCGCTGCGGCCAATCCAACAACAAGCCTTTCTGCGACGGCAGTCACAACCATCACGGGTTTCAATCGGTAGTCGAGGCGAGAGACTTGCCGCCGCCAAAACCAAAAGCGTAAGCAGTAGGCAGTAGGCAGTAGGCAGTTATTTTGAGGCTGGCATGAATCTGATCCGCGTAAATCCGCCTGATCCGCGTCCGTCCGTGGTCTATTAGTACTGTCAAAATCATGCCGTTTGAATTATAGCGATAAGTGGACTTACAAAACTGCCTACTGCCTACTGCTTACTTTATTAACGACAAGAGAGAAAGATGAAAACTATCAGAATAGCGAATGGGCAAGGGTTCTGGGGCGATTCGCTCCAGGCTCCAATCGAGCAGGTCCGGCGAGGTCCTGTTGATTATTTGACGCTCGATTATCTGGCTGAGATCACGATGTCTATCATGCAGAAACAGCGCGCCCGCGACCCGCGCTCGGGATATGCGCGCGACTTCGTTGCGATGATAGAAGAGATACTCGCAGACCTCGTGGAGCGCAATATAAAGGTCGTGGCCAATGCCGGAGGCGTGAACCCCGAAGCGTGCCGCGATGCGGTGATAGAGGTTGCGCGCCGGGCGGGTTTCGGCGGCAAAGTCAAAATCGGCATAGTCGCAGGCGACGATATAATGCACAGGCTCGAAGATTACATCGGGCGCGGCGTCGAGTTGAAAAACATGGAGACGGGCGAGCCGCTTTCCGCGATCCTCTCACAGGTGCAAAGCGCCAACGTCTATTTCGGCGGTCGCCCCGTTGCCGAATGTCTGGGCCGAGGCGGGCAGATCGTCATCGCCGGTCGCGTGACCGACACGGGGCTTGCGCTCGGTCCCATGATCCACGAATTCGGCTGGTCGGCAGATGACTGGGACCGACTGGCCGCGGGAACAATCGCGGGCCATTCGGTCGAATGCGGCGCGCAATGTACGGGCGGCAACTGCATGATTGATTGGAGAACCATCCCAAATATGGCCGATATAGGCTATCCCGTGATCGAAGCTCACCCGGACGGCACATTCGTCATAACCAAACACGAAGGCACGGGCGGGCGCATCACGGTCCCTTCCATCAAGGAGCAACTCGTTTACGAGATGGGCGACCCGCGAGAATACATCACGCCCGATTGCATAGCCGATTTCACATCCATTCATCTTGAACAGGAGGGCGCTGATCGCGTCAGATTTTCAGGCATAAAGGGGAGACCCGCGACCGATTTTTATAAAGTCTCTATCAGCTACAGCGCCGGGTGGAAAGCCGCGGGCTCGCTCATCTACGCGTGGCCCGATGCGTATGAGAAGGCGCAGGCGGCGGATCGTATTTTTAGAGAAAGACTTGACCGGCTCGGCCTGAAATTCGACCAGGTGCTTACGGAATACGTAGGCGTGAATGCCTGTCACGGCGCGCTTGCGGGTGAGCCTGCGCCCGATATGGCCGAAGTAATGTGGCGAATCGGCGTGCGCGGAAGCGACCGCTCGGCGGTCGAGCGATTCACCAGAGAGATAGCGCCGCTTGTTTTGAACGGCCCGCCGACCGTGACCGGATTTGCGAGCGGACGACCGAAGACCGAAGAGATAATTGCTTACTGGCCCGCGCTCATTCCCAAGAGCGAAGCTGCGCCGGAGATTTCTGTAATCGAGGCTTGATGACAATGGCAAAGATCAAATTAATAAAACTGGCTCACGCCCGCTCGGGCGACAAGGGCGATACGGCAAATGTCGGCGTGATAGCGTTCAAGCCCGACTACTACCCCGTTCTGGTCGAACAGGTGACGGCCGAGCGCGTGAAGGAACACTTCCGAGGCACCTGTCTGGGCGCGGTCGAGCGGTTCGAACTGCCAAACCTCGGCGCGTTGAATTTCCTCCTGCACGAAAGCCTTGACGGCGGGGGCACGCTTTCGCTCAAGACCGACGCGCAAGGCAAAACATACAGCTCGGCTCTGCTCCGCATGGAAGTTGAAGTGGGCGACGAACTCGCGCGCGAGCTTGAACAAGGCTGATTGGCACCCCGGGGTTAGCAAGAATCAAAGCAGGGGCCCAGGCTAGAGCGCGGAAAACCTGAACCGTTCCTGCTGCCGGTTTGATTTTATACGGGGAAGGAAGAAAGCCAATGGATTGGCGCGTGCTGCTGACCACGTTTGGAGTGATTTTTCTGGCCGAGATGGGCGACAAGACCCAGCTTGCGGCGATGACTATGGCGGCGCAGACCGGGCGGCCCTGGGCCGTTTTGATGGGAGCCTCGCTTGCCCTTGTATGTGTGTCGGCGCTCGGAGTTCTGGTCGGCAGCCTGCTTGGAGAGTATCTGCCTCTGGTCTGGATCAAGCGCGCCGCCGCCGTGGCCTTTATCATCATCGGAGTGCTGATACTGATCGGCAAGTTTTGACTCGCGACATGGATTACAGGAAGGGTTATATAAACCTATGACCGAATACAAGAAAATACTCTACGAGGTAAGAGAGTCCACTGCTCGCATCACGCTCAACCGGCCCGAAAAGCGTAACGCGCTCGATGACGAGATAATCGGCGAAGTGAAAGACGCGCTCGAAACCTGTGCGCTTGATGCGAGCGTGCGAGTGGTAATCCTGACGGGCGCGGGCAAGGATTTTTGTTCGGGTGCGGACCTTGCCGCGCTTCGCCGCATCAGCGAGGCTACGGTTATGGAAAACGTGGCCGATGCTCACAACTTCGCCGAGTTATTTATTGCCATGCGGCGTCATCCGCGACCGATCATCGCGGTGGTTCGCGGGCGGGCGCTCGCGGGCGGGTGCGGGCTGGCCACAGCCGCAGACATCATACTGGCTGCCGAGTCGGCGCAGTTCGGATACCCGGAGGTCAACATAGGATTTATCCCCGCTATGGTGATGGCGATATTGCGGCGTTCGGTCTCAGAGAAGCGGGCGTTTGAATTGATAACCAGAGGCGAGATAATCGGCGCGCGCGCGGCGAGAGAAGCGGGGATGATAAACCAGGTTTTTGCCGATCAGACGTTTGATGAATCGGTCGAATCCTACATTGCCGAGATGGCTAAGAAGTCGGCATCTGCGGTGAGTCTGGCAAAGAGCCTGCTCTATCATATGGATGCGATGAGTTTCGAAGCAGCCCTGGAATCGGGCGTACAGATGAATGCGATAACGCGGATGACCGAGGACTGCAAGCGTGGCGTCGAGCGATTCCTGAATAAATCTTAGATCTCAAATCTCAAATCTTCAGACGGGCGGGTACTTTCGCTTGAAATACGGGCGCAGGTCGCGGGTGGGCGCGGGCTCTTCTTTATTCTCGCCCGCGTCGTCCACGCGGCGGAAATTATAACGAATCAATGCGCGTACGCTCACTGCTTGGCCCTCGCGTGTAGCGGGTTTGAATTCCAGGCTTCGTATCGCGCGCGCTGCCGCTTCATCGAGCCCGAATCCCGCCCAGCGTGTGATCTCGATTTTGCCTACCCGCCCGTCGTAACGAAACACGGCCAGCGCTTCCACGGTGGCGCTGACGTTTGCCTGCCCGGCCTCGTCGGTGTATTCGGGCTTTACGCGATTTGAAAACTCAGGCGGGGTGAATCCGGTTGATCGAGGCGAGTCCTCATCCGGCATCTCTTCGATTCGTTCATCGTTCGACGCTTCGGGCAGGGCCTCCTGGGTGAGGCGAAACTCTGTCATTCGATCAACGTAATTGCCTGCCCGGGAGGTTAAAATTTCTATCGCCTGGCGCGTAGCCTCTTCTTTAGTCTTCGCCTTTTGATTTATGAAATCGAAAGCGGCAAGCTTTCCGTTTCGGCCGTCAACGATCATAACGGCGATGAGAGCTTCCTCGTGAGATTCGTTTTTGCGCAGGGTGCGAGTGAGAACTTCGGATTTACCCGTGATGAAAAAATCGCAGCCAATCGCAGCGCCAATCCTTCGCGCTTCATCAGTTGTCAGGTTGAGCGATCCATCGTAACCCAAAGCGGCAATCGCAGGCCCGCTCATCGCTTGATCGACGAGCGTTACACGCCCGTCTCGCGCAAGCCCGCCTGTGAGCGCGTGTAGCGATTCGCCTTGCGCAAAACCGATAACGGCGACTCTGAAGCGGGGTTGATGATCATCAGTAGTTGATCCTTGCGCGGTCAAAGCGATGATCCAAAACAAAAACACGACGCTGGCTGAAAGGCGAATCATCTCTTCTCTTCTTTCGCTTCGCTCAGGCGATCTTTCTCAACCCCCAGCGGTAAAGCACCTTCATCAACGTCTTGAAACGACCGAACCAGAGATCGGTATAAGGGAACCACCACCAGTCGCTCTTCAAAGGCAGCATGTCCCAGTTTATATGCTTCATGCGCACGAACTCGAACAGACCGGCCCGCCCGTGCGTCACCCCCATGCCGCTGTCTTTGATGCCAAACCACGGAGTCTGCGCCGCGCCGTGCGTGTAGAGCGCGTCGTTGATTACGACCGTGCCTGCCTCTATCCTTCGAGCGATGCGGCGTCCCCGGTCGTTGTCTGCGGTCCAGACCGATGCAAGCAGCCCGTAGCGAGAGTTGTTTGCCTCGCGTATTGCTTCCTCTTCGTCCTTGACGATCATAATCGGAAGCACGGGGCCGAACGTCTCTTCACGCATCACCTTCATAGAATTGTTCACATCCACAAGCACCGTAGGCTCGAAGAAATAGCCTTCCGAGCCTTCGCGTTTGTGCCCGCCCGCAAGCACTCGCGCGCCACAGGCCACGGCGTCGGCTACGTGATCCGAGACCACATTCAACTGGTTCTCGTTTGCAAGCGGGCCGATGTCGGTGCTGCACCCCGAGGGCGCGCCGACCCTGAGTTTGCCCACCTCTTCGACAACAGCCGAAATGAATCTTTCCGCTATCGGCTCGACTACATATAACCGCTCGACCGAGGCGCACACCTGCCCGCAATTGGCGAACGCGCCCCAGACCGCGCCCTTCACCGTGCGCTCAAACGGCGCATCTTCGCAGACTATCATAGGGTCTTTGCCGCCGAGTTCGAGCACTACCGGCAGGAGCCGCTTCACGGCCGCTTCGGCTATACGCTTTCCGGTGCGAACCGAGCCGGTGAAGAAAATCTTGTCAACCGAGGATTCGACAAGAGCCGCCCCTGTAGACCCGTCGCCCTGAACTACTTGAAATACGCCTTCGGGAAAACCGGCCGAGGCAAACAATCTGCCGATTGCATCGGAGACAAGAGGCGTGAATTCGGATGGTTTCAGCACTACGGTGTTTCCGGCCATCAGCGCCATCACGATTTCGCCCGTAGGGATCGCGAATGGAAAATTCCACGGACTGATGATCCCAACCACTCCTATGGGTTCGTATGTGATCATAGACCGCTTGTTGCGAAAGACGGCGAGCGAAAACCGCTCGTCGCGGAGTATCTTCTCGGTCTTCGCGGCATAATAGCTCATCAAATCGGTGACTGGAAAAACTTCGGTTGAGAGCGCCTCAAACGGCGGTTTGCCTGTTTCGTCCGAGATGATATTGATCAATTCGTTTTGCCGGTCATAGAGCGCGTGACGCAGCTTCAATATGTAGCGGGCTCGATTTCTGTACGCGAGCGCGCCCCAGTCGGGCTGCGCAGCCCGCGCTCGCGCGACCGCCGCGTCCACCTCGGCGGCCGATGTTATGGGGAAGCGCCCCAGTTCTTCGAGCGTGGCCGGGTTGACCGAGATTACTTCAGAGTTGATCGTTACGGCTGCGGTCATAAGCTCCTCCTTTTATACCTGAGCTTTATATCTGAAGTTGGGGTCTTACTCAGGATTCAAAACATCAAACAGATCGCCGATTGAATCGAGCGCGAGATCAGGCGATTCGGCAAGCAATCGCTCACGGCTCGCCCCGCTCCACAGGGCGGCGGCCGTGCTTGTGCCTGCCGCGCGGCCCATCATTATATCAGCCGGACTGTCTCCGATTACCAGCGTTCGCTCGCTCGTCGAATCAAGCTTTTTCATCGCCCGCAAAACGCCGTCGGGTTCAGGCTTTGGGCGCTCTACATCGTCGCCCCAGACCGTAGTCGCTATAAGCCCTCGCAGACCCGTCAGGTCGAGTTCGATCTCTCCGGCTCGTCGCGGCTTGAGCGACACGACCGCTACCTGCGCGCCCCGGTCCCGGAGTCGTGTGAGTGCCTCTCTCACGCCCGCGTACGGAATCAGGTAGTGATGATGATTGGCGTAATAAAATTCTTCAAAGCTTTCGAGCATCTCGTGGAGCATCTCTTCGCTATAACGCCTGAGCACTTCCGAGGGAGTCATGTTCCAGAAATCGCGAAAATCCTCATCTTCAATTTCAAGGCCGGTATGCAGGCGTATCGAATGAGCGAACGCCTCGCGGTAAGCGCGCTCCGAATGCGCCAGCGTACCGTCGAAGTCGAAGATGAAGCAATCGAAATACATAGAATTGGGGGTCAGGGGTCAGGGGCCGGGGGCCGGTTTTTGAGAATCAGTCCTGATGGCTCCGAGTCAACCGGCAACTTTCTTTATTATGTTCACCGGCCCCCGGCCCCTGACCCCTGACTCCGGCGTTTACGCCATCTGAGCCACATCGCCCATAGCGCGGAATTTCTGGTAACGGCGACTGATACGCTCGGAATCCGTGAGGTTGCGAACGGAATCAAGCGCATCGGCCAGGTAAGCATCGAGTATTTGCCCCATCTCGGCGTGATCTTTGTGAGCGCCGCCGACTGGTTCCGGCACTATCTGGTCTATCAATCCTAGTTCGAGCAGGTCGCCTGCCGTCAGGCGCAAGGCGCGCGCGGCCTGCTCTGCGTGCGCCTGATCTCGCCAGAGTATTGCCGAACAGGATTCGGGCGAGATCACCGAATAGATCGCGTTTTCAAGCATCAGCACGCGGTCGCCCACCCCTATTGCGAGCGCGCCGCCCGACCCGCCTTCGCCCGTCACGGTTGCGATTAGGGGGACGCGCAGTTTAGCCATCTCGCGGAGGTTGTAGGCAATGGCTTCGGCCTGCCCGCGCTCTTCCGCATCTATGCCGGGATAGGCTCCGGGCGTATCTATAAAGGTGAAGACCGGGCGATGAAATTTTTCGGCCAGTTTCATGACGCGCAATGCCTTGCGATAGCCTTCGGGTTTTGGCATGCCGAAGTTGCGCTGCTGACGTTGCTTTGTGGTGCGTCCCTTTTGATGGCCCAGGACCACGCAAGGCTCTCCGTGAAAGGCGGCAAATCCGGCGACCATGGCGGAGTCTTCGCCGAATCGCCGGTCGCCGTGAATCTCTGTGAAGTCCTGGAATATCAGTTTTATGTAATCGAGCGTGTAAGGCCGCTCGGCGTGACGCGCGAGCTTAACCCTGTCCCATGCATTTGGTTGAGCGGGGTCTGCCGTCAAATTAGCATGCTCAGATTGTTGGAGGTGGCGGTGAATCTGCTCCATCGAATCGTCATCTCCCAAAACGGTTTTCTTGCTCTCTTCTGCCATAATGAGTGATCCGTGAATCGTGATTCGTGATCCGTGAATCGTGATTTGTGATCCGTGAATCGTGACTTTACAGATAGGCCGTAAGTTCAAGCCAGCTTATGAGCCTGCCAATCACGCATCACGCATCACGCATCGCTGTATTCTAAATCAATCCGCCAATCTTGACACCCCTTGCGCGGCGCTGTTAAATTGTGCGCCCACGTCTGAGCACAAAAACATATTGCTCACATAACAGGAGGTTTGAAGCCCTATGGCGACGTTCAATGGTATAGAAGTTCCGTCCGATGGTCAAAAGATTACGGTAGAGGGAGCAAAACTCAATGTTCCCCCCCATCCCGTCATTCCTTTTATCGAAGGCGATGGAACAGGGCGCGACATCTGGCGAGCGTCCCGCCGGGTCTTTGACGCGGCGGTGGAAAAAGCCTACGGCGGGGCGCGCCGCGTAGTCTGGTATGAGATATTCGCGGGCGAGAAAGCCTTCAAGATGTTCGGCGAGTGGCTGCCCGGTGATTCGGTCAAAGCCATTGCCGAATTTGTGGTTGCAATCAAAGGACCGCTTACGACCCCCGTAGGCGGAGGCATTCGCAGCCTCAACGTGACGCTCAGGCAAGTTCTCGATCTTTATGCCTGCGTGCGGCCCGTCCGCTACTTCGACGGCGTGCCCTCGCCTGTCAAGCACCCGGAGAACGTAAACGTAGTGATATTCCGCGAGAACACCGAAGACGTTTACGCCGGGGTCGAGTTTGTGTCGGAAAGCGAGCGCGCGCGAGAATTGATCTCGCTTCTAAACGATAAATACGGCTACAGGGTCCGAACCGACAGCGGCATCGGGATCAAACCCATCTCGCCTACGGGGACAAAACGGCTGGTGCGCCGCGCCGTTCAATACGCGCTCGATTTCAACCGTCCCTCGGTCACGCTCGTCCATAAGGGCAATATTATGAAATTCACCGAGGGGGCGTTTCGTGACTGGGGTTATCAACTGGCCAAAGAAGAGTTCAGAGACCAGATAGTCACCGAGCGCGAGACGTGGATACTCGATAACCGCGAGCGCAACCCTTCGATCACCGATGAAGAGAACGCTCGCCTGATAGAACCCGGCTTCGATCAGATGTCCGAAGATAAACGCGCCGAAATCGTAAGCGAGATCCAGACGACGCTCTCCGAAATAGGCGAGACACACGGCAACGGCGGGTGGCGCACCCGGCTCCTTGTCAAAGACCGCATCGCCGATTCTATGTTTCAGCAGATACTCATTCGCCCGGATGAATACTCCGTCATAGCCACTCCAAACCTGAACGGCGACTATATTTCAGACGCGGCGGCGGCGCAGGTAGGCGGCTTAGGAATGGCTCCGGGAGCCAATATCGGGGATGGGGCGGCAATATTTGAAGCCACACACGGGACGGCCCCGAAGTATGCGGATAAGGACGTGATCAATCCTTCGTCCGTGATCCTTTCGGGTGTGATGATGTTTGAGCATCTGGGATGGCGCGAGGTGAGTGAAGGCATAGTTGACGCGCTGACAAAGACAATCGAGCAGAAGCGCGTAACTTATGATCTCGAACGGCAGATGGAGAACGCTACGAAATTGAAGACAAGCGAATTCGCCTCGGCCATCATCGAAAATCTTTGACAGGATTAACAGGATTCGGGAGGATTGAAAAAGATTCTTATTCAGGCCTCCCGAATCCTGTTAATCCCGTCTAGCGCGGCAATTTTTCGGGCAGGTTGGCAATCGCGTATGCCAGCACCGTCATAACGGCGGCGTTTTCCGCCAGTTCGCGGGGAACTATTTTATCCAGCGTATCGGCAGCCGTGTGATGGTAATCGAAATAGGTGCGCGCGTCCTGTATGGGGGCAAAGCCCGGCACGCCCGCCTGATCGAGCGGAGAAATATCAGCGCCTACCTCGCTTGTGACAAGCCTGATCACTCCAGCGCCTATGTCTGAGAGCACCGAGGCTGCCGGTTGAAGCAGGGGGAGGGCTTCCGGTCTCACGTGCGCAAAGAATCCGGCCGGGTGTCCGGCTCCGAGGTCGCTCTCGATTGCGGCGATGTGATCGGCTACTTCTGAGGCATGATCTTTGGCATAGGCCAGTCCGCCTCTCAGCCCGTTCTCTTCATTCATCCACGCGATCACGCGGACGGTTCGTTTGGGGTGCAGATTCAATTGCTTTATCAACTGCCCGACCTGCATGGCTACGGCCACGCCCGCCCCGTCATCAATCGCTCCCGTGCCGAGGTCCCACGAATCCAGATGGCCCGACACTATTATCACCTGCTCCGGGTGCTCGCTGCCCTTTATGTCTGCGACCACGTTATAGCTTGGCGCATCCGCGAGCGTTTGCGGTGTGAGGGTCAGATGCATTCGAACCCTGCCTTGATTTGTGAGATAAGCGATCAGGTCGGCATCTTCGGCCGTTACGGCAGCGGCGGGAATCTTTGCCGCATCATCGGCGTAACGCAGTGCTCCCGTGTGAGGCAGACGGTATTCGGCACCGCCTACGGAACGAACAAGCGCGGCGACTGCGCCCAATCGAGCGGCGGCGCTCGGCCCCCCTCCGCGGTAGGCGACTGCCGCGCCGTATGCTTCGCCAGCAAATCCCTGAAGCGCCAGCCGCCTGTCGAACGGCACATTGAACAGGACTATTTTGCCTGCCACGCGGTCGCGCCCTAAACGGTTCAACTCTTCGAAACTCGTGGCTACGATTACTTCGGCGGTCAGTCCGTTTTCGGGTGTGGCCACGCTTCCGCCAAGCGCCGTAAGCAATATTTTCTGTGTAGTGCCCTCGGCCTGGCCGGGGAATTCCGTAAGCGCGCCCGACTCCTGACCGCGCGCCCAGTGAGGGACCATAACCTTTTCAAGTCGGACCTCAAGTCCCAGACGGCGGAGTTCGTCGGCCACATACTGAACGGCTTTTTCAGCCTGCGGCGAGCCGCTCAGGCGCGGACCTATATTGTTTGACAGATGCGCTACCTGTTTGTAGGCGTAGTCGCTTGTGAGCGCGGCCTGTTGCAGACGGTTGAGTTCGCCTGTGAGTTCCGGTGAATAAGAATACGTCGGCGGCTCCTGCGGCTGTTGAGCTACAGCAAGCATGCTTGTGATTAACAGGAGAGTGATACCGGCGCTTATATGGGGGAAGAAAAAAGTTGATTTACGCATCGAGTCCAATTATACGCAACAGAGCGCGGGTCGAACAAACGCCAAAAACAGAGTTCTATTTTTTTGCGGGTTGATTGATGAGCGATGACCATCCTAGAATGAATACCTGAAATAATCTCGGGGAATCAGCCTCAAAAATAGAACAGGAGATGTAAAGATGAAAGCTATATGGAATGATAAAGTACTTGCCGAAAGCGATGATACTATAGTGGTAGAGATGAACCATTATTTCCCGCCCGACTCCGTCAACAAAGAATACGTGCGCGAGAGCAGCACCCATACCACCTGTCCCTGGAAGGGGCTGGCCAGCTATTACGATGTCGTCGTTGATGACAAGGTAAATAAAGATGCTGCCTGGTATTATCCCGATCCAAAGTCTGACGCTGAGATGATCAAAGGTTATGTGGCCTTCTGGAGAGGTGTGAAGGTCGAATAAGGGCACGAATTTTTCGTGTTTATTCGTGTAGATTCGTGGCTAAATCCTGCTGCAATTTGCTCTAAATAATATTTGGAAGAAACCCTCTTCATCATCAATCCGGCATCGGCCTGTGGCTCGACCTTGAAAACATGGGTTGAAGCGCGGAGGGAATTGATTCGACGTGGCGCGGCATTTGCGGAACACGTGACCTCCCGTTCAGGCGAAGCCACCGAGATCACTCGCAAAGCCATAGCCAAAGGCACGCGCTGCGTTATAGCCGTTGGCGGCGACGGAACTCTGGGAGAGGTGGTAAACGGCTATCTTGCCGTGTGTTTTGCCGGGGAGGGCGACGACCAGGGCCATCCAATCAACGAGGATGTGGCCCTGGGATTGTTGCCGAGTGGGACCGGGTCAGACTTTCGCCGCTCGCTCGGGTTGGACTCTCTTCAAGAAGCGATTCACGCAATCATAAACCGGCGCACCCGTCTGATTGATGCCGGGCGCTGCGAATTTACGAATACGGATGGTCAAATCGCCTCGCGCTATTTCATCAACCTCGCATCGTTTGGGCTGGGCGGAGACGTGGTCGCGCTTGTGAACGGGTGGCGCGGCAGGCTGCCTTCATGGGTCGGCGGGCGGGCGCGTTTTGTCGCCGCCGCGCTCAAGGCGCTTGGCCGCTACAGAAATATTTCCGTAGCGGTTCAACTCGACGGCGAGCGCAGGGTTGAGATCAAAAGCAACCTGATCGTAGTCGCCAACGGGCGATTCGCGGGTGGCGGGATGATGCTGGCTCCTCATGCCCGACTTGATGACGGGTTGTTTGATGTGATTCTCACAGACGGAGCTACTCGAATGGATGTGATAAAGGAGTTGCCTCGCATCGGAGTGGGCGGTCTGCTTAAGAATCCGAAGGTTAAAGAGATGCGAGCGCGCGAGGTGTCAATCACAAGCGCCGTGCCGATAGCCCTTGATCTGGACGGAGAGACGGCAGGACAAACACCCGCGCGATTGATGCTCTTACCGGCGGCCGTGAGATTGATCTCGTGATACGTGATTCGTGATTCGTGACTTTCAGGCAGGCCACAGTGTAAGGCAACTTGCAAGCCTGCTTGCATCACGCATCACGCATCACGTATTACTTCTCAGCCATCGCGTCTGTCACTTTTATGCGACCGGCGATTATGTCCTGTTTTGCCCGCTCAACATCTTCTATCACTGAGGGCGGGATGAGGGATTCGTTGTTTTTATCCATCGCGTAGCCGATCCCGTTATTGTCGAGGCCAAACTGGTGTATGCCGCCCGTGAAGCGCCCTTCGGTCAGGTCCTTGACCGTGTTAAAGACGGCCACGTCCACACGTTTGGTCATGCTGGTCAGGATGAATCCGGGCTTGATCCAGTTCTGGTTCGAGTCTACGCCTATGGCGAGTTTGCCCGTCTCTTCGGCCGCATCGAATACGCCGAGGCCGGAATTACCCGCCGCCTGAAAGACCACATCCGCTCCGCGCTCTATTTGAGCCTTTGCCAGTTCTTTCCCTTTGCCCGGATTGTTCCACGCCGAGTCGTTGACTCCCACATAGTTTTCAAAGATCTGGACCTTCGGGTTTGCATAGCGCGCACCCTCTTCATATCCGGTCTCAAATTTGTGAATGAGCGGGATGTCCATGCCGCCGACAAATCCTATCTTGTCGCTCTTGGTTGTGCGCGCCGCTATCATCCCTACAAGGAAAGAGCCTTCGTGCTCTTTGAATATGAGCGAAGCCACATTAGGTTCGTCAATGACCCCGTCGATTATGGCAAACTTGAGATTGGGGTAATCGCGGGCGACGCTATCCATGATCGGTGCCTGGGCAAATCCTACGCCGACGATCAGATCATATCCGCGTTCGGCAAAGGCTCGCATCGAAGGCTCTATCGAGGTAGGATCGCCCGGCTCGACATCGCGCAAAAAGATGCCCAGTTCGTCGCGCGCCCGCTTGACGCCTTCCCAGGCCGCAGCATTGAAAGATTTGTCGTCTTTGCCGCCTATGTCAAAGACTATGCCTACGCGCAGGCGTCCGGCTGCCTCATCGCGGTTGCTGAAAACGCGCCCGCACCCGGCAAGCGCAAGCGCGAAAGTCAAAAGCAGAGCTAGTGCTGTATTCTTCATATTTATGCCTATCCATAGAGCAGTAAGAGGCTTGCTAAAGTGTAGCCGATAACATCGGCGCTAAACAACCGCGCGTCTGTTCTTAACTCTTGCGCGGGATGGCTTGTTGGTTTATGCTTCCGAGTGTTTGCCCCTGCCCGGTTGTCCAGTCAATCAAAATCGGAGATAGATATGAGTAGCTTTCGGTCGGTTGCCGCGATGGTGAAATCACTTTGCGCTGTGTCTGTCATGGCGTTTGCGGTGGCGTTATTGATCGCCCCGGACGCATCCGCGCAGCAACCCGCGACGGGTAGAAGAAGAGTTCCAAGGATGACCTCTGACGATGTCCTTCTGCCGAAATCCGAAACGACAACGGACGAGACTTCAAGCGAGACGGCGAGCGCAGCGCCCGAACCGGGTAAAAAAGATTCATCGGCCAAGTCTTCGGGTGAGGAAGCGAAAGCAAACCCTGACGAGGCCGCCTGGCGCGAAAATGTCAGCAAGGCGAGAGACCGCGCAAAGACGCTGGAACGTCAGGCGGAAGACGCTGAATTGCGCGTCACCGCTCTCCGAAATGAGATGGGCATGTCGGGTCAGGGCGCGAATCACAGAAATCAGGTGGCCGCCGATCTGGATCAGGCGGGCGAGCTGGTAAAAGAGCTTCGCCGACAATCGCGCGCCGCATCTGACGATCTTGAAAAGTTATTGGAATACGGCCGCCGGAAAGGCTTCACCGAATCCGAAGGTCCGAAAGCGGCCTCGGATGACGGCAAGCCTAATGCGGAATATTATCGCTCGCGCTACAGCGCGCTCACCGAAGAGCTTCAAACGGCGGATCGCCACATAGTTCTCTATGAGAATCGGGTCCGCGATGCGAATCAGCGCATCACAAGCAACAGCGTGTCGGGCGACAATTACTATATCGCTCAACTCAAACAGGACCGCGATGAAGCGCAAGAGAAACTCGACCAGGCGCGGGCCGAACGAACAAAAAAGCAGGGCGAGATAGAAACATTGATGGAGGAAGCGCGCCGGGCAGGCGTGCCGCCCGGAGTCTTCAGATAAATTGCTCGGATAAGTTGTTCAGATAAATTGTTCAGGTAATCCCCGGTCCCCTTTTCGAGAGCCTCCCTTTAGCCCAATTGAAGCAGGATGAAAGTCAGCAACCTGGTTGCTGACTTTCAAGTTATCAAATTATGGCGGAGATACTGTTAGTAGAGGACAAGGAAAGCCTCAGGCAGATGTTGCGCCTGACGCTTGAAAACGTAGGCCATACGGTGGACGAAGCCTGTGACGGCGCGGAGGCCCGACGAAAGCTAAACGACACTCGTTACCGTCTGGTAGTCACCGACCTGAAGATGCCGAGAGCCGACGGATTGGAAGTGCTGCGCGCGGCAAAATCGTCAGATCCCGACACGGCGGTTATCTTACTGACCGCCTATGGCACGATTGACGAGGCGGTGACGGCGGTCAAGGAAGGCGCTTACGAGTTTCTGCAAAAGCCGGTCGACAGTCGTCATCTGCTGCTGCTCGTACAGAGGGCGCTTGACGAGGCAAAGCTGCGCGCCGAAAATATCCTGCTCCGGGATGAATACTCGCGCCGGTACGGATTCCCGCGCATCATAGGCGACTCGCCCGCCATGCAAAAAGTCGGGCGCGAGATACAACAGGTCTCGGCCACTCCGACAACGGTCTTACTGCTCGGCGAATCGGGCACCGGCAAAGAGCTTTTCGCCCGCGCGATACATCATCTGAGCGAGCGCCGCAACGCTCCTTTCATCGCCATCAATTGCGCAGCCATCCCTGACACCTTGATCGAAAACGAATTGTTCGGCCACGAAAAAGGCGCATACACAGGGGCCGACCATCGCCGCGCCGGGAAGTTTGAGCTTGCGGCGCGCGGCACTATTTTCCTGGATGAGATAAGCGAGATAGCGCCCGCCGTGCAATCGAAACTGCTCCGGGTTCTGGAAGAAAGAAAGGTCACACGCCTCGGAGGCTCAGCCGATATTGATATCGATGTGCGAGTCATTGCGGCGACCAACCGGGATTTGAAAGCGGCAGTCGCATCAAAACAGTTTCGCGAAGACCTCTATTTTCGCCTTGCGGTCTTCCCCGTACAGATTCCCGCCCTGCGCGAACGGCGATCAGACGTGAAGCAACTGGCCGAGACCTTTGCCGCAAAGTATGGCCGTGAGTTGCGTCGAGCGCCGCTCAGGATAACCGATGCATCCGTTCGCATGCTCGAAGATTACGACTGGCCGGGCAATGTTCGCGAGCTTGAAAACTGCATCGAGCGCGCCTGCATTCTCGCTCACGGACAGGAGATCACGCCCGCCGATCTCAATATCAGCCCGCCTTCCGATTACTCGCTGCAAGAACAGCTTGCCCTGCTCGACGGCTTCGATATGCGAGGGTCGCTGTCGGAGGTGAGCGCGCGGGCGCAGCGACTGGTCGAAGGCCGCAAGATAGGTTTGACGCTGAAGGAATGCGGCTACAACAAGTCGCGCACCGCAGAACGGCTTGGCGTCAGCTATAAGACGCTGCTCACACGCATAAAGGAACTCGAACTTGAATAGCCCCCGAGGACCTGAGATTTGAGATTTGAAACAGGATTAATCCCATAAAATCCTGTCAACCCTGTCAAAAAATTAGCCTGCCGCTTTTCAGGCAGTTGACTTTTCATGCGCCGCTTGCTTATCTCACCAATGCTGTATAATTGAACGCAGTTCGTAAATCACCGAGGTCAAAAATTCATGAAGAGATGTAAACTTGCGATCATCGCAGGCGTGCTCGCATTGCTTTCGACCGGCTCGCCAAAACTCTTTGGCGACACGCCCGGGAAAGAGTACCGCCAGTGGAATATGTATGGCGGCGGCCCGGAAAATATACATTATTCCTCGCTGGATCAGATCAATCGCGAAAACGTGCGCGACCTCTCGGTTGCATGGACCTATGATACCGGCGATGCCTTTCCCGACTCCGAGATGCAGTGCAACCCGATAATCAGCGACGGGATTCTTTTTGCGACCACGCCCCGGCTTCGAGTGATCGCGCTCGACGCGGCAACCGGCCAACTCAAGTGGAGCTTCGACCCGAACGAAGGAGAGCAACATCCCGGCAAGATCAGAAATCGCGGTCTCACATACTGGCAAAACGGTCGTGACAAGAGAATCTATTTCGCCTTTCGACATCTGCTCTATGCGCTCGATGCCGAAACCGGGCGACCCGTGCCGGGTTTTGGCCGGACGGGACACGTGGACCTGAGAGAAGGTCTTGGCCGCGACCCGAGCAGGATTTATATAACCGCCTCTACGCCCGGGGTAGTTTATAAAGACACGCTCATCATCGGAAGCCTTGTGAGCGAATCACTGCCGTCAGCGCCGGGTCACATCCGCGCTTATGATTTGCGCACCGGAAGACTGCGATGGGTCTTTCGCACGATCCCCGAACCGGGCGAGTTTGGATACAATACCTGGCCCCGCGATGCGTGGAAATACATAGGCGGAGCCAACAACTGGAGCGGCATGACGGTTGACCAGAAGCGCGGGCTGGTCTTTGTTCCTACGGGGTCGGCGGCGTTCGATTTTTACGGCGCGAACCGCCACGGCAATAATCTTTTCGCAAATTCTCTGATCTGTCTGAATGCCGCGACCGGCAAACGGATGTGGCATTTTCAGTTTGTCAGACACGATGTATGGGATCGCGACCTGCCCACCGCGCCCTGTCTTGTGACGGTCAGGCGCGGGCGTCGCGTAATCGAAGCCGTGGCGCAGATCACGAAATCGGGTCACGTCTTCGTCTTTGAGCGCGCGACCGGCAAGCCCGTCTTCCCGATTGAATACCGCAAAGTGTCGGTTGCCGGAGTGGACGGTGAAAAGCTGGCAACGACACAGCCTTTTCCGGTACTTCCGCCGCCCTTTGCAAGACAGGCGCTCACCGAAGATATGCTGACCCGGCGCACGCCCGAGGCGCACAGGGCGGTAGAGGAGCGATTTCGCAAGCTGCGCAGTCGCGGGCAGTTTGAGCCGCCGAGCCTTGAGGGGACCATAATCTTTCCGGGGTTTGACGGCGGCGGAGAGTGGGGAGGCGCGGCCTTCGATCCAACGACCGGGTTGCTTTATGTGAACTCAAACGAGATGGCGTGGATTCTCAGGCTTGTCCAACGACCTGCGGAGAAAAAAACAGTGGGCGGACGGGGCCTCTATCAGGCTAATTGCGCCGGTTGTCACCGAAGCGATTTTGAAGGCAGCCCGCCAAACTTTCCTTCGCTCGTAAACATCGGCGAAAAATATAACGCCTCACAGATAAGATCGGTGATTCACGACGGCGCGGGAAGAATGCCCGGTTTTTCTTCCCTCGGCGATGAGGCGATCTCTGCAATCGCAGAGTACATAACCACGGGGCGGGATACCGCTCCGGTAGCCGACCGTGCGGAGCCGCAAGGCATCTATCAAAAGTATATGCACGACGGATACAATAAATTCCTCGACCCCGACGGTTTCCCGGCCGTAAAACCGCCCTGGGGAACCTTGAGCGCGATTGATCTGAGCAGGGGAAAGATCATCTGGCAAAAACCGCTGGGTGAATATCCAAAGCTGGCAGAGGCAGGCGTGCGCGACACGGGAAGCGAAAACTACGGCGGGGCGGTTGTTACCTCTGGCGGGCTGATTTTTATCGCCGCGACAAGCTATGATAAAAAGTTCCGTGCATTCGATAAGGCGAGCGGAGAACTGCTCTGGGAAGCGGTGCTCCCCACGTCGGGAAACGCTACGCCTGCGACCTATGAAGTCGACGGGCGGCAGTATATCGTAATCGGGGCAGGCGGCGGCAAAGGCGCACCTTCGGGCGGCACCTACGTAGCCTTTGCGCTGCCAAAGGACAGGGATGGGAAATGATGGAGATTTGAGATTTGAAAACAGAGAGGTTCTTATGACAACATCTAAAACACAACTGACTCGACCGGACGAGACCGAATACGCGCCGTATTATGGAAAATATATCTCGCTTGTGCCGGATGGAGACATCCTCAATACGCTCAGAGAGCAACTCGAAGAGACTCTCGGCGTACTCGGGAGCATCCCCGAATCGCAGGCAGATTACCGGTACGCTTCGGATAAGTGGAGCATCAAGGAAGTCATCGGCCACCTGGCCGACAGCGAGCGGATATTTGCTTACAGGGCGCTGAGGATCGCCCGAAACGACAAGACGCCGCTGCCCGGATTTGAGCAAAACGATTATGTGGAGAATGCCGATCTCGCTCACCGACAGCTTGCGGACCTGGCCGAGGAATTCAAAGATATAAGACAAGCCAGCCTGCATCTGTTTCGCTCGCTCAGTGAAGAAGCGTGGGCGAGACGAGGCACGGCGAGCGAAGTCGAGGTCAGCGTGCGTGCGCTGGCTTACATAATCGCCGGGCACGAGCTACATCATTTGCAGGTGCTCAGGAGTCGCTATCTGTAAAAATAAACAGACAGGATTAACAGGATTCACTCTGATCCTGTTAATCCTGTCTAAAAATTTGGAGAAGACGATGAGAAAGATTCTTGCTGTCATTTTAACGGCGCTACTGATTTCGGCTGCGGCTTTTGGGCAGCCGGCAGAGAAAACGCTGGCTGAACGGCTCGGATACCCGAAGGATGCGAAACTGCTCATAATGCACGCGGACGATCTGGGCGTGGCTCACTCTGTCGATGCCGCCTCGACAAAGGCGCTTGAGGCCGGAGCCATCTCGTCGGCCTCTATTATGGTTCCCTGTCCCTGGTTTCCAGAGATCGCCGCTTATGCGCGCAATCACCCTCAGGCCGATTTAGGGTTGCATCTGACGCTGACAAGCGAATGGCAGCTTTATCGCTGGGGGCCTGTGCTCTCAAAAGACCGGGTCGCTACGCTTTTGGACCCGACCGGCTACCTTTACCCTACGGAGATGGAAGCCTCCGCGCACGCATCTGCTCAGGAGGTCGAAGCGGAGATAAGGGCGCAGATCGAGCGGGCGCGAGCGTTCGGAATAAACCCCTCGCATCTTGATTCTCACATGGGCACGCTTTATCGGAGTCGACCGCTTTTTGAGGCGCTGCTGAAAGTGGCGCGGGGATACAAACTCCCGGTGATGATTTCAAAAGAATGGTTTGCCCAGGCCGATTTTCTGCCCGCAATTCTCAGCCCGGACACAATCGTCATAGACAGGGTCATCACCATCGGCCCCGACATAAAGCCCGAAAAATGGGCCGATTTTTACACCGGGGTCATCAAGAGCCTTCAACCCGGCGTCACCGAAATCATTGTGCATCTTGCCTATGACGATGAAGAGATGCGGGGCATAACCTATGAGCATCCCGACTGGGGAGCGGGATGGCGGCAGCGGGATTTCGATTTCCTTATGAGCGAGCAGTATCGCCACCTGCTCGAAGAGAACAACGTCAAGCTCATAACGTGGCGGGAAATTGGCAAACTGCTGGACTCTCAGAATTGATCGAGGTTTCTCTATCGTTTATTGCAGGGGGATCACATCTATGGAGCGACTCAAGGTAGATCACCTCACGATAGCGGGTTCGGAACTCCCTCAGCTTGAAAGGGTCTTTGCCGATTTGAATCTGAGGGTCGTCTATGGAGGCGCGCACTCAAACGGCATTACTCACATGTCAATAATCGGGTTCGAAGACGGATCATATTTAGAATTGATTTCCACGCTTGAGAGAGGGCAGCAATCGCCTTTGTGGGGCGACTACATTTCAAACGGCGCGGGTCTATGCGCCTGGGCCGTGGATGTCGATGACGTGGCTCGCGAATCTGCCCGGCTATCCGGGATGGGAATAGTTGTGAATGGACCGCGTTATATGAACAGGCGGCGACCGGACGGAAACCTCGCGGAATGGGACCTTGCCTATATTGGAGACGGCGAACCGGGCGCGAAACTGCCTTTCATCATAAAAGACAGGACGGACCGCCAAATACGGATCAGCCCTACGGTGAGCGCGGATGAATCTGAACTGCTGGGAGCCGAGAAAATTATCCTCGGAACATCGGACATGGATTCTTCAATAGAGTTGTTCAGGCGCGTCTATACTCTGCCCGCTCCATCGTTGATTGACGATGCCGATTTTGGAGGAAGACTCGCAAACTTCGCGGGGACGCCCGTGGTACTGGCTTCGCCTTTGGGAGAACGGGGCTGGCTGGCGGAAAGGCTAAAAAGATTTGGCGACCTGCCCTGCGGCTTTCTTATAAAGAGCAGAGATTTCGAGAAGGCGAAAGAAAGATTTGGATTCGATAAAGAATCGGCATTCTTTGAAGGCAATGTCTGCTGGTTCGACGAGCCCATTCTCAACGAAACAAGAATGGGTTTCGTCTCATAAGAAGCGGGCCGAAGATTCTCACATGCGCGATTAAAACTTGGGGGGATTCACTTCATGAAAATACTAAATCTCGTATCCGCTGGTATGTCTCTGGCGCTGTTATTAAGCCTTGCGGCTTTCCCGCTAGCCACTATCTTTGCGCAGACGATTGATTACCGCGCGAAGGCGAAAGAACTCGTGGGGAAAATGACGCTCGAAGAAAAGGCTTCTCTCGCGTCGGGGAAAGATTTCTGGACAACGAAGCCGGTTGAGCGGTTGGGCATCCCATCCATCTTTATGACCGACGGGCCGCACGGGTTGCGAAAAGACTCGGGCGGCGGGTTTACAAACAGCGTTCCGGCCACGTGTTTCCCCACGGCTTCGGCCCTGGCCTCGTCGTGGAATACGGAGTTGCTCGAAAAGGTGGGCGAGGCGCTTGGCGTAGAGAGCCAGGCCAACGACGTGCAGATTTTATTAGGCCCCGGCGTGAACATGAAGAGGTCGCCGCTTGGCGGAAGAAATTTTGAATACTTCTCAGAAGACCCCGTGCTTTCAGGCCGCATGGCCGTGGCCTTTATCAACGGAGTTCAAAGCCAGGGCGTAGGAACTTCGCTCAAACACTTCGCCGCTAATAATCAGGAATATCAGCGGATGACTATGAGTTCCAGCCCGGATGACAGGACTCTGCACGAGATATATCTGCCCGCATTTGAGATGGCTGTAACAGAAGCCCAGCCCTGGACCGTGATGTGCTCTTACAACAAGCTGAATGGAGTCTATGCAAGCCAGAACCCTTTTCTGCTTGATGAGATTCTGAAAAAGGAATGGGGGCTGAAAGGGTTTGTGGTATCGGACTGGGGCGCGGTCGATGATCGCGTTGCCGGAATCAAGGCGGGTCTGAATCTTGAGATGCCCGCGAGCGGCGGGTTAAACGACAGGAAAATAGTAGAGGCCGTCAAGAGCGGGCAACTTGAGGAAGCGAGACTGGATGAGGTTATAACGGAGTTGCTCGCGGTGATATTAAAGGCCAGAGACGCTCATAAATCTGGCGTGACATACGATGCGCAGAAGCATCACGAACTGGCTCGACAGGCGAGCGGCGAAACGATTGTCCTGCTGAAAAACGACAACGCCATTTTGCCGCTCGACACCGAAAAGACAAAGAAGATCGCCGTGATCGGCGGCTTTGCCAAACATCCGCGTTATCAGGGGTCGGGCAGTTCGCGAGTCAACCCCACTCAGCTTGCAAACGCCTTTGATGAGTTGAAGAAACTGGCGGGCAATAATTCTCAAATCAGTTTCGCGCAAGGCTACGAAGAGGAAGGCAGAACCGATGACAAGCTGATTGCCGAAGCCGTGGAGGCGGCGAAAAATTCCGAAGTGGCGATTGTCTTTGCGGGGCTGCCCGACAGCTATGAATCCGAGGGCTATGATCGTCAGCATATTGATTTGCCCGACGGTCACAACCGGCTTGTAGAAGCCGTGGCCCAGGCTCAACCCAACATCGTGGTAGTGTTGATGAACGGTTCTGCGGTCGCGCTTCCGTGGGTCTCAAAAGTGAAGGCCATCCTCGAAGGCTGGCTTGGCGGTCAGGCGGGCGGCGGCGCGATAGCAGATGTGCTGACGGGCAGGGTAAACCCCTCCGGCAAGTTGTCCGAGACCTTTCCTGTGAGGCTTGCCGACACGCCCGCGTTTCTCGATTTTCCCGCGAGGAACGGCGAAGCCCGCTACGGCGAGGGCATCTTTATCGGCTATCGTTATTACGATAAGAAAAAGATCGCCCCGCGCTTTCCCTTCGGCTACGGGATGAGCTACACCACGTTTGCTTATTCGGGGATAAAGGCAGACAGGACGAGCTTGAAAGACACCGACCCGCTCACGGTCGAAGTGACGGTGAAAAACACCGGCAATCGCGAAGGAAAAGAGGTCGTGGAATTATACGTCGGTGATCGAACGGGCAAGGTGTTGCGGCCCGAAAAAGAGCTGAAGAAGTTTGCCAAGGTATCTTTGAAGCCCGGAGAAGAAAAGACCGTCAGCTTCAAACTGGGTTTTCGCGACTTCGCATACTATGACGAGAACGTAAAAGAATGGGAGACCGAATCGGGCAAATACGAAATCCTTGTGGGCGGTTCTTCCGAAAGTCTGCCGTTACGGCAAATCGTAGAGATCGAATCTACGAGAACGGCTTTCGCAAAGCTGACGCCTTATTCGACTTTGAAAGAGCTTAGCAATCACCCGAGAGGCAAAGCGGCTTACGAGCAGGTAATGGGTGGGATGTCGAGCATGTTTCTGGGCGGGAACACACACCCGAGCGAGGAAGAAAAACAGAAGGCCAGGGCAACGGCAGAGACGTTTTTTGGCGATCTGCCTCTGAAAAAACTGATCACCTTTTCGCAGGGGAATTTTACGGAGGCGATGCTCGAAGGCTTGCTGCAAAGCGTGAATCAATGACTGACTCATGCCGTCAGGGGCGGTACGTGATGCATGATTTAGCATATCTACAAATTGGCTTTTACAGGCGGATTGCCTAAGAATCACGCATCACGCATCTGAATGAATCACATGAAATTATTACGCTCGTTATTAATCATAGCGTTGCTTGCCGGTGGTGGTGGAGGCAATAGCTCACTGGCCCAGAACGCCCCGACGCCGCGCATAAACCCTGAGTTGCTCACGAGGCTTTGGAGTGCGCACTGGATTGTGGTCCCCGATACGTCGCCTTTTGATTACGGCGTCTATCATTTCCGCAAGACATTCGAACTTCCGTCGAAACCCGCGTCGTTTGTCATTCACGTCACGGGCGACAATCGGTATCAACTCTTTGTCAACGGCGAGCGTGTAGTGTGGGGGCCTGCGCGCGGAGATTTGAATCACTGGCGCTATGAGACTATAGACATCGCGCCGCAATTAAAGGCGGGGCGAAACGCGCTGGCGGCTGTGGTCTGGAATTTTGGAGAGCACGCGCCCGAGGCGCAAGTGACCGACCGCGCAGCCTTTCTGCTGCAAGGCGACACCGAGGCCGAAAGAGTCGTTGACACAAACGATCAGTGGAAGTGCATGCGCGACCCGGCCTATCAGCCGTTGCATTACACACACGCGCAGATGCGCGGCTATTTCGTCGCGGGGCCTGCCGACAGAGTTGACGGCGCAACCTATCCGTGGGGATGGGAGCAGACAGATTTTGACGATTCAACGTGGGTCGGGGCGCGGACGGAGTGGCGCTTGAGCGGCGCTCCACGTGATGCGCGCGACGCGCCGAATCGCTGGCTGCTCGTGCCGCGAAACATACCTCTGGAGGAAGAAAAGCCCGAGCGGTTGAACGCCTTGCGCCAGTCGAGCGGCGTAAACGTGCCTGCCAGCTTCCCGAAAGAAGCGGCCTCCTTCACGGTACCTGCAAACACAAAAGCGCGGTTGCTGCTCGATCAATCTCATCTGACCACAGCTTATCCTGAGTTGATCGTGAGCGGAGGCCGGGGTGCGGTGATTGAAATGGGCTATGCCGAATCTCTGTTTGAGAAAGAGGGCAAGGGCAATCGCGACGAAGTCGAGGGCAAAACGTTTGTAGGCTATTACGACATCTTCACAACCGACGGCGGCGGCAGGCGGATGTTTCGCCCGCTATGGTGGCGCACATATCGCTACATCGATTTGAAGATCGAAACCGGGGAAGCGCCGCTCGTGGTTGAGGATTTGCGCGGCGTCTTTGTAGGCTACCCGTTCGAAATGAAGGCAAGCTTTGATGCGGGTTCCAAGCGTCTCGCCCACATTCTCGAAGTGGGCTGGCGCACGGCTCGGCTTTGCGCGCACGAAACCTACATGGACTGTCCTTACTACGAGCAGTTGCAATACGCGGGCGACACACGAATACAGTGTCTGGTTTCTCTCTACAACGCGGGCGACGGACGGTTGATGAGGAACGCGATAGCGCAGCTAAACGATTCGCGCACGTCCGAAGGCGCTACGATGAGCCGCGCCCCGACCCGTCAGCAGCAATACATCCCGCCGTTTTCGCTCTGGTGGATAGGGATGGTGCACGATTACTGGTGGTATCAAAACGACCCCGAATTTGTGCGCGAGATGCTGCCGGGCGTGCGCGCCGTTCTGACTTTCTTTGCAAAATACGAGAAGCCTTCGGGATCGCTCAAGCAGATGCCGTGGTGGAACTATGTTGACTGGGTGTGGAAGAATTCCGGTGAGCCGCCCCGGGGGGCGGACGGTTCTTCGGCTGTCATTGACCTTCAGCACTTGCTCGCGCTCGACTGGGCGGCAGATTTGGAGGAGGCTCTGGGTTCGAGGCGGCAGGCATCCGAATTTCGCGAACAGGCCGTAACCTTGCGAGCGGCAATCAAACGGCTTTACTGGGATACGACTCGACAACTCTTTGCCGATACGGTTGAGAAGAAGGAGTTTTCGCAGCAAGCCAACTCGCTTGCCGTGCTGGCCCGCGTGACGGAAGGCGAAGAGGCTCGCTCGCTTGTTGTTCGCATTCTGAATGACTCGTCGCTAACCGAGTGCACATACTATTTCCGGTATTACCTGTATTCGGCGGTGAATCAGGTAGGCGAAGGCGACCGCTACCTTGACCTTCTCGGCGAATGGGACAGTATGCTTGCGCGAGGGCTTACGACATGGGCCGAGAAACCTGAGCCTACGCGCTCGGATTGCCACGCCTGGAGCGCAAGCCCCAATTATGAACTCTTCCGAACGGTGCTTGGCATCGACTCGGCCGCGCCCGGGTTCAAGCGCGTAATCATTCGCCCTTATCTCGGCAAACTCACGCGCGTAACCGGCTCGATTCCGCACCCGAACGGAGAGATAAGTGTGAAGCTCGCGCTTGAGGGCGGCAAGCTTGAAGCGGAAGTAAATCTGCCCGCAAGCGTCACGGGCGATTTCATCTGGCGGGGCGAAAGGCGAGCCCTCAAAGCCGGGCAGAACAAACTGTCTTTATGATGATTGATCGGGTACTTAATTTGAATAAACTTGAAACGAGGTCGAAACGGTATGAAATTAAAAGCTACGATTCTGATTGTGTTGCTTTTTGCTCTGGCCGGCGTAGCCAGTGCTCAAAAAGTTATACGCCTGTATCCGGGCGCAGCGCCGGGGTCCGAAGACTGGAAGCATCAGGAGAAAGAATATTTCTCGCAAATCTGGAATACGCAGGTTGTGACAAACGTAGCGCAGCCTACGCTGACGGTTTATGCCGCCGACCCGGCGACGGCCAACGGCACGTCGGTCGTCATCTGCCCGGGAGGCGGATTCCACGCGCTCTCGATCAACAGCGAAGGCATTGACGTAGCCAAATGGCTAAACGGCAAAGGCGTCACGGCATTCGTTTTGAAATACCGTCTGGTGCCTACGGGCGAGGACGGCGTGAAAGAGTTGATGTCAAAAATCACGGACCGCGACCGGATGGACCAGGACAATGCCAGAGTCATACCTCTTGCCATAGCGGACGGCGTGGCGGCGGTCGCCTATGTGCGAAAGCACGCCTCGGAGTTTGGCGTGTCGCCCACGCGCATAGGCTTGATGGGATTTTCAGCGGGCGGGACGGTCACCGCCGCCGTAGGCTTTCAATATACGGCAGAGAGTCGCCCCGATTTTCTCGCCCCGATTTATGCCTACATGGGCGCGGTCAAAGATGCGCCCGTGCCGAGTGACGCCCCGCCGTTGTTCGTAGCGGCGGCCACGGATGATCAACTTGGGCTTGCGCCCGACAGCGTCAATCTTTATATAAAGTGGATGCTGGCGAAGAAGCCCGCCGAGATTCACATGTATTCAAAGGGCGGGCACGGCTTTGGAATGCGAAAGCAGAATCTGCCCTCCGACCACTGGATCGAACGTTTTGGCGAATGGCTCGACACGCAGGGGCTCTTGAAGAAGTAATCATGCCGAAAACATCCGGGTTTGAAATTGATGTTATCGCCTTTGATGCCGACGATACGCTCTGGCACAACGAGCCCATTTTTACCGAGACCAAACGCAAATTTGAACGGCTCCTGATGAGCTATCACAGCGAGCCTTGGATCGCCGGCAAACTTGACGAAACCGAGCTTCGCAACATCCAGCACTTTGGCTACGGTATAAAGGGATTTACGCTCTCGATGATCGAAACCGCCGTCGAACTTACCGAAGGGCGCATCGGCGCAAACGAGATTATGGAGATCATCGGCTACGGGCGAGAGATGATGCTCCACCCCGTAGAGCTTCTCGATGGAGCGCGAGAAACCGTCTCGAAGCTATCAGAATCCTACAATCTGATGCTCATCACGAAGGGCGATTTGTTCGATCAGGAATCGAAGATCGCCCGCTCCGGGCTGGGCGATTATTTCAGTCGAATCGAGATCGTGAGCGAGAAACAGCAAAGCACATACGAATCAATTATGGCGCGTCACCGAATCTCGCCCGAACGATTTCTGATGGTAGGCAATTCCATAAAATCGGATATACTGCCGGTCCTTGCCTCGGGCGGGCGCGCCGTCCATGTTCCGTATGCGACCACGTGGTTTCACGAAATGGTTGAAGACTTCGACCCGGCGCAGGCGGATTTTATCGAACTGGAAAGCCTCGCGCTTCTCCCCGAATTGTTGGCCGAATTGACCGGCAATCGATAGACATCTGGAAAGGAAATGCATGAAGATACTCGTACTGGGCGCGGGCCGAATGGGATTTGGCGCGGCCTATGACCTCATTCACAATTCGGGCGTGGACGCGGTCACCGTGGCCGATGTCGAAGTCGATCGCGCTACCGAAGTGGCCAAAAAAATCGGAGGCGACAGAATTACCCCTCGACAGATAGATGTGTCGGATTACGATCAGACAATCGAGTTGATGCGCGGGCACGACGCGGCGATCAGTTGCGTGGTCTATCACTACAACCTGCAACTGGCCCGCGCGGCAGTCGAAGCCCGGGTGAGTTTTTGCGACCTCGGAGGCAATAACGCGGTCGTCGCCTCCGAGCTTGATCTTGATGAAGCGGCGCGGGCGGCAGGGATAAATATAATACCCGATTGCGGGCTGGCTCCGGGGATGGTATCGGTGCTCGTAGCTCACGGCGCGGCGCGATTCGACCGGCTCGAAGCCGTTCACATCCGCGTAGGCGGATTGCCTCAAACGCCTGAGCCGCCGTTGAATTATCAGATGGTTTTTTCCGTCGAGGGCTTGATAAACGAATATGTGGAGCGCGCTCGCGTGATTCGCGGCGGTCAGATAATCGAGGTCGATTCCATGACGGAAATCGAGTCGCTGGAATTCCCCCCGCCTTACGGACGCATGGAAGCCTTCCAGACATCGGGCGGAACCTCTACGTTGCCTGAAACTTTTCTCGGTCGTCTGGACGAACTCGATTACAAAACGATTCGCTATCCGGGCCACTGCGAAAAATTCAAGCTCCTGATTGATCTGGGGCTTGCGACAAGCGAAGAGATAGAGATCGAATGCGTGCACCTCGCGCCACGCCGCGTGCTCGGAGAGATGCTTGTCAGGCGATTGCCCGCCGACGGCCCGGACGCGGTTCTAATCCGCGTAGTCTTTCGCGGCGAGGCAAACGGCAAGCGGCAGACTCTCAGCTACGACATCATTGATTTATTTGATAAGAGCACGGGGTTGAGCGCGATGATGCGGACCACCGCATTTCCCGCCTCGATAATCGCGCAGATGATGGCGCGCGGCGACATAAAAGAGAAAGGCGCGATACCGCAGGAGCGATGCGTCCCGCCCGAAGCCTTTGTGCGGGCGCTTGCCGAGCGTAACATAAATATCGTTGAACGAACCGATTGACAGGATTAACAGGATTCGCGGCGGATTAAACATGATTCTCTTTGATCTTTTTAATCCTGTTAATCCTGTCATAAAATAACCGGCGAAAGAAATTTGAGTTTCCAAGACAAAGCCGATGCCTTTTCCTGAAGCTGCGCGAATCGAACTCCCAATATTGCAGGAACTGGAAGCCACAGGCGGGAGCGATCAACTGCGATACCTCTATGACCGCCTTGTGCGCTACTTTCCGCAACTGACCGCCGACGACCTGGGCCGGACTACGTCTACCGGGCGGAGCCCGTGGCGCAACGTAGTGCAGCGCGCCGGTCGCCAGTTGATTGATAAAGGCGAATTGCGCCGCGACGGCAACGCGTGGACGCTCACGGCTAAGGGCCGCCGCCGCGTAGAGGCCGAGGCTCTGCATTTGTCGTTTGACTCGACTCCTGTCGAAGATGTCGCGCGCGCAGTCTCGCACACCGAAGCGCAACAGATGCTTGTTGAGATAGGCCGGATGCTTGGCCGACACGCCGAAGCCGAGTTTGAATACTACGACGTAGTCTGGCGCGACAGCCCAATGGCTCCTCGCCTGAGCCACGTCTTTGAAGTGCAGGTAGCCGGTAGCGTAGACAGCGCGCTCACTCGATTAAAGCACGCTTATGACGCGCAACGGTCGCGCCCTTTTCTGGTGATTGCCGACGAGCGGGCGGCAAACTTCGCGGGCCGCCGACTGACAGGCTCGTTCCACGAAATCTGGGAAGAGGTAACGCTCATCGGCATGGGAGAATTGAAACGACTCTATGAGTCGCTCAAAGCGAACGATGAATTACTAAATAAAATAGTATAGCCACGGTTGATGTGAAGTAAGGTGGATATAACTTGATCCGCGAAAATCCGCCGCATCCGCGTCATCCGCGGCCTATTCCCATTGACCAATTTTAGAAGTTTCGATTTACGAACAGAGGTTGCAAACAGAATAGCCCGGCCCCGTGAAAGCCCATGTCTACACCGCTTCGCCGACAATATCTTGAGATCAAGCGCCGCTATCCGGGCATGATCCTTCTGTTTCAGATCGGCGATTTTTACGAGACTTTTGACGAAGACGCGCAGACGCTTGCGCGCGAGCTTGGCGTAGTCCTTACGCGCAAATGGTTTGGCAAAGGCAACGCGCACCCGCTCGCGGGGATACCCGTTCGCTCGCTCGACAGCCATCTGGCCCGGCTCATCAATCGCGGGTACAAGGTGGCCGTGTGCGATCAGGTGACGCCGCCGGGCAAGGGGCTGGTCGAGCGCGAAGTCGTCCGCATCATCACGCCCGGTACGGTCATTGACCCCGGCCTGCTCGAACGTCGCGCCAATAATTATCTGGCGGGTATCTGTATAGGCGAACGCTCGGCCGGGCTTGCCTATGTAGACGTGAGCACGGGCGAATTTCGCGCAACCGAGCTTGATCGCTCGCAGGCCGAATCCGAGCTTGAGCGAATCGCGCCCGCCGAGCTTGTAGCGCCCGCGAGCCTCGATCTTTCATCCTTCGAAGCTCGCGCCATAACTCGATTGCCAGATGAGCAGACCGAATGGGAAGCGGCGCGGCGCGCCCTGCTCGATCATTTTCAGGTAGTGTCGCTCAAGGCATACGGGCTTGAAGATTGGCAGCTTGCCACGCGAGCGGCGGGCGCGGTCATCGCTTATTTGCGAGACACGCAGCCCGACGCGCTGGCGAATCTCAATCAGATTCAGAGTTACCGCGCGGATTCGAGCATGCAGCTTGATTCGCAGACGCTTCGCAACCTGGAAATATTTCAAAGCTGGGATTTCGCGGGCGGCGCGCCTACGGGGTCGCTCGTGGCGACCATTGATCTGACTCAGACGCCGATGGGCGGGCGGTTGCTTCGCCGCCGGTTGCGCCATCCTTTGCTCGATCTTGCCGAACTGCGCGCAAGGCTCGACGCCGTAGAGTGGTTTCACAAACACGAATCTGCGCGCGAGCGTGTTCGCATTGCGCTCGATGATGTTCTCGACATTGAACGGGTGCTTGGCCGCGTTCGTCGTCGGCTGGCCGTACCTTATGAAGTGATAACGCTCGGGCACAGCCTCAAAGGAGTGGCAAAGATTCGAGCCGCGCTTGAAGGCGAGCGAGCGCCCGAAGATTTTATCTCGCCGCTTGAGTCTTGCGCCGATTTAATCAAGTACATCGAGGGCGCGCTGTCGGATCGGCCTCCCACGAATTTCGAGCGCGGTGGAGTGATCCGCTCAAGCTTTTCATCCGAGCTTGATGAGTTGCGCTCTACGCTTATCGGGGGCCGACGCTTTATGGCGGAACTCGAAGAGCGCGAGCGCAAACGCACGGGCATACGCTCGCTCAAGGTGGGCTATAACAAGGTGTTCGGCTATTACATAGAAGTCACGCGGCCAAACCTGCGGCTCGTGCCAAACGATTACATCCGAAAGCAGACGCTTGCGAACGCCGAGCGATTTTTCACGCTCGAACTCAAAGAGCACGAATCGCTGATAGCCAACGCCCGCGAAAGCATCTTTGAACTTGAGACCTCGCTGTATAGGCAGGTGCTTAGTCACATCAGCCGCCATCACGAACGCATCAGCCGCGTAGCCGTCGGGCTTGCGCGGATTGATCTGAGCGCGGCGCTTGGCGAATACGCCGCGCTCAACGGATACGTGCGGCCCGAGTTGCACGAAGGCGACGAGATAGAGATCGTAAACGGTCGCCACCCGATGATCGAACGCATGCTCGAAGGGCGCGAGTTTGTGGCTAATGATACGCGGCTGTCAGGCAGCGATATTCAGATAATGCTATTGACCGCGCCAAACATGGCGGGCAAATCGGTTTACCTGCGACAGGTTGCGCTGATCTGTTTGCTCGCGCAGATAGGCAGCTACGTCCCGGCCGAATCTGCGCGGCTGCCGATGATTGATCGAGTGTTTACGCGCATAGGCTTGAACGACTACACCCTGCGCGGCCATTCTAGTTTTATGATAGAGATGATCGAGACGGCGCACATCCTTCATCACGCGACCGTGCGGAGCCTTGTATTGCTCGATGAAATCGGGCGAGGCACATCCACTGCGGACGGCCTTTCGATAGCCCGCGCCGTGGTGGAATATCTGCATAATCAGCCGCGCCTGCGGGCCAAGACACTGTTTGCGACGCACTATCACGAACTGACCGATTGCGCCGATTACCTGCCACGCGTCAGGAATTTTCACGTAGCGGTCAGAGAGCGCCGGGGAAAAGTAGAGTACCTGCACAAGGTAAAAGAAGGCCGCGCAGAAAAGAGTTTTGGCATATACGTAGCGCAGCTTGCGGGCCTGCCGCGCCCGGTGCTACATCGCGCAAAGGAGTTGTTGAGCGAATACGACAGCGGGCAGAGCAAGAAAGAGCCGATCACAAAGAAGAAAGCCGCAAATCCGTTGATTGAAGCGTTGATGAGCCTCGATATAAACGAACTGAGTCCGGTTGAAGCATTGACAAAGCTCTATGATTTACAGCAACGCGCAAAGGATTTGGGTGAATGAACAGATGGACCAACCTACTTGCGGGGTTCCTCTTCATCATCTGGAAACAAGTCGTCAACCGGCATCGCCCAACCTTTCACCGCTTCTCCAGCGTCTGCGATGTCTCCATGATGAAAGATGATTGGATTGTCAGGATCGCTGGAATGGTAAGACCTGATCACTTCTGGACTAAGTAAATCCACATCCCACAGACAGAGAGTGCCGGCCGCAAAATAGTCCTTTCGCTTTTCAGCTATACGCTTTTCTGCGACTGGACCATAATCGCTTTCGCTTCTTACCTCTACGGCAAATATGGGCGCGCGATCAAAGAATTTCATTCCCCTTGATGGCCCGATGTAATAAGCTGCATCCGGGCTAAGTGAATTGCGGTGAGGAAGATTCACTTTGAAACCCGCATTGTCGGTAACCGCGCGGCCCTTACCTGTACTGCGCGAGTGGTGACGTAAGCTGGCGAAAATCTCTCCTGCTGCATAGTTGGGCACATCTCCTGTTGGTGACATTAAAACAAGTTCTCCATCAACAATTTCCGCTTTACCTGGCGCATGGTAGAGGTCATCAATAGTAGCTCTTGCTTTGGTAGTCATAATAGAACCTCAAGGTCACATTTTAGCATATCAACCGAGTGACGGAAGACCCTTACACTCCCCCGATTGCCGATGAATTTCGTCATACACCCTCCCCGCGCCATTCATCCAGTTGTTCGCGCGCATTGGCGGCGTAGGGGCTTTCGATCTGCTCGTATATTTCCAACGCAGCTTCCGTATCGGCAATAGCCTGAACACGGTTGCCTAGTTTTTTGAGTTCCTGGCTCTTGTTAAAGAGCGCATTGCCTTCACCACGCCTGTCACCAATCTCGCGAGTTATGACCAACTGTTGCTCGTAGAAGTCGATAGCGCGGCGGGTCTCGCCCAAAGCTGCGTATGCAAGGCCCATGTTGCCCAGTATCATGCCTTCATTGCTTCGGTCTTTTAATTGCCGGGCGGCATTCAGCCCGGCTTCATACCAATTGATTTTCTCTCTCGGATGCTGGCGCAGGTCGAGCAGATATACGCCTGCCAAAGGGTAATCGCTACAATAACGGGCTGCCGCGTCATCTTCGTCAGTCTGCGATTCGGACCACGCCTGTCCTGCTTGAATGTTACTCCATTCAAGATCAAACATGGCCATTCCTTGCCTGAGCGATTCCCCACCCTGCTTATAAAGCTCATTGGTTTTTCTCAAAACACTCAAATAATGCCCGGCGTGACGTTTCACGCAAGCGAGGCTCTCTTCTTCTTCCAAGCGTTTTTTCGCAAACAGGCGCATCAGGTCGTGCAGGCGATAACGCTTTGTTTCTTTGTCGTAAAGCACGAGACTGCGCCGCAATAAATCAGTCAGATTTTTGTGGCCCGCGTCTTCGCATATTGCCTCTTCCGCTGCCGCGTCGAATGTACCGGGAAAGATTGCCAGACAGTGAAATATTCGTGCTGAATCAGCCGATAATCGCGCATAGCTCAAGTTGAAAGATGCTTCTACGCTTCTGTCTACGCCTGTTTCCCCGATTAGCTCAAGCCGCGCCCGCTCATCTTCCAGTTGCTTTGCGTAATCATCAGGGTCTAAATCCTCGGTCACGGCGAGCAGGCTTCCGGCTGCGCGAATGGCCAGAGGCAGATAGCCGCACAGGTAACATATCCGGTCTGCAATCTCTGGCTCTATTCCCGGCGCGATTTCCGTCAGCAAATCTCGCGCTTCAACCGGGCTGAGTTGTTCGAGCCGTATGCGCTTCATCCCCGGCAAGGCTATCGCCTCGCGTGAAGTCACAAGCAGCGCGCAACCAGCAGGCGGCAGGAAAGGCCGCGCCTGTTTATCCTCCGCCGCGTTGTCGAGCAGTATCAAAACGCGCTTGCCGTTCAATTCGTTTCGATAAAGCGTGGTGAGTGTTTCCACATCGTCGGGCAGTCTCGTTTCAAGCCCTTCGAATGCGCGAATGCACGATGCGAGCGCATCTGTCGAATCGCGCGGATTGTCGGCAGTGCCGCGCATCTCGATCAATAATTGCGCGTCGGGAAAATCTCCGCGAAGCTGTTCGGCTACATACAAGGCAAGCTCGGTTTTGCCTATGCCGCCCATGCCGCTTATGCCGCTGATACCGGCGCTGCCTCCGTTGCGGAGCATCTCTTTCAACTCGGCTATTTCTTTTTCACGGCCTACGAAATCGCCTACCGGGGCGCGCAACTGATAAAGAGCGCGGATTCGCTCGATAGTGCTCAACAGGTGAGTGGGCAACTCCTTTTCGAGCGCGTCTCGATCTTTGACCGAGGCAAGCAGGGATTGTGCTCTGGCGGGAGAGGCTTCGCCACGGCTTACGCGTTCAAGCTCTGGAATCAGGTAATCATCAATATACCAGCGATACAAATCGCCTATCACGCGGGCTTCCAGATTATCAGTGTTGTTAAATTCAGTAACCGTGTGATTGCGCCTCAACTCTTCTTTCAAAGCATTCAGTCGAGTCGGATTATCGCTCCATTTCTCATCACAGGCATCATCTTTCTTGAAATAGATATAGCAGGGCAATTCACGCTTTCGTGCCCTGTGGTACTCGGCCTCGGTGATGCCTGAACCGTAGCGGTTGCCGAATATGCCTACATAGACGTGGCTTTTATCCACCGCATCGAGCGAAGCGTCATGCGTAGTCTTGTCGCGGCTGCCGAAATATTCCATGCCTGAGAATTTTGTTTCTCTGATCCGATGGACAGCCGTTTCCACAGCTTTACGCTCTGGCTGCAAGTCGAGCGACGTGGAACTGACGAAGACATAAAGCGGCGGTGATGACACGAATGCTCCTGTGAAACGGGCGATCAGGCTAAAGCTTTATTACACTATCGGGCGCAGGAAATAAGTAACCGGAATGACGTTTGGATGTCAAGCAAGTCAGGCAAACGGCGGGGAAGAGAAGAGCTTTTTGACAGGATTGACAGGATTTCAAAAGATAAACAGGCAATCCCGGTCAATCCTTCAAAATCCTGTTAATCCTGTCAAAGTTTTGGCAATGCGGGGCGATATGCTATCTTAGAACCGAGTTGAGCGGGGAATATGCGACTAGCGAGACTTATCACAGTGGGGCTTGCGATCTGTCTGTTGCTTAACGGCAACACGCGAGCCGATTCAGCGCCCGAATGGGTTCAGGCTGTCTTGCAGGCTTCTCCGCAGAGCTTCGATAAGGGCGAGCCGTTTATAGTCTTGCTCGATGAGCGAATCACCACGGTCAAGAGCGACGGGCGGGCCGAGACGAGGTCTCGATATGTCTTGCGGGTGCTGACCGAAGAGGGGCGCGCCGCCGCCCGGCGCGAGATTCAATACGACAGCCAGACCCGAATAAGCGATCTGCAAGCGTGGCACATCCGCGCCGATGATAAGGTGTTCAAACTCGGAAGCCGCAATGCCATCGAAGAATCTATAACCGATGATCTCTACAGCGAAATCCGTTCCAAGGTCATGCGCTTTCAGGCGGTAGACATTGGTTCGGTAGTCGCTTTCGAATGGGTGCAGAAAGAAAAGCCTCTGGTCAATCAGGATTATCATTTCTTCCAGACCCGGTCGCCTGTCGTTGCTTCCAGGTATCAACTGAATCTGCCCGAAGGATGGCGCGTCGAATCCCGCGTATTCAATCACGCGCCTGTTACTCCGGTCGTGGACGGCAACAGCTATACGTGGGAAGTGCGCGACCTGCCCTCGCTCAAAGAAGAGACCGACATGCCTGATCTGACGGGGCTTTTGCCCTACCTGGCCGTGGCGTATTATCCGCCCGGAGGGCCTGCCGCAAGTGGGAATATCTCTTCCTGGCAGGACGTGTCGAGATGGACCGAGCAGTTGATAGATGACCGCAATAGCCCTAATGAAGCCATCATCTCGAAGGCCAGAGAGTTGACCACCGGACTGGAATCGGATTTCGATAAAGCGCAGGCGATCTCTCGATGGGTGCAAAAAAACATCAGGTATGTCTCTATACAACTCGGCGTGATCGGTGGTTATCGCCCCAACCCGGCGAGTGTGGTCTTTAAGAAAGGCTACGGCGATTGCAAGGACAAGGCTGCGCTCTTGCAGGCGATGCTCGGGTCGGCAGGGATAAAGTCTTACATGGTGCTGGTCTATTCGGGCGACCCCACAAGGGTGAGGCCGGAGTTTCCGTCTCCGCTGCAATTCAATCACGCCATAGTCGCAATTGCCTTGAACCGGGACACGCAAAGCATGTTGGATTCTTCGGGGCTGGGCCGTCTGCTGTTATTCGACCCGACCGATAGCGTCACACCTCTGGGCGATTTGCCGTTTTATCTTCAAGGAGGGTATGGCCTCGTTGTCAACGGCGATTCGGGCGACCTCTTTCGCCTTCCTGTAAGTTCCGAATCAGCCAACTCGGTGCGGCGCGAATTGAATGCGCAGATACAGGATACGGGTGAGGTGACGGTTGAAGTGAAAGAGACGGCCACCGGACAGATGGCTTCGCTTGCGCGGCGGCGAATCTCGATGTCAAACGCCGATCAGTATGCAAAGGAGATGTCGTCACGCGTGGCCCGCGATATTCCCGGCGCAACGCTCAGCGATTTGAAGATCAATAGAGATGCCGACCCCGGCGACCCCTTGACTCTGCAATACACGGTCAGAGCCGATCATTACGGCAATCGACTGGGCCGCCTTTTTGTGCTGAGACCGATATTATTATGGGTGCAGGATCACCCTACCTTTACTAAACCCGACCGGGAGTACCCCGTCCTGTTCGATATGAAATCGACCAGAGAAGATATGATAGAGATAGCCCTGCCTCACGGATTCAAGATTGATGAGCTACCGCCCGACGTTGATCTTAAAGAGGGTTTCGGACAGTTCAAGCTCGAATACAAAGTGAGCGGGGATCAAGTAGTAGTTCACAGGTGGCTGGCTATAACCCGGCAACTGGCCCCGGCCTCGGATTACGGCGATATAAAGAAATTCTTTGATGCGGCGCAGGCGGCTTCACAATCGAGCCTGGTTCTGGCCGGACGGTGAATGAATTTGGAGAAGCGCAGAGACCGCTCTCACTCGCGCGAGGCTTCGATTATGCAAAACTCTGTTTCTTCATCTACGCCCGTCTGATTGGGGTGGAACCGAAAAGCGCCTTCACTCTCTTCAACAAAAATCGAATTGGAATTGATCAGGTTCTTCAACCTGAGTTTACCCTGCGCGCCGATTGACCGGGCAAGCGGAGTTAAATCAAATGCCACGGCATTGAATTTGTGCCAGGCGTCGGATATTTGACCCAGATAGGCGACCGCTCGCCCCCCCGTTTGCCTCATGAAAGTCACGGCTCCCCAGACGCCGCTGTCAAACAGAGCAAACGAGCCTTCTTTGAAGATCGGGTCACTTGTAGCCTCTAGTATCTTTTTGTAGCCTGCCTTCAACGCCGCGTCTTCCGTCTCCTGGTTTAGCGGTTTGATTCGCTGTACGGGCAGGCGCTCCTGTCTGCCTTCCATCTGGCCTTCGTGAATAAGGCTCGTGCCCGGCAGTGAAAGTATCAATGCCGCCGCCGCCAGATTATTATTTCGATTGAAAACGGATGCGGCGCGAGGTTCGTCGTGGTTCTCTATAAAGTAAAGCGAGGACTGCAATACGCGAGTGTCGCGCGCGAGCCGCTCGTTTACAAGTCCGGCATTGCGGCTCGCGAGACCATCATACAGCTTCTTCTCATACGTGAAATCGAATCCCTGTTCGGCAAGGTACGGCTCTTTATCCCAGTAGGCTTCGGCTATAAAAGTGAAATCTGGTCTTATGGATTTTACTTCGCTGATGGCCTGATTCCAGAACTCTCCCGGCATATGCTCGTCAAACCAGAGCGCGGGCGCATTAGGGTACCAGTGCTGGCGTATGTAATCTCTGAGCACAAGCATAGCCATATCGCACCTCACGCCGTCGGCTATCCGGCTGATGTATATCAGGACCTCGATCATACGCGCTCTCAACTCTTCGTTTGTGTAATCGAGTTGCGAGGTATCGTGCCAGGGAGGAAAGTAGGGGTCGCGCCCGAAGGCTACGACTTCGCCCGTTGGGTGCAGGAAGAACTCAGAGGTAGTCTGGTTACGCACTCGCGAGTCGCTTCGAATAAACAACTCCGGGTTCTCATCAATCCAGGGCGAGTCTATCGCCATGTGATTTGAAACGAAATCGACTATGACCCGCAGACCCGCCCGGTGGGCGCGCTCGACCAGAGCCGAAAACGCTCTCTCTCCGCCAAGCTCTGAATTGACCCTGTATTCAGGAATCGCATAGGGCGAGCCTTCGTAGTCTTCGGCCACGATTTTCGATATTCGCTTTGCGCCCTGGCTGATCTGCCAGATGCCCATAGGCCAGATGCAATCGAACCCCAGCAGAGACAATTCACCCAGTTCGGCGTCTGTGATCTGCTCAAGGCTCAAGCAGTGCAGGCGAGTGTTAATCTCGTATATTCGCAATTTTTCAGTACCTTCGGGGCTGTTGAAGTTAATATTTGTCACGTAGTGTCAAGCTGGTTTCAGGCCAGACGCTTTTGCGGGGCGAGGCTGAGCGTTGGCTCCAACCCGTCAAGCCACGAAAAGCGAACCGCCTCGGCCAGACACGTTCGCTTTTCGGGTGCGAGCGAGTTCAAATACCTGTCACGATTGCGTAAACCGTCTTCCGTTACGGCTTTCAGCACCTCTTTACCCCGCTCGCTGAGCGATACGAGCAGTTGCGGCCTGTGCGAATTTGCCTCATATGTCAGGTCTAAAAGCCCCGCCTGCTGCATGCGCTTGCAAAGCTGGCCTGTGGCCGTGCGGTCCCGCACCAGATGTTCGGCCAAAACTCTCAGCGGCAGGTGCGCTTCTTCGAGACAATGCACGGCTAGCAGCACCTGATAATGCTCGAAAGTGGTGTTATGGGCCGCCGCCGCCCTTGCATAGAAATCATCAAGCGTGCGAAGATAATTCCTCGCCGTCGTCAGATGTTCGTAAATATCGCATTCATTATGACTTACCTTTTCTCTCGCAGACATCCTCTCTCCCTCTATTTGCATCTAGATACTTCGGGAAATATGTTGTATTATATTTCTTTGAAGGTTATGTTATGTAATGCACTACAGGATGTCAACCACTATTTCAGGTTGATGAAGATTTGAAGCGCCGCTGGACAAAAGGGGCGCTTTTTAGTTCGGTCTAAAAACGGCGCATAGCGAAAGGCGGAATAAAGGTCAGAATGGACAAGGACATCCTTTTGGGAAACCACGACGAAAACCAGGAAGATTTCGGCCCGTCAAAGGGCCTGGACCGCATAGTCGCGGAAATAGACGAAGATACGAGTGATGATCTCTGGGAGAGCGTGGATGTAGAGGAAGAAGAAGCTCCGGAAGCGGTAGAGGAAGCGGCCGACGAGATTGATGTTGATCTGGAGCCGGGCAAGGATGAATCTCTCGATCCGATGCGACTCTACCTGCGCGAGATGAGCTCGGTTCCGCTACTCACACGCGAGGATGAGATACGTATAGCCAAGCGTATCGAGCGAGGCAACAAGCGTATTGCAAAGGCGCTCTCGCGCTCATTTATAACCACCGAAGTAATAAGAGACCTTGCCGAAAAGCTTACTGAGGGAGCTATCAATCCTCAGGACATAGTCGATGTGGCGACCGACCCTGATGCCGAAGAAGCTCTCGAAGAGCAGCGCGAAGAGATTCGCCAGCGCGTCATGTTCGAGTTTGGCGAAATAATAAAATCTCACGACAGCCTTGTAGCCCTTTCAGGCAAGATAGAGAAAGAGCCCAAGTCATCAAAGAAGCTCAAGAAGCTTCGCCGCCAGTACGCTCACAGTCTGGTCGAGATGTCGCGGCGAGTGAGGGCTTTTACCTTTAGCGCCGAGACCCGGCGGCGTTTTGTCGAGGGTTTGGAGTCAATAGTCAGAGAGATCCGGGAAGCCGAAACCGATCTGAGTCGCGTTGAGCGCGCTCTGGAATCAAAACGCCGCAAGGACATTACGGAACTCAAGAAGCAGCAGCGCGCAGCGCGCAAGGTTATCCGTGAAATCGAGCGACGTTATGCGAAGTCGGCTATCGACATAAAGCGCACCCTCCAGACGATTGTCGGGGCCGAGGCCGAAGTAGAGCAGGCCAAACGCGAGATGATAGAGGCGAATTTGCGGCTGGTCATCTCGATTGCCAAAAACTATATAAATCGCGGACTGCACTTTCTGGATTTGATCCAGGAAGGCAACATCGGATTGATGCGCGCGGTCGAGAAATTCGATTGGCGGCGCGGTTATAAGTTTTCGACCTACGCCACGTGGTGGATACGTCAGGCCGTCACGCGTGCCATAGCCGATCAGGGGCGGACGATTCGCGTGCCTGTTCACATGGTTGAGGTGATAAATAAGATACTGCGAACCCAGCGATTGATGGTGCAGGAACTTGGACGCGAGCCTACACACGAGGAGCTTGCTCGTCGGGTTGATATGCCGGCCTGGAAGGTCCGCAAGGCGCTCAAGATCGCGCAGCAGCCCATATCGCTTGAGACCCCTATCGGAGACGACGGCGAGACGACTATAGCCAGCTTTATCGAGGATCGGCGCTCGGCCAACCCGGCCGAGACCGCCATAACCAATAACCTCCGCGAGCTGACCGAAGACGTGCTGTCTACGCTTACGCCTCGCGAAAAAGAGATTATCAAGATGCGTTTTGGCCTGGATCAGTCGGGCGAAGAGCGTACGCTTGAAGAGGTGGGCAAGCATTTTAACGTGACCCGCGAACGAATACGCCAGATCGAAGCCAAAGCGCTTGCCAAGCTGCGTCATCCGATGCGTTCGCGCAGGCTGCGGGCCTTTTTGGACGGCACTGCCGTGGCTTCCTGAGACAGACTAAATCAGGGCAAAACATTTCGGGGCCGGTTTACGGCCCCGTTTTCTTTGCATAAGTATCTATAGCCGATTTTATGGCGCGAAGATTTCGCTCGGGTGTATCGGTCGGGACGGAGCATCCGGGAGTGATGATCAAACCGCGCGGCCCGATTTCCGATATAGATTCGGCCACCTGCCTGCCGATCTCGGGCACCGACAGGTGATATGCCTCAACTTCATTGACCCCGCCGAGGACTGTTTTCCCGCTCATCGCCTTTCCTTCTTTGAGCGTGGGAGAGGTAGAAAAGTGCGACCAGTTCAACCCGGCCACGGGATAATCGAGAAGGGCGTCGAAGTGGATTTGTTTACCGTGAATGTGCAGCACGTTGAATGGAGCGTCACCGACGGCCTCGAGTATTTTCAGATCGAACGGGCGGCCCCACATTTCGTATTGCTCGCGCGGCATGATGTCGTCGGTAGCCGCGCCGAGCGAAAGAAATATCCCGGCGGCTCCTCTCGATATTGCTTCCCGCGCGTAGGCGGCCAATGAAATAGCTATGTTTTCCATTGCCCTGAGAACGATCTCCGGGTAGCGGTCTCGCGCTTTTGCGAGTTCGCCGGCTCGCGCAAGTCTGCGCGCCGTGGTCCAGGGACTGAAAATAGTCTCTATAAAAAGAGTCTCTTTGCCAATCGCATCGTTGATGATTGAAAGCGCCGATAACTGCTCTTTCCAGCAATCATCATTTGCCTCGAGCGGCTCTATCCTCTTCCAATCTTCTTCCGAGTCCACGGAATCGAGTCCGTGAGGTAATGGATATGCGTAATCACTCATGACCTTCAGGAAATCGAGGTCATAAGCGCGATAAAAATCGATCTCAGCCTCGGCGTGGTTGCTTCCGAACATATGTTGAAGCCCGAAGTGATACCAGAAACTGAACGGAGGCCGGTCCACCTCTTCGCCCTTGAGCGCTCCTTTAATACGTTCTATCTTATTCAAAGTAGTCTCCCTCGAATCGTAAAGGTCCATATTAATGTATTGCGTCGGGTTGCGTCGAGCGAGAGGAATCGCCATATTGAATGTGTGCCTGCGGGTCTGTCTAAACCTTTTAATCATCTGAACTAATGGCAATTTACGTTAGGGTTGACACTGTTGAGCAGGCTCTGCTAAGTTTGATCCTTGAATTTATAGGCGCGTAGCTCAGGGGTAGAGCACTACCTTGACAGGGCTGTTGCAAAGTAGCTTGACAAGATAAGAGAAAAGACCTTATCCGGTTGTTCTTTGAATCAAACACTTTACAAACCGGAGGTAGGTCTCTGATGGAGTATAACACTTTTGCCGCTTCTATTGTTCCTGGGGATTCTCCCTTTTTCTTCGATGTCGGGAGTCTCTATCATTATCTAGGGAATCTCAAAGATCATCGCAAAGCTAAAGGTAAGCGATACCCTCTTGCACTTGCTTTGGTCTTTGTCGTTCTGGCTAAACTTGCTGGCGAGGATGAGCCTCGTGGCATTGCTCATTGGATTGCTTTGAGAAAGCAGTTTCTTCGTGAGGCTCTCGATTTTGATCGAGATTCCACTCCTCACCCTACTACTTACTCTCGTATACTTGGCAAGGCTTTTGATCTTAATGAATTTCAACAACTTCTCAGTCTCTTTCTGCTTTCTGCTGATAAAGCAGAACAATCAGTAGAAATGAACATGGATGGAAAGACTCTTAGAGGGACTATACCAGCAGGTCAGACTAAAGGGTTGCATCTGCTTGCAGCCTATCTCCCAGATCAAGGCGTTGTGCTCTTGCAGATGGAAGTAGGATCAAAAGAGAATGAAATATCTGCTGCCCCTCGCTTGCTTAAATCTATAGATTTACAGGGGAAAATAGTGACTGGTGATGCCATGTTTGCACAACGTGAACTCTCTCGACAAGTCGTCGAAGCTGGCGGCGATTACGTCTGGACAGTCAAGGACAATCAAGCCCACCTGCGCTCAGAGATTGAAACATTGTTCGAAATAGAAGAGGGTAAAACCAAACTCAAAGAGATGAAAAACGATCTGGCCACAGCCTGCTCTATAGAGAAACATCACGGGCGAATTGAACACAGAAAGATAACAACAAGTTCAATGATGGCAGGAGAGATGGATTGGCCATACTTGGAACAAGTCTACAAGATAGAGCGAGAAGTTGAAATAGTGTCTACAGGAAAGAAGCGAAGCGAAACAAGCTATGGAATAACAAGCCTGACAAAGAAGGAAGCAGATGCTGAAAGGATGCTACAGGTGGTGCGAAAGCATTGGCAAGTGGAGAATGGGTTACACTACCGAAGAGATAAGACAATGAAAGAGGACTATTGTAGGTTGAAGACAGGGCATGCAGCAGAGAGCTTGGCAGTGATAAACAATCTGGTAATCGCAATGGTATTAAGGCAGGGTTTGAAGAATCTGCCGGAAGCAAGGCGGCGCTACAACGCCAATCCGCAAGAGGCCCTAAATCTAATATTGCGTCGTTGAGCCTACTTTGCAACAGCCCTGAATCGCCATATTGAATGTGTGCCTGCGGGTCTGTCTAAACCTTTTAATCATCTGAACTAATGGCAATTTACGTTAGGGTTGACACTGTTGAGCAGGCTCTGCTAAGTTTGATCCTTGAATTTATAGGCGCGTAGCTCAGGGGTAGAGCACTACCTTGACACGGTAGGGGTCTGCGGTTCAAATCCGCACGCGCCTATTTCAAAATCAATAACTTACAGCCACCGCAAAGGTGGCTTTTTAGTTTGGTCAATCATATGGTCAATCATTCGTCACCCATCTCTTGATTTGTCAAAGTAATTCATTAGCTCATTTATGAATAGCAATATATTGGGGCAGTGTTAGGTAGGCCGAAAAGTTCGTATTATTGCACCATTGCTGATTCTACAATCTCGAACGACGAATCGAATATCAATAGGTGTCCACAGTCACCGCAGTAGGCAAAACGATGTATTTCAGTATTCACAAACGTGGCACGCAATTCCCGCGCTCGCTCTTTTGCCCTATCTTCGGCCGCACCGATCACTGACCCGGAAGGATCAAAGACGATGAAGCGACGACCACAGATGCAGCGCAAACTCCATTCTATAGGCGGCTGAGTGCGCGGGGGCGGAATTCCTTGAAGTGGAGGGTAATTCGCCATAGGTTTATCCCTTCCGCTTGTTTTTCCTGCCGCTTTCGGCCTCTATCAAGTCCCCAGCTTCGCATTCTAAAACCTCGCAAAGCTTATCAAGTACATCTAGTCTGATGGCCTGCGCTTTGTTGTGCCTGAGCTTTGCCAGAGACGCATGTGAGATACCGGAATCAATCGCCAGCCGATACGCCGTCATTCCTCTTTCTTCCAGCAATTCGTCAATCCTAATTCTCGCCATAGTGCCGCCAATCATAACATACCTCCCTGCGCATAATACAACGCGCTCGCTTATATATACCATAACGCATCATTGCGCGTAAAGTAAAATAATTCGCGTTTCGCATTATTTTTTGCTTGACATTATATCGCGTTTCGCGTAATATTACATCAATTCGATGGTTCTTTAACAATCTAGCGCGAAGCACTCAGGCCGGAGTTGAAGGAAGAACCCGGAAGGCAGCGACGAGCGCAAAGGTGAGCCAATAACAGTAACTCACCCGACAACACGCAAACATTCACCAATTCAAACCAAGAGGCTACCACGATGCAAGAAAAACCCTTTCGCACGCTTGAGCAAGTCAAGGCAGGCGACATACCGCAGGTCGAATTTGAAATGACCGCCGAAGACTTTGGCGAATGGCTACACGAAGATGAGCAGGATTACCCGTTCTAACAGCGAAGCGGCTAGATGCTCGCAACATCTAGCCGCTCGAAACTCTCACCGCCTAAACGATGAAAGGAATGTTTCACCATGAAATCTATCACGACACCGACCGACATTCAATCACTCACTCAGGATTATTACCCCGCAGCCTACAGCCTTCAATTACAGGCCGAAGAACTGGCCGCTAGCCGATGACTTTGAAGGCTACAGCGATTGGTCAGAAGACCTTGAGGCTATCCGATTAGCCGAAGAAGAAACCAAAGCTTGGGATGGCGCAAAGCCTGTCACTTTGGACGATGGCGCGCAAGTCTTAATCAAAAAGGCTTGTGAACATGCCAAATGCCCGCATCACAAATGCACCCGCTCGGACCTTCGTATCGGCGGGATAGACATTTGACCTGTGGATTGTGCAGCAAGGCAATCAAACCGGATGATGTAACAAACCTGCATCATCCGGTTTACCGCAGCCAGGGAGGAACCGAAACCGAGCCGGTTCACAAAGGCTGTCACGTTGCCTATCACAGCAGGCAAGGCGATTTCAAAGCATTCGGCCGCATCGGTGGCCAGATCAGCGCACTATCACGGAGATGGGCTTTCAATCTCAAGAATGTGAAAGACCATCCGGCCTATGAACTGAGCAGGCAATTTTATCGAGCGCACTACGCGCACTAATGGAGGGAGCATGAGCGCAGCAAGATTTCCACTAGGCCAGATGGTAGCCACACCGGGCGCACTGGAAGCACTCGCACAGAACGGCCAGAACGCTTTTGAATTTATCCGCAGGCATGAAACCGGAGATTGGGGTTGCTTGTGTGATGAAGACAAGCAAGAGAATGAATTTTCAGTTGATAAAGACCTCAGAATCTTCTCAGCCTACCGCCTCAAAGATGAAACCAAGATTTGGGTAATAACGGAGGCGGATCGAAGCGCAACTACTGTGCTTTTACCAGTGAATACTAACCACACCAGACCGGGGCAAGCTCGACTTGCCCCACACTCAGGAGATAAGACCATGATTCATCAGATACCCGCACAAATCGAGATCAAAACAACAGGAGTTGATTACCGACAGTGAAGACCTCGCGCAAGTGCGAGAACAGATCAAGGATGCCGAGCTTGAGGCAATCTGCGAAGCGGCCGAAGCCAGGGGCGAAGACGGAAAGCCCCTTTACACAAACGACAAGTTCAGGGAACGGGCCGCACGCTCAGAGCCTAAAGGCCGATGCTCAATATCAGACGGGACCGTGAAACCGCTCGAATACTTGAGCGCCATGTTGCGATGCTAACGGCAGAGATTGAGCGAATGCGCCGAGATTATCGCATCGCTTTGATTGACTACGAGCGCGAAGAGTTAGGCCAGCGCGCAGCATAGCAAGATTAAGGGCCGCGCAGTCCCGCAAAGAATCGCACGGCCCACTATCCCACGCGCCTATTCAGCGCGTAGAAAGGTACTGTTATGACACCACAGGAGAACTCAGAGAATCAACCGAGCCTGTTTATGGATGACGAGAGCAGGCTTGTACGCCTTGAGGGAATTTCAGCCGAGAGCCGCGAAGCCCTTGCTGACCTGTTCATCGTATTGCGCCGAGGGATGAGGAAAGAAGGCTGCGGCTGGCAGGTAGTAGAAGCTGAGCTAAACCGATTCATAGAGTTGTTGTTTAGGGAGTCGGAAGCTTATAGATTGGCCCTGAAATTATATGCAGGCCGGTATGAAGTGATTGGCGGAAGGAATGCCGCCGACATATTGCGCGATGTCGTAGAGAAGTATTTGCCTGAGAGTGGCGAATAGAGAGCAAGATAGACGATGCAGCAGGGGAAGAAAGCTGAGGCATCAGCGGGGTGCGTGAACGGCAATCAAAGGTTTACAAGGATTGTGCTTCGCGCGCTCCGGTTCACGCGGGGCGTTAGGCGCGCCGTGGGATAGCGAGCCGTTTGGAAAAGCTTTGTTCCTGTATAAACACTATAACCTGGCTCCGTGTGCAACAACACTGCGGATGCTATCGGATAGTTCGCGCACCCCTCGTGTTATATCGTGGTCTCGCAAGTCCAGATACTTTACATCGCGTAATAAAGCCGGAACTTCTGTGTCATCAAGAAGAATAGGAAAAACTATTGGCCCGCTTTTCTCTCGAATTCGACGGGTCATAAGTGCGTTAAGCTCCAACTGCGCCCACCGGCTACTAATGGAGTTCTTGGAAAGGAAGAACGCGAGGAAATCTGCCGAATCTAAGCCTCGTGATACTTCATCGCTAATTGACTGTCCGATAGACACTCGATCTTGGTCAATCCAAACATCTACTCCCTCAGCTCGTATGCTGAAAGCGAAAGTTGTCACAATATTGCTATCTGCATGGGAGTAACTGAAAAACACTTGCGGGCTACCTTTGCCCTCGATTGTAAGGAGAGACCTTATTGCTAGGCGAACCGCAGACAATATAGTGGCTTCAGGGATTCGATTCTCTAGGGCTGGGCGTAATAATGAGCCAAGCTCGTCAAGCAGAGAGCTATCAGCAGTTGCTTGCTGCGCTTGTTCTGCATGTATAGTTTGTTCCAGAGCTTGTGCTGTTCGGCTTAGATCCGCAGCGACGCTAACTGCTAAATCGTGGGCATCATTAAAGGTTGCAATAGTATGTCGTTCCTGTAAAAGGTGTTTGAATTTTTCTAGTGCCTCAAGCTTTTGCGCATCGCGCTCGATATTCCTCGGCAAAATAGGAATGTTTTCATTCCGAAGATATACTAGACAGGGCTTGCCGAGTCGAAATCCTTCAGAGTATTCAGCCTCTGTAAAAGACACAGTCATGCTCGGAACAGGCTTCCGTATTTATACCCAACAATGACAACAAGTATATCACTGCGCCGCACCTCTTCTATGCAGGTTTCAATCGGCAAAGATGAGCGCGCTCCAAAAAACTCCATTGAGTCGTGTTGAAGCTGAACTTCCTGACTGCCTCAAGTACCGCCTGTCGCTCATCGGCAAGATCCGTGTACGTACTACATAGAAATACTGTGAGAGATGATTTCATGATTAACCGCTCGTCAGCGTCTTAACTCAAGAGTTCTAGTGCTTCATTACCTATTACAGCGGTTTGCAGACGAATGAGTAGAGTTATTCAATAACACATCGTACGGATGCAGGCAATTGATGTGTCTGTCTCTTCGTTCAAGTGAAAGCCGCTGTAGTATATGAAATCGCCATAGAATTATGCTTACCGAACTGTTCCATAGCAACCATAATTGCGTGAGCGCGCCTAACGCTTCGGTTGACCGGGCGCGCGAACGGCCTGAAAGGAACCATAAGAAACTCGCTTTGCGCGCTCCGGTCGAGCCGTTTGTAATGCCCAACTTTCGCGTGTGCTACTATCTCTGATTTAATACGCGCTTCAATTCCGGCAACACCTAGTAATCATTATGAATCCGCCATTGCCTTCAAATATCTCGATAAGGCGGCGGTTAGCCAGAGCCTTCAATGTATGTCGAATCAGCATTAAAGGTTGGTCGAGTTGCTCCGATATTGAATCTTCATTTACCCTCGTTATTAACGATCTGAGTGGCTATCGTGTTCACAATAGAGCTATAGTCAGGTATGTACACCCTCGCGTATTGCTCAAAGCCATAAAGAATTATGGTAAATGCTGGTGGATCGACACTCATGGGTCTTACCAATTCTATGTAGCCTTTATGTTCCAATATATCAAGTGATTCAAAAAAATCTTTCTGATGGATTTCGTGCGGTTGTACTTGCGCATACAAAGGTTCAGTTTCTATAAATGGATAGTCTATTTCAAGAGCCATTTCACAAGCAAGTTTGAGAATCAAGCTGTCCAATTCTGTGAGGCCGGGCACAATGTCAATTACGGTTTGTGCATACGCTGGAGGATTGCCTAGCGGCGGCCTATCCAGTTTTCCAAAAATTGACAATACAATACTTTCTAGTTCGGTATCATAGTTATCAAGGTTCTCAATCTTTACCCAGACAGTCGTCCTCAAGCACGCTGGAATTTCACAATCGTCAATAATGATTGGGATAAGCTTGGTATTGTCTTCAATTCTTCTGACCATTCCGGCATTTAACTCTTCCCGGACCCAGTGCTTCTACGCTATACTTGGATAAAACCGCAATCATTGCTTGGGCATTCTTTTATCCCCTCTTCAAATATTTTGTCGATCAGTTTATCTCCTGCATGCATCTCCCATTTGTCTACCCAAGCATCAATTCCTTTTGCGCGTAGTCTGGCTGCGAAATCCAACACGAATCTGTCTTTATCTTCGGATGCGTGACTCACAAAAACCTTCGGTGTATTCACTCTTTCCTCCCTTTCTGTACATTATATCCTTATTGGCTCAAGTCGTCTGTTGGTTAGGCATAACGGTTGGGATGACCGGGCGCGCGAGCAGCACTGGTGGAGCTATAAGATACTTGCTTCGCGCGCTCCGGTTGATGCGATTTGTTAGGCCCGGCCTGAGTTATA
>CAVXWP010000016.1:0-403215 GCA_963765495.1 Blastocatellia bacterium
CTTTATAGGCTTAAACCTATGAGGAACCGTTTGCCTATAAACCCTTACGCTACCATGAAACTCACCTGTATCATCAAACTCGCCCTCAATCAAATGATCACAATTCTCAAAATCTTCCGGTATGAAGAACGATTTGAAGTCTAACAAATCATATCTCCCGGCGTCATTATCTCCATAAATCCAAAAATAAGTTTTATGTTCCGGGTTATCCGTCTTAAACAAATTAAACAGTCCCACTAAAGCAGACACCGTATGGTTTACTGATATATCATCTTTGTAATCTTCGGTTTCATCACTCTTAGTGAAATTCCGCAAATCAACGATTTGCTGGTCTGGGTTAAATATGACAAACTTCGTAGCATGTGATTTTGTCGGTTCATCAAGTAACTCCTTGATTAGATCATCAATAATAAAATTCGGCACAACAAGATTATTACATTCGTCGATAATGGTTTTCTTTAATGAGGACTGGTATTTCCAAGGATCCGGTTGATTTTTTCTCGGTGTAGGGAAGTTGCCCAAAAACTCAGCTTTAAGCTCTTGAAACGTATCCTGAAAACTTGAGGCAGAATTAATCGTTTTCAAGGGGATACTTACATCACTCAAAAACAGATCGTAGTTCTCTAAAATTCGCCAATCAAAGAAAACTGCCTCCAATGGTGTCTCATTTTCTTTGTCAGCATCAGCATTTGAGGGCCTAAATAAGCGACTGCTAATCTGCCAATACCTTTTTCACCCATCTTTACACGAGGTTCTTTGTTCAGGGTTTCTTCGCCTTTTACATCTTCGTCAGGTCTTGATTTTGCATCAGTCCCAAGTACAAACCACTTTTCTAAAATGTCTTCCCGGTCCATTCCTTTGCCGTCATCTGAAATCACAAAAATAGGCTTTGGAATATCTTTATATCCCTCCATGTAGAGAAAGGCTTCAAGATTATCTCCGTAAGCATCGTAGCCATTCTTCCATAGCTCGGATATAGCTGTTGGCAAATCGGCTATTTGCCCTTTGCCTAATAGGTCTACGGCTCTTGCTTTTGCTCTAAAATATGCCACTAGTTTGAATTGATTATAGCTTCCGCTATTCTTTTGGAAAGTGCCGGTGGAACTGCATTGCCAATCAATTGAGCAATCCCAGCAATTGAGTTGGAATAAAACTTATAGTTCAAATCAAAGGTTTGAAGTGTTGCTCCTTCACGTAATGAAATTCCCCTATCTTGTTCAGGATGTCCGAATCTCCCGTTAGTAATACTATGGAATTTTGTTGTTATAGTCGGTGCTGGTTTATCCCAAAACATTCTTCCGTAAATGTCTTGGAAGTAGTCGTCTTTTCCTTCATATGCAGGGATTTGTAATTCGGTATGACTCCAGGCTTTTCTTGTTCCTCCATCGTGGGGAGTCATCTTCATTCTTTTTTGATTGTCGATTGATAGTCCCGCACTCGTATGCAAAAAATCCGTACTGTCTCGGTGTCCGGCTGGTATTGGGACAAACTTTTCCCGATGGCCAATATATTGCCTCACCGTCGGAGGGTAGTCTTTTGTATCAGCAATTGGTAAGGTAATTTTTCCTGTAACACGCGATGCGATCAGTAGGAATCTTTTTCTTGTTTGCGGAACTCCATAGTGACTCGCAGTTATTACATCATACACAAATTTATATTTGTTTCTATTCAAGAAATCTAAAAATGCCTTCAAAGGGCTTTCCTCGCTCTTGTTTAATATGCCAGGGACATTTTCAATTACGAGTGAGCCAGGCTTAAAATGGCTTACAAATTTTTGAAAATCAGATAACAGGTTTTTTGACGCTTCCGATTTGCTCCTATCTGTATTGATTTTTGACCAATATTGACAAGGGCTACAGCAGATAAAAATCAGATTGTCATCCCGCTTCTTGATTCCGGTTCTTTTGGCTAATTCACGTAAAGGAAATGCCTTTATGTCAGCTTCTATAAACTGTGACGGGCGATTATTTTCTTCATATGTTTGCTTGCATTTGGGATCAACATCTATCCCTGCAAGTACATTGATCTTGGCTTGTCGGAAACCATATGTCATACCACCCGCTCCGCAGAAAAAATCAATTGCGCATAACTCTTGATTTTTGTGGTCAGTCATACTGATGTTTCTGAAAACTAAAAAACCTCCTTAAATTTTTATAGGGGCAGAAAAAAAGCAAAATTCAATTATCCGATGAATTAGCAGATGTATAATTGGTTTGTCAATCCTTACCGGACAGGTTCCATGCCTTCCCTCTAATATTTGGCTGTGGCTTTCATCTTTACTACGCTCTTGCTGATAATTCCTCTGGTGTTTGCATCGTCCAATTGTGGTCCGATCTTATTTTTCGCTCTCACTCCATATCCAGCTACCTGCGCCAATAGGGTATAACTTTACTCCTTCAATTTCCTCTGAATAGAAACGATCTTCTTCTCCGTCTTGCATCTCGAATGTGAACTCATCGCGGTTATTGTCATAGGATGCATTCTTGCCACTACCCCGCCAGGCGTCGGCTATGCACTGGGCCTGATCAAAAGTAAAGTATGGACAAGCAAAGCCATTCCAGTCTTCGCCGCGAGTGTATCCCTCAAACTGCTGTCCTTCGAGAAAGTCCAAGGTGAACCTTTCCTTTATCATTATATTTCTCTCCATATCTCTAGCTGTAGGTATATTCATTTAATGCAATACTGTCAACGTCCTTTTCCCAAGAGCCTTGGGTTATTCTTGAGAGCCTCATCACGAGGCTCCCCATACCAATCTTTTACTACTAGCTGCTATTTGCGATTGCTTACCCTTATATATCATCAACTGTTGCTCTCTGTTCGTTACTATCAGCCATGTATTTTTCTATGACATCGCGCATAATGTCGGGCGTATTCCTTCCGCCCATCACTTCATACCGGCCTGCATATAACTTCAACGCCAATCTGTAGGCTTCCGATCCTCTAAACAACAGTTCGATGAATCGGTCTAGCTCGGCTTCTACTACCTGCCAGCCGCAGCCTTCTTTCCTCATCCCCCGGCGCAATACGATGAACAGGTCTGCTAAAGCTTCGCGGCTCTCTTCTGATAAACCCTCAAGGCGTACCAGCCTGCTTTCATCATCCATAAACAGGCTCGGTTGATTATCTGAGTTCTCCTGTGTTGTCATGATAGTGCCTTTCTGCGTGCTGATAAGGCACGCGGGATAGTGGGCCGTGCGATTCTTTGCGGGAGCGCACGGCCCTTAATTTTACCTATGCTGCACGCTGTCCTAACTCGGCGCGCTCAAAATCAATCATCGCAATCCTGAGTTCACGGCGTAGCCTTTCAATTTCAGCATTGAGCAAGGCAATGCGGCGCTCAAGTATTCGCGCTGTCTCTCTGTCGCGTTGATATTGAGCGTCAGTCTTTAGGCTTGTGCGTGCGGCCCGTTCGCGTAGCTTGTCATTTGTGTATAGCGGCTTTCCGTCTTCGCCTCTGGCCTCGGCCGCTTCGCAGATTGCCTCAAGCTCTCTGTCTTTGATCTGCTCTCGCACAATTGCGAGGTCTTCCGAATTCGTGATGAGTTTTTGGTGTTTGGCTTCGATCTGATCTGGCATCTGATGAATCATGGTCTTACCTCCTGAGTGTGGGGCAAGTCGAGCTTGCCCCGGTCTGGTGTGGTTAGTATTCAGACGGTAATAAGCACAGTCGTTGCGCTGCGGTCGGCTTCTGTGATTACCCAAATCTTGGTTTGATCTTTCAGTCGATAGGCTGAGAAGATTCTGAGGTCTTTATCAACTGAAAAATCATTCTCTTGCTTGTCTTCTTCGCACAAGCACCCCAATTCCCTTGCTGATGCCTGTGGATAAATTCAAAGGCATCCTGGCCGGCTGTCGACGAGAGCTTCCAGTGCGCCTGGTGTGGCTACCATTCTTCCAAGTGGAAATCTTACTTCTCTCATGCTCCCTCCATTAGTGCGCGTAATGCGCTCGATAAAATTGCCTGCTGAGTTCATAGGCCGGATGGTCTTTCACATTCTTGAGATTGAAAGCCCATCGCTTTGTATGTCGCTGTGATTGTCCACCGATGCGGCCGAATGCTCGGAAGTCGCCTTGTGCGATGTGGTAGGCAACGTGACAGCCTTTGTGAACCGGCTCGGTTTCGGTCCCTCCCTGGCTGCGGTAAACCGGATGATGCAGGTTTGTTACATCATCCGGTTTGATTGCCTGCTCGCACAGTCCACAGGTCAAATGTCTATGCCGCCGATACGAAGGTCCGAGCGGTTGCATTTGTGATGCGGGCATTTGGCATGTTCGCAAGCCTTCTTGATTAAGACTTGTGCGCCATCATCCAAAGTGACAGGCTTTGCCCCGTCCCATGCTTTGGTTTCTTCTTCGGCTAATCGGATAGCCTCAAGGTCTTCTGACCATTCGGAGTAGCCTTCAAAGTATTCGGCATTCGCGGCTGCCAATTCTTCGGCCTGAAGTTGAAGGCTGTAAGCGGTCGGGTAAAAGTCGTTCTTGAGTGATTGAATGTCGGTCGGTGTCGTGTTAGTCTTCATTTTGAAGAAATCCTTTCATCGTTTATTCGGTGGAAGTTTCGAGCGGCTAGATGCTGGAACATCTAGCCGCTTCGCTGTTAGAACGGGTAATCTTGATCGTCGCCGTGCAACCATTCGCCATAGTCTTCGGCGCTCATTTCAAACTCAACCTGTGGTATGTCGCCTGCCTTAACTTGCTCAAGTGTGCGTGTCTCGCGTTCCTTCATGGTGGTAGCCTCCTGATTTGAAGTAGTGATTTGTTTAAGGTGAGTGTTTGCGTGTCTGTCGGTTGAGTGAGTATCTTACCCTCTCAACTCTGCTTAGTCCCTCATCAGCACGGCAACTATGACCAGACCCTTTGAGGTTTCGGCTTGATTGTCAAAGAACCATCAACCTTACAAGAGAAACTATACCATATGTGGAATAGTTTGTCAATAAAAATATTCCACTTGACGAATAATTTCTCCGAGTGTATAAATGAGGTATGAGTTTGATTAGTACAAATAATGCGGCGGATATACTGGGAATATCACGGCGTCGGGTACTAGCTCTTATAGCAGACGGTCGTTTGCCTGCTCAAAAGATAGGACGTGATTACGTTATTGAGGAGGGTGACTTAAAGCTTGTGAAAGAGCGTAAGCCAGGACGGCCCCGCAGTAAGCAGGTAGGCAAATCTCAGAAAGCTGGCCGTAGAAAAGAATAATTCAGTTGAATGTGCGACTATATGTGCGACTTGAGCATAAAACCTAACCAGAATGAAAAAGGCGAGCCGTTTAACCCGCCTTTTATCACTACTTATAAGTGGCCCCTGGAGGATTCGAACCTCCAACCAAAGGATTATGAGTCCTCTGCTCTGCCGTTGAGCTAAGGGGCCTTTATTTTCAATAACTTAACCCGCTTTTTTCAATCCCCCAAAATCGGAGTCCTCTGCTCTACAGCCTCTCAGAAATCTTCGGCTCCGATTGGCGAAAATGTATTTATAACACAGCCTCTCCTGATGAGAAAAGTCTAAGAGCAATCAATAAGCACACCCGAAGCGCCTGTTTTGACTTTAACCTTGTTAATCAACAAAGGTTAAAGATTGAGCAGGATTCGCAGTCTGTCTTCAACTGCATCAATAGTCTGCTGCGATACCAGCAATTCCCGGTCAGGCTGTAAGTTGATGAAATCAAAAGAGGAAGCGAAAAAGATAATTGCGAAAGTAAATTCTGTTGTACCAACAGTTATAGCAAAATCGGATAGATGTAATCGGTGTTTTGCGCTAAGTGCTGTGATTGCCTTAATTACAACGCAATTTCACGATTTCCAATCTCCTTTGTTCGCTTCAATTCCGGTCTAACCGGGAATCGCTGCTGCGATACAGTCCCCAATCGCTTTGCAAGGCGATCTGTAGATACAGCCCGAATATTCTCGCACATGGCAAAGCTCTCTTTCTTTAACCCACCTTCGGGCGGGTTGATCTGTATATGAGTGGGGATGCCGCGATTTCTTGTAGTGATGGGCAGGATGATAGCAAGTCGAGCAGGGCCGTGATTGAGTTGATCTACGGATACAACAAGAGCCGGTCGCCTTCCGGCAGGGCTGTTGCAAAGTAGCTTGACAAGATAAGAGAAAAGACCTTATCCGGTTGTTCTTTGAATCAAACACTTTACAAACCGGAGGTAGGTCTCTGATGGAGTATAACACTTTTGCCGCTTCTATTGTTCCTGGGGATTCTCCCTTTTTCTTCGATGTCGGGAGTCTCTATCATTATCTAGGGAATCTCAAAGATCATCGCAAAGCTAAAGGTAAGCGATACCCTCTTGCACTTGCTTTGGTCTTTGTCGTTCTGGCTAAACTTGCTGGCGAGGATGAGCCTCGTGGCATTGCTCATTGGATTGCTTTGAGAAAGCAGTTTCTTCGTGAGGCTCTCGATTTTGATCGAGATTCCACTCCTCACCCTACTACTTACTCTCGTATACTTGGCAAGGCTTTTGATCTTAATGAATTTCAACAACTTCTCAGTCTCTTTCTGCTTTCTGCTGATAAAGCAGAACAATCAGTAGAAATGAACATGGATGGAAAGACTCTTAGAGGGACTATACCAGCAGGTCAGACTAAAGGGTTGCATCTGCTTGCAGCCTATCTCCCAGATCAAGGCGTTGTGCTCTTGCAGATGGAAGTAGGATCAAAAGAGAATGAAATATCTGCTGCCCCTCGCTTGCTTAAATCTATAGATTTACAGGGGAAAATAGTGACTGGTGATGCCATGTTTGCACAACGTGAACTCTCTCGACAAGTCGTCGAAGCTGGCGGCGATTACGTCTGGACAGTCAAGGACAATCAAGCCCACCTGCGCTCAGAGATTGAAACATTGTTCGAAATAGAAGAGGGTAAAACCAAACTCAAAGAGATGAAAAACGATCTGGCCACAGCCTGCTCTATAGAGAAACATCACGGGCGAATTGAACACAGAAAGATAACAACAAGTTCAATGATGGCAGGAGAGATGGATTGGCCATACTTGGAACAAGTCTACAAGATAGAGCGAGAAGTTGAAATAGTGTCTACAGGAAAGAAGCGAAGCGAAACAAGCTATGGAATAACAAGCCTGACAAAGAAGGAAGCAGATGCTGAAAGGATGCTACAGGTGGTGCGAAAGCATTGGCAAGTGGAGAATGGGTTACACTACCGAAGAGATAAGACAATGAAAGAGGACTATTGTAGGTTGAAGACAGGGCATGCAGCAGAGAGCTTGGCAGTGATAAACAATCTGGTAATCGCAATGGTATTAAGGCAGGGTTTGAAGAATCTGCCGGAAGCAAGGCGGCGCTACAACGCCAATCCGCAAGAGGCCCTAAATCTAATATTGCGTCGTTGAGCCTACTTTGCAACAGCCCTGGCCTTCCGGCTTGCTCATGGCCTCTCGTTGGGTTTAAGTCTATAGTCCAAATCTCGCCTCTAAATGGAAGCATCAATTATCCCCCAATCCATCAAGAAGTGTAGAATCCCATAGCTCACGCTCTGCTGACTCTTCGCGCTCTGCTTTCGCATCCTCGTGCACCTTTGCATAAGCTGCGTTGAATTGTTCTATAAACACCTTGCGCCGGTAGTCTTCTATCGCCTTAGCCAGTATATCGGCCATAGCCTCGCCTGTTTCGGCTGCGATCTCACGCAAGTTCGCATGCGCTTGCTCGCTTATCCTCACGGTCGAAGTCGCCATATTGCACCTCTCTTGATGATCTACAATTGAGTATACATAAGCATCAACAATAGTGTCTACAAGGCTCTAAAATGGCCTCAGACGAGCTTTATAGCAACAAGATATTAAGAACTGTCAGCAACCTGATTTGATTCCCGAACTAAAAAGGCAAAGCATTCTTGAGCCACAAATAAGCTTCCAAGAATTCTGGTAATCTTTTTGCGGCGACCTCTAAATTGTGCCTTGGTTTGATCAAAGCTAAATGTTTAAGTAGCCCAAGACGCCGCACAAGAACAATCACGGACTAATGCTCTCTTACTTCTTCACACCTTTGATTGGTTTCCCTATTCCTCTGCGATTCGAACAGCAGCCTCAGCGATTGCTCGCTTTTGTTTCTCAGTGAAATGGGAGAAAGTACTATTGTGATAAACGGAGTCATATAGATGCTGGCGCGAATAATCTTTCAGTCGTTCATCACTGATACCCGCATCTTGAAAAACCTGAGTTAGGCCCTCTATTGCTTCCTGCGTAGGTAATTGAAGACCGTTCTTCCATACCTGAACGATTTGCCGGGAACGCCGCTCCCCATTCTTGCCGATCATCCGGTTTGCGACCTGTTCCACGCTCATTTTTGCGTCCTTGAAGAATTCCTCAAGAAGCAGGCTAGAATCATAAACCCGCTCAACTTTGTGTTCTTGGATAGTCTTTTTAAGAGTTTTTTCTAATCTTGCCCGTGTGGCTGCATCAACTTCAAGTTTTTCGATTATATTTCTGCCCACTTCCTCACTCGGCGGGGTTTGACTTGTGGTTCGCTCAATTTGGGAAATATAGGCTACGCTCTTATCTACCTTATCTGCGAGGTCTTGTTGTAGCATGCCTTTCGCCAATCTGATTTCCTTAACTAGTTCTCCAAAGGTTTTCATCTCTCACTCCAAGATCAAAATTGAAAAAATTTTACAGAGCCACTTAAATAATGTCAACTTCCTTCTTGACAATTGAAAAGTAGCAAGTTAATATATCTATCCGTGCCAACGAAGAAGTGGCGAATTTATGAGCGAGGAGAAGGGGTTTGGGAGAGGTAATTTCTTTTAAGCGTGTTTATCAGCCCCTTTGGGCTAAATCTAATGAACGAGAACTGCTTGTTAAGCAGTATCTTGAAGAATCTGTTCCTTGTAGTATCGAAGAAGGGCCGGGAATGGGGGTAGGGTCATCCGAACTTTTGCCGGGAAATGCCGAGGACTACAATAAGGAGACAAGCGGCACAGACTGGCACGTTTTAGATACACCAATCTATATAGAAGTCACCGGACCATTGAAGCCATTCCGTTTAACAAACCTTTGTGGGTAAGACCGGATAAGATCAATGCGGCAAGGTTTCAGAAGGATAGGAAGACTTGGATCGTTGACTGTTCACACGATAATGAGCTATTCCGTGCTATTTCCCTCAATAAGCATTTCTTTGCCGAAATGTGCAGAGGAGCTTTTTCTATCGTCGAGCCATATATTCGCGGCAACGTTGAACGATACTACGAGATTCCGGCTGACTCCTCTGTTATCTGTCCAATTGGTAATCTGGTTAGTGCTTGGAGTTGACCCGGTTTCGTGGACAGGTAAACAATTACCGGAAAGGAGTCCACGATGCCAAAAACACATACACCTTACTCACAAGAATTTCGTCAATCAATGGTCGAACTCGTCCGCGCTGGTCGTTCTCCTAACCAACTCGCTAAGAGCCTATATGAAAACCTAAATTTGAGCAGTAGCCACGAGACGATACAGTATTATCACTGCTGCCAAATGTAACATCGCTTCGTAATGCTCTACCTTCTTTTCCCATCTTATCAATATCCTTCTGTACCTGTTCATCCACGAATGTGTCCTCTCCACCACCCACCTCCTGGCTGGATATTTCTTCGCTCCATCTATTGGCTTTTCGGCCTCTCCTCGCTTCTTTAGATGCAGTATGTAATCTCTAGCCATCACGCCTGCTATCACATCGGCATAATCATATCCCTTGTCCAAACACAAGTGATGTAAACGATAGATCATCTTCTCCGGACGATTCACAATTATTGAATCGAGTGTTTCAAGGGCCACACTCTTATCATGCGTGTTTGCGGATGTGACTACTATCGCTAGTGGCGCTCCTTGCTGATCGGTCAAAAGACTTCGCTTTGTGCCGCTTTTTCCTCTATCTACAGGGCTTTTGCCTGTTGCCTCACCGCCAAGTGGGGCTTTCGTTATTGCTCCATCAAGCGATTGGAATTTCCATTTGATGCCCAGTTTCAGGTCGTAGTATTCAAGCAATAATTTCCAGGCTTTGGCAAAGACTCCTGCTTTGACCCGCTTTCTATAAATGCCATGAATAGTAGAGCCAGGAGCATATTCTTGACGAGGGAGAGCCTGCCATTGACAGCCAGTTCTAAGGACATAAACTATGGCATCAAAAGCAAGGCGGTAAGGAGTATGAGGCCTGCCAGGAGAGCCATATGGTTTCTCAGGACCGAAGAGAGGAGCAATGAGACTCCACAAATCGTCAGGAATGTGCCAAATTGTATCTAAAGAGGGCTTGGTGGACATGAACTTTCCTCCATCGAAAGATTTCTCAAGAAGAAAGTTTAATCCATCAAGTCCTTTAGATCACGTTTTCGTATAGGCTCTTAATCTCTCGGATCGATATGGCGTCCTGTCTAATCTGAACGGGACAAAATTCACGGCTCTCAAATTGATACCTGATATGGAGGGTTAAAAACATACAAAGCGAATGAGACCCATCTGTCGGCAAGGATAAAAAGGGATAGCAGGCTGGTGCGTGATTGCAACTACTGATAACCATTGAAAGCTAAGATATAAGCTATCTGACTGAGTTTTAATAGGGACGAATTCGTCCCATGACTGAGAATAGAAACTCACGAAAGACTCGCTTAAGGAGGTAGGTCATGATTAGTCGGAAAGTGTTGCAGGTTGTTACTATTATTCTGTTTTTGAGCGGCTTTGGTGCTCTCTCTTTTGCTGATTCGATGCTTGCATCAGACAATGAGGGTGGTGCGGAAGCACAGCAGCAGAAACCGGCAAACCCCTGTAATCCATGTGCCAGGAAAGCGCAGAACCCTTGTAATCCTTGCGCCAAGAAGGCCCAAAACCCTTGCAATCCCTGCGGAGGCAAGATGGCGTCCAGCGAAGTTTATACCCCTGCAACTTCATACAGTGGATGGCTCAAGATAAATAGCAAGCCCATTTTGAGCCATCCACATGCCAATATGTTCGTTACAACATTTGCCAATCCTATAGCTCAGGCGGCAATAAAGAGCAAAGCCGGTCAGTTTCCGGTCGGCTCAATACTGGTTAAAGAATCGCACATGGATGCTAATGGCAAGCCGGGCGCGAAAGGGACCACCTTTGCAATGGAAAAGACTGCCGAGGGATGGCTGTGGGTGACTACCGACCCATCAGGACACGTGACGGGCAAGGGTGACAGCCAGCAAATGCAGATGTGCTCCGGGTGCCACCAATCCGCGCAAACGGATTCGGCCTTTTTGCGCGAGAAGTAATCATGAAATCTGGCCCCCAAGTGCTCCGCTTGAACAGGGTGCAATAACCGTGCGAGCCATTCCGGTTTGAGTGAAGTGGATGTGCGGCCAGCCCGGGGCGCGCGGACACTATTTCCGCGCCCCGGACACTACGATGAGAGGTGAACGCGGATGAAGAAGGGATTGTTGATGAAATCAGGATATATGATGCTGGCTTCACTCACACTCGTGGCCGTCGTCCTTGCAGTAAGGGCGCATCAAGAGAAACAGACTCCGCCACACGGCGCGAGTGAGGGTCAGATATTGTTGATCGCAGGCGGAACCTTTCTCATGGGAACAGATGCACCCGGCGAGCACGCACATCATAGCCACGTTACTAAAACCAGCGCGTCTAGCTCAACCGTCAAAGACCCGGCGCACGATGTTGGCTACGATGATGAGCGGCCTGCTCATCGAGTAGTCATCAGCCCTTTTTATATGGATTCTACAGAGGTGACAAACACCGAGTTTGCCAGCTTCGTTGAAGCGACGGGTTATGAGACGGATGCCGAAAAGCGCGGCTCTTCGTGGGTTTATAAGAAGGGCCTGACCGATTGGGAAGACATAAAAGGAGCTGACTGGCGGCACCCGCTTGGACCTGATTCGACCATAGCCGATAAGATGAGCCACCCGGTAGTCAACGTCTCGTGGAATGACGCAACGGCTTATGCCCGATGGGCGGGCAAGCGACTGCCCACGGAAGCCGAGTGGGAATACTCTGCGCGCGGCGGACGCGAAGGCGAAATCTATCCGTGGGGCAACCGGCTTTCGCCGGAGGGTAAGCCACTGGCGAATTTCTGGCAAGGGGCGTGGCCAGCAAATAATAAATTGGAGGATGGGTACTACTACACCGCCCCTGTGGCGAGTTTCGCGCCAAACGGTTACGGCCTGTTTGACATGATTGGTAACGTTTGGGAATGGACCGCCGACTGGTACGAGGAAGATTACTACAAGCACAGTCCCGCAAAAGACCCTAGAGGGCCTGATTCGGGAGAGCTTAGAGTAGCGCGAGGAGGGTCGTGGTTCTGCTCTGAGAATTATTGCGGGGCTTATCGTGTGGGATTCAGGGGAAGAAGCCCTCAGGATGCCAGCTTCAATAATGTCGGATTCCGTTGCGCGAAAGATAAACGAGGAGTCTCCGGAAGTGAGGAAGTAAATTATGGAAAACCGTGTAATAAAAGAGAGAAGCGAAGCCGGTAACGCCCTTGTGAATCTCTTTATCTCGTTCTGTTTGTTGTTTGTCGGTGCGGGTCTGGTCCTTAGCGTCGTGACCGGCTCTCCTGATGAGGACGAAAATAGAATCATGGCAGCCGAAAAAAAGGTCGATAAAGACGAAAGCGTCGAGACAACAAAACCTCCGGCTCCGGAATTCAGATTGAAAGATACTTCCGGAAAGGAAGTAAAGCTCTCCGATTTCAAGGGTGAAATCGTAGTAGTGAATTTCTGGGCGACCTGGTGCGGACCGTGCCTTATGGAGATACCTTCACTGGTCAAGCTGCGCGAGCAGTATCATGACAAGGGGGTGGAGATTGTCGCCATATCACTGAACCAGAACAGCCCCAAACAATTAGCCCGATTCGCCAGGGATTTCAACATAAACTATCCGGTTGTGATCGGGACAGAGGATGTGGTTGAGGCATTCGGCCCCGTGAATGCAATCCCAACTACTATCATCATAGACAGAGAGGGACAAGTTTATAGTCGCCATACGGGGTTGATCTCTTTTGACGAGGCTGAACGCAGTATCCAGCCCTTGTTATGAATAGCGAGACCAAGATGAGACCTGTAACTACTCTTTCGCATTGCGAAACTTCAGAAGGGCCGTCCGAAGAGAGGCGCTCTTTTCTCGGCATCCTGATAGGGCTTATAGCTTCGGGCATCACCGCCGTACTTGGTGTGAACATTGGTCGTTACAGCATAGCTCCCGCGCTTTCGGCCGCAGGACAGCCGGAATGGACCGAGGCGGGGCTGCTGGACGAAATCCCGGAGGACGAACCCGTTAAACGCTATGTCGTCATTTCGCAAGAGGCCGGATGGGGCCGCTTCAATTCTCAACGGCTGGTCTGGGTGCTGAAAAAGGGAACTGAAATCACGGTATTTTGGCCGTGTGCCCGCATCTGGGATGCACTGTCAATCAAGCGCAACGTGGGTTCATCTGTCCCTGCCACGGTTCGGCCTGGGACGCGGAAGGCAACCGGCTGGGCGGTCCCACCCCCCGAGGCATGGACATACTCGAACATCGCGTCGAGGGCGATTTGCTCAAGGTGAGATACCAGCACTTCCAACAGGGAGTAGATCGAAAAGAACCGGTGACTTGATATGAGCGCAGCTACATCACGCATAAACAGAGCATACGATTGGCTGGACGAGCGGGCCGGTGTGAGACAGCTTTTGCGGGGCGCGCTCGACGAGCCTATACGCGGCGGCGCCCGCTGGGCATATGTATTCGGCAGCACTCTAATTTTTTTGTTCGCTCTGCAGGCGATCACTGGAATTTTCCTGGCGATGTACTATGTGCCGAGCGCCGACCATGCGCACGTGAGCGTCGCATTTATTCAGAAGGCGGTTCCGGGCGGCGCGCTCCTCAGAGGGCTGCATTATTACGGCGCGAGCGCGATGGTGATTATAATAGCCGCGCACATCGCGCAGACATTCCTTTTCGGAGCATACAAAGGCAAGCGCGAGTTGCTTTGGATAGTGGGCGGTTTACTCCTGGTTATTGTATTGGGATTTGCATTCACAGGGTATTTGCTGCCGTGGGATCAAGAGGCCTATTTCGGAACAAAAGTAGGAAGTTCGGTAGCGGGTGAAGTGCCTCTGGTCGGTCCTGTTCAGCAGCGCATCATGCTTGGGGGAACCGAGCTAACCTCGCTCACGCTTTCCAGGTTTTTCATGGTTCACGTCTTTCTGTTACCTCTCGCGCTCGGGCTTCTGGTTGTATTGCATATATACTTGTTCAAACGAGCAGGCGCGGCAGGGCCGTTCCACAATAAGAGCGATCATCGAGTCGAGCGGTTCTACCCGAAACAGTTGCTGAAGGACTCCGCCTTTGTGTTGATTGTGTTCGCAGCGCTTCTTTTACTGGCCAACTTCGTACCCGCAAGACTTGGCCCACAGGCAGATCCTACTTCGGATTTTCTGGCCCGTCCGGCCTGGTATTTTTTGCCTCTGTTTCAACTGCTGAAATACTTCCCCGGGCAATGGTCTTTGATACCGACTGTTTTGTTGCCGGGCGTCTTGTTCGCGCTGATCTTCCTGGTGCCGTTTATTGACAGGCGGCGGGAACGCAACCCACTAAGACGCCCCGTGGCCACTGCAGCGCTTGTATTCACGCTTGCGGGATCGGTTGGTTTGATCGCAATGTCAAAGTATCAGGACAATGCGAATCTCGAATTCAGCCGCAAGCTCAAGCAACAGGAAGAAGAAGCAAGCAGATTTCTCCAGGCCGCCTTCCAGCCTCAAGAGATAGGTCGGTCGATAGCAATGATGCCACCAGGTGTTGCGAACCCTTCGGTAGTCGGGTCCGCCCCGCTAAAGATATTTTTCGCCAACTGCGCAAACTGTCATGGCGCGGATGCAACCGGAGGGGCGTTCGGGCCGTCACTTGTGAATCTCGCGCGAAGGCGCGACCTCACATCAAACTTTCTCATGGGTTGGATCGAAGGTCATGGCCGCGAGCCGTCTGCGGATTCGATGCCCAGGTACAAACAACTGACCGAAGAGGAGCGCCGGGATCTGGCTGCCTGGCTGCTCAAACTTGAGAAGCCTGTAGAGCCGTCTGCCATCAACCCTCAAACTGCGGTAGATGGTGAGCCTCCCTCGGTCTTCAGCGCCAATTGCGCACTCTGTCATGGCGACCGGGGAGAGGGCAGCATCGGTCCGCCGCTCATAGGAATCACTTCAAAACCGAACCGCAGCAAAGAAGACCTCATCAAACTGCTACAAAATCCCAGGTCATACGGCCTTGAAGATCCTATGCCCGAAACCTTCCCCGATCTGACCGAAGAGGATATTCGCAAAATAGCCGATTGGCTGGAAAGGCTCAATCCCGAATAGGAAACGCTCAGAAGGAACTATTTACTGACCTCATTGCAGGTACCGGTTCGAAAAGGAGAATAACAAAGATGGATAAAGTCAGATACTCAAAGTCAATCATAATTTCAACAACTGCGCTGTTGACGATGTTCGCCATATTAACGCCGACCAGGGCGGCGCTGTCACCAGCAGCCCTGCTTGACGGGGCTTCGGATTTCGGTGCGAAATGCGCGTTTTGTCACGGTAAAGACGGGCGCGGCCTGCCTAAATGGAAAGAGAAGGGTCAGCCCGATTTCTCCAACGCCAAATGGCAACAGTCTCGAACCGATACGCAAATTGCCGGCGCAATTCGAAGTGGTAAGGGTAAGTTCATGCCTGCCTGGAAAGGCAAGCTCTCCGACGAACAGATTACGGCGCTGGTAGGCCGGATAAGAGCATTTGCAAAGTAGAATCGAGATGAGGGCGCGCCCGCAGATTAACTGCGACGTTGAACAATCGGCAGCCGCATTAAGTATACCATCTCTTCCAATTCATTCAGCGGCCTTTTGCTCAAGCCCCTTGCGATCAATGATTTTGATTTGCATTCGTCCGATAGTGATAATGCCTGAGTCCTTCAGCTCATCAAGTGTTTCCGTCACAGTCTCACGAAAGACACCAAGCCTGTCAGCAATATCTTGATGTCTTAATTCTCTTACCTCATCACTGTCGGCCGCTTTCAACAAGAAAGAAGCTATACGCGAAGCAGCTTCTTTGAACGCGAATTCTTCCAATCCGCGCTCTGCCTCGATCATTCGCTTACCGATTACCTCAAGTATGCGTAATGCCACCTTTGGCTTTGAGAGTAGCAATTGCTCTACATCGGCGCGATTCATCGTGCAGACCAGAGAATCCTTTTTAGCCCTTGCGAACCTATCGTACACTCCCTGCCCAATGCAGCTCATTTCGCCAAAGAATGAGTAGGGATGCAATTCGGCAATTACAAGCCTTCTTCCCCATGCGGACTCGCGGTAAATCTGCACAATTCCTTTCTTGAGGATATAGAGCATCTGGGAAGTTTCACCAGGCGTAAAGAAGACGCCGCCAGCTTTGCAGGCTCGCATGACCGTGGCGTGTTCAATCTCTTCGATTTCTTCCGGGGTCAGGCCCTGAAATATTTCTGCAACCGATAGATCCCCGCCCTTTGATCGTGATTCGGTCTCCTCAACCGATTCTGTTTCCTCGTCACATCGAACGATTGTATCTACCGACCGATTTCTTGATGGCCTGGTCCTTCTTGATGGTCTTCCTGGCATTCATTCCACCCCTTTCCACATAGCTTGAATTCCGTCTCCATAGGTAATATTCCTTAAAACCACTTCTTTCGCTGGATTCATGCATGCTAACAGTTCATGAAAAGCGCGAATGTACGTGCTACTACTGAGAAGCCATTTAATATCAGGCAAACTGTTATGGATTTGGGTGAATACGCGCTATGTATTTGCGGTCCCAAATTGACGGTATGTAAAGCAGATTGGGAGAACAAGAATGGCTGATAAATCATTGAGAGAGATTACTTCTTCGGAATTTCCTATGCTTATCAGGGGCGAACGACCAGTGTTTGTGGATTTTTATGCAACCTGGTGCGCCCCTTGTAAGGCTATGGAACCTGTCATCGCCCGCCTGTCAGAATATTTCGCCGGGCAGGCCATAATAGTAAAGGTCAATATAGACCAGAGTCCTGACCTGGCTGCGAGCAACGGTGTCAGAGGCGTGCCCACCTTCATGCTCTTTGCCGAAGGTAAAGCCGTCGAACGAGTCGTCGGCATAACGAGCGAGAAGGCTCTGGCAGCGCTGATTACTCCGCACGTTGAGCGGCCCCGGCCCTCAGGTGAGCCTGTGGCTGCGCTCTGACACATCGACTATAGGGATGGGCGCGTTGATGATTGCGCTCGGAACCTTCAGCGGGGTTGTTGCCTTGCTGCCGCGCTCGGGCGTGTGGAGGTGAAAATCAAAAAGGTATTCGGCGTCATAATGATTTTGATCGCCAAATACCTGCACATTCAGGGAGGGCAAAGAGCACTGAGCCAATCAATGCTCTTTGCCCGTCCAAAAGGGCTTAACCATGAGCGTGAAAGCGACGAGCGAGACAAGAGAACCACAAACTGCTCTTCAGTGCTGCCTCGTTTGTGGCCGGATGCTCACCGAGCGTGCTCTACACGACGACCTCGAAGACAGAGTTCTTGCGGCCATCATCTCCGAGCATCCAGAATGGGTGGAGGCGAGTGGTGAATGCAAGCAGTGCATAACGCAGTATCGCGAACTGCTGAAGCGACGTGAGGATCGAGCCGTAGCGGAAAGAGAGAAACAGAGCCGTAAACGGCGATGGCTGTCACTCTTGATCGAAAGGTTTAAGCGCTTCCCTTTAAGGACCGAAAGGGCAAAGATCAATCGTATAAAGGAAAACAAGGATATGACAAAAGAGAGTTCTCGTCTACCATGTCACAGGCACTCCGACTATAGTGTTCCTCGATAAGGAGGGCGTGGTTCGCTATTTTGGAAACGAGTTGCCAAGAGATTACTCTGACCGCCTTGATACGATCATCGCGCAAACCTTATAAGCGGCAGATAGACTCAGACGGTACAATCGGCAATACAGATGTGCGATTTGGTCATCGGGCGTCACCTGGAAGGCGCGAGCGAATTTCGAAAGGTAGGTTTTATGGATTGGAGCGCAATCAAAGACTGGTTCTTGAGTTTCGGACAGCAGTACAATGTAAACCCTATCATATTCGGCGCGATTTACATCGGGGCGATCCCTTTCTTTTCGGCTTCAATCGCCTGGCTTGTGCGAAACTATCGCAAAGGAAAGTCTATAGTGCTGCCGATACTCTCTGCCGGGTTTTTCTTTATCTCAGCCTACCTGTATTTGATAATCGCCGGGCACAACGTCCCTCTTTGGGTCTACCTTGTTTTAGCGGCTATGATCGTTTTTGGTATCTTTTCCACAATCAGGAAGGTTCGCAAACAGATTAAAGAAGAACCCCATGAAATTTGATTACGATATGACGGTGATTGGCGGAGGCGCGGCAGGTCTCACGGCCTCCGGGATGGCTGCATCCTTCGGCGCGAAGACCGCTTTGATCGAAGCTAAACGATTGGGAGGCGATTGCACGTGGTCGGGCTGCGTGCCGAGCAAGACGCTGCTCAAGGCAGCGAAAGTCGCTCATTACTTTAAGTCAGGGGCAAACTATGGTCTGCAAAACCAACAACCGGAGTTCGATTTCGCCGGAGTAATAGAGCATGTTCACCGGACCCAGGAACACGTTTATCGTGACGCCGACGCCCCGGAAATCTTCGAGAACCTCGGCGTGAGAGTCATCTCTGCTCGCGCGAGATTTCTCGACAAGCATACAGTTGAGCTTACCGACGAAAGCGGCAAGACCTCACACCTGACATCGAGATATTTCATCGTTGCAACCGGCAGTTCGCCTGTTATTCCGTCAATCGAGGGAGTATCGGAGATAGGCTATTTGACTAATGAGACGATCTTCTCCATAACCGAACTGCCAAAGCGATTGATCGTGGTGGGAGCAGGCCCTATCGGGACGGAGATGTCGCAAGCCTTTCGTCGGTTAGGATCGGAAGTGTCCGTCATTGATGTGGTCGACAAAATCCTGCCGAAAGACGATCCTGAATTGACCCGCTTGTTGAGAGAGTATTTACAGTCGGAAGGAATCCGGTATCTCTTCGAGTCAAAAGCAGTAAAGGCCGAATCTGGCGAAGGCGCCATTAACATCACGGTAGAAAACCAGAAATCCTCCGAGCAATCTAACATAGCCGGAGATGCCTTATTGCTTTCCGTGGGTCGCAAACCGAACATTTCGGAATTGAACCTGGAATCGGCAGGTGTGACTTATGATAAGCGCGGCATAATAGTTGACGATCACTGCCGCACAAAGGCGAGAAATATCTATGCCTGCGGGGACGTGGCAGGCAGGTTTCAGTTCACCCATTTTGCAGAGCACATGGCTAAGGTGGCCGTGAGTAGCGCCTTATTGCATTTCCCAATGTCGCTTGATACGAAACACATCACCTGGTGCACCTATACGGACCCGGAACTTGCGCACGTAGGGATGACCGAAGGTGAATTGAAACAGAAGGGTATCCGATACGAGGTTTACCGGTTCCCCTTCTCAAAGATTGATCGCGCCATAACCGAGAGTGAAACTACGGGGTGGATAAAAGTCTTTGCGAAAAAGTTGAGCGGCAAGATTTATGGCGTCAATATACTTGGTGCGAATGCGGGCGAAATGATAGGCGAATATGCTCTTGCCATGCGAAACGGGATAAGCTTGAAGCAGATAGCCGACACCATTCACCCTTATCCCACATATGTTTTAGGCAACCGCCGGGCGGCGGATCAGTGGTATGTTCGCAAGCAATCGCGCGCATTCGTTTGGGTGCTCAAAAAGCTATTCGGCTATCACGGCGCATTGCCGGATACGAGCGATCCAAATCGCATCCTATGAAAAGTTGTGTCTAATCTCCTTTTCGGTCAAAGATCGGGAACCGACGCTACCGCTTTCGCAGTATCTCCTCTTCGGCCATCTCGCGGAGCCTCTCAGGGTCTAGGATAGAGATCTCCTTGCGACTTATATCTATGATGCCTTCATCGCGCAGGCTTCCAAGCGCGTTGCTCACCGTCTCGCGATAGACGCCCATCATATCAGCGATGTCCTGATGACGAATACCATTGATCGGCTGAGCGCCGTTATTTGAGAGTCTCAGCAGCAGAGACGCGACTCGCGCGGGTATTCCTTTGAAGGCGCTGTCACCCAGTCGCTCTTGCGCGTTGTGCATGCGCTGGCCTATCTCTTCCAGCATCCTCAGGGCAACCTGCGGTTTCATCATCATCAGTCTTTCCACATCCGCCCTGCCCATAACGCAAACCGTGCAGTCCTCAGCCGCTTCGGCGAACAGATCGTACATGTTCTGACCCACGATAGCCATCTCTCCAAAAAACGTCATCGGGCCGACCGTCTGGACTATAAGCTTGCGCCCCTCTAAAGAGAGACGGTACAGATGGACGGAGCCTTTCTTTAACAGGAACAGCACCTCTCCCGTTTCTTCGGGCATATAGATGATTTTTCCTTTAGGCGCGGTCGTCATAACCGTCGTGGCATCAATCATCTTCATCTCCTTATGCGAGAGGTCTCTGAATATCCGCATCGCTGAAAGGTAGGCTACCTTGTTAGATGTATCTGACGGTTGTGCATAGATGGCTTCCGACATTACGGGAGCGGGGCCGGTCGCCGACCTCCCACCGCCAATTAACCTTGAGATACTTGATAGAAAGCTCTTCTCCATCTCTATTCCTCCTTTATCTCTAAATTTACAGCCACAGTGCTGATAAGGCAATGACCACTGTCATACAACGCTGTAATTGCCGTCCCTTCAGCATAACCCTTGACCGCCCTCCTTCACATGTAATTAAGCAAAAGGTGAACAGGAGGCATTGGTGCGAGACCTCTGCAATATGGTTTGAGCGATCACATCTTCACTAATTGGCGCAAGTGTTTTCCGATACCGCGCTTGATATCTTTGCAAACAACTGCTCACGATGCGGGTTCCCCAGGCTGATTATTCTTCCATCCAGCACATATGTCGGAACGGCAAAAACATTATCAGGTTTTATTGCACAAGGGTCATCCAGATTTATGATCTGGGTATTCATTGAAGAGAACTGCTTGGTTATTTCTGAGACCAATAACACCGCTTCATCACAGCTAAAGCACTCAGACGACACATAAACGCGCAAGCAGTGCTGCGCTGATGGGTTAGAGGAGGGTTCGGCGTTAACTGGGTTTCTAGCCATGAGTTCTAATCTTAGTAGCATTCTCGATTCATCTCAGTGGCTGCAACCACATAACAGCCTTCACGGAGGTGGGTTAGCTCTAGCCTGCCCAGGTCCATTACCCGACTGCGACTGTTTTGGGCCACGGGCCATTTATGTAACTGCAATGACTGTCTCGCGACTCGATGGTCATTAGTATAAGTGCGATGGGAACGAGCGAGCAAATCTCGAAACAGGTCGAAGGGCCGTCATAAGATTGTCCTCATGGCACGGCATTCACTAATGAGACATGATGAGCATCTTTAACAGAATTATTCCTGGCTGCCCGAAATAGAAGCGCAACAACTCTGATCATGTTTTATACTAACTTAAGCCAGTTCAACATTAGGATAAGGGATGCTCAAAAGAAAGTATTCACTCTTTCCAGGTGAGGGAAAAACAATGAGCAAGACGATTGATGCCGAAAAGATTGTCATGGACAGGTACACTCAGGCTGCGCGCGCGCGTCAGGATGAATTATGTTGTCCTGTTGAATATGACCCAAAATATCTGGACGTTATTCCAGATGAGATCAAGCAGCGTGATTACGGTTGCGGCGATCCATCGGCGCACGTCCGCGAAGGCGATATCGTACTCGATTTCGGATCAGGCAGCGGGAAGATCTGCTATATAGCCGCTCAGATTGCCGGCCCACAAGGGAGAGTGATCGGTGTTGATGCGAATGACGAAATGCTGGCGCTTGCCTCGAAATACCGGCGCGTGATCGGTGACCGCATCGGCCATTATAATGTCGAGTTTCGCAAAGGGCGGATTCAAGACTTGCAACTCGATCTTGCTCTTGTTGATTCTTACCTGGATGAAAACCCGATTCGCTCGGCCTCCGACCTCAATCGTTTTGAAGCTTACTCGAACAATATAAGGCAGGAATCTCCTCTGATCGCCGATGAGTCGGTTGATCTGATACTGTCGAATTGCGTCTTGAACCTTGTTCGCGCGGAGGACAAAGAGCGTCTATTTGCCGAGATGTTTCGAGTGCTGCGGCGAGGCGGGCGAGCAGCCATAAGCGATATTGTATGTGATGAAGACGTTCCTGAAGAATTGAAACGCGACCCTGAGTTATGGTCAGGCTGCATATCGGGAGCATTTCGAGAGGATGCATTCCTTGAGGCATTTGACCGCGCAGGCTTCTATGGTATGCAGATAGTGAAACGTGATGAAAAGCCCTGGCGCACAATCCAGGGGATCGAATTTCGTTCTGTCACAGTGGTTGCTCATAAAGGCAAGCAGGGACCTTGCTGGGAGCGCAAGCAGGCTGTCATTTATCGTGGCCCGTGGCGAAAAGTCATAGATGACGATGGGCATGTGCTTGAGCGCGGCAAAAGGATTGCGGTATGCGACAAGACTTTTCAGATATACACCCGCGCGCCTTACGCTGGCGAAATCATAGCCGTGGAGCCGCTTGAGCGAATCTCGCTCGAAGAAGCGGAGGCATTCGATTGCAAGCGCTCTACCCTGCGACATCCGCGTGAGTCCAAAGGGATGGACTACGATTTGACCGATCTTTCAGGGGGCGAATGCTGTGATCCTGATGGCAATTGCTGCTGAAATGCAGAGCAGACGCTCGCGGATCAAACATGGAGCAAATTGCCGTGACTATTCGCATTGTGCCTCATCAATCCGTCAAGTCGTGGCTTTCTTACTGGTCCAACCCATTCGTAATCCGCCCTAAGGAACAATCCACTCGCTAACCGGCTCGATCCCGCCTTTGGCCGTATTTGAGAGTTTGACTATGTAGGCCCCTTTCGAGGCGAACCTTTGACCGACGCCGAGGCTCAGAAAGGGAAAAATACCGGGATTGGGCACTTCCTCCGCTTTATGCTCGACGCTTTCAATCAGATAATTCTGAGAGAAGTTTTCAAGAAGCCTGGTCAACGCATGGTCCGCAACCGACAGCGCGAAATAGGTATTGATTTGCAGCCGCTCATCGGTTTGCTTGACGTTTCTCGATTTCAACCACCCTCTTATCCGATACAACTGTGGTATTTCATCTTGTGGCAAGGTGAAAGGATAGGTGAAATACATTTTGCTCCGAAGCGGATCGGTGATCGCTGACAACGGTCCTCTAAACAGGTTGTATGAGAGACAAATCTGCTGCACCTCGTCGCCCACATCTTGCAAGGAAGTGAGCGATTGCAAGTCTTCCTGAGGGAGCCACAGGATCAGCATCGATGGCCGTTTGGCGCTCACAAGATCCCTCCAGTAATCCGGCGTGAGGCGCTCAGGAGATTCGACTACCTCATCCTGCAAACCAGTCATGCCAAAATCCTCAAAGGCTTTACGCAAGGCTTGAGCTGGCACCTGGCCGCTCGGTTGGCGACGAAAGACTTGCACTATCGGTCGGTCATCCTTCGCGGCGGGCCTATCGTGCAGATAATGCGCAAGGACTTCGGCTTCGGTGGTCAGTCCTTTCGAGTAATAAATGGTATATGTCCCTGTCGGGGAAATTACAGGCAGATCGGTGTTAGGGAAAAAGCAGGGCAGGTGTGATGATTCACAAAAATCGTGTATGGGGCGCCAGTCGCCGACGCCTATGCCGCTCAGTAACGCGAAGACCGGCTGATCCTGGTAGTACGCCTTGAGTTGATCATTCCAGGTTTCCGGTGAACCTTTGAGTTCCCAGACATGCAGCGTCCACTCACGATAACTCGGCACGTAACTGTCTTTGAACATGAAGGAATAACCGGGGCGGCTCAAAACATGTCGGGTATTCTCATTCTTCCAGCCGACAAATGCTTGCACCACGTCAAGCATGGCCTGACGCCTTTCCATCGGCACGCCTTCGGTGACAATGGTGGCGAAATGAATTTGGGTCTTCTCCACTCCCGGAGGCGGGAGCGAAGACAGGGTTTTCAGATAGGCGATGAGATGCCCCATCTCCTTATCACTTAAAGTATAGCGCGGCATGAGAGGATCGAACTCGCGCCCGGAAGGATCTTTGCCTTCGCGCAACGCCCTTGCCAGGCTCTCGTCCGTATATGCAGGCCGATTGCGCGGAGACTTCAACAATAGTGAAGAGAGCGGCAGTCGATTCGCACTGGCTCGGGTTTCACTGAGATTCTTGATCAAATCAGCGCGATGCGGCTTGTAGGGTTGAAATAGGGAAGGGCCGGTCACAGGCGGTAAAAAGCGGCCTCCTTCGTCCGCACCATACCCGCTAAGACGATGGCAGGATGCGCAATTGAGCTGGCTTCCTTCCAGGAGCACATCGCCTTGCACGACGGCACGAATCGACTCTCCGGATGACAGAATACCTTCACGATAAATCCGTTCCCCTATTTCGATGTCTGAGACCGCCCCGGGTCGTGAGTGAGAGGACTGGCCTCGCACGATACCGGTAGCTAATGCAAGAACAGAGATCAGCGTAATACCGCCTGCTCTTAAAGCCGTGCGATAGTGGGAGCTCAAAGACGTGTGTCGAGTGATTTTCATAGAGCGATGCCTCCTCTCATTTGCCACAATCACGGGTTGATGATCTGGCGGTATTCAGATGCAAGGTCTTCGGCGCTCATCAGGCCATCGAGACGCACCCAGGCGTCTTGTGGTGAAGCACGAAGATAGGTTAGCGGCTCGTGCGCCATCTTGGTGTCGCGAAAGGCATCCAATGCCCGTTGGAGGGCATGAATATCCTCGCGCCTGCCGGTCAGGAAATGCCACTGCGCGCCGGCCTTGAATTTTTGCGCGTACTCTTTCAGTCGCGCCGGCGTATCGTATTCCGGGTCAATCGAAATCGACACCATTCGCAGCTTGTCCAGATCATCCTTGAGTTTGCCCTGAGCCGCCGAGAAGATGCCGCTAAGGGCCGGGCAGATCGTCGGGCAGGTGGTAAAGATGAATTGCACAAGTATGGGGCCGCCGTAGTTTAATTCGGAATCCAGCGTCACTTTGTCGTTGTTCATATCGACCAGAGTGATTTCTGGAAGTTCATACTTTCGGACGGTGCGGAAGTAGCGCTTCCGCGTCGCCTGTTGCTGCATATGCTGCATGTGGGCTTGGTGGTCATGTTGTAGGCCGATCGGTTGAGCGTAGATCGCAGCCTCTTTGCTCATTGGCAGGGCCACTACCATTGCTATGATGGATGCAAATATAAACAGTCTTAGCCCAATTCCCGCAAGCCATGATGAAGATTTTGTCATGATGATTCTCCCGGTATTTCTCTGACCCATTTAATGGTGCCGGGCGCTACTCGCGCCGGAACGGTTAAGGATGCAGCCTGCCAGTCTTCTCGCCAATGTCAACTCAATCTAGCCATGAAAGTGATAAGCCTTACTGTGATACGTATAGCCGCTCACCCTTTTGCGACTTTAATACCATACTTCATCCAGAGCATTGAGGTTATGAAACCTACTGTGCGTGCCGCAAAAAGCAACACCACCGGAGAAGATTTTCAAATACACTCGGGATGATTTGCGCAAGGTTACCCGATTCCCCGCGCAAAAATCCGCACCTTTGAATGATTATCCACAGTAATACATATATCCAACAGGCGAATTGTGCGAACCCTTACATCACTCGATCCGGCACGGGTGTTGCACACCCGAAGTATGCGATCGAGGAAAAGAACGGAACCAGAGCCCTGGCACAAAGGCTAGCGATAAAGATTGCATTCGACCCACCAAGACTCTTTTGAGGTACTGAATCATACGGGCCTCCCTTTGTAGCCAATTACTTAGCTTGAGGCCATAGAGCCTATCTTATGGGAGTTTATTTGTCTGTAGTTGCAACCACAGACAAATTTTTCGCCTTGATATAGTCTCGATCGCGTTCTTTCACGGCCCTGAGCATAATCGAACAATTGGGTATAGGGACTAAGCCAGAGGGCAGATAGCGGTGCTCATGGTGATAGTGACTACTATCGATATTCAAACGCTGGGAAAAGCTTTTTTCGGAAGACCAGGAGCAGGGAAGCCGAGATTAGCCTTTTCTCGGACCAATGGAGAAAGAAACTATGCCTAATAGACGAGACATTATCAAGCTAGGACTCCTGACGGGGGGAGCGGCTGTCGTGAGCCCGAGTGGTGCGTTAGCGCAACTCTGCGGTCCAGATGGGACTCCTCCCTACCCACCGAGTCCCCCGACTCAACCCTTCTTGACTCCGCTTTTTATCATGCCGATAGCGCAGCCGGTGAATCCACGATCGCTCAATCCGGCCCCTGATCCTTCAAGGCATCAGCGTTGGGATGATTTCCCTCCACAAAAATATTACGTCGCGCACGAAACGGCGTTTATGTGGAGCTATCACCCGGAAATGCCCCCGACGCCGCATTGGGGCTTCGATGGAATCACGCCCGGGCCGACATTCCATGCGCGCTACGGCGAGCCAGTCTTCCTGCGCCGCTATAACGATCTGCCGCCAAGTCAGGTTGGCTTCGGTTTGAATTCGACGACCATCCACCTGCACAACGCGCACACGGCATCGGAAAGCGACGGCAATCCTCTGGATTGGAAAGATTCGGGCCATTTCTGGGATCATCATTACGCAAACGTCCGTGCCGGTTACGATCGCTACGGCGGCAACGGCGATCCTCTGGAGACGATGACGACGCTCTGGTATCACGATCATCGCATGGAATTTACCGCCGCCAATGTCTATGCCGGATTGACGGGATTTTACCTGCTCTTCGACGAGCGCGACACTGGCAACGAGAATGATACGAGCCCGGATGCCTATAGATTGCCGAGCGGCAAATACGATGTGCCGTTAATCCTACACGACGTTCAATTCCTGCAGAATGGCCAGGTCTTCTTTGATCCCTTCAACACGGACGGCTTTCTCGGAGACAAGTTTACCGTCAATCGTAAGATTCAACCCTTCTTCCAGGTCGAGGCCCGCAAGTACCGCTTCCGCATCCTGAACGGCGGTCCGTCGCGCTTCTACAGTCTCTTCCTGAGCAACAACGACAAATTTATCCAGTTGTCGAACGACGGCAACCTGCTGCCTGAGCCGATTGCGGTTGACCGCCTGGATCTATCCGTGGCGCAGCGCATGGATGTGGTGATCGATTTTTCCAAGTACGCGCCGGGAACGCAGCTTTATCTGGTCAATCGCCTTGAGCAGGTCAACGGCAAAGGACCGACCGGAAAGCTAATCGATCCGGGCGACCAGATCATGCGCTTCGACGTCGTCCGGCGAACAGGGCTGGATCGAAGCCGCATTCCAGACAAGTTCCGTGAGTTGCCGGCGGTTGATTTGAGCGAGGTGGTTCAGGAGCGCTTCTGGCGTTTCGACTACGACGGCGGTTTGTGGACGGTCAACGGCAAGCCGTTTGAAATGGACCGCATTGATGCCGAGATCAGACGCGGCACGGCCGAGGTCTGGACGATCAGAAATGAAGGCACGAGCTGGTCACACCCTGTGCATATTCACTTCGAAGAGTTCCAGATTCTGGAGTTCAACGGCAAGACGATTGCTCCAGGCACCTCGGATTACTCCAGGAAAGACGTGCTGACGCTTGGGCCGAACGACGAAGTGAAACTCTTCTTTCGGTTCAGAGACTTCCTGGGTCGTTACGTGATGCACTGCCATAACGTCGTCCACGAAGATCACGCCATGATGATCCAGTGGGTGATTGTGCCCTGAGGAAAGGAGAGTAAGAGCGATGAAAAACAGAAGAGATGTACTTGCGACCCTGGCGAAGGGCGCACTGGCGGTTCCCGGCCTTGCACTGATCAATCGGATGTCGGCCAGCGCCGATTCACCCAGTAAATACTGTGTACCCTGTGCGAAGCCCTATAGCGGAATGAGCGCCCTTTATTTCCCGAATGTAGTTGTGCGCACACACGAAAACGAGAAGGCGCTCTTCTACAAGGACCTCGTCAAGGGAAAGATACTGATGATCAACTTTATGTCCGTGAGTGGTGATTCGATCTATCCCGTGACCGAGAACCTGGCAAAGGTACAACGCCTCCTCGGGGACCATTCGGGCCGCGATGTCTTTATGCTATCAATCACGACCAATCCGGAGCATGACACACCGGCAGTCCTCAAAGAGTTTGCAACGAAATACGGCGTTCGGCCAGGCTGGCATTTCCTGACCGGCAAGCCTGCCGATATTCGCACAATCAAAGAGTCGATATTTGCCCACCGCAGCCATTCGAACCAGGGTGGCCATGCAGATCATCACGGCAGTTCGGGAGTGATCGAAGATTGCTCTGTTGGACTGGTGCGGTATGGCAACGAAGCGCTGCAAACCTGGGCATCTTGCCCGGCCAAGGGAAAGCCTGAAAACATCGTCAAGCGACTGGCCTGGGTCGGGATGCCAGCAGAGGTGGCAAGCCGGAAGTCCTAAGACCTTGCAGGTCTTCATGGCCATCGTAGCGGGCGAGCGCGTAGCGTCTTGCCGCCGTGAGGCCGGAATCGAGATTAACCATTGAACCGATCCCGGGGCGATTGCGCCATACGGGTATAGAGGAGTTGTCTTATGAACGTGGTATCCTGCAAAAAGAGATCGCTAGCAATCGTGTTAGCGCTGACCCTGCTTGGGACGACCGTGGCCTTTGCGCAGCATCCTGGTCCACAGCCGCGCCCCGGCCCGTCCACACAAACGACCTCGGCGGACGGAATCACGACCTTTGTCACAACCCCACAGGGGGGCTTTCCGTCCCAAGACCCATTTGCCAGCCCACCTGGCTCAAATTTCCTGTACACGGTCGACTCGAACATGTTCGATGGCCGTGGGGTCGAGATGCCAAACACCTTGCCATCAAGGCCGGATAATCCTTACAACCTGCATGATGGTGATGTAGTGGTATCGGAAATTGATAAGACATCGCCCTCAGATGATCTGAAGGCGATTTTCGCGAGTGTGAAAGAGAAGGCGGAATACGGCAATATTGACGGTCCGGCGATTCAACGCGCCATCGATATTCTCGAAGGGAATCCCATCCCCGACCGGGTATACAGCGGATTGGCGATGCTGCACTACACCGGACCGGAGAAATTCAAACGGGTAACGCCGATTTTTGGCAGGAATGGACAGAAGATCGGCGGAAACGTAGACATCCATCAGGTCTGGTTCGACACCCATATCGAATCGGATACCTCCTTGCTCGATCCGAGCGATGTGCAGGATGTTCCCTGGACTATTACCTACACGGTGGACGTTCTGAACCGGGGCTCTGATGATTTCTCGCCCTTCGTCATGTATTTTGACGATCCAACGCTCAGCCCGCCCGGCTCGCCGCCGATGCCTCACGTCGCGATGGATCAAACCTTCTTCCCGATGGAAGATGGCACCCGCAGTATCTTCAAGATCAAGATGACTCCGGGGAAGTATTATAATCTTACCTACACCTGGGGATGGCGCATCCATCCGCCACGCGTACAGGTAACAGAAAACGCTCTCAAAGTCGTTGGGGGCAAAACGCTGTTGCAATGGGAGATCGACACGTTCGGCCCGGCTCCACGCTCGAGTCGGCTGGCCAAACTGGCAGCCATAGCCAAGATCGGCGCTCTCTCGCCGGCCAAGCAGATGTGGCTGGCGTTAAAGGCGGCGCTTCTGCCGGTTTCGCCCAGCGCAGTCGTAGTGGCGATGAGACAGGCGCAGGAAGCATTTGAGTCCTGGTTCGACCGCACCAAGCTGCCGCGTGGCGTGCAGGCTGACCCCAATGCCGACATTACGATTTTGTACGTCAACAACACGATTTATGGCAGTGAATTGGAGAACTTTGACAAGTGGACCAAGCGACCGCAGACATTCAAAGTCACATTGCTCAACGGCGACCACTTCGAGCACAGCTACATGAACGTCGACTTCGGCGGGTCGCGCGGCTGGGAGAACCAGTTCCAGTCGACGACTTCCGTAGGCGGTTCAGGGTGCTGGTTCACCTTCGGTCGGGTTCACTGGTGGGTCAACGCTGGCGGCCCCTTCGGGTTGATCAACGTGCCGCCTGTCCAGGGCTTGACGCCCGGTCTGCACAAGGTTGAGATAACGTTGAATTTCGAGCCGACTCGAAGACTGAGGCTCTATCAATTCGATCCGCTCCACCATGATGTAGCCGTGTATTCATTGCACTGAGGCGCGGATTAACTTGAGCCAGGAGACGTTTAAAGCAGACTTCTCAATCTACCGCCCGGTTGCCTCAACTGCACCCGAGCAACCGGGCGCCTTTGCCATCGCGGCTGTGACAAAGACCATAACCGACTTGGCATTCGAGCCTGCGCATCTGAATGTCACTGCCGCATTCAATTCGGGTCAAAGAGATCCGGTTGGTTGTATATAGGTCATTAAGAAATATCAGGATGACCACAAAAGGAGTGTGCCATGAAAATTGCAAACAGAATCTTTATGCTTTGCCTGGTGGTTGCGACCACGCTATTCGCTCTTCCAAAATCAATGTATGCCGCTTCAGATCAACCCCTCCCGGATAATCTGATCAAGGAGGCAATACAAACGAGCTTGAATCATAATCCCCAGCTTTTCATCAACGAGAAATCAGGCAACTTAGACCCCTCAACCCGTGTCACGATCACAAACGTAGAGATATTACGAAAAGGCGAACGGAATAATCGCTATGGTTACTGGCCGGTTGAAGCGCGTGTCGCAGGGGTGCTTGAGACCACCTCCAATTCCCCCGAAGCCAGTGTGCGGCGTTGCGTCTTCAACGGTATTCTGAGTTTCCAGGTGCGGAAACAGAAGGGTGGTCGATTGACGGCGACATTAGATTCACGCAATCAAGTCAAGCTAGATTGTAAAGGAAAGGTCACACAGACGGGTGAAGTAAATCTCCCGAAGCAGAGTTCGGAAGCCCAGGATATCCTCGCTAAAGCCATGAGTGCGAAACCGGAAATAAACGGGCAACCACAAGCCAACACACTTGAGCAGATCATAAAGGATTACAGCACCAACAAAGGCAATTTCAATATCCGGCCAATCGGATGGGAAGCGTCGAAAGAGAAGGAAGGCCTCTGGAGAATAGTGCTTCACTACTGGGATTATAGGAATGATCACCAGGTCATTGAGTGGGAGTATGCTCCCGAATCGGGCAGGCTTTATCCTGTGTTCATGCAAATGACTCCGAGCAAGTGATTCTTGAAGAGCCTGATCTTCGGTTATAGAAAGCCGATCAGCGAGGCAACGGCGCTAAGATGCAAGACCGAAACCCACAATTCCTGAGATTGCGCGCGGTATGCGCCTTGTTCGCGCTGTGCTTAAGCTGGTTGGGGATTCAGCTTGAGACCGCAACCGTCTCCGCCGCCGTCTGTTCAAGCGCCTGCTGTGGCGAGCAAAGCCACTGCTGTTGTAGGCCCCGCCGTGCTTCAAACCAAAAGGATTCTACTCAGGGCACGAAAAAAATCGAGGCGGCGGAAGTTGCTCCGTCTTGTCCGCAAGGCTGTCTGGCATCCCGATTTTCTACTTCGTCTTTCTCGCGTGAATTACTATACGCAGCTTCTCGGAGATCAGGTCTATTTGGTCTTCGGATCCATCACACAGACGGCGCTGCCGTCGCGTTTGGTCTTTTCCATCCCCATCAATCCTCTCCTCGTGCGCCGCCGACACTCTCCATCTGATCATCGCTTGATTTACCACAGATTCATTTCCCAACGGTCTTTGCCGACATGCATCGGCTGGCGTGAAGGGTCGGCGCATCCTGATCTATCAAAGCGAGTGTCGGCAGAAGATAAGGAGAAGAGCCATGCGGTCAATACAAATATCAGGGCGAAAGCTCCGCTTGTTAGTAGCGATTATTACTTTACGATCTGATCAATGCAGGGGGGGTGCCGGTGCTGGCCCAGCAGGCAGTAACATCAGCAACGCTTAGCGGTCACGTCGAAGACATAAATGGCGCCGCCTTGAGTGAAGCGCCGGTTACCATCATCAACCTGGACCAGAACCGTACCTGGGAAACGAAAAGCGACGAACAGGGACATTTTCGCTTTCCATATCTGCCGATTGGCAGCTACGAACTCAGGATCGAGTTAGCGGGCTTTAGTCTAATGCGAAAGGATCTCGTGCTCTCGGTCGGTCAAGCGCTCGACGTGCCCCTACGGCTGTCGGTAGCCAGTGTCGATGAACAGGTAAACGTCACGACTGACGTTCCGATAATCGAAACACTTCGGTCACAGGTGGCGGGAACCGTAACGCCGCAAGAGATTACTTCGTTGCCGCTGAATGGTCGCAACTACCTCGATCTCGCGCTGCTTGTTCCCACCGTATCACGCACCAACACTGGAAGCAACCAGCGATTTGCGGAAACCTCTGCCGTACCGGGCACGGGTCTTTCCATCGCAGGCCAGCGCAACCTCAACAACGGCTTTATCGTTGATGGACTGTCAACAAACGACGACGCTGCTGATCTGGCCGGCACGTTTTACAGTCAGGAGGTGATCCGAGAGTTTCAGGTGATTACGTCCGGCGGCATAGCCGAATATGGCCGCGCTTCCTCCGGGGTCGTCAACATCATCACACAGTCGGGAACCAGGGACTGGCGTGGACGCCACTACAGTTTTCTGCGCAATCAGCGCTTCGACGCCAGAAATCCGCTTGCTCCGCGCAAAGATGCGCTTACGCAATCACAATATGGAGCGAGCGTAGGCGGCGCGCTCGTCGGCAACCATACCTTTCTGTTTGCCAATTTCGAGCAGACCCGGCGCAATGACTCACTCGTCATAACCATACCGGCTGCCAGCGTCGCAGCCATAAACACCAGGTTGAACCAGGTAAACTTTTCCGGTCCTCGGATTGAAACCGGCCTCGTCCCGTCCGGCTTTGACGTGACCAACTTTTTTGCGCGGGTGGATCACCGGATCAACTCTGCGAATCAGTTTGCGGCGCGTTACAGCCTCTATAACGTTTCGGCGATCAATTCACGCGCCGTGATGCCATCCGCCCCCAACTCAAGCTTCCCTCGTGCGATCCTGCGTGCAAAAGGGTGCGAAATCATCAGGGGAGTAAACTAGAACTGTCTGATGTGAAACGACTCTGGAGAAGCTAGTGTCGGCGCAGCGTCTCTTCTTCGGCCAATTCGCGAAGTCTCTGCATATCAAGAACAGAGATCTCTTTGCGGTTGATATTGATGATGCCTTCATCACGGAGCCGGCCCAGAGCATTGCTCACCGTCTCACGATAGACACCGATCATATCAGCGATATCCTGGTGCGTCACTTCTTTGATTGTTTGCGTATCATTCTGGGAGAGGCTGAGCAATAACGTAGCGACTCGGGCTGGTATTCCCTTAAAGACGCTATCGCTGAGCTTAGCCTGTGCATTGTGCATACGCTGGCCGATTTCTTCGAGCATGCGAAAAGCAACCTGCGGCCTCATCAGCATTAGTCGTTCAATATCTGCCCGTCCCATTACACATATCGTGCAGTCCTCCGCCGCTTCAGCAAACAGGGTGTACATATTCTGACCAATGAGCGCCATCTCCCCGAAAAAGGTCATTGGCTCGATCACCTGGATGACCAGTTTACGCCCTTCCGCCGAGAGGCGATACAGATGGACCGAGCCCTTCTTGAGCATGAAAAGTATCTCGCCCGTTTCGCCCGGCATGTAAATAATTTGACCTTTGATTGCCGTCTTCATGACGGTCGAGTCAATGATCATCTGCATCTCATTTTTCGAAAGGTCGCGAAAAATACGAAAGGCTAAAAGGTACCCCACTTTAGTCGGCTCGTCAGCCAAGGCCGCAGTAATGACGTCTGAAGTTGCGGCCGCCGTTGTCTGCTCCATCCCTGATCTTCGACCGCCGAGCAATCGTGAAAAGGTTGATAAAATACTTTGTGCCATTTCTGGATACTCCTTACTTTTGATATGGAACCCGAAGCCAATAAAAGCCGTAGTGTTGGCCACAACCCAGCTTGAATGCTTGTCAAAAGTATATACCAACAATGGTGAAAACTTATTGCCAAATTGGAAATAAGGGAGTCAGATCGTGATAGAGTATTTACAGTTGGAAATGGTGTTTATATATACCTACACCTAATGTGCGACTCTTTCGTCGCTCAAATTGCGAGGAGGCCATCCAAATCAAGCGACGGTCTCCCCTTTTGTAGATTAAGAAAGACGCCGACCGTATGTGCCAGCACCTTTCGGATGATCCGGCTTTGATAATGCCATATGTCTTTGGCTCGGGTCCGCGCAATACCAAATAATTCGGTCAAATGCGACCCCACGGTTTCTATAACTTTGCGCCATCGTTTGCAGGCACGCACTACTGCCTCTGGCCACTGCTCTTTCATATTTGCACGCACCGCTGCCACAACCGTTACGCCATATCGCTGTTTCAACAAGGCTTGTCGGTAGGGATCTATGAAGCCTTTGTCAGCAGGCACTAACCCTCGAAAGCCTTCAACCAGGGCTTCTGTATGATTGACATCATGCGGACGGGCTGAAAGCAACGGGTAATGCGTAATCATCCCCGACAAACTGACGCGCAAGCCCAGTTTGAAGCCGTAGTAAGAGAGTTGCTTTGCGGCACAATAGCCGTAATCGGCCTGGAATTTGAAGCATTTATCGCGCTGGGCGCGTGTGTAAGTACAAACCGGCAAGGGCAAAGTATCAATTGGTTGAATAGAGGTTTGCGATTGCTCAGAGACTTCGACGAGACGTTTTTGAATTGCAGCTTTGACCTGCCAGAGGTCAGCCGCTTGACGAACAAAGCGGGTGCGATCAGTGAGGTTAGGAAAGAAATGCTGGAAATGCTTATGGAAATAAGCGAAGAGGTCACGATCAATGTGAAGTTTGAAGAATTCGCCGCAGATTTCCATAGTGATAACTTCTTGGTCAGTAAGAGCCGGTTGAAAGCCGCCGCGACGCAGCCCGGAGAGAGGGGCGACCGCAGCATAGTGCTCGACAACCAGGCAGTAAACGGTGATGATAAAGGTATCTCGATCCATCGGGTAAGTCTCCTGTGAAGGTGTTAGTCACATCCATTCTACAGGATGACTTGCTTGATGGATCACTCAAATGAGTCGCACATTAGGTTCTTATACTGTTATTTGCGCTTCAATAATCACACCCGAAGCGCCTACTTCAGGGCCGTTTATTTCTCAGATTGACCTATTGAGATATTAGGAAACCACTGATTGCTTTATCAAATGGCCCTGGAATACATAAATCCACAAGGAACTTTATATCATTCTGGAACCCAAGCTTATTTCGTTGCGCCTAATAAATTGTCCATGCCAGGAGAAGTTATTGAAGCAAACTGCACAAAAGAAGATTCGCGTCTCGCAGCACTTGCCGAAGATGCGGCGACTCGCTGGCAGTTCACCCCTACTTATGTAAACGGTGAACGAGTCGTAGTTGAAAGCCAGCTAACATTTCATTTTTCACGGTAGCTTAATTTTGCATATTTGAATCTGGCCAAAAGTGAGCAAGCTACAATAGCCTTTTCCCAGAATTATTCCGGTGAAGCCATAGTCATTGAGCCAGCAGTAATGCTCCGCAGGGCTGCCAATGTCTCGATTACCTCGCGCCCTTCAATCTCGATGACCTCAAGCAGTTGCTCAGGCGTCGGTGTATCCTCGCCGCTCCTGGCGTTTGGATTTACGGCCTTCTACAAAGGTATTTCAGGCGATTCAGAGAGGCGCTGATCGTTCAGAGTCTTGAAAATCTTCTTTTCCATGACCATCTGCTTGAGCCGTAAATGCTCATGAGTGAACCCGTTCTCATGTGTCCAAAAGAGAATTGAATTGATGCCTCGAGTGGTGATGTTGCAAGTGACAGGGGCGATCCGGGCAATAATCCTTGAAATAGCTACGTTACATATCTATACTTTCGGCTTAATTGGTCGCTGACCTCGACGGAGATTTTTGCATCTAAAGCCCCGATTGGGTGAAAGGTATTATGAAAAGGTTATTTAAATCCGCTCTGCTTGCGGCGTTCATTTCTATAATGCTTAGCTCTGCGGCTCACGCAGAAAGGGTTGCCACGCTTAAAGGATCTATCAGAGATGTGCGCGGTTACAATCTTCCGTGGCTCTTCATCAAGGCGAAGGAGCGAGCAAGCGGTCAGGAGGTTGAAACCAAATCTGACCGGGAGGGCGCTTTCACGTTCGATAATCTCAAGCCCGGACGATATACGCTCACGACCTCGACCCCCGGAATTGAGCGGGTGGTAACAGTAGTCGAAGTCAAAGCGGGCGAACAGGCCGAGGTATCGATGCTCGCGCGCCCCTTGATGCTGACCGGAAATTCCGCCGTAGACAAATATATTCTGTCGTCGACAGATCAGGGAGGGCGCTACCCGGCAGGTAATATCAGCTATCTGAATATAAACGACGCAATTGATACCTATTTCATGTGGGCCTATTTCGGGATACTGGGATTGTTGTCGGTCTACGGCATATATCGCTATCGAATGGTCTATCTATTCCTGCGCTATCGAAAGCACTCGCCTGTGCCTGAGAGCCGTTTCCCGGAGAATCGGCTGCCCCGCGTAACGGTTCAATTGCCGCTGTTCAATGAAATGTATGTAGCCGAGAGGCTTATTGAGGCTATAGTCAAGCTTGATTACCCGCGCGAATTGCTCGAGATTCAGGTGCTTGACGATTCGACCGATGATACGCGCGAGATTGTGGCGCGAACGGTCAAGAAGTATTTCGAGCAAGGGTTTGACATAACTCACCATCACCGCACGGACCGCACCGGCTTCAAAGCCGGCGCGCTCGAAGCCGGCTTGAAAAAATCTTCGGGTGAGTTTGTTCTGATCTTCGATGCCGATTTCGTCCCGCGCCCGGATTGCATCCGTCGAATGATAGATTACTTCACAAACGAGCGCGTGGGGCTTGTGCAGATGCGCTGGAGCCATATCAATGCCAATTACTCTCTGCTCACAAAGGTGCAGGCCATTATGCTCGACGGCCATTTCATTATAGAGCAGACGGCGCGCAATCGCTGCGGGGGCTTCTTTAATTTCAACGGCACGGCCGGGATGTGGCGGCGCGAAGCCATAGAATGGTCGGGCGGGTGGCAGCACGATACGCTGGCCGAAGACACCGATCTCTCATACCGCGCGCAATTGATGGGCTGGCGTTTCGTCTATCTTGTAGACGAAGACGTGCCTGCCGAATTGCCGGTCGAGATAAATGCCTTCAAGTCTCAACAGCGCAGATGGGCAAAGGGGCTTGTTCAGGTAGGAATAAAGATGCTTGGTCGCATGCGGCGGGACCCTCGCCTCCCGTTCGACGTAAAGATGGAACAGTTCTTCCGATTGACGGGAAATCTCGCCGCGCCGCTTGTGATCGTGCTCGCGCTGATAAATTTCCCCGTGCTGATAGTTCGCTACAACCAGGGATTGTTCCACCTCTTCGCGCTCGATGTGCCGATACTGACTTTCACTACGCTTTCGGTCGTAGCCTTTTACGTAGTACCGCAGTGGTATCTTTATCCAAAGACGTGGCGAAGCTCGCTCAAATATATGCCCTTTGTCATGAGCATGGGAATAGCGCTTACGCTCTCGAACACGCGAGCCGTACTCGAAGCACTCGTAGGCGTAAAGACTCCTTTTGTCCGCACGCCCAAGTACAGCATCGAAGACAACAGCGATCAAACATGGGTGAAAAAGAGATACGTTCCGCGAAGACTCGCAGTGCCGTTGATCGAGACATTGTTTGCCGCATACTTTATCTTTACAATCTGGTATGCCGTAAGCAGTCGCATATTCGGCACTATTCCGTTTCTGTTGATCTACCTGTTTGGTTACGCCTATGCCTCAGTGCTGACGGTTATGCAGGGCCGAGTCAAGCTGCGCCGCAAATAGAAAGCAATCCCATGAAAAGAACAGCCCCTCTTTTTGCTCTGCTGATTTTTCTATGTCAGACGATACCGGGGGCGGTCCGAATGGACGGCCCCTCCTCGCTTTATAACAAAACCGCTCTGCTCCCGGACAAAACGATAACGGCGCTTTCGGCTGAGATCAGCGGTCTGATAGCCAAAGACACCATCACGGAGCTTGCGCGTCAGCATCGCGTGCAGGCGTCTTCCGGGTTTTCGGAGGCAGCCCGCTATATCGCGTCGAAGGCGAAAGAGTACGGGCTTGAACAGGTAGAGATCGAGCACTTTCCGGCAGACGGCGAGAAGACCTACTACACTTTGAAATCGACGCCCGGCTGGGAAGTTGAACACGGCAGGCTCTGGGAAGTCGAGCCCGCTAAATCGAAAATCGCAGATTACGAAGAGATGCGCGTGGCGCTGGCGGATTATTCGCAGTCGGCTGATGTGACGGCCGAACTCGTGGATGTGGGCACGGGCACGTCTGAGAAGGATTACGAAGGCAAAGACGTAGAAGGCAGGATCGTGCTCGCGGGTGGAAACGTAGCGACGGTTCACAAGATGGCATGTGGCGAGCGCGGCGCACTGGGCATCGTCAGCTATCAGCAGAATCAGGTGACTGGCTGGTCAGGCGATTATGTGGATAACGTGCGATGGGGGCATCTGTCTCCGTATGAGCCAAAGAATCGTTTCGCCTTTATGATCTCGCTCCGTCGCGCTCGCGAGCTTGAGGACCGGCTTCGACGCGGCGAGCAGATCAGGCTGCACGCCGATGTGAAAGCCGGTATGCGCCCGAGCAATTACGATGTGGTGAGCGCGATCATACCGGGCACCGACCTGGCCGCCGAAGAGATAGTCTTTTCCTGCCATCTGTGTCATCAAAAACCGGGCGCGAATGACAACGCCTCGGGCGCGGCAGCCATACTCGAAGCGGGGCGCGCGCTTGTATCTTTAATACGGCGCGGCGAAATCGAGCGCCCCCGCCGCACGATCAGGTTTATCTGGCCGCCTGAAATAAACGGGACCCTGGCCTACTTTGCGGAGCACCCGGAAACGGTTCGCCGCATGAAAGCCGTCATCCATTGCGATATGGTAGGCGGCAACTACTCGATCACAAGATCGGTCCTGCACGTCACGCACACGCCCGCGTCGCTTCCGAGCGCGGTCAATGCCGTGGGCGATATCTTCGCAGAGTATGCGATAGCCGGGAGCATGAAAGCGGCTTCGGGAGCCGGTTTCGAGGATGCGCTCGTTTCACCCGAAGGCAGCAAGGACAGCCTTGTTGCAGACATCACCCCTTTCGAGATGGGATCGGATCACGACGTTTATGAAGAGGGGTCGTTTCGCATACCGGCCATCTATTTGCGAGACTGGCCCGACGTTTTTATCCACACAAACAACGACACGCCCGCAAACATAGACCCGACCAAGATGAAACGGTCTACGTTTATCGCCGCCGCTTCGGGTTATTTTCTCGCGCGGGCAAACCCCGATGAAGGAGCGCGGCTCGCCGATGTTGTATTCTCGCGGGCGCTTGCTCGCGTAGCGCGCGAACGCGACAGGGCAAAGGTTCTGGAATCTACAGGGACAGAAGGCGCTTACGAGGCTCGCAATCTTATATCGTGGTCGCTTGACAGCGATGCCGATGTGCTCTCTTCGGTGCTTGCGCTTGCGCCCGGCGATAAGGAACTCGAGGCGAAGGTTGATAATCTGGTAGACCAGTTGAGCGGCACGTGGCTGTTTCTGACGGGCCAGTTTGAAGAGAGACGCAAGGGCAATCGAGTCACTTTTACGTTCGAGCCGAAAGAACCTGTCAGAAGAGATCAAAAGAGACCGCGCACGCCGAAAGAGGCTTCGCGCCCGCGCACGGTGACGGCTGATTACAACCGCGTGCCTGCGCGTAAAGTCACCGGCCCGATGAATGTTTATTACTACGATTACGTGGCCGAACGCGCAAGCCTTGCCGACAGACGCCCCGTTGAACAACTCGGAGCTCGCCCCCGAGGCGATGTGATTACTTACGAGATACTCAACCTTGTCGACGGCAAGCGCACCATCCGCGACATCCGCGATTTTATAGCCGCCGCCTACGAACCCGTTCCCATCGAAGAAGTCTCTGATTATCTGGGACTGCTTGAAAAGATCGGCGTCATCGAGATGGGGCAATAACTGAATCGTGATGCGTGACTTTCAGGAAGGCTGCTGTTAAAGATAAATTGCAAATCCGGTAAATCACGCATCACGCATCACGATTCACTTTCAATGATGCCTCGTTCGATCAGGTACTGAAGCGCCTGAATGATCCTCAAATCCGTAGCTGGATTTTTGCTCGCTCTCTTGAATTCGGAAACGACTTCGTGCGCCGGACGTGGCGCGACGCACAGATCGCACAAAAGCTTTAAATCCGACACAGGCAAATGCATCGAGAGCTTTTCTATTCGAGCGTCTGTCTCGGCAGATTGGAAATGTATCGCCTGCCTGGGGTCGAGAGTGATGCGCGAGTGACGGCGCTGCCAGAAGGGCGAAGCCTCCCACCTTCGTTCCCTGCCGTAATAATCCATCCTCGTAGCCAGATAATTTTCAAACTCCCCGGCAATGATCTCTTCGTATTTCTCAAGCCCCGCCCGCTCGCCTTTGAAATAATCACAGACGGCAAAAGAGGCAAGTATCCCCGAACGCAACGCCTTGAATATTCCCTGCGAAGAGAGAGGATCGACAGTCGTCGCGGCATCGCCTGCGGCAAGCCATCCGCCGCCCGTCAGGCAATCGAGCCGGTGAGAATAAGCCGGATAGATGCGAGGCCGATATTCCGGTCTGCCGTGAACCGCGCGGGCTCTTGTGTGAGGGGAATTGTTCAGACATTCGAGCCAGCAAGACGCGGATTTCAAACCGTGTTTCCTGACTATATCGACATCGGTCATGCAGGCAAAGACCATCCTGTTTTCGGGAAGCAGGGCCGAATACCACCAGCCCTCTTCCCACGCTTCCACAAGCGTGTAGGTGTCTGTCGCCGAAGCGCCCGCGTCCATACGGAAGAAGACGAATACGCCGAGCAACTGATCGAAGAGCACCCGCCTCGCCCCCTGCCTTGTGGCGAACGCAACACGCCTGCCCGTAGCGTCTATTACGAAAGAGGCTTCCAGATTTATTCTCTGTTTGTCTGCGGTTTCAGCCGTGATTTGCCACAGCCCCCCATTGGTCTTATGCGAGCCCGTGACCAGAGCGCCGGTATACACCTTGGCTCCTCGGCTTTCGGCCTGGCGCGCAAGCATGGAATCGAACCGGGCGCGGTCCAGATGCCAGCCTCGTCCGTAGGGGTGGTAGATAAATTCGTTGTCTAGCAGTTCGTCGCTTCCCCACACCGAGCGCGTGCCGTAGGCCGCAATGTGCCTTTCATTCAAAAACTCATCCCAGATTCCCAGTTGTTCGAGGAGGGCCTGAGCGACGGGCGTAAGCGTTTCCCCTATGCGGAGGCGGTCGTAGTTTGAGGCTTCAATTATGGCGACTGATAAACCCGGCGATTGCTTTCTCAAAGAGAGCGCCGCAGCCGTCCCGGCCGGACCTCCCCCGAGAATCACTACATCGTAACGCACTGCTCTTTCTTTATCGCTCAATTGATCTTTTGATTGCCGCTATTGGGCGCTGCCCTGTCTGACGGCTATCCACGAAGCGACCACCCCGGCAGGCGAGACTCCGCCGCTGCCGCTCGAATGCGGAATCGCGCGAACTATCGAGCCGACCATCGCCGGTATCTGGTTCACCCCGTTGGGCCACGGAAGCACTACATAGCCTACGTAGTCGTATATCCACTCTTCGCCGCCGACCAGCCCCTTACCCTGAAAACGTACGGTGAACGGGTCGCCGTAATTGATCGAGCCGTTGAGGTCGAGTTGCCATCCCGTACCGTAAATCAAGCCCTTGAACCGATTCATCGGCGCGGCATCAACCCTTATGTTGCCCAGTCCGAATTCGAGATCGTTGAAAGATGTCGAAGGGTCCGGGTCGTTCAGGAAACTGCGATAGGTCCACGTCCCGACCAGTATTCCATTATTTGGTTCGCTGCTCATCTTCTCTCCTTCGCGTTAAAGCGAACTGTTTTTAATGCGTGATCCATGATGCGTGATGCGTGAGACTTGAAGTTTTCTGTTAAAAGGAATCCCTCCTTCAGGTCACGGATCACGCATCACGAATCATTGCCGATCTATCGCCATTGCCGACAATATTCAAATATTCTCATCATTGCGCTCCACCTGAATAAAAGGCGGATAGCCGTTTTCGGCCGTGGCCTCGGGGTTGTCGCGTATAAAGCCGAGTTCTTTCCAGGCCGTGACCATCTTTTGATCCCCGGCGTGAGTCTGCGGGATTCCCTGCGACCACGAAACCTGACTGTATGACAGAGGCGCGCCGGGGGGTGTGGGAATCTGCTGATTGACCTCCATAGGCCGGTGCGCGGGCCACCAGAAGGTGGTTTGAAACACCTGCTGCACGGGATCGCCCGTCGTGTCGGGGTAAAGCTCGTTCCAGTCTTCGTAGGTGATATTTACGCTCTGGGTCGAGCACTCGTTGAAGTCGGATTGCCACGGCACGCCGCTGTATTTAGTGATGTCTCCCGGCTCAAGTCCCGTCGCCAGATCGCCGGTCAGGCTCAACGGGTTGGGCGTGGACGATTTCAACGTAGTCAATGAAAAATTGGGACTCTGTTTTATGCGATAGGCTTCGGAGTAAAGCGCCGGGTTTCGCATTATCCAGCAGGCTTCGCCTCCCGGACAAAAGGCCCCGCCAAGCAGGTTGCTCAAGACTCCCCGATCAAGGTCCGCGCCCGTCTTTGAGGACTCTTCGGGGTCGGTTGTCGGGATGTCTTCTTTCTTCTCGTTTATGAATTTACCTTCGGCCCACTGTTTCAGGATGAAGAGTTGCGTGTCGGTGAGTCGCAAAAATTTTGAAGGAACCGTATTTGAAAGCGGGTTGTCGCCGCATAGAAAGGGCATGCCTACGGGTTTGTAATTCGGGTTTTTCGGATCAGACGTAAAGTCCCAGAGGTTCTCCTGTCCGGGCTTGCGCAGAACGGCGTAAAGCTTTGCGCGCCACAGCAAACGCCTGCCTCTCTCTTCCGGGTTTTCTCCTTCAAAGGGCGGTATGGAAAGAAGCTCGGGGTCGAAATTGCCATGGAGCCCCGGCGTGGTGTCGTGCGGGTCGCCGCCCGTGAAGTAATCGAAATCCATGACCCATTTATAGTTGTCGGGCCGGGTCAGGATCGGCCACACGTCGCGCCAGAAATACGGATAATAATCAGGATTCCACTCGGCCTGCGCCCGCCATAACGCGAGCGCGTCTGCATTCTCAGGGTCGGGCGGCGGCTGGCTCCCGTCAAAAGGAGGCACGCCGTACATGTAGGTGTTGTAGCCGAATTCTCTGACCGATAGATCATAAACAAGATCGTCCATCGTCACTATATCGACTATCTGAGGCGCGTAGCGCGGATAGCCTACGATGACCCAGGCCGGAACGTCCACGTTTAAGTAGAGAGTCGGGGGCGTGGCCGGGTCGGGCGGGCGTCCATCTTCGCTGATGACTTTGTATTTGACGCGGGCCATCACGGGGCCGTCCGATATGTCGTCGAACCACCCGTCGTTGTTGGCATATTGCTTGATGACCGGTTCTCCGAATCCCGTCTTGTAAGAACCGGAATTCCCATAGCCCCCGAGCACAAGCAGACGGTTATGGTGGTCCTGCTCGGTGACGAGCAATTCGCCCAGCGTGTCGATTGATAGCGGCGTAAGAGGCGGCGGGAATGATTGCGTGTAGCCGGGATTTGACCCGCGCGCAAATTGAGCCGTGCGCTGTTTCTTGTTTGTATAGCTTACGGTTTGCGGGCCGGGGTCAATTATCAACTGTTGTCTTTCGTCGTTGCCTTCGACATCCGCATTGCGCAGAGGGTGATCGGGCGCGTAGCCGTGTTCGCCGTCGAGTTGCTTGAACTCGTACCAGCTTGATTTCTTGTTGGCCAGATAGACGGTCCACTCAATGTCAACGACTTCGCCGACCATCTCCTGCCCCGTCTTCGGGCTTACGGTCGTGATCTTTTCGCCTATCTCGATCTCCTTCCCGCTGCCGTCGTCGTCATAGGCGTAAACGCGAAAGCGAGCGGCCTGTCTCATCACGCGCTGCTGGGAATCTTTGAAGCTCGACACGGGTTGTTCTTTCCCGTCGGGAGAGAGTACGGGGTTGCCCGCCTGATCGCAGGCGATCGGGAGATGGCCCGCTCGCTCCGGTGCTATATAAAAATCGGTAGTGCTGTTTCCAACGCGGGCGATTCCAATCGCGGGATGAATCTTAAATCTCATTGCGTATCTCCTAAGTCAAACAATCCGTCAGTCCTTAAAAGGTGCGGGATAGCCACAGAGACACAAAGGCACAAAGAATAAAAATCTCTGTGTCTCTGCGCCTCTGTGGCCAAAATCTTCCTCAATCTGAAACTCATACGTCAGTCTTTGAAATTCAGCGAGACGCCGTCCAGCCACAGCGCATTCGGTTTCGGAGTGCCGTCTATGTCCATTACTACCAGATTGATCTGAAAATCGGTCTCGCCTTTTTTACTCAACCTCTCGATAGCCTCGGTCGCGTCAACACGGAAGTTGCCGGGGGTTTTGTGATGGCGCGATCTTAAATCAAACTTTCTGCGAGTCGGGGGCGGAACATCGCAGTGACCGGGACCGCCTATGCACGCCTCGCCCGAAAAGGTCGCTATCTGCGCCACGAAATGATCGTTGCCGCGTGTGGGCGTATCTACGTTGGCATCGGGCTGATTGAGAAAGACGCGGATGAAAGCGCCGCCGCCCACCGAATACTGGACCTTGTGCAACCTTATGTCGGCGCATTTGTGGTTTGCCAGAACCGCCGGGTGAACTCCCGCCTTTGCCGATTTGAAGCGCGTGATCGGTATGGAACTGTCTGTCTCGAACAGATGAGAATTTTTCATGTATTCGTAACCGAGCGTTGCCGTGCTGTAGCTCTGCTTGACATCGAGCGTCCACGGCGCGAGGATATCGGTCGGGTCATCGGGGCTGCCGCCCGGATGCAGCGACTGCCATTCGGCCCACAGCCGATCTACGTTGCTGTGATGCCCCCAGAAGATCGGGTCTTTTGCCGTAGTCCCCGCAGACACCATATCTCCGTATTGCGGCTCGTTTGGATTCCCGCTCGCGTATTGAGGATTCGCGCCGCCCGAAAAGTTGTGGATAAGGTTATGGATGTTTTCGACCGCGCCAAAGAAATGATTTGTGGCCGGGCCGCTGCCAAAGGTGTAGAAGTTTTTTAACTGCAAAACGCGCTGAACGTCCTGCTCGGTAGGATAAGCCTCAAAGATCAGTGATTCGTTCCCGCCCGGCCATCGCCGTCTGTGCCAGAGCGGGTTGGCCGCCTGTAGCGCGGTCATGATCTCTTCGGTGGCCGGATCGTTATAATCTATCTTGGCCGCAGCCAGTAACCTGTTGCCCGAATTGTATGTCGTATCCTTGATGTTTTTGAGCTTCATCCACGTGTCGGGCGAAATCTTCTCTTTCAACGCATCGAGCACATCCTGATTCACAAAACAACGATACGCCTTTGGAATCACGCCGTTGTCGAGCGGCTTTGCCGACTTTTGATCCTGGATCGATTTCAGCACGTCCTGCCTGTACATAGGCCAGTCCCAGTAGGGGAGCGTCACCGTGGGGTCGATGTCTTGCAACTGCTGCTCGAAATAATAGAGGTAGACTCTGTGCCACGTGAGAAACTGTTCCCAGCCGTGCTGGCAGTTATTTGCGTGGATGTCGGCCCAGTATTCAAAGCTCCTGTCGTCATAGCGAAAGAACTTGTCATAGCAGTGCATGACCCTGACCGCGCGCCGGAACCGCGTAAGCTCATCTTCGGTCAGGCACTCGATGTTTTTGCGGAATTTTACTTTCCCGGATTCAGCGCGATACTCGTTGACCGAGCGCGTCGAAAGCGGGTGCTCTTCGTGCCCCTGCGCTCGCGCAATCTTTACTGGTTGCGTCACTTCAATCGTAGCCTTATGCTCATCGGTTGCGGGGCAGCCGTCATCAATCCAGTTCTGAATAAATAGAATATCCGAACTTGAAACCGCCTTTCCTCCCCACGGCAGCCGGGGGAATTGCGTGCCGTCGAAAGGAAATTGCCCTTTAAGCCCCTTTATCAACCCGGAGGCCGCGCCGCGTCCCGGCGAAGGCAAGACTTCGGGCGTGCCGCTCGCCTGCGGGCCGCAACAGGAATCCATTTGAACAGGGAGGCTTGAGGGTGGCGACGAAGGTTGTGGGGCGCTTTCAGATGCGGATTCGCAGCACGAGCCATGAGACGAAGCGGCAGGCAGCATATTCTGTTCGCAGAAATCCTGCGAGCCTTCCTCAGCTATCATGCGAACGCCGTAAATGGTGACTTCCAGAAATTCTTCGAGCGGCAATTCCCAGAATCTCTCATACCCCTGATAACTGGGGCAGGCATCCCCGGCCGCCTCGTTTAGAATCTCTTTGACTCGCTCATAGCGCGTTTGCTTCTGTGGTCCTTCTTGCGTGTCTTGATTCTTATTGCCCATAAGCCTACATCCTCCTCTCTGAAGACGCTCCAAGAGTGGATTTGTGAAAGGTCTTGCGTGATTCGTAATGCGTGATGCGTGATCAGAAAAATCTTTGCGTACTTTGCGACTTGGCGTCTTTGCGAGAAATAGATCAACGCTAAGGCGCAAAGCCGCTAAGTACGCAAAGGGCTTTCATAAGGCAATCAGTAGTTCCCTAAAATCTCGCGAGTCTATTTAAGAACTGAATGCCACTGCCTGCCTTCGGGTCACGAATCACGCATCACGAATCAGCCAATGATCGCTCTAATGCTATAATCAGTTTTCGACCTCTGGATTCTTATATGAGATTATTGGCGGCAAGCGCGCTGTGGTGGCTCTTGCTCGGCGCGGTCATAATCTTTTTCTACCTGCTCAAGCTCAAGCGCAGGCGGCAGGTTGTGTCGAGTGTACTGCTGTGGCAGCGGGCGCTTGAAGAGCTTGAAGCCAACGCGCCGTTTAGAAAACTGCGCCGCAATCTGCTACTGATTCTTCAACTGCTCATACTGGCCGCGTTAGTCTTTGCGCTCGCGCGCCCTCTGGTTACGACAAGCGCGCTGGCTTCTGGAAACACCATAATCGTCATTGACGCGACCGCCAGCATGAGCGCCCGCGATGAAGACGGGCGCTCGCGTCTGGAACGCGCTCAAGAGATTGCACGCGATATGATAACGGGGCTTGGCGGAAATGACCGCGCAGCCGTGATCGAATCCGCCTCAACCGTACGGGTGCGAAGCCCGCTCACCGCAGACCGCGCCGCGCTTCGAACAGCCATCGACGAAGTCCGGCAAACCGATACGGCGGGCACGCTCGCCGTAGCAATACTTCTCGCCGAACAGATCGCAAAGACCGAGCGCGATGCCGGGATTGTAGTGATCGGCGACGGAGGCGGGGCCCCACTTGCTTCGGAACCACCTGTTCATACGGAATCGCCTCTTGCCGCCCCGCCTCAAACCGCGAGCCCGTCTCTCAGGTTTATCCGCGTAGGCCGCCGCGCCGATAACGTAGGAATCGTCACCCTGAACTCTCGCCCGATTCAATCGGGCACAGGCCGAGAGATGTTTGCTTCGATTGCAAACTTCAGCGACCGCGAGCAACACCTGGAAGCTCAACTGAGGATCGAGGGAAATCTGGTTGACGCCCGCACACTGACCATAGACGCAGCCGAACGCAGTGGATTGATTTTCGATGCGCTTCCCGAGACGGGCGGGCTTGCGGAACTGAGACTTGTCATAAACGACGACCTTGCCGCAGATAACCTTGCTTATACTTTCCTGCCCGACGCCCGCCCCCTGCGCGTAGGCGTGACGAGCGATAATCCTTTCTTGCTTCGGGCTCTGGCTGTAAACCCTGACTTCGATGTTCATCGTATCAATCCGGGCGCATCCATCGCCGATTACGATTGCATAGTGAGCGAAGGCCCAATCGAAGCCGGACTGATCGAAAGCAATCGCCCTGTGCTTGCGATCAACCCTTCCGACATCCCGGGGTTGTGGCAGTCGGCTGGCGAGCGCGAGCATCCTGACATCACCGGCGTAGACCGTTCCCACCCGCTCAACAGCTATTTGAACTACGGCGACCTCCATATAGAAAGCGCAACGCGACGCGAGGTGGCCCCGTGGCTGCGGCCCGTTGTGAGCGGCGCGGGTGAAGGATTGATATGGGCAGGCGAAAACGGGCAACGCCGCTTTGTGCTGATCGGATTCGATCTGGCAAAAAGCGACCTGCCGCTCAAGGTAGAATTCCCCATACTGCTTGCCAACAGCGTAGCATGGCTTACCGGGCGCGATCAGTCGTCAGATGAGCGAACCGTGCGCGCAGGTCAGCCGATGATTATCCCGGCGGCCGAGAGCGCCGCGATCATAACTACGCCTTCGGGTGATGAGAAAGAGATAGAGGCGCGCGACGGCTCAATCGTTTTTGCAGAGACCCGGCAAACGGGCATCTATAAAGTAAAAGACAGGCCACCGTTTGCGGTCAATCTGCTGAGCGAATCGGAATCCGATACGACGCCGCGCGATTCGATCCGTACTCGCCGAGGAGAGACAAGCGGGCAGGCCGAAACCTTTAGCGCGGAGCGGGAAATCTGGCGATGGGTCGCCCTTGCCGCCCTATTTATATTGGCCCTTGAATGGTGGGTCTATCACAGGAGGATAACCGTCTAGGAGTCGAGGGCAAGGGGTCGGTTAGACCTCGCATCACCCAGCCCCCGGCCTCCGGCCCCCGGCCCCCAATGAAGATTGAATTCACAAACCCTGTCGCGCTCGTTCTGCTGGGGCTTATCCCGGTGGCGCTCTACTTTGCGCGTCACAGCCTGGCCAACCTCGCGCGGGCGCGGGCGCGAGCAAGCCTGCTCGCTCGCGTTGTCCTGTTGTTGATGATTGTGCTTGCGCTTGCGGGAATAAGAGTCAGGACCGCCTCGCGCGATCTGGCTCTGATATTTGTCGTAGACGTTTCGGCAAGCGTGGCTCTGGATGCAGCGGGCACACAGGGCGATCAATCAATCATTTTCGATTTCATAAACGGCGAGATAGCGCGCGCCGCGCCGCGAGATTACATTGGGGTGATAGCCTTTGGGCGCGAGGCTTCGGTTGAGCTTGCGCCCACGCGAAAAGAATCGCTCGGCGCTTGGCGAATTAAAGAAATAAATTCCGATCCGCCACGCGACTACACCGACATCGCGGGCGCGCTCCGGCTCGCCGCCGCGCTCGTGCCCGAAACCGCCGTCGGCAGGATCGTTCTCGTCTCTGACGGAAATGAAAATCTTGAGAGCGCCGCCGAACAGGCGCAGTTGCTTAGAAGCGCTGGCATAGAGGTTTACACCCGCGCAATCGGAACCGTGAATGATCCCGAACGCACGAGGGGAGAGATAGCCGTCCGCGACCTCGTAGCGCCTGAGATGGCAGCCGAGGGCGAAGCCTTCGATTTGAAAGTCATCGTTGACAGCACTCGCGATACGGACGCGGTGCTTCGCATTTTTCGCAACGACTCGCTCGTGGCCGAGCGAAGCGTTCATCTGGCGGCTGCGGGCGAAAACCTTTTTCTCTTGCCGCAGAGAAACGACGAGCGGGGCTTTTACACCTATCGCGCAGAGATAGAGGCGCTTCAATCGGACGGGTTCAAACAGAACAATTCTCGCGAGGCGTTTTCGATGGTCGAAGGCCGCCCGAAAACGCTCTACCTTTACGGAGACGCGCAGCCGTCGGCAGCCGTCGCTCGCGTGCTTGCCGACGGCAACTTCGCCGCCGATATTCGCCCGGGTTCGGCTGCCCCGACGACGCTCGCAGGATTTCAAAACTACGACCTGGTGATATTCGATAACGTACCGGCATCCGATTTCACAACCGACCAGATGAAGATGGTTCAATCCTATGTAAAGGACCTGGGCGGCGGTTTTATCATGATAGGCGGGGATCAAAGCTTCGGCCCCGGCGGCTATTACGAGACTCCCATCGAAGAGACCCTGCCCGTATCGCTCGACGTTCGGCAGAAGAAACATTTTCCGAGCCTGGCTATGGCGCTCGTCATTGATCGTTCAGGCTCGATGGCAGGCCCCAAGCTGCAACTGGCCGTGGAAGCCGCTTCCGCGACAGTCGACTTCCTTTCAGAACGCGACTCGGTCGGCGTGATTGCCTTTGACGATCAGCCTCAACCGGTCGTTGAACTCACTCACGTAGAAGACAAAAAAGCGATCATAAAAAAGATCACAGAGATTCAGGTGGGCGGCGGGACGAATATGTATCCGGGTCTGCAAACGGCTTACGAGTGGCTGGTGTCAAGCGATGCGCAGATAAAGCACATCCTGGTTCTTTCCGACGGACAGAGCGAGCGAGGCGATTTCGCCGGAATCGCTCGCGCCGTGAGCGAAGCGGGTATGACGCTTTCTACCGTCGCCATCGGAGACGACGCCGATATTCGATTGATGAAGCTTCTGGCAGATGTCGGACAGGGGCGCTTTTACGCTACCGACAGGGCAGATAATCTGCCGCGCATCTTTACCCGCGAAGCTTTTCTTGCGTCGCGTTCCACGATCATCGAAGAGCCGTTTACGCCGCGTCTGGTAAGGCCGACGCAGGCGACCGAGGGGCTCGATTGGAACACCGCGCCGCAACTGAACGGATACGTTGGAACAGCCGAGCGCGATTCCGCCACCTCGCCCGCGATCACTTCGCTGGTGTCGGATAAAGACGACCCGGTTTATGCGGTGTGGCAATACGGGCTGGGCAGGGCGGCGGCTTTTACTTCGGATGCGAAGGGGCGCTGGGCCGCAGGCTGGATGAACTGGCCCGGCTTCGGGCAGTTCTGGGCACAGGCGTTGCGCGATACGCTCAGACGCGAAGGCGCTACTGATTTGACCCCGCGAGTCGAGATCAATCAGGGCCGGGGACACGTCACGGTCGAAGCCCTCTCACCGGATGGAAGTTTTAAGAACAACCTGCGGCTTGGCGCTCACATAGTCGCGCCCGATTTTTCCTCAAGCGATATAAAGCTCGAACAGACGGCGGCGGGCCTTTACGAAGGCGAGTTCGCGGCTACCGCGCGCGGAGCTTATCTTGTGAGCGTGGTCGAAGAGAACGGCCGTCCCGCGCCCGTCACCGGGTCGGTCAATTCCTATTCGCCCGAATTCAGCATTACATCCTCGGACGTGAGTCTGCTTGCGCGAGTCAGCGAGGCGACAGGCGGAAGCGTCATTTCAGCAGATGCGAGCGGGTTGAATCTGTTTGAGCGCCACGCGGAAAAGACCCGGCCTCACGAAATCTGGGAGTCTCTGATACTCGCGGCTTTGTTGCTGCTTCCCGTAGACATAGGAATTCGCCGCCTCAACATTACACGCGAGCAAATCCTGAACGCGCGTTACCGTATCGAGTCAAAGTTTCGCAGGGCAACCCCCGAACCGCTTGAAGCCGAAGCCGGGGCTTCGCTCGCACAGTTGAAGGATGCGCGAGCGCGGGTGCGGCTTGGCAACTCGGATACGGGCCAGCCTGATGTAAAACTGACTCCTGTCGAGAAATCAGCGAGCCCGGCATTGATTTCTGTTAATAGGGTGAGCCGGGATGTATTGCAAGGGGATGTGGCGCAGGAAAATAAACCGCCGACAGATACGGCCGAAGCGCAACCGCTTGCCTCTCGATTGCTCGATGCAAAGCGAAAGAAGCGCGATCTCTGATGGCTCCTAAATCACTCCGCAAGAGATTGGTACAAATGAGTGTGAATGGAATGCATCCCGGCCTATTTCTGATTACCATACTTTGGAGTTTCGTTTGTACCAATTTTTTGCATTCCGATTTAGGGGTTCACAACGATACAAGGGTCGGCGAATCCTTTGAGCATCCCGATCCTCTGGACTCATCCAAACTCGCGCTGGTAGCCCTCCCAGAGTGTCTTCACCTCTGCCATGAATTGAATAAACGCCCGGTCCTTGCGGATAGTGTCAAGGAAGGGATCCCGCGCAAACAGCGGGTAGCAGGGGAAGCCTTCCTTGACCGTCACCCGCAGCCACTTCACGGCCTCTTTGCTTTTGTCCCCCAGCGCGTAGACGCGGGCCAGATTGTAAGTGCCGTGATGATATCCACGGTTTCTCTGGATCTTCTCCAGAATCGAAGGGATTGCCGCTTCCGCCTCCCGGTGCTTCCCCTCCAAAGCCAGTAACAATACTCGATATTCAAACTGCCGGATCGAGCCAGGGTCCTTTTTATACTCCTGCTCGACCAGCGGCGCGGCCTCATTCACCTCTCTCTTTTCAAGAAAATATCTGAGATCGGGACCGCGATTGAACAATCTTTTGCTCGCTTCTAAACCTTCATCGGGTCTGGCCGATAGAAAGAACTCTTCGACATAAGTGCTCTTGATCTGGTCATTATTTGGATCTATCTTGAGGGCGATCTCGAACTGTTCATCCGCTTTTTTTTCAAGACCGATGTGGGAATAGAGGTCCATCAGTTCCAGGTGGCCCGCATTCGAATCAAGCTGTTGTGTCAAACGCGCTTCACGCATCGCTGTTTCAACCTGCCATCCTGAGTACTGGCTAAACTCGATAAAATAACGCGCCGTGTGCACTTCAGCCAGTTGCGGGTCGAGTCTTTCCGCGATGTCAAGCTCCTGTCTGGCCCGTTCGATCAGGGCAGGATTATCTTCCAGAAACACGGCTGTTCGAACATAGGCATTTCCAAGCTGCGCGTGAGCCAGCGCATATCCCGGGTCCAGATCAATCGCTTTCTTGAACAGATCAATCGCCAGGACGGACTCTGGTTGGGTTTTAATATTGGGACTGATATTACCGAAATGATACATGGCCTTTGTGTAACAGGTATAGGCTTCCGACTTCGAGGTGTAGCGTTTTGCGAGTTGGGCCTGTTCGGTCGGGCTTAGCTCGATTCGCAGGTGTTCAGCCACTTGCTGTGAAATCGAATCTTGAAGCGCGAATATGCTTGCGCATTCATTTTCGCATTTGTCCGCCCATATAAGCGATCCGTCGCTCACTCTCCATAAACGCCCGGTGACTCGAACCTGTTTAGCCCCGTCCCATTGAATGCTCCCTTCGAGGATCGCATCCACTCCCAGTTCGCGCCCGGCGGCAATCGGGTCCTGATCGAGCGTGTTGTACTTGCGCACCGCACCTATCGGTCGCACCGTAATCTCTCTTATACCGGCTAACTTGGTTATCAGCGTGTCAGCCATGCCCATCTCAAGCGACTCATCCCGGGTGTCTGCCACAAGCGGCTTGAACGGCAGAACGGCTATTGATCTAATCGGTGTCCCAGCCCCGACCTGCTTTGTCTTTCCGGTCAAGGAATATAAAAGCGCAGCTACTGCAACCAGCAAGACCAAAGAAACCAACAGGATTGCAATCGGTCTAAGCCTGCTCGGCTGAACTCCTGCGCCGCTTGCGCTGAGTAAGTGCCTTCGGAGAGATTGTTCGGCTTCGCCCTGTCCGTCTGTCAGTTCCTCTTCTTCGGTGATGATTCGTGACCGGGTATGCTTTTCTAATATCAGAGCGGCACCGTCATTATGCAGTTGTCTCACGGATGCGACGAATCGGTAGCCGTGCTTTGGGATGGTCTCTATGTATTGCTGCCCGCCGGAGTCTTCGCTCAGCGTACGCCTCAGCTTGAATATGTTTTGCGCGATTGTGGATTCCTCGACTACCGTATCCGGCCAGACCCTTCGCATCAAGTCATCTTTCTCGACCATGTGACCGGAGTTCTCAACGAGCATTAACAATGTATCGAAGGCTTTGTTTGTGAGCGGCAAAGACACGCCGTCGCGCAACAACATACGCTCGGCCGTATCAAGCCGGAAGGGGCCGAATTCGTATAAGTTGTTGGCTTGCTGGCTCATAACTTCAGTAAAGAAGTTTTAAAAAAAATGTAAAAGCGCTTTCAAGACTTCCAAACCGCTTTTGGGCTATTGTCTGCTGCCAGGTGAGGCGGAAAAGCACAGGTGGTTCAAAAGCCCTGACGCCGCGCTCATTCTATCACAACAGCGGTCGGCAGTCAGTGGTCACGTGCCGGATGGCATTAGCGCGCAAAGCGCCGACGCCTGACCTTCGCCGCCGCCCTCGGAGGAGATGTGAGAAGAGAGATCACTATAGAGACCGACGAAATCTGGCTGATCAGGCGTCCCGGTGGATCGGTCATTGCCTGGTGCGAGGAATGCGGACGACAGGTCGGCATGATAAGCCCCGAAGAGGCGGTCGTCCTTGCCGGTTCAAGCGTGCGCTCAATCTATCGATGGGTAGAGGCGGGGCTGATTCATTACACAGAGATTCCCGGCGGATTCTTGCTGGTCTGCGCCAATTCGATAGCGGGCCTTCGGGCAAAGTCAGGCTGATCTGCCTGCCCTTTATTCATAGAGTGAGGTGAGAAGATGAAGAAATCCAGGATTTTACTAACTCCGTTATTGGAGCCGAAGAAGGGGCGACGGGCGGCGCGCTCGGGCAAAATCTTCCCGCGCTTTGTGCTCGTTGTGATCGTGGTCGCTATCGGTGTCTTTCTCTCAAGCCAGACATCATCGGCGCACATTGGCAGTCTCATCCCAAACCAGTGGACGGCGGGCGGTCCCGCTTTCACTCTCAGAATACTGGGCACGGATTTCGATGAATCGGATACGGGCCACCTATTCTTTAACGGCGCGCGTATTGCCGCCAGGCTCATCAGCAGCGAGGAGCTACAGGCAACGATCCCTGCAAATCTGGTCGCAAGCCCCGGCATGGCCGTTGTGCAGCTTGAAGATTTCAATGCCGTGAGTTTCATGATCAACCCTCCCCCGACTATCATCACCGATTCCCCCCTGCCAATTGGCGTGGTCGGCCTTCCTTACTCGCAGACGCTTGCGAGCGCAGGAGGGAGCGCGCCCTTAACGTGGTCGGTCTCGACACTTCCTCAGGGGTTGAATCTGGATGCGAGCACGGGCGTTCTCAGCGGCACGCCGGAGGCCGATGGAACCTTTGCATCAATTACCGTGCGAGTGACCGATGCTGTCGGTGTGATGGCGAGCAAAATTTTTTCTCTGACCATAGGGCCCGTCGGATCATGTTTATATACCATCTCACCGAAGACCGAGATAATCCCGAGCACGGGCGGCACCGGCCTGATTTCAATCACAGCTCCGCCAAACTGCACGTGGAGCGCAGAGGTTGATACTGTCAGCAAATATTTCATCAGTCTTACCTCCGCTGCCAGCGGCTCGGGCAACGGGACCTTGAGCTACTCCGTTTCACCAATAGCGAATGGCTCGCGATCTGGAAGTATCGAGATTCGTCGCGGACCTTCTATTATAGACCCGATTGAGGGGGTAGTTACGGTGAAACAGGAAGGCTCTGTCTGCCCCACTTCGGCTTACAGCATTTCGCCAGCGGGAGCGGCGTATGAATCTGGAGATGGCACGGGCAGTTTTGAAGTCACCGCGCCTGACGACTGCAAATGGACGGCAAGCACGAACGCGCCATGGATAACGATTGATTCGTTAAGTTTGGAGCCAGAGATGGGAAACGGGGAGGTTTTGTACTCGGTCAGCAAGAATAATGGATTTTGGCGCGGTGCGAGTATCAGCGTCGCCGGGCAGGCTTTCGCAGTCTATCAGGACTCAGAGAGTTGTCCGATAAAATTCTTCTGTCTCATCTTTCCAGCCGTCTGTGGGGTGCATGCAAACGACGCCCTGACGGTTTCGCGCCGTTTTCGTGATGATGTGCTGTCTCGCTCACCGCGTGGCCGACATTACACCCGGTTATATTACGAATTCTCATCCGAAGCCGTGCAGATGATGATGCTTCATCCGATGCTGATTCTGCGCTCGCGCGAAATGTTCGCGCGCTATATGCCGGTCGTTGAAGCGATGGTAAAAGGCGAACAGCCGACGCTCAGCGAAGGCGACCTCACCGAGATTGATGATTTTCTGAATGCCCTGGCCGCCGACGGTAGCCCGCTCTTGCACGACGCCGTCAAGACGCTGCGCGAAGACCTGCGCGACCCGAGCGTGCAGGCCGAGTTCGGCATCACCGTGACGGCCGGGCCGCGCCGCGAGTCGCCCGCGCAAAGCCGGTTGCCGCAACTCAAGCAAGTCGGCCCCCTGCTCCCGCCACTGGGCTTGTTCATCGTCTTCGCCGTCCGTCGCAGGCTGCATCGCTCGCTTGTTGCAACACGCCCCGCCACACGCCCTGCCGCGTCCCTCTTCAAGCGCCCCTTCGGCCTCGCGATGGCGCTTTTACTCGTAGGCTCGGGGTCGGCAATCAGCGGCCAGTCGTCAGCCACCAGCCCTACGCCTCCGTTCGGTCAGGATCAATCCACACCGACAACGACCGTTGCCGGAAAAAGAGCGGCGAATCACAAAGCCTTTGAATCCGAGAGCCGTGAATCTCACAAACCACAACCGCTCGCCATCAACCCCGCGTTGAACTTTTCGACTTATTTCGGCGGCGGCGGCACGGATGAAGGAAACAGCATCGCCGTGGATGGCGGGGGCAACATTTACGTAACCGGCTTCACCGATTCACTCAACTTTCCCGTTGCCGCCGCCGCGCAGCCCGGTTTCGGCGGCGGTCAACAGGATGCTTTCGTCGTCAAGCTGAACCCGACAGGCACGAGGGTCATCTACGCGACGTATCTCGGCGGCGGCGGCCAGGATAACGGCACGGCCATTGCCGTGGACGGCGACGGCAATGCTTATGTCACCGGTTACACCGATTCGAGCGATTTCCCGGTGCGCAACGCTCTGCAACCGACCAGAGCCGGTGCCTTCAACGCCTATGTAGTCAAGCTAAACCCCACAGGTTCAATCGTGTATTCAACGCTGCTCGGCGGCAGTCTCGGCGATTACGGCAGCAGCATAGCAGTTGATAAAGCCGGCAGCGTTTATGTAGCGGGCATCGCCACGTCGCCCGATTTCCCACTCCGCAACGCCGCGCAGTCGGCCTTCGGCGGTCTGGCCGACGTGTTCGTCACAAAGCTGAACGCGGCGGGCACGCGGCTCGTCTACTCCACCTATCTTGGCGGCGCGGGCACGGATGCGGCCACAAGCATCGCGGTTGACGCGGCGGGTAGCGTTTACCTCACGGGGCTGACGACCTCTCCAAACTTCCCAACAGCGAATGCGCCGCAGGCGACACACGGCGGCGGGTTATTCGACGCCTTTGTGACGAAGCTGAACGCGGCGGGCGCGCAGGTCGTCTATTCCACATACCTTGGCGGCAGCGGTGTTGATCGCGCGTTTCGCATCGCCGTCAATGGTGCGGGCAACGCTTACGTGACCGGCGATACCGACTCGACCGATTTCCCAGCCATCGGTGCGGCGCAAGCTGTGACGGGCGGCAGCGCTGATGTCTTCGTGTCGAAGCTAAACGCAACAGGGACAGCCCTCGATTATTCGACCTATCTCGGTGGCAGCGAGATTGATGGCGGAACAGGGATCGCGGTTGACACGGCGGGCAACGCCACCGTCACGGGATTCACGGCATCGGTCAATTTCCCGCTCGCATCAGCAGCGCAACCCTTCTTCAGCGGCGGTTATGACGGCTTCGTGGCGCGGCTCAACGCGACAGGGGCGACGCTGGAATACGCGGCATACCTCGGCGGCAGTGGCATGGATTCCGCCTTCGCCGTGGCGATAGACGCTACGGGGAAGGCTTATGTGATGGGTGTGACGGGTTCGCTTGACTTCCCAATCAGTTTACCTTTGCAAATGGAGTTCGGCGGGGGGATTTCCGATATATTCGTTGCAAAGCTCAAATCACCCGATCCCGCGATCACCGGAGCCGAGATATCAGGCAAGAATCTGCTCGTGTCCGGCAGCGGTTTCGATAAAAACGCGAAGATTCTCATTGACGGCCAGGAGCAAAAAACCAAAAACGACAAGACGAATCCATCGGGCACCCTGATTGGGAAAAAGGCCGGCAAGAAGATCGCACCCGGCCAGAGCGTAACCTTACAGGTCAGAAACCCGGACGGCTCGCTCTCAAATCAAATTCCCTTTACACGACCTGTCGGTTAATTCTCAGGAAACTCTTTGCGTACTTTGCGACCTGACGTCTTGGCGAGCAATAGGTTCTCGCCCATATGTAAAGTACGCAAAGAAACGCAAAGATTCTTATCAAGAATGGAGCGGTTTCCAAGGCTCCTGGCAGACCAGTTTCCACCCCTCTTCTAACAAACTTGACTTGAACCCTCAAAAGCAATACCCTCGCTCGTGGCAAGCAACTCTCATCGACTGTAAACCGTTTTCACAGGAGTACCCTTCATGAGCACACGCATCTACACGCTACCCGTAGAACAGACGCAATGGAATGTGGAAAGCCCCGGAGCCGTGACCGTCTTCAACTGGGAGTATGACAGCGGGCGCGACCGTCTGCTGGCTCTTTACGAAAAGGGCAAAAACAATCAATGGAACGCAAGCGCGAGAATCGACTGGTCGCAGGATGTAAACCTGTCGAACCCGCTCGGGTTCCCTGATTACTACGTCACGATTTACGGCTCGGAGATGTGGAACAATCTGGATGAAGAGGGCCGTGGCCGCGTGCGTCTTCATCTGGACGCATGGCGATTTTCGCAATTCCTCCACGGCGAGCAGGGCGCGTTGATCTGCGCCTCAAAGATCGTACAGACCGTACCCGACATCGACTCGAAATTTTATGCTGCCACTCAGGTTGTGGACGAAGCTCGCCACGTGGAGGTCTATTCACGATACCTGCGCGAAAAACTCGGCCTCGCTTATCCGATAAATCAGTATCTGAAGATACTGCTCGACCAGGCAATCACAGACTCGCGCTGGGATTTCACCTATCTGGCGATGCAGGTGATAATCGAAGGGCTGGCGCTCGCGGCATTCGGCACGATACGCGATCTTGCCACCGAGCCGCTCGGGCAGGCCATAAACGCTTATGTCATGCAGGATGAGGCTCGCCACGTTGCGTTTGGTCGGCTCGCCCTGCGCGATTACTATCCGCAACTGAGCGAGGCTGAACGCGACGAGCGCGAGCAGTTCGCCGTCGAAGCCTGCTACCTGATGCGCGATAGATTCATGGGCGAAGAGATATGGCAAAACCTCGACCTCGACGTAAAGGCATGCGTCGAATTCGTGAGCCACTCGTCCTTCATGGCGCAGTATCAGAAGCGGCTCTTCTCGCGTATAGTTCCCACGCTCAAGGACATCGGACTGTGGGGCACGCGCATTCAAAAAGCATTCTCTGATATGGGCGTTATCGAATTCGCCGAAGTAAACGTAGAGGAACTGAGCAAGGCGGATGAAGAGGTGGCCGCCGAATTTGACCGGCTGCGCGCCGCCCGCGATGCTCACGTGAATGAAGTCATAGCAAGCGCCGCAGGTGATGCTTGAAGTGTAATTTGAGACCTGAGATTTGAAAGTTCGAATGAAAAAAGTCCTCATCGTCCTCGCCGTCATACTCGTGCTCGGCCTCGGCATATTCTTTTTCGTAGTCCCTGCCCAGGTGGAAAAGAGCATGAACGCCACTCTCAACGCGCCGCCTTACGAGGCATCGGAGCGCGCAAAAGAGTTGCACAAACGATTGCTTATTGCAGACCTCCACGCCGACACCCTGCTCTGGAATCGAGACTTATTGGAACGCGGCACACGCGGGCACGTCGACATCCCGAGGCTCATCGAAGGAAATGTGGCGCTTCAGGCTTTCACCATCGTAACCAAGACCCCGCGAGGGATGAACATAGAAAACAATGACGACTCTACGGACAACGTAACGCTTCTGGCCATTGCCGAGCGATGGCCCATTGCCGCCTGGAGCTCTCTGAAAGAGAGGGCGCTTTATCAGGCCCGTCGCCTGCGAGACGCCGCCAATCGTTCGGGTGGGAAATTTACTTTGATAGAATCGGCCGGTGATTTAACGGCTTACCTTGAACGGCGTAAACAGAACCCGGCAATCACGGCCGGTTTTTTAGGCGTCGAAGGCGCGCACGCGCTCGACGGCGATCTCGCCAATATAGATGTGCTCTACGACGCGGGCATAAGGATGATGGCTCCGACTCATTTCTTTGACAACGACATAGGCGGGTCTGCGCACGGCGTAAATAAGGGCGGGCTGACCGATAAGGGCCGCGAAATGATAAAGAGGATGGAAGCCAAACACATGATCGTAGACGTAGCCCATGCCTCTCCCAGGACCATTGACGATGTTTTAGCCATAGCGACGCGACCGGTGCTTGTGTCACACACAGGCGTCAAAGGCACGTGCGACAACACGCGCAATCTGAGCGATGCGCACATAAAAGCCATCGCCGCCACGGGCGGAGTGATCGGCATCGGATACTGGGACACCGCCGTATGCGGGCAGGATGCAAAAGCCATTGCTCGCGCAATCCGCTACGCCACAAACATCGCGGGCGTCGAGCACGTAGGTCTCGGCTCCGATTTCGATGGGGCCATCCCCGCGCCTTTTGACACGACCGGGATTGTGCAGATCACCGATGCGTTGCTTGAAGAAGGATTTTCCGAAAGCGAGATCGAGATGATTATGGGCGGCAACGTCCTGCGCGTGTTAAAAGAGAACCTGCCTCAATGATTCGATAGCACAAAGAAAATTTAGACAGGATAAACAGGATTCTCTTTTATCCTGTTTATCCTGTCTAAACAGTAATGCCGCTACTCAGCGCGAGGCCGAAGGTTGTACCGGCCCGCCCTTGACCACGCGCAAGCCTATGTAGGCCGGAGCCGGTTCGCGTGTTCTGATCTTGGCATCGGCAGGCGCATCGGCACTTCCCCCCATCGCCTTGCCCCGCCCGTCTTTTGCCGTTACCCATTCGGCTACGTTGCCGCCGAGGTCAAAGGCCAGCTTATCTTCTCCCGCGCCTTTGAAGCTGCCGACTTCCTTAAGCAACGGGGCGCTGCCCGAAAGCGTAGAGACTTTCTTTTGCAATCGCTCCGCATCGTCGGGATTGATGGTGTAGCCCGCCCAGTAATCGAGCGTATTTTCAGGCCCGGCAGCCTTGCCGTATAGCATATCGCTCTCGGCTTCCGACGGGAGCCGGTACTCCTCACCCGTCATCTTGCTGAGCCACGCCGCGTAGGCTTTGGCCTGCTCGAAAGTTATATTGTTGGCCGGGTAATTTTCCCGTCCCGGCTCGACCCTGTAATTCTTGTCGAACTCGCCGTATTGCGCCTGCGTCACTTCGAATCGACTTATCTCGACCGCGCCGTGCTTTATCGTTTCGGGGATCAGGTGGCCTTTCTCCATCACGCCGTAACGCCGCCCGTCCACCCGCGCGCTTCCGAGCAAGGCCGCAAGCGGCGAGTCTTCCTTCAACGCTTCGTCCTCTTCCTTGTAGGTCTTGAAAAGATACTTATCAAACCACGCGAGTTCCTCTTCCATCTTGCGCCGCTGGTGCGCAAGCTTCTTTGGGCTGTGTTTTTCGCCGGGAAAGAGGATGAATCGCACATCGGTCTTGCCCAGTTGCTGGAGCGCGCGATAATGCAGCCACCCCTGTTGAGTCGGAACGTTTGTGTCTTCCGTTCCAAAGAATATGATCGTGGGCGTGGTCACACGGTCCAGCTTATAAAAGGGCGATTTCTTCATGTAAAGCTCAGGGTCTTCGAGAGGCGATTTGCCGAAATAGTAATTGTCAAACGACGCGCCGAAATGCGCGTTGCCCCAGTCGCTTGTCCACTCGACATCGCCCGCGCCCGCCGATGCTACCTTGTAACGGTTTGTAGAAACCGTAAGCGCGATTGTCAGGATCGAGCCGTTGGACCATCCCATAACGCCCAGTTTATCTGCGTCAACCTCTCCTCGCGCAATCAAATAGTCCACGCCCTTTTCGATGTCGGGGACTTCCAGATCGTAATACTTGCCTCCGCTGATTGATTCGACAAACTTCAAGCCATAATTTGAACTGCCGTGATAATTTGGCCTGAGCACGAACGCGCCCCGCTCGGCCATCAGGTTTGGCTCATAGGCCCAGGACTCGTCCCACTCATCGAAGTCAGCGCCAGCAGGCCCGCCGTGAATCATCACTACGAGCGGGTATTTGCGGCCCGGCACATAGCCGTGCGGGTAATAGAGTATCCCCTCTACATCTTCATCAAGCGAGCCTTTCCACTTTATCACTTCCGAACGGGCTATCGTTTTCTGCTTGAAGCCCTCGTTCAAATTAGTCAATTGAGCAGGCGTATTGATCTGCTTGCCGTCGAGACGCGAGCGGTACCACTGACCCGGGGTGCTTGCGGTCGAATAAGAATAAAGAAGGGTCTTGTTGTCTTTGCCGAGTTCTACGCCAAAGAGGTTTTGACTGTGCGTGCCGGTGATCCAGTCGCGCTGCCACGAGTTGCCGTTTCGCGTATAGCGAGCCGCTCGATTTCGCGCGCCGTTTGCAACGAGCGCGATAAAGCCGTTCTCGGTTACGGCGTAATCGCCCGCAAGTCCGTTCTCCCAATCCAGGTCCACTTTCACCGGAGCGCCCGCCGCCAGATCAAAGTAGTACATCTGCGTGATGGTAGCGTTGACGTATTCGGGATGATTTGTGAACTCGCTTTCCGCGTAAAACCCTTTGCCGTCGCGTGTCCATTTGACATTGCTTATGTTGAATTTCGGATCGTCAAATATCTGCTTGCGACTGCCCGCCTTGAAATCATAGAGGAAGACCACGGGCTTGACCTTTTGATCGAAAATATATCGCAAGCTTCGGTCGTGAATCGTCACGGCGCGGCTGCCGTCGGGTGAAAGCTCGAATGCCTGTATGCGGTCTGAGTTGTCGGTGAGCCGCATTATCTTTTTCGACTTCAAAGCTATCTGAAACAACCGGACGGGCGGCGCGTGCTGCTCGTCTTCGACAAGCACGGAGGTGTCTTTCTTCTCTTTTATCTCTTTCTCGTAGAGTGATAAATCTTCCTGAGCCGCGAAGATGATCGTGTCCGTATCGGCCCAGTGAAAATTTGCAATCCCACGTGCAGATTCCGTGAGCGGCCACGGTTCGCCGCCAAACGGGTTGATCAGCCATATCTGCGGCTTTGGACCGTCTTCGTCATCGTCGGAGGGTTTATCCTTCGATTTAGGGTTGGGTTTGGTCGAGATAAAAGCTATGGTCTGCCCGTCGGGCGACCACTGCGGATTGAAGCTGCTGTCGCCGCCGCGAGTGAGCTGCACCTCTTTCTGCTCGGTCAGGCTCGACAGCATTATGTTAGAGACGCGCTGGTTCTTATCCTTATCGCCTGCATTCTTGACCCAGACGGCCCATCTGCCGTCGGGCGAAATCTGAAATCCGCCCGCCTGCTCGCTCATTATCACATCGTCTACGGACCACTTTGGCGAAGCGGGCGCGGGGGGTTGCGAAAAGATCACCTGTGCGGACAGGGCTAGAATGAAGAGAAATGCGACCAGAGCTTTTTTCATTGAATGCTTCTCCTGGGATGAATTGATTGAGGATCAATTTTAGCGAGACGAGGCCATATTTGAAAGCGGGATTCACAGGCTGAAGATAAAAAAACTTTCTGAAAGTATCTTTTCAAAATCGGAGAAGATTTGCCACAGAGGCACCGCAGACACAGAGATTTGTAATAACTGATGTTACGCAGTTCAAGATTAGGATTTGAGATTGACAAATCCTTAGCCGCCTTCAGGCGGCTTCCCCGAAGGGCAATTAGCCCAGTCGTTTTACGGCTGGTTTTGTGGGCTGCCGATTCTATTGAGCCCGTTTCAACGGGCTTATTTGTCAGGCTTTAGCCAAAAGGATGGCTAAAGCCTGAGAGAGAAGGACGCTAAAGCGCCCTTTAGATGAATCGCTAAAGGCACAACCGGCGCTAAAAGCGTCGGTCTAATTGCCCTTCGGGAAAGCCCGATAAATCGGGCTGAAACACTCGTCAAGTAAAAATCGAGGTTCTTCGTCGCGTAACATCAGTAATAATCTTTTCTCTGTGTCTCTGTGGCTACTGAGGAATCACGAGCGAGACTAAAACGAGATCGGGCTACTGCGAGCGGTAATTCGTAAACTGCATATCTATGCCAAAATCTTTCTCTTTCAACGCGGTTATCACCTGCTGGAGCGTGTCGCGGTCTTTGCCGGATACGCGCACGAAATCCCCGTTTATCGCGGCCTGCACTTTCAATTTCTGGTCCTTGATGTACTTCACTATCTCTCGGGCCTTCTCGATAGGAATCCCCTGCTGAAGAGTCACGGTCTGGCGCACCGAATCTTTCGCGGCGGGCTCGATCTTGCCGTAAGAGAGCGCCTTCAGGGAAACGTTCCTGCGAATGAGTTTCTGTTGCAACACGTCGTTGAGCGATTTAAGGGTGAATTCGCTTGCGGTCGCGAGCACCATCTTATGTTCCTTCTCGTCGAGTTGAATGTCGGAGTTTGTGCCCTTGAAATCGAATCTTTGTTTAATCTCTTTGAGCGCCTGATTGACCGCGTTTTTCACCTCGGCCATGTCTACCTTGGAAACTATATCGAATGTGTTTTGCTGTGCCATGATCTGGCCTCCCCCTCGAACTTTAAAGAACTGGTATAACGAAAGCCCGCCGAGATAGCAAGTGCATCGGATGCGGTCTCTGATCCGTGATCCGTGATTTATGAGGTAAGCACTTTCCTGTTAACAGCCATCTACCCGACAGTCACGCATCACGCATCACGCATCAGAGACCGTATCGCTTATCACTTATCGCCTTCGGCCTTTTCCTTCACGATGACGGCCGGGATGTTGTGATCCTCTACCAGTTTGTTGAATGCCGGAAGATCGGTGCGCTTGATCTGATCCAGCTTTTGCAGTTGAACATTGATCTGGCCTACCAGATCTTCATATACCGCAAAGGATTGATCCGTAGGTGCCGCGTCGGCGCTCGCAACGACTGACGCGAGCGCGGCCAGTTTGTTGTTGAGCTTTATAGGATAATTCAACGGGTCCTGACTGCTGCGGTTCTTTGTCTGGTAAAGTTCTTCTTCGATGGCTTTCATCTTTTCATTTAGAGCTTTCCCCGCCTCGACAACCGGCTTTTTATCGGGCTCATCTTTGATCCGTTTGGTGATGTCGTCAATCTGGCTGCGCGTGTCGCGTATCTGAAGTATCGCGTTGTGCGCCTCGGTCAGCTTGTCGCGTATCTTGATCAACAGATCGAACTGTTTAGCAAAATCTGCCGGAGTCGTCTCGATGCGCGGGTCTTTCTTTATCTCGAATCCTTGCGTAAGCGTCTTCCCGTCAGCCGTGAGCCGGACCTGATAACTGCCGGGCACGGCTACGGGGCCTCTGGTCTGCCCTCCCCATAAAATCATCCCCGGAAATCGTGTGGCATCCGCGTATCGCATGTCCCACACAAAGCGATTCAATCCCGCTTCCGCCGGAGCCGATTGTCTGCGACCGCCGCGCGGGCCTTCGTCACCTGATGAAGCGCTTGATTCCGCTTCTTCGGGTTTGCCCGTAAACTTCTTGATCGATTTGCCCGCAGAATCAAGCACCTCAAGCGTTATCTCGCCTGCCGGTTTGTTTTTCAAATAATAGTAGATCACAGCGCCCGACGGCGGATTTTGACCCAGAGCCGCATCGGGCGGAAGGTTTCCGCCAAACCCCGGCGTGCGATAAGCATCTTCGGGTTTGAACAGATACACGTCTGCGCGGGCCGCGTCTGCCATCTGGTGCAGCACGGTCAAATCGTCCAGCACCCAGAAACTGCGGCCCTGAGTCGCGGCCACCAGATCACGCTCGCGCTTGTGAACGGCAAGGTCTGTTATAGGCACTATCGGCAGGTTGAGCTGAAGCGATTGCCAGTCTTCTCCATCATCAAAGGAAACATATAAACCGGTCTCCGTGCCCGCGTAAAGCAAGCCCTTGCGGTTCGGGTCTTCGCGTATCACGCGGGTGAATGCGTTGTCGGGAATGCCTTTGACGATCTTTTTCCACGTCTTCCCGTAGTCGCTCGTCTTGTAAAGGTAGGGCCGGAGGTCATCGGATTTATACATCGTCGCCGCGACATAGGCAGTTCCGGCCTCAAACGGGGACGCCTCAATCGAGTTGATCTGTATCCACTCAGGCAGGTTTTTCGGAGTGACATTATCCCATTTCTTACCGCCGTCTCGTGTGACATAGACAAGCCCGTCATCAGACCCCGTCCAGATGAGCCCCTGCTCGACGGGAGACTCGATCACGGTGAAGATCGTGCCGTAATACTCGATGCTCGTGTTGTCTTTTGTGATCGGCCCGCCCGATGACCCCAGCCTTGACTTATCATTGCGCGTAAGGTCGGGGCTGATCGCTTCCCAGCTTTGCCCTTCGTTTGTGGTCTTGAACAGGATGTTGCCGCCCGTGTAAAGCGTGTTTGGGTCGTGCGGCGAAAAGACTATGGGGAAGTTCCATTGAAAACGGTATTTCAAGTCGGCTGCGGCCTCGCCCATAGGGTTGTCCGGCCAGACAGAGACCGTACGCTGCTGGCCCGTTCGATGATCGTAGCGGGAAATGTACCCGCCGTAACAACCCGCATAGACTATCTGAGAATCTTTCGGGTTCGGCGCGATCCAGCCCGATTCGCACCCGCCTACGTCGTACCAGTGCGTACGGTCTATGCCGAAATCACCTGTCCGGCTCGGAATCCGCACGGTCGAATTATCCTGTTGCGCGCCATAGATGTTGTACGGGAAATCATTGTCGAGCGCGACGCGATAAAACTGAGCCGTAGGCTGATCCTGCTCGGTCCACGACTTGCCGCCGTTTACCGACACAGCCGCGCCTCCATCATCGCTCATAATCATGCGCTGGGGGTCGGCGGGCGAAATCCACAAATCGTGGCAGTCGCCGTGCTGTACGTCTATCGAAGTGTATGTGTGGCCCCCGTCGTTTGACCTGTACATCCCTGTGTTCAGAACATAGACGCTGTCAGCGTTTTGCGGATCGGCATAGATGCGCGTGTAATACCACGCGCGCTGTCTGAGGTTTCGATCTTCGTTTACCTTCTCCCATTCTTTCCCGCCGTTGTCGGAGCGGAAAACGCCTCCATCCTCGGCTTCGATGATCGCCCAGACGCGCTCGGGTTTTACGGGCGAAACCGTGATGCCGCTGATGCCTGTGATCCCCTTTGGCAATCCCTTGTTGTGAGTGAACTCGTTCCAGGTATCGCCCCCGTCCGTCGATTTGTAGAGGCTGCTGTCGGGGCCGCCGCTCTCTAAACTGTAGGGCGTGCGGAAGACCTGCCAGATGCCCGCGTAGATAATATTTGGATTCGTCGGGTCGAGTATCAGGTCGCAGGCTCCTGCCTTCGGGCTCTTATAAAGAACCTTCTTCCACGTCTTGCCGCCGTCGGTGGAGCGAAAAACGCCCCGCTCTTCATTGGGGCCGAACACGTGTCCCTGCGCCGCGACATAGACTATATCGGGATTGCGCGGATTGACGCGCACGCGGCTGATCTGGCGCGTCTCCTCAAGCCCCATGTGCTTCCAGGACTTGCCCGCGTCGGTTGATTTGTATACGCCGTCGCCGTGCGACACATTGCCGCGTATGGGCGATTCGCCCATGCCGACGTAGACGACATTCGGGTCGGATTCACAAATGCCTATCGCGCCGACCGATCCCGTTTTGAAATATTCATCCGATATTGGAAGCCAGTTCGTGCCGCCGTCCGTAGTCTTCCACACACTGCCGCCTGTCGCGCCAAAGTAATAGACAAACGGCTGGCTGGTGACGCCTGCGACCGCCGTCGAACGACCGCCCCGAAAGGGGCCTATCTGACGCCACTTCAGGTTCTTCATTACGGTTGAATAATCGCTGCTCTGCTGCGCGTGAGTCGCCGTTTGCAGAAGACAGACAAGCAAACCAATCACTATAAGCCACGTGAGGCTGTGGCAACGCCAAAGTCTGTTTGATTTCATGAGTGCTCCTTAGCGATTGCGCCCCGGCAGAGTCCGGCGCGCTTCATAACAGGAATAATTTCATTGAATCCGACTTGTGCCGAAGGGGTATATTACACGCAGGAAGGCTTGCTGTCGAAGAGACGAGACTCGTCGCCGGGTAAATCCGAGATGAGAAAAAGGGGCTGCGGCTATAGCCGCAACCCCCGTTAATCGCTGTCGAACGGTGATCAATTTCGGCAAGGCCGAAACCCCTGATTCACACAGGGTCAATTGATTTTCGGGAAACTCTCTGCGTACTTCGCGGCTTTGCGAAAACGCGGTTCTTACCACCGGCAAAAACATTTAGCCTTTCGCCTGCTACTTGAAATTTATGCTTAGCTTCCCGCTGTAGGTGCGCGGGCGTCCGATGGTCGTTCCTGAAAACACGCTCTCGAATGTGATCAGGTGAAACTTGTCGGTGAAGTTCTGAACATTGAACTGAGCCGATAGCCCGACGTGCTCGCTCACGGGCAGGTCAGTGCCTACGGAAAAATCGAGCACCGTGTGCGGAAGTATAAAGCCGCGTTCCAGATTCACCTGTTCCAGAACCTCTTCGGGGAACTCCTCTTCAAAGTCGCCCTCTGCCATATCGGGCTCAAGCTCTACGGAAAAACCGCTGTCGTGACGCCCGCCAAAGGCCACCCAGAAATGTCCCGGCAGCCGGTCGTAAAGCGCCTGAAAAACCACGGTGTTGCGCTGGTCTTCTTCGATATTGACACGTTGACCGCTGCGCTCGCGAAGGTCTATGGCTTCGCCTAAGAAGAGCCCCCCGGTTATCGGCGCAAAGCCGTATATGTGCAGGTTCGTGTAGCTGACAAAACCCGAGAACCCGTGCACGCGCGCAAGATCGAGCCTCGTCTCCACACCCTTTGATCGGCTGCGGCTGAGATTTGCCGGAAAGATGATACCGGTCTCGAGAAAGTTTGTTATCTCGGGCGGGTTCTTCAAACGGCGGTAAAAGAAATCGGCGTCGAATCTCATATAGCGCGAAATCTTCTGTTGAAACCCGAGATCAACCTGCCACTCGCGGCTGGGCCGCACGGGCTCGCCTCGCTCGTCGCCCATGTCTTCTTCGTCGCCTTCGTCCTCGTTTGCGCGCACGCGGCTGTTGAGCCTGAAGCTGTTGAGTCTGAAGCTGTTGAGTCTGAAGCTGTTGAGTCTGAAGCTGTTGAGTCTGAGGCTGTCTGCGCCTTCTTCTTCGTCGCCGGGGCTGAATATGCGGGCATCTTCCGAAGAGGAGAGCAGAAGGTTTTCAAGCGCCGGGGTCTCAAGAAAGCGGTTGTAGGAAGCGCGCAAGACCGTTCCGGTATTTTCGATGTAGTAGGCAACCCCGAGGCGCGGGCTCAGATAATTCTTCTCGACCAGAAAATGATAGCTGTCAAACCTGACGCCCAGATCGAACGTCAGATGGCGCGTAGCCTTTATGTGATCCTGTACATAGGCCGAGCCTTCCCACCCTGTATGGTGATCGTTGAAAAAGAACGGGTTGCCAAGCGAAAAATCCTGAACGTCTTCGGGCAGGTCAGGCTCTTTTTCTACGAGTTCTTCCAGATCGGTTATCGCAAAGGTGAAAGATTCCGTCACGGGAAAACGCGTGTATTGCCCGCCCGTCTTGATCGTATGAGCGCCCGCTTGATAGGTGAGCGAGCCAAGCACGCCGTAATTCGAATGATGCCGCGACTGTTCCGCAAAGACCGGACCCGCTTCCAGATTGCTGCGAAGCTTGGCCGCATTGTATCGCTGAAAAGCTGCTATGTCGCCCACGAGATTATCGGAAAAGATATGCTGCCACGAAAGCGCCTGCATATGATCATAGGTGCGGCGGCGCTGGTCCTGGCCTTCTTCTTCTTGATCCTCAAAATTCGGCACGTCGAAACGCTGCCTGTCGAAAAACAGATTGAGGCGAATGAGGTCGTTCGGATTTGGCGCGTAATCGAGTTTGGCGAATGTCTTTACGGCCGTTCCGTGATTATGAAAGTTTTCAGGCTCGGGCGGGTCGAGGAATCGGTCCGTAGTCGAACCCGCACCGCTCAGGAAATATCCGAACTTGTGCGTGTGGCCTCCGACATCGAAAGAGGTTTCAAAGCTGTCGAAACTCCCGCCCGAAACCGTCACGCTGCCCTGAGTCGGGGTCTCAAGCCCGCTTCGCGTGGTGACGGCAATCACACCGGCCAGTTTGTCGCCGTATTCGGCCGGGATGTCTGCTGTGGTCACTTCCACCGAACGAAAATTGCGCGGGTCGGGCGAGCTTGCAAACGTAGACGCGATTGTGTCGGTCACCGGAATGCCGTCTATAGAATACTGCACCTGATATTCGATGCCGCGCGCGTGCAATCGTCCGTTTGCGTCGAGCGTCCATCCCGGAGCCGTAGAGATTAGCTCTTCCGTGCTGCGGCTTGGTTGAGCGGTTGGGAAATGAAGTACCTGATTGCGATCTATGACCACGCTTGGCGCGGTCTTTTCCGGCTCCACAAGCTCACGGTCTGCGGCAATATCGACCTCCTGCCGAACCGGCGCAACTCCAAGCTTAATGTTGATCTGTTGTACGAGGTTCGATCTTACGCTCACTTCCTCGTCCGCAGGCTCAAAACCCGAGCCCTCAACCCTGAGCGTATAGCGATTGAAGGGAACATCTACAAGTTGATAACTACCCTGACCATCGGTCACAGCCTGTTGAAGGTAACCTGTGATCGAGTTTGTCAAATTTACTTTTGCGCCTGCCACTACAGCGCCGGTCTGATCCGTGACCACACCTCGAATGATGCCTACGTTGGATTGAGCCAGACCCGTGACGGTCAAAGCGAGCAAAATCAAGATGAGCGAGCAAAATCCACTGGTATTTTTCATATGATCCTCCTTTGTTTTTATGCCTTATACCCGCTCAGGTATTATCGCGGGGCGGGATCACCCGTGCGGTCCCGCCCCGGCTTATCATCGCTTTCACTCTCAACGGCAAAGGCCGTCGAAGGTAAAGGCACTAAAAGGAGCATGCCAATGAAATGGCAATATATGCTCCTCCTCACCTTCTTATAAATGTGATGTCTCAATATATCGCTCTATCCTCCTGTTGAATGATGATCCGTCATAGCAAACGGAAGGGTTAGAGTTGATCGATTCCCCGGGGCCGGGATCAAAGCAGGTGAAGTGGATTGTTTATGTGCCGCATTGAAACCCGGTCGGCTATATTGTAAAGTTCCATGCCAATGACGCTTTATAAAAATACTGTCCGGGCGATCTTATGAGCATTCCTGATTGAATCAGGAGGATCAATCCGTGCATTAAAATGCACAACAATCAGGACGGCCTTAGCCAGTCACCCGGACAGTTCACCCGGTTCCCCAACCGGATGTTAAAAAAACTCTTAATAGACTTTCGCTCAACGGTCTATCGCTCCTCTGAGAGCTTCTCTCTCACTGGTTTCGTAAACGGGTTTGGCATCTGAGAGACACTCCGCCCGGCGACCCGTGCCGTGATAAACCACAAGCGGGCATTTGAGGTATGGATGACTCGTGACGGCGACCTCAATAGAAAAAGTTTCGTATATAGCCCCGCTCGTGAGCACACAGGCGGGCGGGCCGGAATAAGTGATCGCGCCGTCTTTCATCATCACGATCCTGTCGGCGTATTGCGCCGCGAGATTCAAATCATGAAGTATGACCATCACACCTACGCCCTCGCCTGCCAGCCGTCGCGCGATTTCAAGCGAGCCGTGCTGATGCGCTAAATCGAGGCTCGATGTAGGCTCGTCCATCAGCAGATAGCGCGCCTTAATTTCGGCCTTACCGGCGACCTCATTTGCGGGCGATTCCCATATCTGCGCAAGCACGCGAGCGAGTTGCACGCGCTGTCGCTCGCCGCCCGAAAGAGTCGGATAGAGCCTTTGTTCGAGGTGTCGGGCCTCCACGAGTTCGAGCGCCTCGCGCGCTATCTCGTAATCGCGTTCGCTCTCCGTGCCTTTGACATGCGGCGTGCGACCCATCAGCACCACTTCAAAGACCGTAAACGGGAAGCTCAGAGTCGAATCCTGCGGCAGCACCGCTCTCACCCGAGCGCGTTCGATGACGGGCCAGTCTTCGATAGGCCGCCCGCTCATGAAGACTTCTCCGCGCGCGGGTTTCAAATCGCCCGACAGCGCACGCCGCAGCGTGGATTTGCCCGCTCCGTTCGGCCCGACGATTGCGACGACTTCGCCCACGTTGAGCTTTACCGACACGCCTTCGAGCAGCGATTTTGCGCCGACAGTAACCTGAAGATTGCGAGCTTCGATCAATGTATGACCCTCCACTTGCGGTCGCGCAGCAGAAGCCAGAGGAAAAAGGGCGCGCCGGTCAGGGCGGTCAAAACGCCTATCGGCAACTCGGCAGGGGCAACCACGGTGCGGGCGATCAGATCGGCCGCAAGCAGCAGGCTTGCCCCCAGCAAAGCCGCGCCCGGAAGTAATCTTCTGTGATCAGGCCCCATCATCAATCTGAGCAGGTGCGGCACAACGAGACCTACAAAGGCGATTATTCCTGTAAAAGCGACCGACGCCCCGACAGCCATCGCAACAAGAATCACGGTCAGCCGCTTTACGTTTTCGATGCTGATGCCGAGATGCAAGGCTTCGGCCTCGCCAAGCAGCAGCGCGTTCAACCCGCGAGCGAGTCGGGGGAAGATCACAAGCGGCGCAAAGATAAAAGGCGCGGCCACGCCTACCGACAGCCACGTTGCGCCGCCAAGGCTGCCTAGTTTCCAGAAGGTTATGCTGCGAATCTGTGTATCGGTGGCGAAAAAAGTGAGCAGCCCCGAAAACGCCTGCCCCAGCGCGTTTATCGCTATCCCGGCAAGCAGCAGCGTAGCAACTACGGTCTGTCCCGCGATGGTCGCCAGGCGATAAATTATCATCGTGGTCACCAACCCTCCGACGAATGCGCCGATGGGCAACACAAAAAGACCGACCATAAGCGGCAGACTGAGCGACACTGCGTCTCCGACTATGATCACCAGGGTTGCGGCAAGCGCCGCGCCGCTTGATATTCCTATCAGGCTAGGGTCGGCCAGGGGGTTGCGAAACAGTCCCTGCATGGCCGCGCCCGACATTCCAAGCGCCGCCCCCACAAGTCCTCCAAGCAACACGCGCGGCAATCTGATGGCCACAAGCGTAGCTTCCTGCTGCTCGGTGAAACCCCATGGCAAATCTAGCCCGATTCTATGGCTGATTATCGAAAGAGACTGAGCAAGCGATATTTCCACCGCGCCTTTGTCGATTGACAGAAATACGATAAAGACCAGCAACATCGTGAGGCCGACAATCGCATAGCTTCCACGCTGATTGTTGCGCCTCGCAATCAGACCCGGAAATATCCGCGCGATGGTGGACATCACTTCTTTCCCCCATCGGCAGCCTGAGACTTGTTGCCGTTTTCGTTTGCCGTAGCGGTCTTGACCTCCGGGGCTTGAGCGTGGAGCTTTCCGGTCAGGTCCAGCACAGCCCGTCCCACACCCGGCCCGAAGCCTTGAAAATACATGTCGCTCACCGGGACGATGCGGCGATTCTTACCGGCAGGCGTAAGCGCGACCCCCGGGAATTTCAATACGCCTTCAACGCCGCCGCTTCTTTCAAAGCTGCGCTCGGTCATCAAGAGGATGTCGGGTTGAGCCGCTACCACCGCTTCATCGGTCATCTGACGGAAGCCCTGAAATTCGGTGATGGGATTGACGCCGCCCGCAAGCCGGATCATCTCGTCAATAGTCGTGCCCTTCCCCGACATGGTTGCGCTTGGCGCATTCGGCCCGCGACCGGCAAAGACCACTTTTGGTTTCATCTGAACGTTTGCAAGCATTCGCGCGACCTCTTGCATGTCGCGGTCAATCGCCCCGGTCAACTCTTCGCCACGCGGTTCGAGGTTGAGCGCCTTCGCGATAGTGCGAATCTTTTGCTTTACCGCGTCAACCGAATAATTGGCCGTGATCGCAAGCACCGTGACGCCCGAGGATTTCAGTTGATCGATGACCGGAGCCGGACCGGCGTCATCGGTCATAACAAGCAGGGTAGGGTTGAGCGACAAAATGCCTTCTGCCGAAAGCGTATTCCTCGGCCCCACTTTTGGCAGTTGCCGCGCTTCGGTTATGTATTCGCTGCTCGAATTGTCTACGCCGACGACTTTGTCGCCCACGCCCAGAGCATAAATCGTCTCGGTTACGGCGGTGCCAACAGAGACTATCCGAGAGCTATCGTTGATGGTGATCGTGTTGCCCGCAGCATCGGTAACGCTTGCCTTTGCCGTTTCGCCCGAAGAGGATTTTTGACAGGCGGAAAACCACAACGCGCAGGTCGCGATGATCAGAAGCGCAAATAAAGAATAGATTTTAGTCATATGCCTGTTAGGCGGTACAAATGAAATCGAATGAAGAGCACATAGAAATAGACCACGGATCCCAGGGATCAGGCGGATAAACACGGATTTGACCATATTTGATCCGATCCGCGAATATCGGCTTGATCCGCGTCATCCGTGGCCTATTTCTTATCACCCTATTTTGGAATTGCCTGTAGATTCATCTGTGCCAAACACAATACGGATCAATGATGGACCTGCTCGATTCCGAGAACCGGATGGACCTCGTACCACTGATGGTTTTCCTGACCGTCGTAGCGGCTCACGCCGTAAACTCTCACGCGAGAGCCGACGGCAGGCGGCTCAATGCGAATCGGGCTTATGATCTCGCAAACGACGAAAGGGCCTGTCTCTTCCAGGTTTTCGACCAGCTTGAATGTAAGATCGCCGTCATCGCGGTCGAATCTGACTTCGCTGACATAACCTTCGGCGACCACGTGAGGTTGAGTGTTGCGCTCCATATCGGCGATGTTGACGGCGTGGAACTCGTCCAGATCAACTATGCCTGTAACATTTACCGCTTCCGTCCTCTCGCCCTCGAGAATATGGCGGCTCGTTACGAAAAGCGCCCCCAAAAGCAGAAGCACCATCACAAGCAAACCGGCCACGAATTCGGGTTTGACAAACAATCCGCGCCAGCGAACACGCGCAGGCTCAACCGGGGCGGAGCCGCCAACAACGTGCGACGGGCCTGTTTCTATAGCGGCCTCGATTGCATCCCAGGGATCGCGCTCAAGCTCGATGCGCGGCATCCCTCGCGCAAAGCGATGCCCATCACGCAGTCGCGCAAGTCGGCTGCGGCACCACTGGCAATCGAGCAGATGTGCCTCCATGCGATTGATGGTGCCGGGATCAACCTCATGATCCAGATAACGTGAGAAATTGCGTTGTATATCAACACGCCAGCATCTCATCGGTGCTACTCCTTCGCGCGCTTCACAATATGCGTTTGAGAGGCCGAAGCCGCGCTTCCAGTCTGGCAAGCGCTCGATTCAACCTCGAAGCCACTGTGCCCGGCGCGCAATCTAAGACAGTGGCTATTTCCTCGTAAGAGAGTTCCTCTAAATACTTGAGCGCGACAACAGCGCGCATCTTTGGCGGCAACTCCATAATGGCCTGCCGCACGATTTCCTGACGCTGATTGAGCGCGTGGCGTTCGTCTGGTCTGAGCGCCTCATCGAATTCATCGCCGCTTCCTAAAATCGCCTCAAGCGGCACATATTGACCGCCTCGCCGCCGCTTCTGGTCCAGGCATTCGTTGAGCGTGATGCGATATATCCACGTCGCAAGACTCGATTCGAATCGAAAACCCGGAAGCGCCCGATATACCTTTATGAAGATCACCTGTATCACATCTTCGGCAGCAAGCTGATCGCCAAGCGAGTAAAACACCAGATTATAGACCCGATCCCGGAAGCGCTCGTACAGCCCCTTAAACGCAGCGCGATCCCCCCCCTGCGCCCGCAGCACAAGCTCTCGCTCTGTAGGATTTGAAGTCGTTTCTTTGGAATCTGGCATTTTAATCAAGATATACGCTTCATTATATATTAGACGCATGCTGAAAAGTTTTCTTCCAAAAGAAGGGGAGAAAAGTAGGCAGTAGGCAGTAAGCAGTAGGCAGTAGGCAGTTGATACTGAACCGACGACTACTGCTAAAGAGAGCACGGGGTGTGCATATGAATAGATGGTACCCAACTCCGTTACTGCCTACTGCTACTGCCTACTGCTTACTGCTTACTGCCCAGGTGTCTGTCAAAGAAATCCGTCGCCGCGCGGTAGGCTTCAACCCAGGTTTGATGGCGCAGGAAATCGTGGATTTCGTCGGGAAAGATCAATTGTTCGAATTCGACATCGCGTTTGCGAAGCTCTCTTATAAGGTCCACAGTCTGAGAGAACGCAACATTGCGATCATCGTCTCCGTGGATGAACAGCACAGGCGATTTCCATCTCTCTGCTGCGGAAATCGGGGAAGAATCGCGTGCCAGTTTTATTAGCTCTCTCGTAGCCCACGGGGCGCGGCTTACGCGAGCCGACCAGTCGTGGACACCGTGTATGTCTACTCCTGCCGCGAAAAGATCGGAATCTCTCGCAAGCCCCATAGCGGTCAAAAACCCTCCATAAGAGCCGCCCCATAAACCTATCCGCGCAGCGTCAATATCACTGCGGTTGCGCAGGTACTTACCCGCCGCCACTACATCCTGATACTCGGAGGCCCCGCGCGGGCCGCGATGTTTTGCTTCGCGAAACCTGCGGCCGTAGCCTATGCCGCAACGGTAATTGACCGACAGCACCATATAACCCCGGCTCGCCAGATATTGATTCAGCGCGTAGGCGTTGTGGTAGTAAAACAGATAATGCCAGCCAAGCAACATCTGGCGCTGCGGGCCTCCGTGCATAAAAACTATCGCGGGCAATTTGCCCGATGCGCCTCCGGGTTTGAACAACTGGCCGTGAACCTCTACCCCATCAGCCGCTTTGAATATCACCTGCTCAGGCTCTACAAGCTGGCTCGAAGGAAACCCGACCCCTTTAGCCTGTACCGCTTTAGCCTCTACCGCAAGCGGTCTCATATTCGATCCGTCAATTGATGCTATGAAGGGCTGTAGAGGGTCACGGGCCGTCGAGCGCAGGAAAGCCATCTGTCTGCCGCCGTCTATAAGAACGGGATACATCTCTATGCCGTTGCCGCGCGTGAGGGCTTCGGGCGATGTGCCGGTCAGGCTGATGCGCCAGAGGTGGCGGCGGTCTATGTCTCGGGCGTTGGCGCTGACGATCAGGAAAGAGCGGTCAGGAGACCACGCGACGTTTTCAACTTCGTAATCGCCCGGCGTGAGAGAGATCGCTTCGCCGCCTTCGGCAGAAATGGAATACAGATGCGCCCACCCGTCGCTTTCCGAGCCGAATACGAGCCGATCATTTGACGCCCATTCGAGGACGTTGCGATCAAACACGCCCGAATAAGAATCTGTCTCTTCGCTGCCGGATCTCCATATCTCTTTTTCGCTCCCGCTACGCGCGTCTACGACCCGGATGGACCACGGTCGCAGCCGTTCCGCGTCTGCGGTGATCGTTTCATCTACGTTGAACAACTTGATGAAGGCAATTCGCTTCCCGTCGGGAGACCATCGCGGTTCTATGTCCCGGTCCACACTCGGCCGAAGAAATTTGAGCCGGGAATATTGAGGTTCATAGACGGCGATAAAGCTGTGATCCCCGCGCACGGAGACGAATGCAAGACTGCTTTTGTCGGGTGACCATACGGGTGATTCGACCTGTCCGCGAATCTCAAACATTTTCTTTGCGCGGCCTCCGAGCAGGGGCGTTTCCCAGAGGTGGCCTTCACGGCTAAAGATGACACGGTCGCTTGAAGGCGAAAACATCGGGGCCAGCCCTTCGCCTATCTTGACGGGGCGGGCAGTCCTCGTGCTGACCGCCCAGACTTCCTGTCTCTGACCAAGCGGGTCGCTCGTGGGATTGGGGTATTCTCCGTCGCCGTTTGGCTCACCGCCCCGCACGTAAGCTATCCAGTTCCCGTCGGGCGAAAATACGGGCGCGGTGATCTCCTGCCCGTCGTCTTTGTTGTAGCGGGTCAGTTGCCGCCCCCTGAACCCGGGGGCTTCGGCTATCCAGATGTTGCGACGGCCTTCCGCATAAATTATCCACGCGATCTTATCACCTCGCGGCGAAGCGATAAGATCGGTTGGGAAAGAGGCGCTCATAACCTGCTCAAGCGTGAAATCATTTGCGCGGGTATCTGCGCGAGTATTTGCACGAGTATTTGCACGAGTATTTGCACGAGTATTTGCACGAGTATTTGCACGAGTATTTGCGCTCGTGTAAAAAGGCGCTATCAGAAGAAGTGATAAGCAAAGGAGGGCAGAGATAAAGGGGCGATACATGGTCATGATTTCTCCTGATCGAGATGAGGATATTGTCTGGCCCGGGACTAGCTCTGGGTCGAGAATTTCTTGAGCAATCCGCGCGCGATCACCAGACGTTGAAGCTCGTTTGTGCCGCCGCCGATGATAAGCAAAGGCGCGTCGCGGTAGTATCTTTCTACGGGAAAGTCTTTTGCGTAACCGTTGCCGCCCAGTATTCGCATCGCTTCGAGCGAACACTGCTGAGCCGTTTCCGTGGCAAAGAGTTTCGCCATACCGGCTTCGATGTCGCAACGCTCGCCCCTGTCTTTCTTTTCCGCCGCCGAATAGATCAGCAACCGCGAGGCTTCTATGCTTGTAGCCATGTCAGCCAGTTTTAATTGAATCGCCTGATGCTCACAGATGGGTTTGCCAAAGGTTTTGCGCTGCTGTGAATATTTGATTGCTTCTTCGAATGCCGCCCGCGCCACTCCAAGCCCTCGCGCCGCCACGTTTATGCGCTCGGATTCAAGCCCGGTCATCACCTGCTTGAACCCTTCACCGCTGCGTCCGCCCAAAAGATTTTCCGCAGGCACACGGAAGTCTTCAAACAATAGCTCGCATGTTTCGACGCTCTTGTACCCGAGCTTATCAATATCGCGGCTTACAATAAGCCCCGGCTCCCCCTTTTCGATGATGAACGCGCTCATCCCCCGGTGCGCGGGCTGCGCGTCTTTATCGGTCTTTGCAAGCAGAAGAAAGGTATCCGCGTAGCGACCGTTTGTGACCCACATCTTCGAGCCGTTTATACGGTAGTGATCGCCGTCTCTTGCGGCTGTGGTTCGAATCGCCTGGAGGTCTGTGCCCGCGTCAGGCTCAGACAAACAGATGCCGCCTCGCCTCGCGCCGCGCGCCAGATCAGGCAGGAATCTTTGCTTCTGCTCTTCGGTTCCAAATCTTACGATCACATCGCACAGAACCGAATGCGTGCCTACGACACCGGCGAGCCCCATCCACACTCGCGCGATCTCTTCAAAGACCATCGCATAGATCGTATAGCTCAGATCCTGTCCGCCGTAGAGTTCGGGCACGTTTGCGCCAAACAGTCCGATCTCTTTCATCCTTTCGACGAGCGCGGTTGGATACCGATTTTTATGCTCTAATTCCGATGCGACGGGGGCGACTTCTCTTTCGAGAAACTGCCTGACGGTTTGAAGGATGAGTTGCTCTTCTTCGCTAAGTTTCATACGAATCTCAGATTTGAGATTTTAGCCGTGGCCCAGTGCTATGATCGAGCAGGTAAAGGATCCGGGGTTGCCGCCCAGATTGTGCGCAAGCCCCAGGCTCATATCTTTTATCTGCCGCTCGCCTGCCCGGTCGAGCAACTGGTTATAAATTTCGTAAAGCATGCGAAGCCCGCTTGCCCCGATAGGGTGGCCAAATGATTTCAAGCCTCCGTCGGTGTTGACCGGCAAATCGCCCCCGAGGGTAAACGCGCCCGAATCGATATCTGCTTTCGCTTTGCCCGGCTCACAAAAGCCAAGGTCTTCATAGATGATGAGTTCGGTTATCGAGAAGCAATCGTGGACTTCGGCCATGCTGATTTCGCGGCGCGGGTCACGGATGCCGAGTTGATCATAGACCTGACGGGCCGCCGCTTTTGTTTCGGGAAAGCTCGTGAAATCGAAGTCCGGGTCCATGCGCCCGGTTCCCGGACCCACCGCTAACCCCATCGCCTTGATCGTGACATAATCTTTATTGAATCGAGGAGCAAGCTCGGTTCGAGTGATGATGGCCGCCGCTGCCCCGTCCGTGGTCGGACAGCAATCAAGCAAACCGAGCGGCGAGGCTATCATCGGAGCCTTTATCGCCTGCTCAAGTGAAATCTCCTTTTGAAAGTGGGCCTTCCGGTTTCGCGCGCCGTTGTAGTGGTTCTTCACCGATATTTTCGCAAGCTCTTCTTTACCTATGCCGTATCTGTGAAAATAGCGATTGGCGGCGAGCGCGAAGGCTCCGGGCGCGGTGTTGCCCGCGCCGATTACGGTCGAAGCAGCGCCGGGCAATCCCGAATACCCCGTGTCTTTGAGCTTTTCAAACCCCGCGACAAGCACCACGTCATAAGCGCCCGAAGCCACGGCAAAAGCGGCGTTTCGCAAAGCGTCCTGACCCGTGGCGCACATATTTTCCACGCGGGTCACGGGGATATATTGAAGCTTTAGCGGACGCGAGAGCGCCTGCCCGCTCATCCCCGATGTCAGAGTCCCTACCCACGCGGCTTCTATCTGAGCAGGCTCTACACCTGCATCCTCAAAGGCTTCAAAGCAGGCTTCGACTATCAGGTCTTCGGCGCTTTTGGTCCAGTGCTCGCCAAATTTCGTGCAGCCCATGCCGATGATCGCCACCCGGTCGCTGAGATTCTTCATAATGAGTTCTCCTGTAATATTTCAATGGTGAGGCGGGCGAGCTAACTGTTCGCGCCGAGCTTTTGCATAAGGCTTTCAATCAATTCTTCATCGTGTTTGAGCTTTTTCTTCATCTCGTGGCCTTCCGTCTTGTATATCTCTTCCCTCAGTGTGAAGTAATACTCTTCGACTATCTGCACAAGAAGTTCTCGCTCTTCATCCGTGACATTGATTTCCATCAATCAATCTCCTTGCATTAAGCGCAATTATTGCTTTATGAAAATAGACCCATAGTTCCTGTCGCCCTCCCGGGCCGGACAATCCGGCGCGCAAAGGCGACCCCTTGAGGAGGCTTATCGGCTGGCAACAAGGTTTGAATAGACTACCCACTTGCCGTCAACGAAGCCGCCCACAAGCGTGTAAGTATCTACGCCTGAATCGGTCTTCACCCGCCAGTTGCGAAAGAGCTTGTCGGGAGGTTTGCTGTCGAGTTCCAGCTTGCTTTCGGGCAGACCGTAAACCATCTTCGCAAAGTTTGCGGCATCGGTTCCGCTGACCTCGCTTCGCAAAACGCTCGGCAGCAGCGTACTCAGTCTCGACTGAGCTTCGGTGCGGGCCGCGGCCTGTTTCTGTTCCTGAGCGGTTTTGGCGGCCAGTTGTTGCCTGCATTGATCGAGGTCCGACTTGAGAGAGCCGTTTTCTTCGGCCAGTTGTTTCTTGTCGGTCTCGCTTGAGGCATACAACGCGTAGCTGGTTGACAGCAAAATGATGGCTCCGGCCATAGCCGCGCCGGTCACCATGAGCAGAAGCACCAGAAACCGCCGCTTTGCAGCCTGGTCCTGCATGATCTGCTCTCTGATCATATCTACATCGCCCTGCGTGTAGCTGACGCTCCATCCGCCGGCGCTGTGTGAGGATTTGTCCGTCGGTGCCATAGTCATTCCTCTGTAAGGTTGACGTTGACCTGATTCTTATGGTGCAAAGATACGCCCGCGCCTTCATATTACACCAATGACGGGGCTGTTGTGTAAAGGCGACGGAGGTGTTTCCAGGAACCGGAAGATGGCTTCACTTAAACTGGCCGAATCGCTTGAGGAGCTGGTATACATCGAGCGCGGTCCCGAAGAGACCGACAAACAGTCCTACGAGAAACCACACGGGCCACGTGCCATAGTTTTTATCAATGTAGTAGCCGATGACCGCAGGGACCCCGATCATCCACGGAATCGCCAGCGCAAGACCAATACTGCTTACGGCCTGCCGCCAGCTTATCCCGTCGCCGTTGTCATCATCCGACGCCATAGCTCATCGTCCCCGAGGCGGCGGTGCAGGACCCATGCCCGGGCTCGGCCCCACAGGCGCTACAGGAGGTTGTGCCTCGGGCTGATTATAGGTGTAAGTCTTCAACCCTTGAGAGGTCGCAGCCTTCTGGGTCAACGCGATGAGCGGCTGCGGATATATGCCTATCAGCATGACGAGCAGCACGACCACGGCGAGCGCCGTCTGTAGAGACGGCGAAACCCTTACGGGCTGCGGTTCGCTCTCGGCCTCTATGTACATCGCTTTGATAAAGCGAATGTAATAATAGAGCGACACGGCGCTCATAAGCACGGCAAGCACGGCAAGCCTCGCAAGCCAGGGATTGCCCGTCTCGATCAATCCCATAAAGAGCCACAACTTGCCTATGAATCCGGCCGTCGGCGGTATGCCGCCAAGCGACAACAAAAAGATAGTCATCATCACCGTGAGCCACGGCGCTTTTCGCATCAACCCGTTGAAGTCTTCCAGCCGGTCGCCCGCTATTCCTCGCCTTCTGAGCGCGATTATGCAGCCGAACACGCCCAGGTTCATTATCGTGTAAATGAACAGGTAGATCACAAACCCGGTGTATCCCGTCTGGTTGCCCGCTACGAGTCCGAGCAACGTGTATCCGGCGTGCGAGATAGACGAGTAAGCCAGCAATCGCTTTGTGTTGGTTTGAGTGAGCGCGCCCAGATTTCCCCACACCATCGTGATCGCGGCGATAACTCCGAACAACACGGCCCAGCCCGGCAACCCCGGTATGTTGTTTGTAGGATCGCCCGCAATCGTGCCGCGCAAATCCGGCAGGCCGACAAGAAACATGCGCCCGAACATGGCAAAACTCGCGGCTTTGACCCCCACTGACATGAAGGCGGTTACCGGTGTGGGCGCTCCTTCATAGGCGTCGGGTGCCCACATATGAAAAGGCACGGCCGCGACTTTGAAAAACATACCCGTCGCCATCAGGATCATTGACATCAGCAGCATGTAGCGCATGTCAACTATCGTCTGAGTGTTTGAGCCGGAGTTCTGAATGACATCCACCTTCGCAATAAGCGGGAGCGAGGCGGCGATCTGTTGCAGATTCGTGCTCCCCGTCAGCCCGTAAATAAGCGAGATGCCGTAAAGCAGCACGCCCGATGAAAAGGCTCCCAGCAGAAAGTATTTCATCGAGGCTTCGTTTGATCTTTGATCGCGCTTCAAATAACCGACCAGGATATAAACCGATATGGCCATCAATTCGAGCGAGATAAAGAGCGTCAGCAAATCTATCCCGGAAGCCATAAACATCATGCCGATTACGGAAAACAGAATCAGCGCGTAGTATTCGCCTCGCTGCTCGCCTTCTACGTCGAGATACTTTATCGACAGCAGTATCGAAAGCGCCGCCCCGATCAGAAAAATCAGCTTGAAGACAACCGCATAGTTGTCGAGGATTATCATTTCAAAGAAGCCCGTCTGCGCGCCCTCCGTGCTTACGGTCCTGAAGTAGAGAAAGCCAAGCGAAAGGAGCGAGAATCCCACCCCGGCAAGGCTCGCCCAGGCCACGAAACGCTTTCGGTCTCGCGGAAGTAAAACGTCGAGCACGAGCGCCGCGCAGGCAAAAACAGTCAGAATGACTTCCGGCATTATCAGCGCGGATGCCTGATGGGCGATCTCTTTGAAATCAACTGCTGCTTGAAGTAGTGCTAGCATATCTAATCTCTTTAAGTTTTGAGGCGTGAATTTTGAGTTTTGAATTTTCGCCTGCTGATCCCAACTCAAAACTCAAAACTTAAAACTCAAAACTATCTCATCTGGTCTGGTCAGTCTGCTCGACGGATGGAGCGGGCTCGGATGTGCCCGGTTCCGTTTTGGTTTCAGCAAGCCTTGGTCTCTGGGCGGTCGGGGCGGTCTTAAAATAATCCGGCTGGACGAGCGCCACCACAGCTTCGGTCTGCGGGTTTATGTAAGAGAGCAAGGGCTTTGGATAAACGCCTATCCAGAAGATCAAAAGGATAAGCGGCGCAAACTGCCAGGCCTCGCGAGTATTCAAATCAGGCAACGTCTGGTTAGCCGGATTCGTCACCTCTCCAAAGAAGACCCGCTGATAAAGCCATAGCATATAGGCCGCGCCCAGTATGATCCCGATGGTTCCAAGCGCGCCCCAAAGCGGGCGGGCTTCGAATGCGCCCCTGAGCGTCAGGAATTCGCCTATGAAATTATTCATCAACGGCAACCCGAGCGACGACAGTGTCACTATCAAAAATATGGTCGAAAATGTCGGCATCACATGAGCCAGCCCGCCGAACTGGGCTATCTCGTAAGTGTGCCGCCGCTCGTAAAGAATCCCCGCGAGCATAAAGAGCGCGCCCGTCGAGATGCCGTGATTGATCATCTGCATAACCGCGCCGTTGATCCCGTTCGGGTTGAGCGCGAAGAGTCCGAGCATGACAAATCCGAGGTGCGAGACCGATGAGTATGCGATCAGCTTCTTGACATCCTTTTGCGCCATCGCCACAAGCGCCCCATAGATGATGCCTATGATGGCGAGCGCGATCATTACGCCTCGCACTCGCGGGTCGTTTGCGGCATCGGGAAACATCGGCAGCGAAAATCGCACAAACCCGTATGTGCCCATCTTCAGCAGTACGCCTGCCAGTATGACCGACCCGGCAGTCGGCGCGTCATAGTGCGCATCCGGCAGCCACGTGTGGAACGGAAACATCGGAACCTTTATCGCAAACGAAAGCGAAAAACCTGCAAAAAGCCATATCACGAGACCAAGCCCAAATACCGATTTGATATGCGGCCCCATTGCCGTCAGCGCCACGATATTGAACGAACTGCGAACATACCCGGAAGGGAGCGGCGTCTTACCGTCGGCCCGATTCATAGCGTCTTCAGCCAGAGCGAGCATTTTACTGTTTACCTGCCCGACTCGCTCGGGGTCGGTCAGGCTGCTCGAAGCGTACTGCCGTGCGGTCGCTTCGACTTCGACCCGTTTGGTTTGAACTATTTCGGGGAAGATAAAGTAGAGCTTCAAAACGGCAAGCAACATGACGACCGATCCTACAAGGGTATAGAGGAAGAACTTGATTGCCGAATAGAGCCGGTTCTTGCCGCCCCATATGCCTATCAGAAAATACATTGGGACGAGCATCACTTCCCAGAAGACGAAGAATAAAAACAGATCGGCGGCTACGAACGCGCCTATCATGCCGCTTTGAAGCAGCAGCAGCATGATGTAGTACTCTTTTTCACGCCCCTTCTCTCGAATATAAGACCACGAGCAGATGACGGCCAGCACTCCGAGCAGCGTCGTCAGAATCACAAGCACGAGCGAGAGACCGTCTACGCCAAGTTGATAACGCGCGCCGATGAGCGGTATCCATTCGTGATCCTCTATGAATTGCAGACCGCCGAGCGCCCGGTCGTAACCGTGATTGTTCCCACCCAGCCCCGTAAGCAGCGGCACCGAAATCAAAAAACATAAGACGATCCAGAGATTTGCGAACCATCGGATTCGGTCATTTCTCACGCTGTTGAAAAACAGCAGGATGATCGCTCCAACAGCAGGCAACCACGTCACCCACGAGAGGATGCCTATCTTGAAAAACTCTATCTCACCAGGCATAGCAGAGTGCTCCTATCTGAAATCTCAGATTCGAGATTTGGAAGTTGAAATCTAATTACCGCCGAAACCTTTTATCGTAAACTGCACAGACGAAAAGACGTAGAACAGAAGAATGATGAACAGCCCGAAGGCAAACAGCAGCGCGTAATTTTGCCAGAACCCCGTCTGAAGCGAGCGCAGGATGAACGAACCTGCCTTCGTTATCCATCCCGTAGCATTTACCGCGCCATCAATGATCCACTTATCAAAGAATCCGCTCACGCGCGCCCAGAATTTCGTCAGCCAGCCCGAGCCGTTTACCCCACCGTCAACCACCTTTGCGTCAACCTGCCACAGCGCGTTGTTTACGGCCTTGCCCGCCTCAACGCCTTTAACATCAAGCAGATAATCCCAGTACCATTTGTTAAAGCTCAAACGGTAGAGCGGGCGCAAGCGCGCAGCCCAGGCGTCGGGCAACTCCGGGCGTTTGACATAAAAGAGCCGGCCAAGATAAATGCCTCCCGCAGCGATGGCAAGCGATAGCACAATCAGCACGTACTCCATCGGATCAACGGGCTCGTGCGCGCCTTCGTTGTGCGCGACGCTCGTCTCTTGAGGAGGAGCCGCCACACCGTGCAGCACTTCGGCGGCAGCCGCGCGCTCCGCTCCTTCGTGAACATTCACTATCACGGGATCGAGCCAGCGCTCGAACAGATTGATATTGGCCTTGCCGCCCGTGAAGGCGTGCGATATTCCTATCAGACCTCCTACCACGGAAAAGACCGCAAGCACTATGAGCGGCACGGTCATGCTCGAAGGCGATTCGCGCGGCTCGAAATGAGCGTGCGAGATGCCGTGAGCATCGAGGCTGTCTGTAGCGTCGTGCGCGCCTACGTGCTCTCCCGGCTCGTGATGAGGCCGATCACCCGCAGAGACGCGCAAGGCATCGTGCGGGGCCTCGCCCTTGTCGTGCGCCGAGGCGTGAGCCTCGTCGGCTTCGCCCCCGGCGTGGATCTTGCGAAAACGCTCTTCGCCCCAGAAGGTCATCGCTATGAGCCGCGTCATGTAAAACGCCGTGAGCCCGGCGGTGATAAAACCAACCAGCCACAGGATTTTCCCGCCGCCGAAGACACTCGTCGAAAAGGTCTTCCACAAAATCTCGTCCTTGGACCAGAAGCCCGCAAACGGGATGATGCCGCAGATCGCAAGCCAGCCCGCGAGCATGGTCTTGTAGGTCGTAGGCATATACTTTGCCAGTCCACCCATTCGCGGCATCTCCTGTTCGTGGTGCATGCCGTGAATGACCGAGCCTGAACCAAGAAACAGCAGCGCCTTAAAGAAAGCGTGTGTGAGGACGTGAAAGATCGCGGCTACAAACGCGCCCACGCCCGCGCCCAGAAACATGTAGCCGAGTTGCGAGACGGTCGAGTAGGCCAGCACCTTCTTGATGTCGGTCTGCGTGATTCCTATGGTTGCGGCGATGAAAGCGGTCAGGCATCCGATGAGCGCGACTATCATCATCATCGTCACCGACCGTTGAAAGATGAAATTGGTTCGCGTCACCATAAACACGCCCGCCGTGACCATCGTTGCCGCGTGTATCAGCGCGGAAACCGGGGTGGGTCCGGCCATCGCGTCCGGCAGCCAGATGTATAGCGGTATCTGCGCGCTCTTGCCCGTAGCGCCTATAAAAAGCCCGAGCGCCAGCCACGACATCAACCCGAACTGCCACAGGTTTTCGACTCCGTAGGCGGAAGAAGCCCGGGCAACCTCAGAAAACTGCAATGTGCCGAAGGTGGCGAATACGCCCATAATCGCCAGCGCGAAACCGAAATCGCCGATGCGGTTGACGATAAAAGCCTTCTTCGAAGCGTCTCCGGCCTCCCGCCGGTCGAAGTAATATCCGATCAGCAAATAAGAGCACAGACCAACGCCCTCCCACCCTATAAACATGATAAGGAAATTCGACCCCATCACGAGCAGCAACATCATGAACATGAAAAGGTTCAGGTAAGAGAAGAAGCGGTAATAGCCCTTGTCGCCGTGCATGTAGCCCGTAGCGAATACGTGTATCCAGAAGCCGACAAACGTGACGATAAACATCATCACAAGCGAAAGCTGGTCTATCTGATAGCTCCACTCGATGTTGAAACTGGCAAGCGTGCCCGCGTGCTCGCCCTGAGTTTCATGCGCCAGCCCGCCCGGAAGCCACGTAAACGAATGAGGGAATCCTGCGTGCTCGCCCGTCGCCGGGTCGGTGCTTGTGACATAGGGCTTGTCTTCGTGCGCGGGCGCATAATCTGTGGCGTACTGGTAAAACGCTCCCAGCGTGAGCAGCATCGAGAGCAGTATCACGCCGCAGGCGATAATTGACACAGCGCGCTCGCTGAGCTTCAGCTTGCGTCCGAGCAGAAAGTTGATCAGAAAACCGAGGAGCGGAAAGATTGGGATGAGCCAGACGAGTTTTAACATAGTAGTTTTGAGTTTTGAGTTTTGAGTTTTGAATTCCGAGCAGAGTCTGTATAACTCAAAACTCAGAACTCAGAACTCAAAACTGCAAGATTACCATTTAAGCAAATCAATTTCGTCAATCGCTACGGTTTCGCGGTTGCGGAACAGCGATATGACGATGCCCAATCCGACGGCGGCTTCGGCTGCCGCCACAACTATGATGAATATCGTAAAGACGGGGCCGGTCAGCGTATTCACAGCCAGTCCTTTGGTCGCCAGCGTCGTTTGATTTATCTGCAAATAGCGCGAAAACGCTATCAGATTCAGATTGACCGCGTTCAGTATCAACTCGATAGACATGAAGATGATTATGATATTGCGGCGCGACAATACGCCTGCCACTCCCACCACAAACAGCAGGAAACTGAGCATCAGGAAGTTGACAAGCGTAGGCTCGAATCTCTGAAGGATAGACGATCCCTGAGCCTGCATCAGGAGCGGGGCGGCATAGGCGAGCGTGCCTATGGCAAAACTGATCACAGCATCCCTCCATTCTGAGGGATGAGGGATGAGGGATGAGGGATGAAAAGGACTGTAGGGGAACACTCCGGTAAATGGTCAAACCAATTAATCGAATTTGCCCTTAAACTCTTTTTCATCCCTCATCCCTCATCCCTCATCCCTCCTGAAATCCCTTATTCATAAAGCTTTTCCTGTTTGGTCCCGCGCGCAAGCAAAACCGCTCCCACTATTGCCACAAGCAACAGCAAAGAGGCGATCTCGAAGGGCAGCGCGGCCTGTTTGTAAAGCGATTCACCGACGTTTTGCGTGTCTTTCGATATCGTGCCCGCACCTGCTTCTGATCTCACGCCCGACTGATCTAAGCCCTGTCTCGCCTCGGCGGTGGTCGGACGAAAAGCAGGTTGCGCCGGATTCATCGCGAAGTAAAACGAGAAGGCGAGCAAAAAAGCTACTATTACGGCCCACCACATCTGCCCGGTGTAAAGACGCACGCGGGCCTCTTCTTCGGCGCGCGTCTGCACAAGCATGATGACGAACAGAAACAAGACCATTACGCCGCCGACATAGACAAGTATCTGGACACCGGCTACGAATTCAGCGCGCAGCAGTATGAACAACAGCGCTACGTTGACCAGAGTAGCGATCAAAAAAAGCGCCGAGTGAACCGCGAGTCGCGCCGTCACCACAAAGACGCTCATTATCAGCGTCATAAAGGCCAGCACGTAAAAAAGCACCGCTTCCCAACCGTGTAATTGCATCACTTTCCTCGGGGGTCAGGGGCCAGTGGGAGCGCAAGAGCGTTGCATCCGGCCCCCGACCCCTATTCTCATTTTGTGTATCGGACGTAATTGATGCCTTTCTCAAGCATCTCTCTGTCCCACCGGAACCCTGATCTGTGATATACCGCCAACTCAAAACTCTGCGTCAACTCCAGGCAATCCGTCGGACACGCCTCCGAACATAAATTGCAAAACATGCACCTCGACGTATCAAAGGTAAAAGTCGTCAGCACCTTCTTTTTGTTTACCTTCTCTTTGTCCCTAACCTCGCGACGGATAGAGCCTACCTCTATGCAGTCTACCGGGCAGGCCAGCGCGCACAGGTCGCAGGCTATGCAGAGCGTGCCGCCGGTTTCGGGGTCGAGGTTTAAGCGGGGAGCGCCGCGAAAGCGTTCAGAGACGCGGGCAGGTTCGAGCGGGTACTGCTCGGTATAGATGGCCTGATTTGGATTGCCGCCGTCGCGAGCTTCGTAGAGGGCGCGGGCGTTGTATTTGAAAGTGACCGCAAGTCCCTTGAACAGGTCCAGTAACAGAAGCCGACGGATTATCTCGCCAAGCGAGCGTTTCTTTACAGGAGTTGTCGCTAATGCCATAAATTCCCTATCGGAATCAGAAAACCCGAAGAACCGGTCGCCGATTTACCGGCTCCGCCCACAGGTCTCCTATCCCTATTCTGCCGCTTCGGCCATCTTGTCGAGCCGCTCGCGGCGCAGTCTTAGCTGAAGCTGGCGCTGCTCGTGCAGGTTGAAATCCCGCGACCGCCGATTGATCGTCACAAGCACTAACCAGATCAGCGGAATAGTTATAAGAAAGCCCGTTATGATGAAATACCAGATGCCCGCCCCCGTAGGCACGAGCCGCCCCTTCACATCTTTCATGAAGCCGAGCAACCCGCCGCTCGATTGCGGCAGCGCCAGCACATACAGGATGCCCGTGAGCACGATATTAGCGAGCCCCGCAGGTATCAGCCATTTCCATCCGATCTCCATCAACTGGTCATAGCGGTAGCGCGGCCACGTCCATCTGATCCACATATAAGCGTAGATCAAAGCCATGACCTTCGCCATGAAGACCGCCACGCTGACAAAGACAAACGCGGTTCGATTCTGAATCAGATTAAGACCGGGAAACGACCAGCCGCCTAAAAACAGCGTCACGGCGACTGCCGATGTCACTATCATCGCCGAATACTCGGCCATAAAAAATAACGCCCATCGGAAACCCGAATACTCCGTGTGATACCCGGCTACGAGTTCGGATTCAGCTTCGGGCAGATCGAAGGGAGCGCGGTTGGTTTCGCCCAGCGCGCTTATGACGTAAACCAGAAAGCCTACGGGCTGAAAGGCCACATACCACATGCCGTCCGCCTGTTGCGCTTCGACTATGCCCGACATCGAAAGCGTGCGCGCAAACATCAGAGCGCCGATTATCGAAAGACCCATGCCGACTTCGTAGCTCACCATCTGAGCCGATGACCTGAGCGCGCCAAGCAGCGAATACTTCGAATTCGAAGACCATCCCGCAAGCACGAGCCCAAGGACGCTTACCGACGACACGGCCAGAATAAACAGCAACCCGATATTGACGTTTGCTATCGTAGCCCAGGACGCGCCCCACGGGATGACCGATAAAACGACAAGCGCCGCTACAACCGAGATTATAGGCGCGATCAAAAAGACCGCGCGGTCGGCCTTGATCGGGACGATATCTTCCTTCAGCAGCAGCTTGAGCCCGTCGGCGGCCGGCTGGAGCAATCCCCATGGGCCTACGCGCATCGGACCGAGCCGCGCCTGCATGAAGGCCGACACCTTGCGCTCGACATAAACCAGATAAGCCACAAGCGTCAGGATCACAAACAGCACTATGATTATCTGTATGAGCGGCCACACGACATATTCTGCCCAGAAAACATTTGGCAGCCTTTCATTCGTGAGGCTTCTCACCCAGTCGGGAGCAAGCGCTAAAAACGTTGTTAGAATGCCTGGCATATTTGACCTGATGCGTGATGCGTAATTCGTGATGCGTAATTCGTGACGCGTGATTCGTGATTTTCAGGCGATTGACTTTTTATCGCCCGAACCGTCTTTTGCACGGCTCACGCATCACGCGTCACGCATCGTTATTTACCTGTCAACTTCGCCCAGCACGATGTCTATCGTGCCGATGATGGCAACTACGTCGGCAACCAGATGGCCTATCGCCATGCGCTTTAGAGATTGCAGATTTATGTATGACGGCGGGCGAATACGCATGCGATAAGGCTTGCCTGTGCCGTCGCTCACCAGATAGACGCCCAGTTCGCCCTTTGGCGCTTCTATAGGATAATAGACCTCGCCCACGGGCGGCTTTATCACCTTCGACACCTTGGCCATGACTGGGCCTTCCGGCAGCCCGTCAAGCGCCTGCTCGATAATCCTGACCGATTGCCGCATCTCTTCCATACGCACAAGGTAACGGTCATATGTATCGCCGTTTTCGCCTAGCGGTATATCGAAATCGAACTCCGAATAAGCCGAATAAGGCTGCGCCTTGCGCACGTCGTAATTGACGCCCGAGCCGCGCAGAACGGGACCGGTCATGCTGAGGTTTATAGCCTCCTCGCCCGACAGCACCCCGATGCCTACGGTGCGGCTGAGCCAGATGCGATTCGTGTTGAGCAGGGTTTCGTATTCGTCTATGCGGCCCGGAAGTATCTTCAGGAAATCGCGCACCCTTGTCTCAAATTCAGGATAAGCATCCCACCAGAGGCCGCCTATGCGAAACGCGTGCGCCGTGAGCCGCGCCCCTATGAAGTCCTCGAATATCTTCAATATCTCTTCGCGCTCGCGGAAGCAGTAGAGCAAAACCGTCACCGCGCCTATGTCTATCGCGTGAGTGCCAAGCCATAGAAGGTGGGAAGCGATGCGCTGAAGCTCTGTGAGAATGACGCGCAGGTATTCGGCGCGGCGCGGCACTTCTACCTGCAAGAGTTTCTCCACGCCTCCAACATAACAGAGATCACCCGACACGGCGGCTACATAATCAAGCCGGTCCCAGTAGGGCGTTATCATAGCGTATGTGTCGTGCTCGGCGATCTTTTCCACGCCCCTGTGCAGGTAGCCTATGTCGCAATCGAGGTCTGTGACCGTCTCGCCGTCAAGCTTCAGCAACACGCGCAGCACTCCGTGAGTGCTCGGGTGCTGCGGCCCCATGTTAAGCACCATCTCTTCGGTATCGAAGAGCGTTTCCTGATTTCTTACTGCATCTTGCTCTTGCATATCTTTATGGGGGTCGGGGGTCGGGGGCCAGGGGCCGGTTTTTTCGGCCTTGACTCCTACCCCTGATTGTTAGCCCTTACCGTCTTTCAGCATACTTCACATCTATCAGGCTCGTGTCGTAATCGACCTCTCGATAGTCGAGATGTTTATCGGTCCATTCGTTGTCGCGATACTCTATCGGGTAATCTTTGCGAAGCGGATAACCGGGCCAGTCGGGCGGCATAAGTATACGGCGCAGGTCCGGGTGGCCTTCAAATCGTATGCCGAACATATCAAAGACCTCGCGTTCCATCCAGTCTGCGCCCGCCCAGATCGAAACGACGCTCGGAGCGGCCTCGCCTTCGGCGATAGCCGTCTTGACGCGCAGCCTCCGGTTTTTCGGCACGGAATAAAGGTTCACGACTATATCGAACTCCTGTCCGGCGCGCTCCGGCCAGTGAATCGCCGTCAAATCCGAACACATGTCAAAAAGCGATTCGCTGTCGTCGTGCAGGAAGCGGCAAAGTTCGAGGTAAGACGAGTTTTTGACAACCACGATCTGCTGAGAGTGAGTGGCCACGGTTTCGGTTATCGCGTCTTTGAACTTCTGCTTTAATCGGTCGATGAGCGGATCGTCTGTGATCTCTACGGTGACGACCGGCCCCTTTTTCGGCGGCGGCCTTGGCGGCGCGTGACCGGCTGCCCCGGCGGCTTTTGGAGGCGCGGGCCTCCCGGCAGCGGGCGCGCGTGGCGGCGGCGCGGGCTTTGCAGCAGCGGCCTCTTTTGGTGCTGCCTCTTTTGATGGAGCCTCTGCCGTTGGAGCCTCTTTTTGAGGAGTCTCTTTTTGAGGAGTCTCTTTTTGAGGAGTCTCGGGCTTGCCCTCTTCGGAAGCGCCTTCGATTGTGGGCGTAAGCGAAGGTTTTTCCACACCGGGCAACGCCTGTTCGACCTTGGCTTCGGTTCTGGGTTTCTCTCCGAGTGGGAGCGTGGGCTTGATCTTTGCCTCAAGCTCTTCGGCCGGGTGCTCGCTTCCGGCAATGGCAGGAAGCGGAAGAGTCTGTTCGGGAACTGGTGCGCCTACCTCTTCTTTGGCATCCTTGCCCGCCGCTTCGGGAGGTTTTGGCAGAGACGCCATCTCTCTCGTCTTTTCGGCTTGTTCCTCTTCGCGCCCTTTGTCACTCGGCTGATTTTCCGATGTATCCTTGGATTCGTCTGACATTTTAATGTAACCCGAAACACGGCGCGCAGGCATCTAGCGTGCGCGCTGTAACTATTAGAGCTTCGTATGTGACTTCTCTAAGAAAAGATTTTGCTGCCAGCCGGAATGCTTTTAGCACAGGGGTCAAAGCGTTGTCAATCTGAGCGTTAGAAGGTGTGGCAAATCAATGCGAGTAAAGGCAATTACACGGCTCAGGCGCTTACAGGAATCTTGCTCGCCTCTTTGCCGCGTTTTTCGTCTACGAACGCAAGCAAGATCATGCCCACGACAAAAAACGCGCCTATAGACAAAATAGCCGGGCGCTGGTTGCCGGTCAGGTTCGAAACGGTTCCGAATATGATCGGGCCGAGGAAGGCCAGCGCCTTGCCCGCTATTCCCAGAAAACCGAAAAACTCGGCTGAGTTCTCTTTTGGCGTAAACAGCGCAAGCAGGCTGCGCGTGACCGACTGGCACGAGCCTATGCCTAAACCGGCAAGCGCCGCCACAACATAAAAGCTTGTCTTTGAATAAGAGAAGTATGCCAGCACAACGGCGGCAATCCATATTGTGAGCGAAATAAATATAGTCCGTTTCTGCCCTATGCGGTCGGCAATAAATCCGAACGAGAAAGCGCCCGCAGCCGCGACCACGTTCATGGCTATAAACATAACGGTGATCTCGGTAGTCGTAAATCCTATGGTCTCGCTCGCATAAAGCGCGGCGAAATATATCACCGTCACGATGCCGTCATTGTATACAAGAAAAGCTATGAGGAGTTTAAAGAGTTCACTGTAGCGGCGAATATGACCAAATGTTTGCTTGATCTGGCGAAACCCTACGGTGAGGTAACTCTGGCCCGGCGGCAGCGTTTGAGCCACGCTGCGGTCGCGGAGAAATAAGAATGTCGGGATGACGGCTACGGAGTAATAGACGGCCACGACAACCGGGATAAGCCGGGCGAGCGATAGTTGTTCAGAGGTCGGATTTTCAACTATGTTTCCCACCAGAGGCAGACACAATGCTGTGGCTACAAGACCGCTCGCGTACCCCATGCCCCATTTCAAACCGGAGATTCGACCCGCGTTTGATTCATTCGAGATGCCCGGCAGAAAGCTGTCAATGAATACGCCGCCGCCTGCAAATCCTATGTTGGCGATTATGTAGAGCGCAAGCCCGAGCGCCACCATTCCCGGCCCTACGAAATAAAGGGTCGCCGTAAAAAAGACTATCGTCAGTGCGCAAAAGCCCAGAAACTTTTTGCGACTGCCCGAGAAATCGGCTATCGCTCCGAGTATCGGCGCAAGCAACGCCACTACGACTTCCGAAACGGAGGCCGCAAGCCCCCAGAGGAAATCGGCGTTGAATCCCCAGGGTCGGGATTCCCCTACGACGATCTTGCTGAAGTAAGGCGCATAGAGCGCGGTTACGATGACGGTAGTAAAAGCCGAATCCGCCACGTCATACATGCACCATCCGAGGATTTCTTTTTTGGTGACGGGCGGTGCGCCGGCCAGTTCAGTGCTTGTTGCCATTCAGGAATCCGCGCTGCGATTATAGGAATTTAAACAAAAATCGGCCCTGCAATCCTGCTGGTTGCTGCTTACTGCTTACTGCCTGCCGCTACTTCGAGGGCGCGTAATAAGGGTTTTGACCCGACTGATGATCGGTCGTATCGAGCACTTCGCGCACCTGCGGCACGTGCTCGCGGATCAACCGCTCGACTCCCATCTTCAGGGTGACATCGGCTGCGCCGCAGCCCTGACATCCGCCGCCCATTCTTATGTAGACGTTGTCATCCTGCACGTCAAGCAACTCTACGAATCCGCCGTGAGACGCCACTCCGGGGTTGATCTGTTCATCTAGCACCTGCTGGACCCTCTGCCTTACCGCTTCTGAGGGCAGGCGGTCGCCTTCGGTAATTTCGGGCGGCGGGTTGAGGTGATAGCGAATCGCAGTTCCAATACGCTTCCCGATCTGTCGCCAGTCCTGACCGCCCTGCTGAGTGACCGACACCTGATTGTTGTCGACCTCTACTTTGGCGATGCCGGGAATCTTGAAAATCCTGTCGGCCAGATCGTTCTCTTTGGCATCATTCGGGTTGTCGAAAGCCGCCGAACCCTCATAGACGGGCCGGTCAACCGTAAAGTGGCAGACCTTTATGTCTTGCTGGTCTACGCTGGCTCTGATTTGAATATTGTCTGCGCTCATTGTTGAAATCCTCCCTCGCTTATTCTACAGGGATGCAGGCGAAAGGCAAAAGCAAAAAGAGATTAGGTAAGAGTTCAGCATTAGCCACGGAGGCACAGAGGCACAGAGAAAAGATTATAAAAACTCTGTGTCTCTGTGGCTAATCTTCTCTCTTTCTGTACGGATTCGAGATTTGCACTTCAAGCCTCGATCAAATCCCCGCTCTCTTTTCAAGGGGACCAAACTGGTCCCGCGTGGGCTCCGCTCAGCAGAACCACGCTTCGGTAAGCCTTGGCGGGCGCAAGTTGAGCGGCACGGTAGGCTTCGGATGTCGAACAGGTTCCCCGCTCCCGCAAACCTCGTATGCAATCTCACGCACTCGATAAAACGTATCCCGCGCGTCTTCACCCGTGCGCGCGGCCTGCTCGACCGTGCGCGCCACCTGCGCGTGCAACGCGTCCATGCGCGGGTCCGTGTGCGCCCACTCATAGGTAAAGGATTCCTGAACGAGCGGACCCAGCCACTTTTCGGCATCGGGCTGATTCAGAAGAAGAGAGCCGGGCGGGATAAGCAATCGAATGCTGTACTGCACAGGGTCTATGTGATAGATCAACCCGCGCGCTTCCACGAAATCGAGCACCTCGATAAAATCGTCTATCGAAGTCCAGGGCGTGAATGACACAAAGGAAGGTCTGAGAGCCACCCCGGCCTGTTCGAGAATATCGAAAGCCTCTTCGACCTCTGCCCGCGTGTGGCCCTTTTCAAGGCGTTTGAGCACCCTATCGCTCAACGATTCAACCGCCGAGACTACAAACAGACAGCCCGTCCGGGCAAAATCGGCTATCATCGAGCGGTGCTTGATTATGTGCTCGACCTTGGCCGTGAAATCATATGAAAGGGTGGGAAATTCGTCATGCATGGCCTGCGCGATGCGGAGCGAATGAGTGGGGCCGTTAAGAAAATCGGGATCGCCGAAGGTTATATGACGAGCGCCCGCCGAGACTAAATTTCGAATATCTTCGAGAACTACGGATTGCGGCACTACAAAAAAGCGGCCTTCGTAAACAGGCGGTATCGGGCAGTGCGTGCACATGTGCAGACAGCCCCGGCTCGCCTCGGTGTATCCTACAAGCCGCTGCTCGTCTTCGCGTTCCAAACGGGCGTACCGCTCAAGCGGCGGCAACTTGCCTCTTCCGGGCACGGCAAAAGGCAGACGGGTAAGCACAGGAGAAGCCGCGTGAGTCTTTGTCCTTACTCCTTCGATACTGACAGGCCCAATAGCATCGAGCGATTTGATGAGAGCAACGAGCGCCTGTTCAAATTCGCCGCCGATTATGGAATCGGCTACGGTTTCGAGCAGGTAATCTGCGTTGAGCGATGCGTACATTCCGTAAAAGCAGATATGACACTCGGGATTTATGCGGCGAATCGCCTCGGCTACGCGCAGGCCCAGACGCAACGCCGTGTGCATAGGAACCGATAGCCCCACAAACCGGGCGCGGCGCGCTTTCTCCTCGTCGAAGCCTTCGACCGATACATCCATCGCTTCGGCCTCGTAGCCCGCTCGTTCAATCAACCCCATCGCCGTGGCGATCCCCGAGGGCTGATGTCCAAGCTCGTAGCAGGAGACAAGCAGTATCGGGGTAGATATGGTTTCTGATTCTGTCATAGTCAATAATTATGGTAAGCCCCGCGTATCTGAGATATCAAATCTCAAATCTCAGATCACGGCGGATGAAAGAGATCAGCTTCACTCTATCACAAATTCTATCCTTCGGTGCGCCTCGCGCAGAGCGGCTTCTGCCCGGTCGGGTGTTTCGGCGCGAGCGAAGATGAAGCCCAGATAACTCGCGCCTTCGGGCGGAGGCAATAACTCTTGAGTGACGTGCGCGGTGATTATCACATCCTCGATCTCTTCGACGGCCCCGGCTTCATCGAGCCCTCGCACCTCTTTCAATATGCCGCGCCGGGGAATCGGTATCATCATCACTCCCGCAGCGAGGTTTTCGCGTTCGACCCCGTCTACATCGCGACCGAGAGCGTGTCGAAGTATAAGGTCTTCGAGAGAGAGACTTGCGCCGAAGCGCAAGGTGCGGGCACAGAGGCCGCCGATTGCGCGAGCGGCTACCTCTATCACCCATGCGCCCATTTCGTTTACGCGGAGTTCGGCGTGCACGGGGCCGCGCGTGAGCCCTAAAGCGTGCGCGGCCCGGGCTGTGGTGTCCGCTATCCGGTTTTGGACCGGCTCGGGCAATCGCGAAGGCGTGACATAGATAGTCTCTTCAAAAAACGGCCCGTCGAGCGGGTCGGGCTTGTCGAATATCGTAAGCACTCGAAGCCTTCCGTCTGTAAGCAAGCCTTCAAGGGCTACCTCGCGACCGGGTATGAATTCTTCGGCGAGCACGTCTCGCGCCGCCTCCCGGCCACGTCTTTTAATATCGGGGCTTTCCAGTATCGCTTCCAGCCGCCTGACTGCCGCCGTGAATTCATCCACATTATCGGCTCGCATCACACCCCGGCTGGTTGAGAGAAAGACCGGCTTGACTACACACGGATAAGAGATGCACCGGGCAATCTCTGCCGCATCGTCATCGAGCGTGAAGTGCCAGTAATGCGGAATCTGTACATTTGCGCGATTGAGACGCTGGCGCATAAGGAATTTGTTTTTTGCGGCCTGAACGGATTCGACCGAGTTGTGCGCCAGGTTGAGCGCGCGGGCTATGTGGGCGGCTACGACGGCCGTGTCTTCATCTACGGGTATGATCGCGTCAATCGGATACTCTTCATTGAATCGGGCGGCCTGCCGGGCCGCGTGTTCGGGATCGAGAAAATCGAGCGTGAGCAACTCCGAAGGATTCTTTGCGGCAAGCGTACTGGGCCTTTCAGATGCGGCGACAATATCTGTGCCCGCGCGAAGCGCTGCATCTATAAACGCCTTTGTGCGGTACGTCGTAGTGGGAAGCAGCAATAAGAGTCTCGGCATTTTCTTATCACCCGTTTGAAGAGCCCTCTTCCCTGTTGCGCAACGCGTTCAATTCGGCAATCCTCGTTTCGGCAAGCTTGCTCAAATACTTTTCCCACTCCATGCGATAAGGCCTGAGATGTTCGGCTATCGCCTGAGCCACGGCGAGGTTGCGGAACCATTTCTTATCGGCCGGGATTATGTGCCACGGAGCATAATCGGTTGTGCAGCGAGTAATCGCATCTTCGTAAGCACGCATGTAATCGACCCACATGCGGCGCTCTTCCCAATCGCTTGCCGATAGCTTCCACGCCTTTTCGGTCTCTTCCTCTCGCGCTTTCAGGCGTTTCTCCTGCTCGGCATAGCTGATGTGCAGATAGAATTTCAGAATGATCGTCCCGCTGTCTGAGAGCATCTGCTCGAAGTGCTTTATGTGATCATAGCGCCGCTTCCATACAGCTTTCGGCACAAGGTTGCGCACGCGAACGATGATTACGTCTTCGTACTGCGAGCGATTGAAAATGGTCATCATTCCGCGCGCAGGCGTTACCTGGTGAATCCGCCACAGATAGTCGTGCGCAAGCTCATTTTCAGTCGGCTTCTTGAAAGCCTCCACCCGGCACCCCGTAGGATTGACATCCGACATCACGTGTTTGATAGTGCCGTCCTTGCCGCTCGTATCCATTCCCTGAAGAACGATGAGCAGCGAATTCTGCCCTGCGGCATAAAGCAATTCCTGAAGTTCGGCGATCTCCTGGCTGAGCCCGCCAAGCAGCCTCGCTCCTTCCTCCTTCGATAGCCCTCCGGTGAATGACGTATCATAATCATCGAGTTTCACCTTTGTGCCCGGCTTGATTCTTGTCTTCAATTCCATAGTTTTCTCCAAGCAGTGAGCAGTAAGCAGTAGGCAGTAGGCAGCACCGGAGTTGGGTACCACCTATTCTTATGCATGCGCCGTACTCTCTTTAGCAGTAGCCGTCAGTTCAGTATTTACTGCCTACTGCCTACTGCCTACTGCCTACTGTAGTTGGGAGCGCGCGTGACGCATCACATTCGAAAGCACCTGATCCGAGTTGGCCCCGGGCGAGTCTACCTGTACGACGCGAACTTGGCCAGGGCCGGCGGGCTTCCATCGTTCGAGCATGCGAGGCGAGTTGAAGCCCGCAAACACATCTATTAAAGGTACGCCGAGCGCCGAGGCGATATGCTGACCAGCCGAATCATATCCGATGTAGAGATCGCTTTGAGCGATCAGGGCCGCGAGCAATCCGATTCTCCCCCGCCAGACGAGCAATCGAGCATCAGTACCACCCTCTGATAACAATGCGGGCAGGGTGGCTTCGTCAAATTCAAGAATCGTTTTGTGACGATCCGCGCCGCTTGCGCCTTCGACGCTTCGAATGACCGCGTCGGCTCGCCGGGTCTCGTCTTCTCCCGCGCCTTTATCGAAGATGACGGTCGCGCCCGCTCGCAGGAGGTCGCCTACAAGAGCCTGTTCGAATTCATCGCTTACCCGTTTTGCGGGGTTTTCGCCTACGCCGAAATTGATCGTCACAAGAGGGCGGGCGTTGTCCGCCCGGATGCGGTATACCAGGGCTTTTGCCGATTCCAGGTCACGGGGTTTGAGGCACACGCCTGGATGGATGGTTTCCTGAGCGTCAAATACTTCGTCGAGCCACTGGGATGCCAGCTGGCCAAGAGACGCGGATGAATCGCTTTTGTATTCGCGGCTTGGGAAGAAAAGATAACCGTCGGGAGTGAGCGGCAAAAGGCCGAGTTGAGTGAGCCGACTGTCGGGGTCTACGACGAGGCGCGAGCCGGGTGTTGTTTCGGCTAAAAGCTCGCGCACACCTGTGAGAAGCGTGGTCCAGCCGAGCAGGCGGTCTAAGGTCGCGCCCGCGCGCTTGTAATTGATTTCGCAAAAACGGAGTCGCCGGTCGCCTCCGAACAGCTCTTCCATCTTGCGCCCGCCCGCAACCACAATTTCAGCGTTCGGAAATCTTCGCTTCAGTCGCTCGATGATTACGCTTGTGATGGCAACATCCGCCCCCAGCGTGACGCGCGACAAGACTATTATGAGTTTCACATCACGCGAGCACGAGAGCTTTGTCACCCTCCTGAGCCGTTCGGCGCGGGCTATCAGGTCATTCTCACTCGACAGGCCGAATGCGGAAAGCTCATTATCAAGCAAGCGGGCGGGCTTTGAGCCTCGGCAGGTCTCGATCAACTGGGCAAACAATCGGTTATAAACAGTCACCGCCTGCGGGTCGAACGAGTCGGCCAGAGGCTCTACAAGCGACGCGAAAATGGCTCTGGTAGCCGCTTGTGCGGTGGCCTCGTCAGTTGATGTGGCAAGCTCCGCGAGCCGCTTAATATTCTCGCGCAGATAGTCGCCCGTCGAGCGGTAACGGTTGAGAAACTCTGAGGCCAGTTGCTCGGGTCTGTTTTCGATTGAGTAGGGCTTTGCGTTTTCCATCAATCTCTTTTTGAAGCGCCATTATTCTATAGACCGGCTCACGCTAAAAGCAACGCCAGCTTGAAATACGCGACACGATGAAGTAGTATGCCGCCGCTCCTTCTGTGAAGATAGGAAGAGGCTTGTCGGCCGGAGGGGATCAAAGACAGACAGGGCCAGACAGAAGTCAGACAGGGCGGTCACGCTTTCCATTCAATCTGTTAAACCTGTCTCATTTTACGAGGAGGAATATCTGATGAGCACAACGCGCCGTTCTTTTACTGGCCATGATTTTTTGCTGCTGGTTATAGCCTTTTTTGGAATATTCGTTTACGGGCTCCTGACCGCGCTTCCGGGTTCGGTCCTGCCTACGCTTGAACGCCACAAGTTTCTGCCCGACGATGCCGTAGCCGGGACATTCCTCTTCATCAACGCAATCGGCGCGGTAGTGGCCTATATGGTGAGCGGGCCTATTATTGACAGGGTCGGAAAGAAGTTTGCGCTCGCGGCAGGTTCGCTTCTGGTCATCGGGTCGATGGTTGGGTTTTGGGCGACCGTCGCAAATGTGGAACCCGCCGCCGCGCGCGTTTTGATCTTCGCCTGCTCGCTCGTTTTGGGACTGGGCGCAAATGCCATTGTGAGCGCGGGTCACGCGCTTGTGGCAGACGTTGCGGACGCGGGGCGGAATTCGGCGCTAAACCTGCTCGACGTATGCTTCGGGCTCGGGCTTATGACACTGCCTTTTATGATCTCTAAGTTGGATTGGAGCGAGCGACTGGGGATCGTTTTTCTCACGCTCGCCGTGGCGACGATAGTCCTGCTCGCGCTGATTTTGATGCCGAGTTTTCCCCAACCCACGCATCCTGAGTCCTTCCCTCTAAACGAAGCCAAAGACCTTTTCAGCAGCCTCCCTTTCTGGTTGCTGGCAATTGCGCTTTTTATGTATGTGGGAACAGAGGTAGCTGTGGGCAAATGGGTAGTGACATTTATCCAGCGAGACGGGCGGCTGCTTGAGGGGTTTGGGGGCAACCAGACGAGCGCAGCCGATTTCGCGCTGCTGACGCTTTCGTTTTTTGGCTTTTCTTTAATCATCGGGCGATTGCTGTCGAGTTTCCTGCTCGGCGTGATAAAGATGAACAGCTACGTGCTGCTCACGCTCGGCTCGCTTGTCACAAGCGTAGGGCTTGCGATTGCTTTCACGGCTTCGAGCGCGGGCGCGGTCAGATGGGCGGTCTTTTTCTCAGGGATTGGGATGGGGCCGATCTTCCCGACATCGGTAGGGCTTGCATCGGTGATCGTGCCTAAAATCGCGGGCACCGCTATGAGTTGGGTGATGGGGATCGGATTTGCCGGATTGCTTGTTATCCCGCCCTCGGTCGGCTACATCTCAAGCGCCGTAGGCGGCGAAGCGGGCGACGTGCGAACGGGTTTACTTGCCGTGCTCGCGGCTTCGATAGTGATGCTACTGCTTCACATCACGCTCGCCCTGCGCCAGCGCCGTTACCCTGCTGCTGTCTCTGAAATGAAACCGGCACAGGCGGAATGAGAAAGGAGCGCGTATGCGTCTCGGATTAAATTTTGGCTACTGGAGTTCGGGTCCATCCGACAACGTAGCCGTGGCTCAGGAGGCCGAACGGCTGGGTTATCACTCGCTGTGGACGGCTGAAGCCTACGGGTCGGACGCGGTAACTCCGCTCACGTGGCTTGCGGCGCGAACCGAGCGCATAAACGTAGGCACGGCGATAATGCAGATGCCTGCGCGGACTCCGGCAATGACCGCGATGACGGCGGCCACGCTCGATCTTTTGACCGGAGGCCGCTTCCTGCTCGGCATAGGAGCATCGGGCCCGCAGGTGGTCGAGGGCTGGCACGGCGTCGTCTACGGCAAGCCGCTTGCCCGCGCGCGCGAGTACGTCGAGATCATTAGAACGGTGCTGAAACGCGACCGCCCGCTCGAACACCACGGCGAGTATTACGACATCCCCGTCGAAGGCGGGACGGGGCTTGGGAAACCGCTCAAGCTTATCGTTCATCCATTGCGCCCGAGCATTCCGATTTATCTGGCAGCGATAGGGCCAAAGAACGTGGCGCTGGCGGCTGAAATCGCCGATGGCTGGCTGCCGGTCTTCTTCTCTCCTCACCGGATGAATATATTTCGTGAATCGCTCGAAGAGGGCTTCACCCGCGCGGGTGAAGAAAAAGACCGCGCCCGATTCGACATAGCGCCGACGGTCAGTATAGTTGTGGGCGATGACACCGATTCTTGCCGCGCCCAGATAAAGCCTCATCTTGCGCTTTACATTGGAGGGATGGGAGCGCGCGGTAAGAATTTCTATAACGACCTTGCGTGCCGTTACGGCTATGAAGAGGCGGCTGCAAAGATTCAAGAATTGTACCTTTCGGGAAAGAAAAACGAAGCCATCGCCGCCGTGCCCGATGAGCTTGTAGATGAAGTGGCGCTGTGCGGGCCGCGCGACCGCATTGCCGACAAGCTGGGCGCGTGGCGCGAAGCCGGGGTGACTACGATGATTTGCGCCGTAAACTCGCTTGAGGCCGTCCGCGTAATGGCCGAGCTCGCCAGTTAAAAAATTTGAGATTTGAGATTTGAGACTTGAAATCTCATTCTCAAATCTCAATCCCATATCCCAATCTCAAATTTCAGATCTCAAATCTCAAACAGTGTAACCTTTTGGCATGCTCAAACGTGTTATAGGTAGAATTCAGAATAAAGGAGCGTTTGAGCATGCAATCTTTTGAGCGGAAATCGGATGTGATCATAACAGGCGGAGGTGTGGCCGGGCTGACCGCTGCGGCTCTGCTGGCCCGACGGGGAAAGGATGTGCGGTTGATCGAGCAGTCGCACGCGGTCGGCGGGCGAGCGCGGACAAAACAGCAGAACGGATTTTATTTGAATCAGGGACCGCACGCGCTCTATCGCGCGGGGCGCGGGATCGAAATCCTGAGAGAGCTTGGTATCGAGCCTCGCGGACGTGTCCCCGCGATTTCAGGCGCGTTCGCCGTCCGCGACGGCGTAAAACAGACGCTGCCGACCGGCTTTGTTTCCTTGCTAACCACCAACCTCTTAGGCCCCGGAGCAAAACTTGAAATGGGCCGATTGTTATCATCCATCGGCAAGCTTGACGGCGCGGAAGTGATGCGCGTGAGCCTCGCGGACTGGGTTGACGAGAATATTTCACATGAAGAGGTCAAAGGGTTGTTTTATGCGCTTTGCCGCGTTTCGACCTACACGAACGCGCCTGAAATCATGAGCGCGGGCGCGGCAATCGAGCAATTGAAACTGGCCTCCGACAAAAGCGTGCTCTATCTTGACGGCGGCTGGCAGACGATTGTTGACGGGCTAGGCGAGGCCGCGATAAACGCCGGGGTAAAGATAGAAACAGGTGTGAAGATCAAATCCATCGAGCGCGACCAGACGGGCGCTGTGCGAGCGGTCCGAACCGATGACGGTCGTAATCTCGAAACAGACGCCGTGATAATGGCTTCAAGCCCAAAGGTGGCCGCTTCGCTCATCGAAGGCGGAAACGATACTTCGCTTGCAAAATGGGCCGCCGAGGCCGTGCCGGTAAAGGCGGCATGTCTCGACATCGCGCTCGACCGTTTGCCCGACCCGAAAGCGACCTTCGCGCTAGGCATAGACCGACCGCATTATCTGTCGGTGCATTCGGCTACGGCGAGGCTTGCGCCCGAGGGCGGTGCGCTCATCCAGCTTGCGAAATACCTGCCGCCCGATGACCCCTCGCCCGAAAGCGCAGAGCGTGAGCTTGAAACTTTGATGGACCTCGTGCAATCGGGATGGCGAAAGGCTGTCGTCTATCGCCGATTCCTTCCAGATATGGTGGTGATGAACGCGATTGCTACGGCCGAGCAGGGAGGAACCGTGGGGCGACCCTCTGCGCAGGTCGAGGATGTGCCGGGTCTGTTTATAGCGGGCGACTGGGTAGGCAGTGAGGGACTTCTGGTCGATGCCTCGCTTGCGAGCGCAAAAGAGGCGGCCGAACTTATAGTCCGGCTTGAGCCCGCCAGGCTTCGAGCGGCGGTGTAGGTTAGGATTATGGCAATTGCCGCTGAAACATTTGAAAGCAATCAGGGTCTGTTGTGGGGCTTGTGCTATCGCATGACGGGCAATGCGGCCGACGCGGACGATCTTGTGCAGGAGACTTTTATCAGGGCGCTCGAACGACCGCCCCGCCGGTTGGATGAGCCACTGCGCCCCTGGCTCGTTCGCGTCGCAATCAATCTGAGTCGCGATCTTTTAAGGCGGCGACGGAGAAGACATTATAAAGGCGAATGGCTTCCGTCTCCCGTACCGACGGATGAACTTGAAAGCCCCGCTTCCTACGAGCCGCCCGCGCCCGACAGCGACTCGCCCCTTTCGCGTTATGACATGCTCGAGAGCGTCTCGTTTGCTTTCCTTCTGGCGCTTGAGGCGCTCACGCCCACTCAAAGGGCCGTGCTTTTGCTGCGCGATGTCTTCGATTACTCTACGCTTGAAACAGCCGACGCGCTCGGTCTAGCGGAATCCAACGTCAAGGTAAATCTGCATCGCGCTCGAAAAAAGATGCGAGATTACGATGATGATCGCCGGGTGCCCGGACGCGCGCAGGGCGAAGCCACCCGCCGCGCGCTCGAACAGTTTCTGACCTGTTTGAATTCCCGTGATGTCGAAGGGCTTGAGCGATTGCTCACCGAAGACGTTATCAGTATTAGCGACGGCGGTGGAGAAGTGGCGGCGGCGATTGCGCCCATTCGCGGACGCGACAAGGTACTGAGACTGCTCGTAGGGCTGGCCGGGAAATATGGTTCTTCCCCAAAATATTCCTTCCGCACGCTCAACGGATTTCCCGCGATAGTCTACGAGGTACCCGGGGCGCGGCCGGGCGTTGCGTCGCTTTTTACAATGGGATGCGAGGTTGACCCGGCGGGACGAATACGACGCTTGAATGTTGTGCTTGCGCCGACGAAACTTACCGCCCTCATTTGATGAAGAGATTTATTCTTCCCACAGGTTTTGACTTGCGCCACAGGATCGGTTACCATCGCCAAAGAGTATTTATTGACTATGACGGCACAGCACAACACACCAGCTTTGACCGGCGAACAGTTCATCAGCGAGCTTGTCGAAGAGAATCGCCTGGCGCTTGAAAGACTTGGTCAGATGAGCGCGGCGGGCGATGTTCCCGAATCTCTCACGATGGAACAACTGCTCCGCTTGGCGCTCAAAAACGAGCTTGAGGCGACCGAGATCGCCGCTCTCTGGATAAGTACAACCGCCGAACTAGACGTAAAGCTCGCTTTCGCCCGCCAGGTCGGCGACGAGGCCCGGCACTATCGTTTGATCTCGGACCGGCTCCGTCAACTGGGCGTTAACGCGCAGGAGATTGACCCGCTTGAGAGCGGCTATTCGCCGTTGTTTGAATATCTCAAACAGCTTCAAAGTACGATTGCCCGCGTAGCCGCGGCCCAGTTCACCCGCGAAGGGATCGCCATAGTGCGAAACGAGCGATTCATCGAGTTTTGCCAGGCGGTCGGCGACCACGAGACCGCCGCGCTCTACCTGGAGCAAATTCAACCCGACGAGCAGCATCATCACGAGCTTGGGAAGAGACTGCTTACTCGCTATGCGCTGACGGCAGACGAGCAACAGATGGCGAGGCAGGCTGCGCGCCGCACGCTCGAGCTCGCCGAAGAGATACAGGAAATGGCGCGGCTCAAGAGCGGGATATGCCGCGCGCCCGGTTGCTGAGGCGACCGAAACCCGCCTTTTTTCCGTATCGTCCTTTACACCGCCGAGATTTGTATTTACTCACCTGATGAGTCCGGCTAACATAGATCACAAGGCCGGTTATGACTATTTGCAGGTAACCCGGCTCTGGTGGGGATTGAGATTTAACTGGCGGTTGCTGCGCGCGGTGTATGAGTAGACTAGAGTTGGACTTGTCGGGAGAGCTTCGAAATACTGAATCACGGCGGGCGGGTTGCCGCTCCGCCGAAGTTTTTTTCTGAGCAAACCTTCTCAGCCTGTCGCGCAGATGTTTTTAGCCTCTGAGATTCAAACGCCTCCTGTTCTGCCCCTGCATGTAAGGACTGTCTCTCGAGACGCATAATGTCGCAATTTTCCAGAGAAGAAATTCTTGCCTGCGCGGCTCGCGGCGAAAGCCTGCGCGGGATCAATCTTGTGCGCGGAGACATATCGGGGCTGCATCTGGTACAGGCTGATCTGGCCGAAGCCAACATGCGTATGGCCAATCTGTCGCGCGCCGATCTAAGAGAAGCGCGGCTGACGGGCAGCTTCTTAAGCGGTGCAATGCTTGAGGAGGTCAATCTGGTCGGCGCTAATTTGATCGAGGCCAGTCTGATCGGGGTGAACATGTCGCGGGCCGATCTGAGCCGGGCCGATCTGAGCGGCGCGGACCTCACGGGCGCAACTCTCGAAGAGGCGCAATTGCTTGGCACCTACCTCGTAGGCACCTACATGAACGAAGCCGATCTGGGCGGGGCCAACCTGTCGGGCGCCTACATGAGGATGGCCCAGATGGCCGGCTGCAATCTGACAAACGCGGTGCTTGAAGGGACGGACCTTTCACAGTCTGATCTGTCCGGCGTTCGTCTGGACGGATGCTGTCTGGTCAGGGCCAATCTGACTGACACAAATCTTTCGGGCAGCACGCTGACGGGTTGCGATTTGCGCGGGGCCGATCTGACGGGAGCCGACCTGACCGGCTGCGACCTGACCGGGGCCAAGTTGCGGGGAGTCAAATTTCCGAGAGCAAAACTTGATGACGCCTGGGCCGACTGGGTGAACATGAGCGCGGGCGGCAACGAAGAGCGCGCGGCGCTTGAAGATGTTTTCGGCTGCATTATGGGCAAGCCCCTGGCGCAGGTGCTCATCGAAGGCCACGTCAGCGACGAAGTCTGGGTCGTAATTCTGTCTCATCTGTGCCGCTTTCAAAACACGCACCCTTCGCAGGCGGATGTAAGACTCAAAGCCATCCATCAGGGAATGAATTCCTCGGCGCTTTATCTTGAAGCCAATGAAGAGAACAGCCTGGCAGCATATCTGGCCGAATTCGCAGACATTATAGGCAAGGGCTATCTGGAATTATTCGAAAAACTCGCGGCGGCGGTCGCCGACCAGCGCAGCCGCGATAACGGGTCAAAATCTCCTTCAGGAGGTTCCTACAACTCGGGCGGCCTCATCGCCTCCCCTTCTGCCGAGCGCGGAAACGGTTCGTCGCATTCGGCTCAGACGGCCTCCGATGGCATCGAGATGTTGCAACGCACCGCTTTCTGGACCAGCGAAAAAGCCTTTCTGATACTGACCGGCAGCCGCCGCGTATGGCTCGAAGCAGCATCAAGCGAAACGCTTACGATACGCCCGCCGCACGGCTCAAACCTGGCCGTAGACCTTATACACGGACGTTTCGTTACAGAAGAGAGCCGACGCCAGCCCTACGCCTCCGCGCAAGGATAGCAACCCGATTGAGATTTGAAATTTGAGACCTGAGATTTCTGATCTCAGAAAAGGCGGATTTATTTCTTCAGCAGGCGAGCGAGCAGCTCAAGCGATTGTTTGTCTGTGCCTGCGCGTTCGGCAAGTATTAGGCTGCGCCTTGCAAGCAATTTATAGATTCCGAGCCAGTCCGAATCCACCGAGGCCACAGCCTTGAGGTTTCGCCTTACGGTTCCCGTGTCCCCCCTGCGGACGGGGCCGGTAAGAGCGCGTGCCGGGCCAACTGCGCGAAGGTTTGCAAGAGTGCCTTCGGCAAGCGGCAAGAGCACCCGCCGGGCTTCCTGCTCGCTCAGCCCGCAGCTACCGAGCATATCCTGGCTGACGCTAAAGAGCGAAACCATACCGCCCGACGCCAGAACCGCCGCCGCGTGATAGAGACTCTTCATCTCTGTAGCTATTTCAAAGGGACGCGCTCCCATCCTCCGCGCAAGTCTTCGGGCTGCCTTTACGGCCCGCGCCTCACCCTCTATGCAGAAATACGACCCGCGAATAAGTTGAAGCGCACGCGCAGGGTCCTGAAAAGATTGAAGCGGATGACACGACCCCCGGCTCATACAAAAGCGGGCAAGCGGGCGAAGCACATCGCTTGAGAGCGCGCCGCTTGTGTGCAGCACAACTGCCCGTCCAATTGCGCGGGCAGAATCTTCGATCATCTCAACCGCCTCGTTAATACTGTCATCGGGCGTCGAGATTAGAATCAGGTCTGCCGCCGTCAGGTGCGAAAGTGACGCCTGACGAGCACTTCCCGAGCCGATAAAGCGAACTGCCTTTCGCGCGCTTTTCACAGACCGGCAGACTATATCGCCTATATCGTAGCCGGATTCCTTAGCCAGTCGTCCGAGCGTTTGCCCTACGCGGCCTGCGCCTATGATCGAAATTCTCAATCGCACGACTCCTTCGCCGGGTTCTTTACGCGGCTCTCATACTAATCATTTGCTCTTTGCAGCGCAAATTAACGCATTATAATTTACTTCTAATCACCTTCTAATCTTCAGAGAGTATAATCTGATGGGATTGTAAACACTCTGGAGCACGGCTTTCCGTCCGGGAAGCGGCTATTGATTAACTTTAGAGCGACCCTAACCCGTGAGGGTGCTCGACACGTCTTATCAGATAGGAGTTCACCGAAATGAGGAAAAGCTTATTCAAGCGCACAGCAATCTTTATGCTTGTGGTGATGCTCGGCGCGCCTGCGACGATGCTGGCACAAAATACTTCCGCGCCCAAAGGCAAGCTTGACGACGACGAGAACCCGGAAATGATCGGCAAGCGAAACATCAACAAACGCCAGATCAATTTCTACTCGCTCGAAAAAGAGGTCGCGCTCGGACGCAGGCTTGCAGCAGACGTTGATCGGCAGGCCAAGTTTATTGATGATCCGGTCATCACGGAATACGTCAATCGCGTAGGCCAGAACATCGTTCTCCATTCGGATGCGAAAGTGCCTTTCACGATAAAGGTTCTCGACTCGGATGACGTGAACGCATTCGCTCTGCCCGGCGGCTTCTTCTATGTCAACAAAGGGCTCTTACTTGCGGCGGACAATGAAGCCGAGATCGCAGGCGTCATGGCTCACGAGATAGGCCACGTAGCTGCCCGCCACGGAGTAGAGCAGGCCTCGAAGGCGCAGATAGCAAACTTCGCAATGATACCTTTGATCTTCGCAACCGGAGGTCTGGGGGCGCTTGCCTATAACGGTGTTCAGATACTCGTGCCTCTCGCATTCCTCAAATTCACACGCGGCGCGGAATCGGAAGCCGACAGGCTCGGCGCACAGTATGCCTGGGCAGCCGGATATGATCCGCAAAGCCTTATCAGCTTCTTTGAGAAACTCGAAAAGAAAGACAAGGATAAGCCGGGGACATTATCGAAACTCTTCCGCACTCATCCGCCTACGCCTGAACGTATACAGGCCGTGCACGAGTTGATCGCGAAATTCCCGGAGCGCGACGAATACACCATAAACACGTCGGAGTTTAATAAAGTCAAGGCGCGATTGCTGGCCATTACAAACTCGAAGGTGCTTGACCCGGCAGCGCGCGATTCGGGACCGAAGCGGCCTACACTCAAGCGCCGCAAGGAAGGCGATGACCCGGATCAACCCGAAGAGAAACAGCCTGCGGAAAAGCCTACGCTCAAGCGACGCGACAGCGACGGCAAACCGCCCTCTCAACAAAATTAGTTTTGAGTTTTAAGTTTTGAGTTTTGAGTAAAAGAGCCGGAGGCGGGAACCAACCATTCAAACCCGCCTCCGGTTTTCTGCGTCTGGCCGGTCTACTTCTGACTATCTGCTTGAAATTCAAAACTCAAAACTCAAAACTTAAAACTATGAAGCTATCTGCCTGATAGCTTCATAGAGGACGATGCCGACCGAGGTGGCGAGGTTGAGCGAGCGAATGCGCGAATTTGGCATAGGAATGGTCAACGCGCGTTCCCAGTTAGCCCGCAACAATTCTTCGGGCAGCCCGCGCGTCTCGCGCCCAAAGATCAGACAATCCCCGGGCTCGTACTCGAAATCGGTGTAAACGCGTTCGGCTTTTGTCGTGAAATAGAGGAAGCGGCTTTGCGGAATCGCTTCATAGAGCGCCTCGATCTTCAGGTGATAATGAATCTCTATATCTTTCCAGTAATCGAGGCCCGCTCGCCTCAGCGCCTTATCATCGGTGCGAAATCCGAGTCTGCCTACAAGATGCAAAGGGGTGAAAGTGGCCCCACATAACCGCGCTATGTTGCCCGTATTGGGCGGGATTTCAGGCTCGACCAGGGCGACGTGCAACCCGGCCCGGATGTAATCCGAATCCTTCACATCAGGCTCTCTTTTTTGAATCATCAGTAAATAATTGCTTGAGCGCCGCACGAAGAATCTTCTTGTGATCGAAGGCAAGTTTGGGCGGGCGCTCGGACGAGTGCCACGCTACTTCATCGGCATCATCAGCCGCTTCGGCCTTCATATCGCGTCTGATCACGGAAGCAAACACGATGCTTACGGTGTGTCCGCGAGGGTCGCGCCCGGGGTCGCCGAAAGCGCCGATCTGTTTGAGGCGAATCCCTTTGAGCCCGGTCTCTTCCGTCAACTCGCGAGCGGCGGCATCCTCGAGCGATTCATCCTTATCTACGAACCCGCCCGGGAAAGCCCACATCCCCTTAAACGGCTCGCGCGCCCGCTTAATCAGCAGCACCTCTTTGCGCCCCTCCCTCTCGCGTAAAAGCACCATATCGACCGTTACGGACGGGCGAGGATGATCATAGCAGTATTGCTTTTTATCTCTCTTTTTATCCGTCATCTTATAGCCTGCTGGCTTCCAGTTCGCGCTCGAATGCCTTGTAATCGCCCGCGCCGAATAAAACAAAGACAACTCGATTGAGACTCGACTGCGGGTGGGAATCGGCGTAACTTCTCGCGGCTCCCATCATAACCTGCGCGCACTCATCTACGGGGAAGCCACCTACGCCTGTCGCAAGCGCGGGAAAAGCTATAGAGCCGCAGCCGAGTCTATCGGCAATCTTTAAGCTGTTTGTGGTGGCCAGGCGAATGATTTCTGCGCTCGACTGCGAGCCTTCGCGTTTCGGCACGTCGCGATCTTCATCGCGATAGCCCATAGCGGCGGCGTGAATGACGTAGCTGTTCGGCAGGTTGCCCGCGATTGTTTCGACGGCTTCGCCCAATCTTATGGGCCCTTTTGCGACCGCTTCGCGTTCAATCTCGGGCCCGCCACGCGCGCTGATTGCGCCTGCCACGCCCGAGCCGAGCCATAGCTCGGTGTTCGCAGCATTGACTATGGCGTCGATGTCGGGTTGATTGGTGATGTCGCCCTGTCGAATCTCGATTTTCATAAGCGATATTATAACCGAAATCGGGGCGGCGATTCTGGTTAATCTCTTCGGTCATTTTATTTCCCTTCTATCGGATTCAAATCGATGTTGCTGCCTATGCATGGGCGTACGGGCACACATTCTGCCCGTCACCTCTCCAATTAGCATAATGATCTGGCGGTGAATGGCGTCACCGTCCTGGAGCGCGCTGCTTGACTTCCTGGATCAGCCAGCCCGGGATCGAGGCCGGGGCCTGTCTTTGCGGTCCGAAGATGATGATCGCTTCCAATTTGAGATTTATTGGTCTGCCTCACTGAGTGTGATAGCTTTGCTCCTAATCCTGTTCGCTGAGAGTTTGGGCAAACGTTTTGCCGTACGGATAGAAGAGTTCCTTGCGGCCTTGCTCCCACGCCGCTTTGAGTTCCGGCGTTGTGATGTCCCAATCCGGGCGGCATTTTCTGATAACTGCGCGCAGGTCCTGGCGGAGTTCTTCCAGCGTGGGCCGCCCGAAGAACCAGTAGCCGTTGTAGATCTTATAAATGACAAGGCCGGGCTCGAGGACAATCGTGTGGGGGATCATGGGATTGTGTACGGGATCAGTATATTCGGCGATGTCGAGATCTTTTTGGACGGTTCGCCCCGCGTCGGAGAGGAAAGGCCAGTGAGCACCAACGCCGCTGCGATATTCATTTGTCTCAGTGATGTTGTCGGTGCTAATCGTGACCAGTCGGCAATAGCCAACCTCAAGCTCACGATGGAGTTGAACAAGCCCTTCAGCCTGGCGGCGGTCCTTGGGGCAGAACCCCCCGCGTCCCAGGACGAGAATCATTGGATCCTGCCCTTGCAGTTCGGAGAGCTTCCGGCGTTTCGCGGTGTGGTCGGGAAGCTCGTAATCGGGGAATATGGCTCCTGAAACAATGTCAGATCGCATATGAAAACCACCTTTCTTGTTAACACTGACAACCCTCAACGTGAAGAACTGACAAAGCCTCGGACCAATGCGGCGATCTCATCTGCCGGCGTATCCTAAAAGTACTTCTTGCTACTGGAGCGACGACCGAGCATTGCTCGCCGCGCCGTTACTTCCCCTAGAAAATGATTTCCATCTCGACCGGGGCGTCGAGAAGAAGACTTGTGAGGGTAGAAGGCGGCGCGCGGCTCTACGTTGCGCGCCAGAGGTCCCGTACTCGGAGAGTGCGGCCATTCGAACGGCGTCATCGGGGAAGAACATGAAGGACCTCTCCCATGTAGCGGTCGGCGGCGGCGGCTGACTCCTCCGGACTGCCGCCGTTCTGACGCGCGCTCAGGTAGGGCGCGTACCAGTCCCACCAGTGATGCTCGGCGTGCGTCTTCTCGAAATGGCCGTGGCGCTCTTCTGTCTCGTGGAGGAGATCTGCAAGGGTTGCGACATCCGGGGCTTGTGCTTGCGTCAACTTCCACTCGCGACCGGGAAGCCGCTCCTTGATCTCTTGAAGCAGCCAATCGTTGCCATCGGGATCGCTGAACGAAGCATACGAGGCGTAGGAACGGCCCTGGGGATCTCGACCCGGCGCGCGCGCCTCGGTGCCTGCGTAAAAGCCGCCGCCGAGGCCACCGCCGGCGTCGTGGAACACCTCGCTTACCTCGACGCCGTGCGAGAGGAGCTCACCGCGGACCGCGTCGATGTCGTACACCGCAAGGACCAGGCGGTCGATCGAGCCCGGCTGGGCGGAAGTGACTCCCTTGCCGAAGATGATCGACGCCTCCGAACCAGAAGGCGTGAACTGTATTATCCGGTAGTCCTCGTTGGCGGCATAGTCGATATCCAAGCGAAATCCCAGTTTCTCGTAGAATGCTTTGGCGCGATCGACGTCGGAAACGGGTACGATTAAGACTTCTAGTTTCATGTCCATGATTGATGCTCCTTTTCTTTATTCTCGGTCCTGAACTTCGATACTGGCTATACTAAAGAGCTGACGGCTGTGGCGTTACGCCGGCTTATTCCCTGCCCATGGTTGCCGCCTTTCGTTGGCCTTTCGACGCTCACACTATGCCGGAACGGAGCAAGAAATACATCACGAGATTGAGTGTTTTTATGCTACCACCTTTGACAGCCTGCGAGATACCACTATCGTAGTAGGAGAGAATGACACAACGCTGCCGCCGAGCCGCAACAGAGGTGAAGGTGCGGCACGACAGGCAAACGTGGCTCAAGGTGGCACGGGAGGGTTTTGCCAGGGGGCAGCACAAGTTTGCCTTTTGGGGTGAATCAAGTATATCAAAGCCAAAACTATCTAAAGCTTTCCGGCAAATTCTGAGGTAAAACGAGGGAAACAGAACGCGAGCAGGGCCAAGAGTTCAGGGCCATTCAGTTCTTGAGTTGAGGGCAATAGGCGGAAAAAATATTAAAAGTTGAGTTGACGCAAAGGCGAGTTGAAATAGGCCGCGGATAACGCGGATCGAGCGGATCTACGCGGATTAGCTCATATATGTTCAGATCCGCGAAAATCCGTCGCATCCGCGTACGTCCCGGCCTATTTCCCTTATCCCTTTCTACATGTTGGAAAACTGAATGACCCTGCCAAGAGTTAACGAAAAATTAAAACGGAGGTAATACCCGTCTAATCTGTCTGAGTTATGATGATAATCGCAGGAAACCAGAGCAAGGGGAAGGGATTGGAGCGGTGTCAAAGATTTTGAAAAAGATTAAGGCAAGGCTTGAGCGAGAGGCCAGAGAACATGTCGAAAGTATCAGGCAAGCAGTTGGACAGTATAAGACGGCCGTTGAAGGTGACGGACCGAAGGATGCCTCGTTTCAGCAGGCTAACCAACAAGAGATCGAGCACGCCGTAGCCAATTTCCTGCGATTGCATAAGACGCTCAAACGGCTCCGCAAGAAAATGCGAGCCGACAAGTAAACGACATAAGTTCTAATACCGATAGTGCGAGGTAAACGATGCTTGATAAGAGGTTCACGATTGACGGGTGCGCGGCCGATCTGGAGATGGCTCGCAAGGCGCTCGATCACCTGACGCGAGATCAGAAAGCTGCCGACGAGCAGATTCATAAGGCAGCCGTTCACGCCAAGAAGATCGAAGTAAAACTAGCTTCCGCAAAGCTCGCTCAGGCCGAATATTATCTCTCTTCTTTAATGGCGCGCATGGATTATCTGGAAGCGCGTTGCGCCCGCGAGGAGGGCGCGACAAGAGCCGAACAGGAGGAACTGGCCTGGGCGCATCAGGCACTCCCGATAAACAGCGCTACCGTCAGCAGACTCGCCGACGACCTGGCACAGCGCAAGAACGAACTGGCATCCCTGCTCAAACAGCAGCAAGTAATTTTGTATGCTCGCCATCTGTAATCACGGTTGACACTCTACGGAAGATCATAACAACCCCCGGTTAAAACGTCTGCGCGACGTTTCTCGCCCGAAGCAAAATAGATACTTAATCAGAAGAATTACTCCGAGCTAAAATCTCTTCGGTTGGGTTAATGGGAGGATGGTGGAACAGGGAGGTGAGTGCTAAGGCCTGTTCCACCATTGGAGGTCACCGTGGTTGCGCGGTATTTCGTGTCTCCAGCTTGCCGCGCATCCGTTTATGAGGTACCACAACATCCTGGAAGTTGATTGCAATATAACCCGGGTAGATTAGATTTAGGTTACTCAAAGATTAAATTCTTATGAAAACTCTCGAGTGAAAACCCTCATGGCGCGTATCGAACAGCCCGCAATTATGCAGGCCATAATTACACAGGTCACAATTATACGCGCTCGTCTGAGCCGGCGTAATTTGCGGCCTATTTCAAAGGATGAGCAATTGAGAATTATGTGCTCGGCGAAGCTATGCTGTGCGTGGCTGTAGCGCCTGCCTGCCGCACAATCATATGAGCGTCCACGTAAAGAAGCTTTGTTTGAAGCGCTCCGATCTCTTCGGAGGTCAGTCCTCCGCTGTTTTTTATCTCTGCCACAACCTGCGCATATTCTTTAAGGGGCTGATTGAAATATGCATTCAACAGCTTATCGATCCTGCTGGCCATTTTTATGCTCCTGCTGCAATTTTCACTTCTTTGGTTGCTGCTTTATCAGATCGGTAAGATAGCCGCGCCGCAACCGATTGTCAATGTCTCGGGCTATCGCGCAAGGCTCAGGGATCGCCGATTGTTCCCTGCCGGAAAATAAAAGGAACGGCCCGCCTGGACCGTCCCTGTTCGGAGGCTATTATGTAAATGATCAAACGGGGGAGTCTGGTTCTAGCCGCTCGATCATTTGAAGAGGGCTATTTGTTAGTGCTTGACGTAGTGCTGGCATTCGCACCGTCGGTTACGCTGCGGGTAAGGAGACGAATTTCGACGCGGCGATTCTGCGCGCGCCCTTCACGCGTGGTGTTTTCCGCCACGGGACGAACTTCACCGAATCCGAGAATATGCATTCGATAGAGCGGTATATTATGCTGCTCGGCCAAATAACGGCGCACAGCATCGGCTCGCTTCTGCGTGAGTTGATCGTTGTAGGCCGCCGTGCCTACGGCATCGGCGAAGCCCTGGATTTCCAGTATATAGTTATTTCGGTCGGTTATTTGTGAAGCCAGTTGATCGAGCGATTCTTTTGCTTCAGGAGTGAGTTGAAAGCTATCAAACTTGAAATTCACGGTTGCCGTGTTTTGAAGCCCGTATTTATCGAGGTTGGTTCGCAGATCAGTGACCGATTCCTCCGTAGAGCTTACGCGGGTATTGGCCTGCTCGGCGCTCGATAGCGCGCTGTCAGCCTGTGACTGCACGCGATCAACTTTCCCTCGTACGTCGTTAACGCCTTCATTCAACTGTCCTATGTCCTGACTGTTGCGGCGCGAAGTCTCTTCCAACTCCCCGGTGCGCTGTTCAAGAGGCGTAACTCGCTCGTTTATGCGATTGCGCGCGTACTTCTTTGTGGCGCACGCCGTCGAACCCATTACTGCCAGCGCCATCAAAACCGAAACAACCATTATCCTGCTTTTCATATCATTTCCTCCCACTTTCCATGATCGTAGAAAAGGCGATGCGGTATTCATTTCCGCATCGCCCACGTGGTTACCGTCCTCACCACAGTAACCGTTTAAGAGAACGGAAAATGAAATAATCATCTACCCGTATCTCTGCCCCATCTGGTGTTATTGCAAGAGCTATGCCGCCGATCAAAGGAGGAGAAACCCTTAGAATTTGGCCAAAAATGAAGGGATTGTGGAAGGCAAGACGTTGCCGGAGTTCGCGCAAAGGTAAAGATTACCAGTTGGCTATGTAAGATTTTCCGGCAATTGCCCGTTGTCCGTTGTTCTTTGTTGAAAAATATTTACCCTGGACCTGCGGTTTGCGCTCCATACAACGGACTATGGACAATCTCGCCCTTTCAGCGTCACTTTTATACCGTTCTTTGGTCGCAGGGTGATCGAGGGGGACGGGATTACGGGATGATCCGGGGCGAGCGTAAAAGTGAATCTTTGAGCAATGGTCGCAAGAATCAAGACGGCTTCCATAATAGCGAAAGAGTTTCCTATGCAAAGGCGCGGACCGCCGCCGAACGGGCAATAGGCATAGCGGGGCAATCGCTTTTCAAACTCATCAGTCCATCGGTCGGGGTTGAATCTTTCCGGTTCCGTGTAGTAACGCGGGTCTCTGTGCAGTACCCATTGGATTATATAAAGCTGCGAGCCTGCGGGCACATGGTATCCGCCGATTTTGCAATCCTCCAGCGCCTCGCGTCCGATGCTCCAGGCCGGGGGATAGAGCCTCATTGATTCCTTGATTACGCGGTGAGCATAAGGCAACCGTGACAGATCCTGAACAGATGGAGCCCGCCCGCCAAGTGCCGCTTTCAATTCACTAACCAGTTTTGCTTCCGCTTCGGGATGGTTGGCCAGCAAGTAAAATGTCCACGAAAGGGCCAGCGCCGTCGTTTCGTGACCGGCCAGAAACAGCGTCATAGCCTCGTCCCGCAATTGTCTGTCGGTCATCCGGCTGCCGTCTTCGTCCTGAGCCTCTAAGAGCATCGAAAGCAAATCGCCTCCATCGCGCCCGCTGGCTCTGCGTTTGCGGATGATGTCATAGATGACTCGATCAAGATTACGGACCGCCGCGTCGAAGCGCCTTCTGCCGGGGGTCGGCAGATAATTGTCGAGCATTCGCGTGAGGCTCCCCTCAGTAGAGAAGCGATCCATAGCGACTTCCAGAGCAGCGGTCACTTCTTCGGATTCTCCCACCGGGTCTACGTCGAACAGAGTTCGAGTCACAATGTTCAAAGTCAGCCGCATCATCACGCGATGAATGTCGAGAGACTGGCCGGGCTGCCACTCTTCAAGCATCTGCTCGGTATAGGCGACCATAACCTCGCCGTAAGAGTTTATGCGGTCTTTGTGGAAAGCGGGTTGAGCGAGCCTGCGCTGGCGGAGCCAGAAGTCGCCCTCGCTCGTCAATAATCCGTTGCCGAGCAGCCGCCCAAAGTTGTACATCCGCGCGCTCTTGTCCTTTATGAAATTGCGATTGTTTGTGACCAGCGCGTATTCGACATAATCCGGGTGATTGAGCAGATAGCCCCGGATGTTGGCGAAGCGGATGCGAACTATATCGCCGTACTCGCGCGCGCACATCTCAAGAAAAGAGAGAGGCGAGCGGCTGAGTTCCGGCAGGCTGCCGAGCAGGAAATTACCCTTTGGTCCGGGTGGTATCAATGCAGTTGTCATAACTTGTTTCAAACCAGGGCCAATCTTATAATGTTTTCACCCAGGTTTTCAAAGCATCAGAGGAGCAACCATGAGCAGTGAAGACTTCACACAGAAACTACCCGACAGCGATCGCCTCGATCAGCTTATCACCCTGGCTCAAGGAATAGAGACTCTTGTTGGAGGAATAGACGTTCGCCTGACGAGCCTGGAAGAAAAAGTAGACGCGCGTTTGCACGACACGCGCCCGATTTGGGAAAGCGTTCGCTCGGACATAGCCGAATTGCGCAAAGGACAGGAGCAGCTTCGCTCAGATATGGTGATTGGATTGCGAAAAGTCGAGCGAAAGATAGGCTTACTCAATGACGACTTTCTGCAAATGAAAACCGATCAGCGAATGCTTGAAGACAGGATAGAAAAACTGGAACCTCAGACCCCTTGAGATGCTGCCCTGTTGTCGGCTTACAAATCTAACCGACATGAAGCCCGCCCGATAACTGAATAACACGTGAATAACTAGAAAATCTTTTTCGTCTGTCCGCGCATCGAGCGGGCTTCGACCTTACATCAGCACTTGCGCCGTTCCCCGCGTTCGCCATGCTCTCCTCTGTGCCTGCGATGCCTGGCCCACTCTTCGACGCTCTCGCGTATGAATTCTCCGAGGTCTTCTATTTCGCACGCCGATTTGCGCCAGAACTCTTTGAAGGTTACAGGGTCGAAGGCCACGCCATAGGCTTTGCCCCATCGCCCGAACTGCCCGACTTCGTCTTCGTAGTAAGCCGCCAGTTGACGACAGGCCATAGCAGCCACCGTAAGCGAGCTCTCCGCCGCGAGAGGGCTGAATACACTGGTCAACTCCGAGTCAAGCTCTTTTAGCCGCGCAAGCACGCGATTGTACTGATCTACGCAGTAGGTGGCCGTATCCTGAGCGCCTCCGGTCCATTCAGCCTGCAAGGCCATGCGCGAAGTGCGGCGCAATACATTGACAAGTTTTGCTATCTCTTTTTCTCTTTCCATTTTTCACCTCGTTTCAATAATTCGATCTGTTCGCGCATCAACTGTTTTCCTCGATGCACGCGCCATTTCACGGTCGAGAGCGGCACGCTCAGAAAAGCCGCTATCCGCTTGAGCGGCATCTCGTCTTGATAGCGAAGCCGCAACACCATCGCGTAATCGGCGGGAAGTCGTTCGAGAGCGAGATTCAGTTCTCCGTCATCGTCGCCTGCGCCCACAAGGGGCCGCGCAAGCGCCTGAACCTGTTCGAGCAACACCTCATCCAGTTCTACGCGCCCGGCCTCACGCGCCCGCTCGCGCTTGCTGAGGCGAAAGGCGCGATGACGGGTTATAGCCGAAAGCCAGGCGGCAAACTTTCCGGGCTCTTCAATCGAAGGCAGCGCTTTGAAGGCGAGCAGCAGCGCATCCTGAGCCACGTCTTCGGCATCCTCTCGACCGACTATGGCCTGAGCCGCGCGCACGACCGCTGCCCGGTACCGCGCGGCAAGCTCATCGAACGCGCCGAGATCGCCGAGTATAGCCGCGACCACAAGCACCTCATCGGGCGGCTCTGCACTTGCCTTCGCCATCAATTGCTCCAGAGCCGTTGCTTCGGATCTTCAACGGCCTCCATGAATTATAGAGACATACGGCGGGAAAAAGGTTAGCAAGCGGGAAAGAATTTGAGATTCGAGATCTGAAAACTCAAAACTCAAAATTCAAAACTCAAAACTCAGATTCTATCTGGGCTTGAGGTCTTTGGTATAAAGATGTTGATAAGCTCGATAATTATTCATCACCTTGCCGACATAATCTTTCGTTTCCGGGATGGCCACTTCGCCCAAAAGCAGGTCGTAATCATTCGACTTGGCGCGAAATATCCATCGCTCGACGTTCTGCTCGCCCGTGTTGTAAGAGGCCACCACGGCATAGGGATTATCTGGAAAGAGCTTGAAGAGTCCGGCGACATAGCGCACTGCGAGCCGGATTGCAATTTGCGGATCGTATACGTCATCAAGCTTGAAATTCTTTATTCCTTCTTCCCGGGCCATCTGCTCCGCGGTCTCGGCTATGAATTGCAACAGCCCGCGAGCCGCCGCTCCGCTCTTGACCGCCGGATCAAAGCGGCTCTCCTGCCGCGCAAGCGCCAGTACCAGACGCGGATCAACTCCCGCCTGTGGCGCGTAGCGGTCAAAGGCATCCCGATATGGCGCGGGATACATCATCTCGGCCAGATCGCGCGGCACAAGCTCTATGCGATAATCCTGCGGGACGGAACTAAAAAACGGCTCGGCGAATCTGATCGCGTATTTCGATTGATCGCCGCGATTGCTGTAAACCGCGAGCGAATAAGCCGTGTTGCTGCCTCCACCCGTGGTAGAGACGACCACATCGCTCAGGTCTTCATCGTTTGACTCAGCCGATTTGTCATCCGAAGCGCGACGGCCTCCGAACCCGCCCAGCCGCACTTCGGTCGCGCCCTCATCATACAATCCCAGAAAGATCAGTTCCGCCCCCAGCGCCTGATGAGAAGAGCCGGGTCTAAGAGTCTCGTCCGAATCGATCACATCGCGCGCTACGGGGATCAACCGGAACCGCGAGATAGAAGAGTATGCGGGAAGATGGCTGTAACTTGCTCTCAAAATCGAAAGCATCTCGCGTTGAACGCCCGTGTCCTCGTCGAGCCTGATCGCCTGTGTGGCCGCGTCTTTCGCCTCACTGTAGCGCCCTGCCTGAAGCGCCGCTCGCGCCTGATCGGCGTACCTGCGCGCCATTGGTTCGATCACGCGCCGCCCTTCGGGAGTGCGAGCCATCGCTTGAAGTCTGAGCGTTGCGCGGTAGCCGAAATAATTATCTCGTCCGTCAGGGATAGCCATGTAAAGCCGCGCCGCTTCACCAAGCCGCCCCATCTGCTCTATTGCGAATACGCGCAGGAAAGCGGCCTCGCCGCGAATCGGCGCGCCGAAAAGCCTCGGGTAGACGCGGTCTACAGAAAGCCGGGTCAGCAGAGTGAGCGCCCGGTCGTAATTGCCCTGGACCATTTCGATCTTCGCTTCATTGTAGAGGCCGACCGTAGCCAGCGGTTTGCCCGCAAATCGCTGCTCGATTTGCCGCGACCACTGAATCGCCTCAGCCGGTTTGCCCGCGTAACGGAAGCTGTCTACCGTATTGCGATACGCGGATTCTATCAAGTCGCTGTCGGGATATGCCGAGATAAAGTCAATATACCTCTGGGCGGCCTCTTCATATCGCTGCGCCTTTTGAAGCGCCGTGGCAACCCAGTAATACCCCTGTTCGCCTTCGGTCTTCGTAGGAAACTCCGTGTGCGCCCGTTCAAACCATTTTATGGCTTCCTCTTGATTGTCTTCTCGATAGTATGTGAATCCCGTCTGATAGAGCGCTTCGGCGCGATTTGCGCTTTCGGGAAAGCGTTCGACTATGTTGAGAAGATGCAAGCGCGCCTCTGGCCAGTGGCGATTGTGCAGATAGATTCTGGCTCGACGGAGCGATTCGAATTCGTCTGCCTTGACTCCCGCGTCAGTGTCGAGACGGTCAAGCCCCGCAGCGGCTGAGAGCGCATAATCATCTCGCGAGCCCGCGACCAGCTGATTGAAAATCGTCTGCGCCGACGAGCGATCACCCGCCCTCGCATAAGCCTCGCCAAGCAGAGCCATCGCTCCGCGCCCGCCTCGCCCCCGCGTTGCGGGCCGAAGCAGCGCTATAGCCGCGCTGTACTGATTGCTCTCAAGCAGACTGTCAACCATTCGCTCGCGTGCGCGAGTAACGAGTGCGCTCGACGGATAGGAGGCAAGGAGTCGGTTTATATATTGTCGCTCAAGCGCCAGGTCTTGCGCGCTTCGGGCAATGACGGCCAGATGCCACAGGCAGTACTGAGCGAGCGCGGATTTGCGATTGAGGATGTCCAGATAAAGCGCCGCGGCTTCGGTTGTAGCGCCACGTCTCTCCTTCAAACGCGCCAGAAGATAATCATAGTTATTGCGCGTGAAGGCAGCCCTGTCGCTTGCGCGCAATGCGTTGACAAGGCTTTCGGCGCGGTCGAAATCGCGCGTCTCCATAGCGGCGCGTATCTCTTCGGCTCTGGTTTCAAGCCCCCCGGCGGCGGCCTGATTCGCAAAAATGGCTATAGAGAAAAAGAGCGCGGCAATAAATAATCGAAGCATTACAACCCCTTGATCGGATTTCCTGCTGAGTCAGTTATCGAAATTTGAGGGCGGCGAATCGGCAGGCAACCAATCCAGCCCGGATAGTCTCAACCCGCCACATCAATTATCACACGGGACACTTGCATCGGCAAGAAAGGGAAATTGACGGACAAACGCAAAGTCTGATTTTCCCTCGGGGCGACTATTGGGCAGAGGCGGATAAACGAAGAGCCACAGATGTTATTTCCACCGTGGCTCTTCGTTTATCCGCCTCTATCAAGGCTGAGTTTGTCGGGAATCGGTTTCAGGGTTTGCGGCGACGCTTTGAGCCTTTTTCCGGCTCGACATTAGCCGCCTTCTTAAGCGCATCAAGCGACTCTTTCACAGTGGCCGCCCGGCTGTCGTTTGCAGGAGCTTTACTGGCGAAATCGCTAAGATAATTAGCTGCTTCCTGATAATTGGCTTCATTGCCTGTAGCAAAGAGAGTAAGGCCAAGACCATACAACGCATCAATATTGCCCGGGTCGGTGGCCAACACTTCTTTGTACGTTTTTATCGCATCATCCGAACGGTAGGCCGTGCGATAGAGATCCCCTTTGGCAACATTCCATTTCGCGCTGTTGGCCGTATCAAGAGCCCTGGCCTTGTCAATCGCCGTGACGGCTTGATCAACGGCATCCGTCTGCTGGTAGAATTCAACCAGAAGCTTGGCATTCTTCAGCCAGATGTTGTAGTAATTGATCAATTCGTTATTGAGATTCGGGCCGGGTTTTGGCGAAGACGAAGCGATACTGATCGCCTTGTTTATCTCTTCGATGGCCTTCTCGAAATGAGGCTTTGCTTCATCGCGCTTTCTTTGATTGAAAAGCGGAACGGCTAACTGATAATGGGCCTCGGCGGCGTTGGCATGCGCTTTGTAAGCCAGTTCCGTGAATGCCGCGTGCTTGCCGGGGTCCACCGCCGATGCGGCCTCAAACTCGCTCACCGCGCCGGAATAGTCGTTTGTGTTCATCAATTCCAGACCGTGGTTATAGCGCGCCACTGCCTGATCGAAGGCGGCCTGCATCTCCTTGCTCTCTTTCGCCTTGGCCTCATATTCCTTTTGCGCGGCTTCGGCAGCCGCTTTGTTTTGCGGCGTGGCGGTTGAAGGTGCGCCCTGTCCTTCCTGAGAGAGGGTCTTTTGCACCTCTTCGTAGGTTATCTTGGCTCCGTCGCCGGGGTTTCCGACAAGGTCTATGGCTCCCTGTGTTATCCTGGCGTCCGTGATAAAGGTCGGCTGCATACCGGGACCCGACGCGGTTACAATAAAGGTTCCCTGTACAGGCAATCCGAGACGCACGTAGTGGCCCGACTTGTCGGTTTTCATATCCCAATGGCCTTTGATGTCGGTACGATAAACATCAACCTGTGCGCCTGGAACCGGCGTCATCGTTCCATCCGCATTCTTTATCTTGACCGTTCCTTCGATTGTTCCGGTCTGCGCAAATACCATTATGGATGAAGCAATCAAAATCGCGCTGAGACTGACGGCTCTCCTCAAAATCTTGCTTACCATCACGATTCCTCCATTAAATCTACCGGGTAATTTTTCTATCAGATGAAATCTCACGTGTTAGGATGCCTCACTTGCGGCATCAGTTGGCAGACAAATTATGAATCTGAATTTCTCTGCTTAAAACAGGCGATAGCTCAAAATCTCAGTCTATACCAGAGGTTTTCGAGTGTCAACGTAGCAGTTTCTCTCGCGGCGGCATAGAAAAATCCCGGCCTCCGACCCTTCTTAAATCCGGGCCGGACCGGGATTGATCTCTCTTTTTGAGCCCTCTAATCAGGCGACAACGCGCTCGATTTTTTGAGACGGGTATCAGCCCTGCGGGTTATATTCCCAGTGCCAGGGTTCGTAGAAATAAGGCCGGAATCCAAAGCGAGCGGCATTCTTTACCAGCCAGCGATAGACCGGCGTTTGAACCTGAATCATTCGGTTGTCATCTTTGGTGCTTACGGGTTCGCCCCCGACATATATGTCAAGCGCGCGGCCCGTAAAATGCGGGCTGTTGACGGCCAGACCCGCGCGCCCGCTCGTGGGCGATTTCTTGCGAAGCTCGGCCTGATACTCGGGCGAACGATAGGCCGATATTATCTTGAGATACTTTTCGCCTTCGGCAAGATCGCCCGTTCCCGTCACTCGAAGCCCGAGCGATTTGTCGGATGCCGCTGCCGCTACCATGCGTTTGTACGCCATGTAGGTTTGGCGTTCTACCTTGCGAAGCTCCTCCGGGCGCGAGGCATCAAAACAATCTGAGATCGGGGCCGTGACAAGCTGGTCATCCGTGGGCAGCGTACGATTCTTTATCCGGCGCGATTGAAAATCCTTTATCATGCCAAACCACGTGCCGTTATCCAGAATGCCGCTCGAAACGAGCCCGCTTCTCTTTTGCCATCGGGCGAGAGCTTCGGCAAAACTATTCTCCTCGGCCGTATCTTCGGCGTTGATCGTCGCCGAGATCAACGGCACATACAGTTCCCAGCCTAACTGCGATTTTCCGCCAAAGTCCCAGCGCATCTCCTTTCGAAGTCGGATATTTTCAAGCGCCGCCGAATTAAAAGCGGAGTTTGCCGAAACTTCGGGTTTAGAGCCTTCCGCGCGCGCGGGTCCGGCAGGCGAGGATAATCGGACCACGGATTTATCTTGAACGGAAGAGGCCTTTACCGATTCGATCTTACCGGCTTGCCCGGCCTGAATCGCTTTGAGCCCGAACGCCATTAATACGGTTATAAATAAAACGACTATTCCGATATTTGCCCTCTTGTTCGACACGTTTATTCTCCTATTTAATTTGAACTGAACAGCAGTAATTTTACTATATAACCGCCTTTTATCTCAACAATTTGGCCCGCCCGCACCCGTATCACAATAAAAAGAAAACAATTGCGCCCTCAAGCTTTGGCCGATTGTCGGGCGAGTAAAAATGTCTCTGTAAAGAGATCGAAAGCTTAACTTGTAGTGGCGAACCGCGTGCAGGCGATGGATAATATTACCCGAGTGTGCGAGGCGCGTTTTGTAAGATCGCGCCCGTCTGCGGTATCTTTATGAGTTCGCGGGCAATCAATCAAATAATGAGGAAAGATATGAAAGAAATCGTTCGCTGTCTGATCATAATGTCATTCGCCGTTATCTTAGTAGCAATGGCGGCCTGTTCGAAGCCGCCTGCCGAAGAGAACACAAACGTAAGCAATACCAATCAATCTACCGAAACGGGAAACAAACTGGCTCCCGGCACTATACTGGCCGAAAGAGAGGAGCAAAAGGCAAAAAGGAACCCGAGCCAGCCCGGAAAAGGCACGATCAAAGTTGACTCGCAACCGGCGGGCGCTGCCGTTTTATTGATAGTGGATGAAGAAGGCGGAGCAGGCGACCCGCAGCCTCGCGGCGTGACTCCGACAGTCATCACAGACGTTGTGCCGGGCAAGTATGCCGTACATCTCGAGATGCCCGGATACAAGTTCTTTCAAAAAACCGTAGATGTGAAACCCGGTATAATTACCTCCGTCTATGGAAAGCTGAAGAAACAATGACCCTCGATTTTGTGTATTTAGCTATTTCGTATATTTAGCCGGAAAGCATTTCATCTGACCGCACCGAGTATGGCCGAAAAGGAGTTTACAAAATGAGCCGTATTAAATCTGTTATGGTTGCCGCCGCTGTGCTTTTGAGCCTCGCTACGCAAGCGAGTTCACAGGATAAACCTGACGCGTCCGAACTGCTCAAGCGGGTCAGTAAAACGTATAAGAACCTCAAGAGCTATCACTTCGAACTGCTCTCCGTGACCGAGTCAACCATAACCGGCGAGCGGGTAAAGCAGACCTCGGAATCGGAGCAGCGAATAGTATCGGCAGCCGCCCCTCACGACAGGTTAAGGATCGAGGTGAGCAACCCTTATCTCACGGTAACGGCGATCTCTGACGGCAAGATGGAGTGGATATATTTACCCGGACTTAACCAGTACACGGTTGCGGCTACCGGAGAAAGCGATGTAGATGAAGGTGGATTAATCGCCTCGTTTACCTCTCAGGCGCTCAACCTGGTTTCCTCTTACGAGCATACATTTGAGCGATTGAAAGAGGCTGACATCAAACGTGAAGAGACAATCGAGGTCAACGGACAACAGATACCCTGTTATGTGGTCGAAGGCACATACAAAGACAAGTCCCCCTCGGTTGAGCCGCCAAGTGTGAGCTATTGGATAGACAAAACCAGAAACATCATTCTGCGCGAAATCGACGAGGTCAAGACCAAAACGCCTTACGGCAGCCTTATGCAGACAAAGACGACGACCAGGTTCACCGTGGCCAGCATAGATAAACCTGCGCCCGATGATCTGTTCGCCTTCTCTCCGCCTGCGAGCGCCGAAAAGGTCGCGGAGTTGAATCTGCCGGGAACAAATCGTCCGGCATCGAGAGCCTCTGAGATGGCTGGCAAACAGGCCGAAGATTTTACGCTTGAAGACCTCAAGGGTCAGCAAGTCAGCCTGAAGAGTTTGCGAGGCAAGGTGGTGTTGTTGAACTTCTGGGCAAGCTGGTGCGGCCCCTGCCGCGTTGAGATGCCCAACCTTGAAAAGCTACATCGCGAGTTCAAGGATAAAGACCTTGTTGTTTTAGGCATCAACACAGAAGAGGCTGAAAACGCACGCAAGTTTTTCAAGAGCAGCGGCTTCAGTTTCACCACGCTTCTCGACGAGCAACAGCAGGTTGCCGCAAGCTATCATATCACCGCCATTCCACAGGTATTCATAATAGGGAGAGACGGAAAGATAGTCGCGCATTACATAGGGGCTCGAAGTGAAGACGAGTTGCGAGCAGGTTTGAAACAGGCGGGCATCGGCGCGGCCCAGCCGGCCTCCAGGTAAAGAATAAAACTTCCGCATCATAAATGAAAAACCGCTATGAATGACAAGCCGATAAAGGTTGACCCCGTCACGCTCGACGGCCTTCACGTGCGCCTCGAGACTTTGAGCCTCGAACATCATCCGGCGCTGTGCGATGCCGGGCTGGACGAAGAGCTATGGCGCTGGACCACCGCATTTATCCGAACGCCCGAAAACATGCGCAAGTACATTGAGACGGCGTTGAAAGAACTGGCCGAAGGCACGGCCCTGCCTTTTGCGACCGTTGACAAAGCCTCGAATCGCGTAGTGGGCAGCACTCGATTTGCAAATATAGACAGATTCAATCGCCGGCTTGAGATCGGCTGGACCTGGATCGCCCGCCCCTTTCAACGTACGGTCGTCAACACCGAAGCAAAATACCTGATGCTAAGACATGCATTTGAGACGCTCGGCTGTATTCGAGTCGAGTTAAAAACCGATTCGCTCAACGAGCGGTCGAGACGCGCGATCCTTCGCATAGGCGCGAAAGAAGAAGGCGTATTTCGCAATCATATGATCTGCGCGGACGGGCGTCTGCGCCATTCGGTTTACTACAGCATCATCGATTCGGAATGGCCCGAGGTAAAGACCGGTCTCGAAGAAAAATTGAATCGCGCCTGATAAATCTCGAATTTGAGATTGAGATTTGAGATCTCAGATGAGCGGCATAATCTTCAACTAAAGTTTAGGGCCGCGAATACAAATCTATGACTCGCTCGATAGCCCGTCTGCACACGGCGCAGAAAGGCACGTCGTTGCGCGTAAACATGATGCAATCCGCTTCGGGGCGATAATAACCCCTGGCCTCGTACATCGCGCCTTCGAAAGCGCCTACCTTGCCGTAATATTTTTCGGAAGACAGTTGTCGGCTTTCGTGTTCTTTCTCTTCCAGAAAGAGCGCGTCCATCTCTTTTTCAGGTCGGCCAAGCCTGCGAATCTCTCGCCTGCGTTTCTGGATTTCGAGCGAGTATTTTTCAAACTCTTCCTTATTCCAGGGCGTGGGAATCGGCGTACCCGGCGCGACCAGGTCTTTCCACTTCAGGTTATCGGGGTCGAGCAGCGCCGTGGCGTTTGGCTCCCACGGCTCCACGCGGTCGGTGGCGGGCGCATAAGCCACCGATGAAGTGTAGTATTCATCGGCAAGCCCGGCGATGTGGTGCCCGAATTCATGGATAAAGACGTACGGCGACCAGAGACTGTCGGCGGCTACGGTCGAGTAAAGACCGAATATGCCCCCGCCGCCGTAGGTCTGGTTGTTGACGAGTATCTCTACGAACTCGTAGGGCGCAAACGAAGCGATGGTGCGAAAGGCCCGGTTGTCAAAGGTCAGGACGTATCGCTCCGAGCCGAAAGCGTCATAAGTTGCCCCTAGCGGCGACCCGTGATGCACTCCGGTCGAAGGACGCGAGACTCCCGATTCAGCCGAAGGCGGGCAAAGCGCCCAGACATTGAAATCCGACCGCCGTTCCTTGAAAGGCGATTTCGAGAAAAGGATGTCGGAAAGCCTTCGCGCATCCTTCTCGAATTTGCCGCGCTCGGCCAGGGTGTACCCGTCGCCGAGTATGAGAAAGTCAACCTTTGAAGCCGGGTCGCCGCTGTTTTGAATCTCGATGAGCGGCCCGGGCGAGGCGGGCTTCGAAGTGTCTACGAACATATCTGCCGGGTCGAGTATGGTTGACCAGATTTCGCGAAAGGCATTATGAGCATCGCGCTTTTTCAGGACTACCTGAACGACGGATGCGGGCGCGGGAAAGCGAAGCGATTCGTGAAAGGTGCGATTGACGGTCTTCGCCTCATCAGTAGTCTCCCACTCGCCGTAGATCGAAGCGAAGCCGCGCGAGTAAAGCAGGCGATTCGTCTTGCGGTCAATCACCTCGAAGAGATACTTGCCCAGGTTTGTATCGTCAATCGGCTTCTGCGGGTTTCCCGGCCAGGGAAGCGGTTCGATGACGACCCGGTCTACGCTGAATATTTCCTGAGAAGCGTTACCCGTGTGATAGTAATCCAGCCGCATAGTCGGCGTGGCCGCAGAAGCCGCTACGGCAAAGATCGTGAGCAGAATGGGGAGTGAGACAAAAAGTTTCATAATCATATCAGCGATCATACCTCGCAGTGTTATTGAAAATCGCAGTAACTCAAAGTAGCCACAGAGGCACAGAGAAAAGATTATAAAGAAATCTCTGTGTCTTTGTGTCTGCGGTGGCAAATCTTCCCCCTCTCAAGAGAGGCTGGGAATCGAGTCATCGAGAAGCCGACCGACCTGCCCTGCCCGTGCTGCCGAATCCGCCCTCGCCGCGTGACGTAAGGTCGAGCTCTTTTACCTCGACTACGGTTGCCTCGACTACTTTTTGAATCACGAGTTGAGCTATGCGGTCGCCGCGATGAATGTGAAACGGCTCGCGTTTGTCTGTGTTGAGCATGATGATCCTGAGTTCGCCGCGATAGCCCGCGTCAATAAGACCGGGCGAGTTCACGCACGCTATTCCGTGACGCGCGGCAAGCCCGCTGCGAATCATCACAAACCCGGCGTAGCCCGGCGGTATCGCGACCGATACTCCGGTAGGGATCATGGCGCGCTCGCCCGGTTCAAGAACGAAATCTACGCGGCTGGGCAGATCAAGTCCGGCATCGCCTTCGTGCTGATAACGAGGTGCGGGCAAGTCTTCTTCGAGCATCTTGACGGCAAGCTCTATCATCGTTTGCCTGCTCCAAAGTCTTTGACAGGGTTAAAGGGAATTATAAAATTTTGAGCCCCTCATTTGAACTCGACCGATTTGATGAAATCCATGTACTGCTGGTCCTGGCCGGCAATTGTCTTTTCGGGGCCGACCAGTTTGACGAAGTAAGCGCCCTTCGGCGTTTCGATGACCGCCCCGCGAAGACGGTACCCGGCGTTGTTGTGATGGTCGCCGCTGCCCGGCGACATCTCCGCCGTGTAGGTTCCCGAAACATCCACGAGCGACACTTTCAACCCGTTCACCGTCATGGTTTCGGTCCGGGCCTTCTCCTTTGGGGAGCCGCCGTCGGGTTGTTCCATCTGGCCTATCCAGCGATCCAGATTGGCCTCGGTAGAACCGCCCTGCCCCTCGCCAAAATAATAGACGACAAGCGAAGCATCCGCCGCGTCTCCTTCGGCTCGCGGCAGTTTGTACTGGGCCACTCTCATGTTGGAAGAAGGCGGTTCCTCCATCCACCCGGAGGGGGTTTTGAAATGCAGCCCGCTCGATGACGAACCTGCTTGAGTAGAAGCGGGCGCGCTCGCGGAATTTGCAGTATAGCCGTTGTCGGAACACGCCCAGCAAAGAACTAACAGAGGCAGTAATATTCCTGCTCTTTTGATCAAGTTAAACATGTAGTGAACCTTTCCTGACCGACAGTTAAACCCTCAGGTTTTTGCGCTGGAAATGGCTTCATTCCCACCCGTTCATATGAGATTTGAAAGCTGAGATTTGAGATTTGAGACCCAAAATCTCAGACAGGCTATTTCGCGCCGAGCATTCGCTCTACGGTTGCATAACCCGATTCCAGAGCCTGATCCAATTTTTCCGGCTCCGCTCCACCGCCGGTAGCCATATCGGCACGCCCGCCGCCCTTGCCTCCGACGACCGCTGCCACCTCGCGCACGATCTGCCCGGCGTTGAGCATCCCGGTCAGGTCGTCGGTCACGCGAGCGACCAGCGCCGCCTTATCGTCGTTTGCCTGACCGAGTATGACGATGCCGGATTTGAGCTTCCGAGAAAGCACATCGGCCAGCTGGCGCATGCCGTTTGCATCGAGGTTGGAAACCTTTTGCGTGAGCACGCGAACGCCTGCGACTTCGCGCGCGTTTTCGACGGCTTCCGCCGATTCGGTCTGAGCAAGCTTCAGCTTTAGCTGCTCGATCTCGCGCTCCTGTCGTTTCACCTGCTCCTGAAGTCTTTCGACCTGATTTGGAATCTCCTGCGGCTGAACTCTTATCCGCTCGCTCAACTGCTTGAGCAACTGTTCATCATTTTGAAATCGAGCGATGGCGGCATCGGCCGTCAGGGCTTCTATCCGACGAACGCCCGCCGCGATTGACGAGTCGCTTATGATCTTGAGCGGCCCGATGTCGCCGGTCGCGTGTACGTGCGTGCCGCCGCAAAGCTCGGTCGAAAATCCGGGGACGCTGACTACGCGAACGTCCGAGGCATATTTCTCTCCGAACAGCGCCATCGCGCCCGATCTCAGCGCATCTTCAAGCGGCTTGATTTCAGTCTGCACGTCGCGGTTGTGTAACACCTCGGTATTTACAAGGCGCTCGATGTCGGATATCTCTTCGTCTGTTAGCGGCGCGTAATGAGTAAAGTCAAAACGCAGGCGATCAGGCGCGACAAGCGAGCCCGCCTGTTTGACGTGCTGGCCGAGCACTTCGCGAAGTGCTGCGTGCAACAGGTGAGTGCCGGTGTGATTGGCCTTGATCTTGCGACGGCGCTCGGCGTCCACGCGGGTGGTCACTTCAACGCCCACGCGCAAGACGCCGCGCTCGATCTTTGCCTTATGAAAATAGTAACCCGTGACCGGCGCGTAGGTATCTTCGACAATGGCAAGCGAGTCTTCGCCCTCAAGCGTGCCGGTGTCGCCTATTTGACCACCCGACTCGGCGTAGAAGGGCGTCCGGTCAAGCACGACTTCGCCCGTCTCGCCCGATGAAAGATGATCGCGCTCTTCATCGCCTACGATGATTGCGACCACTCGCGCTCCGTGGGTCTCGGTCTCTTGATACCCGCTAAAGGCCGTGTGATTGACCTTCTCGCTCACCTTTGAATAGATTTCGCGTGCGCGACGGGCAGCCGATGTTTGAGCCATCGAAGGCCCGGTCTGTTGCTGCAACTCTCGGAGCGCGGCCTCGAATTCGGTGTTGAACTCTTCCTCGCTCAGATCCGTGCCGTGCTGCCACAGGACTACGCGAATCATATCGGGCGGCACGCCGTATGTGTCATACATTCGAGCAAGCTCGATCATAGGAGGAGCGGCGGGCGCATAGCGGTCGAAGACTTCCACGAGACGCGGCTCGCCTACGTTGAGAATTCGGCCAAAACGCTGTTCTTCGGCCTTGACGGTCTGTTCGATAGACGGGCGCGCTTGAGGAAGCTCGGGGTAAGGCTCGCCCATCAATTCGGTCACAAATTCAGTGACTTTGTGAAAGAAAGGCGATTTCAGGCCGAGCCCCTTTACGCCGTGATAGATCGCCCGGCGCATGATCTTTCTCAGCACATAATTTCTTCCGACATTGCCCGGCGCTATACCGTCGGCAATCGAAAAGGCCGTTGCGCGAGCGTGGTCGGCGATCACACGCATGGACATGCCTTCGGGCGAGTCATAGACATACTCTTTGCCCGAAAGCTCTGCGATGAAATCAATGATCGGCTTTATCAGGTCCGTATCGTAATTCGATTTTACGCCCTGAAGCACTACGGCGACCCGTTCGAGCCCCGCGCCCGTGTCAACCGAAGGGGCGGGAAGCGGTTCCAGCCGATAGCTCGTGTACTGGCCCGCGCGCTCACCTTCTTTTATGATCTCGCCCTCGCCTATGCGATTGAACTGCATGAAGACGAGGTTCCATATCTCCATAGTCGTATCGCCCGGGCCGTTTACATACTCGACTCGATTAAACTCAGGGTCTTCGGGATTTTCGCCCAGATAATAGTGGATCTCCGAGCAAGGCCCGCAGGGGCCTGTGTCGCCCATCTGCCAGAAATTGTCTTTGCGCCCGAAGCGAAGAATGCGCTCCGAGGGCGCGCCTACCTGCTCCCAGTAACGTACGGCCTCCTCATCGGCCAATACTTCTTCGTCACCTTCGAAAACGGTAAACCAGAGCCGCCTGGGGTCGAGCCCGTAGACGTTTACGAGCAAATCCCAGGCAAAATAGATCGCTTCTTTTTAAAATAATCGCCGAACGAGAAGTTGCCCAGCATCTCGAAGAAGGTATGATGGCGAGCCGTGCGGCCCACTTCGTCGAGGTCGTTGTGTTTTCCGCCCGCGCGAACGCATTTCTGCGACGAGGTAGCGCGTTTATAATCTCGCGGCTCGCGTACGAGAAATACATCCTTGAATTGATTCATGCCTGCGTTTGTAAAAAGCAGCGTCGGATCGTTTGCAGGCAGCAGGGGTGAGCTTTTAACCACGCGGTGTCCGCGCTCGGCGAAGTAATCGAGAAATTTTTGTCTGATTTCGTGTCCAGTCATAACGGTCATCTTTTTCTTTTGAAATTGAAAATAGAATTATAGCAATTTTGAATTGTGCGTAACAGGCGGCGACCATATTGAATGCCAATTTGAAAGAGAGGAGAGTGAGAATAGACCGGGTCCCGTTAAAGTTTCACCTTGCGCGAATGTGCCGCGCTTGCCATTATCGAAATCTAAGCTTATGAAACCCGAAGAACTTTCACTGTTTGAGCTTTTGCAAATAGACGAGGCCGCCGGGACCATTTATTTCAAAAACCGGCGGATGCTGATCTTTGACGCCGACGCGATGGGGCTGCTGCGAAAAGAGCTTATAGAACATCTCGGGGTCGGGCTTGCCCGGCAGATACTCGCCCGCTTTGGCTATGCCAGAGGCTATCGCGATGCGCTCACTTCGAAGGAGATGTTCGAATGGGAGACGCTCAAACAGTGGTGGAAGGCCGGTACGCGCCTGCACGCCCTCGAAGGCATAGTCGGCGTGCGCCCGATCATATTCAGGCTCGATGAGCAGACGGGCGATTTCGAGGTCGAAGCCGAATGGATCAATTCGTATGAAGCCGAGCAACACCTCAAACACATAGGCAAAAGCGATACGCCCGTTTGCTGGACGCTGACAGGTTACGCAAGCGGCTACACATCGGCGGTTCTCGGTCGAAACGTCTTTTATTTCGAGCGCGAATGCATAGGCCGGGGCGATGACAGGTGTCTTGTCTTTGCAAAATCCGATCTCGATCAGCGGGGCGAGGATGCGCGCCGCGCGATGGAGCATTACCACATCGAGGATTTCGACATTCAGCAAATCGTCGAAGGAAGAACCCGCGTCAGACAATTGATGGTTGAGCTTGATCAGAGATCGAAAGCCCTGACCGCCGAGCGCGAACGGGTCGAAGAACTTCAATCCCAGGTGATTTATCTGCAAGAGGCGATAAATCAAAACTACAACATCAACGAATTGATCGGCACAAGCGCCGCCTTTCGTCAGGTGATGAATGAAGTAAACCGCATCGCCCAATCGGATGTGACCGTGCTGATATCGGGCGAGACCGGAACCGGCAAGGAAATCATAGCCCGCTCCATCCACGCGCAAAGCCGGCGGCGCGGCAAGCCCCTCGTTACGGTCAATTGCGCTGCCTTGCCATCGGGGCTTGTCGAGAGCGAGTTGTTCGGGCACGAAAAGGGCGCGTTCACAGGGGCGAGCGGGCGAAAACTCGGACGATTCGAAATCGCAAATCAGGCTACTATCTTCCTTGATGAAGTCGGAGAATTGTCGCTCGAAACTCAGGCGAAGTTTCTTCGAGTCTTGCAGGAAGGAGAGTTCGAACGCGTAGGCTCTACCAGAACAATCAAGGTTGATGTGAGAGTCATCGCAGCCACCAACCAACCGCTCGCCCGGCTGGTTGAGGAAGGCAAATTCCGCTCTGATCTTTTCTATCGCCTTAATGTTTTCCCCTTGCAGGTTCCGCCTTTGCGCGAGCGAGGCAACGATATAGTTTTGCTGACAAATTACTTCGCGCAGAAATTTCGCGTCCTCTTCAAAAAGAATATATCCTCGATAAGTCAGGCATCGCTTGAGCGACTTCAGAGCTATTCCTGGCCCGGCAACATCCGCGAACTCGAACACATAATCGAGCGCGCCGTTCTGCTTTCGGATGGAGAGGTCCTGACGATTGATTTGCCGATCGCAAACACAGCCCCGGCCTTATCGGATCACGCACCTGCAAACAACTCACCTGCAAACAACTCACCTGCAAACAACTCACCTGCCCCCCTCGTTACCCTCGAAGAGATGGAACGCGGCTATATTGAGCGCGTCCTCAAACACACAAAAGGAATGATAGGGGGGAAGGGCGGCGCGGCAGACATTCTTGGCCTGCCCGCCTCTACCCTGCGCAGTCGCATGAAAAAACTCGGCATGAAAAAGCTCGGCATGAAATAGCCCCGCGAGACGGCGGATTTTCAGACCTGTTTTCGATCTTCCTCGTGATTTATTTCCAGCTTCACCTTGACGCGACATATCGCGTCGACACGAAATATCGCGTCGAAATCTTTTCGACTTTATCTGCCCGATTCTAATTGCACGCGAGCGTAAACATTATCTATCAAGAGTTTAGGCTCACAAGCGCGATCTCCGTCAGATGTGGAAGGGGGATTGCAATATCTATAGACGGAGGTTTGGATTAATGAGCGTGCGCATATCTCAAGCTGAGGATCGAAGCACCGGGCAGACATCGCTGCGGGTGGAAGGCTCACTTACGGGCGAGGCGGTCGAGTTGCTCGAAAATCTTTGCCTGAACCTGCTCAAGCAGCCCGAGACCAGTGTAGTCATCAATCTGGGCGAGGTCGATTTTCTCAACGAAGACGCGGCCAGATTATTATGTCGCCTCAAGCGCGAGCAGGGAATTTCACTGGAAGGATGCCGGCTTTTCACTCGGCAGGTCATAGAGGATATGAACGCCTCATAGCAATCGGCAGGTTAGAGATCGAGGAAGGAACTATGTCGAAAGTAATAGACGAAAATAGAGAGGGACAATTCGCCTTTGACGGCGACCGGGACGATGCAGAGTTGCCGGAGATAAACGAAGAGGAATTGAAAAATCTGCTCCGCTCAGCCCCCGCAGAACAACCCGACGCAGAGCAGCCGCTCAGAAAGAAACGGCCTCTTTATAAACGGCCTGTTGCGATTCTCATCGCGTCATTGCTGGTTATTGCGGGGCTCATTTTCGGGACGCGATACTACCTTTACGCAAGCGCGCACGAATCCACGGACGATGCTTTTATAGATGCGCGCATCATACAGATAAGCCCGCAGGTGACCGGCCATATCCTGAAGGTCTATGTTTCAGACAATCAGGAAGTAAAGAAGGGCGATCTATTGGCAGAGATAGACCCTCGCGATTACCAGGCGCGTCTCGATCAGGCCAGCGCCGCGTTGCAGGCTGCCCAGACAAAACAGCAGGCTGCCCAGATAAACGTAGGGTTGACAACCACTACATCGAGCGCGGGCGTCGAGCAGGCCGCATCTCAGGTAGAGATGGCGAAATCGGGTGTTGAAACGGCTCGCGCTCAGGTGAGCGCCGCCGAAGGGCGTTTGGAGCAGGCGCGAGCGCAGGTGAAGACCGCTCAGGCAAACGTGGCTCAGGCGCGGGCACAGGTCGAAGCGGCACAGGCGGAAGCCGTCCGCGCACAGGCCGATCAGGTGCGGTATCAGAAGTTGTACGAGTCCGAAGACGTATCGCGCCAGCAACTCGATAACGCCATAGCGACGGCGCGAACGGCGAACGCGCAGCTTGAGGCGGCGCGAACAAAAGCCGCAGCCACGGAAGCTCAGGTGGCCGAAGCCCGCGCCGCCGAAGGAGCGGCCGAGGGAAATCTGCAACAGGCAAGGTCGGGGATCACAACCGCTCTGGCTCACGTAGGCGAAACCGCCGGACAATTAGCCGCCGCCAATTCCGCGCCTCAGCAGGTCGCGGCTAGCCGGTCTCAGGCTCAGACCGCGAGCGCCGACGTTCAACAGGCGCAGGCCAACGTAGCTCAGGCGGAACTCAACCTCTCATATACAAAGATATATGCGCCCGAAGACGGGCGGGTGGCTCGCAAATCTATAGAAGAGGGCGCGTTTGTGCAGATCGGTCAGTTGCTTATGGCCGTCGTCCCCGACGAGCTTTGGGTTACGGCCAACTTCAAAGAGACCCAGCTTGACAACATAAAGCCGGGCGAGCCGGTCGAAATAAAGACGGATGCCTATCCAGATAAAGTATTCAAGGGACACGTTGACAGCATACAGGCGGGTACGGGCGCGCGCTTCAGCTTGCTTCCGCCGGAAAACGCTACGGGCAATTACGTCAAGGTCGTGCAGCGCGTGCCGGTAAAGATAGTCTTTGATGAACAGCCCGACCCCAGTTACCCGCTCGGCCCCGGCATGTCCGTGATCCCGGAAGTAAAGATTCAGTGAACCAGAGCGGTTAAAGACCGCCCGGTCATGAGAGCGTGAAAGCGGACAAGGAAGAGTCAAGTTGAGCAGCGAAGTCAAAACCAATTTAATAAACAGCCCCGCCGATGAATGGAAGCCGAGTTTCAATCCGTGGCTTATAGCGATGTCGGTCATGCTGGCTACGTTTATGGAGGTGCTCGACACGTCGGTTGCAAACGTAGCTCTTCCGCACATCGCGGGCAATCTTTCGGCCAGCACCGATCAGGCTACGTGGGTGCTTACGAGCTATCTGGTCTCGAATGCCATCATCCTGCCCGCAACCGGGTGGCTTGCAAATACATTCGGGCGCAAGCGACTCCTCGTGATCTGCATAATAATCTTCACGCTCTCTTCATTCATGTGCGGCGCGGCGATGAGCCTCGGCATGCTTATAGTGGCCCGCGTGATTCAGGGCGCGGGAGGCGGAGCGTTGCAGCCCATCGCGCAGGCGGTGATGCTTGAAAGCTTTCCGCCGATCAAACGCGGAGCGGCGATGGCCGTCTACGGCATGGGAGTGGTCGTAGCCCCCATCATCGGGCCTACGCTCGGCGGGTGGATCACGGATAATTACTCGTGGCGGTGGGTTTTCTACATCAATCTTCCCGTAGGCATCCTCGCCATATTGATGGCTCAGGCGTTTGTCGAAGACCCGCCTTATATCAAGAGAGCCGCCCGAAAGAGTATTGATTATATAGGGTTCGGCCTTATGGCGCTGTGGCTCGCAGCCTTGCAGATAATGCTCGACAAGGGACAGGATGAAGACTGGTTCTCATCGAACTGGATAATCCTGCTCGCCGTCATTTCAGCCGTCTCGATGGTGGCCTTTATAATCTGGGAGCTTCGCTCGGACGAGCCTATAGTCAACTTGCGGGTTCTTGCAAATCGCAACTTCGCGGCGGGCACTTTTCTGATCGCAATCGTAGGCATAGTTCTCTACGGCACGACGGCGCTCTTGCCGCTGTTTCTGCAAAACCTGATGGGCTATCCGGCCCTGCAAAGCGGTATGGCGGTCAGCCCGCGCGGGCTTGGCACTATGGTCGCGATGATAATCTCCGCCCGCCTGATAGGCCGTGTTGACAGCCGATGGCTGATCTCAATCGGTTTTTGTTTGCTCGGTATTTCGGTCTACCTGCTTGGCGGCATAAATCTGGACATCACGGCGACGAGCGTCATCTGGCCGATTATCATAAGCGGCGCGGCGATGGGATTCGTCTTTGTTCCGCTTTCGACGACTGCGGTGGGCACGCTTCGGCAGGATGAGATGGGCAATGCCACCGGTCTCTACAACCTTATGCGAAACATCGGCGGCGGCATAGGCATCTCTGCCGTAACCACCATGCTCGCGCGCGGAGCGCAGGCGCATCAGGCAGCTATGGCCTCGCACATGAGCATGTATGATCCGGCATTCCAGCAACGTTTACACGCCTTACAGGAAAGACTCGCGTCACAACTCGGGCCGGTCGAGGCGCTACAGCAGGCGACCTCCATGCTTTATGGCATGCTTCAGAAGCAGGCCATGCTGTGGGCGTTTATTGACAACTTTCGCTTGCTGGGCCTTGTTTGCCTGATATGCGTTCCTGCCGTTTTCTTGTTAAAGAAGGTAAGGGCGCGCGGCCCCGTGGCGGCACATTGATAAAGAGTGATTTGTGATTCGTGATTAACCAGATTTTCAAATTGTCCTTTACAGGCAGGCTCCGTAAGAATCACGAATCACTCATCACGAATCACGCAGACGTGCCGATCTCAAACGGTTTGATTCAGATGATAACGCCCGCCTCTTCTTCATCCTGTATGCGGAGCAGGTCGAGCAGCAATCCCATGTTGCTTGTGGCCTGCACCTGGCGTTCGTATTCGACTTCGACTCTCTTAAACTCGAAGGTGCCTTCGGTGGCGCCCAGAAATCTGGTGATCGCTTCTACGCCCGTATCCGTGGCTGAACGGCCTCCTGCGATCAATCCCTCATTGAAATGTATCTCGCCCTTTGTGGCGGGAGATGTTATCACGAGCGCCCCGGTCAACCGGCTGTTTTCGATGATCTGAATCACATCGAACAGACTGACGAGCGCAAAATTCCCCGTCAAAATGATTTCAGATGTGGAAGGCAAGAGGGCCGCTTCCTGCAAATTATTGCTCGCTTCGATCACTTCTTCGGCAGAAGGCAGTGGCTTGCCATCGACAAAATTCTCGATCACTTTTCGATGGTAGGGCTTTAAATCGAGAAAATGTATCCCCATGCCGACCTGCGGCATACCATAACGCACTTCGCCCGTCACTACGATAGGCACATCTCGAACCGCGAATTTCATTGTCAGCTTCGTGCCGACTTTATAACTGGTCATCGAATCAATGAAGACTCCGGTCGCACTCAGATCGTTTATCCGAGTGTTGAGACGAGAGACGTTGTCGCCTTCGCACTGCACCTCGCATACATAGCTGATTCGCTTTGCTTCCCGTCTCTCTTTACCGCGCCTTATCATCATTCATCATCCTCGACGCTTGCCCTGAGCGAGCGGAGCTTGCGCATGATCAAATCGTAGTCGAAGCCGCGCCGCGCCAGATGGTCGAACATACGCTTTTCGCCGTTGCGGTCCGTGGGACGGCCGTGTGTGCGAATGCGCTTCTCTATGGCTCGTTCAATCAATGTCTCTTCTTCCACCTCGTCAAAGACTATATCGAGCGCCTCATCTATCCTCTCGCGAGGAACCTTCTTTCCGGCCAACTCGCGAGCCAGCCGCGATCTCCCCACAGGCTTTGTGCTGACGCGATAGCTGGCGTAATTCCGGGCATACTGGCTGTCGTTTATGAGCCCCTGCTCTTTCAATCGGGCCATGCACTGATCAACAAGATCAGGATCGGCCCAGGGCTTTGCCAGCAATCGCTCTCGCAATAGACGCTCGCTAAACGGACGCGAGGCCAGCATCTTTAAGGCCGCCCCCATGGTGCGCTTCCCCGCACGCTCCCTGCTCGCTTCTCCCCCTGCTTGCGTCTCTCCTCGCTCGCTCGCAGCAGACCCCTCTGCTCGCGCGCGAGCGCGGCTCATCTGGTCACTTGCTCTGTTCCTTCGAGTAGCCAATTTACAAACTGTTTCGTTTCGGGCTTGCCCGATTCCGTTGACCCGGGCCGCCTTCTATTTGAGCGCTCCATGTCCTCTCGCGCCTGCTCGGATACCGATCTGACCCCTGAAACCCGCAGCTTGAACTCGTCGGGGTTTGTAGCCCCGGCAAGCGCTTCGTCGTATGTTATCAATCCGCGAGAATACAAATCAAACAGCGACTGGTCGAAGGTCTGCATGCCGTATTGCGAAGTGCCCTGGGCTATCGCATCGCGTATGAGCGATGTCTTTTCGGCGTGGATGATACAGTCGCGTATGTATGGAGTGACGACCAGAACCTCGACGGCCGGAACCCGCCCCTGAATAGGCTCTGCTGCCCTGACCAGTCGCATGGAGATCACCGCCTTGAGCACGCTCGCAAGCTGTAGACGGATCGCGCGCTGCTGATGAGGCGGGAATACCGAAACTATTCGGTTGATGGTCTCGGTCGCATCGAGCGTGTGCAGCGTAGAGAGCACGAGATGGCCGGTCTCGGCTGCCGTAAGCGCCGTCTCTATCGTTTCGTAATCGCGCATTTCGCCTACCAGAATCACGTCCGGGTCCTGGCGCAGGGCGCTACGCAGAGCTTCTGAAAAACTGCGCGTGTCTACGTCCACTTCGCGCTGATTCACATAAGATTTCTTGTCGCGGTGAAGAAACTCTATAGGGTCTTCGATGGTGACGATATGACCCGTGCGTATGCGATTTATATAATCAATCATCGCGGCGAGCGTCGTTGACTTGCCCGATCCCGTAGTTCCCGTGACCAGTATCAGGCCCCGGGTTTCATCGGCAATCTTATCGATGACCCCCGGCAAGCGAAGCTCTTCTATCGTGCGCACAGTCGTCGGGATGACCCTCAAGACCATGCCGACCGTCCCGCGCTGCTGAAATATGTTGCAACGAAACCGCCCCAATCCCGACACCCCGTACGCGATATCGATCTCGGAATTTTCGGTAAAGCGTTGCTTTTGCCGGTTGTTCATTATCGAGAATGCCATATTGAGCGTGTCTTCGCCCGCAAGTCTCTGCGCCTCTACCATAGGCTGCAACTCGCCGTTTACGCGAACGAAGGGAAAACTTCCGGCTTTTATATGCAGGTCGGATGCGCCTTTGCTGCATGCTATTGTCAGCAATTGGTCAATGCTCGGTGCCATTAGCGCTTGCCTCGTTAGAACTAGTCCAGCGATTCATTGAAGTTGTGTGGGGACCAATCAAGCAGCATCAGCTTCTGATGATTGCCGGGGTAGAAATTAAAGAGGGGGCCTCACGAGGGTCTGTCGAGCTTCTAACTGCAAAACCCTCAGCGGCTGTATTATAAACATAACTCTAAATGGGGGCAACAGTAATAAAATGGGGGTCAGGGGCCGGGGGCCGGGGGCCGGTGTTGTTGAATGTTGCATTGAATCGGTTAAATCGCAGTTTCCGCGCCCGGATTCATCTAAGGCCATTATGTTTCGTTATAACCAGCGTCTTCTCAAATTCATAACCGACCCCCGACCCCCGACCCCCGGCCCCTATTTTTTGGCGCGGTCGGCGATGATTATGTAGTTATGCAATCCGCCCGTCACTTCGGTCAAATCCTTTGAGTAAGTCGCGCGCACGGGCCGGTGCTCTTTTATAAGCTCGCTGATGTCGCGAGCCGAGGCCAACCCGACTTCCTGGTATTCGATTGCCCACGTGGGAAGGTGCGCGGCCGAGCGTAACAATCGATCAATCATCGCCAGGTATGATTGTTTGGATTGGGGAACGCTCGAAAGCTTTGCCAGATCGTCAGCGCAAGGCTCATCCGCGCCACGCACCCAGCAATCGCGCCAGTCTGATCTCGTCCCCGAACCGGCTCGCTCGGCGTGCGCGGACGGCAGATTGAGATAGAGCAGGTCGGCCCGCGTGCGGCTGACAAACTCTTCGACCGGCACGTTATAGCCACGATTGTGAGGATGGCCCGGCGGGCCGCTCAAAACGCGACCGGCCAGCCGCCAGAATATCGTCGTAAGCGGGCGTTTCAATTCCCGCGTCTCTTCATTGAACGACATCGCGTAATCGCCCGTCTGAAGTCCAAGCACAAGCGCCTGCGCCCGCAATGTCTCGTCTTCAATCCTCTCGATTGAGCGGCGGAGATTATCGAGCCACCACGCATCAATTTCGCCAAACCAGCGCCTCAGACCGGGATTGCTCAAATTGACGCCGGGCACGTAAACATCTTCGAGCAGACGTGTGATCTGCTGTTCGTCGAGCCAGCTTTTCGATTCGAGCATCGCTCGCGTAGCCGCAGCCGCCCAGGGGCGCGGATCGTTCGACAATATGAGCTTGCCCCAGCCTTTCAAATACCAGTCGAGCTTCGCCCATCCGCTAAAGGCTATGGCAATCGAGCGGAACTCGATCTGACGCAGGACGCTGGCTTCAAACCCGAGCAGAGCCTTCTTGTTGTAGCGGCTCCTCGTCCATCCCTTCCACCTGTCAGACTCATCTCCGGCAAGCTCTTTCGCACCTCGGCGGGCAAGCAATAGCTCAACGGGAGGCAGTTTTTCCGGGCGTGGACCGGCAGAGACTATGCGAGGGCTGGCCGCACTTTCTTCTATGCTTTCTTCCGCGCTTTCTTCCGTCACGGGCGCTTGTTCCCCGTTGGGCGCTGCTTCCGCTGCGGGCGCTTCCTCTACGACAGGCGACTGCTCCCGGGCGGGCGGGACCTCTGTTCCCACCTCTTCATATGCAACCTCGGCGGGCTGATCGCCCGAGGGCGTTTCCCCCTGTTTAGCGGTCGGTTGCTCCTGCTGAAAAGCGGGGATCTCCATTCCGGTAAGGGTCTTGGCGTATTGCGGGCGAAAGCCTTCTTCCTCGTTTGCGGCAGTTTCAGACGATCCTTCGGCAGGAGGCGCAGGCCCGGCATCAGGGTCGGGTCCAGGTTCGGTTTCAAGTTCGGTTCTAAATTCGGCGGCAGGTTCAACCTTTGCTTCCGGGGCAGCCTGTTCAGGCTGTTCCGGCGTAAATGATAGAGGTTCCGCCGGTTCGTCTTTTTTCGCCTGCTCTCGCAAATCGTCAAGCAAAGCTACCAGCGCTTGAACGACATAGGGATCGCATTCGATGCCTGCCGACGATAGAAGCGTTTCTTTGGCTTCGTCGTCTGTGAGCGCGGCGCGGTATGTTCTATCGGATATGAGCGCGCTGTAAAGCTCGACTGCGCGCAATATTCGCGCGCCTATGGGGATGTCTTCGAAGGCCAGCATATCGGGATATCCCGATCCGTTCCACCATTCATGATGCCATCTTACAAGCAATTGGGCCTGTCGCGAGGCTTCTCTTTTGGCCATCTGCTGTTCGCCTATGATGGGATGTCGCCACAGGTCTATGCGTTCTTCAAAGGTGAGAGGGCCGGGCGAAGCGAGATATGGAGGCGTCATCGCGTACAGCCCTATGTCGACCAGCAGCGCAGCTTCGGCCACGGCGTGAACATCAGGCTCAGTAAGCCCGAATCTCCGGGCCAGGTGCGCAGCCAGTTCGGCCATCACACGCGAATGCGGGCGGGTGTATCTTTTGTAGCTGTCGATTCGTTCGGCGAGCCTGCTGATTATCTCTTCCCGAGTCTTACCCTTGGCCGTCTCCACTCTGCCTCCTGATTGACCGTCAAGGCTGTAACTTACAGCCTAAGCCTGCGACAGTCAAGGCAGAGCATTCCAGATAACGATTATGAATCGAATCACGCGGCCATCTCTACCGAGGCGCTAACGGGTCGCGCACGGAGATTGAAACAGGAGTTGCACCAGCCGTAAAGGATTCCGTCAATAAGGTGATACGCTACCGTATCCTCTGCTGAAACCGTCCGATGGCATTGTTTACATTCCCACGAATCGTTTTGAGTAGTCGCTGCTTGTTCGAGCACTGTTGCCATTTCCCTTTGCAGAGCCCTTCTGGCCCTGCCTCTCCCTTCAAGTAATTTACCGGCTATTTTATTAGAACGACCGGGACATCATTTGATACGTACTTTCAAACGCCACTCTTTTTACATGGTTCCACATAATGATCAACGGCACAATGCTTATCTTTGGGGGCCGGGGGCCAGGGGTCAGGGGCCGGGGGTCAGCAGGGGCTAATCTTGAAGCCTGGCTAAATCATATTCGCGTAGATTCGCCGCATCCGTGGCCTATTGCCGTTTACCCATCCACGTGCTTCGGTTTAATCAAAATTTTTCTGAACTCACCCCCGGCCCCTGGCCCCCGGCCCCCGGCCCCTAATTGATAAGCCGGGGGTTGTCTTCGGATTCGAGTTCGAGTGTTTCTTCTTCGACCGACCATACCTCAAGCAGTTCGCGGGGAATTTCGGTGATAAAACGCGAGGGCTTTTGAATGACGGTCTGACGCGACCAGTCGGTTACTACCAGCGGATAGCAGAGATAAAGCTCGTCTTTCGCTCGCGTGACGGCGACATAAAACAGGCGGCGCTCCTCTTCTTCGCTTTCCGGGTCTTTCAGGCTGCGAGCGGATGGGAACTTACCGTCTGCTGCCCAGATCAAAAACACGACCCGCCATTCGAGACCCTTGCCCTGATGTATAGAACTTAAAACCAGCTTTTCGTCTTCGTCGCCACCCATCACTACGTCTTCGGCAGTAGTCCCCTCGGGTGCGCCGAATCGCTCGGTGTTGACAAGCGCAAGCTCCGAAAGAAACTCTTCCGTAGATTCATACCGCGCGGCGTAATTGGCAAGCTGGCGCAAATCTTCCATCCGAAGGTCGGCATTCTCATAGCTGTTTTCAAGATGTTCCTGGTATCCGCTTGTAAGTATCAACTCGATCTGCGCCCCCGGACGGTCGAGGTACTCGGGGCTGACGAGAAGCTCCACGAGTCGAACAAAATCGCGCCACCCGATTGCAGCGCGCGGCTGCGCGTCGAAATCCGAGCGACGAATGAGCGCAAGCGGCTCATCGACGTAGGCGATCCGTTCCCAGATTCGATTCGCCGTGGCGTTGCCGATCTTCGGTATGAGCTTTAAGACCCGCTTCCAGGCAAGCTCGTCGTGCGGGTTGACGATCAATCGTAAATAACAGATCACATCTTTTATGTGCGCCTGCTCAAAAAAACGCATCCCGGAACGAACTACATAAGGAATATCGCGCCTGACAAGTTCGAGTTGAAGTTCGAGCGCGTGCCAGTGACTGCGATAGAGCACGGCGATTTCAGACAACTCAACGCCCTCTTCGCGCAATTCCAGTATGCGACCCGCGACAAAGGCGGCCTGCTGGTCCGTATCCTGTAGCGGAATCATCGCGGGCGTATTGCCCGCAGATTGCCGCGCGGCATGCAGGTTTTTTGGGAATTGTTTTCTGTTGTTTCTGATCGAAGCGTTTGCCAGAAAGACTATTTCAGGCCGCGAGCGATAGTTGGTCTCAAGATGATATTCCAAAGCATCGGGGTAGCGCTCTTTGAAGGTGTAGATGTTTGCGAAGTGCGCGCCTCGCCAGCCAAAGATCGATTGCGCATCATCGCCCACGACCATGATGTTGCGATGGCGGACGGCGAGCAGGTCAACGATCTCCGCCTGAATCTTGTTTGTGTCCTGATATTCATCTACGAGAATCTGCTCGAACTGCCCGGCCCAGTACTCTCCGATCTCAGGCTTTTCGACAAGCAATCGCTTCCAGTTGATAAGCAGATCGTCGTAGTCCATCGAGTTGCGCTCAAGCTTCCGCGCCTGATAGATGCGGTCTACGCGCTCGATCTGCGTAGAGAGCAGCTCGAAGTGCGGATAATTCTGGATCAGGCAATCGCGGATCATCATATCGCGGTTGTTTGCAAAGCTGATTATATCGCCGATGACTTCGGCTTTCGGGAAACGGCGCGCCTTCTGGTCTATGCCTGCTTCCTGAATCGAAGCCTCGATCATGTCGCGAGCGTCTTCGGAATCGAGTATGGTGAAACTCTGTTGATAGCCAAGGGATTCAGCGTGACGGCGCAATATGCGATTTGCGATTGAGTGAAACGTGCCGCCCCAGATTCTTCGCACGTCTGCCTGCACGAGCCCTTCGACCCTGTGCAGCATCTCGCGCGCGGCCTTGTTTGTGAAAGTCACAAGCAGGATATGAGCCGGGGCGATGCCGCTTTCGATCAACCGCGCCACCCTGTAAGTGACCGTGCGCGTTTTGCCCGATCCCGCGCCCGCTATCACAAGCATTGGCCCCGCGCCCGCCGTCACAACCCGGTATTGCTCCTCGTTGAGATCGGCCTTGTAGTTGACCAGAAACTTGCGCGGCACATCGCGTTTTATTACATACCGCTTAGACATAAAAAGTCTCTATATTCGATTATAAACCACTACGGCTTAGTGATGGACCGAATATAGAGATTTGCCGCCGTTCGGTCAATCAAAGTGAGCCGCGCCCGCCTGCTCGCGTCCCGTGAAAAACAAATGTAATAGTTTTGTATTATCAGCCTTTTTGAAGGGCTGAATTATTGTCTTTTAACATCTTACCGTTTAGGCTGGTACAGGGACGAATTAACTTTTGCCTGGCCCTCAACTAAGGAGAATCAATGCTTGAAATAAAGACGCTACCACCAACCCTGCTCAACAAAGACGCAGACGCGGCGACCGATTATGTCGAGAACAAAGACAAAATCTCGCCCAAGATCATACCTTTTATCTTCATGCATCTTGCCTGTATCGCGGTCATATTCGTCGGAGTCAGTCTTCCGGCAGTTCTGCTTTGCCTCGGGCTTTATGCGCTAAGGATGTTCGGACTGACCGCCGGATTTCACAGATATTTTTCCCATCGGACTTATAAGACGAGTCGGGTTTTTCAGTTTATCATCGCTTTTATAGGCACACTGGCCGTGCAGAAGGGGCCGCTTTGGTGGGCGGCGCATCACCGTCGTCATCATAAGTACACCGATCAGGAAGGCGACGTTCATTCGCCCGTCCAGGACGGTTTCTGGTGGTCTCATGTCGGGTGGATTATCAGCACAAAATACGACCCCACGGACTGGAGCGCGATCAAAGATTTCGCTCAGTACCCGGAGCTTCGCCTGCTGAACAAATACAGCACGACTCCGGGCATAGCCCTTGCCGTGTTGTGTTTCTTAATCGGCGGATGGCAATTCCTGGTTTGGGGCTTTTTCGTAAGCACAGTGCTTTTGTATCACGGCACGTTTTCGGTCAATTCGCTCGCGCACATGTGGGGCAGCCGCCGCTTCAAATCAAACGACGACAGTCGAAACAACTTCTGGATAGCGCTGTGGACCGGCGGCGAAGGCTGGCACAACAATCATCATCACTACATGTCATCGGTCAATCAGGGCTTTTACTGGTGGGAAGTTGATTTCACTTACTACACCCTGAAGGTGCTGTCGTGGTTCGGGATAGTCTGGGACATGCGCCGCCCGCCCGAACGCATTCTTGCCGAAGGCAAACGCTAGATCACGTGATGCGTGATTCGCGATGCGTGAAATTTAGAGAGCCTGCCTGTTAAAGACAACTTGCAAGCCCGGTAAATCACGCATCACGCATCACGCATCATCCAATGTTTTTTTATCCTCCCACTCCTGTTGGACTTCTCGCGCAAGCATCGCCGCCCCGATTATTCCCGCATCATCGCCAAGCGCAGACCGCGCTATATTCACATCTTTTCTTATGGATTCGAAGACCACCTTGCGGGCGGCGCGATCAATGCGATGGATGAAATCATCGCTCATGGCTTCGATCATGCCCCCGCCGAGAACTATTATTTCAGGGCCGAGCAGATTGACCACGCTCCCCACGGCGATTCCTATGTATCGGGCCGCGTTGTGAATTACCTGCGTGACCACTTTATCGCCCTCATCATAAGCCTTCCTGAGAGCGCTGCTCCGAAGAGCGCCGGGTTGTTTGTCGAGCAGTTTGGCCAGAGACGATTTCTCGCCGCGCTTAATGGCTTTTTTTATATCGCGCGTCATGGCTACACGGCTTGCAAGCGCTTCGAGGCAACCGCGAGCGCCGCAGCCGCAACGCGGGCCATCCGCCTCTATGACGATGTGGCCTATTTCGCCCGCGTTCCCCGTGAAGCCGGTATAGAGCGCGCCGTTTAGGATCAGGCCGCCACCGATACCCGTTCCGATAAACATGCCCAGCACGTCGCTTGCGCCGCGCGCCGCTCCGGCTTTGAATTCGCCGTATGTGCCCGCGTCCACATCGTTTGAGACGATTACGGCGCAACCGAACCTTTCGGCCATGAGAGGGCCGAGGGGGAAATTATTGAAATTCAAGTTGACGGATTCGATTATATAACCCGTCTTTGAATCGAGCGGGCCGGGTGAGCCTATGCCTATCGCGGCCAGATTTTGCGCCTCAACGCCCGCGCGGGCGAGGGCTTTTTGAGCGATGCCCGCGATGGTTTCGAATACTTCTTCGTTTGCGCGCCAGGCTTTTGTTTTTGCGCGTGCGCGGCCAGTGATGTGTCCCTCCCCGTCAATTACTCCCGCGCTGACCTTCGTTCCTCCAAGATCAATTCCCAGAACCTGTGATTGCATAGGGTCTTCTCATAGCCTTCATTCGATAAAATAAGAGCAGGGCTAATATAAAAGCGCCGCGCGCAATTGTCTATGCGGTTTCTGACGGATGGGTCTTTATCGCCCGGCCTCGGTTCAGGCATCGAGCCTGTAGCCGGGATCAATCTGTTGAAACCCCAGCAGGATTTCGTGTACGTCGAATGGATTGGTGTTCTGGCCCGTAAAAATGGGCCTCAGGACCTGGAAGATGTGTTCTATTCCCTGAGCATCGTCCATGTCGGCGTCAATTATGAATTCCAGAGTCTCGGGATTGCTGAAGAATGTGAGCTGGAGGTTACCGTAGAGGTCCGGCGTCTTCAGCGAATCGGATGACTTGAAGCCCGGCGGCGGGAGGAGTTTTGGTGTCACGAGAAGGGGTAAGCATTCAAGGCAGTAATCACAGCTTTTCGCACACTTCAACGGTTTATTTCTACCCGCCATCTAGCCTAGACGGGTTTTTGCGCGCGAATTCTGCAAATGTTTTTTCAGTAGGCAGCAGGCAGTAGGCAGTTATCGGAGTCGGGTGCCAACTACTCATATCCATACCCGGCCTCCTGCCTTTAGCTTCCCGGGTTAGCATGATTTATCGGTTTATTACAAACTGCCTACTGCCTACTGCCTACTGTTTTTAGTGTACACCCAATCTTTCGGCCGTTTCGCGATCAATGCGCCCGGTCACAGGTAGATTGCTGTCACGCTGAAATTGGCGGAGCGCCCCGCGAGTCCGCGTACCCATCAGCCCGTCGGCCGGGCCGGCGTTGTAGCCCTTTTGATTAAGCTCGCGCTGCACCTCCATGATGGTCGCGCGAGTGACGTGGAAGCTATCATAGCCTTCTTCAGAAGCTCGACCCGTCGTTTTGAGTGCGCGGATTTCTATCTCCGTGCCGGAATCGAGTCTCAACTCTTTTTCGCCGTCAATGACAAGCGAGCCTGCTCCCGCGCCGCCGCCTAAGAGGATTCCTATCGCGGCTCCTTTGCCGCCGCCAATCAACCCGCCCAGCACGCCGCCTACGGCAGCGCCGATGGCCCCGCGCTTGATTGCCTGTTTGCCACGGCTGCCGGATTCGATATGGCCCTCTTCATCGACTACCTTGACGGATTCGGACTGGCGCACCTCCATCAACTCTGCGCTGAGCGGAGATGTTCGCCCGCCCGGCAGTTCTATTGAATCGAAAACCAGAGACATCTCCGTCTTGCCTTTGACCTTGCCCGATTCTTTTATCTGAGCGATATGACCGTGCACCGTGCCGTTTTCGTATTCGAGCGGCGAGATGATCGTCCCCGTGAAACGGTCTCCGGCGCGGCTCGTCTTGCTGCTGATCCCGTTATTGAGTTTCATCAATATGCGAGTCCGAGCCGGCACAGGCAGCTTCTGAACCGGCGCGGCGAACATCGGCAGCGCAAGAAACGCCAGGGTGATGATTGATAAGATGCCCGTACGGTAATTCTTCATAATTCGCCTCCTTCTGGTTGCTCTTTGATTAAGCTCTTCAAAGCTCTTTCGGTTGAATCGCGCTCATAGTTTTCACTCGATCTGCTTATCATTATGTTATCACATGCCTTTCGACAACCGGCTGAAACGCTTCTCGTTGCCAATTAAAAATACGCCTTAAAGAGGATGCGCACAGCGGGCAAAAAGATTTCTGCGGTTCAAATAAATATCGCAGATTACATCAGCGCCTGTTTCAAGTGCTCGAGTGAAGTGTTGCCGCCCGAACAGACCATTCCCACCCTTTTTCCCGCAAGTTCCTCGCGCATCGCGTAGATCACGGCCAGCGCCGCCGCCCCCGCCCCTTCGGCAAGCGTATGCGCGCGCTCGATCATCCACACCATCGCTCGTTTTATCTCTTCATCACTCGTCAGGCGAAAATCAGCAAGCCGATCCCACAGGATCATCTGCGGCAAAGCGAAGGCCGTGCCCGTCGCAATCCCCTCGGCAAAGGTGTGATTCGGCGCTTCTACAAGTCGGCGCTCCTTCCACGAATTGTAGGCAGCGGGCGAGCTCTCCGATTGGACTCCCACGACGCGAATGCCGGGATTGACGGCTTCCGCAGCAATCGCAACACCGGCGGCACCGCTGCCTCCGCCCACGGGCACAAAGATAAGGTCGAGGCCCGGTTCGTCTTCGAGCATCTCTAAAGCCTCGGTTGCGACCCCGGCAATCAGCAGAGGTTCGTCGCCCGAATGGATGTAGCGATAGCCTCGCTCGGCGGCAAGCGATTCGCAATGGAGGCGCGCATCGTCGAATTTTTCGCCGTGAAAAATCACCTCGGCCCCAAGCCCGCCGATAGCGGCCACCTTGCCGGGATTAGCCGCTTCCGGCACCACTATGCGAGCTTCGACTCCAAACAATCTGGCAGCGTAAGCCACCGACTGCCCGTGATTGCCGGTCGAGGCGGCGATCACTCCGCGCGCGCGCTCCTTCGGGCTTAACTGTGAAATCAGGTTTATGCCGCCGCGCACTTTGAAAGCGCCCGTTGGCTGATAGTTTTCGTGTTTGATAAAGACCTCGGTGCCGATCAAATCATTGATCGCCGGGTATGAGTGCAGAGGCGTGCGCAACAGATAAGGCTCGATCCGTTTGCGAGCCATCAGCACATCTTGAAAATCCGGTATTTTCATAGCTCGATCTCCTTTTCCAGATCACTGCGTCTTCCGGCCAGGTGAAAGAACACATCTTCAAACGGCGCGTCGGCAAGTCCGGTCAAGACTCGCAAATCAGAGGGCGCGTCATTGGCTACCAGACGACCCGTGCGCATTATGGCCACGCGATCCGAGACGCGCTCGACAAAACTCATCACGTGCGAAGAGACAAGCACGGCGCGGCCCTGCCTGCTTTCGGCTTCTATTCTGAGCCTCAGATTGCGCATCATCTCTACATCCAAACCGTTGAGCGGTTCGTCGAGCACAACCACATCGGGCGAGCCGATCATAGCCGCCGCAAGCCCAAGCTTTTTACGCATACCGAGCGAGTAACCGCCTACGAGTTTATCCTTGGCTTGCGTAAGCTCAAAAAAATCGAGTTCTTCGGGGATAGTCTCGCCGCTGATCTCCTTCAGACCGGCTACTAGATGCAGGTATTCGCTGCCCGTCAATTGTTCGTACAGTATAAGCTCTTCGGGCAGGTAGCCGAGATGTCGTTTGGCCGTAGGCATCTGACTCGTCAGCGCCTCGCCGTGGATAAAGACCTTTCCCGCGTCAGGTTCTGTGATGCCGACGATCATACGTATCAAGGTAGATTTGCCCGCGCCGTTTGCGCCTACCAGCCCGCAGACCTGTCCGGCAGGAATGTCGAGGCTTACCTCATTGACCGCCGTGATGTCGCCGTATCGCTTTGTGACCGCGTCAACTCTTATCAGGCTTTCGCTCAATCGTCCTCCGTAATCAGATAGTACCTGACTCTTGCCCGCCCGCGTTCGGGCAAACCGTGCATCGCCTGAAAGTATATTATTATCCCGAAAGGCCATAACAAAGCCGCGAGGGCTCCGCCCGCAAGCCCGACTGTCACCATAAAGATGATCGCAAGACCGGGCCGGTTCGGCATCTCGAATGAAAGCGAGCCCATGAGGGAACTGACCAGCCACCACAGAAACAGAGACTCGGCAAGCAAGGGTATCGCGTAATAGAGCGGGACCTCCGCGCTGACAAACCCCAGCAGCCACACGATGATTGGCGCAGGCGCGCTCACCATTCGCGTGTACCAGAGCTTTGCCTGCCATATCTCGAGACCGGTAGTGCCGAGCGAGCGTTCAAGCCAGAGATGAGGCAGTTCGTATGCCACAAGCACCGGGGTCAGAGCCGAAAGTGACACCACAACAAGCGCGCAGCCCGCTTTCACGGCCATCACGGAAGGCCGCCATGTCGCGTTGAACCCGCTTGCGTCGTCGGGGCCGAGCGGTATAACGCTCGCCGCAAGAGGCAGCAGCCGCGCCGTGAGCGCGATGAAAAGCGCAAAGAGCCAGAGCACAGAGATGCCCAGTGCCACATACACGGCAGATGAAAACGCCCTCACCGTCAATTGCAGATCACGAGCCAGTTCGGCCGCCACCTTCGCTCCAAACCAGCGCCTGAAAATCCTCACGCTAAAGATGCTGCGGCGATTCGCATCCTGTAGCCGCTTGACAAACTCGATGTCTGCCGCTCGCCAGCGCGCGTGCAGCCTTTGCGTTATCAGATAGACGAGCGCGCACAAGAATGCGCTCGCAGCCATTGATAATACGCCCGTGAGACGCGAGACCGAATTCGGCTCAAGCGAGAGCACAAGCAACTCTCCCGCTGCAATTGAAGTAAAAATTATGATGACAAGCGCGATTGCTGCCGCTCGCAGATTTCGCCTATGGCCCCAGTGAATCCAGTTTAGCCCGGCAAACAATTGCGTGAGCGCCGTGAGGATGACAAATAACGCGAGAGGCGGCAGGCTTCGCGGATTTGTCAAAGCGGTTTCGCCTGAAAGCGACCAGACTTCAATGACAACCACGCCCGCGACAAGGGTTCGGGTGATGCGAATTGCGAGCGCGGCATTTAGGTGAAGGGCGGGAGAGAGGGGAAAAGATTCGAAAAATGATTCCGGTCGCTTGAGATGATAAATCTCGATGCTCGCGCGCGACAGGTTGAGCGCCGTCAGACAAAGCACAAACAGCGTCGCAAGCGACAGGGCGAGCCCGAGCGAAGGCCGCCACGCGGGAAGATTATCTGAGAGGCGGCTTATTGTGAACCAGGTGAGCCCGAGAACCACAGGGCCAAGCACAAGCCAGGTGTAAATATGCCGGACGGCCCATCTAAACTCTGAGCGAAGCGCCGCACCCACGAGCAATTTGAAAGGATGAAGGATGTTCGGAAGGATGAAGGATGAGCGATGAAAAGAACTGTGAGGAGGCATTTCGTTACCTGGCCAATCGCATGAAGCAGATTATGTCAACATGCTCCTTTTCATCCCTCATCCCTCATCCCTCATCCCTCATTGGATTCCAAGCAGTTCGACTTCGAAGGTAAGCGGAGCATTGGGCGGTATTAAGGGTGGTTTTCCTGCCGCACCATAGGCGAGGTTGTAAGGGATCATCAGCTTGCGTTTGCCGCCTACTTTCATCGTCATTATGCCTTCGTCCCAACCTTTGATGACCGCGCCAGTGCCGATCCTGAATGTAATCGGCTCTCCACTGTCTAACGAACTTTGAAATTTCGTTCCGTTTTCAAGCCAGCCCGTATAATGCACGGAGACGGTCTGGCCCGGCTTCGGGGTCTCTCCTGTGCCTTCGACAAGGTCAATGTATTTCAACCCCGAATCGGTAGTGACTATGTGATTGCCGCGTGTGAGCAAAAAGGCCGCCGCGCCAACTGCGAGCACGCCGATCACCACGGCTGCGATTATGATATATCGAGTCGTTTTTTTCTGCTTCGATCTCCTGCCCGAAGCATAGACCTGTCTGGAGGATATTCCGCCCTTTCCGGACTTTCTTTTGCGACTTTGTGGCAACTCTCATACTCCTTTGAAACTAAGATAAAACCGGCCGAGCCGAAGAGTTATACCCGATTGCTCTATGCCGGTTCAATTCAAACGGCGACCCGGCGTCAGGCGCTGGTCGTGGCATTTTCCGTTTCCTCTTTGCGCTCGTCAATCAGCGTGTAATCGCGCTCATCGTATCCCAGATAAATCTGGCGCGGGCGGGCAATCTTTTGCTCGCTGTCGTTGAGCATCTCTACCCATTGCGCGAGCCATCCCGATACGCGCGGAATTGCGAAGAGCACAGGGAACATGTCTACGGGGAAACGCATCGCCTGATAAATTATCCCCGAATAGAAATCCACATTCGGGTAGAGCCTTCGTTTTATGAAGTACTCGTCTTCAAGCGCGATCCGTTCAAGTTCGAGCGCGATGTCTAAGACGGGATTACTGCCCGTCACCTCGAAGACATCATAGGCGATCTGCTTGATTATCTTTGCGCGCGGGTCGTAATTCTTATAGACGCGATGTCCGAATCCCATCAATCGAACATCGCCTTTTTTCACTCGCTCGATATAGGCGGAGATGTTCGACTTGGAGCCGATCTCGTTCAACATCCTGAGAACAGCTTCGTTTGCTCCGCCGTGAAGCGGGCCGTAAAGCGCCGCCGCCGCTCCGGCTACCGCAGAATAAGGGTCGGATTCGGAACTGCCTATGCTGCGCATGGCGTTTGTGCTGCAATTCTGTTCGTGATCAGCGTGCAGTATAAACAGCACGCTGAGCGCGCGTTCGAGCACCGGGTTTGGCTCGTACTTTACCTCCGTAGCCTTAAACATCATGTTGAGGAAATTGCCCGTGTAGCTCAGGTCATTATCGGGATAGGCATAAGGCATTCCTACGCTGTGGCGATAGGCAAAGGCTGCTATCGTGGGCATCTTCGCTATGAGACGATGAATCTGTTTGCGACGCTGTTGATCGTCAAAGATATTTTTCGCCTCCGGGTAGAAGGTCGAAAGGGCGCCCACCGTGGCTACGAGCATCCCCATCGGGTGCGCGTCGTAATGAAACCCGTCCATGAATTTCTTTATCTGTTCGTGGAGCAGCGTGTGATGCGTGATGTCCCATATCCACTCCTTGAGATGCACCTCACTGGGCAATTCGCCGTGAAGGATCAGGTAAGCCACTTCGAGATAGGTGCTGTGTTCGGCAAGCTGTTCGATAGGGTATCCGCGATAGCGCAATATGCCACGGTCGCCGTCTATGTATGTGATGCGGCTCTTGCACGAAGCAGTGTTTGTAAATGCCGGGTCGTAGCCCATAAGCCCGAAGTCATCGTCTGAGACCTTTATCTGTCTGAGGTCCATCGTTTTTATAGTGCCTTCTTCGATGGGAACCTCGTACTGCTTCCCTGTCCTGTTGTCGGTTATTGTCAAAGTGTCTTTACTCATGATTCCTCCGTCTGTTTTCAATCCGCCCGCGCTCTGTCTGCGTTCCACCAATCAATCTACTTTGAGTTTATACCGCATATAGCGCGGATGCCACATCGTCTCTTCGATCAATCGCGTCAACTCCTCAAGAGATTTCTCTTCGGCCAGACCCGAGCGCCCGGCTTCAACCGCTACGGCGAGCGCGACGCGACGCGAGACTTCGCGCACGTCTTCGAGCGCCGGGAAAAGCGAGCGCGAAGCGTCACGCCGGGCCGGAGACAACGCGCTCAGGGCGCGGGCAGCCGCTACAAACATCTCGTTGCTCACGCGGCGGGCGCGCGAGGCAATCACGCCAAGCCCCACGCCCGGAAAGATATAAGCATTGTTGCACTGGCCGGTGTAAAAAGTCTTTCCGTTATAAATCACTTCTGGGAAAGGGCTGCCCGTGGCAACAAGGACGCGGCCTTCGGTGTAATTGATCAAATCAGTCGGTATCGCCTCGCATTTCGAGGTAGGGTTGGAAAGGGGAAAGATAATCGGACGCTCGACCTGGGCGGCCATCAGCCGCACGACCTCTTCGGTGAAGGCCCCCGGCTGGGCGGACGTGCCTATGAGAATATTGGGGCGCACGTTTCTGATCACATCGAGCAACATGATTTGATTCGGGTTGTCGAGTTGCCACCCGGCGAGGCTCTCGCCGGGCTGCGAATATTTCCCCCTGGAAGATTCAACCTGATCCTGACCCGTGTGAACAAGCCCGTGTCGGTCAACCATCCAGATCGACCGGCGGGCTTCTTCTTCCGAAAGACCTTCGCTCACCATCGCCGCGACGATCTGATCGCTTATGCCCGTAGCCGACGATCCCGCCCCGAGCATCACTATGCGCTGGCGGCTGATCTTTGAGCCGGTCACTTCGACCGCCGCAAGCAACCCCGCAACCGCGACCGCTCCCGTTCCCTGTATGTCGTCGTTGAAGGTGCACAAACGGTCGCGGTAACGTTCGAGCAAACGCCCGGCATTGGCCTTTGCAAAATCTTCCCACTGAAGCAGCACGCCCGGAAACTTGCGCTTTACCGTCTCTACAAAGATTTCGATAAAGTCGTCGTACTCCTTGCCGCGTATGCGCTCGTGCCGCCAGCCGAGGTAAAGCGGGTCCGTGAGCAGGTCCTGATTGTCGGTTCCAACGTCGAGCGTGATGGGCAGGGTAGTGGCCGGATGAATCCCCGCGCACAGGGTATAAAGCGACAGTTTCCCTACAGGGATTCCCATGCCTCCGACGCCCAGATCGCCCAGACCCAGTATCCGCTCGCCGTCGGTAAATACGATCACCTGAACATCGGTCGTGGGAGCGTTGTCGAGTATCAGATCGATCTCTTCGCGTTGCGGATAAGAGATGTAAAGCCCCCGGGGCTTTCTATATATGTGGCTGTAGTGCAGACAACCAAGCCCCACCACGGGCGTGTAGATGATGGGCATCATCTCGGTTATATGCTCCTCAAGCAATCGGTAAAAGAGCGTCTCGTTGCGGTCTTGCAGAGAGACCAGAAAGATATAGCGTTCGAGATCGGATTCTTTCCGCTTAAAGTTTTCATACAGCCGGGCCAGTTGTTGATCCATCGTCGAAACGTGTGGCGGCAAATGGCCGAGAAGTTTGAACTGGCGGCGCTCGTCTTCGGGAAACGCGCTCCCTTTATTGAGCAGAGAATGATCCAGCAGCAGGTCTCCGCTCAGTGAGACTTCGAGAAACTCTTCTCCCGTTTTTTCATCCCGAACGGGCTTATACGGACTCATACGCGCCCCCCCGTGGCATATTGAACGATCCCGGCATATCTGGACAAATCGGTTTGTAAGACTGGAAATCCGTCAAGAATTGATTAAACCGCAGGAAAGCGCCTTTGCGCAACGCAATAGTGCTTCACTCAGCGCCACGAGTTTGAAAACCCATTGACAAAACCTGCCTCTGTGATAGCATACGATTGCCTGTGTCCGGCGCGTACCGGATCTTTCGATTCAGCAGAATCGAAAACAGCTATTATAGGGAATGGCATTTTCGTGCAATTGGGTCTTGACCAGTACAACATTATTGCGCATACGCCATCCTGACAGGGATTAACTCTTCGGATAACTCAAGAGTTTGAGGTCTGCAAACCCTGCATACCGACTAACCAATATTCCTCACCTTTTACAAATTCTTGAGTACTCCAATCAGGGTGGTCCATTATGTTATGACCAGATAATTAAACATTCAAAATTGACGATCAATCGTAAATTAAGGAGGAAACCATGATCTTCACACACAGCAGGAATATTGCGTTAGTCGCTCTTTGCCTGATAGTAGCTTTTGGAACGTTGTTGCTTCCAGCTCCATCAATTGTCGCTTCCGACCACGGAGATGCGCCAATCAACTCCAACGATCAGGGAATTGACCAGGGTGATACCTATGCCTTCCTCGATCCCAACGATAATACAAGGGTCGTTCTCGCACTGACCGTGCGCGGATTTATCGTGCCTGGCGAGGCAGTCAACTTTGCCTTCTTTGATGATCAGGTGCGATACAGGTTCGAGCTCGAGACGACGGGCGATGCAATACCCGATCAAGCCATCAACGTCACATTTTCGAAGCGGACATCGACAAGCACTCCGCAAACGGCAACCATCGAATTGCCTTTCGGCCAGAAATTTACCGCGCCCACGACCATAGCGACGCAGGCGGCCCAGCCAAACCCGTTCACGGTGACTACCGATCCGGCCACCGGGGTTTCGTTCTTCGCAGGCGAAACTGATGACCCGTTCTTCTTCGATATACCCGCCTTCTCCCGATTCATTTCATCGATCAGGGCAGGCTCTCCCGACCCGTCGCAGTTCGCGCGTGGGCGCGACAGCTTTGCAGGCTACAATATTCTCTCAATCATCCTGAGCGTGCCCCGCTCTGTGCTGCGCCTCCAATCCGATAGCGTCATAGGAGTGCAATCGCTCACGCAGCGGCGGCGCAAACGCATTATCAAGGGAGATATGATCGCCGATCGCGGCGACTATGAAACGCTCGACCGCAGCGCAAATCCCGGCATCAATGCCCTGATCATCCCCTTCGCTCGCAAAGACGAATATAATGCCTCGACGCCGGTTGACGATGCGAATGGAAAGTTTGCAAACGACATTATCGCTTTTCTCAAACTGGTAGGCACAAACGACACCAACATAAATATTCTGGCGAATGTCGTGGTAATACACGGCGATTATCTTCGCCTCAACCTCGCCGTCCCCAACAGCGGATCGGGCGGCGGGACCAGCGCCGGAGCAGGTTATCCTAACGGGCGGCGACCCGCTGATGATGTGGTTGACACGATCTTTTTCTTTGTGGCCAACCAGAATGTCTTCGGAGATTCCGTCCCGGCCAACGACGTTGCCTTTCTCGACACCTTTCCGTTTTTTGCGCCTCCTCATCAGCCGCGACCGGCGGGAACCTTAGATGACAGTACGCGCAACTGACAAAAGACGTATAGACTACCATCCGTTCCGGCACCGGATGGTAGTCTATTGCTGCTGCCCTGGCTTTGCGGGGCGCGATTCACATGAAAATCGGGCCGGATAAACTCGTTGACTTTAAGTATGCTCTACTATAGAATCGCGCTGGCTTGTTGGTAGGATACCCAAAAGGCAAGTAAATTCCTTTCGTGCAAAAACCAGCTTATGGTTGAGGTCATCTTCGATCAAATAAGTTTCTTGCGGCTCAGGCATCCGAACTAATAATCGCAAGCGTATTTTTGCAGTCAAGTCATTCTTCAGGCGCGTCGGAGCAATATTCATACAAAAGATTGCTCCGGGTTGAAATGTTGTGCAGATACAAACGAACCAAAACATCTATGAGGATATGACAAACCGATTTTCAGGCGGGACCCGAACCGCTTTGTTTTGAGATGAGAAAGGAGTGGATTCGCACATGCGAAAAAACCTGATCGTAGCAGCAATAGCTGTAGTCTTTGCATTCGGCTCATTCTCTGCCGCATTTGTTCGCGGGCAAGAGATGAAGCACAACGACAAGAAAATGAAGCACAGCGACAAGAAGATGAAGGAAGAGTCGCTGTACAAGAGGCTGGGCGGAAAGAAATCCATTTCAGCCGTTGTGGACCAGTTTGTCGATAATGTCGCGCACGATGATCGAATCAACAAGTTTTTTGCGGACACCGCCAAAGATCCCAAACGACTGAAAAAGTTCAAAGGAAATCTGGTTGACCAGATTTGCCAGGCCAGCGGTGGACCGTGCAAGTATAAAGGCAAAAGCATGAAGGCGGCTCACGAAGGCATGGGCGTAACCGAAGCTGACTTCAACGCGCTGGTTGAAGATCTTGTTGCGGCGCTCGATAAATTCAAGGTGGGCGAAAAAGAGAAGGGCGAGCTACTGGGCGCGCTTGGACCGATGAAGGGCGATATAGTCGAGCAATAACCGGCTATTTGCCACATCGCCTCGGGGCGAATGGCAAAACAGAAAGCCTATCCCCTGATTGATCTGCTCGTTCGGTCTGGATGAGGGAATGATCGGGAAATGAAAGAGGAGTGAGGCGAAATCGTCTCACTCCTCTTTTTGTATGGCAGCTTGATGCGCCGTCTTTTGCCTAGCGATTCGGATGGCGCGGGAACTTTACAAAGGGCAATCTTATGCCGCGCACGAACACGCGGTCGGCGCGCATCTCAGGCGGAGACTCAAATCCCGTGCTTCCCATGGTGGCTATGATGTCGTCCTGATCCACACCGTCGCCGCTCAACCCTATGCCCCCGGCGAGCTTTCCGTTTTTGTAAAGAGGCACGCTGCCCGGAAATATCTGGTTTCCGTTTCCGAGATTGAAGAAAGATGTGCAAGGAAAGGCTACCGCGTTGAGCAGAGACCCGACATCCTGCCCGTTGGAATTGAGAAATCTCAGGATATTGCCGTAATACTCATCCAGCACGAGGTCGAGTTGCAGTCCATCGTGGAAAGGAGAGAAGTCTTCGATAGGCACGGAAAACGGTCCGTGCTCAGTTTCGTCAATACCGTCCGGGAAGAAAGGCCGGCTGAGGAATCCCCCCGCGCGGTCTGAAAAGGCCACAGTCCCGTCAAGACCAAGCCCGTCTGCGGCAGCCGCGTCAACATACCTGCCAAGTCCGGCCTGTCGTAGCGTTCGGCCCGCTACGGGGTTGCTGAAGAAGGCGGCTGTGCGCGCCTTTTGCGCCGAAACGTCGAAACCGAATATAGGGGCGTCAATCGTGCTGAATATACCCAGTATGGTTCCATCGACATCAACGACGGTCATATTCACCTGTGTAGGGCTATTGAGCGGCTGGCGAATAGCCGCGCGCGTGATAAAGGCCTGGGCCGCCGCCTGGGTTATCACCTGCAATACGTCGTTGGCCGTAAGCACCGAGCCGTTCTTGAACGGGAAGAAGCGATTATCCACTCTGCCGGGCGGCACTTTATCAGGGTCTGCGCCGGGCAATGTGATGACTCTGAACCTGGACGGTTGAGCGGGCAGCACGGTTGCCGGGGCCAGAGGCAACCTGTCGGGATGAGCCGGGTCGGGGGCGTTTGTGCACGGGCCTATCAAAGAGCCGGGCAGATTATCAAACGCCTTGAGCGTAAGCGAGGCAGGCATCGGCGTGTTGACGTATGGAAACCTGATGCCGTTTACGACTATCTTGTCTCCGGTGATTGCGTCCGGGGCCTCGAAACCGCGCGATGCCGCCACCGCTACCAGTTCTTCAACCGGCTGGTCTTTGTCTGTCGGGTCGGGGTCGAGGCTATAGACTCCGTCGCCCTCGATGCCGATTCCGCCGACCTTCAGCCCGTTCTTGTAAAGCGGTATCCCGCCCGCGTCTGCCGAGAGTCCAAGAGGCGCTCTGGCATTGACATCGCTACAGAGAAACTGCGAAAACTGCACGCCAAACAGCGGGCCCCCGGGCTGAAAGTTTACGCCCGGAGGGAAATGCTCCTGTACGATAAAGCTTGCCGTGCGCGTGCTGAATGCGTGTCCGCCGCTGCTTAGAAACGATCCCGTGACAGCCTTCGATATGGCAGCCGAGCAGGAAGGAACCTTGACACCCTCAAGCCCGCAATTGGGGAAATCTCCGAAACACCGGGTTCCTATGCCTACCACTGTATTTTTGGGAGTGCCGTTCATGGTGAAGTTGGCCAGAATGTTGCCTTCCGCATCAACGACGGCTATCGAAGCTCTCAACCCGCTTGCTTCGGCCTGCGCCACGGCCTGCGCGATTATGGTCTTGACATCGCTTACGGTAAGGCGGGTGTCGTCGGCCACGCTCACGGCTATATGAGCCGTCACAAAGGAGCCGTTGGGGTTTGTGACCTTCACATCCACCCCATCGGCGATGTCGGCTTCGGCCACGCTCTTTATTACTATCTTGGTCTCGCCTTTGATCTTAGCATTGCTAAAGCTGATCGGCCCCGCCGCATTAGTGAGCGTCAGCGCCGCCCCTTTTTGAAAATTCTCTCCCTTGATCGTCAGAGCGCCTTTCCGTGGATTGAAAGAAGCTTTGTCGGAGAAGATGAGCGGAGTCGGTCCCGACTGCAACCAGGCAAGTGAATGTCCACTCAGGCACACCATACCAATCGCTAGAAAGCAACTCAGGACTATCAGCGCTCGTCTTCCTGAGCGTTTGCGCTTTACAACCATGTATCTCATCATAACCTCCAAACCCGGTTTGCTTTGGTGGGTGCACTCAAGCCCCAACACAAAAGCGAGAAAATGCTTAAGGATTTTTAGCGCGGATTTTTGCCATAAGCTGTGTAACGAATCTTGAAGTCAAACGACCGCTTACTGCACCCACTCCCTTGTTCGATTGTTCAAACGCGTTGGTTGATCAGCCTTTCTAGCCAAAAGCCTTTCGTGCAATAAGAGCCGAATATTATCTTCCTTAATACCTGCACCGCCCAAATCCGGCTGCTTTTGGGCGGGAAGTATAGCTTATGAAAAAAAGCGTTGCAAGCGAAAAGACGAAACGCGTCTCTTTGGCCCTCGTGCGAGGTCTTTACACAGCCAAATAGACAAAGAATTTTTCTCAAAAATCTTTTCTCAGTGTTTTTGCGCAAAAGTAGCCTGTTTGGGTATTTGCGACGAACTTGCACTCTTGACTTTAGCTCTCCTCACATGTTATACCCTCGCCTATCGCGTTGGTTTTGACGTCAATATAGTGTTTGGATTTGCAAACGTACCGCTAAGAGTTGATTGGCCAATTGAGACAGGAACAGTTCTAACTAACCCCTTCAGTTTAGACCGCTTTGTTAAAGATAGACTCAGGGTTGGCATCTCAAGTGAGGGATCGAATGAAACTGAAGCTATTCATCGTTGCACTCTATGGACTGACTATGCTCGCGCTCGCGGCCCTGTCTACGAGCACATTCGCTTATTCGGGACCGGATGAAGCGATTCAAAGCGAGGGTGAGCGAGTCGCCGTCAGATTCGACATTACAGGCAGACGCGGGCTGGTCATGTTTGACCACAAGCAACACGAGGCCCTGATAAACCCCGATCCGATCTTCCCTCACAAGACGCCGACCGGAGTCGCATGCATTGGGTGTCATCACACGGTCAAGGACATCACAGATCCAAAAGATTTTCAAAAATGCACAAATTGTCACAAAGACCCCGGCAATCCCATAAACCCCGATGACAAGGAAGGCTTTGACCTGAACTCGATGCAGGCGTTTCACCGCCTCTGCATCAGTTGTCACAGGGCCTCGGCGGATGAGGATTTCAGAGCCGCAAGCGACAGATTCAAAGCCAAGAACGTGCGATTTGCCAATGTCGAGCGAACCATCAAATTTACAAAGTGCGGCGAGTGCCACGACCGCGACGCCACCTTTACTCCTGTAGCCGGAGAGGTGCTCGCTCAGCCTTCGCCCGACGATTCGCCCGATTTCGCACTGAGACTGAATCGCGCTCCGGCCCCGAGCGAAATCTTTAAGACGCCCTCAAATCCGCAGCTTGGATTCTCAGGGCCGTCAAGCATCGACAGACAGGAACAGACCTCGGCCGATGCCGTGCAGGTTCCCGACCGCTGGCGCATAGGCTTTCCCGATGACCCGCGCTACAAACGCGGCGCGTGGTATAACCCCTATCGCCAGAACATCCTCAAAGGCGATTACCCGATCTTCAAGCAGCACAATTTCATGGTTCTGACGCTTGAAAGCGAGACCCTCGTCACCGCCAGGCGCATCCCTGTTCCAAGCAACGTCAGCGCGCAGAGACCCGATTCCGAAGAGTTCTTTGGCCGGGGCGGGCAAATCTTTACCCGGGAAAATTTCGTCGCCTCGATAGAGATTTTCCACGGCGACACCTCCTATAAGCCTATTGATTGGAGATTCCGCTTCACGCCAAACTTCAACATCAATCACCTGAACACGCAGGAGAACTCTCTGGTCAACATCAACCCGGCTTTTGGAGCAAATCGGCTTGACGGCTATGTGGGATTTCAAGAGCTTTTCGGTGAAATGAGGCTCGGAGACACGACCAAACTACTTCCGTTCCTCAGAGGCCGGGGAAGCCAGAAAGGCGAAAGCCCGTACTTCGACACCACGTTTATCCGAGTGGGTATACAACAGTTCCAGAGCGATTTCCGGGGATTCATCTTCAACGATTTCAACCTCGGAGCGCGACTCTTCGGACAGGCGGCAAATAACCACTACAACTTCAACGCGGCCTATTTTTACCTGCTTGAGAAAGACACAAACAGCGAATTGAACACCCGCGTAAACCTCGGCGAGTTCAGAGACCAGTCGCTGTTTATCGCCAACGTCTACAAGCAGGACACGATCTGGAAAGGCTACCAGACACAATTCAGCTTTCACTTCAACAACGACCGCCCGAGCAGGCACTTCGACGAAAACGATTTCCTTGTGCGCCCCGCCCTTATCGGAGACGCGGCCCCGCACGGAATCAAGTCTTACTACCTGGGATTTACGGGCGACGGCCACATAGGAAAGCTCAACATAGATCACGCCTTCTATCAGGTTCTGGGCCACGACACGCGCAATCCGATTGCCGGGCGCGAGGTTGACATAAACGCTCAGATGGCCGCAGCCGAGCTTTCTATTGATCGAGACTGGCTCAGGTTCAAAGGGTCGCTCTTCTTCGCTTCGGGCGATAAGAAACCCTTTGACGGCACGGCCCGTGGCTTTGATTCGATTGTGGATTTGCCGGAATTTGCGGGAGGCAAATTCAGCTTCTGGCAATTCAACCCCATCCCCTTCACAAACACGGCTGTACTTTTGACCCAGCCCGAAAGCCTGCTGCCGAACCTTCGCAGCAGCAAGACCGAAGGACAATCCAACTTTGTCAACCCCGGCATCTTCATCTACAACGTGGGAATCGAGGCGGAGATGACGCCAAAGCTCCGGGGCATCCTGAACCTGAATTACTCGCATTTTCATCACACCGAAACGCTCGAACAACTGGAATTCCAACCGGGCATCCGCCGCGACATAGGGATTGATTACGGCGTTGGGGTACTGTATCGCCCGCTTTTGAACGAGAACATCGTCATTGCAGGCGGGTTCTCGTCGCTGATCCCCGGCAAGGGGTTCGAAGACATCTATAGCTCTAACTGTAGCGGACAAAATTGCGGGTTCGCCACGAAGACCCTGTTTTCGACCTTTGTGAAGGTGAAAGTCATTTACTGATTTCGACAAGGCGTTGTGTAGTCATTCGCGTTGGGAGATAGAGATGAACGTACGTACCAGTAGCGGTCTCAAACTGTCGTTGATCCTGTTGGCAGTCTGCCTTTACACCTTTATCAGTTTCGCCGACACAACCCCCTCTGCGCGGCCTGCTTCTCCGGCAAAAGAGACCGGCAAGACGAAGGCAACCGATACGAAAGCGACTGAGGCGAAGGCAACTGAGGCGAAGGCAACTGAGGCGAAGGCCGCGGCGAAGGATTCGGCCAGTAATTCTGCTTCGGCGAAAAAGGATACCGGGAAGGAGTCAAAAGCCCCGGCCTCTGCCGCGCAAAACGCAGGTGGCGCCAAACTCTGGGGCATGACCAAAGAAGAGGCCGACCGCCGCAGCGCGGGCTGCAATGACTGCCACACCGGTATCGAAGACATGCACAACGGGGCGATAAACCTCGGCTGCATTGACTGCCACGGCGGCAACGCGGATGTCCGGGCGCAGGGCCTCTCGATGGGGTCAGCCCCCTACAACGAGGCGAAAAAACAGGCGCACGTTCAGCCGCGCCTCCCCGATCTCTGGAAGACCTCCGCCAATCCCGAACGGTCTTATACAGCCATACTCAGAGAGAGCCAGGAGTATGTTCAGTTCGTCAACCCCGGCGATCTGCGCGTTGCGCGCCGAAGCTGCGGGGTAGCCGAATGCCACCCCGGCGATGTGCACAACGTCAAGAAGAGCATGATGACTACGGGCAGCATGCTCTGGGGCGCGGCGCTCTACAACAACGGGTCGTTCCCGTTCAAGGATGCTCAATACGGCGAAAGCTATGACGAGGACGGCAAGCCTCAACGCCTGCAAACGGTCCCTTCTCCCACGCCCGAAGAGACTCACAAAAAAGGCATTCTCCCCTTTATAGACCCGATGCCCAGATGGGAAGTCTCTCAGATGGGAAACATACTGAGGACATTCGAGCGCGGCGGGCGCAAGTCCGCAGAGATAGGCAATCCCCAGCCGGAAGAGCCTCCGGGAAAGCCCACGCAAAACCTTCTGAGCCTCAGAGGGTTGGGAACCCTGCTCGCCACAGACCCGACCTTTATCGGTCTGCAAAAGACTCGCCTGCTCGACCCGACGCTTAATTTCATGGGGACCAATGACCAGCCGGGTGACTATCGCTCAAGCGGCTGCACCTCCTGTCACGTCATCTATGCCAATGACCGCGACCCTTACCATTCGGGGCCGTTCGCAAAATACGGCCACACAGGGTTAAGCGCCAGCGCCGACCCGACCATCCCGAAAAACGAATCGGGGCACCCGATAAAGCACCAGTTTACGCGAGCCATTCCGAGCAGCCAGTGCGTGGTCTGTCACATGCACCCCGGCACGCTCGTGCTGATGACCTACTACGGCACGATGTGGTGGGATCTTGAGACGGACGGCGAGAAGATGTATCCCAAAGAGCACAAAGAACTGAGCGCGGAAGAGGAACGAACCATCCTCCAGCGGAACCCGGAAGCGTCGTCGCTCAGGGGTAAATGGGGCGATCCCGAGTTTCTTAGGAACCTCCGCGAAGAGGTCAATCCCGATCTCAAACACACGCAGTTTGCCGACTTCAACGGTCACGGATGGGTCTATCGAACCACATTCAAAATGGACCGTAAGGGAAATTATCTGGATGCCAACGGCGATATCGTCAAGGATGTAACATCGGAAAAACTCAAGAAGGCCGTCGAAGACCCTTATGATGAAAACGCCGATCGCTCAGGGATTCCCGTTCATCTGAAAGACATTCACCTCGAACGCGGGATGCACTGCATAGACTGTCACTTCCGACGCGACAGCCACGGGAACGGAAATCTCTACAGCGGGCCTCGCAACGCCATAGAGATTTCATGCGAAGACTGTCACGGCACTATAGACAAACGCGCCGACCCGACATCTCTTGATGCGCGAACATCGGCAGCCGCGGGCGGCAACCGCATGCTCGAATACCGCAAGGTCTCTCCGCTCGGCGATAACCCGGCCTTAAAGAAAGACAGGTTTTTCAAGAAAGACGGCAAGCTTTTCCAGCGATCGGCGGTCGAAGCCGACAAGACGTGGGAGGTTAAACAGCTTGTTGACATAATCACGCCGGGCAACCCCGAATACAACGAGAAGGCGGCGCTTGCCAAGACCGTGCTAAAGGACGGAAAGACCTGGGGCACGGTGCCCGCAGATGATCGCAATCTCGCGCACGCAAACAGCAAGATGACATGTTTTGCGTGTCACATGTCGTGGACGCCAAGCTGTTTCGGATGTCACCTGAAGCAGACCGCAAATCAACAGCGCGCGATGCTGCACAACGAAGGCGATGAGGAACTGCGAAATTATGTGACCTATAATTTCCAGACCCTCCGCGACGATGTCTTCATGCTTGGGAAAGACGGCACGGTAACAGGCAAACGGTTTGCGCCCATCAGATCGGCATGCGCCGTTCTGGTCAGTTCCAGAAACGCCCTTCGCGAATACCTCTACTGGCAGCAGCAGACCGTATCTCAGGAAGGCTACAGCGGGCAGGCGTTCAGTTCTCACTTCCCGCACACGGTCAGGACCACCGAGACAAAAGGATGCACCGATTGCCATCTGTCTAAGGAAAATGACAACAACGCATACATGGCCATGGTGTTGATGCAGGGGACGAATTTCTATAACTGGATAGGGCGATACGTCTATGTCGCCACAGGCGAAGGCGGTTATTCGGCCATCGTCGCCACCGAGCGCGAGGAACCGCAGGCCGTCATCGGCAGCCATCTGCATAAACTGGCCTTCCCCGAGGAGTACAAGAAACACCAGGAAGACCACGAGGAGCTTCACGAATTTTACGAGCATCCGGGCAACGATATAGGCAACTCGCTCAAGCTTTTCGGCAAGGACAAGACCGAAGTGCAAAGCCTTCAGCTTCGCGGCGAATACCTTTATGCCGCGACCGGAGAGGGTGGCTTCCGCATCTATGACGTTGCAAATATCGACCAGAAGGGATTCTCTGAAAGAATGACCACGGCTCCGTTCTCGCCGATGGGACAGAAATTCTATATAAAGTCGAAGTACGCGACCGCCATCGCATCGCCGTCAACACTTGCGGTTGACCCGACGGCGACCGTGGGCGAAGTCCTGAAAGAGAAGACGCGCCGCATCTACCGGCCCGAAAACGACGAAGGAAAGTATCGCGACGACGGGCAGTTGATACCCGCGCTTTACGGCTTCCTCTACGGCACGGACAGGTACGAGGGGCTTGTGGTCATAGGCAACCCGCTCACCGAAAAGAAAAAAGGACCGGGCGTGGCCACATTGCTCGACGGCGACCCGAACAACAACTTTATCAAGCGCGCTCTGGCCTTCAATCCTGACGGCCTGCTCAACGGGGCCAACAACATCGTCATCGCGGGTTTCCACGCCTACATAACCTGCGATAAGGGGCTGGTTATCATAGACCTTCACGACCCGCTCAAGCCAAAAGTTGTGGGGCAGATCGGAGAGCCGTTTATAAAGAAACCGCGAGCCGTGCAGATACAATTTCGCTACGGTTTCGTCTGCGACGAGGAAGGCGTAAAGGTCATTGACGTGACCGATCCCGATCACGTTCGTCCGGTCGAAGGCGCGGTCGTGCGGCTCGAAGATGCCCGAAACATCTACCCCGTCAGGACCTATGCTTACGTAGCAGGCGGCAAACAGGGGCTTGTCATTCTCGACATCGAAAACCCGGAAAAGCCGAAACTCGATCAGGTCTATAACGCCGACGGGCAGATCAACGATACAAACGATGTGAAGGTGGGCATGACAAACGTGAGCCTGTTTGCTTATCTGGCCGATGGTCACAACGGGTTGCAGGTAGTTCAACTGATCTCGCCCGAAGATACGCCCGGCCATTACGGGTTCAGCCCCCGCCCGACCCCGCATCTGATCGCGCATCATCACACGCACGAACCGGCCCTCGCCATAAGCGAAGGGATAGACCGCGACCGCGCCGTGGATGAAAGCGGCAATCAGCTTTCCGTGTTTGGCCGCAGAGGCGCTCGTCCGATGAACCTCGAAGAACAGCATCGAATGTATATGAAAGACGGGAAGCTCTTTTCCTTCCCCGAAATCAAAGACAGCAACATCAAAAACAACAAAGACATCCGAGACTACTTCGGGCCGCCGCCGCTAAACGAGTCGGCCGGTGGCAGCGGGTCGAAACCTGAGGCCCCGAAGGGTACTCAAAAAGAAGAGAAAAAATCGGAAGCCGCTTCCGGTCACAGTCCGGGACAGGCGCGCCTGGTCGAGCCTGACCAGATCAGGCCAAACGATTCAGCGGAATTGTTCGGGCTTGCGGGTCTGTTTTTGCCGCTGGCAATAACTCTGTTCCAACAGCGTAGGCGCAACAAAAAGTGACTCGTGATTCGTGATTGACCAAACTTGCAAGATGCCTTTGACATGCAGGCTTCTTAAAAGTCACGAATCACGAATCACTCTTCACGCATCAGATCGAGGGATTGATATGAGATTGAAGCTGGCTGTTCTTACGATATACGCGCTAGGCGTGATTACGCCCGCGGCTTTGATGGCCGGACCCGCTGCCTCCGAGGATCAGGGCAACAGGGACAGCTATCAGAGTAAGAACCCCATTATCATGCTCAACACCAAGGGCGTGCGCACGCGCGGCCCTGTGCGCTTTGACCACGACGAACACGATTCGCTCATCAATCCCGACCCGAATAATCCTCACCCGGCTAAAGAGGGCGCGGCCTGCATAGGATGTCATCACACGGAGGACGCGCGCGGCATCGTGCAGTTGTGGAAATGCACTTCGTGCCACAAGACCGAAGGCGGGGGCGACGGGAAATTCATAAACACAAAGAACAAGGACTGCGATCAATCGGGCAATCCCAAGAATCGCGAATGCGACGAGGTCTATTTCGAGCGGGCCTTTCACGACAAATGCATAAGCTGTCATATAGCGTCGAATAAAGAGTTCACCCTGAAGCAACCCGCGCCCGTGACGTGCGGCGGCTGCCACGAGTCTTTAGGAGCGAGCGCGGCCATGAATTCTAAATAGCACGAATTCTAAATAGGAAGTTGGACCGGATTTGAGGTGTAATTAGGGGCTGTCCGAATTTTGCTATGACAGGTGGCAGTCATCTGGAGGATTACCAGACCATGCTGGGAACGAAAAGGATAGTACTCGCTTTAGGCTGTCTGTTGTTGATGGGGGCGTATTTCGGATTTACGCCGTCCGAGGCTAGTGAAACCGACGCGCTCGTTTCCCAGCCCGTTCAGGGCGCGAGGCGAAACGCCAGCTTTCCACACGAAAAACAGAAGCACTCCGAGCTCGATTGCTCGAAATGTCACCGGGTCACAAATCAGCCGCCCTTCGATGTCAAATCTCCCACGAGCGGTTCGGTTTATCCGGGGCACGCAAGCTGCGCGGGGTGTCACAACTTTGCCCAGATGTTTTTCACGCAGCCGCAGTTTTGCGCCATCTGTCACAACGGAAGAGCCGTATCCCGTTCACAGCCCGCGCTCTTTGACCGCATCCCCAAGGCCGACCGCCCGAGCGATTTCGGATTGGATTTTTCACACGTCAATCACAAAAAGTCGCTTCCGCAAAACATACAGATAGAGCGATTTGATGTTAAGCCGATCTCTCATTTCGGAGACATGTTCCAGCCGGGCGACGCTCCTAAATGCACCGGCTGTCACGAACAGACCCGCCCCCTGCGCGACAACCCGGATGATATGCGGACGGCCACGGGGCACACGGCCTGCTTTGTCTGCCACGGCGCAATTCCTTCGAGCGGACGGTTGAAAAGCGTAAAGGAATTTCCTTACATGAACGATTGCCGCGAGTGTCACGACCTGCGCGGAGGGCGCTCGCCGCATCTGTTTGCAAATTACCATATAATGGATTTCAGGCACGAGGACCACGATTACGACATACGCCCGAGAACCAAACAGCAGATCCGCGAGATAAAAGCCGAGGATCGTTTGTGTTCCGAGTGCCACAAGTCTGCGGCTACGGCTGAAAGCCTCAATGCCATAAAGCTGCCGGAAGAAAATTACTGCAACCAGTGCCATAACGGTAAGATCGGGCTGCCCGATCCTCTGGCTCAGGATGTTATGGATACGCTTAGAAGGCGTTAAACCGATAGGGCGGTAATGACATGAGAAACGATACAGCGACAAGGCTCAAGCAAATAGTTCTGGCGATAACCGTGACACTTCTCATAGCGGGGGTCGCCTGCCGCAGCACACAGCAGAATTTGAATAAACCGCCCGAAAACACAAATGGAAACTCAAACACCGCAGCGCCCGTCGACACAGGCATAATCACGGCCGAATCGCCCGTGGTCCGCACCTCGACTTTTGACCATTTCAGGGCCGAGCACCGGGTGGGGGCTGATGCGAAGATAAAAGACTGCGCCGTCTGCCATAAGAGAGACACCGCCGCGCCCTCAGACCCGCAGGTAAAACAGCCGAACCGGGATGGCTGGACGCCTTATCACGATTCTTGCGAGGTCTGTCATAACAAAGAGAATTTCCGCGAAACATCGGCAACCGTACTGAAAGAAAAACCCCTCTGCGCGGGGTGCCACAAGGCGGAGGGCAACCAGATCGCCATATCTTCGGGCGGCGGGTTGAAAGGCGTCGTGATCGATTACCCGAAAGTGGAGACCGAATTCGGCATCAAAGGCGGCGCGAAAGGCTTCTCTCATAAGACTCACATGGACCTGCAAAAGATGGCCAACGAAGGCCAGGAAGTCAAATGCGAGACCTGTCACCAGTTCGGCAACAGAGGCATTCAGGCCTCCTTCCCGGAGCACCCGAACTGCTTTGGCTGTCACAGCCATCAGGCCGGGCAGAAATTCGGCTCCTGCGACGTTTGTCACGTAAAGGCGCAGATGGCCGTAAGCTTCAGCCCCGGGACGGGGACGGCAGCCCGGCTGTATAATTTCAGACACAGCAACTCTCATTTGAAGGCGGCAAACTGCGACCGATGTCATAAGACGAGGGAGATAGAAGCTCAGGCTGAAACCGATACGAAACCTCCTACCGATATAATGCAAATCAGCACGGCGCGAGGACAACGACACACTTCAGCCTGCTGGAGTTGTCACAGCCAGGCGCGTGAAACCGTTTGTACGAAATGCCATGTCGGGTCCCTGCCATTCTAAATTCAACAGGTCTTTTACGGCGCATCCTCGGCTAAGGGACGGGCCAGGCCAAACAACATTGACTCAAGAATGCCCGTGGTGTATCGTCCCTACCAAACCTTCCTGGTTTGATCCGGGGGATCATCAGGCTTGATTTCTTTTCCGAACAGAGGTGGTATTTTATGGCGCAAGAACGCAAAAGCCGGCGCGAGGTACTCGACGCAATCAAAACCATCCCTTCGATAGCCGAGCTTTTATCGGCTCACGAAGGCCATTACGAACACGAGCTTGACCTTGAAGTCACCGTTTACGGGCGCAATTATGGCGGTAAGAAGGTCGGCCCCTATGTCCGCCTGCTCAGCTACGACCCGGGAGAGGCTGTGATTAAGGAAGGCGACTGGGGCGGGAATACATTTTACATTGTAGCCGGCGGCCACGTGGATGTTTTTATAAATGCCCCCGGTCAGGGCGAAGTCAAAGTGGCGGAATTGCCCTCCGGCACTCAATTCGGAGAGATGAGCGTGCTTGCCGGTGTGCCTCGTAACGCCACGGTTAGGGCGCCTGCCGCGGGCCCCGCACAGGTGCTTGAAGTTCAGCGCCCGGCCCTGCGCCTGCTTCGCAAACTCCCAAAGTTCAGCGAGAGCCTCGATAAGACATATCGCTCGCACGGCAGAAATGCAACGATCGAAGATCTGAAGCTTCTCTTCGACATACCCGGAGAGCTTGCCGAGGACATCAAAAACATGTCGCTCTTCAGGGTCTTCTCAAAAAACCACGTCCTCTTCCGCGAAAACGCCGCCATCGACCGCATCTACGTGATAAAAGAGGGATGGATTCGCCGCAGCAAAGAGACGGGCGAAGTCGAAACGGAAGACTTCCTCGGCAAGGGCTATTGTCTGGGCGTAGAGGGGTTGTCGCAAAGCGCATCCTGGCCATACACCGTCACATTGCTCGGACGAACCGAGGTGCTTGAAATTTCGCTTCTCAGGCTTCGCCAGAACCCGGAACTCTTAAATGCCATTGCTAAAGGGATAGGCAGATTCGCGCCGCCGCCTTTTATGGCAAAGGTGAGCGAATTTAAGCCCGAAGTCCGCGATAAGATTTTGGCCGCGCAGGAGAGCCTTATAGACACGGGCCTCGTCGATGGAAACAACCTGCTCGTCATGGACATGGACCTCTGCGTCAGATGCGGCAACTGCTCGCTTGCCTGTCACAAGATTCACGGCCAGTCGCGGCTGCTCAGAAGAGGCGTCCACGTGACCCGGCTCGACCGGCCGCGCCCGAGCGCCGTTCAAAGCATACTCTCTCCATCTGTCTGCATGCACTGCAAAGACCCCGAATGCCTGACCGGATGCCCTACGGGGTCGATAGGCAGGTTCGGCGCGGGGCAGGTAGACATCGACGCGAAGACCTGCATAGGCTGCGGCGATTGCGCCACCCAGTGCCCTTACAACGCCATCTCGCTGATTCCACGCAAACCGCCCGAAGCGGTAAAGAGCAACGGCGGATTTGCGGGTAAACTGCGCGATCTTTTAAGGCTTTCGCCCGACCCGCTCCCGCCCCCCGTAGAGACTACGGACAATCTGGTAGCCGTCAAATGCAATCTCTGCAATAACACTCCGATAAATCCTCCGGGCAGCAAACGTCAGGCTTATAGCTGTGAAGAGAACTGCCCGACAGGGGCGCTTGCCCGCGTCAACCCGAGAGAGTATTTCAGCGAAATAGGCAATATCGAAGGGCTGATGTTGATGGATCAGACCCACGCTTACGGGCGCAATATTCATCAGTCCGATCCGCCAAAACGACTCACTCACATCGCAGGCATTCTGCTGACCGTGCTTCTGACTGCCGGAACCATATTGGGTATAGAACGCTACGGGCTTGGCGAACGTCTCTTCAGTTTCCTCAACATGCGCTGGATCACGGGGCTTGTCGGCCTCTTAGGCATCGCGGTCGTGATGACCTATCCCGTGCGCCGTCAGATGTACCGTCGCCGCGCGGGAGCCTTGCGTTACTGGATGCTCATACATTCTTATGTGGGAGTCATCGCGGGGCTTATGATACTGCTGCACGGCGGCACAAGTTCGGGCGGGTTGCTCACGACGGCGCTCATGATAAGCTGGGACCTCGTGATATTCACGGGTCTTTTTGGCATCTTCGCTTATCTGATCGGGCCTCGGATACTGACAAAGATCGAAGGCTCACCGCTTCTGATCGACGATCTGAAGACACGGCGCGAAGAGTTGCAAAAAGAGATAGCAACGATAGCAAGCTCGCCAAACGGGCAGCTTCACAATCTGGTCAGAAACAAAGTCGTGCCGCACTTTGTCAACTTCGGATATCTGCTCAGACAGTATCTGAAGCGCGAGAACATTGATGAGATGCTTGAATCAGCCAAAGCCGAATTCAGTTCCGACGCCGCGACGCTTGCCGACGAAAAAGACCGGCGCAAGCTGCTGCGCGCAGTCGAAGCGGCGGCAACCCTGCGCAGAGTCGACGCGCTCATCTACATCCATCGCGGTCTGAAGCTCTGGCTCATTCCACACGTAGCCTCAACTTCGCTAATGCTCGCGCTCATGACAGTTCACATAATACAGGTCATCTATTACGCATCGCGCTAGGCTCGTCTGAAAGACGACCGGGCGAAGCAACAAGCCAGAGGATAGCCATCATGGCCAAGAACATATTCATCATCAAAAGGACGGATAAGGATAGCGGCGTTGACGATGTCGTTATCGAAAGCGAAGGCTTAACCATAGGACGGCTCGTCGGTAACGACCTCGTCCTAAACCACAGGGCCGTGTCCAGAACCCACGCCGGGATAAAAGAGATCAACGGCGAATTCTGGATATTCAATCTCTCAACCTCTAACGGGACGGTGCTAAACGGCCAACTGGCTGACAAGACGCCGCTCGCCGACGGGGACGTGCTTCAGATAGGCCCTTATATGCTCGTGATTGAATACGGCAAGAACGCGCTCTCGATAATCGTTCAAAGAGAGATCGAGGTCAATCCGCTCGAGGCATATGGAGCGGCGCAGTCGGCAGGCGCGGACGAAACCGGAAAGACCATGATGATCCAGATACCGGGTCTTGCGGGCAAAATTCCGGGCGGCACAAAAAGCATCAGAGGCACAGGGCTTCTCGGCAATGTGCTTCCCTCGATGGATCAGGCGGCGCTCGATGTCTTCTGGGAGAAGAGAAAAAGAGAGGCAGGCAAGATCGCCGAAGTCACGCCGCTTCATCCGAAGGGGGGCGAACGACTCGGGAGAGCCAGAAACAACTGGCGTCCTACGGTTGATCTGCGGAGGCTGTGGCGCAAGTCTTACTTCTATCTTGGCGCGGCCGTCGTCGTGTTGCTTTCGATTATCGCGATAATCATCTATGAGAGCGCATATTCGCCCGGCTCGCTGGCCGACCCGCACGTGCGCGCGATGGATCAGAGCGCGCTCTTTACGCGAAATATCGCCAGCCGCGAAAACGCCAATTCGTGCTCCACGTGCCACGGCGTCACAACAGGTATGCTCGACAACTGCATAACCTGTCATACGACTACGACCACGGGCGCGAGCGGCGCGACGAAGGCCGGGTTTTTGCCCCGCACCCTGATCGCAGGGCACAATAATCAGAACCTCGTATGCACCGACTGCCACATCGAGCATCAGGGGAGAGATGTTACAGCGGGTCTTGTGAGCTACCGCCTCTGCTACAACTGTCACAACGGCGTTTACACGATCAAGAACGCGGGCAAGATCGGGCCTGCCGGTTCTGTGCTCCCCATTCCGCACGGCGGCAAGACCGGATACACGGAACTGAGCACCGAGACAAAAGGCGGAAAATACTGGCCGGGGCTTTCCGCCGCGAGATGGGAAAAATCTATCGCCCGGTGGAGGGCGAAAGACCCCAACATCATCGCCGACGCGAAGAGTCTGGAAAACAGCCCCTCAAATCAGCAGTTTCACAAACTGCACCTCGGCGGCATAGGAATAGAAGGCAAGCAGAACAACCAGATATGCGCCATATGCCACTTCGATCAAAGCGGCAAAAATCTCGACACACAGACCAATTACGGTTTGCACGAAGCGCCGCGCCTGTCCTGCGCCAAGTGCCATACGGTCTCATACACGGTCGCGGGGGCAGCAAGTCAGGTCCCGGCAAGTTGCGAGACCTGTCATCAACAGCACGGCGCTGACGAAGGCATCCTCAACACGGCAAAGATCGTAGCCGACCCCGGCAAAGAACAGGAGTTTCTGGCTTCGCTCAACAAACCCGCGGCGGGACTCGAAAGTGGATTCCTGCCCTCGGCCGGGGCCATTGGAAGCGCCGATGTGATAAGGCAGAACAGAGATGTGGTCAGCCTTTCAAGCGCCGCTTCCAGTTTCGGCGCGCTTCCCTGGTACGGGTGGGTGGCGGTCATCGGCATCATCCCCATCGCGGGTCTCGTCTTTATGTTCACCGACACGGCCCGCCGCAAATCTTATTTGAAGACGACTAAAATAGAGGTCAAACCCGAGGATGAGGCGGCACTTGCGCTGACGGGTCTGCTCGACCTCGACAAACTGAAAGAGCAGGGACCGGCCTATCCTCACCCGGTCATAAACCAAATGACGTGCATAGGCTGTCACGCCTGCGTTGATGCCTGCCCTCACGATGTACTGGCAATCGTCAACGGAAAGTCTACGCCCATCGCGCTCGATCAGTGTATGGAAGACACCGCCTGTCAGGTCGAGTGCCCTACAAGTCCAAAATCCTGCATAGTAGTAAACACCAAGAAAGTGATTCCGCCGCGCAAGGTCCCGGCTCGTGACGGGCGGTTGGAGACCAACGTGCCGGGCATATATATGACGGGAGACGTTTCGGGTACGCCGCTTATCAAGAACGCCATAAACGAAGGGCGGAGGGTGATCGATTCCGTCAAGGAAGACCTTGAAAAGAACGGGCGCGCTCCGGGGGCGGATTATGATGTGGCAATCGTAGGATGCGGTCCGGCGGGATTGTCTGCGACGGTCCTTGCCAAAATAGAGGGGCTGAGTTATATCGCGGTGGAACAGGATCGTCTGGCCGGAATGATTCAGGAAGTCTATCAGGCAGGCAAGTTTGTCTTTTACACACCCGCCGATAAAGAAGTGGTCGGCGGCGTCCCGCTCCTCCCAGACCCCGACAAGCCCGAAGGAAATCTGAAAGAGAACATGCTCAAGGGCTGGTTCGACGCGATGATGCAAAACGGCGTGGTTGTAAATGAAGAGGAAGGATGCCGGGCGGTCAAGAGCGAAAACGGGTACTTCGTTCTTTCGACCGAAAAGGGCAAGTCGAAACAGAAGGTGGAGTACAAGGCTCGCAAGGTGATTCTCTCCATCGGCAATCGCGGAGCACCGATGAAACTCGGCGTTCCGGGCGAAGACCTAAAGATAACCGTCACGCCTCCGCCACAGATCGCCAATCACTGCCCGAAATGCGGGATGGCCCGCAAAGGCACCCAGCTTTTCTGCGTTCAGTGCGGGCAGCAACTCCCTTCAAAGACCCTGCCGCCTTTCGAGGACGACAGAGTGCAATACAAGCTCTCTGACCCGAAAGACTATGTCAACCGCAAGTGCATAGTCGTGGGCGCGGGCAATTCGGCCATAGAGGTAGCCGTAGGTCTTACAGGGTTTGAGCGCGACGGAGACAAGATCAATTTCACAAGCGACAACGAAGTCACTTTGATCGTCCGCTCGGATTTCAAAGGAGACCTCGCTTTAGGAAACAAGATGAACGTCTATGATTGCATAGACTCGGGCCGCATGAAGGCATATTTCGGATGCGGGATCAAAGAGGTGCTGCCCGGCGAGGTAGTCATAATGAACGCTCGCACAAAAGAAGAGAAGGCCCGCATCCCGAACGACTATATCTTCGCCCTGATCGGTGCCGAAAAACCCATAAAATTCCTCGAAAGCATGGGCGTAAAGATCGGCGCGGAGGCAAAAAAGGGATGAGGGATGAGGGATGAGGGATGAAAAGGACTGTAGGGAATTATGCTGATGAAATGGTGAGCGGCTTTTTATCAGGGTGTCGCGCTAAACTCTTTTCATCCCTCATCCCTCCTGAAATCCCTCCGAAGTTCCTTCATCCTTTCACTATATTGCTGTAGTATGTCAGGCAGGTTGAATCTGAGATAAAGGGAGGCAAAGGCTTGAAAGTCAGACTTCTGCCGAGCAGCGCGGGGCGACATTCCCAGGAGCAGTCGCTAACCAGTTTCCTCATAAACGATCTGGTTTCGATTGACGGCGGCAGCATTGGATTTGCCCTGACGCCACCTGAAATGGGCAAGGTCCGAGACATCGTGATAACGCATACGCACAGCGATCATCACGCATCTTTGCCTATTTTCATAGCCGAAGCATTCACAATGCTCGACGGACCCGTTACGATTTACGGCCTGCCGGAAGTGATCTCGGCGTTGAGGGAGTTTATATTCAACGACAAAATATGGCCGAACTTCGAAAAGATTCCGCTTATGAACGGCAAATCTTCTACGATAGAGTTTCGCGTCTTAGAGCCGAGAGAGACGATCGAGATTGCGGGGCTGCGCGTGACGCCAATACCCGTAAATCACCTTGTTCCGACTATCGGATTGCTGGTCGAGGACGACGGGGCCGCCGTGATCTTCACCTCCGATACTTACGTGACGGACGAGATATGGCAGCGCGGCAGAGAGAGCGAAGAGCTAAAAGCCGTCTTTGTTGATATTTCATTTCCGAACGAGCTTGGCAAACTTGCTGCCGACTCCAAGCACCTGACCCCTGAGTTGCTTGCCGGAGAGCTGAAAAAACTGAACCGGGATGCCGAAGTCTTTGCGGTCCATATCAAGCCTACCAACAGGGATCAGGTAATTCACCAGCTTGGCCTGCTCGACAATCCGCTTGTTTCAGTGGCCGAAATCGGGCGGGTTTATGAGTGGTAACTGACGGGTGGTAATTGCCCCAGACCGGTCGCCGCAGAATTTGAAGATGTTATGTCTCTAAAACTATTAATAAGAAACACCGAAACAGGACAGGTAACCGAGAACGTATTGTCTGCCCCCGAAGTGCGGATAGGCCGGTCAGCCGAATATAACGACATAGTGCTTGACGACTCTCAGGTCTCGCGCCGACACGCGATGCTACAGCGACTGGGCAGTTCATACATGCTTGTGGACCTAAACAGCGCCAACGGCACCTTCGTTGACGGTGAGCGGATCAAAGACCGCATCCTCAACGACGGCAATTCGTTTTCAATCAGCAAGTACACGCTCACATACAAGAGCGAAGGAGCGGTTGCCGTCAAATTCGACAACCAGCGAATCGGCAACACCGTACTGCTGCGCAACCCGGAACAGGTCGCGGCAAGTATAGCGCAACTGGATAAGTCTGTTATCTCTGAAGCCGCGGTTGATTCCAAGGACTTGCTCGAAGACATAGAAGCGCTCAGGAAAAAAGCGGAAACGCTGTCGCGCCTCTACGAATTGAATCAGATGCTCGGGTCGGTCTTTTCGCTCGAAGACATATTCAAGAAAGTAAGCGAGATGTTGTTCCGTCTGACGCCGGCCGACCGTTTTCTGGTTCTGTTGAAAGACACGGGCACGGGCAAGCTCTCTCCGGTAGCCACGGAATTCCGCATACAGGCGGGCCGGTTGATAGCCGGTGACATATCGGTCTCTCAGACTGTGATGGACCGCGTCTTAAACGAGCGAATGTCGCTGCTCTCCTTCGATGCGCAGGGCGATGAGAGGTTGAAATCGTCTCAGTCCATCATCATGCAGAATATCCATTCGGTTATGTGCGCTCCTTTGCTTGGCAAAAACGGCGTGCTGGGTGTCGTCTATGTCGATTGCCTGCAAATCATTCAGACCTTTAAGGAAGACGACCTTGAATTATTGAATGCGCTCGCGGCTGAGACCGCCATAGCCGTCGACAACGCCATAACACACGAGCAACTGGTCAGAGAAGCCCTGGCTCGCGCTACCTATGGCCGCTTCATGCCCAAGCACGTGGTTGATGCAATACTGGCCAACCCCGATCAGATAAGCATGGGAGGGTCAAACGCCCTCGTTACCATGCTCTTTTCCGACGTTCGCGGATTCACAAGCATGTCTGAGAATCTGCCGCCTGAGACCGTAGTCCAGATGCTTAATGAGTATTTTGGCGATATGGCTCCAATTGTATTCGAGTATCAGGGTTTGCTCGACAAGTATATCGGAGACGGTTTGATGGCGCTCTTCGGCGTGCCTTATCAAAACGAAAAATCTGCCACAAACGCCGTGGCCGCCGCCGTAACCATGCAACGCCAGATGGAAAAGGTAAACAAAGAACTAACGAATAGAGGGCTTGCTGAAATCGCCATCGGGATAGGCATAAACACTGGAACGGTGACGGTCGGCTATATAGGTTCGGAAGAGCGGACCGATTATACCGCGATTGGCGACGCGGTCAATCTGGCTGCGCGATTGGAAAAAGAAGCGGGCCGAGGTCAGATAATAATCAGTTATTCCACGCTCGAAGCAATCGGAGACGGCTTTCCCGTAAAGCCAAAAGGCGAAGTGCTTGTAAAGGGGAAGCGAGAAGCGGTTAAGATTTATGAGGTTCTCTGGCAGGAGGCCTGATGAGTTTTGAGTTTTGAATTTTGAGTTTTGAGTTTTGAGTTTTGAGTTTTCCTGATTCACAGAATTCAAAACTCAAAATTCAAAACTCAAAACTATTTCAAGCGCCGGCCGCGTTTCCCAGACCGAAGAATTTTATTATCCGGGCGAAGATGTCCTTCTGCGCGTGGCCCATGCGACTGGCCGTGGCTTCGGCATCAAGCCCGTCGCGGGCCGCTTCGTATTCCGTTCGGCGTCGCGCAAGCACATGAGATATATACTCGGCTATCTCGGGGCGCTTGAGCAGGATGTCGTGAAAGGCTTCTTTGTCCAGCCGGTAACATTCCACGTCTTCGAGCGCCATAACCGTAGCCGACCTCTTTTCCCCGGTCATCAAAGACATCTCTCCAAAAAAATCTCCGGGGTGCAAAACGGCAAGGCTGCGAGTCTGTCCGCTCTCAATCGAAAGAGTGACCTCCGCCACTCCTTCCGTGATGATGTAGAGCCAGTGTCCTTCGGCTCCCTGTCTGGTAATCGCCTCGCCCTTTGTGAACGGAGCGGGGACGAGTCGCTCGGCAAGCACCCGGCGCTCTTCATCGCTCAGAGTATGGAACAGGTCTACACCTGCAAGCGCGGCAAGACGACCCTCGATCTCGCGTTCCTGTTTTCTGCCCCTTCGCTTCTCGGTCTCTTCTGTGACAAAGACGCTCTGCGCGGGGATAGAGAGCGGAATCCCGGCGCGTTTGAGCGCGAAATATATCCGCGTGCGAACTATGGAGTCGGTCGGGTCATCCACGGCCAGGTCGGTCAGCCAGTACCGCGCGGCATAGTAACAGAAACTCTCTTTGAAATCATAAAGTATGCAATGAATCTTAGGCTCGGCGGCGACCCGCTCTATCGGTTCGGCCTGGAGCGCCTCGTTTACTATCGAGATGACCTGGGTCGGCGGGACGCGAAAGTCCACGTTGAAATAGACCCACTGGCGATGCTGCGTAGCCTGCCCGGTCCTGCGGCCCAGCACCGTGACCTGCCCTTTCATCAACATGCTGTTTGGGAAAATGATCGTGTCCCAGTTGCGCGTCTCAATCGAAGTGTGCCGCCAGCGTATCTCTTTTACCTTCCCGACATTTTGATCAATCTTCACCCAGTCGCCGACGTTTATAGTCTTTTCCAGTTGCAGTGCCAGCCCGCCCATGATGTTGCCAAGCGTATCCTGAAGCGAAAAGGCGATCACAGCCGTCAGCACCGCCGATGTCGTGATTATGTCTGAAAGACTCAATCCCCCGTGCCAGAGCAACCCCATTCCAACCATGATATAGCCTAAGGCTACAAGCAGGTCGCGGAGTATTCGAGGCGTGTGAACATGGATCAGATTGAGCAGGATATCGAATATGAATATGCTCGCAAGATTTACGATTGCAATCCCGCCTATCAACAGCCCCGTGTTGAGAGTAAAGTTGCTGGACGATTTTGCTCCACTCGATTCGAACAGGCTCGATGCCGAAATCAGCACAAGCGCCAGCAGGAAAAACCAGCTTGCCGCCCGAATGCGAGAGCGCGCGGCAGGCACATATTTCACAAGCAAGATCGCGACTACGGCAAACGTCGCGGTCACAGGCAATACGTTGTGTTTGGAATAGACGGCGCGCAAATCGTTCCAGAGGCTCGATAGATTCAGCCCTGCGGAGTCTTGCAGAACGGCAATCGTAAGAAGGTAAAACGGTTTCTGAAGAGAGACGAAAAAATCCATCCGGGTCAGCCCCTTTGCCTGATCGTTTAATTAACCGAGTTTGAAGAATCGCTGAATGCGGCGCAACACGGTCTCTCTTTGCATGCGTTTTTCGCTTTCAGGGACACTGTGCGCATATTCGGCGAGACGCGCCTGCCGGTCGGCGATCTTGTGAGAGAAAGCCTCGACCAGTTTGTCATTCTCGTTGAACAACTGCTCGATGGCCTGCTTTCTTATTTCGAAGATCTCGACTTCTTCCAGGGCGTTGACATCCGCCGTCCTGGGTTCGCCCGTGAAAAGCGCCATCTCTCCAAAGAAATCGCCCGCTGCAAGCACGGCCACGCGCTGAGATTGACCATTCGAACCCGAGACTTTAACCTCGGCCTTGCCTCGATAAATTATAAACATCGAATCGCCTTCATCGCCGCGATGCAGAATCTCTTCGCCGGGAGCATAAATGTATCTGGCCAGCGAATGGGTCAGCACAGTCCTCTCTTCATCCGTGAGCGGCTCGAAAATTTCTACCGACCGGATCACCTTATCATAGTCGGTCTCGTCGCGCTTCACCTCTACCTTCTGCCTCTCAAACAGGACGTGCCGCACGGGGAAGGGGATATGCAGATCGTTGCGGCTGAAGAGATACCATATTCGCTCTCTGATTTGCGCATCCATATTCGGGGTCCACATATAATCCTTGACCCAGTAGAGGACTTCATAGGTTACGCTCGATTCCGAAAACTCGTGGATACGCACAACGGGGATTTTTTCAGGCGAAACCCTCGGCATAGTGCGGACGGTTTCGCGCACAAGCGGGATCACCTTTTGCGGGGGGGTCGCATAAGGAGCCGGGAACCGCAGCACGCGCCGGTTGAGGCCGTGCAGCGGGTATATTTCAAGCGGCTCGCGCGCGATCTTGCTGTTTGGGAATATGATGACGCTGTTGTTGTTTGTGCGAATGGCGGTCGTGCGCCATGTTACCGATTCCACCTTGCCGAGCATATCGCCCATTCGAATCGCGTCACCGATGTAATAAGGCTGCTCGACGTGCAACGACAACCCGGCAAAGAAATTTCCCAGCGTGTCCTGTAATGCGAGACCGATGATAACCGTGACGACAGCCGATGTTGCGAGCACTCCGCTCAGGTCTTTCTTAAAGACAAAGCTATAGATGACAACAAAAAGCGCCGAATATCCGATTATCGAAATCACAAGGCGAAGCAGTGCGGGCGCTTCGCGTCCCTTTCGCTTCTGAAAGATTATGTCAAACAGCACATAGCTTACGGCTCGGACTACTGTCACGCCGATGCTTATGACCAGCACCGTTTGAAAGTACACATAGCCCTGGATATCCATCAAGCCGTGGGCAAAGAGTCTGAGGATGATATAGATCAGGCCCAGCAGCAGGCTGACGGTAGCCGTCACTGTCAGCCTTTTCAGCGCCGAATTAGAGTCTTCCATTGCCTGATTGCTCGTCATCTCATTCACAGGTTCCGGCTTTTAGCCGGGCCGCCACGCGCGCGGCTCCAAGAAGCGCCGTCTTGTCGTTCAAGATTACCTGCACGCGCATGCTGGCAAGCAGCGGAGTCAATCGCCCCTTTTCCATGAAGGCTCCGATAAAGGTCCCGTCCTTGATCTTTTCGATGAGTTTCGGAGCTATGCCTCCGCCGATGTAAACGCCTCCGACGGCCTTTAGCACCAGCGCCATATTGCCCGTAGTCGCCCCGTATATGCTGACGAATGTGTCGAGCGCCTTTACGCATAACTCGCATTCGTGAGCGAGGGCCGCGCTTGCGATGACGCCGCTCGGGTCTTCGCGCGTCATGCGCTCGTTTACAGCGGGCGATTCCTTGCCGTAATTCACGGATAAAAGGAACTGGTAGATGTTAAGCAGACCCGGACCCGAAAGCACTCGCTCTACGCTTACGCGCCCAAACCTCGTCATAAGGTAGCGGAGCAGTTCGATCTCTAAAGCATCGCGCGGCGAAAAATCTATATGCCCGCCTTCGGAGGCGGAAGGGTAGTAATTCTCTCCGTTCCAAAACAGGCTCGCCACACCAAGCCCCGTGCCCGCCGCCACAAGCACCGCATTGCCCTTTATTGCCGCCCCCTCGTTGAGCGTGAGCATCTCTTCGGGTTTGACCGACGCTATCCCATAAGCGGTCGCCTCAAGATCGTTGATAAGTCCGACCGTTTCAAGATTCAGGCCCCGCGCCAGAGCGTGCGAATTGACTACCCAGGGCAGATTGGGCGTTATTGATTGCCCGTCCACCACGGGTCCGGCCACGCCGAAACATGCGTCCTGCATCTTTTCGCTCACGTCTGCCATAAACTCGCCGACTATCGCTTCGAGGCCGACATAATTCTTGCTTCGAAAACTCTGTTGCCTTTGCAGACGCAGAGCCCCCGCCTCAACCTCAAACAAACCGAGGTTTGTCTTTGTGCCTCCAATGTCACCGGCCAGGATCATTCAAACTCTCCTAACAACAGCCAACAGCGCGCAGTTGGCTCGAAGTAGTAGTCTGAAAATCCACAACAAGAAAATAGCCACAACAAGAAAATAGCAGGGCTTTTCTTTTGACTTTGTCTACCACTACTTCTGACAGCCGACAACGCGCTGACAGCCGAATATTGTTTCTCGCTCAGGAGCGATTTAGCGCGCCAAAAAGCTCTCCGGCCGAAGTCACCGCCTGTTCATACACGCGGTCGTGGCCGAGAATTTCCAGCTCTCTTGCTATCAACGCGCTTTCGCTCCAATCATCATAATTGAGGACTCGTTGTATCTGCCTCTCCTCGCCGATGGCGGCAAGAGTCTCGATGCGGTTCCCATCGCCACTCCGCCTCACGACAAAGGAGGCCGATTCATCGGCCGCGCTCGAAAACGTAGCCCTGGCCAGACCCGGCTTGATACCGGGGTCGCTTATCGAAACAAACTCAATCGTGATGTTGCGCCCGTCTGCAACCATATTGTAGATGGTCGAGTTATCGCCCGATGTGGGTGCGCCGTCTGCCAGATGCCAGCCCAGACGGCTTGCGATCCACCCGGCCAGCAACGCCGCGCGGGGTGTCACTTGAGCGCTGTCCCCGGATGCAGGCGCGTATTCGATCACCACTCGATTCATCTGATCAAGCAGAGGCCGGTACTGAGGCACATCGTAAAAACTTGCGACCAGCGCCCGCCACGCAGTGAGTCTCGCCCAGTTCAAATCGCTGATTGCGGTCCAGCGCGGGCTGTCTCGCAAAACGGCCGCGAGACTCGCCATATCTTCCTGCGGATTTGCGAAATCCGCCGAATCGATGATCACCCGATCCGAAACCTCGACCAGACGTTTGAATATTCGATCCCCGAGTCGCGGGACCGCGTTCCACCACAGATAGACAGGCAGATCCGAAAGCAGAAGCGGGACCACGACGCTCGGCACTTCATTGATCATCTCGCCCGTGGCAGTGATCGTGACCTGCTCGCAGCAGACCTGCTTCGAGCTTCCGGTAGGAATCGTACAGCGCGATGTCACCTGCGCGTTTATCGAAGAGTCTTCGCTTTCCCGGTCGCTGACGATCAGGATCGCCCGCGACGGATGAGTGGCAGTGACATCTATAATACAGTCATCGGCCTTTGTGAGTTCAGCCTGACTGGGAACGTAAACCAGCAGGTTTAGCAGGCACGCTCGCGTAATCCCGCTATGCTCGTCTTCGCTCGCGGCTTTCCATAAAGAGGTCAACTCACGCTCGATGGTCGCTATGTTGACCCCGGAGGGTTGCTTTGGTTGTTCAGATACCGTGTTCATAACTCATCCCTTCGTTACGGTCTTCGCCATCGTCGTCCGTCTCGCTCCATAAGCTCATCCGAGGCAGCCGGTCCCCACGTGCCTGATTCATAGTTTGGGAAGTCCGTCGGTTTTTGCTCTTGCCAGTGTTCGAGGATAGGCATGACGATCTCCCATCCGCGTTCGGTCATATCGCGGCGCGCATAGAGGGTCGAATCTCCGAGTATGCAATCGAGCAGGAGTCGCTCGTATGCTTCGGGAGATGCTACGCCAAACGATGCGCCGTAGCGGAAATCCATGTCGACCCATCGTATGCGCGTGGCCTGGCCGGGAACCTTTGCGCCTATTCGCAGCGTGATTCCTTCGTCGGGTTGGACGCGGACTACCAGCACATTTGGCTCAAGCTGTTGCGTGGCCACATCTTTGAATAACAGGTGCGGCGCTTCTTTGAACTGGATGGCGATCTCGGTCACGCGCTTTGGCATGCGCTTGGCCGAGCGCAGGTAAAAAGGCACGCCCGCCCAGCGCCAGTTGTCGAAAAATAGCTTCACGGCGGCGTAGGTCTCGGTGCTCGACTCGGGGTTTACATCCTTCTCGTCGCGATATGCCTTGCCGGATTTGCCTCCGACCGAGCCTTCTCCATACTGGCCGCGCACTACGAATTCATCCACGCGGTCGCGCGGTATGGGCCGGACCGCCTGCATAACCTTTATCTTTTCATCGCGCACGGCGTTTGCCGAAAGATCCATAGGCGGCTCCATCGCCACAAGCGACAGCACCTGAAAGACGTGATTTTGAATCATGTCGCGCAGGACGCCGCTCGTGTCATAGTACCCGCCGCGATCTTCGACGCCGATTGCCTCGGCATTTGTTATCTGAACATGGTCTATGTACTGCCGGTTCCATATAGGCTCGAATATGCCGTTTGCAAATCGGAAGACCATGAGGTTCTGCACCGTCTCTTTGCCGAGATAGTGGTCGATTCTATAGACCTGATCTTCATCGAATACCTCTCCCACTTCCTGATTCAGTTGTTTTGCGGATTCGAGATCGTGGCCAAACGGTTTTTCGATGATTATGTGGGTCCATCCCTTGCCTTCGGGTTTGGCAAGGCCGGCGGCACCAAGCTGGCGAACGGCCTCGCCGTAATGGCCCGGCGCGGTCGAAAGATAAAAGACGCGATTTCCGGCCGTGCCCCGGTCGCGGTCTATCTGGTCGAGCAGTTCGCTCATCTGGCGATACGCCTCTGCGTCGCTTATATCGCCGGCAATGTAATAGAGCCCTTGAGCAAAGCTCTCCCATACGGCCTCGTCAACGCTCTTGGCTTCGGAGTAGGTGGCAATGGCATCCTTCATTTTAGCCCGGAAGTCGTCGTGGCTCATCTTCGAGCGCGAGAATCCGACTATTGCAAATTCTGCCGGCAGCAGCCTCTCTTGCGTCAGGCGATAAAGAGCCGGGACGAGCTTGCGTTTTGTCAGGTCGCCCGAAGCGCCAAAAATTATAACGGTGCAAGGGTCGGCCGTGCGTTCGAGCCTCACGCCTTCGCGCAGGGGATTATCATTTGTGCTAGACATTCTCTCACTCCCTCGATTTTGGATTTTAGATTTCCGATTTTAGATCATAGGATTCCATCTCCTATAATCCTCGGTCGTCAATCTAAAATCCAAAATCCAAAATCTAAAATCTACTGTTGGGCCAGTTCTTCCCACTCCGTGTGGATAGGCTCGCCGCCGGGCTGATCCAGGCGCTGATAGGTGTGCGAGCCGAAGAAGTCGCGCTGCGCCTGCGTGAGGTTCAGCGGGAGGTTGGCCGTGCGATAGGCATCGAAATAGGCAAGGCTTGCAGACATTGCCGTCGCCGGAATGCCGCGCGATTGCGCTATGGTGACCGCCTGCCGCCAGCGCGGCTGCGCGTCGAGCACCCACGCCTTGAAATCATCGTCGAGCAGGAGGTTTGGCAGGTCGGGCCGGCGCTGATAGGCCTGCTTGATCTTGTCGAGGAACTGAGCCCGGATGATGCATCCGCCTTTCCATATGCGGCTCACTTCGCCGAGATTTATGTCCCAGCCGTACTCCTCCGCGCCCCTGCGAATCACATTCATGCCTTGCGCGTAAGAGCAAATCTTCGACGCATAAAGCGCATCGTGAACCGCCTTTATAAACTCGTCGCGGTCGCCCGTATACTCGCTCACGTCGGGGCCGGGCAGATGTTTGCTCGCTTCGACGCGCTCGTCCTTGCGCATCGAAAGCACGCGCATATCGACCGCCGCCTGCATGGTCGGAATCACAATGCCCAGATTTAGCGCGACCTCAGATGTCCATCGCCCGGTTCCCTTCTGCGCCGCCGCGTCGAGTATCTGATCTACGAGCGGCTTGCCCGTTTGGGGATCGTTTACCGTAAAAATCTTTGCGGTGATTTCGATGAGGAACGAGTTGAGCGGGCCTTCATTCCATTTTGAGAACACCTCGGCAAGTTCCGGGGCCTGCATTCCGAGCACGTTTCTGAGAAGGTCGTAGCCTTCGGCTATAAGCTCCATATCGCCGTACTCGATGCCGTTGTGAACCATCTTGACGAAATGGCCTGCGCCGTCCGATCCGATATAGGTGACGCACGGGCCGTCATCGACCTGCGCGGCTATCTTTTCCCAGATGGGTCTAAGATTTTCGTAGGCTTCGCGGTCCCCGCCCGGCATAAGCGACGGTCCCCACAGAGCGCCTTTCTCTCCGCCCGACACGCCGCAGCCTATAAAGTTGAAGCCTTCGGCCTTTAGGTCTTTTTCGCGCCTTCGAGTGTTCTCGAAGAAAGAGTTGCCTCCGTCAATGATGATGTCGCCCTGTTCGAGATGGGGCTTGAGTTGCTCGATTACGGCATCGACGGCCCCGCCCGCCTTGACCAGAAGGATGATCTTGCGCGGTTTCTCAAGCGAATTGACAAACTCTTCGATTGAGTAAGCGCCTATAACCTGCTGGCCTTCGGCATGGCTCTGGGCGCGGTTGAGGAACTTGTCTACCTTTGTCGTATCACGGTTGTAAACTGCTATAGGGTATCCGTTGCGCGCGATGTTCAGCGCGAGGTTTTCTCCCATCACGGCCAGTCCAACCATTCCTATTTTTGCTAGTTCAGCTTTGGTCGTTGCACTCATGTGTTCTACCTCTGTGCCAAATGTGGCAATCTATAGTTAAAGACGCGCCTACCGGGGGCGCAGGATAAATCATCGCTACCCAGAAAATCAGGGCGATAATCGCTTGAAATAACTCAGTGTTTCAATCTCTAATGCGCTCACGTAATTCGTGAATCGTGAATCGTGATGCGTGAATCGTGAATCGTGATTCGTGACTTTTAGGCGGGTTGCAGGTTAAAGACAACTTGCAAGCCCGGTCAATCACGCATCACGCATCACGCATCACTTTTCGTCTCGCTCAACTGGCTGGCGGCGGCTTCGTCCACCATCCAGAGCAGCGACCCGTTGCGCGGACGAATCATCTGGCTTGGATATAGGTCAGGCTGATACGGCCCTTCGAGCACGGCCTTGAGCGTTTCGGCCTTATCGCCTCCTCCGGCGACAAACGTCACATTGCGCGCATTGTTGATCGTGGCCGCCGTCAGGGTGATTCGATATGCGTCGAACTTCTCTACAAAATTGGATACGGCGATCTGCTCGCCCGCGTGTAGAGCGGTCGTTCCCGGGAAAAGCGATGCCGTGTGCCCGTCAGGCCCCATCCCCAGAAACACCAGGTCGAATCGGGGCAGCAGGGCGAGCGGCGCGGTCCCGGTTCGCGAGGCTCCCGCGCCAGTCAGGAAAAAATTTCTGAGCGTGGTCGAATACTCTTCCGCCGCCGCTTCGTGGTCTTCCATCTCGGCCGGGATTCGAAATACGTTCTCTTCGGGGATCGCTACTTTTGAAAGCAGCGTCTCACGCGCCATGCGGTAATTGCTGTCCTGATGATCGGGCGGCACGCATCTTTCATCGCCCCAGAAGAAATAGATCGACGACCAGGGAACCGTTTCCGCATAAGGCTCGGCGGCAAGCAGCGAAAACATCGCTCGCGGAGTAGAGCCGCCCGAAAGGGCCACGGTGAAATGACCGCAGCCGATCACATACTGGTCGGCCAGCCGCGCAAACGCCCGCGCAGCCTTAAGGGCCAGCTCGTTTGCGTCGCGGTAGACGCGCACCTGCGCATCGCTTTTGTTCAGCATCTTTGTTGACATACTCATCCTTTCAATCGGCTTCGCCCTCAGTGCTGCTTCTGCCGCCAGAGCCACGCCCCGCCTTTTACCCCGCACTCGTTAGAGACTATCTTGATGTCGGGCGGCAGCTTGAAATCGAGCTTGCTGGCGTTGCCGCCTCCGATATAGAGCTTGTCGAAATTTGTCAGGATTCGGAGATTTTCTATGGCCTTCTGCACGCGGCGATTCCATTTCTTGCGGCCTATCTTCTTCAAGGCTCTGGCTCCGAGTTGCTCGTCATAGGACTGCTCTTTGCGGAAAGGCGTATGCGAGATTTCAAGGTGCGGCCCCAGTTGACCCTCTACGAAAAGGGCTGAACCAAACCCGGTTCCGAGCGTTATGACCATCTCGACGCCCTCGCCTCCGATGGCTCCGAGCCCCTGCATATCGGCATCGTTTACGGCGCGCACGGGTTTCCCGAGGCGAGCGGAAAGCTCGCCCGCCAGATCGAACCCTCTTAAAATTTCAGTCCCGAGATTAGGCGCGGTAATGATCTTTCCATTGCGCACGACGCCGGGAAATCCGACCGACACCATATCATAATTCTGGAGCGGCTCTACAAGCTCGACCAGTTTCTCAAGCAGAACCTCGGGCAGGCAAGGGTGCGGGGTCTTGATCCTGACGCGCTCGGTCGTCATCTCGCCTTCGGAATTCAAAATAGCCGCTTTTAGTCCAGACCCTCCAATATCAATAGCCAGAATGCCGGTATCGGGTTGCTCCTGATCTTCAGATACCGACTGTTGTTTTGTAGCCATAGATTCTCCTTTCAGATTTCAGCGGCCGAATCCGGTTGTTCTGTCATTTCAGTATAGATTCGGCCCATTCGGTATGTAAGTGCCCCCGTTCGGGATGATCTACGCGCTCGTATGTGTGAGCGCCAAAATAATCTCGTTGCGCCTGCGTAAGATTTTGCGGCAGGTTGGCCGTGCGATAACTGTCAAAGTAGGCAAGGCTCGCCGACATCGCGGGCACAGGAATGCCCATATTCACAGCCGTCTTTACGGCGAATCGCCAGTTAGCCTGAGACGATTGTATCCATCGGTTGAACTCGTCGTCTTGCAGCAGGTTGGGCAAATCCGGGCGGCGATTGTATGCGTTCATGATCGAGTCCAGGAATCGAGCGCGGATGATACACCCGCCTTTCCATATGCGCGCCATCTCGCTCAGGTTTACATCCCAGTTGTACTCCTCAGACCCCCTGCGAATCAGGTTCAACCCTTGCGCGTAAGAGCAAATCTTTGACGCATAGAGCGCGTCGCGAACGGCGGTGATGAGTTTCGCCCGGTCACTTCGCGAGCGGCTCGTGCGCGGGCCTTTGATCTTTTTGCTCGCGATAACGCGCTCTTCTTTTATGCTCGAAAGCACGCGCGCGTCCAGCGCGGCGGCAATCGTAGGGATAGGTATTCCGAAATCGAGCGCCACCTGCGCCGTCCACTTGCCCGTGCCTTTCTGTTCGGCCTTGTCGAGCACGAGGTCAACGAGCGGATTGCCGGTCTCTTCGTCTCTTGCTCGGAAAATCTTTGCGGTTATTTCAATCAGGAATGATTCGAGAAGCCCTTCGTTCCACTGCTCGAACACTTCGGCGAGTTCCGAAGCATTCATCCCGAGCCCGCGTCGAAGCATGTCGTAGGCTTCGGCGATCAACTGCATGTCGCCGTATTCGATGCCGTTGTGAACCATCTTGACGAAATGGCCCGCGCCGTCCGGTCCGACGTATGTCACGCAGGGCCCCGAATCGGTCTTTGCCGCAATCGCTTCAAAGATATTGCGGACGTGCTCATATGCCTCGCGCGCCCCGCCGGGCATAAGCGAGGGTCCGTGGCGAGCGCCTTCTTCGCCGCCCGATACGCCCGACCCGAAGAAGTTCAAGCCCTCTTCACGAAGAGCGGCCTCGCGTCGCTGGGTGTCTTTAAAAAACGAGTTCCCGCCGTCAATCAGGATGTCGCCTTCGTCGAGCAACGATTTGATGTTGGCGATTGTAATGTCAACCGGCCCGCCCGCTTTGATCATCATCATTATACGGCGCGGTCGTTCGAGCGCGTCCGCGAAATCCGCGAGCGTCTTCGTGCCGATCAACTGTTTTTCCTGATTCTCGCTTATGAAACTGTCAACCCATTCGGGTTCGAGGTTCCAGACCGTAACCGGGAACCCGTGCTCTTCTACGTTCAAGGCGAGGTTTCGGCCCATAACGCCGAGACCTATCATGCCGAATTGCCCCTGTTTTGCTTTGGCTAAACTCGTTGACATCTCTGTTTTCTCCCTCTCGCCCGGATTCAAATTCCGGCTGATTGATATGCGCCCAGTACGTGTTTTTCGATCCCACGCGCCCAGCCTTCGTCGTCGTTGGAACTCGTGGTGCGGTTAGCCTGCGCGCGCACTTCGTCTACGGCCTGTCCCATGGCTATGCTGAGGGCGGCCTCCCTGAACATCTCCACATCGTTTGGCCCGTCGCCAATGACGGCTATCTGCTCGGTCGGTATCCCAAAGACCTCAGACAACCGGACGATGACATTGCCTTTGTGCCAGCCGTAGGATGTTACATCAAGAAAGCGCGGCTTGGAACGCGATGCCGACACTTTGGCGTCGAGGTCGGCAAGCACGCGCTCTTCGGCGATGGCGACAAGCTCAGGCTTGCCGACCACGGTCAGCTTGTTGAGCGGTCCTGCTATTACTCGATTGTAGTCTTCCATATTTGGGCTGAAGCCCGACGTATGCTCTTCACGGTCCACAAAGGGGGTGCGCTCAGAGGCATACCATTCGGATTCGTCATAAAGCCAGACGCCGATTCCAAGATCATCCGCTATCGCTTTTATGTGAGCGATCGTATCAGGCTCTATCTTTTTGCTTGCCATGACCTCCCCGTCAGATGTGATTACGAGCGCGCCGTTGAAGGCGGCAAAAGGCGAGTGAAGGTTGAGCGATTCGGCAAGCGGGCGGATGCTGCGCGGCGGGCGCGAACTGGCGAGCGAAAGCTTTATGCCCCGCTCGTACAGTTTCGCCGCCGTCTCCTTTGTGCGCTGAGTTATTTCGTGATTGGAAGTGATGAGTGTGCCATCAATGTCGGAAACGACAAGCGCGATATTATTAGGCATAAGTTTTATCCTGCGGTCGAAACGTGATGCGTGATCGGTGACGCGTGATTTACCGGACTTGCAAGTCTGGTAACCTTGCGGTCTGGCCAAAAATCACGCGTCACGCGTCACCGATCAATCTTAAATTCATTTTCACCAGCCTCTGACGGTCAGATTCACCCGGCCTGCCCCGCCACGATTGGAAGCCCGTTCTGAACTATCTCTAAAATGGCCTTGAGCCCGGCCTCGGCATCCGTTCCCAGGTGAACGCGAATCGCCCTGCGATTGCGGCTCGCAAGCGAGTGGAAATCTCCGAGCGCCTGCGCCTGCTTGAGCACGCCGAACGTATAAGGCTCGCCCGGTATGGGCACATCCTTCTTCGCATCCGCAGTCAATTGAAGGAAGACCCCGCTTGCAGGCCCCCCCTTGTGCAATTGCCCTGTCGAATGCAGGAAGCGCGGGCCGTAACCTGTCGTGGTCGCAACTTTGAGCGCGTCGCGCAGATGCACGCGAATCGCCTGAATCGCCGCCTCGTGTTCGGCGCTCTCTTGAATGTAATCGCATAAAGCGACGTAATCTCCTTCGCCCGCCCGTTTCAAATGAGCCACGATAAAGTCTGCAATCGAAAGACCTGCTCCAAGCTCTTGAATCGTGTCGCTGCTTGCAAGCGCAGTCAGCCCCCTTCCCTGTGCGGCTTCATCCTGTTCAGGGAGCGCGCCGTTGGTTTTATATTCTTCGAGCAAGTGACGTGTGTTGTCTTTGCTCTCCTGAACATTCGGCTGATCGAAGGCATCTATCCCGATTATCACCCCGGCTATGGCCGTCGAAAGCTCCCATACGTAAAACTCTTCGCCGAGATCGAGCGCGTCGTGAAGCGTACGGCGAACCACCGGATGGCCTGCTCCTTCCAGCGCCCGAAGCTTTGCATCGGTGTCGGGATCGGGCGGTCCCACACTGATATGCACAAAGAGCCGGTCATTGCCGTAAACCGAGGGCGCTCCAAGCGGCTCGCCCGCGATTGGTATAATGCCCTTGCCTTCTTTCCCCGTGCTTTCGGCTATCAACTGCTCGACCCAGAGCCCGAGCGATGAAATTTCAGGCGAGGTCGAAAGCGTCAGCTTATCGCGTCCGGCATCCGCGCAAACGCCCAGAATAGTGCCGAGCCTCACGGCCGGATTATCGGCGGCCGGGATGTAGTGGGCGCAGGCGTGAACGGCGCGGTCGGCGCGGTCGAGAAGGGCTTTGAATCCAAACCCTTGCAAGGCCGCCGGCACCATGCCGAAATAGGTTAGCGCCGAATAACGCCCGCCTATGTCTGCCGGGTTCAGGAAGATTCGACGGAAGCCGTCGCCTTTGGCCATCTGCTCCATCAGTGTGTCCGGGTCGGTTATGGCGATGAAGTTTTCGCCCGCCCGCTCTCCCTTGATCCGGCGCACGCGATCAAAGAAGTATTTGTAAAAGACAAGCGGCTCGGTTGTCGTACCCGACTTGCTCGACACGATAAAGAGCGTATGCTCCATATCAATCCGGCTTTCAAAATCCGCCACCGTATCGGGGTCTGTGCTGTCGAGCACGTGTAGCTGCGGATAGTCTTCGCGTTTGCCGAATGTGCGGCGGAAGACTTCCGGGCAGAGACTGCTGCCGCCCATGCCTAAAAGCATTACGTGAGTAAACCCGTCGCCGCGCACGCGGTCGGCAAAAGCCGAAAGCTCGTCTGAGGCTTCAAGCATCTGGTCCACAACCGTTACCCACCCGAGAGCATTCTTGATGATCTTCTTATGCTGTTCGTCATCCTTCCACAGGGTCGCGTCTTTGTTCCAGATGCGGCGTACCCACTGCTCTTTTTCGGCTCGCTGAATCGCCCCCTGCACCTCCTCACCGTAGGCTCCAAGCGTCGCGGTCTGGCGTTCGAGCAGTCCGCTTGTGATGGCCGCCTGCTTTGAAGATATGCTGCCGATCAAGCCGCGAAATGCGTCAATAAATGCCTGGACCGCTTCCTCCTGTAATTTGCGCGTAACATCTTTGAGGTCGATTCCGATCTCGGTCAGCTTGTTGATAACGGCTCGCGCCCCGTCCACATCTTCTTCGAGGCTGAGGCGTGACTTGCCGTGATCGCGAAAGGCTGTGAAGGTGGCCGGAGGCACGGTGTTGACCGTTTTCGGCCCGATCAACTCCTCTACGTAATAGACGTCGCTGTAGGCGGGATTCTTTGTCCCGGTGCTTGCCCAAAGAGGCCGCTGGACCTGAGCGCCGCCCGCCCGCAGTTTTTCGAACCGCTCGCTTTCAAAGAGTTCTTTGAATCGCCGATAAAGCAGTTTCGTATTTGCAATCGCCGCCTTGCCAAGTAGCGCGGAAAGCGTGGCTTTCTCTTCTTCATCGCTTGAGCGGCGAATGCGGAATTCGAGTTGATTGTCTACGGCAGTGTCGACGCGGCTGACGAACACGGATGCGACCGAGGCTACGTGATCGAGAGGATCGCCTGCGGCGGCTCTCTCTTCAAGTCCGCTGATATAGGCTTCGGCCACTTCATCATAAGTCTCCTGAGAAAAGATCAGCGTGACGTTTATGTTTATGCCTGCGGCGATCAGGGCCTTGATTGCCGGGATGCCTTCCTTTGTGCCCGGAACTTTTATCATCGCGTTCCTGCGGTCGAGCGCCGCCCATAACCGCTTGGCCTCGGCTATCGTGCCTTCGGTGTCTTCGGCAAGTAACGGCGATACTTCGAGGCTCACGTATCCGTCTATCCTGTCGGTCATCGCATAGACGGGCGCGAACAGATCGGTGGTTCGCTGTATGTCTTCGATCACCAGAGCCTCATAGATCTCCTGCACATCCCTGCCTTCGGCTATAAGCCCGCGCATCGATTCGTCGTAGTCTGTGCTTCCGGCAATGGCTTTCTCGAAGATGGCCGGGTTCGAGGTTACGCCGCGCAGATCGTCTCCGCCGACTTTCTGCATAAGGTTCGATGTTACACCTTTAGGCAGACCGCCGATTTTGCGGGCAAGGTCGCCCGTATCAATAAGGGCGCGGCGGATATTGTCATACCAGATGCTTTGCCCGAGCTTCTGTAGTTCGACCAGTGGATTCTCGCTCATAAGTCCTCCTCCTGCTGACTGTTCTGAATGGTGAAAAGTTGAATCGTTCGACTACTACGACTGCTGCGCCTTGACTCGTTCTATTGAGGCGCGAGCTTCGGCCACGACATTCTCGACAGTAAAGCCGAACTGTTTGAGCAATTCCTTGAGCGGGGCCGACGCGCCGAAATCGCGTCGCGCGATTATGCCGCCGTCAATGCCTACATACCGGCGCCAGCCCAGACTCGAACCGGCTTCGATTGCCACGCGCGCGCGCACCCCTGGCGGAAGCACGCTTGCGCGGTACTCCTCCGGCTGCCGCTCGAATATTTCATAGCTCGGTATGCTGACTACGCGAGACTTGATCCCTTCGGATGTAAGTTGCTCGTGAGCCGCCATACACCATTGAAGTTCGCTGCCTGTGCCCATCAGTATGACATCCGGGGTCCCATCGGAATCGGCGACGATATAGGCACCCTTATGCACGCCTTCGGCCGAGCCGTATTTCTCGCGGTCAATGGTCGGAAGCGGCTGGCGGCTGAGTATGAGCGCAACGGGGTGATGTTTCTCGGTCATTATGAAGCGCCAGGCCTGGGCCACTTCGTTGCCGTCGGCGGGGCGCAGCACGATCAGTTGCGGAATGGCGCGCAAGGAGATCAGATGTTCGATAGGCTGGTGAGTGGGTCCGTCTTCGCCTACGCCGATTGAATCGTGCGTAAAAATATAGGTGACGGGCAATTCCATAAGCGATGATAGCCGTATCGAAGCGCGCATGTAATCGGAGAAGATCAGGAAGCCCGATCCGTAAGCGCGCAGTTTGGCAAGCCCCATCCCGTTTACCATCGAGCCCATAGCGTGTTCGCGAATTCCGAAGTGGAAATTGCGGCCCGAATAATCGTTTGCCTCGAAGTCTCCGCCATCGTTTAGACGGGTCTTGGTCGAAGGGGCAAGGTCGGCTGCGCCTCCGATGAGCCACGGCACATTTTTGGCGATGGCGTTGAGGACCTTCGCGCTCGCGTCGCGTCCGGCCACGCCTTTTTCATCGGTCGGGAAAACGGGGATGTCTTTGTCCCAGCCTTCGGGCAGATTGCCCGCCTGCATGGTTTCCCATTCCGAGGCAAGCTCGGGGTGCGCCTCTTTATAAGCGGCGAATCGTTCGCTCCATTCGGCCTCGGCCTTCGCGCCACGATCTATGGCTCCCTGTGTCATGTATTGCGTGGTCTCGTCAGGCACGAGGAATTTGGCATCGGGCGGCCAGCCGTAACGCTGCTTGGTTAATCGGATCTCTTCTTCGCCAAGCGGCTCGCCGTGCGCGGCTGATGTGTCCTGTTTGTTTGGCGCGCCCCAGGCGATGTGGCTGTCTACGATGATGAGCGTCGGGCGCTCGGTCTCTTTTTCGGCGGTGCGAAGCGCTTGATCCAGAAGTTCGAGATCGTTTGCATCGCCTACGCGCAGAACGTTCCAGTGATAAGACATGAAGCGCGTGCCAACGTCGTCGCTAAATGCGAGCGCCGTATTTCCTTCGATGGTGATGTGGTTGTTGTCGTAAATCCAGACAAGATTACTGAGCTTTAGATGACCTGCAAGCGATGCCGCTTCCTGAGAGATGCCTTCCATCATGCAGCCGTCGCCCGCGATGGCATAGACGCGGTGATCGACTATCTCGTGGCCGGGGCGGTTATAGCGAGCCGCAAGCCATCGCTCGGCTATGGCCATGCCTACCGATGTAGCCACGCCCTGACCGAGCGGGCCTGTGGTCGTCTCTATGCCCGGGGTCAATCCGTATTCGGGGTGGCCCGGCGTGAGCGATCCCCACTGGCGAAACCGCTTCAGCTCTTCGAGCGGAAGATCGTAACCCGACAGGTGAAGCATCGAGTAGAGCAGCATGGAGGCGTGGCCGGCCGAAAGCACAAAGCGGTCACGGTTTGGCCATTGCGGATTGCGCGGGTTGTGGCGCAGGAAGCGATCCCACAAAACGTAGGCAACCGGCGCAAGCGCCATCGGAGTTCCGGGATGCCCGGAATTGGCCTGCTGCACCCCGTCCATCGCAAGCGTTCTTATAGTGTTTATACAAAGCTCGTCGAGCCTCTTATCATGGCTCGCGGAATCGTCGGCCGGCTTCATAGCATGACTCATAATATCTATTTCTCCTTTTCCCAAGTATCATCACCCGCAGGTGTACTAATGAGAGGATTATTTCTCGACTGGCAGCCGTTCGGGCGGGCCGGACGGTTGCCGAATTTCTGTCTGCGATGCTGATCGGCGCAGTCTCTATTCGGAGATGTCTTGAACAGTTTCGGATTTTGCGATCAACTCCTGCTCGGCCTGCAACCAATCATCAAGAGCGCTGCCGTGCGCGTCCCCACGCGCCATATAAATCTCGTAAGCTCGCCCGGCTATCGCTTCTTGCGCGGGATAGTTTTCGATGGCGGTCTCATCCGTTGCCGAAGAAGAAATCTCTTCGATTATACTGCTCTCTTTTTCTTCGCCTCTTGCTGTTTCTGCCATGGTGGCTCCCTCCTCACATTACAAATTCCCTATGAGGGTTTTCCCTTTGGCCTGCTCGATTGAAGGGGTATCGAAGTGAAAGTGCTGCCTCCAGGAAGTCCAAAACCATTATGACTTATCCTTACTTACCTGACGCGGAGTACGCCCTGACACAAAAAATATTATGATGGGAAACCGCCTTCAGCAGATGCCGCGAGATTATACCTTTTGAACAATTAAGTCAACAAAAAGCAGCGAAAAACGATGTCACGGTGAGGTGCTTCACAAAGTTTTCAGCTTGAAAGAAAACGCGAAGTGAGGTGAATGGCAACGGGCGTCTCTTCGGGCCATATTCAGCATATCTTCGGTCCTGTTTCAGTCTCTCCATTCGTCTATCAATGAGGCCACGAGGCCGGTCCATCCGGTCTGGTGCGATGCGCCTATGCCTGCGCCGCTATCGCCGTGAAAGAACTCGTAAAAAAGAATATAATCGCGCCAGTGCGGGTCTTCTTGAAACTTGGGCGTCCCGCCGTAAACGGCTCGCCTGCCATCCTGGTCTCTCGTAAATATATTGATCATGCGGTTGGCTATACCCTCGGCCATCTCGGATAGAGTCACCTTTCGACCTTCGTCACCCGGCACAGCCACGCTGAAACTCGGGCCGTAGGCCTTGCCCAGTTTTCTGAGCGACTCGATGATCAAAAAGGTGGTCGGGAACCAGACAGGCCCGCGCCAGTTTGAATTCCCGCCCTTGATCTTATTGTCGGATTCGGCAGGCTCATAACGCACTTCGTTCGACCCGTAAATGAAAGGGTTGTGCTCGTGGAATTTCGACATGCTCCGAATCCCGTAATCGGACAGGAATTCGTTCGGATCATAGAGTCGCTCAAGTATCCGCTTCATTTGATTGTCGTCTACTATCGCAAGGACATAGACATCCATATCGTCGTGCTTTATCAAATGGCAGCACCGCTGCACTATATCCTGCCGGTTTCTGACAAACCATTCGAGGTTGGACTGGAATTCGGCAAAGGGCTTTATCCAGTCCACTTCAAGCCGCTCGATTGCATAAATGGGGATAAGCCCGACCAGCGAGCGAACGCGGAACTTGTGAAAGCTTCCGTCCGGGTACCTGAGCACATCATAAAAGAAACCGTCTCGCTCGTCCCACAAAGAGTAATCCCGCCCGCCCATGTGTTTCATCGCAGCGCCCACATAGATGTAGTGCTGGAAAAATTTCGTAGCCAGGCTCTCGTATACTTTATTCTCTTTGGCGAGTTCGAGCGCGATCCGCATGAGGTTCTGACAAAACATCCCCATCCAGCCCGTGGCGTCGGACTGTTCGAGCTTTACGCCGCCCGGCAGTTTCTCGCTGCGGTCGATGACGGTGATGTTGTCGAGACCGAGGAATCCGCCTTCAAAGACGTTGTTACCTTCGCTGTCTACCTTGTTGACCCACCACGCGAAATTTATAAGCAGCTTGTGAAAACATTTCTCAAGCCAGGCGCGGTCGGCCACGCCCGATCTTATGCGGTCCATGTTGTAGACACGCCAGCAGGCCCACGCGTGAACGGGCGGATTCAGATCCGAAAACTCCCACTCATAGGCCGGAATCTGTCCGTTGGGATGCTGGAACTGCTCGAATAGCATCAGCCATAGCTGCTCTTTTGCAAATTCGCCGTCAACAAGCGCAAGCGCCACACAATGAAATGCGAGGTCCCAGGCGGCAAACCACGGGTACTCCCACTTATCGGGCATCGAAAGTATCCGCATAGAGTTCAAATGACGCCAGTGAGCATTTCGAATATTTTGGCGCGATTCGGGCGGGGGGAAATTCGGATTATCGCCCTCAAGCCAGACGTCTACGTCGAACAGGTAGCTCTGTTTTGTCCAGAGCAATCCGGCGAACGCCTGCCGCTGGATTCGCCGCTCGTCTTCGCTCGCCTTTGCCGGATGAATCGTCGCGTAAAACTCGTCGGCTTCCTCCCGTTGCCTCTCGACTATTTCGTCAACCTCACCAACAGCCGCATCCAGAGCCTCGGGAGCAAGTCTCAGCCTTATGACCACCGACCCGCCCGCAGGCACCATGCGCTCGTATCTGAGGCAGGCTTTCGTTCCTTCATTTGCCGGATTTGTCGCCTCTTCGCCGTCGACTATGCGACGGTGGAACGCGTCCTTGACGTAAGGCTTGTTATTTACGGCCTGCGGCCCGTAGAGACGCTGGTTATTGCTCTCGTTATAGGTGAACATCACTTCCGCGCCCGCTTCGGCGTAAAGGAACCGCTCGCCAAGGCGGTATTCAAACGGAAGGTTTGGAAGCATCTTTGCGGTTGAATCATCGGCCACGAGGCTTATAAAGCCCTCGCCCGACGGACCCACGCGGATTTCAGGCTCCGGGCCGGGCGGATCGGTCCACGCCCAGGTGTTGCGAAACCACAGGTGCGGAATTATTTGAAGCATTGCTGCTTCCGGGCCGCGATTGAAGGCTTCGATTCGGATGGAGATATCGTCGGGCGAACTCTTTGCGTACTCTACAAAGACATCGAAATACCTGTCTTCATCGAATATGCCCGTATCGAGCAATTCGTATTCAAGCCCGCGCCCGCCCCGGCTGCGGTTCTCTTCGACGAGATGAGCGTAGGGGTACTCCGACTGCGGATACTTGTAAAGATATTTCATGTAGGAGTGCGTAGGAGTGCTGTCGAGGTAGAAGTAATAATCCTTCACGTCCTCGCCGTGATTGGCTTCGCCCGGGGTGAGACCAAAAGGGCGCTCTTTCAATATGGGGTCGCGCCCGTTCCAGAGCGCAAGCGCGAAGGCCAGCAACTGGTAGCGATCCGAGATTCCGGCCAGCCCGTCTTCACCCCATCTGTATGTCTTGCTTCGGGCCTGGTCGTGCGTCAGGTAATCCCATGCACCGCCGTTCGGGCTATAATCTTCGCGCACAGTACCCCAGGCCCGCTCACTCAGGTACGGACCCCAGCGTCTCCAGGGAGGAATACCGCCGCCGGACTTCTGTTTTAATCTTTCGTGTTCTTTGGTTTGAGCAGGAGTCTCTTTCGCCTGATTATTTTCCATTGATCCTCGATGACGGAAGAAGGAAGGGATGAAGCATTTCAGGAGGGATGAGGGATGAGGGATGAAAAGGATTTTCAGGGATTCCCTGATAACAGCTTGAGTCGCTTTTCACCGAGTCCTCTCGCCACAATCCTTTTCATCCCTCATCCCTCATCCCTTATCCCTTATCGTATACTCCACACGGCTGACAGGCGCTGTTGCATCAGGGGCGTTCTGTTGTTCCATGTGGGGCTTATAGTAGTAATAGTAATAAAAGAAAAAGGCGGCTCCGGCCAGAAGCAGCAACGATATAAAGGCTATAACGAAGATCGCCGTGTAATTCCTCCTTTTGGGCAACAACGGTTTTGAAACCGTTACCGGACGTTGGGCTTCCGTTTGCGGTGGGGCCTGCTGCACGGGTACGGGCTGAGTGGGGATGGATTCCTGATCCACAGTTGCCGGGGAGCCTGCGATTGCCGTCGAAGAGAGGAGCGCGGTTTCCGGCGAACTGCCTGAGGTTTCCGTAGCCAGTTCCCGCGTGCTCCGGTCTTGCGAGTCTGCCTCCGGGGATTCAACAGGCGATTGAGATTTTAATGCCTGCATCACCATCGTTGTGGGCGGGGCTGCTGATTCGGAAGGCTTGGGCGGCTCGTAATGGGCGGCAAGCCCGGAAGCTTTTTCGCTCAGATAATCTTCACTTATGGCCATGAAGCTTCCGGTGATCGAGTTGGTGTCGGTGGCCGTGTGCAGCGCTTCCCCGTCGAATCGGGCTACGATGACCGTTATGTTGTCTTCGCCGCCCCGTTCGTTGGCAATCTCTACGAGTCGGCGGCAGGCGATGGTCAGACTGTCGGATTTTTCGACTATCTCGCGCATCTCGGGGGCTTTGATCTTGTTCGACAGCCCGTCGCTACAAACCAAAAGCGAGTCGTTGCGAAAGAGTTTGACGCCCGTGAGCGCGACCTTGACGGTCGGCTGAGTTCCGAGCGCCTGCATTATGACATTCTGAGGCACGGAGCCGATCTGATCGGGCTGTATGGCTCCCGAATCGACGAGCATCTGGGCGAGAGACTGATCCTTGGTGAGTTGTTTGATCTGTGAGCCTCTCACCAGATAAGCGCGGGAATCACCTACCTGCGCGATATATGCGACCGTGTCGTGCGCAAGCACCGCCGTAAGAGTTGCGCCCATTCCAGAGAGTTCCGGGTTTTGCTGCGCGTGGTTCCATATGCGCTCGTTGGCGATCTCGGTCGCCATTCTGAGGCTGTCGGAGATGTTCAAATCGAGAGGCATCTCCATCAGAGAGTCTCGAATGGTCGTCACCGCAAGTTCTGAGGCTATCTCACCGGCGACAGCTCCGCCCATGCCGTCGGAAACAACCATGAGGCTTCCTCGTTCGCCTATGCGATGTTTGCTCATATCGGGTCCAAGCCCAACGTTGCCTGTAGTCAGGTCGGCGACCAGAAAGGCATCTTCGTTTCCGCTGCGTTGCATCCCTATATCTGTTCGAGCAAATACATGGAGTTGTATGTCATTCATCGGCGGTCTTAAAGATGTAGCCACGTACATCCCCTCCAAAGTTTCAGTAGCAATGCGCCTAAACCTCAAAACGAAATAGCTGTTTGCCAATAAGGATCATATCCCCGGGCTTTAGTTCTACCTCGCCTTTGATCCGAATAAAGGAGCCGTTGCGGCTGCCTTCATCTGTAAGTATAAATGAGGAGCCGCGCTGCACGATGCGAGCGTGTCGGCCCGACATGAAGCCGTCGTGCGGGAAAGAGATATCGCCAGCGGTCCGGCCTATCACCGTATCGTCTTTCAGTTCATATATCTCTCCCTGCTGGCCTCCCTCCATTATAAGATGAAGTCGGCCCTTTGGCTGCGCGGCAACCGAAGACATTACTATAGTTTTGGCCACAGTCATAGGCGAACCGCAGGCGGCGCAAAATGAACTGCCGGGGTTGTTCTGATGACTGCACTGCGGACAGGGCACGGTCCCCTTGGCCGGAGGTGGCACGGATTGGCCTATCACGGTTTCCATGCCTCTTCCGGGCGGCTTATCGGCAGGCGGTTGAGAAGCGATAGTAGCACGCCCCTGTGTAATCTCATCATCCCTGACAGGCGTGCGTTCTACGACTGTGGGCTTCCCCGGCGGAAATCTCGGATCGGATACGGGTATTTGATTTGGAACCGTTGTCTTCCCGTGTTGGTACGGATCGTTTGCGGGCGGGCGCTGCGCGGGCGGCGACACCGGAGTGTTAGCCCTCTCTTCCATCGGCTGATTTGGTCTCAGTTGCGGCTGGTCCATAACCGTCGCCTGCCCCGGTTGAAATCTGGGATCATTTATAGGAGTTTGAGCGATGACGGTTCTCTGTTCCTCTTGAGCGCGCTGCTGTCCTGGGGGCGGAGAGATCGGAGCCGATTGCTGAAGCTTGCTCCCGCACTGCTGACAGAAGGCCCATCCCATTTCATTCATGGTCTGGCAGGTCGGGCACTGAATTCCCTGCGAATTTGACGAACCCGATTCGGATTGCCCGGAATTCTGTCCCGAGAAGACCACCGTAGGCGGCAGCGAGTCGGCTCTTTCCGGGCGCGGGCCGCCCGGCATGCTGGCCGCGCCCAGAGGGGTCGCGCACATGCGGCAGACCATAGCGGTCGGTTTGTTCTCAGCACCACACTTAGGACAGGTAATCATTTTATAAGCACTCCTTAGATCATTGCCAGCCTAGCCATTATACGAAAAGGCAAACTTTATGAAAACATGAAAGTCATAGCAAAGCCATAGCAATGATTCCATCGTAATAATCCATTTTATAGAATATATGCTATTTATTAAAGACTCCCAGATGTTAGCCAAGAATACAACGAAGCCGTGGATGAAGCAAGCGTGATTCTGAAACTACCTCTCATATGAATCCGCATTTACAAAGGCACTCCTTAAAGGGCTGTGATCGGGCATAAACGGTCATACTCGTTTCGGCAATCGCTATTTCCCGATTATCTGCGCCCCCATTCGGTTTAAGAGACCAGTAAAGTCAGGGGCATTCGATTTTCAGGCAGTTGTTTGCTTATTCGGCAGCCCCCCTTTCTTCTGCCAGAGCCGAATGGTCCGAGAGTTAATGAAGAATTAATGATGAAGAATTAGAATAGTGATATTGCCTCTTACGGCGGTGTCGGGGCAAACCAATTCCAGAAAAGATGCGGTATATGTACAAGGAGGAAAATGCATGAGGCAAAGTACCCGTACTGAAAAACTCAAAGGCTTCTTCACAGGAACAACCTTACTCGTCTTCGGTTTTGCCCCGGTCGTCACCTGGCTACAAGGACCGGAGAATTCCAAGGATAAAGCCGGTATAAAGGCGTCTTCGAATATGTCCGCTCCCGCAGTCGCAACCGTCTCGGCAATAGTTGAAACGGCTCCGGTCCCACATCCTGAGGATGCAGCCGATGATCCTGCCATCTGGATCAATCCTCTGGACCCGTCCAGAAGCACTATAATCGGAACCGATAAGCAGGGCGGGCTTGGCGTATACGATCTCGATGGAAAAGAGATTCAATATGTGCCTGCCGGACGAGTCGACAATGTCGATATTCGCTCAGGCTTTCCGCTCTCGGGGCAGGCGGTGGATGTCGTCACGGCAAGCAACCGCACCAACAATACCATAGCGATCTACAAGGTTAATCCTTCTACGCGTATGCTCGAAGAAGCGGCTGCTCGCCCTATAGAAACAGTCCTGGCTTACGGCGCTTGCATGTATCGAAGCGCGAAGACAAACAAATACTATTACTTCGTCACAAGCAAGACCGGAGTGGTCGAACAGTGGGAATTGTTTGATAACAATAAGGGGAAGATTGACGCCAGAAAAGCGCGCAGTTTCAAGGTCGGGGGCAAGATAGAAGGCTGTGTGGCAGACGACGAACTCGATTATTTCTATGTGTCTGAAGAAGTATTAGGCATATGGAAATACGGCGCGGAACCCGACGCGGGCGAAGATCGCGCTATCGTGGACAGAGCGGGAGGGGGAGGACCCCTTGTTGCCGATATAGAAGGGCTGGCAATCGCCTATGGCAAAAATGGAACCGGCTATCTGATCGCTTCAAGTCAGGGCGACAACTCTTTTGCGATCTATCGCCGCGAAGGCAAAAACGAGTTTGTCAAATCATTCAGAATCGTCGCGGGCAAACAGACGGATGGCGTTGAAGAGACCGACGGCATTGATGTGACTACATTAAATCTGGGGCCGCGTTTCCCCTCGGGTCTCTTCGTAGCTCAGGACGGGATCAATGATAACGGCAACCAGAATTTCAAGCTCGTCCCCTGGAATACGATCATAGAAGACAGATAAATCTGACTCGCTTTAAGGCGCAGAGGACAAATCAAACGGAATACGAATCAAAGTATAAGGCTCCGCTCCTAACTGTGGGAGCGGGGCCTTATTACATGGGGCCTTATTACATGGGGCCTTGTTATATTGGCGCGCTTATATTGGCGCGAAAACTGGCGCGCACCGATGAGCAATCAGAGCCGGTAGATTATCTGGCCTGTTGACCGACCGAAGACTTCAACTCGTTGATCTTTTGAATTATGCGAGTCGAAAACCCGCTGATTTCATCCGGGGTTGCTCCGGCGGCCTTGAAGGCATCTCGTATCTGCTTATCAGAAAGCTGGCCGATTATCCCTGCAAACCATCTGGCATGCTCGACCGGGACCGATTCCAGTGACGCAGACATCTTGCCCGAATAGTGCAGCTTTATTTTATTGCCCGAAACCCTGTCGATAAATGCCTGCTTGCTGAAATCTTTCAAATCCCATTTCGTATGAGAAAAGTATCCGCCCGATTTGCCGAGCGTGCCGCCCCAATCCGACACGATATACCAGTCCTTCACATTGTCGTCGTCGTCATACATTCCAAGAACATTGTTGTTGTCCGTCTTGGCGTCCCAGTTATTGAGAAGCACGATCAGGATTGCCAGCCCGGAAAGCTCCTTTGAACCGGCGAAAGGATTCCTGTCCCAAGACCACCTGACATTGCGCCGGGCTATCGAGTCGGGGCGCTTCTCAAACATCGCGTTTGTAAACGACCCGTCCGAGCCTATAAACCTCTTTGCCCTGCCAAGCCCGGTCACCCCCGAAACCTTGCCGGAGGGAACAAAATAGCTCTCTTCAACCATATAGCCCGCGGCCCAGACGATACGGCTGGCGGCGACCTCGGCATTCACCTCTTCATCAAATTTCACATTCCATTTAACGCCGTCCGCATCAATCACTTTGATCTTCGGATTCGTCCCCGTAACATCCTCTTTTTCAAAGGTAAAAGGAGGCTTGGGCGTAAGGTCCGGTCCGCCTATACCCCAGAAGAGGTCAAGCTGCGATATGTCGCCGCGATCCTCCCACAAAGCGGGAACGCCGTTTTCCGTAGGCGCTTCCGAATCTTCTCCCTTGTGCTTTTTCCCCTTTTTGCCTTTCTTGCCTTTCTTGCCTTTCTTATCCTTTTTCTGGATCGCTGTGAAGGCCGTCGCGCCGTTGGAATCGCCGGTCTTTATCCTCGACCTGCCTTCAACCGAAACGGGGGCGAACCCGACGGAGCCAATCATTAGGATCAAAGCAAGGATAGCCGACCCAAACCCTGAATTCTTGAATATGTTGATTCTCATAAGTAACTCCTTCATTCCTTGTACGAAAGCCCAACCCTTAAGGGATTTGACCGAAAGGCGAATCAATTCTTGCGAGAGGCGGGATTCGCCGTTTCCTTACCCACTGCTCATCGCTTTTGATAGCGGATCGTTTAGCTGAGACTAACCCGAGTGAGAGTCATTAAGAAATTTCAAACATGCCGAGTGGAAAAGATAAACCCACTTCTGCGGGGTGTCAAATACTTCTTCGATTTGGAGGCGGGCGGGTCGAAGGTTTATGACCCCCGGCTGATTCGGCCGTGGCCGTTGGTCTTCGCGCGTTCCTGTATACGCAATCGTTCGTCGTATTCGGCGAGCGCCGTTGTGACATAGCTCCTGAGTCTGGTGAGCCGCAATCTTGTAGAGGTCATTTCAAGCAATCGCTGTTTACGGTCGTTATCAATCGGCAGGGCCGAAGAGACGAGCAGCGAAAAGGCTTCGGGGTCGTCCGGCAGTTCCTGTGTGATGGGAGCGCCCAGTTCATTCAAAGTCTGAGCCGCGGCCAGAAATTTTTTACACGTCTCGGTCAGGTCTTCAAACAAGCGGTCGCTTGCGTCGTCAGGTTCCAGATCATCTATAAACGGCTCGACCTTTGCTATCAGGAAAGGCTCCACCTGATCAAACTTGAGCAGGCGGTATCTGATTTCGCCAATCGAAACCAGATTCATCCGGCCTTCTTCTACGGGCACTAAGGCTTCGATCCTGGCTATCGTTCCTATGCTTCCTATATCGGGCGGGGTTTCGGCACCTACGTCGGCGTCCTTGCGATAGGAGAGTCCGAATCTCGCGCCGTTTTCCATCGCATAGCGCACCATCGCCTTATAGCGTTCCTCGAATATGTGAAGCGGCAGGATTGCGCCGGGAAACAGCACGGTTGAAAGCGGAAATACGGCTATCGGTTCCGGCTCATTTATAGAATCTAATTCCATGACACAAATTATAGCATCCAATATGTGCGCCGCTAAGATGAAGTCGTTATGAAAGCGGTCGCCGCCGCCCCCTCTTCGCCCGAAAGCCTCTTTCGTAAAGAAGAAACCTGACCGGAACGGATGAGCATTCACGTCTGGACGCAGGCAGTTATGCTCGGCTATAGTGATTTGACAGATCTGCATCGAAAGCTGAGGCATCCGTTGGCTCAGAGACGGCAAATATCGCTAGTTTTTCGCGATTCTCAGGCGAATAATTCTGACGATCAGAACTCGGCAGGATACAGCCACCTGTCGGAATCAAAATCGAAGACCCCGGCGAAAATCTCAGACGCCCTTAACTTGAAGGGCGTGCTTGTCTTTGTAATATGTATTCTGTTAAGCGGTTGCCGTTCGCCGGTAACAAACGCCGGGCAATCCATCGAATTCACAAGGGTTCCCGAGGCTTCCGAAGGCGGTTCGGATAAACTCGAAACCATTGAGGGCCGCGCTCTCGGCGCGCGCGCCGGACAGAAGATCGTTCTGTTTGCAAGGAGCGGCGTATGGTGGGTGCAGCCCTTCGCTGACCAGCCCTTCACAACCATTCAACCGGATTCGACATGGAAAAGCCCGACACACCTTGGAACAGAGTACGCCGCCCTGCTTGTCGAATCGGGATACCAACCACAGCCAACTATGGATTCGCTGCCGACAGAAGGCGGTTCGGTCGTCGCCGTAGCAGTTGCGAAAGGCGAAGATCCTCCGCCCTCAAAGACGCTTCACTTCAGCGGGTATGAATGGAGGGTCCGCAGCACCGCAAGCGAGCGCGGCGGCAAGCTCAATACCTATGACCCTGCCAACGCCTGGATCGATGCAAACGGGTTTCTGCATCTTCGGGTAACTCAACGCTCCGGCCAGTGGACCTGCGCGGAAGTGCAGCTCACGCGCAGTCTCGGATATGGAACATATCTGTTTAAAGTGCGTGACACATCTCATCTTGAGCCCGCCGCGGTTCTTGGGCTGTTTACGTGGGATGGATCGGTGGCAGATCAGAATCACCGCGAAATAGACATTGAGATCACCCGCTGGGGAGACCCCGCAAGCAAAAACGCGCAGTATGTGATCCAGCCTTATTATGTGCCTGCCAATGTTGACCGCTTTATGATACCGGCCGGGACATTTACCCATTCATTTCATTGGGAGCCGGGGCGGGTGGCATTCAAAACCGTTCCTGCCAACTCGGACGATGCCGGATCACGCCCCATTTCCCGGCATGACTTTACCTCCGGGGTTCCTTCCCCGGGTGGCGAATCGATTCATATCAATCTGTATGCCTTCGACAACCCAAAAAATCCTCTGCAAAATGATGCGGAGGTCGTCATTGAAAAATTCGAATACCTGCCCTGACCCGCGGGTTAAACACAAACAGGTTAGCCATCGCCTGAGACTCGGATTGCTGATAGGGTTTCTGGCGGTCCTGGCCTGCTGCGTCAACCGGGGCTATGCGATTGATCCAAACAGAATGATGTCGCAGTACATACGCGATCAGTGGGGAACCGAAAAAGGATTTCCAGGCGGACTGGTTTACGCCATCACTCAGACGCCGGACGGCTATCTGTGGGTCGGAGCAGAGAAAGGGCTCGTTCGTTTCGACGGATTGAATTTCCATCTTTTCCAGCACGCGAATACGCCATCCCTGCCCGCAGGTCCCGTTCTCGGTCTGACGGCCGATGATGAGGGGAATCTGTGGATACGGATGCGAAGCCCGAATCTGCTGCGGTATCGCGACGGTAAATTTGTAGATATCCTGCCCGAACTCGAGCGACCGGAAGTCCACATCACAGCCATGTGCAAAGGGAAAGACGGGGAGATTCTGATTTCGGGACTCGTAAACGGCCCCCTCAGATACAGCGAAGGAAGGTTTGTAAAACTCGCATCCCTGGCCGGGCTGCCAAACTTTCTGGTCATCTCGATGGCGGAAACACCCGACGGCGACATATGGATGGGGACGCGCGATGCCGGTCTGTTTCGTCTGAGCGGGGGAACGGTTTCCGCGATTACAAAGGGGTTGCCTGACCGCAAGATCAACTCTCTTCTGCCGGATGGCGATAGAGATCTGTGGGTCGGCACGGACAACGGGATAGTGCAGGCGCGCTGGAACGGAACCGAGATGACAGGGTCGGGTGTGTCGGCGTCTCTCGATAATACTCAGGCTCTTGCTATGATCAGGGATCGCGAATCGAATATCTGGATCGGCACGGCCTCGCGAGGGCTTTTGCGGCTCAACACGAGCGGCATAAATTCACTCGAAGAGCACGGCAGGGCGGTGACCGCATTGTTTGAAGATCGGGAAGGAAATATCTGGGTAGGGAGCGCACAGGGAATCGAGCGATTGCGTGACAGCGTGTTTACGACATATTTGCCTTCCGACGGCCTGCCCTCGGAAAGCAGCGGTCCCGTCTACGCCGACTCGGAAGGCCGCACATGGTTTGCTCCTTCAAGCGGTGGGCTCTACTGGATAAAAGGGAACCGGATCGGGCGAGTAAGCGACGCGGGGCTGGATAAAGATGTGGTTTATTCGATAGCGGGCGGCAAAGGCGAATTGTGGGTCGGCAGGCAACGCGGCGGGCTGACCTGTCTGCGACCTGACGGGGAATCGTTCACGACCGAAACTTACACGCAGGCGGAAGGACTCGCTCAAAACAGCGTTTACGCGGTTCAGAAAAATCGTGACGGAACGGTGTGGGCCGGGACTCTTAGCGGTGGCGTGAGCCGATTTAAAGACGGCAAATTCACAACCTACACAAACGCGCAGGGACTCGCCTCAAACACTGTCGCTTCGATTGTGGAAGCAAGCGACGGAACTATGTGGTTCGCAACGCCAAACGGGTTGAGCGCGATGTCGAATGATCGCTGGCAGGTCTATACGACCCGGGACCGCCTGCCTTCGGAAAACGTAAACTGCCTCCTTGAAGACTCAGCCGGCGTTCTATGGATAGGGACCGACGACGGCCTCGCCTTCCTCAGTTCAGGCCGTATCCAGCCCCTTTCCGAAGTCCCTGCCCTATTGCACGAACACATTCTGGGGGTTGCCGAAGACAGAAACGGATCGCTGTGGATAGCGACTTCAAATCATGTGTTACGCGTAGACCGTGACAGGCTGCTCGGCGGACGGCTGGGCGACGAAGATATACACGAGTACGGGATTGCAGACGGTCTGGCCGGTATCGAAGGCGTAAAGCGGGACCGTACCGTCATAGCCGACCCGCTCGGGAGTATATGGTTTTCCATGAATCGCGGTCTTTCGGTAGTCAATCCGGCGCGGGCGATGACCAATTCAGCCCCGGCGAGAGTTGACGTTCAGGCGATTTCAGCCGACGGAGACCCTGTTGAGATGCAAGACCCCGTTCACATTCCGGCCGCTCGTCAGAGAATCACCTTCAGCTTTGTGGGTCTGAGCCTTTCGATTCCCGAACGGATCCGATTCCGTTATACGCTCGATGGATTCGATCACGGCTGGAGCGCGCCGGTCGCAACGCGCGAAGCCGTCTACACAAATCTCAGCCCGGGTTCGTATCGCTTCCGCGTGATGGCCTGTAACAGCAACGGTCTCTGGAACGGGCCTGAAACCGTGATCGGGTTTGAAATAGAGCCGTTGTTCTGGCAGACCTGGTGGTTTCGGCTCGCGGGTGTAGCGGCTGCGGTGCTTGCGGCGCTGGCCTGGTATCAATTGCGCATGCGCCAGCTGGCCAGACAGCTTAATCTCCGCTTTGAAGAACGGCTCGCGGAGCGAACGCGCATCGCGCAGGAGCTTCACGATACGCTGTTGCAGGGTTTTATCAGCGCAAATATGCAGCTTCACGTAGCGGCCGATCACCTGCCCGAGGATTCAAAAGCAAAGCCTATGCTCGGACGTGTTCTGCAATTGATGGGGCACGTAATAGAAGATGGCAGAAACGCGGTTCGCGGTCTGCGCTCATCTGAGAGCAACACCTGCGATCTGGAACAGGCATTTTCCCGAATCCAGCAGGAACTGGCCATCCACGAGCAGATGGGGTTTCGCGTAATCGTCGAGGGCCGCTCCCGGTCGCTTCACCCGATCATCCGCGATGAAGTCTATCGCATAGGGCGCGAGGCACTGGTAAATGCGTTCCGCCACTCGCGGGCAAAGAGCATCGAAGTCGAACTGGAATATGCGGCCAACCACCTGCGCCTTCTCGTCCGAGATGACGGCTGCGGGATTGACCAGCAGGTGCTGCGGTCAGGACGAGATGGGCATTGGGGGCTTTCAGGAATGCGCGAACGGGCCGAAGGGATCGGCGCCAGGCTCAGTGTCTGGAGCCGCGCCTCGGCCGGGACGGAGGTCGAACTCTCCGTCCCCGGACATATAGCCTTTCAGTTTCAGCCTCCCGCGCAATCATCAGGATGGTTTGCCAGATTGTATACACGAAAAGCCGGGCTTCGGAAGCTCGGAAGAGAGAACGATAAATGAGCACCCCCACTACCATACGCATCCTCTGTGTTGACGACCACCCCCTGCTGCGCGAGGGAATCGCCGCCATCATAAACAATGAACCGGATATGCTGCTTGTGGGCGAAGCCGCTACAGGCTGCGAGGCCATTGAAAAGTTTCGAGAGCACAAGCCTGACATCACCCTCATGGACCTGAGACTCCCCGACATGAGCGGGATTGATTCGTTGATTGCCATCAGGACGGAATTTCCCGAAGCCAGCATCATCATGTTGACAACCTTCGAAGGCGATGTGGAAATCCGCCGCGCTCTCGAGGCGGGAGCACGCGGCTATATGCTCAAGAGCATGCCTCCAAAGGAACTGGTAGAAGTGATACAGCAGGCGCACGCGGGAAAGAAGCGTATCCCCGCCGAGGTAGCGGCGCATCTGGCCGAGTACTTCGGCGATGATGCCCTGACCGAGCGCGAGATAGAGGTACTCCGACTCGTCGCCGAGGGAAACCGCAATCGCGACATCGCAGAACGGCTCTTTATCTCGGAGGAGACGGTCAAGGTCCACGTCAAACACGTCATGGAAAAGCTCGCGGCCAACGACCGCACGCAGGCGGTTGCCATAGCCATACGCCGTGGAATAATCCAATTGTGAAGCCCACAATTCTCCTTGCTGAATAAAATACTCAGGAAGTGGTCAGAAAAGATACCACGATCTAGGGATTCGCGCCGGGTCTCTATACATTATCATTCTGCCGTCAGATACGTGTATGAATACCAAAAAGACATGAAGGAGATGCAGACTGCAAAGGCTATTTTCCACTTTTCCGGGCGGGTGGCCTGGCACAGGTTTGCTGCTGTTGCGAGCCGGGGTCGGAGCGACAGCGGTCGTCCAGGGAGGCATCTATCTGGCTGACCACAGCAATCCTGCACCGGCAATCTGGGCAATCGGCCTGCTTGCGGTCACAGGCGGCGTTCTGCTTCTGATCGGATTCCTGACGCCCGCTGCCGGTATCCTGATAGGGTTGGGCAGCCTGAGCCACGCGCTTCGCTGGCTTCCTGCTTCGACTCCGAATCTGTTCGACACTCCGTTGTCAATTATCTTTGTGATCATTATGGCCGCGGCACTTGTCTTTCTCGGCCCGGGAGCCTTTTCGCTCGATTCCCGTTTGTTCGGACGCCGCGAGATTATAATTCCTCACGCCTCCAGTTCTCCAAAACCCTGATCTGACAATCGATCATCTTCTGATATTCGAAAACGAAGCCCGGCAGTTCTCGATTACCAACCCGCACGTTCTCAGCAGTAGTACAAAAAATATTCGAGACTGAAGTCGTCATTCAAATGGACTGGAACAAGATTGGGCGAACACGCTCGCGCAAACGCTGAAGTTCGCTTGCATTGTGGCGAAGGAGATCGTGTTCCCATGTTATATCAGTTTCTTCGCGGCAATCCCTGGCCAACTCTGAACCGATGGTTTCGTAAGAGCCGAGAGCGGTCTTGAGGTCTTCGGGTTCTGTCCAGGTGCCCAGAATAAAGACCCTGTCAGTCAAATCAGCTGGAACGGTGGCCTTCGCAGCATCCCCTCTATCTTGCCTACCATCAAAGTCAACCAACAGAACCATAAATCGATTAGGATATCGTTGCATTTCACTAACATGCTCCGATTTGAAAAGACTCAGTACATTATGCCAGCCACCTGCCACCCGCAGCACTTGCATCTGCCGGGTCGAGTTAATCTCCAGATGAAAGCCGTTCGCCAACTCGCGATTGGCATCATCTTCGGGAAGCACATAAATGTGTGGCTTATTCTTGTTGACGCTCATGGTTCTATATCGCCACGAATAAGCGCGCTGATAAGATCCCCGTTGTATTGGATGTCGTTTAACGGCTTGATGCGCGTAGGCTCAAGATGGTTATCCCTATAAAGAACAAATGTATTCTCGTCAGAAAAACGGCTGATCGCCTCTGGATTGTGCGAGGTCGCGATGAACTGGCCGCCGGATTGGAACGCTTTGCGAAGAGCCAATACAAAGTGTCCAACCTCATCCAGCGCAAGATAGTTGTCCGGCTCATCCCAAAAACAAAGCACCGGGCCGTATGCATAGTTCGCGGCGAGCACCAGGGCGCATATAGTGAAGCATTTCTCGCCGTCGGAAAGAGATTCGAAAGGGATGGTCAGACTTCCTTGAGTATTGGAAAAATGGACAGAAAGGCTTCGAGAATCTTTGCCTACCATCGGATTTCTGATGTCCTTCAGGTCGGGCATCACTTGCTTGAGATATTCATCAATTCTGGCATAAGCGGCTGGTGCGTAAGCGAGCAAACCTGAAAACCACTCGCCAAAGTCGGTGACCTGAATATTCGGCCACAGCGTCTCTTTTTCGGAGTCCCCTGGGATCAAACTGGGTATTGGCCGAAGGATGAGCATACGAGCGAGCCACTCCTTAAATATAAAAAGAGGAGCGTTCCTCGACTCTTCCTGAACTATCGGCAGAGCCACCAGTTGCAAGTTTACAGGGAAATTCGCCTCCTGCCTCCCGTTTGTTTTTGCAAGCCGCATCCGGCCCTGTTTTCGGGAGTAGACGGGCGTGCCGTCAATTGCGAGGTTCTCTTCAAGTACGACTGGTTCTTTGGCCGACCCCTGAATTCTAAAAGCGATGACATACTCGTATATCTTGGCGTCCAGATCGACCTCGATTTCAAATCGCATAGGCACGTCTACGCGCTCGCGAGTGAAATCACTCGACTTAATAAGGTCGCCTACCTTGTTCGTACCTCTGGCGATTCTCTGTAGAACTTCCAGCGCGAGCCCAATTGCTGTCTTGCCTGTGCCATTTTTCCCAATTAGCAGGATGGACGAGTGGCCTGAGACTGGTAGCTCGAAGTTTTCCAGGGACCGGAAATTATGAATGTAAAACCGACGTATCACAAATGGATGATACTGCGCATCTGAGGGCAGGCTCAACCGGAATGTTACATTTTCCTGCCTGGACACACCGGCTATGAATTCCATCACACAAGGGCTTATCAAATAATTCTTGATTACCACGATGGTGGTAGAAAAAAAACATTCGATCTCGTGATGTTTTATTTGCCCGCCTGCTTCATAGTGTGAGTCGAGGGGAACGATGAAGCTAGAGCGATCAATGGATTCACCCAACTGCACAGGCAGGACCGGATGAAAAGAATTTCAAACTGATTAGCGAGGGAGACGCGTCATGCTAAAGACTTTCACTTTGATACACGTCGTGATAAGCCTGATTGGGATCGGCTCTGGACTGGTAGTCTTATTCGGATTGCTCACCGGGAAACGATTCAACGGCTGGACGGCACTTTTTCTGGCAACCACTGTGGCGACGAGCGTAACCGGGTTTGGCTTTCCATTCCATAAACTCTTACCGTCACATATAGTCGGCATCATATCGCTCGTGGTGCTTGGGGCTGCAATCCTTGCGCGCTACGTTTATCACATGACAGGCGCGTGGCGATGGATATATGTGGTCGGCGCTATGATAGCCCTTTATCTGAATGTCTTTGTCGCGCTCGTGCAGGCATTTCAGAAAATACCCGGCCTGAAAGCGGTGGCTCCGACGCAATCCGAACTACCGTTTTTGCTCACGCAGATAATCGTTCTGACGCTTTTCGTAGCGCTTGCCGTTATGGCTACAAAAAGGTTTCGAATCGCTCGCGCCTGATCTTCAGGCAGAGAGCCTTCACCCGGTCGTCACCAGAGCGAGAGGCTTTCGGCGGGTCGTTTTTCTAAGAATAAAGCACTGATTTCAAAAGGAGACAACATGTCCACAAACGGAAAGAAACTCACAGGCAAGGTCGCCGTCGTAACCGGCGCGTCGAAAGGCATAGGAGCAGCCATAGCCACAAATCTGGCCGACGAAGGCGCGGCTGTCGTCGTCAACTACGCCTCAAGCAAAGAGGGGGCTGATCGCGTTGTCAGCCAAATCACAGCCAGAGGCGGGAAGGCCGTAGCCGTGCAGGCAAACGTAGCCAATAAGACCGATATTGCGCGTCTGTTTTCAGCCACGGAAAAAGAATTCGGAAAGGTTGACATTCTGGTCAATAACGCCGGTGTTTATGAGATGTGGCCCATCGAGCAAATTACCGAAGAGCATTTTCACAAACAATTTGATCTGAATGTGCTCGGCCTGATTCTCACCGTTCAGGAAGCAATAAAGCACTTCGGTCCAGAGGGCGGAAGCATTATCAATCTCAGTTCGATAGTGAGCACGTTGAGCCCCGCCAATGCCCCGGTCTACAGCGCCACAAAGGCGGCGGTTGACGCCTTGACGAGGTCGTTTGCAAAAGAACTGGCGTCGCGGAAAATTCGCGTCAATTCCATCAACCCGGGAATGATTGAAACGGAGGGCGTGCATTCGACGGGATTTATAGACCTGCGCGCGACTTTCGAAGCGATCACCCCGCTCGGTCGCATCGGCCAACCGCAGGACATCGCGCCTGCGGCGGTCTTCCTCGCTTCCGCAGATTCGGCGTGGATGACAGGCGAAACCATGTTTATCACGGGCGGCTTGCGTTGACCCTCTAAAGGTAGGAACTACTATGACACTTCTGTTTGCTTTTCTGATAGGACTGTTTACGGGGTTGCGCTCGCTCACGCCACCAGCGGTGACTGCGTGGGCCGCGTATCTGGGATGGCTGAAACTCGACCGCCCGCTCTCTTTAATCGGCACGCTTCCTTCGGTAATAATCCTCACCTTGCTCGCAGTCATAGAGCTTGTGGCCGACAAGCTGCCGAAAACACCCAGCCGCACAGCGCCTCCGGGGCTGATCGCGCGGATCGTTATGGGCTCGCTCGCAGGCGCGTGCGTTGCCGCAGCCGCCGGGCAGGGCGCTGTTCCCGGCATTCTGCTTGGCGCTCTGGGCGCTGTTGTGGGATGTTTCGGAGGCTATCAGGCACGTAAGCGACTCGTCAAAGCGCTCGGCACACCCGACCTCTATATCGCCCTGCTTGAAGACATCGTAACCATTGGCGGCAGCCTCTGGATCGTTTCGCGGTTTTGAGCATCCCTTAGATATCAGGGGGCGAAAGACCTGTTTGATCGATTGAGGCTTGCCGCTTTTATAAACACAGGTGAAAACCACAAGATGAGCACATATACAAGATGAGCACATACAAAGGAGATTCTTATGTCAGATAATAAACAACCCGTTCTTGAACCGGCGACCCGCGCATTCATTGACGCCGTCAACGCGCAGGGAGGGACCCCGCTTTATGAGCTTCCCTACGCCGACGCCCGTCAGGTGCTGGAAAACGCGCAGAAGATAGAGGTCAACAAATTACCGGCCGATGTCGAAGAGCACGTTCTGCCGGTTGGCCCTGACGGAGAGGTTTCGGTTCGCATTTACCGCCCGAAGGGGGCCGAAGGGCTTCTGCCTGTCGTGATGTATTTCCACGGCGGCGGCTGGATTTTGGGCAGCAAAGAGACGCACGACAGACTGCTGCGCGATCTGGTCAACGGGACCGAGGCGGCTTTCGTTTTTGTAAACTACACGCCCTCGCCCGAAGCGCAGTTTCCAGTGCCGCTCGAAGAGTGCTACGCGGCGACAAAATACATAGGCGAGCACGGCGATCAGTTTGGCTTTGATACCGGCAGGCTTGCTGTGGCCGGTGACAGCGCAGGCGGAGACTTGTGCGCAGTGGTCACGCATCTTGCCAAAGAGCGCGGAGGCCCGGCGATTCGTTATCAGGTGCTTCTCTATCCGGTGACCGATGGAAGCCTCTCTCAGAAATCCTATGAAGAGTTTGCAGAAGGTCTGTGGCTGTCGCGGGCTGCGATGGCATGGTTCTGGGACGCATACGCTCCCAATCTGGAAGACCGCAAGAAGAGCACGGCATCACCTCTACAGGCGACAGAAGAGCAGTTAAAGGGACTGCCTCCGGCGCTCATCATCGTAGACGAAAACGACATTCTGCGTGATGAAGGCGAAGAGTACGCAAGAAAGCTTATGAAGGCGGGCGTTGAGGTGACGGCGTTGCGGGCTCTTGCGACCCTTCACGATTTCGCGATGTTAAATGCTTTAGCCAATACGCCCGCAACCAGACTCGTCGTCGAACTGGCTTCGGAAAAGCTCAGATCCGCACTTGCGAGTGACGCTCGAACCACGGCAGCCGGGAAATAGTGTCAACCGAAAGCGCCGAACGGAATAATAACCGGGGGACGGGGCATTAATGATCTGGGGGAATAAATCATGAATATCGTCTCGATCAATGTGGGGCTGCCTCGCGAGGTCGTCTGGAAAGGTAAAAAGGTTGTGACCGGCATCTTCAAGGAGCCGGTCGCTGGAAACCTGCGTCTGCGCGCACTCAATTTCGACGGCGACAGGCAGGCCGATTTATCGGTTCACGGCGGGCCGGAAAAAGCGGTCTACGCATATCCGGCGGAGCATTACGACTTCTGGCGAAGCGAATTGCCCGATATGAAACTGCCCTGGGGAATGTTTGGCGAGAATTTGACCACGACAGGTCTTGATGAAAGTGACCTCAACATCGGAGATCAGTTCCGCATCGGCTCGGCTGTCGTCAGGGTCACGCAGCCGCGAATGCCTTGCTACAAGCTCGCATTGAAATTCGGGCGTGACGACATCCTCAAGCGATTTCTCGATAGCGGACTAACCGGCTTTTACTTTGCCGTTCTGAAAGAGGGTGAAGTAAAAGCCGGTGACTCCATCGAACTGGTCGAGCGTGATTCGAGCGGTGTCACGGTGGCAGATATAACTCGATTGTACGCGTTTGAGAAAAACAACCTGGACCTGTTGCGGCGAGCTATAAAGGTCGAAGCATTACCTGAAAGCTGGCGGGGTTACTTCGAGCACCGGCTTGAGAAAATCTCATCAGATCAGTAAAGGCCATCTTAATTACGATAAGAAGCGGCACAAGAATTCATAAAAGGAGCAACACGATGGAGAAAGCACTTACAGGAAAGGTTGTGCTTGTGACAGGCGGGTCGCGCGGCATAGGTAGGGCGATAGCCGAACGGCTGGCCGATGAAGGAGCGACGGTCGCCATCACATACGTCAATGGAAAAGAGAAGGCCGAAGAGGTTGTGCTCGCAATCCTTGCGGCGGGCGGGCGGGCGCGGGCCATCCGCGCTGACAGCGCAGACGCGGAGGCGGTCAGAAGCGCCGTTGCCGAGACGGTTCAAGCCTTTGACCGTCTGGATGTGCTGGTCAACAACGCGGGGATAGCAAAGATTGCGCCGCTTGACGAGTTTTCTCTCGACGACTTTGACCGCATGATTTCTGTAAACGTCCGGGGCGTCTTTGCCGCCGCCAAGGAAGCATCCCGTCATATGGGTGAAGGCGGGCGCATCATCACGATAGGCAGCGTCAACGCCGGGTTCATGCCTTTCGCAGGCGGCAGCGTCTATGCCATGACAAAGGCCGCGGTTGCCGGTCTTACGCGCGGGCTGGCGCGCGACCTGGGGCCGCGCGGAATCACGGTCAACAACGTACAACCGGGCCCGGTTGACACCGACATGAACCCCGAGGACGGGCCGTTTGCCCCCACCTTGAAAGGTCTGATCGCCGTAGGACGCTACGGCCGGGACAAGGAAATAGCCGGGCTGGTCGCCTATCTCGCCAGCCCCGAAGCCGGATACATCACAGGCGCGAGCCTCACCATAGACGGCGGCTTCAGCGCCTGATCGCTTTCGATATGAATTTATAGTTTCTGGTAAGAACGCTCAATAAGGAGTGACAGAGTGTCAAAGAGACTCGCGGGAAAAATCGCAGTCGTCAATAACTCAGCAGGTTCGAATTGACCTGATCCTGATGCGTGGCGGTGATTCCATGCGGCGCTCCAGGATAGTAGATGTCCTTCGCGCGGCTCATAAGCCGCGCGAATTCTCAGCCTTCTCTTATTCAGTAACGTCTGCATTTCTCATTCGGTAATTGGCCCTCAGCGCATTCCGGCCTCATTTCACCGGCACGAGTATCGGAGCCCCTTTGTCCTTGACCAAGATGGCCAATATTTTTGCCGGCCTGGTGTCGCTTGCGTTTCGGCCAACGACGTGAATATCATCGGGACCCTCGTAAAAGGTCTGTCCCGGTGTGAGCGTCACTTCTTGTCCGCCTTTCACTTGCATGACAACCGAGCCTTCCAGCACGTAAATAAATCCGTGCGCATTGTGCTTGTGCACGGGGTCTGCTCCACCCGGCGGAAACTCCACGGTAATCATCGAGACTTCCTTACCTGGAATGTCCGCCAGAGTTTTCGACATCAGCGTCACCACGTCAGGCTGTTGGGCTTTCGCCGTGCTGCTCGCGAGCCAAAGCGCAAGCGTTGAAATTAGACCGACAGCCATCAATGCAGCAAGGGTGCGCGTGACCTTATTGGTCATTGTCGTGATTCGTTTCTCTCTGCTTAACATAGCTTTTCTCCTTTCTGAGTTCGTCGGCTTCGCAATCTGAAACCTGCTGATGTATATCCATCCAATCACGGTTACTCAGGCCGCAGGTATTTCTTCAGTTCTGCGGCTGCATGTTCGAACAGGGAACGAACTGCCGGTTCCGTCGCTAAAGCATTCAACAATCCGAAGTCGTGGATCATGCCGTTGTAACGCACAGTGGTGACCTTAACACCCGCTACGTCCAGCTTGCGGCCGTATGCTTCGCCTTCGTCGCGCAGGATATCGCTTTCCGCGACCTGGATCAGTGCCGGAGGCAGTCCCTTCAGTTGTTCGATCGATGCTTGCAAGGGCGATGCATAGATTTCTTTGCGTTGTTGAGGGTCAGTCGTGTAGAGGTCATACATCCACTTCATCAACGGCGTAGTGAGGAAACGCTTCTCGCCAAATTGTTTGTAAGACTCTGTCTCGAAATCGGCATCCACAATCGGCCACATCATTATCTGAAGTTTGATTTCCGGGCCGCCGTGTTCCTTAGCCTTCAGCGCGGTCACCGCGGTCATATTGCCGCCGACGCTGTTGCCCACGACAGCGAGGTTTTTCCCGTCCACCCCGATCTCCTCGCCGTGTTCGGCTACCCATTTAGTGGCTGCAAAGATTTCGTTTATCGCTTGCGGATATCTGGCGTCAGGGGTGCGCGTGTAGTTGACGAAGACTCCGGCAAAGCCTGTGAGGACAACAAGGTCCCGTACCATCCGCTTGTGTGTCGGGTAATCGCCCAGCACCCAGCCCCCGCCATGAATGAAGATGAAGACAGGCAGCTTACCTTCGACTCCTTCCGGGCGCACGATGTTCAGTTTGATCGTGTAACCATCAGCCGAGATCGTCTTCTCCAACTCCTCAATGCCTGAAAGATCTACCGGAACGGATGCCTGCGCCTGAGCCAGCACTTCACGTGCTTCAAGCGGAGGCAGGCTCTCAATCGGCGGCCCGCCTGAAGAATTCAAGACTTTCAAGAATGCCTTCACCCCGCTTGAAAGACGCGGATCAATTGCAACTTCCAATGGTTTTTCTCGCTCTAAATTTGTTGTACTGCTCATCATCCCTCCTTTTCTGTAAACAAGTTGTCGGATATTTTGCCTTCGCAGAGAGACTCATCTTTCTCAAGAAGGCCGCTTTAAGGTGACGTGCTCACGATGATCCGGTCGGCTGATGGCGACGACCGGCGGTGAAGTCAGAATGATGATTTGCGTGCGCGGGCTGACCGGCTTGATCTGGCGGACCGCTTCGCCTGCTCCGATTCCAGGCATCATCAGATCCATTGACGCGACATCGGGCGCACATTCCTGACAAAGCGCCACCGCCTCTTCCCCTGACGAAGCCTCGACCACGATCTTGAATTCAGGTTGTGTAGCCAGGAAAGCTGGCAAGCCCTGCCGCACGACGAGATGATCATTCGCCATAATCACTCTGATCTTTTCGATGGATGTGCCAGTATCTCGATCTACATCTGTTTCGCTTATCGGTTTATCATCCATTGAGAGATTCGACGTGGGTTCGGCCATTTGGCTCGCGCCACAGTAGCGACAGTACCTGAAGTTTGCCGTTACCTCGCCGCCGCACGTGCGACAACTCCTGATCTCCAGCGTCGGCATCTGATCAAATGTGTTCATAATCCGCCTTCTGGGCTTTGCTCCGCATCCTGGCCTTTCAGCGATAACTTACGCCTGCGGCATGGGGCCGGTTGAGCCAGTCCTCGAAATGTGTCGAGCCGATGCGCGGGTTATCGCCGGGGGTGAGGCTGTGATCGTTCACCTCTAAGCCGAAGTAGAGCGCGTGGTCGTCTGTAATCACCCTCCGTTCGTCTCGGGTTGCGCTCAAGAATCGGCGGACGAATTCGTCGAGCTGTAGCCGGTCGGGGCCTGCCAGTTCGATTGTGCCGTTCAATGGTTCTGCGACTGCGACCTCGGCCAGTGCAGCAGCGACGTCATCTGATACGATGGGCTGGAAAAGGGCAGATGGCAACCGAACCGTTTGCCCGTCAGTTGCTGATTGAGCGATGGCGCTCGCGAACTCGAAGAATTGCGTTGCACGGATAATCGTATAGGGGATACCGGATGCCTTGATCAGGTTTTCTTGAGCCATTTTCGCGCGGAAGTAACCGCTCGCAAGAAGGCGATCAGTGCCGACAACCGACAGCGCAACGTGATGTCTCACGCCAGCGGCGTCCTCCGCGGCAAAGATGTTACGCCCTGCCGTCTCGAAAAACTCCAGAGATTTGTCGTCAAAGGAAGGCGAGTTCGCCACGTCGACGACGACCTGAGCGCCCGTAAGCGCTTCAGCCAGCCCCTCACCGGTCAGGATATTGACGCCCGAGGAGGGTGATGCCGCCACGACCTCATTTCCTTGCTGACGAAGGTTTCTCACAACCTTTGTTCCGATAAGCCCGCTGCCGCCGATAACTACGATTTTCATTTTTGTATCCTACCTTTCCTTTCAATTTCGGATGAGGCGGCTCGTACCGCCGCCTAACGTGATTGTTCTCTGTTAAGCCACTCCCTCAGAAAGGGGGGACAATTTCTAAGCTCGATGCCTCTCATCTCGCACACTGCGAGGTAACTCACCACATCGCGATCAACGAGCGTGAGTTCGCTCAGATCAATTGATACTCGACCGCCTTCGCGCGCAATCAGTTCTTCGATTGTGCTCACGTGTTCTGATTGAATATGTCCGGCTACACGCAAGACGATTCTTCCTTCCTCACCAGCAAGCTGTTCGATTTTGCAAATCATTGGCATCGCCTGCCCAAACAACACACTGGCGCGGCTTGTATCCTCCACAGTTGCATTCGCCAGCTTGCGCCATATGGATGTGCAAGTTGGAAGCCATTCGCAAACTTTTGAAAAGAAAGAGGTGAGGGGTCAGAAGTCCTTTGTGAATTTCGTGAAAGTCGTGAAAACGGTGAATTACACGAGTCGCGGAGAAAGACTCAACCGAGCTTGAAGCGTCGCTTGCTGATCTTCAGTTTCTTAATGCGAGAGTCGAGGGTTGAGGGCGGTATTCCAAGTCTGGCGGCTGCTCCTTTCGGCCCTGATACCCGCCCCCGGCATTCGGCGAGCGCGGCCTCAATGATCTGCCGTTCATCGTTGGAATCCTCGGTAGCAGCCTCGGGTGCCGCTTCCCACCTGGTCGGGTTGCTGGCCCGTGACAACCAGGATTCGTCTACGCAGAAGGTATCGTCAGAACAGACGATCACCGATCTTTCAACTACATTCTGCAACTCGCGGATGTTGCCCGGCCAGTCGTAGGTTTGAAATTGCTTCAGCGTTTGTTTGTCGATCTTTGTGAAACTCTTGCCCACTGCTCTTGCATAACGATGGACAAAGTATTCAAGCAACATGGGCACATCTTCCCTGCGCTGTCGTAGCGGCGGTACCTCGATTGGAAACACGTTAAAACGATAGAAGAGGTCGGAGCGAAAAGTTCCCGCCGCGATGGAGGCTTCTAAGTTGCGATTCGTTGCGACGATGATGCGGACGTCTACCTTAATGCGATCTTTGCCGCCAACTCGCTCGAATTCTCGCTCTTGCAGCGCTCTAAGAAGCGCGACTTGTGTATCTAGAGGCAATTCGCCGACTTCGTCAAGAAATATAGTCCCCTTGTCTGCCGATTCAAACCGGCCAATTCGCCGCTGGACTGCGCCGGTGAATGCTCCCTTTTCGTGGCCAAATAACTCGGAAGCGATAAGCGAGGGGGCAAGCGCCGCGCAGTTCACGCTGACAAAGGCTCGCTGCGCGCGCGGAGACTGCTTATGAATGGCGCGTGCAATCAGTTCCTTCCCTGTGCCTGTCTCGCCGGTAATGAGAACGGTGGAATTAGTCGGAGCAACCTTGGCGACACGTGACAGGAGGGCGTTCAAGGCTGGCGAAGAGCCTACGATCTCTTCGAACATCGAGACGCGATCCACCTCTTCCCGCAACGCCACGTTTTCCTTCTGAAGCTGATCCTTGAGCGCCTGAATCTCAGCAAACGCTCTTTCCAGCTTCTCCCGAGCCTGCACCTGTTCGGTGACTTCCATCGTCGTTCCGACAATCTCGACGAGGTCGCCAGCTTCGTTCAAAACCGGATGGCCAATCGAGTGATTGTGCTTGATAGTGCCGTCGAGAAGAACGATTCGGTAGTCTGCTTTGTAGTCAATCTTGAGGGCCACGCTTCTTTCAAAGAGATCTTGAACCATCTTCCGATCTTCGGGATGAACCCGATCAAACCAGAACTCAAGATTGGACGTCTCCTCATCCGGCTTGATGTCGAATCGCTGCAATACTTCGGGCGAGACAGTAAATTTCCCGGACGTAGCATTGAATCTAAAGCTACCCGTTCGAGTCAGTGCCTGCATTTCCAGTAAATGGGCTTCGTTCTCGCGGAGCTTTTCCTCGACTTGTTTTCGCGCTTCGATATCGGCACGCAGGGCTTCCTCAGCCCGCTTTTGGTCCTCGACATCATTGAGCAAGAAGTACCATCGGATTATCCGGCCATTTTCATCCCGAAGCGGAAGACCTCGTACATTGAACCAGCGGTACCCGTGAACACCGAGTAGACGCTGAGCGATTTCGTAGGGAACTCCGGTTTCTATAGAGCGGCGCCACATTGCTAAGACGTGATCGCGATCATCGGGATGGATGAGAGGCGCCCAATCTTTCAACTCTTCGGCAGTCTTGCCAAAGAAGTCTGAGATTGGCTGATTTACAAATTCGACCTCTCCGGCTGTATTCATGGTGGCGATCAGACCGGGAAGGCTGTCAATCATCAGGCGAAGGTTGTGTTCGCTTGCGCGGAGTACATCCTCGACGTGCTTGCGCTCGATACCCTGAGCGATGCCATCAGCAATGAAAGCAAGGGTGTCGAGTGTGCTCTGCATCAGAACTTTCTTGGAGAACATGCCCATAACGCCAACAATCCGATCCTCAACAACAAGAGGATAGCCAGCAAAGGAGATCATCCCCTCATTCCTTGCCCACTCCTTGTTGTGAATCCGAGGATCGTTTGGGACATCATTAGTCAAATGGGCTTTTCTTTCTCGCGCAATGAGACCGATCTTAAATTGGCCAAAAGGGATTCGACTGTAAAGGCCATCCAGACGGGTGTACATCCCGGCGCTCGCCTGCAACTCCAAATAGAGCCCATCACCGTTAAGCGTCCAGATACGCGCAAAGGCCGCGTCAAGGTGGCGCACCATTGCTTCGGCGCATGCATGCAACATTTGATTCAAAGTATCTTTACGCGCCAGAGCCATACCGACTTCTACACGGACAGCATCAAGGCGCACGCGCTCTGCCATTGAATCAAGCAACGCTTGCTCTGCGCGCCTCTTGTCTTCGAGATCGGTGTTCGTTCCGTACCACTTGACGACCTTCCCGGATTCATCACACAGCGGATTTCCGCGAAAAAGAAACCACCGGTACTCCCCATCAAAGCGGCGAAAACGGCCCTCTACTTCAAACGCCTGCGCCAAATTTACGGCTTCCTGAAATACCCCCAACACCCGGGGAAGATCGTCGGGATGAATAGCAGTTTTCCATCTCCAGTCCAGAGCTTGTTCCTGGGTGAGGCCGGTGTATTCCAGCCAGCGCTGATTGAAGAAATCGACGGAGCCATCTGGACGAGCAGACCAGGCCAGGGTGGGGATGGTATCGACTACAAGGCAAATGTCCTGCAGGCGTTCAGGCTGGCCAGCGGAAGGCACCTGTGCTGTACATGCTTTAGCTTCCATAGGACCCCTCGCTCCCGATTGTAAAGCATTCCACAGGTGTGCATTGGTTTCAAGTTGCATCCGTCTATTAATTTTAGTCGCGTGCGAAACTACCAAAAGCTTTTAGATATTCTATTGACCCGTTTGATGAAAATAGCGCGCGCGAAAAAGTGAATGATTGACTGTGAAAATGGGCTGTGCTACTTTCGAGTAAAGATGATAACCGGATTTAACACCGACGTTCAGCACGAGGGATGCCTCTATCATGTGCAAACCGAAGATGGAGGCGAGGGACATCCCTTTCTTGAATCCCTTGTATATATCGGTGGAACGATTATCGCCAAAAAGAGCACGCCCTACACCGAACAGTTGAGCCGGGGCGCGACCGAAGAAGTAATCGCCGGGCTGCTCAAACGGCAGCATCAGGTGATTATAGCGGCGATAAAGGCCGGACGTATCGAAGATCTCGCCCGTCATTACTCGGCCAAAATGTCGGAGGCGGAAAAACCGCCGGTCGCAATTGTCGCTCCTCTTCTACCGTCGGCGGAATCACCCGGTCTGAGAGAGAGCGCAACCGCCGATTCACCCGCCCTTGACGCCCTGCCGAGAACGACCGAGATGCTTTCATCCGCCGTTGCCGGCCCGGTAAGGCCCGCTGTGCCGCCCAAAGCACCGCGCGCCGGTAAGAGCGGCATGCTTGACCTCAACGAAGTCATAGCCGATTACCTGAAACGCAATTCCGAACAGGCCAGGCTCGACCTCAAGGTGCTTACACCGAGCGGTTTCACGGCCGGGAAGACAATCACCTTAAACGTCCAGGTCTTCTACGGCGTAAACCCCGAATCGCAGGCCGTGGTCACGGTCAAAGTGATAGGCACGGCCTTTCGCCCACAGGTCTTTATGGGGCGGGCGGGCCACGACGGCATAGCCGGGTTCAACCTCACCCTGCCTTCGTTTAGCACCGGCACCGCCGCTATCGTCATCGAAGCGCAGTCGAGCCGGGGCCGGGGCGAGCTGAAGCACCTGATCCGAAGAGCATAATCTGAATCTCCGCCTGAGTGTGCCGCGCCAAAGGAGGAACCCCCTTGACCATAATCGTGAATGGAGAAGAGACCGAAATAGCAGAAGGGCTGGCTGTAGCCGATCTGATAACATCACTCGACCTGAAACCCGAACGCCTCGCCGTCGAAGTGAACCGTAAAATAATCAGACGCGCCCGCTGGGACTCGACATCTCTTTCGGAAGGTGACAAAGTAGAGATTGTGCATTTCGTAGGCGGGGGCCGCACCTAGCGCCGTCGCGCATTTTATTTGCGACCGTTTGAAGGGCTTTATAAATGGATTATCAAGTTTCTGACTCTTTCGTTATAGCCGGACGCGAGTTCAAATCGCGTTTGATTCTGGGCACTGGAAAATATGAGAGCTTCGACCTGATGGTCAAATCGCTTGAAGCCTCGGGCACAGATATGGTTACGGTGGCCGTGCGCCGGGTCAATATCAGCGACCGTTCGAAAGAATCTCTGCTCGATCACATCGACCCGAAAAAATATCATCTGCTTCCGAACACCGCCGGGTGTTACTCGGCCGAAGAGGCAGTTCGCACGGCGATGCTGGCGCGAGAGGCGCTCGATACACCCTGGGTCAAGCTTGAAGTCATAGGCGATGAGAAGACCCTCTTTCCCGATAACGAGGGATTGCTTTCGGCAACGCGCGAACTGGTGCGTGAAGGCTTCATCGTGTTGCCTTATCTGAACGACGATCTCATCGTCGCCCGCAGGCTGATCGATGCGGGCGCAGCTTGTATCATGCCGCTTGCGGCTCCAATCGGATCGGGCCTCGGTATACAAAATTTCACAAACCTTCGCATACTCAGGGAGATGGTGCGCGAGGTGCCCCTGATCGTAGACGCGGGCGTAGGCACGGCATCCGACGCGACGCTTGCGATGGAGATGGGCGTTGACGGCATCCTGATGAACACAGGAATAGCGGGCGCTCGAAATCCCGTGGCGATGGGCGAAGCCATGAAGTGCGCCGTGCGCGCGGGCCGGCTCGCATATCTTGCGGGACGCATACCCAGAAAACTCTATGCTACGGCGTCGAGTCCCGTCGAAGGTTTGATCAGTAATTCGTGATGCGTGATGCGTGACTTTAGAAGTAGCTGACCGATAACAGATACTCACCTGTCTGAAAACTACAGATCACGCATCACGCATCAGACGCTATGGCTTGTGACACAAAGTTAGAAACCGATCTGCTTCGCTCGGGCCAAAAGCTTATCGCGGGTGCCGACGAAGTCGGGCGCGGCGCTCTGGCGGGCCCTGTGGTAGCCGCCGCGGTCATATTGAATCTGGAAGACGTGCCCGAGGGGATTAATGACTCCAAGAAGCTCTCCCGCGCCGCTCGCGAACGGCTGGTCATCGAAATCGAGCGCCGCGCGATCTCGTTTTTTGTCGCCCGCATAGAGCCCGATGAGATAGACCGCATAAACATTCACAGGGCATCGCTTCGGGCCATGGCCCTCGCAGTAAAAGCATTGCAACCCGGTCCGGCTTATGTTTTAATAGACGGCAAACATAAGCTCCCCCATTTGGACTGCCCCCAATCGGCCATTGTTAAAGGTGATAGCCTTTCGGTCTCAATCGCCGCAGCATCAATTTTGGCAAAGGTAGCGCGCGACCGCTGGATGAGCGAATATGATGACGAGTACCCCGGTTACGGTTTCCGAAGACACGTCGGCTATGCCACGCGCCTGCATCAGGAGGCCATTGCCCGTCTCGGCCCGTCACTCATCCATCGAAGGAGTTTTCAAGGCGTGCGGTCCTATCAACCCCTGCTTGATCTCGGCGTCGAATAACAGAGTGCTTATGTCGCTTATGATATGAATCATCGCAAGCCTCGGGCTTGCGCTCCCCGTACAATTTGAGCACCCCGCGACTGCCCCCAAGGCAAAGAGAAGAGGAGTCAGGAGGCCTTAGCCTCGGGAGGGCTTATGTCCTTAAATAAGTCTAAATCTTTACGCACCGCAGAAAAATACGTCCTTCAAGGCAAGATACCGGCCGCAATTGATGAGTATCGCAAGGTTGTTGATGCCGATCCGGCCGATCTCACAACGATCAACACTTTAGGCGACCTTTATGTGCGCGCGGGCAAAATACAGGATGCAATAAATAATTTCTCTCGTATCGCGGAGAGCTATCGCGAATCGGGCTTCACATTGAAGGCGATCGCAATGCTCAAGAAAATATCCAAGCTCGATCCTACAAATGTCGAGACCTCGATGAAGCTTGCGAATCTTTATTCGCAACAGGGTCTGCTTGTCGAAGCCCGTCAGCAATACCTACAGGTGGCCGACTCTTACGCGCGAGCCGGACAGACCAGAAAGGCGCTCGAAGCTTATCAAAAGATTGCCGACCTCGACCCGTCCAACACAAGCGTGCGGATGAAGCTTGGAGAGATATATTCGCGCGAAGCGATGATGGATCAGGCGCACGAATCTTTCCTGACGGCGGGCGCGGAATTTCTGCGCAAAGGCGATATGGAACAGGCCCTCAATGCCAACCTCAAAGCCATCTCTATAAACCCCGAAAGCCGTCAGGGGCTTACGGCCATCGCCACCATCTACACACAGATGGGTCAGGCCGACCGCGCCATCAACATACTCTGCGATGCATTCGAATCAAACCCCGGCGATGTGGAACTGCTGACCATACTCGGTCGCACATATCTCTCGGCCGGTTTGATGGATGAAGCGGAGCGAACCTTCCTGAGCCTCGTAGAACTCGACCGCAATCGCTATCACTACCTGCTTGAGGTAGGCCGAAAGTTTCTTGAGATGGGCGAGCTTGACCGCTCGGCCGAGCAGATAGACGGCTGCCTCGACGTGCTGATCGCAAAGCGGGAAGAGGACAAGGCAATAGACTTTCTCCGCCGCGTGCTCGACCGCGACATGAATCATATAGGCTCGCTCAAGAGAATGGGGCAGATTTTTCTGCGCATACGCGAAGACCATAACCTGATCGCCACGCTCAATTCTCTGGTCGAAGCCTCGATGCGCAAGGGTGAGGACGCGGAAGCCATAGAGGCTCTCAAAGAGCTTGCGCGACTTGAGCCGGACGAGCCCATGCACAGGCAACGGCTCTACAACCTCGGGGTGCAGGATATAGTGGAAGGTGATTCGCCCGACGTAATCCGCGCCACCGGGCCGCTCGATTTTCAGTCCGCAGCTTTTGACGACACCTTCGTCATCCGGCAAATCTCTGAGGCCGAGATACTGGCCGGGCACGGACAGGTTGATCACGCCGTCACGATACTGCGCGAGATACTCAACCACGCGCCGGAAAATGTTCAGGTCCACCTCAAGCTCAAGGATATATATCTGCGCGCGGGAATCATGGACAACGCCGCCTCGGAGTGTCTTGAACTGGCCCGCATACACGAAGCGCGAGGCGAGTCTGCCCGAGCGAGTGATTACCTGGCCGAGGCTCGTCAGCTCAACCCCTTGATTGATGAATCTTCTCTCACGGCTAATAATCAGGTTGCCGGGTGGTCTGGCAATGACGCAAATAGCTTCCACTCAGCCAGCCACAATGATCCGTTTATGAATGATCTGCACGGGGAAGAATCGGATGAACAGGAACCCGAAGGATTCGATCTGGCCGGCTATCAGACCGGCTCGCTCGGGTCGGGCAGTTTCGTGACCGTCCCCGAAGACGCGGCTCACTCCAACGGACACGGCGGGTCGGATTTCAACAGAGAGACCGGATCGGGAGCCTCCGGCAACCAGGTCTTCCGCTATAGCGACACTCTCATCGGCGGACGCGATGAAATGCCGGAGGGCACAAGCATGATAGCCGATATGGTGTTCAACTCGACGGGCAATCTGCCCTCCGACACCATGACGCGCGTGCTGCGCGATGAACTCGAAGGCGTAGACTTTTATATAGCTCAAGGCTATCTTGAGATCGCCGAAGACACCCTCAACAGATTGCGCGAAGAACACGGCGATCATCCTGAGATCATGTCTCGGTATAAACATTTCGGTGTGCTCGCAAACCAGCCCGAGATATTTGAAAAAGAAGAGGTCAAACGGGAGGCGAACGAAGCGATCAAGCCTGCCCCGGCTCAAACGGATTCCGGGTCTTCCGGGTTCCAGACCGTTACAGGCGACACCGGCCAGACAGGCTTTAATTCTTTTGATCAGCAAGTGGCTATGGCGCTTGAAGACGAACTTGAGGAAGAGGCAGGCCCGGGCGGATTCGAAATCAGCATTCCGCAATCGCCCGCTGAGAGCGAGCGAAAGCATTTCGCGCCTATGATGATAACCAAAGAATCCGGCCTGCTTGACCCGGACTTGCTGGTCCAGGTTAACACCAGCGATCTGTCGAAAAGCAAAGTACCTGATATGAGCGAGCCGGTGAGTAAACCGGTCAGCGAGCCGGTTAGTGAACCGGTCAGCGAGCCGGTCAGCGAGCCTGTTAATAACAGGGCGCTCGACACAAGCGATTTGCTCAATGACACGGCTTTCGATCCGTTGAGAGCGCCGACCGGCGGTTTGCCCTCCATCCCTCATGCGCCTATGGGTACGGGCGATTTGATGGCAGCAATCGTATCCGATTTCGATTCCTCTTTCGACGCGATCAAGGGTGAATCCGGCATCTTGCCTTCTGACGATGAGACACCCGAAGCCGAACCCCTTCAGGCAACCGAGCAGATGGAAGAGGTTCTTAAGACATCGGAAGCGACCGGGTTGCCCGCTGCGGAAGTGATCGGAGACGATTTACAGGAAATATTCGAAGAGTTGAGCGAAAACTCGACCGAGCTTGAAAGTCCGCTCGATTACGAAACCCATTACAGTCTTGGTCTCGCCTACAAAGACATGGACCTTTTCGACGAAGCGATAGAGCAATTTCAGCACGCCTTCCGCCTGGCAAAATTCGAAGAGGCCCACGCAAACTATATGCAGTGCTGTCATATGCTTGGCGTATGTTTCAATCGAAAGGCCATGCCGAAGGTGGCCATCATGTGGTTCCAGCGAGGCATGAGAGTGCCGGGCCGCACCGAAGACGAGTATCAGGCAATGAGATATGAAGTAGGCCCTGTGCCACGAGGCCATAGGCGATATTGATAAGGCGCTCGATATCTTCAGCGAGGTTTACGGCATAGATGTAAACTACAGGCTCGCGGGCGACAAGATAAAGCAGTTGCAGTCGTCAAAGGACGCATGAATGATAAGTGATGCGATCTGGCGTGATGAGTGATGCGTGATTTGCAGATGGTGCTAATATCTACTCTCCGGTTCACCTTCACGAATCACGCATCACTCATCACTTATTTATGTCTGCCAAGCTAACAATAATATTCTTCATACTGATCTGTTTCGAGATCGGGGCGTTACTCGTCATTCTGCCCTGGCTAAACTATCCTTCCTGGAACGAGAACTATTTGCTGGTGCTTGCCTCTGAGCGATTGCACTCGCCCGCGCTTGCCCGCGTGATGACGAGCGGATATGCGCGAGGCGCGGTTACAGGTCTCGGCCTGCTAAACATTTTGCTGGGACTCTGGGAGATCAGAAATTTTAAGAAGACTGCTCGCGCTTTTCAGATAGAATGGCAGAGTGAAGAACCCGTTATCGAGCCGCTCCCTGATATATCTGATAACCGACCGGCGAATGCTGCCCCCGGCGATAGATAAAACAGAGAGAGAAAACCGACAGAGAAAAAGCCCGACAGAGAAAAGCCCGACAGAGAAAACCGGCCTCGCATCACTTTTAGATTTCATCGAACGCGCCCTCCGAGCCGGAGTGAATATGGTCCAGATTCGCGAGCGCGATCTTTCGGCCCGCCGGTTGTTTTCTCTGACCGAAGCGGTTGTAAAAATCGCCCGCAACTACAACACTCGCGTGCTCGTAAACGACCGCGCAGACATAGCGGCCACCACAGGCGCGGGCGTACACCTTACTACACGTTCAATAAAACCCGATGTCGTGCGAAGCGTCTTTGGATCGGAGATGTTGATAGGCGTGTCTACGCATTCGCTCGAAGAGGCCGTCGCGGCAGAAAAAGGCGGAGCAGACTTCATAGTCTTCGGCCCTGTTTTTGAGACGGAGAGCAAGAAAATATACGGCCCGCCCGTAGGTCTTGAGGCACTGGCCGAGGTCACGGCCCGGTTAAGTATTCCGGTGCTCGCGCTCGGAGGAATAAAGCTTTCCAATTTCAGGGAGGCGCTCGAGAGCGGGGCCGCAGGCATCGCCGCAATATCGTTATTTACAGGGGCAAGCGATCTCAGAAAGCGTCATGCGGATTATCAAAACGCGCATTTGAGAACGGGGCCAGATAACCGACAGGGTCACACGCAACCGGATTGCACCGTGCTCTATAGTTGCACACTGGTGCTGCCGAAACGAGGTTGCTGCGCAAGGTCCAGGTCCAGGCCTGCAAAGTCCTGGCGAGCCGCGCCGTCGAGTATGTAAACCTCCCGGCGTACGTTGCCGCAGGTGACAGGCCAGACCTCGCTTTCCAACGGCTCGCCCGCAGGCGTTGCTATTTTGTAATTGCCCCGAGCATCGGTCAGGGCGGCATAGTCAACGCCATTCTGGCGCAATTTCACCAGCGCGCCTTCAACCGTGAGCCTGCTCGTATCGGTGACCTTGCCTTCGACAACTGGCTGTCCCACGCAGGCAACCGGCCCTGCATAGGCGAAAATAAGGGTCTTACTGAAATTCGAATTGCGCTATGAAGTCCAGGAAGGGCTCAACGTCGTTGAACGTTGGAATGGCGCTAACGAGTTCATCTGTTATGGACGACAAGGCGTCTTCGCCACCAATAGCCGCGCGCAACAGGAGATGGCGAGGAAACTGGTTCGGCTGCTGCGGCCAGTGCACCCGGACTATTCTTACTTGAAGAAAGTCTTTCAGCACACCCGCGAACTGCTCCAAGTACGGCCCGGCAAAGTGGAGAAGCGCTTACCGGAGTTGCTGACGGATGAGGAACTATTGGCGTTTTACGAAGCGGTCTGGAACGCTCGCCAGCCCGTCCATATGGTGATGATCAAGTTGCTGATCTTCACCGGAGTCAGAAACGCCGAACTCGCTAGTGTGCGCCTGAAAGATGTGGACCTCAACAACTGTCAACTGCGGATCGAGCAAGGCAAGGGGAAGAAGGATCGTAACGTGCTGTTTCCGAAAAGCTTTCGTGGCGAGTTGGCGCAATATCTGGGCAGCCAGAAAGAGAAAAGGCGACTCATCTGTTCGAGTCGAATCGCTTCCAGCCGTACTCGACGCGCCGCATTCGGCAGATCGTCAAGCAGTATGCGCTTGAAGCCGGCATTGAGAAGCGCGTCTATCCACACTTGTTCCGGCACCAAATCATCACCTATCTGAGCAAACGAGGAATCATCAGTCCGAAACTGCAACTGCTAAGTGGGCATGTAGAAGAAAAAAGTCTGGCGATCTATCGCGATCTAGCCTTGTCAGATGTGGCGGGTGAATATGAAGAGGCGATGCGGACGTTTCCGGTCCGGTAAGAAGGTGCTTGTTGGGTCTTATCGCAGCTTCCCTCCTGTACGTCCTTAAAGCTTTTCGTACCTCTTTGGAGACGTAGCGGGCTTGATCGTAGGTAAGATGATATTTTCGCCGGAGCTTTGTTGTTGTTGAGATGAGCTCTTTGAGGCTTTTTTGAGATTTCGCTTTCGCGGATGGAGTACGCATAAGTAGGCCTTTTCAGGCTACTACTTACCTGAAAAGCTGTCAAATCGGCTCGATAATTTCGCACTCCAGGCATTCTGCGAAATGATTTCTTTTGGTCTCCTTCCTTTCTCTGATGGTGAGGAAGCCGCATTCTAATGTCTCAACGGAAGTTTTCGACCAGCATTAGGCTGCCGTTGTGAGATCCCTCCGCTTGGGTAAAGAGGATGGAGCGACGATCGGGCGAAACCGCAAAACTGTTAGAGAGGTTTTCTTCCTTCATCCCGGCGATCTTCGTAAGCTTGCTAGTCCGGTGTGTGGCAAAATTGAAGAAGCAAATACCAATGTCATTCTTCGCCCATGGGCAAAGGAAATAAATACCATCGCTCACTACGGCCCAATAGCGCGACATTCCCAGTGAATTGCAGGACTCACAAACCAGGGTTTCCTCGCCGCCCTCTATTGGTACACGCCAAAAGCCATTGAAGCGCTCCTTAGTGTAATAGACAAACCTGCCATCAGTTGACTCGAAAGCCGCCAATCCACCGTGCCTGGTTAGCTGCACGGCCCCGCCTCCCTGGGCTGGCATTTTCCACAGCTGATAATCTCCACTGCGCCTGGAAGCGAAGTAAATCCACTGCCCATCTCTGGACCAGCTCGGAATATTGTCATCGGCAGCATCGGTAGTGAGGCGGCGCGGTGGGCCACCTTCGGCGCTGGCCACGTAAATGTTCCAGTCACCATTTGCTTGACAGTCGAAAGCGATCTGCCGTCCATCGGGAGACCAGTGTGGGCTTCCTGCCCACTCGCTCAGGAAGGTGAATTGAGCCGGGTTTGAACCATCGCTATTGCATGTCCATATCTCCGAGAACCCGGAGCGATCGCTCGCGAAGGCGACTCTTTGGCCATCAGAAGAGAATTGAGGGTCACGCTCGCCTTCCGTCGATGAGACGAAACCTACCGGTAGACTAGGCTGGCCTGTTGAAGCTGGTAGCTCAAGGCGGTAGATGCTTAACTTACCACCCCATTGGGTGTAGGCCAGGCGATGCCCTCTACTAGAAACGGCTACGGAAAACGCTCTGTCTCCGCCCACTGCAAGACGCTCGGGAGTGCCACCGACAATGGGAATTCTCCACAAGGCGCTATGGGAGATCGGGCTGGCGAGACGACTCGACGAGAAGATGATTTCACGGCCATCCGGAGTCCAGGCCGCTCTATCGATGTGCGCATTATCGAAGGTCAGCCGTTTGGGCTGGCCGCCCGTTATGGGCACCAGATAGAGATCTCCCAATCCTGTAGTGTCGACAGTTGTGTGGCGCACAAAGGCCAGCGTCTGACTATCTGGAGAGAAGACTGGAGAGGAATCTCCTGCAGACTGCGCGGGCGGAGATGTCAGAGTGCGCCTTTCTCCCGTCTCCAGCGAAAACAAGAGAATGCCGGCAGGGTCCTCCTGTGAGACTCGGTGCGAGGACGCGATGAACTTGCCATCAAGAGACCAGTCGAGTGTAGGCCACAAGTGCCAATTAACAGGACCTGCTCTGAAAATAAAAGGGGTGCTAAATGTTGATAACGAGTAGATGAAGACAAACAACTCCGAGCCTGTGCGATATTACTTCTGCACAGCTTCATCAAACTGGTTGTCGGTAGGGCATTGGTTAATAAGCATGAGTCTGCTCTACGTGCTCAAAGGCAACAATTCGGGGTACCAGAAATATGCCCAGGTCAAACTGCTATACAGGCTCGAAGCACCAAGGACCGTTCGACCTTCATACCGACATACAAAATTCTATCATGGCTCTCACACATTTTCATCATTCGAAGGTGAGCCGCAGGCTCATGATGAACTGCTATGAAAATAAGAGTAGGTGTTGATCAGGCAGCTTGCTCGACCTCTTCAACAGTTACTCTCAAGCCCGTCCCCTCAAGCTGTCGGATTAATCTTCGCCGCTGCTTCTCTACATTCCTTTTGTCCAGATAATCTACTCCCAACTCTTTGTAACCGGCTCTCTCTTCTAAGACGTGATATACAATCACAAGTATCGAATGTGCTATTGCTACCAGCGCCTTCTTCTTCCCCATTCTCTTGACCAGCCTTTTGTACTTCGCTGCAAGGAAACAATCCTTCTGATGCGTTGCTGCCCAGGCTGCCTGCACAAGGGCTGCTTTTAGATAGCTATTGCCCTTTTGGGTTCTTCCACTCTTTCGTTTTCCTGCCGATTGATTATTACTGGGACAGATCGAAGCCCAACTTGAGAGATTCTTGTCTGTTGGGAAGCAGCTCATATCTACTCCAATCTCAGAGACAATGATCTGGGCTAAGGTCTTTGCGACTCCTGGAATAGAATCGAGAAGCTCAACAGCTTGCTTAACAAAAGGGTCTGGGGAAGTTTCGACCTCCTGGCTGATCTTCTCTTCAACCCTCTTAATAGAGGATTCAACCGAGTCATACTGATCGAGGAGTTCTTTAAGAATCCAGCGTTGGGCAGAAGTGAGGCGACCGTGCAAAGCACGCTTCAAGTCAGCCTTCTTACGCTTCATCCTCCGACGAGCAAGGTCGCTGATCTTGTCAGCATCGGTTTGACCATCAGCCAAAGCTCTCAGCATCAGCCTGCCGCTAACCCCCAAAGCATCACTAGCGACTTGAGCGAGCTTGATATTGGCGCTTTCAATCAACTTCTGAATGCGATTGGCAAGAGCAGTCTGCTCACGGATAAGGCTCTGGCGGTAGCGAGTCAAATCCCTGAGTTCACGGATATGAGGAGGAGGGATAAAGCTGGGACGAAGCAGACCGTGACGAAGCAGGTCAGCAAGCCACTCACAATCCTTAACATCAGTCTTTCTGCCAGGAACAGCTTTGACGTGGCGGGCATTAACCAAAATAACCTCCAGGGAGGATTCGAGGATATTGAAAACAGGCTTCCAGTAAACGCCAGTACTTTCAATAGCGACGTGAGTGCAGCCTTGAGAAGTGAGCCAGTCGAGCAGGGCAAGCAAATCATCAGTCATGGTTGAGAAAGTGCGAACCTCTTTGTTGCCGTCAGTGATGAGGCAGGCGACAACGGTGCGAGCGTGAACATCAATACCACAGCAAGAGTTGTAAAGAATCTGCATGATAGAACTCCTTTCGGCATTGGCGGGGAGCCTCAAAACAAAAGAGACTGCTATGCGTGCTCGAAGCAACAAGTTGTGATGCCTGAAAAGGCTCCCCAAGTCAAACTAACGACCGGGCTAAAGGCACCAAGGCCCGACGACCTATCAGCCAATGACCAGAAGGAAGGATACATAAACTCTCAGACATTTTCATCCGTCGTGAAGAAGCCTTGCTTCATGGATGCCTAACGAGAGTAATTTGCGCTCAGTGCCGCCGGTTGCGGGCACGGTGAAGATGGTCCACTCTTTTTCCCAATTGCGCACAAAAGCGATTTGCTGACCATCGGGTGACCAAGTTGGATATAGGTCTAACCCTGGGAAGGTGGTAAGTCGCAATGCTCTTTCCCCACCGATTGATTTGACGTAGATGTCCCAGTTGTCGTTCTTCTCGCCGAACCAACGAAAGGCTATCTGGTTACCATCCGGCGAGAAAGCAGCGGCGTCATGGTCACCGATCTCGGTCGTGAAGGGTAGAACCTTCATCGGCGGCAGCGGGGGGACGAAATTATGCCGGGAAAAGTAGAGCCCTACTATGCTGCTGATGGCTAACAGCAACCCTATAGGCCATATGAAGGTCTTCGCCCGCCACCAAGGACGACGGTACGAGGTTGAAGGCGCCTCGTTAGCAACGACTACGGCTTGTGGTGGGATCAATACCGTGTGTGGTAAGACGCCCTCTTCCGTTTCAGCAGTTGTCTCCTCTTCAATAATGACGCTTGCTCTGGTGAGTCTTTGCAATAACACCTCAGTCACTTCCTCCGTAAGCTCTCTCACGCTAGCCACAAATCGGTAGCCTCGCTTGGGAACCGTTTCAATGTATTGCGCAGTGTTCTTACTCTCACCCAAAGCCTTCCTCAGCGTCGAGATATTGTTGGCCAGATTGTGCTCTTCGACAAAGCTATCCGGCCATAGAGTCTTCAGCAGTTCCTCCTTTTCAACCAAGTGGCCGCGGCGCTCGACAAGCACCACGAGGGTTTCAAAGGCCCTCGGAGTCAGCGCCACAGGCCCGCCATCGCGCAAGAGCAGGTGTTCTGCGACGTCTAAGCGAAAAGGGCCGAATTCATATAAACACTTTGATTGATTTCTCATACCGCCTCTCCGAAGGTCTGGAGAATTTTTGGACACTTTTTGGATAACTTTCTGAAGACTTCCAAACTGCCTTTCGATTACTGTCGTCCGCGAGGTGAACAATGACAGGAAGTGATGTTCAGTTCAGTAATCCTTGTGCTACCCGCATTGTACTGCAAAGCGGAGCGTGGGGCAAAACATTCGGAGGTGGGGTGATGAGAAAGACGAGGACCGAAATCAGAGTCGAGACATACGAGCTTTTAGCAATAAGAAAGCGCGGCGGGTTGGCGCAAGGCTGGTGTGAGCAATGTGCCAAGCTCGTTGGATTGATCTCCCTGGAGGAGGCATTCCGAGCCGGTCTTGGCCAGAGTGCTGTTTATCGGCAGGTTGAGGCCGGTAGGCTCCACTTCATCGAACCGACCGGACCGTTACGTTTCATTTGCCTGGACGGATTAAGGATTGACGACTGAGATGATCATCCACAATTGGGAATGTCCGCTTCTATCAATAAAATGCGTCGCAGTTCTTGATATACAATCGGCATCAACTTATCGAGCGCTGCCTTGTCGCCTCTCCTCCAGTCCACCAGCAGTTGAGTCAATTCACTTGTAGGAGGTGTTGTCATACCGGGCCATCCAGAAGCTTTGATGAGCAGCAGGCGGAGCCGATTATATCGCTTTCGCGCATCCCCAACTCAAAAAACCTGATCGGATGTGGGAATCTCCGCGCAGTTCCCGCCTAACATAGTGAGGGCAGGAAGATATTCACCTTAAACGAAGCGGGCTCATCACAATATAAGCAGGTGACCACCTCGGCAGTTGACTAGATCCAATCCGAAGTCGAGCGCCGACGCGAGTCTTAAGACCTGCACAAACGCTAACAAGACTGAGCAGACCACAAGCCAGGCTTCCCTGGTCATAAACCGGTGGTGTGCCTAAGCAGAGCTCGAACGGCTGCGCAAAAGGAGAGATCATGTTTAAGAACGTCACCACACCTGCAATTCTATTCCTGATACTGACGACCGCCTCTATCGCACAACCCAATAAGACCAACGTCTCCTTCGGTGGCGCAGGCACGTCGGCGCTTGCTTACTTTGGGAGGATTCCTCCTCAGAGCTTCGATAGATACCTTAAGAGCATCCGCCCCAACAAGCTTTCGCCCGAGTTAAAGGCCAGGCTCATCGCCATACTCCCGAAGCAGGATATAATCAGCCCGTCGGCTCAAGGGCGGGATAAATTGGCCTCTCTTGAGCCTATCCTTAAGTACTTTGACCGCAGCTCAGTCATTGACCTTAAGGTCATCAGAATGGGGCAGGCGGTGGTTCTATTCCTGGCAGGGGCTGCCATTTTGATTTCGGAGGAAGCTCTCGACCTGCTTACTGCAAAAGAATTGCAGGGAATAGTCGCTCACGAGCTGGGGCATGAGTATTTCTGGAATGAATTGCAGCAGGCTCGCCTGAACAAGCAATACGAAAAAATACAGGAGATAGAACTACGTTGCGACGGAATTGCTATTATCACGATGGAGCAGCTCGGACTTGACCCATTACACTTCATATCAGCGATAACTAAGATGACAAAAACGCACGGAGGTACGCTGCTAAATAAGGGGTACTACCCGCCTTTTGAAGAGCGGATCAGGTTCATCCATGCGATGATTGAAATGGTGAATTCGAGACGCGAAGTGTTTGGACCTCTCGTCAGCAAGAGTTAAAAGGGATTGGTGGTCGTCAATTGGAAGATGAATACGTATGGAGACGAAAGAATGACTATCCAGGTCCGATAGTCCAGCATTTGCTGTCGCACTATGACAATGACCTGACACACATTATGACTCATCTGCTTAGTAGTATAACATCTTACCTAAACCGGGGCACAAACCTGCATTTCGTATTCTGCCTATTGCTGCTTAAGTCCTACAGTAAGTGGATGACAACAGCAATGGATGAAAAGGGTCTAAATTTAATTGAGACGTGGTCATAAATTAAAACCTTTACATCTAGCAGTTAGAGGGTCTGACAAGACCGGCCGCAAGCTGTGTCAAATTATGTTACATCTGTAAATGTTGCATCTGGGCCTTAACTGTTTCTGAATTATGACCACGCCTCAATTAATTCCTGTTTTGCCTGGATCACTCATTTTTCTCCTTAATCGTTCGATTTCTTCCCATTCGGGGGGTGCTTTGGAAGTGACTTGAAACTACTTAACCTGCTCATATGTTCCCTCCATGAAAAACTTGTTCTGATCTAATGCGCTTTTGGTAGTGTAAAAGTCCACAGTCACAGAATCCTCATTAAATACCATCTTGATATAGCGACATCTGTCACCATCAAAGTTTGGAGCAGACAACAGACGAATGATGGTTCCGTCCTCATCCTCCGAAATAGTTTCGTATGCAGAACTTTGCCCGCTTCGCCAAGTGATCTTTTTTGAATTTCGATTTTCATACATCGTCATCCTCCCAAAACTCATATTAGAAGTACTGACCGGCTCCCACCGCGTAACTGAATCCTGAAAGATAGCGCAAAGGTCTGAATAACCAGTCCCGTTAAACTGATTTATCGCCGCCTCACCTTCCTCGCAGCTCGCCATCACAACAAAACCGAAACCTCTCGACCTTCCGGTTTCCTTATCCTCACCGACTTCCGCACTCTCGACAGGGCCAGACTGTAAAAAAAGTTCACGCAACGTTTCGCTGCTAGTTTGAAAACTTAGATTGCCCACATATACCTTCATCTGCTCGGCTATTGGGTTTTGAGCTTCGGCAAAAGGCGCGTCGCCCGCGACCAGCACGATAAGCGAGATGATTACGATAAGCCCTATTTTCTTCATGGTTTCTTTGTCTCCCTTTTCCTGAGGGGATTGCTCCAAATCTGCTTGATTGATGGCCCGATCCGCCAAGGCTTGTTTGTTGCAGTCCGTATCTAACTCTATGAAAGCAACGTCCAGTAGTTGATGAGTTTCAAGGCTGCCTCAACTCCTGCCGAGTGCTCTCAGTAGATAAGGGGGAATTGGTGGGCGAAAGTGTTCACGCCACGAGAAAACTCAGGGGAAAATCGTTCTGGCTTAGCCTGCCCGGATGTGCCCCCGGATCGGACCTGTCCCGCGGCAAGCGTTAGGCTCTCCTCATCGTCGCTCAAGCCACCAGTGAGTGTTTCTGCCTGTAGCCGATCAGGCTCTGATACCCAAGTGCCTGATGCGGCCTTGCCTCGTTATACCACCTGATCCACTCGCGCACCTTCTCGCTGGCTGCTGCGAAACTCTCGAAGTTATGCTGCCACACGCATTCTTCCTTCAAGCGCGGAAGAATCGCTCGATCAAGCCATTCTGCTCCGGTGATTAGGGCGTGATGTACTCCTTCTCATTTTTCATAGCCTACCTCCTGAGAAAGCATTCTCTGATATGTCTTATTAGTGGTCTACTTCTTAAGGAGAGCACGATACTTTCTTACTAAGCAAAATAACACTTATGTAGATAATCCAACCCGACTTCCATAACCTACATAGAAGATTTCGGGAGGATTTCACCATGTATTGTCTACTTCCTTCTCGCCTCATTCAGGAGCTCGCTTTCCTACAACAGTCCAGCAAAAACCAGTTGATTGCTTTCCTGAGCCTGTTGCAAGCGCGTAATTATGCCCTGGCAACTCTGGAGGCCATCGTAGTCGCCGTACGCTCCCTGGTGCTTTCTTCGCCAGATCAGCGCAAGACCCTTCTTGCCTGTGATCTCACACAATCAACCTCTGCAGATATCGACCGCCTCATTGATGCGGCCCGATCACGAGGACTTGCCGCCTCGACCATTAATGGCCATCTCAGTATGCTCAAGGAACTTTTCGACTTCCTGCATGAAAATGGTCAGATGCAAACTCAGCCCGTTATTCGTCGCCGCCATCGCTTACCTGCGCCGATGACACTGCCAAAACCGATGGCCGAAGCCGACCTTGCAGCCTTCTTCAAAGTTATCGATTCCATCCGAGATCGGCTGCTGTTTCTACTCATGCTGCGTTGCGGATTGCGCGTTTCTGAAGCCTGTTCTTTGACCTGGAATGACGTTGATCTCGAAGCCTCAAGCATCCGCGTCAATAACGGCAAAGGCCAGGTTGACCGCGTCGTCTATATTGCCCCGGATGTCGAGAAGGCGTTGCAACTCGCTAGGCGCATCAGGGGCAGCGCATTCCGAGAATTGAGATTTGAGATGAGCGAGGGGTAAAGAAAATTAAATGAGCAAGAGATGACTTTTCGGCAGATAGGAAGGAAGAGGTGCGGCGATTGTTCCGCCGCACCTCTTCAGCATTCGTTAATTCTTCTTCTCTTCCGCTTTTTTCGGGTTCTTTAATTGATTTATCACATTCATGATGAACCCTCTGGCAAAAGAGGGCAGATCATCCGACTTGGCCAGCTTCTCAAGCGCCGGTATGGCGCGCGGGTCGCCCATTGCCTGAATCGCCTGAATCGCAGTGAATCGCACCTGTAGCGATGACTCGTCGAGGGCCGAGATCAATATATCGAGCGCCTGTTTATCTCCCTTGCCCGCGCTTGCAAGCAGTTTGAAGGCCGCTCCCCGCACGGCTGGCGGGTTTCCGGGCGCGGCATATTTCAAACCTACATCTAGCGCCTTCGGGTCGCCCAGCGCCGCAAGCCCTGAAATCGCGCCCGCGCGAATCGTGCCGTTCCAGGACTCCTGCTTCAGGGTTTCGGCCAGGAGAGCGTAAGCCTTAGGAGCGCCGGTCTGCCCGAGCGCGGTCGCCGCCCGGTTAAGTATTTCGGTGCTCGCGCTTGGAGGGATAAAGCTTTCCAATTTTAGAGAGACGCTTGAGAGCGGGGCCGCAGGCATCGCCGCAATATCGTTATTTACAGAAGCAAACGATCTCGAAAGCGTCACGCGGATTATCAAAATCAGGAATTGAAAACGGGCTAATAACCGACAGACTCACGCGCAACGGGGCTAAATCATCTATATTCTCGCAGGCTGGCGCTGCCGAAACGAAGTTGCTGCGCAAGGTCCAGGTCTACGCCTGCAAAGTCCTGGCGAGCTGCGCCGCCGAGTACGTGAACCTTCCGGCTCACGTTGCCGCATTTAATAGGCCAGACCCCACTTTCTAACAGCTCGCCCGCAGGCGTTGCTATTTTGTAGTTGCCTCGCGCATCGGTCAGGGCAGCATAGTCGGTATCATTCTGGCGCAATTTCACCAGCGCGCCTTCAATCGTGAGTCCGTTCGTATCGGTGACTTTGCCTTCGACAACTGGCTGTCCCGTGCAGGCAATCGGTCGCCCCGCGTCGGCGAAGATAAAGCACTTAAAGACTCGATCCCAGTAGACCTTGATGACTCCGGGTACCACCCGCTCAAATGAAGTCTCGACCCTGATTATTTCATCTGAGACGAACTCCTGAGAGGAGTGAAAAATCAGCTTTAGCTCGCTGCCGGTTTCAAACGCCCGCTTGATGGCGGGAGAATTGAAGCCGGTTCGCTCCACTATTTCAGCCGTTGTAAATCCTGTCACAGCCTTTGGATTGGCGATGTTCCCGCGTTCGGAAAAGGTGAAGATGCGCCTGATTCCGCTCTCAAGCGAGAGGACGGCTCTAAGACCGAAGCGAGGTTCTATAAATGCGCCCGGGTCGGTGGCTGATTGAGCGATCAGCGAGTTGAGCGTGCCCGATTTGAAGGAATCTCTCACTAAAGAATCGCCGCCTTGAAGCGCCGATACGCCGAAAAGGAAGATCGACTCTGCTTCAAGGAAGCGAAACCGCAATACGGTATCATTACCTTCGAATTGCAGTCTGGGTCTTCGCAATCCATAAACCACAGTGTTATCAGCGATGCCGGATACCAGAGCAACTATGCTCTCCGTCTCTCCGCTGATAAGGTCGCGGCGTAGCGTGATACCGTCTTTGACAATTCCGCTGCTGAATTGTTTGAAATCGGGTTGACCGAATCTCTCGTTGCCGACCTCGACGCTTCCCTTGAGCGATAAGGCAGGCGAGGCGAGCGATTCGAGGCAAAACGTAGTGGCGTAAGATTCGTTGATAATCCATGAAGAAGGTCCGAGCGTGCCGGGCGGCGCGCTGAAATAAGTGAGCATCAAGGCATCAAGCGTAACCTGCCCGACCTCGGATTTTGCGGCCCCTGTATCTGAAACGGCGGGAGCCGCGCCGTCGGCTCCCGCATTAAGGTTATGTTTGGAGCGACGGCGCGGCATTGTTTTTCTTCCTCATATATCTTGTCAGGCGTATATTTATCGTGGTCGCTTGAAGTAGTAAATCGCGTTCAGAGTATCACTTCGAAAAACGTTTGTCCGAACCCCGGTCATTTCCCACCCCTGCGCTCCAAGTTCATCGAGTTTCTTCTCGTCAATTGGCCCACCCGAATGGACTATCTTGTACTCCCATGTAACCGGCGACGCGGTTTGACTCTCTCCCTTCGAGCCAAATGCGGCAAGTAGAGCAAAGATCAAAAAGAAAGCGAGCAAATAAGCTTTGAATTTCATCAGTTATACCTCCCGACTCAAATGCGAATTGACGGCACGGGTTCACGCACGATCAACACAACTACTCATCAAAAAGACCTTCCATCACATACAACCCTTCGCGGGCAAGATCGCCTTCGCCGGTCGTCGCGCGCACAAGCAACGTACCTGTATTTGTGAGCTTGACCGGGACCATCGAGCGCAGCACGACCTCTTGTCCGTCAATTGTGGCGCTGCCACCTATCATCAGCAGGCTTGTGTGACCAGATAGAGCAGGAACCTTGTGTGAAAACACTCCGAGCCACAGCGCCTCGCGCCCACTGCTCAGCCGCACCGGAGAGACTATTCCAAAGGGTTTATATTCCTGGCCAAACTCGTCAAAGTATCTGACCTGAAAGGGGCATGTTATTGGAGGGCCAAAGCTCTGAATCACATCACCGGATGAATCTATGCTCTCGGTGCCGGATCGGATAATGATCTCAGAACCACCGTCAATGTCCCTTGTCGCAAGCGCGCTCACTCCGTTCTTGAACTCTATGGCCGCGTAGCCTTGCTGAAAGTTCATGGCAGGCGAGTCGAATATGCGTTTTACTTTCCCCAGCGTAGGGTACTTCACTCCTTCTTTCAACGCATCTCCGAATGCGATGAAGCCATCGAGTGTGATGACCTTTCGGTAGCGAACTTTTTTATTCCCTTCGCGATGAACCAGAGCGACACAACTCAAGGAATAGCCAAGCCGGGAAATGGTGAAGTCGTCAATCACTTCATTAACGGCTCCATTTGGTTTCGGTCTGCTCAACACGTCACCGATTCTTAGATTCTCATAGGCATATGTTTGGTAAGACGCCTTGAGAATCACTGACTTATTTCCATCTTCCGTTGCTGCGATGAAGGCGGCTTTATACTGTGGGGCCGTGGGGTGTACGCTGGCTATAGTGAGGTTGGAAAACGATTTATAGACATTACCGCGTGGCGAAAGCTCACCGGCCAGCGCGAACGCTTCTACCCCATCAGACTGCCAGATAAACACGCCTTCTGAGGCCGCCCCGTCGCTGATCTCTGCGCGAAACAGCAGAATCTCTTCTCCGCCGTTTTCAGGCTCCAACAGCGCAAGGTCCAGGTCGCTGAACGCCTTGAATCTACCGCCGCCGGGAGCCTCATCGCCTGATCGCAGCAAGACGCGAGTCGTCCCGCCCGACGAAAGAAAGATGGCGCTGTCGGCTGATGAGCCGGAAAGTGTTGCGCTAAAAGCGATCTTGCCCGCATCATTTACGGCGCTTGCAAGTATCTTTGTTATCGTCCCGCCGATTTGGTCGGGCGCGGCTTCGGACTCCTGCGCGATCAGGCGAATCGCGGTTTCAGAATCCGTTTGGGAAAAACACGGCATTGCTGCTGCTGTCATCAATGTGCTCATGATTATCACCCTCAGAATGAAGTTGAAGTTGAATCGCCGTTGGCGATTTTGCGCTAATTGTTTCGCTTGCATAAACTAACCTCCGAGGCCAGCCAGGTCTTCTCACCCGGGTTGGGGCTGGCTTTAAATTGCGCTTCATAAGTGGGGCTGACTTCTCAGCCCCAAATCAAAAAGCATGCTGCATCCAGCGACGGAAAAAGTCTTCCAGTTTTTACCGCCGCTTAACTTGCACCTAGTTCAAATTGTACAACTCCCCGTTGAAGACCAAATTAGTTGCGCCGCTGCCCGGTTCAAGGTAAACCGACGGAGCGGGAATTCCGCTTCCGGCAAAGGCATTCACGCTGTCATCCCCGCATACTACTGCATAGGTGCCGGAAGACAAGTTTTCTCCTGAAGGCAGTTTTATGGAATAGTTGCCATTGTTATCGGTCAGCGCCGCATATTCAGCGCCTGCTATCATTCTTACCAACGCTCTGGCAATTGGAAGCCCGGTTGTGGGATTAGTTATTCTGCCTTGAACAATCGTCGCAGCATCAGGAGGACCTGCATCAATGATGGTGAAGGTCTTGAATACCCGGTCCCAGTAGACCTTGTTAATCCCAAGCGATGTGCGATTGAGCACTGTCGAAGAGGTGATAATGTTTTCCGCAGTGAACTCCTGAACCGAAGTGTGAGTCACTTCTATCCTTGCGCCGACCTCGAATGACAGTCCTAACGAGCTAAAGCCAAACTTCTTAGTTATTTCGACGCTTGTGGTCGCGGTCTTTGATGTAGAGTATGTGCTGCCTGTCGCTTTGGTGAAAGAGAAGGTATTTGTTACGCCCGCCGACAGCAATATGCTTGATTTGAGCTTGAATCGCGGCGTGACCAGTAGCGCAGGATCGGTAACATACTTGCTGAGGAATGAAGTGACCGTTGCAGGCTTAATTACGCCCCCGCCATTTAGTTGTAGATCGGAATACTTAATCCCGAATCTGTCAGTAGCTTTAAGGAACCTGAACCTTACACGGCTGGGGGTGCCGTCGAACTGCATCTCAGGCTCTCGTAACCCAACAAACACAGTGTTATTTATATCTCCAGGGGCTGGAGTAGTAAAGCTCTCTGTTATGGAGCGCCGTATCGTTATGGCGTCCGTAACCTGTGTGCTATCGGTTTGCTTGTAGGTTATAGAGCCTACGTTGAAGCCTAATATGGTAGCACTTACCCCTATTGAGAGAGATCGGTTCGACTCCGCTATCATTTTGAAAGTTGATGCGTGATTCTTAGTATAGGAATTAGTTGTGCTGGCGACAGAGCCAAGCGGCGCAGCGACATAACTGAGCAGGATGCCGTCAACCGTCACCTGCCCGGATTCGCTCGACTGCGCCAAGACGTTATTACCGCCTTTGAGCGCGTAAGCCGCTCCGACAGCGGCTGCTCCAAGCGCCGCATTGCGAAGGAATTTCCTGCGCGTCATGCCTTGTTTCCTCGTTTCGCGCTCTAATGTTTCCGGTGTTGCTTCATCATCCTTGATGATCGCGTCTTTTTCGTGATAATCTTCCATCGTTCTATCTCCTTTTGCTGCTTAAAGGTAGCAGGGGGAACTCAGGGGCAGGCGGTCTCGACGCTTGCCCCCTACTGTTTTAAACTCGATTGTCAAATGGTTACGACATAACCGGATGTCAAAAATCCGGCTCAAATCTGGCTGAAATTCATCGGCCTGGAATGCTGCTGATAATCGAATACCAGCAACCTTCTACAGGCAGGCTCACTATACCAAACTACTCTTACAGAACTCTTACAAAACTCTTACAAGCTATAAGTGTGACTTGTAAGAGACGCGCCCAGGTAAGTTGCTGATGCTATGGATTAGGAGGTTACGAGCCTGTTTCCCCTGTTTCTTCAAGCAGATAAGCGGTCGCCTTCTCCCAGTCCAGAGCCTCACCGGACTGCCAGGCTGAGGCATATTCTTTCTCTGAAAGAAGCCGGTGCAGCGCATCGAGATATTTATCCTGTCTTCGCTGCTCGGTTGGGGGTAAGGGAATACCTATTTTTTTGCGAAGCGCCGCAGCCGCACCGAAAAGCCTCGCGCTTCTCTCGGCTTTGCCTTCTGCCAGGGCCAAGACCCCAAATGATTCCAGCGAGAGAATGAGTCCTTGCCTGCCTTCCAGTTCTATTCTTATGGCCAGAGCCTCTTCAAACAAGGAACGCGCCTTATCATAATCGCCTTCTTCATATGCAATCCTCCCGAATCTGTCGAGACAATCAGCGATGCCGTTGGCATGTTCCAACTCCCGGTAAAGTGCCAGGGCCTCTTCATAGGCTGTTCGCGACCCAACGAGATCGGATTCCTCCTTGAGCGCGTCACCTAGATTCAATAACAGATGCGCGATACTGAATTTATCCCCAAGCTGATTAAGGATATCCAGACTTTCTTCATAAAGAGAACGTGCTGTGGCTATATCTCCCTGCGAGTAGAAATCTGTTCCCAGGTTGAGCAACGAATTGGCAATTCCCCATTGATCTCCAATCTCTCGATAAAGTGCTATGGCTTCCTCGTAAAGTGGGCGCGCTCGCGCGTAATCGCCCTGATCATCAGCTACGCAAGCAAGATTGTTGAGTAAGAAAGCAGTATTTTGCTTATCGCCCAACTCTCTATGTATCGTCAAACTTTCCTCGTAAAAGGTTCGTGCCGCAACAAGGTTAGATTCATAGTAGGCCACCGCGCCAGCGATATTGAGTGCTTTTGCCCTTGCAATCGTGTGTTCTGATGTCAATGCCAGCACATCCGCAAGTTGTTTCCGCCCTTCGCTCAGATGACCCCGCGCATACCAGAATCGCCACAGCGCGTATCCGAATCGCAGCCCTGTCTCCTCGTCGTCCACGTTTGACTTGCTCCATTCCAATGCAGCCCGCAGGTTGTCGTGATCTGCTGAGAGCCGGTTCAGCCAGGCTACTTGCTCTGGGCCTCGCAACTCCAGATTTGCGCGCTCGGCAAGCGCCAGATAATACTCGGCGTGTCGCCTCTCAAGCCTTGCGCGCTCGTCGGAGTCGAGACCTTCCATCGCAAACTCGCGCATCGTCTCTAACATCTGAAATCGCATCTCAGCTTCGACAACTCTTCCCTGAATTATCGAGCACTCCCGCAACTCGGTCAGAAGATCGAGGGCCGAAGGTACTTCGCAAACCGCCTCTACCGCCTCAAGCGTCCAGCCGCCGCGAAAGACCGAGAGCCGCGCGAAAAATTTCTGTAACTCCGGCGTCAACAGTTGATAGCTCCAGTCAACTGCCGCCCGCATAGTGCGGTGGCGCGCAGCTATGCCTCGTTGTCGGCTCACAAGCAGATCAAAGCGTTGCACTGATCGAGCCAGCATCTGCGCCGAAGTCAACACCTGCGCCCGGGCGGCGGCCAGTTCCAGCGCGAGCGGTATCCCTTCCAGCCGTCTGCATAGCTGAGCCACGGCTGAGGCGTTCCGCTTCGTCACCTGGAAATCGGGCCTGACGGCCTGCGCCCGATCAAGGAACAGCCGTACGCTCGCATTCAAAACCAACTGTTCGGGCGAGTTTGTCTCTTCGGGCGGAGGCAGGGGCGATAAAGGAAATTCGCGTTCGCCTTCCAGATTCAGAAGCCTGCGCGAAGTCACCATACACTTCAGCAACGCGGCCCTTTCCAGCAGCGCCTGTATGACGGGCGCGCCTTCCGTCACAAGGTGCTCGAAATTGTCGAGCACAAGCAGAGCGGGCTGACGCGAGCTTGCCTCGACAACCTGCTCGACCGGCTCAACCCCCACCGTCCTCTGCATCCCGATGGCATCCAAAACGCTCTCTATAATCAAATCGGGATCGCGGATTTCAGCCAGAGGCACAAACCAGACCGCGCCTTGCAGGGGCGCAAGCAATCGCCTGGCCGATTCAAGCGATAATCGCGTCTTGCCGGTTCCCCCCGGCCCGGTAATCGTCACAAGTCGCGTCTCGGTCCCAAGCACTATCTCTTGTAATTCGGCAAGCTCCGGCTCCCGGCCAAAGAAACGCGTAACTTGAAACGGGAGCGTACCGCTGTAACCGTGCTCTGCGGCAGGAGGCGGAAACTTCCGCTCAGGCACCCCCGGATAGTTCACCTGAAATAATCGCTCAGGGTTTTCCACGCCGCGCAGTCTGTATATGCCGAGGTCTATGAGTCGCGGGCCGGGCTCAAGGGCGTGAGAGAGCAGGGCGGCGGTCGCCTCCGAACACAGGAGTTGCCCGCCGTGGGTCGCCGCAAGCAATCTTGCCGCGTGGTCCAGGTCTGATCCGAAAAAGCCTTCTCCCTTCGATCCGACTTCTCCGGTGTGCAGCGCCGAGCGGGCTCGTAGCGGCAGGAGTTGAATCATACCCGGCTCCGAAGACCCGTGATGTGTGTCCAGCCACTGATGGCTTTCTATGGCGGCTGCAATCGCGTCGCTGGCTCGCGCAAAGGCCGCCCAGAGCACCTCGCCCGCTTCCCTTACCACCTGCCCGCCGTGTTTTTGGATGGTCTTGCGCGTCTGTTTATCGTAAGCCTCAAGCGCCTGCTTTAGCGCCTCTTCTCCCTGCTGTCTGAGCGCGGACGAATCTTGTATATCGAGCAGGAGAAAAGTCACCGTGCCGAAGGGAGGTATGACGAGCGTTTGAGGGGCGCGAATCGAAGAGAAAGGCCGACGAGGTCCGGCTGTGATGCTCATATCGCCTTCGGCATCGGCATCAGTTGAAATTTCGCTATCTTGTGTCTCGCCTGCTGTCTGGCGTTCTGCCATTATTTCATCTGCGAGTTTGCGCGACTCGGCATTGGGCGCAATGTCGAGTTCTTCCCTCAGTATCCGCTTCAATTCGTTGTACTGGCGCAAGGCGGTAGAGTGCCGGCCGGTCGCTCGATAGAGATGCATCAAATCACGATACGACTGCTCGCGCAAAGGGTCGGCACCGAGCGCGCGGCAAGCAAACGCGATTGCCTGTTTGAAATCGCCTTCGCTTTCGAGATGCGCGATCAGCCTTTGCAATGCTCCAAGTAGCGATTCGGCAAGCCGCTCTCTTTCGGCAAGAACCCAGTCTTCATAAAACCCCGGCAGAAATTCACCCCGATATAAATCTGCCGCTTCTGTCAACAGCCTCCCCTGTGCTGTGTCGTCGCCTGTCTGTGAGGCGCGTTGAAGCGCCGATTCAAAATCCGCCACATCCGTCATCACGAGGGCAGAATTCAATCGTATTGAAATCCGATCAGCCGCGATAACTGCGCCCACAGTCACACCAGGCGGCTCCATCTGATGACGCAATGAAGAGAGCGCCACGCTCAGACTGCGACGCCCCGCTTCCGGGTCGCAGTCCGGCCAGAGCATATTTATCAACTCTTCACGGGGATGAGAACGGTCGCGGTAATAAGCCAGATAGGCAAGCAAAACGGCGGTCTTCTGTGTTCGAAATCGAGTGATGATGCGGTCTTCCTGCTCCAGCCGCAGCCACCCGAAAAATTCGATCTTCCAGCCTGATGTCATATTCCTTTGGCCTTACGAGAAATATTATTCGGCAATCAAGTAAATTATCTTATACGCTGAACCGGACCGCTCTTTTTTCATTTATGCAGCGTTAACAGTCTATACGGTGGAACCTTCTCTATGTCGGACGCTCTACCTTTTTAGCTTTAACTCAGGTTCAGTATTATAGTCACAACGCCTTTCTATAGGCAATGCGTAACCCACACCACGAACAATCAATCTACTTTGTCTATTGCATTGGAACGTTTGTTGACTCGTCAGGCGGCAGCAATCTACGAGATTCGAGTTCTCAGATGAGCTAGAGCGGATTTCAATTGGGCATACCAAAAGGGAGACCACGAATTACACGAATATTCACGAATATTCATCAATTTTTCGTGGTTATTCGTGCAAATTCGTGGCTAAATCCAGGTGCTATTTGCTCTAGGGAGAAAGAAAAATGAAACTCCTCGCAGCAAGCTGCGAGGTATCACAGGAGAGAGAGGAAAAGGAGCCACAGCAAGCTGCGGGGAATTGCCTGACCCTCCTCAGATTAAATAAATTTGCAGTAGATGGCTTTTCGGCAGGTAGGAAGGGAGAGGTGCGGCGATTGTTCCGCCGCACCTTTTCAGCAATGGTTAATTCTTCTTCTCTTCTGCTTTTTTCGGGTTCTTTATCTGATTGATAACATTCATAACGAACCCTCTGGCAAAACCGGGCAGATCATCCGACTTTGCCAGTTTCTCAAGCGCCGGTAGGGCGCGCGGATCGCCCGTCGCCTGAATCGCCTGGAGCGCATTGAATTTCACCTGTAGCGATGGCTCTTCGAGGGCCGAGATCAATACATCCAGAGCCTGTTTATTTCCCTTGCCTGCGCTTGCAAGCAGTTTGAAAGCCGCTCCCCGCACAGATGCCGGGTTTCCGGGCGCAGCATATTTCATCCCTATTTCGAGCGCCTTCGGGTCGCCCAGCGCCGCAAGCCCTGAAATCGCGCCCGCCCGAATCGTGCCGTTCCAGGACTCCTGCTTCAGGGTTTCGGTCAGGAGAGCGTAAGCCTGAGGAGCGCCCGTTTGCCCGAGCGCGGTCGCGGCCTCAGATATTGCGAAATAGCTCGGATCGGAATTTATGATCTTTACAAAGAGGTCGGCCAGATTCGGATCTTTGAATTTAGCCAGCCCCTTGATCGCTTCGCGCCGGATGCGCGAATCTTTGTCTTTAACCGCCTCAAGCAACCCCTGGCGAGCCGGGTCGGTGTTGAATCCTGCCAGCGCCTCGGTAGCCTCGATACGCACGCCCCAGAAGGCATCCGACCGCGCGGCTTCCGAAAGCGCTTTGGCGGCAGTGTCGCTGTGATTTGCCGCAAGCTGGCTTGCCGCAAGCACGCGCCCCATCGAATCCTTGTCGTGCAGCAATTGATAGGCAAGCTCTTCTTCCGTGCGGTCAAACTTCACCTTCTTTATAAGGTAATTGCCACGGTCGAAATTCACTATCAGAGGTTTAGAGTCTACGTCGAATGTGAACTCCTTTTCCGGTTGATCTATCCATACGCGATGGACATGCTCGCCCGAGAGGGTCGTGACGGCGATGTCTACGGGCATGGTGAAATATTCGGGCTGTTCAAACCACGGATGCTTGTCGTCTTTTGAGACCGTCTGTTTGACCGTCATCTTGAGCGACTTTGCCGACGGATCGAAATTTGACGTAATGGTGAATTCCGGGTGGCCCATCTTGTAGACCCACTCATCGAAAAACCACCCGAGGTTTTGCCCCGTGGCCTCTTCTATCGCGACGACGAGTTGCGACGTCTCCACATTCTGCCACTGATACTTTTTGACGTAATGATTTATAGCCTTCCAGAACAATTCCTCGCCGAGCGTAAAGCGCAGCATGTTGAGCACTGCGCCGCCGCGCGGATAGGCGTATGTGTCAAACAAAGCGTCCGGGTCTCCGTAGCGCTTTGTGACTATGGGGCGGCGGTTGCCCTGATCCCATGTCTGGTAATAGCCCTTTTGATTTCCGAGCATCTCGTAGAGGTATGCGTCTTTGCCTTTGTCGTGCTCGGTCCACAGAGCTTCAAAGAAGGTGGCGAAAGATTCGTTCAGCCAGATCTCGCCCCAATCGCGACACGTCAGCAGGTCGCCAAACCACTGATGCGCCAGTTCGTGCGAGGCTATCTCGTCGCTCGATAAATCCAGATGGGCTCGCTCGTCGTGGAGGGCGTTGTCGGTCATCGTCGTCGCGGTAACGTTCTCCATCGCGCCGCCGAAATCCCGCACAAGCGTCTGCGCATATTTATTGTAGGGGTAATCATAGCCGATCTTTTCGGAAAAGAATGCGACCATATCAGGCAGCTTTCCGAAGGAGACGCGCCCTTCTTCGAGGTGGCCCGGGTAGACGTTTGAAACCACAGGGATGGATTTAAACTGCCCTTTGACCTGCTCGTACTGGCCTACGATTATTGAAACCAGATAACTCGAAAACGGCCTATCCATCTTCCAGTGCCAGGTCTTTGTCTTCTTCCCCGCATCACTTGTGACGCCGACAAGCTCTCCATTCGAGACGACCTGATACTTGTCTTCGACCGTGGCGATCATTTCCGACGTAGCCTTATCGTTTGGATAGTCATAGCAGGGGAACCAGTAATGGTTTGTCTTTGCCTCGCCCTGCGACCATATTTGATAAGGACGGGTCGGGTCGGCCTCAGACGGCGTGATAAAGGTCAGCCCCTGAGTCGGCGTTGCAGTGTAGTCAATTACGACTGCGACATCCTGAGCAGGGTTGTAGCCGTGGTCGAGTGTGACATAGAGCTTTTCATCGCCTTCGTATCTGTACTTGAGCGCGTTGCCGGAAGCGAGCTTTACCGATTTGATCTGCATATGACCGGCGTCTATCTCAAGCTCTGTCAAACCGTCTTTGAAAGGGCGGAAAGTGATAGTGGTTTCGCCCGTCACCGATCTTTTTACCCAGTCGAAACTCAAGGCTATCTTGTAGTGTTGAACATCATAATCGTGACTGCGGGGCCACTGGTAAGGCGGCGCTTCGGGGGCTTTCGCCGGAGCGGGCGCCTGAGCCCAGCCCCCGAGCGGAGCCGCTACAAGTAGAAAAGCGAGCGCAAGCGCCCGCGTGAATCTGAAGAGATTATGTCGAGGTTGAGTCATATATTGGTCCTTTGCACGTTGTCATTTGTCCGTCGTACATCGTTGAATTCTTCGCCTGTTGCTTCAGGGCTTCATACGACTGCCGGGATTCAGTGTTCCGAACAACGGGCAAATGACAACGGACTATTGCGGTCTAATTTCCTTTCATCTCATCATAAACCGCTCCGATATTGGATTGAAAGCGCTGATCGTAACCGTTATAGGCTGTGTACTGAGGAAGCCTGACAGAATCAAGCGCCTGTTGGCGCGATTTGCCCGCATCTATTGCCTGTTTAACGGCGGCGCGCAGATCGATGAAGTATTGCTTGAAGGCCTTCAAATCGTTTACGCCCGTGACCTCGCCGTGGCCCGGAATGACTTGAGATGCGGGGTCCACCCTCGCAACCACGGCGTCTATCGTCTCGATCCATTCGGCGGTCGAAGCGCCGTGATCCCGATCTATGAAGGGGATCATTTTATTGAAAAACAGATCGCCCATGTGAACTATCTTCTGTTCGGGAAAATAGATAATGGAGTCACCGTCCGTGTGGCCGCGCTTGACGTGAAAGACCTGAATCTCTTTGCCGCCGAGATACAGATTGATCTGGTGATTGAAGGTCAGATTGGGAGCGGGGATTTCGGCGACCTTTACGGCGCGCGCGGTCTCGACATTCTTTTTCCAGCTTTCAAGTTGAAACCGCAATCCGTCGAGGTCGCTTGATTGAGGATTATCTTTTTCGAGTTGAGCGATCTTCGCCTCAAGCTCGCCGATTCTCTTCGTTCCCACCTCAATAGTTTCCTCGGGCTGTGCGAGCATGTGTTTTCGGACGTTTTCGTGAGCGACGATTGTAGTCATCTTGATAAAGTACGCGTTGCCGCCCGTGTGATCGCCGTGATGGTGGGTGTTGATCAGAAAACGAATGGGCAGGTTTGTGACCGATTTGATCTGCTCGCCTATGCCGGGCGCAAGATCGGCAAATTGATCGTCTATTACGACCACGCCTTCTGCGGTCACGGCAAAGCCTATGTTGCCGCCGCGCCCGTATAACACATAAACATCTTCGGAAAGCTTCTTGAGCGTAAAGGGCCCTTTGTCCTGCGGCTTTCCGTCGTGACCGTAGCCGGGTTCGCAGAGCGAGAAGAGGAAAAAGATCAAGGCCAGGGAAACGAGTCTTTTCATGAAGTTCACTCCGTACAGGTGATGCGCGATGCGTGATTCGTGATTTAGCAGTCCTGCAAGACCGCTTAAACCTGCGGCCTGCCTGAAAGTCACGGATCACGTATCACGCATCGCGCATCGCGTTATGGTTTTTTAGCGCCGTCGTGATCGTGGTCGCCGTCGCTGTGCTCGTGCGGGGCCAGATAAGGAACCTTCGCCTCGGCCCAGGCGCTAAATTTGCCGAGTCGGCCTTCAAGCACGAACGTGTCGGTATCGTTATTCGGGCGCAGGTCGAAGCTCAGATAATTGACCGTAGATGCGCCCGTGCTTGTCTGCAAGGGAATCTCTATATCCTTTCCTTCGCCGCTCAGAACAAGTTTGAAATCGTCGTTTGCGCCAAAATTTATGCCCATACCATAAGAGCCTTTTGGCACATTCACGCCACCGATTACGATATCGAATTCCGTATCGAACATGCCGATCTTTTTCCACAATACCGAATTGAGACGTGTGCGTAACTGGTCGTTCTTCTTGGCGGCCATATAGCCGGGCTCGTTCCAGTGAAGCGATTTGTAGGTCATCGTGAGTTTGCCCGCACCCTCTATACTGAGCGCGTGGGTGAACTCCTTTGCGGTTGTGCGCGGATCGTGGGCGAATACGATTTGAGATGCCGTCAGAAAAATCATCAGAGCCGAAAAGAGTATCTTCTTCATTTACTAATCTCCTTGTTATGCGCGCCCTTCACCCGAAGCGTGGTGGATGAGGTCGAAGCGGCGCGATTGGTTTGGCCTTGCGGCCTGTACAAACGCTGATAGTTCCAAGCAGGTCTCGCCCGATAAGCTATAACCGTGCTTTGACTGATGCTTTAACAATCAGGGCCTCGCCGGGCGAAGCGAAAATTATATCTTCCAGCCAGCAATGTTACAACGCGAGCGGGATAACTGCGACGAGGGCGGCGCGAAGTGGACGGGCTTGATGATGAATTTGTTTATCGTCCGTTTTGCGTCTCAGCGGGCAACTATTCCCCGCAACGTCGCAAAGTAGGATAAAGCACGTTATGGATTCCCTGAAAATTAAATGGCCCTGCAACCGATAACGGGTAAAACCTAATGTTGACTTGGATTGATTGCCTAACCTACTATTGATGAGAGCGATGAAACGGTGAAGCTGATCATAAGCTTATCTCCCTCAAAATTCGCTGGAGTACGGGTGAGGAAATAGTTATGGGTAATCTTGGATGGACTGAGATTTTAGTTATTCTCGTCATTGCATTGATCATATTCGGCCCGCGCAAGCTGCCGGAACTGGGAAAGAGTCTGGGGCAGAGCCTGGCTCAATTCCGCAAGGCAAGCGACGACTTTAAAGCTACGTGGACGGCGGAGGTCGAAACCGAAAGGCAAAAACTGGAAGCGCCGCCCAGGATCGAGCCTGCCGCCGACACTACCGCCAGAGCCTATCAGGAGGGAGAGAACGATTTTCTTCCTTCTATCACACCTGTTGACGAGATGCCTGCTACAGTTTCCCGCGACGATTCAATAACCAAACAGGCCAAAAGCGACTGGATGTAGAGTACAGAGCAAAGGGGCTAAGGGCTAGTGGCAAATGGCTCTTTGCTCTTTGTTCTTAGCTCCGTAACCTTATATGAGCACAGCTACCGAGACATACGAGGAAAAAGACCTGCACCAGGAAGAAGGGGGCATGTCGTTTCTCGAACATCTGGACGAGTTACGCACGCGCCTCATTCGCAGCGCACTGTTCGTGCTCGTGGCGTTTGCCCTTTGCTGGGCATTTTCCGACAGGATTTATGATTTCCTGCAAGTGCCGGTTCGCGCCGCTATGACCGAGGCCAACCGGGAGGCGAGAACCCCTCTGCCGGGGAGTGTTACGCTCCTGTCCCTGGTGGACCTTCCCGACGGCACGCTGGTCAACTTCACATTTCCTACAGAAACCAGAATAGATCAGGCGCTTATCCCGGCCGGGACTACGATCACTGTAAAGGTACAGCTGGGAGCGGACGGCGTACCCGATCTGGTTACCGACAAACCCTGGGTGATAAACAACCGGGCGGTAATACCGGAAGGTTACAGGGTGCCGCGCGAAATGATTGCGCCCACAGCCGCCACGATGGGGTCAGACACCCGGCTCGTAGTGGGAACCGTGCAGGGAGCCTTCAATCTATATATCAAGGTCTCTTTCTATGCGGCGCTCTTTTTCGCCGTGCCGTTTCTGCTGGTTCAGGTCTGGGGATTTGTGTCGCCGGGACTCTATCCGCACGAGAAGAAATATGCCGCGCCCTTCATCATAATGGCTTCGGCATTCTTCCTTCTGGGTTGCGCCTTCGCATATTACATCGCATTTCCGCGCGCGGCCAATTTTCTGCTGGGAGTGGCGGCCGAAGGCAACCTCAGACCGCTTGTGACCGCAGACGATTATTTCGATCTTATAATCACGATAATGCTCGGGCTCGGGCTGGTCTTCGAGATACCGGCGGTGACGCTGTTTCTGGCGCGGATGGGTCTTGTGACGCCGCGATTGCTGTTAAAGGTCTGGCGCTTTGCCATAATCGGCATATTCATAGTGGCGGCGGTGTTATCGCCCACGACCGATATACCGAATCTGCTGGTCTTTGCCGCACCGATGCTGTTGCTCTACTTCCTGAGCGTAGGCATCGCCTGGATTTTTCACCGTAAGCGAGAGGCCCGCTAAGGACTGTCGAAGTTGTGTCGCAAGTTTAAGATTCGGTTTCATTCTATGGGTGTCTGAAAGGAAGACCGGGCACGCAGAGAGAGTACTTGACCGGCTGGAAGCGCTCCACGTAAACTTAGATTTCAGATTTTTCAACGCTCACTTTATGCACAACCTTTGAGAGACAAGGTTATAGCCACTCAGGCGAAAGGAGTAGTAGTAATGAAGAGTGATCTTAGCCTCTTCAAAAAGGTTTTCGGCATCACCATGATTTTGATCTTGGTAGCCGGAGTGGTCCCCGCAGCGCTTGCGCGTGATGGCCAGCAAAAAGACCCTAATGAAAAGAAGAAACGGCAAGAGCTTAATAGCGTCTACAAAAAATGGATCGATGAAGATGTCAATTACATCATCACCGATCAGGAACGCAAAGCCTTCAAGGCGCTCAAGACAGACGAAGAGCGCGACCAGTTTATAGAGCAGTTCTGGCTGCGCCGTGACCCCGATCCCGATACCCCCGAAAACGAGTACAAAGAGACATACTACGAACGCATACAATATGCCAACGAGCATTACGCTTCGGGGATACCGGGCTGGAAGACTGACCGGGGACGCATTTATGTGATGTACGGCAAGCCGGATGAGCTTGAGTCTCACCCGTCGGGCGGCTCTTATGACCGCCCCACATATGAAGGCGGCGGGTCTACGACTACCTATCCTTTCGAGATATGGTGGTATCGCTATATCGAAGGCATAGGCTCCGACATCGAGATAGAATTTGTTGATCCCACAGGCACAGGCGAATACCGCATAGCTCGCAGCCCTGATGAAAAGGATGCTCTGCTTTATGTGCCAAATGCGGGTCTTACGCTTGCCGAAAGCCTCGGCCTAAGCTCCAAAGCCGACCGCATCGGCGGAAACGGGTTGTATGGACAGAGCAACGGCGTTTTCGGCACCAGAGCCAAGGACAGCCCTTTCGAGCGGTTGCAATTGTGGAACGATCTGCAAAAGCCGCCCACTATAAAATTCCGTGACCTCCAGATCCAGGCCGATCTTCCCGAAATCGCTACCGATATTTTGCCGTTTAGCGTGCGCACCGATTTTATGCGTATTACAAACGACGCGGTCGCCACCTCCTTTACCATGCAGTTCGATCACACGGATCTCTCTTTCAAGAATGTAGGCGGCATATATTCGTCCTCAGTGAATATTTTTGCGAGGATAACGAGCCTGACAGGCCGCCGCGAAGGTAAGTTCGAAGATGTGGTCGAGACGGCGCGTTATACCGAGGACCAGCTTGCAGTAGGCCAGCTTCAGCGCTCGGTTTATGAAAAGAATGTTGTGCTGCCGCCGGGCCGCTACAAGCTCGATGTCGTAGCGCGTGATGTGGTCAGCGGCAAGACCGGAATACTTCATCACTCGTTTGAAGTGCCCCGGTATCAGGAAAAGCAACTCGCAACAAGCACGCTGATACTGGCTACCTCTATCGAACCGCTCGACAATCGAACCATAGCCGCGGGCGCGTTTATCAAAGGCCGCTACAAGGTCAAGCCTTTTGTGAGCGGCGTCTATAAACCCGGGCAGAATCTTGCGCTGTTCCTTCAGGTCTATGACGCGCAGATGGATCAGGCTACGCTACAACCGGCCCTCAAAGTCGAATATATAATCACAAAGGGCAATCAAGAGGTCCTGCACATCGTAGAAGATGGAAAGACCAAACAGGGCATCATGGATCTCAAGGGGCAACAGTTAGTGCTTGCTCGGGCCATACCCTTACAGGAGCAACTGGCGCAACCGGGCACCTACACGCTCACGGCCAAAATCACCGATCTGGTCTCTCAAAAGGTGGTCACACCACAGACCCAGTTCACCGTCGTGAATCGGTAGACGCACTCTTTTTCCGCGTCCCCGTTTGAAAAGGGCTTGCTCACGCAGGCCCTTTTTCTTTTGTTTCGACCGGAAATTCGAGCATCCCGAAATTAATATTCACCGGGCTGATGCAGTCGTATGAATTTATCTTTCCGTTTCAGATTCATCTTGATATTATCTGTCACTAGCGTAGGTGCGACAGGCTAAAGGATCCATGAAATTCTCAATCAGTAATCCATTCACAGAAGACATGGCCGTTGATCTCGGCACGGTGTACACATTTATCTACACTCGTGGGCGAGGCCAGGTAGTAAACGAACCCTCTCTGGTAGCGATAGACCGGGTCAGCGGCGAAGTCATCGCCGCAGGCAACGAAGCGCTCGAAATGCTCGGTCGCTCGCCCGAAGATGTAGAGGTCGCCTATCCGATGCGCGACGGGGTGGTAGCCGATTCCGAGCTTGCGCAGGTGATGCTTGGTAAATTCCTGCGCAAAGCGCGAGGCGGTCGCGCCTTCTTTTCACGTCGCATAATCATGAGCGTTCCTTCCGGCATCACTTCGGTCGAACGCTTTGCCATCCGGGAAGTAGTAAAAGGCATAGGCGTCAGCCGCGTATATCTGGTAGAAGAAGGGCTGGCCACGGCGCTCGGAGCCAACCTGCCCATAGATCAAATGAAAGCCTCTATGGTCGTAGACATAGGCGGAGGGACTACCTCTATCGCCGTGATTGCCAATGCCGGTATCGTAGAGTCTGAAACGCTCAGAATCGGCGGATTAGACCTCGATCTCGCCATCACCGATTATATAAAGCATCATCACCACATACTGATAGGCGAGCGAACGGCTGAGAGGTTGAAGATGGTGCTCGGTTCGGCTACCGATCCGGTCGAAAATCACAAGAGTGTGGTCAAGGGGCAGAATATCAATGAAGGCGGCCCGGAAGTGTCCGAGGTGGCTGCGATAGAGATTCACAAAGCCATAGACAGCGTCATAAAGCAGATGGTCGAAGCCATTCGACAGGTTCTCGAGCGCGTGCCGCCCGAGGTTGCAAGCGATATACACGACCGTGGATTGGTTCTGACGGGTGGAATGTCGCTGATGGCCGGCATGGATGAACGTATCAGCGCCGCTACGCGCCTGAAAGTTATTATCGCCGAAAGCCCGAAACAAACACTGGGGCAGGGCTTGATTGCGCTCTATGAAAACCCGCTCCTGCTTCGGCGGATCGCTCGCAATGTCGAATTGTCCTGAGCAGTAAACAGTAGGCAGTTACGGAGGTGGATACCTACTATTCATATATATACCCCGCGTTCTCTTTAGCAGTAGTCATCAGTTCAGCATCAACTGCCTACTGCCTACTGTTCCTTCATCGTTTTTCCGGCCGCGATCAGGTTTGCCAGCACGCGATAAGCTCCCGCCTTACCCGCAAGCGCCTGCCTGCGCCAATCAAAACTCGTAAAGACGTAGGTACCTTCTCCAAATCGAGCAAACAACAGCCCTCCTCTTTGTGGATCATCTCCGGGATCGTTTGACTCAAGAAGCGAAACATATTCGCTCGCCCATGCTCCGGGGAGGTTTGTGGCCCGATCCGCGACCCAGCCCTCAAAATCTCCGGCTGAAATCTTGTTCGGTTTGTCGAAGAGCGGATGGTCTTCGACAAGGAGCTTCACAGGCGCAGTCTCAACGACGATTGGATTGTCTGATAATCTGATCAGAAAAGGCGCTGCCGGACGTTTTTCAAATACGAGATTCCAATCCTTCGGTTGTTGAGAAAGCATGATTACGTTTCCCCCGTGTTTTGCGTAATCAAGCAGGCATTCGTTGATCGTGGCGAGACGGGGCCAGGCCGTATAAGCGCGCTCGTCTATTATTACAGTGTCGAATCGAGCAAGACCCGCGCACTTGCTGTTTATTTGCCCGGCTGTCTGATCTCCGTTCCCGTGTTCGAATGTTTTGATTTCATCAATCGTCAACTCTTCGTGTTCGATGCCAAGCTCAGTAAGCGCGAGATCAAGCCAGCGGTCGAAGCCTCGAATGTACCCGACTCTGAGATTTTCAGCGATTCTGGAATCAATGGCGCGGACAGGTATCTTCGCCGAACCAAGCGCATCGGGCGGGGCGGGTTTTTCGCGCCGGAATTCGAATAAGAGATCGGGCGCGAGCGGAGGCTTGAGGATCGGCAGCCGCAGCCGCAGCTTCACAGCGATCTCTTCATCCTCCTCGGTAAAGCGAATGTGAACCGGCTCATAGCTGTCTTCGGTTATGGCCAGAGGAACTACCCAGAGCGCCCCGGCAAGCTCGCCCGGCGTCCGGTTGCGAACCCGCGCGATAAACTCGAAATCGCGCGTCTCTGCCCAATCCTTTATTAGAGCAAATGGTATGGTCGAAATCTCTACCGCAGGGACAATTTCACATCTGGCCAGCGCGGGCAGAGTGAGGGTCGTCTGACCGAGACTAACCTCCGCAAAAGCGATCAGGCGGGCACCAAACGCACTTGCAGGCTGTGAACCCGGCAGGGCCGATGCCACCGGATAATAGTTCTCTTCATAGAGATGATCTGAATCAGGCACAGAGAGCGAAGCATCTTTCGGCACTTCATATTCAATCTCTTTTGTGACCGATGTTTGCGGAGCTACGCGAATCACATCCGATGGTTTGAATGAAGGTTTCTGTTGCGAAGCAGGGAAAGATTCCGCTGCGTGAAAGATTACCGGCAATGACTGTTCGCTTGAATTGCGCATATTAAGCCGGGCGGTGAATTTCTGGCCCGGCACGAGCGTGAGATCAGAGACAGTAATCTCAAAACTGATGCCGAGGGCTAGCGCGAGCGCCCGCTCAAGCTCTTCAATGTATCGGATCATGCGAAAGAATTCTTCGCCGTAACGATTATAAATATCCGAGGGCGAGCCTTCGGCGCGTTTCTCGATCAGTTTTTCCTTAAGCGCTTCAATCAATCGCTCGTCAAGCCCTATGGCTTCAAGCGAAGTCATATCGCCCACGTGAGGCGGCAAAATGGCGTGTGCTATGTTGTCGGGGAGTTTCAAGCCCTCGAACAACGTCTTTCCAAAAACGAATTTCTCATCCGAAGCCGAGCGCAAAAGTTTATAGTATATTTTCTCAGTATTCGGAGCATCCCTGTGCGCCCCGTATCCGAGAGACGCCAGCTGGCCGTAGGCCGTAATTGCCATCTGCGCGTAAGTGCTGCCGTGAACGTGATCATACTCGGTAAGGTCCACCAGAACACCTACGGTAGATATATCTGATCTTTGAAATATGCGCCGCACCTGCCAGGGTTGAGAATCATTTCCCACAAAACGCTTCGGGTCGGCAGCCGCCTCAAAGGCCTCAAGATCAAGCCGCGCAAGAGCCTGATCCTGTCCATCGCCCGCCTCGCTGTCGTGGTTTGTGATGATAACATCCGGGCGCAATGATCTGATTGCGCGCACAAGTCTTTGGAGAGCCTCGTCGTGCCCCCAGATGCTGAAGGTCTCTTCGACCGACTGCGACTCTCCAAAGTCGCGCAGGTTTAGAAAATAAACATCCGCCCCGACGACTCGCGCAGCGTCGAGCGTTTCACGCGTACGGGTAACTCCCGGATCTTCGTCCAGGTTGTGCTCGATCCAGAGTTGCCTGCCCTCCGCACGGGTCGCCAGAAGAATCACAACCCGAGCGCCCAGTTTTTTGTGATAGTAAGCCAGAGTGCCGTAATCCACATCATCGGGACGCGCAGCCACCGACACAACCGTAAACGGATTGTTTAACTCCCTCAGGCTTTGATCGAGCAGCGCCAGGCCCCGACCATCAACAGTCGGTTCGTTTGCGCTGTCGCCCCCTGCGCACGAAGCCACCACGCTACGAGGGAGAGCGCCGGTTAAAATGCAAAGCGTTGCCAGCAGTGACAGGGCTTGTCTCATAATAGAACTATCCCAAGAACATAAACGCCGATGACGCGCTCTGGGTTATTCTATCAAAAGCAATCAGCCGCCGCCTCAAATCACAAGCTCGCTTATAATCGTGTAGTTTCCTCTCGGGCGCGAGCTATGGTAGGATTGCTGCCTGTTGGTGATTTCTTTAAAGCCCATGTGGAACCGAATAACTCAGGTCACGGACATAGATTATATTTGATGCTTACCAAGTCTAAAGTTCCTGTTACAGTTGAAAAACCTCGGGCAACACGAAGTCTAAAAGCAAAGCTTGCCTTAACACTTTTGTGCGTCAGCCTATCGGCCATAGCCACGGTTCCCTTCTTTTTCATGGGCAAATACCCGGAGGGCAAGAGCGGCCCTATCTTTCGCATGCCCACTACTCACGACATGCATTTGCACCGCGAGCAGATGAACTCATTTTATAACGGGCTACGGTCGGGCGAAATTTATCCGCGATGGGAAGAAGACACAAATCGAGGTTATGGAGCACCAACGACCAGTTATTATCCACCGGGAGTCTATTATCTGACATCCTTCTGTTACCTGATTTTGCGCGACTGGTTGCGCGCGCTACTCGGAACGCATCTGATACTGATGATAGCCTCCGCGGCAGCCATTTATGCCTACGCTCGTCAGGTAATGTCTCGCCGGGGCGCGGCGGTGGCGATGGCCGCCTACATATTTCTGCCCTATCATCTGATAGACCAGTATCAGCGCGGTGCTCTGGCAGAATTGACCGGATTTGTCTGGATGCCGCTCATGTTGCTGTTTGGCGAGCGCCTTTTCCGCGATTTCAGAAATGTTGCCCCGGAAGAAGAAGACCACCTGGAAACTACGGAAAAGGATATGGAATCGTATGGGTCGGCAAGACCCGGTTCCAGAAGTTTGTCGGACAGACTGCTCAATGCATCGGGGCTTGCGGTAAGTTACTCTGCGTTTGTATGGTCGCACCCACCGACCGCTTATCAATTCACGCTCACCTTCGCCATCTTTGTTCTCTTGTTTTTTCTTGTGCGCCGCGACTGGAAAGGCTTGCTCTACCTGGGGGGGGCGATGGCAGTTGGACTTGCATTATCGGCTTATTACCTTTACCCGGCAGCCATCGAACAGAATTTGATTCGCCACGAATATATAGCGCAAAGCTGGCCCTATCACGATAGTTATGTGTTCGTCTATTCCGAGCCTTATGCGACCATACATCGTGGTTTTTTTGCCTTGATTGACGGTACCTGGACCTTTAACGCCGTGCTTATCGTTGTAGCGGCGGGAGCAATTTTGCTGAAATCAAAATCAGTAAGCCTGTCTCTCAGACAACACGCTTTGGTGTGGCTGGTTCTGGGGTGCTTCGCAAGCTTTATGATGACGAAATATTCTTATCCTCTAGGGCGTTTTATACCCGAGATAGAGATTGGTGTATTCTCGTGGCGTATGCTTGCCATAACAACCCTGATGCTTGCCCTGCTCGCAGGCGCTTTGATGCAAGCGGCGCTAAACGCTCGCCGTCAAGTGCGCAGGGCCGCCCGTATAGCCTTCACGTCTTTATCGCTATTTATAACTATCGGCAGTGTAATCTTCAGCGCGGCGGCCGTGGCAGCGCCTATGGCCACAATGCCGGCCTTCGTACGTTCGCTGGAGCATTGGAACGTGGCTACGATCCCAAGCACCGCGCCCGAAAACATAGAGGACTTGACCCGGGGCGATCAAGCCGAGCTTACCTCGGGCAATGGTCGGGTTTCGATTGACCGCTGGGACCCGGAGCACCGACATCTATCGGTTGAACTGATCGCACCTGATCAGTTGCATATACGTACATTCAAATTCCCCGGCTGGACAGCTAATATTGACGGGCACCCCGCTGATATCCTCATGGGACAGCAATCAGGCGAGATAGTTCTCGATTTAGAGGCGGGCACCCATCAAATAACGCTGGATTTTCTCGACACACCGCCAAGGCGCGAAGCTCGATGGGTGACGATCTCTGCTTTTCTTTTTTTGATGTGTGTGGTTATACTCTCATTCGCAAGAAGAGAAACAAAAATAGAGAGGGAACGCACGACAATCTAGTCCCCCCAGGTGTTTTAGGACTTATTGCGTGGGTTCCCTCCCGGTCGGCTAAAGGAGGAACCGGCTAACTGAGTACCCGCCCCTTTAGCGGGCTTTTATAATTCGGCATTGCGACTGTCATCTGCGGCCCTGGAACGGGACAGTGATTGGGCGCACAGTTTGTTTCTCCTCTTCCAGAATCAGATCTCGAATTTTCAGGTCTCTATGACATAATCACTCTTGTTTGTAATCAATCGTATAGTGAATTAATGTTCCGACTTGTCGCCGGCGCTATTGAGCGGTAACAGCCCCTATGATACAAAAGCACCTTGATCGGAAGAAAAACCACGCGCAACCATAATGCGTCGTTGCCAGCTCGTGTCAGTTTGGTTGGACCCGATTGCTGAACAATCTGTAAGCCGATTGTAAGCCCGTAGCCAACAACTGGCGTATAGATATGCTCAGGTGGTTGCGCGTGGAGCAGTTGAGTTTCCATCTGGGCAGGCGAGCCGCTCTCGACGCACGATTCCGGCAGGTCACAAGAGCGGGGTCGTGAGAACCTGTCGCTCCCGGTTTTACACGTGACCTGACGGTCAAAAAGTGTGGCATGGCTTACCACACAGACACGGTACAACGGGCCCTCTGGGCAGTTGAGTTTCCGATGCACCGAACTTTTTATAGCATTACCAGTCATAAATATATATTATGGCAACCTTCAATATATTGACAGACGCGAATATTATTACAAAACTTATCTCGTGTCAATAATTATTTTTTAATAAACAATAAAATAATTTAAGCCGGTTATTTGAGCTTTGCCCAGACCACAACAAGTTATGCGAAAACAGGGAGAGATATGGACAAATCGAGCGAAAGAAGTTTGAGTCAGTACATCAGTCAGATTATGAATCTCAAAGGATTTTCAGCGGCCGATGTGGCCGAGCGTTCCGGCAAAGAGATAACAGCCGGATATGTGACCGGATTGATGAAGGGCACGGCTAAGAATCCTTCGGTGGAAAAGATAAACGCTCTGGCTGGCGGACTCGGCATAGACAATGTTGAGTTATTCCGAGCAGCTTGTAAGCTTCCGAGCGAACAGCAGGAGGGTAAACAGGTCGTAGACCCCTCTTACACGCTCGTGATACTGGAGTTAATGCGCAAGGTGGCGGTAGAGCCTGTTCTGGCGGAGATGCTTAATGAGATGGTCAGGCTATCGCCAGAGGAGCGTCTGGTCGTGCTCGATTCCTTGAGAGCGCTAAATAGAAATCGTCCCGTCTCAGGGAGGAGCAAAAAAAATGGTTAGTTCTTCATTTTTCTTTTTTGAGCGATCTTTTCGACCGCCGACAACATGGCGCTCAAATCATTTTTTGTAAGCGACTCATCTGAGATCAACTGTATGATCTTCAGCATCATTTGTCTGTGGTCCAGTTCCTGTGAGGAGCTTTGATTCTGGGCCGGGCTGTTTGATTCTTTTGCCATCTTCTTTTTCCACTCCAGATAATCTAGTATACGCCCCGGTTTTTGAGGGGAGCCAATACCTGTTTCTCCTGGACCAAAGGAGTTGACGAAATTCTGCGCCGGTAAACGCAAAATATTATTCACCTCGAAATCTCTCTGACTTAAAGCGACCACTGAATGAGAGGCGCGTCGTCCCTTACAGATGATTTCATTGCGCGTCTCGTGCCACTCAGGATACGCATTTGCGTAAGGTGAAGCAAGAGCTATCTTTGAGGCACTGAACGCTTCTTCGAGCCGTCCCACTTCGGCAAGCTCCACGGCAAGGCTGTTGAGGTAATCATAATAGACGTGCGGGTGCCTGCGGCCAACAGCGCAAACGAGTGGAAACATCTTCTCAAGATGGATAAGAGCCCCCTCATGATCTTCGTCCATGCTTTTGAGGACCGCTATCATCTTCTGTGTATGAACCGCAACTAACGGGTCTCGTCCCCAATCACTTACAGCAGCCCTGTTCGCCTGTAAGTAAAGTGCCAAAGCGGATTTATAGTCTCCAGAATCAAATTTTATAGCTCCTAAAGACATAAGAGCTTTAGTCCTGTACTTAGCCGGGGCTTTTTCTATGACATACTCATACAATCTGCCTGCTTGAGAAAATTCCATCCTTCTACCCAAATATAATGCCTGATAATAAAGACCTATACTTCGATGCTGATGAGATAAATCTGCATTTAATAAATCTGCATTTAATAGGAAATGACTTATCTGTCCTACGGTTTCCATCTGACGCCGTTCGTAGCTGTATTCGGCCAAAGCAAGCAGGTTATCTCCCAAAGTGCTGGATACGCGTGTTGTCCAGGCCGCTTTAGTGAGTGCCATAACTAATTGCTGATAAAATCCACCCTGGCTAATTGTTTTTTGTGCGTCATCAACCTGAACTATGGAGGAACTATCTGTGAGTAAAAAACTTGTCTTCGCAACGGTTTGCATACTGGCCCTCCCAATTTGGTTTTCACCTTCTCAAGGTAAAAACCAAACAAACGTGTTGCCCTTTACTACAACCGCATTAGCCGGGCATACAACTAGCGGTAACTGGTGCGATTGCGGCACACCGGACTGCATAGATGGAAACTCTTCTAACATTACCTCGGATAAGGATAATACCACTCTTGATCAAAATGGTACTCCGGGCAGCGTATCTGATTCTTTCGGTTCAGAAGCGCTGCTGTTTGAGCTTGCTTTTATGATCTGGGCCAGGGTTCGCGTTTAGGCTTTAAGCCTGTTCTAGCTCGACTTAAATTACTCCGATTGTGTAAGCCGCCGGGATGCATGACGGCTCAGGGGACTTGTACCTCTCACAGAGCGAGTATTGTACTATAGTTTACTCTCGATTGCACCGGAAAATATCCGGCAGCATCAACATTTTGAAGATGAAAGTGAACCTGAGGCGACCGCCAATAGCCCACGGATTTGACGAGCGAGGCGGATTTACATTGATCTGACCCAAATGATCCAACCTGTATTGACCCGTTTAATCCGTGTCATCCGTGGCCTGTAAATGTCGCTCTCATCTACGTTTCAGAGATAACGGGTGGACCCCGAAAAATCGCTCTTGCCTACAATCGCCCGGGGGCCTCCTGCTTGACAGTCCCGCCTAAGTATCTGACAATGCGATCATTGAGATAAGCCTTGCAACCCCCTTGGAGGATCTATGCCACATAATTTTATAAACCTGGCGGTCCTGGAGGAGATCAGAGAAGCGGGAGATTATGATAAGCTCGCCGCCGAGTTGTCTGATGATTGGCGCGATATGCCTGATTTCGAAGATCGCGCTATAAGGTTACGTATGCTTGCCGCAGAGATAGCCGGACGCTCCAGCCGCCTCGATGAAATGGAAGAAGCACTCGCTCCTTACCTGAACAACGTCAATAGAGTGCCTTTCGGGCTGGCTGCTCGCGTGTTGTTGATGCTTGCGCTTTATCATTATCGTAGAACCGAGCCGAGTGAGGCATTGAAACTCGCCATCCAGGCAAGAGACATCGCCTCCGTGCGCGAGGATGAGTTCGTTATGGCCGAGGCGGTACAGTTGGAGGGACAGTCTCTCTGGTCTTTGGAAAGATGGGACGAGGCGGCCAGATCATTTGAGAAAGCGATCTCCGTTTATGGTTCTCAATGTCGCCCTTACAGGCTTGGGCTGGCTTACACATGCCTCGGCGGCGTATTGAATCGAATGGGCAATGTAGAAGAAGGCCGCATCTCGCTCGAACGCGGCATCAAGATATTGCTCAAGTGCCCGGATGATTACAATCTCGCCGTGGCAAGAGTCAATGTGGCGCAGGCGCTCAATATTATCGGCGAACACGAAACGGCGCTGAAGTATCTGCTCTTTGCCCACGAGGCATTTGACCACATAGGTCATAGTCAGTACCAATACCTGACGCTCAACAGTATCGCCGCCACTCTGGTTTCTCTTAAAGAATACGACCGGGCCGAAGAGTATGTAACTCGCGCGCTGGAAAAGGGGGTCGTAGCGCGCAGCACGCAAATAGCTTCCAATTACGAGATAAAAGCCAGGCTCTGTCTGGCACGTCGCGAATGGGACAGGGCAGAGAGGGCGCTGCTTGTGGCGCTCGAAATTGCCGATCAGGCTAACAGCCTGTCGCAGAAGGCCGAGGCCCGGCGAACCCTCGGCAGGCTCTACGTAGCGCAGGATCGCCAGGAGCAGGCGGCTCGCGCCTTGTGGCAGGCACTCGATATTGCTCAGGACCTTCGCGCATCGCTTCTTGAGCTTGAGGTCAAGGCGCTGCTCGCTCAGGCGCTGTGTATGGCAAACCCCGTCGAGGCGTGCAGACTGCTCTCGGATGTTGAAACCTCGCTTGGCGAGCGCCCGTTGCCGGATTTGAGGAAGGACGCCCACGCCGCGCGCAAATGCATCAACTCGCTCGATCAAGAGCACTTCTTCATACTTTCCGATGCCGGGATTCCACTGCTTGCAGAGGCCAAAGTCGGATTGCTCAAATGGCTCTGGTCGCGGGCGCTCTACAAAGCAAGGGGAAACGCGCGCGATGCGGCTACAATACTCGGCGTCACCCCAACCTATATTCGCAAACTGACAAAAGTCATTCCGCGCGATCTATTGCGACCGGGGAGAAAACGGCCAAAGAAGAGAAAGGCGCAAGCGCAGTGATCACGTGATGCGTGATTGGTGATGCGTAATTCGTGATTAAGCAGGCTTACAAATAGTCTTTTTACAGACAGACTCTCCAAAAGTCACGCATCACCAATCACTCATTACCAATTACTCATTACCAATTACTCATCACGCAGGATTTAGACGCCCCCGGAAATCCACAGAGGATCGGTTTGAGCGGCGAGGTCTTTCTTTATCGCTTGAAAACATCGGGCAAATTCGCGGCCTTCTTCACTGGTGAGCGCGGGCGTACCCTCTGCCACTCTATCCGATTCGATAACGCCTTCGAGTTTGAGCGCATGTTTTATGCACGCGATGGTCTTATCGACCGGACGCCCTGCTGATTTGAAAACGCAGGCGGCGCTGAACCGGTCAAAGGCCCGTTTGTAAATTGCCATCAATCGGTCGTCGCCTGCGAAACAGGCGCGCCAGGCACGCTGCCACTCTCGCGGCAAAACATTTGCCGGCCCCGACACCACGCCTACGGGCAACTCGTTGTGCAGCAGATAACGATTCCAGTATTCGCGCACGCGGCCCGCCAATCCTTCTTCAAGCCTGAAGACCTGAAACATCAACATGGCGTTGCCTATGTAAACACCAAACCCTTCTCTGGTTTTGTAATGCAGCGCGCCTCTTGTGTAATTGCCCAGAACGCGGCGAGAGGCGCTGACCTTAAGCCCGTAGATAAACGGCAGACGACTGAGCCTTTTTACTTCGCGGGTACGAATATGAGACCTGCGCGGGTCGGCGGCTATATCGGCATTGTCATATAAAAAGAGCGGAATCCACCCGCCCCTGCGATCAAACAGATCGCTCACCTCGCGTTGAAAGAAAGAGACTATATCGCCAAGATCGCCGATAGAGAGCGGCGCTACGACGGCCGCATCCGCTCCGGCTTCAATCGCGCATTCCAGATTTGCGAGCGTCTCGCTTCTGGTCGAGGCTGTCACGCCCGTCCAGGCTTCGAGGGGCCGTTGGCCGCATCCGGCAAGCTCTTGATTTATGCGCGCGATCTCGTCCGCTTCGATCTCTATAAGCCGCTGTCGCTCGCCGTTCGAGATGCGGTTCCACTCGCCGGTTGTGCCTATGCCGAATATTATGTCAGCGCCCGAGGACTGCTGCGCGTTGTAGCGAAAAACGCGGCGCTGCTCGTCTTCAACCACGCGCCCTGCGCCGTCAAGCACCGTGATTGATGGAATGCTCAGACCGCTTCGCACGCGATAGCTCCAGCCAGCCCTCGGCGAGGCGTCAGGCTCTTTATCCGGCTTTTCGGCGTCGATCTGTTTATAGACGGATTCCATCGCTTCGGGCCCGGTCAGATTCGCTCAAGTCAGATTCGCTCAAGATCGGCGACTGTTCTTTCGTTTTGCGTATTGCCTGTGTTCAGCGTGCTCCTGGGTTCGAGCAACAAAACATGCGCTTCTTCTTCGGCCACAGGCAGATGTTCGACGCCTCTGGGGATGATGACGAACTCGCCTTCTTCCAGATTTATGTCACGGTCGCGCAACTTGATTTGCAACCTGCCTTTCACGACCAGAAAAAGCTCGTCTTCCTGCTCGTGATGATGCCAGACGAATTCGCCTTTGAGCTTTACAAGCTTGACGAGCGAATCGTTTATTTCGCCTGCTATCTTCGGACTCCAGTAATCCTGAAACAGACCGAGTTTTTCAGAGAGATTCACTTTTTCAATCGTCTGTCTTTCCATCATCGAACCGCCTTGAATGATTATCTTTATCGGAGCGTAGGTGGAGCGCGGCTCGATTGTCAAGGCACCGCCCCCTGAGATTTGAGATTTGAGATTCGAGATTCGAGATCTCATATGAGTGGGTGGGAATGAGAGTAACCTATGGCTTGCGTTGATTGCCTCCGAGCCGTTGTGTATAGTTTTTCTAAGGCAGCATTTGAGGACGCTTACCCGCTGCGTCTGTGGCTTCACGTAAGACCACCTGGGAAATCATAAATAATCCTGATTGAGGAACCTGTGTCATGGAAAAACCTGCGAAAATAAATCAAAGCATAATTCAATCTCTGGAAGCGATGGGCAACAAACTGCGCATAGACTCGATCCTTGCCACGTCCGAGGCCGGGTCGGGACATCCCACTTCCTGTATGTCGGCAGCCGATCTGGTTGCCGCGATATTTTTTTACGCGATGCGCTACGATGTGGCCAATCCTAAGAACCCCGTCAATGACCGCTTTGTGTTATCAAAGGGGCATGCCGCGCCTTTGCTTTACGCCGCGTGGGCCGAAGGCGGCGCGTTTGCGGTAGACTTGCTCAAGACCTTGCGCGAATTCGGGAGCGACCTCGAAGGGCATCCGACGCCTCGACTGCCATGGGTCGAAGTCGCAACCGGCTCGCTTGGTCAGGGGCTTTCCTACGGGCTTGGCATGGCTATCAACAGCAAATATCTCGACGAGATTGATAACCGCATATTCGTTTTAATGGGCGACGGCGAGGCGGCCGAAGGTTCGGTCTGGGAAGCCGCAGAGCTTGCCGCTTACTATAAACTCAATAACCTCACAGCCCTGGTCGACGTTAACGGTCTGGGCCAGAGCCAGCGCACAATGTACGGCCACGACACAGAAGTTTATCGCCGTCGCTTTGAGGCGTTTGGCTGGCACGCCTTAGCGATAGACGGTCACGACTGCCTACAGATCGTCAACGCGCTCGATGAAGTGATGGCCGTAAAAGACAGACCTTCGGTCATCGTGGCCGCTACAAAAAAAGGGAAGGGCGTTTCGTTTGTCGAAGACAAGAACGGCTGGCACGGTAAGGCATTCAAGAAGGGTGAAGAGATGGAGCGCGCGATTGCCGAGCTTGAAGGCGTGGCGCAAAATACCGGCGGGCTGAAAATCTCGCCGCCCGAAGATCGAAGCAGTCGGGCCGAAACGAATCCCGAGACCGCTACAAAAAAGGAGAACTTCAAAAGCGAATACAAAGAAGGGCAGGAGGTCGCTACACGCCAGGTCTACGGCGAGGCGCTTGCCCGGCTCGGGGACGAAAACCCGCTCGTCGTGGCCGTTGACGGCGATACGAAGAATTCGACTTACTCGATAAAATTCATGGAGGCGCACGAAGGCCGCTTCTTCGAATGTTTCATCGCCGAGCAGAACATGATAGGCACAGCCGTGGGGCTTGCCGCGATGGGCAAGATTCCTTTTGCCTCGACCTTTGCCTGTTTCCTCACCCGCGCATACGATCAAATCCGAATGGCTGCCGTCTCGCAATCGAATTTAAAACTTTGCGGCTCGCACTCGGGCGTTTCGATAGGCGAAGACGGCCCCTCGCAAATGGGGCTTGAAGACCTTGCGATGATGCGCGCCATCATAGGCTCGTCGGTCATCTATCCGAGCGATGCCGTATCGGCAGAACACGCCGTCAGGCTTGCAGCCGCTCATCGCGGAATCGTCTATATTCGAACGAGCCGCCCAAAGACGCCCGTGATCTATTCGGGCGATGAGGAATTCAAACTGGGGCAGGCAAAGATAATCAGACAAAGCGAAGGCGATAAGATAACCATAGTCGGAGCGGGCATCACTTTGTTTGAAGCGCTTGCGGCATACGAGGAGCTTAAGTCCGAAGGAATACCTGTCAGAATCATAGACATTTTTTCAGTAAAGCCGATAGACGAAGATACGCTTCGCGAGGCCGGGAGCGAGACCGACAACCTGATACTTACTGTCGAAGATCATTCATCGGAAGGCGGGATAGGCGACGCCGTGGCAAGCGCCGTAGCTCCTGCCGGTATTCGCGTCCACAAGCTTGCGGTCTCGGAGGTGCCCCGGTCGGGCAAACCCGAAGAGTTGCTTGCCGCCTACGGCATTGATCGTAAGGCGATTATCGATAAGGTGAAATCCTTGCTCGAAAAATAAAGACTTTAACAGGATTGACAGGATTCAGGAGGATTTAGAAAAATCATGTTGAATCGCCTTGAATCCTGTTAATCCTGTCAAAAAAGATCTGAGGTCATGCTCTTGTGCACATATCTCCGCTTCGGGTGATTTCGGATTGCCGATTTTGGCTCGCTGGTATAAATTGTTGGCGCACACGGCTGTGACGAATTGAGCTTACATTCCTAAACAAGGCGGCAACAAATGAATGGTGAAAAAGTGGTCGGCCAAGATCGACACACTACTTGAGCCTCTATTGTTGGAGGCCAGTGACGAAGAGGCTGACAAGCTCCTCTTAAGCCTGATCACCCTCCATGCCGATCCTGTGATCAAGGGCATCATTCGCTATAAACTCCATCTCAGTTCTCATCACGCGGACGGGCGATCTGAGACTGATGACGTTTATCAGGATGTGTTGCTGCAATTACTGGCGGAATTGCAGCAACTTCGCAAACAGCCCGACGAGCATCCGATTACTGATGTGCGAGGGATGGCGGCCGTCATCGCGCATCGGACCTGTTCCCGCTGGATGCGCCGCCAATTTCCAGAACGGCACGCGCTCAAAAACCGACTTCAATACCTGCTGACGCGGCAGGCGGGTTTCGCGCTCTGGCAGGACGAGGAGAGAAAACTCGTGGCTGGTTTTGCCGTGTGGCAGGGACAAAAGAAAGCTGTGTCAGCGGCGCGACCCGGTCAACTGTCAGATGACGAGGGGTTGCGGGCACACATACGAATGCTCAAAAGCGGCAGACAGCAAGAGTTGGGCGACGCCCTGGCCGCGATTTTCAATCACCTCGGCAGCCCCGTTGAATTCGATGAACTGGTGAGCGCCCTGGCCGCGCTGCTGGGAATAAGAGATCAGCCTATTGAATCGATCTCTGAGGACGAAGACGCCGTTGCGTTTCAAACCGCTGCCGGAGGGCCAGACCCGGCATGGCAGGTCGAAAAACGAATCTTTTTGCAAAGGCTTTGGGAAGAGTTGCAACAGCTTCCTTCAAACCAGCGCGCGGCGCTGTTGCTTAACCTGAAAGACGCTGAGGGGCGCGGTTGTATTGCACTGTTCCCCGCGACGGGGATCGCGACTCTGCGCCAACTGGCAGACGCGCTCGAGATGAACGCGGAGAGTTTTGCCCAGTTGTGGAATGATTTACCGATTGAGGACGCGAGAATAGCTGAACTGCTGGGGCTGACCAGACAGCAGGTGATCAACGCGCGTAAATCGGGGCGTGAACGGTTGACGCGTCGTTTGAAAGGGTTTATTTAAACGTCGGTGCTAATAATCGGTGTCTTTCGTCAACTTATTCATGTGAATAGAAAGCCGGAATCCGGCCTGAGGGGATTATAAGAGACTTGAGCGAACACTTGACTCAAAAACAGATTGAGGATTACTGTCGGCAACATCTGCGCGCTGCCGAACTGTTAGCGGTATCCGATCATCTGGGCGAATGTGAAACGTGCCGGTTGGGGACCGAATGTGCTATGAACGGCGACGCAGTATTCCTCGCCTTGCGATCCGAAGTCTTTGGTGAGGCAACAGCAATCTCTTCCTCGCACCTCGTGCGGTCACATCTAACCGCAGAACAGACGGCTGATTATGTTGATAGAAACCTGTCGGGCGAGGAGTTGCAACTTGTCACCGATCATTTGACCCGTTGCGAGCAGTGCGCCCTGGCCGTTGATGACCTGAACGAATTCAGAAATCAGATCGCGCCCGCACTCGAGCGCGAATATCATCCGGCCTATGCTCCACCTCCAACCGAAGGCTGGTGGCACCGAACGGTCGGTTTTCTACCCGTTCTCTTCCGCAGGTCTCCGGGACTGGCCTTTGGCGCGGTGCTGACTCTCTTTTTGCTGATGATGACCGTCTGGTGGATTTCGCGTACGCCGCAAGCAAGAGAGCCGGAACAGGAGGTAGTCATTACACCCGCGCCCTCGCCGCAACCCGCACCCGCACCAGTGCCCGTGGTCGCGCAACTCAAGGACGGTGAAGGGCAGTTGGCGCTGGATCAGGAAGGCAAGCTTTCGGGTGCCGGCGACCTGCCGCCAGCTTACCAGAGCAAGCTGAAGGAAGCGCTCGCCTCAGGGCGGATCGAAAGATCATCACAACTCAATGGACTCACGCGACCGCCGAGTTCGCTGATGAGTACGGACAAACAGAGCAACGAATTTTCCGTGATCGAGCCCGCCGGAACTGTGCTGATGACCAATCGCCCGACTTTTCGCTGGTCGCCGATGGAGGGGGCAACAGGCTACGTCGTTGAAGTTTACGACAACAAGTTCAACCTTGTGGAGACCAGCCCGCAACTCACCGGCAATTCGTGGGCAGTGTCGGCGCTCGCGCGCGGCAAGGTCTATACGTGGCAGGTAAAAGCTATTAAGGACGGTCAGGAATTCACATCACCACGCCCGCCAGCGCCGCAGGCGAAATTCCGCATACTCGATCAGGCGAAGGCGAATGAACTGGCGAAAGCGAAGCGAGCTTACCCGTCATCTCATCTGACGCTGGGGCTGCTGTACGCCGAAGCCGGGTTACTCAAGGAGGCCGAAGAGGAACTGCGCGCATTGCAAAAAGCAAACCCCGATTCGGAGATTGCTCGCAGTCTGCTCGGACAGGTTCAGGCGTTACGACGCCGAAGCGAATGATCGGCAAGTATCAGAAAACTGCGAACAGGTGAGAGCCGCAAACCGTCTCATCTTCCATCACCCACCCGCACCAATCCCGCCCATTAAACCGAATGTCAGGGTTCAACATTTCTTTATCATTCGAGCCCGGACGGGAGGGATGAGGCTCAAGCTCAAAGCCAGTAACACAGCGATACGCGGGACGCGAACGACATAAAACATATCTCCTTCCATTTACACCACACACGCCAAGAAATTTCGAGCGGGCGGTAATATCCCGGAAAGTTCGGCAACTTCTCATCCTTCGGTGTTTGAAAACGGTGGAGTAAATTCCCGTCTAAGGGCCGTGGCCCGCGTCGGGGTTTATTCCGCTCCGCTGAAATTGCAAGGCTTGAAAATTTCGAGCGGACGGTAATAGGGGGGAACGATAGACTGACAAACGACCTCTCGATCAATTCCTCGTCGTCAGGTTGCAAGACCTGAGATCCAACCTTTGGAGATGATTACCCACCGAATTGTTTGTGATCAGGTAAACGCAAGCCAAGAAAGAAATCGAAATCAGCCCACGGATTCGGCAACGGGTTGAAGCTGCCACTGCGCCAGATGTGAGGCGTCCGTCTGTCGGCAGTCTAAACAAATCCATGCTCGCAGGCGGACGCGGGCACAACAGAATAGAAGGAGAGTATTGTGAACTTAAAACAGATATTTCGGGTCGCGGTGTGTGCGGCCCTCATTGCGGTGTTCATCGGCGCGGGATTCTTTCCGGCGCAATCGGCAGCCGGGCAGGTAATCGGGCAAGTAACCAGCCCTCTCACCTTGCAAGGCGCGGCGGCAATCGATCAATTGAAACAGGACGGCCAGTACGATTTATTGCAAACAGCGCTGGATCAGGCGCGCTTGAGCGTAAGCCGCGCAGAGAATACGCCGCTTGGACGTTGGGCCTGGCACGCGCCCAACCAGGCGGCGGGTTATGACGCTTACATCACCGAAAAGGGTGTGAGCATCGCCGTAAACGATGGGGCGTATGTCAGCCTCAGTCTGCACAGCCTCGGTTACGGCGCGGCGTTGCGAGAGGTCGCGCCCGGCGAAGTCAGCGGCGACAAACAGACGATCAACATCGCACGCGACGGTGGCGTGAGGGAATGGTACGTCAACGGACCGGACGGGTTGGAGCAGGGCTTTACACTAGCGGAATCGCCGGGTGCGCAGCAGGCGGGCGAGCCGTTGCGTCTGACCTTGCAAGTAAGCGACGACTGGCGGGCGGCGGCGAGCGAAGACGGACAGGGGGTCACGTTGCGAAGCGCGGACGGGCAGGCGGTCGAATACAGCAAACTGGTCGTGCGCGACAGCCTTGAGCGCACTATCCCTGCGCGGCTTGCGGTCGCCAAAGAAGGGGTCGTCATCGAGGTGGAAGACAGCGATGCCACATATCCGCTGACGATTGATCCGACTTTCACCTTGCAACAGAAACTGCTCGCGCCGGATGGGGCGGCCCGTGATGCCTTTGGCCTTGCGGTCGCGGTCTACGGCAACACGGTGGTGGTCGGCGCGTACGCGGCCACTATTGGCGCGAAATTCTATCAAGGAGCGGCCTACGTCTTCACGCGCAGCGGCACTACCTGGACGCAACAACAGAAACTCACGGCCAGCGACGGCGCATCGGGTGATCAGTTCGGCTCTGAGGTCGCGATCAGCGGCGACACGGTGGTGGTCGGCGCTAACCGCGATACCATTGACGGGAGGGCAGATCAAGGTTCGGCCTATGTCTTCACACGCAGCGGCACTACCTGGACGCAACAACAGAAACTCACGGCCTTCGACGGCGCGGCGTCTGAGTTCTTCGGCTCTGCGATCGCGATCTACGGCGACACAGTGGTGTTCGGTGTGGCCCATACTGAGATCAATCAGCACGTCCATCAGGGTTCGGCCTATGTCTTCAAACGCAGTGGCACGACCTGGACGGTTCAACAGAAACTCACCGCCAGCGACGGCGCATGGGATGATTGGTTCGGCATCTCGGTCGCGATCTACGGCGACACGATAGCGGTGGGCGCATATAGCGACTTTATCACGTACGTAGATCAAGGTTCGGTTTACATCTTCACGCGCAGCGGCACCTACTGGACTCAGCAACAGAGAATTACCGCCAGCGATCCCGCGGAGGCTGATTTTTTCGGCAGATCTGTCGCGCTGAGCAATGACACGCTGGTAGTCGGCACGCCTGATCACGACAATGGCACGAACTACTATCAAGGAGCGATCTACATCTTCACGCGCAACGGCGCGGGCTGGACGGAGCTACAGGAACTCAGGGCCGCCGATGGCGAGGCGTTTGATAGCTTCGGCATCTCGGTTGCGATCAGCGGCGACACCATGGTGGTTGGCGCTGATGGTGACGGCAATGGCTTGAACACCGATCAAGGTTCGGCCTATGTCTTCACGCGCAGCTACGGGTACTGGTCGCAGCGCCAGAAACTCACGGCCAGCGACGGCGCAAAGGATGATACCTTTGGCATCTCGGTCGCGATCAGCGACGATACCCTGGTGGCGGGCGCCTTCAGCGACGACATCAACGCGAATATCGATCAAGGCTCGGCTTATGTCTTCTACCGCGCACCCTGCTCGACCTTTGTGTTCTCGCCAGCCTTTCTTTCTGATGGTCTCAAAGGTCAACCGTATCAGCAATGGGTGACGATCTCCAACGGCGGAGGGCCATATCATTTCGCCCGCAGCAGCGGCACATTGCCGCCCGGCATATCACTATCATCCTCCGGCTTTCTGTCGGGCACGCCGACGACGGCGGGCACGTATCAATTCACGCTCACCGCGACCGACTTGAACACCCTTTGTTCCGGCAGTCGCACTTACACTCTCACGGTCGCATCCTGCCCCACGTTGGTCCTCGATCCGCCCGACATACCCAATGGAGCGATGGGCACGCCGTACAGCTATACGCTGGCGGTGCTGGGCGGCAGGCCGCCTTACACCTTTGCCGCGAAGGGCAAGACACCCGGGCTGAGCATGAGCGCGGACGGCGTCCTTAGCGGCACGCCCACAATGGTGGGTAATTTCCCCTTCACTCTAGTAATCAGTGACGTGAATGGCTGTTCCTCGACGTTGGCTTGCGCCATCACGATCACAGAATCGGACGGCGGAAGCTCCGTCGCGTCGCGCCCCGGGAGCGGCAAGCGGTAGACAGTTTGTTTTAAGCCCACCACGCGGCGACGTTAAGTCCCACCACCATTGGGTGGTGGGACTCCTCCTCGCCAACTTAGCGTTTGCACAACGGGTTGAATCCAAACAAATCCATGCTCGCAGGCGGACGCGGGCACAACAGAATAGAAGGAGAGTATTGTGAACTTAAAACAGATATTTCGGGTCGCGGTGTGTGCGGCCCTCATTGCGGTGTTTGTCGGCGGCGCGGAATTGTTCCCGGCGCAATCGGCGGCCGGGCAGGAAACCTCGGAATCACCTGCCGTCGCCTACCAGCACGAACCCCGCCCAGTAAAATGGATGGCGGGTATCTGCCTTCTTCATCAGCTTCAATGCTGCTTGTCGCAAGGCCTCTGTCTTTGTTGGTTTTGCCTTCCCGGCTACTGGCTGGGTGATCAGGGCGCGATGGAAACTCACCATCAGGTCCCGTGTGCCAGCGGATTCGACCTTCCACTGACTGACAACGATTGAGGGCACACCGGCGATAAACATCGCCCAGCTTAACCCGATCATGCCTTCGCCCGCGCCGATGCGTCCGCGCGCCGTTTCGCAGGCGGAGAGCACGGCCAGTTCGGCTTTCAAATCAAGCTGCATCAGTTCCCAGGCTTCGAGCAACCCATCTTCATTTGGGCCGCCCTGCGCAAGCACGAGATGTGAATACATCGGCGAGGCATTATTGAGCGTGCCGTGCGTGGCGAAGTGAAGGATTCTTGCCTGACCCGCCTCGCTCTTGACGCGGTCTTCGCGGGCTTCCGCGCCGATGTAGACCTTGCTTCGCGACGTACCATACAATTGCCTCAGCGCCTTGACTTCCTGTTCGGCCTCCGGCAGCGGGTCGAGTTTTCCATCGCGCAGCGTGAGCGCCGCGCGGTTAATCGTCTCTTTGTCGAGCAGCGGGTTGCCCAGCGCCAGCAATGTTGCGGAAGCCGCATCCCGGTCCTGATACTTCGATCGCCTCGTCATTTCACGAAGCACCGTAAGCGATGGCGCATAAGCGATAGCGGCGTCCTCGATCAGAAAGCGATTTGGGCCCGCGAGCAGCGCCTGAAACGGCAGGTCCCACAAGGTATCGTCCGGCGATATGATGAGATTGGTTTTGCCCCGAAGCTGCGCCTCGGCCGGTTTGAGCAGTAGTTTGTATAGCTTGCCGGCCGAATTGCGAAAGCCCAGATCGCGTCCGGCAAGTTGGCCGCGAAAGGTTTCAATCTGTCGGGCGAGTTCATCCCGTTTGATCGGCAGTGTGTAGACCCTGACATCCGCTTCCGCATTCGCGTCCGCCTTTGTGACGGCAAACAGATATGTCTGGTCATTGCCGACTACGTATTCAAAAAGCGCGCTCGCCCCGTCTGGCAGCAAGGTCGCGAGTTCTTCCGCTTTTATGATCGGGGCTTCGCCACGGTGGACCTTCAGTTCAGGATGCGCTACGTAGAGCGTGGTCTCGAAGTCTTCGAACCCCAGTCGGGCCTTCTCAATATTTGCTCTCAACTCAGTCACGCGCGAGGAATCGGACTTCTCTTGCCGGAGTTCGCTCGTGAGTTGCGAACTGAGCGAAACAAGTTGGAGACGCTGCTCCTCTTCAGCTTGCTGCTCCTGCGGTGAAAGCGATTTGTGAAGGCTTGTGCGACCCGCCTGAAGCGCGTCGAGCAGCACTCGCGCCTTTGACTGTTCAGCAAAGGTAAGGGCTTCGGCGTATTCTTTTTGCGAGACGAGCAGATCAATCATGCCGAGCCACGGCGAGAGTCTGTTTTCAAGAAAGCTTTGTTGCTGTTGTTCGCCCCCGGCAACCTCGCGGCGCAGATATTCGATGGTGGCGATGGCGGCGAGAAAATTCAGGCGAGCTTCTACGGGCTGGCCAAGCGCCCAAAGGGCTCTGCCGATGCGATCCTGGGCGGTCCAGAGTTCTTCGCGGCCGTTGATCTCCTCGGCAAGGCTTGCGGCGCGGCGACTCACATCAAGCATGTCTTTGTATCTGCCCTGATCCTGATAGAGCTGACCGAGGTTATTCAGCGTCAGTGAAATCCCTCCCCGGTCGCGGTTCTCCTCGCGTAACCGGAGGCTTTTCTGGAGACATTCCAGCGCCTCATCATAGCGCCCCTGCATACGATAAACATCGCCGATATTATTCAGACTCCTCGCTTCGCCCCCCCTGGCATGCATTTCCTCGTAGCGTTGCAGGCTTTTTTGCAGCCATTCCAGCGCCTGATCATAAAGTCCCTGTGACTTATAAATGACCCCGATATTGTTCTGTAAATTGGCGACTCCGAGCTTTTCGTCGTTACCTTCCAGTATCTCCAGGCTTTTGCGAGCGTATGCCAGAGCCTGATCAAGATTGCCCTGATGTCTGTAGACCATACCGATGTTTTGCAGTCGGTAGGCCAGACTTCGCTGATCACCGGCGCTCCCCATCTCTTCGATAATCTTGCGGCTCTTCTGAAGGTAATCCAGCGCCTCGGCGTAGCGCCCTTGAGAGATATAATGCGTTGCGATGTTGTTTAAGGCCAGGCTCAGCGTCGTCTTATCGTTTTGTTCTTCACTGAGTACCCGGCTCTTCTGGTAAAACTCCAGGCCGAGTTTATAATGCCCCGCTGATGTCTGAGCCAGCCCAATGTTGTTGAAAATCACTGGGACCAGGGTTTTATCTCCCCCCTCTTCGCTGAGCGCGAGACTCTTATCGTAGTATTCCAATGCCAGTTCGAAGCGGCTTTGTGATACGTAGGCAACACCTATCGCGAGCAGCGTACGCGCCTTTCCCTTCTTGTCACCGATCTCTTCAAAGATAGCGAGGCTCTTCTGAAGGTAATCCAGGGCCTCCGTTGCGCGATTCTGACGGTTGTAGATTGACCCAAGATCAAACAAGGCACCACCCAGTGCCAGTCGATCTCCGATCCTTTCCGCGACCCGGACCGCGATATTAGAGATTCTAATCCCCTCGGCATAAACGCCTTTCAGAACCAGTGGACCGGCAAGCGCCTTCAGCGCGGCGAAGAGCGAGTTGTTTATCAGGTCTTTTCTCTGCTCGAGCAGTTGGTCCTGCTCCTGCTCGGATTCGGCCCGCACCAGCGCCGCAGCCAGTTCGTTTACCTCTGTCGAGACGGGAGGATCGGGGACTGCTTGCGACCGAGCCGGGGCAGGGATGATGAGGCTCAAGCTCAAAGCCAGAAGACAGAACGACACGCGGGATAGCGATGACATACAACACACTCCCTTCCAGTTGGACTGCGCACCCGAAATCAAACCCTGCGGGAAGTAATAATACAAGTCTGCCGCGTGAAAAGAAAAGGCAGGCATCGACAGGCTGTCTTTTCGATTATTGGAGGCGATTCTCCGATCACAAAAAAAATATTCCAGCCAGCGGTAATATCGCGGCTAGTTCAGCAACTTTCCCTTTTTGGCACTCATAGCGAATGCCGATTCGGTGAAAAGGGATAAGTTGATATGGTCGGATTTCCATTGATTGTTCTCTTCGTTGCCAGGTTAGCCGCTCACAACTATGAGCATCTTCAGCGAATTGATTCGTTGCTTAGCCCTGATCCCATTTAATCATTTTAGAAGGAGAGAGAATGAGTACAGGAATCACTTCCGTTACGGAACTGTCAGCTTTGAAGGCCCGGCTGAAGGCCACCTGGATGTCGGGCGATTTCGACAAAATCGCCCAGGTCATTGTGGCGGGCGGCGAAAATTTCATCGCCCGCTTACGGCTAACACCCGGTGCCCGCGTGCTTGATGTAGCTTGCGGCACAGGCAATCTATCCCTACCGGCAGCGCACGCGGGCGCCGTTGTGACCGGGGTCGATATCGCGCCAAACTCGCTGGCAACGGCGCGCGCACGAGCGCAAGCCGAGGGTGTCCAAATCCAATTTGACGAAGGCGACGCCGAAGCCCTGCCTTACGCAGATGCCGCTTTCGATGAAGTCGTGACGATGTTCGGCTCTATGTTCGCTCCGCAACCTCATATGGTCACGGCGGAGATGGCGCGTGTCTGCCGACCCGGCGGGCGCGTGACAATGGCGAACTGGACACCGGCGGGCTTTATAGGTCAGTTCTTCAAAGTCACAAGCCAGCATGTGCCGCCGCCGCCGATGCCCTCGCCCTTGTTGTGGGGCGATGAAGCCACGGTGCGCGAACGCCTGAACGACGGCTTTACCCACCTGCGATTGACCCGCCGTCATCTCATAATGGCCTTTCCATTTACACCGCCCGATACGGTCGAGTTTTTCCGCGTCTGGTACGGCCCCACGCAGCGCACGTTTGCTGCGTTGGATGAAGCGGGAAAGGCCGCCTTACGCCGTGATCTGGAACAACTTTGGACCGAGCAGAACTGCGACACGGGCGGCACGACGCGCGTCATTGCCGAATACCTGGAAGTCAGCGCCACGCGTGCCTGACTCGCAAGCGCGCGACATCTATACACAAAGATCTATACACAAAGAGGCCCTGTGTTGAACCACAACGGTAGATAGTTACCTGCCGCTATAAAGATAGAGCGGCATACAAAAGACAAAAAGGAGAAAGCCAATGCGCTTAATAAAAGTGAAACGTGTTATAGCGATAGTCCTTATGCTCAGCGTTGCCGGGGTCGTCGGCTTCGCACGCACTGACAATCCCCCCTCGGATGAGGATATTGATTTTGCCGTGCGGACCAGCGATCTCATGCTCAACGAACTGGTAGCCGCGCTCTTCAAGGAGTTCGATGAAACGACTCCGCAAAACGTCGGAGAGGGCAAACACGCCATCTCGCTCATCTTCAACAACAACAACCGGGATATGCGGTTGATCGGCACCTTCGGCCCGCTCCTCGGGGGAAACAACGATCTCCCCAACGACGTCTTCGAGCAGACTGCGCTCGAACTCGCGCTCGATGGGCAAACGCACACTGCCGTCGAGCACTTTAACAACCGCTGGTACTATCGTCGCTCGATCCCTTTGAGCAATACCTTCCACCAGAGCTGTGCGCTTTGCCACACGAATTTCACCGAGAAGTTCTTTAAGAGGACACACAATCCGGGGCAATGGGTGGGCGCGCTCACGCTAAGGGTCCCGATAGAGAATGACTAAATCAAGACTTACAGGATTGGAAGAGATGAAAATAATTCGTGATGTGTGAAGAGCGAGAAAGAATTTGACCGCGATTAACAAGATTTACAGGGTGTTCCCGATCATCCTCATCAATCTTGTTAATCCTGTCAAAAAAAATCAGCTCCTCACACACACTTTCATCTGTACCAATCTCTTGCGGTTTGATTTAGATACTATTGACGTATTGATGCAAGCCCCGGTCTATTCGAATAACTTCATCACATTGAGGCGACCACACTGTACGAGGTTACGGGCCATATCGAGACAGAAAATTTATTCTGCAAGGGTGTAGCGCTCGGGGCCGTTTTGCTGTATAAATATCTGGCCTTAGAACTTTCGCCATTCTCAAAGCGTAGATTGGCCAGAGTCTTTTGACTCTTACACCCATATCAGGAGAAGGAAAACATGCAGTTTAGAAAGATTATACCTCTGCTGGTTATCGTGTTGCTGATTGCAGCCGTATCAGCCGTATCAGCAGCAACCTATAACAAGCCGGTCAATCAGGCAGATGATCGGGTCTCGGGCAAATATCAAGGCGTGGCCAAGAGCGCACAGATGGGCGACATCCCGCTCACGGTCGAGATAAAGAATACCGAGGGTAAGCTCTCGGGTCAGATTGAGACCCCGCAAGGCCCTGCCCCGATCACGGGGGGGACATTCGCCGACGGAAAGCTCATGATGAAATTCGATGCCGGCGGAACCGAAGGAACCGTCACGGCTATGCTTAAGGAAAACGTAATCACAGGCGACTGGGAACTTGGCGGCCAGACAGGCACCCTCGAACTGAAAAGGTCCGATATGGGTGAGATGGCCAAAAAGGAAGAGATGAAGCCGATGATGGGCGATCCCATTTCCGGCGAATGGGATGCCACAGCCGACGCTCAGGGACAGAGCATTCCTTTCACTCTTACGCTCAAGCTGGATGGCGAAAAGGTCACAGGTCAAAGCAGCGGCCAGGCAGGTGATGCGACCATCAACAGCGGAAGCTGGAAGGCTGACGTATTGACCATTTCGCTCGATACGCCAAACGGGCCAATAGTCCTGACGGCAAAACTCACGGACGGCAAACTCGTGGGCGAATACGATTTCGCCAGCCAGTTCAAGGGACCGTGGGAAGCAAAGAAGAAGTGACTAATAATTCGTGATGCGTGATTCGTGATTATGGGCAGCTATCTATTAACACCCACCTGCCTGAAGGTCACGAATCACGCATCACGCATCGCTTCTCACGAATCACTTTTCAAAAACCACCTCGCCGCCGATTACCGTCATCACCGCGCGGGTCTTGAGTATTTCAGGCTCCGGTATCTTCATTATGTCGGCCGACAGCACCGTCAGGTCGCCGTATTTGCCCACTTCGATTGAGCCTTTCACATCATCTTCAAATGCAGCGTAGGCAGACCACAGAGTGAACATCTTGAGCGCCTCGTCGCGCGTGACGGCCTGTTCCGGGTGCCATCCTTCTCCCGTAAACCCCTTTTGATCCTTGCGCGCAACGGCCGCGTAAAACTCAATCATAGGCTCGCCGCGCTCGACCGGGGCGTCTGAGCCTCCGGCGATGATCGAGCCCGAATTGATAAAGCTCTTCCAGGCGTAAGCGCCTTCGAGCCGTTTCATCCCGAGCCGGCTCGGAGCAAAGTGCAAATCGCCTATGGCGTGCGAAGGCTGCATGGAAGGGATGACCCCGAGTTTGGCAAAGCGCGGGATGTCGGCCGGGTTTACTATCTGCGCGTGCTCAACGCGCCAGCGCGGCTCGCGTATCTTTCGCTGGCCGGGCGGCACCGCGTTGAAAGCCTTCTCGTACCAGTCGAGTATTGTTCGATTGGCGCGGTCGCCTATGGCGTGAGTCTCTACCTGTATGCCTTTGCGAAGCGCCTCGATAAGCATCGGCACGACCTCTTCTTCCTTATGAGTCAGAAAGCCCGCCGTGTCGTAATCCGAGTAATTCTCAAGCAGGGCCGCGCCTTTGGAACCGAGAGCGCCGTCAAGCACTACCTTGATGTCGCGCATTGTGAAGCGTCCGTCGTAAGCCCTGATGGTTGGCCCTTCGCGCATAAGCCGTTCGGCGGCCGGACCCGGCCCGTACACCGCGTTATAGATACGCAGCTTGATCTTTCCTTCGCCGTAAAGTTTCTTGAGCAATTCCACATCCGAATAAACGCTGCCCGCGTTTTGAATCTCGCACCATCCGAGTTCGAGGCTGCGCTTGACGCCAAGCAATATGGCCTGTTCGGCCTCGTCTCGACCCGCGCCGGGGATGTGGCGTGTAACGAGCCCCTGAGCCGCGTCTAAGAACATGCCGTTTGGCTCGCCCGTCTTTTTGTCTTTCATTATCTCGCCGCCAAACGGGTTGGGCGTCTCTTTGGTAACGCCCGCTATCTTTATGGCCGCGCTGTTGGCAATCGCTCCGTGGCCGTCGGCCCGAGTAAGATAGACGGGGTTATCGGGCGAGATTTTATCCAGGTCCGAGCGTGTGGGAAATACAGGAGGCTTCCAGAAAGTCTCTATCCACCCGCGCCCCGTAACCCATTCGCCCGGCTTCGCCTGGTCTACGCGCTCTTTGACCTTCGCCAGAAAATCTTCGAGGCTCGTCGTGCCTTCAAGGTTCAGATTCATCTCGCGAGCGCCGACTCCCGCGAGGTGATAATGAGAATCGGTCATGCCGGGCACAACCGTGTTGCCGTGCAGATCAACGACGCGGGTCGCCTTGCCTTCATAGGCTTTCACATCTTTGTTTGAGCCTACGAAGATGATCTTTCCCGCCCTGACCGCGATGGCTTCGGCGTGAGGCTGTTTCGGGTTCACCGTATAGATGTTGCCGTTTTTGAAGACAATGTCGGCCGCTTCCTGTTTAGCGTAACCAACCGTAAGACAAAACGACGCGAGGATCAGGATTAATGAGATGATTCGCATGGTCCCTCTGTAAATGGTCTCTCTATAAATTGTATTTGCCCGCCGCAATCACCCGGTCGGCAATGCGACGGCGCGCAGAGATTGATTTGATCGGAGCACGGCGCGCGAGATGGTCGATTATATCCGTGATGTCGCTTGCGCTGGCTTCTGTTTCTGTGGCTACGAGTCGCGCCGCCCGCTCGACACGCATCACTGCATCACGGGCAAATACGCGAGTGATGTCAAGTTGCACCGAAGCGCGATCATCGCCGCGCGCGGCGATGATCTTTTCCGTTCGCAGCAGGACGCTTTCCATCGCATAAATATCCATCGTCATGTCGGCAATGAGGGCGAGCGATTCCTGCTCGTCGCGGGCGCGGTCGCCGTAGGCTTCGACGACCGCGCCGATTGACAAAAGAGCCATCGCTTTTGCGGCTCGGAGCAACTTCAACTCTTCCGACAGCACCACGGTTGCGGGGTTCAGATGCAGCGTGTCGGAAGCCCCGGGTAGTCCATCTTTAATCCCTTCGGCCGTTTCAAGCAAAGCCAGTTCGCCCGACTTCGCGCGGCGCAACAATTGGCTGGCGATCACTATGCGGTTGATCTCGTTTGTGCCCTCGTAGATACGCGCTATGCGGGCGTCGCGATAGGCGCGCTCCGCCGGATAGTCCTTTGAATAACCATACCCGCCGAATACCTGCACCTCTTCGTCGACCACATAGCCGAGCGCCTCGCTCTCCCATACCTTTATGATAGAGCATTCGATGGCATATTGTTCCAGCACGGCGAGCACCTGTCGCGGGTCGCTTTTATCCACCCGCTCAAGCGCCCGGTCAATCATCCCGGCCGTGCGATAAAGGATCGTTTCGCCCACGTATGCGCGGATGGCCATCTCGGCGAGCTTCTGTTTTATGAGGCCGAAATTCGCAATCGGCTGTCCGAATTGATGGCGCTCTTTTGCGTATTGTATTGACTGGTAAAGAGAGAGTTTTATCGTGCCTACGGAACGCGCACCCAGTTTGAGCCGCCCGATGTTGAGCACATTGAAGGCTATCTTGTGGCCCCGGCCTATTTCGCCAAGCACGTTTTCGACCGGCACGCGGCAATCTTCGAGCATCAGCGCCGTCGTCGAAGACCCGTCAATACCGAGTTTCTTCTCTTCGTGGCCGCTTGTGAGCCCCGGCCCGCGCTCCACAAGAAAGGCTGTGAACTTCTCTCCGTCGACTTTGGCAAAGACCGTGAAGAGATCGGCGAAGCTGCCGTTTGTTATCCACATCTTCTGGCCGTTCAAGACGTAGTGGCTGCCGTCTTCGGAAAGCACGGCTTTGGTTCTAGCCGCAAGCGCGTCTGAGCCGGAATGCGGCTCTGTCAAAGCGTATGCGCCGATCATCTCGCCCGTAGCCAGTCGCGGCAGATACTTTTGCTTCTGCTCTTCGGTCCCGAAAAAGACAATGGGGAGCGTGCCTATGTTGACGTGGGCGCTCTGCGATCCGGCAAATGATGCCTGAAGCGCAAACTGCTCTCCGACTACCGAGGAACTGACCTTATTCAAACCGAGCCCGCCATATTTTTCCGGGATGTCAATCGAGAGCAATCCTAGCTCGCCCGCCTTGGCCATCAGTTCGCGCGTGACCGGCCAGTTCTTGGCGTAGATGTCGTCTTCACGCGGGAGGACTTCCTTGCGCAGGAACTCTTCGGCCGTTTGCGCAAACATATGTTGCTCTTCGGAGATCTCTTCGGGGGTGAAGATTTCCGCCGGTTCGAGGTCTTCGATAAGAAAACTGCCGCCTTTGATCGCAATCGGCCCTTCGGCTTTGCTTGTCATCATTTTCTCCCTTTGAAATTTATCAATCTCTTATTTCAGACTTGCCAATAACTCGTCGACCGAAACTCTCCACCCTTCAAGCACGCGAGACTCGGACGATTCACCGGCCAGATAAATATGGCTTTCCCATCGAGGCAAAGCCTTCGGCGACCGCTTTGCGAGCGCGTGCCTTACTTCAATGGTTTCGGCCTCCGAATCTATCAACCATAATTCCCGCACACCCAGCGCGAGATAGGTATCGGCCTTTGTCGTACGGTCGTAATTGGCCGTGGACGGCGACAGGTATTCGAAGACTATATCGGCCGAGGTGCGCCGCTTCCCCATCTTTGCTCGCAGTTCGTTTGAGACATACATCATATCCGGCTCAAGATATGTTCGGTTTTTGTAGATAGGCTCGCGTGGATGATAAACCCTTCCCGGCCATCCGTGAGCAGCCAGCCAGGTCACAAGCGAAGCATTCAAATATGAACCGACATCTCCATGCGGCGGGTCGGGTGGAGGAACCATATACAGGACTCCTTCGATCAACTCGTAATGCGCTCGGCCGCCTGGGTCTGGCAACGAGAAGAACTCTTCGAGGGTGTACTGGTGCAAAAGCGCCGAAAAAGCGATTTCTGTTGTTTGTCTCTCTTCCAAAACCGGCATGACCGCACCTCCTGAGTTTGGTAAGGATGCTAGCACAGCGATTCGGCCCGCCTCAATCCACGGCCAACACTATCTTTCCGACCGTCTCTCTTGCTTCCATCTTGCGATGAGCCTCGGCGGCTTCCTCAAGCGGGAGCTTCAGCCCTATTGTCAGCCTCAGTTTTCCTGTAGCCACCCACTCGACGACCTTCTCCACGCCGCGCCGCGCAATCTCAGGAACCTGTAAGACGGTCACAAGCCAGAACCCGCTCACCTTGATCGATTTTTCAAACATCGTGATAGGGTCAACCGGATCAGGTCGCCCGCTCGCCGCGCCATACACGATCACGTGTCCAAACGGGGCCAGCGATTTCATGCTCTTTTCAAATGTAGCCTTACCCACGGAATCAAGCACAAGGTCTACACCGCGCCCTCCGGTCAGCCGCATCACCTCTTCGGCAAAATCGGTCTTATTGTAGAGGATCACGTCATCTGCGCCCATGTCCCGCGCAAGCTGAGCTTTGTCTTCGCTCGACGTAGTGCCGTATGCGGTCGCTCCAACCATTTTGGCCATCTGAATGGCAAGCAATCCGACGCCGCCCGCAGCCGCGTGAACAAGCACGGATTTCCCCGGCTCGATCTGGTCAGAAGTGTACAGCATGTGATAAGCCGTGAGGGCCTGAAGCGGAAATGCCGCGCCCTCTTCGAAGCTTATGTTTTCGGGCAGCGGGATCAACGACTGCGCCGGAACGGCCACATATTCGGCGTAGCATTCTCTATGAAGGAAAGCCACCCTCTGGCCTAGGATGGAATTATCAACGCCCTCGCCTACCTCTTCAACTACGCCCGAGGCTTCGGCTCCGGGTATGGCGGGCAATTGGGGTTGAATCAGATATTGTCCCCGACGCAGCCGCGTGTCGGCGAAGTTGACGCCTATGGCGTGGATTTTGACGAGCACATGGCCTGCGCCCGGTTTCGGTTTTTCCACATCTTCGTATCGAAGCACTTCGGGTTCGCCGATTTCATGAAATCTAATCGCTTTCATTTTTTCTCCTTAAGAATACATGCCGCCGTTCGGGCTGATTGTTTGTCCGACGATATAGCTCGATTCATCCGAAGCCAGAAAGAGCGCAACCTCTGCGATCTCTTCGGGCGTGCCTATGCGGCCGAGCGGGGTCATCTGAACCATCATCGGGCGCATTTCGTCGGGCAGATTGTTAAGTATAGGGGTCTCGACCCAGCCGGGAGCTATACAGTTGACGCGGATGCCGTAAGCGGCCACTTCCTGGGCTACGCCTTTGGTGAATGCGATTATCGCACCTTTGGCCGCCGTGTAGTTTGACGCGCCCGGAAGCCCTCTCAGCCCGGCCACCGACCCCAGATTGATGATAGCGCCCTGCGCGCGGGAAAGCATTCGTTTGAGCGCCTCGCGTGTACAATAAAAAGTCCCGTTCAAATGCACATTGAGAATCGAAGCCCATTGCTCGTCGGTCATCTCGTGCGCGGGCGTCAATTGCTGCCCGCCATTCCCGGCGTTGTTTACCAGAATGTCTACTGCCCAGTCACGTTCGTCTATGCGGCGAAAAAGCTCTGCAACCGCATCGGAATTGGCGACATCGGTTGTAAGGGCGAACGCCTCTATGCCGTGCTCCTGAACGAGGCGGGCGGTTTCTGCTCCGCTCTGTTCATCGAGTTCGGCTACGACGATGCGTGCGCCCTCGGCAGCAAACCTGAGAGCGATGGCCCGGCCAATGCCTGAACCGCTCCCGGTTATCACGGCGACCTTATCTTTCAGTCTCATCCGTTTTCCTCCCTTCGAAACCAATCGCTACCAGCCCTCAAACCTCTCTATCAGCGAGCGCAACTCATCGGGGATGCGAACCGGGCGCAGCGATTTCGGGTCTATGCACACGTATAGCGACGAGGCCGCTGTGATCAATCGGTCTTCGCCTTCCGGGTAGATTTCAAATTCAAAAACGAGGCTGGTATTTCCTATCTTTGAAACGCGTGTGTGAATCTCAAGCACCTCATCGAATCGAGCCGGAGACTTGAACTCCACGGTCGTGCGAGCCAGCACTGTGTCGGCTCCTGTTTCCACCATGTCTTTGTAGTCGAGGCCTATCGCCCGGAAATATTCCGTCCACGCTACATCGGTATAAATCAGGTAGTTGGCATTGAATACTATTCCTTGCAGATCGGTTTCGGCGAACCTGACTCTGAGATTGTGATGGAATTTAAAGTCTGTTTTCACGGGCCGATATCATGACTGATAGCCGACAACTTATCAAATTGAATGGCCGTAATAGCTCACCATTAGCCACAGAGGCGCAGAGGCGCAGAGAAAAGATTATAAAAATCTCTGTGTCTTCGTGTCTCTGTGGCGATTATTTCTCTAATTCTGATCAGATACAATTGGCCGCGATTTTGCCCGCGCAATGCTCTTATGCTATGCTGACGCGCATCCCGGTACCAGAAAGTATTCATCTTTTCAGGAGGTAAGCCTGTGATAGTTCCGCTCAATGAATACGACTTTCTAAAACGCGCAATCATAGCTCACCCGACAAAAGAAGCCGTCGTGTGCGGCGATGTTCGCCTGACTTATTCAGAGTTTGGCAGGCGCGTTTTCGCGTGGGCAAATATGATGCGCGAGGCGGGGATAGAAAAAGGCGACCGGGTCGCTATTTTATCTCAAAACTGTCACCGCATACTCGAAGCCTTTTTCGGTGCTCCACTGCTCGGCGCTATACTGATGCCTCTTAACTTTCGCCTCGTCCCGAGTGATTTTCTCTACATCCTGAATCACGGCGGCGCAAAGGCCCTGATCGTAGAAGAAGGGCTGACCAGCGTAATAGACCCGATACGCGAAAGCCTTGAGACTATCGAGCATTTCATCCTCGCAAGCGATAAAAGCGATGCAAATCCGGCTGGCTGGCTCGATTACGAAACGCTTCTGGGCGAGGCATCCGGCAACCAGCCTGACCCTGTCGAGATAGATGAAAACGAAACCTCGGCCCTGCTCTACACTTCGGGAACCACGGGGCGGCCAAAAGGCGTTATGCTCACGCATCGCAATCTCTACCTCAACGCGATGAACTCGATCTGCGAATTCGGCATACGCGAAGACGACGTATACCTGCACACGCTGGCGCAGTTTCACTGCAACGGGTGGGGAGTGCCTTACGCGGTGACGGGGATGGGAGCCGCGCACGTGATCATAAAGAAGTTCGAGCCCGCCGCGTTTTTCGATCTCGTCCGACGAGAGCGCGTGACCTTCGCCGCGATGCCGCCGACGATGATAAACATGGCCTTGAATCATCCGCTCGACCGGGAGGCTCTTGATCAATTGCCGCGCGGCCTTCGCATAGCGACCGCAGGCTCAGCCCCCCCGCTTGCGACCATACAGGGAGCGCAGGAAAAACTCGGCTGGCAAGTGATTCAGATATACGGATTGACCGAAACATCGCCCTTCCTGACCGTCTCAAAAATCAAGCCTCATATGCGAGACTGGCCCGCCGAGCATCAATACAAAGTGCAGGCAAAAACGGGCTACCCGATGATAGGCGTAGACGTGCGCGTAGTCGATGACGAGGGCCGCGACCTTCAGCCCGACTCCGGTGAAGCGGGCGAGGTGATCGCCCGCGCAAACGTAGTGATGGCCGGATACTGGCGGCAACCCGAGGCCACCGAAGCGGTCATCGTTGACGGATGGTTTCACACGGGCGATATGGCGACTCGCGATAGCGAAGGCTATATCGAGGTCGTAGACCGCAAAAAAGACCTGATAATTTCGGGCGGTGAAAACATCTCTTCGATAGAAGTCGAAGGGCTTTTATACAAACACCCTTCGGTGCTCGAAGCCGCAATCGTGGCCGCGCCCGACCAGCGATGGGGCGAAATCCCTTACGCTATAGTCGTGCTGAAGCCCGGCGCGAAGGCGACCGAAGACGAATTGATAGAGTTTTGCCGAGAGCATCTGGCTCACTTCAAATGCCCGAAGAGGGTCGATTTCATCGAGACGCTTCCGCGAACGGCTACGGGTAAGATTCAGAAAAACATCCTCAGAGAACGCTACTGGAAAGATCAATCGAGGCGCGTCAATTAGTACTCAAGCCTGTTTTTGTAGATCATGGCTCCAAGCTTAAAACTCTTGTCGAGCGTGTAGGCGTCGTCAAGCTCCGAGTGAAAGTGAATAGAAATATTTTGAAGCGTGGCCAGAGGCTCGCCCTTTACCATGCGCGGAAACACAAATCGCGCGCCCAGATAATTTCCGTGAGGCGGTATGTATTCCTGCAAACGGACGCGCTCGCCTCCCTCGACCGACAGATAGGTGTTCGCTTTGAGCCGTTCGAGCGTCAGATTATCGAGCAGTTCTCTTGCGTTGTAGAGTTTTGTGGTGGGTCGCGGGGCATCGAAGAAAACCGAAATGATTACGTGATCTTTATAGTCTTCTTCCACAAAAGACTTCAATTGCGCGGCCATATCTTCATTGACTTTTCCGCCCTGATTGATTTCCAGCAATCGACTGATCGCCTCGCGAACGGGTCTTGCCGACAGAAAGGCCACACGATAATTGACCTGCGCGGCCCGATTTATGCGGCTGCCGCCTATGTCAATCGTGCGGCTCGAATCGGCGTCCCTGTGAGGCGCAGCATCTCTATCCGACGGATTGCCGAATACGAGCGTCTGCCCCCACGGCGAATCGCTCAACAGCTTCATCGCCTCTTTTTCAGACCACTCGGCGGGAGGCTTCCCACTCCACTGCGCCGAAGCCACAGCAGAAATTATCAACAACGCGGCGATTACGACTGCTGCCGGAATACTTCTGGTTTGCTTCACCGGCTCCTCCTTTTCAAGCGTCAAAAGCGCAGCACGATCCCGCCTGAAATCAGCAGGTTATGCTGGCGGTCGCCTATCAGTTCCGAATTGAGCTTCGGATTGCCCGACACGAAATCGCGGACCTCGCCGCGCACGCTGATAAACGGAAACACCTTTACATCCACGCCTCCACCGTAATCGAAGACGGCGCGATTTGCCGTGCGTTCGCCGGAGGTTGGACGTATTGGCTACCGTTGTGTCGCTCCCGTTAAAGCGCGCGTATCCGACTCCGCCCACCACGTAAGGCGAGGCCGGCGCGAAGGGCAGAAATTTCAGCTTTAATCCCGGCGTGATAAACAGAGAGGAGTAACTGCGCGGCGAAAGCGCATTCGAAGAAGTTATATCAGTCTTTGGCGTGACCGTGATCGGAAACTCTACGTGCAGCGATGCGACTTGAGCGTTATAGATTCGGTTCGCGTAGCTCACTTGATAGGCCAGCCCGTTGCCTGTTCGGACAAAGCCGGGTATCGGCAACCGCACGTCACGGTCTTCTGTTCCCATAGCCCCTATCTGAAACCCCAATTCGTGTTCCTGCGCGGAGGCGGCGCACGCGCTCAGAATCAGCACCCCAAGAACGCCTATGATTTTCCCTTTCATTGTTCCCCCTGTCTGGTTTTACCTGTCTTGTCTTTACCCGCTACTCGATCAACGCGGCATAGTTGTCAAGAATCGGCAGAATCTTATCGCTTTCTGCCGATGGAAGCGCGAAGATGACGCGCTCGATGCCCGCCTCTTCCATTTTATCAATCGCCTCGCGTTCGGGCTTTGCGCCAAAGATAGAGATTGATATCGAGTTGGGGTCGCGCCCGGCCTTCTCGGCGCGTTCCCTCAAGGTGGCGATCTTTTCGATGATCCCGGTCGCGCGCATGCCAATCGGCATCCACCCGTCGCAGAATTCGATTACGCGGTCGAAAGTCGTAGGCCCGTCGCCGCCCATCAGGATCGGCGGATGCGGCTTCTGCGCGGGTTTGGGATTCGACCATATCTTATCGAAGTTCACAAACTCGCCGTGAAATTCCGCCTCATCTTTTGTCCATATCTCTTTCATCGCGAGAATCTGCTCGCGCAATCGCCGCCATCTGGTCTTGTACTCGGTCCCGTGATTTTCCATCTCTTCGGCATTCCAGCCGCCGCCTATGCCAAATAAAAATCTGCCGCCCGATAACTGATCGAGGCTTGCTATCTCTTTTGCCGTGGTGATCGGGTCGCGTTCGATGATAAGGCAGATGCCGGTTGCCACTCGCAGTTTTTTCGTAGCCATTGCCGCCGCCGTCAACGCTACAAACGGGTCGTAGGTGTTCCAGTACTCCTTCGGCAGATCGCCCCCGGCGGGGTAAGGAGTGCGGCGGCTCGCCGGAATATGAGTGTGTTCGGGGAGCCAGAGCGATTCGAATCCGCGCTGTTCGAGCGCGGAAGCCAGTTCATCGGGCCGAATTGCATACCCGGTCGAAAACATAAACGCGCCGTAAAGCATGACAGCCTCCTTGAGTGATTTGCTGAGTCCGAGGCATGATAACCCTCGCGGTCGGACCTTTGCCAGTTGGCAGGAAGAGATTGATCCGTTTTAAGCCCCGTCGGGCGAACGGGTGGCGGCAAAAAGTATCCGCCGGAACGGATAAAAGACAGGGCCAAGCGGCCATCTGAGCCTGATCTGCTCGCGGTATCTTTCCATAAACAGCTCGGCCAGTTCATCCCCCATACGTGAAAAATAAGGGACCATCGCGGCTCCCGCCATCCAGTCGGCCATCGCATCGGGGCCTTCAAGCACGTGCGGATAGACCTTTTCCATCACGGTCAAATCCTTGCCGCCGTGAGCGTAAAGCAATTCCGCGTATGCGGCTATTGAGAGCACGGGAGCCACCCGCACCCATCCGCCAAGCGCCTCTCGAAACGGCTCTTCACCCGCCAGTTTCGTCAAGAGGATATGCGCCGGATGTTTGTGATTCGACGGCTCTTGCACCGCGAGGCGTCCCCCCGGACTTACGAGCGAAAATAATTTCGGCACAAGCGAAGGGTGATCGTCTACCCAGTGGATTGCCGCGTGTGAAAACACGAGGTCATATTCGCCCTCGATCTCTTGCAGGTTGCCTTGCGCGAAAAGCAGGCCCGGGCGCGCGTACTGTTCGGCCTGGTCAAGCATCTGCGCTGATGTGTCGACGCCAAGGCAATCGCTTCCGGGCAGAAGATCGGCCAGACGGCGGGTCAGTTCTCCCGTCCCACAACCGAGATCGATGACGCGCATGTTCTCTCGAACCGTCACCATGCTCAAAAGGTCTTCAAACGGCGCGGAACGTTCATTTTGAAATTTATGGTAGCATTCAGGATCCCAGGGCATTTGTGATTCTCCTATTGATCAGATCCCGATAATTGAATCAGGGGTTGTTTTGATGCATCAGTTTTTCCGAACATTCAATTCTACGTCACTCGCCCGGGTTCGTTCCAAACAATTGGAGAAATGATCGAGGGGACAGGAAAAACATTCTCGCGCCTGTAGCCTGTAACCTTTGATCTGGTAGAATCAGTTTGTAAAGATGGCCATTGGCGTTATAGCAATACAGTCTGTAACATGGAATCAAAATCAACTTAAAAAGGATAGAAACGCATGTGTAAGGATAAAACATTACAGCAAACGGCGGTTTTTGTTTTAGTTGCCGTTATGATTTTTATCCCCCTCGGGGGCGCAGGGGCGCAGGACAAAAAAGATGATCTTTATGCCAGCGGTCGCGAAGTGACGCTCGTCATCACCACTCACCCGCACAACGACCGGGCGCGCGAATACGCTGCACACCTTTCGGCCGAAGACTTCGCCGTATATGAAAAAGAGCGAAAGCAACAGATCATTTCGGTGAAACCGGCAGCAGAGATGCCGCCCATGCTGGCCGTCCTGATCCAGGATGATCTCGTGGCGCGCGTCAACAACGAGCTAAACGGCATCAAAACCTTTATTCGCGGCCTGCCGCAGGGTTCGCGTGTGATGACCGGCTATATCTCGGCCGGGTCTTTGAGGGTGGCAAAAGAGTTCTCCACAGACCTTGAGCGCGCCGCCGGTTCTCTGCACATCCTCCGCAGCAGCACGGCAGGCTCGCCTTTCAACCCGTATATAGAGGTGACCGAAGCGTTGCACAAATTCGATTCGCAGCCCAAAGGAAGGCGGATGATTCTGCTTGTTTCAGACGGGCTTGATAGTTCGCGCGGATTTCGCGCATCGAGTCCGGGGCTTTCGCCGGACCTTGACCGTTCGATTCGCGAGGCGCAACGTCGCGGGGTCTCGATCTTTACCATCTACTCGCCCTCGATTGGGCTGACCAGCATCAGTCGTATGGCGGCCAATTTCGGTCAAGGCTCGCTCAATCGTCTTTCGGACGAAACCGGGGGCGAATCCTTTAGCACCGGAATAGATTTCGTCTCGTTCGCGCCATACTTGAAGGAGTTCAAGGGGGCGCTTGATCGCCAGTATGTGCTCACCTATCGCAGTTCGAATACAGGCTCAGACTATCGCAAGATCAGAATCTCAACCGAAACGGGTGTGCATCTACAATACATGGAAGGCTACAACCCTAAAGACAGCGATGTAGTCGAGGGTGAAGACGAAGACCATGATAAGGATCACGACAAAGACCGCGATAAAGATCACGACAAGGATCACGACAGGGATCACGATAAATAAGGCTGATAATTCGCGGGATTTTGGAGGCAACCCGGCTCACCGAAAAGAGATGTGAGCCGGGTTCTTTTGCGTCTCAGATGATGGCAAGCAGCATCTTTGGTTGCGAAAAGCTATGTCCGTCTTTTGAATTTCTGTAGAAGAGCAGCCCTTCGTCGCTGCCTATGATAGAACTGTCGATCCATACGATGTGAAGCTTGCCTTTCTTATCCACGACCATAGACGAACTGTGCGCGCGCCCCCTTGAGCGGTCGGCATTCGAAATCTGTTCGGGAGAAGAAAAGCTCTGGCCCGCATCCGTGGAGGTCAGCAGATAGACCTGTCTGAGCTTGCTCTGATCGTCATTGTAAGAGATGTAGATGGTCTGTTGAAAGGTGGTCACAAAGACTTTATGAATGTCGGCGCCCGCATCCCCGGTCAGCTTTGTCGGCTCGGAAAAAGTTGCTCCCCCGTCGGTCGAGCGCGTGAAAAACACCTGAAGCCCGTCATCGGTTTCGCCTACCCAGGCGACGTTCAAACCACCCGAGCCATCGGCAGCGATGTGAGCTTCGGCGGCTGCGGCTGCGCCTTTTGAGAGCTGCGCCGGGGATGAGAATGTCGCGCCGCCATCGGTCGAGCGCGAATACATGATCGCGCTTGCGCCCGGCGCGGTATCTTCCCACACTATATTGATGGCATTCGAGGGATCAACTGCGATCTCCGGCTGAAACGCCTCACCCGACGAGCGGGAAATATCAACAGGGTCGGTAAAGGATTCGCCCAGATCGGTCGAGCGTACATACATAACTCGCCTGTGGAGGTCGTGGATTTCGCCCCAGGCGATGTTGAGCGATTCATTGGAATCAAGTGCCAGACGCGGATTGAATCTTCCGCCTTCATCTGGCGGAACCCGCGCGGGCGCTTTGAACTTCACTCCCTTTTTAGACTTTATCAGATAGACGCCGCTGCCCAGATTATCGTGAAATACCGTGTAAACACGCACTTTTCCGCTCTTGGTCACGGCAAGTGACGGGTTAAAATCTTCGCGCGGCGAATTTGACAGGTTACGTGTGGTCGGCGTGTTGTCCCAGGTTGCGCCCCCGTCAACCGATCTTGTGAAAAATATCTGGCTGTGCGGACTTGGCGGCACTCCCGTTGCGACCGACATCATCAGATAGAGTTTGTTTTTCTTATCTACATCAATCGAAGGCTCGCGTTGCGCGCCGAAAAAGCCCTGCGCTTCGACACGATGAATCCGCGATGAGGCGCTTAACCACGTGAGCGAAAAGGTTGAGATTAATGCGAATATGAGAACGCTTCTTATTTTCATAACCATCCCCGGCTGGAAAAGACTGCAAAACTGCAATTAAGTTTGATTCACGCGGCGTCCGGCAAGTGGAGCAAACACGCCTCAACGATGTTACACGATGGCTCATAGCAGTTTCAACCGCTGCCGCTTTTCCAAAATTTGACAACGCATTGAAGCGCGTATCATACTCACCCTTTGAATTCATAAGGCAAGGTATTCAACTATGACGGCCAGATTACTCGACGGCACAAACGTAGCCAGTCAGATAAAAGAGGAAGTGGCGAGCGAAGTCGCCCGCCTGGCCGGGCAGGGATTTGTGCCCGGGCTCGCTGCGGTTCTTGTCGGCAATGATCCGGCTTCCCATATCTATGTTTCGAGCAAAGTAAGAACCTGCGAGCAACTCGGCCTCTACTCCGAAAAGATCGAATTGCCCGATACGACTACTACGGAAGAGTTGCTGGCCCTGGTAGGCGATCTGAACGCGCGTCCGGACATTGACGGCATACTCGTTCAAATGCCGTTGCCCCCTCAGGTAGACGCTAACCTCGTGCTTGACTCGGTTGATCCGGCCAAAGACGTAGACGGTTTCCACCCGGTCAACGTGGGCCGACTGGCACTGGGCGAGCCGGGGCTGCGGCCCTGCACGCCCGCAGGCATTATCGAAATGCTCGACCGTTACGGGATCGAGATAGCAGGTGCGCGAGCCGTGGTGATAGGCCGCAGCCGCATTGTCGGGCTGCCGATGTCGTTGCTTCTCCTTCATCGCCACGCGACCGTGACCATTTGCCATTCGCGCACGGCGGAACTTGCCTCGGTCGCGCGTGAGGCCGACATACTGATTGCAGCCATCGGGCGACAGGCGATGGTTGACGGCTCTTTCATCAAAGAGGGCGCTACGGTCATTGATGTCGGCATGAATAAAGTGACCGAAGAGAGGGATCTCGAAAGACTATTTGGCGACAACCCGAAGAAACGCGCGGCGTTTGAAAAACAGGGCTACACACTGGTGGGCGACGTAAATCCGCGTGAGGCGATGGAGGTGGCCGGCTTCCTGACACCTGTGCCGGGTGGGGTCGGCCCGTTAACCATAGCGATGCTTATGAAGAACACGCTCGCGGCAATGAAGATGCGGCGAAGATGCGGCTAATAGACAGCTAACAAACAGAGAGCAGGCGGCCCGGCCAGCATTGAAAGTAGCGATTAATCCGGACACGGGATTCGATTTATCGTCTCTCTTCGGGCAAGATTAATACGTAATATCCGGCTTGCCCTGCTGCCGTTTTCGGATATAATACCCCGCATCGCCGGGAGTTTAAGAAGCTCGGCAAGTCCTATTGCGCTAGCAGCAGAAGTTATTCGGGCGAGGAAATGCGGCATGCAGCAACAATCGCGCGTCGGCGCGAAAGACTTATTCGAAAAGGCTGTTGGTTTTACGAAGGCTGACGAGTTCCGCCGGGCAGGACTCTACCCATACTTCACGGAGTTTTCCGGGGCGTCGGATGCAGGCGAGGCCGAAATCAGCATGGGCGACCGCCCGATCCTCATGTTCGGTTCGAACAACTACATGGGTCTCACAACAAACCCGGAGGTCAAGCAGGCGGCTCGGGAGGCCATCGAAAAATACGGCACGGGATGTTCAGGCTCGCGCATGCTCAACGGCACTATGGATTTGCATGTGCGGCTTGAAGAGGCGCTCGCTCGCTTCATGAAACGCGAGTCGGCCTTAGTATTCGGCACGGGGTTTCAGACCAATTTCGGCACTCTTTCAACCATCGCCCAAAAGGGCGACTGCATTATCGCCGACCGCAGCATACACGCTTCGTTGCTGGACGGGTCGCTTGCGGCCTTTGCGCGTACGCTCCGTTTTCGCCATAACGATATGGAAGACCTCGAAAATATCCTTTCGAGTCTTGCGCCCGATGAAGGCCGCTTGATAGTCGTTGACGGCGTCTTTTCCATGGAAGGCGACACGGCCAATCTGCCGGAGATAACCAGACTGGCCCGCCGCTATCAGGCGCGCGTCTATGTGGATGAAGCGCATGCCATCGGAGTGCTTGGCGAAAACGGTCGCGGTACGGCAGAGCATTACGCGGTTGAAAGCGACGTTGATATAGTGATGGGGACGTTTTCGAAATCGCTCGCCTCCATAGGCGGTTTTATTGCGGCGCGCCGCGATGTCATAGAGTTTATAAAACATCACAGCCGCGCCTTCGTCTATTCCGCTTCGCTTGCGCCCGCAAACGCGGCAGCCGTGCTGAAGGCGCTTGAGATAATAGAGCGCGAACCCGACCGTCGCAGTCGGCTGCTTGAGATGAGCGCGAAGCTGCGCCTGGAATTATCAAACCTCGGTTTTCGACTGCTCGAAGGCATTACTCCCATTATCCCCGTCGTCGTCGATGACGAAAGGCTGGTGTGCAGATTCTTCTGGGAACTTATGAGCGAAGGAATATATACCAATCCCGTGCTGGCTCCCGCCGTCGCGCACTCGCTTGTGCGTATAAGCTGTATGGTCACGCACACCGATCAGCACATCGAGCACCTGCTCGAATCGATGTATCGCATAGGCAAAAAGCTGGAGATAATCAGTTAGGGATGAGGGATGAGGGATGAGGGATGAAAAAGACTTTTACGTCACATCTCGATAAAAGCGGCTGGGGGTTTTCGGTAAAACTCCTTATAGTTCTTTTCATCCCTCATCCCTCATCCCTCATCCCTTAAATTATGTCAGTCAATCGGGTTGCAGTAACCGGGATAGGTGTTATCGCGCCTGTGGGCGTTGGGCGCAAATCTGTCTGGTCGGCGCTCGTCGAGGGCAAAAGCGGCATCTCTGCCATAGAGCATTTCGACACGTCGAATCTGAAGACTACAATCGCGGGCATCTGCCGCGATTTTCACCCGCACGACTTTTTCGACGAGCGCGAATTGTCGCGCATGGATCGCGTCTCTCAACTTGCGGTCGCAGCAGCAGGCATGGCCTCATCAGACGCGGGGCTCGGCGATGAAGAGATCAGCGGTTACGATACGGGCGTAATACTCGGCACAGGCTTTGGCGGTCAGGCATCTATCGAAGACTACTGCGGCGCGTTCTTTTCAGCCGGGCAGGGACGGCGCTCGGCCATAGCCATTCCTAAATCAATGTATAACGCCCCGACCTCAAACATTGCCATTCGCCTGAAGGCGCGAGGCCCGAACGTAACGGTGACCACGGCCTGTTCGTCGGGCGCAAACGCCATCGGCCAGGCATTTCATCTTGTGCGCTACGGTCACGCCGAGCGTATGATTGCAGGCGGAGCCGATGCGCCGATAACCCCCGTGGTGATGGATGCGTGGAAAGAGATGCGAGTGCTTTCGACAAAGAATGACCCTCCCGAACGCGCTTGCAAACCCTTCAGCGCCAATCGCGACGGGTTCATCCTTTCCGAAGGCGCAGGGATAGTGATCCTTGAAAACCTCGACACCGCACTAGCGCGCGGCGCTCACATCTACGCAGAGGTGGTGGGGTATGCCTCGACCGCCGATGCTTCCCACATCACTTTCCCCGATCCCGACGGCGAATCCCAAGCGATTTTGAGGGCGCTCGGGGACGCGGGACTGCGGCCCGAAGAGGTTGATTACATCAATGCGCACGGGACGGCCACGAAATTCAATGATGTGTCAGAGACCGAAGCCATAAAGCGAGTCTTCGGAGAGTTGGCTTACGAGATTCCCATCAGCTCGATCAAATCCATGCTGGGGCACCCTATGGGCGCGGCTGGCGCGCTTGAATTTATCGCAACCGTCCTGTCGGTCGAGACCGGGCAAGCGCCTCCGACCATAAATTACGAAGAGCCCGACCCGCAATGCGACCTCGATTATGTGACGGAAGGAAAACGGCAGATCGGGCGGCGCGGCAAGCGGATTACGGCTATTTCGAACTCATTCGGATTTGGCGGCAACAACGCGGTTCTGGCAGCGCGCGAGTATAAAGAGTAAAGTTAGTCGATAGGCGCGTGCGAGCGAGATATTTCAGAAGAGGTTAGTGGAAAATGTTTAGAGAAGTCGTCGAGCCAGTCGAGGATGTTGTTAAGAACATAATCGTCGCCGAGTTGAGAGTGGACCGTTCGCAACTCGGCCCCGACACTCATCTGATGCGAGACCTCGGAGCAGATTCGCTTGATGCGCTCAACATCGCTTTGCGCCTTGAAGAAGCGTTTAAGATAAAGATACCTGACGAAGCCATCCCGGGGTTTTTAACCGTCGGCGATATAATCAACGGAGTGAGCGAGCATCTCGCTCTTCGATAATCTTCCAAATCAAGCCGCTAATTCAATTCGCAAGCGATTAATACAAATGACCTTGAACAAAGAGCACACAGTAATAGGCCACGGATGACACGGGTCGGGCGGATAAACACGGATTTGACCATATGTGATCTGATCCGCGAAAATCCGTCGCATCTGTAGCCTGTTTCTTCTCACCCTACTCGTATGAAACCCTCTCAGGCAAAGAAAAACGATTCGAGCGACGCTCGCAACAGTCGGTTTGAGCACGCGGGTTTCTGGTTGAGCCTTTCGCTTGTCGTTCTTGTGCCACTGGCTTTCAGCACAGCGGTCTATAATATATTCTCTCTCCCTAAATTTGCGCTCCTGCTCACAGGGTCATCCTTGCTCATCCCCGCGCTTGCCTGGAACGCGCGCAGGACTTCCTTTGAGCGGCTCAAGTCAAGACACGCGTTGATAGTTTCGCTTTACGTGATCGCCATAGCGATTTCAACCCTGTTTGGCGTAGCTCCGCGAGCATCACTGTTTGGGAGCAATTATGGCCGTATGGGTTTGATTACTCACCTGAGTTTCTTCTTATGCTTTATCGCCCTGGTCACAGGAATAGGCACAAGCGAAAAGCGGTTGTTTCTGGTGCTTCGGGCTATGGCGGTGACAGGATTTATAGTTGCTGCCTATGGCTTTATTCAATTTTTCGGCCACGACGTTTTTCTCTCTCCTGACCTGTACACGCTCGCCTCAGAGGCGGGGCCGGTGCTGCGCGTAGCAGGCACGCTCGGGCACGCCAATTATCTGGGCAATTTCCTGCTCTACACGACTCCACTGACGGCGGGGCTGGCAATGGTTTCGAGCGGCTCGGCGCGACGACTGGCGATAACCGCATCGGTGGTGTCGGTTATCGCCATCGCCTTCAGCGGCACACGCGGCGCGTGGCTTGGCATCCTTGCTGCCGCGATCACATTCGCGGGGCTGGAACTTTACGGGCGATCTGGTGATCTGTTGCGAACGCGCAGGCGGGCGCTGGTAAAGCGAGCGGGGCTTACCCTCATCGCGATCACGGCGCTTGTTGCGATCATCACTTTGAATCCGGCCTCGCGCAACATAACCGCGCGCGCGCGCCAGTTCATGTCGGACGGGTTTACGGGCGCGGGGCGTACGTTGCTGTGGCGCGACTCGCTCAGGATGGTGCCGCGCTACGGCCTCACGGGTTGCGGCCCCGAAGGCTTTCGCAAGGCATTTCTCGCCTACAAATCGGAAGATCTTGCTCTGTATTCCCCGCTCACAAACAACGAAAGCTCGCACAATTCATATCTCGACGCGGCGATCTCTTTCGGATTGCCGGGCGCTATCGCATACATCGCAATCATCGCGTCTATATTCGCGCTTTTAATCCGGGTTCGGCGTCGTTTCGCCAGCCGCAGGATGAAGGTTATCGCCACGGGGCTGCTGTCATCAATCGCCGCCGTCGCAGTGCACAACTTCTTCATATTCGACCAGATCTCTACGGGGCTGTACTTCTACGCACTGGCCGCGCTCGCCCTGGCCTCGGCCAATCTGGCGGCAAATCGCGAGACGAGCGCGAGCCGAAATCAGGCATCAAAGGGAGAGATGGAGAGAGCAAGTTTCACGCCAGCAAAGACGGTTTTTACGTTTGTGGGCCTGTTGGTTGCGGTTATGAGCGGGTGGTATGTGTGGTCACTCGTGAGGGCTGATGCGGCAATAAAACAGGCCTTTGAGGCGGCAAACGCGGGAGACTCTGACCGAGTGGCAAGCCTTGCGAGTCAAGCTACCGGAGCAATTGATCCGACGAGTGCGTATGATTTCTTGTTTGCCCGCGCCCTGATGCTTTCGGCCGATCAGATGGAAGCGTCCGGCGAGACGCGAGACGAGATCATCAAGCTCGCGATGAGGCACGCCGAAAAATCATTGCCCTACACGCTGATGCCGGATTCCGACTCCCTGCTTCTGGCATATCTCGCTTTGCAGATTGGCGATGTTGAGCGACTCGGCGTTTACGCCGAAGAAGCCATGAAGTGGGACCCGAATTTCTCTAACACACACTGGCTGATGGCCGAATCTCTCCTTGCCAGAGGCGAAAACGAACGCGCCGCAATCGAAGCCCGACGGGCGCTACATCTATTCCCCGGCGCGCTTGAGGCCAGAGGGGCGCTAAAGCGTGCGCGCAAGGATGCTCCTACCAAGAAGAGAAATATTGAAGAGATGCTCGCGCACGCCATAGCCCTTCGCGATAGCGGTAAACCGCAAAAGGCGAAGAAGGTTCTTCGCCGCGCCATACGCCGTTCAGGGGGAACCTGCCCCGCGTGTCACCGTGCGCTTGCGCAGGTTTATGAATCCGACAGGGATTATGAGAAGGCAATAGCCGAATGGGAAGCGTTTATAAAAGAGACGACCGACCGCGAGGATGCCGGCCATGCTTTATTGCGGGTGGAGTCTCTAAGGCAAAAACTCCTTCCCAAATAACGCCTCAAAAAAATAACTACTCAAAAAAGTTCGAGCGCGCAGCTAAACACATACGCGCTCAAATAATCTATTTGATCTTTACGATTCCCGCGTCCTGCCCGACGAGAGCGGTTTTTTCTACCGGCCAAAAGATCGGCAGGTTCCATTCCCGATTCTATCGGCTGGTTCTATCCGCCGCTGCTTTTTCTGAGTTCGAGCAACACCTGTTTGGCAACCGCCTTTAGCGTATCGAATACGCCTACGCCGCGATTGGCTACGGCTTCAAATACAGGCTCTCCGTTTTGCACAAGCTCGGACCTCAGATCATTGACCGGGATGACATTTGGCAGGTCGCGCTTGTTGAGTTGAAGCACGAAAGGTATCTTGCCCGGATCATAGCCGTGCTGTTTGAGATTGGAATTCAGATTGAACAGCGATTCGACATTGGCATCCATGCGTTCGCGTTGCGAATCGGCTACGAACACGACGCCGTCTACACCTTTGAGTATGAGCTTGCGGCTGGCATCATAGAATACCTGTCCGGGCACGGTGTAGAGATGAAAGCGGGTCTTGAACCCGCGGACTGTGCCCAGGTCGAGCGGCATAAAATCGAAAAACAACGTGCGGTCGGTTTCGGTAGCCAGGCTTATAAGCTTTCCCTTAGCCTGTGCCGCCGTCGAATCGTAGATGAATTGCAGATTTGTAGTCTTGCCGCCCAAACCGGGCCCGTAATATACGATCTTGCAGTTGATCTCGCGCGATGCGTAGTTTATGAAGGTCAAGGCTCTTATTCCTTATTTCTGGGCCGGTGAGGTTTGGGGCTTACTCCCGGTTTGTTCTCGATTTCACAGGGGCCTCGGCTCGTGTCTCCTTCAGTTAAAGAGCGCATCTATGTCTTCTTCGGTTATCTCGGCAAACGGCGAATCCACCATCATCCCGAAGTCGTGTTCACGCGCCACTTTTGCGTCTATGGTTTCAAAGATAGAGTTCATCTCGCCGGTCGCTCGCTTTACGCGCAGCCGCACAAGTCCCAGGCTTGAGCGCTCATCGAATATCACGACAAGGATGACGCGCGAGGCCACTATCGAGATGTGAATGTTATCACGCTCGCCTTCGTGCGAGAGTACGGGAAAGCCCCGCTCGCCGATCAGATGAGCCAGCCCGTCGGTTGCCGCGACGTTACCGGCCGTCAAACTCGCGAGGCTCGTGGTGTCGAGGTTGAGCATCTCTCCGTGTGCGGCTATCTGCTGGCCGTTTTTGTCTACCAGAAACACAAACTTGGCATTGGCATCCGCGCACAGGCGCGTTATCACGTGTTTGAGATGCGCATACTCCTCTTCATACATTACGACCGGAGTCGTCATCGCTTCTCCTTAATATTCAACCGGTGCAAGGGAGGCCGTGCCAGTGAAGCGTTGAAGGCTTTTCTATTGCCCGCAGACCTGAATTTTTTGTCGGTGGGTCTGCCGGTATCTGGCACCTTAGCGAGATATTTCTAAAAGGGGCATTCGCGGGATGTGCATGATATAGCACACGCATGAAACGAGTACAATACTTTTGTTGGCAGTGGTCAGTAGGCAACAAGCAGTAGGCAGTAAGCAGAAACGGAGTTGGGTACCACCTATTCAAGTGCATACGCCGTAATCTCTTTAGCAGTAGTCGTCAGTTCTGTATCTGCTGCCTACTGCCTACTGCCCGCCGCTTGCCCGCGCTCAGGCGCAAAGGTATGATTTCTATTATTAAGTGGAGGAAGATATGGAATCGAAATTTCTCAAGCATGTGGACCGCGACGAAATCGTAAGTATTGTCTGCGACCTTGTTCGAGTTGACACAACCAACCCGCCCGGCAACGAATACCTCTGCAAAGAGGCGGTCGCCCGCGCTATTGAATCGCTCGGCATGGAGGTCTCTTATTATGAGAAAGAGCCGGGCCGCACCAATGTAGTCGGTCGAATAGGGAAGGGAGAGAAATCCATAGGGTTCGTCTCTCACATGGATGTAGTGCCGCCGGGCGAGATTGAGCAATGGGATACGCCGCCTTTCGAGCCCACGATAAAGGACGGGCGCATTTACGGGCGCGGCACGCTTGACGACAAGGGATCGTTTGCCTGCGCCTATTCCGCGTGTAAGGCTTTCCTGGCCGAACACACCGATTTCGACGGCTCGATATATCTGATAGCGGCTGCCGATGAAGAGATGGGAAGCGAGCTTGGGATCATCTACCTGGTTGAGGAATGCGGATTGAAATTCGATGTGGCCATCATCCCCGACGGCGGACGAATGGACCTTTCCATCTATGGCGAGAAGGGCATACTCTGGGTCGAACTTGTAAGCACGGGCATACAGGCTCACGGTTCTACGCCGGAACTTGGCCGCAATTCCATAGTGCCGCTTGCGGAGCTTATCGCCGAGATCAAGTCGCTCGATCTCGGGGGCGATTATGATCATTCATTCGACGGATGGACAATGAACGTAGGCACTATACAGGGCGGATCATCGACAAATACCGTGCCTGCGGTGACGCGCGCGACTATTGATTTCCGGCTCCCCACGGGCATCACTAAACAGAGGGTGCTATCGGCCATCGAGCAGAAGATGGCCCGGGTACGCGAGCGTTCACCCGAAGCCGATCTGAGCGTTCGGGTGCTTCACGAAACCGAGCCTCACCTGTCGGATAAAAACTCCATCATCATCCGCAGCTTTGACAGCGCCGCGCGCCGGCTCGGGCTGCCGATGAATTACGAGACATTCGGCGGCAACACCGTGGCGAAAAATCTCTATTTCGCAGGAATAACATCGGTTGTGCATTATCCGGGCGACGACAAACTCGCGCACGTGCCCAATGAGTTTGTGATCATCGATGAGTTAGTGCTGGGTTCTGTCCTGTACGCAGAAACTCTCGAAGCATATTTCTACGGTTGATGAAATTTTGCGGTCGGTTTGCGAGGATCGAATACTTATACACCCGCCCGGGTTTCCTCTGCCCGAAGATAGAACAAATGTGTAACGTGAATCAGATTAAAGTTCACCGATTCTACCGCAAACAAATTCAGGTAAATGAATCGTATTATTCTTTCCGATCTTTTTAACACATTTGATAAAATTCCTTGTTACATTTACAAATTCAAAGAAATAGCCTTGAAATCATAGCTTTATCTTGCTAGTCTTCCATCAAAGAGCTAAATCGTAATTTGCGCTTTTTGTAAAACGTGCGGAGGGGATAAAGAGTATTTCGCCGTTTTACTGGTACAGATCAAGCACTGGGGATAGGTAATAAAGGGGAACAACCATGGCTGTGTTTTTTTGCAGTGATGGTTTTAGTGCATCTGTACCGCAAGAATTATATCTAGTTCTAATCCAAGATAAGAACAATAAGTGGAGCGGAGGTCAATAGTATGGAAAGGCGAGTTGCACAAGAGGCGACTGTAGATCTTATAGACAGCGGCCAATTCCTAACTGCCGAAGAGATATTCTCTGAACGCAGGACAAACGATCCGATGGAAATGGTCATTCGTGCCGAGGTCGCGTTCTATTTCGGCAGGGATGATGCCGGGGCAGCGCTTCTGGAAGAGGTAGCGCCGAGGATCGAAGATCTTGATGTCGCCGCGAGATTTTCACTGGCCAGAGGCAGACTGGCTTTACAACAGGGCGATGAAGAACAGGCGGAAACACATCTTCAAACAGCCTATCACTTTTTCAGATTTCAGAACGATTCTTTTGGTTTGTCACAGGCTTTGTGTGAGCTTGCGCGGCTTGACCAGAGGCGCGGCAATCTCGACGAGGCGCTGGCAAAATTGAACACGGCGCTGGAAGGCATCAAAGGACGGGTAAGCAAGAAGTCGGAATTTCTGCGCGGTCTTGTAACAAGCGGGATTGCGTCGGTGACCGCCGACCGGGGCGATATCGAAGAAGCGATGGAGATATATTCGGAAGCGGCCCGGCTGCTGAAGAATACCGAGCGCGGTCGCTATTTCGGCACCGCTCTGCTCGGTATAGCCAATCTCAAATGCGCGCAGGGCGAATTTCAGGATTCGCTTGAAACCTATAAAGAAGCCAACACCGTTTACGAGCGTTATGACATCAAAAAGCTGTTGGCCGAAGGTCAGTTAAAGATGGCCTCAGCTCTGATAAGACTCAAACGATACGAGCGCGCAGAGAAGCTCGCCGAAGAAAGCCGCGAGCTGCGACAGGGCGATCCTGAAGGAGAGGGCCAGGCCCTTTCAGTGCTGGCAATCATTGCGCTTCACAAGGATGAGTTGGATGAAGCCGTCAGCCGCTCTAACACTGCCATAGAGATGGCCGATCAAAGCAATTCGGCATCCACCCGCGCCCGCGCCCGCGTGGCTCAGGGACAGGTGAAGCTGGCCGAACACGAATTCGCCGAGGCGACCGAAGCCCTGACCGAAGCCGTGAGCCTTGCGCAACAGGCCAAGGGCGGAGCCGACAGCCGGCGTCTGGAGCTTGCGGCGATTCTCTATCTGGCCGAAGCCTATCACAGCGTAGATACGCGAGCCGGACGGGCCGAGCTTTTGCGGGCCAGCGAAATGCTGAACACCCTCGAAGATACCTGGCTCGGCGATGAGTACAACAGAGTCTCCGGGAAATACGAAGAACAGATCGTATTTACGGATGACAACCGGCTGGTCTTCGACGGCAATCAGTTGCCCAGATGGCAGGAAGCCAAGCGAACACTGGAAGGCTTTCTGCTGCGCAATGCGCTCAGACAGACCAATAACAGTCTGACCCGCGCGGCTCGCAAACTCGGCGTATCAAAGGTTCACGTGCATAACCTGAAGAAGAAGCACGGACTGTAAGCTCGGCAGCCGCTTAGACGGCCCCGGTTTAGTCACTCTGTTTAGTCAACTCTGGTTTAGTCGACTCTGGTTTAGTCGACTCTGGTTTAGATCGCGCCCGTCGCGGCGTTGATTTGTGTTGCCCGGTCGGGCAACAGTTGCTTCCAACGGCGCATGTTGGTTTGAAAGCTCTTTTTCAGGTTAGAGAGAACATTGGCCAGGTCATTGTCGTCGCGGAGTTTTTCCCAGACGGGATTACCGGCAAACCAGGGATAGTTCTCGTTTCCGAGATATATGGCTTTGCGGAGCCACGAAAGCGATTCGTCCCTTTCGCCCGCTACGGCAAAATAGGTGGCCAGGCGATATGCCATCTCAGAATCCGCCTCGGCAGCGGCCCGTATCTCTTCCGTTATGAGAGATTCATTTCCGTTGCTGAGGCCTTTCATCACATAGCACATCCCGAGCACAGGATAGGCCAGCGGCAGATACGGACTCTCCTCCAGAACCGATTCCAGTGTTTGAATCGCCTGTCTTAAATCCCCCTGCCGAAATTGCAAATATCCGAGCGTGGTTCGCAACAGCGGATGCTTTGGATCAAGCACGAGCCCTTTGGCCGTTTCATCTAACGCCTGCTCAAGCTGCCCACGGTAATGATATATGCGAGCGCGCTGATTGTAGACCATAGTCGCACCGGCCGGGTTCAGGCCGAGCGCGGCGCTGAATTCTTCAAGCGCCGGTTCATAGAGCCCGTCCAGCCGAAAGATGACTCCCGCTACGATGTGAACCTCGAAATGGTCGCTCGCCGTTTCGAGCAGATAGCGAACGCCGTGTCGCGCACTCTCTTTTTCTCCGCGCGCAAGCAATGTGTAGACGCGATAAAGATTCGCCTCCACAAGTTCCGGGTCGTATTCAAGCGCGCGATCAAAACACTTTTCCGCATCTATCAGGTTGCTCAGATCGCCCAGCCCCTTTCGCGCATACTGCAAGTGAGTGAGCCCGAGACCGGAATGAGCGGGCGCAAATTCAGGGTCTCGCGCCAGCACCACTCTGAATTTGCTTCTGGCCTCGTCCAGATCGTTGCGGCTGCTCGACCGCATCATGAAATTGGAGAGCAAGGCCCGCGCCTGCAAGTAGTCTTCGGCTGACGGATGGCCGGGCGAAGCGGGCCGAGACGGTTGCAGATGATTTTCTCCCTTTATTGCGGCTATAACCTCGTCGCAAATTTCATTCTGTATGGCTACAAGGTCTAATGATTCCACCGTCATCTGGCCGCCTGCGCGAACCGCGCTCGATCCGGCGTCGAGCAATTGCCAGTTCAGCGAAAACCCTGCGTCGGATTGCGAGAAACTGCCCCTTAAGACGTGTCTTGCCTGAAGGCGTTTGCCCATCTCAAGCAAGTCTGTTGACGAGCCCGCAACCGATGTCGCGACGCTTGACGGACGCACGACAAGCGAAGGCAACCGCGCAAGGCGCGTAGCGATTGCGTCAGCAAGCGCAAAACCATAGAAGGGCGCAACGGGTTCGCTTCCCAGGTTTGTAAACGGCAGCACGGCGATGGATTGCTCGGGCGCGACATCTGCGTCTGCGCCGAGAAATCGTTCGGCCAGCGTAGAAAGCAATCCCGCTTTCCTTGCGTGCTCGATCTTATACGGTTCTATCTTGTACGGCTCGACGCCGACCACAGACAGCGGCGCACTGGACTCTCCCGAGATGAGACCTGCTTCAACACTCACAGTCTTCATCACGGTTTTGAGCGCCTCTCGAATCTCTGCCGCCGAATCGAAGCGACCGGATGGATTTTTTGCCATCGCCTTCAGGATTACGCCCCCGAACTCCGGGGAAAGCTCCGGGCGTCGTTCGGAGAGCGGGCGCGGCTCGGAGTATTGAATTGCGCGTGCGACCTGGGTCTGCGCAACACCCGGCTCAAGAAACGGATGAGCGCCAGTGAGCATCTCGTAAAGGAGAACGCCAAAGGCGAAGATGTCGCTTTGTTCGCTGCTGCGGCCGGTCACAAACTGCTCCGGGGCCATGTAGGCGACCGTGCCTACTCTGGCCGAGGCCGAAGGCTTCCCGGCCCGTCGCGCCCCGGCCTTTACTCGAAGTTCTTCGGCCGCCTTTCGCTTCGCCAGCCCGAAATCGAGTATCTTTACAAGCCCCGCATCTGAAATGATGATGTTGGCGGGTTTGAGGTCGCGGTGCAGGATGCCAAGTTTGTGAGCCGCGCTCAAACCATCGGCAATCTGTATCGCTATCGAAAGCGCGATTTGCAGGTTTAACCCTCCCGCCTCGATCAGATTGTCGAGTGTCTGCCCCGATACGTATTGCATCACGATGAATGCCTGTCCCTCAAATTCGTTTACTTCATATATCGAGCAGACGTTCGGATGTTCGATAGCCGAAGCCAGACGAGCTTCGGCCAGGACTATCTCGCGCATCTCGCCGCTCGATGCCTTACCGCGTCTGAGCGCCTTCAACACCACCGGGCGCATCAATCGGGTATCGTTCGCATAATAGACGATGCCGCCGCTCCCCTCGCCGAGCCGGCTGATGATTTCGTATTGATTTATGGTTTTCGGTTTCATAACTGAAACCTCCTTAAGTAAAACGAAACGCCAAAAGAGTCGAGGCCGCGCTACAATTCAACGCGGCCTCGGCATAAAATTATTCATCATTTTAAGGCGTCTGCTCAAACAAACGCATCTGTGCCGCGCGGGGTGCGGCTGATCAAGCGACCCTGACACTTGCGACCGGACGGCTCATACGGCGCAACTGATCGAGTATGGAAAGGCGCAACGAGGTGTTTGAAAGCGGGCGGATATTTTCGAAATAATCTACCGCCGCAACGCGCAACCCGACATCTCGACCGAGGCGCTCGCTCAGATACCACTTGTGTTCAAGCAGGCGCGGCCACACGACGAGTGCTGCCTTCTGAGACAGCCTCACGCCGGCCAGCCGCCTGAGCGCCCGCTGTTCGCGTCCGCCGTTTTCATTAAGCGTCTGCTCGATGACCTGATCTAATCTGAACGGTATTGGCATAACCAATCCTCCTTTTGCCTGCTCGCGTGCGGGTCGCGGCCCCAGGCCGCGATCTTGCCTCCGGCAGGCTAGCGCACATTAATAGCGTAGTCGAAGCCCTGACCGGAGTCCAATTCATTGTTTTAATCCGGTCCATCAAATATGATAATCGCTCTAAACGGCGAGCGAATAGAGGCTTTAGCAGCGAGTCAAGGCGAGGTCCGTATGGAGATGTCACATTTACGCACGTTTCGCGTGGTGGCCGAAACACTCAATTTCACGCGCGCATCCGAGCGATTGCACCTCACGCAATCGGCGGTCAGCCATCAGATAAAGGCGCTCGAAGAGGAATTAGGCGAGCCGCTTTTCATCCGCGCAAAACGCGGCGTAAAGCTGTCGCAGGCCGGGCAGGTGGCGCTCGAATATGCCGAGCGAATTCTCGGCGAGGCCGAAGCACTGCGCGAACGCCTCGCCGGACGAGAGCGCGCGGCAGTGGGGAGAGTGCGCGCGGCGGCGGCGACTCAGGCATTCGTTCATCTGTTTGCGCCGTTGTTTGAATCCTTCATGCGCGAGCACGAGAAGATAGAGCTTTCATTTCACACGACGGTCACAACCGAGCAGACCATCTCCGATATTCTAAACGGTGTGGCCGATGTGGGGTTTGCATCTCTGCCGGTTTATTCCCCCTCGTTGCAGATGACCGAGTTGTTTGAAGACGAACTGGTTCTGGTCGTAGGTCACTCTCACGCGTTTGCGGCGAGGCAAGCGGCTTCGATTGAAGAGATCGAACGTGAGCGGCTGGTGCTGTTTGAGCGTGGCGCTTCGATTCGCCGCGCCACCGACGAGTTCTTCCGTCGCGTCCGTATACGGCCCGAGATGGCGCTCGAATCAAATGACACATATTTCATAAAGCTTATGGTAGAACACGGTTGGGGGATTTCCATGCTCCCGGCCTGGGCCGTGCGCGACGAGGTGAAGGCGGGAAAGCTCGCACAGTTGAGAATTGACAATCATCAGCTTCGGCGGTCGGTCGCTATGGTTTCGCTGGGCAAATTTCAAACGTCCCCAACACGCGCTTTCACAGCCTTTCTTATCAATCACAAAGACGAGTTACAGGAGATGGCAAGAGGCGTCTCGTGAAGAGTGATTCGTGAAGAGTGATTCGTGAAGAGTGATTCGTGATTTAGCAGGTCAGCAAGTTGACTTAAACCTGCGACCTGCCTGAAAGTCACGAATCACTCTTCACGAATCAGAGATATCTGAGGCTGAGGCTGCCTGACACGGAGGACATGTTCAGGCTACGCGAGCCGTTTCCGACTCTGCCGTGTGCGTGCTGTCTGGTGGTGTATTTTTCCGAACGAACTTCGATGGGGAAATCGGTCTTGATCGAGCCGCTGAAACTCGACATATCAATATCGGCATCGAGGTTTGCGGGGAGCCGGATGTCCACATCACCGCTTACGGATGAGAACTTCATATCGTCGTTGCCTTCGAATCGGCTTATCTCGACGCTCACATCGCCGCTCACGCTTGTGGCGTTGACGGAACCGCTCACGTCTTTGATCTCTACATTGCCGCTCACGCTCGAAGACCTGAGTTTGCCGGTCACACCGCTGACATGCACATCGCCGCTTACGGACGAAATGCCGTCAAAATCGTAGTTGACTCCTGCCGGAACCTGCACTTCGAATTTGACGCTTGCATCGCAATCACAGTGTTTTGGGTAACGCACGTGCACATCTACGTCGTTGCCGCTGCTGTGGTCTTCAATCTCTACCATGTCGCGGTCGCGGCCCTGTTTAAAGCCACTCACGATAACGGCATCGCCGTTGTAAGCCGTCACCTGCACGTTTCCCGACACCGTGCCTACGTCTATGCGCCCGCCCGCGCCTATTCGATATGATTTTTGAAAATCCTGGGCCGCAACCGATGTGGCAAGCGCCAGGCAAAAGAGGGATGAAACTACAACGAGACGAAATGATTTTCTGCTCATAAAACTCAACTCCTTTCGAGGCTTCTTTAAGTACCGCGTTTCGAGGAGTGAGTGGCAGGGAAAACAAAAAGGTTTCAGAGTGGCAAAAATTTCATCTTTAAGATAAAGACCTTATCCCGGGTTTGTGCCGTAGTTGAGCGACATTATTCCACCGCCGAATTCGTGAAACCCCGTCTCGACGAAGCCTGCCCGCTTCATCATCTCTTCGATGCCGCGCTGTCCGGGATAGAGTTTGAGTGATTCGGGAATATAGCGATAAGTGTCGGCGTCGCCGTGGAGAATCAGCCCTACGGTCGAACCGACCACGATGAGATAACGCAGATAGAGCCAGCGATAGAGTCTGTTTGGAGGATGCCCGAAATCGAGAGAGCAGAATCGCCCGCTCGGTTTTAGCACCCGCTTTATCTCTTCAAGCGCGCCCTGCACGTCCGGCACATTCCTTAAGGCGTAGCCTCCCGTCACACAATCAAAAGCATCATCCGGGAAAGGTATGTGCATGATGTCGGCTCGGTGAAACCCGACATTGGTCGCAGATTGCTCACGGCGCTTGCGTTCGGCGATGTCGAGCATACCTTGGGTTATGTCAAGCCCGATGGCCTGCCCGCGATTCAATTGCTTTGCGAGGGCAAAGGTTATATCCCCGGTTCCGCAGGCAAGGTCGAGCGCAATCTCATCGCCTTTGAGATCGAGCGTCTTTATAAGCTTGCGCTTCCAGCCACGGTCCATCCCGTAAGACATGAAGACCGTAAAGAAATCGTAGCGCGGAGCTATAGTCTCAAACAGCCGATTGACGTATCGCTGCTTCTTCTCTTTCGACGAGATGTATTCTTTAAGGTCCAGTTTCTCTGTCATATCTTCCGCCATATCAATCGCTCTCAACTATTTTCAGTTCCTATTTTGACGGCCCAAAATCCCGTTTATAGCCTGTAGCCGCCCGATATTTCAATCGTCTCGCCCGTTATGTTGCGGCCTTCGTCTGAGGCCAGAAACAACGCCATAGCCGATATGTCATCCTCTTCGACCATCCGCTTGAGCGCGGCAGGCTCCACGTATTCGCGCTCTACATCTTCGACCGCGCGATTCATCTCGGCAGCACGTCGGCGGATCACCTCTCCAATGCGAGGCCCGCGCACGGGGCCGGGCGCTATTGCATTCACCGTGATGTTATAACGGCCTACCTCATCGGCCAGGGTCCGCGTCAGCCCGATCATCCCCCACTTCGAGACGGCGTATGGACTCCTGAGCGCGTAGGCCGCAAGCCCCGCAACCGATGTTATATTGATTATGCGACCGCTCTGCTGTTCGATCATCCGTGGCAGGGCATATTTGGCGCACAGGAATGCCCCAGTAAGATTCACCGCAAGCACCCGCTCCCATTCATCAAGGCTCACATTGATGACGGGCGCTGTCGGGCCTATGACTCCTGCGTTGTTGACGAGAACATCTATGCGCCCAAACTCGTCAAGAGTGGCTCGGATGACATTCTCGACGCTTGCTTCATCGGCCACATCGGCAGATGTTGCGATTGCTCGTCCGCCCTGACCGCGAATCTCTTCGGCGACGTGTTCTATGGTTTCGCGGGTAGTCCCCGAGAGACTGACACAAGCGCCTTCGCTTGCGAATCGCAACGCTATTGCCCGTCCTATTCCTTTGCCCCCGCCTGTCACAATCGAGACTTTGCCTTCGAGTCGCATTGGTTCCTCCCATCTGAATAAGGTTGATCAAGACCACTACTCCCGGGCTGCCGTGGCTATGATAGCCGATCAAGCCACCCGGATGATAGCGGAGTGATGCGCGAAGCGTGATTCGTGACAGGCATGCTACCTCAGAGTCACGAATCACGAATCACGAATCACGATTCACGTCCGGCAGGGGAATATTATGCTCTGCGGCGGGTATTATTTCTGGTGAAGGAGGTTTGAAGATTATGAGCGCCAGACACACGAGCAGGCGATTCGACGCCCGGAGAGCAACAAAAGCTCATCGGTCAAGTACCCGAAAAGGTGACATGAATTGTCGCATAGCGAATGGCATAATATGTAAATCCCGGTTATGGCCGCTTCTTGTCTCAATCGTCATGGGCGGTCCTTTTTCTGATAAACCTTGCCTTGAGTGCCGGTTGCGCCCTCTAGCAAACCGCAAAGTGAAAAATGGCATCATAATTGCGGAAACACAACGTTATAGAGGCCTGAACAGGTATCAGGCGATTGTGATTGAAAACTTTTGAGGAGACGACTGAAGGAGATACGGAGGAACCCAATTAGCGAGAACTGACGTAAGAATCAGTAGCAACGGAATCGTTAGTGGAATGGCAACAGCGGAAGAAAGAGGTGGGAAATGAATACCAACGGGCAAAAGAGAAAATTGGTGGCGCTTAACCCGGAAGCAAAGAGCCGGCGAGCGCAGGAATTTGAAGCAGGGCTTAGAGATCGAGTAGTAGGTCAGGACCGTGCCATTCGCAGCATCGCATCTCTGTATCAAGTCTTTCAGGCAGGAATGACAAATCCCGAGCGTCCGCTTGGCACGATGCTCTTCCTCGGCCCCACGGGGTCGGGCAAGACTCACGTAGTCGAGGCCGCCGCCGACATCCTGTTTGGAAATCCTCACGCGGTCATCAAAATAGACTGCGCCGAGTTTCAGCACTCGCACGAGATTGCAAAGCTCATCGGCTCGCCTCCCGGCTACCTTGGCCATCGCGAGACTGCACCGCTCCTCACTCAGGAGAATCTGGATAAATATCGCACCGAGCGCGACCCGTTTACACTTGTTTTGTTTGACGAGGTCGAGAAAGCGTCAGATGCGCTGTGGCAGCTTCTTCTGGGCGTCCTCGACAAAGGGACTTTGACGCTTGGCGACAATCGCAAAGTAGATTTCTCGCAGTGCATGATCTTTATGACCTCAAATCTCGGGGCCAAAGAGATGAGCGAGTTGATCACCGGCTCGATAGGCTTTGCGCCTGCCAGAAGCGCGGGTATGGTCGCAGACGATCTGGATCAGAAGATATATCGCACGGCGCTTGAAGCCGCGCGGCGTAAGTTCTCACCGGAATTTATGAACCGCATAGATAAGACCGTAGTCTTTCGCTCGCTCAAGCACGAGCAGTTGCAGCGAATACTCGAACTCGAACTCAGGTCCGTGCAGCAGAGGATTGATGAAGGCGCAGGCTCGGCATTTACTTTCGTCCTCACCAACGAAGCAAAAGAGTTTTTGCTTGAGGAAGGCATCGAATACCGTTACGGCGCTCGCCACCTCAAGCGAGCAATCGAGCGCTTTCTGGTTTATCCGCTGGCGAATTTGTCGGCTACTCATCAGATCGGTCTGGGTGATGTGGTGGTGGTTGAACTCGACCCCGAAGACCAGAAATTCATCTTCTTCCGCGACGATGCCGAAACAAGCAGGGCTGCCGCGGCGATGGAAGCGGTTCAGGCTCTACAGGCAAATAACGATCAGAATCGCATCGCTGCCTGATCTGTAACAGTAAAGGCGAGTGTTCGAGATAGGCCGGCAAAGTGGAATTGCCGGCCTTCTTCATTTTGAAGATTGCGGTGCTGCGGCCTCACCCCGTCAGGGCTGGTTGCTGTTTGCATTCTGCCCGGCCGGCGGTTGAGGCGGGTTCAATGCCTTGTTTGCCAGAGTAGTCAGCCTCCGCGATTGATAGAACAACAATTTGGAGCCTTCTATCAATTGACTCCAGTTATTGAGCGGCATCTGATTGTTTCCCGCCGCGAATTCGCTTCTGATCTTATCGAGATAAGTGCGCTCTCTTTTGAAATAATCTTCGACGCTTGCGGGAAAGTCATGCGCGCCCTGAGGCACGGGCAGCGCCTCGAACTCTTTTTGCTTCTGCTCGAATTTACCGTTTAATTTGTCTATCTCACCCAGCACCAGCGCCTGATCGTAAAAGACCGTGTTGTTCTCGCCCTTCTGCAATGACCGCGCTATGGTTTCGACCGTCAGCCGGGTGTCGTTTGCAATCGATTCCAGGATAGGCAGTACCTGACGAGCATAGTTCTGTACGCCCGGGATATCGTCCTGCGTGTGCGGGGCCGGTGCCGAAGAAGAGCACGCGGACAAAAAAAACAGGATCGCAGTTATTACAGCTGTAAGAGCTTTACTCATCATAGATTCCTGAACCATCCTTTGATAGCCGACCCGAATCAGCAATCGTATTTATATTTCAACCCACAGCAGCCAGGCCAAACTTTGGCTGCCGCCGAACGATTTCGACAAGCCGCGCCGTATCGCGTGTGTTGCGACGAACGCTCAACATGTAATCGGCCTCGCGCCGGGCCTGCTCGAGTATCTTATAATCGCGGACGATGTTGCCCACGCGAAATGCCGGTATTCCCGATTGCCTTGTGCCCATCACCTCGCCCGGCCCGCGTATCTCGAGGTCTTTTTCCGCGACCTTGAACCCATCGCTTGTCTCTTCCATTATCGCCAGTCGCTCTCGCGCTTCGGCGGTGCGCTTATGACCCGCCAGCAGTATACAGAAAGCCTGATCGTCTCCGCGCCCTACGCGGCCTCGAAGCTGATGCAATTGCGAGAGCCCGAACCGTTCGGCGTGCTCGACCACCATCACGCTCGCGTTCGGCACATCAACTCCAACCTCGATCACCGTCGTCGCCACGAGTATCTGAATTGCGCCCCGGCGGAATTCCTCCATCGCATCGTCTTTCTCTTCCTGCTTCATGCGCCCGTGAACGAGACCTATGCGGAAGTTTGGGAAAACATCTCTTTGAAGATGCTCGGCCATCTGCGATGCATTGAGCAGATCGAGTTTTTCAGACTCTTCGACGAGCGGATAGACGATATAAACCTGGCGGCCCTGGCGGATTATCGTATCCAGAAAATGATATATCTTGTTTCGGGCCTCTTCGCCGCGCACCTTTGTGATGACTGGCTTTCTGCCGGGCGGCATCTCGTCGATGATAGAGACATCGAGATCACCGTAAACGGTCATCGCAAGCGAGCGCGGAATCGGAGTGGCGGTCATCACCAAAACATCGGGGTTGTATCCGCGATTCATCAACTCCGCTCGCTGCAAGACGCCGAAACGGTGTTGCTCGTCTATGACCACAAATCCGAGTTTGTGAAACCGAACGCCCTCCTGTATCAGCGCGTGTGTCCCTATCACAAGATCGGCTTCGCCCGCCGAGATGACTTCGTGAAGCTCGCGTTTGCGCGCCGCCGTGAGCGATCCGGTGAGCAACTCTACGCGGTAAGGCGTGGAAGCCGTAACCCGCTTTATGTTTTTCGCGTGCTGCTCGGCCAGTATCTCCGTAGGAACCATTATGGCTGTCTGATAGCCGTTCTCAATCGCCACAATCGCGGCCTGCACCGCTACTATCGTCTTGCCCGATCCGACATCACCCTGAAGCAGCCGATTCATAGGTTGCTGACTGGTCATGTCCGACACTATTTCGCGCAGCACCCTTTTTTGAGCGCCCGTAGGTTTGAAGGGCAACACTCGTCTGACGGCATCGCGCACCCGGTCGTTGACTTCGATCAATGTGCCCTTTGGCGACTGCTCTCTTCCTTGCCTCCGCAGCCCCATAGCAAGTCCAAGCCAGAAGAACTCTTCAAAGATCAGCCGCCTGTGCGCGGGCGATTGAACTTTGTTGTAAAGCTCAAGCGGCGCGTCATCGGCGGGGAAATGGACGTGTCGGAAAGCATCCGTCTGCGAGATCAGTTGATTGCGCTTGAGCAGTTCTTCCGGGATCGACTCTTCCATATCGGAAAAGTCGAGCCTCTCAAGTACGTGATACATGATCGAGCGGAGTTGCTTGGCTCGCACCTCGCCAAGCTTGCGATAGACCGGAACCCTCCGGCCCATATGAATCGCATCCGCCGAGTCGTCATCATCGGTGATGAATTCATAATCGGGATTTTCAACTTCGAAGAAACCGCGACGGCCTCGTTTCCACTGGCCGTAAAGCAGGACCCGACGGCCTCTTGGAAAAGAGTTTTGCAGATAAGGCTGATTCCACCAGTAAGCCCGTATCTGCCCGGTTTCGTCTACGGCGGAAAACTCGAAAATCCTCAGTTTTCCGCCCTTCACGGCATAGGTTCCCGCGACTCTGACCTCAACTTCCAGAGTGGCCTCGGCACCGTGCTCAAGGTCGCGGATGCGAGTCAGATTTGAGCGGTCTTCATATCGCATAGGCAGGTAGTGAAGCAGATCCTCGACCGTAACCTGCAAGGGGTTTGCCCCGCCGAGAGAACCGGCTACGCCCATTGCAAGCTTTTGCGCCGTCTTCATAGCCAGGCGTGGAATCTCGTGAAGGTGTAGTTCGTAAAGCGGGGTTGTGAGCTTGAGCAAAAGTGTCACTCCTTCAAAACCCGAAGGCAAATTTCTTCGGGGCAATAAAATTCTAGGGGAGCATACACGGCCGGTCAAGAAACCGCCCTGTCTGAGCTAAATCACTCCGCAAGAAATCGGTACAAATGACTTTGAATGAAAGGTTGATCGGAATAGGCCGGGACGGCCGCGGATCGGCCTATTTCAACTTCCTTTTCTATATTTTGGAATACTGAATAGCCCTCGTTCAAATCACGATTAAACCATTCGATTCCAAAAGCGGTTGGTCTTACGGCGATACTTCTGTATATTGAATTCTTTTTCAGGCTCTCGGGTTACAATGCGAAGATTTCTACTGGTTATATTGATTCTGCTTCTGCCCACGGCGGCGACCGTCTTTTTGTACTTCAACATCAAGACAAAAAAGATTCCTACGAGCCGTGAAGCCGTGGGGCAGGTCACCACGCTTGCCGGCGCAGGCTATCCCGGTCTTGAGGATGGAACAGCTTTCGAGGCCGCCTTCAGTGACCCGTTCGGCATCGCCGTAGACATTCGAGGCAACGTCCTCGTCGCAGACGGAGGCGAGGCCAATCGCATTAGAAGAATCACGCCCGAAGGCAAGGTTGACACAGTAGCCGGTTCCTCGGAAGGCTTTGCCGATGGCCGCGCGGCCTCATCCGAATTCAACACCCCGTCAGGCATAGCCACCGATAAACGAGGCAATCTATTCATTGCCGATACTGCAAACAACCGCATACGCGAGCTTGGCGCGAACGGCGAAGTCAGCACCGTCGCAGGGAGCGGTGCGCGAGGGTACAGGGACGGCCCGGCATCGGAGGCTCAATTCGACGGCCCGCTCGCAGTGGCTCTCGACGGGCAGGGAAATGTCTATATAACAGACAGCTATAATGACCGCATCCGAAGGGTTTCAATCGACGGCGAGGTCACAACAGTCGCGGGCACAGGCACGCCGGGATTTAGCGACGGCCCGGCCCTCTCGGCTCAATTCGATACGCCCGCCGGTATCGCGGTTGACGAACAGGGAAATGTTTACGTAGCCGATACGGGAAATCACGCGATCCGCAAAATCACTCCGCAAGGCGAAGTCAGCACTCTCAGGGATTCGCAAGACCCGCCCACAAACATCAATCGTCCCATAAGTCTCGTCGTGACCCACGATGGTTTTTTGTTTGTGGCCGACGAGCGCGGACGCGTCTATCGCATATCGCCCGAATCCGAGTTCAGCCTCTTTGCCGGTTCGGAGGCCGGTTATGCGGAAGGCGTAGGCGCGGCGGCGCGATTCAACTCTCCTTCGGGCATAGCCATAGACGGCGCGGGCAACATCTATGTAGCCGACACGCAGAATTATTTGATCAGGAAGATAGTTCCTGTCGCTCAGGGATCAAACGCCGCTCAGACGAGTGGTGCGTCAGAAAAATTTATTCAACCGCCTGTTGAAAACGGCTCCACTGATTCGGTAAAGGCCGTCCCTCGATTCGACAGAATCTTTCAGAACGCGGGCCAGTCTTTTCCGTGGCCTGTCAATCCGCAGGATCAATGGCACGAGGTAACGGGACTTGTGGGCGAAGCGCGCGGCGCTTCGGGCGGCGTCGCGCTCGACCACCTGCATAGCGGTCTCGATATTCGCGGCAATATGGGAGAACCTGCCCTCTCGGTGCTTGATGAGAAGATCAGTTCTCCGATTCCCGCGTGGGGATTTGGCAATTCGGGTGAAGGCATCGGCCTGAGGCTTATGCGATATATTCACATCCGCGTGGGGCGCAACGAGAGAGACGAGATTCAGGCGCAGGATAAATTCAAACCTCGTCTCGATGAAACGGGAAAGATCATCGGCATCAGGGCGCGGCGCGGAACTCGATTCAAAGTGGGCGACTTCCTCGGTACGATAAACAGTCTCTATCACGTTCATCTCAACCTCGGCCCCTGGAACGCCGAAGCCAATCCGATCAATTTTCCTTTCGTCGGCTTCAAAGATACTATCGCTCCAACGATTGAGCCTGACGGTATCGAAGTGGTCAATCAGGCAGGCGAAGCTTTCAAACAGAAGCGCGACGGTCGCCTTATCGTCTCAGGTGACATAGACATCATCGTAACGGCTTATGACAGGGTTGACGGCAACGGGAACACGCGCAAGCTCGGTCTCTACAAGGCGGGTTATCAGTTGTTCACCGAAGACGGCGCGGCGGTCAAAGGTTTTGAAGAACCGCTCATCAACATAGATTTTCATCGCCTGCCCCCGGATGATTCCTCCGTCTTTATCGCCTACGCGCCGGGCAGCGGGGTCAGCGCATACGGAACTCCGACAAAATTCAGATACATAGTGACGAACCGGGTTCGAGATGGTGAAGCCAGAGACGGATTGTTTCGCACATCTGAACTCGCGCCCGGACATTACATTCTGAGGGTAGTTGCCGAAGATTTTGCAGGCAATCGAGCATCGGGAAAATCTATCGAAATGCCCCTCTTTATTGAAGCCGCGCAATCGGGCGCGCAGAAATAAAATCTCGACAAATTAACCAATGGCTGATAGCATTAAGTCCGTTCGTACGCGGCGGCGCGCGTGGCCGCTGCAATGTGTGGCATCAGGAGCGCGTCTGTTCTGTTCGGAAGTGTCTGCTAGGTTCCTCTGCTCGACCCTGTCCCGGATAGCCTAAACGGGTTCCTCTAACAAAGCTTCGAAAGATGCTTAGGAGAATCTATGAGTATGAGAATTTTTGTAGGAAATCTGTCTTATCAAACGACAGAAGATCAGCTCTCTGACCTGTTTTCACAGGCGGGAGAGGTGGAGTCGGCCACGATAATAACCGACCGGGATACGGGACGCTCTCGCGGTTTCGCCTTTATTGAAATGGACAAAGATGCAGGAGCGGCTGCGATAGAGCAATTCAACGGTTATGAGTTAAATGGACGAGCTATAAATGTAAACGAAGCGCGCCCGCGCCCTGAACGCGGCGGCGGCTTTGGCGGCGGCGGCGGCGGACGGGGCGGCGGCTACGGCGGCGGACGGGGACAGCGCCGCGAGCCACGCTGGTAGTTCTATCCCTCCATCAGAAATATGAAAGGCCGGGCGCGTCCCGGCCTTTTTCTTTTGGGATTAGGTATGAATAAAGGTTGATAACACGGGTTAGTTTATGTATTTCACCTAAAGCTTAAGAGTAGGGCTTTCCTCTGATAGCCGTGTCAAATTCGCGTCTTATTATTTCTTTGAAGAACGGCAAACCTTGGCCTGCGGATGAGTCAAACAAACCAGCCGTTTTAATTCATCAATCTCTTTTTGTTGTTGCTCGATGGTGCGTTGTTCTGCCTCGATCTGCGCTTGTTGTTCTTTGACAGCGTTGATCAGAATCGTGGTCAGTTGACCGTACTTCACGCCTTCAATCTCGCCCGCGTCATTGCGAGTAACGAGCAGGGGTTCGACCTCCGAAACCTCTTCGGCGCCGAAACCGACATCGCGCAACCCGCCCTCTTTCCAGGTAAAGGCGATGGGGCGCAGACGGCGCAGGGCGTCAAGGCCGGCTGTGAATGACTGCACATCGGTTTTGTATCGGAGACTCGATGCACAGGTAGCGATTTGATTGGAGGCATTGCGGCAAAGCGTTGTGCTTCCGGCTGCGCCGAGGGTGGCGACGCGGATGATGCCGTTGACATCAAGTTTATCCTGAGGGGTGGTTATGCCGATGCCGAGGTTGCCGCTAGCGAGGATGGTAAGGCGGCTCAAGTTTGCGGTGCGGTCAACGATTTCGAATCTGCCATTGTGAACGCCATCGGAAGATTGCAACGTCCACTTGATGCCTCCTGAATCCGAGCTTTCGATCATGATCTCCTGGTCGCTTGAACCGAGTATGTGAAGATGCTTTGCGGGGGCAGTTGTACCGATGCCGACTCGGGTATCGGCTGTGGCAAAATTAACGCCGTTGATGGAGCCGAGGACGAGGGAATCACTTTGAGCGACCAGTGCGCGGAAACCGATGGCGGCGGCGTTTGTGAGGTTGTTCGCTCCGACATTTGCGCTCGAACCAATGATGGTATTTTGTGTGCCCGTGGTGTTACTAAAGCCAGCCGATGTGCCGAAGAAGGCATTGGAGACGCCCGTTGTGTTACTAGATCCCACCTGTACCCCGAAGAAGGCGTTGGCGTCGCCCGTTGTGTTAGTCGTGCCAGCCGATGCGCCGAAGAAGGCGTTGCTGACGCCCGTGGTGTTATTCATGCCAGCATCTTTGCCGAAGAAGGAGTTGAAGCCGCCCGTGGTGTTGTTCTGGCCAGATGATCTGCCGAAGAAGGCGTTGGCGTCGCCCGTGGTGTTAAAGAAGCCAGCCGATGTGCCGAAGAAGAGGTTGGAGTTGCCCGTGGTGTTACTTCTGCCAGCCGATGTGCCGAAGAAGCCGTTGTCGAAGCCCGTGGTGTTTGCCGTGCCCGCTCCAAATCCGGCAAACAGGTTATTATTCGATCCATTTGCGATCAATACCCGAGTGCTCCCGATATTGAATTGGGTTACCGCATTGACCGCATTCGCTGACAGCGTGCCGCCCGCTGTCCCATTCCCACTGATGTTGAAGTTGCTTGTGGCTTGCTGAACGGTCCCGTTCTGCACATAGCTGGCGCTTCCCCCAGGCACACTCCCAACGGGTATTGCTCCCGTCACAGTGCTGCCGTTTACGCTTTGAATCTGCCCGCTCGTCACGCAATTTACGCACGCCACCGACAAACCATCGGCGCTCCCCGCGCTCAAGCTTTTAATCGCATAAGGGTTCGATGTTACCTGCTGCCGCCCGTTTAGCTGGGTGAATGCCCCGCCGCCTGCCACCCTCACGCTGATCTCTAAAAAGCGATTCGCGCCGTTGAAACAGGTGGCGCAAGGACCGAAATCCAACTGCGCGGTGAAGACGCCGTTTGTCACACTGACATTGAGTCGTTGAACCGTTGACCCTTGTTGCGAGCCGCCGCTTGAGACATCAAAGAGGCGAAACTCAAAATCATAGTTGCCGGTCGCAGGGTTGCCACTGTCGGTCAACTGGCCTTGATAAGTAAAGGTCGTCGTTTGTCCATACGCGCTCGCTGTGGATGCGATTATCGCTATCCCCAGTAGCAGACTTGAAACGAGTAAGTTAAATAGTCGTCTATGTGGTTGAGGTGATCGGGTGAGCATTAGCGTACCTCCAGTGGGATGTTGTTGCTGACGCAGGCACGCCAGACAGATTGTGAAACTGGTTCTATGCGACTAAAAGATGAGTAGAAAGCGCATGCCAACTGAGCCTGCAAGCAAAGTCTCATCATTAAAATCAATGGAAACCGAAAGGCGAGAGTCTGGTACGGGTACTGAAACCAGACCATCAATGAAGCAGATTCAATTTAGAGATTGTCCTGGGACATGTCAAGCCACCTGGAACTCAGGATTGTACGGTCTAACAAGGTCGGCTTTAGACTACCTGCCTTTGTAGTATTGAGAAAAAACAGATAATACACAGTCAGTCAGTAGTTGAAGGATAAAGCCGATGCAATTTGCGCCTCGCATCTTCATTTGTAAAACGTCACTTAATCTTGGCTCTTATTGCATTGCGCTCCTCTTCCAACTAATTGACATCTCGTTTCAGTGTTTCTTCATCCCCTATACGACGGTCATACACTGTCGACTAAACACGCTCAAGATGATCTCCGCTATATTCGCTCCCCACCAGCATTCTCGATATTCGCCTCACTCCCTCACCTGTTAATCTTAAAATTAACGAGTTGGCGAGGCTTTTGCGTTGTATTGGCTACGCGGTATCCTACAGTGAATAAGAGTCTGAGGTCTTCGACCGCGCCCGACAAATCCCAATCCGGTTTTATCTCATCCGAAGGTTTGTGATAATCATTTGCGGTGTATTCGTCGCGCTTCTGCATGCCCCAGGCGGTAGATTTGCCTATGTAGTCTATGCCTGCTTCGGGGTCGAGCGCGGGCACGCCCTGCTTGGCAAAATTGAAATGGTCCGAGCGATAATAGAATCCTTTTTCCGGCTCCGCGTCGGGTCTCAGCACTCGTTTCTGCTCGGCGGCGGCTTTGCGCAATACGTCGTCGAGCGTAGAGTTGCCAAGCCCGATGACTGTGACATCACGAGTGCGCCCCCACTGATTGAGCCCGTCCATATTGATTTCCGCCACGGTCTTTACAATCGGATAGATGGGGTTTTCGGCGTAATACTTTGACCCTATCAATCCTTTCTCTTCGGCGGTGACTGAAAGAAACAGGATCGAACGACGCGGCGCGACGGGCAATGCTTTGAAGGCACGTGCCATCTCGATCAACCCTGCCGTGCCCGAGGCATTGTCGAGCGCGCCGTTGTAAATCTTGTCGCCTTTCTCATTCGGCAACCCTACGCCAAGATGGTCCCAGTGCGCGGTGTAGATGACATATTCCTCTTTCAGTTTGGGGTCCGAACCTTCGAGTTTGCCCAGGACGTTATGCGACTCGCTCCGGCGTATTTTGTTATTGAGCGCGAGGCTCGCGTGTGCTCCAAGCGGCACAGGCTTGAAATCGGGTTTTACGGCGGCGCGCTTCATCGCGTCGAAATCTTTGCCCGCGTCGGAGAACAGTTCTTTTGCCCGGTCGTTTGTGATCCAGCCTTCGACCGCCACGCGAGACATATTATTGTCTTTCGACACCAGATCGAATTGCTCTACGGCCCAGCTTCCTTTAACGACTTCCCAGGGGTATCCGGCCGGGCCTGTTTCGTGGATTATGATCGCGCCTGCGGCTCCTTTCTCGGCTGCGATTTCGTACTTATAGGTCCACCGACCGTAATAGGTCATGGCTCGCCCACCGAACATCTTCGGGTCGAGTTTGGTCGGAGATTTCGGATCAGGCACGGGCGGGTCGTTGACAAGCATGACAATGACTTTGCCACGAACATCCACGTCTTTGTAATCATCCCAGTTGTATTCGGGCGCAACCGTGCCGTAACCGACAAAGATCATATCGGCATCAATGCTTGCCTTCTCGGCTACGCGCTTGGTCCACGCGATATAATCATCGCCGTATTTCAGGTCCATCTTTTTATTACCGACTTTTATCTCCATCTGCGGCTTGCCTTCGACGGTGATGCCTACGAGCGGGACCTTCTGAAAATAAGTGCTGTCGGTATTTCCGGGCGCAAGACCTATCTTTTTGAACTGATCGGCTATGTAGTTTATAGAGAGTTCTTCTCCGTGCGTGGCCGGTGCGCGGCCTTCATATTCATCGGAAGAAAGCGTTTTGATGTGCTTCATCAATCCGTCCGTAGTGATAGCGTTTAGCGCCGCTTTATCGGGCTGCATCGCTCCGCGTTTTTGAGGACCGTGTTTTTGAGGGCTGCGCTTTTGCGGCGCGCCTGCAAGAGCGAGCACCGAAATCATGAGAATAGAGCATAATGTAAGAATCTGTTTTTTCATCGTGTGTACCTCCTGAAAGTTGAGACTTGAGATTTGAGATTTCAAACCTCAAGGATTGGCGCTGGTCTGAATCGCGTTAAACAGAAAAGGCAGCGTAGCCGTGCTCTGGCCTCGATACTGAGGCCGGAACGCAAACATTATGACACGGCCTTTGCCGAGCTTTGCTTCGACAATCGCGCCGCGACCCGCCAGCTTTTCTGCGCCCAGCAACCATCCCGACAACAGCAATTCTTTCGCGTCGGCAAATCGCGCAACGACCCGCGCATCCGCGCTCGTAGTCTCAAAGGCTGGTCCGCGCTCAAACCACGCTATCCCTTCATCCGGCTTTCCATCGAGCGGCGGCGCGCCTTTTGTAAGAGGCTCGGCGGCTTTGAACTCTATCTTGAGTATGGAACCGGGGCAGTAAAAATCTTTTGCAGGGATACCATCCAGAACGTTTTTTACAGGCACGCCCAATTGCCCGATTGCAAATTCGGATGCATCGTTGAAAGTTATTATCGTACCGCCTTCTTCTACGAATCGCTTTAACGATTCGACGCCCTCTCGGCCCATGCCTCCACTGACATCGGCGGGATAAGCGGCTTTGGGCAACCCGTCATTGATCTGACGCGCGCTCTGATCGGGGATGATTATACAATCGAATCTCTTTCTCAAATCTCCCGCCCGAATCTCTTTGTCTACGAGCGAGGAATACCTGAACAGGGGCTTGAATTGATCGAGCATCCACCGCGTCCATCCTTCATCCATCGTCGTCGCGTAGTTTTTATAAACAGCCAGACGAGGGGCCAAATCATCTGCTCCCGGCCCTTCAGTCTTTGGCGGCCCGAGTTTGGCAATGACCTTCGATACCTCGCTATCCCCGGTTGAGACTTTTTCGACAGGCGGCAAATCGAATCGCTTACCAACCGCGACCGCGCTTGCGCCCATTAGCAGAGGCAGAGTGTGAGCCGTCACATCATAGGGACGGCGAGGCGGCCCGCCGGGGTATTCGCGCAGGTCGGGATAATGCTGCCGTTCGAGCAGCGTCTTTGCAAATGCGCCGTAAGGCTGCCCGATCAAAATTATTCGCGTGCCCGCAGGAAAGCGATTGCCGTCTGCTTCAAAAGCCGACAGAGAGCGTGAGATTTCGACCCCGCCCCGATTCAAAATCGATTCGATTCTTGCAAGACCGTATTCCTGCCAGAAATGCGCGCCATCCTCTCCATCGCCCGAAGCATCGGGCGGCAACAACAGATAGGCGAACATCTCTTCGGGCTTTCGCTCTCGCACGGCGTCTTTGCCTATCTGATAAAAATCGCGGAGCCAGCGTTCACGATAACGCGCCGCATTCCTGAGCAGCGCAAATGCACCGCTCTGCATGTAATCGACTATGTCAGCCAGTTTCCACTCGCCGCCCTGCCACACTTTCGGATAGTTCCAGCTTCGCACTTTAGGGTCCAGGTTGACCTGCGGAGTCTGTTTGTCGAAATCTACCGATGTCGGGCTGGCGAGCCTTGCCGATGCCGTCTCGCTCAAAATGCGAATCCCGCCGTGGTAATGCTGATAGGCTCGGGCCGGGGTCCACGCATCGTATACACCGTTTATCACCACGCCCGCCTTGCCCTGTCCGATCAATTCCCACGCCATCGCGCTGCCCATGAAATTGACCCCGGCTTGAATTATAGGGGGCACGTTTGGCTCCCACGGGTCAACATAGGGCGGCAGGAAAAAGCGACTCCCGGTCGCACCCTGCTGATGTATGTCGTGGACGATCTGCGGGTGCCATTCGTTGTGCACCTTATCGACCGTGAGTCGCGTCTCTACCTGAGTGAACGCGTACCAGTCGCGGTTGTTGTCGTGCCCGACGTAGTAGTGATAAAGATCGGGCGGGCCGGTTCCCTCGCTCGGAGTGCCGAGCGTCTTATCGTACCAGTCCTTGACGATGTCTACGCCGTCGGGGTTGAGCGAAGGCACGAGCAGCACTATGCATTTGTCGAGTATCTCGCGCGTCTCATTCGAATCATCCGAGGCAAGACGGTAGGCGATATTTAGAGCCGCGAGATTTCCACCCACCTCGGTAGAGTGAATCCCGCAGGTGATCAGGACTATCGTGCGGCCTTCGGCGATCAATTTCTCGGCCTCTCTCTGATCGCTGTTTATGAGGCGCGGGTCTGCGAGTCGGCGCTGAATCTCTTTGAATCGCGGCAGGCGGGCGAGGTTTTCAGGCGATGAAATCGTAGCAAGCAGAAACGGACGGCCAAGCGTCGTCCGGCCAAGCTCCTGAACCTTGACGCGATTGCTCGCCCGCGCCAGATGGTTGAAATAATCGGTCATCTGCGCCCACGAGGCGAGTTTGCGATCATCGCCCGGCGTAAACCCTATTACATCGAGAGGCGCAGGTACGCCCTTTTTTTTCGCGGCCTTCTTTGTTTGGGATGAAGGCTGGCTGACAACTCGCGCGTGTTTCGCGCCGGAATCAGACAGAGAGGGTAAGGCGATTGCGATGATAAGACCTAAAGAGGCCGCCGCTTTTGTGAGACTTGAAAACAGACGGAAAGAGGGCATGTATTCTCCTTGCTCGATTCGCGGGCGCGGCTCAGGCATGGTTAGTCACGAATCATCGACGGTCTATTGCAACGCGCTTTTTGCTCAAATTTACTCGACGACGCGATAAAATATAGCCCCGCCGCCAACTGCCCAGACGTGTAAAAGATCAGCCGCGCCCAGTTTGTAAATAGGCACTTCCTGCGTGAATTCTATTCTTTCGCTTCCCCATTCGTGGCCGCCGTCGCTCGAATGATAAAGGTACTGCCCCTGATCTGTGCTTATCCATCCGTTATTCGGATCGACAAAGAATACGCCGCGCGCACCTCCGCCATTCAGGATTCGCAACATTGCCCACGAATTGCCGCCGTTTTCTGTTCCGATCACGCGCCCTTCCTCAGCCTCGGGATCGCTCGCCGTAGCCCATCCGTGTTGACCATCAACAAAGTTAAGGGCCGTGATAGAAAAATCCATCCGCCCGACAGGGCTTGATGTGGAGGTGCCTCCACCCGGCTCCATTCCGCTTCGCTGAGTGCTCCAGGTCAGCCCTCCATCCGTCGTGTGATAGATCGCGCCTTTCGTCCCACCGGCCCATCCATTCATCTTATCGAGGAAGAAGACATCATTGATTGTAACCGAAACGTGGCGCTGCGATCTCCAGGTAGCCCCGCCGTCTGTGGTCGCCAGTATATCGCTCGGGCTGCTGTCTTCGATGTCATCAATAGGCGTAGTCGCGCCGCCCATCCATCCGTTGTTTTCGTCTGCGAAAAAGATCGAGGTCGGAATCTGCTTGAAGGCAAGCTTTGAGGCGGCCCACGTCTCTCCACCATCGGTCGTCTTCAACACGACTCCCGCGTTTGCAGCGCCCTCCTGTGTGGCCCCAACTACCCACCCCAGATTCGGGTTCACGAAATGGATCGCGTTCAAAACCGGCACCTTCATGCCCGAGGTCTGAACGCGAAATTCCGTCCAGTTCTGCCCGCCGTCGGTAGTTCGCAAAACCACACCTATGCGCGCTTTGGCATCCCCGGGGTCGGGCATATCACTGGCTACGAAGACGACGCTTGCCGATACTACCGATATATCGTTGTAAGAGTAAGTCGCAAGGTGAAGCCCTTCGGAAACCTTCGAGGCGGGCGATTGATATTGAGCCACCCATTTAGCCGTCTTTGCCGGTGTGGCTGCTTGATTCGAATTCTGCTGATTGCTGTTGGATGGCGTAGGCTGGCAACTCATCACGGCGAGCGAAACTGTCAATATCAGCGCAGAGATCATCACATGATTCTTCATATTCTCTATTAATCCTTGAAATGATTTCGAAGGTTAAAATTACCAGAGCCGTTTCGGCTTGAAAAGGATGTTTGCGATGCGTGATCCGTGATCCGTGATCCGGCAGGCTTGCAGGTCGTCTTAAACCTGCGGCCTGATAGCCAGGTCACGCATCATTTTTCACTGATCGCTTTATGAAAATCGTGGGGAGAGTTTGAGTCCGAGTTTTCCGGCGAGTTGCAAAACAGGACGGCGTTCAACAGGGGTCATGCATACCGAGAAGACGAGCGCGCAGTAAGGAACGAGCGCGGCGGCTACTTCGAGAAAGAATACGGCTAGCGATGACGGGGCGGCGTAGTTCTTGAATAACAAAAGCGCGGCTATAAACGGAATCTGGATGGCAATAGGCATCGGCGCTGAGCGTCGGATGTACTCGCCAAGCGGGAGCTTCAGATAGCGGCGAAAGTATACGACGATGGCAACCGATGTGAATAAAACGGTGGGAATCGTTGTTCCGAGCGCCACCCCCATAAGGCCGTAGGGCCTGACCAGAATGATGCTCAGAATCAGATTCGCAATCGCCTGCGCGAGCGTAAACCACGCCACAACGGAATGCCTGCCCATCCCAAGCAAGACCGTGTGGGCGGGCATCTCACACAGATGCGCGAGCACGGCCACGGTCAGCACCATAAGTATCGAAGCGCTTGCGACATACTCGGGGCCCATCCACAAACTTATAAAACGGTCTCCCATCACAAAGAAGACCGAGGCCACGGGCAGGGCTACGAGCAGCATGTACTTTGTGCAGATAGCGAGCATATCTTTTAGCCCCGCCTGATCGTTGCGCGCGTCCAGATCGGAGGCGGTCGGCGTGAGCACGCCCATCGTCTCGGATACCTGAAGCAGATAGGTCACAAGGCGGTTGGCTATCGAATAGAGCGTGACCGCCGCGACCGGGAGGAAAATTCCTATCACTATCGCGTCGGTGTAAAAGATCATCTTCTTGCCCACGCTCATCAAGAAAGCGTAGACGCTATAGCCAAACAGGCGGCCGAGTTCTCGCCTGTCAAGATACTCTCGGGCAATTCGCAGATCGGGGTTCAAGCGATAGACCTTCAGAATCAGATAAGCCAGCCTCGCCATATCAAAGACAAACGTAACGAGCGCGAGCGCGAGTATGCCGTAACCGTTCAGGATCAGACCGACAATCAGCAGACTCCGCACAAGGATGTTTAGGGTAGTGACGGCCGAATCCACTTCATATCGCTGGTATCCGCGCAGCACTCCTACAAAGACCGAAGCGGGAAAAGTGATGGCGAGATTGAGGCCGACAAGCAGCACAACCGAGGCGGCGATGTTGTCTGCAAGCGGGGTGTTGAACATCCTGTTGAATAGAGACGCGACCGCTATGCTTGCGCCAAGAGCCACAACTCCCATGAAGGAATAGACGGCAAGCCCGCCCGTTACTACCCGATTTATGGCTTCTTTATCGCCACGCGCCCGGTACTCGGCCACATACTTGACCGTTGATTGAGTGATGCCAAAGTCGAGCAGCCCAAGATAGCCCACAAGCGACCCCACAAGCACCCACACGCCGTAAACGGAATCTCCCAGATGGCGTACGAGAAACGGCGACATCAAAAAGCCGGTCAGTATGGTCGCGGCAAACGCAACCCAGTTCATAAGGACGTTTTTGACGATCTGCCGTGAGCGTTGCTCGCTGTCTTGTCGCACTATGTACCTGCCTCGTTCGATAGCTGGATTGCGCTTCTCCGACGCTTACGAATCGCGAGTATCGATTTGCGCAGTTGCGGGGGCAATGAAGAGACGGCCAGAAAGAGCCAGGCTTCGGCGACAAGGGGGGAGCGCCGAAGGGATTTGAGCAAAATCCGCCTTGCGGCGGCAAATTCCTGGCGGCTGAAATGATACTTTCCAAATCTAAGGTATATCTGCCCGATCAATTTTCGCGTGGGTATTTGTCGGTCGGGAAACATTTCGGCGATCTTATTGAGATTCCACACCTCGTCGTGGCACATCTGTTCGAGGTTCTCGGAGAGGTTTCCGCCGTGGTCGCGTTTGTGAACGACTACCTTATTTACAAACCCGAATTTGTATCTGCTCGCAAGCCGCAGAAACAGATTATAATCTTCGGCCCCGATGAGCGTTTCATCAAAAACACCTATCTGCTCCAGACATTTTCGCCTGATCATGACCGAGGACATGCAGATGAAATGATCGGTCAACAACTTGTCGAACACGTTTCCGGTAGAGATGACAAACTGATCTTTGAGGCTCTTTCGAGTGATGCCGGTTTCATCAAAGATGGCATCGTCTGTAAAGACGACCCCAAACTCAGGATGCTCATTCATCCTGCTGATCTGCAACTCAAGCTTGTCAGGCATCCACAGATCATCGGCATCAAGAAAAGCAATAAACTCTCCCCGGGCTTCGCTGATTCCAAGATTGCGAGCGGCGGCCGGTCCTCCGTTCTCCTTCTTGATGTAGCGAATCTGGCCGAGATAAGGGGCAATCGCTTGCTCGGTATTATCGGTAGAGCCGTCGTCTACGACGAGGATTTCAAAATCGCGGAAGGTTTGATTGAGCACGCATTCGAGCGATTCGGGCAGAAAACGCGCGCTGTTGTAGGTCGGAATGATGACGGTGACTGATGGGGCCGCAGCAATTGTGATCTCTTTATTACCTGACTGCATCCCTAAATCATCCTCTCAATAATGATTGCCTACAGAATTACTCACAAAACCCTCCTTAATCAATAAATGCCGAATGTTGCGCGTCTTCCAAGAATTTTGACAGGATTTCTTGCGCGTGAGGCGCTCAATGATGCGTGATGCGTGATCCGCGATTAACCAGGCTTGCAAGTTGTCTTTACCAAGCGGCCTGTCTGAAAGTCACGCATCACGCATCATTCAGCAGATAGTATCGTTCGGGCACTCCCTGTGCCGTGCGGCAGGTTTATACTGCCCCATTACGATCCCGAAAAGGATAAACCCAGCGCCAAGTATCACGGGCATTCTGAGGGGCTCGCCCAGGATAAAGGTCGCAAGCGTGAGGCTCACGATAAGCTCGAATGTGCCGATCTGCGAGGCTTCGGCGCTGCCGAGTTTCTCAAGCCCCGAAAAGAAAGAGAGCAATGCCACGACGGTCGAGATAATCGCTATCGAAAAGACCATCAGCCAGCCCCAGGTAGTCACCCCGTGCAGTTGGGAAATCACCGGGCCGCCCATGAACCAGAACCCGATTGCGGCAAAACTGGTCACATAGAGCGCGACTGTCTGAGGCCGGAGGTTTTGCAGCAACCGGCGGCTTGCGACTACATAGGCCGCATACCAGGCGGCTCCCCCAAGGGCCAGCAACATCCCCACGGTCAGGTTTCCGGCTGTCGCGCCTAATGCGCCCAACGAGATTCCAACCAGTATCACCGCGCCGCCGAGCATCAGTTGCGCATCAGGCCGTTTGCGGCTCACAGCCCATTCCAGAACCATCGCAAAGACCGGATAGCTGAAAAAGAGCATACCCGCGATTGAAGCCGGGGTGGTTTCAAAAGCCTTGAAGACCAGGCTTGAAAATATGCCGTAACCCGCAAGCCCAAGCGCCGCACACGTAGCCAGTTCCTTTCGACCTATGCGAACCACGTCGCGCTTGAAGATTGAAAAATATGTCCACAGCGCAATCGCCGCCACAAGAAATCTCAGCGCCAGAAGCATGGGCGCGTGGACCCCCTCGGCATAAGCGAATTTGGCAAATGTGCTGATCGCGCCAAACGACAGCGCGGAAAGCAATACCTGCGCCCGGCCCACAAATCGCTCATTTGAGCCGAGTGACAGTATATTCTCTGTTTTGTTTAAGATTGTTTCTCTCATCAAATTTTCCCCTTCTCGTTACAGGTAGTATTTTCAGGCAAGCCGTCACACCCGACAACGGGCGAAGGAACCAGCCCGGAGACATATTTTTGTGCCGGTGGCACAAGCCGGTTAAATGTTTATAAATAAGGGGTTAAATTGATTTCAGGCGGTAATTCGGTTACGCGCCTCGCGCAGTTTTCGCACCCTGAAGGCCAGTTGGAGGTTTAGGCGGACTTCCGGGTTGTCGAGGTCACGACCAAGCAGGCTTGTTATGTGTTCGAGCTGATAAGTGATCGTGTTGCGATGCAATTCGAGCTTTCGCGCCGTGGCGCGCAGGTTTCCGTTTAATTCCAGAAATGTTTCAAGCGTGGTCATCCAGTCGGTCTGCTGTTCGCGGTCGTGACGGATGAGAGCGTTCAAAAAATAATCCTCAAATCGGTCAAGCTCGCCCTGATCCTCTATGCGGAGCAACAATTGCCAGACTCCCAGATCGTTATGGTGCGAAACCACTCTGCCGTCGTCTGTGAGGCTCGAAATGAATAGCGCCTCCTGAGCTTCGCGATAGCTCTTCGGAAAATCCGAAAGCTTTCTTGCCAGCCGGCCTACGCCTACGCGGAGACGATGCCCGGATGCGCCTTCAAGAGACTCTTCAAGCGCCCGCGAGAATGGAACCGCTGATTGTTCGTCGAAGCCGAGCGGGAAAATAGCCAGAACCCAGTTTGGCTTTGCGCTTATCATAGCCCGGCGCGGCGCGCGGTTGAGCAATGATGTGATGTTGCGGGCATCCTCTTCGGTCAGTTTTTGCGCGACATCCGCTCCGGCCTGTTGCGCAAGGACCAGCGCGTGATGCTGGTCAAGCTTCAATCCAAGCTCGCTCAGCCGCGCGCTCACTTCATCGCTTTCGGGCAGATTGCCTGCAAGCAACGCATCTATCAGATAATCTCTTTCCGCGCCCGGAGACTTCGCCGCCATTCGCCTGAGTATCGCCTCAGTCACCTCGACAAATGCGGTCGTACGCGGGAGTTCGACAAGCGGCAGGTTGTACTGGTCGGCTATCGAGCGCATTTCGGGGGTGGTCTGCGGCAGATATTCTTCTATGGTAACAAAGACGGCGGCGACCTTTTTTTCAACCGCCTCGCGCATATACTTTATCTGCGCCTCGGTGTTGCCATAGATACCCAGACCGGATGTTATCAGCACTTCTCCGCCCTTGACCCACTCGGCCACATCAGGATGATCTATGATGTGCATCCAGCGAATAGGGTTATCCAGCCCGCCCGCGCCTGCCACAACCTTCGCGTCTTTCAGCACGTTTAACGCCAGCGCCTCTCTAACGGTCAAACTCATGCCGTGTATTATGCCTAGCCGCTTGAAGCGGTGACAACATTATTGCAAAGGGAATTTGAACGGTCGTGTGTTACCGGATGCGGTCTTTTACCATGAGATACCCATCGTCGCCGCTAGTGTAGTAACGCGGCATGCGGCGTATGATTTTATAGCCGAGATCGAAATATAGTTTCTGAGCCGCGTCATTCGAGGTGCGGACTTCCAGACGCACTGTGTTTACGCCCCTGTCTGAAAAGCCTCGCTCGACGGCATGCATCAGGCGGCGGCCGTGGCCGCGACGACGATGATCGGGGCTTACGCCGAGTGCTACGACGTGGCCCGTGTTGTCAGGCTCGATCATACCTACTACGAAAGCAATCATCATGCTTGATGGGGTGACAACCTTGTAACAGACCGCCTGGTTGTGCGAGAGCAGATATCGGATAGTCTCGCGGTCGTAAGCCTCGCCGTCGGAAAAACACCGCTGATCGAGCCGCCAGCATTCGTTAAGGTCGTTGTAGCTCATTACCATCACGACATGCTCGGGTATTATCGGCATCTGGGAATCGTTTTGATCGTTTTTGCCTTTTCGTCGTCTAGGCCACATTTCTCGGTCCATACTTCGGAGCCACTTTGAACTCTGTCAACCATCGAAAACCATAAATAAAAAACCAGAGCATAAGCGTCTGGGAGACGATCCTTCCGTATTATACGACATAATAGCCACAGGCGCACCAATCGTTTTTTTTCTTCGGTTCCGGCCGAATCACTCACGCTAGACAAAGCCGCGAAAGCACTGATAAAATTTGCAGCTTTGAAAACGGACGAAAAAGACGACCTCCAAATGGTGAACTCGGGCAACAAAATGATGGCCGTCAATCAGGCGGATTTTACAAACCCGGCGGATGTCGAGCGTCGTGTCTGGCGCAACATTTTCATCGTGTTAACCGTGGGGGTGCTCGTATCGGCTATCTTTGCAAGATTGAATTTCACGCTCGGGACGGTGCTTGGCGGCGCGCTCGCGCTCTTCAACTACAAATGGCTGCACGCTTCGCTCCGGGGCATTATGGGCGTGGGAAGCGAAAAGACCCCGCCCGGCACTACCATGAAATTTATTTTTCGCTGGTTTGTGATCGGGGCGGTGATTTACGCGGCAAGCCAGACGGGTCGTTTCGATTCGGCCGCGATGCTTGCGGCTTTGTTTGCGCCAGCAGTTGCGATAATGATAGAAGCCTTTTACGTTACTTTTAAAACCATAGCTCAGGATCACGGAGAACGATAACAAATGCTAGCTCTGATTACGGCACTTTTACAGGAAGGGCACGAGGCAGAAGGCTCGGAACATACGGCCGCGCACGCCGAGCCCTGGATTGTCGAGCAGATCAATCAAATTTTTGGCCCGATTGTGCTCAACATCGAGCGAGCCATAATGCCTTCGATTTATGGGCTCTTCGGCAAGCACTGGAGCGAACCCGCGCCTGGCGCGATGGTAATCCCAGAGCAGGTTATCTGGGTCATCCTCTTGATGATCGTCTGCACCATAGGCGTTTTATTGCTGCGGGGCCGACTCTCGGTCGATCGCCCCTCCAAAGGACAGCAGGTGCTTGAGGTCGTCGTAGAACAGATCAACGATTTGCTTGAACAGGTCATAGGCCCGTACGGCCGCCGTTATTTGCCCGTGATCGGCTCGCTCGCCATCTTCATCCTGATAGGAAACCTGATGGGCCTGGTGCCGGGGCTCGGGGCGGCGACCGACAATATCAATGTGACGGGCGCGCTCGGCCTCACATCATTTGTTTATTACATCTCGAGCGGGTTTCGTCAGCAGGGAATCGGTTATCTCAAACACTTCACAGGCGGACTGACGGGCGCGCTGCTGCCGACGCTCGGCATACTTATCTTCTTCGTCGAGATCATTTCCAACAGCGTGCGCCCGGTTACGCTCTCGCTCCGATTGTTTGTGAACATGTTTGCCGATCATCAGATCGCGGGCGTATTTCTTAACCTCGCGCCGTGGCTGATTCCCATATTTACGATTGTGCTGGGCGTTTTCGTATCCTTTGTGCAGACATTCATATTCATAATGCTTTCGATGGTCTACCTGTCGGAGACCGTGCCCCACGAAGAACACGACACCGGAGGGCACGGTCACGAAGCAGTAGCCGAAGCGCATTGAGATTTGGCTTTATCCGTACCCGTCGTTTGAAGAGGTTGAGAGCGGGGCCCTTTCATAGAAGTTGGCAGCACGCGTCGCTGGAGCCTTGCAGTACTAGGAGCAAGCGTATACCGGACTCGTGGAAATAATACTAAGGCTCGACTGTCACACCTCTTCTTGTCATTAACCTCCGGGCGCGATTTGAGCAAAAATGATCGAGATAATTTATCGAATAATTACTATCTCGTTCGGCCTTGCTCAAAGTCGGCAGCCCGCATAACGCAAAGGTCGGCTTCCGACCTGTCAGATATTTGAGGAGGAACAGTTATGTTCAGAGTCAAAATGTTTTTGATGTCGGCGATGATGATGTTGCTCGTCGTCGCGACCGCGTCGGCACAGACAGAAGGCGGAGCCGCCACGAGCGGCGGCGGCTCGTGGTTTATACCTAACGACATCGCGTTTGCCGTGGCGATTGCCGCCTTTGGCGGGGCGCTCGGCGATGGTAAGGCAATTGCCGCGGCTTGCGAAGGCACTGCGCGCAATCCCGGCGCTGGCGGACGTATTTTCACGATGCTGCTTCTGGGCCTCGCGCTTATCGAAACGCTCGTGCTCTTTACGTTCCTGACGCTGTTTATCAAGCCGGCCCGCTAAGTCTCCGGCGTAGGGAACTCGCAAAGGGAGGCTTCCGGGCCTCCCTTCTTATTTTTATCCGGTGGCGATAAACTATCTGGTGAGTTTTATAAAATCCTCGATGGAGGCGCTGCTATGCAATCATTTCAAAACAGCATGATCGAGTTGATCACGACGACCTCAACCAACCTGCCCCCGGATGTGCGGCAGGCGATGGCCCGCGCGGTAGGCGAAGAGTCTGCCGGGTCGCGCGCGGGGACGGCGCTTGCGGTCATCGCAACAAATATTGATATGGCCTGTGACACGGAAGGCCCGATCTGCCAGGACACCGGAATGCCTACCTTTGAGATCAAGACCCCGGTGGGCGCAAATCAGATCGTGATGGAGCGCGAGATACGCGAGGCCATAACCGAAGCCACCCGACGCGGCAAGCTGCGACCCAATTCGGTCGATTCGATCACAGGCGAAAACTCGGGCAATAATCTCGGACCCGGCACGCCCGTCATCCATTTTCATCAGTGGGAGAACGATGATGAAATCGAAGTAAAACTGCTGCTCAAAGGCGGCGGATGCGAAAACAAAAACATCCAGTACGCTCTGCCCGCCGAACTTCCTCATCTTGGACGCGCGGGCCGCGACCTCGACGGTGTTCGCAAGTGCATACTCCACGCCGTGTGGCAGGCTCAGGGACAGGGGTGCAGCGCGGGCGCTATCGGCGTATCGATCGGCGGGGACCGAACATCCGGCTACCAGCACGCCAAAGAGCAACTCTTTCGCACGCTCGACGACACAAATCCCGATCCCCGTCTCGCCGAACTCGAAGATTACGTTATGCAGGCGGCCAACACGCTCCAGATCGGCACCATGGGGTTTGGCGGCGGCGTGACCCTGATAGGCTGCAAAATCGGCGCGCTCAATCGCCTGCCCGCAAGCTTCTTTGTATCCGTAGCCTATGATTGCTGGGCTTTCAGACGTCTCGGCGTGATCCTGGATCGAAAGACGGGCGAGATCAAAAGATGGCTCTACCGCGACGAAGCCAAAGCGACGACGGCGATGTCTTCGGGCGAAGGATTTCGATTAACCGGAAATGAAAAGCCGCTCACTGCGCCGATAACCGAAGAGCAGATTCGCTCGCTCAAGGTAGGCGATGTCGTGCTCATATCAGGCGAGATGTATACGGGACGCGACGCCGTGCATTCGTATCTGATGAAGCACGAACCGCCGGTCAATCTGGACGGATCAGTGCTCTATCACTGCGGCCCTGTGGTGATGAAAAATAACGGGAGTTACAAGATCACCGCCGCAGGCCCCACGACCAGCATCCGGGAAGAACCATATCAAGCAGACATCATAAAGCGATACGGCATCCGCGCCGTGATGGGCAAAGGAGGCATGGGCAAGCGCACGCTCGAAGGGATGAAGGAAGCGGGCGCGGTCTATTTAAACGCCATAGGCGGGGCGGCGCAATATTATGCCCGATGCATAGAAGAAGTGCTCGACGTAAACCTCCTGGAGTTCGGCATCCCGGAGGCGATGTGGCATCTGCGCGTGAAAGACTTCCCTGCCATCGTCACAATGGACTCACACGGCAACTCGCTGCACGCAGATGTAGAGCAGGCCTCTTCCGTCATGCTTGCGCGGCTGGCCGAAACCGTATTTTGAGGGATGATCGAAGGGATGAGGGATGAGGGATGAGGGATGAAAAGGACTCTGGGGAAACACTCTGATTAATGCGGTTGAACATATGAGCGAAATCTACCCTGACAGTCCTTTTCATCCCTCATCCCTCATCCCTCAAAATCAAGCGGAGCCTCGCGACCTCGCGCCGTTACTGGCTCGACACCCGTGATTCGACCGCGCTCCACAATCAGCGCGTGATCGAAATTGTTTACGGTCGGGCAGATGTGGCGGGGCAAAAGGTAAAGCGATCCGCCTATCGAAGGGATTAAAGAATCCGTCGCGGCATCTATCGGCACCTCTATTGGCAAATGCTCTTCGCTGGGCTTCAAGGGCATCAGGCCGGATATTCCCAGCACCGTGCAGGTGGGCACACCGGCATCTGCCGATACCGTCTTGTGGCCCGCATCTATCGTGATGCGATTGGCAGAAGGGCGGCTGACAACCGTGGACACCACCACGGCGGCGGGGCGATACCCCCAGACAGCAGGCAACTGAGCGAGGCTCGCGCAATCGCCATAGATAATCGTGCCGGGCGATGCGCGATGGATGAATGACGCGGTGGAAAACTTCGAATAAGAAAGCGTACAGGGGAAAGCGGGCGTTCCAGCCGTGATGACCTCGTCTACACCGATGCCTGATTGCTCTAAGGCAGAGACTATTTCCATCAATTGATCGTAGCCTTTATGTGCAGCCGCCTCACGCTCAGGCAGCGCGAGACTCGACAGGTGTCCGTCATAATAATGAAGTCCGCGAAATTCGAGACCCTGCGATTGAATCGCGTGAGCGAGCAGGATGATCTGATCTATTCGATCCTGCTCTATGCCGGTGCGATCCATGCCGGGATTGATGTCTATAAAGAGCCCGAACCGGCTCTCTTCCCACGGTTCGATCTGCCCGACATTTTCTACCAGCGCCGATACTCGCGCTTTCGGAAATCGGTCTGCGATCTGACGGGCACGCCGGGCATTTGCACTCACCAGAGGGTAGGCGATCAAGACATCACCTGCGCCCGCTTCGCACACGGTTGCAAATTCAAGCGTGGTGGAGCATTTGAAATTTCTGATGCCGCGCTCAACCAATCTCTGCATAACGCGAATCAATTTGGCCGTCTTGATATGAGGCCGCCAGCGGTCAGCCTCGCCTTTGAGCAATTCGAGCGTGACGGAGATGTTGGCATCGACTATTTCGGGATAGATGGCCAGGGCAGGAGTTAAGACATTTTCGACATCGGTTATGCAATACGTTTCGAGGTCCAGAGCGCCGAGCGCAAGTGCAGGAGTAGTCATTAAATCAGCCCCTCAAAAGATGCTCAAAGCAAGCTGTAAGACAGCCCGCCCGGCTGTCACAAATCACAAATCACAAATCACAAATCACGAATCACGCCTTCGGATGAGATTTATCATAGACCTCCATCAATTTCTCAAGCGAGACCTGCGTATATATTTGCGTGGTTGACAGCCTCGCGTGTCCAAGCAGTTCCTGAATCGCGCGCAAATCAGCGCCCGCCGACAGCAGATGCGTGGCAAAGGAATGCCTGAGCGAGTGCGGGCTTATATCCTGAGCCATAGCCAGTTCCTGCACATACTTGTCTATCATACGGCCCACGGAGCGCGTAGTGATTCGCGTGCCCTGATAATTCAGAAAGACCGCCATCGGGTCGCGTTCCTCTTCCGGGGCTTCGACCAGAAGTTCGCCGCGCACGCCGAGGTATTCCTGTAGAGTCTCTTTGGCCGTTGTGCCGAAAGGCACTATACGCTCTTTTCGCCCTTTGCCGCGCACGCGTATCGATTCGTGTTTGAAGTCTATGTCGTCAAGGTTCATCCCGGCCAGTTCCGAAACCCTCATGCCGGAGGCGTACAAAAGCTCAAGTATTGCGCGGTCTCGTTTGCCGAGCACGGTTTCGGGATCGGGCGATTCGATGAAGCGAATAACATCTTCTACGGAAAGTACCTTGGGAAGCTTCTGTTCCAGTCGCGGGCTTGAGACCAGCCGCGCCGGGTTCATCTCTGTGACTTGTTCGCGACACAGAAACTTGAAAAAGGTCCTGAGTGTGGCGAGTTTTCTCGCAATAGAAGTCTTTTTGCGCTTCTCCTGATAAAGCTTCGCCAGATATTCGCGTATCGTGAGATGATCTATCTGCCGTACGTCTATGTAACGTCGCTCACCCGATGCTTGAACGGGGCAGAGATGCTCGTAAAACTGTTCGAGATCACTCATGTAATTGCGCAATGTGTGCTCCGACACGTTGCGCTCATACTTCAGGTGATCGCGGAAACGGTCGAGATATTCTTGCATGATGAGACTCCCGGGCCGCCTGCTCATAAAAACGGGGATAGTTCAATTCTATAGCCCCACGCGCTCGCGTCAAGCGAGAATCTGATTTACCCCTCTGAGATCTCAATCTCAAATCTCAAATCTCAGACATCATTGGGGCCAGATGCCCGCCGCTCGCCATTGCTCGTCTACCTTCGATTCGGCGGCCATTCGTCTGACTTCTTCCGACGGCAAACGGCGACCAAACCGCTCAGAGCGGTCTGCGATTTGATAAGCAGTGGTCGCAAGCACCTCTGTAGCCGTGGCGAAATCACGCGGGTCCGCTTTATCAACCGTATCGGCTATCGTGTGATGTACCGGGAAGTATGAGCTTTCGTCTTGAAGCAGAACCAGATTGGGCACGCCTTCGGCCATAAACGCCGCGTTATCCGTAGCCGCAAAGGCCGAATGCTCAATCACCGACAGATCGAATTGCGTGAGAGGTTTCATCAACTGGTTTATCTCTTCATCAAGGTCCGTACGCCCCATCGAAAACCATCCTTGCGGGCGGCCCGCGCCTATGTCCATTATCAGCGCCGCAAGAGTGTGATCCATCTCGTTTCGATGACGCGCAACATAGGCCGTCGAGCCCAGCATACCTTCTTCTTCTCGCGTGAAGAGCACAAATGTCTTTGCGGCTAACTCGTATAGATTCGCGGCACGCGGTCGCTGATTGCACAGGTCACTTCATAAGAGATGGTTCCAATCTGCGCGGCGATATCTTCGACCGTGATCCGGTTTCGGCCGCGGCCGCCGATGATGATGACTTCATCGCCGGTCGCGGCATCCTGCACATCGGTAACATCAATTATCGTGAGGTCCATGCTGACCCGGCCCACAATGGGTGCGAATTGATCTCGCACGATGACTCGACCGGCGTTTGAAAGCGCGCGGCTCAGCCCGTCGGCATAGCCGATGGGGATTGTCGCTATGCGGCTTTCGCGCTCGGTTACAAAGGTGCAACCGTAACCGAGCGGAGTGCCCGTCGGCACGGTCTTTAAAAGCACTATGCGCGAGTGAAGCGACAGCACCCGACGCCAGTCCAGCGGCTCGATAGTCGGGTTGGTCGCGTCTCGCCACAATCCGTAAGTCACCCCTCCGAGTCTTACCATGTTACCGCGAGAGAGCGGATAGGCATGAGTTGCCGCGCTGTTCGCCTGATGAATCCACGCAGGCGTGTGCCCGCACGACCGCACCATCTCGACCGCTTCTTCAAATAGAGTCATCTGATGGCTTGTGAACTCGATTTTTGACGGCTCGTCGGCAGCAGAAAAATGTGTCATCACTCCGTCAAGCCTGAGATTTTTGAAGCCTGCTGCGCGATCAAGAAAGTCTCTTAGCTCGCGGAAAGGCACCCCAAGCCGCCCCATCCCCGTATCAATATTGAGGTGATAATCTGCGATGCAACCGGCGCGGCGCGCAGCAAGGTCGAAGCGTTCAAGCGGGTCGATGCCGAAAATTGCAGGCGTGAGATTAAGGGCGACGAGCAAATCTTCCTGACCTTCCCAGAAATTTCCAAGACATAGTATGGAGATCTGAATCCCGGCCTCTCTGAGCGACGAGCCCTCTTCGGGCAATGCCACGCCAAACCACCGCGCGCCTTCGCGCTCAAGCGCAAGCGCGCACTCGCGTGCGCCGTGACCGTAGGCATCGGCCTTCACAGCGGGCATGATGGCAACATCAGGGCCTACGGCCTCTCGCATCACGCGGAAGTTGTGAATGAGATTATCGAGATTGATTTCAGCCCACGTGGGACGACGACCGGAAAGGGATGAGGGATGAGGGATGAGGGATGAAAAAGAGGCTGGCGCGACAGCTTGATGAAAAGCGTCTCGCTGGTTATCGAATATTTTCTCAGAGTCCTTTTCATCCCTCATCCCTCATCCCTCATCCCTTAATTCATTCTCGCCACATGTTCTCGAATCTGGTGAACTCTTTGAGGAAGGCCATCTGCACCGTGCCCGTAGGCCCGTTGCGCTGCTTGCCGATAATCAGTTCTGCAATTCCGCGATTCTCTTCCGTTTGATTGTAGACCTCTTCGCGATAAATAAAGCAAACCACGTCGGCATCCTGCTCTATGCTGTTATGAGCGATAATATTATTTGCAATGAAATTATGAGAACCGGGCACCGTCAGGTCGTACACCTGGGCATCCCCATCAGGTTCAATTGAAATGATTTGATCCCAGTACACGCCACTTTCTGCAAGGTTTGTTAACGGCTCGGACCCTACTACATTTGCAATGCGTGCGGCCCGCTCTCTGCTCACATTTTGCTTGTAAATCTGAGTGCCACAATAGGCAGTTTGAATGCCAGCCATTAGTTGTCGAGATGTGATGCCCACCTCTGACATCGCCGGCTTAACGTAATACCCCCAAAATTCTTTAGGAATAATATCCCTATTGGTGTTACCGACACGGCCTTGAAGGTAGTGCAAAATGTCTGTTAATCCCTGGTTTTTATATTGGCCGACCGTGCCTATATTCTTGCAAAACTGCTCCAGATCGGGCTTGCCGGTCAAAGCAACGTGATATTGGTCTCGGCCTTTCCCCTTTTGGGGTCTGCGCCTCAGCCACGCATTAATTCCAAGTCTTAGTAATAACGTCTGAACGCCTATGGCAAGTATTTCGCTGCTCGAAGCATAGTAGACAGCCGGGCTACAATAACCGGGCACTAACCGTATGCAACCATCTGTAGTCCACAGATGACGCAGAAATAACGATATAGATGATTGTGGTTGCTGGAAAACCTTATCAGGTATTTTCTTCTCATAAGACCTGAGTGCCCAGACTCGCAGATTTTCCAGCCAATCGGTAATTGCGCTATGAACATTGTGAGTGTGATGCCGGGTTGATGAAAGATAAACTTGATACCATGTGCGTTCTTGTTTGATGGTTGGCCGCACTTCGCTACCGAATACTTCGATTGCCAGAGATGCAACCATTTCAGCCAGGTCTCGCTCTCTGGTTGTATACTGGATTGCGTGGCGAGGAAGCGTGCACCCATCTCCAATCAAGTGGCCGAGCAAAGCAAGCTCTTCGTCAGACATGGATTGTTGATAAGGGCTTTCAATTGCTCGCGGCACGGCTAACCTGTCCCCAATATTCAGATTATCCAGTTGCTTCCATCCACCAAGGGTTCGGAATTTGTGATTAGCCGTAGCCCGTATTGAGCGTCCAAGTCGTGTCGTCAGTCTAAAGACTGGTTTTATCCCTGTCGAGAATGCGCGGCTGACAAAGGCTTGTTCCAACTTCATATTTTCTTCGTTCAACGCCCAGACATAAAAGCTGGACTGCCCCTCCAACTCACAAATGGGCACTTGCCTGCCGGAGTCTGCCATCGTTATAAGACTCTCTCCTGCAAGGCACCCGCTTTCGCGTAAGTCGCTCAGTTGCGGGCGGTGATCGCTACGCATTTCGGGAGCGCGCGATAACTGCGAAAGCGCAATTACCGGCACGTCCAGTTCTTTTGCAAGTCCCTTGAGGTCGCGCGAAATCTGAGATACTTCCTGCTGCCGGGATTCATTGCGGCCCCGACCCGACATCAATTGCAGATAGTCCACTATCAGCAAATCCATCCCGTGTTCGGCCTTGAGGCGGCGGCATTTGGCGCGCATCTCCAGCACGCTCACGGCCGGTGTGTCGTCTATGAAGACCTGCGTCTCGCACAACCGGCGCAAAGCATCGGCAAGCCTGGCCCATTCTTCGCGGTTGAGGTATCCGGTGCGGAGACGATGCGCATCGACTCTCGCTTCGGAGCAAAGCAGGCGCGATACGAGTTGTTCTGCCGACATCTCAAGGCTGAAGATGCCTACGGTGTTGCCGTTCTTGGCCGCGTACTGCGCCATATTTAGCGCCAGCGCGGTTAAAATATTTGCCCTGCGACGGGCGGGCAGCGATTATGACTAGGTCCTGGCGCTGCAAGCCCGATGTCATCTGATCGAAATCGGTAAACCCGGAAGGGACCCCGGTAATCATCTCAGGCCGACCGGCCATCTGTTCGATCTGTTCAAGCCGGCGCTGGGCTACATCGCCGATATATTGAAAGCCCTGCCGCACTCGGTCTTCGGCTATCTGAAAAATCATCTGCTCGGCTTCGTCTATGATGATCTCGGGGTCGTCTTCGTCTTCAAAGCAGCGAGCGATGATCTGATTGGATGAGGTGATGAGACGGCGCAACATCGCCTTCGCTTTGACGATCTTGGCGTAGTGCTCGATAGTGTCGGTGCGCGGCACTCCGTCAATCAACGACGCGATGTAGGTTGCGCCGCCCACCTGCTCGAACTCGCTTGCGCGGCGGAGTTCATCGGTCAGGGTGATCAGGTCTATGGGCGCGCCGCGCTCGGTAAGCGCAACCATCTTCTCGAATATACGGCGGTGCGAATCGAGAAAAAATTCATCGCGCCGCATCAACTCGATAGCCTGGTTGCAGACGGCGTTGTCGAGCAGTATAGCGCCCAGTATCGAACGCTCTGCTTCGATATTTGAGGGAAGCCCCTTTTCAAGAAAGGGGTCGCCTGAGGCTGGTCGCGTCATTGCCCTGACACCTGTTATTGTCGCGAATTTCTATCGCGCCTGATCGTGGTTTATTTGCTGGCTCGTTACGCGCGATTTCCGGGATCGGACTCAAAAAAGACGACTCAAAAAAGATGCGGAACGCTGCGTCCTCAGCATTCCGCACCCGATGATACCAAACACCTGCGCGCCCGTCTAGCGCGTCATGAAATCAAGCCCGCAGACGAGAGAAACCCGGCCTGTCCGCGCGACGCCTGACCCTCTGCGCTCAGGTTTAAACTTACGCTTCTTCTGTTTCAGTCTCAGGTTCGGCTTCCGAGGAAGCCGATTCTTCTTCTGCCGATTCTACGGCGGCAGGCTCTTCTTCTGCCGCCTCTGCCGCGCTGGATTCGGCTGCAGGAGCCGTTTCTACGGCCTCTGCCGTCTCTTCTGCGGCGGACGTCTCTTCGATTTTCGGCTCGTCAGGCGCGCCTTCTTTGCGCACCAGAACCTTTATCGTAGGGCTGACCTCGCGGTGCAGCTTTATCACGACCTCATAGTCTCCGATCTCTTTTATATGATCGGAAAGACCTATGCGACGGCGCTCCACTTCAAAGCCTCGTTCCTTGAGCGCCTCGGCAATATCGAGCACCGTGACCGAGCCGTAAAGCATGCCGTGATCGCCCACGCGGCGGTCGAATCTGAGCCTGAGCCCCTCGAGTTGATCGGCCTGGCCCCGGGCTGAATCGCGTTCGCGATCCTCCTGTTTGGCCAGCACCCGCTTCTGCTCTTCGATCATCCGCTTGTTGCCCGGGGTGGCTTCAATCGCAAGCCCCTGCGGTAAAAGATAGTTTCGGCCGTAGCCTGTTCGCACTCGCACCACATCGCCTCTCTGGCCCAGGTGCTCTACATCTGATTTAAGCAATACATCCATGTGTGCCATTGATAAATCCCCTCTTGATTTTAGATTTTTGATTTTGGATTAAAAAGGCTGACCGTTCAGATCGCCTCACCATACATCATCGGTAATCTAAAATCCAAAATCAAAAATCTAAAATCGTTTAGTCTGTCGCAAACGGCAAGAACGCTGCGTTTCGCGCGCGCTTGATCGCAGTGGCAAGCATCCTCTGATGAGGAGCGCAGGTGCCCGATATTCTCCGGGGCAGAATCTTGCCTCTTTCGGGAATATAGTTTGACAGCAATCTTGCGTCCTTGTAGTCGATGTAGTCCACCTGATCGGCGCAGAATCGGCACGATTTACGGGCACGCACATAACGACGCCCGCCTCCACGGTTTCTGCCGCGTCCCTCATCTCTGTCTCTATCGCTGCTCATAACTCTTCTTCCTCCTCGTCACTTTCATCCTCTTCTACATTGGCGATCTGCTCTTGTCGGGAGCGGGGTCTGGGCGTTCCGGCAGAGGCTCGCGCAGCCCTCCGCGCTTTGAACTTGTCGGCGCGCTTGAGGTCTTCATCTATGCGGATCGTTATATAGCGGATGACCGCATCGGTCACGCGCATGCGGCGCTCTATCTCGGCAATCTCGCTGCCAGTGCCCTCGATAGTGAGTACTACGTAATAGCCTTCGGTGAATTTTTGAATCGGGTAGGCGAGGCGGCGGCGGCCTATTCGGTCAGTCTTGACGATCTGAGCGCCCTGATTGGTTGCAATATCGCTCATCTGATTGATGAGCGCTTCAAGGTCGCTCTCCTCTGTATTGGGAGCGACAATAAACAGCACTTCATAAACTCTCATCTGAGAGGTTTCCTCCTTTTGGATTAACTTTGCTCGCCTGCCGCAGGGCAGGCGATGCTCGTGTTTAGCCCTGGCATAAGTACCAGAGCAAGGAGGGTTCACTATAGAACCCCTTGGCAAAGATCAAGAGTGATACGTAATGCGTGATACGTGATTCACCTGACTTGCAAGTTGCTCGCTGAAAGTCCAAATCACGAATCACTCTTTACGAATCACTCTTCGCTCGTCATCGTCTTTATGCGCTCGTTGAAGAGCGCCATCGCGCGTTCGGTGCCTTCGGTAAGCACGACCTCTACCGCATCGGCGGCCCGCTCAAGCATCTCGTTGAGCGTATCGCGGTCGCGCTTCGGTATTGGCGAAAGCACAAAATCCGACAGATCGCTCACGGGATGATCGGGCCCTACGCCAAGCCTTATGCGGGCAAAATCCTGAGAGCCAAGCCGGGCGATGATTGATTTCAAGCCCTTCTGCCCCCCGGCGCTCCCGCCCGGGCGCACCCTGATCATGCCTAAAGGCAACGCGACATCATCGCTTGCGACGATCAGGTTTTGCTTCTCGCCTTCGCCGTAGCGCTCAAGCAGAGGACGGACGGCATCGCCGCTCAGATTCATAAAAGTCTGCGGCTTGACGAGCATCACGCGCTCGCCTGTCAGGCTGACTTCCGCAACCAGAGCGTTCGCCTGCTCGCGAAACCGATGTCCCCCCGCGCGATTAAACAGTGTGTCAATGAGCATGAACCCGAGATTGTGGCGCGTCGCCTCGTATTCCCTTCCCGGATTCCCAAGCCCAACTATGAGTTTCATACATCAAGTGATTCGTGACGCGTGATTCGTGATGCCTGTCTGATAGTCACGAATCACGCGTCACGAATCACGCACTACTCTTCTTTAGACTTCGTGATCACTTCGGGCTCTACAGTCTCGCCCGTTTCAGGTAGTGCGGTCGTGGCAGCCTCTTCGGCCTTACGCGCCATCAGCACGCCCGCGATAATGACATCCTCATTTGTGAGCACGGTTATCTTATCGCGATCATACTCCAGGTCGGCCACCCTGACGTGATCGCCTATGTGAAGCTTCGACACATCAACCTTTATGTGATCGGGTATATCCCCGGGCAGACATTCCACTTCGAGTTCGCGCATCTGCACGTCGAGCAGGCCGCCTTCCAGCCTGACGCCTTCGGGATCGCCTACGATCTCGACGGGCACATTCACCTGCGTAACGGTCGTCATCGACAGCCGCTTGAGGTCTATGTGCAACAGACGTCCCCTGACGGGATCAACCTGCCAGTCCTTTATGATCACGTTTGCAGAGTCGCCGCCTTCACCGGCTCCATCGAAGGCGAGCTTGAATATCGTGTTGTGTCCGGCCTCAGAACGCAGTATCGCACCAACCTCTTTTGCGTTGACCGCTACTGCTACCGGCTCTGTGTTCTCGCCATAGACCGAGGCGGGAATCATTCCCTGCGCGCGCAGGCGTCGCGAGTGGCCCTTGCCCAGTCCCTCGCGCAACCTTGCATTAAGTGTTAAATCGTTCATCCTTCACAACTCCTATATCAGGGACTGTCTGTGATCTCAAAATAGAGATTTGAAAGTTAAGACCGCGTCCCAAATCATCATATAAATAACTTGCTGACCGAAGTCTCGTCGTGTATCGAGCTAATGGCATCGCCCAGAATTCCCGCCACACTCAAACACCTCACCTTGGCCGAGCGACATGAATTCTCGGACGGTATCGTATTGGTCACGACCACCTCCTGAATCGGCGAGGCCTCTATTCGCTCGACTGCCGGGCCGCTAAAGACCGCGTGCGTGGCCGAGGCATAAACGGTCTCCGCGCCGTTGCGCTTGAGCGCCTCGCCTGCCTTTACCAGTGTCCCGGCCGTGTCAATCATATCGTCAATTATGAGCGCCGTGCGCCCTTCAACATCTCCTACTACGTGCAGCACCTCAACTTCGCCAAGCCGGTCATAATCGCGTCGTTTATCAATGATCGCAAGCTCTGCGTCAAGCCGTTTGGCGTAAGCGCGAGCGCGTTCGACGCCTCCCGCGTCGGGTGCGACCACGGTCAGATTTGGCAATTGCAGGCTCTGAAAATATCCTACCAGCACGGGCGCGGCAAACAGATGGTCGGCCGGTATATCAAAGAATCCCTGTATCTGCCCGGCGTGCAGATCGAACAGAAGCACGCGATCGGCTCCCGCGTGCGAGATCAGGTTCGCAACGAGCTTGGCCGTTATCGGCACTCTCGGTTTGTCTTTGCGATCCTTGCGCGCATACCCATAGTAAGGTATTACCGCCGTTATGCGCTTGGCCGACGAGCGCCGGAATGCATCGAGCATGATGAGAAGTTCCATCAGGTTCGTGTCGACCGGCGGACAGGTGGGTTGCACCAGAAAACAATCCTTGCCGCGCACGTTCTCCAGTATCTGAAAGTTGAATTCGCCGTCGGAGAACTTTGAAACATTGGCCTTGCCTACTTCGATCCTCAGATGCTGGCAGATCTCTTCAGCGAGCACTCGATTAGCGTTTCCTGAAAAGACCCTTAGATTCACGTTGCCCTCCAAAAGTTATAAACAACACGTGACAAGCGATTTCTTGCCCTGTCATTTTTACTGGCTGGGGAGGGAGGATTCGAACCTCCGAATGGCGGCTCCAAAGGCCGCTGCCTTACCGCTTGGCGACTCCCCAGCATACGGACCTGCGGCGCAGCGAAATGCCCTTAAGGTCAGTCCGCTCCACGCCGCGCTTTCGATTTAGTTTGATTATACTTGATCGAAACTGGTAATTCACCCAAATGTAGGTGAGGTTGGTTCTCACATCCGGCACTCGGGGTGCGCCTCCCTGCCGACAGCCCCTTAACCAAAGAGAGTTTCCAGATACTGTCGCCGGTCAACGGTTCGCACACGCTCGGCCCAGACGCCGCTTGCGCGCATTTCTGATAGCGCTCGCTCGCTCGCTTCCAGGTTGTCAAAGACCCCATAAACAGTTGCGCCGCTGCCGGACATCAGTGCGTGTTTCGCGCCCAGTCTCAGGAGCCTGCGCTTGACTTCCGCTATTTCCGGGTTCGCATCCAGGATGACCATTTCCAGGTCGTTGCTCGCCACAAGCGGTAGCCCACAGATGCCTTTAGCGGCCAGTAGAGTAAAGGGTATGATACGGGGAGCCTCTGCCCTTGTCAACCGTGAAAGTTTTCCGTATGCGGCCCCTGTAGAGACCTCTGATCCGGGGTTTGCCAGCAGCAAATATTCCCAACAAACCTCTTCCAAGGGGTAGACCTCTTCGCCGCGCCCGATTCCGAGCGCCGTCCCTCCCGTGAGAAAGAAAGGAACATCCGACCCGAGGCTCGCCGCGATTTGAATAAGCTCCCGGTCGCCCGGTTCGATTTGCCACAAACGCGCAAGCCCGAGAAGCGTGATTGCGGCATTCGACGACCCGCCGCCAAGCCCACCCGATACCGGTATGCGTTTATCAATCTCGATACGCACGCCCGTCTTTTTCCCCGTAATCTCGCGCAACATCTCTGCCGCTTTATAAGCAAGATTGGTTTCATCGGTCGGCACTCTCGGATCATCGCAGACGATCTCAATCCGCGCCCCGGTTTCGCTTATACGAAGTTGATCGTAGAGAGAGACGGTTTGATATATTGTGCGAAGCTCGTGAAAGCCGTCCTCCCGGCGAAACAATACATCGAGAGTCCAGTTGATCTTTGCGTAGGATTTGACGCGAATTGAAGGAGCCATCAAAACAGCCGCGCGACTTTGATTATCATGATTTTGATTATCATGATTTCGATCCGTGATATTTTCCTGCGCCGCATCGAGAGAGAAATTCTCATCTGGTCAGGAAAATCTCTGTGAAATAGACCGTGCCGTTTTCGTTTATCCACGCGCCGATGGCCGTCTGCCGGAAATCTCTATCGAGTATATTTCGCCGATGGCCGGGGCTGTCCATCCAGCCCATAACGCTCGCGGCCACGGGGTTGACGTAGCCTCTTGAATAAGAAAGATTCTCTCCAAGCATGCGCCATTTTATTCCAGCCTGAGAGACTCGCTGGCGCACGGTACGGCCGTCCGGGTCATCGTGAGAAAAGAATTTCTCATCCGCCATCCTCTGGCTATAAGCCCGCGCCACAGGCAGGAGAGATTCCGAAAACTCCAGAGGCCGAAGCCCTTGCTTGACGCGCAGTTGATTTATCTCTTCAAGACACTGTTGTTCAAGTGATTCGATTTCATGCAGAAAGCCGGGCGAAGCAAGCGGCTTCAAGTCCTCAGGCGACGAGCCTCTGAGTTCAGGCGAGCGGTCTTCGTGAGGCTGATGCCGCGCCACCCGCCCCCGCCCCGTGAATACGCCGTCGTCTTGCTGTGAATATGCCTTGCCCGCAGGGATGATCGTTAACAGTAATGCCGGAACCAGGAGAGAAAAACTGATGACTTTCCTCATACCTACCCTCGTGATCCTTGTCGAAAAATATAACCTGACAGAAGCGATTCGTCTTCGAGCACTGCCGCAGATAAAGTACAACGGATTCCCAGTAGCAACAAGAGGAACCTCTCAAATCTGAGATTTGAATCAGAAATTTGAGACCGGTAAAAATGAAAGAGCCTGTTTTTCAGGGTGCTCGGGAGCGAAGGCGAAGTCATAACCTCGCCTCCGCTCTTTATCGTCGTGCTCGCTATTTCTTGTTCAGCTTCTCTTTGATCTGCTGAATCTCTTCCGGCTCGGTGGCCAGCTTCAGCGCCTCTTCCCACTGAGCGCGCGCCTTATCCATCTTTCCCTGCTTCTTGTAGAGGTCGCCAAGATGATCGTTGATCGTAGGCGAGCGAGGCGAATAGATAATCGCCTGTTCGAGGTATTTCTCGGCCTCGTCGGTCTTCCCTTCCTTGAACAAAAGCCAGCCGAGCGAATCCAGATAAGAGCCGTTGGTCGGCTCTATGTTGACCGCGCGCCGTATGAAGTCTTCAGCTTCCTTCATGCGCTCGCCTCGCTCGGTCAGGAAATAGCCGAGGTTATTTAGAACGGTCGCGTTCTCAGGGTCTATTTCGAGCGCCTTCTTTAAGGTCGCCTCGGATTCTTTGAATTTCTTTTGCCGATCCTGGACTATCGAAAGCGTGATCAGAGGCCGAATGTCGTTAGGCTCGATCTCCATCGCCTTTCGCACATACTCTTCGGCCTGCTTGAGTTGATTGGCCTCAAGCTGCATGCTCGACCAGAAAAGATAGATGTCGGCGTCTTCCCTGCCGCCCTTGAGTTGAGATTTCAGAATTTCATCCGATGTCTTTGTATCGCCCAGCCGCACTGCCGCCTGCGCCTTGTACTGGTTGAACGAAGATTCGTCGGGGAACCGCTTGGCGGATTCCGACGCGTGTTCGAGGGCCTCTTTATTTTTGCCCTCGTTCAACAGCGAATCTATGATGAGTTGATCGGCGCGGGGATTATCGGGGCCGAGTACCTTCTTCATCCTCCCGAAGGTCGCCATCTCCTTATCGCGATTTCCCGCCAGGCGATAGGCTAATCCTATGCGCTGGAGCATCAAAGCCGCGTTTTGTTTATCCTGCTGATTGTCGCTCACTGTCCCGTCGGGGTTCACGATCGTCGAGAGCGCTTCTTCGTAAGTATCCACGGCCTTATCGAATTTGTGCATCTCTTCATAGGTCTCGGCCAGCGAATAGAGTACGGGGAGACTTTCGGATACATCCTGCCCCTTGAGCGCTTCCTGAAGAGTCTGGACGGCATCTTCCCGCTTCCCGGACCGGCGCTGCGCATCGGCCACGATTCTAATCGCGTTCAAATAAAAGGGCGTGTCCTTCTTGACGATCTTCAGCACGGGTTCGAGCAGCTTTGTAGCTTCATCATAATGGCCCGCGAATACGAGCGCTTCGGCGTAATCGCCAAGCAAAGGCGAAGTTATGAGCCCGGCTTTGATCGTCCCGCTGCTTTCGTCGTCATCATCGTCCTTATCGTTAGGGTCGGCCTTATTATCCTTGTCATCTTTTTTGACCGTGGCCGAGGCGTCTTTTATTCCCAGAGCTTTCTTATAAATGTCCAGAGCCTCTTGCGTGCGTCCGAGCCTCAGCAAGGTCTTTGCAAGCAAACCGGCATACTGTGGCGCGTCGGGTTTTATATCGTAAGCCTTGCGCGCGGCGCCTTCGGCCTCGCGCAGCTTGTTCTTTTGATAGTAGAGCATAGCAAGGCGAAATTGAGCGTTGTCGGCCGAGGTGTCGGTTTCGGCTACGCGCTTGAGCGCGTCGAGCGCTTTGTCTTCTTCGCCGAGCGAGTCATATAGTTCGCCGATGATCGAAAAAACCGGCACATCCTGATCGCCGATGGGAATCTTTGCCGAAGCATTCAGCTTGCCGACCTCTTCGAGTTCCTTTAACGCCTGCCGCGCCTTGTCCTTGTCGAGCGACGTGCCGACAAACGACTGAGCGAGGTAGACTCGCGCTACAAGCTTGCGCACATCGATGTTTCCGGGCGCGATCTTTATAGCCTCGCGAGCCTGCGCTTCGGCATCAATCAGGTTTCTGTTATTGAGGTAAAGTGAAGCAAAGGCGACTCGGAGTTCCGCCGAACTGGGGTCCAGTTTGATAGCCTCTTTGTATGCCTCGACAGCACCGGGGTAGTTGCCCGATTTTTCCAGGCTCTGCGCCTCCAGGTATTTCTTCAGGGCCTGCGCGCGGTCATCCGTACCCTGTTGCGGTTTGGCCTCCTGGGCCATCGCCTGCACGATCAGTGACAACGCGAGAATTATTATCCCGCTCACCGTGAATATGTTTCTTTTCAAGATACTACTTCCTTTCTGTTCTGACAGATCAAACCGGGAAAACGCCTTTCGGGGGCGACCTGCGCTCAGACCCGGTCTTGAGGATTATCCCGCGTCGGAGCCGGGCGTAATCTGAGCTATATAATTAACGGTCTGCTCCCAGGCCGCGCGGCGCGGGTAAGTTGACAGCGCCACCATCAATCCTATGAGAGAGCAAATAACCACGTCGTTGCGTGCGCCGCCGAAGATGGCCATCAACAGGGAAATTATCCCGATGGCTTCGGCAATCGCACCCGATATTATAGTGGTATTGACCAGATGCCTGATAACACCCGCAACTCCCTGGACTCCGGCTATTGTCTGCAACCTGACAAATCGCAACTGCGCGCGCCGAAAGGCTATCGAGCCGAGTGATAAAAAGAGCGCCGCCACGTAAAAGGGTATTCTCAGTTGAAGAGTCCCTTCGGCCTCGGCGGGCCGGACCGCCCCCAGAAGGAAAAGCCCGACCACGAGATAAATAGCTATGCTGAAGGCTATGGCCAGAACGATCGTCTGAGCCGAGCGATGGGCCGCAGCCACCTTTGCTCCGAGCGTCGAGCCTGTACCAGCAGTCTGCGAATTGGGTATCAATCCGATGCTCCCCTCATTCGCCCGTTTTCGATCACAATATCATCGCTCGTATCGGGCTTGCCGTCCGGCCCCATACTCGCCAGCCTGTAGCCGGCAGCCGTGCCGTTGTATTGAAATTCGTTTGACCAGGCATCGAGTCGCACGACGCGATTCAGGTAATTCGGAGAGAGAAAATCTACCAGCCCCGAACCATCATCTGCCGTAACGTAAAAGCCACGTTCGCGGCGAAAGGCTTCAAGCGCCGTGGCAAGCTCGTTTAATTGGGCCTCGGTCCTGAGTATCTTCTCTTTTCGCACTGCCGTCTGTATCAACTCTACGGATTCCCAGTTGCGGTCGCCCGTGCGGACATCGGCTACCACCCAATCGCCGCTCTTTTCCTTCTTGAAGCGAAATGCGGTGGTAAATTGCGCCACTACTATGGCCTCATCTCCGGGGCCTGCGCTTATATTTTTTATGTGGATCTGGTCGGCCTTGTCTATTCCCAGTGCCTGAGCTATGCGCTCACGAGCCTCGCGCGATCCAAGCTCTCTCGCAAATACCGTGACCCAGAGAAACAAGATCGCCGCCACCATAATCACAATCGCTCGCGAAATGGATTTCATGTATGTCCTCCGAGCCGGATACGGGAGATATAGCTGTAAATCACAGCTTAAAAAGATAGTAACAAACGCTCGTTTGTGTTGGCAACAAGTATAAAAACTGATGCGTGATGCGTGATGCGGGATTTACCCGGCTTGCAGGTTGTTTTTATCGAGCATCTTGTCTGAAAGTCACGCATCAGGCATCACGCGTCGTTTTTCGATTCACGAATCAGTACCCCATTTTGCGCACATTGCCGAACGCTTGCTACAATTCTGATTTACGCGTGAGCGTATAGCGAATCGAGGGAGCGCAATTGGTCACAAATCATCCACCTGACAGCTTCTACGGCGAAATCTTTGGGCGACTGTTTCGAAGCGACGAGCTTGAAACAGTCGCGGGTCAGATAGCGTCAGGCATTCGTGTAATCGTCATCTCCGGGCTTGCGGGATCGGCTCGCGCGCTTGTGCTTGCGGCGCTCGAAAAAAAACCGGCCGCCGCGTTGTATTCGTCACCAGATCGAATCGCGAAGTCGAAGAGTTTCAGCCCGATGTCGAGTTCTTTTTCTGCGCTCTCAACGGCGTCGAAAGCTGTGATACCGAAGTGCTGACCATCCCCGCGATGGAGACCAATCCTTATGACGGCACTTCACCACACGCCGAGGTGCTCGAACAACGTTCGCTCGCGCTCTATCGCGCTTATCGCAAAGAGGCTCGCATACTGCTGACTTCGCTCGGCGCTCTCGCCGAAAGAACCATCCCGCCAAACCTCCTGAAAGCATCGAGCATAGCCCTTCGCATAGGCGATGACATGCCGCCCGAATTGATCGTTGATCTGCTGATCGCAAGCGGGTATGTCCGCGAAGAGCCGGTTCGAGCGGTCGGAGAGTTCAGCATCCGAGGCGGCATTCTGGATGTATTTTCGCCCGCATCCGGCACGCCTTATCGAATAGAATTTTTCGGTGATACAGTCGATTCCATAAGAGCCTTCGACGCCGACACGCAACGGTCCATAGGCCGCATTGACGAGGCGCTGCTTGTGCCTATGCGCGAGATATCGGTCAGGCGCGAAGAGTTCATGGACTGGGCCGAGGCGGCGCGCACCCGGTGGGCGGATGATCGGTTCCGCCGCGATCTGCGCGCCCGCATAGCTCATGCCGAACGCGGCGAGCCGTTTCCCGGCTGGGAGTACCTGCTCCCGCTCACGCGCCCTCTCACATCGTCGGCCTTCGAATATTTGGAAGACACGCTCTTCGTCATTGACGAACCTGCCGAGATTGAAAAGAGCGCTTCGGATTTTTACAGCTATCTTTCAGACCGCTTCTCGCAGGCAGATGAAGAGGGCGGTCTTTCCCTGCCGCCCGAGAAATTATTTCTTACCGCAAATGAATTGCGCGAGCAATTCCAGTCGGCTGCCCGCATAGAGTTCCGCCTTCTCGGACGCGCCGCCGCCGCTATGGATGAGCATTTCCTGATCGAATCGCTTGCCTCGGAAGGTCCGAAAGTCCCCCCGGCCTCTTCCACCGACACCGAGGATAATCAATCCTCTGCTTCCAATTGGAACGCCGCGCTCAGCAGGAAGGCGTCTCCCAGCCTCTTTCTTTTTACTCTGCCTGAGACGACTCCCGACATCTCAATCATTTCGCAATCACCCAGGCGCTATCACGGCAGAGTGCAGGACCTTGCACGCGATCTCAAAACGGAAGCGGGAGCAAGCAAAAGGACCACGCTATTTTTAATGCCCGGCTTTGGTCTTGCCGAACGCGTAGTCGAAATGCTTGCCGAGTATGAATTGACTGCGCAACTTCTTCCCTCGCTCAATGCGCGCAGAAGAGAAGACCGCACTGAGATTGTAAGCAATCTGGTAGTCACCTCGGGCAGGCTGACAAACGGGTTCGCGCTTCCCCCGGCTGAATTGTCGGTGCTTGTGGAAAGCGATGTTTTCGGAGATGTCGAGCCGCACGCCCGACCGCGAATGGCCCCGAAGCGAACGGCCAAGCAGCGCAAGACATCTGCCTTTTTATCCGATCTCGGCGATCTGAAGGTGGGCGATTACGTCGTGCACATAGATCACGGCATAGGACAGTTTCAGGGTCTCAGGCAGATCACAACCGTAGGCGGGCCTACAGGAAACGTGGCCGCCGGACTTGAGCGTAACGCGGGCGGCGTGCGCGAATTCATGCTCCTGACTTTTGCCGAAGGCGCTCGCCTTTACGTTCCGGTTGAACGGCTCGATCTGGTGCAGCGATATTCGGCAGGCGAAGGAAATCGGCCTCAGCTTGATCGCCTCGGCGGCGTAGGCTGGCAAAAGACCCGCGAACGCGCGCGGCGGGCGATGCGCGATATGGCCGAAGAGTTACTGAAGCTTTATGCCGAACGCAAGCTGGTCAGCGGCCACAGCTACGGAGCGGACAATCCCTGGCAACAGGAGTTCGAAGATGCCTTCGAATATCAGCTTACGCCCGATCAGGAAGCCGCCATCGAAGATGTGAAATCGGGTATGGAAAGCACCGAGCCGATGGACCGCCTCATCGTTGGCGATGTGGGCTATGGCAAGACAGAAGTGGCCATGAGAGCCGCTTTCAAGGCGGTGATGGAAGGCAAGCAGGTGGCCGTGCTCGCCCCCACGACAGTGCTCGTCTTTCAACACTTCAAGACCTTTCAAAATCGCTTTGCCGCCTTTCCCGTGCGTATAGAAATGCTCTCGCGGTTTCGCTCTGCGAAAGAACAGAAGGAAGTCGTAAGCGCCGTCGAAGCCGGGGCCGTAGACATTGTCATAGGCACACACAGGTTGTTGTCGAAAGACATCCGGTTCAAAGACCTCGGCCTGCTCATCGTTGACGAAGAGCAGCGATTCGGCGTGGCGCACAAGGAGCGCATAAAGCAGATGCGCAAAAAGGTTGACGTGATAGCCATGTCGGCTACACCGATTCCGCGCACGCTGAACATGTCGCTTGCGGGGCTTCGCGATATGTCGGTGATCGAAACCCCGCCGCGCGACAGACTCGCTATTCAAACTCACGTCGTGCAGTTCTCAGACACCGTAATCCGTTCGGCAATCGAGCTTGAACTCCAGCGCGGAGGACAGGTCTTTTTTGTGCATAATCGAGTAGAGACTATTCACTCGATTGCCGACTTGATCGGGCGTCTTGTTCCCGGCGCTCGCATAGGCGTGGGCCACGGGCAGATGGGCGAAAAAGAGCTTGAAGAGGTGGTATTGAAATTTATCCGTCACGAACTCGATCTTCTCGTCTCGACCACCATAATTGAAAACGGCATAGATATTCCGCTCGCAAACACGATCATCATAAACCGCGCAGACAAGTATGGTCTGTCGCAGCTTTATCAACTGCGCGGGCGCGTAGGCCGATCCAATCGCCGGGCATATGCCTATCTTCTCATCCCCTCCGAAGATGGATTGACCGACATCGCGCGCCGCAGGCTTGCAGCCATTCGAGAATTTTCCGATCTTGGCGCGGGCTTTAGAATCGCGGCTCTCGATCTTGAGCTTCGCGGCGCGGGAAATCTGCTTGGCGGTCAGCAGTCGGGACACATCGAGGCTATCGGCTTTGATCTCTACACGCAGATGCTTGAGCGCACCGTGCGCGAGTTGAAAGGCGAGCCCGTAGAGGATGAAGTCTCGGCGGCAATAAATCTAGGCGTCGATATTCGAATACCCGAAGAATATATATACGATGTCAGCCAGCGGCTCAGAACCTACAAACGAATCTCGTCGGCTCAAAGCGAAGAAGAACTCTCTGACATTCACGCCGAGATCGAAGATCGGTACGGACCTCAGACAAAGTCGGTCGAAAACCTTTTTGAGTATGCTCGGCTGCGGCGGGAAGCAAGCCGATTGAGGATTCTTTCAATAGACCGCGAAGGCGACCGATTGACTGTAAAATTCAGCGAGCAGGCAAAAATTGATCCCGATAAACTGATCTCTCTGGTATCGTCGAGCGACGCGAGTTTTACGCCGAGCGGCGTTTTGAAAATCGGATTTAACAGCCAGGCGGATGAGGCGATTTTTGCCGAAGTAAGAGACTTGCTGAACCGGTTGAAATGAACCTTTGTGGTAAACACTCCAAACGTCTATTTTGGGTTGCCGCCGATAAAGTCTCTGAGATAATATCCATCCTTCGCGCAGGTAGTTTCCTTAAGGCACAAAACCGAATAACCATTCCCAGTTGAAAGGAGTGTCCCTACCTCTGTGTAGCGAGCCCCAGGTCTACTCCTCCTGCCTGATGGGTGCGTCCAGAGATGGACTTTGCACAAAATATGAATACCACAAGATATACTTCGTCCACGCGCCGGGTGCGTCTGAGCGTCATCATCACGATGATTTTGGCTCTCTCTTTCGCAGCTTACCAGATTGTTTCTCCTCCCTCCGTCGAGGGCATATCGAGCACTATAGTAATCAGTCAGATTTACGGAGGCGGCGGCAATGCCGGGGCAACCTATACAAACGACTTCATAGAACTCTTCAATCGAGGTGCCAGCGCGGTCAGCGTGGCGGGATGGACAGTGCAATACGCATCCGCTACGGGCACAACGTGGCAAACCACCGCCCTTTCGGGCTCGATTCCACCGGGGGGCTATTACCTTGTTCAAGAAGCGCAGGGGGCGGGAGGGACTACGCCTCTGCCTACTCCGGACGCCACCGGAAGCATACCCATGAGCGCAACGGCCGGCAAAGTGGCCCTGGTCAATACTACTACGGCTTTGAGCGGCTCGTGTCCGACCGGAGCTTCCATAATTGATTTTGTAGGTTTCGGCTCAACGGCCAACTGTTCCGAGGGAAGCCCAACGGCTACTCTAAGCAATACAACTGCGGCGCTGAGAAACATGAACGGCTGCACCGACACGGACAGCAATTCGTCTGATTTCACAACAGGCGCGCCAGCGCCTCGCAACAGCGCCTCGCCCACAAACTCCTGCGGCGGCTCAACAAACCCATCTGGAACAGGCGCCGCAAATCCATCCGGTGTTACACCCGGAGCAATGACCCTTCTTACAGTCACGGTCACACCGGGCACAAATCCCCCAAGCACCGGACTCGCCGTCACAGGCGACCTCACATCCATAGGCGGGTCTGCGAGCCAGATGTTTTTTGATGACGGCTCAAACGGCGATGCGACTCCCGGCGATAACATTTTCTCGTTTCAGGCAACCGTAGCAATGGCAACTACGCCGGGAATGAAGAGCCTGCCCGTGACCATCACGGATGCTGAGATGCGGATGGGGTCAACCTCTATATCGCTCTCGGTCGTCTCACCGGGCGGCACGCGAATCCACGACATACAGGGAGCCAGCCATATCTCACCTCTGGCAAACACATCGGTTTCAGGCGTTCCGGGCATTGTGACGGCCCTTCTTTCAAACGGCTTTTATATGCAGGACCCAATGCCCGATGCCAATGACGCTACAAGCGAGGCTATATTTGTCTTCACATCGTCGGCTCCGACGGTCAGCGTGGGCGACTCGGTTCTTGTGAGCGGCACGATTTCGGAATTTCGGGCGGGTGGCAGCAGTGGCCTCACTAACCTGACAACCACTGAAATCTCAGGCAGCCCAACCGTAGCGATTCAATCAACCGGAAATCCCTTGCCTCCGCCGATTGTCATTGGCACAGGCGGGCGCATCCCACCATCAACGATCATCGAAGACGATGCATCCGGTGATGTGGAAACAGGCGGCGTCTTTGATCCGGCATCCGACGGAATCGATTTTTACGAGAGCCTCGAAGCGATGAGAGTGCAGGTCAATAATCCGGTCGTTGTCGGCCCGAGCGTCAGCTTTGGCGAAATACCGGTCGTAGGCGATGACGGTGCGAACGCCAGCGTGCGAACAACGCGCGGCGGCGTAGTGATTCGCAGCAGCGACTTCAACCCTGAACGTATCATCCTTGATGACACAATCCTCAGCACACCTTCGGTCAATGTCGGCGATCACTTCTCAGGCCCCGCTATCGGCGTGATGGATTACAGCTTCGGCAACTTCAAACTCAATATCACTTCACCTATCTCTGCTGTGTCGGGCGGGCTGGCTCAAGAGATAACGAATACGCCGAACTCGAATCAACTCACGATAGCCACTTTTAATGTGGAGAACCTCGATCCGGGCGATGGGGCGACGAAATTCAATACCATCGCGAGCGAGGTCGTAAACAATCTGAAATCGCCTGACCTGATAACAGTCGAAGAAGTTCAGGACAATAACGGCGCGACTAATGACGGGACGGTCGATGCTACCGTTACGATAAACACGCTAATCTCAGCTATTCAGACCGCCGGGGGTCCCACTTATCAATTTCGCCAGATCAACCCGGTGAACAATCAGGACGGCGGTGAACCCGGGGGCAATATTCGCGTCGTATTCCTTTTCCGTACGGATCGCGGACTCAGCTTTATAGACCGGCCGGGCGGCGATTCTACGACAGCCACCACCGTTGTGAGCGGCATGATGGGGCCGGAACTCTCCTTCAGCCCAGGCCGCGTTGATCCGAATAACGCCGCCTGGAGCGCGAGCCGCAAACCGCTCGCAGGCGAATTCACATTTAATGGTCGCAAGATTTTTGTTATCGGTAATCACTTCAACTCAAAGGGTGGTGATGACCCTCTGTTTGGACATATCCAGCCACCCGTTCTCAGTTCAGAGGTGAAACGTTTACAGCAGGCACAGATAGTTCACGATTTTGTAAATTCGATTCTCGCGCTGGACTCGAACGCAAGTGTCGTTGTGCTTGGTGACCTGAACGATTTCGAGTTCTCAAACCCTCTGACCACATTGAAAGGCACCATACTTCACGCTCTCGTCGAATCGCTTCCTCAGAGCGAGCGTTACTCATATGTATTTGACGGTAACTCGCAGGAACTCGACCATATTCTTGCAAGTGACGGGTTGGTAACCAATACGCCTTTCGAATACGACGTGGTCCATCTGCATTCCGAATTCGCCGTTCGAGTGAGCGATCACGATCCATCACTGGTTCGGTTCACCTTTACACCTACGGCGATAGAGCTTACAGATTTTAGCGCCACGGACATGGGTGGCCAGATATTATTGCAATGGCAGACAGGCATGGAGATAGACAATCTGGGCTTTAATGTTTATCGCGAAGAAGCGGGGAGTCGAGTGCGAATTACTCCTCAGATACTGGCAGGGTCGGCCCTCGTAGCAGGACCGGGAACAGCCCTTACAGCCGGGCGTTCTTATTCGTGGTGGGATGTTTCGGCACAGGCAAAGCAAACCGCTCGCTATTGGCTTGAGGAGATTGATCTCAAGGGGCGTAGCATCTGGCACGGCCCAGCAATTGTCAAATCCTCGACCGGCAAAATCTCAGCCCGTGAGCAGAGAGAGGCTACGATGTTGAGCATGCTGGGTCGTGATAATATTCAGGAAAGCCCGGCGCAGCCTCTAGAACGTAGAGCTGTTTTGCCCCAAGCCTCAGCCGCTTTTCTTCAAGGTCCGAACAGCCTGGCCAATCTACCTGCTTTGAAGATTTCGATTAAACAGGAGGGTTGGTATCGCATCACACGCTCCGAGCTTCTTGAAGCCGGTCTCGACCCCCGAGCTGAGTGGAATAACCTTCAGATGTACGTCGACGGGCGAGAAATTCCTATCTCTTTAGGAAGCAGCGGCGTCGGAAAATCGGGATCAACAACAGCAATTGAGTTTTATGCCGTTGGGCTTGATTCGGCTTCAACCGATGTCCGCACCTACTGGCTCGTCGCAGGTCAGCAGCCGGGTTTGCGCATCCCGAGATTGCAGGGTAAAACAGGCCCGTCCGCATCAACCAGCTTCCCTTTCACAGTCGAGAAACGAGATCGTACGATCTATTTCTCCTCTCTAAGAAACGGGGATAAGGAGAACTTTTTCGGAGCAGTCATTGGAACAGAGCCTGTTGATCAGGTGGTGAGATTGCAGCATCCTGATCAGACCCAGCCCGGAAATGCCACTTTGGAAATTGCGCTTCAAGGCGTGACTCAGGTTGCCCATAGCGTAAGCGTACAACTCAACGGCTCGGATGTGGGACTTGTCTCCTTTAATGATCAAACAGAAGGCGTAGCACGCCTGATCATTCCACAATCCCTGCTTGTCGAAGGTGATAATCAGATCAGGTTGGCCTCGCAAGGCGGAGACGTCGATGTCAGCCTTGTTGATTATCTTCGAATCACCTATCAACATACATTCGCTGTCGACGGCGATGCCTTGCGAATAACTGCTCCAACCAATCGGAGTCTCACCGTTGAAGGATTCAGTAATTCACAAATTCGAGTAATAGATATTACTAATTCTGATTCGGTGCAGGAGATCGCGGGAACGGTGAAAGCGATGAAGAATGGCTATGCATATACATTTACGGTTCCGGGTTCGGAGACGAGAAATCTTTTAGCCTTTGATTCGGGGCACGTAAAATCTCCGGCTGCCGTCCGGGCCAACACCCCGTCAAACTGGCGGCGGTCTGGACTTGGAGCGAATCTGGTTATCATAGCCCATAGCAACCTTTTGGGCGGCGCTCAACTCCTTAAAGAATACAGAGAGAATCAGGGATTATCTGTTGCGCTCGTTGATGTCGAAGACATTTATGATGAGTTCAGCTTCGGCCACAAGAATCCACTTGCCATCAGAGACTTTCTGTCGTTTGCCAAATCCAATTGGAGACCTGGACCTGGTTTCGTTTTGTTCTTCGGAGATGCCAGCCTCGATCCTAAGAACTATCTGGGCAGAGGAGACTTCGACCTTGTGCCCACAAAACTGCTTGATACGCAGTTTATGGAGACTGCCTCTGATGATTGGCTTGCTGATTTTGGATCTGCCGGTTTAGCAAGTATGTCGGTAGGGCGTCTTCCTGTTCGCGCCGATGACGAGGGACGGAGGATGATTTCGAAAATCATCGGCTATGAACAGAACTCAGGAGATGGCGGTGTTTTGCTTGTGTCGGACATTAGCGACGGATTCAATTTTGAAGCGGCAAGCGATAGATTAAAAGAGATCATCCCCTCTGAGGTGAAGGTAGAAGAAATCTTTCGAGGCAGGACCGACGATGCTTCGGCCAGGAAAGCCCTTCTTGATAGCCTGAGTCGAGGGCAAAAAATCGTGAATTATTCCGGGCACGGTTCGTTAAACACCTGGAGAGGGAATCTTCTTAATTCTGCTGATGCGCTGGAACTTACCAACGGAGATCATCTTCCTTTATTTGTGATGATGACCTGCCTGAACGGCTATTTTCAGGATTACGCGTTAGACAGCCTTGGGGAATCCTTGATGAAGGCTGAGCAGGGGGGGGCTGTTGCCGTCTGGGCCTCATCGGGACTGACTATCCCATCGGGACAATTCATTCTGGACCAGGAAGTTTTCAGATTGCTTTTTGATGGACAAGGCTCTGAGCCAATGACGATTGGAGAGATAACATCACGGGCTAAAACAACAGTTACTGACCTGGATGTTCGTCGAACTTGGATACTCCTCGGCGATCCGACCACGAGAATTATGCGGTGATTATCGACTATATTTGAATTGTTTACGGCGGTGGCAAGTTGTGGTAGCTCCACAGTAAAACGTGGAGATGTGGGTTTTGCATAAAACGAGGGTCCAAAGATAATCCTTTTTGATCATATAAACGGAAAGGAGTATTGCTTTGGACCCGCTGAGTGTATTTTGTCAGCGATTCCCGGTTAGACCGGAATTGAAGCGAACAAAGGAGATTAGAAATCGTGAAATTGCGTTGTAATTAAGGCAATCACAGCACTTAGCGCAAAACACCGATTACATCTATCCGATTTTGCTATAACTGTTGGTACAACAGAATTTACTTTCGCAATTATCTTTTTCGCTTCCTCTTTTGATTTCATCAACTTACAGCCTGACCGGGAATTGCTGGTATTTTGTCCGAATATGAGTTGTCCGGCCAGAGGCAAAACCAACGAAGGTAACATCGGCGTCCACTCGCTTAAACAACGCCGCTACAAGTGCTCTCTGTGCCAAAAGACCTTTGCCCAAACCAAAGGCACGCCTTTTTATCGCCTGCACCACGCGCCAGAGTTGGTTACCAGAGTCGTCACCTTGCTGGCTTTTGGTTGCCCGCCGCAAGCCATTGTCGCCGCTTTCGACCTTGATGAGCGTACCGTCGCCAGTTGGCGAGATCGCGCCGCTGCGCATGGCCAGGCGATTCAGCAGCAGTTGGTCGAGGTGCCGCGTGATCTCGGCCAGGTGCAGATGGATGAAATCAGAGTCAAACAACAAGGTCGCATCAGTTGGATGGCCTTGGCCCTGATGGTAAGTACCCGGCTGTGGTTGGGCGGCGCCGTCAGCCTCAGTCGCGATGCGACATTGATTACTCATTTGGTTGAGAAAGTCCGTGCTTGTGCAAGCGCCTTGTCTACGGGTTTGTTGTTTTGCACGGATGGCTTGAAGAGCTATATTAGCGCCATTCGCTCGGTTTTTCGGGAAGGGGTGCCGACCGGCGAGGTTGGGCGTCCTCGTCAACAAGCCTGGAAGAAGATATTCATGGCGCAGTCGGTCAAGCAATACGAGCAAGGACGGATGACCGGCATTGATCGCCGCATCATGGCCGGTGAGGAAACCGACATTGAGCAAATGCTTGAGCGGACGCAAGGCGGCGGGGTGATCAATACGGCGTTCATCGAACGGTTGAATGCGACCTTTCGGCAATCTCTGTCGACGCTGGTGAGGCGGGGACGCGGCTTGGCGCGGCAAAGCCGTACACTGGAAATGGGGATGTATCTGGTGGGAGTGATCTACAACTTCTGCTGTGAGCATGAAAGCCTGCGACTGCCGGGATTGGTCGGCGGGCACAAATGGCTTGAGCGGACACCGGCGATGGCCGCCGGTATCACAGATCATTGTTGGAGCGTCAGGGAATTGTTGTCGTATCACGTCGCGCCATCTCCATGGCAGCCGCCCAAGCGCCGAGGACGAGTTTCTACAGCCACCAAACAACTGATCGCGAGGTGGTGTCAATGACCACCTTTAACTGCGGAGCTACCGCAAGTTGTCACCGCCCTTTTTTATCTCTATTTTGAGGCTTTATTCGCCCTTTGTTTGAATCAGGAGATCAAATAGGCGGGTTAAATCATCTGTTGATGAGAATTTGATCTCAAGGACACCGCCCTTTTTCAATGTTTTTATTTTGACCGGAGCATTAAGCCTCTTACTCAATCTCAATTCTGCCGCACGTATATTCGCGCCCTCTCCTTCCAATTCATTTGGGGCAAGCGTAGCTCTATGTTTCTCAAGTGATATAGCCTGACCGTCTTTTACCAACCTCTCAGTCTCTCTTACAGAAAGCGATTTGCTTATTATTTCAGTGGCAAGGCTTTTTTGCTTTTCGATGGAATCAATTGATAGTAAAGCTCGTGCATGCCCCATTGAGAGTTGTTCCGTTTCCACTAAATCTTTGATCTCAGAAGGGAGTCGGAGCAGTCTCAATGAATTCGTAATCGTCGATCTATTCTTGCCAACCCTGCGTGCTAGTTCCTCCTGGGACACATTTATTTGCTCTAATAGTCTCTGATACGCATTTGCCTCTTCGATTGGGTTTAGTTCTTCCCTTTGAATATTCTCAATTAATGAGAGCTCTAATACCTGTTCCTCTGGTATATCCTTTACTATGCAGGGAATTTTTTGCAATTCCGCTTTTTGAGCCGCCCTCCAACGACGTTCTCCCGCAACTATCTGGAAGCGATCCCCGCTCCTCCTCACAACAATCGGCTGTATTAAACCGTTTGCTCTTATGGATTGAGCTAATTCCTCTAGTTTTTCTTCGTCAAAATGCTGTCTTGGCTGAGCGTTTGTAGGATCAATTACATTTATACTTAGTGATATAAGATCCTCCTCCAGCGGGCTTGTTTGGGTAAAGAGGGCGCTAAGCCCCCTCCCCAGTGCCTTTCTTGACATTGTTTATGACCTCCCTGGCCAGTCTGAGATAACTCTCAGCCCCCTTTGATTTTATATCATATAGGAGGATCGGTTTCCCATGGCTCGGTGCCTCAGCCAATCTTACATTCCTCGGTATTATTGTCGAGAAAACTTGGGAACCCAAGAAATCCCTTAAGTCTGAAACCACTTGATTAGATAGGTTTGTCCTTTCGTCAAACATAGTCAGGAGAAACCCTTCTATCGTAAGACTCTGATTCAGAGTCCTTCTAATTCTGACCAGGGTATCCCATAATTCCGATACGCCTTCTAGTGCAAAATACTCACATTGTATTGGGATTAGAACCGAATTTGCCGCAGCTAATGCATTCAATGTTAGCAATCCCAGGCTTGGTGGACAATCTATCAGCACATAATCAAAATTTGATGAATAGTTCTCCAATTGTCCCTTCAGCTTGAATTCTCTCTGCTCAACATCTACCAGTTCAATCTCCGCACCAACGAGGATTTTTTCGGAGGGGACAACCTTTAGATTTGGTAATTCAGTGTTTAGAGCTATTCGTTCTATAGGATCATTTAATACTAATGAATGATATAAACTCTTATGAAATGAGCCTCGAAGACCCATTCCGCTTGTGCTATTTCCTTGTGGATCAGCATCAATTATCAAGACCTTCATATCCGCAACGGCCAGGCTTGCGCCTAGATTTATAGTTGTCGTTGTTTTACCTACTCCCCCTTTTTGATTCGTTATCGCTATTATTCTTGCCATGGTTTCCTACAATATCACAGAATTCTAATCGCGTAACTCCTAAAATCTCCCATCTTCACATGGACTCTATTTTTTCTTCTTGGTCTTTGAGCATTTCATTTTTATTGTTCCACGTGAAACTTTTCAGAGACCTTGTCCTGAAAACAAATAGTGTAAATCATAGCTTGAAATAAACTGAAGCTTGTGCAAATTAAAGTTCTTTGTTTTCAGCACTTTCATTAGATGATCCGATAAATAAAAAATAAAGCGTGCTTGGGCGGCCCACCGTCAGATGGGCACACTTCACCCTTTGCAGTCTGCTTACATAAGGATTCGGTTGAGATGTACCAATCCGACTACTGCCGACGCTACCATCGGGAACAACCCCATTGCCAGCCGATACTTCTCTCTCATGATCTTGAATCCTTTCACTCTTCTTATGCCGTGTTCTACATGTACCCTCACTCGCGCCTTCGCTCGATTCTCCTCTCGCTCATCATCACTTAGCTCACCTCCTTTCGGCTTCTTGTGTGGTACTTCGATTCCCTCTGTGCCCTGATATCCCAAATCCCCTTGCTTGCTCGCTTCTCGATATTTCTCCCCCACTCCACTGGCTTCATATACTCGCTTATCCGATGCTGGCCCGCGATGCCCTCCTCTGATACCCAGCACTTCTCCCTTTCGATCACTCTCTACTTGGCTCTTGAGCGTGTGGCATTTCTTTTTACCAGAATATACCCGTTTTTGACGTTCATAATTGGAGGGACGGGGTATTGGCGTCTCAAAACTGTCGATGAGAATTCGGTCAATCTCTTGGATTTTGAGGCTCGGTTCCTGACCTCGAAACCTCTTCTGTGCCTCAAAGCGATTGGAGGGAAAGAGTTCTCTGAGCAAGGGGACAATCTCGTGAAAGAGATTCTCGGAGGTGTCGGCGCTAACACCAAACAACGCTGCGACAACGCGCGTGAGCGAGGTTGTGACGCAGGTAGATGAGAACGAGCAAGACCTCCTGAGAAGGAGTGAGTTTGGGTTTTCTACCGCCACCGAGAGCGCGTTTGCGATCAGGGCGAAGAAGTTTGGCCTGTTGACGGAGATGAACCAAGACCGGCACGGTAGTAGACAACAATTGTTGAAGGGCGTTTGTCGTCATGCGGGTCAAGGCGCGGAGTCTTGCAGGTTTGAGATTGTTGATTTGTTCGATTGTCATGCGAATAGTTTACCAAAGTCCTTCTTATTCCTCGGATCATCTATTATTTACTGGCGAGCCTGAAAAATTATGCTTGAGCACGACCAGAACTAAAGTTGGAATAACCCCCAAAAAGGGCCGTTTTTCAAGCCGCGATTTATGCACAGGCTTCATTTAATTGAGACGTGGTCATAATTTAAAGCCTTTATCTCTAGCAGTTAGAGGGCCTGACAAGACCGGCTGCAAGCTGTGTTAAATGATGTTACATCTGTAACTGTTGCATCTAGGCTCTTCTTGCCTCTGAATTATGACCAGTCCTCAATTAAATGGCCCTGAATAAGGCCAGAGAATTAAACAAAAAAATAGGGAACCACATTGGCAAGAAAAGCCGGGTATGCTATGCTCCTTCACTTCGGAAAGAACGAAAAGAATTGCAAAGAAAAACAGAGGCCAGAAATGATTTAGAGAGGAGAGTTCGATGCCAAATACCGGGAAAGTAATTCAAGTGATAGGTCCTGTAGTGGACGTAGAATTTGAGGAAACATCGCTACCCCCAATATACCAAGCCTTAAAGATTACAAGCGATGGTTTTGAAGTACCAGAACCGATTGAGTTAACGGTTGAGATACAACAACATCTTGGTGAAGGCCGATGCAGATGTATTGCAATGCAACCAACGGACGGACTAATTCGAGGGATGATTGCGCAGGATACGGGGAGCCCTATAACAGTTCCTGTAGGCCCAGCAACTTTAGGAAGAGTCTTAAATGTGGTGGGAGAACCAGTTGACAAGCTAGGGCCAGTTTCATCGGAACTAACCTATCCAATACATAGACACGCACCAGCATTTCAGGATCAATCAAATGAATTGGAAATGTTTATGACCGGAATCAAGGTCTTAGATTTATTGGAACCGTTCTTACGAGGGGGCAAAATCGGCCTGTTTGGTGGCGCCGGTGTTGGAAAAACAGTACTTATTCTCGAACTAATTAATAATGTGGCTATGAAACACGGTGGATTCTCAGTTTTTGGGGGAGTTGGAGAACGGACACGGGAAGGGAATGACCTGATTCGGGAAATGGTAGAATCAAAGGTAGTAAATTTTGGGGATTCGTTCTACGAACACTTAGAAGCCACAGGAGAATTCAATCTAGATCATGTAGACAGGGAAGCACTCGCAAATTCAAAGGCGGCATTGGTTTATGGTCAAATGACAGAGCCTCCAGGAGCAAGGCTGAGAGTGGCATTAACTGCACTAACAGTGGCTGAGTACTTCAGAGATGAGGTAGGAACAGATGTCCTATTATTCATAGACAATATTTTCCGTTTCACACAGGCAGGCTCCGAGGTTTCGGCCCTTCTGGGAAGGATGCCTTCGGCAGTAGGGTATCAGCCAACACTGGCAACGGAGATGGGCGAGTTACAAGAGAGGATTACATCAACCAAAAAAGGATCAATTACATCCGTCCAAGCAATATATGTACCAGCAGATGATTATACGGACCCTGCACCAGCAACGACGTTCGCACATCTAGATGCTGTAACCGCATTATCGAGACAGATATCCGAATTAGGCATCTTCCCAGCGGTAGATCCACTGGCATCAACATCAAGAATCCTGGACCCAAGGATTGTTGGCGATGAACACTATAATGTAGCCCAGGAAGTAAAGAGAATCCTCCAAAGATATAAGGATTTGCAGGACATAATAGCAATACTAGGGATAGATGAATTGTCTGAGGATGACAAGCTAACGGTCGCACGAGCGAGAAAAATCCAAAGATTTCTTTCCCAGCCCTTCTTTGTGGCACAACAATTTACAGGCCGTGAAGGAAAATTTGTCCCCCTCGATGAAACGATCCGTGGATTTAAGGAATTAATATCCGGCCTTCATGACGATCTGCCGGAGCAGGCATTTTACATGGTTGGGGGAATTGAAGAAGCGGTTGAGAAGGCCAAAACTATGTAAATTGAGGTAATTGCAAGAAGTTACATATTCATTTGGTCAAGGTAGGGATTGAAGATATGGCTGAAACAATCATGCTGGAGGTAATAACACCAGAACGCAAAGTTTTGGAAATTGAGGTTGATAGAGTTGAGGTTCCCGGGTTCGATGGAGAACTGGGAATATTGCCTGGTCATACGGAACTCGTATCACAATTAAAGCCTGCGGGACTGCTAACTTACCATAATAAAGGTGAAAAACACGAACTGGCAATAAGCGATGGATTTCTGGAAGTCACACCAGACCGAGTAGTGATTCTAGCGAATAGGGCTGAGAAGCCAGAAGAGATTGATCTGGCACGTGCTCTGAGAAGCAAAGAAGAGGCTGAAAAGAGATTGAAACGCGCGTTGTCAGACCCGGAAGAGGATATGGCAAGCGCCACGGCCGAACTTGAGACTGCATCTATAGAAGTACAATTGGCGGAGAAAGCTAGAAAATAATCAGGGATCGGGTATAGCGATATTCTCTCATACAAGCAGGTGGTATAAATATATCTAAGTAAGCAATATTACTGAAAGATTCAATTGAATCTCCTATTAAAGATATGGTAATGTTGCCAGTCTTCGCAACGCGATATTTGGTGACGAGACTCAATGCCTAATTCAGGTCTATGATCTTTAATTACAACAACTTGGCGGCTTACAGATGCAAATCGAACTGCTCTCAGCAATACTCTCTGCGATCTCCAAACGGGTGAATCACCAGAGCTTTAACACCTGGTTTAAACCGATCTCGTTTGCGACAAAGGATGAAACAACCGTATACCTCAAAGTCCCAAACGAGATTTTCCGGGACTGGATTAGTAGCAACTATTTTGATGTTCTGGAGGAATCGCTTGAAGAACTGAAACTGGAAGGCTACAAGGTAAATTTCCTGGTAGAAGAAAAGCAGATTCAGAACCAGCCCAATGGCCACAAACCAGAAGGATTTGCTTCAAAACCAACAAGAACCATATCGGTTGGTCACGAGGTCTCAAATCTCGGCATTGCCAAGCTGATTGAATTAGAACCTGTAGAACTACCATTAAACCCGAAATATACATTCAATACATTTGTCGTAGGGTCTTGCAACCAATTCGCGCACGCTGCGGCGCTAGCAGTCGTTGATATGCCCTCAAAAACCTACAACCCACTTTACATATATGGCGGGGTGGGGCTGGGCAAGACGCATTTGATGCATGCAATCGGGCATTCAATAAAGAGCCGTAACCTCAATTTACGCTTAACTTACATCTCGTCAGAAAAATTCATGAATGAATTGATCAACGCTATTCGTTATGACAAAACGATTACATTCAGAGACAAATATAGAAATATTGATGTTTTATTAATGGATGATATTCAGTTCCTCGCAGGAAAGGAGCGAACACAAGAAGAATTTTTCCATACCTTTAATGCACTGTATGACGCACAAAAGCAGATAGTTATATCCAGCGATTGCCCTCCAAGGGAGATACCCACTCTGGAAGAGAGACTGCATTCCAGATTTGAATGGGGCTTGATTGCCGATATTCAGCCACCTGATCTGGAAACAAAGGTTGCAATCCTAAAAAGGAAGGCTGAGATAGAAAAGATCGACCTGCCTGATAATGTAGCCCTGTTTATCGCCAGCAAAATAAAATCAAACATCAGGGAATTAGAGGGGTCATTAGTAAGGCTTGTGGCTTACGCTTCGTTAAAGGGTCTGCCAATTGGCCTGGATCTGGCACAAGAGGTACTCAGAAACATTATCGACGAGGAAACCGATGGCATATCAATAGAATTGATACAGAAGACGGTTGCGGGCCATTATGGGCTAAAGATAGGTGACTTAAAATCTAAGAATAATTCCCGGAGCATAGCAGTTCCCAGACAGGTGGCGATGTATTTATGTAAGTCTCTTACAAAGGCAAGTCTCCCAGAGATTGGCCGCGAATTTGGCGGCAAGCATCATACAACCGTACTCCATAGCATTAACAAGATTACGCAGCTATATGATAAGGATGCGGTTTTCCACAGACTTATCAACAGCCTAATTACTGATATAAAATGACTTACTTACTTTTTCCACAAATACCCTCTGTGGACCCTATGTGGAACCTGTTGAAAAGTGCTGGACTTACAAAAAGGTTCCACAGGGAGTGCGAGTTTCTCACAGTTTTTCCACAGATTTTTACACAGCCTAAAATAGTTATTAACCTTTATAAATCAATGAGATAGGTATATGGGTCCACTTTTCCACAGGCACTACTACTACTACTATATCAATCTAGTGTTTAAAATTTAGAATAAATAGTAAAAAGACAAAAAGAATGAGGTGAGGTAAGAAGATGCAATTTAGTGTAAGCAAGACCGAGTTACTAAAGGAATTAAACCTTCTTCAGGGAGTGGTTGAGAAAAAAAACACCATTCCGATTCTGTCAAATGTCCTCATCGAGACGACAGGCGAATCCAGAATATCGCTTGTAGCCACAGATCTTGATGTATCACTTCAAACCGAGAGCCCGGCCGATGTAACTCATCCCGGTGCGGTCGTCTTGCAGGCAAGAAAGTTATTCGACATAGTCCGCAATTTGCCTGATGCAGAGATCAATTTCTTTAAAGAAGATAATGACTGGGTCAGGATCAACTGTGGGGCATCAGAGTTCAAGATCGTAGGGCAGGCAAAGGAGCACTTTCCGACTACTCCAAATTCGGATCAGGAGGGATCAGAAATCTCGGCTCAGACCTTACACAACCTGATCAGCCGAACCATTTTTGCGATTACCCAGGAGGAGTCGCGTTATGCGCTGAACGGCTCGCTCTTTCTGTTGAATGATGATGGGTTACAACTGGTTTCGACGGATGGACATCGATTGGCGCTGGCGACAACGAAACTCGAAAACTCAGCCAGTGGTGCTCAGACAGAAGAGGTAAAGGTCATAATTCCCAGAAAGGCTTTGGTGGAGTTGTCAAAATTAACAGCGGGCTCGGAGGAAACGCTGAAATTCAATAAGGATGATAATCATCTTTATTTCAGGCTCGGACATCGTCAATTAACCTCGCGAATGCTGGCGGGTCAGTTTCCAAACTACGATCTGGTTCTGCCAAAAAATAATGATAAAAAAGTACCTCTTAACGCGGAAAGGATTACACAGGCGATAAAGAGAGCGGCGTTGATGGCGGATGAAAGAAGCCACGGGGTGAAACTCGACCTGAGCACAGGCAGATTGAACATAACCTCTCAGAGCGCCGATGTTGGCGAAGCAAAAGAGGCAATACCTGTAGATTACGAAGGCGATCAGATGAGCATCGGATTCAATGCCCAGTACCTTTTAGATTTTTTGAGTGTGGTGGGAACCGAAGAAGTATTATTCGAGCTGAAGGATGAGCAGAGTCCGGCATTAATAAGACCATCGGGTGAAACTCAATACGATTACAAATGTGTCGTCATGCCCATGCGCTTACTATAGAAGAGATCGAGCACAAGAACCGCATCCAGACAAAGGTAAGGATCAGGAAAACAAAATGGCCGGCAGAAGAATTCTAATAGTAGATGACAACAAATCTATTCGAACGATGGTCGCAGATTATCTGAGGGCCAGAGATTACGATGTGATCGAAGCCTCGGATGGTATTCAGGGTCTGGATCGTGGGCTATCTACTTCGCCAAATATAATTCTGCTGGATGTCGTTATGCCCGGCATAGATGGATTCAAGCTTTGTCAATTACTTCGGCAAAAAGGCGTACAGGCACCAATAATCATGCTAACTGAAAGAGCCAGCCTTGAAGATAAAGTCACAGGCTTTTCATTTGGGGCGGACGATTATCTGGCGAAGCCTTTTTCCACGCTTGAATTGGAGATGCGTATACAGGCTTTGCTCAGACGTACATCGGGAGAACCGCAACAGCCACAGGCAAAGGTCATAAAACACGGAGACCTTGAGATTGATCTGGATCGTCATATAGTCGCCATTAACGGCAATGAGGTGCCACTCACCCCGATAGAGTTCGATATTCTTAAACTGCTGGCCTCCACACCCGGGTATGTATATTCACGGCAGGATTTATTGAGCGTGATCTGGGACACCGCCTATGAGGGTTACAAACGAAATATTGACCCGCATGTGAACAGACTGAGGACAAAGATAGAAGAAAATCCCAAAAAGCCGAAATATGTCCTTACGGTCTGGGGAGTAGGCTACAAGTTCAACGAGACGCTAGGTTGAGCCATATCGATATTTTTAATGTTTTTGAGAGGTATCTTTCATCCTTTTTTCTACCGATTATGCCCGATTGAATTTGTCTCTTCTAAAATAAGCCCCTTATAAATTTTATTGAATAACGGCTCGCAAATCGGGGGCTTTCTTTGTCTCAGGCGGCTGTCCATTGCCGCAGGTTTTATGATGTTGTATGCTTACAAGAGCGAATTTGGTCAGGCGAGCATGCAATGTACGATCTGATAATAATAGGCAGCGGGCCTTCGGGGCTGGCAGCAGCCCTAACAGCAAAACGTAAGGGAATTGATTACATCGTGATTGAGCGAGGTGTCATAGCAAATACGCTTTATCACTACCCAATCGGCAGGCCACTATTTTCAACATCGAATGAAGTGGAACTGGTCCCGGGTGGGCTTCCCTCCGATACCAAGCCAACTCGTGAAGATGTTCTCACGCATTATACAAACGTCATTGCCACGGAACAGATAAATATTCATATAAATGAAGAAGTGCAACATATATCTCGTAATGAGCGAGGCTTTCTGATAGAGACGGATAAAGATGTCTACAAGACGCGAAAGGTACTTGTGGCAATCGGCGGATTTGGGAACCAGAGAAGACTGGATGTTCCGGGGGAAGATTCCTCTCGCGTCTCTTATGGATTTTCTGAGGCGCATCCCTTTGCGCTCAAATCCGTGCTCGTAGTCGGGGGAGGCAATTCCGCAGCGGAGGCGTCATTGTTTCTCGCTGAGGCAGGGGCGAGAGTGACTCTTTCGCTTCGCCGCCCGTCGCTCGATATTGACACTCGGGAAGCTGTCTCGACCGGAGGGATTCAACGCGCAAAGATAAAACCCTGGGTGCTTGAGCCTCTTGAGCGCGCCGCAAGCGAGGGTCAGATTAAAATACTTACTTCATCGGAGGTCATCGAAATTCTTCCTCGATCCGTCCTTTTGAGCATCGAGCGAGACGGGCGGAAAGAGAAGATAGAAATTCCCTGTGATCATGTATTCGCTCTTATTGGAGCAGACCCGGATACGAGATTGCTCGAAGACGCGGGCGCGGAGATAGCCCCGGATGGCCGACCCGCCTACAATGCTGAAACTTACGAAACAACCGTATCTGGTCTGTATGTGGCCGGACATATCACACGCGAGCCGCATATGAAGAGCGCCAAACAGGTAGCAAAACATGCCGTTCAAGCTATAGCGGCGAGTTTATCGGATGGGCCTATTTCAAACTTGTAAGGCAGCGCGCAGTTTGTTATTGAACGCCGAATTAATCTGAATTGAGTCTGTAAGTAATGGAGACCTTGCCAAAACAACAGATAGCAGCCGAAGAGAGCACCGGCACACTGCACAGGTCCAAGCGCAGGCCGGGCGTGCCGTGGCGTTTGCTTGCAGCAGGTTCTGCCTTGTTGCTCATCTTGCTTACCGTTGCCGGCGTTTATCTTGTCACCAGACGGCCTTCGACCGTTGATTACCTTGTGATTTTGACCGTGCCATCGGGTGCCGATATAAAGCTTAACAACAAAGATTACGGCCACTCGCCCGTAAAGCTCGAACAGGTTGAGAAGGGGAATTACACCCTGACCATCACAAAAGAAGGATTCGAGCCAATAGTAAACGAGATAAATATTGCCGAATCTCAGCCCCTGGAATTCAAACTCACACCCGTAAAACCAAAAGAGGCTCTGGGGCTTTCAAGAGAGGAGGAAATAGAGTATTACAAGCAGCAGGCACAACAGGCTTTCAACCGGGGAGTATACGGGCTGAATGAAGAGGGCGCGCTCTATTACGTAGACAGCATACTCGGCTTTGATCCGGCGAACCAGTTCGCCGTTGACATGAGGGAAAACATACGCCAGGCGCTTCATAAATCGGCGCAGACTGCGCTTGCTCGCGGAGATTTTGCACAGGCTCAGGATACTTATACTCTGTTGCTTGATTACTATCCTCACGATGAAGAGGCAAAGGCGGCGGCGGCAAGACTTGAATCTCAACTGGCGTCTCGACGGGGGGAAGTCAGAGGGCTTGTGCGCAAAGCCGAAGATGCGTTGCAGGCAAACGATCTGATCGACCCGCCGAGGGAGAGCGCTTACTATTACTCGAAGCAGGCGCTCGCTATTGATCGCCAGAATTCCCAGGCGCGAGCGGTTCGCAACAAGGTTAAAGATAAACTCACGGCAACCGTAAATCAGATTATATCTCGCGGGGATGAAGCTGCGGCCATAAAACAATTGCAGAGGATTATTCAGCTTTTTCCCGAGGAAAAACAGTTCCGGTCGCAGTTACGCCAAATTGAAGAGAGCAAATCGGAAGAGGTCGCCCGCACAAACGATCCGAATAGTCGCCGCATAGAAGGGCTGAACAAGTATCGCCACCTGGATTACGCCGAGGCCATACCAGACCTTGAATATGCGGTTGTAAACGGAAGATCAACCCCTGATGTGATATTTGCACTTGCGCGTTCCTATATGAGCATAGGCCGGCTTGACGAGGCCGCATCCTATTTTCGAAAGGTTCCAAAGGTCGTCGGCGACGAATACAGATCATCCATCGCTTCGCTCGGAGATATTGCGATGGCACGTGGAAACAACGCGGCGGCGCTTGACCACTACAAGGAAGCGCGGCAGCTTGGCGGAAGCGTTTTGTATCCGATAGGAACTCTCGACGATAAGATAGAGAGGATTGAGAAGCAGCAACGCGAGAAGGCTGCCGAACCAACCCCGGTAACGATTCAAGTGAAACATCTGCATGGCGGCGTGTTTGGCGGGTCTTGCCGTGGCACTTTGACAGTTAATTCAACCGGTGTGCGCTACGACGGGAGCGAGCACGTCTTTTCGGCTAATTTCGTTGGTGTAAGTGTGCGAACGAGCAAGGATGAGATGAGCATCCAGTTTCAGAATAAAACGGAAAAATTCAAGACCACGCGATCTGATGCCGAGCGATTCAAAGAAGCTCTCGCCAAATATCAGGGAACCGTATCCATCAACAGGTGAGCCGCCTCAAACACTCGCTTTGAATAATAGACGCGTTACACGCTGCTCTCTGCCCGGCTTTCCTCGTCGCATTCTCCGACGAGCCGCGAGATTTCATCCGTCACTTCAACCGGAAAACAGATTCGATCTATGCGATAGCCGCGCATTCCTCGCACCACATCCGATACTTCGCTGATCTCTCGCACTTCCTGATGGGGCCAGCCCGTCTCGATGTAAATCAGGCTCTTCGGGTCAACGCCCACAGGAGAGTAATAACCGTAATAAGGAATATCGGCCGCGCGGTCCATAATCAGATAATACTCAGGATCGAGCCCGGCTCTCTCTACCACTTCACGCGCACGCGCCCAAAACCTATCGGCGCTTTCGCCCACCAGGTTTAAATCCAGCGCCTTAAATAGCTTTCTGTGAATGAATCTCGTGGCGAGGTCCGCCAGCACCGTGTCGCGCTCGTGCGTCCATTGTTTGAGATGGAAAGTTACATCCGTGTCATCGAGTTGCAAATACTCGATTGTTGAGACCCCTTCTCCGAGCAGCATCTTTTCAAATACCTGTCCGCGCATTCTGAAACTCAGTTCGTCGCGAAGCATCAATTCTCTGGCGCGCTTGAGCGTAGAGACCAGCACCGCTTCAGCCGATCTCAGAGTCCTGTGGAAATAGACCTGTCGAAACATGTAGTAGCGCGCCTGTAGATATTCTTCCACCGCGTAAAGCCCCTTCCACTCCACGTAAACGCGATTTGACTGCTCGTCAATTTTGAGCGCGTGCAGCACCCATTCCAGATCATAGATACCATATTTTGCGCCGGTCATAAGACTGTCGCGAAGCAGGTAATCCATGCGGTCACAATCGAGTTGCGATGATACGAGCTGGGATATAAACCCGGGGGTGTAGTCGTGATTAAAGAGCGAGGCGAGCCATTCAGGCAATCGAGAGTCAAACCTGCTGAGCACGCGATTCACTTCCGTGCTTTCATCGAGTATTATGCGACGGCTCCAATCTTCGTGGTGAAAGTGAAACACCTTTTCTATGACGTGCGAAAAAGGGCCGTGGCCAAGGTCATGAAGCAACGCCCCTGCGCGCCCGACAAGTCGCGCCTCTTCGCTGATATTGTGCCGCGCGCCAAGCAGGTTGAGCGCGCGCGTCATAAGATGCATAACGCCTATCGAATGAGTGAAACGGCTGTGTTCCGCGCCCTGATAGGTAAACATTGCAAGGCCGAGTTGTTTGATCCGGCGGAGCCTTTGAAACTCTGCCGAATCTATTAATTCGACCATCAGGCGATCATCTCTGACTGATTCGTCAAGCGAGATCATGTTATGAAGAGGGTCGCGATAATTTCGCTGAGACAATACAAACCTCCAGTTCAAGACCTGTCATCGGGTGTTTATATCTGGCTGCCAAGCAGGTCGCCGAGTTTCCTGCGGCAACCCCGGCTGAGCATCAACTGTGTGCCGTCGCGCAGGATGACCCTGTACTCGCCATGAAACCAGGGTTCAAGCTCTCGTACACGATCAATGTTGACGATGGTTGAGCGATGTATACGCAAAAATCTTTTTGGATCAAGCTGCGCTTCGAGACCGCTTATGGCTTCGCGCAACAGGTATGACTCTTTGCCTACGTGCAGGCGCACATATTTGCCCTCGGCCTCTATCCAGTCAATCTCTTCGCATTTGAGAAAAAAGACTCGCCCGCCCGCCTTTATTACCAGCCGCCCCGTGTAACTCGACTTTGCCTTGATCTCTTCGAGCAGGGCGATGGTGCGCTGGCTGAACTGGCTTCCTTTCTCGTTGTGTATGCGATTCTTTGCCCGTTCCAGCGCCTTATTGAATCGCCGCCGGTCGAAAGGTTTAAGCAGGTAATCCAGAGCGTAGACATCAAAGGCTTGCAGGGCGTAGCGGTCGTGTGCGGTCACAAAAATAACAAGCGGCATCTCTTCCGAGTCTATCGCCTCAAGTACGGCGAAACCGTCAATTTCGGGCATCTGCACATCCAGAAAAACAAGATCGGGCGACAGGTCCTTGATAGCTTGAATTGCATCGCGTCCGTTGGCGCAATCTCCGACAATCTCTATATCGGAGTCGCTACTTAACATCGTGCGAATCCTTTTGCGAGCCAGAGGTTCGTCGTCAACGATCAGCACCCGCGTTTTTACATGTGCAGTCATCCGAAAGCCACTCTCTCTTTTGCTCCCAGAACGGATCGACCCTGAACAGGGATCATCAATCTGACTCGCAACCCGCCTCCCGGGGCGTCTCTCATTTCCAGGCTACAGGCCGCACCGTAGAGTTGCTGCAATCGCGCTCGCGTGTTTGCCAGCCCCAGACCTTCTTTGAACTTTCTTCCCGATGAATCCTCTTGCCTCAGTCCGCACCCGTTGTCGGTCACTTCTAGAAACAGAGCGCCCGATTCGAGTTTCGATTTTATCACCAGACAACCGGGGGTCGAGCGCGGCGCTATGCCGTGCCGTATGGCATTTTCGACTATAGGCTGAAGGATCAGATTCGGCACGTGGAGGTAAAGCGTTTCTGGGTCAATCTCTATACGCACGCTCAGGCGGTCCTGGAATCGAACGCGCTCTATTTCCAGATAACATCTTAAAAATTCCAGTTCTTCCTGAAGCGTTATTTCCTGCGCGCCGGAATTCTCAAGCGTCATCCGAAGAAAATCGCCCAGCCGCGTAAGCATTTCGTCGGCGGCTTCAACGTCGTCATCAAGCAGCGCCGAAATCGAGTTAAGCGTGTTGAACAAAAAGTGCGGATGCAACTGCATCTTCAATGCTTCCAGTTGCGCTTGTGTCACCTGCAACTGCGCTTCGGCCAGCTTCGCTTTCAGGTGCGATGCCTTCAATTCCTCCTGGTGATAACGATTGTAATAATCCACAGCGTAGCTCACGAGCAATACGGTTCCATAGCTCATGAAACCGGTCGGGAGATTGAAGAAGAAAAGAAATTTGTAAAGCTCGCCTATAGAAGACATCTCACGATAAGCGACGACATTGAGCAGCCAGCCTGTAATGAGATAGATGGCTCTGTGTGTGATCAGCAGTATCAGGAAGGCGGACAGATGAACGAAGAACGTTCGAATCCGGTGTCGGCGGTCAAATCGAAAACGTCGCGTAATCCAGAAAATAAGCGGTGAGAGAGCCGCCCACAAAATCCAGTAAGGAATCTCCCAGATCATCATCTCCGCAAGTGTAGGCTGTTTCTTGAAAATGGCGACATAGTGATCAGCATAAAGATAATAGTTGAGCGTAAACGACAGACCGATCAGTATCCACCCTCCCGCAACCGTTACCCACAGCATCCAGCGACGATTCAAAACCGACGACATATTTCGGCCTCATTTCATAAATATCGATTCCATAATGATAGCGCGAAATCAAGGATACGAGCAGGGATTTTGTTCTATGTGTCGAGAGAGGTAGATCGTTCGTTGATCTCGATAAATAGATACATTGCCAGATCGCGGTTCAAGCCTCGCAGAATTCTGTGCTCTTCCATAGCCGCTTCTTTGTTTTCCATAGCGACATAGGTCAGCCCCATATTGTAATGGGCCGCGGCCAGATCGGGTTTGAGATGAACCGCTTCCCGGCAGGCTTCCAGAGCCTCTTCATATAGCCCCAGTCCCGAGCAGGCCATACCGAGATAGGTGTAGGCCATTGCGTCTTCCTTATTGACTGCTATTACTTTTTTCCACGCTTCGACAGCTTCTTCAAACAACTCGAGTTTCTGATAAATCCCGCCCAGCAGATAATGAGCAAGTACGTCATCCGGTTTGAGACGGCTCAATTCAGTATAAGACTTTATCGCTTCTTCATACCGGCCCGTGTTGTCATAAGCTACTCCAAGATTATAGAGCGCATCCATATCATCCGGCAGGAGCGCAACGGCCTTCTCATATACTTCAACAGCCGCTTCATAGTTGTTTTCCTCTATGTAAAGCTCGCCAAGTTTCCTGAAGGCATCACCATACTCGGGGTTGATCTTTATAGCCTTTTTGAAAGCCTCTTCCGCTTTCTTATTTTCTTCCAACTGGCGATAGGCACACCCGAGACCATAATAAGCCCTGGAGTCCGCGCCGGGAAAAACGAAGCCGACACGAAGCGCCTGTTCATAGGCTCGCACAGCCCTATCGTGCTGTCCCGTTTCCGCGTAGGCAAAGGCCAGATTATATATTGCTTCGGCATCATTCGGGTTGATTCTAACTGCGAAGGTAAGGACCGTAACAGCTTCGTCATAATCACCCATCTCACCGCAGGCCACCCCAAGATTGTAGAGTGTTGTGGCGTCGTTTGGATTGATGGAGAGTTCCTGTCTGAAGGCATGCGCCGCTTCTTCAAATCGGCTCAATCTGGCATAAACCATGCCGAGCTTGAAATTTGTTCCTGCCTGCTCAATACCGGTTTCAATCGCTCGCTCGTAAGCATCAACGGCTTCCTCTAAACGTCCTGATCCGGCAAAGCTATCGCCCTGCCTGGCCGCTTCGACCATAGCCCGTGTTTGCCTGCGCTTTTTCAAATCATCAATAAGCCGCATTCCTATAAACTCTTCGGCAAGAATAGAGTGCTAAGACTAAATAATTGAAATCAAATTCCAGCGTCAAGGATATTTCAGGAAAAGCCGGATATAAAGCAAGGCCGCCTTGAAAGCGGCCTTGCTTTACAGAATTTAATGGCGCGGCTGGAAAGATTCGAACCTGCGACCCCAGTTTCGCAGACTGCCCCGGCCTCTTTTTGTCAGTCTTCCTGAGTTTCATTGAGAACGCTAAATCGTTGATTAATCTAACATATCAGCCTGGAATATTATACCTCTGTGTTGCTGAATTTTGCTGAATTTTGCCGAGATGACACACCATGCACTACTGATTGAAAATCTACAATACCATAGTGCGAAAGAGTCAGAATCCATTCACACAGGGGCAGAATAGAAGTAATTTTAAGTCCCTGGAATTTTGGCGAGAATGCCAGGACGCCCAAATGTTTTCACAACGGGTCAACCCGGCTTGATAAGATTAAAGAATCTCTTTTTGTAGGTCTCTGAAATCGGAATGATGCGATCCTTGATTTTGATACGGTCTTTTTCGATTGATTCTATTTTGTCGAGCGAAACCATATAAGACTTGTGTACCCTGCAAATGATATTTGGCGGGATTTGCCGTTCAAATTCGGCGAAGGTTTGGAGCGTCATAATCCGTTTGCCAGCGGTGTGAATTTTGCGGTAATCGCGCATTCCTTCGATAAAAATTATTTCGCTTAGAACAACTTTTTCCAGACGATTTTCAGTTTTGACGAATATAAAATTGTTTGGCGCAACCATCTGTCTCTTCGGCAGATTGCTCTCTGCGCGGTCAACCGCCTGAATAAATCTTTCAAACGTAAAAGGTTTTAAGATATAATCCGCAACCTTTAAATCGAATCCTTTCAAGGCGTATTCCTGATAAGCCGTCGTGAGGATTACCTGACTCGTAATCGCCGAGGTTTCGAGCAGTTGAATACCCGAAATTTCGCCTAAATTTATGTCTAAAAAAATCAAATCAACTTTGTTGGTTTTTAGAAACGTCAGAGCGTCAAGCGCATTGTCGAAGGTCGCGTGCAAATTTAGAAAAGGGAGTCTTAGCGCATATTCTTTTGTGCGTTCGAGCGCGAGCGGTTCGTCTTCGACGATAATGCAGTTAATTCTCATACAGCGTCAATTCTACCTTGTAAATTCCGTCCCTCTCGGCAATCTTCAACGAGTGTTTCTCGGGATATGTTAACATCAGACGTCTTTTTATCAACTCGTTTCCCAAACCGCCGAAACCCCGTCTTCTGTCCGGGTTTGCTTGATAAGAATTTTCGCATTCGAAAATAATTTTGCGCTCTTCAATCGAGACCCTGATAAGGATCGAGTGGTAATTCTTTTTGTTTTCGGTATGTTTGAAGGCATTTTCGATAAACGGGAAAATGATCATCGGCGCGATTGTCAAATTACCCGCATCGCCCGTCACTTCAAAAATTACATAATTCGGATTGGTCGTGCGAATTTTTTGCAGTTCGAGGTATTTTTCGATGTAATCGAGTTCCTTGGCGAGCGAGATTTTATCGGTTTTCGTTTCGTATACCATGTATCGCAAAATGTCCGAGAGTTTTTTGAGATATTCCGAAGCGAGTCCGGCTTTTTTCGTGATCAAAACATCTATGTTGTTTAGAGTATTGAACAAAAAATGCGGATTGATCTGCGATTTGATCAATGCCATCTCCATCTCGAAATTTCTTTGAGCAAGTTCCTCCTTCAGTTTGATTTCCTCATACCATGTGATAAAACCACGAATCACAAGCGCGATCCCGCCGTGAATCGCGGCGATTACAAAGAGGCTTGCCGTGAGCGAAAAAAACTCGCGCGCGTCGGAAAAAATCACCTGTTCAAAACCGAAAAAGACGACCGAAATAAACGCGCCGGAAAAAGCGGAGATCAGACAAACCGAGGCCCCGAAAATAATCAGAGCGAAGATTTTCTTGCGACCTAAAAATCTCGAAAACAGAAGAAAATAGAAAGAGTAAAACGAGATGAGATTCGGCGCTACGCACAAAATAACCAAAGGAAAAAGCGACCGTAAATTCGGCGGCGCTCTTCTGACCTGCGTTTCGGCGACGGCGAAAATAACCGATAGAAGCAGCAGATAAATCAGCCAGTAACTGCCATGAAGGAGAACTACAATCGTTCTTTTCATCTCAGGCAAAGTTCATCCTTTTTCCTTTTTAGTGACATATAAACCCCAGCTAGCGATTGTAAACGCGGCAAAATAAATAACCGCGAGAAGCTCAATATTGACGGGCAATTTTCGGTTGGCGAATTGTCCAGAGGAGGTTAAAAAATTGATAGCGCCGTGGATATACGGGAATAAATAGCTGTATTCCCACGAAAGCATGCCGATGCCCAGAAACCAAATTGCGAACCCTGCCCCTACGGGGACCAGAAAATTCTTAAATTGAAGACTGATCAAATATTGCAGAGCAACAATCGGCAGACAGTCAACGAAAAAATGGATGTTGGCTATCCCAAAATCTTTAAGAGGAATAGGCGCAGTCGGATAGGGAACGTTTCTGAAAATCAGTGAAGGGATCACTGCTGACATATAAACTCCGATATTGAACAGCGCGAAAACTTCTACGAGCATTATCAAAATCACCAGAAATTTTGCCAGGAAAATCGTCGTAAACCCTTGCGGCGTTGTGTGCAGTTGCTTCCAGGTGTTGCTTCTGTATTCGATTTGGGCGATCAAAGCCGTCGCCAAAATAATGCCCATAGGCAGTAAAAACACCTCCATTGATTCCCACGATTGATTCCACAATTTCCTCCAAAAATCATCCGAAATATAAAGCGCGGGCAACGCGGCGTGATTCTTTATTCTGGAGGTCAAAATTATCATCGGCGTAAAAAACGCCCCGATGATAACGAGCCACGATGCCAGACTGCGTCTCTTCTTGAGCCATTCGCTTTGAAAACTATTGATAAAGGTCATCGTCATTTACTCGCTGATTACATCGAAAAAGATTCTTTCCAGGTCGTTTTCAATATAGCCGATTTGATAAACCTCGATTCCACTCTGGACCAATTTTTGATTGATGGTGGCGATTTGTTCCCTTTCGAAACCCGGGATTGCAATTCTGCCGGATTCAATCCGCGAATCGAAACCGAGTTCGTTTATGATCTGCAAAGTTTTCGCATGATCATTCGTTTCAAAAACGGTGAATGAATTTTGCCGCCGCTTTCTCATCAGTTCGGCAAGCGTTCCCTGAAACAAAATTTTGCCTTTATTGATGATGCCGATGTGCGTTACGAGTTTTTCGATTTCAGATAATAGATGGCTGGAAATTAAGATCGTAATCCCGTGATTCCTATTCAAATTTTGCAGTAGTTCGCGGATTTCAAGGATTCCGTTCGGATCTAAACCATTAGTCGGTTCGTCCAAAATCAGCAAAGACGGTGAATGAAGCAGAGCTATCGCAATGCTAAGGCGCTGTTTCATTCCGAGTGAAAATTGACTCGTCTTTTTTCTGCCCGTCTGTGCCAGACCGACTAATTCCAAAACTTCTTTAATCCGTTCTTTCGGGCATTGATAAACTCTCTGCAAGATTTTCAGATTTTCAATTGCAGTCAGATGCCCATAAATCGAAGGACTTTCGATCATCGAACCAACCCGCCGCAATGTCTCGACACGGTTTTTTTCAAACGGCTTTCCGAAAACCGAAATCTCGCCGTGTTGTTTTTTGAGCAAGCCCAAAATCAGTTTCAGCGTTGTAGTCTTTCCCGCGCCGTTAGGGCCCAAAAAACCGTAAATACTGCCTTCGATAACCCGAAGATTTACACGATTCAAAGCCCTCTCTTTTTCCGAAAATTTATGCGTTAAATCAATTGTTTCTATACAACAGATCGGGCTTTGATTTAGACTTCCAACCATATTGTTAAACTTTCTTTCGGATTGCTGCTTAAACAATCCGTCAATTGTTGAAGCGAAGGATAATCTTAAGATAGCGGGAAATCTTTTCTGTTACGAATATATTCTGCTAACCGATGATATAGGTCTGCAAAAAGGCAATTTTGTCCGGTGTTCAATAGTGCGCCATTCGATGGCAATCTTGATGCCATGATTGACACACCAAAAAGAAAAGGGCAGCTTTCGGGCTGCCCTTAAATTATTGAAACCGAAATGCGGCTGGCAAGATTCGAACTTGCGACCCCCAGTTTCGTAGTTCGAAGCAAACGTATTATAGCGTGTTATAACGTCCATAGAATCAACAACTTACGTGCTGGTGTTTCCATTGTGTATCACTACTTTTTAAGCTGTCTGCTACATGGGTTGCTACAGTGATTGCTACAGACTTCATATCTTGTCTGCATCCTGACGTTTTCAATCTCTCCAAAATCTCCTCATCTAATCTGGGAAAGCTCTTGACACCTTCTTGAGCAAATGTTCGTCGGATTCTGATATCCTCTTGAATACTGAGCAGGTCTGATTGCTCATCCTTTGACAGCATTGATGGATCAATCTGGCACTAACTCAATATAATACTCAACCCTGATTCTATCTCTCAGTTCATCCCCAGTGCTTTCATAGCTGCTGTCAGAGGATCGCTATAGAAGACAGGATCAACTCGTTCGACTATATCTGCCGATACATCCAGAAAATGGCGCTTATTCTCTATTGGGATCAGTGCGCGCCGAGCCCCGTTGTCCATACCCGTCTGCAGAGGCTCAGCCAGAGAACGAACCGCCTTGATGTTTCCTTGAATACTGAGATCCCCTAAGATCAGCAGTCCAGGCAACACCGGATGTTTTTTGATAGCAGAGTAGATTGCTATCACAAGCCCCGTACCTGCATTGCACGAAATATGATTGCTTAATAACGATCAATGGCTTCCACATGAAAAGTCTGTCGTGGCAACTGCCTGAGCAATCCCCATCTCGATCTTGTGCCCTTGAATATAGGCAAATGCCCTCTGTATTGACTCTCTCATCGTTCCGTCAATGCCGCCTGCTATCTTCAACTTGCCTGTGCCGGGCGAGCATCCAACTTCCAGCCGGTATAGTCCTACCTTTCCCTGATCATCCACTGTAAGCTGTATAAATTGATCCGGGAGCAAGTGGATCGGAGGAGATGAGATTGCGGCCTCCCTCTTCGGGAGCACCCACAAATCGCTCGTCACGTGTTTCGTTATCAATATAAGAAAACGAGGTTTGATGATATTCAAAAGAACCCATCTTCTTAAGTTGCTCCTTTACCCGCCGCCGCCCTTCTACACAGAGTTCTACCAGATCAGCCATCTCTTCTTTAGACACCTCTCCGTGCGGGTGGATCAGCTTAATTAATCCTGCTACAGATTTCCGCACCGCCTTTACATCCCGAGCATTCAGATGCGATCCCAAAGAAAAATAGTGGTCTATCATCTCTGTGAAATTATGACGGCGCAGTTCGCGCAATGCTTCGGCCAGATAATCTGACGACGAACCCATAGTGATTTGTAAAAATACTCGATGCGCATCTTCGGCACTTCCCAACCGGGCACATAGAAATGTATCCGGTCGAGAAACGCCATATCTCCCGGATTACCTCAGGCATAGGGGTAAATAGATGAGAGGATCGACCATGACTTCAACCGGCTGATTTGTGTTTCCAAACAACGCCATAGAAGCGGTCCCCGACAATGCGTCTTTGCCCCTGGCAAAGGTTCCGGATTCGCAATAGGTTTTTAGCGTGGTTACAACCTCCTTGGGCATCTTTTGAAGATCTGCCACTTCATCGAAGGCCACTGCATCCCACAATCCTACGAGTCCCATTTTTCCAGTAGCCATGTTGTAAAAGAGATTCGCCACCGTAGTTGGACCCGTCAAAAGAATCACATAAGGCGAAAGTTCCTGGTATGCGTAGGATTTCCCGTTCCTCTTGGACCAAGTTCCACCAAGTTAAAATTTTGCTCACATAACGGGATCAGCCTTACCAGAAACAGCAGCTTCAGCCGCCGATCAAAATGAGTCGGCTCTAAGCCTATACTTCCGATGAGAAGGTCTATCCACTCGTCTGTAGTGAATTGAAGGCGGCACTGTCGGTACTCTTCAAGATCAAAGCTCGCAAGCTGAATCGGCTTTATGTCATCAATCCAGAATGGGCTTCGCTTCCCGGTTGCAGTTTCATCATATTCGTGTCGGAGGTTCACCTGCGCCCAGATACCCCCATAAGAAGCCGATCATACTCTCGAATGTAACGCTCGGGGACATGAACGTATTTGTGCCCAAAGTTTACGAACTCGGCCCAGTATTTATCATCATCAGACAGATATCGGACTTTGATTTTATCAATGAGAGTGTGTTTGCCCTTCTCTCGAACCAGAGATTGAGCCTTGTTAGCTTCATCCGGTCGCACAAAGTTATCGGCCAGCGTCGAATTTACCACTCTCAGGCCAGCATCGATGGCTACAGGATCATCTGTAGCGCAATACTTGCCGAGCAGGTATTCAAGGACGAAAACCGGTACATTAGCGCCAACCTTTACTTTTCGAACAAGGTCCTTCCGTACAACCTTTCCGGCAAATACTGAGGCGGCTTTTCGATCAAGGTCGGGCATCTGCTCAAATCCTCTCAAATTGATATTGCCATTTCTACTTTGTCTAATCGAGCCATCTCCCTCCCACTCGTGGCGTCTAAGAGTTGAACCGTTACGAATCTATTTGATGTCTCTTTTGTTATCATCAAAGTTATTGTGTTCGGCTCAATAGCTCGGGAGCCATCTTCGACCAATCTGAGTTGTACGTCGCCAGTCCCTTCTTCAAATCCATACGAGGCACTGATAGGCGTCGAGATCGCTTCATCTTTTGCCCGGATCTCGATTCTCACTTTGGGCAGCACCGGCTCATATAATCCGGTTGGTGTGCCGACGACCTGAACGGAAAAGAATCGCGTGCTTATCTTTTCACTGCCGGGAGTGAACTTCCAGACTATTTCGCCCTCTATATTTGGAGCCTTCTTCTCTTTAGGTATTAACGTGAGAACGGGAATGATTAATTCCTGTGGCGACATTCCTCCATGAAAATAGGCGCTCGCCCCGGCCTTCACCTTAAAACACGCGAAATTCCAGGGAGTGGCTATCTCCAATTCTCCACCAAGCCCGAAATCTGAGAGTCGGGCACGTAGGTATGATGCGCCGCCGTGTCCGCCGCGCCCCACCCACACCCGGCGATGAAGGTCCGCCGTGTTACCGCCCGGAGCGTCTATTTTCATCCCGCTTTCTAATTCATCGCCGAACGGATAGCCATGATCGGCAGCAATAATCATATGCTTCACTCCCTGATCTCTGAGAACCCGTAACGCTCGCCCCAATTGGTGCAGCACATCATCCAATGTGGCGGCGAGCCAGATGCAGGTTTTCTTCTTCACCAAGACTGTCAATTTCCTGAGATGTTACAAGGATCAGTTTCGCGCCGCGAATCCCATCTTCAGTCTCTCTTTTAGGCTTGGGCAGCAGGTCGTCAAGTTTAGAGTCGAATACGTCTGCGCCTGCGTTAGCCTTTACGAATTTCATCCGGTCTTTCCGATCCTTGATGACGGTTCCTTTGATTTCAAACCCCAGCTTGCCTTCCCCTACAGGCACTATAGCGGGAGATTCCTGTGCGCCGGGCAGTAGCGCTGCCATGCCTATCTCTGTAATTGTTGGACAGAGTCCTATCGCGGGCTGAAAGCTCCACATTAAATTCCGGTGAAAGGGATTCAGCTAGCTCACGGGCCATCTCGAACCTCAAGGCATCTACCCAGACATAAGCCGTCCTTCCCTCGGCAATCTGCGCCTTTACTCTCTTTCTCAAACACTTCGGTCTGCCTTAGGATGCCTGTCATCCGAAACTTTGCCCTCTGATACTGCCTCAGGAAATGTTCTGCCATCGCAGAGGCAACCTCCATATATCGCTGTCTGGCCTTCAGGATAAGTTGTTCCAATCCCTGATGACCCTCATCTAAATCGAAGTCGAAATTATGGAATCGGCGTTCCATGTTGCCTGTGGTATGAGTCGAGTAAAAGACCATGGCCGGTCACTCTCAGTGTAGGCTCTGAATATGCCTTCGGCATCAGATGGAGAGGTCTATTTCCTTCTCGATACGGTCAGCTTCCAGCAGCAGTTGTCCGCACACGCCTACGAGCGCCCACCGGGCTTGCACATCCGGTTTCTGCTCCGACCAGAAACTTGATTGCCTTCCCCGTGCGGCTTCCACCAACTGATCTGTTGCCTTGTTTAATAACGCTTCCTCAATACATCGCTGAAGAGTTCTTTCTACGGTCGAGAAATGTCTCTACTCCGGCAATCTGATTCTGTGTGAAATCAATCGCAGCCAGCCCAAGCTCTTTGGCAATCAGAAGCGAATGATTCACGTAGCTTTCACGAAAGTCGCGTCTGAGCCTCCAATTTCTGGCCAGAGCTACACAAGCTTCTCGCGTCGAAGGTTTTGACGCGGTCTTGACCGTAGCCAGTTGAGAGGGAGCTTCTCCATGGATCCAATAGATCAGTGACAAGGAGTTGTCGCGCTATCCGGGACCGCCCAGGCCGATAGCGTCTCATACGAGGTGATCCACGCCGAATGCGCTTCCAAGAAGGACCGCCAATTCACCCGCAGCGCCCTTACTCAAAATAGCTTCGTCAAAATCCTCGCTGGACAAGAAAGCGAGCGCAACGTCCTGAGGATTGCCGGTCCCAAAAATCACCGATATCACACCTTTTGTGATATCTTCGCCCTTATCGGCCAGCGCATCCAGATCGGTCAGACTCAGTTTTCCCGCCTCGACTTGCTTTTCGATAGAAGCGGCTGTCTCTTCACCAAGTATCGGCTTCAGGACGTTGCGGGCTATAATCGAAAGCCTGGTGTTTCGAACAGGCGGCTGCTGGCCGGGTTTTATAACCACTCCGGCCGCCTCCCATTTCGATTAATGCGTCATGTGTTATCGTGATCCAACGGCACATAGACAAGCAGGCGCGGCGGTTTCAAATCTCCCAGTTCGCGGCTCAATTCCGTTGCGCAATGCAAAGAAGCTCCCCTCGTAGCGCTCTACGGCAGTATTCGGTATAGCAATCTCTTTTATCGTATCGGCGTAGTGCTTTTCTGGATCAAACCAAAGCACCAGAGAGTGATCGTCAACCTGCTTTGCAATCACGTTTCGGAGATAATCTGTAACGATGCCCATATCAAATCTTTCTATAGGTTCAGAAGCGTGGCCTGATAAATACCAGCGACGAAATTCCTTGCGAAAATGTTAGATCATCACGCTACCTGCCTACGATTTCCTTTTGCCGAATTATCCCTTCGGCACATCATGGCAGCGTTATCGAGCGCCGTTCGCCCGCTCTTGCTGTAAGGATTTATGTGATCAATGGTGAAGTCTTCCCAGGTAAGTTTCTTGCCGCAGGCTACGCACTTGCGAGTGTCCGATGTGTTCCAGAGGATGCGCCGTTGCTCAGGGCTGAATAGGCGCGCCGAATCTTTTCGCTCAAACAGGGTTTCAAGGAGACCTCTCAATATCTTCTCGCGATTTCTGCGATGTTTGATTTCGTCTGTCGCTTCGCGCACTGTCAACAGGTATTCGCGGTACAATTCCTGGCCGGGCTTGATTCCCTGAATACCCTTTTGACTCTCGCTCACAATATCGACACCCGTAGAAAACGCCGCGAGAATCCCGGCTGCCAGCCTGTTGCGCCTGCAGTCGGTCAGAATCAGCTTTTCTCGTTCAATTTTTGGATGAGCACGGCAAGGTACTAATCCGAAATTCTCCTGAATCGTGTATGACGAAGCTCGGGGAACATCGTCTTCAATCTGTTCAAACCCGTAACGGTCGCTTGCACGGCCTTGTCGAGTTGTCGCCCGCTGATCGAATCTGACTGCATCACTTTGTCAAGAGCGGCCTTTTTGCTTGTCACATCTTCGCTGTGCGCGGCAACTATCAATTCGCAGATCAACTCGATGTGCTTCATCCGTGATACCTGTGCGGCGCTCAGTATATTGACGCTGTGAAGTAGTCTACATACTTTCTGGCAAGCTGCCCGCCTTCATTAGAAACTCGCTGTTGTAGTATTTTGCGTGCTGTTTTTTCGGCCCCGGTAAGCGCCTTGCCCGTGGAATTGATTCTGACGAATAGATCAATGATGTCGGCCAGATCGCCTTCAACCTCGATTGTTTGCAGTTTATAGCCGGTTATAATGTCTAAAGCTCATTTCCTTTAATAATGCTCCAGTCAATCAAGCCGGGCTGCTCTTGATCGGGCAGTTGCGATTTTGTCGAGAATCGCTTGCCGTAGATGATGCCGATAAACCTGAATATGGATTCGATCCTCTGCTTGCCGTCAATCACATCATCGACATGTTCGCCGTCTTCGATGCGGCGGTAGAGGAAGATTGACGGCATAGGGTAGTTTCGCAATATCGAATCAATCAGTTTCTTGCGATCATTCTCTTGCCAGACCGAGGAGCGTTGAAAGCCGGGCTCAAGATTAGACTGCCCTTCTCGTATGAGTTGATTATATCCTGAACCGTCTTCTGATCGGTCTCATACTTAATCTTGCTCATGCTTTGATCAGACCTTTCTCTCGAAGTTGTTTACCGACCGAGGACCACTCGTACTTGCCTTCGAGCAACGCTTCCCAGTACTTCTTTGGCTCGTTCCAGGGGACCAGTTCCCACAGAGGGGCAATGTTCGAGAATCACACCATCGTTTAGGTCCGGGTCCAGGCGAAGTTCGGCGGCACGGCGAAGCTTATCACGGAAATCTCGCAACTCTGAGAGTAAATTCCCTTGCTGGTCTATCTTACTTTCAAGCTGTCTTGCTTCCCGGCCCGCTGTGCCCGCCGCCGCCCGCTTTGCGCGGGATTGTTCGAGATTGTTTTCTTCGAGGCGTATCTTCGGCTCGACGTAGTTAATCAATGCTTT
>CAVXWP010000017.1:0-190734 GCA_963765495.1 Blastocatellia bacterium
AGATAACCGGCGCGCTGTGGCCTGCAATGCAAGCGAGACATTGGTATGCGCGTCCGGTTGATGGACCAGTTAGGCGCATTCCACCTTGTAGGTTCAATAGAGTTACTCGTTCCCCTCTGCCAAGGCGCGCCCAGTGTTGATTTGCTTTTCAATCAGCAAATATAGGAGGGCGCGGCGGACTGATTGTGTCAGCACTGTTGGCAGGCAATTAGTCTGATTGCTTCATAGACGAGTAGTATGCCTCTTTTTCACGGATGGCTTTCCTGTGCGCTTAACGCCGGAGATAACCGGCCCGCTGTGGGCTCAGGGATAATGAAGGGTTGGAATGCGGGTCCGGTTGATGGACCAGTTAGGCGCATTCCACCTTGAAGGTTCGGTAAAGATACCACTGTCGAAATGCCAAGCCGCGCCAACAGATAGCTTCGACTCAACCGGAATTTATCGGGTAGCGCGGCGCAGTGATTGTGTCAGTACACTTTGTAGACATGTAGTCTGATTGCTTGGTTGACGATCAGTGTGGCTCATTATCACGTATGGCTTCCCTGTGCGCTTAACGACGAGTTCAGCGGCGCGCTGTGGGTGGAGGGATAATGAATCGGTGGCATGCGCGTCCGCTGGAATGAGCAGTTAGGCGGCTTCCTTCGCCGATTCATCCTTCTTGAGCTTTCCTGATCATAACCCTCCTATTCTTATCTCTCGTTTCTGCACAGTTTCTCTTCTTCCTCACAGGTCATTTCCTCTCTCGTGCGACAGGTGTTGCTCTCTTTCGTCGGGGAAGCTTTTTGATCTGCCTACTTCCTCTTTTCCAAACTCGCCTCTCTGATGCTTGTCTCAACAGGCAATCGGCTGAACAGGCTTCTTCGCCAGACAGGTTTATATGAGCAATGCTGAAAGACTGCTTTGGGAGAAAGAAGTGTCAGATGAAGGAGCAGGGATGAGAGACACAGCAGAGTAGTAGGGGATAAAGAGGCAAGAGAATCGAGCAAGTAGGGGTCCTGGCGATGACTTGCCTGGACAGGTTTCAACAGCAAGGCAAACTGAGTCGTCTCCCTTTCGTCGGTGATCTGACGCCTAACACCGAGATAACCGGCCCGCAGTGGCCACAGGGATAATGAAACGGTGGTATGCGGGTCCGGTTGATTGAGCGGTTAGGCGGCCCCTTGAGTGCTTCATTTTCTTGAGCCTTGCTCAATACATTCCTCCATTTCTCAGGTTCTCTGTTGGATACAGGTTTTCCTGCTATGGTCAGGGAAGCTGCTTGATGCGTGAAGTTCATTCATACCTGGCAGGTCTTCTCTGGCGCTTGGCTCAAATGGTGATTGCACTGCGAAAGTATCCTTGAGAGGCAGCATTATCATTGAGCCATGCTGAAAGATAGTTTCGGGAGGAACGAGTATGAGGTAAAGAGGAAAGAGAAGCGAGCAAGTAGCTGTCCTTATGATGACTTACCTGAACATGTTTTCGCATCATCGCTTGAAGAGTCGTATCGTTCCAGCGATGATCTGACGCCTAACGCCGAGTTCAGCGGCGCGCTGTGGCCTCCGATGCAAGTAAACTGTTGGCATGCGCGTCCGCTGGAATGAGCGGTTAGGCCCGACCCCCAGTCAAGCCGCTACACATCCTCGCAGTCACTTCCATCGCGGATCACTGCTTCAAATTATCTGTCGAGACAACACCGTCATCTCCGCAGCCGCTCGCTTCCTTGTATGAATTGGTTTTCTCTCAGAGCCGAGTCGAAATAAGAGCAGGAAGGAGTAATGCATTGGAGTGAAGAGAATAAGGGAAAAGCAAGAATGAGACGATCAATGTCAAAGCAGAGAGTCGAAGGAAAGAGACGAGAGGAGAGGAGAAGGATGAGGATCAAGGAGAGGCAATGGAGAGACAGGGCAAGAGAGAAGGAAGGAAAGCGAAGAAAGAGAGGGCAGGAGATGGAAAGGAACCAAGGCCAGGTCGAAGAGAAGAGAGGGAAGAGCAATGAGGAGATAGAAGAGAAAGGAAGGAAAAAAGAGAAGAGGAAAGAAAGAAAGACCAATCGAGGAATTGGAAAGCAACAAGGAGGGCCTAACGACGAGTTCAGCGGCGCGCTGTGGGTTGAGAGGATAATAAGGAGGTGGAAAGCGCGTCCGCTGGAATGAGCAGTTAGGCTGGTTACCAATGCTAATTTTCCTTTCAGGTTTACTCTGTGCTTTCTGATAGTTGCTTCCCTTTTGCATACCTTTCTTCTTAACTCGGTTCCTATTCTGTTTCCTGATTAGTTTGAATCCTGCCACGAATACCAGAACTATTAATGGTGTCAGACGAAGACTTCATACGATGGCAACTGGCCTGTTTCAATGCCAGGACCATAATGATTACAGTCATTAGCCCAGCTTGCAATCAGCAGATACCATATTTATTTGGTCGAGGCCCGGAGATCAGAGGATGTATATTTCCACCAGATAAAATATCGCGGGATCATAGCGATCCTCCTGCCACTCATAAAGGCGTTCAATCGGATTGTCATTGATGGATCGGTTCTTATTCCATGTGTCGAAATCTCTTTCTCTTTCGCATGGCACAACTCACGAAATATCGAATATCAGTTCAAATACGAAGTGAGTGTATCAGTACTGTCGGAGGTGAGATAGTCTGAATAGTGATATTTGTATTTGGCGAATTGCTTCGGGAAGGGGTTCCTGAGGCTTTAACTAAATCAGGAATTGCGATGAGACTGCGAGGCCTAACGCCGGAGATAACCGGCCCGCTGTGGGCTCAGGGATAATGAAGGGTTGGAATGCGGGTCCGGTTGATGGACCAGTTAGGCGCATTCCACCTTGAAGGTTCGGTAAAGATACCACTGTCGAAATGCCAAGCCGCGCCAACAGATAGCTTCGACTCAACCGGAATTTATCGGGTAGCGCGGCGCAGTGATTGTGTCAGTACACTTTGTAGACATGTAGTCTGATTGCTTGGTTGACGATCAGTGTAGCCTCATTATCACGGATCGCTTCCCTGTGCGCTTAACGCCGGGGATCAGCGGCCCGCTGTGGGCAGAGGGATAATGAGGCGGTGGCATGCGGGTCCGGCTGAATGCCACCGGTTAGGCGCGTTCTGATCTTGTAAGTTCGTTACAGATGAATATTCCTGTCGTTCAAGCCGCGCAAGCTTACTTTACCTAGCGGACTTTGACTCTGCCTTTTCAGACTAGCGCAGCAGTGTGAGCTATCGCGACGTAGCGTTCTACGCTGCAATCTGAGCCAGTGTAGTCTAACAGCACTGCTTGTAGACAGGTAATATTGTCTGCTGCATCTTGGCGATCAGTGTGGTTGATTTTCATCGGACCACTTTCCTGCGCGCTTAACGCCGGAGATAACCGGCCCGCTGTGGGCTCAGGGATAATGAAGGGTTGGAATGCGGGTCCGGTTGATGGACCAGTTAGGCGCATTCCACCTTGAAGGTTCGGTAAAGATACCACTGTCGAAATGCCAAGCCGCGCCAACAGATAGCTTCGACTCAACCGGAATTTATCGGGTAGCGCGGCGCAGTGATTGTGTCAGTACACTTTGTAGACATGTAGTCTGATTGCTTGGTTGACGATCAGTGTAGCTCATTATCACGGATCGCTTCCCTGTGCGCTTAACGCCGGAGATAACCGGCGCGCTGTGGCCCCGATGCCATCGAGAAGGTGGTATGCGCGTCCGGTTGATCGACCAGTTAGGCGCGTTCTGATTTGCAAGTATGTCACAGATAATTGCCTTCGTAATAGCCGCGCTGGCCCACTTTGCCTTTTAGCGAGGCTTTGACCTATCCTATTAAAGAAGCGCGGCGGAGTGTGAGGCTAACTCGACAGACGAAGAGAGGTCATCGCTGGTTGCAATCTGAGGGCCAGTGTGAGTCAAACAGCACAGCTTGTAGGCAGGTATTCTTCGGCTGCGATCTTGACGATCAGTGTGATTCATTCTCATCGACCAACTTCCTGCGCGCTTAACTTTGAAGTAGACTGCCTAATGGCCGCCACCTTTTGCGCCTGTTTGGCTGTGTAAGCCAGCCATCGCTTCTTTACCTTCTTTTACTTCAACATTTCCCTACATACTCACTTGCTTACACGCATTCTCTCCCTTTATATTACACGCACCCGGGTTATTCCTTTTCTCTCTTCTGAGGTCCCCTTACATGTCTAAGCTCCTCGATCAGGTTCGCTCCATTTTACGCACTCGTAACTACTCCATCCGTACCGAGCAAGCCTACCTCCATTGGATCAAACAATTCATCCTCTTCCACAATAAATCCCATCCCGCCTCTCTCGGCTCGGCTGAGGTTAGCTCCTTTTTATCTCATCTGGCCGTTGCGCGCAATGTCGCCCCTGCCACTCAGCAACAAGCCACTTCCGCCTTGCTTTTCCTCTACTACGATGTTCTCGACATCCAACTTGGCTGGATCGCCAATATTGAAAGGGCCAAAAAGCCTGCTCGTCTGCCTGTGGTTTTCACGAGAGTTGAGGCACGGAATATCCTCCTTCATATCACAGGGGGGAAATTCTTGATGGCCAGCTTGCTCTACGGGGCGGGACTCCGATTGATGGAATGCCTTCGCCTTCGCGTCAAAGATATTGACTTTGGCTACAATCAGATCGTTGTACGTGATGGCAAAGGCAAGAAAGATAGAGTCACTGTACTGCCTGCCCCTCTTATCGAACCACTGCGACATCATCTGGCACACGTTAAGGCAATCCACGAGAAGGATCTGCGTGAGGGATACGGGCAAGTCTATCTGCCCTATGCTCTTTCGAGGAAGTATCCAAGCGCCGAGCGGGAATGGAGTTGGCAGTATGTCTTTCCCGCAAACAAGCGAAGCCTCGATCCCCGGACAGGGAAGATACAGCGACATCATTTTGCTGAGACTGCCTTACAAAGGGCTGTGAAATCGGCGATTCGAGCAGCGGGAGTTCACAAGCAGGCGAGTTGTCACACATTTCGGCACAGCTTTGCAACGCACTTGTTGGAAGCGGGCTATGACATACGGACAGTGCAGGAGTTACTTGGGCATAAGGAAGTAAGCACGACAATGATCTACACGCATGTACTAAACAAGGGAGGTAAAGGTGTTCGCTCTCCGCTTGAGCTATAGCATCGCAAAAAGCCGGACAACAAAATGAAGACAGACTCAAGTAGCCTGATCCGCATACAACAGGCCCTAGATCGTCATCTTCATTTCGCCACCCTCATCTGCCGCAAGCCACGGCCTACGGTGAAAGATTAAGCCTCTTCGGGAGGGGGTAACCCGAGAACTTGTCGAGCATCCGGCCAGTCTTGTTCCAATATCCCGACTATTGCTTCATCCGTAAGCGACGTTTCATTGCGGATAGTTTCAAATGTCTGCTTTAACTCCGCGATGCGCCGGGCCTTATCATCGTGTTGAATGAGGCGTTACTGTTGCAATCGCCCTTCGATGATATCCAGATGCTTATAGCGGTTTTCATTTGAGTGAGAAGACATAGCCACAATGCTTGAACCAGCCAATGATGTCATTCTCCGTAACCAGGGCAATGGCTTTCGCCAGCGCGTTGTACAATTTCCTTGGCGTCCCCGCTTTGAAACGCCGCAACGCCGCTTTGATCTTTGAAATGCATTCCTCAAGCGGATTGAAGTCGGGTCAGTAAGCTGGCAGATATAATACTTTGACGCCCGCTGCTTCAATCCTTGCGATAGCTCTTGGCGAAGAATGAAACTTGATCTTGTCGAGGATGAGGATCGTCCCTGCTCGCAAGCTGGGCAGCAGCATCTGCTCGACGTATAAATCAAAGATTTCCGAGTTGAAGGCGCCCTCAATCATCAGCGGCGCTTCGACACCACTCAGGCTCAAGGCGCTTATGACAGAGAGCTTGGTGCCGGGATCAAACGGCTCACTGACCACCGCACGCTGGCCAATTGGAGCGCGGGCGTGAATGCGGGTCATTGCTAAATTGATGCCGAATTCGTCAAGAAATATCAAATCTTCGACCTTCAACTGTTCTTGTTGTTGGCGGAACGTCGCACGTGCTTGGGAGTTAGCTTCGGCAGCGAGTTTCGACTTTTTTTTCGCGAAAGGCCACGCGCTTGCAGGGCGCGACAAATGGTGCTAGTACTGACTTCAAGACGAGATTTCTTTTTCAATTGCTGACGCAGTTCATCAAGTGTGGCGTCAGGAGAAAGGGCAACCAATACAGATAACTTGAGACAGTGGTCTTGAGTGAGCTTTGCAGATGGGCCGCCGTGAGGCAAGGGGGCAATATGATTGAGTTGGCGCTTTTGGCGCAAGTGTTTGTAAATGAAGGATTCGTGGATGCCGAAGAGTTTAGCAATCTCTCGCTTGCTGTTGTCCTTACGCTCAACAGCATCAAGGATTCGTTGTCGAAGGTGTAAAGAATAGGCAGCCATAATTTTAGTAAAGCGCATTCAATCTATTCGTTCAAGTGCAAACCACTGTAGTAAGCGGAACAGTAGCCATTCCAGTAGAATTATCTTTGTAGTACACAAAACCGCTACTGGTTTCTTTATACAGTATTGATTCTCCTTCACTTTTATCGAAGTGTGGGCGCTTCAATTCAGGCGTGGCGTATTGGAGAAGCTCCTGCACAAGTGCCTCACTAAGGCTACTCTTGCTTGGCCCTACATTTTTTTGATGCGCTCGGCAAAAAAGTCGTCGAGGCCAACCTTATTGCCACCTGCTGAAGGTGGGAGATAGATAAAGAGGACTTCAGCACCTCTGCTGCGTAGAAATTCAGAAATGCGCACGAGAGCTTTGTGGACCTGAGATTTTCCATTACATCTGAGTCGAAAACGATGTACACCTTGCGATCATTAAGCGCGATATACTCCCAATCAGGCAGAATAGTTTTCCCGCCATATTGATTTGAGCCGCGAAAGTTCCACACGCCAAGCAGGGCAATGCAGTACAATTCTTGAGAGATTGCGCTATCAGCCTTACGAATCCCTTCCGTATTGAACAGTGGGACTCGTGGAGCACCGAGCGATTTACGAATGCGAGGATGCACATCTACGCACATCACCCATTCACGAGGCCAGGGGTTCGAATCCCCTCAACTCCACCATTATTTTCAGAGAATCAGGGCCACCATCAGGGTGGCCTAAATTTCGGTGGCCTAAATTTCGCGCTCCCACATTTGTTCCCACATGGGGGAAATTCAGGGACACAGCGGATTGTTTGAAGAGGCTGCCAGTAGCGAGGAAGAAAGTGCTATACTTCCTTTAACAAAGTTGCGAGACAAGGAAAAAACAAGATGATTAGGACACTCAAAATACGAGGAACCATATTTTGCATTGCAATTGTATTGTTGCTCGCTACGACACCAGCGCTGTTCGCACAGTCAGCTTCGGTCTATCACATTACCCACTCCTTTACACTTGGCGGCGACGGCCGATGGGATTACGTCATACCCGATCCGCCAAATCATCGCCTGTTCATCGGACGGCAGAACCGCGTCATGGTAGTCGATGAGAATGACGGCAAACTTCTCGGGGAAGTCACCGGCATTGACGGAGCACACGGAGTGGCACTTGTCGATCACACCGGCCACGGATTCGCCACCTCTGGCAATGATGCTTCTGTCGTCATGTTCGACCTAAAGACCTTCAAGGTGCTCAGTCGCATCCATGCCGCTGATGACGCCGACGCCATCATCTATGATAGCGTCTCGGACCGTGTCTTCACCTTCAATGGCGACGCGCATTCTTCCACCGTAATCGAACCGGGTGCCGGGAAGCTCATCACTAATATTGAGCTTGGTGGAAAACCAGAGTATGGCGTGTCAGGCGGCAACGGCAAGGTCTACGCAAATATTACGGATAACAGCGAAGTGGTCGAGATAGACACAAAGAGTCTCAGCGTGACGCGTCGATGGTCTACAGCGCCGGCCAAACAGCCCGTCTCTATGGCGATAGACCTCAAACATCACCGGTTGTTCAGCGGCTGTCGCAATGGGATGATGGCCGTCTCGAACTATGAGACCGGCAAAGTGGTGGCGACCGTGCCAATCGGCAACGGTGTAGACGGTGCGGGGTTTGATCCCGCCACAGGTAATGCCTTCGCCTCAAACGCGGATGGGACGCTTACAGTGATTCATCAAGACGGGGCTGACAAGTATCACGTCGTAGAGAATGTGCAAACAGCAGCAGGGGCTCGCAATATGGGGCTTGATCTAACGACGCATCGCATCTTTGTAGTCACGGCCAAGTTCGGCCCCGTACCCGCCGAAGCGACGGCAACAAATCCGAGGCGTCGCCCTCCGATAATTCCCGGCTCCTTCATGATGATGGTGATAGAGCGTTAAGGTTAGAGAGCGATTTAAGGGATGGATTTTATGCAACCTTAAACTCTTGGGTCAACCTCATCTCTTCTTCTTTAAGTCCGTTTTTGAGGTCGTCCCTGTATTCTCCTATAACTACTTCGCCGTACTTTATCGACCGCAGTTTGCGGTCCGTATTGAACTTTTCAAGTACAAGCATGGTGATCCGTGAAGTTACGAGATTTCGCTTACCGGCTGGAATATGGAATACAAGGCGCATCCCTTTGCTGATTGCCGCGATATCCTCCTTGAGGTGAAATCCCTTGTCATCACAAATACTCAGCAGATTGGCTAGCGTCAACTCCTCTCCCAACTGCCCCCCTGTCAGCAGCCCGTTCAACGCTGCCGGGTCTGTCAGCAGGAATCTGTATTCCCTCTTCTCTGTATAAATCCTTATCAGATCACCGTGATCTAATGAATCTATGGCCACCTCTTTGATTGCCACCTCAGGTCCAGCCAGTGGCCATGTATTTATGAGCGTCTCGTTCATCATCGGATTGATTGCCGTATTTTCAATACTGGTATTCATCAAAATATTTCCTTTCTATTTCGGGGTCTTTCTCTCATGCTTGCTTCTGAGAATTCACAATGCCAGATTCCCCGCTGCGTCTTTTTGTAGCAGGATTGCTCGTATCTCCATCAACGATTCTTTCGCCACATAGTAACTCGCCCCCGATTCCTTCGCCTTCTCCCGGAACTTCGCGTCGTCATAGTTGGTTACTATCACTATCTTTGCCTCGGGAAACGCGTCTCGGATGTCACGTGTGGCGGTGAGTCCGTCTACTCTTTCCATCCTTATGTCCATCAAGACCCAGTCGGGTTGGAATCGGCTGTAGGCGGAAAGCGCATCTTCGCCGTCCACACATTCGGTGATCGATTCGGCGATATCTTTTACCAGGCCCCTGATCAGCCGCCGCATATGAAAATTGTCTTCCACGATCATGAGTTTCATTTCCCAACCAGTCTTTCTAAGCACGGTCTTATTATTGTGTGAATATGGATTTAAGTGAATGGGGAGTTCTCCCCTATTTCACAGGGTAGATTTCCCCTTTTTATTAGGTAGTTCTACCTATCAGGATGGAGGGATCAGGAGTCAGGGTCAGGGATTTGGCATATTCTCAAGCGCGAATTTCAGCAGCGCGTTTCTTCCCTTTAGCTCTAGTTTTTCGCTCATGTTCTCGCGGTGATGCTCGACCGTGCGCGGGCTGATGTACAACTCGGCGGCGATCTCCTTGCTCGTCTTGTATTCGGCTATCATTTTGAGTATTCGCCGCTCGGTCTCGGTTAGTTTCACCAGGGCCGACTCCTCGCCTGTAGAGTCGTCGCGGCGGCTCCGGTTTATAAGGTAGTTCGATAATGTCGGCGAGATATAGGTCTTGCCTTCAACGACTGCCTTGATGCATTTGACTATATCGGCGACGGCGCTGTTTTTCAGGACATATCCCTTCACGCCCAGGTCCATGGCTCCATTGAAGAACTGCTCGTCGTCATACATCGTCAGCAGAATCACCTTTGCATCCATCCCTCGATCCCGCACAGTTCTCACAACCTCAAGACCGTCTTTGCCGGGCATCTCGACATCGAGCACGGCGACATCGGGGCTGGTCTGGCGCAGCATCTCAAGCGCCGACTCTCCGTCTTCGGCTTCGCCTACAACTTTGAGTTTCGGGTCTGCTTCGATGATCTCTCGCAACCCCTTGCGGAAGATCGGGTGGTCGTCGGCGATCACTATGCTTATCTCAGGGTTTTCCATCTGCGCTTCCTTTCAAAGGCAGTAATATTCTGAGAGTCGTCCCCCTTTCGGGAGAGGAATCAATCGTCAGCGAGCCTTTGAGCAGACGAATCCGCTCGTCAATGCTGGCAACTCCGAGCCCTGCCCTCCGATTGAAGATCGAAGATTCCGGATCGTCTTTGAACCCTTTGCCATCGTCCTTGATCGTTACGCTAAGGATGTCTCCGCCGCAGTCTACGACGACCAGCGCCTCGCTCGCGTACGAATGCTTGACGATGTTATTAATGCTCTCCTGAATGATGCGATAGAGGTTAATCTCGTATTCTTTGGAAAGCAATCCGTCGAGCGAAACGATACGCGAAGAGAATTTAATGCCGGAGGCGGATTCGACCTTTTCCATCATGTCTTCGAGCGCGCTCTTGAGACCGAACCGATCGAGGTGCAGTGGACGCAAATTATAGGCTATCTGCTTCGCTTCGGCGATGGCTTCCGAAACGATAGAGTCTATCTCCTTGAACTGCTCGACGGCCTTGCTGTTGGAGTCCGACAGGCCAGTGCCTATCATAGCGCGGTTTTTGATAACCAGCAGGTTTTGGCCGAGGCCGTCGTGAAGTTCTGAGGCTATGCGCTTGCGTTCCGTCTCCTGAGATGAAACCAGCCGGCGCGAGAATGCCTGTTGCGCCGCCTGCGCTCGTTTCAAATTCCCTATGCGAAGACGGTATATGATCGCGACAACTCCGGCAACAGATAAAAGTATAAGCACCTGAAACCACCACGTCTGATAGAACAGCGGTATCACTACTATCCTTATTGTCGCGCCTTCTTCATTCCACACTCCATCGGCGTTGGCCGCTACCACTCTAAAAGTATACGTACCAGCAGGGATATGCGAATAGAAAGCAGAACGGCGGCTTCCAGCTTCGACCCAATCAGCCTCCAGCCCCTCGATCTTATAACGGAAGCTTGCCGATTCGGGTCTGATGAGGCTCAGGCCCGTATAGCGTATTTCAAGGTTCTGCTGATCCGAAGATATCTCCACCCCCTCGCCGAAGGCGGTATCTTTGCGGTTGAGGAGGACTGATTCTATGATCACGGGGGGTGGTAGAGGATTAAAGGATATATCTTTCGGGTCGATCTCGACGACGCCATTCAGAGTCGGAAACCATAATCGCCCGTCGCGCGCGCGAAGGCCAGCGGGCTGGCGACCTCCGTTACATTCCGAATTCTCCATTCCGTCCTTGACGCCGTAAGAGATCGAAGTGAGCCGATTAAGTTTCCCGTCCGCGAAACGCTCAAGTTGATTTCGGCTCACACGATAGATGCCCTGATTGCTGCTCATCCAGAAATTACCTGCGTCGTCTTCGAGTATCTGAAACACTCCGTTGCTGAACAACCCGTCATCGGTCGTGTAGCGGGTGAGGTGTCCATCTTTGAAGCGATTCAAGCCGCCATCATATGTGCCTATCCATATCGTGCCTTGATGGTCTTCATAAAGCGAGCGGACGCGATTGCTCGACAAACCGTCGCCTTCGGTGTAAGACGTAAACTGGCCGTCGTGATAACGAACCAGCCCCCCGTAGGTGCCTATCCAGAGAGCACCCTGTCGGTCTTCGATCATCGCGTGTATCTCTTCATTGGGAAGCCCGTCTTCTTTTCTATAGCGTCGGCTCTTTCCGTCCTTATTCTCGAACAATCCCTTTCGAGTGCCGAACCAGAGAACGCCTTTATGGTCTCGAAGGATGACGTTGATGTCGGCCCAATCGCTTGAATCGCCAAGCATAGAGCTCTCATCAGTAAACCTGCCGTCTTTGTATGAAATCAGCGATTCTGTTGCGCCGATCCAAATCCGGCCATCGTAATCCTCATATAGCCCCATAATATTATAGTATCGGGAATTGCTTGTTCGATCATTTGGGCTGAGGGTCGGCGGGTAGTATGTGTAAACGCCGTCCTTGAATCGGAAGAGACCATCTCCGCCTATCCACAGGTTACCTGCGCGGTCTTCGATCATCGGGTATAAACTCTTGCCTCCAATCCCTGATGTCAGAACGTGCGATCTGATGATCTGTTTATTGATACGGAACATTCCGTTGCCGTTTGTGCCTACCCAGAGCGTTCCCTCGCGATCTTCGTAAATCGCCACGATTTGATTTGATGGAAGCCCTTCCTCGGTGGTGAAGGTTGTGAAACGACCGTCCTGATATTTCACAAGCCCGCCGCCGGAGGTGCCAAGCCAGAGCGTCCCTTCCCGGTCTTCACAAAAGGTCCTGATCAGGTATGGAGGCAATCCATCTTTAGTGGTGAAGTGGGTCAACTCTCCATCCTTGAGCATGAAGAGATCTGACTGCTCGGTGCCTATCCATAGCCTGCCCTCCCTGTCTTCGTAAAGCTGGGGACGGGACTGATCGTCTGTGTCGAACGGAGGGACTGTGTAGTCGGTCACATTGCCATCTTTGACACAGCGTAATGTCGTGTCGAGCCTGTACCATAGAGCGGCTGACCCTCCCTCGTAACCGAGTACCGCATCGAAGGATTTCAAATCCGTAGAGATGGTAGTGAACCGCCCATCCTGCCATCGGGCGAGTCCACTGCTTGTGCGAACGAGAATCTTACCGTCATCAGTCTGGCGCAGGGCGAATGTCCAATTGTCGGACAGACCGTCCTGTGTTGTGAAGGAGGTGAAGGTGCCGTCGCGGTAACGGGTCAAACCGCCGTCTTCGGTGCAAATCCACAGATTCTTGTCGCGGTCTTCGAATAGTTTTGTGAAACGATTGCTGTTGACCCCTTTGGAATTTAGTTTGTTGAAAACCTTGAATCGGACGCCGTCGTAACGAACCAGCCCGTCGAGGGTCGTGATCCATAGATACCCGTCAGAGGTTTGCAGAATCGAGTAGACTGAGTTTTGAGGCAGGCCGCTGCCCGATGTCCAGGAATCAAAACGATAACGGGCTGTGTCGCCAAGAACGGGCTGGCTACCTGCGAGCAGCAAACATGAGAAAGCTACCAGAAGAATGATGCTTGGACGATCTCTTATCACAATTCGGCACTCGAAAGATTCCGCGTATTATGTAATCCCTGATAAACCATCGAGCCGGCTCAGATGGGATTGCAAATTCCAAACCTGCGCCAGAGGCTGTGAGTAGTGTATCATTTTTTTCTGTACTGTATAAAACAGATCACCAAAAATCGTTTGCCTCAGAGAGCCTCGATTGATCTGGCTTGCGGCGATTTTGTGACAAATATTTTTAGCTACCCGATGGCGTAGAGTGATATTCACATCTGGCTGATGGCTGCAACTTGCTGAAGAGGTAGTCACATATTATTGTGTGTCACTAAAATAAGGAATCATTTGGCTGCCTTCTCCGCCTCGCCTTTGGTTGATACTACCCTGTTGAATTTACCTGTGTAGTAGCGGTTGGTAGCAAGGTTGTGCCCGCCATCAGCAAGGCTATAGATAATAACCCCACGATGATTTTCTTCTCTGTGTCAATCCGCAGTTTTATCTCTATTCTCCTTCACAATTGGGGGGTGCGAGGCCGCCTTTTTACATTCGGTCTTTTCAAGTGCAAGTCTGGTAATCTTCGAAGTTATGAGGTTTCTCTTTCCGGCTGGAATATAGAACAATAGGCGCATCCCTTTGCTGATTGCCGCGATATCCTCCTTGAGGTGAAATCCCTTGTCATCACAAATACTCAGCAGATTGGCTAGCGTCAACTCCTCTCCCAACTGCCCCCCTGTCAGCAGCCCGTTCAACGCTGCCGGGTCTGTCAGCAGGAATCTGTATTCCCTCTTCTCTGTATAAATCCTTATCAGATCACCGTGATCTAATGAATCTATGGCCACCTCTTTGATTGTCGCGTCAGGTCCAACCAGGGGCCCTGAGTTGACGAGTCTGCCATTCATCATCGGATTGATTGCCGTATTTTCAATACTGGTATTCATCAAAATATTTCCTTTCTATTTCGGGGTCTTTCTCTCATGCTTGCTTCTGAGAATTCACAATGCCAGATTCCCCGCTGCGTCTTTTTGTAGCAGGATTGCTCGTATCTCCATCAACGATTCTTTCGCCACATAGTAACTCGCCCCCGATTCCTTCGCCTTCTCCCGGAACTTCGCGTCGTCATAGTTGGTTACTATCACTATCTTTGCCTCGGGAAACGCGTCTCGGATGTCACGTGTGGCGGTGAGTCCGTCTACTCTTTCCATCCTTATATCCATCAAGACCCAGTCGGGTTGGAATCGGCTGTAGGCGGAAAGCGCATCTTCGCCGTCCACGCATTCGGTGATCGATTCGGCGATATCTTTTACCAGGCCCCTGATCAGCCGCCGCATATGAAAATTGTCTTCCACGATCATGAGTTTCATTTCCCAACCAGTCTTTCTAAGCACGGTCTTATTATTGTGTGAATATGGATTTAAGTGAATGGGGAGTTCTCCCCTATTTCACAGGGTAGATTTCCCCTTTTTATTAGGTAGTTCTACCTATCAGGGAGCGGGGGGCGGGGTCTGGTGTATTATATTTCACAGGCGTCAGATTACTTTCGCCTGTGGACGCTTATGCCACAGTCAGGACTGTTACAAGGCAGCTTTGACCGGCTTATTTTTTTTCGGATCTGGAAATTTACGCCGACCCGATCAAAGCAAATTACATTGAAGGGAAGCCACGAATTGCCACGAATAAAAACAACCAGCGTGTGAGAATTCGCTTAATTCGTGGCCTCCCTTCCGAGAGCCCGTTCAAGACTCGCGCTAATTCGGATATGAACAGTTGCAGGAGCTATCACTCAGATCACGATCAGTTATCGTGCAGAGCACCTTGCCCGGAGGGCTCTGTATCGAGCCGCTTCCTTTCTTAGTCGACATATCCACTGTTATGTTTATTCTCCTTGTCGGTTCGTTGGTTGTCAGCGTACACACGCATCCTTTCTTTGTCGCTACACCCGTACCCGTGTATTTCTGTCCGTTGAAACACAACAGGTACTCTCCGGTAAAGCTGTTAATCAGAAGCACTGTGTTTGCGTTCGAATCATCCTGTAAGCATATATCGAACACTCTCACCTTAAATGTGCAGGTTGCTTTGTTGCCGCTTGTGTCGGTTGCTGTGCAAGTTACCACTGTCGTGCCAACCGGGAAGAGACTGCCTGACGCTTTCGAATAGGTTACGACCACACCAGGGCAGTTATCGGCCGCAATCGGCGCGGGGTAATTCACAACTATTCCAGTCGAACTGAAAGGACACTGCGGAGGCACCGCCACAGTTATATCCGCCGGACAACTTATCGTCGGCAACTGTGTGTCATTGACGGTCACGGTGAAACTGCAAGTCTGTCCGCCGGGGCTAACCGTGCAGGTGACGGTCGTTGTGCCCTTCGGGAAGAAGGAACCCGATGGAGGGCTACAGGCCACACTGCCGCATCCTGCAAGTGTGGTTGGCGTAGCATAAGTGACCACGGCCCCACATTGATTCGGGTCGTTGGATTTGACTATATTGGCGGGGCAGACGATTGCTCCGCACACGGTAAATGTGAATACGGCCGGTGTTTTCACACCGTTCACGGCTGCATTGACGGTAAAGATACCGCCTGTAGAGTTGGCAGTCAGAGTCGGCGCGGTTGCCTGACCATTGATATTCGTCGTGACAGTGGCCTGCGTGACGTTGCCTGGGAAGGTGCCTCCGCTGCCGTTGTTTGGCACGACTGTGAAAGTTACGCTCACGTTACTGACGGGCACGTTGCCGCTGTCACGCACCGTGGCCTGAAGCGGAGTGGCAAAGGCTTGACCGGCCTGCGTGACCTGCGGGGTGCCTGCCGTGGCGGTGATGGTAGCCGGAGGGCCCGTATTGGTAAGGCTGAAATTGACCGTCGGGAATGCCGGGCCGATGCCCGCCGTTACATTGTAGGAGCCGGTTGTGCCGTTGGCAGTAAAGGTTGGCGAGTTGACTATACCGCTTGCGTTTGTCATTCCCGTGGCGGTAGCCGACGCGCCAAACAGCCCGCTCGGCCCGCTTCCCGGCGCTGTGTAAGTTACCGTCACTCCATTGATCAGGTTGCCGGACTCTGTCACAGTTGCCTGCAACAACGAGCCAAATGCAGTGTTGATGACGGCCGATTGCGGGGTGCCCGCGGTTGCCACCAGAAGGTAATTTGCCTCAACCGCGCCGATATCCGCCTGCCCCCCTACGACTCGCTGCAAACTTCGCTGATCAAGACCCATGGTAAGCCCCGTATCGCCGGTATTGATGACCGGGCTGTTGGGCGCGGGCAGAAGCGAAGGCGTAGGTCCGCCATAATTTCCAAGAGGGAAAAGGTTCGGGCTTACGCCCGTGATGTTGCTGCCTGTGGTGCCGGTGATCGTACCGCCTGCGGTTGTTTGTATCAGGTTGAAGCCCTGCGAACTGAAGCTTGTACCGCTGATGTCAACACCCGATCCGCCGACTCCCGTCAGCGCGCCGCCGGCGATGATATTGTTCTTAAAGGTAAGCGTGCCACCGCCTCTGAAGATGTTGCCGCCCACATTGGCGCTGTTCCCAAAGACGGTCGAGTTTGTCAGTGTCATAGACGTGAAGAACGCGATTCCGCCGCCCGCGCCAAACGGCCCGCAGACGTTTCCGCTGATCGTGCTGTTATTGATCGTCATCGATGTGCCTTCATTGAACACACCGCCGCCGAGATAAAAAGCGCCGTTGGAGGCTATGTTGTTTGTGATGGTATTGTTTGTGATCGCACAACGTGTGATGGTCACAACCCCACCCTCGTTATCAACACCGCCGCCGCTTGGATTCCCTGAATTTGTGGCGCTGTTGGCAGTTATCACAGAGTCGATTAGGTTCACCGTGCCGCTTTGGATAAGCACGCCCCCGCCGCCGAAGAAATCGGTCCCGTCTGATTTTGTCGATCCCTCTTTTATAGTCAGTCCCGATATTTCGACCGTGTTGCCAGCGCCCGCAGCGATATTGACAACACGGCTCTGGTGATTGCCGCTGATAGCCAGCACGCCTGCGCCCGGCCCTGTGATTGTGATTGCCTTGCTGATAGTCAGTTCGTCGCCGGTTAAAGTGATGGTCCCGGTGACGGTCGGGTCAAAGGTGATGACAGCGCCTGCGCAGGCATTGGTGATGATGTCGCGCAATGTGCCCGCCCCGCTGTTGCCGTTATTGGTGACCACAAAATTCCCCGGACAATTGTTTGTGAGGTTGAAACTGACCGGCGGAAGATTATTGACCGTAGCCGTAACCGCATAACTTCCGGCCGTCGTATTCGCGGTAAAGGCAGACGCTGTCGCTACTCCACTGCCGTTGGTCACAACGGTCAAAGTCGAAACGCCGCCCGCAAACGTGCCGCTCGCCCCACTGGACGGCGCGGTAAAGGTTACAGCCACCCCGCTCAGAAGATTTGTATTGCCGTCACGAACAGTAGCCTGCAACGCGGTCGGGAATAGTGTGCCCGGAAGCGTTGACTGGCCGTCGCCCGCTGTCGCCGTAAGCGATGCGGGTATCGTTCCTGCGATCACAAGCGTGTAGCCCATCGTGCCTGCCGGGCATCCGGCAGCATCACTGGCCGTTATCGTTATTGAGAAACTCCCCGCCTGAGTCGGGGTGCCGGATATGGTATTACCGGAAAATGTCAGGCCCGCCGGCAACCCGCCTGTGAGCGAGAAACCATAAGAACCGCTGCCGCCTGATGCGTTGAACGATTGAGTGTAGGGCACTCCGATTGCCCCGCTTGCGATCACGCCGTTGGTAATCGTTACGGGAGAGCAAACGGGTCCGCCTGCACAACTGCTGAGCGAGACCGTGAGCGTATAGGCGGTTGCTCCTGCGGTCCCACCGGTCGTGGCATCGTATATGACCGTCGTAAATGATTCCCCGCCGGGCACCGTGAACGAGTAAATCATCGTAGCGGCCCGTGTGCCGGGGTCGGCCAGATAATTGGTTCCCGCGTTCAGGCTCGTAGCCGCGACAAACCCGCTGTTGTTGAACGTCGCCGTCTGGAGATTATTCGCCGAACCGCTGGTCACAGTGGCTGTAACGCACTGGCTGGCCGCGTTCGGATTAGTAAAGGTGAAAGCCACATACCGCCCTCCGGCGGTTGCTGAAAACCCCGTTCCCGATAGCGGCGCGGGTTTAACGTTGGCGCAGGTCGATTGCACGCCGTTACGGGCAAGCGTCCCTACCTTTGTGCCCGAAGTCGCCGTATAGCCCGTTCCCGCAGGGGGTGACACATTCAAGGTTGACGAGATCGTTGCCGCAACACGATTGCCTACATTGACGCTGAAACTCGAGACAAGCGGGCTGCCGTTGGCAAGCGTCGCCGTCAGAACCAGATTGATACTCGAACCGCAAGGCACGGTTGATGCCAACCCGATTACAAAAGGCGTCCCCGTGTTGCTGCCGCTGCTGCCCGCATTGATTGTCCCGTAACTTGCCGACCCTTGAATCACGGTGACGCCCGGGGTCGAAGTCTGCAACGTAGCGTTGACGTTTATCGCGGCAGCAAGCGACGGGTTGTTTAGCTGTACGACGATATTGCCGTACTCGCCCGGCTCGACAACGGTATTGCCGTTGCTGAATGCGCCCTCTGTGAGCGTGACCGTTCCAGCCGTCAAATCGGCCTGCTGCGTCATCACAGCGGCTATTGCCGCGCTGGCATTGAGAATGCCGACACCCGTCGCATTATCTATGCCTGCGGTTTCGATATCTATGGCCGTCGTAACCAGAATATTTCTGATCTGCGCGGGCGTAAGCGAAGGATTGGCCGACTTGATCAACGCGGCTATGGCCCCGGCATGAGGCGCTGCCGCCGATGTTCCCGAAAATGGGTTCAACCCGGAGCCAAGCGAATTGCCGGATGTCGCTACCCCGTCGGCGGCTGTGATGTCGGGTTTTTGTCGAACGACTCCGCCGTTTGTCGCAAACAAAATATTGCCCGGCGTTACGGGTGTGCCGTTTGGATTGTAGAAGATTCGACGCGGGCCGTCGGAACTGAATGTCTCGACCCTGCTCGCCGCCGTAAACAGACCGCCCACGGTGTTTGCCGTAGATGCCGCAGCGGCAGCTACACCGAATCCGTCCGCCGCGCAGGAATGGCCGTGTGTGTTCCCCGGCGTAAAGACTGTCAGGCGGCCCCCCTCTGCATTCAGACTGAGAGCGCGCACGGAAGCATCGCTCGATTTGAAGATAACCAGACGGTCGCCGGTCTGACGTGTAAAGGCCGTAGCGCCTATCTCTTCGTGCGGGTCTATCGTGCCGTCTTGAATATTAGTCGAGGCCGCCTTGACCGTCGTTCCCGCCGTGTTTACTACAAACAGATCGTAATCGTTATTTGAAGCGCCAAGCGGGTCGGACCAATCCAGCGAATAAACAAATCCGCTGGAGCTTAAAAGAATGTCGCCAAGAACCGGTGTGGCCACGGTCCCGAAATTATGGACCGTCCCCGTCTTAGTATTACCGGGAATCGTTATTGAGCCGCCGTCAACAAAGTCGCCTTCCCAGACGCTTGCGGTACTTCTCTGGACCGAGCCTTCGTTGCCCGCCGATGAAAAATAGAGGCCGCCGCTGGCCGTCACATAATTCACCGCCTGAGCGACTATGCTGTCTTGAAATACTCCCTCATCGGAATACGAGACATCGTCAATAACGATATCGCAATTATTTGGAGCGTCGCGTAATCGCTTGATATTGGTCGCAAAACCGGCTTCGCTTATGAAGGCGCTTGCAAAGAAGAGTTGCGCCTTTGGAGCCAGATCATGAACGATCTGCACCATGGCTCGCCCTTCATCCGAGCCGGTAATGATGGGATTTGGATTTGGCAGGTCCTGAACTACGGTAACGGGCGTAGTATTGCCGAAAGGGTTTCCGGGGCCGGGCAGGTCTCCGGCGGCAACATCGGCCGCCGCGCCTCCACGGTAGTTAAAACTGTCGGACATAACACCGATCCTGATTCCCTCGCCCGCGAAACCATACTGAGAGCGGGCGGTATCGGCCTGATGAGCCTTGTCGCCTTGCGAGGTCGCTCCGCCAATCAGCGGGGCTGCTGCCCTTGAGGCCAGCGCTCTTATCAATTGAGAGCGCACGCTGGCAGCACGCTCGGCGAACGAAAGATGTCGCGCCGCCCCCGGATTGATTGTATTTGACAAAGTAAAAGGACTGATCATCCGTGCAGGGTTACCGGGGCTGAAGGCGTCTATGATATCGGCATCAGTCACTCGATTTGTCTTTGCCGGCGTCGCCGACCGTATAAAAGTAACTTCGCGATAACCTGCAATCGTCTCTATTGATGAGAGCGGGACTTGCGCCCGGATAGCGCCGTACTCTTGTGAGGCGAAGATTATCTCGCCGCCGAGTTGCTGAATCTCAGAAATCAATGTCTCGCTGACGGCAGCCTTGATATCAATCAGAACCATGCCGGAATCGCTTACATTGACGTTTGCGCGCTCCAGTGGAACGCCTGCGGCCATCTGCTGGCCGCGTGATTCCCTGATAGCCTGTAGCAGCTGAGAGGCCAGCTTTCGCTCCTGCGGGGTTCGGGATTCTTTCTCAGCCAGAAGGGCCGCGATCTGCTGCATAGCCTCGGTCGATAAAGTATTGCCTGCTGAAGGGCTGTTTACCTGTGCTGCTCGCGCAGTCGGGACAACCTTGTTCAGCAGTTTTTTCAACCCAAAAACACCGTTGAAGCGATAATTGGAAGATGACGCCATTGAAATAAGCGTCAGGGTTCCCAGACCAATAAAAACGGCGCATAACCTCGTAATTGAAATCCTTCTCTTTTCCCACTTCTTCATATTTCTATCCTTTCAATAAGCTGCGATATTCAATCCGATACTTTGATCCTCCCGAACGAATCCCAAACACCGTCGCAAGTCGCCTGCTCGGCGATCTACCTGTTTTATGCTCTCTTACTTCTATAAAATGTCTGGTTGTATTTACAGTAGGGTGGGTGATTTAGCTCAAATCTCTAGCTAACGAAACTGACGGAACGGTTAGCGACACAAAACGACAGGTCGCATTAAGGGAAAGAGGTGTGAATAGTTCGGTGAAAGTCCTCACACATTCTTTTAATCGTGTAGCTAATAGATATCGTTTGAAACTAGCAATTCAAGCTATATACAGCAATTCCCGATCGGCGCGGAAGCCCGTTCAAAAATAGAAATTGCAAAAACGTTTTGCGAACTTTCAGGGCCTACAACGATCCCGACCGGGAATTGCTAACACTCATAAACCTAATATGTAATAACACAATTTATAGAGCATTGAATCAATTCCACTGTTTCAATGCCTATATACTGCCCAGACCATACAATATCACTATTGTGCATCAGCGCTTATACTATAAACCGTTCAAATTATGCAAGCTGTAATTTCAGCGAGTCGGGTCGAAAAATGGCATCTGCCAGGGTCGTTCCGTTTTCCAAAATGCAGGATAGGAAAATAGAAAAAGTTCGAGGATTAGAGAGGCCGGGCGGATCAACGCGGATATGACCCGTTATGAGCTAATCCGTGCTCATCCGTCCGACACGTCTAATCACCTGACTGTTTCTTTTCACCATGTTTTGGAGACGCTAATAGATTCATTTGTGCCGATCTTTTACGTTTCGATTTAGATCATGTAAAAAGAAGTAAAAGTTGTGCCGCCTCTGCAAAAAGCCTGTCGGGAGGCAAACTCTACACGCTTGAATACTGTAGTATTTGCCGGGAAGAAAACCGTAAAAGGCAACCCGGATTTGAACTCAGAGACAGGCTGCCTGATATTGGAAAGCACTGGCAAGCACCGGCAAGCACGACAGGTTTTCATCCATGCTTGCTGATTGCCATCCGTTCTTTCAGCAACAGGAGGCGATATGAAACAGCATTCCACTTTTGATTCAACAACTGAGACAGACACGACAGAACGTATCGAGAAATCCGCCGCGTCCGGGTGGCGTGCCAGCAAGGGGGCCATAGGCTTTCTTAGAGCGGCGCTATTGCTTATCGTTTTCGCAATACCAGCGATCGGTCAGGAGGCTCAAATCAATGGAGCGCTGACGGGCCTCAAGATTCAGTCAAAGGTCATGGGTGAAGAGAGAGTGATTCTGGTTCGTACGCCGCAAGGCTACGAAACAAACGAGGTGCGTTATCCTGTCCTTTATATGACGGACGGTAACGCTCACATTGCTCATACGAGCAGCACTATAGATTTTCTGGCTCGAAACGGGCGCATGTCCGAGATGATCGTCGTAGGTATTTTGAACACCGACCGCACTCGCGATTTGACGCCTACCCATGCGTCGATGCCCCAGCCAAACGGCGACCCCATACAGTTTCCGACAAGCGGCGGCGCTGACAAGTTTCTGAAATTCATAGAGACCGAAGTGATCCCAATGATCGAAGCGCGCTATCGCACGCAACCCTATCGAATATTTGCCGGTCACTCTTTTGGCGGCCTCTTTGCAATAAACGCGATGCTTACGCGGCCCGACCTCTTCAACGCCTACATTGCCGTGAGCCCCAGCCTTCAATGGGACAATTTTATTATGGTGAAGCGTGCCGATGAATTCTTCAAAGCCCGCAAGGAATTCAACAAGACACTATTTATCTCGCTCGGCAACGAGCCGGGAGACATTACCGAAGGGTTCAACCAATTCAAGGAGGTTCTAACCAAAAACAAGGTCAAGGGTCTGGATTGGGATTCCCAGATGATGAAAGACGAAGATCACGGCTCGGTAGTCTTGCGGAGTCACTATTTCGGCCTGCGAAAGATTTTCGATGGATGGCAGTTGGCCCGCAACTCGGAAACGGGAGCGATAGTGGGAACCCTTCAAGGTGTGGAAGACCATTACAAAAAGCTTTCCCAGAAATTCGGCTATCAAATCCTGGTGCCCGAAGCCCTGATGAATCAGATTGGGTATCAACTGCTCGGCGCGGGTCGAAGCGATGAGGCTATCTCGGCCTTCAAGAGCAACGTCGAGCGTTATCCTGCTTCCGCGAATGTATATGACAGCCTTGCAGAAGCCTATGAAAAGAGCGGGCGGCTCGATCTGGCGAAACCCAATTATGAGAAAGCCTTTACGCTCGGAAAGCAGAACAACGACCCGAACGTAAATGTCTACAAGACAAACTTTGAAAGGGTGAGCGCAAAGACGAGTGAAGGCGATTCGGCAATGAAGAAGCAGTGATGCATGTTTGAGAATCGTATTTTTTGACAGGATAAACAGAATCCAATCTAATCCTGTTTATCCTGTCAAAGTCTTTTGCCGATTACTACTCGTATCTCAGCGCGTCTATCGGGTCGAGCGCGGCTGCCTTGCGGGCCGGGTAATACCCGAACATGATGCCCACGACGGCTGAGAAAATCACCGAGATAAAAATAGAAGACGGAGAAACGAGCGTCGGCCAGTTCAGGGTCGAAGCTATCGTTATCGAAGCGGTGATTCCAAGAATCACGCCGATTATGCCGCCAAGCAGTGAAAGCGTTATGGATTCAATCAGGAACTGGCGGCGTATAACTCCACTGCGAGCGCCAATTGCCATGCGGATACCTATCTCGCGCGTGCGCTCGGTCACGCTGACAAGCATGATGTTCATAATGCCGATGCCGCCCACCAGCAAAGACACACCGGCAATCGAGGCAAGCAGATTGGTCATGATCTTGCTCGACTCATCGGCCGCCTCCGCAATATCGGTGAGGTTGCGCACGCTGAAATCGTCTTCTTCATTCGGAGCCAGATGGTGACGCTGGCGCAGAAGCTCTCCGATCTGGCGCTCGGCCGTAAAAGTTGCCTCTGCGCTTACGGCCGATACCATAGCCATCGGGACGTGCGTTATTGAAAGCAGTTTCTTTTGCGCCGTTGTGTAGGGAATCAGCACCGTATCATCCTGATCCTGCCCAAACTGGCTCTGCCCCTTTGGCGAAAGTACGCCGACCACGCGGAACGGCAGATTGCGAATCCTGAGCGTCTGCCCTATGGGGTCCATCCCGGCAAACAGATTGTCGGCAACTGTCTTGCCGAGCACGGCCACTCGCGCTGCGGTCTTCACATCAGTATCGGTGATGAAGTCGCCAGAAGCGATTGGCCAGGCGCGAATCTCTGTAAACTGTTCGCTCACGCCGTTGATGCCGCTCGATGCCGACCAGTTTTGATTGCCGAAGACCAGTTGCCCGCTTGCGCGAATGTTTGGGCTCACGGCGCGAACCGAAGGAATCTCATTCGCTATCGCGTTTACATCGTCAACCGTAAGAGTCGTCGCCGTCCCCGCCCCGCCGCGCAAACCACCCGAGCTTGTCGAACCGGCCGAGACATAAAGCATGTTGTTGCCAAGCTGCGAAATCTGCGATTGGATCGAAGCCGATGCGCCCTGGCCTATGCTGACCATCGCAATCACGGCCCCGACGCCAATGATGATGCCGAGCATCGTCAACGACGAGCGCATTTTGTTGCGCGCCAGCGCGCGCAGGGCTAATTTGAAGGTCGCAAGCATGTTCATTCGTCGTCGTCCTCCTCTTCAATAAGAGGCATATTCTCAAGTTCCGCGCGAGCCGAGCGCGGGCTGTCAACCTTGTAATCGCGCTTTATGCGCCCGTCTTTGAAGACGATCACGCGGCTGGCATATTCGGCGATGTCGGTCTCGTGCGTGACAAGGGCTATCGTGATGCCGCGCTCTCGATTTAGCCGCTGAAATATATCCATCACCTCTACTGAGGTGCGGCTGTCGAGATTTCCGGTAGGCTCGTCGGCCAGTATGATCGCCGGATGATTCACAAGCGACCGCGCGATGGCTACGCGCTGTTGCTGCCCGCCCGATAGCTGATTGGGCATGTTGTGCATTCGGTCGGTAAGGCCCACCATCTCAAGCGCCTCTGTGGATCGCTTTAAGCGTTCGGCCGGTTTCAGGCCCAGATAAAGCATGGGAAGCTCTACGTTTTCGAGCGCCGATGTGCGAGACAACAGATTGAAACTTTGAAACACAAACCCGATTTTTCGATTTCGAATGTCGGCAAGCTCGTCTTTAGAGAGTGTGGATACGTCCTGATTTTCTAAGTAATAATGGCCCTTCGTTGGACGGTCCAGACATCCGAGAATATTCATCGTGGTTGATTTACCCGAACCGGATGCGCCCATTATGGCTACGAACTCGCCGGGGTAAATCTCAAGCGACACGCCGCGCAGGGCGTGTATCTGGACATCGCCCATCTGATAGGTTTTCGAGACCTGATCGAGCGCAATCAGCGCATCGCCCGTCTCGGCGGGAAGATACCCGCCGAGATGCGTTACATCGCTTTGCTTACTGAAATCGGTTCGTTGAAATTTGTTTATGATCGGTGTTGCCATCACAATCTCCTCGCGTCTCTTACCTTCGGCCACGGCCTCCGCCTCGGCCAAACGGCGAGGCTGCCGGTTGCTGAGTCGTAGCTGCGTTACCGTCGTTCTGCCCGACCACAATCGTCTCGCCTTCCTGGAGATTGCCCGAAACAACTTCGGTCACTCTACCATTGGTCAACCCTGCGCGCACGAAGCGGGGCTCAATCTTCTTGCCGTCCACCAAGACCCAAACCGTCTGTCCCTGCGGCCTCGAAGAGTTGGCTTCTCCATTCTGGTTGGGAGCGCCCGCGCCCTGTTGTGCGCCCTGTTGTGCACTCTGTTGGGCGCCCTGTTGCGGAGATTGCTGCGCGCCTTCCTGCGTTCCCTGCCCGGCTTGCGGCTGCCCCCCTCCGCCACGGGCGGCGCGTTGGTCGCGGCGAGCCTGCATCTGATCGCGAAGCTGTTGCTGCTCGGCTTCCGTGAGGTTAGGCTTGAATCGAAGAGCAGCGTTTGGAACCGTCAATACGTTTTCGCGCTCCGCGACAGGGAAAGTTATGGTAGCCGTCATACCGGGTCGAAGTTTCAAATCGGGATTCGAAACCTCTATCACAGCCGTGTAGGTCACGACATTCTGCAAAGCCTGCGCGTCGAGCCGAATCTGCGAAACCGTGCCCGTGAAAGAGTCTCCGGGAAACGCGTCAACCGTGAAGTTGGCCTTGATCCCCTGACGTATCTGTCCCACATCCGCCTCGTCAACCGAAGCCAGCACCTGCATACGAGTCAGATCATTGGCGATTGTAAAAAGCGTAGGCGTCTGAAGACTGGCAGCGACGGTCTGACCTACGTCCACCGCGCGAGAAACGACAACGCCGTCTATGGGCGAAGTGATGACCGTGTGGTTGAGGTTTACCATGGCCTGATCGAGTTGCGCCTGAGCCTGCGCCAGTTGCGCCTTTGCCTGATCAAGCCGTGCCCGTGAACTCTGAACGGTGGCTTCGACCTGCGATACCTGCGCGCGAGCCTGCACGACGCGCCCCGAGGCGGCGTTTGCCTGCGCCTTCGCCGATTCTATGTCACGCGAGGCGACTACGTCGGCCAGTTCTTTATAGCGATTGGCATATGCGGCGGCATCGTCGCTCGTCACTTGAGCGACTTGAAGATTTGCTTTTGCGGCCTGAAGATTTGCGTTTTGATTTGCAATATCAGAGACCGCCGCGGAAACCGCCGCCTGAGCATTTGCTACGCTGGCGCGGGCGTTTTCCACCTGCGCTTCAAACGTAGAGGAATCAAGCCGCGCTATTGGCTGCCCCTGCTTTACCTGGGAATTGAAGTCTACCCCGATCCACGATACGGTGCCCGAAGCCTGCGAGCCTACCTGCACGGTGGTCAAAGCCTGCACAGTGCCCGTAGCCGAAACTGTAACCTCTACAGAGCCGCGCTCAACCTTCCCCGTGATGTAATCCTTCGCGTCGGCTTTGCCGTTCCAGTAGACGGCAGCAAAAATCGAGACTGCCGATAACACAACGAGCGTCGCCAGGATACCTCGCCGCTTCCTTAGCGCCTGAATGAACGTCTTATATTTCTCTTTCATCCTTGTCTCTCCACCATTCTGTTCTGAACAAGTAAGGCTCTTGACCGCCGCTTCTTACCGCCGGCTTTTCTCAAGAGCCTTCATAGGTATAGACACCATTTGGCCCACTCCGGTTACAACTATGAAAGAGAGGTGAAGGAGTCTTAGACAGGGTTGACAGGATTTACAAAATAAAAAGATATTCTTGTCGAATCCTTAAGAATTTTGTTAAATCCTGTCAAAAGAACCGGGCTCTCGTCTGAGAGGATCAAAACCTGAAGCTCAGCGAAGCTTCAATCCGGCGCGAAGCCTGCGCGCGGTTTGCGGTGCCAAAGAAAGGCGATGTCAACACTCCGTTAAACCCGGCGAGATTGACCGTATTAAAGAGGTTGCGCGTATTGAGGCTCAGGGTCAGGCTGTATTTCTGACGCGAGTCGCCGCCGCCTCCGCGTCCGCCCCTGCCACGGCCCCCTCTGCCCATACGCGAAAGCCGCCTGTTGATTCGGGCCTGCTGCACCTGTTGATTAACGGCTCCCCTCGCCGAAAACCCTCGTTGCGGGCCAAACCCGAATGTCTTTGAAATATTCAGATTGACGCTCACCGACCCCGGTCCCTGCCCGAAGTTTCTCGGGATGATCTGATCGCCCGGCTGCGGGTTTGGATTAAAAACTCCGAATCGGGTGACGACGGCATCCGGGTCGCCCGGGCTCGCAAACGCGGGGCGGTCGCTAAAGAGCGTATCCTGATTATTGTCGCGCCCGGTTGTGATATTGAAAGGTCGCCCGGAATTCGCGTTTATATAAGGAGCAACCCTCAAATCCCACGGCAAACTGATCGACCCGCCTATGAAAAGCTGATGCCGGGCATCGCGGCTTGAACGCCCCCACTCCGGCCCGAGGTCGTAGGAGTTGGCAGGAGTTTGATACGCGCTATCGGTGTTGCTGTGCGTGGAAGAGAGCGTATACCGGCCAAACAGATTCACGCGACTGATATTTGTCCTGAATCCGACCCAGAATTCGTGCCGGGTTGAAAGCCCGGTTGATTCGAATTCCAATACCGGCCCCTCATCCGAAAGCGGCTTTACTGGAATCTGTTCCTCTCCGACAAACAGGGGAGCGTTGACATTGCGCGTGCGCAAGAGATGAACCCCGCGAGTCCATGTGTATCCGGCAGAGGCAAAGATATTGGCGGGCAAGAGCCGCTCATAACTCGCCGTAGAGATAATAGAATACGGCGAGTTCAGGTGCTCGCCTTTCACGCGAATCGTAGGCTGTCGCCTGACAGCCCCTTCGAGCAGGTCGGGAATCCCGGGGAAAAAGCCGGGCTGCTGTATGACGAATTGCTGCTGCCGAAATCCATCCAGGCGCAGGGCATCGAGCGTGATCCCATCATCTATGTAATCGTAAAATATGCCCGCTCCAAATCTCAGCGTGCTCTTCCCTTTGCCGTCAGGTTGCCAAGCAATCCCAAACCTCGGCGCAAGGTTTAACTTGTCTTCGAGATTGGTCTGAAACTCGTGCCTCAAGCCGTAAGAGAGAGTCATCCGTTTGGAAATGCGCCAGTCATCCTGCGCAAACCACCCCATCTCCCACTGCCTGACGCTCACAAAAGGATCGCCCCGCGCAATCAGGAATTGTGATGGTCGATAACCGGGCTCGCCTGCCAGTACCCGCCGATAAAGTTCAAGGGCCGAGATGGGAATCTGATTTCCTCCCGCGTCAAGCACAGGTATCCCTGCGGAATCTCGCTCCACATCGGTCCCAAAAGTAAAGGTTCCGCCAAAGTTCGCCTGATTCAAAATCTCGTTGCTTTCCCCTTCGGCCCGCAACCCGAATTTGAATGCGTGCTTGCCGTATGTGTAGGTGAGATTATTTGAAAGCTCAACTTCGCGGCTCGTGTTGTCGGCAAACAGAGAACTCTGATTCCCACCCGAGCTGAATGCGTCCAGCACGATCAAGGCCGGAGCGTCCGTAATCGCGCGCGTCTGGCTTGCGCGGCGGCTCAGTTGCAGCCTGAATTCATTGACCGCGCGTTCCGAGGCTATCGTTGTCAGGTAAACCCTGAGCGAGCTATTGCTTGACGAGCGGTTGTAAGCCCGTTCCGGCAGATCGAATCCTCCGCTCAGCCCTTCGTTCAACTGCTCTCTTTTTGAATATCTGTATCGAACTCCGAGCGTGTTCTTAGGGTTTAAGAGATAGTCCGTCCTTAATGAAAAGCCGGTAGACCTTGTAGGCGTCAGCACCGTATCAACAAAGACATCGGGCTCAAGCGTGGCGGGGTTGAGTATCGTAGCGTTGACAACCTCATTCTCGTCCTGTTCCCGGCGGTCGAGGCTCAGAAAGAATCCCCAGCGATTGCCTATTATCGGACCGCTCAGATGGCCGCTGTAGTTTCTCGTCTGTAACGGCGCGCGCGACGGGGCAAAGGCGTTGCGGGCATTGAGCGATTCGTCGTTGAAGTTGAAACGGAACCCCCCGTGGAATGCATCCGAGCCGGGTTTTGTGATTATCTCGATCCGGCTGTGGCCGGGTTCGTTAAACTCGGCAGAAAACGGATTCGTGTTCAACCTGACTCTGAGGATTGCTTCTTTGGGAGGGATATCGCCGCTTTCTCGAAAACCGTCCACATAAACAGAGGCCTCATCGTTGCCGCCCGTGGCTCCGGCCATCGCTCTCAGCGTTTCCAGCAACTCATCGGGATCATCCGGCAGGGCCTCGAGATCGGTCTCTGTGAGAACAATCGCCGATAGGTTGCTTTCAGGCTCGGCCGATATTCCCGCCTCTTCATCGTTGACTTCGATCTCTTCCGAGATGAAGACTTTCAGCGACGCATCGACAGTAGCAGTCTGATTATTTGAGAGATCAACCTGCTGGCTGAATGGCGCAAAGCTTTCAAGCTCTATCTTCATTGTATAAGGGCCCGGCGCGAGATTTGCGAATCGGTAACGACCAAGCTCATCGGTTTGAGTCGTGATCTTCTCTCCCCCGGGGTTTTCGAGCGTGACCGAAACAGCGGGCATGAGACCGCCTGCTTCATCAGTCACGGTCCCGCGCAATTCAGCCCGATTTTGCGCACCGAATGATGCAAAGGATATGGATGGATTTATTATTACAAGAAAGACGCTGAGCGCCAGCGCAATGCAGTTTTTCATTTCTAAATGCCTTTCATTTTTTTAGCCTCCTGCACAAATGTTCCGGCTCAGAGACAAATTCCTATCTGCTTAGACACCCGAGCCGCCGTTGCGGTTACGCCTTATCGAAAAAAAATGCGGATTATTGCTCGATGAAAAATCTTGGTGACTTAGCATACCTCGCGACTTTGCGAGAAATAGACCCGCGCAAAGACGCAAAGTCGCAAAGTAGGCAAAGGTTTTCCTGAGAATTTTGTGACCCCGTATACTGCCTGATTGTCTGCACTTCATTCTGATCGCCACTTGACAACCCTTCGATTTAATGAGCTTATTAGTAACGCGCGTTAAGGAGAAATCTATGAAGAAAAAAGATGCTTTTCGAGTTTGGGGCCGCATATTACAGGGTCGCTATCCGCTCTTATCAATAGAAATCACCCGTGAATGCCCGCTGCGCTGCCCGGGCTGTTATGCCTATGAACCGGAGCATCTTCATCAGGTAGGACCACTCAGAAGCCTCGCCGATTTTAAGGGTCAGTCGCTTGTTGATCGCATCCTGGAACTTGTCGAACGCCATCGCCCCGTCCATCTTTCCATAGTCGGCGGCGAACCGCTTGTTCGATTCAGAGAACTCGATATCGTGCTGCCGAAGTTGAGCGACATGGGCGTAGAGGTTCAGCTAGTAACAAGCGCCGTTCGTGAAATCCCGAAAGCGTGGAGCCAGATAAATGAACTTCACATAGTCGTCTCGATTGACGGCTTGCAGCCCGAGCACGATGTCAGAAGAGCGCCTGCCACGTATGAGCGAATACTGAAAAGCATTCAGGGTCACTCGATCACTGTGCACTGCACGGTGACGGGCCAGATGGCTGACAAGCCGAATTATTTCGATGAGTTTCTGACCTTCTGGTCCGCAAGACCCGAGGTCAACAAGATATGGTTCAGCCTCTTCACTCCGCAAATCGAAGCCGAAGGGGAAGAGATACTTTCGCTTGAGGTGAAGAAGCGAATCCTGAAAGAGCTTGCCGGATTGCGCCCCAAGTTCGCCAAACTGGATTTGCCGAATTCCGTAATTCAAGGGTATCTCGATCCCCCGTTGACCCCGAAAGAGTGCATATTCGCAAGAACCACGTTGAACTTTACGGCCGACCTCAAGAGCAGAATTACCCCGTGTCAGTTTGGCGGCACACCCGATTGTACTCAATGCGGCTGCATCGCTTCGGCAGGGCTGAAGGCTGTGGGGGATTATCGTTTGATGGGGTTCGTGCCTCTGAAATCCATCTTCAAGATGTCTGAACTCGTGGGTCAGGGGACAAACAAAGTTCTCAGAAGACAATTTGAATAAATCGCTGTCGGGCTAACGCCTGCTCGACAGACGCTCAATCCAGCTTGAAAATTCGTTTTGCATTCTGCCCGAGGAAAGCGGCTCGCGCTTCATCAGACAGGTCGAGCCCGCCGGTCTGCTCTACGCATTTCTCAAGTGAGAGTTGAGGAAAGTTCGTCCCGAACAATACCTTTTCCCTGCCATAAGTCTTCATGTAATGGACGAGTTGCGACGGGTAGTAGCGGGGCAAATACGCCGAGGTATCGATAAAGACGTTCTCGTGTTTCCACGCGAGCCCTATCATCTCATCCGTCCACGGATAGCCTATGTGTCCGCCTACGATCTTCAATTCAGGAAACGTGAGCGCCACTTCATCGAGATAAGGGACCGGGCGGCCCGTCTCCGACGGCATAAGCGGCCCGGTATGTCCGACCTGCGTGCAAAACGGAATATCAAGCTCGATACATTTTACGTAGAGCGGAAAATATAGCCTGTCATTGGGCGGGAGTTTCCACAACCACGGGACCACACGCAGCGCCTTGAATCCAAGCTCGCTGACAGCGCGGTCAAGCTCGCGCACCGCTTCGACAGGCCGTTCGAGATTCACGGCGGCCACGCCCGCAAATCTGTCAGGAAATCGCCTTACGAGCGCGGCGACCTCATCGTTATGAATCACCCACTGGCCGGGGCGATGCCAGGCCGAAAGCAGCAGCATTTTTATGCCCGCTCTGTCCATCTGAGCGACGATCTGCTCAGGCGTGAGGCCCGTCTCAAGGATCTGCGCCGATCCCGATTGCCGAAAAAGCCGCGCTATCTCAGGCATCTTCTCGAAGGCATTGGCAAAAGTCGGTTGCGCCCATGCGTCGATCACTTCAAAGTCTGTTTGCGGTGCCATTTTACTCTTCTATTTGTGAGAAAAAAGAGGGCTCACTCGCTTTTCTGCTGCCACAATTCCTCAAACAACCGCACGGTCGCGGGCGAATGCCCCGCGTAATGATTGTTGGCAAAAGCAAAGATCGAGACCCCGCGCCCGACAAGCTCACGGCAAATATCCACCCATTCCTGCAACTCCCTGCTTCTGTCAATGATCGTCTTATCCCAGGTCTTGGTTTGCTCTTCTATACCTTTGCGGTCCCCAAGCCATCGAATATATGTGAAATCCGCTGTGATCGGGTCCAGCCGCTCAAATATCTCGTCGGGTCGTGGCATCCAGGAATGATCTATCAGCGCGAGCGCGATGTTGTGCTCTCCGAGTATTTCGACGAGGCGCGGCACTATCCAGCCGCGATTGCGAATCTCCACGGCAAAGCGATAGCCCGAAGGCAGGTCGCCCGTAAAGGCTTCGAGCCTGTCCAGGAATTCATCAGGCTTCGAAAACGCCTTCTTGTTGAAGTAGGGAAACTGGAACAACAGGGGACCAAGTTTTTCTTTGAGCGCATCCATCGTAGAGAGAAATCTTTTCAGGTCATATTCGCACCCGACAAGGACCCGCTCGTGAGTGATGACCTGCGGAATCTTGGCCGCGAAACAGAAATTGCCGGGCGTCTTTGCGTACCAGTTCTTGACCGTCTTCGGGTCGGGAGTTCTATACCACGTGCTGTCTATTTCTACGGTGTCGAAGTGCTGAGAGTAGTAGGCAAGATAATCGCCCGGTTCGAGGTCTGCGGGATAGAAAGTTCCCGGCCACCCGGCGGCGGTGAAAGCAGATGTTCCTAAGCGAATCTTTTCATCAATCATCAGCAATGTATTATATCACGCCTCTTATATCACGCCTCACGCTGAGTCATCGCAAAGCAGGGTTCTTTTGACAGGATTAACAGGATAAAAAAAGAATCCTGTCAAAGTTCGATTTGAATCCCAAGTTCGACAACCCGATCAGGCGGAATAGAGAAAAACGATGTCGCACCTCGGGCATTGCGCGACATCCAGCCAAACAGCTTTTCCCGCCATATAGCCATGCCCTCACGCGGCGTTGCAAGCAATCGCTCGCGGCCCAGAAAATAGATCATCTCATCCGGGTTCCAATAAAACCCTGTCGCTTCTATGCTCGATAGCGCCAGCGGGATATTCGGGTCCTCCATGAAACCATAGCGGACGATTACCCTGTAGAACCCGCCCTTGATACGGCTCACTTCGAGCCGTTCGTCTTCGGGGATGTGCGGCGCTTCTTCCGTCTCTACGGTCAGGATGATCGTCTGCTGGTGAATCACCTTGTTGTACTTGAAATTATTTCGCAGCGCGGGCGGCGTAAAATTTGAATTGCCGTACATGAAGACAGCCGTTCCCGGCACGCGGGCGGGCGATTCGGCTTCGACCTGCGCGATGAATTCCGACATCGGGATAGCCTTTTCCTGAAGGCGTTCGCCGAGGATTTGCCGCCCTTTTTTCCACGTAGTCATCAATATAAAAACACCAGCCGCGATTATCAACGGGAACCAGCCTCCGTGCGGTACCTTGATTATATTCGCCCCGAAAAACGAGAGGTCAATCATAAGGAACAGTCCGCACAAAAGAATCGCCGGGGCCAGACCCCACTTCCAGCGACCCCGCGCCAGAACGTAAAACAGCACCGTCGTTATGACCATCGTCGTCGTTACCGCAACACCATAGGCGGCGGCTAGATTGCTCGAAGATTGAAATCCCAGCACAAGACCTATGCAGGCCAGCATGAGCGCCCAGTTAACCAGGGGTATATATATCTGCCCCATCTCTGTCGAGGAAGTATGATCTATTCGAAGGCGCGGGCTGTAGCCAAGCTGTACCGCCTGCATAGTGAGCGAAAACGCGCCGGAGATAACCGCCTGCGACGCGATTACAGTAGCCGCAGTCGCCATAATCACCAGAGGATACAGGGCCCACCTGGGGGCCATCTGATAAAAAGGATTCGCCGCAGTCGCCGGATTGGCGATCAACAGCGCACCCTGGCCGAAGTAGTTCATCAAGAGAGCAGGCAAGACCAGTGAAAACCACGTCAGACGGATCGGTCGCCTCCCGAAATGCCCCATGTCGGCATAAAGCGCCTCGCCGCCCGTAACGACCAGGAATACCGCGCCCAGCACCAGAAAGCCGTGCCAGCCGTTGTGAATAAAAAACATTATTCCGTAATAGGGATTCACGGCAGCAAGCACGGAAGGCATCTGGAAGATGTGATAGATGCCCAGAATTGCAAGTATGAAAAACCACACCAGTGTTACAGGTCCAAACACCGCGCCGACTCCGGCGGTGCCTTTGCGCTGAAACATGAAGAGCCCTATCAGAATAACTATGGTCAGAGGGATAACATAAGGCTCAAAAAATGGGGTTGCTACATTTAGCCCTTCCACCGCGCTCAATACGGAGATGGCCGGAGTGATCATGCCGTCTCCATACAGCAGGGCCGCGCCGAACAGCCCCATCATTATGAGGAACCAGCGCCCTCCTCTGGCCTGCGCGCGCACCGGCGTCACAAGCGCCGCAAGCGCCAGTATTCCTCCTTCGCCCTTGTTGTCAGCCCTCAGGATAAACAACAGGTACTTGATCGATATGACTATGATCAAAGACCAGAAGATCAATGACAGCACACCTAAGACATTATCGTGAGTAACATGTATGCCGTGCTCGCCGTAGAAGCATTCACGCATCGCATAGAGCGGGCTTGTGCCTATGTCGCCATACACTACCCCGAGTGCTGTGAGTGAGAGCAGAAAAAGATACCGGCCCTGTGGCTCGGCGGAGTGTAAATTAGTTTTGGTCAACGATTCTCCGTTCTCTTAACGAGAAATTTCAAAGTGAACCTTTTACTTCCTACCGACCCCGTATGTCAAATGCCGCGCCACGCGCGCAAAACCCGACACGCGCCCTTGCTCAACAACGAAGACCTCTACACTTTACATTATTCTCCGGTCGAATGTCGGTCTCGATCAGGTCACAAGTCGTCGCTCGGATCAGCTCTCCTTGTTTCTTATTTGCAAATCGTTTTTGACATCAAAGACGCCAAAGACCGTGCGCGCACGCGTTTCGGCCAGTTGCTTGTCGAGTTGGGAATCAACCATACCTTTTAGCGTCACATGCCCGTTTTCAACCAGGATGTGAATGGTGTGCAGCGAACCTATACCATAGCGAAACAACGGCCCGCTGTAGATCGTGTAATAGAGGGCTTCACGCAGCCTGTCATCGGAAGGCGAAGCGGGCAGAACCTCGATTCTATTGATCACATTCGTGACGCCTTCAACATCTTTAACCGCCTTCTCGGCCCTCGATTTCGTGTCGGGCGGTGAAACAACCTTGCCTCGCAAAACGACACTGCCATCCGATTTGACCTCATACTCGATCCAGTCAAATACATTGTAGTAAGGCAACGTCAACAATTCGTGACGCACTTCTCTGGCTATGCCCGCCACGGGAGATGTAGTATCCACCCGCCGGGTCGTTTGCCGCGTATAATTCTGGCTTCGCGCAACCGCTTTCGGCGCAATCATCGCCGGTATGAAACAGATCGGAAGTATAAGAACCACCAGTCTGGTCAACAGCTTCTTACAACTTTTCATATGCCTTTCTCTCCTTTCTTTTGAATAACTTCATACGCCCGCGCCCTGACCGAGCCAGCGAAACATTCGTGAGATCGGATAGATGACATCGAACAGGTGTTCGCTATAGAGACAAGACATGTGGGAAAGTAAGACACTTCTCAATTTCCGACGCGTCTGTTCCCGCTCTAAGCGCGACATACTTATTATTAAACGCAAATGAAGTGCCAGCGATAAGCAGTAGGCAGTAGGCAGTAGGCAGTTATCGGAGTCGGGTACCACCCATTCATATGCATACCCGAGTCCTCGTTAGCAGTAGTCGTCAATTCAGTATCAACTGCCTACTGCCTACTATCAAGGTTTGGGAGTGATGTCAGGCGGCAGGGCTTGAATATCTTCCACACTATTGTTGTTGTTGCCGGACCTGGTCGCGACTACGGCAGTAGTAACTCCGGCTCCGGCGGCGGCGGCGATGATTGCGATAGTCGTTCCGCTTAATCCGCCCGCCGCTGAGCCGATGGAAACTGTCCCGGTCCACGTGGCGTTGGTTCCCTGTACGTTAGCGGTAATAGAATCCGCCCCCGGCACGTCTCCGGCCGTAAAGCTTGCGGTCGCCACTCCCTGCGCGTTGGTCGTCACCGTTACGCTTGATGCCGTAACCGATCCCGCGCTCAAAGTGCCGCCTCCTTTACCGCCGAGCGAGATGATCACAACCGCATCCGGCACGCGTCTGTCGTGTTCATCCGTGACCTGAAATTGAATCTGCCGGGTAGCGCGCGCCCTCACACTGAGCGTAGACCCGAGCCCTATCGGGCGAATGACATAATTGCGCTGTTGCGCCGGGGCATCCTGCGCCACGCTTCCCTCTTCGGTTTCAAGAACGGCTTCCCCGTCTCGAACCTTTAATCTGAAGCTTGCGCCAGGGGATGCCGAAAAGGTCTCTCCGCCCGCTTCGATATAAGCGCCCGCGTCCTGTTTGAGCCTGATTGACATGTTCCCGCTCACAAGCGAGGCGATCAAAAAGAACCGGCTCGCATCGGTGTCAGACGCGCCTCTGGCGCTTGTCAGCCTCACCAGGGAATGACCGGCCAGCGTTACCTCTCCGATTGATTCCAGCGAGACGTGCGCTCCCCGAGTACCGGCCCTGAGCATCTCTCCACCCCATAGGAATTCTTCACCACTGAATGCCCTCCCGTTAATCTCGATCTCGCCCACAGGCAACACCTGACCAATCGGACCCGCTGAGGCCGTGGCATAAAGCCGGAGCACTTTATCCTCTCCACCGCCTCCGGCAGCCCACCCGGTCCTGACCAGCAGGCCACAGGTCAATACCAGAACCATACACAGGCGAACTTGATAGCTGCTCGTTTTTATCATCACATTCTCTCCTGTTTTCTAGGGCTTCGTACCGTTCAATCTCCTCTCAGGCGGATGAATGGTAACACCGGGGCGCATCCTGAGCGATTGCAAACGGACGGCGGCAGAGGCTGATCCTATGTCGCTGGAAATAGCCGTTGTGCTTCCTTCCCCGTCGAATACAGTTACCTGAACTCGTTGAACTTCGGGGTGAGAGTTTGCGCCGGTAAATCTCTGTTCAACCGTGAAGCTCTGTCCTCTGACAAGATTTAGCGGATCAAGTGAAGAAGCGAGATTCACCTCTATAGGCCCGCCCACCGCACGACCCGTCCCGTCGAGGAACTGATAAACAGCGCGGCTGACGTTAAGGTTAGGATCGAATACCGAATAGCGCAAGATGAATTGGTCGCCTGACCGTGTGAGCGACAGCACGGGCAGTTGTCGCGGGTTGTCGGGATTGATAAAGACTGCCTTCGCGCGCACGATGCCTAACAAAGATACAGCAAGCGTCTGGCTTGAGTTCACACGGAATATGATATTCGATGTTATCTCTTCGGGCACGACATCTGTAGCCTGGAGCCCCGAGTTTGTATCGGCCACGGGCGGAAACAACGGGCGGAACCGCACGCAAAATCTGACGCTCCCATTCGCCGGGACGGTGACGGGCGTCGTAGAATCAATCGGCGTCTCTGATCCATCCGGGTTTATCAGGCTGATTGCGAATATCTCGCCTTCGCTCAATTGAGTGATGGTTCCGTCCTCGACATCCGGGCCGGTCCTCATAATTGATACGAGCGTGAGGAGGACCGGGCTTGAGCCGGTATTTTCCACGTTAAAGAATGAGCACTTCGGCTTCTTCTTTTTCACCTTGCGGTGTGGGCGAACCGGCTTGTCGGTCCCAAACGTTACGCTGGCCTGCCCGTCGGGTATGACCACTCGCACCGTCGGCAGACCTGTTACGGTGATGGTGAATGTGCATACGGCCTGATTTCCGGCAGCGTCGGTGGCAACGCACGTAACCGTCGTCACGCCGACGGGGAAAGCCGTACCCGAAGGCGGGTTACACGTTACGATCACATTCGGGAAGTTGTCGTCGGCAATCGGAAGCGGATAATCCACGATGACGGCACTCTGCCCTCCCGCGTCTCTGACTATGTTGGCCGGGCACTCAATTGTTGGCGCTTGACTGTCGTTTACCGTCACAGTGAACGTGCATACGGAAGTATTGCCCGCCAGGTCTCTGCCCGTGCACGTCACGGTTGAAACTCCCAGAGGGAATCTCGTCCCCGAAGGCGGAATGCATACGACTGTAGCCCCGGGGCAGTTATCCGTGACGCGAGCCAGAGGATAATTGACAACCGTATCCTGCTGGCCCACCCTGATTGACGTTGTTATGTTGCCGGGACAGGTAACTTCTGGCGGCTCGGTGTCTTGCACTGTTACGGTGAATTGACACGCAGCCGTAGTCTCTCCGTCGGTAGCCGTACAGGTCACAGTGGTAGTGCCTTTTTGAAACGTCGAGCCGGAAGGCGGAACGCACACCGCAGGGCCGCCGCCCGTTACGACCGGCGCAGGATAGGTCACAACTGCCGAACATTGACCCGGATCATTCGCCCTGACGATATTGGCCGGACAGGAGATGGTCACCCCGCCTCCGCCCTGTACCGTTATCGTGAATGTGCAGTTGGCGCTGTTACCCGATCCATCCATCGCCGTACAGGTGACCGTGGTCGTGCCTACGGGGAAGCTCGACCCCGAAGGCGGCACGCAGGTGACACCCGGTAAGCCCGAAGGAGAAGGCTGCATGCTAAAACAGTTATCCGTGACTGTCGGATCGGGGTAATTCACGACTGCCGAACCCTGCCCCGGGTCGCTCTGCACGACTATATCGCTCGGGCAGGTGATGACAGGCGGCTCGGCGTCGTTTACCGATATTATGAAGCTGCAACTCGGCCCCGCGTCGGTCGTGCAGGTTACTGTAGTTACCCCTACGGAGAAAACCGACCCCGAAGGCGGATCACAGACAACCGTACCGCACGTAATGTCCGCTGTGGGTGGCGGATAGGTGACTACGGCAGAGCACTGGCCCGGATCGTTTGGCACCGTGAAGCCATTCGGACAGGTGATAGTGCAGGTCGCGGGAGTTACCTCGACGCAGGCGGAGAACTCTGACGTGTTGTTTGTGGGGTCGGTAGCCGTGGCCGTGACAAAGTCCCCCGTTTGAACCGTTACGGGGAAAGAGGCGTTGATCTGAGCATTCCCGCCGCTGTCGGTCGTCACAGTGATCATGCCGATTGGATTTTCGCCTTCGCCGTTTCCCGAACTGTCACAGTTGCCGTTTGAAAAGAATTCTATTATGTAATCCGCGCCTGGCGCGCTGTCGAGCGTTCCCTGAATAGTAATTGTGCCGCTGCCCGATTCAGCCAGGGTCAGGACGGGGAAATTTTGCAGGTTGTTTGGCCCCGTGTCGCTGTCCCCCGGATCGTTGGATGTCACCCCGTCGCCTTGAAGGTCTATTCCCAGCCCGTCATTTGAAAAGATCTGGTTGCTGATCACCCGGTTGCCGGTCGCGGTGTTGCCTTCGATAACGATCCCGACCACGTTGTTTGCGATCAGATTGGTTGGGCCGCCGGGAATGACCTGGGGAGCGAATCCACCTTCGGGCTCCGGCGCGGGCGGCTCGCCTATCGCATTGTCGGGCGCGTCTAATATGCGTACTCCCGCGTTTGTATTGCCAAGCGGGTCGGTACCATTAGAGGCAACCCCTATGAGGTTCCCCTGTACGAAATTTCGCGTCGTGGCCGCGCCGTTTATCTCGACTCCGTCTCCGGGCGTGTCAGGAAATTTGTCGAGACCGTTACCCGATATGACGTTTCCGGCATTGGCAAACATGCCTCCGATTTGGTTGTCGCTAGCGCCGTTCAGAATCCCCACTCCATCATGGAAGTTGGGAAGCGACGCCGTGCCGCTTGCGTCCGTGCCTATCAGGTTGCCCTGAACGATATTCACATCCGACCCCGCGCCGGTAATCGTTATGCCGTTCCCGAAAGCCCCCGAGATCAGATTTCCCTGGCCTGCACCCTGCCCGCCTATGGTCCCGGCCCCGGAGCCGGATTCGATGCTGATGCCGCTCCCATCACTCCCTAAATGATTCTGGCCGCTGATGTCAGTTCCAATAAAATTGCCCTGAACAAAATTCCCGCTCGAAAAAGCGTTCGAGAGAGTTATGCCGTTCCCGAAGGCCCCCGAGATCAGGTTCCTCGCCTGAACCGTCGCTCCACCAATCATGTTGCTCGCGCTGTTATTGGTAAAGATATCGCTTCCAGAGTTGTTTATGCTTGTCGTGCCCGTCCTGTCGGTCCCAAGGAAATTGCCTTCGACGATGTTGCCGTCATTTGTGACCATCTCAATAGCGTTTCCAGGTATGCTATTGATTACAAAGCCCCGCAAGGTGCAGCCGCCGGAGCTGATCATAAACCCACTTGTAGGTGGCTGCATTCCGTTCCCAATCTGGCTCCCTCCTCCGGCTGTAATCTCCACAATCGGAGTGCCTGAAAAGGCCGGTTCCGTAGTGCCGTCAAGCACGACGGGGTCTGTTATCGCGGGAAGGTCTGTGTCTAAAAAGACCGTAGGCATAGACTCCATAGTTACAAATTCGATTGTGTCCAGCCCCGGATTCATATTGGCGTCAAGGATGGCCTGTCTGAGCGTGCCGGGGCCGCCACCCTCCGTACTGGTCACCTGAAACACCTGAGACGGAGCGGTGAGACTCACAGTAGGAGCTACCTGTCCGCGCCTGAGAACCACAAGATCGTTGAGCGCGTCCGTGTTCAATCGCATAGGCAGGACGGCTACGGGGTCGCCTTCGACTTCGAGCGATACAAAATCCGATTTATCTCGACGGGGGGCGGAATCTTTCATCGCGATATGGATTTGATGGTTATCCGGGTCAAGCACCAGGAGGTCTTCACCGGGCAGGCTCGATGAGCGAGCGCAAACAAGCGCCGAAGCTTCTGGCCATCGGGCTTTGCCAAGCGTTTCAGCCTTCCAGCTTTTTATTCCTTTATTCTTTTTCTTCTGCCCGGCTTTAGCCTTTCCCCGGTTGAGCAATTTGATCGTTCCGTCTTCCAGGAGCAGGGCAACACCCGGGTTGTGATCGCCATGAAAATCGCCCATGACGAGCGACTTGATCGAGTAAGCAAACGAGCGCCTGCCGATAATGGGTTGAGTCGTTTCGGGTCTCTTCACACCACTCCGCGATATATCGCGAGCGCGCCCCTCGATAACCAGCAATTGATCTTTCGCCCCAACCGCGAGGTCTATCATGCGGTCGTCATCCATCTGCCCGAGCGCAAACGCATCCGCCTCAGCGGGCAGGGCGATCTTTTCAGGCGTGGATCTGAGCGCGCCTCTTGCGCCTTGAAATATCAGGGCCTTCGGCCCTTCGGCGCTCGCGATGCCGACTATGATGTCTGCAAGCCCGTCGGCTCGATTGATCTCTCCTGAAACGAGCGCCGTCACTCTGCCGCCGAGCGCGAACCGCTTCGTCGCGCTCAGGCTTCCCTTCCCGTCTCCCGGCATAAAATAGAGCGCATCGCCGCCACGCGCGGCAGCCACGATGTCTTTGTGACCGTCGCCATCGAAATCGCCTGCGGCCAGGAAATCTGCCGACACGGGCAATTCGAAGGAATCCGCAAGCGAAAGAAACGGCGAGTTTGTGAACTGTCCGGCTGCCTTGCGGGTGCGCGCTTCGGGACTGTTGGGATAGATGGCATCCACGTTGCCGCGTTGGAGTGTGAGGATGCCGCCCGACGAACCGGCGTAGCCGCTTATCAAATCCTGTGTGCCGTCTTCATCGAAATCCGATGCGGCAAGCGCGAGCCCCTGAGCCTGATTTTGCTCAAGACTTTGCCGCAACCCATCCGGTCCCCGGTAAGTTGTAGACAGATCATGTCCGTCAGCGAGCGTGATTTGAGGGCGGCCTGCCGTGTGCAGCGTTATCTGTTCGCTCAACCCGGCACCCATTGCGTTTGTGCCTCGATTATTTGCTGAAACCCGAGTCCTGACTGACAGGTGTGGACTAATCAACCCGAGGCCCGGCGCAAGCAGGAGCGAGAGGGCCGCGATTGACAACATCAGCTTTCGGATTTGTGATAACGAGAGTCGAACAGATCGCGCAGGACGAGGCGCGGAAGAGATCATTATTTATTCCTCCTGGGCGAAGCCCGTGTTGCAGCTGACTGATTTATACATTTCCCTTATTGGTTCGATCCACTACGTATCAGAGGCCCAAGAAAAGCCCTAAAAAGGCAATAACATGTAATCAAGCCCCGGCAAGATGGATTCGTACGCAAGTAAAGAGCATCGGACACACAAGTTGCTTTCGGCACTGAAGCTCGGATCAAATTATCAGAGTTTCTTTGAAGGTATTACCGCCCGAAGAATCCTTCCAACCAGCGGCTATCTTAAAGGCTCATAAAATCACAGGTCAAGCAGAAATGGTTTCATGCAAGAGAGATACGTGATGCGTTCACGTGATGCGTGATGCGTGATGCGTGACTTTCAGACACATGGTTGTTATCAAGTAAGCGCGTATTTCACGAATCACGGATCACGATTCACGATTCACACGTATGAGCCGCCCGTTACAAGCAGTATGTGACCCGTCACGTAATCGGCAAGCGGCGAAGCCAGAAACAGCACCGGCCCGGCCGCTTCATCCGGGGTTCCCGCTCTGCCCAGGGGGATAAAGTTTACAGCCATCTGCCGCATCGATTCGGGGATGCCGAGTTCGACCTCTTTGCCTTCTCTTTCGATCTTTTCCTGCTTCTCTTTGGCCTGAGTCAACCGGGTCTCTATGAAACCATAGGCGACCGCGTTTACGTTGATGTTGAATCGCCCCCACTCTTTGGCCATCGTCTTTGTGACGCCTACGATGCCCATCTTGCCCGCCGAATAATTCACCTGCCCCGCGTTACCGGCTACGCCCGATGTGGACGAAACATTGATTATCTTTCGATGCACAGGGCGGCCTTCGGCTATCTCTTTTTTGGCCGCGTCGCGCATGTAAGGAGTGGCCGCTCGGATGATGCGAAACGGCGCGGTCAGGTGGACTTCGATCATCGCACTCCATTGTTCGTCGGTCATATTTTGAATGACCGCATCCCACGTGTACCCCGCGTTGTTGACTATAATGTCCAGACCGCCAAAGCTTTCGACAGCGGTCTTGACCAGCCTGTCTGCGAACTCGGCATCCGTGACGCTGCCCGAACAGACTACGGCATTGCCGCCCGCTTCGATTATCTCTTTGGACGTAGCCTCGGCCACGTCTCCGTCAATGTCATTGATGACTACGCTCGCGCCGTGGTCGGAAAAGAGTTTGGCGATGCTGCGCCCGATGCCGCGACCCGACCCCGTGATGATGGCTGACTTGTCTGTAAGAAGCCTGTAATCTGACATAAGAAAATCCTTTCGATGTTATGAAACCTCTTCGGGGCAACCCCCTTCAGGGCACGCACACGACCGGAATGCGAGCGCCGCGAAGCACCTTGTCGGCCGTGCCTCCGAAGAGTATCTCTTCGAGCGGGCTGCTCCCGCCTCGAATCCCCATCACTATCAGGCTGAAGTCCAGGTCTTTTGCCACTTTCAGGATTTCAACAAAGGGGATGCCGATGACGACCATCTTATTGAGTTTTGTCGCCGCCGATTGATTATCCGCGATAATGGAATCGAGATTTTCATTGGCCCTGGCCCGCATGCTCTCTATCGCATCGTCTTTATCGCCAAGCCCGAGTTCATCAAATTTATCTGCCAGTTCTTTATCTATGACATTGAGCAAATAAATCTCTCCGTCGGGCGCAACAAGAGACATGGCCATTTCCACCGCCTTCAGCGAACAGTCGGAAAAGTCCGTAGGAACTAAGATATCATTGATCTCCATTATGCCCTCCCATCAAAAACCTTTTATGGCCGAATGATACACGACCAACTCTCTGTGTGCCAACGAGGTAAAAATGAATTTGAATTAGGGACAGGCGGTAATGATGCGTTCACGTGACGCGTCACGCGTGATGCGTGAGTCGTGATTCGTGATTATCGAGTGCTCGGCGCTCACAATGCTTTTGCTGTCCTCATAATCACGAATCACGACTCACGCATCAGCTATACTCTCATCGCTCAACTGCGGATAAAACCTCGGAAGGTTGATTCTGTAGGATTGAAACCCGGGAAGATACTTTGCAGATTTCCCGTTCGCATGTGCCGCGAGGCCACCTCCGCAAACACATCGCGGAAATCTGTTGTAAGCGCCAGATCGCGCCCTTCGTAAAGCTGGCCGGTAGAAAGACCGGGCCATTTCCCATAAACCTTGCCGCCCTTGACCGACCCTCCGAGCGCGAACAGGCAACTCGCGTGGCCGTGGTCGGTCCCGCCCGATCCATTCTGCCGGATTGTGCGTCCAAACTCCGTCATGGTCAGTATCACGACGTTGTTCATTCGGTCGCCTAGATCGCGGTAGAGCGCCGCTATCGCCTGAGAGAAATCCTGTAAGCGATTGGCAAGCTGCCCCCGAGAATTTCCCTGATTGGCGTGCGTATCCCACCCGCTCACATCGGTAAAGGCTATTTCGAGCCCGATGTCGGATTTGATCAACTGCGATATTTGCAGCAACGACTGGCCAAAGGGAGAGCGCGGATAATTCGCCCCGTTTGCCGGGCGATATTGCTGGGGGTTTGCTTGCTTGAGCATCTTTACAGCCTCAAAGGCTTCCTTGCCTGTGCCCTGAAGCATATCGCCTGCGCCTTGCGCGTAAAGGGCTTCGAAACTCGCCGCGACCTGATTATTGCCGCCGGCCTGAACGCCGAAATCGCGTATGTTGGTCATAGCCACGGCCGAGGCAGCGCCCATCAAACTGCGCGGCATGTTGGCCGTCAACGACACGGCGCGGAAAGGTGAGGGCCTGGCCTCGGTCTTTGCCGTCATCAGGCGGTTGAGCCAGCCTGATGATGTCGCCTTGTTGCCGGGGGTGCTCGATTCCATGTAATCCTGCGCATCGAAGTGCGAGCGCGTATTGTCGGGCGAGCCGACCGCGTGGACTACGGCCAGATGCCCCTCGTCATAGATAGGCTTGAAAGAGGCGAGCGACGGATGCAATCCGAAAAACCCATCGAGGTCAATCGCCGAATCCGCGTTGCCGCTCTTCGGCTCAGGGATCGCGATATTGGGCCGCGCTCCGCGATAGCCGCTGTCGCCGAATGGAACTACCATCGAAACGCCGTCAGCCGCTCCGCGCTGGAATATGGCTATTATGATGGGGCTGTCTTTGCCCGCTTTCCCAAGCTTCTGAGCCAGCGCCGTCCGCGTCAGGAAAGAAGGGGCTGCGGCAAAACTCGCCAGCGCCAGCCCACCTGATTTGAGAAAATATCTTCGTGTTACTGCCATCGTTTTTACTCCCTGCGTAATGCGTTCGCGTGATTCGTGATGCGTGATGCGTGATTATGAGGTTAGCAAGAGCATCGCGAACCTCGAAGACTTGATAATCACGCATCACGCATCACGAATCACTAATTACCTTCTCTGAAATTCGGGTGAGCCGAGTACGAGGCCGAAAACCTTTGCCAGTTGCGGATCGTTTGCCGTTTGGTCGAGTCTTCTTGCCCCGGTAATGGACCAGCCGTACCGCTCATCGCGCTTTTCGGCTCGCGCCCCCGGAAAACCTTTGCCACCTTTGGCGGGCCTGCGGATAGGCGCGTCTTCCATCATCATCGTATCGCCGTCGGCGGCGTCGGCCTCTTCGCCCGTGGCAATCTTTGGCAACTCGCCCAGTTCCCCTTTCACACTCACACCCTCTTTTAATTGCCTGTCGAGTATGGCCTGCGTCTGTGAAGAGATTTCGCCGTTGAGCAGCACCGCTATGGCGCTCTGCATCACGCGGTGGTTGTCAGCCGGATCAAGGTCGGGCACAACCTTCTCCAGATCAACCGAAGTTCCCCGCACGCGGTTTGCGCTGAGCGCCAGCCCGAAATTGAGCCGTTCAAGCAGCGCGCCCGTGTTTACCCATTGCTCGGCGCGATCTGGATAGCCCGTGGGCGGCTGGTAGAGGTAAAGCGGCTGGCCCATCTTTGCGATAAACTGGCTCGTCTGCTGCACGCCGTGTGTCTCTCCGCCAAGCGCGCGAATTGCCGACACGGCAAGCTCGAACGGCGATTTGATCTTTGCCCGATAGCTTTCCGGCGCGTAGAACTCTTTCGATGTAAAGATGGTCTTGAGCATCGCGCTGATGTCGCCATCGGTCTTCAGATATACGCTCGTCACCTGATCTACAAGCGATTGCGGCGGGTTGTCGCTCACAAACCGGCGCACCAGTTTGGTAGAGATAAATTTCGCGGTGTTCGGATGATGCGCCAGTATCTCTATCACCTTTTCGCCGTCCTTCATTCCGCCCTCTGAAATCCGGTGGCCGAGCACAGTCTTTTCGCCTTCGTCGTGCATAAAGGAGCGGTAAACGAATTTGCCGCTTCGGCGCGGCGCTTCGATGCTCCAGCCGGTAAAGGCGCGAGCCACTTCCTGAACATCCTTTTGAGTGTAGCCGCCGTCTACGCCCAGCGTGTGAAGTTCCATAAGCTCGCGGGCATAGTTTTCGTTTATGCCGGGTTTTCGGTTACGGAATTGGTTTGCGATCTGCTGGCGGCGCTGCTGCTCCGGGGTCATCTGGCCCTGATCGCCCATCTGGCCGCGCTCCTCGTCGCGCTCAAGCCTGCGCTGTTGCTGCCCTGTGTTGCCCTGATTGTTCAAGTTGCCGAACCTGGGATTATTCAGCCGCTTGTTCCGCTGAAACCGGCCACGGCGGCCATTTCCACGTCTGCCGGGAAGTTGCGCGTCGGGTGAGCTTGATTGGAAATTATCGAGATAAAAGAGCATAGCCGGGCTTTTCGCCGTGGCGAGCAGGAGGTCTTCGAACTTGCCAAGAGTGTGAGGCCGGATGGTATTCATCTCGAAATCGGATGTCATCCACCTGTCGGCCCCCTTGCCCCAGAATATGTTGAAATGATTAAACCAGAAATCGGTCATCACCTCCTGTAACTGGCGCTCGCTGTAAGTAGCGCGGATTATCTTCTGCGCCTGAAGTTCCTGCAATAATCGCGCGGGCGGCCTCAAACCGTTCTCGGCGTAATAGGCAAATACCTTTTGGCGCATCTCACGTTTGTCCTGTTGCGTATCCGCCTGATCCCCCTGAGAAGCGCTCGCAGTCTGGTCGCCCGGCTGTTGATCTGCCTTTCCTCTCTGGCGCAGGCCGAGTTGAACCGCGACCAGTTGAGGCGCGGGATATTTCTCGTACAACTCGGTAATCCCCATATTGATGGAATCAAGCCCCTTGAGCCGTGCCTCGACAGCCGAATCATCTATCCTTTCAGGGTGCAACTGCTGTTCGATGAATTTATCCAGCCCCATTCGTTTGACTCGCTCAAGATCGCCGGGGCGCGGGCCATAGCCGATGCGGTTGAGCAGGTGCAGCGCCTTCTGGTCTTCGGTCAGCCGCGTGCCGACTGTCTTTGATTTGCTATCGGCAGATGCGGGCATGAAGCCCGCAAAGATCATCGAGGCCGCAACCGTCAAAGCAATCGCAAGCGACACGGCGCGCCTCCCGGCACCGGAAATGCTGAAAGCGATCTTCCTATTGTAGTGTTTCATATCTTGTTTCCTCGGAAAGTTCCTGACTTTTTATGCCAATAAATTACCACGACTTTGCATCGTCATCATTCAAATCTGATTTCAAATACTTAGACTGAGGCCGCCGCCGTTTGGTTTGAAAATCATCCGGTTTGAAATTATCGGGCTACTCTGAGCCGGGGTGGAATCTCAAATTTCAAATTTCAAATCTGAGGGGGACGTGCGGATCGCAGACCCGCGAGGCGTGTTCGAGGTGCGATGTAGTGTGCGCTTTTATGGTCTCAAGATATCGCCAGCGTATGCCGTGAGTCCGGCGGAAGAGCCGGATTTTCAAATGCGCTATTTCGCTGTTTATGCAATAGAGCGGTTCCCCGTCCGGGTCTCGATACTCTACCTGCAACATATCGCGCAATCTGCACTGGGCCGTCCCCTCTATGCGGACGTGGCTGTTTGCGGCTTCAAACGACCAGTAACCTATGCCCAGATTACGCTGCCACTGGTCGCCGAGCCGCAACCGCGTAAAACGATGCTCCTCGCCTCTGTGTCGCAGGTAGAGGCATTGAACCGTCGGGAGCAAACGACCAAACCGCTTCTGCCGAACCGCTACGGCTTCAAAGACCGTGTTCGCCTGCTTCTCGAACGCGTTTGAATGGACCCACACCCATTCGTCTACCTGTTTGCGACCCCAGATATGAGCCTGACACCCGGGTTCGTCATCCAGAGTGATCTGTCGGCCATCAACTTCGATAAGACCGCGAAATCGCGTGTCGAGATTGGGCAAGCAGACATAAGCGCGAGGCCGGGCTATCAGCTTCAGCGCCGACGGCGAATGATGAAAAGTCTTTTCATTCGGGGTGAAATTCAGGTTCCAGGAGATGCGGTGGTCATCGCTTGTGACCGCCCCTGTTGCGCGCGCAGGCGATAACAGTCCTTCGCTCAGGTTCAATTTAAAATCCTCGCGCCCCGCGAAGCGGAAGCTGTCAATAGCGTGTTCCTGCCGGATGACGAAGTTTCGCTCCGGTCTCCGCCGATCAAAGATAGCGCCCCAGAGCGCGGCTCGCGGTTCGGCGTTTTCCAGACTGTTTGAAGGCGACACAAGAGTATATCGAAACCAGAAACCGAGTTGCGAGGCCCGATGGTTGAGCGTCAAAAACCACACCTCGAAATGATTCGCGCGCTGGCCATCCCACCGGCAAAGGTTCCCGGCGAAATTCGCAGTCACATCCGAAATGGGTTTGAAACTCACCGCCATCGGCTAATCGCTCCTGGGGCTTGTAAAGTAACAGGGGAAGTCGAATTCGCACCGTAAATCCCGGCCCGGCGCGGATCGTTGAAATGTGCCGGGCGTGTTGCAGATTGTCCTTATCCCGGCACCCGCCTTGATCGCCGGTTACAAACTTACAATATTCGAGGGCTTCCGGCAACTCCAACACTCGATCTGCGCATCTGTAGGTCTCGGGTTTGCTCGAAATCAGCATTGACTCGCGCCCCGGTGTACGTGAATAATTAGCCTTTGTTTTTGCCGCCCGGAAGGGCGCAGATAATGGGCGTTTATGAGCACAACTCTCGAGACCGAAGTAAAGCTTGCCTGCGATGATCTGGACCGTATTCGCAAGGCGGGGTTCGAGTTGACGTTGAGCGAGCCGCGCCATTTCGAAGATAACTGGCTACTTGATACAGCGGATCACAGGCTGTTGGAAGAAGGGGCCGCCCTGAGAGTGCGAAGGGTTGACGGACGCGGGCTTGTCACATTCAAAGGGATGGTTCGCTCGAGCGCCACTTCACCGATAAAAGTCAGGGAAGAGATCGAAAGCGAGACGAGCGAGCCGGAGCGGATGATAGAGCTATTCGAGCGGTTGGGATTTCACCGCGCATTTCGCTATCAGAAATATCGTACGACCTACAGTCTTACGGTCGAAGGCCACGAGCTTGAAGTTACATTCGACGAGACGCCAATGGGCCGGTTTATCGAGATAGAAGGGGATGAATCAATGGTCCTGCGCGTGATCGAAAGAGCCGGGTTTTCCATCGAAGAGAGTATTCGCGAAAGCTACCCGGAGCTTCAGGCCAATCGTTGCAGGGAGCGCGGCGTCCCGCTCGAAGATTTGATTTTTGAGTGATGCGCGATTCGTGATGCGTTCAAGTGATGCGTGATGCGTGACTAAGAGGTCAGCAAGAGTATTGTGAGCGCCGAGCACTTGATAGTCACGAATCACGAATTACGAATCACGAATCACGAATATGAAAGCAGTCATTCTAGCAGCAGGGTTCGGAACAAGGTTATGGCCGCTCACAGAGGATCGCACCAAACCGGCTATCCCTTTCCTCAATCGCCCGCTTATAACCTATTCGGTTGACTATCTGGTTTCGCACGGCATACGCGATTTGATCGTCAATCTTCATCATCAACCCGATTCCATCCGAAACGCGCTGGGAACCGGCTCTGACCTCGGAGCCAGCATCCGCTATTCGCACGAAACGGAGATTCTCGGAACATCGGGCGCGCTCGACCGCGTACGCGACCAGTTGACGGATGAAGATTTCGTAGTCATCAACGGAAAGATCGTCACCGATATAGACCTGAGCGCCGCAATCGTGCGGCATCGCAAGAGCCGCGCGCTCGCCACGCTCGTGCTGAGAGAGAACCCTGCGCGTGACCATTTCAGTATAGTCGAAGTGGATGAACGCGGATGGATAAAGCGATTCGCAGGCTTTCCTGAGCCTCTTGCCTCTGAGGCTTCGACATCCGAGATGGGCGCAAGTATAGCTTCGGGGAACGGATGCCCGCCCTTTATGTTTACCGGGATTCAGGTGCTCTCGCCTCGCATATTCGAATACATCCCTCGCGACCGCTTTTCGCACTCGACGGTCGATGTTTACCCTCGCGCGATGGAAGAGGGCGAGGCCGTCATCGCACACGTAGCCCCGGGGAAGTGGTACGAGATGAGCACGCTTTCGCGCTATCTGGAAGCAAGCCTTCTTTTCATGTCCAAGCAAAGGCAATCGGTGATTTCGGGCGAAGGATGTGTGATCGAAGACGCGACTACGGTGCAGGATTCTATTTTGTGGCGGGGCGTAAAAGTCGAACGGGGCGCGCGGGTGCGTCAGGCGATACTCGGCGACAACGTGCGAATACCGGCCGGTATGGAGATCGAACGCGCGACCGTGGTGCGGCACGATGTGGTGAAAGTGATCGAGCGCGGCCAGATAGTAGGAGAAAATCTTATAGTCCCCTGTGATTGATATGGCATCAACTGTAAAGACCGATATTTCGGCTCATGTCATCGAGCTTTCCGCGAGCATTCTAAAGGCGAGTGCGGGTGAAGTGACCCTTGCGAGGCTCACGGGAGACGCCTCGACTCGCTCTTATTTTCGCTTGCAGGCGGATGGCCGAAGCCTTGTCGCCGCGCTTTACGATAAGCCGTTCGATGAAACCGAAAGCGCCACAAGCAGGCTCTCGCGATTCGAGGCCGAGAACCCTGCGGCCCGGCTCTCATTTGCAAACGACCCCTGCGCTTATATCGAAGTGACAAAGCTGCTGATCGGTTCAGGGCTTCCGATTCCACCAACTCTGGCCACCTCGGGCGGGGATGCCGTTTTGTTGATCGAAGATGTGGGCGACATCAAACTGCAAGACTGGCTTGTTGATAAATCAGACATCGAGATAAAAGACGCATACGCCTGCGCCATAGAATTGATAGTCAGGATTCAGGAATCAACCGAACGGGTGGGAACAGACTCCATATGCTCGCGTCTGGCATTTGACGAGATGAAACTCAAATGGGAGCTTGGTTTCTTCTTTGCAAATTACTTCAATCGTTTTCTCGGATTGAAGCTCGACGCTCGGACGGCAAACGGCGTGCAGGAAGATTTCAAAGCCATCTGCTCGGAGCTTGCCGCCCGCCCGCGAGTGCTCACTCACAGAGATTATCACGCCCGCAACCTGATGATGCACGAAGACCGGATGTTTATCATAGATCATCAGGACGCGCGAATGGGGCCAACCAGCTATGATCTGGCCTCGCTCGTTTACGACCCGTACACAGAGCTTGACCCCTTGATTGCCCGCGAAATAATCGAGCGATTCATAGAGATGAAATCGGCTTCAAGCGTGCCAATCGGTGACGAGGATCAGTTCCGCCACGAGCTCGAGCTTATGACCGTACAGCGGATGCTCAAGGCCGTAGGCACATATTCATATCAGGCGGCGGTGGCCGGGAACATAAGCTATTTGCCGTACATCGAGCCGGCCATAAATCGCGCGCTAAAGGCGATGAGCGCACTTGGCAGATTCCAAAACACCCGTGCGCTGCTTGAAAAAAGCGGGCCGCACGCATCCGGGATTTGAGATTTGAAAGTTGAAACTTGAAATCTCAAACCCCGGATTATTATGACTATTTGATCTTCTTCAGCTCGGCCAGCAACACATCGTCGAGCGGTCTCACCTTGTAATCGTCGGCCACATAACTCCATCGAACAACGCCTTTTCTGTCGAGGATAAAGACCGAGGCTCGCGATATTTTGCCCCCGGAATCGAGTATGTCGTATCGGTCTATAGTCTTATGACCAATGTCTGAGAGAACCGGGAAAGGAAGCTTGAGTTTTTCTATAAGCTCGCGGCTCTTTTCGGGAGGGTCTACACTGATGGCGATTACTTCTGCGCCTGCGGATTTGTACTTATCGTAATTAGTGGCCAGACTGGCCAGTTGTGTACGGCAAAACGGTCACCAGTAGCCCCGATAAAAGACGAGCACAAGTTTTGATTTGCCTGCGTAATCGGAGAGCGAAACCGTGTTTCCACCCGCCGATGGCAGACTGAATTGGGGCGCGCTATCGCCCACCTTCGGGACAGAACCTGCTGCTGCCAGCGAAAGAAATCCCATAACCAGAAACAATCCCTTCATTCGCGCCATTATCTCCTCCTTCGTTTTGATTAATCATCAGAGAAGAAAACTCTCCTCTAAAGGGTAAATCTAAAATAGGGGCGGGAATATTCCCAAAAGGGTGAGGATGGACAAGTGATAAGTGATGCGTGAAGAGTGATGCGTAACACCAGTAAGTAATGATCTTACAAACAGCCATCCAGCCGATAATCACTCTTCACGTGTCACGCATCACTCTTCACTCTATTGCCTTTTATCAATCGAAACATATTCAAGGCCGCGTGGGCCTACATATTCGGCGCGCGGGCGAATGAGCCGATTATTTGCATACTGTTCGAGCACGTGAGCGGTCCACCCTGATATACGGCTACAGGCGAATATCGGCGTGAACAGATCGGTAGGGATGCCAAGCGCATAGTAAGTCGAGGCCGAATAGAAATCCACATTCGGGTTGAGGCGTTTCTCGCGCATGATCACCTCTTCCATCTTCCGCGACATCTCGTACCATTTCTTCTCTCCGGTGCGCTCGCCGAGTTGGCGAGACATCTCGCGCAGATGCGTGGCGCGCGGGTCTTCCGTACGATAAACCCTGTGGCCGAATCCCATGATTTTCTCTTTCCTTGCGAGCGCGTCTTGCACCCAGGTTTCGACCCCTTCGACGCTGCCTATTTCGAGCAGGTTTTTGATCACCCCTTCGTTTGCTCCGCCGTGAAGCGGTCCCTTCAGCGTGCCTATGGCCGAAACTATCGCCGAATACATATCCGAAAGAGTCGCGGCGGTGATGCGGGCGGCAAAGGTGCTCGCATTCAACTCGTGATCGGCGTGCAGGATAAAGGCCAGGTCCATTGTCCGCGTAGCGATTTCGTCGGGCTCCTCTCCCTTGAGGGTGTAGAGAAAATTGCCCGCGATAGAGAGGTCTTCTCGCGGTTGGACGGGTTCGAGTCCGTTACGAACCCGCTCGAAAGTGGTAACAATAGTCGGGAATTTGGCCGTGAGTCTTATGGCCCTGCGCACGTTTGCTTCGCGTGACATATCCGCGCCGTCCGCGTCATAAAACGACAGCGCCGATACTACTGTGCGCAGCATATCCATAGGGTTCACACCCTCGGGTATAGTCTTCATGAACGCTTGAATATCCTGCGGGAGCCCGGTTTCTCGCGCAAGTTGTTCTTTCAGGCTATCGAGTTCTTTTTGTGTTGGGAGTTTCTGATTCCAGAGCAAGTAGATGACTTCTTCAAAGGTGGAATGCTCGGCGAGGTCGTGAATATCGTATCCGCTATAAATCAGCCGGCCTTCCTGGCCGTTAACATCGCTGATGACCGACTGCGCGGCAACGACTCCTTCGAGGCCAGCCTTTGCAACATTGGCTTCACTCGACATCTCTTATTTTTCCTTTCAGTTTATTTCATCGATAGAGACCCTTTGGGGCTAATGCCCGATATTCAAGAATAGGCGACTGACGAATGGCTGTCAACGATTCGGACCGAAGCGATGCGGGATTCCTGCCCGAAAATCACGCATCACGCATCACTATTCACTATTCACGCATCACGAACCAACCACCTCGACTTCCATGCCTCTGCGGGCCTGGATTATCCGGGCGGCCTGCTGGCGAGCCACCCCCAGTTCCAAAAATCCCGCGCTGCCGAAATAGGCGAACAACTCATTTTTGTTCGCCTCGGCAAAGTATTCGAGCACCCGTGTGGCTTCGTGACTGCCTATGCGCACGCGGACGCCCGCGCGCACTTGCTCTTCGGTCAGTTCCGCCTGAGTGATGTTGGTAATCAGGTTTCCGAAGCGATCAATGTGAATGACTGCGCCGCGAATCTGTCTTTCCGAAACCACGGGCGCGGGAATGTTGAACCTGACGGGGTCGGTTATCTCTTCGCCCATCTGCCGCCAGTCTACCAGCTTCGACACATATCCGGCGCAGGGAGCGAATATATCACGCCCGTGAAATGTCTTTGAAACCGGCGAGCGAAAGTAATGCTCGGTCTTGAGATGAACTATGCGATTTACGTGCTCGCGCTCATAGATATAGCTGAAGACGCCGTTGTCCGGGCCTATGAAATTGTAATTGTCGGTCATAACGAGGATGGGGCGGCGCGAGGAACCTACGCCCGGATCGACTATGACCAGATGAAGCGACATTCTGGGGAAATCCTTGTAACAGCACATCAAGGTAAAGGCCGCCGCATAGATGTCGTGCGGCGGGATCAGATGAGTCACATCGACGATCTCGACGGCCGGGTTGACTGAATACAACGCGCCTTTTATCGCAGGCACGAAGTAATCGGATTCGCCAAAGTCTGTCGTGAGCGTTATTATCGGTCTTTTTTCAGCCATTTTCATCTCCGGTATCAAACAGGGAAGCGAGAATTTTCTTGTCTCGGTCGTAACTTAGTACCTCTTGCGCCTCTGTCACATCGAACCATTCCGCCCGGTCCACTTCATCGCCTTGAATCTTGAATCTTTTGCGCTTTGACTCCATCAAAAAATAGTAGACCACCTTCGGGCGGCGAGCGCCTTTGCGAGTGCGGTAAATATAGCTGGTAGATAAAAGCGCGCGCCTGATGCGGCACTCGATGCCTGTCTCTTCCTTCACTTCGCGCACTGCTGCCTGTTCCAGTGATTCACCTTCATCGACTCCGCCCTTTGGAAACGACCAGTCATCATAGCGCGGGCGATGCACAAGAAGCACGCGCGGTGCGCCCTCCTTTGGAGTGTCTATCACTATGCCGCCCGCGGCCATTTTAACTTTCTTGCTGACAACCTTTCCCATACAAGCGAACTTATCACATCGTCTGGATCATTGAAACTGAGAATCAAAATTGACACCCGTCGAGCCCACGGCTAGGCTCATGAAAGTATGACTGAGCCCAAACCGGAAAACGAAACAACTGCGCCGTGTTCAGACCCGGCGATCAGAGTAGTCCTCATGCCCAAGGATACCAACGCGCACGGGACCATATTTGGCGGCGTCATCCTGAGCTATATCGACCTTGCGGCTGCGGTCGAAGTCCGCAAACACACGCTGAAGAAATTCGTCACCGTCGCCATGCACGAAGTGGTCTTCGTAGCGCCGGTCTTCGTGGGCGATATAGTCAGCTTTTACACCGAGCTTATCAGAATCGGGCACACATCGATCACCGTAAAGGTCACGGTCGAGGCCGATCGCGTGAGCAGCCCCGGCGCGAAAGTGCGCGTCACCGAAGCCGAAGTGGTTTATGTCGCCGTGGACGAAAACCGCCGCCCGACTCCCGTTCGAGACTCAGACCTCTGAGCCCTGTGATTTGAAATCTGAGATTCGGATTCGAGACCTTCAGATGAGAGCATTCTACTCAGACCGTTATGTGATCAAACTGCCGGAGCGCCACAGGTTTCCGATCGTCAAATACTCGATGATACGAGAGCGGCTGGTAAAGGAAAACGCGCTCCGGGCTTCGCTTATCTTCGAGCCCGAGCTTGCCTCGCGTGACGAGATTTTGCTCGTACACACGGAAGATTATTACTACCGCCTCGCAGGGGGACTGCTGAGCGAGCGAGAGATTCGCCGCCTGGGCCTTCCGTGGTCTGATGATCTTGTCAGGCGGTCCCGGTTTTCCGTAGCGGGTACGCTCGCGGCTGCGCGTGCCGCGCTCTCAAACGGCATAGCGGTAAACCTCGGAGGCGGAACCCACCACGCCTTCAGCGATCACGGCGAAGGGTTCTGCGTGCTGAACGACATAGCCGTTTCCATCCGCGTGCTTCGCGCCGAAGGCATGATTTGCCGGGCGGCGGTCGTCGATTGCGATGTTCATCAGGGCAACGGAACAGCCGCAATATTCGCCGACGACCCGGAGGTCTTTACACTCTCACTGCACGGAGAAAAGAATTATCCGCTCGTCAAACAACAGAGCACGCTCGATGTAGCACTCGCCGACCAGACGGCAGACGAAGAATATTTAAACATCTTAGAGACTCACCTCTTCCCTGTACTCGACAGGTTTCGACCCGATATTGTTTTCTATCAGGCCGGCGTAGACCCTTACGAAGGCGACCGACTCGGTCGTCTCTCGCTCACGATTGAAGGTCTGAGGCGGCGCGATTTGCTTGTATTCAGAGCGTGCAGCGAGAGGTCGCTCGCCTGCGTGATAACGCTCGGAGGCGGTTACGGCCACGATGTCGCGGATACGGTCGAAGCCCATTGCAACACTGTGCGCGCCGCCCGCGTAGTATTTGGAGAGTGAGACGTGACGCGTGATGCGTGATTCGTGATTCGTGACTGTCAGACAGAGGGTTGATTTTAGGCTGATTGCATTTTCATAATCATTACTTCACGAATCACGCATCACGAATCATTTAAGATAGAAATCAGGAGTAATGACCAATGGTAGGAAAATTAGAGGAATTGAGACGACGGGCGGAAGAAGCGGCGCGCGAGCTAAACGAAAAGTACGAGATCAAATCGAAAATTGACAGGGGCTCGCGCGCGGCAACCGACGCGCTCAGAAAAGGCGCGGAGGTAGCCACTTCCGGCCTTGACTCGGCTCGCGAAGAGATTTCCCGCATAGACCGCGAACACAATATCAGCGCGACCGTGACCGAGACAGCCAGGCGGGCGGCCGACAAGGCCGAAGATGTCGCCGAGCGAACCGGCGCTAAAAAAAAAGCCGGTGAGGTAGTTGAAGACGCAAAGGCTACGGCATCGGATCTGTTTGGCGATGCCCGGCGCTACTACAAAAACGCATCGGGCGCGGCCCGCTCAAGCGCCTCCGCCGCGCGACTGCCGTCGTCAGTGACGGGCGCTGTTCGCGCTGCCCGCGTGTGGGTTAAAGAAAATCCCGGCAAGGCAGCTATAGTTTCGCTATCGCTAGTGGCAGGCACTCGCGCAGGCTCGGCCTTTTCGGCGCTTGACGTGACGCTGCTCGGAGCGGGAGGGGCGGGCAACTGGTTGTTTCATTCCGCCCTGATTCCTTACGGCCTCAGAAAGCTTTCACAGAAATACGAAACTTATCTCAAAAACCAGGAAGAATTGATAAAGGAAGGCAAGCTGTCGGAAGCCGACCGCTCACGCGTTAAATTCGAGCGTGATGTTGCGAAATATGTAGGCGCTCCGCTGCTTGGCGCGTTCAGCGTAGCGGCAGGGGCGGGGCTGGTATACGAAGCCTTCACCGGCGCGGCAGTCACGGGTGTTCCGATCAGCCTTGTTCTGGGCGGCAATCCACTGCTTTCGAGCATCTGGCTATTCGGCAACGGCCTGATCTGTTTTCACAACGGCTACAAATTTTTCATGATGGCCGTGGGCGATAAGGAAGAAGTCAGTCGAGTTGTACGCGACATAAAAGGACTGCTTCCTGAGGGATGAACGAAGGGATGAGGGATGAGGGATGAGGGATGAAAAAGAGTTTAAGGAAAATTCAGATTAATTGGTTTAGCTATTAACCGAATTGTTCCCTCACAGTCCTTTTCATCCCTCATCCCTCATCCCTCATCCTTCCAGAAATCCCTCATCCCTTAAAGCGGGGGCTTTCACACGCACTCATGTGAGATTTGAAATCTCACATCTCAAATTTTCTATGGGAGAAATCAAAGTAGCGATTCTCGGGCTTGGCAATGTCGGTCGCGCATTCGTCCGCTACGTTGAGAAAACAGGCAACGGTCAGAAGACTGAAATCCGCATATGCGCGATGATGGATTCGAGCGGCGGATTTTTTATTAATAAACCTGAGCAGATCAATTCCCTTCTCGCCTACAAAGATAAAGGCCGTTCGATCAGAGATTTCGCGCCCGGTGATTTTATAAGCGAACCCCACAGGTTTATCGAATCACTTCAACAGGCAGGCGTATCTGTGCTGGTTGAGTCGTTGCCTACAAATCTGAAAGACGGCCAGCCCGCGCTCGATCTTGTTAAGCAGGCGCTCGGCCAGGGAACCAGTGTTGTGACTGTAGACAAAGGGCCGCTTGCGCACGGGTTCGATGAACTGATAAAGACAGCGCAGGCAACGCGGGCGCGGCTGGGTTTCAGCGGCACTACGGGTGTAAAGATACCGGCAGAGACTGCTCAGACCCGGGTGCTTGAGATTCGCGGCATCCTTAACGGGACTACAAATCACATCCTGACCGAAATGCAGGAGGGATCGCTGTCATACGACGAGGCGCTTTCCGACGCGCAGGCAAAAGGTATTGCCGAGCCCGATGCTTCGCTCGATACGGAAGGATGGGATACGGCCGTGAAGATACTGATCCTCGCAAAGGCATTGATGGGAGCCGACGCGACCGTCAATGACGTCTCTCGCATAGGCATCGGTCCTGAAACCGAAACGCTGATTCAAGTCGGACGCCGAAGCAATCGAATAGTGCGATTGGCCGGGCGCGCCCGAATATGGCAGGGCCGCGTGCGAGTCAGCGTAGCGCCGAAATTATTGAACCCCGACTCACCCTTTTATGCCGTCCGAGGCACGTCGAAGGCGGCTCTCTTCAGGACCGAAAATCGGGGCGAGCTATTATCATTTGCCCGCTCAGGCCGCGACGCGATCTCTCAAATCATCCTTGATGATATTCGAGCGCTACGTGAAGAGTGATGCGTGAAAAAGCCACAGACAGGATTTCGCAGGATAAAAGAGAATCTTGTTGAACCTTCTAAATCTTGTTAATCCTGTTAAAAAAATCGTCGAATGATAGCTGCGGGCTTGGCGGCTGATTATCGTCGGCTCCGGGGTCTTCTCCATCGGAACTGGCGCGGGATGCGTTTGTAGGACGCAGGGATTTCTGCACGTCCCGAAGGTTGAATCTTATGAGCCGGTCTGTGAGCAGAATCGCAGGTATGCGGCCCGAGCGGCGAAGCCGATGTACGGTAGATTCGCTGATCTGTAAAACCTCGGCGAGTTGCCGCGCGGTCAAATACTCGCCTCTTTTGTCTTTAGAGGTTTCGGCAATATTTTGCTGGGCAGACTTTTGCTCGATTCTCTTTTCCTGTTCTGCGGCCATCTATTTTTTTGAGATCTCAAGCGAGAAGGCTACCGGGACCGATTCGTTTTCGCCTACATCGACGATCTTGCTTTGAGATGTAAACCCGTCTCGCGAAGCGGTCAACTCGTATCGCGCCTGCTCGCTCGGCAGGCGGAAAGCGAACTCGCCCTGCCGATTCGTCACATAATCCATGCTCAACTTCTTAAAACGCTTTCCGCTCTTCTGTTCTTCTTCGCTCGGAACGCGCTTGAGCTTTACCTTTACGCCGGGAAGCGAAAATCCTTCCGAAGTAAAGACCGAACCTCGCACGAGCGAAGTTGGTTTCTTAGCCTTTTCTAACTGTATGGTTCTGACCTCGGTCTGTTTGCCTTCCTCGACCTGTTGCATGACGGTGAGCGTCACGCCTTGAAAACCTGCTGCTTCGAAACTGAGTACGTAATCGTCCGGCGCAAGCTCGAATGAATAAGCGCCCGTTTCATTTGTCTGAGTCTCTTCTGTAGAGCGAGTGCGGCTGCTCATCGCGTGGATGACGACTCCGGCAACGGGTCTGCCCTTTTCATCTTCGAGTTTCCCCTTTAGCGTGCCTTTGGCCTGTACCACGGCCCAGATATGCCCCGTCGAACACAAAACAACAAACGTGCTTATAATAACCCTCTTGATCATAAATACCTCTAGAACAATTTGCGGTCAGTCCGTAACTTCGATTTTCCAATTTTCAGCCGAGGGCCGGGAATTGTCAATCTATCGAAGGCAAAATCGCCTCTGGCCAGACCAGTCACGATTCTCTATTATCAAACAGAGAGGCATCATGAGAGTGATCGGCGGAGCATATCGCGGCAGGAGTCTGAAAACACCCAGAGGACTTGAAGTGCGCCCTACATCCGACCGCCTGAGAGAAACTCTTTTCAATATTATGGCCCGGCAGGTTTCAGGCAGCCGGGTTCTGGACATCTGCGCCGGTTCAGGCGCTGTAGGCATCGAGGCGCTCAGCCGGGGAGCGGTCCTCGCCGCCTTTATCGATAAATCTCGTCGCTCTTGCGCCGCCATTGAAGATAATCTGGATTCGCTCGGCATCACGGACGAAGCGCGCATAATCAACCGCGAAGCGATTTCGGCAATAAGGCACCTCGCCGCCGCCGATGAGCAATTCGATATAATTTTCTTCGACCCGCCCTATGCATCAGACCTTTACCATAAAGTCATGGAATTTATCGGAGCAAACGCCTTGCTTGCCGAAGGAGGCACTCTTGTGGTCGAGCATCGCACAAAGATGCCGCCCGATATCCAATACGGCGACCTGCGCGCTTACCGCGAAGTAAAACAGGGCGAGTCTTCGCTGGCTTTTTTTGAGCGGATTTGATCGTTCTATAACTAGAATTGATCGGGCCGGTACTGGTCACTGACCGCTTTTATATGCTAGTATCGCTCGACTCAAACTATAACCTGCATGCATTCAAAAGGAGATGGTAAAGTGGCGCGCCGCGCAATCTATCCGGGATCATTCGACCCCATAACGATGGGGCACCTGGACATCATAGAACGTTCGGCCCGGCTCTTTGACGAGGTGATAGTCGGCGTGCTCCTGAACATTTCCAAGCAGCCTATGTTTTCGCCCGATGAGCGAATCGAGATGATCGCGTCGGTCTGCCGGAAGTGGCAGAATGTGCGTGTAGACACTTTCGAGGGGTTGCTGGTCCATTACGCCGTAGAGCAAAACGCGCAGGTGATAGTGAGGGGGATACGCGCGGTGTCGGATTACGAGTACGAGCTTCAGATGGCGTTGATGAATCGCAGACTCGAACCATCGGTTGAAACGGTATTCCTGATGGCCGCCGAAGAGTATTCTTATCTGAGTTCGCGGCTTATCAAAGAAGTCTTCAAGCTGGGAGGCCCGGTATCGGGACTGGTTCCCGAACTGGTCGAGCAAAGAATGCGGAACAGGTAACAGGAGGAATAATGGCTACGCAGGAAGTCGGCAAAGCGGTCTTTACGGAATCTGTTTATGTATCTGATGTTGAGGTCTCTTCTACGCTCAAGGTGTTGATGGTGGCTGAACGGCTTCGCGCAGAAGGAATTGACCTTGTGGACCTGGGCGCGGGCGAGCCTGACTTTCCCACTCCGCGAAATGTGAAAGACGCCGCCGAGCGGGCGATTGAAGAGAACTTCACGCGCTACACTTCTACATCGGGAATCGCCCCGCTCAAACGAGCCATCATCGAGATGATGCGGCGCGATTTTTCGGTGGATTTCAAACCATCGGAAGTGATAGTGACGGTTGGCGGCAAGCAGGGCATCTTCAACGCGATGGCCGCGCTGCTCAATCCCGGCGATGAGGTGCTCGTGCATGCGCCTTACTGGGTGACCTTTCCTGAAATAGCCAAATTTTTCCGCGCTACCCCGGTCACGATAGATACACGCGCGAACCAGTTTCTTCTGACCGCCGATATGGTGCGCGAAGCCATAACGCCGCGCACCCGATTGCTCATCATAAACTCTCCAAACAATCCGAGCGGGCGCATAATACCGGCTGATGAGTTTCAAAAGATCGTGGAAGTGGCCGCAGAGCGGGACGTGTGGATCATCAGCGATGAGTGCTATTTGTACTTCGCCTATCCGCCCGCCGCGCCCTTCACGGCCGCGCAACTGCCCTCGGAGTTGCGGTCGCGGGTGATGATAAGCGGATCGTTCTCAAAATCTTATGCGATGACCGGCTGGCGCATAGGTTATGCGCTTGGCCCCGAAGAGTGGATTCACGCAATGCTAAAGGTGCAAAGCCATTCTACATCGAATGCCACGTCGATATCGCAAAAGGCGGCCCTAGAAGCCGCGACCGGGCCGCAAGACACGCTCCGAGCCATGATCGCCGAATACCGGGCGCGCCGCGACTGGATCATCCCGGCCCTCAACGAAATCGACGGCATAGAGTGTTCCATGCCCGAAGGCGCGTTCTACTGTTTTCCAAATGTGGAGAAACTATTTGGCGACCGGGTAACAAACTCCGCCGAATTTGCAGACCTCTTGCTCGAAGAAGCTCAGGTGACGGTAACTGCCGGGTCGGCCTTCGGAGTCGAAGGCCATATTCGAATCTCATACGCCAATTCGCTGGAAGCAATAAAACGCGGTGTCGAACGAATAGCCGAAACAGCGGCCCGACTCAGTAGGCAGTAGGCAGTAGGCAGTAGATACTGAACTGACGACTACTGCTAAAGAGTGTACGGGGCATGCATATGAATAGATGGTGCCCAACTCCGTCACTGCCTACTGCCTACTGCCTACTGCGTAGAGTAGACCTTCAAATCACGCTCGCCGATTATCTTCCAGGTTTCGTTTATCCGCGCAAGCCAGACTCTCTCCTGCACCTTGCCGGATGAGCGGTCCTGGCCTGAAAAATTCCAGCGCTTGTCAAAGGTGACAACAGCCCGACGGCCCGAATTGTCTACGGCTATCTCCACATTGCTCAATTTAAAATCCATGTTCGAATAAATGGATAAGGCGCGCGCGCGGTCTGACCTCACAAAATCACGACTCACGCCGGTCTTCAGGTAATACCTCTCAAGGCGCGGCGCGTAATGGTTTATGTGCGCTTCCAGGTTGCGGTTTTCCAGACTCCCGGTCCAGTTCGTCAAGGTCGTTCGTATCTGCTCTCGCGCCTGCGCCAGATCCGACTCGGGCGCAGAAGTGGAAACCTCCTGACTTTCAGCAGGCGGCTCTTCAGCGGGCGGAGATGAGTTTCTGTTTTCAGCCTGCGGCTTGCCTGCTTCGCTCTGCGCCTTCTGGCCGGGCTCAGACGCAGGCGCGGTTCGCGTGCTCAAAACCATATAGGCGATGACGCCCGCAACCGCTAAGAGAACTATCATCAACCAGGCTATCGGCCAGACCTTTTTCTGCTTCTCACCGTAGCCGCTGGCATCGGAGGGAACCGGCGGCGGATGCTCATTATAAGATGTTTGAGCAGGTTCGATAGGGGATGTGTTGACAGAGGGGGTATTTAAGTCGGAGGGGGATTGCATGCGAACAAGCGTGCTTTCCTCCGCCCCCCCCTTGCGTAAAGGGTCATGGTCGGCAAGCGGCACACTGATGCGCGTAGAAGGCTCAGCCCGGATTTCCGCGCTGTTCTCTTTGTCGTGGAGCCCCGCTACGACTTCAAATTGCCCGGATAACTCTCCCGCGCTCTGAGGTCGCAGGTCCGGGTCTTTTTCGAGAGCCTGCATGACGACCGCTTCTATTTCGGGCGACAGGTCGGGCTGTATCTGTCTGAGCGGTGGCGGCGGCTCTGTCATGTGCGCCTTCATCAGTTGCGCCGCGCTCCCTTCGAAAGGCGCTCTACCCGCGAGCATCTCATAAAGGACCACGCCCAGAGAGTAAATGTCGCTGCGGAAATCTACCGGCTTTTCGTCGCATTGCTCGGGAGACATATAACGCGGTGTGCCTATGATCCAGGATGACCCCGTAAGCGCCGCGCGGCGATTCATATCTTCCTGTATGCGGGCCACGCCGAAATCAAGCACCACGACCCAATCCGATCCTTCGTATTCGGATATGAGAAGATTATCGGGTTTGATGTCGCGATGGATCACCGAAACTGAGTGCGCGGCGTCAAGAGCAGCGGATGTCTGGCGCAGTATATTGGCAGTTCGCTCGACGGGCAATGGTCCGGTGCGCCGCATCAAATCACCGAGAGATTCGCCCTCAACCAGCCCCATAACGATAAATGGCGTGGCGCCGTCTATCCCGTAATCATTAACATCAACGGCATTCGGATGGCGTAGGCGGCTCGCAGCACGGGCTTCGTGTTCGAACTGACTGGCGATTTTCGGATCGGCTGCAAGCTCGGGCTTCAGTACTTTGACGGCAAATCGCTTGCCTATGACCGTGTGACGAGCGCGATAAACCACGCACATCCCGCCTGAGCCGATCCGCTCTTCGATCAGATACTTATCCGCAAGCGTAACGCCTACAAGCCTGTCTGAGGGGTCTAAGAGAGAGGCGCATCTCGGGCAATGGTTTTCGTATACTGGAGCAGGTGAGCCGCAATTCATGCAAAATTTCATATGGATCAGGATTCCTCATCAAATCTCGACAGCAGCCCACCGGATATACGATCAAATGCTAGCCCCGCGCCAGGTGGCGCAGGCTATACTCATGCATTCTAACAGTGGCTTTATAGATTATTCCAATTGTGTGAGAAATCAATCGGAGAACAGACCGTATGCGGGGAATATGAACGGGGTAGTCTGCCATCTATGGAAGAATTACAGACTACCCTGTATCGCGCCGATATTTTCATGTGACGCGCCGGTAAGGGTGATAAAAATGGTCTTCAACCCGCAAGGGTTGTTTCTAATCGGGCGGAAACACTCCAGGCCGGTTCCAGGGGACGGATTCAACCGCCCATCACAGCTTCGTAATGCTGATATCCTGATCGCCCTCATCTTTGAATTTCTTAAAGAAGTATATGGCAAAGCAAATGAGCGCGATCACCAGGAAGATACCGGCATAGACTAGCTTTGATGTGTCACCACCTTTATCAACGTCGTGGGACTGGGAAAATTGGAGTAGAAACCAAACTGCCGGACCCAGGGCAACCAGTCCTACTATCCAAAGTAGATGCTTCATAGCTGCCTCCTTAAGTAAAAGTGAAGAAAAATACTCAGACTATTCGTTTCAGATGCGGTGCGGACTTCTACTACTCTGCGAAATCAAAATATACTTGAACGGCCCTGCTGTCAAGGCGGTCTGCCAGGAACGTCACTTTGCCCTGACTCAGCGGCGAAACAGAGATACGGAGCGGCTCTCTTGGAGCAGGAGACAGGCGACATCGAAAACTTCGGCGACCGGGATACGAGCGCGAGAAGCCCCCGCCACCACGCGATGTGACTTTGATGCATTTGAACGCGCAGAGCCGACATCTGTAATTTCAAGCACCGGGGCATCAAGCGACATCGCCATTCGCGCCACTCCGGGCTCGTCTGTAACAAGCAGGCTCGCCCGCGCAATGGCCGCCGCAAGTTCAAGTGCGCGAGGCTCACGCAGCTTGATTGCGCCCTGTGGCAGCATCGCCTCTATGGCATCGGTAAACTCGGTGCCGGAAGGCTCGTCGGCCACAACTATTCGCGCACCAAAATTGTTTGCCAGATTGGCGGCAAGCTCGCCAAAATTTTCTATCGGCCAGCCGCGTGTGCCTCCCGTATTTGAAGCATAAAGTGCGATGACCGGCTCGCCTCCGCGAGACCCGTGCCGGGCAAGCAGCTTCTCGAATTTCTCGTTCTCTTCGGCTGGGGGAACAATGTTTAGTCGTTCATCCTCTATTTTGAGTCCCAACTGCTCAAGCACGCTGGCCACATCATCGGCGTGAAGGTTCCCACGCATTCTGGGCCTTGCGCGCCCAAACAACCCCTCCAGAATCGGCGGCATTCTTGAAGGCGTAATCGTTCGCCCGCCGATGGCTATCCGCGAGATCAATTGAGTTTCGAGCCGGGGTGAAAAATCAAGCACTATTTCCACATCTGTTCGACGAGTATCTCTGAACAACCGAATGATCCGCTTGATCGAGTCTCCCGATCCTTGCGCCGATTGCCTGACCACACCCAGATTGACCGTCGCATCGGCGAAGCCATAGGTCTGGATAAGCTCGCAGGTCCCCGAGGGGGCCGCCGCGATCAGAAAGGTTCCGGGATAAGCGACGCGTAACGCCTTCATAGCCGGAAGTATTTCGAGCGATACACCGAAAGGCGCTACCTCAATGGCGAGAATTGAATGTGGCTGTTGAGCCATGAAATTTATTATACAGACTCTCGGCGCGCCCTGTCAGTCTCGAGCACCCGGAAAGACCCGACCTCCTGCACTAGGCCAGGGCCATTCAGTTTTTGAATTGCGGGCAACATGCGTCAGGCATTTTAACAAGTTAATTTGATTGCAAGGCGAATTGAAATAGGCCGGAACGGACGCGGATCGGGCGGATCTACGCGGATCTGACCTTATAGGATTTAATCCACGAAAATCCGCCCGATCCGCGTCCGTTCCGGCCTATTGTTTATCACGTTACTTTGGGCGTGCCGATTTTGTGCGCTTTGATTTTGTGTCGGTTCGACAAAACATCTACTCGACGACCTCGATATCAATCCACTGAGAGGCTACGGAATATTTTTCTTTGGCGAGTCTGTCTTTAACTATGATCTGTAGAACATACTCTCCGGGCTGCATTCGCCCGGCCAGTTGCAAGACCCCGTAGGCAGGTATTTGCCTTGTATCAATCTTTCCATTCAGATTCACAGGATTCGACTTGCCGGTGTAGACCGGCTTACCGTCCTTAAACAGCATCACCTGAGTCTCAAGTTGTGGCAGATGTGTCGCTTGATCCTGCTTTGCGTTGTAAATATAAAAACTGTATTTAACATTTCTGCCCGACTGGAATCGTCTCAGGGCCGGGGTCAGTTGTGACGCCACCCGATCGTTCACATCATCTGTATCGCCGGTTGCCTGCTGTGCAGGCACGTCATATTCACTCAAGACTATGCCAGATATCCCAAGGCGCTTCTTGCCCATATCGGGTACTTCGATGTACTGATTGGCCGAACCTACGCGCTCCGTTGCCACATCGCGCACGGCAGCGCGCAATTGATAAGCGCCGGGTTTCTTGATCGGGACCAGAAGCGTGTATAGGATGCCGGTACTCAGGATGCTCTGCATTTCCTCTGTCGAGACCTCCAAAACATATGTGCGTCCCTCTTCATCTACTGGCTGGCCGTTGTCTCCGAAGGTGACCGCCAGAATATCAAAGGTGGCTTTGCGCTTGCCGTTTGCCTCTTCAACAAATGTAAAACCGTGCATGTCTATGTAGAGGAGAGAGCGCACATAAGCGCCCTTGTTCGGGTCCTGACCAAACAGAGATGTCAGACGCAGGTCCAGTTCGCCCGAAGAGAATGGCGAAGTGACCGCCGCATACAATTGCGCTTCGCGTGTGAGATGTGTGGGACGCGCCTCTTCGTCCGTTATTCCGTAAAAGCCCCTGCGCGAGCGCACGTTGTACCCCGACGGTTTTACCTTGATCGAAATTTTGTGAAATCGGTGACGCCCGGATTCAGCCTTAAAAGTCTTTTCATCCGGCACGTAGCCGAGCAGGTAATAACCCTTCTGATCGTCGAGCGCGCGCTTGATGCCGAGGCTAAGATCATTTGAGTTGCGCAGGGCGAGGCCGCCCGTCTCCTGCGCGAGATAATTCAATCCCTCCTGTGTTTCAAACAGTTCATCGCGCCGGTTCCGCAATCGTTCCTCTATCTCGTCCGGCCTGAGTGAGGATACATCGTCGGCAGCCGTAAGACCTGTAACCTGCAATCCGCGCGCATCCATAGTGTAGACGACTACGGAGGCCCGGTTTGCAAGATCGGTCAGCCGCCTGAGCGATTCGAGGACGCGATAATTATCACCTTCACGATTGAATAATCTGAAGCCGTCGGAAAATAACATCACCGATTTGCGCCCCGGCAATCCTCTAAGCCCGCGCACTATGAAATTGAGCGCGCCGAGCGTGCCTACGGCAAAGATGTTTTCCCTGAACTTTTCGAGTTCATCGTCGCGCTCGCGATCCCCTCGATGTTCATCACGTCGGGAAGAATCCCGGGTGAGGGGGTCCTGGCCGTCGGGCGTATCTGAGGCAGAGGCCCGTCCGCGCCCCAGCTTGATGCTTGCGTCTGTCTGATCTTCAACTATCTGGGCAAAGGCACCGATGCGTCCGCGCCCACCCGGATACCAGCGCACACGCTCGATTGCCGCGTATAACTGCCTCTTGTCGGAGGTGAACTGTTGCAAAGCGCCAACACCCGCGCCGGTTCGCAATATTGCAACGAGGTCTCCGGGCTTCATCTGCTCCGTCACAAATTTCTTAAGGGCCTCTCGCACCGAATGTGCGCTTTCGAAAGAGAGAGTCAGGTCATCAACTACGAGCGCGATAGTTCGGCGAACCTGCTCCGGTCGCAAATTAACGGGGGGCACAGGAGCCGCGCTCTTAACGGAAGGCGGTGGTATGACCTCCGATGGCGCATCTTCTGCCGAAGTGGAGACATAAGAGAAATTTGTGATCTGTTGCCTGCGACCGTCTTCATAGATTTCGAAATCCTCGGGTCGCAGATCCCTCACCTGCCGCCCCTTCTTATCCGTAACCACCGCGTCCACCTGCACAAGCGTCACACCCAGTTTCACAACCGCGCCTTTGCTATCATCCTCCTTCTGAGATTCTCCCTGTTGAACGGCACTCGATTGCAGCCTGCCGAATACGGGGCCACACAGAGTCAGCCCAATGATGAGCGCAAACGTAAGAGACTTTTTCATATCTGCTCTCCCAAACACAGTAGCGCAAAGAACAACCCTGAAATGTTCCACGATGGACGCCTCTAAGGATCAACAACCTGGGTATTGAACAATCTACTCGGAGGCCAATTACAACCGCTTGCCTTCTCTTTGTCAGCCCCGGTTCCGCGATACGCGCGAATAAAGGGCAAGGACCGATTTCAATTTTCTGGAACGGGACCCCACTGGCCGAAGAATTGGCGGGTGAAGTTTACTTAATCATTAAACCTGATGTCAAATTCCCGCAAGAAGCGACATCACCTGTTCGGTGTCGGTCAGGGTTTCAAGCAACGCGTCGGGCGAAAACTCATTGAGGTGGTCTGCCGTATGCTGGCCCGAAGCTACCGCGATGACCCGAGCGCCGAAGTGACGGGCGCAGGATATATCTCGCGGCGTATCGCCCACTATGATAAACCGTTCGGGCGCAAGCGTTCTCCCCAATTGTTCGCCGATTCTGCGCGCGGCAATCTCAGGCAGGTGATTGCGCTCTTCGGCATCGCTTCCAAACGCGCCGCGCAGCTCGAAATATTGCCATATTCCGGCCACGCGCAATTTGGCCTCGGCCAGTTTTTCTACGTTGCCCGTGAGCAGACTTGAAACAAAACGCTGATCGGCTGAAAGCGTTTCAAGCAATTGGCCTACGCCCGCGCACAACCTGAAGACCTCGCCGGTCGCGGCAAGCTCTCCGAGCATCTCGACCATAAATGCTTCAAGCACGGGCAGGCGCTCTCGTATCATCTGCGGAGTTATACCCTCGCACTCAAGCGCCTCGCGATAGATCGCAAGGTCGGTTTTGCCGGAGAAATCAACCTCGCTTATTCGACCGCAGGTTCCAAATACATCGTTCAACATCTGCCGGATGCGACCTCGATATTCCGGCCTTCGCACGGCGCGAATCAGCGTGCCGTCTATGTCGAACAGGATTACGCGGGGGTCGGCTTCGCAGGGACCGGGAGCCGGGGGCCGGGGGCCAGTAGCAGATACTGATGGCAAGTTTTCTGTGGTTTTTCCTGTTGAATTTGCGCCGGGCAAGACTGTATTCGCGCCATCCCTTCCGGTCCCCGGCCCCCGGCCCCCGGCCCCCGGCCCCTGTTCTTTATTAGACATTGAATCTGTAATGGATAACATCTCCGTCCTGGACGGTGTATTCCTTGCCTTCGAGGCGGAGTTTGCCCTGTTCACGACATCGAGCCTCGCTGCCGCATTCTATCAGGTCTTCGAAGCGAACTACCTCGGCGCGTATGAAACCGCGCTCGATGTCGGAGTGAATCTTTCCGGCGGCCTTCTGCGCGGTGGTTCCCCGGCTTATGGTCCAGGCGCGGCATTCGTCTTCGCCCGAAGTCAAAAAACTTATCAAGTCGAGCAGTTTGTAAGCGGCGCGGATAAACCGCTCTCTTGCGGGTTCGGCAATTCCCAGGTCTTGCAAAAATTCGCGTTGCTCGTCCGAGTCAAGCTCGGCTATTTCCATTTCGGCTTTGCCCGCCATCGCTATGAGCCGCAGACTCTTAGACTCGGCCAGTTCCGCTACATCTGAGGGCGGCCCCCCGGCCACCTGATCTTCAGACATATTCAGCAGCACGAGCATGGGCTTGAGACTCATAAAGCGAAAGCCCGCGATCATCGCCTTCTCTTCCGAAGAAAGGTCCAGATCGCGCAGGGGTCGCTCTTCTTCCAGCGCCGTCTTTAATCGTTCGAGCACCTCGCGTTCGCGGGCAGAGTCTTTCTCTTTCTTGAGCCTTGCGATGCGGTTTTCGATCTGTACGAGATCGGTCAGTATCAACTCGTCATCAAAGGCCCGTATGTCGCGCGCCGCGTCTGCCGGTTGCGCAAGCATAGGGTTTTCAAAAGCGCGCACAACGTGCACGAGCGCTTCGGCCTCTCGCATATGCTGAACCAGTTTCGGGTCAAGTCCGGCCTCCGCCCTCTCGGCTTCTTCGGCCTGCGGGCCGGCCACATCAACGAAGCTGATTTCGGCCAGGGTCTTCTTCTTTGGATTGTAAAGCTCGGCCAGCTTTTCCACGCGGGGGTCAGGCACTTTTATCACCCCGATGTTTGCTTTTTCGCGACCGCTAAAGCCTCCGACTTCTGCCGTCAGCCCGGTCAGCGTATTGAACACGGTAGTCTTTCCCGATCCCGCAAATCCTACAAGTCCTACTTTCATTTTCCCCCTTATGTTGAAACGTGATTCGTGATTCGTGATTTACCTGACTTGCAATTTGCCCTTAACGAGCAAACTTCCTTAAAGTCACGGATCACGCATTACGTATTACGCATCACGCATCTATTCTCAAATCGTGCCCGGTCATCTGTTGAGGTTTCGGGAGGCCGAGTATTGCAAGCATGGTCGGCGCTACGTCCTGTAGCGAGCCGCCTTCGCGCAATTTTCCGTGATAGCCATCTATCAGAATGAGCGGCACCAGATTCGTAGTGTGCGCCGTAAATATGCCGCCCGTTCTTGGATCAATCATCTGTTCGGCGTTGCCGTGATCGGCGGTGATGATAACCGTGCCGCCTCGCGCGCGAATCGCATCAACGACCCGGCCTACGCATTCGTCAATCACCTCGATGGCTTTGACAGTGGCATCCATCGAGCCCGTGTGGCCTACCATATCGGCGTTGGCATAGTTGATGATGAAGACATCGAACTGATCGCTTTCGATCTCTTTGATCAAAGCGTCGGTGATTTCATAGGCGCTCATCTCGGGCTTCAGATCGTAAGTGGCCACCTTCTGTGAAGGAATCAATATTCGCTTCTCGCCGGGGAAAGGCATTTCCACCCCGCCGTTGAAGAAGAAGGTCACGTGCGCGTATTTTTCGGTTTCGGCAATTCTCAGGTTCACGAGTCCGGCTTCGGCAAATACATCCGCCAGTATCTCGTCGTTATGGACCGGCCCAAAGGCAACCGGCAACGGAAAATCGCGGTCATAGATCGTCATGCAGGTAAAGCGAATGCCCGGACGCCTGCCGCGTTCAAATCCTGTGAAGTCCTCTTCGGTCAAAGCCCGCGTAATCTGCCGCGCGCGGTCTGCTCTAAAATTGAAAAAGATCACGCTGTCGCGGTCGGCAATTGTGGCTATCGGCTTTTCGTCATCGCCCGTTATCACTACGGGTTTGACGAATTCATCCGTCACACCTTCCCGATAAGATTCACGAATGGCGGCGACAGGATCGCGGGCCGGGCGGCCTTCGCCGTAAACCAGCAGCCGGTAAGCCTTCTCGATCCGGTCCCATCGTTTGTCTCGATCCATCGCGTAGTAGCGGCCGATAATCGAAGCCACCTGCCCGATGCCGTATTCACTCATCCTCTCGATCAACTCTGCCACATAGCCCGCGCCCGAATCCGGCGCCGTATCACGTCCGTCGAGGAAGGCGTGAATATAGACTCGCTCCACGTTTCTGGATTTGGCCATCCTCAGCAGCGCGTAAAGATGTTCCTGCGACGAATGGACGCCGCCGTGCGAGACCAGCCCGATCAGGTGCAGCAATGAATCGTTTTTCTTGGAATGTTCCATCGCGTTTATCAATTCCTGATTTTGATAAAACGCGCCCGTTTCGATATCGTGATCGATGCGTGATACATCCATTCGGACTATGCGTCCCGCGCCTATGTTGAGGTGACCCACTTCGCTGTTTCCCATCTGCCCGGCAGGCAAACCAACAGCCTTGCCCGATGCTTCGATCAGCGTATGCGAATGCTTTTTGTACCACTCATCGAATCGCGGCGTGTGCGCCATCCGTATGGCGTTACCTCGCGATTCGGGCGAATGCCCAAACCCATCCAGCACTATCAAGGCCAACGGTGTATTCTTGACTTCGACCAAAGCTCTTCTCCCTCCTCAATGAGATTACAGGCGACAGGCGACAGGAAAGATTACCTATTACCTGCTCCCTGCTCCCTCTCATCTGTCTTTACAACTTCCAGTTCGAAATAAATCTCTTTGCCGCGAATAAAAGCGTTGAAGTAATGCTCCCACCACTTGCGAAAGAATCGCAGGCGTGGATGAAACCGATCCAGGTTTATCAGAAATTCGAATCCGAGATATTTCCAGAGGTTAAGCACCGTGATTCGCGCCGCGTGCTGGCGGAAACGGACCTCGGTGTAAAAAGGAAAGACGGCTTGCTCTTGAAGATTGCGAAACGAATAACTGTTCAGATGATTGCGGTGAGTCAGGTCGGTTGCCCAGTCTGGATTCGTCCAGTGAGGCGTTACCAGCTTGACCATTCCTCCGTTGCGCGTGATTCGATGAAGCTCGGCCATAACGGCCATCGGGTCGCGGACATGCTCTATCACATGCAGCCCCACGACTTCATCAAACTGGTCGGTCTCAAAAGGGTAAGGCAATTCATCGAGGTCGTGAATGACATCGGCATTCGTGCGCGGATTGATGTCCATGCCAATCGCGCCGGGCGTCTTATTTATACCGCAGCCTATGTCGAGCACACGCCGGGATGTGGCTGCCTGATCCACGCTTTTTATAACGCCTATTGTCATTTGTTTGTCTGATTCGTGATTCGTGATTCGTAATGCGTGATGCGTGACTACAAGGCGGCCAGATTGTTAATGTTTACCTGCAAGCCCGATAAATCACGGATCACGGATCACGGATCACGCTTATTCTTCACGCTCGCGTTTGTAAAATCCACGCATCGCCTTATGTATTCTCTTTTCTCTTTCTTTTCGCGCCACCTGCGCCCTCGTATCCAGCCGCGTATCGAGATACTCTACTTCCTTACCCATCTTCTTGTAATTTTCGAACCTCTTGGCATCAAGCGAGCCTTCGCTCACGGCCTCTTTCACAGCGCAATGAGGCTCGTTTTCGTGTGCGCAATCGCTGAAACGGCATCGGGCGGCGAGCCCCTCTATATCGGCAAACGTGTCGGCAAGCCCTTCGCCCACCTCCCACAACTGCAACTCGCGCATGCCGGGCGTATCTATGAGCAGGCCGCCCGAAGGCAGTATGATCAATTCCCGGTGGCGCGTGGTGTGCCGCCCGCGATCATCGCCTGCCCGCACCTCCTGAACCTTTTGCACGTCTCTGCCTACCAGTCGATTTATGAGCGTCGATTTGCCTGCACCGCTTGAACCGAGAAAAGCAACCGTGATGCCGGTGGCCAGATACTGGCTCAACTGTTCGAGCCCCTGATTCTGTTTCGAGCTTATTGCATGCACGGGCACATCCGGCGCGACTCGCGCAACCTCGTCCACTCTCTGCTCTACCGAGTCGCACAGATCGGCTTTGCTCAGGATGATGACCGGACGCGCACCGCTCTTCATCGCTACCGTCAGGTAACGCTCGATCCTCCTGAGGTTGTAATCATTGTCGAGCCCCTGCACCAGAAAGACCGTATCAATATTCGTAGCGATGATCTGCTCTTCGGCGGTTGTGCCCGCAGCCTTTCGCGAAAAGGTGCTCTTTCTTGGAAGCACGGCGTGGATGAAAGCCCGATTCTCGCTCGCGTAGGCGGTGATTGCTACCCAATCGCCTACGGCCGGGAAGTCAGAGCGCGAGTCGGCCTGAAAATGAAACTTTCCAGTGACCTCCGCAAGCAGTTCATCGCCTTCGGTATAGACGCGATAGATGCCCGTATATTCGAGGGCTACCCGCGCGACCGTGTGGCCTTCGCTCCTGTAAGGCTCAAAGGCTTCTTCAAAGAAACTGTTCCAACCCAGGACTTCCAGATCAGGCATACCATTTCACTTCTTTGCTGCCCTGGAGGGGCGCTTTGCCATTCGCTCGGCCACCTGACAACTGCTGAAGGCGGCAAAACCCGGATAACGGGCCGTTCGCCCAAGCTCTTCTTCTATGCGGAGCAACTGGTTGTATTTCGCCACGCGGTCGGTGCGGCTGGCCGACCCCGTTTTGATCTGGCCCGCGTTTGTCGCCACGGCAAGGTCGGCGATAAACGTGTCTTCGGTCTCGCCGGAGCGGTGCGAAATGACGGATGTGTAAGCGTGAGTCTTGGCCATCTCGATTGTGTCAATCGTCTCCGTAAGCGAGCCTATCTGATTGACCTTCACCAGAATCGAGTTTGCCACCTTTTCGCGAATACCGCGAGAGAGATACTCGGTGTTGGTCACAAACAGGTCGTCGCCTACAAGTTGCACGCGTTCGCCTAGTTCCGCCGTAAGCACGGCCCAGCCTTCCCAGTCGGATTCTGCAAGCCCGTCTTCGATAGAGACTATAGGATACTGCTCGACCCACTCGGAGTACAGCGCAACCATCTCTTCGGATGATTTGCGCGAGCCGTCAGATTTGCGAAAGTGGTAACTGTTGCCTTCAAAAAATTCGCTCGACGCGGCATCGAACGCCAGAGCGATTTGATCTCCGGCCCTGTATCCGGCCTGCTTTATAGCTTCAAGGATCGCCTCGATGGCTTCGACATTTGATTTCAGATTTGGAGCGAACCCGCCCTCATCACCCACCGATGTGGAATAGCCCCTCTTCTTCAACACTGTCTTGAGCGCGTGGAAGACTTCCACCCCGGCGCGCAAACCATCCGAGAAGGTCGAGAAACCCGCCGGGACGATCATGAATTCCTGAAAGTCTACGTTGTTGTCGGCGTGCGCGCCGCCGTTGATTATATTCATCATCGGAACGGGCAGAGTGCGCGCCCCCACACCTCCAAGATAAGAGTAGAGAGGAACCCCGAGCGCATCGGCTGCGGCGCGAGCCGTCGCAAGCGAAACCGCCAGTATGGCGTTTGCGCCGAGTTTGCGTTTATTGGGTGTGGAATCGGCATCGAGCATCGCCTGATCGACATCGGCCTGCGAAAGCGCATCGCGGCCTGTTACCGCTTTTGCCAGCGCCGTGTTTATATTACCGACAGCCTTCTGCACGCCTTTGCCCGCGTAGCGTTTCTTGTCGTTATCGCGCAACTCAAGCGCCTCGTTCTCTCCCGTTGAAGCGCCCGACGGGACAGCGGCCCGCCCCATCGCTCCGCACGCAAGCATCACCTCGGCCTCAACCGTAGGATTGCCTCGTGAATCGAGTATTTCTCTTGCTCTCACCTGTTCAATTGTCGTCATATTCTCTCCATCTAAACGTAATGCGTGAAACGTGATTCGTGATCCGTGATGCGTGATTTATCGGGCTTGCAGGTAACCTTTAACAATCTGGCCGTCTTGTAGTCACGCATCACGCATCACGTTTCACGTATGATAAACATTGGCGTTGCCGAGCCGCCGCCTGCCGTCACATTTAACAGCGCGAGGCTCGAAAGGCGCACGCCACAACCCTCGATCCGCTCACCGTTCCACACGTAGGGGTCGAGGTCATAATAGCGTTCGTCAAAACGAAGGTTGCCTTCGATAAGACTCGGATAGGTCTCTCGTCCGAGCGGCACGCGCTCCTGCACCAGATAAGAAGTGCCGAGCGCGCCTTCAAGCGCCACACCCCACGCCGCTTCGTCCATCTCCCAGCCGAGCGCCACTCCCTTGCCGCCGTATTCGCCGTTGGGCTTTAAGACAAACCTCTCACGGTTCTCAGCGATAAAAGGAATCAGATCAACCGTCATATCTCGATAGGCGGTCTTGCACTCACGAACCTTTCGAGTCCACGGAATATGGCGACCGAGAGCCTGTAGAATTTCGGGCTCGAACAGGTATGCGTAAGTGGGGTCGCTCAACAGCGCAAAGGGCGATTTCTTGTTGAGCATATGAACGCCAAACCCGTTTGCCATGCAGACAGCCCCGTCGCGCACAGCTTCGATCATCGGATGGCCGAGGCCGTATTTTGCCAGAAGCTCCTGAACCACCACCCGTTTGTAAATCAGATCAACCGGGAAATCCTCTATAAACAACCGCCCGTTGCGATATTCCAACTCATCAGGGTCGGCAATCCTGACCGGGCACCCGTGAGACTCGAACTCTTCCCGCATAAGGAGGAATTCGCTGTAAGTGCTTACGCCGCGCCAGTCTATTATAGCGATATTCGGCAGCCCCTTCCCGCCCCAGCGATGGTAAACGCCAAGCAGAGCATCGAAGACGAATGTGCGAATCGGAAGTGACCGAATATTATACCGCCCGCCGAATTCCTGCATTATCGGCATCTGGCCGAAAACGTTTCCAAGCGCATCGCCGTAGCCAAGCCCGCCCGGGCTTTCGGCGTTGTACTCTACGAAATGGAAATCGCCCTCCGCGCTCAAAAATCCATCGAGGCGACCGCTCACATCGGGCGGCCCGTACCGCGTGGCGATCTGTGAAATCGCTTCTTCTTCGGGCGTCAGATCGAGTTCCCGCCTTAGCCGGTCGTCAACAAACAGGCGGCGAGCGAGTTTCGCAATTCCAAGCATCACAAACGTAGAAGCGTGCACGACCGATTCATATCTGGCTTCGTCTATGAAAAAGGGCCGCAACACACTGCAAACCGGTCGCGAGCCAAAAGCGAGCATCTTGCGCTCTGTAGCCTGAGCAAGCAACTCAACAGTGCTCTCAAGGTAACGACCTGCCAGCAGTTCGTGATAATAATCAATCGCATCTGTCACGGAAATAGGATTCATAAATTAGGAATGGATGAAGGAAGAAGGATGGGGGCACTACATAATCATAAAGGCAGTTTCCCAATCACTATGATGATTACCCACAGTCTTTTTCATCCCTCATCCCTCATCCCTCATCCCTTCAAAAGTTCTTCCCATCGATACGAGGGACGATGAGCGGCGGCGTTTTTTGCGCGCTCGATCACAAGGTTTGCCATCTGGTTGACTACCCACGGAAAATAGACCTCCGTAAGCGATGAGATGTCGAAGTCAGGCGCTGAATTCATGAAGTCTATCGCGTAAGGTATCCGGTCGCGCACGCCGAATTCGATAGTATTCATATCGTAGCCGAGCGCCTCGTTGATCTTGATCGCGTCGGTTCGTATGCGCTCGGTGAGCGCCTGGTCAAGCGCCTGATCGACGCCCCTGTACCGCTCAAAATGCGATTTTCGCGGGTCCCAGTTTGTGATATTGATATTGGTCTTGCCCACGCAGAGGCAGCGCACATAATGCTCCCACTCGATAAACTCCTGCAACATCATGCAAAGTCTGCCGGTCTGATTATAAATTGAAATCAACTGTTCCACCGAATCTATGCGATGCACATCTTTCCACCCGCCGCCCCAGTGGGGTTTGAGTATCGCGGGCAGACCCGTGTACTCGGTCATGGCTTGCCAGTCGAGCGGGGCTTTCAGGTTGCTGAGGCTTTCGGAAATTATCCCTTCAGGGTATGAATGCGAAGGAATTATGAGCGTACGAGGCACGCTGACGCCGAGATGTTGAACCAGTTTCGTGCCAAAGAATTTATCGTCGGCAAGACGCCAGAACGGGTTATTGATGATTACAGCGCCCGACAGCGCCGCAGCTTTTAGAAACGGCTGATAAAAGACTACCTCGTGCGATATGCGATCAATGATGACCTGATAAGGACAATCCTCTTCGGTAGTGAAATGGCCGATTTTGATGTATTCGGCCTTGACTCCCGCGTTGCGGCTATTGACTTCTTCGATGAGCGCGTCGGGAAATGAACGTTCGCGCCCCACCAGCAATCCTACTTTTAACATCCCTGTGTTCCTCCAATAGGGTCGAAGCCTATTGCCTATAGAGCGAATACTGAACGGCCCGCGCAAAAACAAACGGCAAGTATAACAAAGCCCCGCTGACTTGCGAAAGCTCGACGCGCATCGCTATAGTGTCAATTTGCGAGGCTGTAATGCTTAAATCAAGTGATTGAGAATTCGATTCATAGTCATCACACTACGCCTCAGATTGCCAAATTATGGATAAGATAGAAATCACGCTAGGACACAGCCCTGACCCGGATGATGCCTTCATGTTCTACGCCCTTGCGCGCGACCTGATAGACACCGAGGGGTTAAAGTTTCGTCACATCATCGAGGACATCGAAACACTAAATCACCGCGCAATGAATGCCGAACTCGATGTGACGGCGGTATCGATTCACGCCTACGCTTACGTGCTTGACCAGTACGCCCTGCTGACCTCGGGCGCGTCTATGGGCGATAATTACGGCCCCCTGGTCGTAGCCCGCAAGCCTATGGAAATCAATCAGTTACGCGACGTAACCATTGCGGTTCCCGGCAAGATGACCACTGCCTATCTTGCCTTGCGCCTTTGCATAGGAGATGGCCCGACAAAGGTAATTCCGTTTGATCAGATCATGGATGCGGTCGAGCGGGGCGAGGCAGAGGCGGGGCTTTTGATTCACGAAGGCCAGTTGACCTATAGCGCGGCCGGGTTTGAAAAGGTGATTGACCTGGGCGAATGGTGGAAAGATGAAACCGGGCTGCCGCTTCCTCTCGGCGGCAATGCCATCAGGAAGACGCTTGGGCCTGAGCTTATCGAAAAAATCTCGCGGCTCCTACGCCAATCAATAGAATACGGGCTCGAGCACCGCGAGGCAGCCGTCCGCCACTCTCAGGCATACGCGCGCGGGATGGAGACCGGCCTGACCGATAAATTTGTCGGAATGTATGTAAATGACTACACCATAGATTACGGCGAACAGGGCCGCGAGGCTGTACGATTATTGCTCAAACGCGCGCACGAAGCGGGTATAATTCCCCGCCCCGTTCAGTTGGAATTCGCCTGAATTATAGTAACAAAATCAGTCATACCGTTTTCCAAAACTGTAACAGAGGACTTCACTGTAAGCACCGCCCCGAGTCATTCGCGGTATGCCTGTTTTCTGTTTTTCAACATTTGCGCGCGTTTTTGTTTGTCCGGCTTTACTGGTACGACAGTTGCAGAGTTATAACGTTGTCGGGGGCAACGGTTGTACTTATTTTTTTACAACTTGCCGGGCCTGTAGAATATTATTTTTATACGTTGTGGATGTGGATCATGAAGCCTAAGCGCAAGAACAGAATACTTTTGGTGGAGGACGATGCAGACACGCGATACGCGATGGCGCTACTTTTCGAACTGGAGGGGTTTGAAGTAGAGACTGCTGGAGACGGCAAGGAAGCCTATCTGACCGCCCACAGAAAGAGGCCCGATCTTATAGTAACCGACATAAATATGCCGAACGTTAGCGGGCTGGACCTTATAAAGCTAATCAAGGAAGATGATGAGCTGGCCTCGGTGCCTATAATCGCCATGAGCGCGGTCGAGCGAAAGCAATTGAATCGGGCCAGAGAGCTTGGGGCAATCGCCGTTTATGAAAAGCCCATACAATTCGATCAATTTCTGGGCTTGATCGCGGGCCTCGTATCGGCGCGGCACAGTCGCGGACGCGCGCAGATGTTACTCGATTCCCAACCTTTCAATGGCCGTTCATATTGAAACGTGAAGCGTGATTCGTGGATTAAGCACTATCTCTATTAACAATCAAAATCCTAAAAGTCACGAATCACGCTTCACTCTTCACTCTTCACTCTCTAAATTTCTTGAGCAGTTCCCGCGCGATAATCATTCGCTGAATCTGATTGGTTCCTTCGACTATCTGAGTGATCTTCGCTTCGCGAAACAGCGCCTGCACGGGATAGTCCTCGCTCGTGCCGTACCCGCCATAAATCTGTACAGCATCGGTAGTCACTTTCATCGCCGTGTCGGTTGCCAGCAATTTGGCCATAGAGGCTACGGCATTAAACGGCAATCCGTGGTCTCTGAGATAAGCCGCCTTGCGAGTCACGCAGCGCGCGGCTTCGATAGAGGCGGCCATGTCGGCAAGCATGAATTGTATGCCCTGAAATTCGGCTATCGGATGGCCAAAGGCGTTACGCTCGGTCGAATATCTGAGCGCGTGATCGAATGCCGCCTGCGCAAGCCCGAGCGAAGTCGCGGCTACCGTGATGCGGCCTGAATCGAGCGCAGTCATCGCCACGCGGAACCCTTCGCCTTCCCGGCCTACCAGATTTTCGCGCGGTATCTCGCAATCTTCAAAAAAGACCTCCCGCGTGTGATGCGGCAGTCCCATAGGCCGTTCGCGCTTGCCAAAGGCCAGACCCGGCGCGTTCTTTTCCACTATAAACGAAGAGACCCCTTTAGCGCCTTTCCCCTTTTCAGTCACAGCCATCACTATGTATAGGTCTGCTTCGCCGCCGTGCGTGATCCAGATTTTCTGCCCGCGAAGGATATACTTATCGCCTCGAAGTTCGGCGCGGGTGTTGATGGATGCAGCGTCGGACCCGGCCTGCGGCTCGGTCAGCGCGAACGCGCCCAGTAATTCAGCCGAGGCCATCGCGGGCAAATACCTGCGCTTCTGAGCCTCGGTGCCGAAATGATTCAAAATGAGTTGAGGCAGTCCGTGAACCGCGAGCACCCCGCCAAGATGGCTGCCCAGCCGCGAAAGCTCTTCGAGCACCACGATATAGGTAGAGTAATCCAGCCCGCCTCCGCCGTACTCCGAGGGAAAAGGTATGGCGGCAATGCCGAGCGCGCCAAGCTGTCGAAACAGGGGCCAGGGAAATTCTTCGTGCCCGTTATTTTCAAAATAAGGATTGACATCGCCCTCGACGAATTGCTCTACCATCCGCCGCAATTGCTCTTGCTCTTCCGTAAGCAGATAATCCATCATCTCCTCCGTCACATCTCTTGTAATGACATTCAGCCTTTTACTATCCCGGATTCACTCAGTCTTGACCGTTCCGCCTCGCTGATTCCAAGTTCGGCCAGCAATTCATAGGTATGCTCTCCGAGCGCGGGCGATAGTCGAGCGAGTGTCGGGGGAGTCTCGCTCAACCTGTATGCATATCCCAATTGTCTGACCGCGCCTTCCGTAGGATGATCGACATCGAAAGTCATTTCGCGGGCGCGGGTCTGCGCGTGTTCGAATGCCTCGGCTAAAGAGAGCACCGGCTCGCAGCAGGCATCCGCCTCCGCCATGATCTCGATCCACTCGGCTTGAGTTTTTGATTTAAAGATGCGACTCACCTCTTCAAATAATTCTTTGCGCGCATCATTCGAATCGAATTGTCGCGCAATCAAATCTTCTCGATTTACAACGCGGCAAAAACCGGCCCAGAACTTTGGCTCAAGCGCGCCAAGCGACATGAAACGCCCGTCGCTTGTCTCATAGACGTTGTAAAACGGGTACGCGCCCGAGAGCGTGTACTTCCCACCCACTCGAATGCTTTTGCCCGCAAATTCCTGAGCGGCAGGTACGGGCAGCATCGCAAGCAGCACATCGAACATGGATACGTCAACGTACTGCCCGCGACCCGTCTGGTTGCGGGCAAGCAGCGCGGCAAGTATGGCGAAGGCGGCTATCATTCCGCCCGCCAGGTCAGCTATCTGTGTGCCCGGAATGACCGGCTTTCCCCGCTCGTCCGTAGTGAGCCCGAGCAGACCCGACAGCGCCAGATAATTCAAATCATGCCCGCTGCGCGCGCGATGAGGCCCGTCCTGTCCAAACCCTGAAAGCGAACAATAAACCGCGCGCGGATTCACCTCCACGACATCCGCGTAACCTATACCGAGACGGTCAACCACACCGGGGCGAAACTGCTCAAGCACTACATCCGAGGTGGCGGCCAGCTTCAAAAAAATATCGCGCCCCTCGCTTTGTTTGAGGTTCAGGGCTATCGATTTTTTATTCCTGTTGACCTGAACGAAGGCGGCGCTCTGCTGATTTATTATCGGCTGAGAGTGCCGCGTAGGGTCTCCGGTTTTGGGTTCCTCTACCTTGATGACCTCCGCGCCGAGATCGCCCAGCATCATCGAGCAATAAGGCCCCGGCAACATGCGCGACAGATCAAGCACGCGAACGCCTTCTAATGCTTTCAGCATCTGTCCCCCTGATTATTTTTCAACCTATCTTTCAATTACCGCCATACTACATCAGATCAAAGCCATCACCAAAAGCGATGTTTGGCTGAGAGTCCTTTTCATCATTCACCCCTTCAGCCCTCATCCCTCAATTCTCGTCTCGTCAGCGGAGCGAAGTTCATAAGTCACGCCTCGCCACGTGATTCGCCGCGTCACAGCCGACCTGATAAAATTGCAGAGAAACAGCAGCGATACGAGCGACCACAAAAGACAGTACATCCACCAGAGGCGTTTGATTTCATCCCGCGCAGATGGAAGCGCCTCAACCGCGCCCGCAAGCCTGAGCGCGCCCTTGATCGACCCGAGCAGAAAAATAGCGCCTAACATCATTAGCGGCCAGATGATGCCCTCACCCCTGAGCGCAGCAAGCAGAACCATAGCCAGCCCGCCCCAGAAGGTAATACTGAACAGGCAGTTTGAAATCATCCCAACCCACCACGCTTTCGAGCTATAGACGCGGGTAATAATTATCTGGCGGGTAGTAAATTCAAACAGGCTCTTGAGCGTAAAATCTTCACGCGAGATCGTAAGACATCGAGGCACGAACCTGACATACAGATTCCCGTCTTTGACGGCTCGCGTGAGCGCATAATCATCGCTCACGACGCGCTGCCACCTGTCGGCTATGCCCAGCTGGTTGAAAGTCTCTCGCAGAATCGCGGTCGAACCGCCCCAGGCGAAATTGCCTCTGTGATCGCCAAGCGTAGTGGCGATGGAGCCGTTCCACGCCGAGAGTAAGGCCGACCAGAACCCGCCCTTATCCGGCAAGTACCAGCGGTATCCGGTGGCGGCCCCGACTCGATTATCTTCAAGTGCCGAAACCAGTAAACGCAACCAGCCATGGCGAACCCGCGCATCCGAATCTACAAAGGCCAGCGCTTCGGATTTCGAATCGACGCAGGTGAGAGCCGAAAGAAGATTGTTGACCTTTTCGCCGCGACCCTCGACGTAGCCTGACACAATCAGACGGGCAGTAATCCCGGGATATTTCTTGATGACCCGCTCAATTACCTGTCGCGCAGGGTCATCATCTGAAGCAACGGCAAAGATAATTTCGTAATCGGGATAATCCTGCTCAAACAGCGCATGAAGATTCTCTTCAAGCCCGCTGTCAATACCCTTGCACGGAGCAATGATCGAAGCGAAAGGTGTGAAGCCGCCAGCCGGTTCTTTGATCGCGCGCCGGATAAATCCGTAAAAGCGCACGCCTTCGATCAGAGAGAATATTCCCTGAATGATCAGCAATCCGGCCGGGATGTAGAAAAGGTATATCACAGGGCGAGCGGCGATTTTCTCACTCTGACAGCAACAGGTCAACGTGAAGATGAGCAGGTTTTAGCTCAACCTGCCCATCTTCATCTGAGTCAACAGCAACGGCCGGGACGGAGGCGGATGACGCGGATTTACTCGGATTGGCCCCAATTAGATCAGATCCGCGAAAATCCGCCGCATCCGCGTCATCCGCGGTCCATTTCTAATTGCCTTACGAGCAAGTTAAAACCTGACAGGTCCTGACGTGACAGCATATCCGCAGCAATGATATAAAAATCTCAATGCTTCAAATTGAACGCCTAAACGCAAAGGTTCTAATCCTGTTTTTCTGCTTTGTCCAGATAGGTGCGGTCGTGCCCTGCCCTGTTATGCAACAGACGACAAAGGGCGTTTCGATATTCCTCGATGCAACCGATCAGGTCGGGCTCGATTTCGAGCATTACAACGGGATGACCGGGCGATTCTATCTGCCGGAAATCATGGGCTCGGGCGCGGCCCTGTTTGATTATGACAATGACGGCGATCTCGATCTCTTTCTCGTGCAAGGGTCGGTGCTCGAACCCGGAACACATCCCGAAAAGACCCTTTTCCCGTGGCGCGGACAGGGTGCGCCCAAAAGCAGGCTCTACCGAAACGACTTGAACAACGGCAAAGACAAGAATGGAAAATTGAGATTTACCGATGTGACCGATAAGAGCGGCATCCTTGCCACAGGCTACGGGATGGGCGTAACCGCCGCCGACATAAACAACGACGGGTGGATGGACCTCTATGTATGCAATCTGGGTTCGAATCAGATGCTTCTCAACAAAGGGGATGGCACATTCACGGATGTCACAAAAAAGACCGGAACCGATGATCCTCGATGGAGCACGAGCGCGGCCTTTTTCGATTATGACAATGACGGCTGGCTCGATCTGTTCGTAGCCAATTATCTGGATTTTTCCGTCGATAAATACCCGAACTGCTATGCCGATACAACCGCGAAGGATTACTGCGGGCCAAAGGCTTTTCATCCCGTGCCCGATAGCCTCTTTCATAACCGGGGCGACGGCACATTCGAAAATGTTTCATCCGCTTCCGGGATAATAAATGAGTTTGGCTCCGGGCTTGGCGTGGTAACGGCCGATCTCAACGGCGACGGCTGGACCGATATCTACGTAGCAAACGACGGCAACCCTAATCAACTGTGGATCAACCAAAAAGACGGCTCATTTAAGAATCAAGCCTTGATTGGCGGAGCGGCGGTCAATCGAGACGGGCAGCCGGAAGCCGGTATGGGAGTCGATGCGGGGGATTTTAACGGCGACGGCTTCGATGATATTTTTCTCACGCATTTGATGGAAGAGACAAACACGCTTTATTCAAACCTCGGCAACGGGCTTTTCGAAGATCGTACGCTTGAAGCGGGGCTCGGATTGCAAACACGGCGCTACACGGGCTTTGGCACGCTATGGTTCGATTATGACAATGACGGGAGGCTCGATTTGCTTTCGGCCAACGGGGCCGTCCGCACGCTTGTGGAACTTGCGCGCAAAAAAGACCTTTACCCGCTCGGCCAGCCCAATCAACTCTTTCACAACGCGGGAAAAGGGAATTTTATCGAGGTATCAAAGGAAGCGGGCAAGAGTTTTGATCTATTGGAAGTCAGCCGAGGCGCGGCATTTGGCGATATTGATAACGACGGCGACACGGATGTCGTCATCTCAAATAACAACGGGCGAGCGCGGGTGCTGCTCAATCAGATCGGAAACCGAAATCACTGGCTGGGTTTGAGACTGCCGGGCACAAAGATTAACCGAGACATGCTGGGCGCAAAGGTTGAAATACGCATAACGAAAGAGAACATACTCTGGCGACGCACTCGAACCGACGGCGGCTACCTGTCTTCACACGACCCGAGAGTGTTGGTCGGTCTCGGCAGTTCCGATCACGTAGACGCGGTGCGAGTACACTGGCCCTCGGGCAGGATCGAAGAATGGAAAGAACCATCCATTGATCGGTATATTACTCTCAGAGAAGGCGCGGCCTCCGAATCGAAACGAGATTAACCGTGAAAGCATTTGAGGCGATCAAAATAACGACCGGGCATCTCGGGCATCTCTTGCTACTTGCGCTCTGCCTGATCCTTAGCGGCGCAACAGCCTCGCAGGCCCAGGCTCAAAAATCCAGTCCGGGCGAACGGGTGTTACAACCGCCAAAGTCGGGGCTTCTGCCTGTTCACAGACCCGATCTGGAGAGTTTGGAAACAAGCGTACGCGAGCAGCTTGAAGAGATTGAAACATCGCTTGCGGCGCTTGTGAAGGATTCTTCGACGGATGAAAAAAGGCTTGGCGAAAGCTACGGTTTGCTGGGAAAGATATATCAGGCATACGCTTTGACCACGCCCGCCGAAGAGTGTTATTTGAACGCCCATCGTCTGGCTCCGAAGGATTTCAGGTGGGCTTATCTTCTCGGAAGCGTTTGCCAGAAAGAGGGCCGGGTCGAAGAGGCCATAACGTGGTACAGGATCGTTCGCATTTTGCGCCCCGACTATCTGGCCGCGCCGGTCAATCTGGGAAATCTCTATCTGGGGCAGCATCGTCTGGAAGAGGCTCGCGCAAATTTCAAAGAGGCGCTCTCGATCAACGCGAAATGCCCGGCCGCCGAATACGGGCTGGGGCAGGCGGCGCTTTCAACTCGAAATTATGCCGAGGCGGTCACGCATTTTGAGCAGGCGCTCGCGCAGACCCCCGAAGCCAATCGCATCCATTACGCACTGGCTATGGCATATCGCGGGTTGGGAGATATGGAAAAGGCGCAGCGCAATCTTGAGCAACAGGGGCAGGTCGGAATCCGGGTCGCCGATCCTCTCGTTGACGACCTGCAAAAATTGATTCGCGGCGAGCGCGTTCATTTGCTTAGAGGGAGGGTGGCATTCGAGGCCCGGAGGTTTGAGGATGCCGTCGAGGAGTTTCGCAAAGCAGTGGAGGCCCAACCCGAAAGCATCCCGGCGCGCGTAAACCTCGGGTCAGCCCTGGCTCAGTCGGGCGACATCAACGAAGCCATAAAACAATTCGAGCAGGCGATTTCTTTAGAGCCGAAAAACTCGGCGGCGCATTACAATCTGGGCTTTCTGCTTGCAAAACTCAACCGGCACGAGCAGGCAATTTCTCATCTACACTCCACGCTCGATCTGAACCCGGAGGACGCCGATGCGCGTTACCTGCTCGGGCAGGAGCTACTGCGGGTTGGAAACAAGGACGGGGCGCTTGCCGAGTTCGCACGGCTTACGCAATCAAACCCCGGCAATGAAGCGGCCCTGATCGAACAGGTGAATTTGCTTATGGGGAAAAAGCGATACGCCGAGGCGCTTGAAAATCTGGAAAGAAGCCACAAACAGTTTCCGCAAAATGGTCAGACAGCGGCTATGCTCGCCTATTTGCTCGCGGCCAACCCGCAACAGGATTTGCGCGATGGGGCGCGGGCGCTCGCGCTCGCTCAGCTTATATATAAGGCAACAGGCTCGATCAATCACGGCGCGGTACTTGCGCTGGCGCTGGCCGAACTGGGTCGATGCGACGAGGCGGCCCGGTTGCAGCAACGATTGATAGAAGCCGCCGAACCGGAAGGCAACTCAGACCTTGTTGTAAAGTTGAAAGCCGGGTTAGAGCTATACCTGAAAGGGCAGCCCTGCCGCCCCGTGGGCGAGGCAGGTTTGTCTGATCCAGCCCCGCCGGATAAAAAAAGACAGCGGTAACTAACTCTAAAAGTTAAAGTTGCCCTGGTCGCCCGCCAAACTCGCAAGCCATACTCTTGACAGCCCTGTATCGAGTTGAGACGATAGCCCGGTAATATCGGGCAATAATTACAGACTTGACATACCCCGTGGAAGCGGCTTGTCCGACTTCTGTGTTGCCTTCGAAACGGAGTAGATAACATTCATCGGCTCTACTCCCTAATCTAAGTTTAGGAGATGTTATGAATACCCGGAGAAACAAAGTCTCGCCCCTACTATTAGTAGGATTAATTACTTGCCTGAGCTATTCGGCTATGGCTGCGCCGTCAGACAATGACGGGCCGGTCGCCAACGGCAAGGCAGGAGCCTCAGAAATCACGTGGCAGCCAAACGTTCCTTGCTCATCAATAGTGCTGACCGTTGCGGCTCCCGAAGGAGAAACATTTCGCCAGGAATTTCCGTCAGGAACGAATCCCTCCTTCGGTATTACCGATGAGCTTGGGCTCAGGCGGCCTGACGGTCACTATAAATTCCAGTTGCGCGTAATTCCAATCATAAGCCTGGCGACAAAGAAAGCACTTGCGACGGCGCGGGCCGCAGGAAATGAGGAAGAGGTCATTCGCACTCTTCGCAGGAGAGGTCTGCTGCCCAAAGAGGATATAGTGCAGGCAGGGGCATTCATGATCGAAAACGGCGCATTTGTGATGGGCGGAGCCACAGAAGAAGAGAAGCTCCCCGGCTCACAGGCAGGGGGTTCTTCCGGGAATGAAAATGTCTCCGTCACGCCAAATGATCAGGTAATCGCGGACGATTTGATAGTTCAAGGGTCAGGGTGCTTTGGATTTGACTGCATAAACAACGAAAATTTCGGGGCCGATACGATCAGGCTAAAAGAGAACAACCTGCGAATTCACTTCGACGATACTTCAAATACCGGCAGTTTTCCTTTCAACGACTGGCGGATTGTGGCTAACGATCAGGACAACGGCGGCGCAAGCTATTTAGCGTTTGAAGACTCGACGGCTGGAAGATTTCCGTTTACCGTCGAAGCGGGCGCTCCCAGTAATACTCTCTACGTAGACAACACCGGCAGGATTGGAATAAAGACATCTACGCCGTTGCTGGACATTCACGCGGTGAACGGCAACACGCCCGCGATGCGACTTGAGCAAACCTCCGCAAGCGGCTTTCAGGCGCAGACCTGGGACATTGCCGGAAACGAAGCAAACTTCTTTATCCGAGATGCCACCAACGGCTCCAAGCTTCCATTCAAGATAAAGCCCGGCGCTCCTGATAACAGCATTTTCGTAGCCTCAAGCGGCAATGTCGGTTTGGGAACAACCTCTCCCGAAGAGCGGCTTCACGTATTCGGAAACGCGGTGATACAGGGAAACATCGACATACGCAGCGACCAGTTTGGAGCCAGCCACGAGGTTGACCCCAAAACGGTCCTTGGCCAGTTGGATCAGGTGTCGCTCGTCTCTTCGGCTGTCGGCAACGGGGCTAGCGCAAACCATATGCAGCCGAATATCAAAGAGCTAAATACCGCCTTTGGGCTGGGCACGGGAAATCGTATTTCACTGCTCGACATAGACGGAATAAACATGGCGGCGGTCAAGGCGGTCTATAATCTTCTGAAAGAGAAGGATGCCGAGATAGCCGCTCTGCAAAAACAGCTTGCCGATTTAGAGACTCGGCTGAAGGCAGTCGAATCGCGTGTGAGCAAAAAGTAACAGCAAATCGAGAGCGGGCAGGGCTGATACTCTTGACCTACCCCGCCCGCTCGCTTAAAATCACAGGGTCAAAAAAGTAACGATAAACACGAGCTAGCGCCCTCTGCTGAAAGAGCCACGATGTTTAATAGGCTCTCGTCATAGCTCGGATATAAATAGCATTGTTTAAGAAACCAATTATCCTCCCGAGAGGCACCTATTGGGGCGGGGGGCAAAAAGAAATGTCAGATTCCGTTTACTTCTCTGCTCAAGTTCCAACTATGCGGCCATATCTCCATTCGTTCGTGAGCACGGGGGAGCAATTTCCCCTCGATTAGATACTGTTTGATTAGATTCTCGAAAACGGCTTTGTTTAGATCGAGAAATTTTCGGAATTGGCCTGAATTTCAGGGTCTGTTCCCGCACGCTCACGACCGGTCCCTGAAATTTACCGGCCTCATTCGGGGCGCCTGCTTTGCGGCCCCAGGGAGATTAGACCGATGAAAATATCAACTGTAGGGAGAGGGCTCATAATCGGCCTTGTCTTGATTATGGTAAGCCTGATTGGCTTATCTACGCATGCCTGGATGGGCAGCGCATCCTCAATTCCACAAGACATATCCGAAAGCAGTCTCGCCGTAATCCAGTCTCGCGATGCGCTCGACCGGGCCATAGCCTTCGAGCAGACTCATCCCGGCCCGGATTCGGTGCGCGCTACAACAGAAGCATTTCGCTCATACAAAATCGCTGTAGAAAATCGCTCTGCTGAAATCAGAACCACACAGGCGGACATCGAGAGAGATGTGAGCGGAGCGCGAGCGGCCCAGGCAAGATTAAATTCGCTTGAAAATGAGTACAACGAGCTTCAAAAATCGCTGAGTAGTTATTATGAAAAGCTGAGAGCGACTCATCCGAGTCTGGAATTTCAAATTTCGCCCGCGGTTCCGGGAACAGTATTCACTGGCGGCGCGATAACGATAAACGCAAGCGCAAGCCCGCCCACGGCGGCCTCGCCTTATCCGTCAACGATAAATGTTTCGGGGCTTACGGGCACGATAAACAAAGTGACCGTGACGCTCACGAATTTTAGCACCACATTTCCCGATAACATAGATATGTTGCTTGTAGGACCGACGGGAGTAAACGGAATCATCATGTCGGACGCGGGTGGAAACAGTTGCGCCAATTGTCCCGTGACCCTGGTTCTCGACGATACGGCGGCAAGCCCGCTACCCAACAACGGTCCTCCGCTCGACGTGGGGCTTTCAAGCGGCACGTTTCAGTCTTCAAACTGGAATTCAGGCGACGTTTTCGCATCGCCTGCGCCTGCGCCGACCAATAATACACAATCATTTGGAACGGCTCTGGCAGGGTTTAATGGAACGGACCCGAACGGCACCTGGAGCCTTTACGTAGTTCACGACGGGACAAGCATCACCGGCACAATAGACAGCTGGTCTCTCGACATAGACTCGGGCGCAGGCCCTTGCTCGATCACTTGCCCGACCAATGTAACGGTGGCAAAGAATGCGAATTTCTGCGGAGCCGTTGTGACTTATCCCGACCCGACAACGACGGGCGCTTGCGGAGCGATAGTCTGTAGCCCGCCATCAGGATCATACTTCCCCGTGGGCACAACCACCGTAACCTGCACGGAACAGGTTACAAGCGGAGCAACCTGCTCTTTTACGGTCACGGTCATGGGAGCGTGTGGTGCGGGAGAGGGATGTAACAACGTCCCGATTACGATCAACACGGGAGGCACGCCACCGACTGTCGCCACCCCCTATCCTTCGGATATTGGTATATCGGGGCTGACGGGACAGGTAGTCAGCAAAGTCACGGTGACGCTTGCAAACTTCAGTCACGATTTCCCCGATGACGTGGACATTTTACTTGTGGGTCCGGGTGGCCAGGAGGCTACCATCATGTCGGACGTAGGCGGCAACAATGCCATCTCAAGCAGCGCGCCTATTACACTCACGCTCGACGACGCGGCGGCATTGTCGCTGCCTGACAGCACCACACTCTCAACCGGTACTTTCAAGCCTACGAATATCCAGCCGGGCGGAGTCGGTGACACATTCCCAAGCCCTGCGCCCACACCATCGGGAGGGTCGGCTCTTTCGGTCTTTAACGGAACCGATCCAAACGGCACGTGGAGCCTTTATGTAGTTGATGACGGGGCAGCATTCAGCGGACAACTGGCCGCAGGGTGGTGTATCACCATCACGACCACCACGCCTACGCCGTGCATGCTTACCTGCCCGACCGATGTCACACAGGCAAAGGATGCGAATTTCTGCGGAGCCATCGTGACCTATCCCGCGCCGACCACGACCGGCACTTGCGGAACGATAGTCTGTAGCCCGCCGTCAGGATCATACTTCCCCGTAGGCACAACCACAGTCACCTGCTCGGATTCAGGGACAAGCGGGCAAACCTGCACATTCACGGTCACGGTCACAGGAACCTGTCCTGATGGTCAGATCTGTAACAACACCTCGATCACGATAAACACCGGAAGCCCGCCGACTGCCGCGACGCCTTATCCGTCCGACATCGCCGTATCGGGGCTAGCAGGCGTAGTCGGGAAAGTGACTGTAACGCTTGCAAACTTCAGTCACGATTTCCCGGATGACGTGGATATTTTACTTGTGGGTCCGGGTGGCCAGGAAGCCACCATTATGTCGGATGTCGGAGGCAACAACGCCATCTCAAGCGGCGCGCCTATCACACTCACGCTCGACGACGCGGCGGCCTCGTCGCTGCCGGATAGCACCATGCTCTCGTCAGGCACTTTCAAACCCACCAATATCCAGCCGGGCGGAGTCGGTGACACATTCCCGAGCCCTGCACCCACACCATCGGGCGCATCCGCTCTGTCGGTCTTTAATGGGACCGATCCAAACGGCACGTGGAGCCTATACGTTGTGGATGATGGCGCGGCGAGCGCCGGATTGATTTCCGGGGGCTGGTGTCTCAACATCACTCTGGTCTGCGGCATCACATGTCCCGCGGATATAACGGTAGGTAATGACACCGGTCAATGCGGGGCCGTGGTCACTTTTGCGCCTACAACGACGGGGCCATGCGGAACCATCACCTGCACGCCTCCTTCGGGGTCGTTCTTCCCCGTAGGCACAACTACGGTAACCTGCGCGAACGCAGGCGGCACGCCGAGTTGTTCTTTCACAATCACCGTAAACGATACGGAAGCGCCGGTAGTTACCTGCCCGGCTGACATCACAACCGGCAACGATACGGGTCAGTGCTCGGCTGTAGTAAACTTCATGGTGACTGCAAACGATAACTGCGACGGCGCGATCACGCCGGTCTGTACTCCACCGTCAGGCTCGACATTCCCAGTGGGCACGACTACTGTGACCTGCACGGCGATGGATACGGCGAGCAATTCCGGCAGTTGTTCGTTTACCGTTACGGTGAATGACACCGAGTTGCCTACGATCACCTGTCCGAGCCCGATCACAACCAGTAACGATACGGGGCAATGCTCGGCGGTTGTGACGTTTGCCGACCCGACTGTGAGCGATAACTGCCCCGGAGTCGGAACGCCGACGTGCAATCCGCCCTCGGGAACGGCCTTCCCCGTAGGGACAACCACCGTCACCTGCTCGGTGCAGGATGCGGCTGGCAATACGGGTAACTGCTCGTTCACCGTCACTGTAAACGAGACGGAACCGCCTACGATCACATGCCCCGCTCCGATCATGGTTAATAATGATCCAAATCAATGCGGCGCGGTGGTCAACTTCACTCCGACTGTAACCGATAACTGCCCCGGAGCGACGGCTACTTGTAAACCCGCCTCGGGCTCATTCTTCCCAATCGGCGTGACTACGGTCAGCTGTACGCCCGTTGATGCGGCTGGCAATACGGGTACCCCGTGCAGTTTCACCGTCACGGTTGTGGATAATCAGCCGCCTGTAGTTACGTGTCCTGCTCCGATCACGGTCAATAATGCTCCTGATCAGTGCGGGGCAACGGTCAATTACGTTGTGACCGTAACCGATAACTGTCCGGGGGCGACTGTTGTCTGTGTGCCTGCATCGGGCAGTTTCTTCCCCGTAGGCACAACGACTGTCAATTGCATGGGGATGGATGCTGCGGGCAACACCGCTACATGTTCGTTCACCGTCACAGTCTTAGATGTTCAACCGCCTACGATCATCTGCCCGGACGACATCCTCATTACCACGGTCAATCCCGGTGATCCGCGAGTGGTTGTGAATTACCCGCCGCCGGTAACTGCCGATAACTGCGGAGTGGCAAGCGTTGTTTGCAATCCGCCTTCGGGAAGCGAGTTCCCGCTCGGGTCAACCACGGTCGTCTGTACGGTGACGGATACATCTGGAAATACCGCTACGTGTAGTTTCACAGTCACGGTCTTCGACGTATGTTTGCAGGACCAGACGAACGGGAACTTCATCGTATTCAACTCTCAGACAGGAGATTATCTGTTTGTGAGATGCAGCGACGGGTTCCAGATATCCGGGAGAGGAACCATCACCAGGCCGAACGGGTGTACGATCACGCTGACACACAATCTGGGCACCCAGTTTGTGAACGCGACCGTAAACACGTGTACGCATAAGGGATCGGCTACATACACGGTAGTAGTGAAAAACCGGTTAACTGTAAGCTCGATCAATGATCCAGACACTACAAACAGCACGTGTAGCTGCCCGACAACGGCACCATCGGGATCAAACCTCTAAGCGAGATACATCCCTCTTAGCAATTTCAAAGGGCCGGTGGCATCAGACCACCGGCCCTTTTTATCATTCGGGGAAGAGAGGGTTGAACTCTCGGGGATTTGAGATTTGAGATTCAGACAAGGTTCCGAAGGAAACCACGAATTACACGAATATTCACGAATTTCCACCAATTGTTAGTGGTTATTTGTGCAAATTCGTGGCTAATACAAAATCTCTTCAGATAGGACGATAATGATCACATAGCCCCATAATTTGAGTGGGAGGCCTGCTTTAATAGGCCGGGACGGACGCGGATGCGGCGGATTTTCGCGGATCTGACCCAATTAGGTTTAATCCGCGTGAATCCGCCTGATCCGCGTCCGTCCCGGCCTATTTCAAGCAATCTAACCTGCATGTTGAAAATCCTTGTGATTTTACGAATTCGAGTGTCAAACCTCATCATCTGAATAGATTTCGATCCGGTTTCCATGACTACAAAAACAGGGCCGACTGCTTGCAGGCAATCGGCCCTTTGATTTTACCGCCTGATGTTTCAGGCAGGCTTTTACTCCTCTTTGCCCGCTCCTATGGAGCAGGAGCCGTGCAGTTGCAAGAGTTATTTGCGATATTACTGTCTCTGAAATTGCACAGCGTTGTCCCCACTGGCATCTGCAATGATGCCGATCCCGTGATCGGTTGGTTTACATTTAGCGGCGGCGTTACCTGTATCACCACTTTCCTTGTTGAGGTGGTGTGAGTGATAGTGATGAATCCGCCCGGCTTCTTCGTTACTACTCCGGTCCCTATCACCTTTGTAGCTCCGCAACAGAAGATGTAGTCACCTGTGAATGAGTTTGCCACCACTGCATTTGCAGGGTTCGTATCATCCTGTATGCAGATGTCATAGACCGTCACCGTAAACGTGCAGGTGGCGATGTTTCCTGATCCGTCTCTTGCCGTGCAGGTAACAACGGTCGTCCCTCGCGGGAAGGTCGTCCCTGAGGCGGGCGAGCAGGTCACCGTCACAGGCGTCGAGCAGTTGTCTGTAGCAACCGGCGTGGGATAAGTGACCACAGCGCCGCCCGAATTCGGATTCGGTGTAACGGCTGTGATGTTGGCCGGGCAGGTGATCGAAGGCGGCTGAGCGTCTTTGACCGTCACGATGAACTTGCAACTGGACGAATTGCCCGATGCATCGGTAGCCGTGCAGTTTACAACGGTGTTTCCGAGCGGGAAGCTCGTGCTCGAAGCCGGAGTGCAGGTTACGGTCACACCCGGACAGTTATCCGAAGCTGTAGGAGCAGGGTAATTGACTACGGCAGAGCACATATTCGGGCCCGCATCGACTATCTGCTTGCTCGGGCATGTGATCGAAGGCGGCTGCGTGTCGTTTACCGTGACGGTGAACGAGCAACTTGCTGGACCTCCCTTACCCGATGGCACACCTATATCACCGCCGCTATCGGCCGTACAGGTTACTGTGGTTGTGCCTACGGGGAAGAAGCTGCCCGAGGCCGGGCTGCAAATAATGTTTGTGCAATCGCCTTCTGTCTCCGGGGCCGGATAATTGACAACCGCGCCGCACTGGTTGGGATCGTTGTCAGTGACTATATCCTCCGGGCATTCCAGTTCGCAGCCGCCGCCGCCCGCAACGCATCCCGTAACCGAAACATCATCAATCGCCATACCGCCGAACTGAACGCTGCTATCGCTATCGAGGTGGAAACGTACTTCAATGTTCAGGCCCGCAAACTGACTGATGTCAGCGTAGTGGAATCCCCAGCCTTCGCTTCCACCGATGTTCACCTGGGGATTGCCGGTACCGGACGATGCGCTTATCATCGTCGGGTCAAGCCAATCCCAGACGTGAACTGAGTTAGAGGGGTTTCCAACCTCGCGCACTTCGACAAAGGCATGGTCGAAGTTGGCGGTTTCGATCTGATCCCGCTGCGCCCATTGGAGCGTGATGGGCCCCGAAATCCCGGCAAGATTGATGTTGGGCGAGAACAGATCCTGATTGCTGCTCGCGTTGTAAGTGTTATCGAGGTCGGTCTTCCAGCAGTTCACGCCGCTGTTGCAGGTATTGAAGGCCGCCACAGGGTTGGAGGTGGTCGTGGCAACCGTGGCCGGAAGACCAAGCTCCCACTCATCCTGCGTGCCCGTGTGCGTGAAGCCTGCTTCGCCGCTCTCGAAGTCGGTGCTGAAGACTGTCGTTGGAGTGCCGCTGCAAGACGGCGGCGGCGGCTGCTCGCAGATAGTGATGCTCCAGGATGTGAGCGTGCCACCATTTGCGCCCGCCGTATCGTCGCGCAAGTCGAGCGTCCAGGTTCCTCCGGCGTCTTCTCCGTTGAACCACCCGAGGCGATATGCGCCCGAAGTGCTTGCGGTGCCGCTAGTGCTATTGTTTTCAGGCTTGAGCCGCATCCCCTTGAGGACGGTGAAGGCTGGAGGGATTGCAGAGTCGTCATCGAAGATGAGGTCCATCTGAGTCTGTCCACCCGTCGCCGCCGCGCCGATGTCGGTGAACAATCCGTTGTCGTTGCCCGCAGGCGAACGCAGATGAGCATCAATGTCCTGCATCAACGCATGGTTGAGATTGATCTGCACACTGATCTCGGCGATGCGAGGGTTGCCGGGGATAGTGATGGTCGAACTGACAAGCCCCGTTCCCGGCCCGATGGTCTTTGGCACATCGGTGCTTGTGTAGGTCGTGCAGTTTACGCCTGTAGGCGTATGAGGCAGCACGCTCACGCTCAGATTATAAGTTGCTGTTGGCCCTCCGACCGCAGCCGAGGCCGAATCAACAAATGCATAGTATGTACCCGCATCCTTGACAGTCATGAAGAGAGCTTCTGAGGGGATATTCGGGTTGGGCGAAACGTCCCCGGTTCCAGCATCGTCTACGACCAGTATCTGGTTGCCCGCATCCCCGAACAGAGCGATGCCAAGACGCCCGTTCCAAGTGACGCTATCGCGCTCCGGGTCAAGGTCAAGGCTCAGGAATACCGTGTCACCGGCATTGAGCGTCATGCTGTACCAGTCCTGCTCGGTGGCAGCAGCCGGGTTGCGCGTGCCGCTCACCCAGCCGGAAGCCGGTAACGGGTTCGCAGTGGCAGGCGTGTCATTAGGCTCGACCTCAGGAGTCGGCGAGCCGCTTTGCACCTTCACATAAAGCTCGTAAGGGCGCTCTGTAGATGTGCCCGCCGTAAAGTCGTTGACCTTCAGATAGTAGGTCCCGCCTGCCGTAAGATTCGCTCCGGCTATGGAGGAAGAAAGAGCGGCAAAACTGCCGTTGTCGTCGTCGAACTCGATGACTGTCGTGCCGTCGGATGCAAAGAGCGTGAGTTGACTATCGGTGCTGTTACCGGCTGATCCGGAAGTCATCGTTGCGGCATAAAAACGGCTCCCCGCCGAAGCTGTGAAAGAGTAATAGTCCACATCCCCGTTGGGAAAGAGGTTGGCCTTGATCTTTACATCGCCGCCGACGAGCGGTGTGGCAGTACCAGGAGTGTTGTTAGGCTCGACCTCACCCTGATTAACAGCCGCGACAAGCGACGGACTTATGACCCGCCTTGGCTTTGGAACAGGGCCGTCCATCGTGATGACGTATGCTTCTTCGCCATTTACCTCTTCCGTCTCCTGGACCTTCACCCCTCCGGTTTGGTTACCTTTCTGACCTTTGCTCTGAGCGCCAATCTTTGAATTCGCCTGAGCCAGTTGCGTGAGCAATGAGGGCAAGGCTAGCGTGACTACAATAGCTAGGCCAAGCGCCAGGCCTAATAGTCGCTTTGTATGGATTTTTCTTTTATTCATATGGTTTCCCTCTCAATCAAGGTTGTTTGTAATACTCAAATTGCGACGATTGACGCTCAAAATTGATTTCGATTGTAAGCGCCAATGATGGCTGCCTCAGGCTTCTTGGCAGGTGCTACGAAGCTCCGGGCAGTAGATTTGATTTCAATAGCTATTCAGTTTTCCCCTGAACTATAAAACCCGATCAGGCCCTGTTTGGAATGACAAATTACTAAAAGGGGAAATTGACAAATCATGGTTGAGCATCAAACGACATATTCCGCGATCCGACCCAACCATTCTTATCGGCGCTAATCCTAAGCTTTTCACATTGCCAAGTCAAGCAAATACAGACCGGCTTAAGATGCCAAAAGCCGAATCAGAATCCTTACTATGAGCACAAACGGGCGCGTTATCGGGTTGCGGCTAAAGCCCGGAAACGGGCAAGATGAAGTCTTGCCATCATGGGACAATTTTCATTCGAAAAGATCGCAAGCTCACAAAAGACGGGCGCTCGCGCCGGTCGCATCACCACCGCGCATGGATCGGTAGACACGCCCGTCTTCATGCCCGTGGGCACTCAAGGAACGGTCAAGGCGCTCACTCAGGAGATGCTCGAAGGCTCCGGGGCGCAAATAATTCTCGGCAATACTTATCATTTATATCTGAGACCGGGCCACCGGCTTATAAATCAGCTTGGCGGGCTGCATAGCTTTATCTCTTGGGAGGGGGCAATACTTACCGACAGCGGCGGGTTTCAGGTCTTCAGCCTGACATCGCTCAGGAAGCTGAACGAAGAAGGCGTAGAGTTTCAATCGCACATAGACGGGTCGCGCCACTTCCTGACGCCTGAAAAATCTATGGAGATACAGGCTGCTCTGGGGTCGGACATCGTGATGGCTTTTGACGAATGCACTCCCTTCCCGGCCACCCGCCAGGAGGCGATAAAGTCTCTGGAACTCACCCGTCGCTGGGCTCGCCGGTCAAAGGATCGCCTGATGGAGTTGCACGACGACCCGAAGGCGAGCCAGACGTGCGGCATCAATATGGTGAACCCCGGTCAGGCGCTCTTTGGCATAAATCAGGGAAGCGTCTACGCGGATTTGCGTGAGCAAAGTCTCGAAGGATTGATCGAGATAGGCTTTGACGGCTACGCGATTGGCGGGCTCTCTGTGGGCGAAGAAAAAAGCCAGATGTTTGAGGTAGTTTCGCACATAGCGCCCCGCATGCCCGTTGATAAGCCGCGTTATCTGATGGGGGTCGGCACACCCGAAGATCTTGTAGAGGCAGTCTCGCTCGGCATAGACATGTTCGATTGCGTGATGCCTACGCGCAATGCCCGCAACGCGCAACTCTTTACAAGCTGCGGGAAGATAAATATCAGGAACTCTCGCTTTCGCGAGGACGCAAGACCGCTCGACGAGCGGTGCCGTTGCGCCGTTTGTGTGAAATACTCGCGCGCCTATCTGAGGCATCTTTACATGAGCGGGGAAATTCTTGCGATGGTGTTGGGATCGCTGCACAATATTAGCTTCTACCTTGACACGATGAAGCAAATCAGGCAAGCTATCAAGCTTGGCACTTTTGAAGAATTTCGTAATTCTTTTCTGAGCGAACTCGCACGCGGACAGGACTGACCTTATAAGGATTCGGACCCGAAGCCCCCGCGGGCGGAACCTCCCACTCAAAGTGCTTGCGAGTAACTGACAATGACAATATTTCTAGGTTTTCTCTTCTTCTTCTTTCAGGCACAGCCTGGCGGTGGCGGCATCATCGGTCTGTTCCTGCCGATGATCGTCGTCTTTGCGATCTTCTATCTTCTCGTGATCCGGCCTCAACAAAAAAAGCAGCGCCTGGCTCAAAGTGAGCGCGAGCAGATGCTTGGCGCGCTCAGACCGGGCGACAAGGTCATCACAACCGGGGGGATTTACGGATCAATTGTTTCGGTGCGTGAAACGAGCGTTCATTTGAAGATCTCTCAGGGTGTCTCTATAGAAGTCCTGCGCACCGCCATAGCAGGTCTGCAATCGGATGACATAAAAGAAGTCGAGCCTGTAAAATAACTATTATAGATGTAGGAAAATGTCACTATGCGAAAAAAGATTCGTACGCGAGTTCTCATAATCCTGGCCGTAACGTTTGCGGGGCTCTATCTGGTGTTTCTTCCGCACACCCGCCGGCCAAACCTCAAAGATTTCACAAGCTGGTCACAGGTAAAGCAAAATCTTTCTGAGAACATCCACCTGGGGTTGGATTTGCGGGGCGGTTCCCATCTGGTCTTACAGGTACAGACCGACGACGTAATAAAGGGTGTTACCACGAAAAACGTCGAGGCGGCTCGCTCCAAGCTTCAAGAGGAAGGGGTGCCGGTTACAGACATCTCCGCTACCGGGGTTGACCAGATCACGGTCACCGTCTCCGATACTTCCAAAAACTCCGACATAGTGAGCGAGCTTGAGCGCGATTTCAACAACCAGACGCCGCAGGGAACCGGCTGGGCTGCTACCGAAAGAGGAAACACCATTATCTTTAACCTCGACGAATCGGTGCAAAATGCCATGCGCGAGCGCGCTACGGATGTCGCGAAAGAGATTATAGATAATCGCATAAACGCATTTGGCGTGGCCGAACCGCTCGTGCAGAGGCGCGGTGGCGAAGGCACCTATCAGATACTGGTTCAGATGCCCGGCATCGACGACCCTGAGCGGGTTAAAAATACGCTCAACGCCGACTCGAATCTTGAGCTTAAACTCGTGGCCAAAGCCGGGCAGTTTTCCTACAACACAAAAGAAGAAGCAGAGGCGGCGATGAAGGCGCTGCCAAATGCCGCACAGCTTGAAATTTTGTCTTACCGACCCGCCGCAAACGACAGCGGCGCCGGTCAGGCCGGGTTTGTGATTGTCGAAAAGACCCCTGTGGTGACGGGCTTTGACATGCGCGATGCGCGAGCCTCTTCTTCTCAGTACGGGGGCGCAAACTATCAAATCAGCTTTTCGCTCACGCCCACAGGCGCAAAGCGATTCGGCGATGCGACAGGCGCTCACGTAGGCGACAATCTCGCTATTGTTCTGAATAATGAAGTCAAGAGCGCTCCTACGATTAACAGCCGAATCACCGACAGCGGGCAGATCACGGGCAATTTCACAAAGAGAGCAGCCGAAGACCTCGCGCTTGTTCTGAGATCGGGCGCGCTGCCTGCCCGGGTAGTCTACATCGAAGAACGGACGGTCGGGCCGTCGCTCGGCGCAGACTCTATCAGGCAGGGCGTGACCGCCTCGGTAGTGGGCTTGATCTTCGTTGTGCTCTTCATGCTCTTCTACTACCGAATGTCGGGTGTAAACGCCGTGCTTGCGCTGGTGCTGAACCTCGTACTCCTGCTTGCGGCGCTTGTCGTGTTCGGGGCTACGCTGACGCTGCCGGGGATTGCGGGCGTCATCCTGACTATAGGTATGGCGGTTGACTCGAACGTGCTCATCTTTGAGCGCATTCGCGAAGAGATGCGCAACGGCAAGGTAGTCGCCTCGGCCGTTGATACGGGCTTTGGCAAAGCGTTTTTGACCATCATAGACACGCACGTGACGACTATAGTGTCTGCGGTCTTCCTGTTTGTCTTTGGGACCGGACCGATTCGCGGTTTCGCCGTCACGCTGGTAGCGGGCTTGCTGGCCAATCTGTTTACGGCAGTCTTCGTGTCGCGCACCATCTTTATGTGGCACCTGAACCGCAGCGCGCGGGTCGAGACTATTAGCATTTAAGGGATAGGGCTTCTCAAGTTTGAGATTTCGAACCTGAGATTTGAAATCATCATGGTTGAACTTTTTCGGAACCCAAGAATAGACTGGATAGGCGCGAAGAAATACTTCATCGGCCTGACCATTGTTTTACTGCTGCTCGGAGCGATTTCAGTGCAGCTTCGCGGCTTCAATCTGGGAGTTGATTTTACGGGCGGCACGCTCATGACGGTCCGTTTCAAGAACCAGGAATCGCCCGACAAAATTCGCTCCGTGCTTGCCTCGGCCGGTATTGACACTTCAAAAGTGACTATCCAGCCGATCCTCAGCCGTCCCAACGAGTTGATGATTCGAACACCCCAGTTGGCCGGAAACGAGGTCGAACATCGCGTGGACGAAGATAAGCGCGCGATCATTCGCGCCCTCCAGAAGCTCAATGCATCGGGCGAAATCGCGGCGGGCAAGGTAAACATCAATACGATTGATCCCGAAGGCATCGAACAGGAACTGAGACAGGTAGACCCGCTCGGCATAAAGAATCAGAACTTTCCCGGCGCACATCCATATCGGCAGATAGGCGATCAGGTTGTGGCCTTTCGCAATAGCCAGCCAAATCAGTTTCTCCAGGACGTGAACGGATTGCAGACGTTGCCCCTGAATGTGGACAATCTGCCAAACATGGATCAGGGTCAGGTCAAGGCGGCGCTTGCCGACAGGTTTTATGCGGGAAAGATTGACTTGAATCTCGCGAGCGAAAAAGAGATCGAAGACGCGCTCACCCGCACCGACCCGCTCGGCATAAAAGAACAGGCAAACGCCGGCGAGACATATCAAAAAGCGGCGGCGGCGATAAAACAGTACCGCACAGATCGAAACGGCGTGATCAACGATCTTTCCGAGATTCAGACCCAGGATGTCTCGGCCGATCTGCTGTCGAAGATGGGGACCTATTTTACGACGGGCAGCTGGTCGGTAGTCTCAGCCGAGATAGTAGGCCCACAGGTCGGAGCGGATCTTCGCAACCGGGCTATCTATGTGACGCTTGCGGCACTGGCGGGAATGCTTGTTTATATTGCCTTCCGGTTTGAGTGGATATACGGGGTCGCCGCGGTCACGGCCGTATTTCACGATGTGCTGATTACACTCGGCATGTTTAGCCTTTTTAAGAGTTTCAACGGCTGGGAAATAAGCCTGACGGTCGTCGCAGCGCTTCTCACGCTGGTCGGTTATTCGATGAATGACACGATAGTCATCTTTGACCGCATACGCGAAAACCTCAGACTGCGCCGTCGCGATACGCTCGCGCAGATCACCAACGACTCGATAAATCAGACTCTTTCGCGTACCATTATTACGTCTGGATTGACCTTTATTTCGGTGCTGGCAATAGTGGTGTTTGGCGGCGAGGTGCTCAGAGGCTTCGGGCTTGCGCTCACAATAGGCATTCTGATAGGGACATATTCTTCCATCGCCGTAGCAAGCCCGATAATGCTCTGGTGGGAATACATGACGAGCGGAAAGGGTGGACGTGGCGGACGGGGAGGCCCGTCGGGGAGTGGGATGGCGCGTTCACGCACTTCGGAAAAGACTCTGGCGAGAGTGTAAGTAAGATTTCGGCTTCACGCAGTTTGCCGCGCGGGCAGACCGCGTGAAGCCGAAAACCAGGTGGACCGGGAACAAAAGCTCCGCGAGCGGTGTCTAAGCCTTCGGAAGCCAAAAACTTCTTGACTTGATGGGAAGGCGAGTAGTAGACTCAGCCGGTTCAAGAATCCTGAGAATCAGCTAGTAATCGAGAGATTTTTATCCGGCTTTTAGTCTCCAGCTTTCATCCGTTTCTTTCCGAAACGGATGCGGTTTCTATTTTAGCCAGGCAGTTATCGCCCGGCGGTCGTTTATTTTATCCATGTGGATACTGCGAGCCAGAGCAGATGCCAGAATGAAGGCTATCTCTTAAGGCCCATCGTAATAACCGGAGGTTCTATCCCATGTTCGATCAATTAGTCGAATCGAATGTAAACAGGAAAAAATCCGACAGGTGGATTTATTTCACTGTAACGGCAGTGCTGTGGATTTCGTTTCTAACGGGCGTGATAGTCTGGGGCATTATGGCATTCGATGCCAAGCTCAACGAGCAATTCGAGCAATTGGCCAAGCTCACAGCGCCGCCACCGCCCGCCGCGCCGCCACCGGCGGCAGCCCAACCCAAACAGGTGCAGCCCAAGACGCCGGCAAAGATAGAAGCGTTTGTCTCGGCCAAAGAGCCGCCTAAAGAGATCAAGGCTCCATCTCCAACCCCGCCACAGCCAATACAGAATATTGGCCCGGTCGGCCCGCAAGGCGGAGGCGAAGGCCCGCCGGGCGGAACGGGAGGCATACCGGGAGGACTCGGAAGTGTAGCCGGTGGAGGCGAAGTAGGACCGCCGCCGCCGCCGCCGCCGCCGCCACCCGACAAGCCAAAACCCGAGCCACCCAAGATCGTCCGCAAATCGGGAGGCGTGCTTCAAGGATCGGCTACCCGCCGAGTGCAACCGAGCTATCCGCCGCTTGCAAAGGCGGCCCGCGTGAGCGGCGCAGTGGTTGTCGAAGTGACGGTAGATGAGAATGGCAGCGTCATATCGGCGCGAGCCATATCAGGACACCCGTTATTGAAAGACGCTGCCGTGCAGGCAGCCCAGGGTTGGAAATTCACACCCACTCAACTTAGCGGTGTCCCTGTGAAGGTAATCGGCACCATCACCTTTAACTTTACACTGTGACCTCGCGGGGTCGAGCCAGTGATTATTTCCGAAGCCCGAGGGAGAGCCCCTCGGGCTTGCACTAAAAGTTTCTAAATCGATTTTGGAGGGTTTCAACCTATGCTACTTCTAACCAGTCTATGGCTCGCGGGCGGTAAGCTCGCTTTCTTCCTGCTCCAAGCCGCCGATGAGGCCGGAGGGGGTGTCGAAACTGCAACCGAGGACTTCTCGCTCTGGGGAATGATCCAGAAGATGAAGTGGCCGGCCATCGTCGTGGCAATCGTGCTGGCCCTTATGAGCATGTATTCAATTGCAGTTATGGTCGAGCGATGGCTCACCTACAACGCGGCGCGCAATCAATCGCGGCAGTTCGCCCCCAAGGTCGCTGCTGCGCTGCGCGACAACCGAATTGATGAAGCAATCGCGATTTCAGACCGCCACAAGAAATCGCATCTGGCGATGGTAGTAAATGCCGGGCTCCAGGAGTTCCAGGCGCATCAATCGGGTGATATATCGGGTACGACTATGGACGCGGCCCGCCGCGCGCTGCAACGCGCCACGGCTTTGAAGACGGCCGAACTCAAACGCGGACTCTCGGGTCTTGCGACAATCGGTTCGACCGCCCCGTTTGTGGGACTGCTCGGAACGGTCATCGGCATCATAGGCGCGTTCCAGGGAATGAAGGCCGCCGAAGGAACGGGTATCTCGGCAGTGGCCGGCGGTATTTCGGAAGCACTCATCGAGACCGCTTTCGGATTGCTGGTTGCAATACCTGCGGTCTGGGCATTCAATATTTTCCAGAACAAGGTGGAAGCCTTCATCATCGAGATGGACAACTCTTCTTCCGAGTTGATTGATTACTTCCTGAAACGGCGCGAATTGAGGTGATATTATGGGAATGGCGTTAGGCGGCGACAGTGGTTTTGTCGCCGATATCAATGTCACACCAATGGTAGACGTGATGCTGGTGCTGCTGATCATATTCATGGTCGTCGCGCCTCTATTGCAGACCGGCGTCAGTGTCGCGCTGCCTAAATCAAAAAATCCTGAGCTTGATGCAAACATTATCAAAGACACCTCGGCTGTGGTCTCCATCCCGGATGACAACAACTTTTATATAGGTCGCGATAAGGTCGCACAGGCTGACATTCCTACTAGAATCAAAGGGATTCTAAAAGACAAGAAACCCGACGAGCAGATCGTCTATGTGAAGAGCGGCAAGTTCGTCAAATACGGCACCGTCGTTCAGGTAATAGACTCCATCAGAGAAGCGGGTTTCGAGCGCATTGGTCTGGTGGCTGAAAGAGAGAAAGTCGCTGGCGTTCCGGCGCCGACCCAGTAACGGGTCTTAGCAACATCTCCTTTGCAAGTTTTGAATCAGACAATTTCATGTTGGCGGGTGCTTCACGAAAGCACCCGCAGGGTATTATCTTAAAAATCAGGAGGCTGCAACCGGTCCGGCAAAAAGAAATTTCTATTTTACCTGGGATCGGTCGCTTGAAAACGAAATGGCACATGGCGAATCCGAAGATGTAATTGGTAGCAAGAAAGTAGGCCTCGCGCCTCCCAACATAAACGTAACTCCGCTGATTGACGTTTTGCTGGTTCTGCTGATCATTTTCATGGTCATCCAGCCGCGAAAGGAAGCGAAGTTCGAGTCGCAGATACCGTCGAAACCGGATGAAACACAGAACAACATAGTCCCTCCACAGGGATTGCTTATGGTCGATGTGAAGACGGGCGGTGGGCTTGATCAACAGGTCGAGTTGAACTCGAGGCCCATGCCGCTGACCGAACTCGGACCAACGCTCAAGACATATCTCGACCAGCGCCTTGAAAGCGATAGGGCCGTATATATCAAAGCCAGGAAGGATAAGCCCTATGGAGACATAGTTGACGTTATAGATGTGATAAAAGGCGCAGGCGCAAGCCCCATCGGTCTCCAGATAGACTATCTGGAATAAGAGGAATTAGCGATGAATAGAAAATTCAATCTTTTGGTGCTGGTTGGCCTGATTGTCTCGATGGCAGGGTTATCGGGTTGTAGCGTGGTCAACAATCTGCGCGCCAAAGACAGTTTAAACGAAGGTGTGCGCGAATTTAATAAGGGGAAGTTCGATGAGGCGCAGAAGAAATTTGAGCGCGCGCTGGACCTCTCCCCGGGTCTGACCAGCGCGCAGTTGTTTTATGCGCGCGCAATGAATGCCCGGTTTGAGCAATCGTTGACCGAAGACCTGGGGCTTGAGACCATAAAGACCTATGAAGACCTGATCCAAAAGAACCCCGACAACCAGAAGATCAAGGATCAGGCGCTTGCATTCGAGACAAAGGTCTATGAGCGGCTGGCTGATAACGTTCCAGACAAGAGCAAGGAATACCTCCAGAAGCAGCGAGAAACCTTGATCCGCCGGGGTGAAAACGCTACCGACCCGGAAACCAAGGCAGCCGTCTATCACGCGCTGGGAGCGAGCTACTGGAGCGAAGCCTATTATGGTCACACAGAAAAGTACGCGCGGTATAACCGCGAACTGCCGCCCGAAGTGGCCGAAGAGATAAAACCGATGCTGGCAAAGGGACACGAATATATACAACAGTCCCTTAAAATCAAACCCGACCAGCCGGACGCATGGATATTCGAAAGACTGCTCTTGTATGAAGACAAGAAGATTAACAAAGACCCGGCACAGTTGAAGCAGATAGATGCTGCCATAGCTACAGCCGGTGACAATTACAAGAAATATCGCGATCAGCAACAACAAGAAAGCGGGCAGGCCGAAACACCGGCCACAGCGCAGTGAAGTAGAATCCCTCCTGTGTTAGAATTCATGGTGACACCTCCCTGGCGGAGGTCGTCACTTTTTTATTTATGGGCTTCCGAGATTTCAGACATAACATCTGAGGTTTGAAAGTTCAGTACAGGCCTAAGTTACAAGAATGATTCGCTTCGAGAACATAGTTGCAGAGGTAAACCGGAATCATCCGGGAGCGAACGAAGAGTTGCTCCGGCGCGCATACCTGTTTTCTGCTCGCGAACATCGCGGGCAAATACGCAAATCCGGCGAACCATATCTGATCCACCCGCTTGAAGTGGCCAACATCATGGCCGAGTGGAAGCTTGACCCCATCTGTGTCGCTACGGGGTTGCTCCACGATATAGTGGAAGACACAGAGACCAGTCTTGAGACCATCGAAGAGTATTTTGGCCCCGAGGTCGCCCATCTGGTCGACGGGCTGACCAAGATCAGCAAACTCGATCACGCATCATACGAAGAACGCCAGGCGCTGAATATGCGAAAGATGCTGCTGGCTATGGTCGATGATGTGCGGGTAGTGCTTGTGAAGCTCGCCGACCGTCTCCATAATATGCGAACGCTCGAATATCTGCCGGGCGAAAAACGCCGCCGCATAGCACAGGAAACCCTCGATGTTTATGCGCCTATAGCCCACAGGCTCGGCATGAGCCGCGTCAGAGGCGAACTCGAAGACCTCGCCTTCAAATACCTTGAACCGGAAGAATACGAAAAGCTCAAGGAGCAGGTTGAGAGCCGCCGTTCGAGGTTAGAGGCTTACCTGACCGACGTCAAACAGCGCATCGAGCAGATGCTGACCGATTCCGACATCAAGTTTGTCAAGATCGAGGGGCGGATAAAGCGTCTATATTCGATCTACCTCAAGCTCAAGCGGCAGAGGATCAACATAGACCAGGTTTACGACCTGGTTGCCGTGCGAATAATAACCGAGTCGGTCAAGGACTGCTATGCCGCGCTCGGAGTCATCCATTCACAGTGGAAACCGATCCCTACGCGCTTCAAGGATTGGATTGCCATCCCGCGTGAAAACTTCTACCAATCTCTTCACACTTCCGTAGTAGGCGAAAGGGGCCAGCCCTTTGAGGTCCAGTTAAGGACCGCAGAGATGAATCACATAGCCGAAGAGGGTATAGCCGCTCACTGGAAATACAAAGAGGGCCGCAGGGGGTCGCACACCGACGAGGACGAAGCTTTTGTATGGCTCAAGCGTCTGGTCGAAGGGCAGCAAGAGGTTAAGGATTCGCGCGAGTTTCTTGATTCTCTCAAGCTCGACCTGTACCCGAAAGAGGTCTACTGCTTTACGCCAAAAGGCAAAGTGATCGAGTTACCACGAGGAGCCACTCCGATAGATTTCGCCTTCACCATACACACGGAAGTGGGACTGACCTGCACGGGGGCAAAGGCGAACGGTCGCATAGTCCCGCTAAAATACCAGATCAGAAACGGCGACGTGGTCGAGATAATGACATCGTCAAATGCCCGGCCCTCGCGGGACTGGATGAATTTCGTCAAGACGGCGCGCGCGCGATCCAAGATTCGCCACTACCTGGCTGAAAGCGAGCGCTCGAACGCCATAGAGCTTGGCAAGAAGCTGTTCGAAAAAGAAGCCGACCGCTTCCGGCTCAACGCAAAGAAGATACTTTCAAACGGCGAGCTTGATCGTATCGCGCCCGATTACGGATGCGCTCGCGCCGAAGATTTGCTCGCGGCAATCGGCTATGGAAAGGCGCTGCCTCGCAATGTCATAGGCAAACTCCTGCCGCCCGACCGCGCTTCCGAAGTCGAGCAGGAAAAGAAACCCACTTTCAAGCAGGTTGTAAAGCGCGCTCTTGGATTGCAGGATCGAATAACCGTGAAGGGCGTGGACGACCTTATGGTATATCGCGCCCGCTGCTGCAACCCCATCCGGGGCGAAGCCATCATGGGGTACATCACGCGAGGCAAGGGGGTGGCGGTTCATTCCGTCAGATGCCCTAATGCGTCGAGCCTGCTGGTTAATCCCGAACGCATAATAGAAGTCGAATGGATGAAAGCGGACGGCGATAAGACTTCGGCTTACCCGATTACGATGCGTCTAATCACCGAAGACCGCCCCGGCATGGTCGCCGACGTGACTCAGGCCATCGCGGGTGTGGGCACAAACATCCGCGACATACATGCTTCGCTCGATAATGAGGGCCGAGGCCAGCTCGTCCTGACCGCCGAAATATTCGACCTCAAACACCTCGAAAAGATCACGAGCGCGCTCAAAACAGTGCGGGGAGTGATTGATGTTGAGCGTATAAGCGGAGAACCTGTAGAGGCGTGACAAATGATGCGTGATGCGTGATTTTTTTTTAAGAGGAGAGCTTATCCAGGGCTAACTGCTATTCCAGCAGATCACGCATCATTTATCACGCATGCCCTCTCTTTGCCCCGGTGGACAATCCCGCCCGCATCTGAGATAATTTGCAATTTAAACGAAGCAAATGATTCTTAACTATATCACGGAGCAAGAATGAAAGAGCCGGTCAAGACAGATAACGCGCCTGCGGCCATTGGCCCGTATTCGCAGGCCATAAAGGCAAACGGATTTGTTTTCGCATCGGGCCAGATAGCGCTTGATCCGGCTACGGGTCAGATCGTCGCCGAAGGGGTGCGAGAACAGACCCGGCGCGTGATGGCTAATCTGCGCGCTGTTCTCGAAGCTGCCGGAACTTCTATGGATCGAGTCGTCAAGACAACTGTATTTCTTGCAGATATGAATGATTTCAGCGAAATGAACGAGGTATACGGCGAGGCATTTGCCGACGCGCCGCCGGCTCGCTCAACCGTGGAGGTTTCGCGATTGCCTCGTGATGTGCGGGTTGAAATTGACGTGATTGCGCTGGGCGGGTGAGCGATGTGATTTTGGATTTTCTTGACGCATTATGCGCTTCGCGCGGCGCGATTTTGGATTTTAGATTTTGGATTGAGGATGTAACTCGAAACCCTCCTCTTAATCTAAAATCCAAAATCCAAAATCTAAAGTTGGGTGATTATGCCGCTTTGACGACTTTACCGGCCTTGAGGCAGCGAGTACAGACCCGGATGCGCTGGGCGCGACCGCTAATGAGAGCGCGAACCGGCTGAAGGTTAGGCTCGAAGCGGCGGCGAGTCCGGTTGTTGGCGTGGCTGACGCGGTTACCGAATTGCGGCCCCTTGCCACATATTTCACAGCGTTTAGACATTGTCGAACACCTCCGATGAGAATTTGTTTATGAAAGCAAAACCAAAGTTTAACATGGGCGGCCAATCCGCCGTCAAACCTTTTTTGCGAAGGAGCAACGTCGTGGTTCGTATTCCAAAAGTGTTTACAGTAGTGATGATCCTGCTTGTTTCCCTGCTGGTCGCTTCCTGCAAGAACAATTCCAGCAACGCCGACAGCGAATTGGCGGCCAAAGTCGGCCCGCAGGAAATAACGATAAAACAACTTGATAGCGCCATCAAACAGCAAATGGATGCAAGCGGCAACACCGTTTCTTTCACATCCGATGAACTCGTGTCAGCGCGGCTGAGTGTGCTCGACAGCCTGATTCAAGAAGAGGCCCTGTTTCTGAAAGCCCAGAAGGAAAATCTTGTCCCGGACGAGAACAAGGTGACTCAGGAGATTCAGAAGACAAAACAGGATGCCCAGTTAACCGAAGATCAGTATCAAAATCAGATCAAACAGGCGGGCCTGACCGAGGAAGACTTCCGGGATAAAGTCCGTAAACGGCTCGCCATCGCCGCGCTCCAGGACCGGGAAAAGACGCGCGTAAGCGCTCCTACCGACGCCGAGATCGAACGATATTACAATGACCGCAGAAGCCAGATGATCGCAGAAGCCGGGGTCGATCTTGCCATTATCGTAAGCGATCCGGCAAATAACGGCGCAACCGATGATGCCGTAGGCGATCAGGCTGCCGAAAATAAGATCAAGGCCATATACGAGCAACTCCGAGGCGGCGCTGATTTCGCCACAATAGCCCGGCAGAGATCCGAACATCAATCGGGGGCAAACGGCGGCAACCTCGGATTTGGAAACGAATCACAACTCAGGCAAATCATGCCGTCAAGACCCGATATAGCGCAGCGGTTGTTGTCGATGAATCCCGGCCAGTACACCGAACCGATCAAGGATAACATCAGCGGCCAGTGGGTTATATTCAAGCTCAACGGCAAGCGCACCGAGACGAAGAATCTCACGCTTGACGATGTCCGCAAAAACATCATCGACGCGATTACGCAGCAACGACAGCAAATATTGCTGAATGCCCTGCTGATGAGCGCAATTTCCGAAGCCGACATAAAGAACTATCTCGCCGAGAGGATAGTCGAAAACCCCAAGGCCATCGTCGAGATGAGTCCTTCGCGTTTGCTTGAGCAGACCACGCCTGCCAAATCTGAGCAGCCGCAACCGCGCATCGAAAACGAAAACCAGTCGGGTGCGCCTGCGTCAAACTCAAACAGCGCAGCCGCTTCGAATAAAAACACAAGCAAATGAAGCAGTGGTCGGTGGTCGGTGAATAGTAGCCAGCAGGCTAATCTTTGCAGAATTCGGTTTTTTCTTGCCGACCACCGACCACTGACCACCAACCACCGATCATGCTTTTCCGCCTTGAGGAAGTTCACAAATTATACGGCGCGCACGAAATCCTGCGCGGGGTGACCTTTCAAATAAACCCTTCCGAGCGCGTGGGGCTTGTCGGACGCAACGGCGCGGGCAAGACTACCATATTTCGCCTTATCACCGGAGCCGAAGAAGCCGATAAAGGCGAGATCATCAGGCTCAAGAACCTTCGCATCGGCATACTCCAACAACAACCCGTATTTGAGGGGGAAAGAAGCGTAGGCGAAGAGGCTCTGTCAGTATTTGCGGAGCTTCGCGATATGGAAGCGGAGATGGAACGGCTCGAACACCTGATGGGAGAAGTAAAGGGCGAAGAGCTGGACCAGATCATGCACGACTATAGCGATCTGCGCCATAGTTACGAGATCACGGGAGGCTTTTCTTATCCCTCGCGGGCGGAATCCGTTCTTGTAGGGCTCGGGTTCAAGGATGGTGATCTCGCGCAATCTACCGATAAATTGAGCGGCGGGCAAAAGGCCCGGCTTGCGCTTGCAAAGCTGCTGCTTGCCGAACCCGATATCCTATTGCTTGACGAGCCGACAAATCACCTGGATGTGAACTCGGTTGAATGGCTGGAAGATTTCCTGTCCGAATACAAATCGGCCTTTGTGATTATCTCTCACGACCGTTTTCTGCTGGATCACACCACAAACAAAATAGTGGAGATTGAAGACGGGAAGGCAAATATATACCCGGGCAACTATACGGCCTACGTCAGACAGAGAGAAGAACGGAGACTTGCCCAATCGCGAGAGTATGAAAAGCAGCAAGAGATGATCGCCCGCACCGAAGAATTTATTCGTCGCAACCTTGCCGGTCAGAAGACAAAGCAGGCCAAGTCGCGTCGTAACATGCTTGAACGCCTCGACCGCGTTGAAGCGGTCAGAAGCGACGAACCGGCGGGAGATTTTCGAATTCAGAATATAGCTCGCGCAGGCGATAACGTGCTGGCTGCGCGCGACCTCGCGGTAGGCTATGGCGAAAAGCAGCTTGCATCCGGCATATCGTTTTTGCTCAGGCGCGGAGAGCGGCTTGGCATCATCGGTCCTAACGGATCGGGAAAGACTACCTTCCTGAAAACGATCATCGGAGAGCTTGACCCGCTTGGGGGCGGCCTGACCTGGGGGGCAAACGTCAATCCAGATTACTTTGATCAGGAATTGACCCGCCTCGATCTGAGCGCAATCGTGATCGATGAGATGGCCGGGGCCGCGCCGCGCGCTTCGGAAGGCGAGTTGCGCTCTTATCTGGCAAGATTCCTGTTCACGGGCGATGATGTTTATAAGCCGGTCGCGGGGCTATCGGGCGGGGAAAAGAGCCGCCTTGCGCTTGCCCGTCTCGTCTACAGCCGCGCAAACGTCCTCGTGATGGACGAGCCTACCAATCACCTCGACATCCCTTCGCGTGAGGCGCTCGAACGCGCGCTGGCCGATTATCCCGGCACGATCATAACCGTCTCGCACGACCGCTATTTTCTCGACAAGATAGCGACCGAAATACTTCATTTCGAAAACGAATCGGCCACCTATCACAACGGCAGCTACTCGGATTACTACGCGCTCCGTCACCGGAAGCAAGTCCAGTTGCAACAGGAGCGGGTCAATCAGCGTTCCAACGCGAGACCCGACAAACCACGCCCGCCCGCAAAGCCCAGAGAGCGTCGCCGCCCCGTCCACGAGATTGAAAAAGAGATCGAATTATTGGAAGCCGAGATGGCCGAGTTGTCTGAAAAACTCGCAAATCCCGCGCCGGATTGGGGGCCTGAGCAATACGAGGAAATAGGCAATCGGCAGGGTGTAATCTCGGCCGAGCTTGAACCGCTTTATGCGGAATGGGAAGCCAGCCAACAGTCGTCAGAATCAAATTCAATATGACCCGTGTTCATAAAGCGACTGCATGCGCACTGGCTTTATTCGAATCGCCCGTCATAACTCTCCGGTAGCATTCTATGGCCTTCGATCCTATGGCCTTCGATCAAAATCTCTTCCAGATCTGTGAGCCCATCCTTTTCGCGGCCTTGTGGAATCGAATCCAAGATGCGGGTTCAGGCTTGAGATCATAGCGGCCTCCCGTCATCCGGCATTATTCCCTCGTCTTCGTCCCATGTGATCCACTGAACGGAGGGCAGGTTTTCAAGGGGCTTCCCTTCTCTGAATGATGTTTCGGCGCGCCTCTGCGCCTGGCACGCGATGAAACGCGTTTGCGATGATTCATCTATTTTTCGAATCCAGGCGGCAGACGCGCGACCATGAGGGGAATCAATATCCGGGGCTTCTTCCATTCCGCGCCAGGCCACGAGGTCAATCGCAAGCATGTTAGACTCTGCCGAATAAATCTCGAATACAGTCAATAGATCACACTGGCTCGGATGAGAGAGCAATTGAAAGCCGGGGGCTTCCTCGTTTGGTGTGAGCGGATAAATAAGCGTGTGAAAGGCAGTATGCCTGCTCCCCTCAACCGCAACGCTTATGACAGGCGCGGGAACCTTTACGCCGTAAAGAGGGGCAGCCCATCCTGGTTCGATCTCGGGCCACAAATCCGAATCCCAGACAAAGGCGCAATCGGGAGTGCGAACAAGTGTATTTCTTCCCCGGCGCTCAAGCGTTATACGATCAAGCGATTCGGGCGAAAGATGAAAGCGAAGATCGAATCGGTGAGTGATATCACTTCGCAAATAATCCGTTATGATCCAGTATCTGCCCGCGACGAAAAAGATTCGGCGGGTGTGAACGGCATCATAAGCAAAGCTTCTGGCCTCTCCGCAAAGCATATCGAGACCGGGCGCGCTCAGGCGTCCGGTAAACTTCCCCCTGGCAATTCTATCTTTGGGCTTGCCGCGACGATAGGGCGTCTGGTTCAAGCGGTCTACCAAAACCGTGTTGTGCGCGGCAGTTCCTTTGAACCACTGCCGCCAGTTTGGAGCCTGTTCCGAATACGTGTATCGCCCGGGGTCTATGACAATCGGGCGGTTGTGAGCCGTTATCTCTATGTTGAGCAGATCATAGTGGCCGTGGCCTCCGTCGCCCAGGGGTCCGCAATCGAATATCAGGAATCGCTCGTCACGGTAAGCCTCCGGGCCTTCCCCCCAGCCGCTCCGCTGAATGTAGTAGCCGCCTGCGGGAAACCCCGTCAGCCGCTTTCCGGGCGGAACGCCCTTCACGCCCGATGTCGCGACATAGAGAAAATCAGGGCGAGAAAAAATTGAGGCGGCAAGCTCAAGCAGGTCTGTATAACTGCCCGTGTCGCTGTCTGAGAGCGCAGGGATAGAGCCATCCGGGCGGTGGCAATACATGGCAAATTCACACGCTCGCTCAAGCCTTTCATCAAATTCAGCCGAGATTTTCAAATCAAATCGGCGGGCGTTTTCGCGCGCCCCGAGAAACGATCTGAGTGCTGTCATGTGATAATGCGTAGAGCCTTCCCTGTGCACACCGTCGGGGCGGATGTCGGTCAGCAGATTGCGGTGAAGTTGATCGACGGCGAATCGAAGCAGGTGTTTGCGAGGATCAATTTCAGGCAGCGCAAGGGCTGCGATGAGCAGCGCATAAAGCTCCAACGTTCGATGATTGCGCTCAGGAGTCAGGTGCTTTCGCAAGTGGCTGATCTGTAGAGTGATGCTCTCGATGATTTCTTTGGCCAGAGTTGCTCTGAGGCCCTTGAACTCGGGCGAGCGCGAAAATATATTCCACGCGTAAATCCAGTTTTGTATGCGACGGCCCGCAACATCGCTCGTGCCGAAATCTACAGGGACTTGCTTTATCCAGGACCGCACGAGCCGTTCCCACGTTTCGAGGAATTTACGATTCCCCGTTTCGCAAAATGCCTGTGCAAGATCAAGCCCGTAATAAAACTTGTGCCACTCGATCTGCCACTCTTCATCGGGCGGGAGATCACTGGTCAGCCAGTCAGGCTCGACCCCAAGCTCTAAAGTAATTCCGATGTGTGTAAATCGCCCCGCGCAAAGTTCTTCGGCGACCCTCCGATTGCGGTGAGCCTGCTCGACCACACAAAAGACCGAACGTGGTTTTGTTCGCGAGCCGAAGAGCGCACCTGCGATCATCGCTGAACCTCCGTGAACAGGGGTATCAGTTGTGAAACAAGGCGAGCCTTGCCAAAACATTTGCGGGCGGTCGCCTGAGCCTCAAATCTACAGCAGGTTGGCAAGCTCTCGGTTCCGGTTGAAAAGGTTATCTCAATCGCAGACATCTGGTATGCATGTATTCTTGCCTCTTTCAAAAATGGGTAATAGAACGAGATAATTGACAAAAAATGACCCCTCTTAACAGAGCACAGGCGTGGACGCGGATTCAAGTACGAAGTGCAACGACCTATCGTTAATTGATCCAGATGGTTATGAGTTAGTTGTTTTTGAAAGCCCTGCAATTCCAATGGTTGAGGGCTTTCAAAAACAACTAACCGGCTATATTGCCGTAGATACCCCTATTGCACTTCGCTGTTGAATTCACCTGAGCCTGATACCCGTGAAGTGTTCATTTTCCAGATGACATTGCTGCCATTTATCTCCGAATAGATATAGTTCTCCTTCCTCATCTTTGATTATCTGGGTGATCAGGTTTGACCGTAATCCATCAGCCTCGGTGTAGGTTTCGAATCCGTTTCTGGCAATCTTTATAGCTCCAACGAGCGGAGAGGCTATCCATATATTGCCGTCGCTTCCCGCCCAGAGCCTTCCATCGCGGTCTTCAAAGAGAACGTTGACGCGATTCGACTGGTTAGTATCGCCCACCGGGTAAACCGTAAATAGCTTTCTCGTTTCGCCTTTCCTCTCAGTTGCCGACAGGGTCGCGGTCTGTCCTGGTCCAGATGGAGAGTCGTTGAACTTGCAGACTCCGCTGCCGTTTGTGGCAACCCAGTAAAGGCCGTCGCGCGTTGCCAGGAAGTAATTATATTCCGGGAATGCAATGCCTTGATCGAGGCCGTAAGTGGTAAAGTTCTGACCATCGAATCGGCTGAGTCCATCCGTAGAGCAGAACCAGAGAAAGCCCTGAGGATCGCGGAAAATCCTGGCAAGTGAGGTGTGAGAAAGTCCCTCGGATGAAGTGTAGATCTTTATTGACAGCCGCTCTGCATACGCGATCCTTGACAGGACAACAATCAACGCCGGCAACCCGATGGTTCTAAAAAATCCCGACCGCCATAGATATTCGCAATCCTGCATACGAACCTCTTATGAGGAGCACATTCACTCGAAGCCGGTTTATCTTCGGGGCTTTGAGCGATGATATGAAGTATGCAGGTAGAAGTCAAGAATCGGTCACTTGACCATTATTTCTTTTCCAGTCTCTTGGCGAGCCGTTTGACGTGCTGCACAGCCAGAGGCGCGTAAGTTCCCGAATTACACGCGCGATATTCGGCCAGAGCTTCCTCAAGAAGCCCCTGTCGCTCGTAGGCCATCGCTATCAGATAATGCAGATCATCGTCTGACGGCCGGAGTCTCAAGGCCGCCCGGAACCTGCTTGCGGCCTCGGCAAACCGATTCTTTCCAAGCGCCTCAAGCCCGCTCTTCTTGAGTTCTTCGGCAGTTGGGCGGGGTTCCTCCTTTGGCGGCGGCTCGCTTGCCTTTGGCGGCTCGGCCGGAGGTTTATCAGGTTCGGGCGTGGCGGCAGCCGTCGTATTCGCATCCTCGGATGAGCCTGCATCTTTCCCGTCTTCATCGCCTGCCTTCCCGCCCGCGCGATTTTCGTTGGCGCGTTTTGGGCGATTGCTATTATCGGATTTACTCTCATTCGAATTTTCGAGATCCAATGAGAGGCCCTCCGCCACTGCCTCGGAATCATTCGCATTCGAGACCGCCGGGGGAGCGCCGCTTTCAGCAGCCGTCTCTTCGCTGCCCGTAGCAACCTCGCTTGATCCTTTGCTGAAATGGAGGGCGAGCATCACACCTGCCGCTATCACGACGAGGCCAAGCAGAATGCCGAGGGGCAAAAGCATTCGATTGTTCGACCGAGCGCGAACCGGCCCGGTGGAGTGCGGAATCGGCCCGGTCGCATCGGCGACCGGAGCAAATTCCTGAGAGCGTCTTGCCGGTTCAATCGCCCCGGTGTCGACCGGCCTCGCTTGCGGAAGCTCGACGGTCGGGGCTGACGGCGGAGGCTCTACTGCGGGCATAGTCCTCGTCTTCAAATCCTGAGAATCAGATAACGCGGTCGAAGAGAAGCCCTCTACCTGAGAGCCTCCGAAGACGATTGTTTCGATGGGTTGAGCCTCGGAAGACTGCGCGCTTGAAAGGTCTTCCGTAGTAGTTTGCCGTCCGCATTTTCTACAATACTTCAGGCCCTCGCCCATCGGAGAGCCGCAAAAGGAACAAAATGAGGGCATAATTTATCTCCTCGATTCAAGTAATCCTGACCCGCCTGTTTTGACCGGCATTCATTCTGGATTTCGCATCATCAATTTACTCAACGAATTTCTACGCATTTTCCGAGTCTTCAGTTCTCTTTACGTCGCATCACTTCCCCGGCGGCCTCGGAAGAATACTACATTGCACGCGTTGAAATCACCATCGAGCCGGGGGAGTCTTTCGCCACTCTCAGATGCAGGGCGGCCGCGTCAGGTTTGCAGTCTGGCTCAACAGGGAATAAAATTGCGACGCAAAATTCTAATAGAGAAAACAATTCGGAGGTGCGCTTATGCTGAAAGCGGTTATTTTCTTTCTGGTTGTGTTTGTCCTGTTCCAGGCCCCGCGCGCGCTGGCTCAGAACGTCAAGACTGTTGAAATAACTCCGGCTGTGTCGGAGGCCGAGGTAGGGCAGCAATTGAAATTCACCGCAACGGCCAAAGATGCTGCGGGTCAGACGGTTGATATAAAACCCGCCGCGTGGTTTGCAGCGCCGTTTGATCTTGCGGCTGCCGATGAGTCCGGCACCGTCAGCGTCTTTCAACCCGGCGAAGTCCGCGTAGGCGCTGTTGTCGGGGGCAAAATCGGCTATGCCACAATCCTGGTAAGGCCCGCGCGAATCACAAGCATCGAAATCGACCCTATCAATCAGCCGGTCGTGGTCGGCGGCGCGATAAAGCTGGATGCTACGGCTCGCACCGCAAACGGCGACCCGCGCAACGACGTGGTTTTCGCCTGGGCTTCAAGTGATCCTTCTATCGCAACAGTAGACGCGGGAGGGCTTGTGACGGGCGTAAAACCGGGCACGACAAAGCTATGGGCAAAGGAAGCAACCGGAGATTCGAATGCCGCCACCGGCGCTATAACTATAAAGGTCGCGCCCGATCCTGTGCGCGCCCTGTTTATCGAGCCAAAATCAAGCAGCGCGCGAACGGGCGATGTAGTGCGCTTCACGGCTCGCGCTATGGATGCAAGCGACGCGCAGACAGCGAATCCTTCCGTCCGGTGGGCCGTGAGCGGCGAAGGAGCCATGATAGAACCGGACGGCGGCTTTGTGGCCGCCCGTCCCGGCACTTATGTGATAACGGCCGTTAGCGGAGAGCATACGGCTGTGGCTTCGATAGTCGTCACGCCGCGCAATGCCGAGCGGGAAATAGAGATAGTCGGGCGCGCGCCTTTCAAAGATTTCCAGGCTGCCGAGCAGTGGATTTTCGGGCATTACGCCTATGTCTCGTCCGTATCAGACAAGCTTCTGATTTATGACATCTCCGATCCTTCAAATCCGAAACTGACCGATACCGTCAAGGTTGATGCGCGCCACATAAACGATGTCAGCACGACAGCCGACAACCAGATCGCGGTCATCACTCGCGAAGGAGCATCGAGTCGCAAAAACGGCATAGTCTTTCTCGACACATCAGACCCCGCGCACCCAAAGGTGATCTCCGAATACACCGCCACGGTCACGGGCGGCGTTCACAGCGCCTTTATCGACGGCCACTACGTATATCTGACCGATGATGCTACGGGGTCGCTCAGGGTCATCGATTTCAAGGATGTGAAAGCACCAAAGGAAGTAACTCGCTGGGAGGTGCAAAACCCCGTAGCGCGTTCGATTCGTTCACCGTTCGGCGATACGATAGCGGGCCGGTATCTGCACGATGTTCAGGTCAAAGACGGTTTGATATATCTGGCATACTGGCGCGACGGGATGATCATTCTCGATGTCGGTAACGGGATAAAAGGCGGCAGCCCGGAACATCCTCAACTGGTCAGCCAGATTCGATTCAACTACCACGAACTCTACGGCGACGGATGGCTTGCGGGCGCTCACGCTGTCTTTCGCTACAAGAACTATGTATTCGTAGGCGATGAAGTCTTTCCCGCTCAATTCAATATCCAGGACAAGAAACGCATCCCGGTTCGCGGCATCGTCCACGTAGTCGATGTATCGGACATCAATCACCCGCGCAAAGTAGCAGAATACGGCGTGCCCGAGGCTGGATCGCACAACATCTGGGCAAAGGATGATGTGCTTTACATGGGCTATTACAACGGAGGCGGACGAATACTCGACATATCAGGTGAGTTGCGCGGCGACCTCTATAGCCAGGGGCGCGAAATAGGGCGACTCTGGACGGGCGATGCCGACGGGTTCCGCTCGAACCTGCCCTTCACCTGGGGGGCGCAACCCGAAGGCGACCTGATTTTCTTTAACGACATGAACACAGGGATATGGATAGTCAAACTCGGCAAGCCAAAAGTCAAAGGCTCGACCACAGTACCCGGAACGTAACCAATGAAGCGTGATGCGTGATGCGTGAGATTTGCAATCGTCCGTGAAAAACCAGTTGCGTGAAAATCACGCATCACGCATCACGCTTCACGCATAAGTGTCATTGCCTTTCCCCTTTACGCGCCTACGTGGTATTCTTGGTATTCTCGTTTGAATACCCGGCTATGGATACGCAGACTGCCACTACTAACCGCGAGCACTTTGAAAAACTGGTCGGCGAGCTAAAAGCCCTCGAAGAAAGATTGCGCCAGGGAGGCGGACCCGAACGCATCGCAAGAGAGCATAAAAGAGGCAAGCTTACCGCCCGCGAACGCATCAGTCTTCTTTTCGATCAAGACTCTTACTTCCAGGAAATAGGCTTAATGGTCGCCTATGACCAGTATGACGGGCAGGGTCCGGCTGCCGGGGTAGTTACAGGATTCGGGCGAGCAGGCGGGCGCGAAGCTGTGGTCGTCGCAAATGATGCCACGGTCAAGGCCGGGTCGTGGTGGCCTGAGACGATCAAGAAGATCCTCAGGGCGCAAGAGATCGCCATGCGCTGCCGTGTGCCGATCATCTATCTGGTCGATTCGGCGGGCGTAAATCTTCCTTATCAAGGCGGCGTCTTTCCGGGCCAGTACGGCGCGGGGCGGATTTTCTTTTACAACTCGGTCATGCGGCGTTATCTGAAAGTGCCGCAGCTTGCCGCCGTTATGGGTCCCTGTGTTGCTGGCGGCGCTTATTTGCCCGCCCTCTCAGACATGATAATCATGGTCGAAGGCACATCGTTTATGGGGCTTGGCGGCCCGAACCTTGTGAAGGGAGCCGTAGGCCAGATTGTTGACAGCGAGACGCTTGGCGGCGCTCGCACTCATAACGAAATTTCAGGCGTCGCTCATTACCGCGCAAAAAATGATGAGGAGTGCATAGCCAAACTCCGCGCTCTGATGACCGAACTGCCGCTGCCTGCCGAGACCCGAGTGCCTGTCAAAGAACCTGTGGATGCGAGCCGGCCCGTAACCGATATTTACGAGATCATCCCCGCAGACCACCGCCATCCATACGATATGCGCGACGTGCTCGCCTGCATAATCGATGGCGGGGATTTCGAGGAATTCCAGGCCGATTACGCAAAAGAGATGCTCACAGGTTACGCCCGGATAGAAGGCATCCCCGTAGGCATAATCGCAAACCAGCGCGGATTGATTCGCGGCCCCGCCGGGAAACCGCCCAAATTCGGCGGGATCATTTATACGGATTCGGCGGAAAAGGTCGCATATTTCATAGAGACTTGCAACCGGCACGAAACGCCGCTGCTCTTTCTGCAAGACGTGTCGGGCTTTATGGTAGGGACCGACGCAGAGCATTCCGGCATCATACGCGCAGGCGCGCGATTCGTCGAAGCGATGGCGACGGCTACGGTCCCGAAATTCGTCCTGACGATCAATCACGCATCGGGCGCGGGCTACTATGCGATGGCGGGACAGGGATTTGATCCGGATTTCATATTCACATGGCCTACGGGGCGGATGGGCGTGATGGAAGGCGATTCGGCCGTTATGGCCCTGTTCAGCGCCGAGCTTGAGAAACTCGAACGACAGGGAGAGAAGCCCGGGCAGGAGATGCGCGAGCAGATGGACAGGGTTCGCGCCGAATACGATGAGCAAATGGATGCCAGATATGCAGGCGCTCGCGGGTTTGTGGATGCAATCATATACCCTGAAGATACACGCGCGGCGCTTGAGCTTGCGCTTCGCACCGCTCTCAATAACCCGGGTCCACACCTGGGCGTGCCGGTTCTGCCTTACGGCACAAGGATTGAGTGTTGATAGTCGGCCCGCCTGAGGGGAAGGACGCGCCTGCCGGGCCTGTTTTCAAAATAACTTAGACCTGAAACCAGACTGCCTCGAAAGGGGGACATTCCATGAAGAAACGATTTCCAATCTTTAAACTCGCGGCCATCTTCTGCTTACTGGCGGCGATGATGGCCGCAAGCTGCGCTCCGCAAGAGACCGGCAACACAAATACGGCCAACTCAAATATGGCCAATAAGAATGCCTCGGCGCAAAACTCCGGCACTCCTGCCGAGGCCAAGCCAATGGGGGCCGAAGCCCCGGGTTATTACATGGCCGGACCTACGGGCGATGTTTCGCTCAAATTCACCCAGCCGCCCGACGGCGAGACGATTCAAGGTGATTCCATCGCGCCTACGTTCACCATAAGCGGGTATCCGATCTACAAGGACGACGAGCGCAACAAGGGGCAGCACATCCACGTCATCCTTGATAACGAGCCTTACGAAGCCGACTATAAGCCGGGCGAACCCTTCAATCCCGCGAAATTCCAGAACCTGAAAGAAGGCACGCACACCTTGCGCGCGTTCCCCAGCCGCGAGTGGCACGAATCAATAAAAGAGACCGACGCTAGCGATTTCGACATGGTGGTCTTCAACGTAAAGTCGGCCTCACCGGGAGTCAAAGTCGATAAGGCGGCACCCCTCCTGACCTATTCGCGACCCAAGGGCGAGTACAAATGGAATGACCATCCGAAAGGCGTGATGCTCGACTTTTACGTTACAAACGCCACGCTTGGGCCAAACGATTACAAGGTGAAGTACACGCTCGACAGTAAGGCTCCGCAGATAGTGACCCGGTGGGAGCCGATCTGGTGGAAATGGGAAGAACTGGGCGCGGGCCAGCACAAGATCGTGCTTGAGCTTCTGGACAAGGACAGCAAGCCGGTTCCTTTCAAGGTCGGAAACACCGACTATAACCACACAGAGCGCACATTTACCGTGCTTGCTCAGGGCCAGATGTCGAGCGGAAACTCAAATGCCAACAGCAACACAAGCGGGCATTGAGACTTCCGGTTAAAAGACATCCGATTTCAGGCATTTTCTACGCGTCTTTGCGATCTGTAATTTCTCGCAAAGACGCGTAGAAATCCAGGGTTTCACATCCGTCGGCAACTTTTCCCCGGCTGGAAATGGACCGATGAATAATTGCTCTCACTTTATAATCTGTCGTTATTTGGGGCAGGAGGCGTTCTGAGCCTTTGTCGGGCAATTCGGCCCTGACGACGAAAGAGGCTTCCAAAAACGGGAATCAGATTTAGTCAGGAAGAAGCCACCCGAAACTGCCACAGCGCATGAAAAGGGCCGGGATTTGGCAATATTGCGATTTCGACGCGATTTGGCCCTAACTTATTGGCATTACATTCAAAGGCTTGAACAAAAGCTTGACTTGACCACGCATTAGAGATACCATTTCGCCTGCTTTCGGCAATATTTCATAGATAGAATCTCGCGGAGCATTTCGCTCCTTGTGGGTTGCGTAATTGAAAGCTGATTCCCCCTATTGGCATCCGGCGGTTAATTGGGCGAGGCAGCGCCTCGCGATTAGCTTATTCGGAGCATATCAAGCAAGGTCCTGATGGTTGAACATTGCAGTCTCAATCTTTGTCCAGGATCGGGATGACTTCAAATTTTGTGGTTGAATTTACAAAAATCACTTTGCAGATCAAGCTTTAGGGAAAACCAGCGGACGTTCAAGGAAACTCATTGAGGATATTAGAAGAATACAAGCTGAAATCATTGGCGAACCGCTCGGACATTCCACACTATGCGCCGGTTTCACCTACGGCGAGAAGCAAGATGTCAATTACGACAGTATCGAGGAAGTATATGTCGTGTAACCCGGCGCAAAGATGCAAGCGGCATTAGATACTGCCTGAACGGGTACGTATGCTGGATTGGCTTTGCGGTTTCGGAATATTGTGTAGGCAATAAAAATTTAAGGAGGAATTCCATGAGACTCAGGAAGCAAAAACTCGTACCGTTTTTTGCATTGATGTTTGCGGCATTGCTGGCACTTCCCAGCGTGTTCAATTTCAATCCAAGCGCGGCGGCGGCGTTCACTCTAGATCAAACCCGAAATGATGTCAAAGCGAAGCCCAAGACGCGGCACGGCGGGCCGCACATTCCCAATGGCACAGCCCCGTCAAACGATGATTGCGCAAACGCCAAAGTGGTGACATCGGCCAACTGTCCGTACACCGACACTGTAGACACGTCGGAAGCAGGCGACGAGGCAGGCGAGCCGCAAAGCACCTGCACGCTTCAGGCAAACAGTGTATGGTACAGCTTTACCTCGCCAACCCACCCGGCTACTGTATCGGTTGCGACCTGCTCCAGTTCGCCTCTTGACACAGCCCTGATGGTCTGGGAGCCCGAAGGTGGGCCGTGCGATTTCGCTAACTTTACGCCTGTCGCCTGTAACGATGATGCTTGCGGCGACGGACTTCAGTCTCAACTGTCGTTTACTGCCGAAGCGGGCGTAACCTATAAGATTCAGGCCGGCGGATTCGACGGAGATACCGGCAATCTGACAATAGACATTGATTGCGCGGAGCTACTCTGCGACCCTATTTCCGTTAGCGGCACACTCGGCAGCGGCAGCCCTGACTGGCCAAGCACAAGCGGATTGCAGACTCCCAATCGTATATTCCGCGACGGCGTACCAAGCAGCTGCGCCGCTCCAAAGGCATGCCCCGGCACCTTCGGCTCAGGCTCGTTCAATTACGATGCCTATACCTTCACCAACGAAAGCAGCGACCCGCAGTGCGTCACTGTAAATTATGATCCGAACTCGGGCGGCAACCCCGGTAGCGTTAACTTACATGCGGTTGTTTATCTCGGCAGCTACACCGAAACGGTCTGCCCGAACTATCTGGCCGACTCAGGCTCAAGCGACACCCTGGCCTTCTCGTTCACCGTTCCGGGAGGAACCGATTTCGTAGTAGTCATAGTCGCAAACAACCCCGGTACCGGCGTGGGCCAGACCTATAGCTTCACCATCGTAGGCAATATCTGCCGGGGATTCGATTACTGCATACAGGGCAACAACGCGTTGCGATTCATTCAGTTCAATTCCGAGACGGGCGCTTACCTGTATACCGATTGCTCGAAGGGTCTGACCCTCGAAGGAACCGGCACCATCACGGTGAGCTTCTGCAAACTCACGCTGACCGATTCAGGACCGGTTCCGAAGTCCAAGGACCGCACCGTAAATGTCCAGGTAAATACCTGTACTCGAACGGCGACGGCCCAGGTCGTACGTGCTAAATCGGGGATAAATGCAAGCTTCTCAGACAGCAACATTGACAATAACAACTGCACGTGCCCCGGACCGCAATAACAGATTGGGCGAAACGAGATAAGCTTTCTCGTTATCCGCAATCGCTGATTAAAAGGGACAATAACCGGCTTAAGAGTCGGTTATTGTCCCTTTTTTGATACGTGATACGTGAATCGTGATGCGTGATTTACCCGGTTTGCAAATTGTCGTTTATAGGTGATCTGGTTGATAGTCACGCATCACTAATCACATCTGCAAGACTATGCATTTCAGATAATAGGTTTCGGGCATCGAGATCAGCACAGGATGGTCGCGCGACTGGGTACGCTTTTCGAGGATGCGCGCCGAGCGGTTAGCATCAGCCGAGGCGTCGGCCAACACATTCAGAAAACGCTCTTCGCTCATGTGGTAAGAACAGGTGGAGGTAAAGAGCGTGCCGCCGGGGTTGAGCATCTTCATCGCCCGCAGATTTATCTCTTTGTATCCGCGCATTGCCGATTCGATTGATGTCCGATTCTTGGCAAAGGCGGGCGGGTCAAGGTTGATAAGATCGAAACGCTCGCCCCGTTGTTCGGCTTCGCTCAGAAAATCGAAAGCATTGGCCTCGATAAACTCTATGTTGTCGGCGGAATTCAACTCCGCGTTTCGCCGCGCCCGGTCGAGCGCCGATTTCGAAACATCGACGGCGACGACGCTTGCGGCCCGGCGCGCAATGTGGAGCGCAAATCCACCCTCAAATGTAAAACAATCAAGCGCGCGCCCTCGCCCGTAGTTTGCTGCGGCCAGCCGGTTTTCGCGCTGATCCAGAAAGGAACCTGTCTTCTGCCCTTCAAGGAGATTAACCGCCGTCTTCACTCCCCCCTCTTCGATCACAATCTCGCCGGGGTCAGCGCCGTATACCAGCCCCGATGTCCGAGGCAATCCCTCAAGGTCACGCACCCGCGCCTCGTTTCGCTCTATGATTGCGCGAGGGCTGTACCGCTCCGCTATCATCTCTATCCACATCGACTTTAGCCCGTCCATGCCCTGTGAAAGAGTCTGGATCACAAAGCAATCGTTGTAGCGATCCAGGATGAGCGAAGGCAAAAGGTCGCTCTCGCCGTTTACCAGCCGGTATGCGCTCGTATCACTCACAACCTGTTGTCTCAGCCTTTCGGCTGCCTCAAGCCGCGACGACCAGAAATCCTTATCCGTTTCCCGGTCGTCGAAAGTGACGAAACGCAAAGCTATTTGCGATCTTGCGCTGTAGAGAGCGCGGCCCAATATCTTCCCGCCTTCATCCGTCACACGAACCGTCTCACCAGAGGGAACGTTACCCGCTCCAACAAGGTCGCTGCGATAGACCCAGCAGTGACGGGCGCGCACCCGCCTTGCTCCATGCTTGTTAATCCTGATTGTTGTAGCCATTATGCTGGCATGATAGCCTTTATTCGCGTCAATGATAAATCCGAGCCGGGCGAGATTGCATCCGACAACATGAATGGTCAACCAACAGATCATCTGACGGGACATAAAGACACCCGCGAGACTTTGAGCGTCTTCATCGGGCTGGGGTCTAACCTCGGAGACCGCGAGGCCAATCTCCGCGAGGCAAGGGCGAGGATCGAAAAGATTGGCCTGGATATTATCCGCGCATCATCCGTCTATGAAACGGAGCCTGTCGGCTACAAAAATCAGGAGTGGTTTCTCAATCAGGTGATTGAATGCCGCATCAAACCCGGCGCGGATACATCCCGTGATAAAGTGATTTCCGAGGTTGATTCAGACACAGATTTTCGCATCTCAGCCCTCGGGCTGCTCAACCGCCTGCTCGGTATCGAAGATGAGATGGGACGCAGGCGGCTGATACCCGGCGGCCCGCGCGTAGTCGATATTGATCTGTTGCTTTACGGCGACAAACAGGTGGAGATCATTCGGGGAACCGCCCCGATAGGCTTGAGAAACGCGGCAGACAGAGCGGCGAGCCTCATCATCCCGCATCCCCGCATGCACAGTCGTCGCTTCGTGCTTGAGCCGTTGTGCGAGATTGCGCCACGTTTCCTGCATCCGACTTCGGGCAAGACCTGCTGCGAACTGCTCGCCGCGCTTGATGATCCGTCAATCGTTCGCCTGTACGGATCAGGCGGTTAGCATCTTTGTCATCTCTTGCCCGTTCACCGTGGACGTGAGCGTGAGGCTTGAATTGCGGAATGGCTTTCCATCCGAATCCCGCGCAACAAGGCTGTCAAACAGTGCGAAGACGGTGTTTTCGCCCGCATCGAAATTGTCGTAGAGCTTCAAAGCATTGCCGAAATCTCCAAGCGCATTTTCGAAATCGCGCGGAGAGAGTGCGGTCTTTGATTGCACAAGCCCCGCAAGTTTTACAAATCCCTTCACAAGACTCGCTTCTATGAAATAGAGCGTGCTCAGTTGAAAAAGCTCGCTCTGCGGCAGCGTGACTTTCGCCGGAGCTTGCAGGTTCTTGAACGGAGAAGGCGCGATGGGGTTAAAGGTCAGCGAAGAGTTGTTTGTAAAGGCCGCCTGTCCCTGCGCCCACGCCTTCTGTATGCCGGGAGTCCAGTAACACCACGCCCTGTTGGCCAGCACCGGCCCCTGTTTCAGATAATTAGCCAGCACCATCTTGCGCATCACAAGCCTCAAAAACTGCTCGTCGCTTACGTCAAACGGCTTTGTAAAAAGCGACTTCAATCCATCCTCTGTGAATCGCGCATCATAGGTGATAGAGATATTGCCGAAATTTCCCTGACCATCTTTTGGAAGCAGGGGGACAAGCTCTGTTTCGGCTTCGGTCTCCGATGAGACGAGACCAAAATCGGCAGCAAAACTCAGATACTGACTGAGTTCCTGCGGCGTGGTGTCCGGGTCCTGGATTACCAGTTCGTAGCTCGCGGCCATGTTTGTGATAGTCTCTATCAGATACTGGTGACTGGCCTCGTCAAACTGGACCGCGCCGTTGGCTTCGCCTATAAAACGAAGCAAAAAGTTTGTATAGACGCGCTCGCCGTTGCGCTTGCGCTCACGTTCTTTCTGGAGGTCGAGCGTGGTTATTATCGTAAGCTGGCTGCCGTCATTCGCCTGAATGCGTTGATCTGATTCCGTTATCACCCGGTCGAGCCCCTGATAATTCCAACCCAGATGCCAGCCCACAATGTTTATTGAAAAGCTGCTCTGGCGGGTAACTTTGTGTGTCAGTACGCCTTCGTTCAGCTTGACCGCGCCCGTCCCGTAACCGGCAAGCACACCTGAAAAATCGCCCCGCCCGGCCTGATTCATAAGACTTTTTCCCGCATCAGTCGTCAGGTCCAACTCAAAATCAATAAGCGCGGTTTCGTCATCAGCCCGGCTGTATTCGTCGTTCAGAGTGAACTGGACGGAATCGCTCAGCGATTGCTTCAGCTTTGCGTAAATAGAGTTCTTGAAATTCTCTACGGAATCGAGCACTTGATGGAAACGGGTCACGGCCTTGCCCAGATCGCTATCGCTCAGCTTATCGAGCGACTGGTCAATCATTCGCTCCACAAATCCGGTCAGCCGTTTGTCGGTCATGCTTTTGAGCGTGGGCAGATCAATCTGCCCCAACTCTTGAACAAAACCGTTGTAAGGGAATTTCGATTTAGCCAGGGCTATGACTTTTCGTATTTCGGCGTTGGCATCGTCTTCAATCAGATTGAGCACCCCGTCTGCGCGGGTCTTCAACTCGTCGAGCGAATTCACCTGCACGCCGCCTATGTTGATTTTGCCGAGCGCCCATCCTAAGGGATCGCCGCCGGTCAGTTGCTCAACCGCGCGCCACAGCACATTATCGGGCGAGATTACGCCGCTAAACCGCGATTTCAGGCTGTCCCAACTGGTCGCGTTATTGATGATATTGAGAGCGTCGGTAAGCTCCTGGTCAATCTCTCCCTTGCCCACATCGAAATACTTGTCAAACAGCGCCACGGCATTGTCGCCCGCGTTGTTATATTGATTGGCTACCTCGCGCACGCGGGCGAGCGCATCATTGAACAGATCGCTTTTGGCCAGTTCATCAAATGCCTTGCCGACGTATTCTTCGATAAATGATTTGGCCAGATTGTCGAGATAGGCATCGAGGTTTTTGAAGTCGGTCAGGTTTTGAATCTGATTGAAGAGGTTGAGCCAGTTCTTCGCATTCACGCCGATGACAGCTTCGAGCAGTTCATCGGCCGATGAGGGCAGTCCCTCCTGCTGAAATGTAGCCGAAGCCGACACATCGGCCGCTATCTTAAATCCCCTGGAGTCGTTTTTTGAAACGACCACTCGCACCCAGCCCGCCTCTGACCCCTGGCTGACTTTGACCTCAAATTGCCCGGCGACGTTGGCGTCGAGCCCTACAGTGCCCAGGACCGAAAATCCATACTTCTCGGCGAGTTGCAATTGATTGATCTGGAACGACGGCGAGCCGCTAATCGAGTAGCCCGCGCCTACTGTTCCTCCAAATTTCAAGTAACCGCCATAGTCGAGCGTGATGACTTCTCCTTCGTCCAGAGGCTTATCCACATCGCCGGGCAGACGCAATGCTTTGAAAAAATCATCGACGAGATCAACAACAATCGTATCGGTCGGGTACGAGCGAATGAGCGCATAACCGCCGTTTGCCCCTGCGTCCAGAGTAGCGGAGGCGGAAAGCGACAGATAATTCAACTTCGCATCGACCGTTGCATCGGCGCTTGCCCCGGCCGTAAGGATAAGCAGCAATCGGTCGCTGTGATCGGTGAAGTAGTCGGCAATGCCGTATTGCCCGAGCACCTGAAGACTACTCGGCGAACTGGACGCCCACAACGGTACGAGCGTGACGCTTGAGCCCGCTTTTATGCCGAGCTTTACGTCGTCGGGCGAGCCGATTGAAAACGTCTGCCCCGCGCCCTGTAGATTGAAGCTCACGCTAAAGAGATTTGTGTCGGCAGGCGAGAGAGGCTTTGTAATATCGGGTACGCTGACGTGGACTTGCAGCGTGCCATCTCCACCGGCCCAGAATGGAATATTGCTCTTGTTCAGGTTGATGTCGGGCATCGTCGCTCTCCTTTCTTTGTAACTCGCAGATCAATACCTCGCGCTCCTAATTCAAATGATGCGTTTATTACAGACGTATGAAAGTCTCTACAATTACAATCTGAATTGCAAGGCGAGCGGAAAAGAAAGAAGGCATGGCAGGGCCATTCAGTTTGCCAAAATGTAGGATAGGAAAATGGGAATAGACCGCGGATGACGCGGATGCGGCGGATCTACGCGGATCTGACCCAATTAGGTTTAATCCGCGAAAATCCGCCGCATCCGCGTCATCCGCGGCCTATTTCAAGTATTCTAACTGCATCTTGAAAATCTATATGATTTTACGAATTCGAGTGTCAAACCTCATCATCTGATTAGATTTGGTATAAGTTGCCAAAATGTAGATCAGGGAATTTGGAATAGACCGGGACGAGCGCAGATCGGGCGGATCTACGCGGGTCAGATATTGCTTGAGTTTATCGGTGGCCTGCGAAACAAAACGGTTCTAAAGACTCTGGAAAGGGAGTTCATTCACACCCGTTCATATGAAACCTCAAATCTCAGAGGTCGCTGCTGCGGCTGGTCGAAACTCTTCGCCTTTTCCATACGGTCCACGATGCCAGAAAAGCTAAAGCGCCAAGCCCGGCCGCCAGCCAGGGCGTGGGGTTCAGTGATGCGGACGAACCCAGCCCGGACTCTTGAGGAGTCCGGGTGAGATTGACTGCAACACCATTGAGCGTTTTCTCGACATCATCAGCCGTCAGCTTGCGTTGAACTATCTGGACATCGAGCAATTTGCCATTTTTTCCTGCGACCTGAACATCGCCGTTCGCGCCCAGTTTTACAAGCGCGCTGCTTGTGATGCCTCTGTACTCGCCCGTGATTGCAAGCACCCACGTCCCTTCCGAAGGCCACTGGCGATCTATCGCGAAGACGCCCGTTGACATTGGTCTTATCTTAACAGGCAAAGACTGGCGCTTGCCGTTGACCAGTCCCTCGGCTGTGACTGTCAACGCCGCGTCTGTAGGTACGTGACATCCGTATGGACGCACCACCAGCACCGCGTCCTTTAAATCAGGATCACTTACAGAAGCCGGAGCCTCCACAGAGATGAAAAACCCTCCAGCAAATGCTACCGTCGCGGGCAGAAGTATTGCCGCCAACATCAAAGAGCACGCTACTGATCTGATCAAATTTCTTCCCGACATGCGAGTTCCTCCTTAAAAGTAAATTCGACCCTTAGACGCAGGTAGCTTCGATTTTCTTCCATCTCAATTTTCTTGAGCGTGAGAAATCTCTTCAGACGCGCGACAGCGCCCGTCTGAGAATCGGGATTTCAAATCTCAGACGGGCGCGTGTGAAAGAGATGTATTTACCGGTGTGCTTAATGCGCGAGTGCGGCGCTGTGCTGTTCGTAGGCTTTTGTATCGAGAATAGTCTTGATCTCTCGAATGATCAGTTCAAGCTCTTCATCTCTGGAATAAAAATGGGGCGCTATTCGAATCCCCGCGCCCGGACGGTAATCAACCAGAAATTCTCGCCGCGCCAGTTCCTGAGTCACCTGCTTGCCGTGTGGCACATCAACGACCACAGTGCCGCCGCGACTGCCTGATTCTTTTGGCGAGTTGACTCGGAATCCCGCCTCTTCGGCCAGCCCTATCAGCCGCGTAGTCTGACGTATGGATTTCTCTCTTATCTTATCTACGCCGACCTCGTTGATAATCTCGTATCCGCTTTGCGCGGCATACATTGCCGGTATGGCTGGCGAGCCGTGCATAAATCGGAATATATCATCCGCGTATTCAATCGGACCTATGTCGAAGGCGAACGGCTGTTTATGCGCCACCCAGCCCGTCAGCTTCGGTTCAAGCTCGGGCCACAGATCGCGTCTGACATAGAGGTAACCTGCGCCCGGCCCTCCGCAAAGCCACTTCACCGACCCGCCCGTCGCAAAATCGACTCCGACCTCCCGCACATTCAAAGGGACGGTGCCCGCTGATTGATAGATGTCGGCCACGACCATCGCGCCGACCTCGTGCGCGCGTTCGGTGATGGCTTTCAAATCCTGAATATATGCGCTGCGAAAGATCACGTGCGAAACCGAAACCAGCCGGGTCTCTTCATCGATGGCCTCAAGCATTCGCTCAAGCGGGATCGTTATGCCGTCTTCCGAATCTACGGTGACAACGCGCGCTCCTTCCCTCTCCAGCGCGTGGTAAATATAAATATTCGTAGTGAAGTTCAAATTTTCGGTCACGATCTTGTTGCGTCTGTCAGACCAGTCGAAACAGGAATTGATAATAGACTGGCAGATGGATACGTTCTGGTGCATGACGGTTTCGCCTTCGCCCGCGCCTATGATCCTGCCTATGAGATCGCCCGTCGCCCGGGGCATCTCCCACCAGCCTTCCTCCCATGCGCGAATGCCGCGCGTAGCCCAGGTGTCTGCATACTCCGCCAGGCGGTCACGCGTGCGGCGAGGCATCGCTCCCAGCGAGTGCGAAATAAGGTAAACCGTATTATCGAGTATCGGAAACTCTTTTCTCCATTCCAATAGCGTGTCCATAAATGCCTCCCTGGCAGTGGTCGGTGGTCAGTTACCTGCCTATGTTTATTGTTGAATAAGAGCGATTGCTCGCAATTGACCAGTAATCACCGACCACCGACTAATATTGGCTTCTTTTGCTCAGATAGGTGCGCAATTCCCAGAGGTCTGGGAAGAATCTCTGCTCGACGGTCTTCTTCAAATAACCGGCACCTTCACTTCCACCTGTTCCGGGCTTTGTGCCTATCATCCGCTCTACCATCTTGACGTGACGGAGCCGCCACAATGAAAACATCTCGTCGTATTCGATCAAACTTTCGGCCAGCATGAAAAGCTCGTAATGGCGTTCCGACTCTTCATAAATTCGCTTGAGTTCTTTTATACGCGACTCGCGATGCGGATCGCCTTCCTGCTCCTCTTCGGGCAAATCGAAGCCTCGCCGCCTGAGCAGATTATAAAACGCATCGCCGAGCGTAGGGCTTTGCAGCCGTTGTTGGAGCTTTGCGTACTCAGCCGAGTCGGGGTCGTAGTTACGGATAAACCTGGGGTTTTTCAAACCCGAAACAAATTCAAGTTCTCGGAATTGAAATGATTGGAAACCGCTCGCGGGCAGCAGGTGATCGCGAAAGGAAAGAAAATCCATCGGCGTCATCGTCTCAAGCACCCCTACCTGATTGACCAGCACTCTCTGGATTTCCGTGCAGCGACCGAGCAGGCGAATTGCCATCAGCGGCTTGTCCGCGTTTAGCCGGTCGATGATCAAGTCTATTTCATGAAGCAGTTGCTTGAACCAGAGTTCATAAACCTGGTGGATGATAATAAACAGCGTCTCGTCGTGATGCGCAGGCTCCGACAACAGGGTTTGAAGCGAAATCAGTTCGCGGATCTTGAGATAATCGCCATAGGTCAGGCGGTCATCGCCTTCACTGGAAGGTAAACCAAAAGACATCAAATACTCCTTGAATCGAATAAATCAAAAAACATTATCGGGTAGTCAGCCGCGTTCTTCATCCTGCTCTTTACCCGCGCCTGCAAAATCCTGCCGGTTGAACTGAGGCTCGCGCTTTGCCACGAAAGCTTCATAGGCTTCGCGGAAATCGGGATTGAGCATGCAGATGGCCTGTGCCTCGGCTTCGGCTTCCAGAGCCATTTCCAGGTTCATTTCAAGTTCGCGCGTGAGCGCCGCTTTCGTCATCGAGAGCGCAAAGCCCGGGCCTCGTGCGAGGCGTTCGGCCCATCTGTTTGTCTCGGCTTCAAGCTCGCCTGAGGCGACGACTCGATTGTAGAGCCCTATGCGTTCGGCTTCCACCGCGCTCAGAAAATCTCCGGTGTAAAGGATCTCGGTCGCCTTGCTTAACCCGACTATCTTGGGCAACAGGAAGGCCGCGCCCATGTCTGCGCCCGCAAGCCCCACCTTCACGAATAGAAACGCGATCTTCGCCGCCTCCGATGCGATCCTAAAATCAGAGGCGAGGGCAATTGCCGCCCCCGCCCCGGCTACCGTGCCGTTTAGCGAAGCTATTACGGGTTTGGGCAAGGAACGTATGTTCCGCACGAGCGCGCAGGTCATCCGGGTGAATTCAAGCAATCCGGCCACGTCGCGGTTGAAGAGTTCGCCTATTATTTCCTCGACATCGCCACCCGAACAGAACCCTCTTCCCTTACCGGTTATGACGACCACACGCACCTGGCGGCGCGTGCGTAAGGCCGCCATCGTTTGGGTAAGCTCGCGATAGACTTCGAAGGTAAGCGAGTTCAATCGCTCGGGCCGGTTGAAGGTTATCACCGCGATGGGACCGCGCTCTTCATATAAAAAACTTGCGGGACTGATCTCGTTTGATTCGTTTGCCACTTTGCGTTTTCTGCCTTGTGCCCACGAGGATTATATAACCGAGATTATATAACTGCCAGAGCTTCTATTTCGACTCTGGCAAGGTCTTCGACCAGACGGCTGACTTCTACCAGCGTCATAGCGGGATAATGTTTGCCCATAAGCTCACGATAGGCCGCGCCTACCTCTTTCAGCTTCGAGAGGTATTCGTTCTTGTTGGTGACGAAGATCAGCAGCCTTGTGATGTTTGACGACTCTCCTCCGGCTTCGCGAACAACTTCGAGGACGTTTGCGAGCGCCTGCCGAAACTGCTCGGCGAAATCCTCGCTGACGATGCGCGCCTGAGCGTCCCAGCCTATCTGCCCCGCGACAAAGAGCAGCGACCCTGACACGGCCAGCACCCCGTTATTGTATCCACGCGGGGCGGCCAGCGTCGCCGGATTGATTATCTTCGTCTCCATTTGCTTTCTCGACTTCCGATTTATGGGTATAGCTTTATTCGATAGGGGTGAGACCGCTATATTCGCTCAGTGACCAGACTGTCCCCTCGCCCGATCTGCGCTCAACCATCCCCAAACCCCGAACATAATACTCTGTGATTTCATTGCCGCCCGCCTTGCGCAGCAGTTTCAGAGCCTTGAACTTGCCTGCGGGAACCGTCACTTCTTCCTCTCCCTGAACGGTGTAGCTGATAGTCTTGGGGTTTTTCGAATCTCTGGGGGCGCTGCCGGGCTTAGTGATTACCTGATTGAAGCTAAACGACCAGGTTGCTCCCGTATGAAGAAGCGCCGACGGATCGTTCATAAAAACCGCCGGATCAGTATATTTGTAATCGGCAGAACTTGAATCACCGATAAGTCTGGTATCTGACTTCTGGGCGATGACCTGAACTCTGCCGTTATCGCAGATAAATTTACTGACGCTTTTATTGACCAGTTGCGCGCCCCCGCTGCGGTCCACTATCTGCAAAGTTTCGATAAAGACCTTGCGCCCGTCTTCTTCCGCCGCGTCAACCACAACGGTACCGTCGGCGACCATCCCGCTCGAATAATTCAAAGTGTATTTCATCTGCGATCCGGGGACGAGCGGGTAATACGGATTGCAAGATTTGAAATTCGGATCAAGGGTGCTTGTGGGCTTTATGGGTTCTACGGGCTCTAAGACCGCGGGCACGCTTCCATTGCTGTTGGAACCTGCAGTCGTATTTGAATTGCCGGTCGCATTGCTGTTTGAATTATTGCCGTCGCATCCGCTGAGTATAATAGTGGCCAGCAACAGCACAGTAAGGGTGATTCGCATTAAAACTCGTTCCTTTCAACTTCTAACTGAGGCTCGCATGTTGAATGTTTCGGGCCGCAAGCCAACTGAAATTATTAACATCCGCGAGGTGCATTCCGCAAGCAGGAGCCGCCCGAAGAGCCCTCGGCAATGATTCTTCAAGGCCATTCAATTCCTGGAAAATTCAGCTTTCAGATCGAACAATCAGAGATTATCCAATGTAGACAATTACTGTTCTCACTGATGTATTATTCAATCTGTGATGAAAAAAGCTGTCGTGACATTTTATACGCGGCCGGGCTGCCATCTCTGCGACGAAGCAAAAGCAAACCTGCTCGGGGCGGGCTGCAACGATGAATTCACGCTCGAAGAAATCAACATCGATCTCGACCCCGCCTTGCGCGACCGGTACGGATACGACATTCCTGTGATCTTCATCAATGGAATTAAGGCATTCAAACACAGGGTTGACGGGCGCGAATTCAAACGCAAACTGCGCCGACTCTCGGGCTATAATGAAAAAGCCCGACAGGAGTAAGCCGACTTTATCCTGCCGGGCCGGTGGTCTCTTTTCGAGTTTTGCCTTACTGGCTGCTTTATTCGTTCGCCGCAGAATTACACGTCACGCGGTTGCCTGCGACCGTCACATCGTCAACATACCAGCCGTAACCTTTGAAACTCGTGTCCGTACCTATGTGCCACCTTATCGTCACGGTCTTTCCCACGTAGCTGTTGAGGTCGACTACAACTCTCTGAAATACGCCCAGGCGTCCGTCAATCCACCCCGGCCGGCCTGCGAGCGGGTTTTCGCTGAAGCTGAGAATATCCCCGTTGTAGCCGCCTTCCAGAATGTGTGAGCCGAGGTCTTCGAACACGTTATCTCCGGTTGAGATTTCAAGCACCCCTCCGTCATAACCAAAGCTCTCGAACCCGAAAGTGTGATAAAAGACAAGCTGCAAATCTCGCCCGTCGGATGGAAGCTGGATCGGCAGAGTGTCGAGATACGCATCGCTCAGTTTGGGCAGGTCGGGCGTGTACCACGAGCTTGCGCCTGTGTGGAAGCGGTCTGTGGCGATTACCCATGTGTCGGTCTTTTTCTTCTTCTTTTTGATGGGGCTGCCGTGCGTCCACATCGCCGCGCCGGATTCTATGTCGTCGGCAAAAAACGTGGCAGGGGCCACATTGCCCACGATCAACTCCAAAGGTATGCGCGATGTCACGCCCTGCGCGGAGAGGTTAACCGCAAGCTCGATTATCGTGCCGCAGGCGACATCCCCGTTTACAGCCACAGTAAACGATTGAGTGTTTTCACTCGTGCCGTTTGGCGCAATCGTTGGGAAATCAGATTCAGAGGCTGTTATATTCACTCCCGGTGTAGAGGTGGTCAAGGTTGCGTGCCCGCCTGAAAGCGGGACGGAAGAAACATTCTTTAACCGGACTTTTAAATCACTTGAATGGTTGGGAAGGAGGGTACTGCCTAGGTTGACATCCTCGACCAGAGTGACGGCTGTATCTTTCTTTTCGCCGTTGTAGACGACGAGCGCGAAATCCTGATCATTTGAACTGGCGTTGCCCGGCACGCCGTCCCCGGCGATGACGCTCGCTCTGACCCGCACCTGAAAAGCTCCCGTCGTGCCTGCGGGCAGCCAGACGCTTTCGATGTTGTCTTTTGTGTTTGGCTCGCCTCCCGGCTCGGATACATCCCCGTCAAAATGATTGCCGAGATAAGAGTGTCCGTTGACCGTGACTTCCAGATCGAGATCGTTTACCCACGGAGCAAAGGCCGAAAGCCCGGGCGCGTCGGTCCATGCAAGAGAGACGCGAAACGGGCGGGTCGCGTCTTTGATCTCTCCGGTCATCAGCCACTCCTGCCCGCTGTCGGTAAACGTGTGTGTCTGGTTGACAAAGACTTTGGGCGCATCGTCAAAGGCGCGGCCGAGGTCCAGCAAGCCCCAGCCCTGTCGCGGGTGAGGCAGATCGCCGCCAGCCAGTTCGCCCGTCATATAAGTAGTCGTGTTTACAAGCAACGCCTTTATGAGCGCCGCGCTCGGCTGCTCGCCGCGATTGAGGAAGAACTGCCGGGCAAGCGCAGAGGCCCCGGCTACAATCGGCGTTGAATGGCTAGTGCCGGATGACCATGTGTAGAGAGTTTGGTTCTTTGGGAAGTATGGACTGCGAGAATTTTCGCCGCAGACACCGCTTCCATTGAAATCGGGGTGCTGCGAGGCCGCGCCCTGAACGTGTGTGCCGGGCGCGGTGATGTCGGGCTTCATCCGCCCGTCGTCAAGCTGTCCGCCCGAAGAGAAAAAGACGATATCGAGAGCGCTGTCGGCCTCATCATCATTTATGCCGCAGCCGTCAAGACCTCCGCCCCTTGCGTTCTCGCCCGCCGCCACCGTGATAACATTCTTGCCGGTCCCGGGCGAACCTATCGTTCCGCCGCCTCCCGCATTGCCCGCCGCAAAACATATAACCATCTCCTGATTGCCCGGCTGCGAAGGAAGGGCATCGCGCACTCTGGAATCATATTCCTGCGACTCTATAGTATATTCGTTGGAAGTCGCGCCCCAGCTGTTTGACGAGATGCGCGCTCCGTCCGTGTAGGCGGCGGCAAGAAGCTTTGTATACGGCTCCTGAAGATCGAAACGCCCGGCGGCTTGAAATATCTTCGACGAGCCGAGAAGCGCGAAAGGCGCTACGCCTATGCCGTAACCGTATTGGCCCGAATCGCGCGCGCTCGAATCCGTTGAGAGATTCCCGCCTCCGGCTATGGACGCGTTCAAGGTTCCGTGCCCCTGCACGTCTCCGCCGTCGAAATCGCCCGTGAAATCGCGGGCATAAAGGACGCGACTCGCGCCCGAGGGGTTCAGAAAATCGGGATGCAGTTTGTCGGCGGTGATCGCTCCGCGATCAAGCCCCGTGTCGGTAATATCTATGCCAAAGTTGAATTGCGAGTCAAAACCGTGCGCGAGCAACCATTGCATGTACCCGGGATTGCTGGCCTGTTTGCCGTCTGCGGTCAAAGCGCCCGCTATGATCTGAGATGATCGCTCGTCAAAAAGCTCCGGGGCCTTCCACGGCTCGATATTGATTACGTTCGGGAGCGCGGCCAGCTTCCTTATCCGGCCCGCTTCTATCTTCATCCTTAAGTTTGTATAACCGAGGACGTTGTAAGCATTGCCTAAAGTTTCTCGGGCAAGCTTTTTAGCCGCTTTCACATCCGCGTTTGATTGCAAGTCGTTATCGGCGGGAGTGCGAGCCACCTGAATCGAGATCAAAACCTCGCGCTCGGGGTTCTCATTCATAATGGCGACCAGGGCCGGATGAATCTTGAATTCATCAGAAAAAGGCGCTTCCCACTGAACAAACGGCTCGGCATCGTCGCCCTTCCTTCTCTGCAACCGCACGCCCGCGTAGGCATCTCCCCGCACGAGATACGCATTGTTCGGGACATAGGCGATCACCTCGACACCGCTTGCCCGAAGCTCTTCGAGCCATTCGCGTTTGGCCGGGCCTATGAACTGAACCAGGCGAAGCCCCGCTCCGCCCACTTTTCTGCCCGCCACTGCATTTATTGATTGCGTAGTCACGAGGCTTGAAGCCTTCCCAAGACTGACGAAGTTTCCAGCCTGCTCATCGGATGTCGTATCGATAATGCCCGAACGCAACAGGAGCACATTGAAATCGTCGCGCACCCGGACGGATGACGGGTCTGACGGCCGGTTAGAGGGTACAGATGACAGGGCCGAAAGCTCGGCTTCGCTGTCGCCGCTCCTCCCTTCCCCGTTCCCTACACGCATAGCAAGCAGTTTGAAAGAGCCGTAATCGGCGACCTCGATTGCGCCCTGCGCCCTTGCGCGTTCAAGCGCATCGGTGTCGCTTGCAGAGACCTCGACTTTACGCACGCGCCCCGGGCTGCGATAGCTCCGAGGGTCGATCTTTTGTCCGCCGAAGCCTTTCACAACCTTTGCAGGCGAGTTTTTGTCTATAGGGTCGGAGCCTTTCAGGTAAGAGCGCACATCCGCGCCTACAACTGAAACCATTATGAACATCGCAAGCGCGACGGATGTAAACAGCAACCTTCTTCTCATGATACCCCCCAGAAAATACTTCAAGGCTGACTCAGCCTGTTTGTGAAATCAGCCTGTTTGTAAAAACGGCAGAACTCGCTCCACCGGATGGTTTTCACCTCCCTCAGCCCTTTTTGGAAGGAGCAGGTGTGACAGGAGCGGCCTTTTGCGCCCCCTGATCGGGCACATATTTCTTACCGTTGAATATGTAGGTCTTCGTCTCATCGACGCTCGTCACCTTGCCGTCACTGCCCTTTCTTGAGCCGGTAGTGCTGATCTTGATGTCATAGTAAGAACTGTTTTTGCCCTGGACGAAATTGAGCTTGGAAGAATACTTGTACGGCTTGTTGTCGCCGCCCTGCCCGCTTGTGGCGGGCAAAGAAAGCGCCTCGGTAAGACCGCTGTCAGTCACCTCAAACAAGATCATCCCTTCTTCCTGATAAGTGCCGGTGTAGAGAGGGCGAAACAACACCCCGTATTTATCCGGGCCTATTCTCACCAGTTCGGTCGCAGGCCCTTCGCCGTACTCGCCGAGCCGGGCTATAAACTTCTGCTCGGCGTCCAGTTGCCAGCCGCCGCCCGTCTTCGAAAATAGAAAGCCGCTGATGGTCGCCGGACAGGCGTGGCAGGTGTAATCCTTCGGGACGGTCCCCGTCAGCAGTATATATTTATCAAAATTGCCTTCGTGCATAGGTTTTGCAAGCAGTATCGAGGAAAAGACATCCTTTGCGCCCGAGTCAATCTTGAGTTGCGTAATATCGGCGGCCGAAGGCTTCCAGGCCGACACTTCCTCTTCATCGTCATAATTGCCAAAGACCAGTTTCATGGCCTTGTCTTCGGTGATCTCTCCTGTGAGAGTCTTCTTTTTAGCGCCCTGACCGTAGCTTTGATGCGCTCCAATCATAAGACCAGATAAGATCAAAAGCGCCAATAACGCAATATTTCCAGACTTCATATATATCTCCTGAAACACGAATTTCACAGTGCCGGTTTGAGCACGACACCCGTCATCCCGGTTTTCGCATGAGAGAACCCGGATACTTGACAGGTTTTACAAGATTAATAAGATTTCAAACGCAACGCCGGGGCTATATCAGCTTGCGTTGACTGCAAAATATAAGAGCTTCCATTCGCCTCCTTCATCAATAAATCTGAAGGGGATCGAAGCTTTTCTATCATTAAAGTGGACTATGTAAACAGGCTCGACCACGCGATGACCTTCATAAGTATTAAACCTGGTGCTCAATCGGGTGGGAGCCGTGTGGTCGCCCATCTCTTTCAGTTGCTTGAGGGACTCAATGGCTTTCTCTCTGGGGATTGAATCCTTATAGAATTTCGAGGCGTCGTCATATATCTCGTTAAAATTTTCGACATCCAGTCGCTGAAAAAACAGCAGTGTAGCCTTATCGGCGTCTTCGTAGGGAGCTTCGTGCGCGCACCCGGCCAGACACAACAACAACATCGATACTACAATTGATTTACCTACCATCTAACCCCTTGTATGTAAATATCCTTTCGAGCCAAAGTGAGGGAAAACAATACCAGCAGTCCCCCATCCGGCGCAACAACAGAAGGGATGAGGGATGAATCGGACTCTAAGGAAATATTTCGGTGAATTGGTTTAACCGATTACCGGAATGTTACCCTACAGTCCGATTCATCCCTCATCCCTCATCCCTCATCCCTCAAAAGAGGTAGGTTACTCGCTCGGTCATCAAAGGGCCGCTGGTCTCGCGTTTAAGGCGAAGCTCGCGGATTGAGGAAGCGCCTATCAAACTGGACAGGTTATCGCTGAAGAATTTGACTTCGGTTTCGGTTTCGTCCTGCTGATCGGTGGAGGCAGGGGCGTTTTCGACCTTGCCGTCGAGTTTGGCCATCAGCCTGTCGAAGATCGGGCGAGCCTCGGCCACCCGTGCCACGGCATAAAAGGTTGCCGTTCCTTCGAAGTCGGCTTTCGCGGGAGGCGCAGACGTCTTTGCCGCTTGCATTATGTCGCGGGCAAACTCTTTGCTCGAAGCCATCACCAGATACTTGCCGGAAATCGAATAGGCCGCCGATTGCTGAAGCAGCGATTCGGCCAAATATCGAACGCCCGCTTCTTCCTGCCACGAAAGATTCGGGTCTACACCTGAAATTACAAATCGCGCCCGTATTTCATCGGTTATCGCTCGCTCAAACGTTGCGCGATCTATAGCCGCATCGGCTCTCATCTCAAGGACTATGGCGCGCTCAAAGCCCACGAACGATTTTCCGGCATCCGCTTTCGAACGGACCATTTCACAATAGCCCGAAGGCGAGACTCCAGACAGGATTGAAACGAGGCTCTTTTCAAATGTCACACCCGCCCCCGCGCCCCCGGCCCCCGGCCCCTTGGAAGCTGCCCCTTCGGCCGCAGGGTCATCTACATCGCGATCAAAACGCGCGTCGAGCCGGGCATAGCGTTCGGTTCGCGCGCTGCTGTCGCCTTCGTTGTTTGTCTCGCGGGTGCGGTCGGGAATATCGGGTGGCGTCCCTGCCGAGTCGGGCAGTTTGCCGAAAAAAATCTGCGAGACCGAATGGCCAAGCTCTTCGATTGCGCCTGACGGGGCGTGCGCTTCGATCAGTTGCGCATCGGCGGGAGCGAACCTTATCAGCGCGCTCGTCTGCTCTGCCGAGAGCGTGCCCGCTTCATTTGCGTTTGCAGACGACATCTTGAACCATCGCTGCTCGTTGAGCCCCTGCGGAGTGAATCGAACATCTATCAATCCGCTTTCGATGTTCGCAAGCGAAGAAGGGTCTGTTTCGGTTGTGTTGTGATGAATCCAGTAGTTGTTGAAATAGAGGTTCTTGTTGAGCCGCGCCTGATCGAGCCAGATGGTGATGTCGCGCGCGGCAAAGCCTTCAGCCTGCCCGGCAATTGAGAGAAGATCGGGCAGAAGGGCGTCATCTCCTGTCTGTTTTGCGTTCCGGAGCGCGCGAATCATCAACCCTTCGGCGGTCGTCACTATGAGCTTACCTTCCGAATAGGCGAAACAGAATTGCTGATTCAGATTCCCGTTATCGGTCTTCACATCGTGGACATAATAAGGGCTGCCGTCGGCGGAACGCTCTTGAAACTGAGGCACCTGTTTGAACATCGTCGTAGCAATCGCGCGCGCGCGCGGCACTTCGGTCACAAAGACCATTTCGAGTTTGCCTATGTCATACATCGCAACCGACGAGGCTCCGCCCGCGAGTTCGGCGAGCCGGTCTTCATCCAGCCCGAATCCTATGGCCTGCTCGAAATCCTGTTTGCGGTTCTGGAGCTTGAGATAGATGTGCGATTGCGAGTAAGCGGAAAAGCTCGCGCTCTTATAGTATTGCTCTCTGATGTTTGAAGCGTTCCACATCTTCATAAGCGCCGAGAGGTCCGTAGCCTGAACATAAACAAGCGCGCCGCGAGGGGTGATACCTGCGAGCCTGAGTTGCTCGGCCACGGGCCGCGTCTGTTGTCCGTCAGACCTGTGCGCGAGTGCGACAACCGCTATACCGATCAGCAGGAGTATTCTGATGTTTTTCATAATCGTAACCTGATTGTAGGGGCAGGGCTTGTCCCCGCCCGGATTTGATTGTAGGGGCAGGGCTTGTCCCTGCCCGGATCGCGCGTAGCGCGATGACTATAGAAGGTCGTCAACCTTGCCCGTGTAGGGCCATCGATCCGGTCTTTCAACCAATCCTCTTCTCACCGGATTCAACCTGACATATTCCAATTTTTCATAAAACTCCTCTTCGTTGCGTATAACACGATCAAAAAACTGTCGCTGCCAGAGCTTCCCTTCATACCATTGCCAATATGCACGCGTTGAAATGCTCTTGAAAGTGCCACAGATTTCGCCCAGCGATTTTCCTGACTCACCAGAACCAATCAATGCATGAATGTGATCCGGCATCAGACAGTAAATGTAAAGCCTGAAACGCATCTGCTGCCGGAGTCGCAAAAGGCAATCAATGATAGACAGAGCCAGCCGATGATCGAGAAAAAGATTTCGTCTGCCCTCAACAACTATCGTGACATAATATATCCTCTTTGTTGAGTAATCGAATCCGCGCAGACGGAGGCTATTTCGCCGGACATAGATTTTCTTGTCATCTATATGGGCCATGCCACATCATCGGCCTTTGGCCGATCCGGGCAGGGACAAGCCCTGCCCCTACTTTTCTCCAAGGAGGCGACCGGCATAAATTGATTCGGTCGCATTGGAATTATCCACGCGTAAAAGCAAAGCCGATCTGATCTGTTCGGCTCTCTTCGCCGCCATAATTTCCGCCAGTCGTTTCTCAATGCCGGTCTTCTCATCCGGCTTTGTCGCCTCCAGTGCGAGCAACCGCTCCATTGCGATGGCGCGATCATACTGGCCAAGCCGCGCCGCCGAATCCACAAGCGCAGAAACCTCTTCGCTCTGCGTTCTCGACAAAGCAGCGTCGTTTGCCTCGGCCAGCGTCCTTAGCCCCGGAGCCTTCGATCTTGTGATCTCAAGCGAAGGCTCGAAGGCAACCGTAGATCCAGAGGTTCTTTCGGCTTGTTCGCCCCCGTTTAATGCGTTCTTGATGGCAGCGTTGATCGCGGCGGGGCCGCTCGCATCATCGCTTTCGGCAAGGCGAATCGCGGCAAGATCGCGCCCCGCCCGGCTGTAAAGCGCTATCAACTGGGCGCGCGGACCCGGGGCTACGAAGGCGATTGCGCCAGTCATATCCCCGTCGGCATCCAGATAAATAGCCCGCTCGAAACTGGCAACCGCTTCCGCATCTTGCCCCGCGGCCTTCTCTATTATTCCCAGTTTCATCTGAGCCACCGAAGCAAGCGAGCCGCCGGTTATTCGCTTAAGCAGTTGACGAGCCTCATCAGGCCGTCCGGTCTTTTCGGCTATTGCCGCTCGCGCAAGCACGGCCCCGGCATCCGCCTGAGCCACTCGCCCGTCGAGCGCCGCAGCCGCCCGCGCACCCTGTGACGGGTCTCTCCTCGCGATTTCGCCCATGATCTCGGCCGCCTGCGCTCGAACGCTGTTTGATGTAGTCCTCTCCGCTATCAACGCGATTATCCTATCGACCGCTTCGCCGTTTCTGCCCGCTGCCGCGATCACGTGAGCAAGCTCAAGCTTGTTGGTCGCATCATTGGGATTGATGCGCGCTATCTGCTCGCGGAAATTTACGGCATCATCAAAGCGATTTATCCGCGCAGATGTCTCGGCGGCCAGACGCAGAGCCTTGAGATTGTCGGTGGAACGCTCTACCAGAAGCTTGAGCAACCGCCCGGCCTCATCCATCTGCCCCCGGCGGGCTTCGATCTCCGCAAGCCCGGCAAGGCTCGCGTCATCCGAGTAGCGCGTCCGCGCCGCCGCTCGATAAGCCTCGTAAAGCATCGCCTCGGCTTCCGTATCTTTGCCTTCCGCAAGCAACAGCGCGTATGCCTTCAGGCATTGCTCGTGAAGCAGGCCGCTACCGCTACTTTGCATCTCGTCCGAATCATTTGTCTCACCGCCATCGAGACCGCAATAACGGCGTAGTTCGGCTACGGCCTTAGCCGCGTCGCCGCCGCGCAATTCGATCAGGGCCGAAGCCAGAGGCAGCCAGTCATAACGACTAACGACATAATCATCAGCCTTTGTCGCAAGCGCCAGATCGGCCTGCTCCTGATTGATTGTAGCGACAAGCAATCGCGCTTCATCAAAGGCTCTGGACTTTATCAGATAATCCAGAAAGCGACGGCGAAACTCGCTCAACGCCTGCGCCGGGTAGACATACTCCGACCCGTTGTAATAGCCGTTGTCGTATTCATCGGTGCCGAATACGGCGGCGGCCTGATCCGAAAGCCGTTGATGGATAGTGCGATAGAGGCCGCCAAGCGCGGAATCGGGCAGCAGGTTCTCTTCGATCAACAGGCTGCCGATAGAGGTGTCTCCGGGCATGCTGTTGATCACGTTATGAAAGTATGTTCCTATCTCATCTTCGAGTTGCTCGTTGCCCTGCGCGCGCGCGGTGATGTCGCGCACGAGCGGTTTGATCGCCTCGATTCTTTCGCTTGCATTTTGATTTCGCACGCGGCGATTGACATAACTCACAAGAAACGCCTGAAGCCGGGGAAGCGCCTCGCGCAAAAATCCATTGTCGGCCATCACCTTCAAATAAGTCTGCGCGTCATCCACGCTAACCCGCCCCGTGATGATCGTAGCCCACGCGTCCTGAGCGGCCTGCCGGTCGCCGCGCGCAAGCGCTATCGAACCGCGCATCAAGGCTATTTCCTTGCTGCCGGGCGCAAGCTCCGAGGCAAGCCCCGTGTGATCGGTCGCCCGGTCGAGGTCTTTCTGATCGAGAAAATATGCGGCAAGCTCGAGTTGAGCGCGGGCGCTCGACGGATGATTTTCAATCTCGGCGGGGACATAGTGCTGGCCCTCCATCCCCCGCGATGGCACAAGCCCAAGCCAGTAACCGTAATTTCTGGCCGCCGTGAACCAGTCATTGCCGAGCAATGTCTGGTTGGAATCAACCCGTCGCCCGAGCATCTCTCCGATTGGGCGAATATCGAGCGCCGCCTTGAAGAAGGCTTCCGTTTCCACGGAAGTGTCTTTCAAAAACAACCCGACTTCGCCGCTGCGCGAGGCGACCCAGGCGGGCGACTGTCTTGCGCTTGCGATTGCCTTTCGCGCAATATCTTTCTCGCCCTTCTCGATAAGGAAATTGATCAACTGCAACTGGTACGGATTGTAAGACGAGGCGATTTGCTGAACCTCGTCCCGCTTCCCTGTCGAATAGAGCAGCGTCAGGTATCGGTCTACCCAATCGGCGCTGCTTGCGGTCAAATCTCCGCTCGCGCTTCTGTATGCCGAACGCAACCATTCAAGCTCGCGGTTTGTGTCTCCGCTCAGCCGGTACTCGATGGCTATCTGGTTCTGGTAATCGAAATGGTCTTTGTACTTGTCTCGCGCATAGCCGTCGGCCAGCGCTTCGGCTGCGCGAACAAAGGCCGCGTGGCGATTATAAAAAGCCACAAGTGCGCGCATCTCGTTGTAATATTCCGTATCTGTGGCAGTGAGATGCCCTTTCAGGGCGGCATCTTTGATCTGGATGTAAATCTGCTCTTCGACCTCGACCAGATTCGCGCCGCGCGCTATGCCAAGGTAGCGGAGCAACGCATCCTTGTCGCTGTAAGCGGTGAGCTTTGCCGTAGCCGCCTGCACAGCGCCTACGAGCGCGGTCGTTTCGGTCGCGCTGGCATAGTCGATTACGCCGCGTCCGAAATCCGCGCGCATGGCCTGATCTATCGCGGAGACGATTGAGGAGGCCCTGTACTTGTCGTTGTCATCCGAGTTGTCGAATATGGCCTGATACTGCGCCCGCATTCGCTCAAGCTTTTGAAAGACTGTGACCGGAGGCTCCACATGCACAAGCGCGTTGATATACCCCACCACAAAATCGGTGCCTACATAATCGTCTTTGAGCGTCTTCGGTATCTGCGCGATGATCTCTTCATAGACCTGCACCGCAGCCGGGTAGAGACCCCAGGAAGCAAGACGGGACGCGGCCTGCAATCCGTCTTCGGGTTTTGCGTCCTTCTTTGAGGCGAGCGCCTGACGCACGGTTTGAGCGGCCTCGTCGCGCTTGCCCTGCTGCACCTGAATCCGCGCGACTTCGATCAGCCATTGCGGGTCCCGGCCCGACAGCGACCAGCCTTCGCGCAGCACCGCTATCGCCTCGTCATATCGTTGCTGGCGCGCAAGAGTAGAGGCGAGCGAGAACCTCAAATCGGATCGTTGAGGCTCGTTTGCGACGGCCCCGCGATACTGATCGGTTGCGCCCGCGAGATTCCCGCGTCGCTCGTATATGCGGCCCAGTACAAGCTGCCAGCGATAGTTCTTGTACGCCTCTTTTGCCAGCTTTTCGTAATAAGCATCCAGCCGCCCGGACAGGTTATGCGCTTCGGCATAATCAATGGCGGTGGCGAGGCGGTCGGCGTCTTCGGGAAAGGTGTTTATGATCTCGATGTATTGATCTACCGCTTCTTCGTATTTTTTCAGGCTGTCGAGCGTGCGAATCATCCCTTCACGAAGATCGGCAACGCGCGATTTGGATTCGTCGCGGCTCAGGTCGGATTCTTTCACTTCCTTGAACGCGTCTCGATAAAGCGTGGCCAGGTCTTCGAGTTTGTTTTCGGCCCCAAGCGTCTTTGCCAGCATCGCAAAGACTTCGGAATCGAGCGGGTGACTGGCGTAGTAGGTTCGAAGCGTCGCCTCCGAATCCGCTAACTTTCCGGCATCAGCCTGACGCTTTGCCAGTTGCAGAGTCAGGTTGCGCTGATTCGATCCGAGCGCGCGGGCGAGCGTCTTCTTGTAAAGATCAAGCGCGCGATCAGTCAACCCGGCGCGCCAGTAAAACTGCGCCGACTCTTCGACCACGCCAACGTTTGTTGGGTAATCGGCAACCAGAGAGTCGATCACTCCTATGGCCTGATCCTTCTGATTATGGCGTTCGAGGAACGAGGCGAGTTGAAGGCGATACATCATCGCCTCGCGCTCGTCGCGTGCCACCGACGCGAGCCGGGTGATTACCATCCGCTCATCTTCGGGCCGCAGGATGATGCGGAAAAGATCGCGCACCGATTCCAGATAAGCGACATCGCTCGAACGTTCGATCTCGCTGCGAAGAAGCGCGAGCGCATCGGCTTGCTTGTCGCGCTCAGCCAGATAGCTGGCATAACCTATAACAAGCTGCCAGTCATCCGGGTGCGCCGAGTGCGCGCTCTGATAAGCGGCTGAAATCTTTTCGGCAAGCCCCGTACGCCTGGCCAGTTGCGCGAGCCTTTCGGCCACCGTGTTTCGACCGTCGCCGGGCTCGTTGAGCACTTTCACATACTCGGTTATGGCCGAATCGATATCGTCCTTGCCTTCATAGACCGCGCCCATTCGATAAGCGTAAATAGTCGGGTCGCCCGTCACGTCGCGCAACTGTTTGAAGACGCTTATCGCCTGATCGAATTGATAGTAATCCCAGAAGACCGTAGCCACTTCCAGATAGGTCTCACGCTCGGCGGGTTCAAGTTTTATAAGCTTGTTCCACTCCTCGGCGGCGCGATTGAAATCGCCCAGTTGAGCATAAACCTCGCCCGCCTTGATCCTGTAAGAGTGATCCGAAGGGTAGATGTCGGCCATCTGAGCGAAGGTGCGGGCCGACTCTTCATAATATTTGTCATCCTGACTGCCGAACGAGCGCGTCAGATCGGCCAGACGGTCGGCGTATTGCGGCTCGCCCGGGTAAAGGGCTACGAGATTGCGGTAAGCCTCTATCGCCTCGTCGTGGTGCGAGAGCCACAACGCCGCGTCGGCCGCAAAGACGTTGTAGGGACCGAGCGCCGAGGGCTGAGAACCGGGCGTAGTCGCGTTGCCGGTTGTTTTGCTCTTTGCCTCGCTGTAGCGGGCGCGCAACTCCCCTTCATATGACAGCCATTGAAGGTAAGGGTCGCGTATGCTGCGGTCGGCAAAATAGTACTGCGCGGAAAGTTTCGCCCACGCGGTGGTGTCGTGCGTCGAAAGATAGGTTAGCATCCCACGGACGAAAAACAGATTGCGCGGGAATCGCTGATGGGCAACGCTGTAGAGGTCAAATGCCAGCCGTCCGTCCCAGTTCAACTGATCTCCGGTCGAGGTCGCGCCGTAGCCCGCGAACCTGACCAGATACTCTGTGATCTCGGGCTCGTCAAAGATGTTTATCAGGTCGCGCGAATACCGCGCCAGTTCGCGCCCGCGTTTCTCGCGAACGTACCAGCGCGCTAACCTGTGGTACCACGTATTCGAATCGAACTGGCGGATCGCTGAATCGTAAGCCTTCAACTGCTCGTTTACGAGTTGAGCCTGCCCGAGCCAGCTCAGAAATCGCTCATACAACCCTTCTTCACGCGGATGTTTTTTGATCTCGCCCCAGAAGAAAGCCAGCGTCTCGGTCTTCTTCTCTTCGCTCGCAAGCGAAGCGACGTAACGCTCAAGCACTTCACCGTATGACGGCCCCTGAAGGCTATTGCCGTCAACACTGGCCGAGGATGAGGACTCTTCTTCTTCCTCATCATAGCTGTTGTAATTCTGGAAAGAGATTCCGCCTTCGGTCGGGTCGTATGTGTCGCTGTAGGCTTCAAGGTTGTACTTTATGCGATCAAGCAACTGCCGGAACTGAGGCGAGTTGGCAAGGCTCCATCGTTTGGCCGAAACCGGCACGAGCGAAGTGCCCTTCGGGCGCGTGCGAGCCAGCCGGTCAAGCAGGCTCATGAGGACCGCGCGCTCGTTCTTTCGATCCTTCAGCGCCACGTAGGAGTCGGCTATCCGCAGAGAGACTGCGCTGTATTCGGGCGCATTCGGGAATCGCTCTTGAAATTCGCGCCCCGCTTCGATTGCGAGCCTGTGCTCGCCAAGCGCGGAGAAGATATTGACCACGCCCAGATACATCTCTCCCAGATGTTTCGACGCGGCGTACTCCTGCTTGAAGGACGTGAATATGCGGTAGGCGAATGCGCGGTTGAAGTACCCGGCGGCGGCCTTTTCCTGATTGGCAAACTCTTGCGCCGGGTCGGTCCCAGACAGGATGAGCGAGAGCACGCCGTTCATGAAACCGGGGTGCTGATCTATCTCGGCTACGTCTTTATAAAATGAAAGATCGCCCGCGCCGAATCTGGTAGGCGTGCCTGCCGCGTCGAGCATCACCTTGAACAGGCGATAGAGCGCCTCTTCCCGCGTATTGCTTCCCGATTGAAGACCGCCCACCAGATAGAGCGTATAGAGATAACGCGAGGCCTGATCGTAATGGCCTATCGAAGTAAACAATCCGGCTGCCGTTTCAAGCTCGCGCGCATTCCAGACAGACGCGCTGACAGGTGGGGGCTGCGCGCCCTGCCCTTGAGTGCCCTGCCCTTGAGTGCCCTGCCCTTGAGTGCTCTGCCCCTGGGTGCTGCCTCCGCCTGCGCGTCGGGCCTCAAGATCGCGGAGCGTCTGAGCCGCCTGCTCGTAGTTGCCCTCGTAGGCGTAAATGCGAAAGAGGCGAGATACGGTTTGAAGATCGGTTGCGCCACCTCGGACGCTCTCCTGTAGCTGTCTGCGAATCGTGCGATAGCGCCCAAAGCGGCGCAGCAGATCGTAATAATCCGCCGTTATCGCCTGTGGCCAGTTTGGATCGAACGCGGTTGAATAGACCTCTTCGGCGGCGCGGCGGTCGCCTGTGGATTCGAATATGCGAGCGCGAGTGCTCAGAAAATAATTAAGCTCGGATGGAAACTTCGGCTGAAACGAAGCCAGAACGGAAAGAGCTTCCGAGTTCTGTTTGGCAAGAAGAAGCTCTTCTACATAATCCTTGACCGGCTGAACATTTGTGGGGTCGGCGGCTACGAGTTCGGCAAAGAAATCAGACGGCTTGAACTCTTTGAGCGAACGCGAGCGAGCCAGATCGGCCGCGCGTTTATATATCGGGCCACGTTCGGCTACCGGCAGGGCCTGAGCCAGGTCTCGAAGTGTTTTGACCTCATCGGCAAACCGCGCCCGGTCGTGGTAAAAGTCGGCGAGTCTCCGCAGAGATTCGGGCGAACGGCCTTTCAAAGCGGCATAGCTTGTCATCTCGCTTGCGGCCTTGTCGAACTGGCCCGTGTGTTCAGCCAGCCTCGCCGCGTGCAGACGCAACCGCGCATCTTTTGGATAACTGGTTTCGAGCGCGGTGATTCGCGCAAGCGCGTCCTGGTAAGGGCGCTCGACCGACGCGGTAACGCCAAAGAACTCTTCGTTTGTGAAAAGCGCCTCATCCACGGCAGGCTGTGGAGCGCGATCAGGATCGGGCTTGCGGAGCGGCGCGCGTTGAGCGCCTGCCCCCCTTCCGGCAGCGCCCTGAGCCGCTCCCCTGCGAGCCGAAGGCGCAGGTCTGTTCGAAGTCGCCTTTTGAACGCCCACAAAAGTGGCTATTGAAACGCTCACAAGCGAGAGCGTCATTGCTATGGTCAAATAGATTCGTCTGCGCATAATTTTAGACCGCCTTAACGGTTGAAAACCTATTGATCTTCTTATCCCGACATTTGCAAAGCCGCTGATTACGCGGGCAATTGATCCCTTTCACACCCATTCATCTGAGACTTCAAATCTCAAATCTCAGATCGTTCAGCCGCCGCCTGTCACCTCTACCGTCACCTCTGTGACGCTCGAATTGTGGGCGAAGTCTTCGCCTGTTATCTGGATCGTGTAGGTGCCCGAAGGCAGCCCCGCCGGTATCCTCAAATTGCCGACACTGGCCTTTGTTTGAGCGTCCCAGATTACGGCTACGGGCAGCCCGCCCGATATGCGCGCTGCGATTCGGCGCGTGTCGCTGTCGGCCCGGACTATCACTTTCAGTTCTTCGCCCGCGTGCACCGAACCCTTATCAAGCGAAGCCCTCAACCGGGGCGGACGGCTGTCTATCACAAAACTCTTCTCTTCCTGATAGGCGCGATTCTGCCGGTCCATCAAGATCAACCGGCAATAATAGATCCCATCATTCATTTCGTGCGGGGCTACAAAGCGAGTCTCCCACACGTCTTCGCCCTTGATGTAGATCATCCGTTTCGTAAGCCCGAACGGGAAGACGGCCGTGACTTCCTTGATCGACTGATCGGTTCGCACTCTGAGGACCGGATCGCCTGGACGGATGACTCGCGGGCGAAGAAGCGAACGCGGCGCGGCAAGAAAGGATGTGTAGGGAGTGACAAACTTGTACTTCTTCGAGAGCGCGATGATTTCATCTATCGCCTCTTTTGTTTCGCCGTTGAGAGCTATCAGGCGAAGCAGGGCGTCTACGCGTGCGCGCGCCCACATGCGCGGCACGTGCGGGTGCGAATCGTCGCGTTCGGGAAGCTCTACCTGTTGAGAGACGTTTACAGGCTTGCCCGAGGCGCTGCCTGTAATCTGTAGCGCGGCCGGTCCCGGTCGTTTATAACGGCCTACGAATGAGAGCCGCGTGCCGTCATAAGCCGTCGCTTCGTAATCGGGATAGACCTGATAGAAATTGGCCGTATCTGGGCTTTCAAGCTTTAATGAATCAATCGGATTGCGCCCGATTTTGCTTACGAAGGATTTGAGTTTGAAATCCAGATCGTCGGTTTCGCGTGTAAAATCGAAGTATCCGCGAGAGTTGCGGGCAAGCTCGCCAAGCAGTTGAAGATTTGTGTCCGAGCCTATGCCAAAGACATACAGACGAGCGCGCGGGCCTGAACTGTTGGCCTTTTGAAACCGCTCGGTAATGGTGCGGGCGCGGGTGGTCGTAAGCGTCGAGTTGCCGTCGGTAATCATCACAATGGCGCGATCCTTGCCCGAAGGCAGCGCGGCGGTCAACTGCGCGGCCCGGTCAAGCGCCGCGCCCAGATCGGTCCCGCCCGACAGGTACCCGGCCTTGATAAAGGCGAGCGCCCGCGCCACCTGATCGGGGGTTCCGGCGACCGGCTGATCGCTAAAGACCAGCACGTCATCGTTGAACAGCATCAGGTTGAACGTGTCCTGCGGCGTGAGCGAATTGAGCAGCCCTTCGGTAGCTTCATAGGCGCGGTCGAGTTTTTCCCACTGCATCGAAAGCGAGGTGTCGAGCATAACGAGCACCGAACGCGGCGGCGGCGGCTCTGTCGCGCCGGGAGCGCGGCCCGCTTCATTAAAGAGGGCTGCGGCTTCGAAATAACCGTCGGGCTCGCGTTCGGCAAGACGCGGGTCGCGCAATTCATCTGCCGTTATGCGCTCAGGCGCGCGATAGCCGAGGAATTCGAACGATGTGGACGGGACCGTCAACCCGTAACTGAAGGCGAAGTCTTCGGTCAACTGTATGTTCGAGGTTTCGAAGGTAGCCGATTTGTATGAAGGCGTGTTTTCAATAAAACTGAGCGGGTAGCTTTGGCCGCGAATGCTCAGGTCGCTCATCGGAAACTTGTTGAGTAGCTGTAAACGGATTTCGAGATGGCCTACGGCTTGAGCGCCGTACTCGCTTGGCTTGAGGGGAAATGAGAAATAGGATTCCAGATTCTCTACCTTGAGCAATTCGGTGTATTCGAGTTCGAGCCGCTTCGTTCCATACGCCGGGATAGGCGATATTTTGACGGTGAAAGCCGTGCTGGCCTGATTCTCGTCTTCCTGCTCAAGCAATCCGGGGTCAATCGATTGCAGCGCGAGATTTTCGTAAATCTCGGCGGCCTGTCGCTTTTCGAGTATCACGCCGGGTATGCGCACGTCTCCGTCCCATACGGCGAAATCTGAAATTGATGCCGTAGTGGGAATCAGAAAGACGTAGCGGCCCTCCTGAATCCTTTCGGTGCGGTTGCCGAAAATCTGAACCACCCGCACGCGGGCAAACTGATTATCAATCGTCACCTGCACGCTCATCTCGTCAAGCGCAAGCACTGACGGGTCGGGCTTATCCTTGCTCGTAGGCACGAGCACGCCCGCCTGAGCATGAGCGATTGCCGGGAGGATAAAGGACAGCGCCAGTATAGCCAGCGCGCGCGCAAGGACTGCCGGAAACATGCGTCTACTTTGTTTCATAATTCACTTTATGCGGGCGACCTCGCCGAGCCGCCCCGTTTGCCTACGCTAAGGCGAAGCTATAAGAGTCAGAATAGCCACAGAGACACAGAGGCGCAGAGAAAGGGTTATAAAATAATCTCTGTCTCTTTGTGTCTCTGTGGCAAAATTCTCCCCTTCCTGAATAGCTACGCTAAGATGAAAACTGCTTCCCGTAAAGAGTGGCAGCCACAGTCGGGCTACCGTAGAGGCCCATCACCTGAGAAGTCTTACCTCAAGACCCTCTTTTCAATCCGCATCAATCCGTTCATCGTGCCGAGGTATATGTATTGATCGTCGGTCGTTATCGCTGTGACGTTCTGAGAAGCGAGTCCTTCGCTGACCTGAGTCCATCGGCGCGTCTTCGTATTATAAACTAAAAGCCCGCGATCACCAGTCCCGGCGTAAATTCGCTCGCCATCATAGACAAGCGCATTTTGATTGACATCGAAACGGCCTATCTGATCGGAGAAATTCACCCACTCGCCCGTGGGCAAAAGCGCGTCAACGCCCCCGCCGTTTGTCCCGATGTAGAGCGTGCCGTCGGCCTCCGCAAGCGCCGTCACCCAATCGTGCGAAAGCGGCGAATTCGATGTCTTGTAGGTTCTGACTACCCTCAACCCCTCCAGTTCCACGAGTCCCGCAAGACTGCCCGCAAACAATCGGGAGCCCGATACGGCCGATGTGTAAAGATGATTGCTCGCCAGCCCGTGAAAAGCCGTAAGCGACCGGGCGCGGCCATTGAATATTTCAGTAAGCCCCCCGGCAGTGGCAAGCACTAAAGCGCGTCCGGTCGCAGCAGAAGCAGGCACCGTGCCGCCTGTGCCCAGGGCAAGCGCCGCTCCATCCGCAAGCGAGATATGCGCGATGGAATCGCTTATCAAGCCGTTCTGATCGCGTGTAAAGACAGATTGTTTCAAGCCCGCGCCAAATACGACCAGCCCCCTCGATGTTGCAGCAAGCACCGTGTCATCGCCCCTGTCAAAGGTTATGAAATTGACTTCGCGCACTCGATCATCTTCTACGTGTGAGAGCCGTTCATTAGACTCAGGCGCGATGATATCTATCCCTCGATCAAAGTATCCGACCCACAGACGGCCTGCGCCGTCAAAGGTCAGGCTGGTTATGTGCGCGCCCGTGAGCACACGGTCTGAGACAACCGAAGAGGCTACGGTTTTAAACGCGGGTCCGGCGCTGGTTTCGCTTCTCATATAAGCGCCTTCGGAAGTCAGCGCCCATAGCGCCTCATCATCGGACGAGACCACGACCGGCTCCGAGCGGGGCAACCCGGACGTTTCAGCCAGCGGAGAATTGATCTCGCCGGAAGCGCCCTTGCGCGTGCCGCTTCCGCCCGAGAGGTCAACCATTCCGCCAGTAAAAAGTCCGGCCCACAACCGATTTCCGCTCGCGACAAGTGACGTCACATTTGGCTGAGAAGAGATGGGCCTGACCTCGCCCGCATCTGTCAGGGCAACCACACCGAAATCGGTGGCGACGGCCACGACACCGGCATCTTTAAGGCTTGAGGGCAATTCGGAGAGCGCCGTCACGTGCGGCGAAGGAAGCCCCTCGCCGGTCCCTATGTGCTGAATTTGAGCCTCGCGCCAGACGTACAACCCGAGGTCCTGAGTGCCGATATAGAGCCGTGAATCAAGAGGCAGGAGCGCGGTTACGCGGCTGAAATCGGCTCCTGTGGCCGAATTGAAGCGGCGCGTGAATCTTTCCCCGTCGTATTCGAACAACCCTCCGTCGAGCGTGCCTATCAGAAGCTCGCTGTCGCTTGCGGCGAGCGCGCTCACGTGTGTGGCCTTCGGTTTGGTAAAGGTGAAGCCTGTGAACGTATTGCCGTCAAAGGCAATAAGCCCGGCTGCGCCCGTGCCTGCATAGAGTCTATCGCGAAAGACCGCAAGCGCGGTGAGATCATTTTCAGGCAAGCCGTCGAGTGTGGTATACCGCCGCGTCACATTGCCGCTTGAGTCGAGAGCTATGAGTCCACCCGAAGTCGCCAGATAATGAACGCCTCCAAATGTAGCGATGGCGCGAACGTCGGAAGAATCCAGATAAGCGGTAACTCCGTCGGTCGAGGGGGCGCGCAACCTTGTCTCTTTTACTTCGAGCGCGACTGAGGCAGCCGCGCGCTCGCGCTCTTCGGCTATCTGTCTGTTGAGACGGGCGATATAAAAGATGATTGCCGCGAGGGTAATTGCGGCGACGACGGCAACAAGCACAAGAGCCCGGCGGCGGGTGATATTGAGATTAGTCAAGAAATCAAACATTGGACAAATGGAATTTGAGATTTGAGATTAACAGGAGCCGCCCTTTCCGACCGATGCCTTAGATGCGCGCAAACAAAAAAGGTTTGTTGAAAATAACCCGCGCTTGACAATATATCAGAGCCTAAATATAGTCAGGAATCTAAACGGGTGTGGTTCCGCATTACTACACCCCTGGAATTATCAGTAATCTGTGCCCGTAATCCTGTTCCGGGAAAATATAGCTTGAATCTGCCAAACGCACTCACGCTCTCCAGAATCTTCATCGTTCCGCTTCTGGTCGTCGTACTGTTGACCAAAATCCCGAGCGACTGGTTAGGCGTGCCTCAACAACTGCTTGGCCTCACGCTGTTCATAGGAGCCTCGCTTACGGACTGGCTCGACGGTTACATTGCTCGAAAGCGGGGGCAGGTGTCAACCCTCGGCATACTGCTCGACCCCATAGCCGATAAATTATTGATCTCGGCGGCCCTCATTTCGCTTGTCGAAAACCACCTCGCGCCCGCCTGGGCAATCGTCATCATCATAGGCCGCGAGTTTGCCGTCACAGGGCTCAGGTCAATCGCCGCAACGGAAGGCTTCACGATCTCGGCGTCGAAAAAGGCCAAGTTCAAGATGCTCTCGCAGGTCATCGCGATAACGCTCCTGATACTTGGCAGCGCACCCGGCGGCCCTTCCGGGCTTCAACCGCCGCCTCGCGTCACCCCTGATGTCGCGTTTGCGTCATTCAACGAGTCCAAACAGATACTCTCTCATTTCTTTACAACCGGCTCGATCACGCTCGAAGGCTTTCAGATGCTGTGTTACGGCGCGGGCCGCGCTATGCTCTGGATCGTAGTCTTTTTCGCGCTCTGGTCTATGTACGACTATTTCGTAAAATTCTACGGCAAGGTGCGCGACCGTATCGAAGTGCGCGAGCGTCGCCGCTTGCGAATACTGCGCCGACGGGGGAGGAAATCAACCTCGGCCCCCGTCGGAACAGGCGGACGGGGAGAGTGACGCGGCATTCGCTCTAAATCGGATTGCACAAGACTGGTACAAACAAAACTCCAAGGTGGCCTGTTCCCACCCGCCTTTATTCAAATTCATTTCTACTCATCTCTTGCGGCAGATTTATTCCCCGCCGATGAGCGAGGCTATCAGACTGTAGTTCCCGATTGCCGATCTCGTCTCTGTGTAAATCCCGTAATCGCGAAACTCGGTAAAACTCACAGAGGGCATCACGCGGTCGAGCGCCGCGCGCATGGAATCCTGATCCAGTAAGTCGCGCGAGCCGTCGGTCGTTCGGGTGAGTTTTGAGATTGCAAGCATCGTCTCGCCCACGTCTTTGACCTCCGGGCGGTAAGAGATTATCGAAGCCTTTGACGGGCGCTCCTGAAAAGCCCTGTTGAACCGCTCGTTTCCTGCTATGGAAGCCGCGCCCGTTTGCGTATCAAGAATACTCTCGATCTGCCCGGTCGTGCCGAGAATAAGATAATTTCCCGCATAGGCGGCAGCTCGACCGTCGGGGTGTGAAGAGACGCGAATCTCGGTTCCTTTATAATTCGTCGTCGAAATCGTAAACCCGTCCTGTGTGAGATAGCGTTCGAGGGCAGGCGAAACCCAAACCTGATCGTTTACGCGCACAAGCATAGCCAGAGAATCGTCTTCTGAAAATCGCAGGAGGGAAATCTCATCGCCAATGGCGTTGCCAATCTGATCCGTCGTGTCCACGCCGAGTTGCTTGCGAAAGTTCAAGACAAACTCTCTGAGCGCCATCCCCGCTACGATGTCAACGCGGGGCGAGAGTTGTTTCAGCACGCGGTCGGGCAAGTCACCGGCATTTTCTACACTCAGAAGCGTGAAGTCTTCCACCCCGGCGGGGATCAGCTTCAGAGAGTCGAAACTGGCCGCAGGAGCCGGTTTCAGGGGCTCGGTCAGCGCCCCGGCCATCTGCGGTTGCAGGACTGTAAGGTATTTTTCGGTCACGCCGCCCGCTTCAAATTCGGAACTGTAGAGGAATCCGGCAGCGGCCTGTCTGGCAAGATGAGCAAAGAGGTTCGCCGTAACGCTTATAGTGTTGGCATCGGTCGTGAAGCGGCTCGCAATTATTGCGGGGCCTAACTGACTCAGTTTCTCAAACCCTGTGGCGGTCACATAAGCAAAGACCGAAGGGCGCGCGCCTACGATGGGGCGGTTCTCGCGCAGCGTGCCGTCGTCGGCCAGCGTGGAGGTGCGATGATTGATTGCGTCGAGGCAAATCTTTGCGGCATCCGCGTGATTGCTGATGACGACCACGCTGCCCGAAGAGGCGGCTACCATCTGGCGCTCAGGCTCGGGGCCGTGAAAGATCAACATAGGTGTGCCGAGATAATCCTGAGTCTCTTCGAGCGTAGAGTCGCCGTAAATTCTGTGGGCGAGAATCGAAGCTCTCTCTCTCACCAGCCGCGAGGCCGCCTCCGGCTCCGCGTGCGTTTCGACAACGAGCGCAAATCTCAATTTAAAATGGAGGTACGGCCCTTCATCTGTCGCGCCCGTTGCGGCCTCTATGCCTGTGAGCGCGACCGCATATTGAGCGCGGGCCGCAACGACCGCCTCGTCGGGACCAAGACCAGTCCGGCCCATGAGATCAGCCGTAGACCCCAGTTGCCTGAGCTGGCTGGATAATCCCAAAACAGGGGCGGTCTCGCGCCAGGCTCTGGTGTCGGTGATCCCGTCGAGCAGGTCGGGCAGATTGTCTATCTCAATAAAGACGAGCGCCGTCGAGGGAATATATTTTTCCATAGCCACGCGGGGCGGACGGCGAAGCGCAAAAAACGCGGCTATTCCCAGAATCAGTGTCAGGGCAATAACGGCTATGAGTATGTTTCTGCGAGTCAGTAAATTTTGGAACGTCATTAAAATGAACTACCTGAAAAGCGCGTGGGAATTTTTTGACAGGATAAACAGGATTCTTTCTGGTCTTGTCTAATCCAATCTAATCCTGTTTATCCTGTCAAAAAAACAAGGGACACTCTTACGCGTCGTCGTTTCCCTGTCTGAGCAACCCGTAGCGATAATAGCCAATCGCGTTTGAAAAGATCATGGATTCGACCTTTTCAGCCGAAGCAAAGACCGCTTTGATTCCATCGTAAAGCATGTCGCCCGAGCCGCCCGCCACCAGCACCTTTGCCGGACGCATCGGGCGTACGGTCATCTGTATGCGGTTGATTATTTCGGGCAGATGTTTCTCCATCACCTGTTTGCGCATCTCTTCCAGATCGACCGATTCGCCTGTCGGCGTGATGTAGGGCGTGCGACTGCGAATGTAGGATTCGATGGTCGAACGCTCGAGGTAATCGTCGTAGCGAGCGTCAATCTCGCGCTGCAAATCGTGGTATACGGCGTCGAGCGAAGAGGGAATGGATTTCGAATAGGTGTTTATGTAGCGACCATCGGCGGCGACTATGTCTATGGTCTTCTCGCCCCCGTCAATGACGGCCGTTGCGACTATGCGATCAGGGATTTTCTGGCCTTCACGGTCTAGCGCATAGCTCAGATAAGAGCCGTACCCCTGCGGCAAGGTCAGGATGTTGTCGAGCGAGAACTGAACCGTCTCGGTCACTTTGCCGCTGATGTTATAGAGCTTGACCGTGTGCTTGCCCGTGAGTTTGTCTGTCAACACCTGTTTCTGCGTGGAATAGAAATTCACGGGAAGCCCCACGACAAGCATATCGGGCGCGGGCGCTTGCTTCTCCTGCATGAAGCGGGCGATCCCGGCAAGCGTCAAAGCCGGGTTGTAATGCTTGGTGAACATATCGCGATCCGCCGAGGTCTCGCCGCCGCGATTGAGCCTGATAGCAGTCTCGCCGTAGTTGCGGACCTTGCCCGGATAGAGGCTCAACTCGGCAATGAAATTATCTTCGGCGGTGCCGAGAAAATCCTCGCCGAACTCGGACGGTCCGATTACGGATGGGAATATCAGAGTCTTTCGACTGCCGTTGAGCTCCGAGTATATTTTTGTAGCCGAATAGCCTGTATCAACCGCAAGTACATTCATAAAATCGAATTCTCAGGGGTCGCAAATCCCGACCCTGACGGACGCCTCCATCGCCCAGATTCCAGCATTCACCGACCGGCTCTCAACCGGCCGAACGTGTAGAAAAGCCTTACAGCGCGCGGAAGTTTCAAGCCACGAAACACCGCTCAAGCAATCGGGGATTCAGGCAGATTATACGTGACTCGCGCCCGTGTGGTAAGCGCAAAAATACAGTTTCGTGATGCGTGATGCGCGATACGTGACCTGGAAGAGAGATTTCTATTAACAGTGAATTCCAAATTTTACGAATTACGAATTACGCATCACGCATCACGTATTCAATAAAGCGCACGCAAATCGGCGTTACGGAAATAATGAGCCAGTATCTCTTCGTGCGAGCGCCCGTGGTCGGCCATAACGGCAGCGCCTATCTGACACAACCCTACGCCGTGCCCCCATCCTGCGCCAAGCAGTCGAAACCGCACAGGGCTACCCGTCGCCGGATCAATCTCTGCTCGGACGACGAAAGCCGAACTGTAAAGATGAGACCGCGAAAGCGCCCGGCGTATCTCAAGCTCCTTGCCTATGATCAGGCTTCTGCGCTCGCCCGTGATGCGGAGCCGAATTATGCGCCCCGACTCGCCGCGCTCAAGTGCTTCAAGAGCCCTGACCTGCCCGATGTCTATGCCGAGCCGTAAGCGGATAAGATCGCTCAACTCTTCCTGAGAATAGATGACTTCCCACCTGTAAAAATCCCGCGTCTCCTGATCGAAACCGGGCAGTATGCGCGCAAGCAATTCGGGCGAGCGCGTATCGCAATAGGCGGGAGGCAAAGAGGTGATCCAACTTTCGGCGTTGGCTTCAACCGTGAGCGGCAGCGCGTACCCCTCGGGCTCCTCCGCTCCGTCATAGACCGCCGCAAGATAAGTAACCTCCTTCTCTTCCCATGCCGCGCGATAGACTTCCGTCATCCCGCCGCAGCTTTTCGAATACCGCGCATCGCAAATCTCTTCGCCGCTCACAAGCACCTTTCCTCGCGTGGCCTCTATCGCCTGAAAGACTTCCGGCGAGAATGCCTTTGTGATTCCCTGATACCTCTGGCAGTGATCGTCCGCGCACACGTCGAATTGCGTATGACTTTCACGGTCATACCATCTGATGATCTCTTCATCGCCCACGTCAGGGTTTGATTTTGCCCCGTTCGGCGCGTTTTTTTTATCGAGTTGAGCAAGCAACCAGCTACGCGAAACGATTGCATGAGCGCGAAGGAGCGCGGGCGGGCACGACGCGCTCATCTCGGAAGAGATCACGCTGGTCAGATAAGACTCAATCGGAAGCTCATTGATCGCAAGCAACCCGCTCTCGTTTTGCGTAAGCTCGAGCGCCCCCTGAAAGCTCTGAGACTCGTTTCGTTCCCAGTGAAAATCTATGCCGATCACTACATCGAGCAGAGTGAAGCGGCAGGCGTCAAAATCCGTCGGCGTAAGCCTGAGCGTTTGTGATTCCAGGGTCGCGAGCCCTTCCAGCCGCACCCCTTCGTCTGTGATCGAGGCCGTGTAATCGCCTTCGGGCAGAGGCTCGCCGACAGAGGTTTCAAAGCCGCCCGTAAGCGTGAGACGCACTCTGTTTGCGTTGCTGATCAAGCCTACTTTGATCAAAGGTTCGGTTCGATTCCCAACCACTCAAATCCCTCCACGCTCGATTGCCTGACGCACCAGATCGTCGTCGAGGCTCACTTCGGAAAATATCTGCTTCATTGTTTCGGAATCAACCCGCTTGAAATCCCTGCTGTCAGGCACGACTATCACACCGGCCATATCAATTGCGCCCGGGCTTACGGTCAAACGCTCATCGCCTTCGGCAAAAAAACGAGCCGGGCGATGGCGCGCTCGCGGAAACATATAGGCCGTCCATCGCCCTTCCAGGCGCGTGAGGATGAGATTTATCATCGGCTCGATTTTCCCCGTAAGTTTCGAGAGCACGCTAATCGTGTCGTAGATTTTTCCGGCAACCCTGTCTCTGTCTGCCCCGAGAAAGACGATCACGCTGCGCCCGCAATCCGGCAGCAGAAATACTTCGACCCGGTCGCCTGTTGATTGCGCTGTTGATTGCGCTGTTGATTGCGCCCGCGTCGTTTCGGCGTCGAATCTTTTGAGGTCCGATTCGACGGGCAGCACGGCGCGCGAGCAAGCCTGAAAGTGAAGGTGATCGGGAGCCGAAGCGCCGCATTCCGGCCCGTTGTAGAGGACGAAATAATCGGGCGCAAGTTCGCCCGCAAGATCGAGCAGCACCTCGACATTTCCCGCGATCTGTTGCGGGATGTGATCGCGGTGAATGATTGAAAGATGATTTTCCAGCACCGGAAAAGGATTGCACATGATGACAAAGCGGTCGTCGTAAGCGACGCCCTTCTCTTCTTCTGGCAGATTCTCAGGGCACAGAAAACAGGGCCTCGCTCCAACCGATTCTTTATCCACGCGGGCAGCCGTGCTGCGGATTCGATTGGGGTTGTGCTGAACGATCAGGTTTGACCTGTCCACTCGCATGGGTTTTGTCTCTACTCGTTTTAGCCCCTCGTAGTTTTCCCTGAGCAGAGGCCAGCCGACCTTTTGCTGCTCGATGAGCGCAAGAGTTTGCGCGCGCAGCCCCGACTCAGCCGAGACCTTGAGGTATGGAGCCAGTTCTTTGGCGGTGATGATTCGCCTCTTCCAGTTCACTGCCCGTTTATCCTCTTCCTTGCCAGTATCTCAGCCGTTCGCAGGAAATCTTTATAAGCGTCGTAGCGGTTCGCCACGGCAAGCGGGAGAGCCGCGTCGGAGTTGCCTTCCCAACGCCGCGCAAAATAGATCGACTCATAGATGCGGCCTATCTCGAAGTGACGGCTGAGCCTGAGCGCCACGGCGTAGTCTTCGCCGTAGCTTGTGTTCGGGAAACCCACCTGCCTGAGCGCAGGGACATAAAAGGCTCGGGGCGCTCCAAGCCCGTTTATGCGGAGCGCGTTGTTACGCCCGTTTTCGCGCGTCCACTCCCGATGGTCGATCAGCCCCGGCGGTATCTCTTGAAGCTCGAAATTGACTATCGTGTAAGAGCCTATGACCATCGCATAGGGACCATCGCCAAATTTCGCGACAATGCGCTCAAGCGCGGTTTCATCCGCGTAGAGATCATCGGAATCCAACTGCACGGCATACTCGCCGCAATAGGAAGAAAAGACGGCTTCGTTCCAGCAGCCTCCTATCCCGAGGTCGGTTCGATCCGGGCGGATGTGAATCAAGTTATCGTGCTCGCGGGCAAGATTCGAAAGTATCTCGGTGGTCCGGTCGGTCGAATGGTTGTCTATAACGAGCACGTTGAAGTCGAAAGAGGTCTGTTGCGACAGCGCGCTTGTGACCGCTTCGCCGATTGTGCGCTCCCGATTGCGGACAGGGATGATTATGCTTGCGCGGACATCGAAATGCTGCGCGGCTTCGGGCAGGTTTTCGAAATCGGGAGCGAGATAAGCGCCTGTCTGTTTGAGATGCGAGGTAGCGATCTCTTCCATCTCGCGCTGATAATCGCGCCGCCCGGGGTCAACATAATCGAACTGGCGCTCGCCCGTTCGGCGGAGGTCAAATGGCGTACGGGTGTATAGCGGTTCGGGCAGGCGAAGGATGTCAAAATCAATCGAAAGCTTTAATCTCAGTTCGAAAAGCGCAGCCTGAAATGACCGCTCGCTCAAGGGGCCGTGGCTTGAAAGCGCCCTCTCACACGCCCGCTTTGAAAGCAGAATCATCCCTCCGAAATCAAAGCTGTCGCGGATGCTGCCGGGGGTGTAATCAATCAGGGGGTGGTCGCGGGTTTCGCCTTCGAGCGCATCCTTGAAATCCGAATAGATCAGCCCCGCGCCCGTATCTTCGGCGACCGCAAGCAGGCGGTCGAGCGCTCGCTCGCCGACACATATTTGCTCGGCCGGCAGAATCACGAGCAAGTATTGCGCCTCGATAGAGTCAAGAATCTGCCGGAGATCGCAGGGGGAAGCCCGGAGGCGAGTCTTTGCGCGGGTCTCAGGCGATAGAGTTGAAACCGAAGCGCCGCTCTCGCTAATTGCGATGATGGAGGCGACAGCAGGATTTTGACCAAGCGTTTCGATAAACTGCCGGGAGAGCGCATCGTCTGTGTAAGTGAATACGGCGGCCAGTTTTCCCATAATATTTGAGCGCATTGTTCGGGTCATGTGAATTAAAGCCTGATCCGAGCAGATGTGTAAAGAAGCTTTCGCCCTTTTCAAATCTCAAAGTTGAGATTTGAAATCTGTATCTGTTCAGAAAGGGGAGAAATGTGCCACAGAGCCACAAAGACACAGAGATTCTTAAAATCTTTTCTCTGTGCCTTTGTGGCTTTGTGGCCATTTTGAACGCTTACTGAAATCCCAACTGCTTGTCGGCGGGCCGGGGTCTCGGCTATCATTTTGGGTTCTAAAATTCACTTGTAAGGAGACAGACGTGGAAAGGACTTTAGTACTGATAAAACCCGACGCGATCAATCGGGGACTCGTGGGCCGGATTATGAGCCGGTTTGAAGAGAAGGGATTGAAGATGGTCGGGATAAAATTCATGAAGCTTACCGACGAGCTTTTAAATGAACACTACAGCCATCTGCTCGACAAACCGTTTTTTGGAGGCACGAAAGCCTTCATGCAATCGACTCCGGTCGTGGCCATCTGCTGGGAGGGTCTGGATGTGGTTGAGACGGTCCGCCGCCTGTGCGGCATAACGAAAGCGCGCGAGGCAGCGCCCGGAACGATTCGCGGCGATCTGGCCATGAGCGTGCAGGCAAACCTTGTGCATGCATCGGATTCGCTCGAAACGGCTCAAGCCGAAGTAAAACGGTTCTTTGGTGATTCCGAACTCTTAGATTACAACTCGGCGCTCGCAAGCTCTGTCTATTCAGAAGATGAATTAGGATAGACACACGCCCCCCGACTGACTGATGAAAAGCTTTCCGTACTGAGCGATTCTGCGGTTTTGCGAGCAATTAATTCTCGCAAAGCCGCAGAGTACGCAAGGTACGCAAAGAATCTTCTGAGAATAATATGGCCCTGATAGATCGCCCATTCAAGTTTTTGGATACCATTCATGACGCTTGACTCACCTGCCTGGGAAGTGTAATGTAGCCCCATCCCTTAGTTATAGTTGATGTTTATCCTGTGACGGATTGTGACCAAGGTCTAAGGAGTGCATACCAAAGCGGGCAAAAGATTCGCGCAATCAACGGACCTGGAGTTCCAATTGACAAAGTGCCCCTAGTTGGGCGCGGCGAGGCTTATCGCCCTCACACGCAAGGGCGACGCTCTTGAGTCATACGCCAGAACCTGCAAGCATTTAATCCCTGTTTGGCAGTCTCTGCCTGTCGTTCGAGGTGCCGGAATTCTCTACGGGGCCGAACGCGGGAGGACATTCATGGTATCGAAGCTCCGCCTTACATACTTGTGAACTTTGCCATAAAAATCGAAGGAGGATAGTATGAAGCGACGTTTTCAGAAACAGGTCTTTGTGCGAAGTGGCGCGAAAGTTTTACTAAGCGCGCTTCTTTGCTTGCAGATGATCGCCGGGAGCGTGCTTGCGCAAACCGGCGCATCTTCCGTGAGCGGTACGGTGACTGACCCGGAAGGACAGGCCATCGCAGGCGCTACTGTAAAATTGATAAGCGCCGATACAAACGCCGTGCGCACCCAAACCACAAGAGACAACGGCTCGTTTGTCTTTGATCTCATTCAGCCCGGCTCTTACCGCGTCGAAGCGGAAGCCTCGGGTTTCAAGAAGGGGGTCGTGACCGAAGTCCGGGCGCTTGTGGCCAAACCGACTACCGTAAACATCGCCCTTGAAGTCGGGGACATTGCCGAATCGGTTACGGTCACGGCAGCGGGCGGAGAAACCCTTATCAATACGAAAGACGCCACGATAGGCAACAATTTCGTCTCGCAGCAGATCGAGCAGTTGCCTCTGGAATCGCGCAATGTGGTCCAACTATTGAGCCTGCAACCGGGCGTAGCCCCGGACGGGTCAGTCACGGGCTCGCGCGCCGATCAGGCAAACGTGACGCTCGACGGCATTGACGTAAACGAACAGCAGACTGGGCTCGACGTAGATACCTCGGAGGCATTCGCGAGCGTGCTTCGTGTGACGCCCGATTCCGTACAGGAGTTCCGCGTCACGACTACCAATCCGAACGCCGCGCAGGGACGTTCGAGCGGCGCGCAGGTATCGCTTGTCACAAAAGGCGGCGGGAATGAATTTCACGGCTCGCTTTATGAATTTCACCGCAACACGGCTACGTCGGCAAACAACTTTTTCAACAATGCCGCCGGGCGATACACCGCAAATGATTTCGAAGTCATAAGCGGGCAAAAGAACGTAGGCGAAGAGAAGCTTCCGACCCCGAAACTGATCCGCAATCTGTTTGGCGGGTCAATCGGCGGGCCTATCAAAAAGGACAGGGCGTTTTTCTTTTACAATTATGAAGGCAGGCGCGATGCAAGCGAAGAGAGCGTCGGGCCGAGAGATGTTCCGCTCCCGAGTCTTGGCCGGGGCGAAGTGCGATTCGTCAACTCTTCGGGAGGCATAACTACGCTTTCGGCCAGCCAGATAAACGCGCTCTTTCCGGCAGGCGTAAACCCGGCGGGGCTTGCAGTGCTGGCAGACGCAGCCCAAAGATATCCGGCCAATGACATCAACGCAGGAGACGGGCTCAATACGGGCGGTTTCCGCTTCAACGCCCCCAAGCCGTTGAAGTACAGCACACACATAGCGCGGCTGGATTTCAATCTGACCGAGGATGCCAGTCAGATACTCTTCTTCCGGGCCAATTATCAGCAGGACCTCGTCGGCGGCACTCCGCAATTCCCGGACACGCCTACGCCTGATTTTTGGAATCACCCGATCGGGTTTGCCATCGGTCACACATGGTCGGCGACAAAATCGCTGGTCAATGATTTCCGATACGGATTGACCCGCCTCGCATTTTCAAGCTTCGGCGATTCGACCGATAACGACATCTCATTCCGTTTCGTCTATTCGCCGCGCCTTTTCACCCGCACGCTGGACCGCACTACGCCGGTTCACAACTTTACCGATGACGTGTCGTGGCTGAAGGGAAATCACAATTACCAGTTTGGAACAAATATCCGGCTGATCAAGAATAACCGGTCGTCGTTCCGCAACTCGTTTGATTTCGCCATAGCCAATCCCTCTTTCTATGACCAGTCGGGAGCAGTTCTTAGCAGACCGATTTCAGGTATAGGGTCCGGGTGGACCTCGAATGTTCGAAGCGCCGTCTCGGCCGTCATTGGGCGTTTCTCGGAATATTCGGGCAATTTCAATTTCGGAGCGGATGGAGGCCTGCTGTCGGTCGGCGAAGGCGTAAGTCGTACTTTCGCCACTCAGGAGTACGATTTCTATTTCCAGGATACGTGGAAGCTGTCGCAGAGCCTCACCTTCACTTACGGGCTGCGTTACGGATTGAGCAAACCGGTTTATGAGACCCACGGATTGGAGGTCAAGCCGACCGTAAGCCTGGGCGAGTATTTCGAGAAGAGGAAGGCCAGCGCCGCTCAGGGCATTCCCTTCAACGATCCAATAACGGTAGACCTGGCCGGACCGGCAAACGGCAAGCCCGGTTTTTATGACTGGGACAAGAACAACTTCCAACCGCGCGTGGCCCTGGCGTGGTCGCCGGAATTTGAGAATCACTTCCTGCACAAGCTCTTTGGCAACAAGGGCGATTCGGTCTTTCGCGGAGGGTTTGCGATCACAAACGATCACATAGGCCAGCAGCTTGCAGTTCAATTCGACCTCAACAGCACGCTTGGATTCTCTTCGAGTCAAGAGATCGCGGCCAACACTTTCAACGTAACCGACCGTCTCGCGCCTCAATTCACCGGCTTCGGACAGGACATTCGTTCTTTGCCAAAGATCAGCGTTCCAAGCTCGCTCTCGTTCCCGCTCGTAACACCGTCGGATGAAGAACAGAGAATCGAATCATCGCTCGATGACTCAATCGTCACCCCGGTCAATTACAGCTGGAATGTTTCTTACGGTCGCAAACTGCCCGGCGGGTTGTTCCTTGAGGCGGCTTACATAGGCCGCAAAGCGAGAAACCTTCTTGCCACACGCGACGTGATGGCATTGAACAACCTCGTAGACCAGAAATCGGGAGCGGACTGGTACACGGCAGCAGGACAGATCGCCGATCTGCGTGACGCCAATACGCCGCTCAGAAAGGTGCAGCCTATCCCGTATTTTGAAAACCTCTTCCCCGGTCTGGGAGACAATTTCTGGGGAGACTCGTCACTTTCGGCAACGCAGTCGGTCTACCAGATTGTAGCGCGAAAGGATTATCTGGGATTCGATTTCTACGACGTTCTCGACTGGACCTTTGTACAGTTGTTGATTGACGATCTGGGAATCTATCCGAATATGTTCTTCCATCCGCAGTACGCCGCGCTTGCGACATTCTCTACGATAGCCAAATCGGATTATCACGCGGGAACGCTGACCCTGCGCGAGCGATACAAAGAGCAACTCTATCTGGATTTCAACTACACCTTCTCGAAGTCAATCGACAACGCTTCGGGGCTCCAGACCTCCAGTTCTTACGGCTCGGCCTTTATCCTGAACCCGCTTCGGCCCCAGGACAATCGAGCCGTGTCTGATTTCGACATCAGGCACATAATCAACATCAACGGCACCTATCAGCTTCCGGTAGGCCGCAACCGCAAGTTCCTGAACGATGCTCCGGGATTTGTAAACGCGATACTTGGCGGGTGGCAGCTTACAGGCATCTACAGATGGAACACGGGTCTGCCCGTGATCGGCGGCGGATTCTTTGACGCGGCGCAGTGGGCTACAAACTGGAACGCCCAGAGCTTTGGCGTGCGGATACGTCCGATTGAATCGTCTCCGACACGCGGAGGCAAGGACGGTCCCAAGCTGTTTTCAGATCCTCTGCAAGCTTATCAAAGCTTCCGCAATGCGCGAGCCGGAGAGACGGGCGACCGCAACGCCTTTAGAGTGCCCGGCTATGTCACTCTCGATATGGGGCTGGATAAGTCGTTCACCATGCCCTGGAAAGAGACTCACAAATTACAGTTCCGATGGGAAGTCTTTAACGTGACCAACACGCAGCGCCTGACGGTGGATTCGGATGGGGTCACTCGTTCGACCTTCGGCCTGCCACAGGACCCGAATCTCGGCGAGCCGTCATCTGTATTCAGCAACCTGAACGCCATACAGGGGACGCCGCGCGTAATGCAGTTTGCGCTGCGCTATTCCTTCTAACAGGGTGACATATCTTCGCTCACCTGAGGCGGGCCGGGATTTTCTTTCCGGCCCGCTATTTTTTATTCGGCTGAATTTGCCGCCCGTATTTGACGCGCAAGCGCGCAATCAAGATAATGGGCATCTGTCGTTTCCGACATCCGAGTATGCGATTCCAATATAGAGAGGCACTGATGAATACTACCAGCAGAGCAGATGTTGAAAGACCGGTAAGGCCGCGCGCGGCTTTATGGATGGCCTTAATCGCTTTGATCCTGATCGCCGCAGCCTGTGGAGGCGAACACAACTCAGGCACTGCGTCCAATCGTTACCCGGCGGGCAGCGTGACCGAAGAAGACATGGGGAAGACGCTCAAATTCGACGCCCGCGTGCAGGATTACGAGACCGACGGCGACAAACTTATAGTCAATGTGAATCAGGAGTGGGTCTCTTCGCCGCCCGGCATACAGGCTCGCGCGCTCGACCAGTGGTACAACATGTGGCAGGCCGCGCACCGCTCAAGCGACAGCGCGCCTACAAAGGGACTTGAAGTCATCGTCCGTCACGAGGGCGAAGACGTGGCAAGCTGGACAGACGAAGAAGGCTATAAACCCGTGATACGAAAGAAAGAGAAAGAAGACAAGTCGGATTCCGAAAGCTAGACTGAACAGGGGCCGGGGTCGGTTGAGTTCAGGGGCTCATCGTTTTACTTCGGACTTCATAATTAGCGGATTGGTAATAGGCCACGGATGACGCGGATGCGACAGATTTTCGTGGATGAGCGATGCCTTAAATGAGACTGGCCCCCGGCCCCTGACCCCTGGCCCAAAAAACTTAAATGGGGGCGAGAAGCCCGGCTTTTGCAGCTTCTCGCCCGGAGCAGCACAACGCACTATGGTCACAGCGTCAAGATTTTGCTGGTCTTTTCAAGTAACTGTGCCACAAGGGCTTTAACCCGGTATTTCCATAACCTGAACGATTCGTTAATTCTGGCGAGTTAAAATCAATCCGGTAACTTCTCATCAAAATGCACTCTTCGATCTATGCGTATCCGTATTAAGAATAAGAGTACGATAATGATAGACGCTCTTGACGCGCAGGCGGCTTTTGCGCAAACGGTTGGGAAGAGATGGTATATATCTTCAAGAAATTCCATAGCGTTGTTTGCGCATCGTCGGACAAACTCGGCTTTGTCGCGATGGCCGCGCTCGCGCTCGTGCTCGCCATAGGCGCAAACAGCGCCGCTTTCAGCACGCTCGATGTTTTCCCTTTGACGGATTCCAACTCTTCTTCGATCTTCTGGGGTAAGAGCCTCCGGCCCCAGTCAATTTCAGGGACCGTAACGCAGGCATCAGCCCGCTCTGCTCCTTTCGACGAGCAGGTCAAAGCAGACATATCTGAACGAAAAGAACAGATAAACAAGCCAAATCGGCCGCAGATCAAAATGGATTACGCCGATCTGATTCGCAATTATTCTCCAGGTAATCCTTTGGATCGCGTTTCATCCGGGGCCTTTTGACGCTATCGCAAACGTATCGGGCCCAATTGGGCCGCGATGAAATCCGAAGGGGTCTATCGTGAAAGCTCGCGCCGCAATCAGCATAATCGCTCTGGCAATCCTGATACCGCCGTCCGGGTTTCAGCGCCCGGTTTTGTCTCAAACCGACACGCGGTTGAATCAGGAATTTGCCGATCAAATCAAATCGCTTTTTATAGAAAATCCCGACGGGGCCACAGAGGTCCAGACCTGGCCGGGCAAGACGGTGCGCGTTACTGCCCCGGACCCGGAAGGCGTTACATTCGACCGTCCCTTTCCGGGCGCGCTGAAGGTCTCTGTAAAGCGGATGGTAGGCGCAGGCCCTCCGAATCTTATCGTTTACGCGCCCGCCCACATAAGCCTCTCTGTGAAGGGCGCGAAATACCCTGTCACGATCAGGGGCTTGATGGCCGGAGCATCGGTCGAGACAGCCAGCGGCGACATCGCGCTTTACATCCCGGCCAATTCAAATGCCGATTTTTCGATGCGCGCCTTTGAGGGGGCGATTTTCTCAAAGCTCCCGCTTGCGATCTTCGGCCCGGTCGGCTCGCACAGCGTTGATGGAAAGATCGGTATGGGTGGTGCCCCGATCATACTTCGCAGCCTCAGAGGCCGGATCAACCTCTTGCCTGATGATCCTTCTCGAATAGCGGCAATCGAAGGATCTGAATTTGAGGATGCCGCTACTACCGAGGCGGGGCCGACCCTTGCGTCCCACGAGGATTCCGGGACGAATATCGGGGCAAACGCTTTCATCTCCGGTCGGATCACCGAAGAACAACCAGCCGCTATAAAGCTCGAAACGCGACTGGTCAATCTCAATGTCAAGGTGACGGATATAAACAGCAGGAGCATTGCCAATCTAAGAAAAGAAGACTTTCTGGTATTTGAAGACGGCGAGCAACAGGAGATCACCTACTTCGAGCCCATCACTGCGCCGGTCAATCTGGTGCTGCTTCTGGATTTGAGCGGCAGCACAAGAGACAAGATAAAGGCGATGCGAAAAGCGGCCAGGCAATTCATAGAATCGCTCAACCCCGGCGACCGCGTGGCCGTCGCGGCATTCACGCGCCGATTTATGGTGATCTCGAATTTCACGACTGACCGCGCCCTTTTATTGAAACGCATCGACGATATGAAGAATCGCAGCGGAGGAACGGCTTATTATGACGCGATGTGGGCGACGCTCGATCTATTCAAGGAGATCAACGAGACTCGAAAGGCGATAGTGGTGCTGACAGACGGCGTAGACAATTCGCTCTCCGAGTCGGACCATTATGAAGCCAAACACCCGTTTGACGATTTGCTCGACCGCATAGTGCGGGAAGAACCCACGATCTATCCAATCTATTTCGACACGGAATATGAAGTAGTGGTGAAGAGAGGAGACGGGTCTCACGAAGAGTACGTCACGGCTCGCGAGCAACTTCAGCAGATCGCATCTCAGACCGGGGGCATGCTCTTCAAAGCGGAGCGGTTTGAGGACCTCGACAGAGCCTACCAGCAGGTCGCATCGGAACTGCATACGCTTTACAGCCTGGCTTACACGGCGAAGAACGCAAAGAAGGACGGACGGTGGCGCACGATCAGCATCAAGGTGGACCGCAACGCGGCCACTGCCCGCACTCGTCCGGGTTATTTCGCAAAGTGATTGATGTGATGCGTGATGCGTGACCTTTAGACAGGCTGTCTGTCAAAGTAAATTTGCAAGACTTGTAAATCACGCATCACGTATCGCGTATCACGTACCGATTCAGCGATTTTCCGCGATCTCTATGGCTTGCAGCATCGCGCGAGCTTTGTTGACCGTCTCTACGTATTCGGTTTCCGGCACGGAATCGGCCACGATCCCCGCGCCTGCCTGTATGTAGGCTTTGCCGTCTTTAACCAGTATTGTCCGTATCGCAATACAGGAATCGAGGTTTCCCGAATAATCCAGATACATCACAGCGCCGCCGTAAATGCCCCGACGAGTCGGCTCAAGCTCGTCGATGATCTCCATAGCTCGAACCTTGGGCGCGCCCGATACGGTTCCGGCGGGAAAACACGAGGCCAGAGCGTCGAAACGATCACTTCCCTGACGAAGCCGGGCCTTTATGCCTGAGACCAGATGCATGACGTGCGAGTATCGCTCGACGATCATCTGTTCTGTGACTTCAACCGATCCATAATCGGATACGCGTCCCAGGTCGTTGCGTCCGAGGTCCACAAGCATCACGTGCTCGGCCACCTCCTTCTCATCGGCTCGCATCTCTTCGCCAAGCAGCACGTCTTCGGTATCTGTAGCCCCGCGCGGCCTTGTGCCCGCGATGGGTCGATATTCGAGCCTGCGGCCCGTCGCGCGAACAAGCATCTCGGGCGAGGCTCCGAGTACGTACTGATCCTCCATCCGCAGATAAAACATGTAAGGCGATGGGTTGACCACTCGCAAAGCGCGATAGACCTCAAACGGATGGGCGACGAGATTGACCTTGAATCGCTGGGAAAGGACTACTTGAAATATGTCGCCCGCCGAGATGTACTGCTTTGCGCGCTCGACCGCCCGCTCGAACTCCACTTTGGTCAGGTTCGATGATACGCGCGGTTTTTCGTCCGGCTCGCGCCGGGGCAAAAGCTCTATGGGATCCTCCAGCCGCGCCTCCATGGCTTCAAGCTCATCAACGGCCCGGTTGTATTCCTCTTCCAGATTATCGCGCTTGCCTCCGGTAAATACATTGGCGATCAGGTGTATCTGATGACGGGCGTGATCAAAGGCGAGCAGACGCGAAAAAAACATCATCACGGATGTGTCTATCCGCAAATCGTCCGGGTTATTGTCGGGTATTCGCTCGAACCAGCGTACTGCGTCATAGCCCATGTAACCGACCGCGCCGCAGACGAATGGCGGCAAATCGGGGAACCGAACGGGTATGTGTTTCCCCGCAACCATACGCAGGGTCTCAAGCATTGTCCGGTCAGATTCTTCAACGCCTCCGGCCTTTTCTATGGTCACGCGGCCATCGGCAGCGCGCAAAATAAGGTGTGGATCGTAGCCTAAAAAGGAGTACCGGGCTACCTTTTCGCCGCCCTCGACCGATTCGAGCAGGAACGAGTAGCGGCTCAACCTCTCGATTTTCAGATAGGCGGCCACGGGCGTCAGTAAATCAGCCATCACCCGCTTTACGACGGGAATGACGGTTCCATCACCTGTCAGCTTCAGGAAGTCTTCGTAAGTAGCCGGGGTGAGATCATTCATCAATTTTTCAGTCCTGAACGGGCTGGCTCGCCCGCGCCGCGCGACGGGCCAGTTCATCGTGAACGTCGCTCAATTTTACATCGCGCTCGACCATAAGCACCAGCAGATGAAAAAAGAGATCGGACAGTTCCGAAACAATCTCGTGAGGCGAGCGGTTCTTGGCGGCTATTATGACTTCGCCAGACTCTTCGGCGATCTTTTTCAGTATCTTATCCAGCCCGCTGTTGAACAGATAGGCCGTGTAAGAGCCTTCGGGCCGGGTCGCTTCCCTTTCGGCGATCAGGGTGTAGAGGTTTGTGATCGTAAGGCCGAATTCCATAGAGCCTACATCTATAAGCGAGACCCCGGTCGAAACACTCGCTTTCGATTCAACCGCGTCCTTTAGCAGGCTTTGAGCCGGGCGGCGCTCGCCGGAAGAATCGCGCTCGATGAGCGCCGTGAGCGAGTTGCCGTCCTGATTAACCCTGATATCCAGAAGCCGGTACGGCTCTTCGTTTGCGCCTGAGGCGAGCGCCGCGCTTAAAAAACTGGCCCGCCCGGTTTTGAGCGTCTCCATAAGGCTGGCATTATCTATATGACAGAGGGCGATCACTTCGCCACCGTCTGCCTCCTGTACGATGACGGGGATCAATCCCCGGTCATCGAATTTTATATTCTGAATAATCATCTCAACGACTCTTTGAGGGATGAGGGATGAGGGATGAAAAAGAGCCTTGCGTATAATCCTGATAATAAGCCGCTCGCTATTTTTCAGAATGATTCCTCAGAGTCCTATTCATCCCTCATCCCTCATCCCTCATCCCTCATCCCTCAAATCACGGTCTGGTAATTTGCAGGAGCCTGTTTGCAAGCCGCTCACGGTCTTCACGGCGGCGAATGTAGATTCTGCGATGAAATCCATGGGCATCTATCCAGGTAACGCCGTCAATGACTATAACCCGGTGGACGTTATAAGGCATGGTTCGGCGGCGTTCGACCACTCTGCGGTCTTCACCGGATCTTCTTTCCTCACCATTCCAATCAGTCATCAATTTATGGGGGATGCCGTCTTTCTCGGTCTGGTTGCAGTCACGGTCTTTGTCGTCGCTCGTTTCCTGTTTGGCCGGGCCATGCGGTCAATGTGCAGATGGAGCCCGGTCGCATATGTATCAGCCGGACGATTGAGGCTCTGGCTGCGCGCGTTGTGAGCTTCCACCTTCTCCCATGTAGAAAAATCCTTTACTCGCAATCCCAGCCGCTTCCCCGTCTCGATCAGAAAACTGATCTGATCGCGGCTCAGGTCGCGCACGCGAACATCTATGGCGCTGCCCCTGCCATAGAGCCTGCGATGTTCTTCGTGATCGGCCCCGGTGACAACGAATTCGCGCTTGAATTTCTCTTGAAACATCCGCTCAAGTTCCGTGAACTTACGCTGAAAATCCTCGGCTGTGAGAGGGCCTGTGATGGTCTCGTCCTCTTCGGTTTCATCCGAATCGGCAAGCTCTTCGGGGCGGCCGTCAAACTCCTGAGTCTTCCATCCTTTTGCGTTTGACTCTTTGAAGGCGTCGGTTTGATAACGCTTTATCGTCTCGATGACCTCGCGCCAGCCCTGCAAAAGGCGATCATCGCTTCTGACATCGTGACCCGACTCCAAAAAATAATCGACCGCGCGATCAAAGGCTTGCCGAGCACAGTCCATATCTCCTGCCTGATAACAGGACGCGCCCTTATTCAATTGCAGCCGCGCACCCGCCAGTATGCTCTCTCTATCGGGAAGGCTCGCGGTCGCTGTCGTTTGCGCTCCAACATCAACCGTCGTCAGAAAAGATATTATGAAAATTAAGATAGCGGCTTTGAACATTGAAAAAATCTTGGTTTGATTCCCAACCCCTTGCCAGATATCCCGGCCCGATGATAATCCCCATAATCGGGCTTCGGAACACGAATTCTATCAAGCCCGATCAGAGGTTGTAAACAAAGGCCGAAATAATAATTAGGCTGATCGAGACGATCAGAATTGACTGTTGGCGGCCCTTTCGGAATATTCCGTAAGGAGTTGAACCGCATCAGGTTCACCTGTCGCAGCCCTATGTTTGAGGCTGCGGTAATAGATGACCAGCGTAATTACAAGGATTGCGATTGAGATGACGGACCAGCCTATGGCCCATATTACTGCGGGAACGAATCCGCCCGTGGCCCGCGCCATGTTCTGCGCGTCGGTCGATAAAGCGGGCTGAAAAGCCGACAGGTACATCAACGTGCGAAGATCATAAAACGCGTTTAGCACCAGTTGTATTGCCAGAAAACTCATCAGGAAATGAACTATCCGAGGTTTTGCTTTCAAGCCTAGCGCGAGACATCCAAACCCCATCGCCAACCCTGTGAGCCAGGCCCCAAGGTTGCCGCCGAAAAAGAGCGTCACTACAAGCAACAACGCGCCCGTAACGATTGCGGCGGTTCGAGCGTGTCGGGCCTTGCGCAACCATAGCAGCAGGGCCGAGCCAAAAAGCGTAGTGCTCAGATAGCCCGCGCTCGATATCAGAAAACCCGCGCCCCCAATCGTCTCCGTCACCCCGCTGCCGCTCCAGAAAATGGCTATGCGGTTGACCGCTCCAAACGTGGCAAGCGCGGCCACGGCGTGACCCGTTTCGTGTATGAAGGTCACAAACAGCCGTATCGGATATGTGATGAATTCGGCAAAAGGAATAAACCACAGCGCAAGCGTAAGCATCGACGCAAGCACCAGCAGTTTGAACGAATCTTTGACTTCGGTCTGGCTTTGCATATTCATCATCCTTTACGTCTTTGCGAGAAGTGATGTTCAATCAGGCTCGCAATCTATACTTTGCGGAAGAATGCCCCGGGGAGTGAACCGTCGAGCCTTAAGGACGGGTGGTTCACATAGTCAACCTCGTTTTTCATAACCGAAAGCAATCCGCCGCGCCTGAGCACGCCCGCGATTCTCTCAATGGTCTGCCTGACGGCGAGCGCGTGAAAATAGATAAGAAGATTATTGCATATTATCAGGTCGAATTCCGGCTTTACGTTTCTCCAGAACTGCGGATCATATATATTTGCCCGACGAAAAGCCACCATCCTGCGCACTTCGGGGGCAATATCGAATGACGTCTCGCGCCCGTTTGTGCCTGCTTCGATAAAGTAATTGTCGCGGATGCGCGAATCGACTCCGCTGATCGTCGAGGCGCGATAGCGCCCCTGACTGGCCGAGATGATGGCTGACCCGCGCAGGTCCGTAGCGAACAGATTCAGCTTCCAACTCTCCGCCTCGGGCAAAGATTCGCGCAGAAGTATCGCAAGCGAGTAAGGCTCTTCCCCGGTCGAACAGGCGGCGCTCCATATATCGAACCGGCGCTCGGTTGCCCGCTCATTGATCAAGGCCGGAATGATTTTTTCGCCCAGCGCTCTAAACTGTTCAGAGTCTCTGAAAAAGCGCGTCTCGCTGTTTGAGACCATCTCGGCCAGGACCTCGAGTTCGCCGGTCGAAGCAATAGCGAGTCGGCAATATGCCAGCCGGTCAAGTTTTAAGCGGTCGGCTTTTATCGTTATCGCTTCAAGCAATTCGTCGCGCCCGTGTGCGCCGATCTGCCAGCCGAACCGCGCCGCCAGAGCCTGTTCCAGCGACTTCACATCCGAGTTTGTAGTCTGTCTCGCTGCCATAGGTATGTTGATTCGTAATGCGTGATGCGTGATGCGTGACTATCGGTAAGATTATTCGGATACGCGAAACCATCTGATTCACGAATCACGCTTCACGCTTCACTTTATAATCGCCGGAAGTGCCTCCGGTCTTTGATTCGAGCCTTATATCGGTTATGACCATAGCCTTGTCAATCGCCTTGCACATATCATAAAGCGTCAGGGCTGTGACTGTTGCAGCCGCAAGCGCTTCCATCTCGACGCCGGTTCTGGCATCGGTTACGGCGGTGGTGATAATCGCAATGCCGTCGGGGCGTACCTCAAGCTCAACGTCGGCCTTGTTGAGCGATATAGGATGGCAGAGCGGTATGAGTTCCGATGTGCGCTTGGCCGCCTGAATCCCCGCTATGCGAGCGATTTCCAGAGGGTCGCCTTTCGGGGTGCGATGCTCTCTTATTGCTTTGATGGTTTCGGCCTCCATCCGCACAAACGCGCTCGCCACAGCAGTCCTTGTGGTAACGGGTTTGCCGCTGACATCCACCATGCGAGCGCGGCCTTCATCATCTATGTGAGTAAGAGGCATGATTGACCCGACAATTAAACACCAGGCGCTTAAATGCGTCCAGTCTTTCTACACTGATCCGCGTTATTTATTCAGAAAGTATTGAGCGCCATGACTTCAACCGTTTCGCCTTCGCGGGTTTCGCGGGTCTCTTCGTCGACTACTATCAAGGCATTAGCTCGCATGAAAGCGACAAGGTCGGAAGACCCGCCCCATTTCAGAGGCTCGACCATCGCGCGGCCCTCATCGATAAACAGACGGGCGGGCAGATAACTTCGTCTGCTCGAAGAATCCTTTACCGGACGGGCAACGACGGCTCTCACTACCGGCAGCAGGGGCGCACTCTCCGATTGAAGCCTTCTTATGGCCGGGCGCACAAAGACATTGAAAGTGACCGAGGTTGAGACCGGGTTTCCCGGAAGCCCGAAAAACCAGGTCTGATCGCGGCGGGCAAATACGGTAGGCTTCCCCGGTCTGATGCTGACTTTATCAAAATATATTTCGGCACCTATCTGGTTGAGCGCAGCCTTGACCAGATCGTAATCGCCCATTGATACGCCGCCCGATGTGATGACTAAATCTCTTCCCTCAGAGGCGCGCGTCAGCGCATCAACGGTAGCTTCCAGCGAATCCGATACTGTCCCAAGATTGTCAACCTCTGCGCCCGCGCGTTTCGAATATGAAGCGATGGTGTAGCTGTTTGAATTTCTTATCTGAGCGCCCGAGGGCTTTCGCCTTACTTCAACCAGTTCGCTACCCGTTGAGAGCACGGCCAGGCGAGGCCGCCGACCGACAAAAACGTCGGCATAACCAAACGACGCGAGCACGGCCATTTCGGCCGGACCTATCTCTCGCCCTCGTTCGGCCACCCGTTCGCCCGAGGCTACTTCGCTGGCCTCGGGCGTGATGAACTGCCCCGGCTCAACCGGCTCTTTGATGATTACGCTCTGGCCGTCGCTTTCCGTGACCTCGATCTTCTGAACCGCGTCTGCGCCTGTAGGAACGGGGGCACCTGTGAATATCTTTATCGCTTCGCCCCTGTGAATCTCTCCGGCATAAGCGGCTCCGGCTGCGATCTCGCCAACCACGCGAAGTCGCGCGGGCGCGGTGGCGGCATCTATTGACCGGAGCGCATATCCATCCATCCTCGCGCGATTGAAGGGAGGAAGAGAGATGTCGGCCAGCACATCTTCCGCGAGAATGCGACCGTTTGCGGCTTCGAGCGCAACCTGCTCTTCGGAAAGCGGAGTAACCTGACTGAGCACGATAGAGAGCGCCTCATCAACTGTGATCATGGGAGGATATATTAGTGAATGCCATATGGTAGTACAAGGAGCGCGGCCGTGGCTTGCAATCGGTCCTCACAGGTGATCTGCTCAGCGTTTCTGCACTACCATCAAGCTCTTCACACACAGAAGCCTGGAGTACTTGCCCGAATTCAGGATTTCGTTGACGAAGGCCACGACGCCGGGGTAATAATCGGCGTAATCGTGAAAGACGACATAGCCGTCGGGCACAACCCGGTTCTCAAAATGGTAAAAATCGCGCGCGACATTCGTATAGTCGTGCAGGCCATCGATCAGGAGCAGGCTGATGGGTTTGTCCCATAACACTTCAAAAGAATGCTTCTGGATAATCTCGACCGTGTTTGATAGACCCGCTTCAGAAATGTTGCGTTTGAATTTATGTAGAGTAGGCTCTCCAACACTTATTTGCTGATCCAACGCTCCGACGACTCCGTCATGCGGGTCTATGGCATAGACCCTTGTTTTCGGAGAGATAGATCGGGCAACGCTTCCAAGGACGATGGTCGAACGCCCGCAGTAGCTGCCAATCTCAACAATCGCGTGTGGCTCGGCGAGATGAGAAAGCGCCTTTGCGGTGGCAGAAATCAGCAGGTCGGCCTCCTCATCTTCGAGCCAGCCCTCAACCTTTCTCATGCTTGCAAGTATGGGGCAGGTCAGGAGAAGGCCCGCATCGCTCTCAGGTTTTGAGATTTCCATGACATCTCCCCCGATGGCAGGTTTCACATAGTTGAAGAATTCTTTGCGAATATATTTACGCAACTCATCATCGTAGCAGCGCGGCACGGGATGAACCCAGTAAGCGCCCGGCCTTTCAAAAGCCTCCTGAATCTGGCGAAGAGTGTAAGAGGCCCGATATTTGACATAAGAGTGATCGCATGGATTGGCAACTATCCGATAACCCAGCAGGGCTACAAGCGTGGGCAGTATAACCTCTTCGGTCGCCCAAACCCTTGAGCATTTCATTATGGATTGCAACCGCTCGTTTGTGGCGAAGAGTCGTATAAGCTCTCGCGCCGCATCCGATAGAAAGACCGTCGAAGGCCAGAAACTCCAGTGCACAAACTTCTCTTCACCCTGCTCAAACTGGTCGAGCAAGGGGCGCCATAAATCAAACTCTTTCCAGGCCTGCGCGGCGGGAGGAATTCTCGTTGTCTGGGGTTGCGGATCGGGCGCGTTACCGAGCATCCCGACATCTGCCCGGTCCATTAAATACCGGCCCAGATAATCGGAGTAACCGGACCTTATTCCCAGTTGATCAGAGTCTACGATTGTCAGGCTGTCGAACGGAAGATTATCGACGGCAAACCGCATGCAATCGAGCGCAAATCCGTGTAGCCATCCCCATCTCATAGGTTGCGGCGAAGGATGAACAAGAACGCCGTCTTGCTCGAATGGAAAGCCATCGAGCAGGTTCGGATTTTTGCTTCCGTTATAAAGCAGAATAGTTGAGGCGGGATCGTGATACCTCAGATTTCGCACAAGATCAAAGATACATTCGCGACTCTCGTGAACCAGGCAGGCAAAGACGTTGCGTATCGGAGTCGGCTGCGTTTCAGCATCGACCGTATTGATTGAAGCCAAACCCCTGTCGGGATCCTTTACGCGACGGTCGTAGAAATCCCAGTCCGGCCCAAGCAGTTTCTTTATCGCAGCAGCCCTGTATCGCCGCCAATAAGCCCCGGTAGTCTCTTTCGGACTGACATTGTTATGATGGATTATCCCTACATGGAAGGTAGAATCGGGCAGTACGATAATACGCTCTGCGCGCCCGCTCCAGACAAAGCGCGCATCCTCTCCTATGTCAACATCCTCAAATGGATTGCTTTGCCAGGCGGCGCGTCTGTAACAGAGGCTGCTCCCCGACAGCCATAACCTGTGGCCGTCCGGGTAAATGTATTGCCACCCGCACGCTTCTTTCAGATCATAAAACAACAGCCGGTTTATGCCGCAAAGATCCGCCTCTGCCCTCGATAGAGCCTCAACCTGATAGCGCAATCGGTGTGGCGCATGCCAGTCATCGTCGTCCCAATGCGCGATAATCTCTCCTCGTGCCCGCTCACAGGCGAGATTACGTTTCGCGCCGACAGAGATTCGTTCGCTCAGGTGAAAGTAACGTATGCGTTCATCAAAGGGGATCAGGTCTCTTACAGAGTCGCTGCCGTCATCGATGATAATCAGCTCTTTATCGGGATAGTCCTGGCGCAAAAAGTACAGGATTGCCTGTGGAACGAATGCGCGCCGATTGTGAGTCGGCATGATGCAGGATACAAGCCTTTGTGCGAAACTGTTGGACATCTATCTAAAACGTATCGCTGGCCCTGAGTCATCGGAGCGAACCGGCTCCGTTACCGAGATTATGTAGCCCCCGTACGGCACTTCTCATAGAGTTCTATCAGAGGCAGGATGACGGCTCCCATCTTCTCCAGATACCTGATGTTTTCATCCTGCAAGTCGTATAGATTGGAAGCATGTTTTACAAACTCATCCAGGTCCTTTCGCGTGCACTTTAACTCGTGAATCCCCGGCTCGATATTATTCAGGTCCTCGCCGAGCAGGTTCGCAGAATTTTGAGGCAGGGCAAACAGCTTTGTATCGACATGCAAAACGCCCAGCGGGAATTCCCCCTTCTTGCCGTAGTTTCGGATAAGCGGGATAGCGATATAGGAGAGATAATCGATCTTTTGCAGCCCTCGCGGTTGATCTACTTCGCTGGGACTTTTGCCATCGACATAGTCCTGGGTACGGAACTTCTTGAACCTGTCCCTATCCATCACAATCGTCTGCCTGACGGTTAAGGCGAGACCCGCGATGCTTCCAAAGTATGGGAACGCTTTCTTGTATTCGCCGGGGGCAACAATGTATTCGAGCGTGTCGTTCCATCTCATCGAAACCGCAACGCGAAACATCTTCGCCTCGATCTTACCCTTTTTATCATCATTATCGGAGAGCCTGCGGTATTTCACTGTGAAGGTATCATCGTCACGCGGCGCGGGAGGCGATAAGAGCCCTTCGCTGCTGAGTTTAGATTGTTCGCTTTCGATGGAAACAAGCTCGCAGTATATCATCGGAGACCCGGCGGCAGGCGGCGATGACATTAGTATAGGTGGCGGGGATTTTGGAGGCGATGTCATTGGAAGATCTCCGTTTCGCTCTGTCCTTTTCTTATGATCGAGCTTTCTCGCATACTCCGACTTGATCACTTCTATATAGGCCGCAAGCGTGTTTACCAGCCCGCTCTTTGCATAGTCAGTATCTTCCTGAAAGTTCTTCAAAAAATAACCATCAATGGTCTTTGCCTTGTCGCTGCCATAAAGAAAATCGATGATCGCGCGAGAGGTGATCGATTGCGTAGAGCTGTAATGGGCGGTCAGGAAGGCAAAGCTTATAAGGTTTATCGCTCCCGAAAGGGTGAAGCCCAGTGCGTAGTAGGCGAAGGTTGTAAGCGGGTCCAGCTTCCACGCAGGATTTCCTGAATTACTTCCTATATCTCCTAAAAAGGTGGCCAGAAAGGCCGATCCGAAGACCGCCGTGAGACTGGTTATAAAATCTTTTTGCTCTTTTGACCAGTTTCGCACTATGAAAAAACCTAGAATCACCCCGAGAAAAAAGAGGCTGACCAGCAACCATTCATGCGGAGCATCAATCAATCGGAATTCAGACCACAGCCAAGCAAGCGCAGCCCGATAATCGTAGATCAGGGCGCCGAGCCCGTATGCGAGGACGAATATGGAGAACCGCCCCCAGCGATGATCGAAACTCAACTGCCTGAACCGGTCGGGCCTGACTACCAGAAGAACAAAAAGGATCAAAAGAAAGGCTACTATGAATATCCAGCTTCCGGTCCCCTCCTGCCAGACCCCGGTCGCCAAAGGCAATATCGCAGCGATGAACCCAAGCAGGAATGCCACCTGCTTTCTAAACGGCAGAACAGTCTCTCTATAAAACCAGCGTCTAATAGTTTCCAACATTTTAAGCCACCATCCCTTCAATTTAAGCCACCATCTCATCAATCGCATGCCTTGTAAATTGCGAGGTCAGGACAAACCGCTTTATCCTTGAATAGTTCTCTGCTCTTTAATCAGAACCGCACCCAGGCTAAGAATATTATTATGTGGGAATTCCCTGAACCGCTGATCGTAAAAATGCGCCTATGTTATACTGATAACCTTCGCGACTGTCAAGATCGGAGTTTCGACGGCTAAAAGCAGAGAGATTTGCCGGGGTTGGGAGACCATCAGGTAGTTTCGGGACCCTCGTTTTTAGGATCAGGCAGGCGGTTTATGCCGTTGATTATGAGGCAAGCTCTTTTATCCGGGCCAGATTCTGCGCGAGATTATCATCATAGATACCGTAGCCTTGCAATTCGGCCACTGCGGCTGCAACCCGTTCGGTTGCCTCTTTTAGCTCAATCACGTTGCCTGAGTGTTCGAGTCGCGGAATCCCTTTTCTTACGGCAATGGCATACTCGAGAGTGCATCCATTGCTGTATTCCCACCCTTCGTTCAGCCACATCTCATAAACCTTCTTGAGGATGACCCGCTCCCACAGATAATGGTAGTGTTCCTGTTCGAATCCGGGACCGATGAATGGCCCAGGATTGATGAGATTTTCAACCCCGCGCTGCCGCAGGGTCTCTGTAAACCGACAGCCTCTTTCGATATTCTTTCTTATCAAATCATCCATGACCTGAGCGTAAGGGCCTTCTCCGAGCATCTCCTTCAACTCCGCTCTCGAATGCGCGCCGTACTGCCTCAATAACCTGTATAACCCTTTACCTGTAGTGACATCGCTGCTGCAATAGACTCCCTTATTGTCCGGGACCACGCAGTCGAAGGCTTTTATCACCATCTCGATCTCATCCGTCACCGGACGGTTTCGAAATTCTTTGATTTCAAAATCGGGCGTGCAATAGTAAACATGCTCCATACCTGTCTCCAAACCCTATTCTAACGTGAGTTCGACCTAAGCAAGAAAGGAATCCTTGAGATATGATTGATTCGCCTGAAAAACAAATCTTTCCATCTCAAGGAGTTCCTATGAATAATGAGATTCTACCTCTTTTCTCTGACATTGACGATTTCTGCCCGCACTTCGAGCCCAGCTATAAATCTACACTTCTCGAATCTGGCTCTCTCAAAAGACAGCGCAACTCTTCTTTGGCTCTGAGCGAAGTGATGACTATCATCGTCTGGTTTCAGCAATCCAGCTTTCGTACCTTCAAAGATTTCTATCTCAAATAAGAGAATATCCGTTTCCGGCATACTGTTTTGCAATCAAGCGGGCTGTTCTATAAAGGATGGGATCTCCGCTTTTCGCAGCAGATCGCCCAGATGGCTGGTTACGCCGACGTGACCGACCAGGATTATCCCTTCACCCGTCCCCCGAACTTTCGATATCAGTTCGCGGAGTTCGTCTATCCCGGCGCTCACTTCGAAGCGGTGATAGCGACTGGCCTCTCCCTGATGAACGACAGAACCCTGGCTTGTAGTTTTGCCGGAGTGAATCTGAACTATCCAGGTGGAATCGTTTCTGTCATGTACCCACTCCATGCGCACAGGGCCGAGAAGCCCGGATGCCTGTTTGTAGAGTTGCTTGACCGAATCTATAACACCTTCCGGCAGCGCCTCTACTTCGGCAACGCCCACCATGAATTTATCCCCATATCCGTGTGTGCCTTCGATCTTAACCTCCCCGTCAGCCTGAACTATCAATGAGCCGGAAAAGAGCGCGTCGATCCCCTCTTGAGCGAGCGTAGAGGCGATCTGCGTTCCATCCGGGTCCTCCTCAGATAAGAGTCTGTATGGATCGCACCATCCGCGCTGCGTGGTGAAATGTCCCGGGTCCTGCACGACCGGACAGGTGCGTATCCAAATCTCGCCGCTTCGAGTCGGCTGCCCAAAAGAGAACGGCGCGAGAAGACGCGGGATTACGGTTGTCGCAGGCACGGGAAGGCAAAGCGTATCGGCTACGAGCAGGCCGAAGGCCTTATCGCCCATAAAGCGGCTGAGGAGATTCGGCCACCGGATTGCCGTCGAAATATCGTGAGAGTCAACCTCTTCCATCTCCCAGATAATCGTATGGTCGTGGCGGAAACCTCTCCTTAAGGGATGGAGGCTGAATTCAACACGCGCCCCTGGACCGAACGCGAGCGCAGGGCGAAAATGATAGACCTTTTCCAGCAGCGCGATCCCCACCTCGCGCGGGAACGAAACGGTTCCTGGCTTTTCAACACAACGAGGCGTATCTCCGGGGGCCACTTCGATCACACCCCCGAGCGCCACACCCGAAACCCCGCCGTCGTGTATGTCTATCGTCTCATTGACGATGGTATATAACCCTTCACTCGCGAGACGACGGACGCCCTCAACTACGTCATAAACCTTTTGCAGGCCGTATATGAATTCGCGGCTCTTGGGATTTTCAGGCGTGAAGCTGCGCACGTTTACCGACTTGTCAGGACTAACTGCGAGCAACGCGCCAACCGCGTCTTCAATACTGTTAAATTTATGATTCGGTGTGCACTCGCGCACTCTGGAGTATCGCTGACTCAGGTCGGGGCCGAAGCTGACAAATTGAGCTACGTTTGCTTTTTCGCTCAACCTGTCGAGCACAGCATCCTTGACGAGCAAGCCGTTGCCGACAGGAGTGATGCGAGCGAAATTCGATACAGATTCACTTTCTTTCATGCTTCCTCCACATCCGTACAAGCCTGAGGGCGGCCTACCACCCCTGCTCGCCCATAAGTAAACAGATCAATTTCGACTGAGTTTATCATAGACTCGGCAAGCTATCGCAACAGCGAAAATCGCTTAATGAAATGAATCGCCTGGCTGAATACGATGAAGAACTGATCAGGAAATATCTTTTACTGATCGACCTCGAAGAATTCAAAATTCGCGAAAAACAATTACAAGATAATGACTCCAAGTAAAGCACCGGCATGGTGCAACGCCAACCACAGCGCTGACGCACATCGCCCTCGTGGGGACGCTCGAGGGCAAGACGCTTGAATGGATGGACCCCGGCTGAAAGTCGGTGTTTTAACCTGCTAAAGCGTATGAACTCCATTTATTCACGCACTTGCAGGGATTGAGTATCATATTCCGTATCACATTGGCATTCAGAAAAAGAAAAAGCCAGCTTACACTGGCTTTAACTTGTTGATTATAATGGCGGAGCCGACGGGACTCGAACCCGCGACCTCCGACGTGACAGGCTAAAGTCCTCATACCGTTCCGTCAACATTTACCTTTGCTATCAATAAATTAAATCGTCGTATGACGACAGGAAGCGCCACGAGAGGACTTGATTCCGCAACCTCAGGTGACACAGCTACTGACACACTATCAGAAAGAGGAGCATAGGCGAGGGAAAATGTTATTGTCAATGAAGCAAGCTATGTAAGTTTGTGACAAGGCTCAAACGGCTCTGCTGGCTCTGAAAAGAAAACAGGGATCAGCTTTGAGATTTCATTTCGAGCCTCACTTTTCCCTAGCCCGCGAAGCGAGTCCAGTTCTTTTAAACCGTCTAATGCATACCGGCCTACCGCAACAGTGGGATTAATACGAAATATATTGTCCTTACCCACCAGATGTTTTGCCATACCAAGAGCACCCGAGGCTTGGCCTGCCATAAAAGCATCTGTAGCCTTTGCCGCCCAGTATGCTGCACCAGGTCTACCCTTACGAGCCCGATCAATACTAGCTGGTTCTTCGGTGCAGCCAATGCTGAGGATTCGAACATCTTCAGCAGGCCATTCGAGTATCGTGATTGCCTCAACTGCGGCTACAGCTATTGGATTATTAGCCCAGAGACCGCCATCAATGAATGGGATTCCTTCCGCAGACGTAAAGGCTGGAAAGTAAGTAGGGGCAGCGGCTGTCAGCCATAGCTGCCGTAACTGCTTGTTCCAAGTAATCCACCCTCAAGTGTTCGTGATGAGAGGTCTTATAGATATAAACTTTTAGAGTATCCAAATTCAGCGAAGGTATAACCAGTCGAGTTCGGGATTCACCTATCAAACGGGTGCCAAATTTTTCCTGGAGTTTGTCCCGAAGAACATCGGGATTGTACTTTGAGAATTTGAGCCATTTAAGAGTTTTGAATATGCGGTTGCCCTTAAAGATATCCGGCCCAAGGTTCAAATAGAAATCTAGTAGGTCTGAGGCACTAAATCCCAGCCCCAAACCAATAGCTATGTTGCCTCCGGTTGATGTGCCGACGATTAAATCAAAATACTTCACCGATAGGCTTGTCTAGCTGTGCTTCGATTGTGGCAAAGAACGAGGCTGGAAATACACCTTTAATTCCACCACCATCAATTGAGAGAATTCTTCGTATGCCCATTAAATTTGGAGTGGCGTGACTTCCCTCCTCTTTGCTCCCACGCCGTGCTCTATTCCTTCCCCATACCAAACCCCAGTCGCAAGCCACACTTCATAGAAGTAGAGCCATAATGAGATCCAGGGAACGACATAAGTTGCAATGAGTTTGTGGGGATTCCACTCACCATTCCTCGGATAATACAGGCAAGGATACTCCCCTTCATAAACATGTGGGATGGGTCCTGGTCATCCCTCTTTTGAAGCGCAGGCGACAAGAGACGTTATTTCTGGCCAAAATCCCAATAGGTACTCAATCTTAAACATGTAAGCTTGAGCCAGCCTCGTGTGCGTAATCGGGCCTGTCCATACACCTTTTCTATCCGTGCCGCTAAAGCGAAGCTTGGGGAAATAGGCGCTCATACTACTGCGCTGTTGCAGCATTGTAAGAACTTTTCTCTTACGTACTTAATCGCCATAAACATGTTCTTACAAACGGGGATCGTATCCGCGCTCTTTATGCTATGATAATCCCTGTGCCTTTTTCCACCTGTAGGCTCTCTGAAGGACGTAGACTAGCGACGGCTTGGGCTTGGCTCTTGATTGCTTCATTCACCCGTCTTTCGCCAAATAGATTTTTCAGGCCAGGATCCACCTGGCAAACCAGCCGCCTGATTTACCGCACGCCACTCATTACGGAATTCCGTGATCCAGTCCTTGAACTCGGTATACAGATACCGATCAGCTTCCCATCTTTCGCTGAATTTTTCTTCCCTGTTCATTGGGTTTTCAACTTCAAGGATCGAACCGTCTGTAGGAAGACTGGATACAATTCCTTCAAGAATAGCCATCAAAGTCTCATTGACGGATTCCTGCCCAAGTAGTTCTCGGCGCTCAGGGTTGTCAAAACAATGGATATTGCAACCTTGGAATCATATCCAAGCTTGATGTCACGATAGCGCTTGATTAGCTGTACAGCTCGCTTGAGAGGCGGCTTTAATTCAAGCGGCTCTTGATGTGGCACAGGCTGGATTGATTTTAAGTAGACTTCAAATTCCGAAGATTTTGCTATTTTCTCGAACCATCCCGCATACCCTTTTCGATTTGAAGGCTTCCAGTCGTCAGCCTTTCGGTCAGGAACAACAACACAATAAGGTCCTCTAGCGCTATCAGGACACGCCGGAAGTATGTCGAGATGGAACTGGTGCTGTAGTTCACACGAACGCACCTGTTCATTCGCTAACTTTCCCTTATCCTCATAGAGCCCGTTTGCTTTCGGCCATCTTTCGATATCATTCAACAGTCCAACTGGATCAGGCAGTTTTCGAGTTAAGACGCATCATTTCACAAACAAGATCAAGGTCGTATTCCTGCTGTCCATGTGGCTTTACTGTTGTACCGATACGGAAAGCCACCCTTGAGGGTAGATATCTGGATCATACTTGGCGACCGGGGCTTCCTTCAGTCTGTAAGGGTTATTGCCTATCGCCTGATAGTGCTCCACAGCCAGCTTATAGTCTGTGGGGCTGAGTTGAAGACTATTAACAGAGTCTGTGCAAAAGGTCATCTAACGATGTGAT